>NZ_CP053015.1 GCF_012979535.1 Sphingomonas lacunae
GAGCCGAAGGCGTTTCTTCAACCGGAGCGGCTGGTTCTTCAACCACCGGAGCCGAAGGCGTTTCTTCAACCGGAGCGGCTGGTTCTTCAACCACCGGAGCCGAAGGCGTTTCTTCAACCGGAGCGGCCGGTTCTTCAACCACCGGAGCCGAAGGCGTTTCTTCAACCACCGGAGCACTGGCTTCTTCGGCCAGGGAGAAGTGGGCTGCGGTCAGGTCGGCCGGGTTGACGTTGGCAATCAACATCGATTCCGAACCGATGGTGATGCGGGCACCGCCACGGACTGCCGAGATCGAGACCATTTCGGCGAAGTTGGCTGATGTCACACCCATGGCGCTGAGGTCGATCATGTCCTGACCAGCGGCGAAGTCGGTCACGGTGTCGCCATTGCCAAAGGCAAAGGTGTCGTTTCCGGTTCCACCCGTCAGTTCATCATCGCCGGCACCGCCGTCGAGGTAATCGTTGCCCGAACCACCGGACAGCGTGTCGTCACCTTCACCACCGTCGAGGCCGTCGTTGCCCGAACCACCCGAGAGGAAGTCATCGCCTTCCATGCCGAAGAGGTAATCGTCATTCGATCCACCCGAGAGACGGTCGTCTCCTGCGTCAGCGACCAGGATGTCCGAGGCGCTGCCGCCCTGGAAGACCTGATCCATGACAGGAGCGGTTTCGGGTGCCGCAACAGAAGTCGGAGCTTCCATCGCGACCGGAGCCGCTTCCTCGACGACAGCCGGAGCTTCCATCGCTACCGGGGCCGCTTCCTCGACTGGAGCCGGTGCTTCCATCGCAACCGCAACCGGGGCGTCCATGACAGCTTCGGGAGCCAAGGCTTCCATTGCCGCCACAGGGACAGGGGTTTCTTCAACCATCGGCAGGGCCGTCGCATGATGCGAAGGCGTTTCGGCATTCGGATCCATGTTGACAATATCCTGTGGTCGAAGTTCACCGACGATGGTGTCCTGGCCGCCGTTGGAGGTGAAGACGATGCGGTGCGCGGATTCGAGCGCCGAAATGTCCACCGTGTCGTTGCCAGCGTTACCGTCGATGGTGATCGTGTTGAAGTTGAGGCTCGTCTGGTTGAAGTCACCGACCACCGAGATGCTGTCGCCCGAAACGGTGCCGCCATTGGCCCCACCCGGAGACGTCACACGCAGGGTGCTGACGACGATTTCTTCAATATTGTCGAGCTCTGCCATCACGGCGCCATTGCGGGTGATGACGATTTCGGTGTTGGCGTTGAGCGTCAAGCCGGCGACAGCTTCCAGCGCCGCAGCGCGGGTGTAGATGACGAACGATTCAGCCGAGGTGGTGTCGGTGGTGATGGTGAAGGTGTCTTCACCGTCGCCGCCGTCAACAAAGTCACGGCCACCGGTGGCACTTGCCTGGGTGATGAAATCGTTACCACCATTGGCGTAGATCAGGTCGTTACCGCCGCCGCCATTGATGGTGTCATTGCCGGCCAGGGCAAAGATGGCTTCGTTGCCCCCCGCACCATTGATGGTGTTTGCCAGTGTCGTTCCGGTCACCACGCTATGGTTCACGCCGTTGAACCGCAGCGATTCAACCTGAGTGACCGTATCGACGCCTTCGGTACCCGTATTGTCGGTCACCGTGATCGTCGTACCGTTCGAGCTGAGCGTGAAGTTGCTGCTCGCACCGGCAAAGACCGCCGTATCGGTACCCGTGCCACCGTTGATGGTGTCATTGCCGACTCCGCCGGTGATCACATCGTTACCGTTGCGACCGTTCAGCACGTCGTTACCAGCACCGCCGTCCATCGTGTCGGAACCGCCCAGCAGGTTGCTGGCGTTCGCACCGTTGGCAATGTCGTCGCCTGCCGTGCCGGTGAAGGTCCGGACAAGGAAGGGGAAGCCGGTCCAGTTGTCACCGACAACACCGGTTGCCGACGAGGTCAGGGTTTCGACCGTACCGATGCCATCGGTGAAGCTGGCCGAGACGCGCAGGATCGAACCGACCTGAGCATCACCCGGCGTGAAGCTGGCTGCCGTGGCACCATTGATGTTGGTCCAGGTCACACCATTGTCGGTCGACGACTGCCACTGATAGGACAGGGTTCCGAGACCATTGACGTCGGCAATGCTGCTGACGTCGAGGGTAAGGGCCTCCGTTTCAGTCGGCGTCAGGTCGCTGATCACCGGGGCACCAGTGGCGGCGATGGGCCCTTCAACGATGGCTGCGGTAACAGCCGAGGTCAGGGTTTCCAACGTGCCGGTGGTGATGTCGGTGAAGGTCGTGACGACCTGCAACAACGAACCGATCTGTTCACGCGTCGGCGTATAGCTGGTGCCTGTAGCGCCAGCGATATCGGTCCAGGTCGCACCATTGTCGGTCGAAACCTGCCACTGGTGGGACAGCGGACCAACGCCATTCGGATCAGCGATGGTGCTGGTGTCCAGCGTCAGTTCCTGACCGGCTGCCGGGGTGGTGTCGCTGATGATCGCGGCACCGGTTGCGGCTTCCGGCAGATCCGCCACAGGAGCGGTTGGCGCCGAAACAAGCACTTCAGCGGTCTGGGCCAGATCGGTCCAGGAAACCTGAACGCGAACCAGGGCACCAACTTCAGCCTGCGTGGCGGTGTAGCTGTCCGCCGTTGCACCAGCGATGTCGACCCAGGTCACACCATTGTCAGTCGACGACTGCCACTGGATGGCCGGATTGATGACGCCGTTGGGGTCAACGATCGTCGTCAGATCAACCGTCAGGACCTCACCTTCGGTCGGCGTGCTGTTGCTGATTGTCGGGGCACCGGTTGCAGCCACAGGGACCACAGCGTTGATGTCATAGACAACCACACCACCATTGCCGTCCGAGAAGCTGAGCTTTTCGATGTTGAACAGGCGGTCAACGCCGTCGGTCTCACCACCTGCCAACACGGCATTGTGCGTCACCGTGGTCGAACCATCGGCATTGCGGACAAAGCTGTAGTTGGTCACGATGTCACGATAGACGGCAACGTCCTGGTCACCGGCCTGATTACCGTCGAGCATTTCGCGGACGATGTACAATTGGCCGGGGTTCAGCTCACGGCTGAGCATCAGCTGGTCGAGGGTCTTTCCACCGAACATCAGCTCACCATTCAGGTCGACGACCTGGCTGGTCATATGCTCGGCCGACGCCATCGGGTTGCCATCAACATCGTTGATGCCGATGCGGACGTTCAGCCAACGGTCACCGTCAATGATGTCGTTGCCAGCCTTGCCCTGGATGATGTCGTTGCCGGCACCACCGAGGATGATGTCATGCGGCTCATTGCTCATGCCAATGGCATTGCCGTCGGCGTCACGGATGACATCCGCTTCGTCAAAGACCACGACCTCATGGGTTTCACCGGCAACGGTCACCGTCTCACGACCCAGATGGGCCACCAAATCGGCATATCCAGCAATCCGGGCAACGCCTTCTGCCGTCAGCGCGTTCGAGTAGGACAGGAACGGTGCCGTCGGATCAACAATCGCAGCTGCGCCATTAGCATCCGCTGCACCGATCACCTGATCACGGCCCGTCAGCGTATCATTGCCATTCCAGCCCGACAGCCCTTCGACCAGGTCATAGCGGTCACGCAGGATGTTGGCCTGCTGGTTGACGAAGATGGGGATACCCAAATCCGATTCAGCATCGCCGGGGTTGTCCTTGTTGATCGCCCAGTCGAAGCCAGCCATGCCGTTGTTGCGCTGAATACCAGGCCCCTGGAACATGATGTCGTCGCCGGATTCAGCGTCATAGTCGTTGTCGTTGCCGCGACCGTTGAGCACGTCATGGCCGATGATCGGGCTGTTGAAGAACAGCTCCGAGTTTTCGCCAGCCAGCGTGTCGAGGCCGTCGCCACCTTCGAGCCAGTCATCACCTTCGTTACCAGCAACGAAGCTCATGTCGTTGCCGCCCATGACGAAGTCGTTGCCTTCGCCTGCGGTGATGGTCTTCATGTCACGACCACCCAGGATGAAGTCTTGACCGCGACCACCGAAGATGAGGTCGAGACCTTCACCTGCGCTGATGACGTCGTTGCCGTCATCACCATGGATCACGTCAGCCGCGCCAACCGGGGTGCCGCTGTCGGTGATGATGTCATCACCCGCGCCACCAAAGATGTGGTCAACGCCCTGCCCGCCTTCGAGCCGGTCATCACCGCCGTCACCCCAGAGGGTGTCGTCGCCTTCGCCGCCGATCAGCGTATCGCTGGCTTCGGTGCCGCCGAGGACCACATGGTCAACGCCGGTGTAGCGGAGGTAATCGTTAACACCGTCGCCATCCATATCCTTGCGGATGACCATCGGGCTGATCGCCTGAAGGATCATATTGTCGTGGATGGGATCAGCCATGCCCTGCAGGCTCTGGTTCAGCTCAAGGATATAGGCCGGGGTCAGGAACAGCGAGCTGGGCAGATGCGTCGCATCAGCCGCACCGAGATCGGTGTTGCGCATGGTCAGTTCGGCCCATGAGTCGGCTTCCAGCTGGTTGAGCAGGTTCATGCCCTGCGAGCGGCTGAGATAGTAGAAGCGGTCACCAGCCTGCAGATTTTCGATCTGCGCTTCGAAAACGAAGCTGAAGGTCGTGCCAAGCAGGCCGCCAAAGGCCATCTTCTTTTCAGCGAGACCACCAATCCAGAAGTCGACGAGGTTGAGACCGGTTTCTTGACCAGCCCAAGCACCCGTGCCGTTCAGGAAGTCCAGTGCATCGGCCGGAGCGTTGGCTCCACCCATCACCAGGTTGATGGCTGCATCGCGCTTTTCCTCTACCGTTATGGCATCGAGGATTGATTGATGCTGACCATAAGCGGCGATGAAGTTGATCACCGATGCCGGGGTCTTGATCGCGAGGGCGAAATCAAACCAGCTGCCATAGGGTTCCAGCTGGGTATCACCTGTCTGTGCAAAGAAGTCTGCACGAACAGCGTTCAGCGAGGGAACGCCAGCATCACGGCCACGGGCAATATTGATCGCCGCGAGATCGAGCGGCAGGCCAACCAGGTTGTTGCGCAGCGCGTCGGTAACATATTCGTCGATTTCGTTGCTGACCTGACGGGTCATGCCACGAATGATCGCTCCGGCAGCTTCCTCAGACGTGGCGCCGGCCGCTTCAAACGCAACCGGGTTAAGGAAGGCTTCAACCAATCCCATGTCGGTCTGGGTTTGGCCATCCGCGCTGAGCATAGGAACGGTTTCGTTCAGCTGCGAGTGACCAAAGCGGTACACAGCATGAGCGAATTCAGCGGTGATCGCCGGATCAATGTCGACCGTGTTTGAGAAGATGAACGCGTCGATGTTCGGATTGACCAAGCGAACAAACTCTTCGAACACCAGATGCTGATACACCTGCTCGGTGGTGAAGCGTGCAGCCTGGAAGAGGCGTTCGCCATTCCACTGGAGCGTGCTGGTGTCAGCCGGGATTTCCTGGATTTCGACAGCAAGCCATTCATTGAGCATGGCAACATCGCCATGGGCGATCAGTTCGTCCTTGATCTGGTCAACACGATGATTGTGTTCGGAATGGAACACATGGTGGATAGCAGTCAGAGCGATATTCTCGTTCCCGCGACCGTCACCGACGATGTAATGCTTGTCGAGCAGTTCATTGTCATAGGTTTCCCGGTTGCCACGGGCGTCGACCGGTATGGCATTGCCAACATCGGTATCGGCATCGGCGGTCTGGCCAGCCTTGGGATCGGCATTGTGCGCGATGTCAGCTAGGAAGACGTGGCCGGTTGACAGGGCACCGACAGTCGACACTGGCGTTGCCGGATTGCCTTCGACCAGCGAGTCCGGCCCAGTGACGAGCTGGGGGAAGCCATTCGCACCGGGAATGAAGTTGCCATACAGATCAGTGGCAAGCAGCGGCACGTCATGGACATTCATGTCGTTAAGCTCGATGCCCAGCTTTTCCTTGGCCTGCAGCTTGATATCAGCCCAAGTCGGCGGACCACCATTGGGGCCTTCGAGCAGCCAGCCGGTCGCGACCGGCTTGCCGTCGACCAGCTTATATTCGCGCAGGAACACCTGTTGCGACTCATTCGAGGCGTAGGTCTGGTTTAGGTCGATCCACGGCGTGGTGACGTTGGTCGCTTCGCGCACATCGTCTGCCGTGCCAAGGATACCATCGGCGCCGGGCTGGTTGGTGGCGCGGGTCAGCACCATGAAGTTGGTCGGGCTGCCGGGGACGTAAAGCGGATCATCCGGCTGGAGCGGAATAAACACCGTGCCGCTGCCGCCCTTGTTGATCATGGTCAGACCATGGTCAAAGAACTGGCCGAAAATGGTCATGAAACCATTGAGCGGCGCCGTGCTGCCAAGGTCGGTCATGACGTTCGGCAATATGAGGTTGCCGCTCTGCATTTCGACACCGGCCAGCGAAAGCTGGTCGGCGGCATCGGCAATGGCGGCGTCACGCATTGCGGTCGCTTCATCCAACGAAAGGCGAGCTTCCTCGACTGCGAGAGCTTCATCACTCGCTGCTACCGATCCGGCCGCCACAAAAGCGGTCTCGGCCACTGCCAGGGCCTTTTCGGCCTGTTCGGCAGCAATGATAGCGGTGCGGGCGGTTTCAGCCACGGCCAGAACACTGTTGTACAGCGGGCCGCTGGTGATGCCGACATAGGACAGCGCCGAAATGACCGCGACCGGGTTCTTCAGCGACTGATCGGCGATCAGGTTGGAAATGATGCGTGGCTGGCTGTCATAGACAGAGCCCGACAGGCTTTCATAGCTGGTCGGTTCGTTGGTGCGCGGATTGACTTCAGCCGGGCTCCAGGTCGGGGTCGTCTGACGCGGCATCAGCTGGTCCGCTGATCCGGCAGTGTCGGTGGCCAGATTGTTATACTCACCCGAAACGGTCCGCAGACCATAGGGCGTCAGTGCATTCAGAGGGTTGCCAAGATGGTCCACCAACTGCCCGGTGGCAGTGTGGTTTTCAGCGATTTTGATCTGCTTCAGAATATGCGTCAGATCATTGATATTCAGCTTCAACATGGTCCTGTCCTTTTTGCCAATACGGTGGAAAGGCTCCCACCGGTTCCCAAGGGCTTGAACGCAATCGACAAAATGAATGCCGGACGTTCTCGCCACTGACGGGCCGGGTAGGGACGAAAGGATTTCTGAAGCAACCGATCGTGGTTAAATTAACCAGATACGTTATGATGTTACGGTGCCAAAATGAATTGAATTAAAGTTAATGACATTGTGCATGCCATTTGAACCCGCAGGACTGCTGGATTTTGATAAATATCAAATTGGTTTCATAAGTTTCTTGAAAAAATCCGCATTATTTGGTAAAAATATTGTTAACCAATCAGAATTTGGCTATTTTTTAGTTAACCTGCCGAATCAGTGCAGTTGGATTTGCTATCCGCTGACGGCAACACCAGCCATGAACGCGATTGGCTTTGGCACCGCCCCCATCGTCAGGCGACTATCGCACACGCACATGGATCACCCGGCAAACAGTTTGGCGTAGCGCTCCCGCAGCGCCTTTTTCTGTACCTTGCCCATGCTGTTGCGGGGGAGCTCGTCGATAATGCAGACCCGGCGTGGCTGCTTGAACCGTGCCAGCAGCGGCGCGAGGGCAGCGAGCACCGCATCCTCTTGCAGCGCACTGTCCGAGACGCGGATCACGGCGACAGCCGCCTCACCCAGGTCGGCATGAGGCACCCCTATCACCGCGCTTTCGGCAACGCCGGGGACCGCATCGATCAACGCCTCGACTTCCGCCGGATAGATGTTGAGCCCGCCGGATATGATCAAATCCTTGGCCCGTCCGGAAATATGGACATAGCCATCGGTATCGACATGGCCGAGATCGCCGGTGATGAACCAGCCATCGGCGCGGAATTCCTCGGCGGTTTTCTCCGGCATCTGCCAATAGCCGGGAAAAACATTGGGACCGCGCACCTCGATCACCCCCACCTCGCCGTGCGACAGGACCCGCGCCGTTTCCGGATCGGCGATGCGCAGGGACACACCCGGCAAGGGTAACCCCACTGAACCGGGCTTGCGTTCCCCATCATGCGGGTTGGTGGTAATGATGCTGGTTTCGGTCATGCCATAGCGTTCGAGGATGAGCTTGCCTGTGCGCCTCGCAAAGGCGCGATGGGTTTCCGGCGACAGGGGCGCGGATCCGGAAATGAACAGGCGGACTGAACCGGCAAGCTGTTCGTCAAACCGCGGATCCGCGAGCAGGCGCGAATAGAATGTGGGCACGCCCATCATGGTCGTAGCGTCCGGCATCAGCCGCAGCAGGGTGTCAAGATGGAACTGCGGGACAAAAATCATTGCCGCTCCAGCCCATAGACAGACATTGGTCGCCACAAACAGGCCATGCGTGTGATAGATGGGCAATGCGTGAAGAAGCCGGTCATGTGCCGTGAAACGCCAGCACTCGGCGAGCGCCTCGGCGTTACTTGCCAGATTGTCCTGCGTCAGCATCGCGCCTTTGGATCGTCCGGTTGTGCCCGACGTATAGAGGATGGCGGCAAGGTCATCGGCCTGACGATGGGCAGGCTCCATCTCACCGTCCTGATCGGCGCTTTGCAGCACCAGCGTGCCCTGTCCCCCCGCATCAAGTGTCAACCTGTGGGCAATGCCATGACGGGAGCAGAGGGTAGCCATGGCCGCATCATCACTTTCGCGGCAGATGAGAAGGGCTGGGGCGGCGTCACCCAGAAAATAATCGACTTCGTTCAGCGTATAGGCGGTGTTGAGCGGCAGGAACACTGCACCGACCTGCATCGCCGCCAGATAGGCGAGCAGCGAGGCTTCGCTCTTCTCCGCCTGCAAGGCAATGCGATCGCCCGGACAGATGCCGAGACTGCGAAAAAGGTTCGCCATGCGCGCACAGCGTCGCCAAGCCTCCCCATAAGACAAGGACGCGCCATCGGGATGAATGAGGAAAGGTGCGTCAGGCCTATTGTCGGCCAGGTGGCGAAAGCGGTTGATGATCATGTCCGTCATGCCCGACATGTTCCACATGTGGCGTGGCCCGGCAACGGGCGGCGCAGCCATGCCTGGCCATTGCAGCTCAACAGGCGGAGCGCACATGGCACAGATGACGTAACGGCAAGCTGGCCTCTGGTGACAAAATGGCAGAAAACTGCACCTCTGCGACATTTTTCACTGCCAAAACAGCCCGCGCGCTCCTATAGTTACTGACACTCGCGCAGGTAAGGCAGGGATGGCGTTATGCCGACTGCCCCGCCGCAGGGAAGTGAGAGAGACAGAGAGAATCAAGGAGGACTCCCCGTGCATCTTGAATTCAGCGCCGAAGACCTCGCCTTCCAGCAGGAAGTGCGCACATTCATTGCCGAAAATTATCCGGCCCACCTGCGCGGCAAGCAGGATGAGGGCGACGACCTAGGCAAGGAGGATTTCCTCGCCTGGCACCGCATCCTCTACAAAAAGGGTTGGGTCGCCCCCGCATGGCCGGTTGAATATGGCGGCACCGGCTGGACCGCGACGCAGAAGTACATTTGGTCGGAAGAGACCGCCCGCGCCGATTGCGTGCGGCTGATGCCGTTCGGCCTGTCGATGGTCGGCCCAGTCATCTACACATTCGGCACGCCCGAGCAGAAGGCGAAGTTCCTCCCAGGCATACTGTCGGGCGACGACTGGTGGTGCCAGGGCTATTCGGAACCGGGCTCGGGCTCCGACCTTGCCTCGCTCCGCACCAAGGCGGTACGCGATGGCGACCATTATGTCGTCAATGGTCAGAAGACCTGGACGACGATGGCGCAACATGCCGACTGGGGCTTCTTCCTCGTCCGCACCGATCCCGATGCCAAGCAGCAGGAAGGCATTTCCTTCCTGCTCATCGACATGAAGTCGCCCGGCATCACCGTCCGCCCGATCATCACGCTTGGCGGCGAGCATGAAGTCAATGAAGTGTGGCTAGAGGATGTGCGGGTGCCGGTCGAGAACCGCATCTATGAGGAGAACAAGGGCTGGACCTGCGCCAAGTTCCTGCTGGCCCATGAACGCACCGGCATCGCCGGCATCGCCGCCTCCAAACGCGGTGTCGAGAAGGTCAAGGAAATCGCCCGCGCTGAACTGGATGGCGACCGTCCGCTGATCGCAAACCCCTTCTTCAAGCGCAAAATCGCCGAACTGGAGATGGACCTGACCGCACTCGAATTCACCGAACTGCGCAGCCTCGCCGGTGAGAATGCAGGCAAGGCACCGGGGCCGGAATCGAGCCTGCTCAAGATCAAGGGTTCGGAAATCCAGCAGCGCCTGACCGAACTGACGCTGGAAGCGGTGGGCCATTATGGCGCGCCCTATTTCCGCGGCTTTGGCGAAGGTGACAATGAGCATCCGATCGGGCCCGATTATGCCCACCGCGCTGCGCCGACCTATTTCAACGCCCGCAAGACAACGATTTATGGCGGGTCGAACGAGATCCAGCGCAACATCATCGCCAAGATGGTGCTCGGCCTCTGACGGAACAGACGGACGGCGGGGCCACAGGTTCTGCCGCCCACAAAAGGATTTGGGACAATGGATTTCAGCTACACTGAAACGCAGGACATGCTGCGCGACATGCTCGCGCGTTTCCTCGCCGACACTTACGGCTTTGAAGCCCGCAAGAAGATGATCGATTCCGCCGAAGGGCGCGATCCTGCGATCTGGCAGGCACTGGCCGGTGAACTCGGCATCCTTGGCGCACCCTTTGCCGAAGCCCATGGCGGCCTCGGCGGCGGCGCGATCGAGAACATGATCATCATGGAGGAGTTGGGCAAGGTCATAGCGGTCGAGCCCTATCTACAGACCGTCGTCATTGGCGGCGGAGCCTTGAAGGCTGCCGGCGGCGCCCTGGCTGACGCGATGATCCCCGAGATCATGGCCGGCAACATGATCATCGCCTTTGCCTATGCGGAGCCGCAGGGCCGCTATGATCTCGCCAACCTGCGCACCACGGCCAAGGCGGATGGGGCAGGATTTGTGCTCAACGGTCAAAAGGCCGTGGTCTATGCCGCGCCCTGGGCCACCCACCTGCTCGTCACCGCCCGCACCGGCGGTAGCCAGCGCGAGCGCGACGGGGTCGAGCTGTTCCTGATCGATGCCAAGTTGCCCGGCATCGTCCGTCGCGATTATCCGACCGTCGATGGCTTCCGCGCCTCGGAAATCTATTTCGAGAATGTCGCCATCCCCGGCGACTTGCACATCCCCGGCGGCATCGACCTCGTGGAAAAGCTCGTTGATGAAGCCACCGTCGCTGTTTGTGGCGAAGCGATTGGCGTCGGTGCGATGCTGCACCATGGCACGCTGGAGTACAGCAAGCAGCGCAAGCAGTTCGGCACGCCGATCGGCAAGTTCCAGGTGTTGCAGCACCGCATGGCTGACATGTTCATCGAGGCCGAGCAGATCGCCTCGATGGCGCTGATGGCAACGCTCAAGCTCGACATGCCAGCCGATGAGCGCAAGGCTGCCGTCAGCCTCGCCAAGGCCAAGGTCTCGCGCTCGATCAAGTTCATCGGCCAGAATGCGGTGCAGACGCATGGCGGCATCGGCATCACGCAGGAGCTGGCCATCGGCCACTATTTCAAGCGCGGCACGATGATCGAGAACCAGTTCGGCAGCGCCGACTTCCACCTCGACCGCTTCGAGCAGCTGACGCTCGCCTCCTGAGGCGGAACTCAGCGCGAAATCCGGGAGGCCGGGCGGCGCAAGCTGCCCGGCCTTTTCGCTGCCCGGCGCCCTCACACCCCTTGCAGGTGACAATCGCCCCGCCCCTCCCCTAGGCACATCTCCAAGCCGGTGATGCCGGCATGAGAGACAGGGGGAATGACCATGATTGCCAAGACCGTGACCGACGCCGTCACATCGCGCCGTTCGGTGCGCGCCTTTGAGGACAAGCCGGTGCCGCTCGACGTGCTCCGCCGGGTGATGGACACCGCGCGCTGGTCTCCCTCGGGCTGCAATTTCCAGCCGTGGGAAGCGAGCATCCTCACCGGTGAGCCGTTGAAGGCGTTGCAGGCCAAGATGGCGAGCTCCGCGCCGCAACAGCCCGAGGAATATCCCATCACCCCGGCAGACATCACGCCAACCTATCTCGCCCGCCTGCATGAGCTGGGCGCAGCGATGTATGGCGCGCAGGGTATTGCCCGCGATGATGCCGAGGCGCGCAAGCAGTTCGTCGTACAGAACACCGCTTCCTTTGGCGCCCCCGCGCTGATGCTCGTCTATTTCCCGCGCTTCATGGGCCCGCCGCAATGGTCCGACGTCGGCATGTGGATGCAGACGGTGATGCTGCTGCTGCGCGAAGAAGGGCTCGACAGCTGCCCGCAGGAATTCCTCGCGCTGCATGGCCGCCTGATCAAGGAGCATCTGGGCGTCAGTGACGAGAGCCACATCTTCTTCTGCGGCCTGGCCATCGGTTATGGCCGGCATGAGGAAGCGGTCAACACCTTCCAGCGCCAGCGCGTGCCGCTCGACGAGCAGGTCAAATTCGTCGGTTTTTGATGGCTAAGGGAGCGGAGTCCCGGCAGTTCGATTTGGTTGACATTGGTCAACAGACTAAAAGGCCGCCGGCCGTTCGCTGGCGCTTTTTGGCGTTCGAGACAAGGTTCAT
Organism: Sphingomonas lacunae; assembly: GCF_012979535.1. Taxonomy (NCBI): domain Bacteria; kingdom Pseudomonadati; phylum Pseudomonadota; class Alphaproteobacteria; order Sphingomonadales; family Sphingomonadaceae; genus Sphingomonas; species Sphingomonas lacunae. Next base: position 12,573 of record NZ_CP053015.1, read on the forward strand.
ACAGTGGAAAGGCGATGACAGTTCAGTCATGATGACAGTTCAGTCATAATGTCGAATTGGGAAACCATCTCCGCAACTCCACTCGCTCAGCGCGCGCTCAATCGCTTCAGTCCTTCAGTTGCATCCGCGACGCCCCCGCGGTCAGCCAATCGATAAAGCCGGATAGCCTCATCGGCGTTCTGCTCGATTGCGCCGATGCCATGTTCAAAGTGCCAGCCGAGATAGAACTGTCCGTATGGATCTCCCTGTTCCGCGGCCCTCCTGTACAGCAATTGTGCAGCAGCCAGATCCGGGGGAAATCCGCCGTCGCCTCTTTCACGCATCTGTCCCAATTGACCCAACGCAAATGCGTTCCCTTGATCGGCTGCAAGCTGAAACAAACGTGCGGCTTCGACATGATCCGGAGCTATTGGATTTCCTTGAAAATGAAGTCGATGATAAAGAAGGTCCGCAAGATTCACTTGAGCAATTGGTTCACCCTGTGCAATCGCCAAGCGAAAAAGTTGGACGGCTTCGGCAACGTTCGGAGCCACCCCATCGTATCCAGTCAAATAGATACTTGCGAGATTATTGCGGCAACGGGCCGATCCGTCGTCAGCGCAAATTCGATTGTACTTGACTGCTCGTGTTAGGTTGACCTCGAAGCCGGAAAGCCCATCCAGATAGCCTCGCCCGACCAATCGTGCTGCCCGGGCATGATTCGAGTCGGCCAAAGCGACGAGCGCGGCCCGGCCGCTAATTGATGTTGCTTCGGCCAAAAGCACGGCAGAGTCAGTTTCGTTCCAAGTTCTGGAATCGACGCCATCGATCCACAGTTGTAGCGTGCCGGATGGTGAACTCCATCGTGCCCCTGTCGGAGCGGAAAGGTGAGGACTGACCTCGACGGCTTTCGTCCGGCAAGCAACCACGTAGCAATAAGCCGTACCGACGATGCCCCTGCCGGAATCCTCCTCTAATTTGGCGTTCAGGATCAATAGAATAATCGAAACACAAACAGAGATAATGATCGCGGATTTTTTACCGCCCTGCACAATCTGTATGCCAATAAAGGCGAGCCCAGAAAAGCCGACGACCGCAAGGATCTCAAATACGCGAATCATCACAGGATCCCAGATTTCCGATCTTGGATCCAAGCATAACAAATTACTCGATCAATAGAAGTTTTCGAATTACCGAGCCGAATTTCTAATTGCGCTTGCTTCACGCCACATAAAGTCCGCCCTCACTCCGCCGGAACGGGAGCCTTCGCCGGGCGGTATTGGCTTTCGTCGGAGACGAATTTGGCGTGGCCGTAATCGCCGAGCTGGCGTTTGATGCGGTGAACGAGGACGCGGTCGGCGATCTCTGAGACGACGGGCAAACGGGAGGCGGCTCGGTAGAGGGCGGAGCGGCCCATGATGCCGGCCATCAGCACGCCGGCGGCGAGCTTGTCCTGCGGCGTCACATGGACGCCGATTTCCGCCGCGCGCTTTTCATCGCCGCCGAGGAAGGCGTTGAGGAAGAAAGCGCGGGCGAGAGGCGGTTCGACGCTGCGCATGATGCGGTGGCGCAGGCTGTCATCCTTGAACAGTTCTGCCGCCATCGTCGCCCGGACCAATTCGCCGCAGGTCGCGTCGTCATAGCCATCACGCAGCGTTGCGGCGCGGGCGTTCATGATGTCGGCGATGCCCTGCGGCGTCTTTTTGAGCAGCACTTCAGGGAGGCCGAGCAGGTAGCAGCGGTAGAGCGCCAGTTCGACGCGGGCGCGCTGATCCGGTGCGAATTCGGTCTTGCCCTTCGCCAGCAACTCATAGGCCATGAGGAAGATGCCGATCAGGCCAGCGGGCATCTGGTCAACCTGGGGGATGGGCACGCCATAGACTTTGGGGTCCCACAGGCCGGGCTTTTTCATCACGTTGAAGCGCACGGTCGAGTGCATCAGGCGGACCATGGCGGCCGACTTGAAGCCGGGTCCAAAGCGTTCGAGCGCGCCGGGAAGGACCGAGGTGGCGAAAAAGGTCGCGGTTTCCTTGACCCGGTGGGCGCTGCCACTGGTGGACAGCGTTCCGGTCAGCGCCATGGGCAAGGCGGCATATTTGTTAAGGAAAGTGGCGAGAAACGCGCCACGGATGAGGAAGGGCGAAAGGTTGGCGGTGCCGTTGCGCTCAGCCCGCGCGCCTTCCTCGACCAGTTTCATGTCGATCCAGTCGGGCTTGGCCTCCATCGCGCGGATGAAGGTGACGAGTTCGGGCGGCGCATCCTTGACCGCCTCGACACCCTCGTCACAGGCCTGCACCAGCATGCGGACCAGCTTGGCGAGGCCATAGTCGGGCAGCAGTGCGGCATAGGCATCGGCCACCCGGTCGCCGGTGAAGGTGAACACGCGCATCAGTTCGACCGAGTCGGTATCGGCCAGCACCTTGGCGCGCGCGGCGACATCCCCGCCCAGCGTCGATTTGACCGCCGGGTCAGTGGTGAACCGCTCAGGCATCGTGTCAAAATCGATGCTGCCGTATATGGCGGGCAGCGCATCTTTTTGCGCGCGGGCGGCGGCCCAATAGTCTTCTAGAGTACTCACGGCTGTCTCCTGCCGGGCGGATTACGGATTACGTCCATCTTGCCAGCACCATTCGGTCGGTTGAACCTGTCATGGGCACCAGTGCCAAAGCACGATTGCGACGCTAGCATGGGAACCAGATCGCACAACAAGCAGCGACGGGAGAGAGATGATGAGCGAACTGAACGGACGGGTGGCGCTGGTCACCGGGGCATCGCGCGGGCTTGGTGCGGCAGCGGCGCGGGCACTGGCGGCGGAGGGCGCCAGGGTGATCGTCACCGACATAGCCGATGCCTCAGCCGTGGCGGACGAAATTGGTGGTATCGCCCTCACCCATGATGTGACTAGCGAGGAGGATTGGGCGCGGGTGATCGGCGTGGCTAAGGAGGAGGCAGGCGGGCTCGACATCCTGGTCAACAATGCCGGCCTGTTCATCATGAGGCCGCTGCTGGAAACGACGCTCGATGACTGGCGGCGCCTGCATGCGGTCAATTGCGAGGGTGTGTTCCTCGGCTGTCGCGCCGCCGTGCCGCTGATGGCCGAACGGGCCCAGCAATGGCCGGGCGGCGCGTCGATCATCAATCTGTCGTCGGTCGCCGGCTTGCGCGGATCGCCGGGCGTCAGCTGCTACAACTCGACCAAGGGCGCGGTGCGGCTGTTCACCAAGGGGATCGCGCTCGAACTGGCGGCGTCTCGCATCCGGGTCAATTCGATCCATCCGGGGGTGATCGATACCGACATGGGGACTGACCTGATCCACCAATTTTCCGGCGTGTGGGGCGTCGGCAACAATGAGGGGCGTGATCAGGTGGCGGGGTTGCACCCGCTCGGCCGGCTGGGTGCGCCGGTGGATATCGCCAATGCGGTCGCCTTCCTCGCCTCTGACCGGTCAGCCTTCATGACCGGCAGCGAAGTGGTTGTCGACGGCGGGATGACGGCGCGCTAGCTTAGCCAAGTACCAGCCACGACCCGGCAGCACAGGCAACCGTCAGCACCAGCGGCAAGGCGGCTTTCCAGCCGTCGCGCCAGCCGCCGATGCCGACGGTCATGCCCGCCTTGACCAGATTGTTGAGCAGGACCGGGCCGGCGAGGATCAGCCCGGCCACTGCCGGGTCGATGCGACCGGGCGGCAGGCTACCCATGGTGATGATCGCGCTGTCGACATCGACCATGCCCGACAGGGCAAGCACAGTGGCCAGGCCCGCATCGCCGAAACGTTCGAGCACCCAGTGCGCGACAACCGTCAGCACCATCACCAGCGCGGCGAGGATCAGGGCGGGGACGATGTCGAACGGGTTGCGCACGTTGACCTCGGCCGGACCCATCGCATTGCCGTCATGCGCCCGGTGCGCCAATATCGTCGCCCAAGCCAGACACAGCGCCAGTCCTGGCCCCAACAGCCAGGCCAGCGACCAGAGCGCGACCGGTGCGATGATGGCAACCAGAACCAACACTCTGGCCAGCATCACAGCGGTAGCGAGGATGATGGCTGACTGCGCGATTCCCAAAGGCTCCTCCCCGCCACGCAACCGGCGGGCCATGGCAGCGGTTACGGCGGTGGAGGACACGACAGCCCCGGCCGCCGCCGTTGCCAGCAAGCCTTTTGTCGGACCAACCATCCTCGTCGCCGCATAGCCAGCCAGAGAAAATCCGGAAACCAGCACAACCACGGACCAGATGTGTTGCGGGTTCCACAGGCCATAGGGGCCATAGGGTGCGTCGGGGAGCACCGGCCAGATGGCAATGGCGATCAGGGCAAAGCGGGCCATGGCCTGCACCTCACCCTCACTGAGCCGCCCCACCCAGCCATGCAACAGGTTACGCGATGAAAGGATCAGAACCGTGGCGGCCGCGATCACTGCGGCGGCGACCCCCTGTCCATTGGTTGCCAACAACCCGATGCCCAGCGTCACCAATCCGACAATGGTGGTTGTTGCCGACAGATGCTCGCCACGGCGCAAGGCCGCGCTGTATCCTGTCAGCAACATCGTCCCTGCCAGGGCGATGAAGACCGTCGTCAGCCAGGGTGAGACCAATGTCCCGACGGTGCCCGCCAATCCGCCGGTCAAGCCGAGCAAGGCGAAGGTTCTGACCCCAGCGACCCGTTCGCCACGCGCTTCGCCCCGTTGGGCCCAGCCACGTTCAATACCAATCAGCAGGCCAAGCGCGAACGCCAGCAACAGCGGAATAGCAGGTGCGAGCCGGTTCTGAGCCAGGGCAAGGATGGTGTCGATCAGGCCGCTTTCCCTCCAGCCGCGCTGCCGTTACGAGCATTGGCAATACGGGTCACGACAAAGGCGATAATCGCCCCGATGACCAGGCCGAATATGCCTGCCAGTGTGGCATTTACCAACCAGTCAAACAGGCCGCCGAGCGGCCCGGTCATACCGGCCACCCAATGCGCGGCGGCATGGAAACTGTGCGCCGGTTCGCTGATGTGAAAGGTCTCAAGACCGTGGACGATAATCTGTCCACCAACCCACAGCATCGCCGCCGTGCCGACAATGGCCAGCGTCCGCATGATGATTGGCATGCCCTTGACCAGTCCTCTGCCGATCATGCGCACCATAGCGGTGCTACGCTGGGCAAGGACAAGACCGATATCGTCCATCTTCACAATCAGCGCGACGACTCCATAGACCAGCACGGTAATCGCCACGCCGACAATCGCCAGTACCACCCCCTGCTCCCAAATCGGCTTGTCCGCGACATCGTTGAGGGCAATCGCCATGATTTCGGCGGAAAGAATGAAATCAGTCCGAATGGCTCCAGCCACCTTGGCCTGCTCAACCTCAGCAGGCTCGTCGAACATCGGCACCTCTTCCTCTGCATGGTCACCGGCAAGGGCATGCAAGATCTTTTCTGCTCCCTCAAAGCAGAGGAACGCGCCGCCCAGCATCAAGAGGGGCGTGATCAGCCATGGCAGAAAGGCACTGAGCAGCAACGCGGCGGGCAACAGAATGATGATCTTGTTGCGCAGCGAGCCCATGGCAATGCGCCAGATGATCGGCAATTCACGGTCAGGATGAAAATCAGTGACATAACGCGGCGTGACGGCGGCATCATCCACCACAACGCCCATCGCCTTGCTGCCCGCCTTGCCTGCCGCCGCTGTCACATCGTCCAGCGACGCCGCCGCCATCTTGGTAATGCCCGCAATGTCGTCGAGCAGCGCAACAAGTCCAGTAGGCATGACAGGTCCCCGCCCCACCGGCACCGTGCCGGTCATCGAACCCTGCTTAACCGGGACTACGCATCATGCAACGGGGCCCGCGCATTCCGGTTGCAAAAAAGCGCTCGCGCTCAGCTGTCGCCCTTGTCATCTCCGGGCTGATCGCCGCCCCGGCCATGGCGCTGCGGTTTTCGTTCGCACCCGGCATGGCAGGCGCCCTTGCAACAGCCATGGTCGGGCCGCATCGGCGGACTGTTGAGGGGAATGGTGATGGATTGACCCGGCAGGCCGCAAACCGTGACGCTTATGCCACCAGCGACCGCCGGTACGTTGGGGGTCGCCAGCGCCAGCGCGCCAATTAGCGAAGGCCAGACCCGTGTCACCGCTCCCGCTCTCCCACCGTTTGCACATCATTCTCTTCGTCAATCAGGATGCGCAGAGCCGCACCGTCCAAATCGTCAAACTGCCCGTCACGCAAAGACCATTGAAAGGCGAACAGGCCGACCAGGCCCATACCCAACGCAATCGGGATCAGGAAAGCGAGACCGGTCATCGGGCAACTCCAGCCAGCCTGAGGGAATTGCCGACGACGATCAGCGACGAAATCGACATGGCGGCGGCGGCGATCAAGGGTGTGACATGGCCTGCCATCGCCAGAGGCACGGCAAGGACATTATAACCGATCGCAAGAATGAAATTCTGTCGCACAACCCGCGCCGTGGCCTTGGCAGCTCCGATCGCTCTTGGCAGCGCGAGCAGGCTGTCGCCCATGAAAACCATGTCGGCTGCCTGTTGCCCGACATCGCTGGCGCTCGATGGCGCCATGGAAACATGCGCAGCAGCCAGCGCCGGCCCGTCATTGAGGCCGTCACCAACCATCAACACATGGTCACCATTGGCCTGGAAACGCTCAATATGGGCGAGCTTTTCATCTGGCCGGGCCGACGCGATGGCGGAGATGCCAAGCTCCCGCGCGACTGCGCCGACGGCCGGGCAGCTGTCGCCGGACAGCATAAGCGGGCGGAATCCGTCGGTGGCGAGCCGGTCAAGCGCAGCTTTCGCATCGGGCCGGATCCGGTCTGCCAGCGCGATGCGCACCGGCTCCTCACTGGCGACACGCAGTTCGACCACCAGACCAGCGTCATTGCCAGCCTTGACCGGGCGGCCCAGCTCAACCGCGACACCATCGATGGTGCCGCGCATCCCCTGCCCTGCAGTTTCGGTGATGTCGCTGGCAACCAACGGCACGGTGCCTGCAGCTACCAACGCGGCCGCAAGCCCCCGGCTGAGCGGATGGGTGCTGGCCTGTGCCAGCGCCAGCGCCATACCCCGTTGCCGCGCATCGAGCCCATCCAGGCTGACCGGCATCGGTTTGCCGAGGGTGATTGTCCCGGTCTTGTCGAGCAGCACCCGGTCGGCTGTTCCCAGCCGTTCAAGCGCGCTGCCATCCTTGACAAGGATTCCGCTGCGCATCAGCGCGCCAGATGCGACGACCTGCGCCACCGGCACAGCCAAGCCCAGCGCACACGGGCAGGTTATGATCAGCACCGCGATAGCAATGAGCAGGGACTGGTGCACGCCTGCCCCCGCAACCATCCAGCCGGCAAAGGTCAGGGCCGCCAGCGTGTGCACTGCCGGAGCGTAGAGGCGCGAGGCGCGGTCGGCGATCCGGACGTAGCGCGAACGGCTCTGCCCGGCATCTTCCATCGCTCGGGCAAGACCGGCAATCGTGCGATCTTCTCCAACTGCGGTCACCTCCACCGTCAGAGGTGCATCAAGGTTGAGCATACCGGCCAGCACCGTGCTGCCCGGCCGGGCTACGGCGGCGGCGCTTTCGCCGGTGAGAATGGCGGCATCGATTCGGCTTTCGCCATCGCTGACCTGACCGTCGGCGGCCAGACGTTCACCTGCTGCGACCAGCATAACGTCACCGCTGAGGATGTCGCGGGCATCCCTCCAGCGAGCAATCCCGTCATGACCGACGATCATCGCGCCAGGGGCCGAAGCTTCCATGAGGGCGGCGGCACCGCGCCGCGCGCGTTCACGCATCGCGCCGTCGAGTACCCGCCCAGCGAGAAGGAAGAACAGCAACATGGTCGCCCCGTCAAACCATGCATGGGGGCCATGGGTGATCGTTTCATACAGCGACATGGCCGTCGCCAGGATGACGCCAATGGAGATGGGCACATCCATATTGGTGCGCCCGTGCTTCAGCGCGCTCCACGCCGATGTGAAGAACGGCCGTCCGGCCCAGAGCACCGCCGGAACGGCAATCGCCGCAGAAAGCCAATGAAACAGGCTGCGTCCACCTGGCAACATGCCCGACCACACCGCCACCGAAAGCAGCATGATATTCATCGCGGCAAAGCCGGCGACACCCAGGGCGGCGAGCAACCTTTTCTGCTCAGGATCCTCTTGGGTCAGCGTGGCGGCAGGATGGGCGGTAAAGCCGATCCGGTCAAAGGCGGCGACCAGATCCGGGACTGCCAGCGCCGGATCATGCGTTACCCGCACCTGCTTGGCCCCGAAATCAACGCGGGCAGCGACAATGCCCGGCTGCGTCACCAACCCGCTCTCAAGCTTGGCGATGCATCCTGCACAGCGCATTCCTGGCACGGTCATGCGGGTGTCGGCACAGGCGACGATGCCGTCCTTACCAGGCCCGGAAATAACCGGATCGGAGGCCCGCAGCGGCAGGACGCGTGTCATGACCAGTCATCCACAACCCGCACCAACTGGCCGCTGTCGGCAACTGTGACAATCACTGTCCAGCGACCTGCTTCCAGCCGTTGATCAGCCACATAGCGCCCGTCTTCAATCCTTGAGAAGCTGAGCCTGCGGTCAGGCCGACGGCCCAGTGGATGGCGGGCTAAGGCCGTCACCCGGGCATTGGCAAAGAGCTGACCCGAGGCGTCGCGGGCATCGACCAGCGCCCGCCCGTCGCTCTCCCGCGCGACGGTCACCCGCCAGCCCAGCGCCTTCTGCGCGCGGGCCTCGGCCAGCCAATCGTTGAAATTCTGGCTGGCGACATAGCTGTTTTCAACGACTTTGCCGCCAAATGTGCTGACGGCCAAGCGGGCCATGAGGAGGTTGACGCTGATCACCACAGCGAAGAAGCTGATGATGATGATGGTCATGTGACGACCGGTGAATGGGCGCACACGGCGGGGCTGGGGGGCTGCAGCCGACATCATTGGCTCTCCGGACGCTCGAACACGACATCATGGCTGTCGCTGCCTCCCTGCTGGTCAAGCGCCTTGACCGAAAGGGCAAATTCGTCGCGTTGCTGCCCTTCATAGGGAGCGACGACATTGATTGTCAGTTTCTGGACGCTGTCCGGTGCAACCGTAAGGACGAACCTGTCTGCGGCATTGGCCTCGGTGTCTTCGCCGCGCCACATCCGGCCGCCCGACAGGCCAGCCATGCTGACCTCCATTTCGCGCGGGCGGTTTTCCATGTTGCGCAGCCGCACGGTGTAAGCGTTGCGAACGTCGCCGTCAGACAGCAACACATAAATGGGGTTGCGCTCTTGCTGGGCGCTGATGTCGATACGGGTGCGGTTGCCCAGCATGAACAGCAACCCGAGGCCGATTGCCGACCAGATTCCGAAATAGATCAGCGTGCGCGGCCGCAGCAGCGTTTTGAGCACCGGCGTCGCAGGCTGACCCTGCTTTTCCTGTTCGGCATCCGCCAGCGTCGCATAGTCGATCAGGCCGCGCGGGCGTCCGACTTGCTTCATCACCGTGTCACAGGCGTCAATGCACAGGGCACAGGTGATGCAACCGATCTGCGGTCCTTCGCGAATATCAATACCCGTCGGGCAGACAGCGACACATTGGTTGCAGTCTATGCAGTCGCCAAATTCACCAGGATGCGCTTCGGCCTTCTTGACGCTGGCACGCGGTTCACCCCGCCAGTTCTTGTAGGTCACGATCAACGATTGTTCATCGAGCATCGCCGTCTGGATGCGCGGCCAGGGACACATGTAGATGCACACCTGTTCGCGCATGAAGCCGCCAAATATGAACGTCGTCATCGTCAGGATGAAAATGGTGAAATAGGCGACATAAGGCGCCGTGCCGCTGAACAGGTCAGCCGCCAGGGTGGGCGCATCGGCGAAATAGAATATCCAGGCACCACCGGTGGCCACCGCAATCGCCAGCCACACGCCCCATTTGGTCAGGCGGCGAGCCAGCTTGGCCGGGCCCCATGGCGCATTGTTGAGACGGATCTGGGCATTGCGGTCACCGTCGATCCAGCGTTCGACATGCTGGAACAAATCGGTCCACACCGTCTGTGGGCAGGCATAGCCGCACCAGGCACGGCCGACCGCGCTGGTCAGAAGGAACAGGCCGATCCCGGCCATGATGAGCAGGCCGGCGACATAGTAAAATTCATGCGGCCAGATTTCGATGCCGAACATGAAGAAACGGCGGTGCGCGAGATCGACCAGCACCGCCTGGTCAGGCGCATAGGGCCCGCGGTCCCAACGCAGCCAGGGGGTAATGTAGTAAACGCCCAGCGTGATGAGCATGATGGCCCATTTAAGGCGGCGAAAATGTCCATCGACGGCCTTGGGGAAGACGCCCTTGCGCTTCTGATATTGACCGAGGGGGGAATCGGTAATGTCGCGGATGTCGTTCACTGTCTTGTCCTTTGCGCCCTTCCCCCTGCACGGGACCGGACGCGGGTGGCGACTGGCGGAGCCGACACCATGCCGGCCCCGTCCGGTGCGCCCGGCCGGTTAAGGCCGGGCCGCTGTCGCCGGCGCAGCGGGTGCTGCCGCTGCCGCCGGTGCCGCAGCAGCGGCTGCGGTCGTCTGGGGGTTGGTGGAGGTTGGCGGGCTGGCTTCACCGCCGCCCAGCGAATGGACATAGATGGCCAGCATCTTGACCGTCGTTTCGTCGAGGCGATGGCCCCAGCGCGGCATGACGCCCTGGCGGCTGTTGGTGACGGTCTGGGTCAATGCCTGGCGGCTGCCACCATAGAGCCAGATGCGATCGGTCAGGTTGGGCGCACCCAGCGTGCGGTTACCCTCTCCGGCCGCGCCGTGACAGACAGCGCAATTGGCCTCGAACAGGGTGGTACCGCGAGCCGAGGCCGCGCTGGCCCGCTCCTGACCGCTGATCGTGCGGACATGGCTGACGACATCTTGCACGCCCCGCGCATCAAGTATGCCGTCGCGGCCAAAGGCCGGCATCAGCGACATGCGCGTTTCGCCATGGTCGGGATTGCGGATACCATGCACCAAGGTGAAGTGGATCGACTGGAGATCACCACCCCAAAGCCATTCATCGTCGCGCAGGTTGGGATAGCCACTGCCCGGACGGATGCCATCGGCGCCCGATCCGTGGCATTGCACGCAATTGGCGCGGAAGGCAGCTGCCCCGCCGTTGATCGCGACCTGTCGCAGTTCGGCATTGGCGGCAATGTCTTCCAGCGGCGTGGCGGCGATAGCGCTCATCACCGGACCACGACGCCGGGCTTCGGCCGCCATCTCGTCAGCCAGCTGGCCACGGCTGGTCCAGCCGAGTGCGCCCTTTGTCGCGCTGTCGATCATCGGCCAGGCCGGATAGGCAATGCAATAGCCGATCGAAAAGATCACCGTCGCATAGAAGGTCCATAGCCACCAACGCGGCAGGGGCGTATTCAGTTCTTCGATGCCATCCCATTCATGGCCCACAGTCTGTGTGCCGGTAGGCTCATCGATGCGTTGTTTAGCCATTGGCTTCGTCCTCATCGAAAATCTTGGTCGCGATATCGCGATGCGTGTCCCCGGCGCCGGGACGGAATGGCCAGGCAATCAGGACGAGGAAGCTGAGCCCCATCGCCAGAAGGCCCCAGCTGTCGGCAAAGTGACGCAGCGCGTCATAGGTGGAATGATCACTCACCGTTCCACCTCCTGAGCCCGCACGCTGTCCATATCGACCAGAGTGCCCAGCATCTGCAGATAGGCGATCAGTGCGTCCATTTCGCTGACCTGATCCGGGTTGCCGTCAAAATCGCGGACCTGGACACCGGGGTAGCGGGCCTTGAGGCCGCTGGAGTCGGCGTTGGGGTCCGCCTGGGCCCTGAGATCATCGGCGGCCGCATCAATCGCTGCCTGGGTGTAGGGGACCCCGACAGCGGTGTTGGTGGCGATGTCGGCGGCAATGTCACCCGCTTCCAGCGGTCGATCCTTCATGAACGCATAGGTCGGCATGTTGGATTCACGCACAACCGACCGGGGATCGGTCAGGTGCTGGACGTGCCATTCATCCGAATAGCGGTTGCCGACGCGGGCGAGGTCTGGCCCCGTCCGCTTTGACCCCCATTGGAAGGGATGGTCGTACATCGACTCAGCCGCCAGGCTGTAATGGCCATAGCGTTCGACCTCGTCACGGAAGGGACGGACCATCTGGCTGTGGCAGTTATAGCAGCCTTCGCGGATGTAGATGTTGCGACCGGCCAGCTCCAGCGGCGTGTAGGGCCGCATACCCTCCACCTTCTCGATGGTATTTTCCATCCAGAACAGGGGTGCGATCTCGACAATGCCGCCGACGGTGACCACGGCGAAGGCAAGGGCACCCAAGAGAGTGACGTTGCGTTCGATCTTCTTGTGTTTCTCTGCAAGGGACATGGTTCTTGTCCTTTATTCGGCGGGTGCGAGGGCGGGTTGCTGGACGATCGGATGATCCTTGTCGGCATCATGGATCGTCTCACCCATCGCGGCTTCAACGCGCTGGCGTCCGGCAATGGTCATCCACATGTTGTAGACCATCAGGCCAGCACCGGTGAGGTATAGAAGGCCCCCGGCGGCCCGCATCACATACATCGGCCACATGGCGGCGACGGTGTCAGCAAAGGCATAGACGAGGTATCCGTCAGCCCCATATTCCCGCCACATCAGCCCCTGCATGATGCCGGCGACCCACATAGCGGCGGCGTAGAAGACGATACCGATCGTCGCGAGCCAGAAGTGCCAGTTGACCATCCGCAGCGAATAGAGCCGCTCACGACCCCACAGGCGCGGGACGAGGTAATAGATGGCGGCAAAGGTCACCATGCCGTTCCAGCCCAGCGCGCCGGAGTGGACGTGGCCGATGGTCCAGTCGGTATAGTGCGACAGGCTGTTGACCGCCTTGATCGACATCATCGGGCCTTCAAAGGTCGACATGCCATAGAAGGCGATACTCATCACCATCATGCGGATGATCGGATCGGTGCGGATCTTGTCCCAGGCGCCGTTCAGCGTCATCAGGCCGTTGATCATGCCGCCCCAGCTCGGCATCCATAGCATGACCGAAAAGACCATGCCCAGCGTCTGCGCCCAGTCGGGCAGCGCCGTGTAGTGGAGATGGTGCGGACCAGCCCAGATGTAGAGGAAGATCAGCGACCAGAAGTGGATGATCGACAGGCGATAGCTGTAGACCGGCCGTTCGGCCTGTTTCGGCACGAAATAATACATCATGCCGAGGAAGCCGGCGGTCAGGAAGAAGCCGACCGCGTTATGGCCATACCACCATTGCGTCATGGCGCTCTGCACGCCAGCGAACAGGCTGTAGCTCTTGGCGCCGACCAGGCTGACCGGCAGCGAGATGTTGTTGACCAGGTGGAGCATCGCCACCGTGATGATCATCGACAGGAAAAACCAGTTGGCCACATAGATGTGCGGTTCGTTGCGCTTCAGGATCGTCCCGCCAAAAACCACCAGATAGGCGACCCAAACGACAGTCAGCCACAGGTCAACATACCATTCGGGTTCCGCATATTCCTTGCCTTGCGTGATACCGAGCAGATAGCCCGTTGCCGCAAGGACGATGAACAGCTGGTAACCCCAGAAAACAAAGCGGGAGAGCGCCGGGAAGGCGAGCCGCGCGCGACAGGTGCGCTGAACGATGTAAAAACTCGTCGCGATCAGCGCATTGCCGCCAAAGGCAAAGATCACCGCTGATGTGTGCAGTGGCCGCAAGCGGCCGAAACTGGTCCATTCCAGGCCCAGGTTCAGTGCCGGAAACGCCAGCTGCAGGGCAATGACCACCCCGACCAGAAAACCCGCCATGCCCCAGAACACCGTGGCAATGACGCCCCACCGGATGACATCGTCATAATAGCGCGATTGATCATCCGGCGCTTTCAGAAAGCCCCTGCCCAATGCGCTGTAATCCGCCGTGCTGACCGTGAAATAGAGCCCGATCAGCGCGGTCAGGCAGACAATGCCCATGTGAATGGCAAAACCGCCATCGGCCGCAGCGGCCATGGCGACAAATGCGAGCAGCAGCACAAGGAGCCATACTCCCGCGCGTGATACCACTTGTTCCATATTCGGTTACCTTCCCCGTATTCTTCCGCCGCTGTGAGCCTGCGCGGCGCCTCGTTCATTGACGCGGGTCAAAAATTCCACTGCACTGCACAAATCGCTGCATCGACGCCGTCCGACCGACCCGCATCCCCCTGCCCCGGCATCACACCGCACTGCTGAACCTCTGGGGCGTTTGGGCCCGGTAGGGGTCAAAAAGGGCAGCTATGCTGCGGGCATAGGGTCGGGTCGCGTCGGTAGGGATCAAAAGATCGCCGTCGATCCGTGCCAGGCCACGCTCAATGAAAGGCTCCAGCGCAGTCATCGGCAGCGCTCCGCTGATCTGGGACAGATCCGTCGGGCGGGCGCACAATATGTCCTCGATGACCATACCCCGGTCGCGGTCATCGCGGCTGCGCATCAGGCCCAGCGTCCCGGTCAACTGATCCTGCGACAGGCGCATCCGGTAACGACCGGCATTTTTTTCATTCTGGATGATCCGGTCGGGAAAGATGCTGATTGCACTTGCCCCCAACCCGATCAACCGTTCCGCCTGATCGTCGGTAAAGCCCTGGAAATTGCGCCGAAGCGTGCCCTCTCGGGCTGCAGCCGCCATGGGATCATGTGGCAGGGCGAAATGGTCAAATCCCACCGCCTCATATCCGGCCGCACGCAGGGTCTCATAGCCGCGCGCCGCCATGGCAAAACGCATCGCCTGGTCAGGCAGCGCGCTGGCATCGATCCTGCGCTGGCGCGGCAGCAGATGCGGGACGTGGGCATAGCCGAACAAGGCAATGCGCTCCGGTGCCATGTCGATGGTGGTCGCCAGCGTCGCGTCCAGCCCGTCCATCCCCTGCCCCGGCAGGCCATACATCAAGTCAAAGTTGATCGACCGCACACCATGACGCCTCAGACCACCGACAGCATGCTCGATCATTGCCAGGGGCTGGACCCGCCCGATCCGTTCCTGAATGGCAGAATCAAAGGTCTGCACCCCCAGGCTGACATTGGTGACGCCAGTCGCGCCCAGGACCTGAGCCCATTCCTCGGTGAAGCCCCGCGGATCAAGTTCGACCGAGATCACCGGCGCATGGGTTGAAAAGGCCGTCAGCACCCGGTCGAGCAATCGTACATAGGCTATCGGCGCAATGGCATTGGGGCTACCTCCGCCAAAGGCGATCCGTGCGACCCGGCAACGATCGGGCAATTGCCCCGCTACCAGCGTCACCTCGTGCATCAACGCATCAAGATAGGCGGAAAGCCGCTGTGCCTTGTTGGCGGCACCCGTGTTGCACCCGCAATACCAACAGATTTGTTCGCAAAAAGGGATGTGGAGATAAAGGGACACATCACCGTCACAGGCGGCGATTGCGTCAGGCAGCATATCATCGCCGGGCAACGGGCGGAACTCCGCTGCGGTAGGGAAGCTGGTATAGCGCGGCACCGCGCGGTCCAGCAGGTCGGGATGATAGGGCCACATGCCACAGATAACTGCCAGCAACGACCCTTTGCTTCATTGAGACAGATCAAGAATTTCCTTGTCCCTCGTCAATGCCGGGCGGTGATGAATCGACCAGAAGCGCCTTCGAACCCGCCGGTGGCCAAGGGGGCCGGAAGCATGAACGGCGGGCGGAAAAGAGCGAAGACTGGAGACTATAATGATCAAGGCTGCTTTCCTCTCCACGGCTGCCGCCGCTGCAATGGCACTGGCCGCGACCCCGGCAATGGCCGGTTCCTCCGACGGACAAATCCAGGTCAAGGTGTTGGCCACGGCCGTCCTGCCCAACGGCGAGATCAGCGAAGTCAACCGCGACCTCATCGGCCTGCCAGCTGGCACCGATACTGCTGCTGACGACAATTATGTCCCGACCGTCGCTGTGGAATATTTCCTGACGCCCCAGATCTCGGTTGAAACCATTTGCTGCGTGACCCAGCACGACGTCACAGCGGTCAGCCCTGCGGCGATTGCCGGAGGCGGCATGGTGTCCAACGCGACGATCATCCCGGCCACCGTCACGCTGAAGTATCATTTTGGTGAAGCCGGCGGCATCCAGCCCTATGTCGGTGCCGGCCCGACCTATTTCATCTTCATCAACGAAAAGCCCGGCGCCCTCGCCCGCACGCTCGGCGCGACCCGGCAACAGCTCAACGACCATCTTGGCGTCGCGCTTCAGGCGGGCATCGATATTCCGGTCAACGATAGCGGTATGGCACTGAGCATTGATGCCAAACGCTATTTCCTCAGCACCTCGGCCCACTGGTTCAACGCCGGCGGCACGGAAGTGTTGAGCACCCGCCACCGCCTTGATCCTTGGGTGATCAGCGCAGGCGTCGCCTTCCGCTTCTGAGCAAAGGCCAGTGAATCCGTCGCACCGGGGCCTGCAACACCCGGTGCGGCGCGCGCGACGGCCTTGCGCCGCATAACCCCCTAGCCTGCCATGTGGGCAAGGCCGTCGCGGTTTTTGATGATGATGTCCCGCCGCGACGGCAGGTCTATATAACCGTCGTTGCGCAATTTGGTCAGCTGACGGCTGACCGTTTCGATGGTCAGCCCCAAAATGTCGGCAATCTGCTGCCGGCCGAATGGCAGGGTGAACTGCTCCATCGGCCCGTTGCTGATCGAGCAGGTTCGATCGACCAGCCGTTCCGACATTTCGAGCAGGAAGGTCGCAACCTTCTCCGGTGCCGACTTGCGTCCCAGCAACAGCATCCAGTGGCGCGCACGATCAAGCTCGGTCAATGTGCGCTGCAACAATTTATGCTCGAGCTCGGGATGCTGGCGGGCAAAGGCGTCGAAATCGCTGCGGGTAAAAGTGCATACCCTGGCATCCGTCATCGCCGTGACCGTATGCTGGCTTTGCGCACCAAAAGGCCTGCCAATGAAGTCTGCCGGATAGACGATGCCGACGATCTGTTCGCGCCCGTCGCCCATGCCCGTAGAAAGTTTCAAAACGCCATCAATGACATTGGCGACCATCAACGAATCATCGCCTTCCCACATCAGCGCCTGTCCGGCGGTTATCGACTTGGTGCGGCCAATCCGGTTCAACGCCTGCAGTTCCTGTCCGTCCAGGACGGCACAAATGGCACGATTGCGAACGAGGCAACTATCACAGGACGTCATGGGCGGGGGCCTATCACTCTGGTCTTACTATGGGCAGTCTTTGTGACCATGAATGTGCGCTGATCCGCCGATTCAGGCAAGAACTTTGCCGGTTGCCGTTCCGTGATCCCCGCAAAAGCGGCCGGAATTCGATTGCGGTCGCGGCCCGTAGTGCAAATGATGCCAAAACGGCAGCGACAGGATTTGCACAGTGCAATCATCAAGCCCATTGCAAAGGGGCAGTTCAGGTCGCGCGGAAACGCCGACTCACCCTGCCATGCGGCCCCCATCCGCATGTAAATAGGGCGAAGCGAGCCATGTAGGTCCCTGCACTGGATCGCTTCGCCCCACTACCCCCCTCAAATTGATATCAGCACCTTTGATGGCTGGCCCGCTCCCGGCTTGAGCGATTGGCCCTTCAGCCCGTTGGCAAGCACCATTGGGCAGGCGTCAACAACTGCCATTCTGGTTTCAACTGCGCTGGCATTACCTGCCGAAAAATCGCCACTGATGGTGAAAGAAAAGGCTGCGTCACAGAACGCAAAGGGACCACGCATGGGGATACAAGATAACGCAGGATCGGGGCAGTCCGACCCGAACATGGCAAGTTCACGCATGGGCTGCCTTTGGATGCTGATCGCCTGCCTAGCCGGGCTGGCATTTTACGGCACCATCTTCCAGCTGCTGCAAGCGCTATTGACCCAGTGACAGACTGCCAAAGTGGCAGGGCTTGCCACGTCAACAGCTGCCCAGCAGATGATGCCATGACTCAGGCGAAGGCCGGCGATCGAGGCGACGGCCACACGGCCGCACAGCCAATGACGATTGTCATGATTTAACTCTAATTAACGGTATTTTCTTTGAAAATGACAAATTATCGGCAATACTCCATGGAAGATCCATCAGTGGGGGGAGGGATGCAATGACGGACCCGGAACCTACCTTGCCGAATGCCGGCTCCGCTGCCCCTGTTGACCGTCCTTGCGTGCTGGTTGTGGATGATGACGCAGCCTGTCTTGAGGAATATTCGGCCACACTGGATGAGCTGCGCTTCCCCTTCCGGGCGCTGCAGGCACCCGAATTTGCCATGGAAATTGTGCTGGGCGATCCGTCGATCGGCATTGTCCTGACCGACATACGCATGCCGGGCATGAACGGGATCGAACTGATCGGCAAAATCCGCGAGAAGATTACCGATGGGCGATTCATTGTCCCGATCGTCATCACCGGATATGCCGATATCGATCTGGCCGTGGCTGCCATGCGGTTTGATGCGGTGGACTTCCTGCGCAAGCCGGTCTCGCGCACCGAATTTTCCGAAGCGCTGGCACGGGCGGAATCCACCTGGATCAATCGTAACCGGTCGCTGCAAATCAACAATCTGGCCAGCCTGAGCAGCGAGGTGACACGCCTCATCTCCCAGTTTGATCAGGTCCGGCAGACCGGGGGCGATGCGTCGGAGGAAATTTCCGATGCAACGGTCAAGCGCGTGATCCAGAATTTGATGATCAGCCGCCAGAAGCGGGCCGAGTATCTGCCGCCGGACCTGTTCTCCGATCCGGTGTGGGACATATTGCTGGACCTGACAGTGGCCTATCTGGATGGTCGGCCCATTCCGGTTTCCAGTGCCTGCATTGCCTCGGGCGCGCCGATCAGCACTGCGCTGCGCCGTATACGCGAACTCACGGAAATCGGCATGATCGTGCGATGGCAGGACCCTGACGACGCCCGCCGGGACATGGTATCCCTGACAGAGGAGAGCATGGACAAAATGCGGGCTTATGCGCGCGACCTGATCCGCCGCATCGAAGACAATGCGCGCCGCTGAACCCGGCCATTTGCCCTGGCAGGGACGGGTTCAGGCGATCGGAAGATAGACAGTGACTGTGGCACCAACCCGGTTGTTGCGTGCATAAACCTCCCCGCCACACGCCTGGACCAGCGAAAACAGTTTTGCGAGGCTCAGACCAGCTCCCTGCGCAGTGCCCTTGATCGACATGAATGGGCTGAACAGATAGGGCATGATCTCCGGATCGATACCCGGACCATTGTCGCTGAACTCGAGTTTCACTCGGGAAATATTGCTGAAGCGGGAAACGTGAATGGTGACATGACCGTCGCCACTGTTCACCCTGTGCGCATGAGCTGCTTCGACAGCATTGCGCAACACAGCCGAAAAACTGTCGATCAACGCCTGTTTGTTGCCGCGCACGGCTACCGCTTCATCGGAGGGCTGATACTCAAGCTTGACCTGGCGACTGCTGGCAAAGGGACGAACCGCCTCTAGGCTCGATCCTAGCAGTTCGGCGACATCATGCTTCTCTTCCAGTCGCGGATCCTGATTGGCAATGCCTTCGACCGTGCGTAACAAGGTTCCGGCGCGCCGCACCTGGTGAATGATCTTTTCCGTTTTCTCCTGAAGATAGCGGTCCCGACCGCCCAGTTCGGCAGCATTTGTGGCAACATAGTGCGAGAGATTGTCCGCTGCCATGGAAATGACATTGAGCGGCTGGTTCAGTTCATGCGCCAAGCCTGCCACCATCCGACCGATCATCCTTATGCCGCTGGTCTGACCCAGCAACTCACGCATCGAGTTCAGTTCGGTGATATCAGTGAAGACGCCAATGACCTCCAGCATGTCATTGGCCGTCCGGTGACTGCTCAGCCGCAAAAGGATCCAGCGCCATTCGCCGTCGGTTCCCATCAGCCTCAGTTCGGTGCCGACGTGGCCCTCCCGCCCCAGATCAGTCAGCATCAGCCGCAAGGCTGACCGGTCCTCAGGATGCAGTCGGTGAAGTGCCTTGAAAGGGTGGGAAAACAGCTCCGACCCGACCTGCAACCGTTCCTCTGGCCGGGCAGAGATATATTGCAACGCGGGTTCCCCAAGGCGTCGCTCGACCAGCCAGGCAGCAAATATCATTGGCGACTGGGTACCGATGACGTTCAGGCGAGCCTGCAATTCCATCGACCGGTCCCGTTCACCTGACAGGCTTTCGCTTACCTGCTGCAAGAGGAGCCGGAACCGATCAATCTCGATGAATTTCTGAGGAGGGAGAACAGGCACGCTGAAATCATAGGCTTGCCAGCTATCGATCGCCGCCTGCATCTCGACAAAGGGGCTGAGCACGCGATTATACAATATGCCGCCCACCGCCATGATCAGGGCAACCGCCGCGATCAGCAGGAAAAAATCACGACGCAAATCCATGAAACTCTTGTCCACCATCGCCTTCAGCGATGTCGTGGCGCGCAGCTTGCTGTGCCCGGATTCGGCTGGCAACGATATGGTGAAACTGCCGTCGCGCCATTGCTGGATCAGCGAACCGCGCTCGGGCAGGAACAGCACGGCATTGGGCATGCTCGGCAATGCCAATATCGCGCCGCCCCGATCATCTACTCCGGGCATCGACGGACAGGTCGGATTGCAGGCAGACGTCGACCGCCCTTCGCGGTCGATTGCTTCGAAACGCAAGGGCGCAAAATCATCGAAATCAGGCCTGATCGCGCGCACCCTTTGCAGTGCGCGGTCCATATCGGTGGCAGACAGGGCCTGATCCTCCGGAGCGACATCCCGGCCCACCGTTTCGGTGAACTGGGTCCAGGCGACGGCATGCAGTGCCAGCTTGGTCTCCCCCTCCTGTCGCGCATTCTCGAACGTCAGCAACAAAGTCGGGATCAGCACAAAGGGCAGCACACCGCTGGTGGCAAATCCCATGACCGATATCGGCCGCAAAAAATGATAGCCGCTGAATGTCAGGCGGATGAATGTGGCCAGAAAGGTTCCGAGCGAAACACACAAAATGCCGTTCATCGCCTGTTTGATATAGACCATGAACCACATTTCACGAGGGAAGCGAAGATACTCACCATAGAAAAGGGCCATGATAACCGGCCCGAGCGCCATCCAGAACAACGTCAGGGTGGCCAACGGGTTCAGCCGCCGCAGCATTGTTGCCACAAAAACGAACTCGGCCATGCTGACCAGCGACGAATAGGGGTGTGACCACAATGCCCATGTCGACACGGCAATGATGCCGGCAACAATGAAGGGCCAAAAACCGTTGCGATCAAATTGCAGATAGAAATAAGCGAGAGCTGAACCTAGCGCAAAGTCCAGCCCGAAGGGCCCACGAATGGGCACATACAGATTCACGCCCACACCCAAAAGCGCGATGGCAAGCGCTGCAAACGCTTGCATGAACCTGCTTTTGGTCTGCGATCTGATGTGCATCCAAGGGGTGCCTGTAATCCTACCCCCAACCCTTAGGGAAAGCCCGATAACAGGGCAACCTGTTCGGATCGTGGAAGTGCCAAAAGTTCAGATATTTCTGAAGCATGGGCTGATCGATTGACAGTTGCCGGGGTCGGGCGTGCCGACCTGCCGGACGGACCAGAGCCCAGCCGATCGGCACGATGGACTGGCCAAGCTTGAACACGGCCAATCTGTGAACCAGAATACAGGCCCAACCTCCCTCGGACCATGCACCCCAGTGTGAAGCCAGAATGCGACCCGGACCCACGCCCGTCGTGTGCGGCAGCCGACTCGCGAACGCAACGCGGGTCGTTGCCGCAATGGCACGAATCCGGTCACGCCCCGCGTGGATGAACCGGCTTCGCAACGAATTCCCCGCGACACTCGCGCCATTTTTGCAAAAGCCCACGGATTTTCGGGAGGATGCGCTGCCAGCACCGCATGTCATCTGCCCGTCATCTACTGCCAAACTGGCAGCGACTAAATGAAATCCTGCTATGAAACCCGTCGTCCTTGCAATATCAGAAAAGCCAATCAATGCGTTGATGTAACGAAAAAATTCGGGCAGGGACTGTGTACGGCTTATTCCACCGCGCCATTCGCGAAATGATGGCCAACAGACTGGGATCTGCAGGCTGGGCAGAACTGGAGCGCGGGCTCGGGCTCGGCGCGGCTGACTATATCACAGCACGGGTTTACGCTGATGATCAGACCATCGGCATATGCAGTGCCTGTGCCGATGCGCTGGGCCAACCCCTCCCGGATTTCTTCTTCGATTTCGGTGTCTATTGGGTCGAATTCGCAGCTTCGGGCCCCTATCGGGGCGTGATGCAGTCAACCGGCACGACACTGGCCGAGATGCTCGCAAATCTCGACCGGATGCACAACACCATCCGCCAGGCCATGCCACAGGCACAAACGCCCTTGTTTGCTCTTGTTGAAGATCGCGGGGACAGCCTGATCATCGACTATCGTTCGCCTCGCGAAGGGTTGGAGCCGCTGGTGTCCGGCCTGCTCACCGGCCTGCTCGATTATTTCGGTGAACAGGGCAGCGTGACAAGGCTGCAAGAACATGACGGGCGGCGGTTCCACATCCAGCTTGGCCGCGGTCAGGCCTGATGGCCGCTTTTCACGAGGGCCAGATGCTGCCGGCCGTTACCGGGGACAATGCCGATCCAAAAAGCGCGACCGAGCTCAGCAACAGCTTGCTGGTTCAACTTCAGCAGGGCCTGCTGGCCGAGGCGCTGGAATCTGCGGTTGAGCTCGACAAGGCTCGCCTGCATGGCGAGGAATTGCTGCACAACATATCGGAAATCTGCGGATTTCTCGCGCATGATTTCAATAACTATCTGTCGATCATCAGCATGAACTGCGACGCACTGACGACGGACGACGAACAGCGGCGACTGCGTGCCCGCGACGCCATCGCCAATGCTGCGCGGCGCGGCAAGGAACTGGCCACTTCGCTCATCAACCTGTCCCGCGACAAGCAGGCAACCACCGAACTTGTGGATGTCGACAAATTTGTTCGCGCCAACCATTCGCTGTTGGCTGCGGCAGCGGGCGGAGAGTCCCTGCTCAGCCTCAATCTCGACGCGCCGGGCATGTGTGTGCGTGTCGAGCCCGCGGCACTAAGCCACGCGCTAGTCAATCTGGTGATCAACGCCCGCAAGGCGCTTCGCGGCCTGCGCAGCGATGGCATAGACATTTCCACCCGGGTCGACAGTTCTGGCCCGCATCCACTGCTGCATCTGGCGGTAGGCGACAATGGCGTCGGCGTCTCGGGGCCGATGCGCGACAGATTGTTTCAGCGTTTTGCCACCGATCGGCTCGATGGCGTCGGCCTCGGCCTCGCATCTGCCGACCATTTCTGCCGCAAATATGGTGGCCATATCGCCTATCGTCCGGCAGAAGTGAGCGGCTCGGTCTTTACCCTCTTGCTGCCGGTAGCCGACGGCCTGCCCCCCGCCGCGCCCGATCGCCCGGATGGCCCGTCAGCCGAGGCGGTTCCGGTCAACGACGCTTCTGTGGCGGGCAACAATGATTGCGCCCCCAATCCCGACCAGCACCCCGCAACACTCAGCGTCCTGATCGTCGATGATGAGGCCGATGCGCTGGAAGCCATGGCCGAACTGCTTGCGAACTTTGGCTGCCGGGTAGCCACCACTTGCTCGCTGGGTGACGCCTGGGCGGCCTGGGGCGATACGCTGTTTGACATCGTCTTCATTGATGCATCGCTGCAATATGGCGAACAGGCAGCCTTCATCGCTTGGGCGCGGGACCGCAATCCCAATGTCAGCATCGGCGCCATCAGCGGGGCGCTCTCCCGCCTGACCTCTACCCCGGACTATGACTTTGCCTTGCCCAAGCCACTGTCCAAACAGATGCTCGGGTTCGTCCTCGAAGACTATCGCGCCCGGCGCTAGCGCCCCTTCCACTGCGGCGCACGCTTTTCGGCAAAGGCCCTGGGCCCTTCCCGTGCATCCTCACTCTCCCGCCATGCGGCATAGGCGGGATAACGAGTCTGGTTGGCAATGGCCTTGGCCAAGCTCGGCTCATCCAGACCCCTCATGACCGTTTGCTTGGACGCACGGATTGACATGGGCGATCCTTTGAGGATTGCCTCGCACCAGCGCAGCGTCGCGGCTTCAAGGTCGTCCGGTGTCACCACCTCGTTGACAAAGCCCAGACGCATCCCATCGGCGGCGCTGACCCGTGCCGATGTCAATATCATCCCCATAGCCTGTTTCAGCCCGATCTGGCGGGCCAGCCGGTGCATCCCGCCTCCCAGCGCCACTGCGCCGACCAGCGGTTCCGGCAATCCGAAACTCGCCGTCTCAGACGCGATGATGATGTCGCAGGCCAGCGCCACCTCGAACCCGCCGCCGAGCGCCAGGCCATTGACGGCCGCTATCACCGGCTTGTCGAGATCGAACCGTTCAATCAGGCCGGCATAGCCGCTCGCCGGATAGGCAGCCCCCAGATCCCGCGCCTTCAGGTCACTGCCTGCGCAAAAGGCCCGCTCCCCAGCCCCGGTCACAACCGCGACAAACTGGCTGGCATCTGCCGCAAAGGCATCGAACGCCGCCTGCAATTCATGGTGCATGGCTGGGTTGATGCAATTCATCACCTCTGGCCGGTTGAGGGTGATGGTGGTGATGGGCCCTGCGCTGCTGACGGTGATGAAGTCCATGGCAATCCTCCCCTATATGCCCTGCCGATGCCGCGAGATGGTGACACTGGCAACTGGCAAAGATGCAAGGCCAACGTCCTTATCGCATATGGTGGAAGGACGGGCGTCGCAACTTGCCGCCATGTCGTCGCTGGACGGACTGTCCGGCACCACCGCTCCTCTGAGACTCACGCCCCCCAGACTTGCCTGTACAGCGCCTCAATCTCGGCCGCCTCGGGCACGCGGGGGTTGTTACCTGGCGAGCCAGAGGCCAGTGCCTGCTGGGCCATAACCGGGATAACCAACTCCCATTGGGAAGCCTCAATTCCGCAATCGGCCGGGCCGGGCACTTCCAGATCGGCATTGAGCGCGGCCAATTCATGGAGCAGCGCGGCAACCGCCGCCTGATCACCTTCGCCATCGCTAGCCACACCCATCGCCCGCGCGCAATCGGCATAGCGGTCCAGCGCCGCCGGGGCCGACCAGGCGGTGACTGCGGGCAACAACATCGCGTTGGAGAGGCCATGCGGCACATGAAAGAAGGCGCCAACCGGACGGCTCATCCCATGCACCAGCGCCACCGAGGCATTGGAAAAGGCGATGCCGGCCAGGTGAGCGCCTTCCATCATCGCTGCGCGTGCACCATGATGCCCCGGCTCCGCGCAGGCCGTGCGGATATTGGCGGCAATCAGACGCATGGCTTTCAGCGCGACCGCATCCGAAAAGGCATTGGCGCGGCGCGAAACATAGGCCTCAATCGCGTGAGTCAGTGAATCTATGCCGGTATCCGCCGTCAACCGCGCCGGTTTGCCCAGCGTCAGCTCATAATCGACAATGGCGATCACCGGCATCAGGCCCAGCCCGGCGCAAAGCATCTTCTCGCTGGTCGCCTCGTTGGTGATGATGGTGAAACGGGTCGCCTCTGATCCGGTCCCGGCTGTTGTCGGCACGGCAATGATGGGCAGGCCTGGCGCATCAAGCTGGTTCGGCACCTTCATATCGGCGTAAGGCATGGCATGGTCCGCGCGCAGCGCCACCGCCTTGGCCGTATCAATCGGACTGCCACCGCCAAAACCGATAATGCAGTCAAAGGCTTGGCTTCTCACTGCTTGTTGCACGGCCATCGCGGCAAGTGCCGACTCGATCACCGCTGTCGTCGGGTCGGACCGCGTCTCGCTGAACAGGCCGTGGCCGATGCCTTCCTTGTCCAGAACCCCGGTCAACCGATCAAGCAAGCCGCATGTCGCGATGAAATCATCGGTGACGATAAACGGCCGGCAAAGCCCCATCTGCGCCATCGCTTCGGGGAGTTCGCTGAGTGACCCGCCGCCCAGGCGAGTGATGCGCGGCATGATTATCGTCGCCAAAGGGAGGCATCCTCCGAAAAAGTTAGCGGGACTCGGCAGGTCTGCCTGGCCTCGGTTTGTCAAATGATCATGGCCCCCGCCCGATCTTGAACAGTCGCATGGATGCCGGTGATCACGGCTTGTCGATTGCCAGCGTCCAATCGTCAACACCAAAGGCCCCGGCCATTCCCGCTGGGGCAGGAGTGACCGGGGCCCTGTGGTGAGCCGGCGAATGCCGACTCTGCTTTTTCAAATCAGAAGCTGAACCGGCCTTCGACACCGATCAGACGGCGGGCACCCGGCGAAGCGAAAGAACCACCAAACTCGATCGCAGGGATGACCTCATTGAGATATTTCCGGTTCAGCAGATTTTCCGCGAACACCGCAACACCCCAATTGTCTCCGCTGATGCCGGCGCGAAGGTTGAGGACTCCAAAGGCCTCACGCCGGGCAACATCATAGCGTGCATTGCCGACGAAGGCCGGCAGGGCGAGCGCCGAGATCGGCAGCAGCCCGCTGAACAGGGTCGGCGATTCCGCATTCTGGACCGTGTGGAACCAGGTCGGACCGGTGATGCGATAGTCCGCGCGGAAGTTGAAATCGACCGAATTGCTCATCGGGAATTCGATGTCGGTACCCAGGTTGATCGTGTAATCGGCGGTGTAAGGAGACTTGTTGCCGACTGTCGATGGACGCGAGCTATTCTGGCGGATCTCGCTGTCGGTCATGTTGACCGAACCGAACACCCTCCAGCCATCGATGATGCGGCCTGTCAGGTTGAGTTCGACACCCTGTACCCGCACTTGGTCGATGTTGGAAACAACGCGCAACAACCCGAAGCTGCCGACAAAGAACTCAAAGAACTGCATGTCGTCGATGTCGGTGTGGTAACCAGCCAGATCGAAGGTGATGCGGTTGTCGAGCAACGACCCCTTGATTCCCACCTCAAATGCGCTGGAAACTTCCTTGTCATATTGGTCGGTAATCAGCACCGACGAACCGACAAAGGCGTTGTTGGCAGCGATGATGGCGCCGGAGCCCTGGTTGTTGAAACCACCGGATTTGAAACCAATGCCCCAGTTGGCATAAATGTTCGTGTTTGGTGCCGGCTCCCAGCTGAGGGTGATTTTCGGTTGCAGCTGACGATAGGTTTCAGACTGTGGCACAAATGCGCCAAAGGCCTGGCCCGGATTGATGGGGCCACCGGTGAACGGGTCGGTGGCTGTTGGAACCAGGCTGCGGCTGGACCGGTCTTCGATATCATAACGCAGGGCGATGCCAGCAGTGATGCTGTCGGAAAGCTCATAATCGGCCGAACCGAAAATCGCGTAAACGTTGGTCTTGAACGCATCTGCCAGCAGAAGTGACGTCGGATTGCTGGACGTCGGGGCATTGTAGAGCCCGGGAATGATGCCTTGACCGAGGTCGGCGCCAAGGCTCACGCCCGTATCACGATTGATATGCAGGAAATAGCCACCCAGCTGCCACTGCAACGGCCCGTCACTGTTGGAAGCCAACCGCACTTCACCGCTGAAGTCTTCCTGATTGCGGGTCTGATACTGGGTGCCGTCACAGGTTGTCGGCGAATAGGCGCCAAAGGTCGATCCGGTCGCTGGGTTGAAGATGAATGGAACAGGCGATGTGCCAATGGCTCCCGGCGGATTGACCGGATAGCCGGCGAGCGCCTGTGTCGAGGCAAAGCATTGAGCGACGCCCGCATTGCCGGTTGGCAAGGCGGCGCTGATATAACGGGCGAAATCAGCCGATGTGCCGTCGGCGGTCAGAGCCTGCTCAACCTTGGAATACAGCGCCCAAGCAGTGAGGCCTACCGAACCGAAATCATGTTCCAGCTTGATCGACGCATCAAACGAGGTCTGGTCATTGGTAGGGCGGATATTGCTGTAGTAACGGAATTCGTGGTCGTTCACATTTTCGTAGAATGCCGGATTGACCCCGGCAAAGGCTGGCACGTGAAAGACCGAGTTGAAGTTGATCGAAGCACCCGACAAATCTGCATAGCGCGCCTTGATGTCGATGCTGGTTGCATCGCTGAGGTCGGCCATGATGCGGCCATCAATCGCCCAGGTACGCTGGTCATCGACCACCTTGCGGTCAAGGAAAAGGTTGCGGAAGAAGCCATCCGTGGTGGAATAATAACCTGACAGGACGAAGCCCGCGTTCTCGCCGATCGGGCCGGAAATATAGCCGGTGCCCTCAAAGCTGTTCTCATTGGCGTAACGGGCAGTGACTTCGCCTGACAGCACATCGGTCGGGCGCAATGTGGATATGACAATGGCGCCCGCAGCGGCATTGCGACCGTAAATGGCGCCCTGCGGACCCTTGAGGATTTCAATCTGACGCAGCGTGCCCTGAACCTGATTGAGCTGGGCCGTGTTGGTCTTGAGAATGCCATCAACCACCAGCGCAACCGAGCTTTCGGCGTCGCGGGCACCGTTGATACCGCGAATGTTGATCTGTGTGTCACCAGCTTCGGCTGTACCGGTCACGATGGTCACTCCCGGCGTCAATTGCGCGAAACCGGCCGCAGCATTCACGCCGGTGTTGGCAAGCGTTTCGGCTGTGATCACGCTGACTGATGCAGGAACATCGACAAGCCGCTCATTCTGGCGGCGCGCGGTGACGATGATCGCGTCTTCCTCGGCACCGTCCTCGACAGCGGCGTCCTGCGCCTGTGCGGCGGCTGGCAGTTGAACGAGCGCGGCAAGCGCCACGGCGGAAAGCAGGGTCAGTCTGGTAGCGCGCATCATCATTCTCCTCAGCGGGCACCGCATGGGCGGGCCATGTCTCCTCTGGACGGGAAGAAACTCCGGTGGTTGGGCCAGCGCAGCTGTGCAGGTCTGGCGGCAAAGGCCGGGGAATGATCCTGCATGATGGTAATGGACGACAGCGAATACCCGGCGAGGCAGAGCCACCTCACCACCGATTGCATCCCCTTGTCGAACCAGTTCTCCATCGATCGTTACGGACCCCGAGCTTGCTTGATTGCTGGTCTATTGTATACAATTGCATCAGGTCAAGCGATTTGGAGTTCCGATGTCAAAGGCATCCGACCGAGCCTATGCGCAGATCCGTTCCATGATCCTGTCAGGCGAACTTCCTGCCGGGGCACAGTTGGGCGAGATCCAGTTGGCGGAACGCTGCGGCGTTTCCCGCACACCGGTGCGCGAAGCCTTGCGCCGGCTCGAAGCGGAGGCTTTTGTTCGCCGCACCGAATCGCAACGCAGTTTTGTCGCCGACTGGTCGCTGAACGACGTCGCGGACGCATTCGAACTCCGCGGGATGCTGGAAGCCCACGCGGCCCGACTCGCCGCCACGCGATTGACCGAGGCGGCTATTGAGGCGTTGCGCCAGTGGAATGGGCGCCTTGCCCAGGCCATTTCTGTCCACCCACCGGATATCCCCGCTTTCCTCGAGGCCAATCGGCAGTTCCACGCCATCATTACTGAAGCCGCTGCGTCGCCGCGGCTGAGCAACATGCTTGCCGGCGTTACCGAACAGCCGGTGGTGCTGCGGACGGCCCGGAATTATGACATCGACAATCTCCGCCGGTCATGGCGCGAACATGACGAACTTCTCGCCGCTTTTTCGCATGCTGACAGCGAATGGGCTCATGCCGTCATGATTGGCCACATCCGCCGCGCTTTCCACAGCTATGCCGAAGCCCATCGCAATCATCGAGCCCAGGCCTATGCCGATGCCGCAGAGTGACCCGGGCCAGTCAGGCGCATGTGAGGGGTTGATTTTGTATACAATCCTGCAATGTGTGCCGACATGAGTGATCAAGCCCCCCTGCCCGCCAGCATAGAGATGGTCGAAGTCGGCCCGCGCGACGGCTTGCAAAATGAAAAGGCGCTGGTGTCAACAGCTGACAAGCTGTCGCTGATCACCAAGGCGCTGGATGCCGGTGTTCGGCGTATTGAGGTGGCGAGCTTCGTCAACCCCAAGAAGGTTCCGCAGATGGCCGATGCAGACGATGTCTGCGCTGCCCTGCCCCACCGGCCCGACGTCACCTATATCGGTCTGGTAATGAACCAGCGCGGCGCCGAACGCGCCCTTGCCACCGGCCGCATTGACCAGCTTGGCGCGGTATGCGTCGCGAGCGACCGCTTCGCCATGGCCAATCAGGGCCAGACAAGCGACGAGTCGGTCGAAGCGGCAAAGGCGATCATCGCGCTGGCCCGCGACGCCGGAAAAAGCGGTCAGGCGACGATCGGGGCCAGCTTTGGCTGTCCGTTCGAAGGGGAAGTGAGCGAAGACCGCGTGGTGGCCATGGCCGCGGCACTGGCCGAAGCCGGCCCTGCCGAGATAGCCCTGGCCGACACGATTGGTGTAGGCGATCCTGCCCGTGTCACCCGTCTCGTTACTCGCGTGCGCGCGGCGATTGGTCCCATTCCGCTGCGCCTGCATTTCCACAACACGCGCGGCACCGGCCTGGCCAATGTATGGGCCGGGGTCACATCGGGCGCGACGACGATTGACGCTTCTCTGGGCGGGCTTGGTGGTTGTCCCTTTGCACCGGGCGCCGCCGGCAATGTTTCAACCGAGGATGTCGTTTACATGCTCGAACGCGCCGGAGTCCGGACCGGACTCGATCTCGATCAGCTCATCTCTGCCAGCCAATGGCTTGGCACCATCATGCAAAAGCCCCTGCCCGGGATGGTCAGCCGCGCCGGCACCTTTCCCAAGGCAGGGGAAAGCGAAACAGCGAAACTGGGAGCATAATCACCATGGCCTATCGCCTCGGCGTCGATGTCGGCGGGACCTTCACCGACCTGTTGCTGTTCAACACCAGCGACGGCTCCTTTTGGCGGCACAAGACGCCATCGACCCCTCACGACAGCAGCGAGGGCATTCTGAACGGGGTCACCGCCATCTGTGCCAAGGCCGGTATCGC
The DNA here is from genome assembly GCF_012979535.1 of Sphingomonas lacunae. Classification (NCBI taxonomy): domain Bacteria; kingdom Pseudomonadati; phylum Pseudomonadota; class Alphaproteobacteria; order Sphingomonadales; family Sphingomonadaceae; genus Sphingomonas; species Sphingomonas lacunae. The sequence goes on from NZ_CP053015.1 coordinate 43,347, forward strand.
GGCCGCACAGGTTGATGCGCTGTTGCATGGCACCACCGTGGCCACCAATGCCGTTCTGGAAGGCAAAGGGTCTCGCGTCGGGCTGATCACCACCGAAGGCTATCGCCACATCATGCAGATTGCCCGCAGTTATGTGCCGGGTGGTCTGGCTGCATGGATCATCTGGCCAAAGCCGACCCCGCTTGCCGCGCTGGAGGACACGGTCACCGTCAAGGGCCGCATCGACAGTGATGGCAACGAAATCCGCCCGCTCGACGAGGCTGACGTTCGCCGCGCCGTCGCTACGCTTAAGACACAGGGGGTCGAAGCGGTCACGGTCAGCCTGATCAACGCCTATGCCAATGGCGCGCAGGAAAGCCGGATCGGCGGGATTGTCAGCGAGATGATGCCCAATGTGCCCGTATCGTTGAGCCACGAAGTCCTGCCGGAAATGCAGGAGTATGAGCGCACGCTGACCACCGTCGCCAATGCGGCAGTCCGCCCGGTGGTGAGCAAATATGTTTCGAACCTGCGCGAACGGCTCAAGGTCGAGGGGCTTACCGGCAAGCTCTCCCTGCTCCGGTCGGACGGTGGCCTGATGTCAGCTGCCAAGGCGGAGGAGCATCCGGTCAACATCCTGATGTCGGGTCCGGCGGGCGGCGTCACCGGAGCGATCTGGGTCGGCCGCAATGCAGGGATCAAAAATATCCTGACGCTCGATGTCGGCGGCACGTCGACCGACGTGGCCCTGATTGAAAATCTCGAGCCGCGCCGTGTGCGCAATACCGATGTCGGGCACCTCTCGGTCCGCGCCTCCTCGCTCGATGTGAAGACGGTTGGCGCCGGTGGTGGCTCGATCGCCTATGTCCCTGACCTGACCAAGGCGCTGCGCGTCGGCCCGCAATCGGCGGGCGCCGTGCCCGGCCCGGTCGCTTATGGCAAAGGCGGCGACCTGCCAACCGTGACCGACGCCAATGTCGTCCTTGGCTACCTGCCGGAAAATCTCCTCGGCGGCACGTTCCAGCTGGACCGCGAAGGCGCCAAGCGGGCAGTGCAGACCATTGCCGACGCGCTGGGCATCGACCTCATGGCCGCCGCGCGTGGTATCATCGACATCGTCAACGAAAACATGTTCGGCGCGCTGCGCATGATCTCGGTGCAGCAGGGCTATGACCCCCGCCACTTCGCCCTGATGGGCTTTGGCGGTGCCGGACCGCTGCACGTCAACGCGGTTGCCCGGCTGATGGGCAGCTGGCCAGCCGTCTCCCCCGTCTCTCCCGGCGTGCTGTGTGCATTGGGTGACGCCACCACACGGATGCGCACCGAAACCGCGCGCAGCTTTTCACGCCTGGCCTCGACCGCCAGCACCGATGAGCTTCAATCTATCCTCAACGAGATGGCTTCGCAGACACGCGGCGAGCTGATCGCCGATGGTGTGCCCGAGTCGGAAATTGAAAGCAGTTTCGAAATTGACGTCCGCTATGCCGGACAGGCTTTTGAAGTGCCGCTGACCATCACCCCCGACGTGCTGGCGCGTGACGGAGTGCAAGGCCTGCTCGACCGTTTTGATGAAGAGCATAACCGCCTCTTCACCTTCAACATGGATACGCCGCACGAAATCGTGAACCTGCGCGCCGTCGCCTTGGGTCGCACGCTTGACCTGCCGGCACAGCAACTGCCCACGGGTGACGGCAACCCTGCCGCCGCCAAGCTGCGCGATCACACGCTGTGGATGGACGGACGCGAACAGGCGGCTGTCATCTATGACCGCTCAAAACTGCGCCAAGGGGATGTCATCCCCGGCCCGGCCATTGTCATCGAAATGGACTCTACGACGCTGATCGAAAGCGGCTGCGTCGCCACCGTCGATGCCGTTGGCAACATCCTGATCAACCTGGCCTGAGAAGAGGACGCGACCCATGCCCGCCACAATCATCCAGTCCAACACCACCCCGTTCAAGCAGGTGCCGATTGACCCGGTAACGCTCGACATCATCGAAAATGCGTTGCGCAATGCCCGCATAGAGATGGATGCCACGCTGGTCCGCACCGCCATGTCACCCGGCATCCGTGAGCAGGGCGACGCCTTTCCGCTGATCGCCGACCACACCGGCAAGATGATCGTCGGCCAGTTCGGCAGCTACATCGGCCCGTTCCTCGAAGGATTTGACGGCACTGTCGAGGAAGGTGACATGATCTTCCTGTCCGACCCTTATTCGGTCGGCGGCGCCATTTCCCACTCGAACGACTGGCTGGTGCTGCTCCCCGTGTTCAAGGATGGCCGGGTCATCGCCTATACGTCCATGTTTGGCCACCAGAGCGACATTGGTGGTCGCGTCGTCGGTTCGATGCCGATCAGCGCACGCTCAATCTTTGAAGAAGGCGTTCGTATCCCGCCGGTCAAGATCTGGAAAAAGGGCGAATACAACGAGGATCTGATGAAACTCGTCATGCACCAGACCCGCAAGCCGGACTGGTGCCAGGCTGATCTCAATGCCCTCATCGCCTCGTGTCGGGTCGCTGCACGCCGCGTCATCGAAATGGCAGAGCGTTTCGGTGACGATGTCTATGTTTCGGCAACACAGGAATTGCTCGCCCGCAATCATCGCGCGATGTCGCAACTGATCGGCATGGCTATTGGCGAGGAACCGGTCAGTTTCGAGGACTATATCTGCGACGACGGCGTTGGTTACGGGCCCTACAAGATCAAATGCACCATGTGGCGCGAAGACGGCAAGGTCATTCTCGACTTTGACGGCACGGATCCGCAATCAGCCGCTTCGATCAATTTCTATCTCAATGAATCCATGTTCAAGATGTTCTTTGGCATCTACATGATCATGGTCTTTGACCCGCAGATCCTGTTCAACGACGGCTATTATGACCTGATTGACGTCCGCATCCCCGAAGGGTCACTGCTCAAGCCGAAATTCCCGGCAGCACTGTCTGGGCGCACCCATGCGCTGGGCCGCATCTTTGACATATTGGGTGGCCTGCTGGGTCAAAAGACCCCCGAATTCCTTAATGCGGCGGGCTTCTCGTCTTCGCCACACCTCTTCTATTCTGGCAATGACAATCGCCCGGGCAAGGGCGGCGAATGGTTCCAGCTGTTCCAGATTGGCTTTGGCGGCATTCCCGGTCGTCCGCTGGGCGACGGGCCTGACGGTCACTCGCTGTGGCCCGGCTTCACCAACGTCCCCAACGAGTTTCTGGAACGCTATTTCCCGCTGATCATCGAACGTTATGAGACAGAACCTGATAGCGGCGGAGCCGGCCTGCACCGAGGCGGCAATGGCATTCACATGACCTATCGCTTCCTGCAGGGCGGGACCATTTCGATCCATGATGACCGCTGGTTCGTGCCGCCATGGGGCGTGAATGGCGGTGCCCCGGGCGAGCGGGCGCGCAAGATCCTCGAAAAGGCGGATGGCACGACGCAAATCGTCGGCAACAAGGTAGAAGATGTCGTGGTCGAAGAAGGCGATCAGCTGCACTTCATCACCTGGGGCGGCGGCGGCTGGGGCGACCCGCTGGAACGCGACCCGGCATTGGTCGGCAAGGAAATCACGCAAGGGTTGGTGACAGTATCCGGCGCCCGCGCATATGGCGTTGTTGCGCATGAGGATGGCAGCATTGATGCCGCGGCGACCGAGGCATTGCGCGCCGAAATGAGGGCCAGCCGCCCGCCATTGCCGCTGTTCGATTATGGCCCGGGTGTCGAGACCCTGCGCGCCAATTGCGAAGCAGAAACCGGCCTCGCCGCCCCTCGCCAGCCCGTCTGGGCCTTGGCGCAAGCAGCGGAGTGAGCGACAGGTGACCAGTCAGGGAGCCCTCGCGGGCCTGCGTGTAATTGAACTCGGCCAGTTGCTGGCCGGACCGTTCTGCGGCCAGTTGCTTGGCGACATGGGCGCGGATGTCATCAAGGTGGAAGCGCCCGGCGCCGGGGACCCGATGCGTGATTGGGGTCTGGGCGATGACAAGGTGCAGTGGGAAGTCATTGCCCGTAACAAACGCTCTGTCTCGGCCAACCTGCGCGTGCCCGAGGGGCAGGCACTGGTGCGGCGTTTGATCGCGCAAGCGGACATTCTCATCGAGAATTTCAAGCCGGGGACGATGGAAAAATGGGGCCTTGGCCCAGATGTGCTGTTGGCCGAACAGCCCGGGCTGATTATTGCCCGCATGTCCGGTTATGGCCAGACGGGCCCCTATTCCGACCGTGCCGGCTTTGGCGGAATTGGCGAAGCCATGGGCGGGTGGCGCTACATCGTCGGCGAACCCGACAGGGCACCGAGCCGGATGGGCGTTTCAATCGGTGACACGCTGACCGCCACTTATGGCTGTATCGGCGTGCTGGCCGCCCTGCATGTCCGCGAACGCACGGGCAAGGGCCAGGTAGTCGATGCCGCTCTCTATGAAAGCGTGTTGCAGGTTATGGAGGGGCTGGTCCCCGAATATGACCGTACCGGCTATATTCGTGAACGATCAGGTTCGATCCTGCCGGGCATCGCGCCATCCAACGTCTATCGCTGCAAGGACGGCGAGTTCATGATCGGCGCGAACAAGGATTCGCTGTGGCAGCGTCTCGCCACCGCGATGGGCCGGCCTGAACTTGGCAACGACCCGCGCTTTGCCACCCATCTGGCGCGCGGCGAAAACCAGACGGAGATCGACAAGCTGGTCGATGACTGGACCCGCACGCTGACCATCGACGAGGTCGAAGCGCTGATGATCGAATACTCGATTCCGGCCGGCCGCGTCTATCGCGCGCCGGACATGATCGCCGACCCGCATTTCCAGGCGCGCGAAGCGATCATCGAGGTGGAGACACAAACGCGGGGCAAGCTCAAGATGCAGGGCGCCTTCCCCAAACTGTCCGCCACGCCGAGCGGCGTTCGCCGACCTGCCCCGGCAGAGGTGGGCCAGCATAATGCCGAAGTCTATGGCGAGTTGCTGGGAATGGGCGAAGGCGACATCGCCGATATGCAGGCCAAGGGCATCATGTGATCATACGCGATGGGTGAGGCACGGACCCGGCTTGCCGCCTCACCCCTCCGCTGCAATTCGGCGGAGGGCCTTTTCGAACGACGCCGGCGGGTGACCGCCGGAAATCATGTATTTTCCGTTGATGATCACCGCCGGCACAGCGCTGATACCTTCACGCCGCCAGTAGTTTTCCTCGCCGCGCACGTCTTCGGAGAATGTGTCGTCGGCCAGCACCGCTGCCGCGGCGTTGCGGTCGAGACCCGCCCCATCGACTGCGTTGAGCAAAGCCTCATGATCGGCGACATTGCTGCCATCGGTGAAATAGGCTGTGAACAGCGCCATTTTCAGGCTGTGCTGCGCGCCTTTCCCCTGCGCTCCCGCCCAATGCAGCAAACGGTGGGCGTCAAACGTGTTCCAGATGCGCCCTTTGGGGCGGAAACCGATGGTGAAACCGACTTCAGCGGCACGCTCGACAATATGGCTGCGATTGGCAGCTGATTGCTCAGGGCTGGCGCCATATTTGCGCCGGACATGGTCGGCGAGCCCTTCACCTTCCGGCGGCATGTCAGGATTGAGTTCAAAAGGATGGAACACGATCTCCGGCTCAATCTCGTCACCTATTGCCGCCAGCGCCTCTTCCAGTCCTTTTAGGCCGATGACGCACCAGGGGCACACCACATCGGAAATGAAATCGATCCGCATCGCCTGGGCCACCGTCTTCCTCTCCCTCTATCCTGCACGGGCAACAGACTGCCACAGCGGCAGGCCGCTGTCCCCTGCCATTTTTTGCGAAACACGCCCGCCATCCTGCCGGGAGCGCATCCGGCCTTTCCCACCCGGCCAGCTTTGATTAACAGGGGCGCCATCACGATTGCAGGCCCCGCATGCGGGGATTGCCAAGTTTCAGGTGTTGTCCCGAATGCGCAAATTCGTTGCTTATCCCGTCATCGCCTCCCTGCTGCTCACCGCCTGTGGTGGTGGCGGGACCAGCAGCAGTGGCGGCACCGGCGGCGGCTCGGGCGGCGGCAGCAGCGGCGGTACATCGACAGGCTGCAGCTTGCGCGAGCGGCAGGACTGGGCCCTGGCGACCCTGCGCGAATGGTATCTGTTTCCCGATGAGCTGGCCACCAATGTCAATCCGGGCAATCATGCAACGGTACAGGATTACATCGATGCCCTGACCGCACCAGCCCGAACATCGGGCAAGGACCGTTTCTTTACCTACATCACCTCGATCCAGGAGGAGAACGCCTTCCTCGCATCCGGATCGAGTGCCGGTTTTGGCATCCGCCTGACCTATGACAATGCCGCCCGCCGCGTGTTTATCACCGAAGCGTTCGAAGGTGCCCCCGCCCTCGCCGCCGGCATTGACCGGGGCGACGAAATTGTCGCCATCGGCACCAGCATTGCCACGCTGCGCCCGGTGAGCGAGATCATGGCCGCAGAAGGGGCTGGCGGTGTGACGAACGCCCTCGGCCCCTCTACGGCTGGCACCACCCGCGCCCTCAGGGTCAGCGGCCCTTCGGGTTCGCGCGAATTGACGTTGGCCAAGGCCGACTATTCGCTGTCCCCGGTCAGCAACCGCTATGGCGCCCGCATTCTCGATGATGGCGGCAAGCGGATCGGCTATCTCAATTTCCGCACCTTCATCAGCGCCGGCGATCAGCAATTGCGCGACGCTTTTGCCAGTTTCCGGGCCCAGGGCATCACCGAATTTGTCATCGACCTGCGTTACAATGGCGGAGGGCTGGTCTCGACTGCCGGCCTGTTCGGTGATCTCTTGGGTGGCGCACGATCCAACGCTGATGTCTTTTCGCGCACCACCTTCCGGCCGGAAAAATCTTCCAGTGACTCTGTCGATTATTTCGCCCCGCAGAGCCAATCGGTCTCCCCGGTCAAGATCGCCTTCATTGGCACCGGCGCCACCGCCTCAGCCAGCGAGCTGGTGATCAACGGCATGGTGCCCTTTTTCAACAGCGCCAATCTCGCGCTGATCGGCGGCAACACCTATGGCAAGCCGGTCGGCCAGGTCGCCATTGACCGCAGCGCCTGCGATGACCGGCTGCGGGTGGTCGCCTTTGCCACCGCCAATGGTGCAGGCAATGCCGCCTATTACAATGGACTCGCTTCATCGGTCGGCACCAGTTGCCGTGCTGCTGACGATTACACCCTGCCGCTTGGTGACCTGCGCGAAGCGTCGATCCGTCAAGCGGTGGATTTCCTTGGCGGGCGCTCCTGTACCGCCATTGCCGCAGGAACCGGGGGTGACACGGCGATAGCTCCCGGCACGCCATCAGGCCAGTTTGCCGTGGACGCCATCATCAGCGAGCCGGAACCGCTCATTCCGGCTCGGCCAACACCGGCCCAGCGCGAAGTGCCCGGCCTGTTCTAGCCCAGCCCCATCGTCGCCGCCCAGTCGCGAAACAATTCCGGCCAGGCCTCGACAGGTTTGCCGATGGCTTTGCGCAGACCAAATCCGTGGCCCCCATGCTGAAAAAGATGCGTTTCGACCGGAACGCCTCTTGCCCGCAATGCCGCGCGCAGCAACAGGCTGTTCTCCACCGGCACAACCTCATCATCCTCGGCATGAAGCAGAAAATGGGGCGGGGCATCGGCGGGCACATTGCGGTCGGGTGAATGGGCGGCGACCAACGCCGCTGACGGGCCAGGACCCAGCAAGTGCAGGCGTGATCCGGCATGGGCGATGCCATCAACCATGCTCACTACCGGATAGACAGGCGCCGCCAGCATCGGCCGTGCCGAAAGCGCATCGAACCGGTCAATTGGCGCATAGACCGGTGCGGCAAAGCGCGCGGCGAGATCAGCGCAGACATGCCCGCCTGCCGAAAAGCCCATCGCCGCCACGCGCAAAGGATCCACGCCAAAGTCGGAGGCGCGGTGGCGGATGAGGCGCATCGCCCGCTGCGCATCGGCCAGCGCAACATCCGCGCCGGCCGCCCAACCCTCTCCCGGCAAACGGTAAAACAGGACAAAGACGGTGAAACCGCGGGCACTCAGCCAGCGGGCGATTTCATAACCCTCCTTGTCAATCACCACCCAGCGATAGCCACCGCCCGGCGTCACCAGCACCGCTGCGCCATTGGGCCGGTCGGGCCGGAAAACCGCCATACGCGGTCGGCTGATGCCGAATACCGCGCGATCGGAGAGTTGCGGATCGGTTGACCGTTCATTGACTGTCTCGACCAACGGAACAGCAGGTACGCCCGGCGCACCATCAGGCCAAAGGTCAATCGTCTCGACCGGCTCGACCAGCCCGTGTGAAACAGCCCGCGCTGCCACCGGAGGCGGTGTTTGGGCCCTCACCGCACCAGCGATGGCTGTCGCGGCGCCGGCTAATATCATGGAGCGACGATCAATCGTCATAAAGCCTCATAGCGGAATGTCCGGAACCGCGCCTGCCCCTCACCCGCAACATAGATGGCCGGTTTCAGCGCAAGGAAGTCATAGGCGACATTGTGGTGATAGCCGGAGACCTCCATCTGCACGTCAAATTTCCGCCAGACTGGATCCCCCGGCTCGCGGGTGTAGAGCGTCAGGATATTCTCCAGATTGGTCAGGCGTATCTGCAATCGCCGGACGGCGCGGCCATCGCGCATCAACGCCCCACGCGCCCTTTGCAGTCCATAACGGTGCATGACCAGGCCATTCGGGCCAAGGCCCAGCCCGGCATAAAGGCGCCGGTTATAGAACAGCAACAAACCTGCCTCAGCCCCGCCCTCCAGCTCAATGTCAATCTCGCAGGCATAGCTTTGGTCCCCCGTCACCACACAAAGGGGCGAACTGTCTGACGGCGTCTGGCCCTTGCCGGCCAGAAGCATGGCTGGCCCCGCTGCATCGCGATCAAAGCGGACTCGCCCCCCTTCACCCGCGGCGGGATCGTAAAAGGCCCATGTCTGGCCGAAACGGTCGGAGGAAAAATCGTCCGAAAGAGCCATGCCATGGGACTGCTCGCCCAGATCCAGCGGCTTGCGCAAGGACCGGGAGAGGTCCCCGCCACGCGGCCTCAACCAGCCATCACGCGTCCATTCCACCGGTTCCAGCAACGTCTGGCGACCCAAGGTCCAATAGCCATTTTCATAGCCGTGATAGATCATCCACCACTCGCCATTGCCATCCTCAAACGGCGTGGCATGACCCCGTGACCACCATTTCTCCCGCGCGCTTTGTGTTCGGATCAGCGGGTTGCCGGGGTCATTCTCCCACGGACCGGCCAGCGAGCGTGACCGGGCCATGATGACCATATGCCCGGTTGGCGGACCAGCGGTGCCGCCCACTGCCGTAGTCATGTACCAATAATCCCCCCGCTTCATCAGCTTGGGACCTTCCGGCGCAAAGGTTTCGACCACCCAATCCTCTGGATAGCGCCATGGGTCATAGACATGTTCAATGCCGCCCACAGTCGACAGACCGTCTTCGCTCAGGCGGATGCGATCCCCGTTGGACAGGAACAGCCAGCGGCTGCCATCATCATCGGCGACATGGCACGGGTCGATATGCTGGTTGAGATACAGGTCGACGGGATCGGACCATGGGCCGTCAACATGCTCTGCGGTGATCACATAGATGGATTTGTATGTCGCGGTGCGGGCCGGGATGTAGCAATAAAAACGGCCCTGATGATGGACCAGATCAGGTGCCCAGACCGAACCGATTGGCTTATGCAATGCCGCCGAACGCGGTTTCCAGTTGACCAGATCGCGGCTGTGCCAGATCAAAATGCCTGGATAGGCGTCAAAACTGGAAAAGGTCAGATAATAGTCCGCGCCGACCCTGATCAGGGACGGATCGGGATGGTCGCCCGCGACAATGGGGTTGAGGAACCGCCCGTTGCCTAGATCGGCGCGGCGCTGACCTTCGATGCCCCGTCGCCAGCGCATCGTCGCCCAGGGATCAAGCGACGACGATGACCGCGAACCCTGGGCCAGCACAGGCCCCGGCACCGCGACATCCAGTGCCAGCAAGGCACCGCCGGAGGCCAGCCCGGCCATCCACCTGCGTCGATTGATCACATGCCCTCTCCTGCAATGACAAAGGGCCGGAACCAGCGGTGCGGCATGGTCCGGCCCTTCATCAATCGACTGTGTCGCGCATCAGATTTTCAGGCGCGCACCGAACAAGATGGTCCGACCGAAGTGGTTGTTCTCATAATTGCGGTCCGCATCGAAATCGGTGAAACGATACCGATATTCATCGGTCAGGTTGATGCCTTCGACCGAGACCTCGATATTCTCGGTGATCGCATAGCGGACCGAAGCATCGACATTGACCGTCGAACCATAGCCTTCAAATACATTGCCGGTGCCCGAATTGGCATCGATGAACCGGCTGCGATAGCTGACCGAAGCGCGGGCGCTGAACGGCCCTTCCTCGTAATAGAGCGTGCCATTGTAAGCGCGCTTGGACAGGCCGAACAGCGTCGCCGAACGGGTTGCCGCAATATTGCCGCCACCCGGCACCACCGATGGCCCCTGAACCGTATAATCGGCGTCGGACGTGACAAAGGTCGCGTTGGCGATGATGCCGAAATTGCTCAGCTTGCCCGGCAGGAAGCGCAACGGCATTTGCAGCGACAATTCCATGCCGTCGAGCCTGGCTCCGGCACCGTTGCCAATGCTGTTGATGGTCCAGGGTTGGGCTTCGGGATTGACCGCTGCCGGGGAGCCAGCGGCGATCAGCGAGAGCGGCAGGCCGGTCGAGGCAAAAGTGCCCGAACGCGATGCCGAAATCGGGAAACTCGACACATCCTTGCGGAACAGCGCGACCGAGAAGATCGACTGCGGTGCGAAATACCATTCCAGGGCCAGGTCATAGGCGGTGGCGCGGAAGGGTTCGAGGAACGGATTACCGAAATTGACCCGATAGTTGAAACCGTCAACCGAACCGCCGGGGGTCAGGTTGCCCAGCGTCGGCCGGGTCATCACGTCCGATGCGGCGAAACGCACGATCAGGTCTTCCGCAGGGAACAGGGCCAGGTTCATCGACGGCAACCAGTCATCATAGCTGCGGCGAACCGTCGTCGCGACACCATTGTTCAGGCCAACGGAGCTCTGCCGTGTCTCAACATAACGGACGCCGGCATTCATCGCGTAATCGATGCCGAACAGCGTCCCTTCATTGTTGAACTGCAGATAGCCGCCACGCACCGATTCAACGACGCTGCGCGTGTTGCCGGCATCAACCCTTGGCGTAATGCCATAGAGGCCGGTGAAGGTCGTCGATGTGGCGAGGTCAGGAACAATCCAGGTTGACGTTGTACCATCCGGCTGACCTGCGTTGCCCAGTGTGACAGTCTGCGACAGCGCGGCCGTGCCCGGGTAGCCGTAGACAGCGGTCGGCCCAAAGGCGCTCGACGGGGAACATGTGATGGCTACTGACGTGGTGATGCGCGGGGCACCACCATTGCCACAGATCACCGTGTCGCGCTGGAATGCGACTGTATCAAAGGCAAAGCGGCGATAGACGGCACCCGCAAGGATGCTGAACCCTTCACTGACGTCCCATTCGGTACGCAATTGCAGCGTGCGGAACTTGTTGGTGACGTTTGACGGGCGATCACGGATTTCAGCCAGCTGGAAATTGGCGGGATCGGTGACGCTGGTGCCAAAGCTGATCAGCGGGCGGCCCATGTCGGTATAGTCGTAACGGAAATTCTGGGCGTCACGATCATCATAGATCATCGTCGTTTCAAGCGGGATGCTGGCATCGGACTTGGACAGGCCACCCAACAGGGTGAAACGGAAGCTGTCACCGACCTCCTGCTCCCATTCACCGCCGATCTGATAGAATTCGGTGGTCGATTCACGACGGTAATTTTCTGTGCGCACCCAGGCATCGTTGAAGGTGCCGGAAATCATGTTGTTGTTGGCGTCATAGGTCGGGCTGATCACATTGATCGACCGCTCATTGCCGCGGAACAAGACTTCCAGCCATTGCTCGCCGCGCACTTCCTCGAAGCGGGAAAACAGGCCGTTGATCTCGAATTTGGTCGAATCGCTGGGTTCCCATTGAACGGTCCCGGTCAGGCCGAGACGGGTCTTGTCATGAGAGATGACGCCATAGCGCGGAATGCGCGGGTGAAACGACAGAGCAGCCCGGTCGCAGGCCGCGCTTGCGACATAGCTGCCGCCACTGTTGGCGGTGGTGAAACAATTGGTGGTATCCACGGAATCAAAGCGGGCCTGGGCCCAGCGCACCGTATTATTGCCCAACTGCAGGGTGCTGGCATCCGAATAGGCAGCGGAAAAGCTCGCGCCGAAAGTGCCCTCGTCATTGCGCCAGCTCAACAGGCCCGCGAGGCGTGGGCCCAGCGTGTCCGACAAGTCATTATAGCTGCCCTGGATCGACAACGCGCCAGTAAAGCCGGCCCGGCCGGCCAGCGGGTTACCGGTGTTGAGATCAACCACGGCACCGAGCGACCCTTCGTCAAGCGAGGCTTCGGCCGTCTTGCGCACGACGATCGAGTTGAACAGTTCGGAGGCAAAGACGTTGAAGTCAAAGGCGCGATCGCGGTTGGCAGCCGCCCCGTCAGTCGAGGTTGCTACGGTTTCCAGACCATTGACCCGGACGCGGGTGAATTGCGCGCCAAGGCCGCGCACGGTGATCGCCCGGCCTTCGCCACCATCACGCTGGATCGAGATGCCGGGAATGCGCTGGAGAGACTCTGCAAGATTCTGGTCCGGGAATTTGGCCATATCCTCGGCGACGATGGCATCGACCGCCGCAACAGAGTCGCGCTTGACGTTCAGCGCGGCCTCAAGGGACTGACGGAAACCGGTGACAACAATGTCGCCGGCATCCTCTGCGCTGACACTAACCTCATCGGATGCGGTCGTGGCATCCTGCGCGTGGGCCGCGGTGGCCAGCCCGGTGGCGCAGCTCAATACCAGCGCGACGCGCAAGGCGGAAATTCGCGAAAACGGCCTCTTCATTGGCTTTAACCTCCCTGCGACGCCGCACGGAAGGACTTTAGCACAGGATGCGGGCGACTCGAATCGCATCCATCCCGTCAGCCTCTCCCCTGCGCGTCCTGTTCTAGACGTCTCTTGTCACGGCGCCCTTTTGGGTAACCGGTGTCATTGGTTATTGCAGGGGACGCCCGCTTCTGTCAAGCAGTGTGCGGGAGAGAGTCATGCGCCGATTTTTCATATGTCTTCAACTCATTGCTTTTGCTTACTTTTTGGCAAACGCACCGATCGAATCCGCCCAGGCTCAGGCTCGCGGGGTGGCTCTAGCTGGCACTCTACCCGCACCAACCAGCGGCGGTGCCGGCGGACGCATCATCCGCGTCACAAGCCTCGCCGCCTCCGGACCCGGCACGCTCCGCGAAGCGCTCGACGCCACCGGCCCACGGATCATAGTTTTCGAAGTCGGCGGAGTGATCGACCTCGGCAGATCAACCCTGAGCATCAGCCAGCCCTTTGTTACCATTGCAGGCCAGACTGCGCCCAGTCCCGGCATCACCATCATCCGCGGAGGCATCGACGTCAGAACCAACGACGTCATCCTCTCCCACATCCGCGTGTACACGGGTGCCGACGGCCAGCCACGCCGAAGCGGCTGGGAAGCCGACGCCTTGTCTACGGTCGCAGCTGCCAATGTGTGGATTGATCAATGCAGTTTCCTGTGGGGCGTTGACGAGAACATGTCCGCGTCTGGTCCGCGCTTTACTGGCAATTCGGTTGAGGAATGGCGCGCCGGGACCAGTCGGAACATTGTCTTCAGCAACAATCTGGCCGCCGAAGGGCTCGCGGATTCAAGCCACCCAAAGGGGGAACACAGCAAAGGCTCACTGATCCACGACAATGCAACCGGCATTGTCTTTTACCGCAACGTCTGGGCCCATAATGTCGAGCGCCATCCGCTGGTCAAAGGTGGCGCGCAGGTGCTCATGATCAACAACCTTATCTACAATCCGGGTCATCGCGCGCTGCACTACAATCTGATGGCGCTGGAATGGACCGGCCAGCCCTATGTCGACGGCCAGATCACCGCGATCGGCAATGTCATGCGCGGCGGCAATGATACGGACGAAGGCCTGCCCTTCCTGATGTTGGGCGGCGACGGAGACCTGAGCTATTACGGCAGGGATAATCTAGCTGTGGACCGGCATGGCAATGCCCTCCCCCAATTCGGGCGCTACGGCGAAACTCGCGCCCGCCTTATCCATGCGCGTCGTCCGTTGGCCCCGCTCGACGGCTATCGCATTCTTGAAGCTCGGGACGTTGAAACCTCGGTTCTGGCAACGGCAGGTGCCCGACCATGGGACCGCAGCGCCGATGACATCCGCGTCCTTTTCTTTGTGGCCGAAGGACGCGGAGACATCATTGATGATGAGAGTGAGGTCAGCAGCTATCCCGCGTCGACCCCGACCAACGCAGCCTTCATCGAAGGGCAATGGGACCTGGCGACCATGACCCCCCTGTCTGGCCGATACCCGGGCCAGACGGCTTTTGCCGCGCCACAGGAAAACCTGTCCCCCCGCGATCGGCGGAGTCGAGGGGAATGAGCCTTCTCTTGACCCTGTTGCTCGGCACCGCGCCGCCCATGGTCGTGGTTGACGAACAGGATGTCATGCGTCGGGAGCCACCACCTCATGGAGCGATCGGCATGTCAACCGCATGGCGAATCAGCGATGTCGTGCCCCAGCCCCGAACAATGGAATTCCGACGCCGTGCTCTCGACCCCGGCGCAGCCATAGGCGAACACCTTATTGATCATGATGAAGTCTATTACGTCCTTTCGGGGCGCGGCGAGGTCACCTCTGACGGCGTAACGTCAGTCCTGGAACCGGGTATGGCCGCCTATCTTTACAGCGGCGCTGTGGTTGGGATCCGCCAGACCGGGGAGGTGCCACTCAATCTGATCATCGCCTACCCGGTCACACAGGCCACAGCCGCAGGTTCGCGCCCCTAATCAGCGATCCAGGCCAGCGGCCAGACATTGGGAGAGGATTGAGCCAAAAGACTGGCGGCCTCCTCAAGATGCGAGCCTGACGTTGCCACATCGTCAACCAAGATAACCGGCCGGGTGATGGTTTCGGCCAACTTCATCCGGGGTCTCCGCACATTGGTCGCGGGATGCGACGTCCCTTTGACAGCGATCGGTTCAAATGCCTCCTGAAAATCGACCTGCATCAGTTCCGACATTCGCTTGGCAACCCGGCAACTCAAGCACCCCGGTCCAGAATGGCCGCACGGCACCGGTACGATGATGGCATTGCCAACATCGCCGTAAATCTCGCGGACAATCCCTGCCAACTCACTGGCAATCGCATCGACAAAGGGAATGGAGCCCCTCAACTTCAAGGCCTTGAGCGCGTCAATCTGAAACCGCTTGATCGACTTGCGCCATGTCCGGACTCCGAAATAACGGCGATTGCCGCGCCTGAGCATGCGTGGCTGATGCAACAAGGTTTCCAGAAGGAATTGTTCAACAGCCAGAGGGTCATGCGCTTGGGCATCCGCACCGGCCACTTGCGGCTCCACAATATGGCCGATGGCTGGCATCGGCTTGTGCGTTTCACGCACATTCGGATCAGTGGCGCGCTTTTCCACGAACAATGTCATCATCATATCGATGATATCACCAGACATTTGGGCCAGCTGCTGCACTTTGGCCTGACGTCGAGGGTCGACCATCCTTGGCTCGAAATCAACGCAAACCAGACCGACGTAATTGCCCCTGCCCAGCCGTGCATCAGTGCATAGCGGGGCGCCAATAACATAGCGGAACTGCGGGCCTGACCTGACAAATCCAGCCAAGCTTAACTCGGGGTGCTGCGCTGTATCCCCGACTTCAAATACGCTGGGGCCCAAGTCGACATAATCATAGTCATTACTATCCCAATGCATTGCCCGGGAAACGGTCAATCCATGAGAGGCGAGCAACAGCCAATCACCCCCATGCGTCAGATAAACAAAGCTCATCGGCGTATCGCAGATGGAGGCCGCAGTTCGAGCAACTCGCCCGAGTATCTCTGTTGACTGAGGGGACATCAACCGCTTGATCAAAGCAGAATCGACGGGCGGAATATGCGACAGAGAGAGTAGACGCTTCATAGCGGCCTCCTCTTCGCTTGCCTTGTCAAATGTCTCACCCTCAGCATTTCAACAAAGACCCTCATCTCTCTGATCAAGGTCCCGAGACAAAGCAAACAAAAGAACAATTAATATGGCATTTATCGCGTCAATTCATTTGCTTACCGTCTCAGCATAGCATCAACTGCCCGGTTGGATATAGGGCACATGAGCAAATAATTGCCTTTCCCACCGCCTGGGATCATTTTCCACATGACTGTGGACATCGAACAGCATGGTCTTGCGATGGCGCAGTTCATAGGCTGGCCAACCCGGGTTGCCCGTACGGGCAAAGCGAACGAAGGCATCCATAATCGTTCGGCTCATGGCCTGTCGTTCGGGTGTGCTATCAGTGAAGGTGCCAAACGACAGACCAATGTCATCCGTATGCATCGCCTGTTCAAAGTCCAGTTGGTAGACAAAGGTGTTGCCTTGGCCATCCCGGGCTCGTGCCTCTGCCTCTTCCACCTGCCCACGCCAACTGCGTGCTGCCGTGACGATACGATGGAACAGTTCCTCCGGCGCGGCGTGAGGATAGTGTGTCCGGAACTGGGCTACGACCCAATGCGGTTCGATATCGACCCGCATCTCAGGCGCGATGCGCTCCGCAAGATTGGCCCAGTCAAGTCCCAGGAGAACACGCCCGTCAGCCGGATAAAACGCCCGCGTTTCCAGGACAGTGTTGCCGAGCAGCATGGGAATATGCGCCGACTGCGACGGGGCATCGGGCCAGAAGGGGTGTCGATGCAGGTGCCGCATATCAAGCACCGGGCCCATGTAAACACCACCACCCAAAATGGGGTCGGTGGCCGACAGCGCGGCAATCAGTTGCTCGACCGGGGCGGTGGCGGGATCAACGCCCTGCCCCAGTTGATCAAGGAATGCACGGGCACGACGCGCAGCATTGAGCGGCCCTGATGCCGTCACTTGCTGGCCCGACATGGTGATCGCCTTGTGGAACAGGCCCGCCGCCTCGGGCATCGCCATCAGCGTGGCGATCTTGGCCCCACCTCCTGATTGGCCGAACAGCGTGACATTGCCTGGATCACCGCCAAAGGCCGCAATGTTGCGCTGGACCCACTGGAGCGCACAGATCAGGTCAAGCTGGCCCGCATTGCCGCTGTCGGGGAAACGGTCTGGCAGATAAAGATAGCCGAACGCATTGAGCCGGTGGTTGACGGTGACGACGACGACATCGCCGCGCCGGGCCAACTCCGTGCCATCATTGAGCGGGTCAGCCACACTGCCCGCCGAATAGGCACCGCCATGGAAATAGACCATGACCGGCAGGCGCTGATCCGCCAACGGCGTCCTGCCAGGCGTGAAGACATTGAGGAAGAGACAATCTTCATCAACCAAGGGGTAGCGGCCCCCGACCTGCGGACAGGAAGGGATCAGACGACCCGTCGGGATATCCGCCGCACTGTCAGTCACAGGCCTCGGCGCTGCAAAGCGGCCCGGAACAAGACCATATCTGATGCCGCTGAACATTGTCGGGCTGATCGAAAAATAGCGTCCCGACGGCGCAAAGGCCCATGGCGCAATTGGCAAGGCGGCGTCCGCCCGCGACGCAAGCATCATCCCCGCCACAACCCCGCCCGCCATAACGGCACGGCGGCTCAACCCCTCACCGCCGGACATCAAGTCCGCCAGCAATGAAGGCGTCAATGTCGCCTTGCCCGAACAGGCTCGCGTCACCAGGCAGCGAATGTTTCAGCACAGTCAGGGCAAGACCCGTTTCAGCCATCGCCTTTACGTCGCCGCCGGACAGATGCGCATGAAGGACACCTGCGGCAAAGGCATCACCTGCTCCGATGCGGTCAACGATCCCGGTGACGTCAATCTCTTCGGTCTGGTACGCGCCATCGCGTTGGTCGATCCGGGCGGCAATGCGGTGATGATCCGCGCTGACGGTATGGCGAGCGGTTGAAGCAATGAGCTTGAGATGCGGGAAGGCAGCAAAGCCAGCCTCCGCCGCTTCACGCCGCCGATCCGCTCCATCTCCCGAAAAATCATGTCCCAGCGCCAGCGAAAGATCGCGGTGATTGCCAAACAATATGTCGGCCATGCTGATGAGGTCAGACAGTATGGCGCGCGGATTACTGTCCCACGCGTCCCACAACATGGCCCGGTAATTGCCGTCGAACGACACCGGCACGCCAATGCGGCGGGCGGCGCGGGCGGCCTTCAGCGCGGCTTCGGCCGCGGCGGGGCCAAGCGCGGGGGTGATGCCCGAAAGGTGCAGCAAGCAGGCGCCGCCGAGCACGACATCCCAATCCACGCCCTCACCCGGAGCTGAGGCAAAGCTCGACCCACCGCGGTCATAGACTATTTCCGATGCGCGCAGCCCGGCTCCGACGCTGAGGAAATAGAGGCCCATGCGACCTGGCCCGGTGCTCACATGGCGACAATCCACACCACGCCCGCGAACTTCCGCGACAGCGCCGCGGCCCAAGGCGTTGTCGGGCACGCGGCTGATCATCACACAGTCATGGCCGAGGCTGGCAAGGCCGATAGCGACATTGGCCTCTGCCCCGCCAACATGCAGGGAAAGCGAAGGTGATTGCATCAGGAGTTCATGCCCCGGCGCAGTCAGACGGATCAGCAGCTCACCGAAGAAAAGGACTGGGCGGGTCATGACCATCTGGCTAGCGCGCAAGCCAGCCGCCGTCGACGGCAAGGATATGGCCAGTGACATAATCCGAGGCCGAAGACGCGAGAAAAACCGCGGCTCCGGCAATATCCTCTGGTCGGCCCCATCGTCCGGCGGGTATGCGTTCCACAATCTGCCGGTTGCGGGTTTCATCCGCTTGCAATGCAGCAGTGTTGTTCGTTGCAATATATCCAGGGGCGATGGCGTTGACCTGTACACCCTTGGCAGCCAATTCATTGGCCATCGCCTTGGTCACCCCTCCAACCCCGGACTTGGCAGCAGCATAGCTGGGCACACGAATGCCGCCCTGAAAGGTCAGCAGGCTAGCAATGTTGATGATCTTGCCTGACCCGCGCTCCACCATATGGCGCGCGGTGGCCTGGCTGAGAAAAAACAGAGACTTGAGGTTCGTGTCTGTTACCGCGTCCCAATCCTCCTCGCTGAAATCGAGCAGATCGGCGCGGCGGATGATACCGGCATTGTTGACGAGGACGTCGAGTCGGCCAAGTCCGGTTAGCGCCTCTTCCACCACCCGCTGCACAGGTTCAACCGATCCCAGATCCGCTCGGATATTGACCACCTTGCGCCCGGTCGCCTCGATAAGATCCAGCGTCTCAGTCGGTTCGGATCGACCCGCGACGGCAACATCGGCCCCGGCCTCGGCAAGGGCAAGGGAGATGGCCTGGCCAATGCCGGTATTGGCACCTGTGACAAGTGCGACTTTGCCAGTCAGATCAAAGGAAATCGTCATGAAGATCAAAGCCCGCGCAGATAGGCGGCAATGTCATCATCCTGACAATTCGGATAAAAGAAATCGGCGAAATGTTCGCCAGCGATGGCTGCCTTGAGGAGATCCTGATCGACGCCTTTTAGAACACTCACCATGTCGCGGCAGGATGCAGCCTTCATGTCCTTCAGCTTGCTTCGATTGGCAGCCATGAAGTGTGCCCGCTCCTTGGGATAGCCGGCACCGCCTTCATTTTCGAATATCTTGCGATAACAATCTTGCAGATTCAGCTCAGCAGCCCAGCCGAACCCTTTCGAATAGGGCATGGAAATTGCATTGCCATCATTGATCTGGCTGAACAGGAAAGCATCCGTCGGATCGATGACGAGGCCGCAGAAAACTCCTGGCATGGCGTTACAGGCCAGCATCGAACCCATTCCTGTGCCACAGCCAGTGACAACAAAGTCCGCAGCCTTTGAATTCAGCAATATGCCCGCCAGCAGACCGTTCATCACGTAAGTCAGGGAAGCACTGTCCTCCGCCGAATACATGCCATAATTGAAAACCTCATGACCAAGCGGTTCGGCAACCGCCACCAATGCCTCATGGACAAGCGCGTTCTTCGCCGCCTGGCTGTTCTCGATGATCAGCGCGATTTTCATATATGTGCCGTCCCAATTGCTCCGGCCCGCAGGCCGACATTGCGTGAAATTCCGGCCAATGGTAACCGGTGTCAAGACGGGATACAACCCGGCGCTTCATCCTTTTGGCGGAGCAGCGACCGACGACCGGCGAATCAGGCTCGAAAGGAACAATGACGGCTCATCAGCCGCATGGTCGGGATCAATCAGCTTGAGCGCCGCCGCTCTGGCCATAGATACGATCGGCCAGCGCACCGTGGTTAAAGGCGGCCACATATGTGCGGCTATGGCCGTATCGTCGAACCCGACGATCGACAGTTGGTCCGGCACGCGCAACTCACGCTGCCGTGCGGCATGCAAGACGCCGGCCGCCATCTCGTCATTCGATGCAAAAATAGCCGTTGGTCTGGGGCTGAGGTCGAGAAGCCTTTCAGCTGCAGCCCTTCCCGAATCGAAGGTATAATTGCCATCTGCAATCATCGATCGCGGGATCGTAATGCCGGCTTCGGCCAAAGCATGCTCAAACCCAGCCATCCGCTCCTCAGCGGACCTGAAGCCGGGAGGGCCAGCAATAAAGCCGATCCGCTGGTGGCCGAGGGAAATGATATGCCGAACCGCCTCTGCGACCGCATCTCGATCGTTTGAGGCGACCAGATGCTCCGGATCATCGAGCGTGGTCGATCCCATTCGCACATAGGCGCAACCGATCTCACGGCACATGGAAGCCAACTCTTCATTCTCGGAGATTGGCGGCAACAGCAGAACCCCGGCCAACCGCTGCTGCTCAAGGAAATTGCGGATGTCAGCAACCATGGTCGGTGATCGGCGATCAACCGGCCGGACTACCAAGGCATAGCTGGTTTCCCTGATGGCCTCGAGGATGCCTTCCTGCACACCCAGCACCATCTGCCCATTCGGATTGTCATGGATCAAGCCGATCAGAAAATTGCGCCGCAAAGCGAGAGCTCGAGCCTGAGGATTGGGAACATAGCCCAGCTCGGCAATAACCTCCTCCACCCGCCGACGTGTCTCTTCATTGAGCAGCGGCGACTGGTTGATGACCCGGCTGACGGTCTTCTTGGACACACCCGACAAACGGGCGACGTCGTTGATTGTAGGCTGCCCCGTGCGCTTCATTCCTTCTCTCTAGGGCTAATGATGCAGTCGTGCCAGCCTCTATCAGCGCACAAAGCAAAGCCGCAGGGCAATAAGCCTTCTTGCCATTGACACCGGTTTCCTATACGCCCGCCACCACGGTCAACAAGATCGCAGACGGGAGAGACACGTTGCCGGACAATGGCGCCATGCACTTGCGCACTTCTGATCCTGAGGGCCCCGTCAATGATCCTGCACCAGGACAAGCGCTGCTGGCCGCACGCGCCTTTGTCACTGCCCGACGCACTGCAACAACAGTGCCGGATTATCCCGGAACTCTGCCGCAAAGCTTTGCCGAAGCCTATGCAATCCAGTCCCGCGCGATAGACCTGTTCGATGAACCCATTGGCGGCTGGAAAGTCGGCAGGGTTCATGAGCCACAGGCCAGCCAATTGGGCACGACCCGGCTTGCCGGGCCGATATTCGCCAGCAGCATCGTCCATGCGACCGCCGGCACCATGATCGAGATGCCAGTCTTTGCCGACGGCTTTGCCGCTGTGGAAGCGGAAATGCTGCTCCGGGTCACACAGGTTTCGGACAATCCCGCTGCACTTGATGACGCCGCGATCCTTGATCTGATCGATGCGGTCCATGTCGGAATTGAAGTGGCCAGTTCGCCCTTTGCAGGCATCAATGCGCTGGGACCTCTCGTGACAGCGTCCGATTTCGGCAACAATGCCGGTCTGGTCGTGGGCCCTGCCCTGCCCGACTGGCGCCATCGCGACCTGAGCCGCTTGCATGCCGCCATGTCGATCAATGGCGTCGATCAGGGCGAAGGCGACATGACCAGTCTGCCCGGCGGCCCCATAGAGTCGGTGCGCTTCCTGCTTGGCAATCTGGCCGAACGGGGCATTGGCGGCGGCGGGCCATTCTGGGTCTCGGCCGGAGCCATCAGCGGCGTGCATGTCATCAAGCCCTGTAGCGAGGCAGCGGCCTGCTTTGACGGACAATGGACAGTCAGGTGCCGGACGCGGGCAGCTACGCCCACGACGAAGACAACAGGGTAGAGCCCATAGCAACAATGCGGCGACCGGCAGACAAGAACCGGAGCCGCCCGGGAGAAAGCCATGACAGAGGCCAGCCATACCGCCGCCACGCCGCCACCCGTGATCAAACAGGGACACTATCGCTGGTCGATAGTCGCCCTGTTGTTCGTCGCAACAACGATCAACTACATTGACCGGACCATGCTGGGCCTACTGGCTCCTGATCTCAGCGTCGAACTCGGCTGGAGCGAAAATGACTATGGCAACATCGTTACCGCCTTTCAGGCCGCTTATGCCTGCGGCTTTTTGGTCATGGGCTGGCTGATCGACCGGTTCGGGCCAAAGATTGGCTATGCCATTGCCATCTGCGTATGGACCGTCGGCCACATCGCCCACGGCTTCGCCTCTTCGGTGACCGCATTTATGGCAGCCCGTGTGGTTCTGGGCGTCGGCGAAGCCGGCCATTTCCCCGCCGTGGTCCGCGCCAGCAGCGAATGGTTCCCGCAAAAGGAGCGGGCCTATGCGATCGGCTGGGTCAACAGCGCCACCACCATCGGCGTCATCCTGACTGCGCCGACCATTGCCCTGTTCATGCACCTGCTCGGCTTTGACTGGCGCGAGACATTCTGGATCACCGGCATTTTCGGGGTCATCCTCCTCATCATCTGGCTTTGGCACTACAGCAATCCGCGCGAGAGCGGGCGGGTTAGCGAAGGCGAGCTGGCCTGGATCGAGCATGACCCGCCCGAGCAGGTCCAACAGATCGGCTGGAGCCGGATTGTCACCAAAAGGGAGGCATGGGCCTTTGCCGTCGCCAAATTCCTGACCGACCCTGTCTGGTTCCTGATGCTGTTTTGGCTGCCGAAATATTTCGCCAGCACCTATGATGTTGATCTCAAGGTCGTGCTCCTGCCCATGATCATCATGTACCTCTTGTCGGATGTTGGCAGCATCGCCGGCGGATGGCTGTCGTCACGGCTGATCCAGAACGGCCACAGCGCCAATTTTGCTCGCAAGATCACCATGATAGTATCGGGCATGTGCGTCCTGCCGTTGCTGTTCGTCACCGGCGTCGACAATATGTGGCTGGCGGTCGTCCTGATCGGCATCGCTCTCGCCGGACACCAGTCCTTCTCTTCCAACCTGCTGTCCTTGCCACCAGACATGTTCCCCAAACGGGCCGTGGGGTCGGCGATCGGCCTGGGCGGATTTGCAGGCGGCATCGGCGGCATGATCATGGCGAAGTCCACCGGACTCGTCCTTGATGCCACCGGCGGCAACTATACCCTGATCTTTGCCGTATGCACCGCCACCTATTTTCTGGCTGTGACGGCCATTCACCTGCTTTCACCCCGGCTGACTCCCGTGACGGTTGAGTAAGGAAATCGCTGGAGAAATCCGATTGAAGGGGGGATGACGCGCTGTACCATTGTCGATAGACCATGGCCATGCAATGCGCGGACTTCCTTGTCATCGGCGGCGGCATCGCCGGACTTTCGGCCGCGGCGCGGCTGACGCTGTCGGGCAATGTCACCGTGATCGAGGCGGAAACGGCACTCGGCTATCACTCCTCCGGGCGAAGCGCGACTTTCTGTCACTATGGCATCGGCAATGCGACGGTGCGCGGCCTGACCAGCTTCAGTCGCGCTTTCTTCCAAGAGCCACCGGCGGGATTCAGCGACTATCCGCTCGCCAAGTCCAAATCGGCCCTGTTCATCGCGACGGAAGCCATGCTGCCGACATTGGCGGAGCTGGCCACATCGATGCGACGGTTCACGGACACAATCAGCGAGGTCGATGAGGCCGGGATGCTTGAGCTGGTCCCGGTGCTGAGGACGGGTCAAGACGCGATCATCGCCGGGGTCGTCGACAGCAGCGGCCTCAAACTCGACACCGACGCCCTGATGCAGGGCTATGCCCGGATCGTGCGGCGCGGCGGCGGCACGATCATCAACGGCCAGCGGGTCGGTGGGATCCACCGGTCTGACGGCCTTTGGCAGGTAACAACCGCAGACGGCAGCAGCCATGCCGCGCCGATCCTGGTCAACGCGGCCGGCGCCTGGGCTGACCAACTGGCCGCACTCGCCGGCGTGCGTCCGCTTGGCCTTGAGCCCAAACGGCGGACTATGATCGTCATCGATCCGCCCGCAGGCATGGCGGTCAATGACTGGCCCTTCACCAAGACCGCGACCGATGATTTCTACATGCTGCCCGACAGCGGGCGATTGATGGCATCGCCCGTCGATGAAGTGCCGAGCGAGCCCTGTGATGCACAGCCGGAGGAGTATGACCTCGCGCTCGCCGCCTGGCAGGCGGAGCAATATACCACCCTGCCGGTCGTCCGCATCGCCCACCGCTGGGCCGGTTTGCGCAGCTTTGTTGCCGACCGGGTGCCCACCGCGGGTTTCGCTCCCGACGCGCCGGGATTTTTCTGGCTGGCGGGACAAGGCGGCTATGGCATCCAGACGGCACCCGCCATGGCGGCGATCAGCGCCGCGCTGATTACCGGCGGCGACTGGCCAAAGGAACTGACGGCGCTCGGCGTGACGCCAGCCAAAATTTTGCCCGACCGGCTGCTGGGCTGACCCGGCCCGGCGGCACCGCCGCGAACCGCTGGTGCCCTGCTGGTCTGCTCCACGGGCCGCAAAATCGCGCTACAGCGTGACGCTGTGCTTGACACTATATGGGGGGTAAACGACGGCCGCCTGCGGGTTTGAGGGCGGTTTTTGGGCTGTGGTGTCAACCTAAGACAGTAATACAGTGAGGGCTGCCGTGGTGCCTTGGCGTTGCTAACAGTCGTCGCCCCGGACCTGATCCGGGGCCGCTGTGTTGCGGGCGCGACGGCGGCGTTTTGAGGAGAGCAGGCCCGGATCAGGTCCGGGCCGACGGGTGGTGGAGGGCTGGGCGCCACACCCCTCTCCCGCTGGCGGGAGAGGATAGGGACGCTTGCCAGCTTGCTGGCTAGCGGAGCTTGGAGAGGGTGGGTGGCGCTGAGTCCCGGGAATCTCTTGGTCGCCTCTGCCGCGCCCGCCACCCTCATCCCGCTTCGCCTGACGCCGCTTCGCTCCATAATGCTCCGCATCCTTCTCCCCTTGGGAGAAGGAAAGGGTTCGCGCGGAGGCGCGGAGGCGCGGAGAAGAGCGCGGAGAAGAAATTGGGAGAGGAGCAGGATCGCCAGCATGGCGGGAGGGTCTCATACCCGGTGCCCTGTAGGAAAGCAGAATTTGATCCGTTTTTGTTCTTATACGCCTCTGACCAGCAGTTTCGGTGTACCCCGACGAAAGTCGGGGTCAGGAGCACTATGGCACAAACGTCCCACTGGCTGTTTGGGATGTCCACCTTCGCCCTGGGCCCCGGCCTTCGCCGGGGAACGCGACAGGCAAAAGAGTTCGCGCCAAGACGCCAAGTCGCCAAGGGGGCAGCGCTTACCGATCAGCAGCACCCTGCCCGAGGTGCCGCGCCACGCGGCAAGTGGTGGGCATGGACGACCTGTCAACGGATGCGACTGGTGCGCGTATTTGGGGGTTTACAGACGTGTCACCGTAATTCCCGTCACCGTAGTTCCCCGGCATTCGAGGCGACGGGATCAGATACTATCTGCGGTGAATGACATTGCGGATTACAGGTCCAAAAATTATAAGCCCAAGAACTACCATCGCCGGTATCGTATAAAACGCATACTTGCCGATCTCGGCAAGGAAGACCGTGTGAACGATGAGCAGGGCTATATAGGCGATCTTCCACATAATTTTAACACTCAGGAATATTTGAGCTGACGACTCTGCCGCGGGTCATACTTGCAGCTGCACCGCCCCCACCTTCGAGTCCGCCTTGGATTGCAGCCAGATTCCCGTCGCCATCGAAAGAGGAATCAATGCCGACGATCGCGCCAGCCCGTAACGCTGTGCCTTGCCCGACAAGCGACCTCAAATCCGGTGATACACCGCCCGAATATCCAAGAGAGGCATACAACCCGAGGTGCGCTGAGCCGACAGCAATAACGCCTTCCGAACCTGAATACGCGTCATGGAACCTGAGGAAGGAGATGCCTGCGCCAAAGACCAGCGAAAAGTCTAGATTTGCGCCATGGAAGGTAACTACGCCGTCGTCGAGAGTCCTCGGACCTGCACCTACAATCCGCCGACCGTTATCAGCCAAGCAGTATGGATTTTTCTTTTTCGGCCTGCGTCCGGTGACAACGATGTCCTTATTACTCTCAGTCCCTGGACTATACCCATTAGCGTAATTCAGTGCTGGAAATGTATGCAGGATGGAATTTGTGTCTCTAGGACCAATAACAATAATAGGCCTATTCACATAGGTTGCCATCCCCGTCGGATCGCGCATATTCAGCGGATCATTGCCGACATAGGCATAGAGGTTCATCTGGTCCTGATAGCCGATGGGGTCAGTCTGCAAAAACCGGCCCAGCGTCGGTGAGTAGATGCGGGCCTTGTAGTGGTACATGCCCAGTTCCGGGATCCACGCCTGGGTCTCGGGACTTGCCTGTCCCCCGGACAGGCGCGTGCCTCGACTATATTGGAACCGGCCAAGGTTGGTCGCGTCGGGCACGCCCCAATCGTCATAGCGATCGATCGCCAGCAGCGCGCCGGTGCCGTTGGTGATGCCCACGATGCTCCCCTGATTATCGGCGAACAGATGGCGGCGGCTGGTCGCCGTCACCGTGGCGCCTTCATACCATATAATCGGATCATCAACAGAGGCCCCGTGCACATATCGGCGCAACAGGGTGCCGGTTGAACTATATTCGGCGACCAACTCATCCCCATCGTAGAGGAACCGCGTTACCCCCGCGCTGCCGCCCGAGGTTTCATAGAGGCGACCGAGCGGATCATAGATGAGGTTGGCGGTGCGCGCGCCGGTAGCCGCGATCAGGCGGTTCTGCACATCATAGGTGTAGCTGGTCGATCCATCCGAAGTGAGGTTGCCCCGCGGATCATAGGTGAAGCTCGCCGTGCCAGCTGTCAGATATTGGTTGAGGCCGTTGACGCTGTAGGTGCGGGCGACATTGGCAGCGACAATTCGGGTAAATGTGGACGTGTCACCGTAATTCCGTTGTTCAATTCCCAGACGAGGTTCGCACCAGCAATTTCAACAAAAAATTGAATCGCAATACAATTCCCTCCTTTTGTCTGGAGTTATATCAGAAAACTGCTCAAAATTTATATTCAATTTTTTGACTATTTCCACAGATTCTATAGTATAAAAAACTCCATCTGGCGCCTCCGCCACGCTGATTCTGGCTATTTTGCCTTTGAAAGCAAAAATCTTTGCTTTATCCCATTGGCCATCTAAATCATCTACAGTATTTGAGATAAATCTATTATAACTTAACCCATTTTCCGATATAAAACCTTTATCATCGATGATTTTCAAGGCATTTATCGCCACATTAATAGTATTATCGCGACCTTGAATAGATGTGTAGCACCTTACAGACACAAAATTTGTGAAAACTTCCGTCTTGTTTTCAACAAGTATGAGTATTGCTTGAATGTCGCCTTCACTTGTTGACCAACATTTTGGAATATTTAAATATTCTTGATATGATACATTATTTATTTGTTGGCTTTGATTAAGGTAGCCTGAACAAGCCAAGAATAATATAAATATATATTTAGTCATGGAAACATCGGCCTCCCAGCCTCTGCATCAATAGCACTATCTATATCTTGAGAACATGTAGATCTAATA
The DNA here is from genome assembly GCF_012979535.1 of Sphingomonas lacunae. Lineage (NCBI taxonomy): Bacteria > Pseudomonadati > Pseudomonadota > Alphaproteobacteria > Sphingomonadales > Sphingomonadaceae > Sphingomonas > Sphingomonas lacunae. Next base: position 71,282 of record NZ_CP053015.1, read on the forward strand.
AGACAATAACTTGACATTCTAAAATGTAAATAACCTCTCCAATCCAAATTTGATCCTGCGAAATCACCAAATTCAGCTCTATTCATTAAAAATGACATAACAAAAGGCCTAACTTCACGTTCGAGTCGGTTAAGACCCCCTACCTGTTGTCCTTGGTGGACCATCTCATGGGCCACCACTGCACCTACTGACAACCCCGTTCTCTCGATTTTTCTCGTGTCTATTTCGATAATGTTTCCTACCAAATGATAGCGACCTACAGGTGTTCCGGAAATTTCGCCTGTTTGCACTGTAACACCACCGCTACCTTCTGTTCCGAACCTGTCCATCATTCGCCCTATCGCAGCCGCTGCTGCGCGAAAAGCGTGATTCTGGGCTGGAGAGGCCGACATATTGCGAGCCTGCCTTAGATAGTAATTCCGAGCAGCCTCCATTGCACCCTGCGCACTTCTAGCTGCTGCACAAGCGTCGATTGTTTTACATTCATACATCCCCATCGGATCCCGCCCATTCAGCGGATCATTCCCCACATAGGCATAGAGGTTCATCTGGTCCTGATAGCCGATGGGGTCCGTCTGCAGGAACCGGCCCAGCGTCGGTGAGTAGATGCGGGCCTTGTAGTGGTACATGCCAAGCTCGGGGATCCACGCCTGGCCGGTAAACTGGAACCGGCCAAGGTTGGTGGCGTCGGGCACACCCCAATCGTCATAACGGTCTATCGCCAGCAGCGCGCCGGTGCCGTTGGTGATGCCCACGATGCTCCCCTGATTATCGGCGAACAGATGGCGGCGGCTGGTCGCCGTCACCGTGGCGCCTTCATACCATATAATCGGATCATCAACACCCGCCCCGTGCACGTAACGGCGCAACAGCGTGCCGGTTGAACTATATTCGGCGGTCCATTCAGGGCGAAAACCCTAAAAAGGAACTGACAGCGCCGTTACGGCTTGCTAGGCCTTGACCATGGCACGTAATACCCGCGACCGCATTCTGGGCGAAGCCCGCCGGCTGTTCAACGAACTGGGCTATGGCAATGTCACCACCGCTGCCCTGGCGGCGAGTGTCGGCATTGCCGAGGGCAATTTATGGTATCATTTCAAGAACAAGCTGTCCCTGCTCGACGCGCTGATCGACCAGTTTGAACAGGATATTGCCAAGCGGCTAGCGCTGCGTCCGGGCGAGGTGACGGGCGGCGACCTGCTGGATGATTATGCCGCCTTTGTCCTCGCCTTTGGCAAGGAATTGCGCGACTGGCGGTTCCTTTACCGCGACCATATCGAATATGGTGACAAGGGCCCGCGCATGGCGGAGTTGCAGCCGGGCTGGTACCGGCAGAATTACCAGCAGCTTGAAAGCTATTATGCGCGGCTGATCGACGATGGGCTGCTCGACTGGCCGCGTGCCCGGCTCGCCGATCTTGTCATCAATGCGACGATTATTTTCCGTTTCTCGCTCGAATATTTTCGCGAAAGCGGCCAGCCGGTAGAGGCGGGATCGGGAGCCGTGACCAAGGCGCTGACGCAGCATCTGACGCTGTTCGAGCACCGCATGGACCCGGCACTGGCACAGCGGCTGAGATCGGCGCTGGAACAGCCCGCTGCCGCAGCGCTCGAACCCGCCTGACGCGGGCGGCAGTTGACGCTGCGGTGCGGGTGACGCTGCATGAACACAACAACAGGTCGGCGATCAGCGGACCGGAGGGAGAGTGAAGAGCATGAGTGACTATCAGATGCTGATTGGCGGCCAGATGGTCGACGGCGACATGACCATGGACGTGATCAACCCGGCGAATGAGGAGGTGGTCGCCACCTGTCCGCGCGCATCGAAGGCGCAGCTCGACGCGGCGGTTGACGCCGCCCGCGCTGCCTTCCCCGCCTGGGCGGCGACACCGATTGCCGAACGCAAGGCCTTGCTGGTCAAGGCGGCCGAGGCGATCGAGGCCAATGGTGCCGAGATTGCCCGTGTGCTGGTGCAGGAACAGGGCAAGCCGATGCAAGGGGCGATGGAGGATGTCTACGGCGGTGCCGCCTTCTTCCGCTATTTTGCGTCGCTCGACCTGCCGGTCGATGTGATTGCCGATGATGATGCCCGCCGGGTCGAGGCGCATTACAATCCGCTGGGCGTGGTCGGCGCGATCATCCCGTGGAATTTCCCGATCATCCTGATGTGCTTCAAGCTGCCGCCGGCGCTGCTCGCCGGCAACACGGTGGTTGCCAAGCCGGCCGCGACGACACCGCTGGCGACGCTGATGATCGCGCGCCTGCTCAAGGATATTTTCCCGGCCGGCGTGGTCAATGTCATCACCGACGCCAATGACCTGGGCGGCGAGATGACGGCGCATCCGGGAATCGACAAGATCAGCTTCACCGGATCGACCGCGACGGGCAAGAAGGTGATGGCGGGTGCGGCCGGCAGCCTCAAGCGCGTGACGCTCGAACTGGGCGGCAATGACGCGGCGATCGTGCTCGACGATGTCAATGTGAAGGAGACCGCGCCGAAGCTGTTCGGCGCCGCGTTCGGCAACAGCGGGCAGATTTGCATCGCGGTCAAGCGGCTCTATGTCCACGACAAGATCTATGACGAAATGGTCGATGAGCTTGCCGAGCTCGCCAACAATGCGATCGTTGGCGACGGTCTGGAGCAGGGGACGCAGTTCGGCCCGCTGCAGAACAAGATGCAATATGAGCGGGTCAAGGAGCTGCTCGACGATGCGCGCGGCCATGGCACCATCGCCGCCGGTGGCGAAGTGCCCGACGGCCCCGGCTATTTCATCCGCCCGACGATTGTCCGCGATATCAGCGATGGCGCGCGGCTGGTCGATGAGGAGCAGTTTGGCCCGGTGCTGCCGGTGATCCGCTGGTCCGACACAGCCGATGTCGTGGCGCGGGCCAATGCCTCTGAATATGGTCTGGGCGGATCGGTGTGGTCGAGCGATCTTGACCGGGCGATGGAGGTTGCCCGGGCGATGAACAGCGGATCGATCTGGATCAACAAGCATGCAGACCTGTCGCCCGATGTACCCTTTGCCGGGGCCAAGCAATCGGGCATCGGCACCGAACTGGGCGAAGAGGGCCTGCGCGAATTCACCCAGCGCAAGATCATCAACATGGCCAAGGCCTGACAGCATCGGCGCGGGCCGGTGCAACTGACAGCTTGACGAGGGCTGCGATTCCGGGCGAGCGGGATCGCAGCCTTTTTCACATCACAAGGGAGAGAGAGATGTCCGACGAGAGTGCCCCCGCCGTCCTGACCGAAGTGCGCGGCAATGTTCTGATCATCACCATGAACCGGCCCGAAGCCAAGAATGCCGCCAACAAGGCGCTGGCCGAAGGCGTGGCCGCGGCGCTCGACCAGCTCGACAGCGACGACAGCCTGTTCGTCGGCATCATCACTGGTGCGGGCGGCACCTTCTGCTCGGGCATGGACCTGAAGGGCTTCCTGCGCGGTGAAACGCCTAGCATTCCGGGACGCGGCTTTGCCGGACTGACCGAAGCCCCGCCGAAGAAGCCGCTGATCGCCGCGGTCGATGGCTATGCGCTGGCAGGCGGCATGGAAGTCGCGCTGGCGTGCGACATGATCGTCGCCAATGCCAATGCCAAGTTCGGCATCCCCGAAGTGAAGCGCGGCCTTGCCGCCGCTGCCGGTGGCCTTATCCGCCTGCCGCGCCAGCTGCCCTATCGCGTGGCGATGGAAATGGCGCTGACCGGTGATTTCTTCTCGGCGCAGCGCGGCCATGAGCTGGGTCTAGTCAACCGCATCACCGATGGCGTTGCGCTTGACGCGGCGCTCGAACTGGCAGCGACGATTGCCGCCAATGGTCCGCTCGCCGTGGCCCGTTCCAAGCAGGTGATCGTCGAATCGCGCCTGTGGAGCGAGGAAGAGCAGTGGAAGAAGCAGTTCGAGATCGTCGGACCGGTCTTTGCGTCCGAAGACGCGCGTGAAGGTGCGGCGGCCTTTGCCGAAAAGCGGGCGCCGAACTGGAAGGGCAAGTAACAGCGCCCTTCCCCTGCCCTGCCGGCCTGTGCATAGTCGCCTGAACAAACCAAGGAGAGAGCGATGGATCTGGCCGGCAAGGTAGCGGTGGTAACAGGGGGCGCGGGCGGCATCGGCCAGGCGCTGGCGCGGCGGCTGATGCGGGAGGGCGTCAAGGCGGTGGTCATCGCCGATCTTGACGCGACCCGTCTGGCCGAGTTGGCCGCCGACATCGGCTGCGACTGGCAGCGCTGCGACGTCAGCAAGGAAGCCGAGGTGCAGGCGCTGGTCGCGGACACGGCGGCCAAGCATGGCCCCATCGACCTGTTCTGCTCCAATGCCGGTGTGCTCGACGTCGATGCCGATTTCAGCGATGCGACATCGGCGCCGAACAGCGGCTGGGAACGCAGCTGGGCGGTCAATGTCATGGCGCATGTCTATGCGGCGCGCGCCTGCCTCCCCGCGATGCGTGAGCGGCGCAGCGGGCATTTTCTCCACACCATCTCCGCCGCCGGGCTGCTCAGCCAGATCGGCAGCGGCCCCTATTCAACGACCAAACATGCCGCGATCGGCTTTGCCGAGCATCTGGCGATCGCGCACAAGGATGACGGCATCGGCGTGTCGATGCTGTGCCCGCAGGGCGTGGATACAGCGATGATCCGCCGCGACACCAAGGGCGCACCGCACCCGGCGCTGGCCGACGGCGTCCTGTCGCCCGAGGTCGTCGCCGACATTGCCATCGAGGGGGTGAAAGCGGGCGAATTCCTGATCCTGCCGCATGCCGAGGTGGCAAGCTATATGGCCAACAAGGCCGCCAGCTATCCGCGCTGGATCGGCGGGATGGCGAAGATGCGGCGCGGGAGGAACGGATGAGGGAAACGGTGATGCGCTTTTCAGTCAGCCTGATGCTGGGCGGCGCGGCACTGGCGCTGGGTGGCTGCGCGGCGACCGCGCCGGCCGCGCCGCAAGTCACCACGCCCCCTGCCCTGACCCAGGCGCAGATTGCCAGCCAGGTGGGGGAAGCCGCGACGCCAGAGAGTCCACCCGCTGGACAGCAATGGCTGTTTGGTTCGGCAGAAGGCAGCATCACCATGCGCCAGACCTGGGACAGCATCGCGAGCTACACCGAAGCCGCGGCGCGCAACCGACCGGTGTTCAGTGTGGTCCTCGAGCCGGGTGCGTCCGCATCTGATGCCCGCCGCGTGCCATGCGGCGACCGGCCGCCGGCGGCGGTTTTTGATGCCGACGAGACATTGCTTTGGAATTTGGGGGCGATGCGCCAGTTCGCCCTGCGTAACCAGTCATTTGACCCGGCACTGTGGCTGGCGTGGGAACGGACCGGGGCGGGTCATGCTGTGGCGACGCCGGGTGCAATCGAGGCGTTCAACCGGATGCGCGCCGCCGGTGTGACGGTGATCGTCAACACCAACCGGACGCAGGGCAACGCCGAAGGGACCATCGCCACGCTGCGCGCGGCCGGGCTGGGGGACTTTGTCCACGGCCAGTCGCTCTATCTGATGGGCGACGCGCCTGACGGCACCGGCAAGGATGGACGGCGGGCGATGATCAGTGCGCGATATTGTGTCGTCGCGCTGGTCGGTGACCAATTGGGCGACATTGCCGACACATTCAACGAGCGCGGCCTGACTGTCACCGCACGGCGGCAGCGGGCAGAGAGCCCGGCTTTCGCAAGCCTGTGGAACCATGGCTGGTTCGTCCTGCCCAACCCGGTGTACGGCCCGTCGATCAGGGGCAGCTTCGACGATGTGTTTCCGCCGGAGTCACGCTGGGAACCGCCGGTGACGCAGCCATGAACGATGCCTGGAAATCCCCTGAGGCCAAGACAGTCGTGCCGGCAGTGCCAGCAGCGACCGTGCTGCTATTGCGCGAGCGCGACGGGGCTATGGAAGTGATGATGGTCAAGCGCGGCGCCGGAGCCTTTTTCGGCTCGGCGCTGGTATTCCCCGGCGGCAAGGTCGATGCCGCCGACGCGCATCCCGGCTGGGACAATTTTGTCGAGGGCGCGCAGGGCCTCGAGCGGGACCATATCGCGTTGCGCATTGCCGGTTGGCGCGAGGTGTTCGAGGAAACAGGCGCGCTGCCCGCCAGTTGCGCGACTAGCAGCGACCTCGCCGAAGACGACATACCCTTCATTGAACGCATCCGGCTTTCGGGCGGCAAGCTGCCATTGGGGGAGATGGTGCCCTTTGCCCGCTGGATCACGCCCAAGGTCTCACCCAAGCGTTTCGATACCTGGTTCTTCCTCTGCGCGCTTGATAGCGATGAGCCGTTGATCTGTGACGGGTGGGAAACCGTCTCGGCCGAATGGCTGACCCCGGCCAGGGCACTGGAACTGGGCGAGAAGGGCGAACGCAACGTGATTTTCCCGACCCGGTGCCAATTGGAACGCATTGGCCAGTCATCGAGCATCGCAGAGGCCGTGGCCGCAGCGAAACAGCAGCCTATCGTCACGATCGAGCCAAAGAGGATCGAACGCGACGGCGCCTATTTTGTCGTCATCCCGGACAACGCCGGTTATCCTGTAACCGAAACAGCTGCCGACCGGGCCTGATCAATCTTCGGTGTTGGCCCGACCGAGCGCTGCCGCGCCGGCATGATGGGCAGCATGTGCGGTACGCTAACGACGGTCCGCACCGATGCCCACCATCGCCTATCAGCGCCGCGAAGGCATGATGCCCATGGTCTTGGCGATAATTCCAAGCATCACCTCATCTGCGCCACCGCCAATCGAGCCCAACCGACCGTCGCGGAAGGCACGGCTGATGGGCGTTTCATCCATGAAGCCCATACCGCCAAAATATTGCAGGCAACTGTCGGCCACCTCCCGCTGGAGCCGCCCACCCTTGAGCTTGGCCATCGATGCCAGCCGGGTGACATCCTCTCCATTGCAATGGGCCTCAACACATTTCCACGTCAGTGCGCGCAGGGCCTCCACCTCCGTCGCCAATTCGGCAAGACGGAAATGGATCACCTGATTGTTAATCAATGGCTGACCAAAGACATGGCGTTCACGTGTATAATCAATGGTTTGTTCGATCATGCGCTCGCAACCCGCAACCGAGCCGACAGCGGCATAGAGCCGCTCTTCCTGAAACTGGAGCATTTGGTATGTAAAGCCGGCCCCTTCCTCACCGATAAGGTTGCGCACCGGCACCCGCACCTCGTCAAACCACAGTTCGGCTGTGTCTGAAGCGTGCATCCCCATTTTCTTGAGCTTGCGGGCGATTGTGACCCCCTTCACCAGCTTGCCGTTCTCGCGAAGCGGGAGGCAGATCAGCGACTTGTTCTTGTGGATGCCTTCGCTGGCATCGCCGGTGTTGGCCAGCAGGCACATCCAGTCGGCCTGTGTTCCGCTGGTCGTCCACATCTTGCCCCCCGAAATGACATAATCGTCCCCATCGCGGCGCGCGGTCGTTTTGATCGCCGCCACGTCAGAACCGGCATGAGGCTCGCTGACACCGATGCAGGACACAAAATCCCCGGCGATTGACGGTTTCAGAAACTCCCGGCGCACATGATCCGACCCAAAGCGGGCAAGCGCAGGGGTAGCCATGTCAGTCTGCACGCCAATCGCCATTTTGACCCCGCCCGAGCGGATCGTCGACAGCGCCTCATTGAACACGCTGGCATAGCTGTAGTCGAGCCCGAGTCCCCCATATTCAACCGGCTTGTTGATGCCGAGCAGACCTAGGTCGCCGAGTGCCTTGAACACCTGGTGCGCAGGAAAAATCTGGGCCTCTTCCCATTCCTCGACAAATGGATTGATATGCTCCTCAACGGCCTTGACCGCGGTCTGGCGGAGCTGTTCATGTTCGTGGGTAAGCTTCATTTTCTCTCTCCGGGACTGGATCTTAAGGTCTGGGGTCAAATGCGGTCGCGCCCGTAAATGTCAGGCAGATAGCGGATCTCGCCATCGCCATCGGGTTCAGCGGTGAAGTAGGCGATGTAGACCGGGATAGGCCGGTCCAGCATGATGGTCCTTGTCCGGCCTGACGCAACAACCGCATCCGTATCATTCCGGGTCCAGCCATCAGAGCGCGTGGACAGCAACGCTGTCGCCAGGCTCAACGCGTCAGCGACACGAACGCAGCCATGGCTACCAACCCGCACTTCCTGCGCGAACAGTGACTGAGCAGGCGTATCGTGCAGAAACACCGCATAGCCATTTGGCATAACCAGCTTCATTCGTCCCAGCGAATTGGCTGGCCCCGGCCTCTGCCGGTAGCGACCATTTTGCACCACATAGCCGCGCCGGGCGAATTCGGCAGGGTTGTTGCGGCGAAGGGAGGCAATGCTTTCAGCCACGATGCTCGCAGGAATTTCCCACCAGGGATTGAAATTGACGCCCGTCACCTGTGCCGAGAAAATGGGGGTGCGCGAACGGACCCGGCCGACGACCACGCGCCAGCGCATGACCTCCCTCCCATTCTCCCAGAGGGCAGCTTCAAAGGCCGGTGCGTTGACCAATATGTAGCGCTGACCCAAGTCGCGCGGCATCCAGCGCCACCGGTCCATGTTGAGCATCAACTGGCGTCGACGAACGGGGTCGGTCTCATGCCGCAAAGCCAACCGCAATGCGGCATAGAAGGGATGCAGGGGATCGGCCTCGCTGAAAAGGCGATTGATCTGGTTGGTCATCAGCGCCTGATCGAGAGCCGCATCGGCCGCGGGCAATGCATCGTCAACGATGTCCCAGTCGCGCCGTGCTGCCGCATTGCAACAACCGGAGCGGCGTGCCTCAAGCAAGCGCAACGCAGCACGGCGGGCGGCAATATCAATAAGCGCCGGGCTGCCGTCGGCCAGTGCATCGCGCAGGGGAATGGCGTGACGCGCCATGTCAGGCAAACCATCATCCACCGCCCGATCATATTGGGCCAGCAGTTGCTCTGCCTGATCGACGCGCCAGCGTAACGGCGTTCCAGCAAGGGCGGCATCGCCTACCAGAACATCCCGCTGCACCACCAGATAGGGCGAGCCAGCCCGCCCGAAAACAGGGCGCTGGGCAGAAGCGGGCAACGAAAAGATCAGCACGAGCAACACCAACAGTCGGGGCAGGCTGGCATGGCGCATGATAACCCTCCCCTCCGTCCTGATGGTCCGACGATCAGTTTACCCGACGGTCGCGCCCTTCCCAATAGGGTTCACGCAAGGTCCGTCGCAGGATCTTTCCTGACGGGTTGCGTGGCAATGCATCGATGAAATCAATGCTCTTGGGGCATTTGAAACCGGCAATGCGGCTGCGGGCAAAAGCAATGATGTCCGCAGGGTCAGGGCTGGTGCCCGGTTTGGGCACAACAATCGCCTTGACCGCCTCCCCCCATTTTTCGTCCGGCACCCCGATGACGGCTACATCAGCAACATCGGGATGACCATAAATGGCGCTCTCCACCTCCGCCGGATAGACATTTTCGGCACCGGTGATGATCATGTCCTTGATGCGATCCTGGAGGAAAAGATAGCCTTCCTCATCGAGCAGACCGGCATCGCCGGTGCGCAGCCAACCACCGCCGATCAGCGTTTTGGCGGTCTCTTCCGGCTTGTTCCAATAGCCGATCATGTTGGTCGGCGACTTGATCGCTACCTCGCCAACCATGTTCGGGGGAAGGTGATTGCCGTCCTCGTCAAGAATGGCGAGTTCCACGCCCGGCAACGCCTTGCCGGCAGAGCGCATCTTGTCGGCACGTTCCGGTCGGTGATCTTCTGGCGGCAGGGTGACAATCGTGCCCCATGTTTCGGTCATGCCGTACATTTGCGCAAAGTCGCACTGCATCACATCCACGCCGCGCTTGAGCAAATCGAGCGGGATCGGGCTGGCGCCGTAGGAGAAGGCGCGGATTGAGGAAAAATCGGTGCTCGCTGCCTTGGGATGTTCAAGCATGAATTTGAGAGCGGCGGGCACAAGGAAGAAGCGCTTGAGCTTGAAGTCCTGAATGATGTCGAGTGTCTGGCCCGGATCAAATTCCCGGGTGATAACCAGTTCATGCCCCGAATTGACCGCGCCGAGGACCGTGCCGACCCCGGCGATATGGGCAAAAGGCATGCAGTTGAGCACGCTTTCGCCCGGTTCGGATTGCATCCAGGGCACATCCGCAGCCTCGATCAATGGCTTGAGCGCAGTCCCGTTCCGGTGGCTGAGAACGGCGCCTTTTGGCTTGCCGGTCGTGCCGGACGTGTAGAGCTGGATTACCGCATCATCAGCCGTAACGCCAAAGTCGACAGCGTCGCCCGGCTGGGCATCGCGCCAGCTGGCGAAATCCCGCCAGCCAGGCCTTGGCGCGGACAGATCGAGGCCGATGACGGGCAAATCAACGCCCGATGCCGCCATGGCTGCCACCGCTCCATCCTCAAGCGCGTCACCGACAAAGAAGAGTTTCGCTCCGCTGTCACCGAGGATGTAGCTGATTTCCTCCCCGGTCAAACGCCAGATGATCGGCACCAGAACGACACCCGCGCGTGCCGCGCCACAGGTAAGTTCGGCGACGCGGTCGCTGTTCTTGCCCAGATAGGCAATACGGTCGCCCTTGCCGAGGCCCTCAGCATGGAGCGCCCGGGCCACCTGACTGGCCCGTTGATTGAGCGAAGCATAATCCTGGGTCACACCTTCAAAGGTGGTCGCGGCCTGTAGCGGCGTTTCGGCAGCCCAGCGCGCGAGGGCGGCACCAAAGGTTCCGATGGGCTCGGTCATTGCTCTCTCCCTTGGATAGTGTCTTTGAAGGCAAGGTGCAGGGCAAGCCAGACAGTGTAAAGGGCTGGTACAGATGCCTGCCACGACTGACAGGCCCGCATGCAGCGGGACGATCCTGCCCCCTTGCCGTGATCGTTGCGGACGGGCACAAGATGTCCATGTCCGGCTCCCCGCTCGCGTCCATGCGCATTTCACCCATATTGATCCTGTCGTCGCTGGTCGCTGGCCTGACGGCAGGCATTGTCCTCGCCCATTTCGCTCCCGGTCAGGTGGACAGTGCCACACAGATCCTTGATCCGATCGGCTCCCTGTGGCTGCGGGCGTTGCAGATGACCATTGTTCCCTTGGTTGTCTCCCTGCTCATCACCGGCATCGTCACATCAGTTGCCGCCGCCAGGGCCGGCAAGCTGGCCGCGACATCGATCGTCTTCTTTTTCGCGATTTTGTGGAGCGGGGCGATCATGGCCGCCCTGGTGACGCCGCTTTTGCTGGAAGCCTTTCCGATCCCGGCAGCCGCTGCCCAGGCGCTGATCGGCGGATTGAGCGACGCGGCGGAAATTGGCGAGATCCCGCCCTTTGCCGAGTTCATCAAGGCAATGGTGCCGACCAATCCGATCAGCGCCGCTGCCAATGACGCCATCCTGCCGCTGATCATCTTCACCTGTGTTTTCGCCCTCGCCATCACCCGGCTGGACGGGGAAAAGCGCGACCGGCTCGCTGGTTTCTTCGAAGCCTTGGGCGATGCCATGCTGGTCATCATCGGTTGGGTGCTGATGCTCGCGCCCATTGGTGTCGGCGCGCTTGCCTTTGTTGTCGCCGCGCGCACAGGAGTGGCAGCTGTTGGGGTGTTCCTGCACTATATCCTGATTGTCGTTTCTGTCGGGGCCATTGTCTGGGCATCCGCCTATCCGCTGGCGGTGATTGGTGGACGCAAAAGGCTGGGCGATTTCGCCCGGGCCGTTCTCCCGGCACAAGCGGTGGCCATCTCGACGCAAAGCTCCCTTGCATCGCTGCCAGCGATGCTGCGCGGTTCAAAGGCATTGGGCGTGTCGGAAACAACCGCCGATGTTACCCTGCCCCTCGCCGTCGCCCTGTTCCGGGCCACAGGCCCCGCGATGAACCTGGCCGTCGCCATCTATGTCGCCTATTTGACCGGGGTTGAACTGACCCCGCTGACGCTTGCCATTGGCGTCGCCGTCGCCGCCACCACCACATTGGGGTCGGTCAGCCTGCCCGGCTCGATCAGCTTCATTTCCGCAATCGCTCCCATTTCGCTCGCCATGGGGGTGCCGATCGAGGCGCTCGCGCTGCTGGTGGCGGTGGAAACGCTGCCCGACATTGTCCGCACGCTGGGCAATGTGTCGATGGATGTGGCCGTGACCAGTGCGGTCGGGCGCCGCAATGACACGGCGGAGGTCAGCACCGTCGCATGAGGCGATGGTTTCGGCGGATCGGATCGCTGGTGCTGCTGGCGGGATTGCTATGGCTCTGGGCGCTTGGTGACAGGCTGTTCCCGCCCGAGACGCTGAGCGGGTCGGTGGTCCGGGTGCGCGATGGGGATACGTTGGATCTGGATGGCGCAACCATCAGGCTGGCGGGCATTGACGCACCGGAATATCACCAGAACTGCAAGGATGCCGGGGGCACCCCCTGGCCATGCGGCCGGGTGGCGCGTGCTCAACTTGAGAGTTGGTCAACATCCGGACGAATTCGCTGCGAATTGACAGCAGAGGATCGCTATGGCCGCAAGATAGGCCGCTGCGCCTCCACTTTGCAGGCTGATCTCGGCGAAGCGATGGTGCGCGCGGGGCTCGCCCTGTCCCCGGCGTTGCGCGGTGAATCGCCCTATGCCGATGCCGAAGCGGATGCGCGGGAAGCCAAGCGGGGGCTATGGCAGGGGGAGTTTGACCTGCCAGCCGATTGGCGCGCGCAGCATCTGCTTGCGCCGCAGGTTGATGAGGGCGCATAAAGGCCTTCAGGAGGAGACAATATATGCAGTATCGCACTCTGGGTGACGGGTTAAAGGTCTCTGCGATTGGCATTGGCTGCATGCCCATGATCAAGGGCGGCAACATAACCTATGGTGCCGACGCCGACCTGGATGAAGCAACGCGCACCATCCACCGCGCGATAGAGATGGGCGTCACCTTTTTCGATACGGCACAAATCTATGGCCCCTTCCAGAACGAGGAACTGCTCGGTGCCGCCATAAGGGGCAAACGCGACGGATTGGTCATCGCGACCAAATTCGGTTTCCGTTTTGACGGCAACCGCATAACCGGTGTTGACGGCAGCCCTGCCAATGCGCGGGCCTCCGTCGAAGGATCGCTGAAACGTCTTGGGATCGAGTGTATCGACCTCTACTACCAGCACCGGATGGACCCCAATGTGCCCATCGAGGAAACGATGGGTGCTCTCGCTGACCTCGTCCACGAAGGCAAGATCAGGCACATCGGCCTGTCGGAAGCCGCGCCCGAGCGATTGCGCAAGGCCAACGCCGTGCACCAGGTCGCCGCGTTGCAGAGTGAATATTCCCTTTGGGAACGCGATGTGGAGGACGAAATCCTGCCCACCTGCCGTGAGCTGGGTATCGGCTTTGTACCCTATTCCCCGCTTGGCCGCGGCTTTCTTGCCGGTGAAATCACCAGTTTTGACCAGTTGCCGGCCAATGACTGGCGCCGCGCCGATCCCCGCTGGCAAGGCGACAACTTCGCGGCTAATTTCAAGGTGGTCGAGGCGGTTCAGGCAGTAGCCGCCAAACATGGCGTGAGCGCGGCACAGGTGGCCCTTGCCTGGCTGCTCGCCCAGGGCGACGACGTTGTGCCCATCCCCGGTACCAAGCGCCGTGTGACGATGGAAGACAGCGCCGCTGCTGCTGAGCTGGCCCTGACCGCTGAGGATATTGCCGCGCTCGACGCCGCCTCACCACGCGGTGCCACCGCTGGCCCCCGCTATGGTGAGGCAGGTATGCGGATGGTCAGGATCTGAACGGAGAGCGGCTCAACCGCCCCACCAGCGCCAGATACCGGCAGCGACCCGCCCGCCCAAAGGCACATGCGCCCATGTCGCGGCCAGCCACAGGATGGTGCCGCCGATCAACGCGCCCATTCCCGGCCATGTGGCAGCCCAGCCGATCCGGCCAGTCAATTGTCCGGCAAAGGGAAAGAAAGCGGTACGCTGGCACCAGCCGCGCCAAGCATCGCCCATCAGCGCCGCCTTCTTGCGATCCTGTCCCGCGGAACCGACCAGCGCCAGCACCAGCATGGCTGTGGCAAGGATGTGATTTTCAGGTGTGGGCCAGACCAACAAATGGACAATCGCCCACAGGGCGATGCTCCACATCATCGGGTGGCGGGTGATAGCAAACACGCCAACCGGATTGCGATGGACTGCGGTCGCTGCGTCGGGAGATGGCAGCGCGGGATTGCGGTTGAAAGAACCGGCAAGCAGAATGGAGGCCAAGAGCATGAGGCCGGTTGCGACCGCCCAAACGGCATCACCGGGGACCCAGCCTGGATTATGCGCGGGTAGCTGGATCCACGCCCAGATGATCCAGCCAAAGGTGACAAGGGCGACAAGCGAGTACAACCCCATGAACCGGCCGAGCCCCATCGCCTTGATCAAACCCATCCGCAATGGGTGCGATAGCAGCAAGTGACTGCCAACAAAGGCGGTACAGGCAATCGTCAGATGAGTCAGGTCACTCACGGCATGGGTCCTCCCCTGTGGACCGGCATCCCTGGCGGCCCACCCGGACCACCATCGACCAGGTGCCGGCTTATCTATCGTAAGCGTTAGGCAAGTCTCCCTCTACCGGAGACAGGTAGCGGTCACGCAAATCAAGCTGGCGACTGGTCAGCGGTTGGGCAACACCGTCGACATAGATGGCAACCGGCGCGCTCGACAGTTCGAGCGGATCGCCATCCCATATCACGACATCACCAACGCGCCCTGGCCGGAGCGAGCCGACATCGGCATCGACGCCGGCTGCGGCAGCGGGGCCAGAGGTAATCGAGGCAAAGGCCTGATCCCAGCTCAGCCCGCTGGCACCCGGCATCCGGGTCAAGGCCACCAGATTGCCCGCATATTGGCGCGCATAGCCCAGCTTGTGCGTTTCATTGTCGTCGACCAGGCCGATGGCCACGCTGACCCCGGCGGCGCGCATACGACCGATATTGCTTTGTGTCGCACCCAGTTGCTCGAACGTGTCAGGCAGGTCATTGAGCGCCGATGCAATCACCGGAATGCCGGCAGCGGCGATCTGCGGGGCAACCTGCCAGCCTTCAGTCACGCCAACCAATGTCGGCCTGATCTGGGGAAATTCACCCAGCAGACGGATGACCGAAAGGATGTCCGACGCCCGTTCCACCTTTATGAACAAGCGGTCGCGACCATCCAACACCCGCAACAAGGCTTCGGCATCGGCGCGGGTCAACAGGCTGTCACGGCTGCGGCCGTCATAGGCGGCAGGGTTACGGCCAAAATCGCGCGCCTCGGCAAGCATCTGTCGGAACAGCAGGATCGCGGCGGGACGGCTGCCGCCCGCGCGACGGGCACCTGTTTCACCAAGCTCGACATACTGGAACAGACCCGCACGGGTCAGCATGTCGGGATCGTCACCCAGATCCACCAGCGCACCGCGCCCGTTGAACAGGCCGCTGCTGCGGCCCGGATAGACCAGCGCACGGGTAACACCGGCAAGACGATTGACCGCTACCGGAGTTCCGAGAGGATTGAGCGCGGGCGAAATGTCAATCGCGGCATTGAACACAGAACTGGGCGCGGACGCATCGTTGGTGCCATCGACGGCTTCCACTTCGACAATACCGACCCGGCTGAAACCGGCAACAATGCCAGGGGTGACATATTGGCCGGCCGCATCGACACTCGGTACACCGGCGGGGACCGCAACGCCCGCTCCGGCAGCAACAACGCGGCCGTTGCGGATGACGACCGTGCCGTTTTCCACAGGCGCCGTTCCATCACCGATAACAAGCCGCGCATTGGTGATGGCAACGGTCTGGGCGTTGGCCTTGGCTGCGAACAGCGCACCCGCGAAAGCAAGGGCGATTCCGGTAGCGCCCCACAGGGTCAGGCGCTTGCTGCGACGGGCGGCGCTCATTTGACGTCTCCCTCACCGGGTTGACCCAGCTCAAAATCGCTGACCGGACGCAGGCGCGGGTTATAGGCATCAAACATCAAGGCTCCGTCGATCCACACCCGTTCCGGCCGCGTATAGACGCTGAAGGGATTGCCGTTCCACAGCACGACATCAGCCATCTTGCCCGGCCGCAGGCTGCCGGTCATCATGTCGATGCCCATGGCGCGGGCAGGGTTTATGGTCAGCCAGCGCATGGCGTCGGCTTCGGAAATGGTGATGCCGGCACGACGACCGGCAGCCAAGGCCTTGGCTGCTTCCTGATTGAGCCGCTGGATCTGGTTCGCATCATCCGAATGGACGATGGCGCAGGCTCCGGCATTGTGGACAAGGGCAACATTCTCCGGAATGCCGTCATAGCTTTCCATCTTGAAGCCCCACCAGTCAGCCCACATCGCCGAGCAAATGTTCGACTCGCGCAGGAGATCGGCGATCTTGTAGCTTTCAACGGCATGGTGGAACGTCGAAACCTTGTAACCAAACTCTTCCGCCATATCGATAACGATGGCCATTTCATCGGCACGATAGCAGTGGTTATGGATCAGGATGTTGCCGCGCAGCACTTCGGCCAGCGTCTCCATGCCGATATTGCGAGCCTGAGGTTCACCTGCGTCCGCCTTGCGCCGATATTCGGCGGCCTGTGCCCAGGTCTGGCGATTGACCGCGAGATTGCCCATGCGGGTCGATGGCATGCGACCACGCGAGCCATAGACCCGCTTCGGATTTTCGCCACAAGCCATTTTCAGGCCATAGGGGGCGCCGGGGAACTTCATGCCCTGCATGGTGCGCGCAGGCACATTTTTGAGAGTAACCGACCGACCACCCATCAGATTGGCCGAACCCGGAAGTATCTGGAGCGCAGTCACCCCGCCATTGGCCAGTGCCCGGCTGAAGCCGGGGTCCTGAGGCCAGATGCTGTGTTCCGCCCAGACTTCCGGCGTGGTCGGGTCAGTCGCCTCATTGCCATCGCTGTGCGCTTCGACGCCAGGGCTGGGATAGTCACCGAGATGGCTGTGAATATCGATGATACCGGGGGTAACGAATTTGCCGGTGGCGTCGATGCGGGTGAAGCCTTCGGGCACGGCAAGGCCCGCATCGCCGATCGCTTCCACCTTGCCATCGCGCAGCAGCACCACGCCATTCTCAATCCGTCCGCCCTCTCCATCAAACACCGTCGCGCCAACCAGCGCGGTCGGGACCGAGGGATAGGCGCGATAGGTGGAGGGATAGGGGTTCGGGTCGATTACGGGACGCGCGGCGCTTGAGCGTGGCGCCGTGTTTGCCGCGGTGGTTCCACCGGAAGAACAGGCGGTCAGACCGCCAACGGCAGCCACTGAGAGCAACAGTGTGGAAATGCGATTCATCAGCTCGTCCCGTTTGAAAACAAATTCATGGGCGGCCGGCTAATGCGGCCACCCATGATTGGCAATGGTTCACGCAGTCGCCTTGTCGGCCGAGTCATCCTTAAGCGTGTCAAGGTGCATCAGCTTCTTGATCAGCGGCGATATGACAACAACGCCGACACCTACCGCAATCGCGATCCAGCCGATCTGGCTATAGACATCAAGCACAACCTGCTTGCCCGCACCTTCACCCGAAGCCGCTTCCGAACCGGTGGCCGCCGCAATCAGGCCGGCGACGAAATTGCCGGTAGCCGAGGCAAAGAACCAGCTGCCCATGATCAGGCTGGCCATATGCGCCGGGGCAAGCCGGTTCATCGCGCTGAGCCCCACTGGCGACAGGCAAAGTTCCCCGGTTGTGTGAAAGAGATAGATGAGGAAGACGAACAGCACCGGCGTCAGATCGCCGGTCGCCGCACCCCATACCAGGACGAGGAAGCCAAAGCCCAGCTGCATGAGCGCGAGACCGAACTTGGCAGGCGTCGAGGGCTCCAGCCCGCGACGACCCAGCCAGGTCCAAAGGGCAGCGAACAGAGGCGCCAACAGAACGATGTAAATGGCGTTGATCGACTGGAATACCGAGGCCGGAACACCCGCACGATCAACATAGCGGTCTGTGTAGAGGTTGAGCGATGACCCTGCCTGTTCGAACAGCGCCCAGAAAAGGATCGAACCAACGATGAGGAACATGGCCGCAAAGATGCGGTCACGATCTTCCGAAGGCAGTTTCACGACAGCGGTGAAGAGAACATAGAGCAGCAGTGCTGCGCCACAAATCCCCAGCAGCGTTCCGACCACTGCCTGATTCTGGACCATCCACCAGCAAATGGCGACGGCAACAACGCCCACAACATACAGCAGCCATTCGAGCTTGATGCCCATGACCGGCGACGAGAGCTTGACCGGATCGGGCGATTCCCCGCGACCGAGCAACAGCGGCTTGAATACGACAAAGACGATAAGGCCGAGCAGCATGCCGAAACCGGCGGCGCCGAAGCCATAGGCCCAGCCATAGGTTTCGCCGAGATAGCCGCAGAGCAGCGAGCCAAGCGCGGCACCGAGGTTAATGCCCATGTAGAAGATGGTGTAGGCGCCATCACGGCGGACGTCGGTCCGCGGGTAAAGCTGCCCGACGATCACCGAGATGTTCGCCTTGAGGAAGCCCGAACCGACAATGATGAAGGCGAGGGCCAACCAGAAGATGTTGAGGCTGGTCGGATCCTGCCCGCCATCGCCTTCAAATCCCATCAGGAAATGGCCGAATGTCAGCAATATCGCGCCGTACAGTACCGCCTTGCGCTGCCCCAGCCACTTGTCGGCGAGATAACCACCCAGCACCGGGGTAATATAGACCAGCGCCGTATAGGCGCCATAGATGACGCCGGCCTGGGCATCCGAAAACAGCCAGTGCTTGGTGAGGTAAAAGATCAGCAGCGCCCGCATGCCGTAGTAAGAGAAACGCTCCCACATTTCGGCAAAGAAGAGAACGAACAGGCCCTTTGGATGGCCCAGGAATGTGCCGGCGGAATCGCCGTCCGGCAAAGCGACATTAGCCATTTTTGGCGTATCCTTCCCTTATCGCATGCAAGGCGGCGCATTCGATGACAGCCGACCCAATTGCCGCCGAACCTAGCGCAATAAAATGTCTTGCCAAGCATGATTGTCGCATCTGCAACCACGGGCTAGGGGAAAGCCATGTTCAACGATCCTTCTTCCGCCCTTTCGCTGTTGCTGAGCCGCCGTTCCGGCAAAGCGCGTGACATGATCGGGCCCGGCCCGGATGCGGCTGAGCTTGACCTGATTCTGCGCGCGGCGACGCGAGTGCCTGACCATGGCAAGCTGAACCCCTGGCGGCTGGTGGTGATCCCGCAAGAGGAACGGGCGGCGTTTGGTGCGATGTTGTGCGACGCCTATCGCGCCGAACGACCGGATGCGGGTCGGCTGGAAATTGAGGCCATGGACAGTTTCGCCAAGGTCGCACCGCTGATGATCGCCCTGCTCTCCACACCGGTCGAATCGAGCAAGATCCCGTTGTGGGAACAGCAGATGTCGGTTGGCGCTGTGGCGATGCAACTGCTCAACGCGGCCCACGCCCTCGGCTTTGTCGGCAACTGGCTGACCGGTTGGCCCAGTTTCAACCGGGCGGTTGCCGAATCGCTCGGTGCGCGCGGGGCTGAGGACCGGGTTGCCGGTTTCTTCTTTTTCGGGACAGCAGCCAAGCCGCTTGAGGAAAGGCCACGACCGGAAATCGCTCAAGTCGTATCGACTTGGCCGGTCGTCGCACGCTGATCCTTGCCCTTGCAACCAGCTTAGATGTTGACGGGCCGCTGTGTTACTGTCATAACTCGCTGATGCTGGATCAGTCCAAACCCGTATATCAACGCCTGCGTGACGTGATCGCCGCTGGCATCCTCGACGGCGATTTCCGTGACGGTGACATGCTGCCGTCGGTGCGTGCGCTGGCCGCCGAACATGGCGCCAATCCGCTGACCGTGGCGAAGGCCTATCAGAGCTTTCAGGACGAAGGTCTGGTGCTGGTCAAACGCGGCGTCGGCATGTTTGTTGCCACTGGCGCTGCCAACATTCTGCGCGCCCGGCTCAAGGAAGAGTTCCTCGCCAATGTCTGGCCACCGGTTGCCGAGCAGATCCGTCGGCTTGACATTGATCCGGCAACACTGATCGACCGCCTGCCGGCCTAACTCCCAACGCGGAGAACTTCTTCCCGCCAGCTTTGCAACAGGGCGTCATCGGGTGCGAGGCTGGCTGCTTTCGCCAGCAAATCCTGCGCATCCTGACTGGCCCCGGCGCTGCGCGACATGGCTATGCCATAGACACCGCTAATGGTCGCATTGCCTGGCAACAACCGGTAGGCACGACGGGCATAGCTGAGCGCTGAGGCGGGATCGCCCAGTTCCAGTTCGCATCGCGCCAACTGGGCCAGCAACAGCGCATCATTGGAACCAGTCCGCGCCAGGGCTGCCCGCAATTGCGCCGCACTCCTTGTCCAGTCGCCCTGCTCGGCGGCAAAGGCCGCTGCGGTGCGCATGGCGGCAACATTTTCCGGCCATCGCATTTGAAACTGGCGAATGGCCTCTCCGGCCCCTTCACGGTCGCCGGCGCTTACCAGCGCATGGACCAGACGCAGCATGACCGGTTCGTCATAACGAAGCTGACTTGCACGACGAAACTCAGCCACTGCCCGGCGACTGTCGCCCACCATCATCGCTGCGTCACCAACCAACAGCCGGGCTTGCGCGACACCCGGATTCGCATCTGCCAACCGGCTCGCAAGCGACAGCGCGCCTGGACCATCAGCGCGCGCCAGCCTGGCGCGGATGGTCGGGATGGCTACCGCAGGATCAAGAGAGTCGCCTGCGTCATTTGCCGCAGGCAGCGGCGGAGGGTCGCCACGTTGCAGCCGGCTGGCACGATCCAGCGGCTGGCGGGCATCGGCCTGCCATTCGAGGCCGGAAAAGCTGTTGGACAGCAAGAGCAGTGACCAGCTGTCGGCGTCAGTGCGGATGGTGACCGGGTCGAGAGTCAGCATCGCGCCGCGCGGATTGTCTCCCCTGACCTGCGCAAGCGCCAGCAGTCGCCGGCCCACGCCATTGTCCGGTTGCAGTTCAACCAGTCGCGCGGCATGGCGTTCGGCAGCACTGGGCGTATCCAGTGCCAGTTCGACCGCCGCCTTGGCCTGAAGAACAGCCGGCAGATCGGCGTCGGCGCCACCAATCCGGCCGAGCAAGGTCCGCGCCAATGGCCAGTCACCCGCCCGCGCTGCTACCGTGCCCATCAGGAACAGCGCCCTGCCATTGCCCGGTTCCAGTTCGGTTGCTCGCCGCAACGGCTTGAGCATATCGCGATAGTGGCCGGCATCGCCAAGCGAAGCAGCCCATTCGAGCATTACCGGGACATTATCCGGATCTGCTGCCGCTGCGGCTTCATACCAGGGAATCGCGGCGACCGGCCCTTCGCGGGTACGAACAATTTCGGCCTTAATTGCCAGCGCGGAGGCCGAACGCGGCGCCCTGCGCCACGCTTGGGTCGCTGCATCATCGGCACCCAGCACATCCTGCTCGGCCAGGCGGAACCGGGCAAAAGCCACCCAGCTTTCGACATTGTCCGGGGCCAGCCGCAGGGATTCGGCAAAGTCTGCCTGCGCCGCAGTGTAGGCACCAAGGCGATATTTGGCTTCGGCACCAATGCGCAGGGCACGGGCCGCATCGCGCCGCAGATACCCGCCGGCCAAAGTGTTGAGCGCATCCTGGGCGCGCCCTTGCAACAGCAACGCCTGTGCCAAGTCAGTCGCCAGAATCGCCGGCGCCGCGCCGAGCTCAGCAGCGCGTTGCAACTGGCGCTCGGCTTCGACCCCGCGACGCAGCCCATTATAGGCATGAGCCAGTTCCAGTCGCAGCCCGACATCATTGGGCTGGGCCGTCACCGCATTCATCAGGTCAACCCGGGCCGACCGGTAATTGCCGGCCGCCAAAGCGTCCCGGCCGCGGGCCAGCGGGTCGACCAGCCAGGCACGGACCGCCAGTATCGAGCCGATCAGCACGCCGGCGGCTACCAGCAAAAGGAGCGCCGTGACAATCGGTGCACGGCGTCCACCACGCGCGGCGCGGCGCGCCGCCCGTTCCGCCTCACGCCGTTGTTTGCGGATGCTAGGCGCTGAAATCATGCTGCTTCATCAGGTCGTAAAGGGTCGGACGACTGACCCCCAACATTCTGGCAGCGGCCGAAATATTATGCTCGCATACGGACAGCGCATGGCCGATGGCCCGCTTTTCGGCCGCATCGCGCACGGCCCGCAGATTGATGAAATCACCCTCACCTGCACCTGGTTCATCGAGATCGAGGTCAGCTGCGGTGATGAACTTGCCTTCGGCCATGATAGCGGCGCGTTTGACCCGGTTCTCAAGCTCACGCACATTGCCTGGCCAGCCCCAGGCTTCGACAGCGGCAATGGCGTCGGGGGACAGGTCACGCGCACCGACGCCCATTTCCTTGCCATATTTGCGCAGGAAATGGCGGGCGAGCAGCACGGCATCGCCGGGCCTTTCGGCCAGCCCGGGAATTGGCACGACGATTTCCGCGAGGCGGTAGTACAGGTCTTCACGGAAGCTGCCGTCGGCAACCATCGCCTTCAGATCGCGGTGGGTGGCACAGACGATGCGCGTATCGACCGGGATGGGTTTGCGCCCGCCTATCCGTTCAATAACCCGCTCTTGCAGGAATCGCAGCAGCTTGACCTGGAGCGGCAGCGGAATGTCGCCGATTTCGTCGAGGAACAACGTGCCCCCGTCGGCCATTTCAATCTTGCCTTCGGTGGTTTTCACCGCACCGGTGAAGGCACCCTTTTCATGACCGAACAATTCGCTTTCCAGCAATGTGTCGGGAATGGCGGCGCAGTTGATGGCAATAAAACTGCCCTTGGCACGGGGGCTCGCTTCATGCAGGCCCTTGGCAAGCAATTCCTTGCCGGTGCCGCTGGCGCCAAGCAGCATGACCGAGACATTGGCCGATGCGACCTTTTCGATCGTGCGGGTCACCTTGTGCATCTCTGGCGCCGCCGTGATCAAGCCGCCCAGCATCGTCACCTCGCCAGGCACGTTGGCCATCAACCGCCGGTTTTCAGCCTCCAGTGCCTGCACGTGAAAGGCCCGCCGGACGATGGCGCCCAACTCGTCAAAATCGACAGGCTTCTGGTAGAAATCCCAGGCACCCGCGGCAATGGCGGTCAAAGCGCTCTCGCGTTCATTATGGCCGGAAGCGATGATCACCTTGGCCTGCGGGGCGAGCGCCAATATCTCCTTGAGCGTGCGAAAGCCTTCGCTAACGCCATCCGGATCAGGTGGCAGGCCCAGGTCGAGCGTGATCACCGCCGGCTCTTCCGCACGCAATAGCGTCAGCGCTTCTTCGCGACTGCCGGCGACCATCGTCGAATAATCCTCATAAGCCCAGCGCAATTGGCGCTGCAGGCCGGGATCATCTTCGACAATCAACAGCTTGGGTTTGGTTATGGTGTCCATGCGGCTCATGCGGCCTCGCTCGTATTGGCGGCGACGTGCGTAACATCGGCCCGCGGCAGGGTAAGGGTAAAAATCGTGCCTTCGCCTTCACGGCTTTCGACATTCAGCGTTCCGCCCATGGCGACTGCCAACTGACGGGCCTGAAACGCACCGATGCCGAAGCCGCCGTCCTTGGTCGAACTGAACGGTCGGAACAGCTGGGTCCTGATGAACTCTGGCGACATGCCGACGCCTCGATCCTCAACGGCGATAAGGACATGCTTATCATCCTCGCCAAGCTGGATGGTCACCGGCGCATCACCAATGGTGGCGTCAATCGCATTCTGCACGAGATGGATCAGCAATTGTTCCAGCGTATGCTGGTCAGCCAGAGCCTTTGCCTTGGCCTCACCCAGCAATTGCACCCGGTGCAGCCCCCGCTTGCCCACGGCAACGCGCATCGCCGCCGCTGCCGCATCGACCGGGCCCAGCCCTTCGATCCGCACCTTTTCCTGCTGACTCAAGCGCTGCATCATCTGTCCAAGACGGTCAGCCGACAAGCGCAGGGTGACGATCATATCCTCGCGGAAATCAGGATTATCGCCATGGCGTTCAACATTGCGGGCCAACAGCGCCATCTGACTCGTTAGATTTTTGACGTCATGCATCATGAAGGCAAAGCGCCTGTGGAACTCCTCAAAACGATTGCTTTCGGCCAGGGCTTCGGCACCGCGCGCTTCGGCAATGTGACTGGCAGCCTGTGTGCCAGCAACCTTGAGCAGATCGAAATCTTCCCAGTCCAGCGCGCGGTCGAGCGGCGGTCGGCTCAACAGCATGATGCCTTCGGTCCGGTCGAGGTGCAGTAATGGCACAGCAATCCAGAGGTCAGGGTTGAGCAACAGACTGCTCGGCACAACCTGCATTTCCTCTTCGGGCGAAGTGCCAGCGCGCAGTTCGTCAAACTGCACAATGCGGCCTTCACTTGCCATCCAGCGAGCCATCGGGCCCAGATCATCGTCCATCCCGATACCGGCGAGCGAATGCGGCCAAACCGCCGCCAATGACAGGCGGCCGCCACTGTCAGGCGTCAGCAACAGGCCGCCCGTGCTTTCGACAATGTCCGCCACCGCCTTGATGACACGTGATTCGAGCGTCAGCCCGGATGCCTGCGAACGGCTCAGGGTCGCTGTGAAACGCAGCCACTCGGCCCGGTAGTCATAGCGATGCTCGAAAAAGTGCTTGGTCGTCCACACGCGCAACCGCGCGCGCAGACGGTTCGACCGCCACAATGCAAGCGCCCCGGCGCTGGTTCCTGTGAGGACGACCAGTTGCGCAAATGCACCAAAGGTTCCGAGTGATGAATTGACTGCCATCGTGAACAGCGAGAGGGCCACCAGCCACGCGGCAACGGCCGCCAATGCCACGGACCGAAAGGCCACCGGGCGCGACAGTCGCACCTTGTGCCCGGCGGGGCGCACCAGCGCTATGGCAAAAACCAGCGCCACCACCCCGGCAGCAAAGGGCCGCAACTCGAGCAGCAATGTCGCTGGCCGGTCGCTCAGATAGCTGATCACATACAGGTTCAGGTCATAGGTCCACAGACCGGCAATTGCGGCCAGGGGCAGCGTCAGGCCGCGTCGTTCATCAGCATCGGCCGCTTCGAACAGATTGTGCAGCAGGACCAGACCGCCGGCACAGAACAGCATCTGCAACGTGTCAAGCGCATGGTCCATGTTGGCGTTGCCGCCCAGCAAGGTAGGCAGCAACAGCAAGGCCGCGATGACGGTTTCGACAAAGAACAGGCCAATATAGATCCAGCCGATCTGACTGATCCCTTCATCGCCAGTGCGGCGACCGGCTATGGATGCCATGAACCACAGCCAGGCAAGGTTTCTGACCGCTTCGGCGATCCAGCCCGAAACGCTGCCAATGCCTGTCAGTCCCAATGCACCCAGCCATAAGGCCATGCCAAGCAGCGCGGCCACATAGGGCGCGCGGGCGAGCGGCATTCGCCGCAGGACGCTGAGCACCGCAAGCGCCGCATAGGAGAAGGATCCCACCAGCGAAACCACCGCCAGGCCGCCAAGGCTGAGTTCCGTGCCGGTCATCGAACGCCTTCGGGCCAGAGCACCACGCGCAAGGTCTGCAACAGGATCAGAAGGTCGAGAAAGGGCGTGTAATTCTTGGCGTAGTACAAATCATATTCGAGCTTGCAGCGCGCATCCTCGATCGACGCGCCATAGGGATAATTTATCTGTGCCCATCCGGTCAGGCCCGGCTTCACCATGTGGCGTTCGGCATAATAGGGGATTTCGCGTTCCAGTTCCTGAACGAACTCCGGTCGTTCGGGACGCGGCCCGACAAAGCTCATTTCACCCTTGAGCACGTTCCATGCCTGGGGGATTTCGTCGATCCGCGTCATGCGCAGGAACCGACCGATCCGGGTAATGCGCGGGTCGGCTTCGGCTGCCCAGATGGCTTTGCCGCCAGCTTCGGCATCCTGCCGCATCGACCGCAATTTGAAGATGTCATAGGGTTGGCCATACAGGCCGACACGCCGCTGGCGGTACAGGGCCGGTCCGGGGCTGTCGAGCTTGACAAGAATTGCAGCGATCAGCACCACCGGTCCCATGATCAAAAGGACCAGCAGGCTGGCGACAATGTCGAACAGCCGCTTCGCGACCTTTGAAACCCGCTGTCCTGCCGTGAATCCATCAGAAAAGATGAACCAGCTTGGGTTGACGGTTGCCAGGTCAACCCGGCCAGTCTCACGCTCCAGAAAACTGGAAATTTCGTTGACGTGCACCCCGGTGGTCTTGATCCGCAGCAGGTCGTCAAGCGGCAACGCATTGCGCCTTTCTTCCAGCGCTAATACGACTTCCCCGACGTTCAGCGCGACCACATGGTCGGCCAGACTGTCAATCTTGGTCCTGTGGACGGCGGCCGGCACGGCGGGCGCCTCATCGGTCATGGCGACAAAACCCACCGCGTTGAATCCCGCGCTGCTTGATCGCGCCAGATCGGCAATGCGGCCAGCCCGTGAACCGGCTCCCAGGACCAGGATACGCCGGCGGAAGGCCTCACCACCCAGCGCAGCGGTAAACGCAAATCGCAGCAGGATCGGACCGAGAACAGCGAGTGGCATGGCATAAGCAAGGTTTGATCGCCACAAGGCAACGCTGGGAAAAACAAAATAAAGGGTCGCCAGCAGGATGATGCCAAGGGATACCGCCGTCAGGAGCCTCATCAACGCAAAGCGGACGGATTGCAGCGCCTCCGTCCCATAGACACCGACACCAATCATGCCCAGTTGCACCACCAGGGCAAAACTCACCATCGGAATCCAGCGCACATAAAGCGGCTCTACCGTCATCCCGATCTGATGGGCACGCAACACCCAAGCCGCTTCCGCCGCCATCATCAACAGCAGGGCGTCAAACAGGGCAAGCAGCAGAACTGCCTTGGGAATATAATGTTTGAACAGACGAAACATCGGTCTGGTGCGTGCCCTAGCCACCTGCGATCCACTTGCCGCATGCCCCGCTTAGCACCAGCTTCTTGCCTGTCGGTTAACTTTACAGTCTTTCAACAGGGCAAAAGATCAATCGGAAAAGCCAAAGGGAGCCAGGGTCCGGCGATACTCATCGGGCAGCACCTGCCGACCGATCGGAGGCGCCGAACGCGCGGCACAGTTGGGGCGCTGGCACAGGCGACAGCTGACGCCGATCGGTGTGGGGCGCTCTGCATCCGGTGCATCGGGGCCATCGGCATAGACCAGCCGCGGCGCATGATCCGCGGCACATCCCAGCGCAATTGCACGCTCGACACGGGCCGCGCCATGGGCTCCGCCGCCTGCGGTTACCGTCCGCGCGATCGAAAAGAAACGCTGGCCATCGGGAAGTTCAAGCCACTGGGTCAGGATGGAACGCGGTCGCAAGAATGCCTGATGGACCGACCACAGGGGACAGGCCCCGCCATGGCGGGCAAAGGGAAAGCCCGCCCCGTCCATCCGCTTTGACACATTGCCAGCCTGATCGACGCGCAAAAAGAAGAAGGGCACGCAGGTGGAGCCCGGCCTTTGCAAGGTTGTCAGCCTGTGCGCGGTCTGCTCGAAACTGGTACCAAACTGCCTGCCCAGGACCTCTATGTCATAGCGCTTCACCTCCGCTGCCTTGGCAAATGCGCCATAGGGCATGACAAAGGCAGCCGCAGCATAGCTGGCCAGTGAACGACGGATCAGCAAGCGACCACTATCCGTCTCCAGACCGCTTGCCGACACCAGCCCATCCAGATCCTTGCGCCATTCCAGATAGGCAATTTGTAGCGCCAGCTGGAACTGCCGGCTCGAACTGTCGAGCGTTTCATCGAGCAATATCTCGCTGCGGTGCCGGTCATATCGGCGCAGCGAACCAACCATCACATGCGATGGCAGGAAGCGGACACGCAGGCCGTACTTCCCTTTGAGAAAGGCGGTAGGACCACCCGCTTCCTCAACCTTGCCAGCCAGCACCTCGGCCAAATCGTCAAGCTGCGGGAAACTGTTGCGATTGCTGGCCAGATAGTTGCGCGCTTCGGCAACCGGATCCGCCTCCCCCGCGGCGCCGGCATCCGCGCTGGCGATACGATCGGCCAGCGTTGCCTGTTCCTGCTGCCAGCTGCCGTGCAGGCGCAGCAAGGCTTCGGTGATACCGGGAAAATTGGTCGCGACGTCCGCGATCTCAAGGGCGGGCAGGTCGATGTCGGAGAAAATCGGGTCTTTCAGGACTGTCCGCAGCCGGCTGATCACCTCGGCACTGTTGTCCACCGCCAGTTCGGCCACATCCAACCGATATGTCCGCGCAAGGCGGAGCAATATGTCGGCTGTCAACGGTCGCTGGTTGCGCTCGATCAGCGCGATGTAACTCGGCGAAATCTCGAGATCCGCTGCCATTTCCGCCTGCGTCAGGCCAAGCTCGCGCCGCAGGCGCTTGAGGCGCGGGCCCAAATAGACCGACCGTTCAACTGCCACTGCTCACGTCCCTCCAGCAACTGCACAAGCTTTTAATGTAAATACATTACATCATGACAAAGAAGCTATGTAAAGTCTGACAGCGTGACTCCGCAGTGCATTTTCGATGGCTCCGGACAGGGATACCCCGCTTCCATCACACCGGACTCTCTCCCTAAGGACCCGATCATGGACTATCAGAACCACATCACCAGCACGGACGAACTGATCCGCAGCCACAACGGCACCTGGGATGGCATCAGCGGCGAATCGGTTGCCCGGATGCGCCTGCAGAACCGCTTCAAGACCGGCCTCGACATTGCGCGTTACACTGCAAAGATCATGCGCGAGGACATGGCCGCCTATGACGCCGATCCTGCCAATTACACCCAGTCACTGGGTTGCTGGCACGGCTTCATCGCGCAGCAAAAACTTATCTCGATCAAGAAGCATTTCGGCACGACCAAGCGTCGTTACATCTATCTGTCGGGCTGGATGGTTGCCGCGCTGCGCAGCGATTTTGGCCCGCTGCCTGACCAGTCGATGCACGAAAAGACCAGCGTTCCGGCATTGATCGAGGAAATCTATACCTTCCTCAAGCAGGCTGACGCGCGTGAGCTTGGCATGCTGTTCCGCGATCTTGATGCCGCCCGCGCCGCTGGCGACGAAGTCACCGCCAAGGCAGTCCAGGCCAAGATCGACAATTTCGAAACCCATGTCGTGCCGATCATTGCCGACATTGACGCCGGTTTTGGCAATGCCGAAGCGACCTATCTGCTCGCCAAGAAAATGATCGAGGCCGGCGCCTGTGCGCTGCAGATCGAAAATCAGGTCAGCGATGAAAAGCAGTGCGGTCACCAGGACGGCAAGGTCACCGTCCCGCATGAGGACTTCCTCGCCAAGATCCGCGCGCTGCGCTACGCCTTCATGGAAATGGGTGTCGAGGACGGCGTCATTGTCGCCCGCACCGACAGCCTGGGCGCCGGCCTCACCAAGCAGATCGCCTATACCCGCGAGCCGGGCGACCTCGGTGACCAGTATAACGCCTTCCTCGATTGTGAAGAGGTCAGCGGTGCGGGCAACCCCGGCGACGTGCTGATCAACCGCGACGGCAAGCTGATGCGGCCGAAGCGCCTGCCGTCAAACCTCTACCAGTTCCGTGCCGGAACGGGTGAAGACCGCTGCGTCCTCGACTGCATCACCAGCCTTCAGAATGGCGCTGACCTGCTGTGGATCGAGACCGAAAAGCCGCACATCGAACAGATTGCAGGCATGGTCGACCGTATCCGCGAGGTCATCCCCAATGCCAAGCTGGCCTACAATAACTCGCCATCGTTCAACTGGACGCTGAATTTCCGTCAACAGGTGTTCGATGCCTGGGAGAAGGAAGGCCGCGACTTGTCGGACTACGACCGGGCCAAGCTGATGAGCGCCGATTATGACGCCAGCGACCTTGCCATCGAGGCCGACAACCGCATCCGCACCTTCCAGCGCGACGCTGCGGCACGGGCCGGCATCTTCCATCACCTCATCACACTGCCGACCTATCATACTGCGGCGCTGTCGACCGACAATCTCGCCAAGGAGTATTTCGGTGACGAAGGGATGCTGGGCTATGTCGCCGGCGTGCAACGCAAGGAAATCCGTCAGGGTATCGCCTGTGTGAAGCACCAGAACATGTCAGGCAGCGACATTGGCGATGACCACAAGGAATATTTCGCCGGAGAAGCAGCGCTCAAGGCAGGTGGTGTCCACAACACCATGAACCAGTTTGCTGCCTGAGCGGCATCACAGGAACCAGTTTGCGGCGTGACCCGCAAAGCCTGAGGGCGGTACCCCCCCGGACCGCCCAAAGGCAGCAGCAACCCGAACTCCACAGGAGGCCATTATGGCAGAACCGACACGTTCCCGCGCCGTCCTTTCGACGGAAGATTTCGAGCTGCTGCGTGAAGCGGTGCTCTTTTACCTGACCAACCATCAGGACAGCCCGCAATCAATCAAATATTCGCGGCTCTATCACCGGCTCGGCACCGCCGCCGGCAAGCGCGCCGCCTGACAAATAGCGGCACGCGCCGCACCGAACTTTCCTGGGGAGGAAAGCCTGCCCGTCGGATGTCAAGCACATCCGGCGGGCAAACCATGTCAGCCACACTTACCTTCCCGCTCACGCGCAGCAAGGATCGCCTCGGCCTGAACGTGGTCGTTGACCTTGTCGACATCGATGGCGGCAACCGGATCACCCATCGGGATTAGCCGCGCCGTCAGGCCAAGCCTGGTGCCAGCGCGGGCCAGCGCATCGCCCAGGCCGATTGTGCGGGTGATGGCGCGCAAGGCCAGGCCAAAGCCGAAGTGCAGGAACAGCTTCAGCGGCTTCTTGCGATCCGTCTCCGCCTCCGCCCACAGGTCAAGCGCCGCATTGGCCCGGGCGCTGGTCAGCGCGAACAGGTTGGCGCCCGACCATGCGCCATCGGAAAACCGCAGCCAGGTCCGCCGGGCATCGGGGAATTTGGACAGCATCACCTCATATTCGACCATGCCGACCGCCACATCGGGCGATGGCTTGCCCGGAGCTGACAGTTGCGCGCCCAACAGGAACTCCTCGACCATCGACCGGGTCAGCAGCACATGATCGGCCGTTGTGACGAACACCGGCCAGGGCGCGACTTCAGTGCCGGCGACGCTGCGGATGCTGCTGCTGATACCCGCCCCGCTCGGCAGGATGATCGCGCCGCCGCCGGCATCGACCGCAGCCTCCATGCGCGCGGGATCCTGCGCCAGGACGATGATGCGGCTGATGTCGGGGACGCTGCGCAAGGTACGCACGACACGGGTCAGCATCGCCTCACCGCCGACGCGCACCAGCGCTTTCCAATCCTCGCCGAAATGGCTGGCGAGCGGATCCGGGCCCGGACGTTGCCCGGCGAGGATGATGGCGGTCCATTTGACGGACATGCGGGCTGCGAATTCCCTGTTGCTTATTGGTCGCGCGGCGATGGCCGTCACGAAGGACATGCGTGCGACTGACCGGCGACGGCAACAATTGCAAGCGGCAAGTTGGTGCATTGTCCGTCAAGCCGCGCTAAGGCGCGCGGCGTGAGTGAACCCGTCCCGCCTTCCCAAGCCGACTCCGCACCTGCGGCGGTGACCAGCCGCCATGTTGCCAAGGGTGTGGGCACCACCCTGCTTTCCCGCCTTGGCGCTGTCATCGAGATTGTTGCCCAGCCGCTCTATGTCTGGATGTTCGGCCTGGCCAGCTTCGGCCTTTATGCCGTGCTGTGGGCGGCGATCAATCTGCTCGAAAACATCTTCGACCTCGGCATGACCAGCGCGATGCAGCGCACTGTGCCGCAATCAGCCGACGACCGCGAAGCGGCTGATGCCCTGCGCGCCGCCATGCTGCTCGGTGTCGGCCCCTGCATCATCGTCGCCGCTGTCATCATGCTGGCCGCCGAACCCTTGTCGGTCTGGGTCAATGTCGCGGCGGAGGACCGGCATCTGGTTGTCCCGGCGATCCAGCTGTTCGTTTGGGCCCTGCCGCTGTGGGCCTTTGTCGAGATCGCCACATCGGCACTTCGCGCCCGTCACCTGTTCGGACCGGAAATCCGGTTGCGCCTCGTCTGGGAAATGTTGATCCGGCTGGTGCTGGCGGTTGGCTTTTACCTGGCTGGCTTTGGCCTGACGGGCCTGTTCTATGCCCATCTTCTGTCTTTGGCGATCACTGCTGCCCTCTGCCTCAGGCTGGTGGCGCAACATTACCGGCTCGGCATGCTGGTCACCGGCCCGCTTGTCACGCCGATATTTGTCGAAACGATGAAGGCCGGCCTGTCGATCCTGCCGTCGAACATGATCGGCCGTCTGTTCGGCGATGCCCCGGCCGTCGTTCTCAACATCGCCATCCCCGGCGCGGCGGGAGCACAGGCCGGCGCCCTTTTCACCATCGCCCGCAAGGTGTCGAGCGTCGTCCAACTCGTCCGCATCGCCTTTGTCTATGTGCTCGCGCCACTTGCTTCCAGCGCCGAACGCGCCGACCGGGCACAGGTGCACGACATTTATGCCTATGCCGTCCGCCTGATCCTTGTCATCGCCCTGCCGCTTGCCGCAGTGCTCAGCGCCGGCAGCGCCCCGCTGCTCCGTCTGTTCGGACCTGACGCCATTGTCGCACAGGGGGCGATGATTATCCTGCTGCTCGCGCGCGCCATGGAGGCGGTGGTCGGCATCTCGCTGCCGGTGCTGCAAGTTGTCGCCGGTTTCCGCCACCAGCTCACCGCCAGCATCGTCGGCCTGATCGTCGCCTGCCTGGTCGGCTGGCCGCTGATGCAGGCGATGAACCCGCTGACCGGCCTCACACTTGCGGTCTCCATCGGCTTTGTCATCGCCGCTGCCATTCCCATGATCCAGCTTCAGGTGCATGAGGCGCTCAATCCCATTGGTCCGGAACTGGGCCGCGCCGCTGTCCGCACCTTTATCGTGACGCTGGTCGCGCTTGTTCTGGCACTGGCGGCCGCGCGCCTGCCCGACGCGGCCGCCCTGCCTCTGGTGCTGATTGTCGGGCTAGGCGCCATCTGGGTAAGTGCGCGACTGGCCCTGCCGCTGGCGGACCGGGAATCGCTAGGGAAAACAGGGCGAAAGCTGCGGCTGGTCTGAATAGCCGGATGGCAGGTCGTAACATCACCGCCTCATTCCCGCCCGAAAGTGGCGCTACATTGACGAGATGGGGCGGCCGCAGCTATGCGCCGCCCTTTCCATAATGGACCGGCGCCGGGCGCCGGCGGCGGGGACAGGAAACTCAATGTACCAGACCGAACTGGCACGCAGCGGCAAAAAGCTGTTCTTCATTCGCGGCACCTATATCTACATCACCATCGCCATCTCGGTGCTGATCGCCTGGTGCTCGCGCGACCTTGGTCCCTTCGCCGATGCCGGTGCCGACCGTCTCTGGTTCTGGTTCGCCTTTGCCGTGGCGAGTGCCGGCGCCATCGTCCGCGTCTTCACCTCGGGATGGGCCGCACTCGGCACATCTGGCCGCGCAAAGGTCGCGGCGGAGGCGAGCGAACTCAACACCACCGGCCCCTACAGCCTGGTGCGTAACCCGCTCTATGTCGGCCGGATCCTCAACTTCACTGGCATTGCCCTGCTCTCGGGCAGCTGGGTCTATGGCGCGATCGTCTATCTCCTTGCCGTCCTCATTTACGAGCGCATCTCCATTTACGAGGAAGAGTTCCTGCGCGAAAAATTCGGCGCCGCCCACGCCGAATGGGCGAAGGATGTGCCGGCCCTGCTCCCTCGCCTGTCGGGTTGGGTCAGCCCCAAATATCCCTTTTGGTGGAAACGGATGATCTGGCGCGAACAGAACAAGCTGTTCCTGCTCGCCACCGCTGTCTTCCTCACCTGGTTCGCCCGCATCGGGTTTGACGTCGAAGCCATTCCTGCTGCCTGCTGGCCTTGGGTCTATGCCTATGGCGCTTTGGTCGTGGTGCGCTTCGCCATTGGTGGCCTGAAGATGATCGGCTTCTTCAAGGAACTGAGCTGAGGTCATGGCGGAGCCGCTGGCTCCCCTGATCGCTGTCGTCGGCTGCGACGGGTCCGGCAAATCGACCCTGTCTGCCGATCTCCTTACCCATGTCCGGGCCAGCCGCAGGGCTGAAACAGGCTATCTCGGCCTCGGATCGGGTGAACAGGGCCGCCGCATTGGTCGCTGGCCGCTCATCGGGCCGGCGCTGCAACGTTTTTTCGAAGGCGTGGCCGACCGGCTGCGCGATCCCGCCCAGCCGATCCCCGGCATTCTCGCCGCTCGCTACGCCCTGCGCAAATCCCGCAAGCGGCGGGCCAAGTTCGACGAGCTGCTCGCGGCCCGCCGTGCCGGCATAGCCATCGTTACTGATCGCTATCCACAGGTGGAGGTGCCGGGACTGCACGACGGGCCGATCCTGGCCGGCATTGCCACCACGCCGGCGCTGAAGGCGATGCAGGATGAAGAGCGCGCGCTCTACGCCGAGATGGCGGCATACCACCCCACTCTCGTCATCCGTCTACACATTGACACCGACACGGTTATGACCCGCAAGCCGGATCATGACCGCAGGCTGATCGCCGCCAAGGTGGCCAGCGTACCCCGCCTAACATTCCAAGGTGCACCGATGATCGATCTTGATGCGACGATGGACTATGCCGAGGAACTGTCGCTGGCCAAGGCCGCGGTAGACAAGGCGCTGGCATCGGCTTGATTGCCAAGCATTGCACCGCGTGCCGCGCGGTCGGTCAATCCGTGACGGCGCGCGCAAAGGCGACAGAATCGGCCAACAGCGGGATGGTATCGCGATAAAAAAGCGACAGCGGCGTTACGGTGCCGGAGTGGTCAATCCCGGCATAGCGCTTGACCTCGGCCTGCCCGCCAGCGTCGATCACCGCAGCGGCCAGCCGCTCGCTATTGCCAATCCGCACCGTGGTGTCGGCATCCCCATGCGCCAGCCACAGCGGCGGCGCATCGGCCCTGGCAAAATGGATTGGCTGCGTCTGCTCGATCGGACGGACATGACCCATTGCGCGGTCGGGGCTTTCACCCGGCGTAAAGGGCAGGAAATCGGCAGGTCCGGCAAGACCGATGACTCCCTTGATCGCGCCTCCCGGCTGCGACATCTCACCCAGCCAGCGTTGATCGAGGGCGACCAGTTCCACCATATGGGCTCCCGCACTGTGCCCCGCCAGCACCAGCCGGTCAGGGTCGCCGCCATAACGGGCGATGTTGGCATGGCTCCAGCGGACGGCGGCGGCGGCATCCTGCATGAAGGCAGGGAATTTGCCTGCCTCTCCCAGGCGGTAGCCAACGACGACGGTGACAAAGCCCTGGCTGGCAAAGGCGTGGCCAGCGAAGCCATAGACGTCGCGACCGCCATGGTGCCAGCCGCCGCCATGGAACCATATGATCACCGGACGCTTGTCCGAAGGCACGGCGTCTTGCGGCGCATACACATCGACCAGTTGGATGGGATCATCGCTGGCATAGCGAACCGCAGTGGCTATCCGCTTGCCAGCCGGGCCGGGGGTGAAACGGTCCACCAGATCCAGCAGCCCAACCATCTGCCACCGCGCCGCATAGCCCGTCGCAGTGGCCATCAGCGCAAGAACCGCCACAGCAGCCATCATCATTCGAATCATCCCCGCCTCATTTCCTTTTGGCTAACCCTGTGGGGGCCAGAACCGCTTTGTCTGCGCGTGCGACCCTGTGGCGGGCCGGCCGTGCCAACAGCTACCGGACAGTTGGGGCAACGTCCAACCCTATGGCGCATGACCCGCTCTCGACTGCGTTGACAGGCGGACAGGCTTTGTCGCAACGGTCACTGACCGGTCATCATGGCCGGTCACCAGGGAGGCCAAGGGTTGAGCATCATCCGTCTGTTCCATGCCAGCGATCTGCATTTCGGATCGGAGGACCGGCAGGCGCTCGACTGGTTCGCCCGCTGCGTGGCCGATGAACAGCCTGACGCAGTGGTCATAACCGGGGATCTGACCATGCGGGCCCGGCATCGCGAATTTGCGGCTGCCCGGGAATGGCTCCGTTCGCTCGCCCGCCCGGTTACGGTGGAAATCGGCAATCACGACATGCCGTATTTCAACCTCATCGAACGCTTCGTCACGCCATATAAACGCTATGCAGCCATGGAATCGATGGTCGAACGGACGATTGACCTGCCCGGTCTTGCCATTGTTCCGCTGCACACCACGGCGCCCGCCCAGCTACGGCTCAATTGGTCAAAGGGCATCGTCACGCGAAAGGCGCTGGCCCGGACGCTGGGCACCATGCAGGCATTGCCCTCTGATGCCATGGTCCTGGTCTCGGCCCATCATCCGCTTGTCGAAACCGGAACGCGGGGGACCGCGCTGACCCGGGGTGGCAATCGTGCGCTCAGGGCGCTGGCACGGGCCGGGGCGACGGCGGTGCTGTCAGGCCACGTCCATGATCCTTTTGATATCACCCATGCCAATGAACATGGCCAAATTCGCATGATTGGCGCGGGCACATTGTCTGAACGGCTCCGCACCACCAGCCCCAGTTTCAACCAGCTCAGCATAGCTGATGGTCAGCTGGATGTGACCGTGCGGGTCATGGCCTGAACCTGACCCACTGCCACTTCCGACAGATTTAGGCGGTTTGCCCTAGACGGCCCTTGCCTGTCCGGATTCTGGCTCTACCTTGTCCTCTATCTACCCGACGCATGATCGGGGAATGAGCATGTGGGAGTGACAATGCGATGCTGACCGGCGGCGATGATTTTCCAATCCACCAGACACCCGAACCGGTAGCCCTGGTCACCGACCGCAATTTTTATGACCGCTACTTCTTCAACGGCTATTCCCCTGATGGAAACATCTTCTTTGCCGCTGCCATGGGCATATATCCTGCCCTGGACGTCATCGACGGCGCCTTTTGCGTAATGGTCAATGGCGTGCAGCATAATCTGCGCGCCTCCGCACGGATGCACGGCGAGCGCATGGCCTTGCAGGCAGGCCCGATCAGGGTGACAATCGAGCAACCACTTCATCGCGTGCGCATCACGGTTACAGCGAATGATGGTCCGTTGTCCTGCGATCTCACCATCACCGGTCGCCACTTCCCTATAGAGGAGCCTCGCTTCACCCGTCGCAACGGGACACGTCTGTTTATGGACTATACCCGCATGACGCAGAATGGCCGCTGGTCCGGCCACATCATGGTCGACGGACAGCGTATCGAGGTCGATTCCAGCTTTGCCGGCACACGCGACCGCAGCTGGGGTATCCGGCCGGTCGGCCTGTCTGATCCGCAACCGCCACCCAGCGCCATCTCCGGCAGCATGCCGCAATTTTTCTGGCTGTGGAGCCCATGCAACTTCGACCAGCAGTCGCTGTTCTTCCACACCAACGACGATGGCGAAGGCCAGCCATGGAACCGGCGCGGCGTGCTGTTCCCCGATGGCGGCAATGAACTGCATTTCGACCAGTCAACGCTGGCGATAGACTGGAACCCCGCGACACGCCGGGTCCGCGAAGCCAGGGTTGAGCTCGGTCCCGATACCGTCGTGCGCATGACGCCTATCAGCGGCGGAGGCAGCAACGCACGCGGGCATTTTTACATGAGCGGCCTTGGCTACACGCATCCTGTATGGGGACATGGCATGGACCATGGCGAACTGGA
Source organism: Sphingomonas lacunae (assembly GCF_012979535.1). Taxonomy (NCBI): domain Bacteria; kingdom Pseudomonadati; phylum Pseudomonadota; class Alphaproteobacteria; order Sphingomonadales; family Sphingomonadaceae; genus Sphingomonas; species Sphingomonas lacunae. The sequence goes on from NZ_CP053015.1 coordinate 108,688, forward strand.
TGTCGGGCATGACAGCATTGATCTGACCAGCATCAACGATAATGATCCGGCGCTGATGCACATTCAGGCCATGTGCGATGTCGTCCTGACCCATGCCGGGCAAGAGATAAGGGGGCGCGGCGTCGTCGAGCAGCTTTTTATTGGGCCGCACGCACCCAGCGGGTTGCATGGATTGTTCGATCCAGCCTGACAGTAAACCTGCTTCAGTTTGAGTGTCTTTTGGGCCCCATAGCGGCCAAAGGGTCAACTGTTCGCTTCAGAAACGTGGCATAACTCATTTATTTCGCTAGCGTTTTACTGCCAAATTGGGGGAGACTCCATTTGCCTTTTCACCGAAGTTCGGACATTCTCCTCCTGCGACTCAGATGGGTCGCATGTCAGCAATCTCTTGGTTTCTGACAGCAGGGAGGGGGGAGATCGCCGGTCTGGTCCCTGACGATGACACCCCCTCCCTCGCCCCGCTTCCTATCCCAACAGCACCGCAAGCACGAAGGCCACTGCTCCTGCAGCACTGGTCCAGATCGTCATTGTGCGGAATGCCGGAATGGTGAAGCACAGCACCAAGCCCGTCGCCACGAGCATGAACAGGGTGAAGGCCACGAAGCTGGCATAGACGCGAAACAGCGTTGCTCCCTTGGCTTTGTGCAATTGAACAAACACGCGGTAAAAAGTCGGCTGCTTGACCGTCATCGTCACGCTATTGGCGGTCTCACCGGGCACCAACGTCACTTCGGACCGCGCGCCTGACCAGTCAAAGGTCCAGTCATCCCCTTCACCCCGAAGGCGCGTGCGCCCACTCGGCTCGGCAAAGCCAAGCTTGCCCAGTTCCGCGACGACCAGCGCCTTCACAGCGCCTTCGTCGCGTTCCAGCGGGGCGCTCAGGCTGATAGCATGCTCGCTCTCCTCATTGCTGCCGGTGATACCCCATGTATAGAGCGCCCCCGTCAACAGGAACATCAGGATCGCCGGAAAGGTGAAGGCGGCAAGCAACAGATGCACTTTGGTGAGCAGTGCGCGGGTGGACGGACGAACCATAAGTCTGGGAATCCTTGTTGAGCAGTAACAAACAATCGCCATTAATGCGATTGATTATCAGTTGCAAGTCAGTACGAAATTCAACAACGAAAAAGGGGCTGCGATCGCTCGCAACCCCTTTGACATACTCGGTAAAACCGACTGGTCGGTTTAACGCTTCGAGAACTGGAAGCTGCGGCGGGCCTTGGCCTTGCCGTACTTCTTACGTTCAACAACGCGGCTGTCGCGGGTCAGGAAGCCTGCCTGCTTGACCACGGTGCGCAGGGCTGGCTCGTAACGGGTCAGCGCCTGGGCGATACCATGCTTGACCGCGCCGGCCTGACCCGACAGGCCGCCGCCCTTGACCGTCGCGACGACGTCATAGGCGCCTTCGCGGCCGGCAACGCCAAAGGTCTGGTTGATGACCAGACGCAGCGTCGGACGAGCGAAATAGACTTCCTGATCGCGACCGTTGATCGTGATCTTGCCGGTGCCGGGCACAAGCCAGACGCGGGCAATGGCGTTCTTGCGACGACCGGTTGCATAGGCGCGGCCCTGCTTGTCGAGTTGTTGCTCGCGCAGCGGGGTCGGCACGTTGTTGTTGACCGGAGCGGCAGATTCGCCGCTGGTGATGCCGCCGAGATCAGCGAGCGAGTTGACGGTGTCGGACATCAGGCACCCACCTTGTTCTTGCGGTTCATCGACGCAACATCGAGGAGTTCAGGGTTTTGCGCGGCATGCGGATGCTCGCTGCCGGCATAGATGCGAAGGTTACGCATCTGATCGCGGCCCAGCGGACCGCGCGGAATCATGCGTTCAATCGCCTTTTCCAGAACACGCTCGGGGAAACGGCCGCCGAGGATCTTCTCCGGCGTGGTTTCCTTGATACCACCGACGTAACCGGTGTGCTTGTAATAGACCTTGTCCTTGAGCTTATTGCCCGTGAAACGGACCTTTTCCGCATTGATGATGACGACATTGTCGCCGCAATCAACATGCGGGGTATAGGTCGGCTTGGTCTTGCCGCGCAAGATGTTGGCGACGATGGTGGCAACGCGACCGACGACCAGGCCGTCCGCATCGATCAACACCCATTTCTTTTCGACTTCGGACGGATTGACCGACCTGGTCTGCTTGCTGAGCGCCTTCATGGCACGCTCCCTTGTCTAGTGACTATTGACCGATCCTGCGAGAGACTCGCCCGACCGAAAAACAAAATGCACCGGCCCAGACGGACTAGCGAACGCGGCGGCATTGGCGGCTATGCTGCGGAAAGTCAAGCGAAGCGGGCGATTCACGACGGGTATTATAGTACCTTCACGGAATTCCGTCGCCTCATCTCATCGCGCCAGACGCCATAAACGGCTGCTCAGTATCGGGGCATTCGGCCCGGAGGCGACGGCAGCATCCCGGCTGGTCACGACACTTTCTAAGACCAGTCCGGTGGTAAGGTCGACCCGGTCCCGCTTGTCTCTGACAATGGCAACTGTGGGATCCGAGTCGAGCCGAACGCTTGTCCGCGACACAATCTCTGCAACCTGATCAGGATGTATTGTCACGGCCAATTCATCCGGCGACTCCCGCCAAACCGCCGCCAGCACCCCAGGATCAAGCGGGTGACCAACATAACTGAGCGCTTCCCGCAATTCCGCCATCCCCAGGGCACCGGGACTTTGCTGTTCAATCTGGGATAGGATGGCCTGTGCTTCCGGCAATCCATCACCCACGGCCAAAACATCTCCACCGACCAAGGGACGGATCGCTCCATTTGCAGCAATGGCATATCGCTGGACGGTCCCGATCCATGTCGCCATGGCCCGCCGATAGGCATTGCAGACCGGCTCAGGTCCATTGCAATCAACCGCATCCCGGCGGAGTGTGGCAATCATCCCGCCCTGCCCGCGCGTGAATCTCAGCCGATTCTCAACGCTGAACAAAACCTCTCGTCCGTCGGCCAACTGCCGTCGATCACTGATTGATAACGACAGGTCCCGGTCAAACGGGGGATTGAACGGCACCGATTCAGGCCGGTTCCGGCCAAGAGGCTCGACTGGAAGGTCAGGCGGCGATGCACCCGAAGCGACAGCAGCCGTCAAGGCGAACAGAGCGGCGGCAACCCTAGGGCACCCCCAATTACCCATTCAAGCCGGCACCGATGATGTGCCCGCGATTCGATGCGGCCCTGGGTAACTGCGACTCACGACATGGCCGGCCCAGGCGGCCGCAGCGACTAGCAACGCACCCACTCCCTGATGCGCAACCGCGACCCAGAGCTCAACACCCGTCAGCAGTGTCGCGACACCCAGGACAATCTGCGTAACCACCAAAAGGTGTAGTACCGCTCCGGATTTGCTGCCCGCGCGCGCAGCCTTGATACCCAACCATATCAGTGCACCCGCAGCAGCAAACGCCCACCAGCGGTGAATGAACTGAACAACAATCGGATTGTCGACCAGGTTGAGCAACCATGGCTGAACCATCGGCGTCGCCGACGGGAAGAATTCATCTCCCATCAAAGGCCAAGATGAAAAAGCATAGCCGGCCCGCAAGCCAGCTGTGAACGCGCCCCAGAAAAGTTGCAGCGTCAACACGATCAGAACAACGGTGACCGGCAGGCGCAGTCGGGCAGGTCGCGCCGATCCATCACGCGCCAGAACCGCAAGATCACGCGCGGTCCAAACGATCGCCCCGAGAATGAAGAGGGCAAGGCACAGGTGAACAGCAAGACGGTAATGGCTTACCTCTGTCCGGCCAACCAGTCCGGAGACAACCATCCACCAACCTACGACACCCTGCAAACCGCCCAGCGCCAGCAAGGCGACCAAACGCCATCCATAACCAACGGGTATCATCCGGCGAACGGCGAACCAGACAAGTGGGACTGCAAAGGCGAGACCAATTATCCGGCCAAGCAGGCGATGAACCCACTCCCAGAAAAAGATGAACTGGAAATCCGCCATGCTCATGCCGACGTTGAGCTGCTTATACTGTGTCGTTTCACGATAAAGAGCGAACTGATGCTCCCAATCGGCAGCGGTCAGGGGCGGCAACGCCCCGCTGACCGGTTTCCATTCGGTGATGGAGAGTCCGGATTCGGTCAGCCTGGTGATGCCGCCGACAATGACCATCAAAACAATCAAGGCGGCGACAGCATAGAGCCAAAGGACCAGTGCCCGCAGATTAGTGCCATGGTCCAGATGATCGTTTAGGTGGGACTTCGGGGGAGCCAGCATGTGGCGCATATTGGCCGGCGGATGCCGCTTCGCAAGCGAATATCTCCTCATCTGTGACCAATTATTTCGATGATGCCTTGCAATGTGATGTTGTAACGTCGGCAGGAATGCCCTATGTGGACTTACAGGGTTCGGATCTGGGCATCAGGCGCAAATCCCGACCATGAGGAGTCAAACGCTCGTGCCGCTGCCATTCGCCCTCCACAGCCCCATCCGGCCAGACCGGCGCTTGGGTGTGGGCGTGACAGACCGGCTTGAGGTGCTGGACCGTGTCGGCATATGGCTATCGGCCTTGTGCGCCGCCCATTGCATCACAACCGCCATATTGATTGCGGCCCTGGCCAGCTTTGGCGGCGTCTTTCTCAACCCGCTGATCCACGAAATCGGTTTGATCCTTGCCATACTCTTGGGTGCGGTGGCGCTGAGCACCGGCGTCCTGCGTCATGGCTACATGATGCCCTTTGCAACTGGGTGCTTTGGTTTGGGAGTGATGGCAGGCGCATTGTCATTGGGTCACGGCGATGGAGAATTGGTTGCCACCTTGGCAGGACTCATGATCCTCGCCCTCGGCCACGATCTGAACAGTCGCGCGCGCAATTAACCAAAGGCTTGAGCAGGTGCTTGTTTCGCACTGCTTCAGCCATTAACTTGAGCCCCATGGCGCAGCATCACCATCATCAGGAATCAGGTCCCGCCTTGTCCAGGGCGGCCCAGACGACGCTGGAAGCAGCAGGTGAGCAATGGACTGACATGCGTGCCGCGATTTTTGACGCGATAGCAGCTCTCGACAAACCTGCATCCGCATACGACATCGCAGACATGGTTTCCAATCGTCGGGGACGGCGGGTCGCGCCTAACAGCGTGTATCGGATCCTTGACCTGTTCGTTGCCAATAACCTTGTGCGCCGGGTAGAAAGCAGCAACGCATTCATCGCCAACAGTCACCCCGGCTGCCTGCATGACTGTATTTTCCTTATCTGCGACAGTTGCGGTCAGACGACTCACATCGACAATGATGCCATAGCCAGTGACGTCCGCGCCGCAGCGCAAGCGTCGGGCTTTGCTCCAGCCCGCCCCGTCATTGAAGTGCGTGGCCGCTGCGCGGAATGCGACTGAAAATATCCCGGCACTCTTGTTCCCGGCCATTTTCTACAATCGCAGGTCCATCCTAACTGCCAAGCTGAAGCGGTTTCGGCTTGGGGGGAGGCGGGACAGACCTTGCAGTTTCTCCCTCTTGTGACAGGATTTAAGCCAGACTGGTTCTGATTCGCGCTAATCTGTGGTTCAGGATCGGACGGGCAAATCGATCGCGTTCAACAGGGAGAACCAACAATGTACCGCTCCGCTCTCCGTAACCGCAGTTTCGTCAACGGACTGCTTGCCGCCGCCACTGTGGCCGCATTGGCCGTGCCCGGCGCTGCACTCGCCCAAAAGGGTGCCAGCGGCGGCGATTATCGCCCCGTCACCAGCTACCGGGTTGAGGCCAACTCCGAATATTGGGTCAATCTCAACCTCTGCTCTTCCCCGGTCGTCGTTGACGTCCGCGGCGATGGCGACACCGATGTCGATTTCACTATCTATGACGAGAATAATCGTCAGGTTTATCAAGATCTTGATCTGGACGACATCACCACTGCCACGCTCTCGCCGAACGTCCGCAACGGCCGCTGCGTGGTGTATCGGATGAAGCTGAACAATCTAGGCAACGTCTGGAATCAGGTGCAGGTCACCGTGGGCAGCAGCACCGCCAATGGCGATGCCCCAAGCATCGGCAGCTATCGGGTCGAAGCGAACAATGAATATTGGGTGGATCTCACCCTGTGCCATCGTCGCGCCCGCATCGTCGCTGATGGCGACGGGGACACGGATGTCGACTATGTTGTGTATGACCGCAACGACCGTGAACTCGCTTCAGACTATGCGTTGAACGACAATATGGACGTGACGATCAACACAGGTAGCTACGACGGCACTTGCCGCCCGTTCCGCGTCAAGATGCGCAATCTGGGCAATGTCTGGAACCAGGTGACTCTCACCGTCTACGATCTCGACTGATCAGGATACTGCGGCAGGGGGCGATGATTGCGCCCCCTCGCCTGCCTACCGAGGGCCGCGCATCACTGCCGTAGACGCTCAGCGGTATCCTGCATGACTGCAGCGGCCTCCCGATAGGAATCAGCAGTGTTTGCCGAAGGCCCTTCACTATCAGTTTCAGCATTCATAGCGGCAGCTGTTTCGCGGAACCTCTCGTTCAGCGCATCCGCCAGTTTTTCTTGGGCCACCGTATAGGCTGCAAGATCGTCAGACGATATTGAGTTGGCGACAGCAGTGGTTTGGCTCGGCACAGCCCGGTCATCGGACCTGCCTCGCGCTTCCGAATCTTTGGCATCGTCGCCGACGGCACCGTTGACCGCAAAGCTGACAGGCCCCGCCCAAGTCCGGTCAATACCGATCGACACATTAAAGCGCCCGGCAACGCCCAATCCGGCAATGGCTACCACCCCGCATGCAGCACATGCAAGGACCGCAAACCTGCGCTTGACCAGGATCTTCCTGTCGACGCCGCTGTTCGCTTCTTCTGACATGGGGTAAAGGGTGACGTCTAAGGTTTAGGATCAGATTAATGGCCAGAGGCTAATGGCGTCAGCCTTTTTTGGTTCGACACCCCGCCTTTGAAACGGTAAATGCCCCCCATGACAGACCGTCCTTTGACGCCGTTGCTCGACACGGTGGAATCCCCGGCCGACCTGAGGCACTTGAAGCCTGAACAGCTCCGCCAACTTGCTGACGAACTCCGCGCCGAAACAATTTCGGCGGTGGGAACCACCGGGGGCCATCTCGGTTCCGGCCTTGGCGTGGTCGAATTGACCACCGCCATCCATTATGTGTTCGATACGCCGCGTGACCGGCTCGTGTGGGATGTCGGCCACCAGTGCTATCCGCACAAGATCCTGACCGGACGACGCGATCGCATTCGCACTTTACGCCAAGGGGGGGGGCTGTCTGGCTTCACCAAGCGCAGCGAAAGCGATTATGACCCGTTCGGCGCTGCGCATAGTTCAACGTCGATCAGCGCGGCTCTCGGATTCGCCATGGCAAACAAGCTCGCCGGCACGCCCGGAAAGGGCATCGCCGTCATCGGCGACGGCAGCATGTCGGCCGGAATGGCCTATGAGGCGATGAACAATGCGGCGCAGGCCGGCAACCGCCTTGTTGTAATCCTCAACGACAATGACATGTCGATCGCTCCGCCGGTCGGCGGTCTCAGCGCCTATCTCGCCAAACTCGTCTCATCGCGCCCCTTCCTTGGCCTGCGGGACCTTGCCAAGCGGATCTCGCGCAAGTTTCCTGAACCGATTCACAAGGGCCTCAAAAAGACCGACGAGTTCGCCCGCGGCATGGCGATGGGCGGCACCTTGTTTGAAGAATTGGGCTTCTATTATGTCGGGCCGATCGATGGCCACAATCTCGACCACCTGATCCCTGTCCTTGAAAATGTCCGTGACGCTGCAGAGGGTCCCTGCCTGATCCACGTGGTGACCAAGAAAGGTCATGGTTACGCACCGGCCGAAGCTTCAGCCGACAAATATCATGGCGTCCAGAAATTTGACGTCATCACCGGCGAACAGGTCAAGGCCCCACCCGGACCGCCCGCCTATCAAAATGTCTTTGGCGAAACCCTTGCCAAGATCGCCAACGATGATCCGCGCATTGTCGCAATCACCGCTGCCATGCCCAGCGGTACAGGCGTTGACAAATTTGCCAAGGCGCACCCGGATCGGGCCTTTGACGTCGGGATCGCCGAACAGCATGCCGTCACCTTTGCCGCTGGACTGGCAGCGCAGGGGATGCGTCCTTTCTGTGCCATTTATTCGACCTTCCTCCAGCGCGCTTATGACCAGGTTGTGCATGATGTGGCGATCCAGAACCTCCCGGTCCGCTTCGCAATTGACCGCGCCGGACTGGTGGGCGCCGACGGTGCCACCCATGCCGGCAGCTTCGACGTCACCTATCTCGCCAGCCTACCCAATTTTGTCGTCATGGCGGCGGCGGACGAGGCAGAACTGGTCCATATGACCTACACGGCGGCCCTGCACGACAGCGGCCCGATCGCTTTCCGTTATCCGCGCGGCGGCGGTGTCGGGATACCACTCCCCGAAGTCCCTCAGCGTCTTGAAATCGGCAAGGGCCGCATTGTCCGTGAAGGCAGCAAGGTCGCCATTCTCTCGCTCGGCACCCGTCTCGCCGAGGCGCTCAAGGCCGCAGACGTGCTTGATGCCAAGGGTCTGTCGACAACGGTCGCAGACCTGCGCTTTGCCAAGCCGCTCGACGAAGAACTGATCCGCAAGCTACTCGCAACGCATGAAGTGTGCGTGACCATCGAGGAGAATGCGATCGGCGGTCTTGGGGCACATGTTCTGACCATGGCCAGCGACGCCGGCCTGATTGATGCCGGACTCAAACTGCGCACCATGCGCCTGCCGGACATGTTCCAAGACCAGAACAGTCCCGACAAGCAATATGACGAGGCAGGCCTCAACGCCCCGCACATCGTCGAAACCGTGCTGAAGGCGCTGCGCTGGAATGATGCGGGAGTCGACGAGGCCGGGGTGGCGTGACCCTTACGGCGCTAGGCTATATGCTTGCCATCGCGGCGGCCGGCCTTGGCTGGTGGCGCTGGCGGAGGGAACTGAAAGAGCGACGGCTGGCGGCGCTGGACAGTGCTCGCCGAGGGTTGAGCCTGAATGAATTTGTTCGCCAACTGGCTGTCGACAATGTGGACGCAACGGTGGCTTCAGCCACATATCTGACCATCCGCCACCGCGCGAAGGTGGATGATCATCGCTTGCATCCCAATGACGCGCTGGACGCTTATTTCGACGACCGCGCCGATGTGACCGAGCTTGCTCGTGAGTTGATGCTGGTTTTTGACCGTGCCCAGGTTGCCATCGATCCGGCCGACGTCGCTGCTGGCTGGCGGACCGTGGGCGATGTGGCGCAGCATTTTTCGGGCGGGTCGCGCCCTTATCTGAGGACGGTGCAATGACTCCGACGGCCACAATATTGCTCCTCGGTTCGGGAGAACTGGGACGCGAATTTGTCATTTCGGCCAAGCGACTGGGGGCGCGGGTGATTGCGTGTGACAGCTATGCGGGCGCACCGGCGATGCAGGTGGCGGATGATTGCGACGTCTTTTCGATGCTTGATGGCGATGCACTGAGGGCGGCGATTGCGCGGCACAAGCCAGATCTGATCGTCCCGGAAATCGAGGCGATCCGCACCGAAGTGTTGGGTGAGGTAGAGGCACTGGGACAGGTGGTGGTACCCTCTGCCAGGGCGACCATGCTGACCATGAACCGGGATGCCATTCGCGATGTCGCGGCACAGGAATTGGGCGTCAGAACAAGCCGTTACACCTATGCCGAGAGCCTGGACAAGGCCCAGGCGGCGGGTGCTGACATCGGCTATCCCTGCGTCATCAAACCGGTCATGTCGTCATCCGGAAAAGGCCAAAGCGTTGTCAAAACTGCCGCCGGCATGGCGGCTGCCTGGGACTATGCCGTCAGCGCCATGCGCGGTGACAGGCGGCGGGTGATTGTCGAGGAATTCATCGCCTTTGACTATGAAATCACCCTGCTGACCATCCGCGCCCGTGATGGGGTGCATTTCTGTCCGCCGATCGGCCACCGGCAGGAGCGCGGCGACTATCAGGAAAGCTGGCAGCCGACGCCAATGCGCCCGGAACATATCGCCGCAGCGCAGGAGATGGCGCGCAAGGTGGTCGACAATCTCGGCGGCTATGGCCTGTTCGGCGTCGAATTTTTCGTCACCGCTGACGAAGTGATCTTTTCCGAACTCAGCCCCCGACCGCACGACACCGGCATGGTGACGCTGATCGGCCAGCAGCTGTCCGAATTTGACCTGCACGCCCGGGCCATCCTCGGCCTGCCGATCCCGCCGATTGCGCTGTCAGCGCCCGCCTCCGCCTCCGCCGTGGTATTGGCTGACCGGGATGCCGAGCATTTCACCATCACCGGTTTGGCCGAGGCGCTGGCGCTGGGTGACGATGTGAACCGGGTGGACGTCCGCGTGTTCGGCAAGCCGGTGACGCGGCCTTACAGGCGGATGGCGGTCGCGCTGGCGACGGCGGCTACGACCGATGAAGCCCGTGCGCTGGCGAAGCGCGCCGCGGATGCGGTGCGGATTGACTATCGGTAAAGCTTGGTCCCCTCTCCCGCTTGCGGGAGGAGACGCAAGGCTGTCAGCCGCCGGTGCGGTTGCCGGCAACCGCCTGGGCGAACTGTCCGGCCCCTGACGGAGCGGCAAGGATGTCGCGGGTCACCGTGCCCTTGTCGACGACATTGGTCTGCGGATCGCCCACCGATGAACGGATGCCGACTTCGGCGCGAGCCGCGCCAGCGCGCTGCAACAGGCTGGTTTCGGTCGGGCTCCGCGGGGCAGCGCCGCCGAACAGGGCGCGCAGCGTCTGTTCCGACGCACTGTCAGAGGTGGTGGCGGGCGTGCCCGGTGCCGGCGGGGTCAGCGCAAAGTCAGGCGGAATCACCAACGGTGCGGAACGCGTGACAGCATATTCGTCCGGCCGGTCGCGGCTCAACAGGCCCGTCGAGCCACAGGCCGACAGCAGCATGGCCGAAGCGGAAACGGCGAGGATGAGGCTCTTGCGCATAATCGTATCAAATCCCTTGCGGCCAGCGGCCAAACAGTCGGTTCGCCCTTAATCCGCCTTTTCGCGCACAAGCAGCGCGCGTGCAACCAAAAGCAGCACGCCGATGGTGATGCAGGCATCGGCCACGTTGAAAATCAGGAAGGGCCGGAAATCACCGAAGTGAAGATCAGCAAAATCAACAACATAGCCAACGCGGATCCGGTCGATGATGTTGCCGAGCGCGCCACCGAGCACCAGCGCCAGCGCCAGTACATCCGCCTTGGCCTTTTCCCGCATCATCCAGACGCCGACTCCGATGGCTACGAGCAGGGTGAAGCCCACCAGCATCCAGCGCTGCGCATCGCTGTCAGCAGAGAACATGCCAAAGCTGACGCCGCGATTTTCCATCCAGGTCAGGTTGAAAAAGGGCAGCAGTTCAATCTGGTAGCGTGCTTCCAGGCCCAGCGGCCAGGTGACGATCCACTTGGTCAGCTGGTCAAAGGCCAGCACCAGTGCGGCGATGATGATGCCAAAGCGGCGGTGCGGTGACGGGGTGGCAGGTGCGCTGGTCATGCGTCCCCCAATACCGTTTCACAGCGTCCGCACAAAGCGGCTTCTTCAGCCACGTCGGGCAGATGGCGCCAGCAGCGGCCACATTTGTGGTGGGTGCTGGGGGAGACCGAAACATCCGCCCCGGCATAGTCAACCGACGCGACAATGGCGATTTCAGTGAGTTCTTCTGCGCTTACGCCCGCCACTTCAGCCATGGTGACGGCAGCGGCGAGGCTCGAACCAACGACCTTGTCCCGACGCAGCGGTTCGATCGCTTCGGTGATCGCGGCACGGGCTTCGCGAGTGGCCGCCCATTTGACCGCCAGCGCACTGTCCAGCCACGCCGGATTGGCGGTCGGCCATTCGAGCAGGTGGACGCTGCCCGCATCCGGGTAACGCGTGCCCCACACTTCCTCCGCGGTGAACACGAGCACCGGCGCGGCATAGCGCACGAGCGCGTGGAACAGCGTGTCGAGCACGCTCCGGTACGCGCGGCGCTTCATCGTGCCGAGCGGTTCGGCGGGGCCGATGTCGCAATAGAGGCAATCCTTGCGGATATCGAAGAAGAAGGCGCTGAGATCATCCTGCGCAAATTCGGTCAGCGCGCGGACATAGGCGTTGAAGTCAAAGTCGTTGACCGCCGTCTTCAGCTGCGCGTCGAGCTCGGCAAGCCGGTGGAGGATGTACAGCTCCAGTTCGGGCATGTCGCCCTCACCCACACGCTCTTCCTCACCGAACCCGTCGAGCGCGCCCAACAGGTAGCGGAAGGTGTTGCGCAGCTTGCGATACTGGTCGGCGACCCCTTTCAGGATTTCATCGCCGATGCGGTGATCCTCGGTGAAATCGACACTGAGCGCCCACAGGCGGATGATGTCGGCACCGTTGGTTTCCATGACCTTGAGCGGATCGACGGTGTTGCCGACCGATTTGGACATTTTCATGCCCTTTTGATCCATGGTGAAGCCATGGGTCAGCACCGCGTCATAGGGCGCGCGGCCCCGCGTGCCACAGCTTTGCAGCAGCGACGACTGGAACCAGCCGCGATGCTGGTCGCTGCCTTCGAGATAGAGGTCGGCCGGCCAGCTCAGTTCGGGCCAGCGGCCGCTTTCGAGCGTGAAGACATGGGTGCAGCCGGAATCGAACCAGACGTCGAGGATGTCGAACACCTGCTCATAGTCTTCGGCGCGGTAGTCACTGCCGAGATACTCCTGCGCCCGTGCGGCTTCCCAGGCGTCAACGCCTTCAGCCTTGACCGCGGCAACGATGCGGGCGTTGACCGCCGGGTCATTGAGATACTGACCGGTCTTGCGATTGACGAACAGGGTGATCGGCACGCCCCATGCGCGTTGGCGGCTCAGCACCCAGTCCGGCCGCCCCTCGACCATCGAGCCGATGCGGTTGCGGCCCTTGTCAGGGACAAAGCGCGTGTCGGCAATGGCCGCCATGGCCGCTTCGCGCAGCGTCGGGGAGGCACAACGCCCTTCATCCGCGGGATCAATCGCCCCGCCCTCATTCTCCCAACCCTTTTCAGCCGGGGTCTTGGCGGGGAGGTGGGTCAGCGCGCGATCCATCGGCACGAACCATTGCGGCGTGCAGCGATAGATGACCTTGGCCTTGGAGCGCCAGCTATGCGGGTAGCTGTGCTTGTAGTCGGCGCTGGCGGCGAGCAGCGCGCCGGCTTCGCGCAGAGCGGTGCAGATCGGGCCGTCAGGTGCATTGAACTTGGGGTTGATGACGCTGCCTTCGCCGCCGAGCCAGGCCCAGTCGGCGCGATAGCGGCCATCGCCCTCAACCGCGAATTGCGGTTCGAGCCCATGCGCCTTGCACAGGTCAAAGTCATCCTCGCCATGGTCGGGCGCCATATGGACAAGGCCGGTGCCGCTGTCGGTGGTGACGAAATCACCCGGCAGGAAGGGACGGGGGCGGGCAAAAAAGCCGCCGAGATGGTGCATAGGGTGACGCGCGACAGTTCCGGCGAGAGCCTCGGTCGAAATCAGCATTTCTTCCTTGAGCTCTAGACCGGAGCGGGCTGAAAATGCCGACACAAGAGCCCTAGAAAGCAAATATCGCCGTCCGTCGTTCGCAGTGCTGACACAATAACTTGCTTCAAAATGCTCTGCGTCGATTTTGGGATTAAATGCCAAAGCCTGATTGACCGGGATCGTCCAGGGGGTCGTCGTCCAGATCACCGCATGGGCGCCGACCAGTTCGGGGATCGGGCTTTCGACTATCTCGAACGCCACATCGATCTGCGTCGAGGTGATGTCCTCATACTCAACCTCAGCCTCGGCCAGCGCGGTCTTTTCGACCGGGGACCACATCACCGGCTTGGCGCCGCGATAGAGCTGGCCGCTCTCGGCGAACTTCAGCAGCTCGGCAACGATGGTGCCCTCGGCTTCAGGGTCCATCGTCAGATAGGGCTTGTCCCAATTGCCGAGCACGCCCAGCCGCTTGACCTGCTCACGCTGCACATCGACCCAATGCTGGGCGTAGGCGCGGCATTCGGCCCGGAACTCCTTGACCGGCACCTCATCCTTGTTGAGCTTTTTCTTGCGATACTGTTCCTCAACCTTCCACTCGATCGGCAGGCCGTGGCAATCCCAGCCGGGGACATAGGGCGCGTCCTTGCCCAGCAGCGTCTGGGTGCGGCACACCATGTCCTTGAGGATATGGTTGAGCGCATGGCCGATGTGCATGTCGCCATTGGCGTAGGGCGGGCCATCATGAAGAATGAACTTTTCGCGCCCTGCCCGGGCTTCGCGAAGGCGGGCATAAAGGTCCGCCGCCTGCCATTTGGCAAGGATGGCGGGTTCCTTTTGCGGCAGGCCGGCCTTCATCGGAAAGTCGGTCTTGGGCAGGAAGACAGTGTCTTTGAGGTCGCGCGTATCAGTCATGACGCGGCCTTAGGCGAGCGGTAGTGAAAATGGAACAATTGTGTGTGGGGGGCAGGCTCAGCCCAGCACCACCCGCGCTGCTTCGCAATCGGCCTGCATCTGCGCCATCAGCGCGTCCATGCTGTCGAACCTCGCTTCACCGCGCAAAAATGCGTGAAAGGCGACGCTGATCGTCTGGCCGTAGAGATCCTCGGCAAAATCAAAGAAATGCGGTTCGAGCAATTCCTTGGGCGGATCGAATGTCGGGCGGATGCCGATGTTCGCCGCGCCTTTCAGCATGCGGCCATCGGACAGCGTGCCGGTCACCGCATAGATGCCATAGCGCGGGCGCAGATAGCTGCCCATGTCGATGTTCGCGGTGGGAAAGCCGAGCGTGCGGCCAACCTTGTCGCCATGCTGCACCACCCCCTCGATGGCGAAGGGCCGGGTGAGCAGGCGTGTGGCGGTGGGGCAATCCCCGGCTTTCAGCGCCTCACGAATGCGGCTTGAGGAAACGGTTTCGCCAGCTTCGGCCACCGGAACGATACGCGTGTATGTAAAGCCCTGTGCAGCGCCAGCGGCGGCAAGCACATCGCCATTGCCGCTGCGGCCCTTGCCGAAGACGAAATCCTCTCCGGTCACCACGCCGCTGATGCCGAGCTGGGCGAGCAGCAGATCGCCGATGAACTGGTCGGCGGTCATGCCGGCCAGAGCCGGGCCGAATTCGAGCACCAGCATCGCGTCGGCGCCAGCTTCGCCAAACAGGCGCTGCCGCTGGTCGAGCGTCGTCAGGCGGAATGGCGGGGCGTCAGGGCGGAAATGGCGGACGGGGTGGGGATCAAAGGTGGCGACAATCGCCGGGCAGCCACGCGCACGGGCCTGCTCCACCGCTGCGCCGACCACGGCCTGATGGCCCAGATGAAACCCATCAAAATTGCCGAGCGCTATGACCGCGCCGCGCAGGGAGTCGGGAATGGGCTGACTGGAGTGAAGACGCTGCATCGTCGGGGCTGTTAGTCCGCCCTCAACGCGCGGGCAAGGTCTGTCCCAGCACACGCAGCACATTGTCGCCCATCGCCTTGGCAATCTCCTCATCGGTAAAGCCCTGGTCGATCAGCGCCTGGGTGATGAGCGCCATGCGGCTGACATCATAGCCCGCCGTCACCGCGCCGTCGAAATCCGTGCCAAGACCGACATGATCGATGCCGACAAGATCGCGGATGTGGCGCATGGCGCGGGCGGTGTCCGCCGGCTCGGTGCCGCAGACCGCCGCATCCCACACGCCGACGCCGATAACGCCGCCGGTGCGGGCAACGCCGCGGATTTCCTCATCAGACAGGTTGCGGTTTTCGCGGCAGGTGGCCTGGACGCCGCCATGGCTGGAGACGACCGGGCGGGTCGCCATCGCCAGCACTTCGGCGACACAGGCGTGGCTGCAATGGGCGATGTCAATCACCATGCCGCGCCGTTCCATCTCCCGCACGACACGGCGACCGAGCGGGGTCAGCCCACCCTTGCGCTCGCCGTGCATCGAGCCGGCGATCTGGTTGTCAAAGAAATGGGTGAGCCCCGCCATGCGCACACCGGCGCGGTAGAGGCGGTCGAGATTGGCGAAATCGCCTTCGAGATTGTGCAACCCCTCGACCGAGAAGAGCGCGCCGGTGGTCCGTTGCCCCCGTGCGCGGGCAGCGACAAGCCGGGCCACATCGGCGCGGGTGCGGATGGCGATGATGTCGCCATTGCTCGCCGCCACCGCTGCATCCAGCTTTTGCCCGTGAAACAGGGTGCGCTCCAGCGGTGAGAACCAGGTGCGGACCGGCTGCTGCTGCGCCATGACGAGCAGCCACAGCTGGTCATTGTCGGGGTTTGACTGATAGTTTTGTCCTCGCGGTGTCTGGCTGACCGAAGAGAAAACCTGCAGCGCGACATTGCCGGCCTGAAGGCGCAGCAGGTCGATATGACCGCGCGTGCTCGCCTCGAGCATATCGCGTTGCCACAGCAAGGTGTCACCATGCAGGTCAGCGATGGTAAGGCTGCGGTGCAACGCCTCGGCGCGGGGGGAGACGGTGGCCTTGGTGCCGACCACCTTGTTCATGCTGTTTTCGGCGATGCCGGGACCAAGGATCAGGAAGGCCGCAAGCGCGATGGCGACCAGCGCTCCTGTCCATGCTGCGATCCTTTTCATTCCGGCCCTCCCCTGCCCAGATTGATGGCTATTGCCTGCCCCGTTTCAGCGTGACGAAATCAAACGCCGGCCGCCCATCCACCGCCGGGTGAGCGATGCGGGCAACCTCTTCCCAGTCAGCCGGATCAGGGGCGTCGACAAAGGTGTCGCCATCCGGTTCGGCATGGACTTCAGTCAGTTCGATACGGTCGGCCAGCGGCAGAAACTGCGCCCAGATTTCCGCGCCGCCGATCACGCAGACGTGAGGCGCGTTGGCCAGCGCCAGTGCCTGCTCAACACTGGTGGCGGGCTCCGCCCCTTCGGCTGACCAGTCGGCATCGCGGGTCAGGACGATATGGCGCCGTCCCTCCAAAAGGCCGGGAAGCGAATCAAACGTCTTGCGACCCATCACCATCGGTCGGCCCATGGTAATTTGCTTGAAGTGCCGCAAATCATCCGGCAACCGCCAGGGCAAGCGCCCATCCCGGCCGATCACGCCATTGTCCGCGCGGGCAAGGACAAGGATGATCTCGGGATGGTTCATGCCGCCCCCGAGCCTTGGCTGACCCATGTGGCGTGGCCCATCTTTCGCCCTGCCCGGCCATGCCCCTTGCCATAAAGGTGCAGGCGACAGGTCTTGTCAGACAGGAAATGCTGCCACCGGTCGACATCAGCACCGATGATATTGTGCATTTCGACACTGGCGCCAGTCAGAGTGGTAGCGCCCAGCGGCAGGCCGCATATCGCGCGGATATGATTTTCGAACTGGCTGGTGACCGCCCCTTCGATGGTCCAGTGGCCGCTGTTGTGGACGCGCGGCGCCATTTCGTTGAACAGCGGGCCGTCGGCCGTGGCAAAAAATTCACAGGCCAAGACCCCGACATAATCCAGCGCATCGGCGATGCGCAGGGCATGACCCACCGCTGCCTCGGCATGACGGGCGATCTCCGGCCGGGCCGGCACAAGGCTGCGCGACAGGATTCCGTCGGCGTGGATATTCTCCGGGCAGTTCCAGAAAACCGTCTCGCCATGGGTTGAACGCGCCAGAATGACCGAAAACTCGCCGTCGAACCTGACCATGCGTTCGAGCACGGCACGACCATGGCCGATGCTTTCCCACGCCGCCATGCCCAGCGTCGGGTCGGTGATCCGCGCCTGACCCTTGCCGTCATAGCCTTCGGTCGCGGTCTTGAGGATGGCGGGCGAACCGATGCTGGCGAGGGCGGCATTGAGGTCCGCCTCGCTGCGGACTTCGGCGAAATCGGCGACCGGCACGCCGAGATCGCGGGCAAAGCTTTTTTCGGCCACCCGGTCCTGCGCCACCGACAGCGCCTTGGCCGACGGGAAGCAGGCCCGATGCGGCTGCAAAAAGCGCACAGCATCCACCGGGACATTCTCAAACTCATAGGTGATGACCGAACAGCCATTGGCAAATCCTGCCAGAGCCATTTCGTCGTCATAGGCGGCTATGGTGCTGGCGCTTGCCACCTCATGCGCCACGCCGTCAGCCTCTGGAGCAAATATGTGGGTGCGATAGCCGATTTGCGCAGCAGCGACAGCCAGCATCCGGCCCAA
This sequence comes from Sphingomonas lacunae, assembly GCF_012979535.1. NCBI lineage: Bacteria > Pseudomonadati > Pseudomonadota > Alphaproteobacteria > Sphingomonadales > Sphingomonadaceae > Sphingomonas > Sphingomonas lacunae. The sequence goes on from NZ_CP053015.1 coordinate 126,766, forward strand.
CTGGCCGCCACCCATGATGCCGACAACCGAACCCGGCGGCAAAGGCCCCTTGCTGTCAGGCATCAACCTTCCGCTCCCTCAGGCCGTTCGGTCACTGCTGCGGTGCGGATTGCCCGCCAGCCGTCGAGCCGTGCCGCCAGCGCAGCATCCTGATTGGCAAGGATCGCTGCCGCCATCAGGCCGGCGTTGGTCGCCCCTGCCTTGCCAATCGCCAGCGTGCCGACCGGGATGCCCGCCGGCATCTGGACAATCGACAGCAGCGAATCCATGCCGGAAAGGGCAGCGGACTGCACTGGCACGCCCAAAACTGGCAGGCGGGTCATCGAAGCGATCATCCCTGGCAAATGCGCCGCGCCACCGGCCCCGGCGATAATCACGCTGAAACCCGCGTCGACCGCGCCATGGGCAAAATCATAGAGCCGCTGTGGTGTTCGGTGCGCCGAAACGATGCGCACGTCGGTGCCAACCTCCAGCTCCGCCAGAACATCCACAGCATGGCGCATAGTGTCCCAATCGGTCTGGCTGCCCATCACAATGGCGACTGGCCGGCTACTCATGCAAAATGCGCCCCTGATTGACGGCCCCACTAATGAACCGCTGTCCGGTCGATAGCCGGATGCACGGCGATGGGCAATGATTGGCTCAAATCCCATCGTCATGACCGCTTTATCCACGGAATTTTAAGGTCCTGAGGGCTAAAAGTCCGGCTCATTCCATGGGGATCAGCCCAGTTCATGCGTCATGACATTCCGGCAAATGGCGAGCCATTGACATCGACCGCCCTGGGCGACGCGGATGAACAGGTGCTGCGCGCGGAAATTGCCCGTTTGCAAAGGGAAAACAGGGCATTGACCATCGCGTTGGCCGAAATGGAGCGGGTGGCGGAACGCGATATGCTGACCCCGCTGTTCAACCGGCGCTATTTCCTGTCAGCCCTGCACCAGCGCATTGCCCGAACCGAACGCTTTGGCGACCGCATTGCCTTGGTGTACGTGGATGTCGACAATCTCAAGCAGATCAACGACACGCACGGTCACGGCGCCGGGGACTTTGCCCTGATCGAAATTGCCGCACGGCTGGCCGCCGCCATGCGCCCCTGCGACGTGCTGGCCCGGATCGGTGGAGACGAATTCGGCATATTGCTGGATCATGTGAGCCAAATTGAAGCGGCCGGAAAAATGCGCCGCCTCAAAGCTATAATCGAAGATGAGCCCTGCCATTACGAAGGGCAGGCCATGCAGCTGGGGGCTGCCTTTGGTCTGGCCATGATCACTCCCGGCCAATCGGCCGAGGATCTGGTCGGCCGTGCTGACGCGGCCATGTATCGCAACAAGCGTGGCTGAAACCGGGCGCCCTGCATGATCAGGCCAGCGGAGCTGCCCGATTGTACCGGACGGCCCCGCCAACCTGACCGGATGATCAGCGCTGGATGGTCACGGTTACAGCGCGACGATTCTGAGCCCAGCTGGATTCGTCTGATCCCAACGCAATCGGCCGTTCCTTGCCATAGGACACCACCATGATCCGCGACGGATCAACACCCAGTGAAGCGAGATAGTTGCGGGCAGCATTGGCCCGACGCTCACCCAGAGCGAGGTTGTAATCGCGCGTGCCGCGTTCGTCGGCATGGCCTTCGATGGTCACGCGGACCGAGGGATATTGCGCCAGCCAGCGCGCCTGGCTGGCCAGCACGGCCTGATCAGCGGCATCGATGTTGAACCGGTCCGTATCAAAATAGACGGTATTGCTCTCGATCGAGCGGACAAAGTCAGCCTCGCTGCCCGGGATGATGGCGTTGCCGACATTGCTGTCGGCGTTGCCGCTATTGTAGGTCGCCCCATCCGGTGCGTCGGGCAACACTTCCGGAGCACGGTTGCTGGTGCATCCCGCTACTGCGACGGCCATGGTGGCGGAGAGCGCCAGATACTTCATAGTCCGCATGTTCATTCTCCTTCTGGTCATTGTCTCGGTCAGTGCAGGTGCCACAGCTCACCTTGATGCTGATGGTGGCATTGAAACAGACTTACGGCAACACAGGCCCCCAGGCCGGGTCTGAACCGTCAACCGGCGTCGGCACGCGACGAAGATTCACTCCGGTCAGATCAACCTGGAAAATCTGGCTGGTACCGCTGCGCCCTTGGGTCGTACGGAAAAACTGGATGACGCGGCCATTGGGTGCCCATGTCGGCGCCTCATCCTGCCAACTGTCGGTCAACAAGCGTTCGCCGCCGCCCGATGGCGACATGATGCCGATGCGGAAATTCCCGGATATGCGGGTAAAGGCGATCAGGTCACCGCGCGGGCTCCATTCGGGCGTCGCATACCGTCCGCCGCCAAAGCTTATGCGCCGCTGGTCCGACCCGTCAGCATTCATCACATAGATTTGCTGGGCACCCGACCGGTCGCTTTCAAAAACGATGCGAGTACCATCTGGCGAATAGCTTCCGCCCACGTCAATGCCGGGGCTATCGGTCAAACGGCGCGGTGTGCCCCCCTCGGCCGGGATGCGGTAAATGTCGGTATTGCCGGCAACCGCCATCGAAAACAGCAGGAAGCGTCCGTCAGGCGACCAGCGGGGGGCAAAGGTGGCATTGGGACTTTCAAACACTGTCCGCTGCTGTCCGCTGGCCACGTCATAGACCTGCACGCGCACCCGGTTGCCCAAATAGGATACATAGGCGATGCGGTTGTAATCCGGAGAAAAACGCGGGGTCAGCGCGATCGCTTGGCCGTTGGTGATGAAACGGTGGTTGGCACCATCCGAATCCATGATCGCCAACCGCTTGACGCGGGCATCCTTGGGACCGGTCTCGGCTATATAGGCAATGCGGCTGTCAAAGAAGGGCGCTTCACCCGACAGGCGCGAATAAATGGCGTCGGCACAACGGTGCGCCGCCCGGCGCCAATCGCGCGGCTGGACAACAAAGCCATTGCGCGCCAGCTCACTGCCGAGGGCCATGTCATAGAGGTAACAGCCAACCGTCAGGTTTCCCGCAGCGTCGGCCCGGACAAAACCATGCACCAGATTGTCAGCACCTGTGCCGCGCCAGCTGGCAAATTGCGGCGCAGTCACTTCGCTCATCGCAATGGCCCGCAGTCCACCGGGGCCGCGCGGCGCGTAGAGGCCGGACCGTTCAAGGTCAGCGGCAATGACTTCGGCAATCTGCTGGCCCAGAGCGGCGGTGCTTCCCGCGGCGGTGTTGACGCTTTCAGGTGTGGCCAGCGCCGTGATGACGACGGATGTGCGTTCCTGCACGAGATCACCGGTCACCGTTTCTCGCGGCGGCGCTTGCGGAGCGGCGGTCACCGGTGCGGCGGGTGCTCCGGCCGGTGGCGCTGCCGCCGGCTGGGCCTGCGCTGTCCCGCTGGCCGCGATCAGCGCCAATATCGCCATGGTCCTGAACCGCATCATCGCAATCACCTCTTTTCAAATTCCAGCGTATATTCCTGCCAATAGCTATAATGTTCGCGTGGCAGGTTGAAGGGGGCGGCGACTTCGATCGCGCGCCGGGCGCATTCCTCGAACCGGGGGACTTGCAACCGGTTGCTGTCATTGACGCCGTTCGTCGACAGGCGGACGATCCGGTCCAATCCGCCCGATTCCGTCAGGCGGAACACGATGGTGGTCCGCAACTGGTCAACGTCCAGACCGGACACCCTGCAACTGTTCCATGGCGCGCGCACCTCGCCATTGATGCTGACCCGAATGTCGGCGCGAACCTGTGCAGCGCTTGCAGTCGCTGGAGCGGCTGTGCCTCTGGCATTGCGGTCCGCGTCACGGGCCAGACCGGCCATCACACCATCCAGCGCACCTGTCGGTCGTGGATCATTGGCCGGGCGCGTGGCCCTGCCCTGGCCCTGTGCCGTGGTCGGTCGCGGTTGGGGCCGCGTGTTGCTGGCACTTTGAGTGGGCCGCTGCTCCGGGGTCTGTCGTGGCCGGTCAGGTGCCGGCTGCGCGCGCTCCGGTCGCGGCCGGTCGGCACGATCTGGCGTTGGCCTTGGCCGTTCGCGCACCGGCTCAGGGCGGGGACGCTGGCGCTCGACACGCGGGGTAGGCTCGGCGCGCGGCGGCGTCACAACCTTGGGCGGGTCAGGCCGTCGAACCGGGACAGGATCGGCAACCGGAGGCGGTGTGTCGATGGTCCGGCTGTCAGGCTCACCCAGTCGCGCTGCCGGTGCCTCGCTCGCCGGCGCGGGCGATGTGCTGACCGGCGCGGTTTCGGCTATGATTTCCACCTGCATCGGCGGATTGGCGAAGCGCGGGTCCTTCCAATGCAGAAAACTGAACGACAGAAGGATGAACAGGGCGAGGTGCGCGACGATGGCCACGCCCAGTCCCCATGCCTCTGCCCTGTTGATCACCATAGTTATGGCCTAGTTTTCATTAGCTGAACCGGTGGTGACCAAGGACACACGGTTAAGACCGGCGGCATTGAGTTCGCCCATCACCCGCATGACAAAGCCATAATCAACCGAGCGGTCGCCGCGCACCATGATGGCCTGTGGATTGCGGGCATCCTGCACCGCGGCAATCGCCGTCAGCTTAGCGGGCAACTCGGCCATGGTCACCGGTTTGTCATCGATGAACAATTCATCGGCGCTTCGGATGCTGATCTGGACCGGCGGCTTTTGCGGCTGGTCGAGCGGCTTCGCATTGGTTTCGGGCAAATCAAGCGGCACACCGCTGGTCAGCAGCGGCGCTGTCACCATGAAGATAATCAACAGAACCAGCATCACATCGACAAAGGGTGTGACGTTAATTTCCGACATGGGCGTGCCACGACTGCGCCCCCGCATACCGCGCCCGCGCTTGCCAGGCGAGTTGAGACCCATGGCCATTACATCTGCTCCCGCTTGCGGGAGGGGAAAGGACAAAGACTGTCCCGCTTGCGGGAGGGGATGGCCGGAAACCTCACGCGTCACGCTCCAGTTCGCGGCTCAGCATGGCGTGGAACCCGTCGGAAAAGCGAAGCAGGCGGGATTCGATCTTGCCGAGCATATAGGTGAAGCGGTTGTAGGCGATGACCGCCGGGATGGCGGCGAACAGGCCGATAGCGGTGGCGAACAGTGCTTCGGCAATACCCGGCGCCACCACGGCCAAGCTGGAATTGCCCGCGCTGGCGATGCCGGAAAAGCTGCGCATGATGCCCCAGACTGTGCCAAAAAGGCCGACAAAGGGGGCAACCGAACCGATGGTCGCCAGCGTGTTGAGCCTCTCCCCCAGCCGATCCATTTCCATGCCGATAGCGCTGTCGAGCGCTGCGGCAATCCGTTCGCGCACACCGGCCCGGTCAACCACTGGCCGCGCGGTCGAGCGCCGCCATTCACCAAGGCCAGCATTGAGGATACGGGCGCTGGGACTGTCAGTGCGCGCGGCATCGGCGCTGAACCGGTCGACATCGCTGGCACGCCAGAAATCGCGTTCAAATGCTTCGGCATCCTTGCGGATGCGCGACAGGCGCCGGCCGTTGCCGATGATGATCATCCAGGTCCAGATGCTGGCCAACAACAGCCCGATCATCACTGATTTGACGATAAAGTCCGCCTGAAGAAATAGCGCCAGCGGCGACATGCTGGCTGGATCAAGCGAAATGCTCGGAAAATTCATAGGGTCTCGTCCATTCCGGGTCGGCTGGCATTCATGATGGCACGGAAACGCTCTGCCCAGCCTTCTGGCTGGCGGCGCGCGCGCCCTTCGGGTGAAACAAATGCGGCGGTGACCTGACCCTCGGTCAGCACATCGTCACCACGCCTTATACTCTGGCCAATCTGAACACTGGCCCCTCGTACCGCAATCATATGGCTTTCAACCAGCAATTCATCGTCGAGCCGGGCCGGCAGGCGATATTTGATGGCAAGGTCGGTAACCGCCCAAGCCCCCTCGCCCGCCTCGTTCGCGCTGCGCTGGTCAATCTCCGCCAGACGCAGCATGTCCGAACGGGCCCTTTCCATGTAGCGCAGGTAATTGGCGTGATAGACGACACCCGACAGGTCGGTGTCCTCAAAATAGATGCGCACCGGGAAAAGGTGCAAAGGCCCGTGAAACAGGCCGGATGGTGCAGGCGGTATGCGTGGGGCGGAGGTCACCGCACCTGCATAGACGAGCCCGGAGTCGCGCGCAAAGGTTGGTTGGCGGAAAATGGAGACGAGTTGAGGCTGTTGCGCGACCGAACCGACCGACGGCCTATTCGAACAGTCCGTCCTGCGTGCCCGCCGGTGGGGTCAGGCCCAGATGCTTCCAGGCAAGGCCGTTGAGGCAGCGCCCCCGCGCCGTCCGGGCCACCAACCCCAGCTGGATGAGGTAGGGCTCAATCACCTCCTCGATCGTGTCGCGCGGTTCGGAGAGGCCGGCAGCCAGCGTTTCGACACCGACCGGCCCGCCGCGATAAATGTCGGCGATCATGCTCAGGTAACGCCGGTCCATCGCATCAAGGCCGAGACTGTCGACCTCAAGCCGGTTGAGCGCGCTGTCCGCCGCCCCGGCGTCAACCACATCATGACCCGCCGCATGGGCAAAATCGCGGACCCGGCGCAGCAAACGCCCGGCGATGCGCGGCGTCCCGCGTGAGCGCCGCGCGACTTCACGCGCACCATCAGGCGCCAACGGCAGGCCGAGCAGACCAGCCGCCCGCGTCACCACCTGCTCCAGCTCCTCGACGGTATAGAAATTGAGCCGCACCGGAATGCCGAACCGGTCGCGCAGCGGTGTCGTCAACAGCCCTTGCCGCGTCGTCGCGCCGACCAGCGTAAAGCGCGGCAGGTCGATCCGGATCGAACGGGCCGACGGCCCCTCGCCGATCATGATGTCGAGTGCCCGGTCCTCCATCGCCGGATAGAGCACTTCCTCGACCGCTGGTGCGAGCCGGTGGATTTCGTCGATGAAGAGGACGTCGCCATCCTCCAGATTGGTCAGCAGCGCGGCGAGATCGCCCGATTTGGCGATCACCGGGCCCGATGTGGCGCGGAACCCCACACCCATCTCCCGCGCCATAATCTGTGCCAGCGTCGTCTTGCCAAGACCGGGCGGGCCAAAGAACAACACATGGTCGAGCGCCTCACCCCGCGCTTTGGCCGCGGCAATGAACACGCGCAAATTCTCCCGCGCTGCCGCCTGCCCGACAAATTCGTCAAGCGTCTTGGGCCGCAGCGCGGCATCGGCGTCCTCTGGGGTGCGTTGCGCGGTCAGAAGGGGGTTTTCGGTCACTTCGCGGCCTTCCTAAGCGCCAGCCGCACGAGCGCGTCAAGGCTGGCACCCGGCCCCAATTCGGCGTCTGCCGCACCCACCGCCGCGCTCGCCTCCGCCGGTTTGAAGCCAAGGCTCGACAGCGCTGCCAGAGCGTCAGCGAGAATGCCGCCCGCCGGCTCGTTGAGATTGACCCCGCCGATGCCCAGCGCGCCGGTCGCCACGCTACCCGCCTTGTCTTTCAGCTCATTGCAGATCCGTTGGGCCAGCTTCGGCCCGACGCCATTGGCACGGGCGATGCTGGCGGAGTCCGCCGAGGCAATGGCCCGCTGTATCTCTGCCGGATCGAGCGCCGAGAGGATCGCCAGCGCCACCTTGCCGCCGACACCCTGCACGCTGGTGAGCAGGCGGAACCAGTCGCGCTCCTCCGCCGAGGCAAAGCCGATCAGCCGCAGGAAATCCTCCCCAACCAGCATTTCGGTATGCACCGTGACATGGTCGCCGACGATGCCGATAGCCGAGAGGGTCCGGGCCGACGCCTCGACCAGATAGCCGACGCCATTGACGTCGATCACGGCGTGCCCCGCGCCCCAGCTGTCGAGCTTTCCGGTAAGTTTCGCAATCATGCCGCCAGATGTAGCGACGGCGGAATGAAAAGGGAACAACTATCCGTGGTGGGCGTGGGTGATCGCGACGGCGAGCGCGTCTCCCGCGTCAGGCCCCGCAAGCTTCAACCCCGGCAGCAGCGTTCGCAGCATCGCCTGCACCTGTTCCTTTGACGCGCGACCAGTGCCAACCGTGCTCTTTTTGACCAGCGTCGCCGCATATTCGGTGATCGGCACGCCGGCAGCCGCCGCCGCGACAAGCGCCGCCCCACGCGCCTGCCCCAGCTTCAGGGTCGATTGCGCATTCTTATTGACGAACACTTCCTCGATGGCGACCGCGCCGGGCTTGATCGTGTCGATCACCCGGCGCAGGCCATCGGCAATGATCAGCAGGCGGGCTGCCAGCGGAGCAGCCGGGTCGGTATCGATCTGGCCATTGTCGATGTGGCTGAGCCGGTTGCCTTCACGAACGATGGCACCCCAGCCCGTGCTGCCCAGCCCCGGATCAAGGCCGAGGATGACGATCGGCGCCCGGCGCGCCAGCATGGCCGCCTCGCGCTCCGCGCGGGAAAGCTGTCCCTTGCCGAACAGCCCCAGCAAGCTCATCCCAGCTTTTCCATAATCGCGTCGGGGATTTCATAATTGCCCCAGACGGTCTGCACATCATCATCATCGTCGAGCGTGTCGATCAGCTTGAACAATGTTTGTGCGGTCGATTCATCGCCCACCTCGCTTTTCAGCGTCGGACGCCAGGCCAGCTTGACGCCATCAGCCTCACCCAGCTTGGCTTCGAGCGCCTTGGCCACCGGGTGGAGATTGTCGACGCTGGTCCAGATGTCGTGACCGTCCTCGGTCGACTCGACATCGTCCGCGCCGGCATCCAGTGCCGCCTCGAACACCGTGTCGGCATCACCCGCCGTGGCTGGATAGCTGATCAGGCCCAGCCGGTCGAAACCATGGCTGACGCTGCCCGATGTGCCGAGGTTGCCGCCATTCTTTGCAAAGGCGGTACGGACGTTGGTTGCGGTGCGGTTGCGGTTGTCGGTCAGCGCCTCGACGATCAAAGAAACGCCACCGGGGCCATAACCCTCATAGCGGATTTCCTCATAATTATCGCCTTCGCCGCCGGCCGCCTTGTCAATGGCGCGCTGGATATTGTCCTTGGGCATCGACTGAGCCTTGGCCGCGTTGACCGCGGCGCGCAGACGGGCGTTGGCGTCCGGATCAGGCAGGCCCATCTTGGCCGCAACGGTGATTTCGCGGCTCAGCTTGGAAAACAGCGCGCTGCGCTTTTTGTCCTGCGCACCCTTGCGGTGCATGATGTTCTTGAATTTGGAATGGCCTGCCATGGGTCGACTTCACATCATCGCTGTCAAAGGGATTGAGGCCGCGCCCTAGCCGAGCACGGCCCCATCGGGCAAGTTTTGTTGCGCTCCGCGCCGCTGGTCAGACGAGGCCGATCGCCGTCTTGTAGGTGTCGATCAGCATTTCCATTTCCTGACGCTCGTTCGGCGCCATCTTCCTCAACTTGAGCACCTGGCGCATGATCTTGGCGTCATAACCCTGCGCCTTGGCTTCGGCGAACGTATCCCGGATGTCATCCGCAATGCCCTTCTTTTCCTCTTCCAGGCGCTCAATGCGCTCGAAGAACAAGCGCAGCTGGTTGTCGGTGGCCTGGACGTCCTGGTCCTGTTCGGGGGCGGTGGTCGCCATGAGTGACTATCCTTGATGAAACAGTGAAGTGAATCGCGAAGCGGCGCCCTTAGCCTGTTGGGGCCATGATCGCCAAGCACAGAAGGGACCGCTGACCGGTGCAAGGAATAGCTATGCCATGACGCACAGCGGCTTGCCATGATTCGCTGTCTGCGCCATGCGCTGGTTACGCACGAAACCAGATAAGTGAGCATCGCCTTGGCGAACAAGATTGTTGCACCGCGAGACCGCAAGGTCCGCATTCTCGCCACCCTTGGCCCCGCCAGCAGCGGTGTGGAGATGATCCGCGCGCTGATGATCGCCGGTGCCGACGCCTTCCGCCTCAACATGAGCCATGGCGACCATGCCGTCCACGCCGCAAACATAGCCGCCATCCGTGGTCTCGAGAAAGAGCTGGGACGGCCAACGACCATCCTTGCCGACTTGCAGGGGCCAAAACTGCGTGTAGGCCAATTCGCCAACCCGCCAGTGATGCTGGAAAAGGGCCAGACCTTCATCCTCGACAGCAATCCGGAGCCGGGCGATTCCACCCGCGTCCACCTGCCTCACCCGGAAATTCTGGCAGGCATGGAACGCGGCGCGCGGCTCCTGATAGATGATGGCAAGCTCGTGCTGCGGGCCATAGCCTGCCACACCGGCCATGTCGTTACCGTGGTCGAGGTCGGAGGCGCGATTTCGGACCGCAAGGGCGTCAACCTGCCGGACGTCGTCATTCCGCTCGCCGCGCTGACCGACAAGGACCGGCGAGACCTCGCTTTTGCCCTCGACCATCATGTCGACTGGATTGCGCTGTCCTTTGTCCAGCGGCCGGAGGATGTCGCGGAAGCCCGCACCCTGATCAAGGGAAGGGCTGGCGTGCTGGCCAAGCTGGAAAAGCCACAGGCGCTGGCCCGGCTGGAGGAAGTGCTGGAAATCGCGGACGCCTGCATGGTGGCCCGCGGTGATCTGGGTGTCGAGTTGCCGCCCGAGGCCGTGCCGCCTGCACAAAAGCGCATCGTTGCCACTGCCCGCGCCATGGGCAAGCCGGTGATTGTCGCAACCCAGATGCTCGAATCGATGATCACCTCACCCTCACCCACTCGCGCCGAGGTGTCCGATGTGGCGACCGCCGTCTATGACGGTGCCGATGCCGTGATGCTTTCAGCCGAAACCGCCGCTGGTGCCTGGCCGGTCGAGGCGGTCGAAATCATGGACCGTATTGCCCAGTCGGTCGAAAGCGATCCCACCTATCATGCCCGCGTCCAATTCACCGAGACAAAGGCCGACGCGACGACCGCCGACGCACTGGCGGAAGCCGCCGGTGATGTGACCCGAACAGTGGGTGCGGATGCGATTATCTGCTTTACCGGAACAGGTTCGACTGCCCGGCGAGTCTCTCGCGAGCGGCCGACCGTTCCCATTCTCGTGCTGACGCCAAAGCTGGACGCAGCCCGCCGAATGGGCCTGTTGTGGGGCTCCCATGCCGTGCATACCCGCGACATCGGCAGCTTTGAAGAGATGATCGCGAAGGGCAAACGCATGGCGCTGCGCCATGGCATGGGCAAGGCGGGATCAAAGCTGTTGATGATGGCCGGCGTCCCTTTTGGCACCCCTGGATCAACCAATGTGCTGCATGTCGCCACACTGACTGGCGAGGAGCTAAAGGGGTATAGGGGTTCATCGGACAGTTGATGCCATGATCGCCATTCCGCCCCACGCCTTCACCCTCCCGTTTACCGCACGGCGAGAGCACATTGACGAGCTGGGCCATGTCAACAATGCGGTTTGGGTGCAATGGATCCAGACGGCAGCAACCAGCCATTGGGAGGCCCGGGCGAGCGAAACGGACAAGGACAGCTTGATCTGGGTCGTGGTGCGGCATGAAATTGACTACCACCGTCCCCTGCTCGAGGCGCAGACTGCCACGGCCCACACATGGGTGGCAGACAGTGCCAAGGGCGCGAAGTTCGACCGCAATGTCGCCTTTGTTGACGCGGACGGCAACCGGCTGGTGACCGCGCTGACCACCTGGGCCCTGATTGACAAGGCGAACGGGCGGCCGATGCGGGTGCCGGCCGATCTGGTTGCCCGCTTCAACGGGTAGGGACGGCTGCCTCGGCCTCGACCAGACAATCAATCACCGCATCGATGCTTTCCTGCGCATAGGCAAAGCCCATATGGCCACAGGCCAGTTCGACCGCGCGGTCGCTCTCATGCGGCTGACCATGGGCACAGGCGGGTGCGACAACCCCGTCCCGCGCTGACCACAAGGCAAAGGTCGGCACCTGCGGTCGCGGTTTGTCGCTGAAGGTTATCGGCGGATTGTCGACCGAATGGCCAGCGATGATGCGGTAGAGCCGCCAGGCATGGTTGGCACGCCGCGATCCGGAAAAGGGCGATCCCATCGTCACCACGCTGGCTACGGTATCGGGATGGTGCTTGGCATATTCCCGAGCCATCACGCCGCCCAGGCTCCAGCCGACCAGATGCACAGCCCTGCCTTCGCGCTCGGCGATGTCGCTCACCCGGGCATGGATACGCTCCAGCGTGTCCGCCTTTGCCCCGGTGTTCGCGCCCATGCCCCAACCCCGCGCCCGGAAACCGGCGGCCCTGAGATTGCGCCGCATCTGCGCCATCGACAGGTCACCGGCGCAAAATCCGGGGAGCGTCATCACTGGCGCATTGCCGCCGACCAACTCGCGCTCCATCACGCTTGGCCGTGTCCTTGCGCGCAGCCAGTCAGACAGGACACGGCCCTCGGCCAGCAACAGACGCAGGGGAGGTGGTCGGTCAGTCATTGCGGATATATGGGTCAAGCCGACCGGCTGGACAAGCCAACCGCTAGAGCTGGTGCCCTGTCCGGTCGCGCTTGGTGGCGAGGTAGCGTTCGTTGTGGACATTGGTCGGCAGGGCCAGCGGCAGGCGCTCGATCACCCGCACCCCCTCCTTCTCCAGCCGCGCCACCTTTTCGGGATTGTTGGTCATCAACCGCACCGCATCAACGCCGAGCAGGCTCAGCATCCGCGCTGCGATGCCGAAATCACGGGCTTCAACCGGAAAGCCGAGCCGCGTGTTGGCGTCGACCGTATCAAACCCCTGATCCTGCAACTGATAGGCGCGCAACTTGTTGATCAGGCCAATGCCCCGCCCTTCCTGCCTGAGGTAGAGAAGGATGCCCCATGGAGCGCCAGCAATGTCGTGCAGCGCGGCGTGCAGTTGCGGGCCGCAATCGCATTTGAGGCTGCCCAGCACATCGCCGGTCAGGCATTCGCTGTGAAGCCGCACCACTGGCGGGCTGCTGTCACGCTGGCCGAGAATCAGCGCGACATGTTCGCGCGGGTCCTCGCGGCTGCGATAGGCGACCAATTCGCCGCTCTCGCTTGCTTCCACGGGCAGGCGGGCGCGCGCCGCGATCGTCAGTCGTAAAGGGTCGGCATAGTCGGCAATCGCCGTCACACTCGTTTCCGCCTCAACCGGCGCAGCGTTGTCATCACTGACAAACCAGGCCGGCAACACACCGGCATGGCGCGCCAATACTATTGCAGCGGCGGCGGCATCCTCAACACCCAGAGGATCGGTGCGGAACGGTCCCTTCATCGGGTTGGCGAGGTCCAGCGCGGGATCGGCAATCGCCATGCCTCGGGCTGCGGTCCGGTCGCTGCCCAGCGCAATGCGCACAGGGCCGGGCGAGGCCGCCGCCAGTTGGTTGGTCAGTTTGAGCGTCGCCGCCCGCTCCCCGGAAATCAGCAGAGCATCAGGCGAAAACCCCGCCAGCACCGCATCGGTCGCGCTTTCCACCGGCAACAGCCGCAGCGCGCCCGCCGCGCCCGCCACGCGCACCGGCCAGCCACGCCGCAGCGCGTCAATCGCCCGCGCCGCACTGCGCGTATCATGGGCGCCGTCACCGCTCAAAAATGAAACTCCGTCACCAGCGGGATGTGGTCCGAGGGCTTGCCCCAGTCGCGGCACTGTTCATGTACCCGGTGCCCCTTGGCAGCCGGGGCCACATCGGGGGTGGCCCACATATGGTCCAGCCGCCTTCCCCTGTCGGACTTGCGCCAATCCTGCGCGCGGTAGCTCCACCAGGTGTACAGCCGCTCCGGCGCCTTGATGAAGGTCCGGCCCAAATCGGTCCAGTTGGCTGCCGCCTGCAACCGGCCCAGCGTTTCCACCTCGATCGGCGTATGGCTGACAACATCGAGCAGCGCCTTGTGGCTCCACACGTCGCATTCCAGCGGGGCGATGTTGAAGTCACCGACGAGGATGGTGGGATGCTCCAGCGTACCCGACCAGTCGATCATGCGACCGAGGAAGTCGAGCTTTTGCCCGAACTTGGGGTTCTTGTCCCGGTCGGGTATATCGCCGCCCGCCGGGATATAGACATTTTCGAGCCGCACCCCGTTGGGCAGGGCGACGCCCAGATGCCGCGCCTCGCCATTGGCCTGCCAGTCAAAGCGGTTGTCACGGGCCATCGGCACCTTGCTGACGATGGCGACGCCATGGTGCATCTTTTGCCCGTTGACGATGATATGGTCATAGCCCCGGCTGGCGAAGAGTTCGTGCGGGAACAGTTCGTCAACCACCTTGGTCTCTTGCAGGCACAGGATGTCGGGCGCTTCCTCATCGAGGAACTGACCGACAATATCGGCACGGGCACGGACGCTGTTGATGTTCCAGGAGGCAATGCGCAGGGGCGAGGTCATTGGCGTCGCTTAACCACGCAAACCTCCCAACGCAAACCAAAGTCTTTGCGCGATACCCGGCCGCTTCGGCTTGCCGACGGGAAAGGCTACCCGCTGATGGCGAAAAAAAGGCCACAAAAAACCCCCGCTCCAGGGGCGGCGGAGCGGGGGTTCAAAATGTCGCTCGTCACGCATTTTGACGCGAGGCAGCGAGCACTGGCCTGATCAACAGGGGGGAACATCAAGCCAAGCTGTCAGTGCCGCCTCATTCGCCCTGATACTGTCCAAATCTGTCGCGCAGATGAACGAAGCTGAACGAATCGGCCACCTGTGCGACGAACCGTTGCGGCCAAGCGATCATGCGACCAGGCGCAACAAACGGCACGGATACTGGCAATTTCCAGCCGAATCGCCCGCCCGCCGTGGACCCGGTCCATCAGCGACCCCGCGTGGTCTGCCTCGGGTCACGCCATCGGAACATATTGTCGGCCACAGGGACATTGTACCGCTGGTTGCTGAGGCGGATCGACGTCCGCTGGTTCTGCGCGTCGAGGGCCACCCAGCCATAAAGCTTGAGCCCCGCCGGACTGGCGGCGTCGCGGATGAACACCATGGTGATCATGCCATATTCGGGCCGCGACGGGTCGCGAACCTCGACGCTGATGGTGTTGCGGTCGCCCGTATCGATCAACCGGCCATAACGGACCAGATTGGCCTCCGGGTCTATCAGCACAGACAGCGGCGAATTGCGGATCGGCCAACGTTGCACCTGCCGCACTTCATAATCGATCAGCGTCAGCGACCGGCCATCGGCGACAATCAGCAGCGGATTGCCCGGCGCATATTGGAAACGGATGCGGCCCGGCTGGCGCAAGGTCAGGCGTCCGTTCTGCACCTGCCCCGACCGGTCCGACTGGCTGAAATCAGCCACCAGACTGGTCATCGCACTCAAATGCTGTTGCACCCGCAACAGGTCCCCGGTCAGGGCTGGCGTGGCCCGCGGTGCCGTGCGCGTCTGGGCGGCGAGCGGCTGTGCCAGCGGCAAGGTGGCAAAGGCGCCCAAACCCAGCGCGCCGGTAAGCAACAATGCGACAGTCTTGGTCAGTCGGGACATCGGATCAATCGGCTTTCATCTGAAACAGGGGGCGGACATTGCACCGCCGGATGCCGGTCTGCGCCATGCGGCTTGAATGCGCGCTGAACCCGGCTGGCTGGTCGCTCGGTCAATCATCCTCGCCGCCGCGCCGCCTCGGTTTGCCGCTGCGATCGACCAGAACATCGCGGCGACCCAGATGGTTGGCGGAACTGATAATGCCGTCAGCTTCCATCCGGTCTATATGTCGTGCCGCTGTATTGTAGCCGATACGCAAGGCACGCTGGACGCTGGAGATGGAAGCACGCTGGCTGTCGATCACCACCTGACAGGCCTGGGCATATTGGCGGTCCTCGGCACTGTCGCTGATCGACTCACCTTCATAGATATAGTCGCCGCCTTCCGCCGGTTCCTCGGTCACCGCCTCGACATAGGTGGGTTGGCCCTGTGCGCGCCAATGGTCGGCGACCATCCGCACCTCGTCATCGGAAACGAAGGGTCCGTGGATGCGGATCGGTTGCTTGCCGCCTGCCATGTACAGCATGTCGCCCTTGCCGAGCAGTTGCTCTGCCCCCTGCTCGCCCAAAATGGTCCGGCTGTCGATCTTGCTGGTGACGTGAAAGGAAATGCGCGTCGGCAGATTGGCCTTGATCACACCTGTGATGACATCGACCGACGGCCGCTGTGTCGCGAGGATCAGGTGAATGCCCGCAGCACGCGCCTTTTGCGCGATGCGCTGGATCAGCACCTCGACTTCCTTGCCAGCCGTGATCATCAGGTCGGCCAGTTCGTCGACCACCACGACAATCTGCGGCATCGGCTCGAAGTCGAGATTTTCCTCCTCATAGATCGGCCGCCCGGTTTCGGGGTCAAAGCCGGTTTGCACCTGCCGCCGCAGCGACTTGCCCGCCGCTTTGGCAGCGCGAACCTTTTCATTGAAGCTGGCGAGGTTGCGCACCGACAGATTGGCCATCATGCGATAGCGGTCTTCCATCTGCTCCACCGCCCATTTCAGTGCACGGATCGCCTTGGCTGGTTCGGTGACCACCGGCGCGAGCAGATGCGGTATCCCGTCATAGACGCTGAGTTCCAGCATCTTGGGATCGATCAGGATCATCCGGCACTGGTCGGGGGTCAACCGATAGAGCAGCGACAGGATCATGCCATTGAGACCGACCGACTTGCCCGAACCTGTCGTGCCCGCAATCAGCAGGTGCGGCATAGGCGCCAGATCAGCGATCACCGGATCGCCAAAGATGTTCTTGCCCAGCACGATGGGCAATTGCCCCTGTTGCGACTGGAATGCGTCGCTGGCGATCAGCTGGTGCAACACCACCGGTTCGGTCTTGGCATTCGGCAATTCGATGCCGATCACCGTGCGGCCAGGGATGGGGGCGATGCGCGCAGAAAGGGCGGACATGTTCCGGGCAATGTCATCGGCCAGATTGCTGACCCGGCTGGCCTTGGTGCCCGGTGCGGGTTCCAGTTCATACATGGTGACGACTGGTCCCTGGCGCACTGCCTTGACCGATCCCTTGACCTGGAAGTCCTCCAGCACCGATTCCAGCAACCGGGCGTTGCGTTCCAGCGCACCCTTGTCGATCGCGGTGCCA
The DNA here is from genome assembly GCF_012979535.1 of Sphingomonas lacunae. Classification (NCBI taxonomy): domain Bacteria; kingdom Pseudomonadati; phylum Pseudomonadota; class Alphaproteobacteria; order Sphingomonadales; family Sphingomonadaceae; genus Sphingomonas; species Sphingomonas lacunae. Next base: position 143,634 of record NZ_CP053015.1, read on the forward strand.
CTGCGTTCAGGCGCCGGGCTCAAAAGGTCGAGCGGCGGCAGCGAACTGTCCGCGAACATGTCGGCCTGTTGCGGGGAAATGCGCCGGGTACCAGCGACCGGTGCCGGAGCCGCATCGACAATTTCCGGCGCCGGGCGATTATCGGGCACGACCGGGCGACGCGGGCCGCCAGCGGTTGTCGCGGTTTGCGGGCGAAAGACGTCGTCTTCCTCGTCAAATGTGTCGGGCTCGACTCCCCCACCCTTTGCCGATTGCAACCGTTCTGCGCCGCGGCGCAGCAACAGCCCGGTCAGCGCCGCCAGCGGCCCCGCCAGCGACAGGCTGCGCAGCCACAGCGACAATCCGCCCAAACCCAGTATCAGGAATAGCGACCAGCGCACCAGCCGGGCGACAGACTCTGTGCTGTTTGCAAGCAGGGAGTCGAGCGGTTGCTCAACCAGCAGGCCGATCAGGCCGCCCATTCCAGCCGTCAGGTCCCGGCCTGGCGTATTTTCATAAGCTGCCAAAGCAATTGCCACCAACAGCATGCCGATCAGGCCGACACTCAGCCGGCGTGGCTTTTCATGATGGTCAACCCCGGCAATCAGCCGCCAGCCCAGGCGCGCCACCATTGGCACCAGCATCCAAGCCGCCCACCCGGCCGTCAGCAACAACAGGCTAGCCATCCATGCACCGGGACGGCCGATCCAGTTGGCAGCAGGTCCGCCCGCTGCGGTGGTCAGGCTGGGGTCGCTCGAACTGTAACTGGCCAGCGCCAACAACATGATCAGCGCCATCAGGCACAGCGCGCCGCCAATGATCACATGGCTCGACCGCACCAATGTGGAGCGAAAGAATCCGTCCCATTCATGGGCCGGCCGGGTCGGGCTGCGGGTTGCCATTCAAAGCTGCCTTGTCACTGTCCGGAACTGTCGGCGACCTCGTGCCGCCCATTCCCTGCACTATGCCCGCGCGCTGGACTCGCCGTCAAGCAATGGCGTGTTTCGCATTGGCAGCAGACGACCCGACGCGTAGAGGAGGCGGCATAACAGGAGTCGTCCGATGCCGGTTGAACCCGCTCTCCCTTTGACCCAGTCCGCGCCACGCCACGCTCACGCCGACGTGCTGATTTCAGGCGGCGGCCTTGTGGGCCACAGCCTTGCCCTCGCCCTGGCGGCACATGGCCTGACCAGCATTGTCGTTGATCCGGCAGACCCGGCCAAAACCCTGGCCGCCGAATTTGATGGTCGCGCGTCGGCTATTGCCAGCGGGGCATGGAAAATGATGGAGGCTATCGGCCTCGCTCCCCGGCTTGAGGGACATGGCTGTCCGATTGAGCGCATCTGGGTTTCCGACGGGCTCAAGCCCGGTGAGCTGGATTTCGCTGTTCCCGAAGGCGACGGTTTTCTTGGCATCATGTTCGAAAACCGACGGATGCGGACGGCGTTGGCCGAAGCAGCGTCGGACCATGCGCTGATAGACAATCGCGCCCCTGTCACCACCGCCAGCATCAACCGGGACGACCATGGGGCCACCCTGACGCTGACCGACGGCAGCATTCTGACCGCACCCTTGCTCGCGGTGTGTGAAGGCCGCCGCTCCTCGACACGCGATGCGGAACGGATGATGATGGCGCAATGGTCCTATCATCATGGCGCCATGGTCGGCGCCATTGCCCATGAACACAGCCATGAGAACGTCGCCTACGAGATCTTCTATCCGGAGGGACCCTTTGCACTGCTGCCGCTCAACGACCTGCCGGATGGCCGTCATCGCTGCGCTTTTGTCTGGAGCGTCGGGGAAAAGGAGGCGCCCGCTTTCATGAAGCTTGGTCCGCGCGGGTACAAGGCGGAGATGATGAAGCGCATGGGCGGCATATTGGGCGACATAGAGGAAATCGCGCCCCGCAGCGTCTATCCGCTTGGTTTCCAGCATAGCGCAAAGATGGTGGCCCAGCGCATGGCCTTGGTCGGGGACAGCGCGCATGGCATTCACCCCATCGCCGGCCAGGGCTTCAACCTGGGCCTGCGCGACGTTGCCACCCTCGCCGAAGTGCTGGTCGATGCGGCCCGGTTGGGCCTTGATCTCGGCGATGCTCAGGTGCTCGAACGCTATGAACGCTGGCGCAGCCTCGACAATCTGGCGGTTGCAGCGGCTACCGATGGCCTGACACGCCTGTTCGGCATTCCGGGCAAGGCCGCCAGTGCCGTCCGCCGCTTCGGCCTCGCCGGGGTCCAGCGCAGCAATCTCGCCAAACAATTCTTCATGGCCGAAGCGCGCGGGGAGACCGGCGACCTGCCCAAATTGCTCGCCGGCATGACCGTTTGACCAAAACCTGCCGGCCCATGCCGGTAAATGCTGAAAATCATTTTGGAACAATGATTTATTCGATATTTCCGGGACCATTGCACAGCCTTGCAAAGCCCGCTTATCCGCTCTAGCTGGCCCTCTACCCGGCGCGAGGCACTTGCTCGCGGCGCAGCGCAATACCCATGATGAGCAGCGCCGGCCAAGTCAGATAGGTCAGCACCTCCATATTCTCTCCGAAACTATAGAGAGCATAAACCAGGATCATCGACAGGCCGACCCGGCCAATGTCGCGCGTTACCGCCACGCGAAAGGTCACGAACAAAGTGACAGCCATGGGTATGGCAAAGGCCAACAAGCCGGCCAGTCCCTTGACGAAAAGCAGGCCATACCAGCTGTGGTGGCTGCCGATCGGCATATATTCGACCAGATGCGGTCCGCGTTCGACAACCCCATGGCCGAACCAATAGGCTTCATTCTCCCACCGTTCGATGGCAATCCGGCCCAAAGTCTCTCGCACCCGCGTTGAATCCGCACGGGCCCCGGCGAAATCCGCCTGAACCTGATTGGCAAGGTCAATCAGCGCAGGGGCGAACCACGCAGCCAGCAATATCGCTGGTGCGGCGACGAACCACACCCAGGCCTTTGACAATTTGGAAACAGCCCAAGACATCGGCCATACCAGCAACAACGCGACCAAGGCCAATCGCGACTGTGACAACAGCCCGACAAGCAGTCCGGCAGAGACGCCCCAAGCCTTCCACCTGGGGTCCTTTTCCTCAAGCGCGCACAACAGATATATAACAGCCATCATCCCGGCTGCGGGCGACCATGGGGCAAAAAACTGCCAGCGCGGCGTCCCGACACCCGGTTCAAGGGTATAGAGTATCACGGCGAAATATTCGTCGCCCGATCCCCCAACCACCTTCAGCGGCGAAACCCAAAGTTTGGAAGGCAAACCGGCAAAGGGGGCGACAAGAAAGATCGGCAGGATCAAGATCGTCTGTTTGCCCAACCGACAGATAGCCCGGTAAATCACTTCAGCCCGTATGCACAGGCACGCGCCTGCCAGCGGATACAACGCAATCAGCGCCCAGCCTTTGGCCCAGCCAACACTGGATTTGATGGTCGGCCCGGTGCCAAGAGAGAAATTTCGGTGCCCGATCCACAAGATGATCAGCATCGCCACCATACCGATCAGCCATACCAGGATCGGCCAGCTGATCGGCACCGGCCGTTCCCGGACAGGCAGAACATCTCCGAAGAAATAGGCCCGGGCCACCAGCGCAGCCAAGATCCAGCCGAGAACCGGGCCAAGAATGTATAGCCCCCCGACAAGATACAGCCACCAGGTCGACGTGATCGCAAAGACGATCAGGCGTTCGGGAAGAATTTCCGGATCAGCGGCTGACGCAGCCATGTCAGAAGGAATCCCATGATGATGAGGATGGTGGCCGCTGTGGCTCCAGCGATCGCAATCACCGTGGACGGGCTGGATGGGCCGCGCGGTAGCGATGGTTCTTCCAGCGTCTGGACCAGCGGATAGGACGCGAACGGATCCTGCTTGTTGGTGTCGACGCGCGCCAGCGCCGAGGAAAACACGGCTTCGGCGATTCGATGGTCGCGGGTCAAGTCAGCCAGCTCGGCTGCTTGGGTAACCAGCAAACCTGCCCTGCCCTGTTGCTGGGCAAGGTCTCCCCGAATTTCCCGAAGGGCCGCCGAAGTCCCTGCCCGCCGAATGTCTGCGGCAATCATGCCTTCGATGAGCGATGATCGTCCGTCCGAGACCGAAAGGTCCACCATGCGCAGCAATTGCTCGTCGCCAAGCCCCGTCAGCTCACGGCCTCGGCGGGCTAGCGCGGTGCGAAGCGTGTCGCGCTCGGCTTGCACCTGCGCCAGGTCGCCATGCCCCTCGCCCAGCGTAGCGGACTTCTGCTCCGCATCGGCGTCCAAAGCGGCATAGCGTTCCACCAGCCGTTGGAACATCGGGTCTGAACGCAACCGCAATGTGTTGTTACCCAGCGCAGTCCCGGCATTCAAAGCCGAGGAAAATCTAGAACTCTCGGCACTTTGTTGCCGCAAGGTCGTTCGCACTTCCCGTTCGCGATCGCGCAGGGAGTCTATCGCTGAGATGCGATTGTTGAACTGCTCCACAGACACCATGCCATGCTGCGCCTGAAAGGCGAGCAATGCCCGTTCGGTCTCCCGCACCTTGGCTTCCAGTTCCTGCAAATGCCGCGTATCGGCCTGTTCGCGCTTGGCGGCTTCATCCGCGCGAAGCCTGTCCAACTGCGTGAGAAAGGCTTGGCGCAGCGCGGTTGCTCGGCGTTGCGCCTGTTGGGGAGAGGCTCCAGCAATATCGATCTGGATCAGGTTGGTCTGATCGGTCAGCTCGACCTTTGGCCCAGGAAAAGCGTCCTCATTTTCCTTGAGTATCCGAGCGCTTTGACGAAGCGTGATGTCTGCCATCAGCAACCGCTTGTAATTCTCGGTCGGGCTTAGTGTCGTCGAGGAAAAGGCAGAAGCTGCCGAAGACTGGGCTTGGCCAATGCTCTCGACGTTCAACGTGCTGCCGGCGCCCGACCCAGGCAGGATCAGCGTAAAATGGCTGGTGTAACTTCGCGGAGCGAGCACAAGATAGGCCCCTGTAGCGGTCCACACCGCGATCAGCGCCGGTGCCATGGCAACTACATAGCGCTTGTAACGGCCCGGAGAAGGCAGACCATCGCGAATGTACGTCCAGATGCGCAGCAGCCGCCGAGGCTTGGCGATCACTTCATGCCTCATGGCTCTCAGTCCTTTACGCTGTTGAAAAGGACATACGGCGTGACAGAGGCGCTAACGGTGCTGATAACCTCACGCAGGTTCATTGCCATGCTGTCATAGCAGACGATGGAATCGCCAGGCATCAGATACGGGTCGTAGGCATCCCTGTCCGACCCGCGAACCAATCGTTCGACCGACCGGGAAATCACCACTGACTGACCGGTAACCGGATTGCGCGAGATCAGGACTGCCGAACGCCCCGCGTTCATCGCTGACCCGCCAACACAGTTTGCCGAGACCAGTCCCTGCAAAAACCGGGTTCCATATGGCAGGCTGGTCGATTCCGAGCCGATGGCGGAAGCACCATTACCCTGAGCCGGCCCCGAAAGATTGGACATGAATACACGGATCCCGGGAATGGTGATTGAAGAAGGCCGCACAAGTTCCGGCTGAAGGCATCCGACACTGCCGACGATGATCCTGTCGCCGGTCGCAAGAGCAACATCACTGACAGTGGTGCCATCAAGCGCACCGCGCATGTCCACACGCGCCCATTGACCGCCACGGATCAGCACAACGTCACTGATCGAAGCGTCCGGTCTGACACCGCCCGCTGCGCGCAATGCCGTGGAGAGCGTCCGGTTGACATTCAGATCACCCGAGGCAGGGTTGGCCACCATCATGGATCTGGTGTCGGCCTGCCGTTCCCCAACACGGGCAATGCCACTGCCAAAGACAGCGCCGGTTACAGGAATAGGCAATCCAGCTTGTTCGACATGCTGCAGACGAATATTGCCAGTCACCGCCCTGACAATGCCACGGTTCAGCAGCTCAGCCCGCAAGTCCCGCTCCAAAGCATCAACGGTCTTCCCGGCAGCCCTGACACGAATGCCTCCTGCCAACTCCATCATGCCGTTGCCCGAAACAATGTAACTGCCAGTGTATCGGGCAGTGTCGCCGGCGATAGTCAGTTGCAGCCTGTCCCCCTCCGCAACACTGTTCACCGCATTTGTCAGCGAATGCACTGGCACTTCCTGCAAACCGGCAACCTCCGCCGGAACGGGAGCGACCTGGCATTGAGGTGTCTCTGGCCTAAAACGCGCCTGCTGTTCCCGAGCATAGAGGCTACCCGGTGCATTGCGGGGTGTCTCCATCGTTGCACAGCCCGAGAGGAGCATAGCTGGTATCAGTATTGCCACCAACGCGGCTTTCGGCATGAATGCGGTCATCATCGGTCCTCTGGCAACAGCAATGACTGTCGCGTTCCGGCATCAGGTCAGCAATCGCCGTGCCAGATGCGGACAAATGCCGGGACAACGTTGTTTTTTCGCAAAATGCACCACCATTCCGGACCGTCCGTTTGCGTTTTGCAAAGGAATTGAATGGCAGAATGCAAACGCTCAGCGTTGCAATTCGCAAATGGGGCATGACCGAAGTGGCCTGAAAGGGCGTTTTCGCATTTTGGCATGACGATTGCGTGGAGGGTTGAGACAGGGAGTCGAGCCAGATCCGATCTCCAGAGTCATGTCGGGCGATGGCCACTAAGAGGTAACAGGAATGAAGGGTATCATATTTGCCGAGCTGGTCCGCTTCATGGAAGAGACCCAATCGGCAGCTTTTGCAGACTCTGTCATTCGCGCTGCGGACATCCCCTCCGACGGGGCATACGGTGCGGCGAACAACTATCCCTCGAGTGAGGCGCTCAAACTGGTCGCCACTGCCTCGGAACACTCCGGCGTTCCCCAAGACGAACTATGTGTCTTATTTGGCCACTATCTCTTTCGTCGCTTCACTCTTCTCTATTCCTATCTCATTGAGGCCTATGAGACAGCCGAAGACTTGCTGATGCACATTGGCTCGCACATCCATGCCGACGTCTGCGTGCTGTATCCTGATGCCCGTCCGCCACAAGTGAGCCTGGTCAAGCTTTCAGACCAGACAATCGTGACCTATAGTTCCTATCGCCCGATGGCGATGATCGCACTCGGTTTGGTTCAGCAGTGCATGGTGCACTTCGGTGATCCCAGACAGGTGACGTGCGAAGTCACCAATAAAGGTCGTCAGGCAACCTTCGTGCTGGTGGAACCCGACCAGGAGGCAGCAGCGTGACCCACGGCACTATTCTGGTTGTCGAGGATATAGCCTCTCTTGCCATGGCCTACGCAGCGCAGCTTGAGAGCGCCGGCTATGCTTGTGTGATAGCCGATTCAGGCGCAGCCGCAATCGCCGAACTGGACCGTCATGGCGACCGGATCAAAGGCATATTGCTCGACCTGCAACTCCCCGACACCGACGGCCTGGAATTGTTGCAGACCAATGGCGGCATTACATCGCGATGGCCGGTTGTCGTTGCAACAGCCGACGGTTCGATCAACCGCGCAATTGAAGCCATGCGTCTGGGTGCCTTTGATTTTCTGGTAAAGCCACTCGCTCCACAACGGCTGATAACTATCATGCGCAGCGCTGTGCAGCCGTTGGAGGCGCTCGCAACCCCTGCCCGAACACCGGTTCGCGCCGCTACCACCAACGGATTCATGGGCTTTGTCGGGATGTCGCCGCCAATGCTCGGCGTTTATCGCCAGATCGAAAATGTGGCACGAAGTCGCGCCACCGTCTTCATCACGGGCGAAAGCGGCACCGGCAAGGAAGTGTGCGCCGAGGCCATCCACAAGGCGAGCCCCCGGGGCGGAAAACCGTTCATTGCCATCAATTGCGGCGCCATCCCCGAAGACTTGCTGGAATCCGAATTGTTTGGCCATCTGAAAGGCAGTTTCACCGGCGCTGTCAGTGACCGGATCGGCGCCGTCCAAGCGGCTCAGGGCGGAACCCTGTTCCTCGACGAGATTTGCGAAATGGAGTTGAGATTGCAGGTCAAGCTGCTCCGTTTCCTGCAAACCGGGACCGTGCAAAGGGTCGGCTCCAACCGGACGGAGGATGTCGACGTGCGCATCATATGCGCCACCAACCGCGACCCGGAAGCGGAAGTCGCTGCGGGCCGGTTCCGCGAAGATCTGTATTACCGGCTCGCTGTTGTGCCGATCGAACTGCCGCCACTGCGTGCAAGGGGACATGACATTGAACTGATTGCCAACACCTTCCTGCAACGCTTTGGCAAGGAAGAGGGCAAGAATTTCGACCGAATTACGCCGGAGTTCGCTCGGGGCCTCGCCAGTCACAAATGGCCGGGAAATGTCCGTGAACTGCAGAATCTGATCAGGCGGGCAGCCGTCATGTTTGAGGGCCCCGCTTTGCCCGAGGAAGCGCTGCCACGTATGGCGAGGCTGCCCCGTGAAAGCGCCGCCTTGTCGGCGGAGCCGGTTACCGGCCAAAGCCCCGCCTGCAAGGACCCAGCCGCTCCGGTTGCACCTTTGGCGACGGATGATTTGGCCGGGTTGCTGCGCGGTATGACCCTTGATGACATCGAGCGATTGGTCGTTGAAACAGCGATCACAGACGCTGGAGGCAGCCTGCCGGCGGCGGCCCGCGCGCTGGGTGTCAGCCCGTCGACGCTGTACCGCAAGCGCGAACGTTGGATCGAACAAGGGCTCGCCAGCTGACCGATACCCTCCCATCCTCCGCAGCTTGCCTGTCGCCCGGTCACGGCCCAAGAGATAAGCAGAAACAGATGTGACGAGGAGAATGGGATGCGGGCGCTGGTCGTCTCCGAACTGGCTGCCGATTATGGCGGCACATGGGTGCAGGACATCCCTACCCCCAGGCCCGGCCTGGGCGAGGCTCTCGTCAGGGTAAGGGCCGCAGCGGTCAATTTCCCCGACCTGCTGATGACCCGGGGCGAATATCAGCTCAAGCCGCCGCTTCCCTTTGTTGCGGGTATGGAGTTTTCCGGGGAAGTTGCCGAAGTCGGCGAAGGATGCGACCGGTCGCTGATCGGCGAGGCGGTGCTGGGCGCCAACCGCATCGGCGCCATGGCAGAGTTTGCCCTGGTGCCCGCAGCCACCCTCAGGCCCAAGCCCGAACGCCTGAGCTGGGCGGAAGCCGCCGGATATCGAGCCGCCTATCTGACCGCATGGGTCAGTCTAGTGCGACGGGCGCAGGTGCAACCGGGCGAATGGGTGCTGGTGCACGGATCGGCGGGCGGGGTAGGCTTGGCCACCGTTGACCTTGCCAACCAGCTGGGCGCGCGGGTTATCGCGGCGGGCAGTTCGCCCGAAAAGCTGGCGAAAGTGCAGCAACTCTATGCTCCCGATGCAATTGTTGATGTGCGGCAGGGCTTTCGCGAACAGGTCAAGGCCATCACCGGCGGGGCGGGGGCAGATGTGATTTTTGACCCCGTGGGAGGGGATATTTTTGACGAGAGCACCCGCTGTATCGCCTTTGACGGGCGGTTGCTGGTCATCGGATTCACCAGCGGGCGGATTCCTTCGGTCAATGCCAACATCCCGCTGATCAAGGGCTTTTCGGTCATGGGCGTCAGGGCCGGGGAATATGGGCGGCAATTCCCCGAAAAGGGCGCGGAAAATCTGGCCATGGTCGATGCCATGGCGGCGGACGGGCGCATCCGGCCGCATGTCTCCGCCGCGCTGCCGCTGGACCAGTGGCGCGAGGGCTTTGACCTGCTGGCCAACCGTCAGGTGGTCGGCAAGGCGGTGCTGATCCCCTGAGGGGCCCGCACCGCCCGGCAAAATAGCGTCAGCCCGACAAGCCTTTGGATGTATCCATGCGGCTGGCGTCACCCAATTGCGAGCCACCGTCGACATCGAGGATGGTGCCGGTGACATAGCGGGCGGATTCGCTTGACAGGAACACTGCGGCCTCTGCGATTTCGTCAATTTCTCCCCAGCGTTTCAAGGGAATGCGCTCAAAATGCTTGGCCCGGTCCGCCCCCTCGGGCGAGAGGCGAGCCATGCCCTCGGTCCCGGCGATCGGGCCAGGGGAAATGCCATTGACCCGCACATTGGGCCCCCATTCCATCGCCAGAACACGGACAAGCTGGTTGATGCCGGCCTTGGCCGCACAGGCATGGGCCTGCATCGCCATCGGATTGACTGCCTGTCCGGCGGTGATGGCGATCAGTGAGGCATTGTCGTTGAGCAGGTCATGACATCCGCGGAAAACATTGAAGGTGCCGTTGAGGTCGATATCGACCACGGTGCGAAAGGCGTTGGCCGACATGCCGAGCGCGGGCGCGAGAAAATTGCCGGCGGCGCCGGATACGACCACGTCCATTTTGCCAAAAGTCTCGACAATATGTTCCATCGACGCGCGGATCGCGCCGTAATCCCGCACGTCCGAGGACAGGCCAATGGCGCCATGACCGATCTCGGCAGCGGCATTGGCGGCCTTTTCAGGATTGCGGCCAACGACGGCGACCTTGGCACCCAGCTCGGCGAAACGCTTGGCGATGCCGAGATTGATCCCGCTGGTGCCGCCCGCGACAAACACCACCTTGCCGTCGAACAGGCCGTCCCTGAATGCACTCATCAATCTTCTCCCTGTAGCTCGTTCGGGCAGAGGGCTGTCACCGCAAAGCGGGAAAAGCAAGCTGACAGTTGCTGCGGGGCAAGCGACGAGTCGCACGGTCGCACAACAAGCCCCTGCGCGGCGGGAGACAAAAGGCCAGTCAGCATGGAAAAACGGTTGACACTGGTTGACACTCCAGAGGGGGGATTCAACGGCCGCCTGCGGGTTTCAGGGCGGTTTTTCGAGTGTGGTGTAAACTTAATACAGCAATACAATGAAGGCTGCTTTGTTGCCTTGGCCGTGTCGCCGGTCGTCGCCCCGGACCTGATCCGGGGCAGCCATCGTGTGGACGCAGCGTTGGTGTGTTGACGGCAGCGGGCCCGGATCAGGTCCGGGCCGACGGCTGCTGGAGGGCTGGATACCCCCAACCAGTCATTGCGAGGAGCGGAGCGACGCGGCAATCTAGACTGGGCGTCCACCGTCCTGGATTGCTTCGCCCGGCCAGAGGCCAGACTCGCAATGACGGGGGAGTATGAGCCGTCGTCTCCCCTCGCCCGCTTCAGGGGGAGAGGGAGGGAGGGTCTCACACTTGAGCCCGTGTAGGAAAGCTGAATTTGATCCATCTTTTCCCGATGGCCGGCAATGGCGCAATTGAGACCGAAAGGTCTCCAACAACGCCCCCGAAAGCTGATGATTGAAGAGTTGCCGAGATCCATGTTTCCCATGGGAACGGACATGGAAGACGCGGCCCACCGCTGCTCCACCAAGCTGATCACAGAATATACTGATCCCCTGCCGCCCTGATGGTGATGTCGCCGATGCTGACGCCGAGCGGCTGGTTGATCGCGTAGAGTATGGCGTCGGCGATATGCTCTGGCGCGAGGGCGGCGTAGGTGATGTTGGCGGGGTCGAGCTTTTCGGGCGGGTAGGCGCCCTGTGGCAGCTTTTCGGCGAGTTCGGCGAATTCGGGCATGTTTTGCGCCATGATGCCGACGATGGCGGCGGGGTTGATGACGCCGCTGCCGAGGTTGGTGCCGGGGACGCCGGTCGGCTTGATGATCGTCACCTTGATCTTGCCGCGCGTGTCGACGCGGAAGCTTTCGGAGAAATAGTTCACCGCCGCCTTGGTCGCGCCATAGACTGCCGAGCCGAGGACGGGGTGGTTGCCGTAGATGGACGAGAGGTTGATGACATGGCCGTGGCCCTGCGCGATCATCTGGTCATGCACGGCGACGCAGCCGTTGACCACGCCCTTGAAATTGATGTCGATGCACTGGTGCCATTTGTCGAGGGCGATGGCGTGATCAGCCATCAGTGCGAGCGGCATGGTGCCGGCATTGTTGACCATCACATCAATCGCACCATAGGCGGCGACCGCTGCGGCGGCGAGGGCGCGCATCCGGTCGATCTGTGTGACGTCGACGGCGATGGCCTGGGCGGTGCCTCCACTCGCACGGATGGCGGCGGCGACGGCTTCGGCGGCGTCGAGGTTGATGTCGCCCAGCGTGACCTTGGCGCCCGCCGCCGCGGCTTTCTCAGCGACCAACTTGCCAAAGCCGCTGCCCGCACCGGTGATGATGATGCTCTTGCCATAGATATGATCGGTCATGCGCGCTCTCCCCTGTTTGGCGGGAGTGGAGCGGAAGGGCCGGGATTTTGCAACTGGCGGGAATGGGGGTGGCAGCCAGGACCAATGGAGGCGGCTTGAGTTCCTCCGCCACTGTCCCGATAGGGGAAGAGCGACAGAGGATGGAAGGCAACGAGAGAATGCGTGGCGCACCTGCACAGGGCTGGCCCATGGGTCCGGACGGTCCGGTCATTCCTCCGGAAACCTTGTTACTGGCCTATGCCAATGGCCTGTTCCCGATGGCCGACAGCGCGACCGACGAGGAGATTTACTGGGTCGAGCCGCGCATCCGGGCGATCTTGCCGCTGGATGGTTTTCACCTGTCCCGCTCGCTGGCCAAGACAGTAAGGCGCGACCGGTTCCGGGTGACCCGCGACACCGCCTTTGAGCGGGTGATGGCGCTGTGCGCCGAAGCGGCGGAAGGGCGCGAGGACACGTGGATCAACCCGCTGATCAAGCGCAGCTATGCCGGCCTGTTCCGCATCGGCCACGCCCACAGCATCGAGTGCTGGGAGGGCGAGGCGCTGGTCGGTGGTCTCTATGGTGTGTCGCTGGGCCGCGCCTTTTTCGGGGAATCCATGTTCTCCCGCCGGACCGACGCATCAAAGGTGGCGCTGGCACATCTGGTGGCGCGGCTCAGGGTGGGCGGGTTTGACCTGCTCGATTGCCAGTTCATGACCAGCCACCTCGCAAGTCTCGGCGCGGTGGAGATTCCGCAAGCCGACTATCTTGACCTGCTTTACCGGTCGGCAGCGGGGGCGGTCTCCGCCGGAGCACTCTCGTCAGCCGGTGAGTCGGCAGCGGGCTCTGGCGCGGCGGCAGGAACATCGGCAGCGGGCGACTGGGCCTCGCTCGATGGCCTGGGCGCGGCCGGACGATCCGACGGAGCTGGCTCGTCCCGAATCTCCACCTCGCCCGGCCAACTCATCGTGCAGCTTCTGACGAAAACGTCATAGATCGGGTGCTGGACGATATTGCGGTCGGGCCGTTCCTTGAACAGCCAGCCGGAAAAGACGCGGCGCCATTCATCCTGGCCATAATCAAGCACGATCAGCTGGACGAAGGCACCGGTTTCCGGCGGGGATTCCCACTGGGCCGTCCGTTCGCAGGCGCGCAGGCGAATAACGGCGCGGCCTACGCGGATGCTTTCGCCGGGCTTGAGCGTGATGTCACGAACCAGCCCGTTGCGCTTGTTGAGGAGACCGAGGACGGCGACCCGTTCGGCCATGGGCGTGACGCCGGCGAGCGGATCTGACCCGTCAGCGGCAACACGCTGTTTCGGCAGCGGGCGGGCGTCAGCCGGCGGCGGGGGCGGTTCGTCCGCCTGGCGGTTGCAGGCAGCGAGCGTCAGACACAAGAGGGCTGTGGCCGATGCAGCGGCGAGCCGTAAGCCCAATTGCGGGACGCGGCGCCTGATCACGCGGCGTCGGGCGTCCAAGCCTGATAATCGCCCGAAGCGGGCGCACGCTTGCCGCCGCGCTCCAGCGAGCCGGCCGGACGATAGGCGGCCACGGTACCGGTAAGATTGGGCGTCGGCTCTGCCTGCCAGTCCCGCACCGGGGGCAGCGAGTCAGGCAGGTCTTCATGCGTGTGGTGCAACCAGCCATGCCATTCCGGCGGAACCCGGCTGGCATCGTTTGAGCCCTGGTATATCACCCAGCGGCGCGAGCCGTCGCGCGACGCGAAATAGCGGTTGCCGAGCGAATCCTCGCCGACCTTTGTGCCCTTGCGCGCGCTAAAGAGCAAAGTGCCAATGGTGGCACCGTCCCACCAGGTGAAGATTTTCGACAAGATACCCATGGCGAGCCGCTTACCCCCGAGCGCGCGCCGGGGCAAGGCGCAACCGCAGCATTGATGGAACCGGCGTCACGGCTTTTCCCAACGGACAATGGCGCTTTCATCCAGGCCGAGGCGGGCAGCCGACCCACCGGCCAGTTCGAGCACCGCAGCGACTTCACCGCCGCTCACAATCGGTTCCAGCGATTCGGGCGGAGTGTTTTCCGCAATACGGTCAATGCTGCCGTCGGCGCGGATGAACAGCAGATCGAGCGGGATCAACGTATCCTTCATCCAGAAGGAGGCGGCTTTGGGCGGATCAAAGGGGAAAATCATGCCCCTGTCCGGCGCGAGCGAGGTGCGCATCATCAGGCCGCGCTGCTGTTCAGCCGTTGTCGCCGCCACCTCAACCGTGAAGCGATGGGTCTGGCTGCCTTGCTGGATCGTCAATGGAACGAGACGCAGGCCGGATTCGGCCACCGGACCATCCGCACCCGCTCCGGAACAGCCACCAAGGCCGAGCGCGGCACCGGCCAGGAGCAAGGCGAAAAAGCGGGAAGCTGAAGTCATGCGTGGCGGTCCTGTACCCGGCCGGAAACGGTCACCACCGTCATAGGCCAGAGTGGCAGGCGAAGTGAAGGGGGCGCTCACCCCTCGTCGAGCAGCGACACATCTGCTCCTGGTGCCATATCGAGGACGCGGCGGGAGAGACGGTGATCATGACCGGCACGCAGGAAAGCAGCCAGCATCTTTTGCCTTTTGGCGGGGTCCTGCTCAATCTCGGACGCATAGGGACCCCATCGGCGGCGTTCAGCGAGGCGCAGGGCGGCCATGATTCGGTTGGCGTCGACCAGTTCATCGGCAGCGATCCGATCAGGTTCCGCGATACCAGCCTGGTAAATGGCGGCATCCACCCGCCGCTTTCCATACCCCCGTCGGGTCAGTGAACGCGCCTTGATCTCGGCAAAGGCGGCGTCGTTGACATAGCCGTAGCCGACCATGCTGGTGACCAGGCGTTCGACATCGGGCGGCCCCTCCCCTTCCCAGCCGCGCTCGGCAAGCTTGCGAGTGAGGTAGCGAGTCAGCTTGGCGCGGCTGGTGGCAAAACGGCTGACATAAGCCAGCGCCAGTTCGCTGAGCGATTCAGCCGTCAAAGGGCGGGCTTTGCGTTCGGTCCGCGACATCGCCCCACTAATGCCACAGTCAGGCCGGAATTTGAACGCCACTGGCGCGCAAGGCAGGCTCACGCTATTGAGGCCTCGATCAGGCCAAAGCCAGGGAACGCAGCGCGTGGATCCGACCAGCCCCAACAAGGCAAGGGCGGCAGTCTGCGACAGAAGATTCGAAGGAGCGCACGGGTGGCCAATCCGTCCGACGAGATGACAATCAACACGCCGGCAACGACGGAGTTGCAACCAACAGCAACCGATGACGCGCTGCCACGCCGTTTTGCTGACTTTACCACCATGGGCGAGGCGCTGGATTATGCGGCACAGGGAGAGCGCGGCCTGAACTTCCACGATCCCCGCGGCAAGCTGGCTCGTCCCTATCCCTATCGCGAGATGCGCGAGGACGCGCTCGCCATGGCCTATCGCCTGATCGCCCATGGCATCAAGCCCGGCGACCGGATCGCGCTGGTGGCGGAAACGAGCCCGGAGTTCGCCGCACTATTTTTTGGCACCATCTATGCCGGGGCCTGGCCCGTCCCCTTGCCTTTGCCGACCAGCTTTGGCGGACGCGGCGCTTATGTCGACCAATTAGCAGTGCAGCTCTCCAGCTGCGCGCCGAACATCCTTTTCTACCCGCCGGAAATTGCCGAGATGGGCGCCGACGCCGCTTCGGCCCAATCGGTCGAAGGCATTGCCTGGGATGACTTCATCGCCCGCCCGGCGACACCGGTCGCCCTGCCAAAGGCGAAAAGCGATGACATTGCCTATTTGCAGTATAGCAGTGGATCTACCCGCTTTCCGCACGGTGTGGCCGTGACCCACCATGCGCTGTTGAACAATCTGGCAGCGCATTCGCACGGCATGCATGTGCAGCCGGGTGATCGCTGTGTTTCTTGGCTGCCCTGGTATCATGACATGGGCCTTGTCGGCTGCCTCCTCTCGCCGGTCGCCAACCAGGTGTCTGCCGACTATCTCAAGACAGAGGATTTCGCCCGTCGCCCGCTGGCCTGGCTGGACCTGATCAGTCGCAACAAGGGGACCACCCTCTCCTATTCGCCGACCTTTGGCTATGAAATCTGCGCGCGCCGCGTGTCCAGCCAGACCCATGCGTCCGAACGGTTCGATCTGTCACGCTGGCGCGTGGCGGGCAATGGCGCGGACATGATTCGCCCCGATGTGATGCAGCGTTTTGTCGACACCTTCAGTGAAGCCGGTTTCAGCGCCAAGGCGTTCCTGCCGAGCTACGGCCTTGCCGAAGCGACGCTGGCGGTTTCGATAATGCCGCCGGGTGAGGGCATCGTTGTCGAACTGGTCGAAGAAACCGAATTGTCGGGTGGCGACAGTCAGGGTGATCGGCCACAGCGGTTCCGCGCCATTGTCAATTGCGGCAAGGCCGCCCGCGACATGACCATCGAAATCCGCGACGAAGACGGCAATATCCTGCCCGATCGGCAAATCGGCAAGGTTTGGTGCACGGGTCCCAGCCTGATGGTCGGCTATTTCCGCGATGAAGAGGCTACCAAGGCATGTATGGCCGATGGCTGGCTCGACACGGGCGACATGGGATATCTGTCCGACGGCTATATTTACATCGTCGGTCGCGCCAAGGACATGATCATCATCAATGGCAAGAACCATTGGCCGCAAGACATTGAATGGGCGGTGGAACAACTGCCGGGTTTCAAGTCGGGAGACATTGCCGCCTTTGCGATAACCACAAGTGGTGGCGAAGAAACCCCTGCCGTTCTGGTCCAGTGCCGCACCAGCGACACCAGCGAGCGGCAGCGTTTGCACAATGAAATCCGCGAACGGGTGCGATCGATCACAGGGATGAACTGCATTGTCGAACTGGTCCCGCCACGGACATTGCCGCGCACCAGTTCAGGCAAGCTCAGCCGATCCAAGGCGCGCAGCCTGTATCTTTCAGGTGAAATCCAGCCCTATGAGCTGGCGGCCTGACGAGGGAACCGCCACCAACCCTGTTTCGATGCCGCCAAGGACAGATGGACAATGTGGCGGAATGCGCCGGAAATTTTTGGCAGGGGCCATCCGATAATAACCAAACAATAACCGGATGACCGCTAAGGCTCGTCGCATGACCGGGCCGCAAAGCGACATTCACGACAGTGCAACAGTACCGTTGAAAACGGTGTTGCTGGGCGGCGATCTGCCCGGATTGGAAATGTCGGCCCTTCGCGCCCAGCAGATTGATGCGGTGCGCGGGCGTACCATCATCCAACTGCTTTCGATATTGGTTGGGGGCGTCGCGATTGGCTTGGACAATCTCAACCGCCAGCCCTTGTGGATGGTCGGAGGCTATGTAGCCGCTGTTGCTCTGGTTTGCGGATTGCGCTTCTTCATGCGTGAATCCCGTCGCAATGCCTGGATCTATGGCGCCCAAGGCGGGACCAAGCGGGAAATAGCTCTGGGTCTGGTGACTGCGCTGGTTTTGACCGCCCCATTGCTCTTCTTTGCTTGGAGTGGCGACCGCGATGCCACAGAGAATGCGTGGATCATCCTCGCCGGCATGATGGCAGTCTATGGCTTTGCGACATTGGAAGTGCCCATCCTGTATGCAGCAGTGATGCCGGCAGTAGGTGTCATTTCAGCTCTTGCGCTGACACTTGTTGGCAACCCCACGGGGGCAATAGCCGTCCTTGCCTTTACCTTCATTGGCCTCGGTGCCATCATCAAACATGGTCATGATTTCATCCGTTACGAGCTTGTCGGCCGACGAGCCGAGGAACAGACCGAAACGGTCAGCCTTTTGCTGCGCGAATTTGAGGACGCAGGTTCCGACTGGCTTTGGCAGGTCGATGCCAATCGCCGGATAACCAAGGCTTCGCCGCGCTTTGCCCATGCAGTCGGTCGTGACCCGAGCGAGCTGGAAGGTCTCAGCATTCTCCAGTTGCTCGCAGGCGAGCACTGGAGCACCGGCAAATTTCCGCCGGCACTGCATGATCTGGCCAATCGCCTGAACCGCAAGGAGAGCTTTGCCAGTCTGCTGGTGCCGGTGGCGCTCGACGAGCGCACCCGCTGGTGGGAACTGTCGGCATCTCCGAGCTATGATTCATCGGGCGTGTTCATTGGCTTCCGCGGGGTCGGTTCAGACGTCACCGAACAGCGCGCCTCGGCAGATCGCATCGCCCATCTGGCCCGCTTTGACGCTTTGACCGGTTTGCCCAACCGCCTGTATCTGAACGAAACGCTCGCTGGCGCCCTGGAACAGGCTGCGGCATGGCGCCGGCGTTGCGCTTTCATCATGATCGACCTCGACCGCTTCAAGGCGGTGAATGATACGCTGGGCCATCCTATTGGTGACAGGCTGCTGGCTCAGGTGGCAGCGCGGATGAAACAATTCGGCACCGAATCGGTCATTGCCGGCCGACTGGGCGGTGACGAATTTGGTGTGGTCCTGCGCGAGATTGACGGCGTCGATACGGTAGAACGCCTTGGTCAACGCATCATCGACGTAGTGTCGCGCCCATATGAAATCGACCAGCATACACTCTATGTGGGGGCCAGCCTGGGTTATGCGGTGGGGCCGCGTGATGGAGCCACCGTCGAAGCTCTGACGCGCAATGCTGACTTGGCCCTGTACCGGTCCAAGGATCAGGGCGGCGGCGTGATCAACAGTTACGAGCCGACACTCCATGACCAGGCCCGTGAACGCCGCGAAATCGAAATCGAACTGCGTTCTGCCTTGGGCCGCGACGAATTCATGGTGCATTATCAACCGGTGGTCCATTCGGACGGACGGGTTGACGGGTTCGAGGCACTGTTGCGCTGGAACAGCAAGAAGCTGGGCCCTGTCTCGCCGGTGAAATTCATCCCGGTCGCGGAAGATACGCGTTTGATTGGGCCCATTGGCGAATGGGTTTTACAGACAGCCTGCCACGAGGCGGCGCGTTGGCCATCAAATACCAAGGTTGCAGTCAATGTATCCGCCGAGCAGCTTAGCTCTCCGGGATTTGTCGCCAGCGTGATGAAAGCCCTGGCCCACAGCGGCATTGCGCCAAACCGGCTGGAACTGGAAGTTACCGAAAGTGTGTTCCTGCGCGAAGTTTCCGGCGCAATGGCAACACTAGATCAGGTGCGGGCGCTGGGCGTGAAGCTGGTGCTCGACGATTTTGGCACTGGATATTCATCGCTGGGTTACCTGCGAATGGGCCAGTTTTCGACGATCAAGGTCGACCGCAGTTTCGTTCAGGGTGCCCTCAAGGGCGCGCGGGAATCCATCGCCATCGTCCGCGCGGTGGTTGCGTTGGCAGACAGCCTGGAAATGTCGACGACTGCAGAAGGCGTCGAAAATCAGGAAGAGGCAGATGCCATCGTCGCCTTGGGCTGCAAGAAATTGCAGGGCTATCACTTCGGGCGGCCCATGTCAGCCGAAGATGCCTTTGCCATCTTTGATGGCGGCGCACGACGCATTGCCGTTGGCGGCTGATCAACGGGAGAGCGGTCGGACAGCACCGCGATTCGCGGCTGTTCACTGAGGCTCTCACGGTTCATCGACGCCAAGGCTCGGCTCATCCTGAGGCTGCAAATAGCAGCAGTGGACTTCACTCAACTCAACCCCTGACTCCCACCGTCTGCCGAATGTGTCGGCAACGAAACTTGTCGCGACCGATCCGTTCAGGCACGCATCCTGCCACCAAGCTTCTCTATTTCTGACCGGGGGGGTCGCGCACAATGATGGCTCAGATTCGCATCGCAATCGCGGCGCTTGTCCTTGCTGCAACGCTGATCACTAGCGCCCCGGCGGTTGCCTCTGCCTATCTGCAATGTGCGCCTTTTGCCCGTATGGAATCGGGCATCCAGCTTTTCGGTAACGCCCGCGACTGGTGGGGTCAGGCCGCTGGCCGTTATGAGCGCGGCAATGCTCCGCGTGTCGGTGCCGTGATGGCCTTTGCCCCTACCCGCGCTATGCCGATTGGCCATGTCGCTGTGGTCAGCCAGATCGTCTCTGACCGGGAACTGCGGATCGCCCACGCCAATTGGTCGCCGATCAACGGTCGTCGTGGTCAGATCGAGCGGAATGTCCGGGTCGTTGATGTTTCGGCCAACAATGACTGGTCGCAGGTCCGCGTCTGGTACGCGCCGATTGGTGATTTGGGGTTGCGTGCCAATCCGGTCACCGGGTTCATCTATCCGGGTGCGGGCACCCAGGACAGCTTTGGCGGCGACACCAGCATTGCCGCGATCACGCCTGACAGCGATGGCACTCTGGCCCGGATCGTTGCCAGCGTCGGCAACTGATCTGCCTCTGACTCGCTAAGGGCAATCATGTCAGGTGAATAAAAAACCCGCCGGCCTGAAATGGGCAGCGGGTTTTTTGTTGACCGGCGTCATGGGCGAAGCGGATCAGTCCTTGGCAGATGCCGTCTCTTCACTTGCTTCAGGCGCCGGATCGCCATCGGAGGCGGCAGCGCCGGGTTCGCCGACATCTTCGAACCAGGCTTCAAGCGGGCCGGTCATCTTGATGGTCATTGGCTGACCGAAACGGTCGCGCGACTTGCCGGCAGCAACGCGGATCCATCCTTCCGACAGGCAATATTCCTCGACGTCATGACGGATCTTGCCCTTGAACCGGATGCCGATACCACGATTGAGCAGTTCTCCACCAAAATGCGGGCTGCGCGGATTGACCGAAAGCCGGTCGGGAGGTGTGTCGCTCATTGGGTGTCTCCTTGTTGCGGCAAGCCCTTGCCCGGGGCGCCGGCAAAATCAAGCATCGAAATGGCCGGTCCGGCCAACACGATCAGGCGAACACCTCTCCCAGCCCCCGCCCCTTGGGATCAGGGCCATATTGATTGGGGCCCGGGGTGCCGTCGATACACATCAAGACGATCCGGGCCACCCAGCCCAGACCAATGAACAAATCACCCAGCACGAACGCGAAAAAAAGCCAGCCAGTCAAATTCTGATCATGCAGGCGCCGCACCACCACCGCAATGTTGGGGATGAAACTGACCACCACCCATATCGCCAAAAGGGCCAATCCCACCCAGAGACCCGCAGACGGGGTGGCTCCCGGAACATCATTGATCCATGCACTCCACGGCATGGCGACAAGGATCAATGCTGCACAGATGATCCAGACAATCCAGTTGAGCAGATAGAACATCCAATATTCCTGCCGCCGGGAACGACCGGAGAAATCGGCATAACGTTTGAACGGCAGGAGCATCCATTGGAAGGTAGAGAGGTTGGCCGGTCGCGCCTGCTGATCGGCGGCACCATAGGGTTGACCATAGGCGATATTGGCTGTGGCTGGAGCAACCGGCGAGGGTGCCGTGGATGCCGCCGACTGCTGTCCAAATGCCCCCGCCTTTGGCAATGCCTTGCCGCAGGATGGGCAAAAGGTGTCGGACGAGGCCGTCGGCGAGCCACATTGGCTGCAATAGGTTGCCATTCAGATGCTCCCCCGAAATCCCTGTTCGCGACCAAGTTTAGCCGCATTGCATAGTGTGACAATCCTGATGAACCGGATGAACCGTGCAACGCGGTTCATCCGGTCACAGCTCCCTAGGGAGCAGGCCTCTCCGCCGGGCGCCAATCCCGGACGAATCGGTCAAGCAGTCGCACCGAATAAGCGGTGGAGCCGCCGGGACGAGTATCAGACGCCCCTGCCCAAGCGACATTCGCAATGTCGAGATGCGCCCAAGGCGTCTCGCGGCGAATGAACTCGCCAATAAAGTGCGCACCTGCGCCGGCACCCGGAGACCCATCCCCTCCGCCGTTGCGGATATCCGCATAGTTGGAACTGGTATCGCCCGCATAGCTGGCGTGCAGCGGCAGGCGCCACAATGGTTCGCCTACGGCCATGCCGGCGGCAAGCAACTGATCAGCAAGCGCATCCTGTCGGCTGAACAGACCGGCGAAATCATCACCCAGAGCGGTACGGATGGCGCCGGTCAGCGTAGCGACATCGACGATGGCGGATGGTCGCATGGTCGCATCGGCATAGGATACGGCATCAGCCAGGACCAGACGCCCCTCAGCATCAGTGCTGTCAATCTCGATGGTCATGCCATTATAGGCAGTGAGCACATCACCGGGACGGATCGAGCGACCATCCGGCATGTTTTCGGCCAATGCGGCGATCGCGATGACATCAACCGGCGCACGGCTGCCCGCGAGGCTCAGAACGGCGCCAACGACACTGGCTGCACCAGACATGTCCATGCGCATGTTGCCCATGCCGGAAGATGGTTTGATCGAAATACCGCCGGTATCAAAGGTGATCCCCTTGCCGGCCAGCACAAGGGGGCCACCTTCAGGAGCACCCTGCCCACGATAGCGGACAATCATCATGCGTGGCGGGCGTTCCGAACCGCGGCCGACGCCGAGGATGGCGCCCATGCCCAGCCGCTCCATGGCTGGCACGTCGAGAACCTCGATCGAGACGCCCGGAAGCCCTTCGAACGCGGCACGCGCGCGCGCAACGAAGCTTTCGGGGTAAACGGCATTGGCGGGTTCATTGGAGATGGTGCGGGTCCAAGCCATCGCGCGGACCAACGCCTGCCCGCGTGCCTGCCAAAGCCCATTGGCGGCCGCAGGATCATCAGCGACGATGCTAATTGGTCCGGCGCCGGATTCTGAACGGTTGCGGGTCTGGAACAGGTCGGAGCGATACTGGCCAAGGCCAAAACCGATGGCCATTTCTCCAACAAGGTCGGCCGCCATGCCCGGAACGGCCAAGGTAATCGGACCATTTTCCGACTGAAGTGCACGGGCGATCACAATGCCAAGCTGTTGCGCGTCGGCCGCCGTTGGCTCGGCGGAGCGGCCGACCAACAATATCTGTTCCCAAGCGCCGATGCCGCGCAGCGACAGGCGGCCATTCGCCGGGAAGGTGAAGCGTGCGGCGCTGACGGCGCGGGTAACCGCGGCGCGATCCGCGTCAGCAAGGCCGGGCGCGGTGGCTATGCCGGCAGCATCAGCCAGCGGCAATACAAGCGTTCCCGCCGGTGCCGACGGTACTGAAGCGACAAAACCGAGATCGCGCTGAACCTGATCGTGCGCAACGGTGCGATTGACCTGTTGCGCGGCGACGGGCGCCGCCGTGACAACAAGCGCCGACGACGCGAGTGCGATGGCGAGATGTGAGCAAAGGCGGTGACGGATCATGGATACCCCTAAACAACAAGAACCAGCAGAGCCCCCACCCTGCGGCACTTGTTGCCAAGGCATCGCTGATGGTCAAGCCACCATCTGCGGCTGTCAGGCTTCGACCTTGCGCTTGTGGCGCTTGCGCTCATGCGGATCGAGGTGGATCTTGCGGATGCGGATGCTCTTTGGCGTCACTTCTACCATCTCGTCATCGTCGATATAGGCAATCGCCTGTTCGAGCGTGGCGCGGCGTGGCGGCGTCAGACGGATGGCGTCATCCTTCCCCGAGGCGCGAAAATTGGTCAGCTGCTTCGACTTGAGCGGATTGACCTCAAGGTCGTCGGGCTTGGCATTCTCACCGATGACCATGCCTTCATAGAGCGGCTCGCCGGGCTGAACGAACAGGATGCCCCGCTCTTCAAGCGCGTTGAGCGCATAGGCGACAGCTTCGCCGGTGCCCATCGAGATCAGCACGCCATTCTGCCGCCCTTCGATCGGACCCTTATAGGGGCCGTACTTTTCGAACAGGCGGTTCATGATGCCGGTGCCGCGCGTGTCCGAGAGGAATTCGCCATGGTAACCGATCAGGCCGCGTGACGGAGCGGAGAAGCTGATGCGCGTCTTGCCGCCGCCCGAGGGACGCATATCGGTCATCTCGGCCTTGCGCAGGTTCATCTTTTCGATGACCGTTCCCGAGAATTCATCATCAACGTCGATGACGACGGTTTCATAAGGCTCTGTGCGGCCGCCATTTTCATCCTGGTTGAACAGGACGCGCGGGCGGCTGATGCCGAGCTCAAAGCCTTCGCGACGCATCGTTTCGATGAGGACGCCAAGCTGAAGCTCACCACGACCGGCGACCTCGAAGCTATCCTTGTCGGCACTTTCGGTGACGCGGATGGCGACATTGGTTTCCGCTTCGCGCATCAGGCGGTCACGGATCATGCGGCTGGTCACCTTGTCGCCTTCGCGGCCGGCGAAGGGCGAGTCATTGACGGCAAAGCGCATAGCAAGCGTCGGCGGATCGATCGGCTGGGCGGCAATAGCTTCGGTCACGCCGGGTTCAGCGATAGTGTTGGCCACAGTAGCCGTTGTCAGGCCGGCGAGACAGATGATGTCACCCGCCTTGGCTTCTTCAACCGGTACGCGATCAAGTCCGTTGAACGAGAAGAGTTTCGAGGCGCGACCCTGTTCGATGACCTTGCCGTCCATGTCGAGCGCGGTGATCGGCTGGTTTATTTTGACCCGGCCCGAGGCAACGCGACCGGTGAGGATGCGACCAAGGAAATTGTCGCGGTCAAGCAGCGTGACCAGCATCGAGAAGGGGGCTTCCACCTCGACATTGGGTTCGGGGACGTGGCGGACGATGGTTTCGAACAGCGGCGTTAGATTCCCGTCGCGCGCCTCAATATCCTCTGACGCGTAGCCATTGCGGCCCGACGCGTAGAGGATCGGAAAATCGAGCTGTTCGTCATTGGCGCCGAGGTTGAGGAAGAGTTCGAAACATTCGTCGAGCACTTCGGCGGCGCGGGCGTCGCTGCGGTCGATCTTGTTGACGACGACGATGGGGCGCAGGCCCAGCGCCAGGGCCTTGCCGGTAACGAACTTGGTCTGCGGCATTGGCCCTTCGGCAGCGTCGACCAGCAGGATGACGCCATCGACCATCGACAGGATGCGTTCGACTTCGCCACCGAAGTCGGCGTGGCCCGGCGTGTCGACGATGTTGATGCGCGTGCCCTGCCATTCGACCGAGGTACATTTGGCGAGGATGGTGATCCCGCGTTCCTTTTCGAGGTCGTTCGAGTCCATTGCCCGTTCTTCGACGCGCTGATTGTCGCGGAAGGTGCCGGACTGGCGGAAAAGCTGGTCAACGAGGGTCGTCTTGCCATGATCGACGTGCGCGATGATGGCGATGTTGCGCAGGGACATGCGGGGCCGTTTCAATTGTTCGGGAATAAGGAAGCCGCGCCCCTAGCGGCTTTTGTGCATCGCGGCAAGGACAGGGTTGCGGGCGCGGATAGAAGGCCAGCCAGAGTGGGTAAAAGGGGGTATGCAACTGCCCCCTTGGCGCGGGCGTTATGCTGTATTATACAAACAAAACACCTAGGCATTGAATGGGAGCAAACCCGCCCCATCTGTGCTAACACAAGGTGCTTTGAACAGGATGGTGACCAGCCAATGAGTGTCGAACCCGCCCAGACCCCCTCTGCAACCGCGACCGCGACCGATTTTGCCGAACCGGCAATCACGCTGGAGCCGCCCAAGCCAGTGCCGAGTGTTGCGCCGGAAAAGGCGGCAGGCCTGGTCAGCATATCGGATGAACAGCGCAGCAAACTGGAGGAGAAGGTCGACGGCTACATCGACGAGTTGCTCGCTGCCGACGCCAACAGCCCCGAGTTCGGCAAGAAGATCGACGAGATCACCAACATGGGCCGGGCCGAGATTGCCGCGGCTGCATCCCAAGCGAACCGCTTTCTAGACCGCCCTGCCCGCGCGCTGAACCGTGACACGACGGTCGGCGCCGATCTGGTGGCGTTGCGCCAGCAGGTCGAAGACCTTGACCCTTCCCGCCAGGGGATGCTGAGCCAGAAAAAACTGTTCGGCCTGATCCCCTATGGCGGGTCAATCCGCACCTATTTCGACAAATATGAGAGCGCACAAGGCCATATATCGGCGATCCTGAGCCGTATGGCCAATGGCAAGACCGAGCTGCTGAAGGACAATGGCGACATTGACATCGAGCGGCAGAATCTGTGGGCAGCGATGGGCCGGCTCGAACAGATGGTGCATATCGCCAAGACGCTCGACGAACGGCTGGAAGCCAAAGCCAATGAAATCGAGGCCACCGACCCGGACAAGGCCAAGGCCATCCGCGAGAGCGCGCTCTTCTATGTGCGGCAGAGATCACAGGACATTCTCACCCAGCTCGCGGTCAGTGTTCAGGGCTATCTGGCGCTTGATCTGGTCAAGAAGAACAATGTCGAGCTGATAAAGGGCGTCGATCGGGCCAGCACGACGACGGTGGGCGCGCTGCGCACGGCAGTGACCGTAGCCCAGGCGATGGCCAATCAGCGACTGGTGCTGGACCAGATCAGCGCGCTCAACACAACGACCGCCAAGATCATCGATGCCACTGGCCAGATGTTGAAGGACAATACGGCACGGATCCATGAACAGGCCGCACAGTCGACCATCCCGATGGAAACGTTGCAGCGCGCGTTCCAGAATATCTATGACACGATGGATGCGGTCGACACGTTCAAGCTGAAGGCGCTCGACAGCATGAAGGTGACCATCACCACCCTGACCGCCGAGGTCGAGAAATCGCGCGGCTATATCGCCCGTGCCGAGGGCCAGGCCCAGGCGCAGGCGCAACTGACCGGCAAGGGCAGTCCGCTGGCCGCACTGGACGACTGACACGCCGAACGCTGAACCAAGGAGCGCCATCCCCCCATGGCAAGCGAAGTAGACATCACGCTGGAAAAGGCCAATGCCACTCTCGACAGGGTGCGGGCCAGCCAGATGCGGCATGGCAATGGCTACGCCAGACGCCATGTCCGCCGGATGCAGCGCTTTGCGCTGATGCTGGTCGCTGGCATATTCGCCCTGTTCATCGGTGCGGGTGTGTTCAGTGCGATCGTGGCGCCGCTCGGCTTTTATGGAGTTATGCTGGTAGCATTGGGCGCGCTGGCCGTGGTGGTTCTGGCGGGCCTGTTCAGCCGCGACACACCGCTGAGGCCAGAGGCCATGGCGCAGGCGCCGTTGCCTGAACTGGCCGACCGGGCCAACCGATGGCTGGAGCAGCAACGTCCCGCCTTGCCCGCCCCGGCCAAAAGCCTGGCCGATTCATTGGGCGAGCGCATTGCCGCACTGCAACCAACGATAGAGCGGCTGGGGGAAAATACACCGGAAGCGGCCGAAGTGCGACGGCTGGTTTCGCAGGAGCTTCCCGAACTGATCTCGAGTTACCAGCGCGTGCCCAAGGCAATGCGAACGATCAACCGCAATGGGCGGGTGGCAGAAATCGAACTGGTTGAGGGCATGCGTCTGCTCGACCGCGAGATTGACAGCATCGGCCGCACATTGGCCGAGACCGATATAGACAGGCTGGCCAGCCACAAACGCTATCTCGAATTGCGCTATGACAGCGGGCAGTCCGGGGAACGGGACGGCTGACACGCCGGCGACAAGGGCAGCTATGCCTCTCCGTGGCAGGCTTCGCACAGGGCGTTGATAATGCGCTGCATCTTGCGATCGGTCAGGCTGTAGAAGCGGGTCTGCGCCTCCCCCCGGCAGCTGACGATACCCTGTTCGCGAAAGCGCGCGAGATGTTGTGAGACAGCCGATTGCGAGAGGCCGGACAGATCGGTGAGTTCCCCCACCGACACTTCGCGTTCATCCATCTGGCACAGCATCAGCAGCCGCTCGGGATGCGCCAACAGCTTGAGATAATCAGCCATTTCGCGCGAATCGCGCTTGAGAACAGAAAGGTCGGTCGGCTTGTTCATGGAATGAGCTTACTTTCGCGGCCATCGTCCCGCAGGACGATATAGATTGCCGGGATAACCAGCACGGTGAGGATTGTCGAGGAGGCAAGTCCGAATAGCAGCGAGATAGCGAGCCCCTGGAAGATCGGATCTGTAAGGATTGTTGCGGCTCCGATCATCGCAGCGGCGGCAGTCAGCACAATGGGCTTGAAGCGGATCATGCCGGCTTCGAGCAATGTATCCCGCAGCGGTTTGTCGGCGGCCTTGGCATGATTGATGAAATCGACAAGCAGGATTGAATTCCGCACGATGATACCGGCCAGAGCGATGAAACCGATCATCGAGGTCGCGGTGAATGGCGCGCCAAACAGCATGTGCCCGGCAACAATGCCGACCAGCGTGAGCGGGATCGGCGTCAATATGACCAGCGGTATGGTGAAATTGCGGAACTGACCGACAACGAGCACATAAATGGCCAGCAGGGCAACTATGAAGGCGGCCCCCATATCGCGGAATGTGACCCAAGTGATTTCCCATTCGCCATCCCACAACAGGGTCGGCACCTGTTCATCCGAGGGCTGCCCGTTGAAGCGGACGACCGGCTTTGCCATTCCCTGCCCGGCCCAGTCGAATGACTCTATCGCATCATTGACGGCAAATATCCCGTAGACGGGGGCTTCATAATCCCCGGCCAATTCTGCCGTGACCATGTCGGCGGCACGGCCATTGCGGCGGAACAGGACAGGGGAGCCCTGCTCCGTCGTAGCGGTTACCACCTCTCCCAACTGAACCAGCCGTCCGCCCGGTCCCATGCTGGCAACCGGTGTTGCCGCCAGATCGGCGCTCCACGTCCGCTGGGACTGATCAAGTGCAATGCGGATCGGCAGCGGATCACGTCCATCGCCGCGGGGAGCATAGCCAATGGTCTGACCGCCCAACAGGACCCCGATACTGTCAAACAACTGCCTTTCGGACAGGCCATAGGCATCCATGCGCGGTCTGTCCGGCACCAGCCGCAAGCGCGGGCGGCTGACGCCGAAGCTGTTGTCGACATCAACGATATAGGGCACCGACCGGAACAGTTTCTCGACCTGTTCCGCCGTTCGGCGACGCGTGGTTTCATCCGGACCATAGATTTCAGCCAACATGGTTGCGAGCACCGGTGGCCCCGGTGGCGTTTCGACCACCTTGATCGAGCCCCCCGGCGGCATCGGCACCGACCGGGCCAGCCGCTGGCGCAGGTCGAGGGCGATGGCGTGGCTTGACCGGTCGCGTTCATCCTTGGGCGCGAGAGTGATCATCAGATCGCCCATCTCAGGCCGGTTGCGAAGGAAGTAATGGCGGACCAGCCCGTTGAAGTTGAACGGAGCGGCCGTCCCGACATACACCTCCATCGCGCGGGCTTCGGGCAGTTGCCTGGCAACGGCTGCGGCGGCTTCCAGAGTGCGGCCGGTGGTTTCGAGTGCGGTGCCTTCGGGCATGTCGAGCACCAGTTGCACTTCCGACTTATTGTCGAATGGCAACAGTTTGACCGTCACGGCCTTGAAATAGAACATGGAGCAGGCGACCAGGGTGGCGACGCCGACGGCGATCAGGAAATTGCGCGCCGATTTACGGTCCCGGATGATGCGGTATGCCACCCGGCCATAGAGCGCCCCGAGCTTGCCGCCATTCGCG
The DNA here is from genome assembly GCF_012979535.1 of Sphingomonas lacunae. NCBI lineage: Bacteria > Pseudomonadati > Pseudomonadota > Alphaproteobacteria > Sphingomonadales > Sphingomonadaceae > Sphingomonas > Sphingomonas lacunae. Next base: position 172,958 of record NZ_CP053015.1, read on the forward strand.
TCTTCCCCATGCGCCGACAGCACAGTGCGGGCAAAGCGGATCATCAGCCAGGGTGCGATTATGACCGCGACGAAAAAGGAAAAGAGCATCGCCGCCGAAGCATTGATCGGAATGGGCGCCATATACGGTCCCATCAGGCCGGATACGAACAGCATCGGCAACAGCGCGGCGACAACGGTCAATGTGGCAATGATGGTCGGGTTACCGACTTCGGCAACGGCATCGACCGCGGCGTCGATGCGACTGCGCTGGCCATTGACCGTATCCGGCATAGCCCAGTGCCGGGCGATATTCTCAATCATGACGATGGCGTCATCGACAAGGATGCCAATGGAAAAGATCAGGGCGAACAGGCTGACCCTGTTGATGGTGAAGCCCATGATGTTCGATGCGAACATGGTCAGCAGGATCGTCGTCGGAATGACGATGGCGGTCACACCAGCTTCCCGCCAGCCAATGGCAAAGCCGATCAATATGACGATCGACACGGTCGCCAGGGCGAGGTGGAAGATCAGTTCATTGGCTTTTTCATTGGCGGATTCGCCGTAATTGCGGGTGACGCTGACAGTCACGCCGCGCGGGATGAGTGCGCCTTTGAGCTGCTCGACACGCTCAACCACCGCTTCGGATACATTGACCGCATTGGCGCCGGGGCGCTTGGCTATGGCGATGCTGACGGCCGGTGCGTGATCCCAGCGGCCATTTGCGTCAAGAGCCCAACGCCACGCGCGCGACTGATCATCGGCTGGACCCTGTTCGATCGTGGCGACATCCCGCAGGTAAACAGGCTGGCCGCTGGTACTGGGGACCGTGACGGCGCCAAGGTCGGCAGCGCCACGCACAGTCTGGCCGGCGACAACCGATGTCGCCGTTCCGCCTTCGCGAATGGTGCCGAGCGGGAAGCTGCGGTTGGCCTGACCGGCGGCCTCGATCAAGGCACCGAGAGATACGCCGTGCAGGCTGAGTCGGGCCGTGTCGGGGATGATACGCAATTGTTCCTGTTGCCCACCGACCAGAAAGGTCAGCCCGACATCCTCAACCTTGGCGACTTCGGTCCGCAGGCGGGTGGCAAGCGCATGCAATGTCTGTTCATTCCACTGCCCCGGCGCACCGGCATCGGGCGTCAGGGTCAGGACGACAATCGGCACATCGCTGATGCCGCGCACGGTCAGCTGTGGCGGGGCGATTCCGACCGGCAGTTTGTCCATATTGGCCGACAGGCGTTCGTTGATGCGGATGGCGGCATCTTCGGGATCTGACCCGACGAGGAAACGGGCGGTGACCATGACGCCATCATCTTCCGCCTGGGTATAGACATGCTCCACGCCGTCGACGCTCTTGACGATGGTTTCCAGCGGTTTGCCGACCAGTTCGACAGCGTCCGCAGCCGACAGGCCGGGCACGCCAACCATCAGGTCAACCATCGGTACGCTGATCTGTGGCTCTTCCTCACGCGGGATGGTCATGATGGCCAGCAATCCGACAAGGATCGCGGCGAGCAGCATCAACGGGGTGAGTGGCGACTGGATGGTCGCGCGGGTCAGCCTACCGGAAATACCCAGCTTGGCGCCGCTGTTGGCCGGTGCGCTTTCGTTCATGACGCGGTCCGGACGGGACGGGTCGCCGCCAGCCTGTCTCCAGCCTTTACCCCCGCCAAAATTTCGACCTGATCCGCGCTGTCCCCCGGGGCGATCTGAACCGGGACTGAGGCGAGGCTGCGGTCGCGGCCGATGATCGAGACATAATCGATGCCATAGCGCGTTTCGATGAAGCGGCGCGGCACGATGATTGCGGTCCGCTCGCCAGTGGCCACCCTCGCGGTGACACGGCGACCGACCATGGTGCTGCCAAGGCCGGGCATTTCGACATCCGCCGTCATCTGCCCGCCGGTTACGGCCGGATAGACACGGCTAACGGTGGAGCGGGGGGCCGGACTGCCTGCGACAGCAAGACCGGACGCGACGACGGGCGTGCCCACGCGGACCCGGCCCATCAAGGTTTCCGGGAGTTCAAGCCGCAGCACCATGGCGCCCGATGTGATCGTCGCCACCGATGTGCCCGGCCCAACGGCCGAACCCGGCGGGATGGGGGCCATCAACACACGGCCACTGGACGGCGCGATAATCGCGCCCTGCCCGGCAAGCGCATTGACCGCTGATTGCTGCGCCCGCGCCGCCGCCACGCCGGCCCTGGCGGCACGGGCGACGGCTTCGGCCTGATCAAGCCGCGCCTGCGCATAGACGCCGTTGTCACGCAGGAAACGGATGCGGGCCAGTTCAGCCTCTGCCTGGGCGACCTGTGCCTGCGCGGCCGCGGCCTGTGCGCCATAGGCCGCCCCTTCGTAGCCGAGCCGGCTGTCGACCACCCGGCCGATCACCTGCCCGCGCTGGACCATATCCCCCTCTCTCACCGAGAGAGATTGGAGGATGCCGGGTATCCGCGCCCGCGCGTCAGCCATGTCGACACTGGTGACGAGCGCACCGACATCGGTCCAGTCCACTACCGTGCGGGGCTGAACCACAAACTGTTCGGCATTGGCGGGAAGCCGGGCCTCGCTGACCGGAGCCGCATCATCCGAACAGGCGGACAGAGCCAGCGGGAGGGTCAGCAACAGGCCGGACAGAATGAGGGAGCGCGGTGCCGGCATCGGATCAACCCCTGACAATCGGCAGACCGGCGGAGCACCATGCCCCCATGCCACCGGCCAGATGGGTCGACACATCCGGCCGCGCATGCACCGCCTTGTCGAGTGCCATCGCCGACCGGCGCCCGGCAGCGCAGGTCAGAATGACCATCTTGCTCGCGGGCCGGGGCAAATGTGTTGGCTGAAAGGTGGACAGGGGCATCGACACCGCACCGGCAATGTGGCCAGCGGCAAATTCATCCGCTTCGCGCACGTCAACCAGCACAGCCTTGCCTGCCTGCAACAGCGCATTGAGCTCGCCCGGCCCCACCTCTGCGTGGCTGGATTTGCGGAACAGGTTGAACATCGGTCGGACCTTCCTAGGAACGATATGTGAGACACATCTAAATCAACTATTGCTAATATGCCAATGATCTAATATTAAGTCAATGCCATTCGTTCTCCGGGATGCCGCTTCGGGTCGCAAACGAAGCGGAGCCGCTCCGGCACCAAAAGCCGCCATCAGCGTTGTTTTGGTGCCGGGGCGCAGGGGCACGGGCGGGTCGGTTCGACTCGCCAGATTGTGAGGGAGCAGGAACAGTGACAAAGCCGAAAATCATCGTGCTGGGCGCCGGGCTGGGCGGAACGATTGCCGCATATGAAATCCGTGACGCGGTCAAGGATCGTGCCGAGGTCATGGTTGTCTGCGACCAGGAAGATTATTGGTTTGTCCCATCAAACCCATGGGTTGCGGTGCGCTGGCGCGAGCCGGACGCCATCCGCGTCCATTTGCCCCCGGTAATGAAGAAAAAGGGCATCGGCTTTACCGCTGTCGGAGCCAAGCGGGTCCATCCGGCCGACAACCGCATTGAGTTGAATGATGGCACAAGCATCGCCTATGACTGGCTGGTCATCGCCACCGGACCCCATCTGGCCTTTGATGAAATCCCGGGCTTTGGACCGGAAGCCAACACGGTATCGGTCTGTTCAACCCATCATGCCGCCCAAGCCGCCGAAGCATTTGACCGATTTTGTCAAAATCCCGGTCCGATCGTCGTCGGCGCCGCGCAGGGCGCATCCTGTTACGGACCGGCCTATGAATTTGCCCTGATCCTCGACACGGAGCTGAAGCGCCGCAAGATCCGCGACAGGGTGCCAATGACCTTTGTCACCGCCGAACCCTATATCGGGCACCTTGGCCTCGACGGGGTGGGCGACACCAAGACCCTGCTCGAAAGCGAATTGCGCAACCGCCACATCAAATGGATCACCAATGCCCGCGTGAGCAGTTTCGAGCCGGGTCTGGCCCATGTCGAGGAAATTGCCGATGACGGCAGCGTTAAAGCCAGACATGATCTGCCCTTTGGCTATTCCATGTTGCTGCCGGCGTTTCGCGGTGTCGACGCGGTGGCCGGCATAGACGGACTGACCAACCCGCGCGGATTCATTCTCGCCGACAAGCACCAGCGCAATCCGACCTTTACCAACGTCTATTCCCTGGGGGTCTGTGTCGCCATTCCTCCGGTGGGTCCGACCCCGGTACCTGTCGGTGTTCCCAAGACCGGTTTCATGATCGAATCGATGGTCACCGCCATTGCCCACAATCTGGCCCTGGAAGTGGCTGGCCAACCGCCCGTGCATGAAGCGACCTGGAACGCCGTTTGTCTGGCAGATTTTGGCGACGGCGGCGTGGCCTTTGTTGCCCAGCCGCAAATTCCGCCGCGCAATGTCAATTGGTCGTCGAGCGGCAAATGGGTGCATCTGGCCAAGATCGGCTTTGAAAAATATTTCCTCCGCAAGGTGCGCAAGGGGGAGAGCGAACCCTTTTACGAAAAGCTGGCCATGCATGCGCTCGGCATCCGCAAACTGCGTTTCTGATCCATTATCAAAGGAGTGACACCCATGACACTAGATCGTGCCGTGCTGATGTTCGCCGGCTGCGTGGTCTTGTTGAGCATCCTGCTGTCGGTCACCGTGCATCCGTATTGGATCGGACTGGCGATATTCGCCGGACTCAACATGATTCAGGCATCCTTCACCGGATTTTGCCCCGCCGCGATGCTCTTCAAGCGGATGGGAATCCGCGAAGGCGTTGCGTTCAAGTGAAACGCCTGTCCACCCTGCTTGCCGCACCGGTGCTGAGCCTGGCGGCACCGGTGGCCGCGCAGGACCTGCCAACCGCGCTGGCTGATGCCTATGCGCGATCGCCAGCGATGGATGCCGCGCGGGCGGATGCCGAGGCCGCGGAAGCCCGTGTGGCACAGGCGCGATCGTCAGCCCTGCCCAGCGCCAGAGTCGATGCGATGATCGGCGCGGGACGGATCGACCCCGGTGGTTTTTTTGGTCTGACGGCCGACGATGTAACGCCCCGGATTGCCCAGGTTACGGTCGAATATCCGCTGTTTACCGGAGGACGGACCACCGCGGCGGTCGCCCAGGCCCGCAGCGGCGCCGATGCGGCGCGTGCCGGTCTGGACGGGACACGACGGCAACTAACGGTTGCGGTAGTTGCCGCCTATGCCGATGTGCTGACGGCCAGACAGTTGGTCGACAGCTATACCAGAATGGAAGGGGCCGTCGCCGAGATTGTGCGCGGGGCCCGGCTTCGCTTTCGTGTCGGTGACGCCGCCAGTACCGAACTGGCGCAAGCCGAAGCGCGGCTGGCGGAAGCCAGAGCCGGCCTGATCGCCGCTCAGGGACGCAAGGCCAGTGCCGAAGCACAGCTGAACCGGTTGGTCGGCCATGAGGTCAGCGCCCTTGCCCCGTTGGGTGAGTTGCCTGCGGTTCCGGAAAGTCTGGTGGAGGCGATGGATAGCGCCCGTGCGCACAACGCCATGCGGGCCCAGGCGCAAAGCGGCATTGGCGCAGCCCGCGCCGGCGTACGGGGCGCCGAGGCCGCATCACGACCCAGCATCGGCACCTTTGTCGAGGCCGGCCATGTACGTGACCAGTTTTTCCCCAATTATCGGGCCGACAGTATCACGATAGGCGCCCGCGCCCGCTGGACCTTTCTGGATCCCGGCGCATCCGCGAGGGTGCGTGAAGCGCGCGCGTCGTTGGCAGCCAGTGAAGCCCGCGCCCGAATGGCAGACGATGCCATCGAACAGGCGGTCATCGAGGCATGGCACGCGCTCGCCTCTGCCCGCGGCATGGTGGCTGCGAGTCGTGACGGGGTGACCGCGGCCAATGAAGCGTTGCGTGCTACCAGTCTAGAGGTCCGGGTCGGCATCAAGCCCCAGCTCGCCCAACTGGATGCCGAACGAGAGGCCATCGCCGCCGCAGCACGTCTGGCCGAGGCCGAAGGGCAGCTGCATGTGGCCGCAAGGCAGTTGCGCGCGCTGACAGGATTGGAATGAGCCAGGCGCGACAAGCCTATGGACATTCACGGACCGATCATTATATTAGCGTTATCTGATATTGATAGGTGTCTCACATGACTGACCCGATCCTATTGCGAGCCATTGCCCAGATTGCCGAAGCCCGATCAACGGGCCGGGTACCCGTTGTGCGGAGCTTTTTTGACGAAGCGACCTTTACCGCCAGCCATGTCGTCCATGATCCGGTGAGCAAAAAGGCCGCGATCATCGACAGCGTGCTGGATTTTGACCAGGCATCCGGGCGGACGAGCCATGCGTCAGCCGATGCCATCATCGCCCATGTGCGTGAGGCCGGCCTGGATGTCGAATGGCAGATCGAAACCCATGCCCATGCCGATCATCTTTCCGCTGCACCCTATCTGATCGAGGTTTTGGGCGGCAAGCTGGTGATCGGCCGGGACATTACCACCGTTCAAACCGTGTTCGGCGGCATATTCAACGAGGATGCCCGCTTTGCGCGGGATGGTTCCCAATTTGACCAGCTGGTCGCTGATGGTGATCGGTTCACGCTCGGCAACATTGCCATCACCGTTCTGCACACACCCGGCCATACCCCAGCCTGCATGAGCTGGCTGATCGGCGACGCGCTGTTTGTCGGCGACACATTGTTCATGCCTGATTATGGCACCGCGCGCGCCGACTTTCCCGGTGGCGATGCGCGCACATTATTCCGTTCCATCCGCCGGCTGCTGGCCCTGCCCCCGGAAACGCGCCTGTTCCTGTGCCATGATTACAAGGCGCCGGGTCGCGACACATTCGCGTGGGAAAGCAGCATCGGCGCCCAGCGTGAACAGAATATCCATGTCCATGACACGGTCGAAGAGGATGCTTTTGTCGCCATGCGCGAAGCCCGTGATGCGACATTGGGCATGCCTCGGCTGATCCTGCCATCCATCCAGGTCAACATGCGCGGTGGCCATTTTCCCGAACCGGAAGCCAATGGCACGCGCTATCTGAAGCTGCCGCTCGACATCCTTTGAACCCCGAAAGGCAGCAGCATGGATATCAGCCAGATAGAGATGGTGCCGCTGATGCTGGGTGCGCTTAGCGGCATGATGGTAGGCTTCACCCTCGGGCTGGTAGGCGGCGGAGGATCGATCCTGGCCGTACCTCTGCTCGTCTATCTCGTAGGTGTGCCGCAGCCCCACATCGCCATTGGAACTGCGGCATTGGCGGTCGCCGCCAATGCTGCCATCGGGCTGGCCAACCATGCGCGGGCTGGCAATGTCCGCTGGCCCTGTGGTTTGACCTTTGCCGCAGCCGGCATCCTGGGCGCCTTTGGCGGGTCTATGGCGGGCAAGGCGATGAACGGTCATGCGCTGTTGCTGTTGTTCGCCCTGTTGATGCTGGTCATCGCAACGCTGATGCTGCGCAAGCGCGGTAATGCGGGTGATCCGACAGTCCACATCAGCCGCGAGAATGCGCCAAGGCTGGTTGCCTATGGCGCCGGCAGCGGGGCGCTGAGCGGATTTTTCGGTATCGGTGGCGGGTTCCTGATCGTTCCCGGCCTGATCGCCGCAACCGGCATGCCGATGATCAATGCGGTTGGCACATCGCTGGTGGCGGTCACGGCATTCGGCCTGACCACCGCCATCAGCTATGCGGCGTCAGGTCTGGTGGACTGGCCATTGGCGATCATCTTCATCATCGGTGGTGCCGCCGGCAGTGGCATGGGCATCGCAGCGGCACGCCGGCTGTCGGCGACCACTGGACGGCTGAACACCGTCTTTGCCCTGATGGTCATCGGCATAGCGCTGTTCATGCTGTGGACGTCGGCGCGGGCGTTGCTGTGACCGGTCAATCCAGCGACAGCCGCTGATCACCCGCCAATGCCAGCATCGCAGGCCTGTGGCTGACCAGGACAAGCCCGGTCGCCGTGTCCGCCAGCCAGCGTTCAAGCTGGGTCACCAGCATGGCTTCAGTCGCGGCATCAAGGCCTTCGCTGGGTTCATCAAGCAACAGCCATGGCCTCCCGGCCAGCAAGGCACGAGCAAGGCCCAGCCTTTTGCGTTCTCCCCCTGACAAGCGGGCCCCATCTTCCCCCAGCCATGTGTCGAGCCCGTCGGGCAGCCTTTGCACAAGTTGGTCCAGACAGGCGGTGGCAAGTGCGGCTTCCATCTCTGTCCGATCGATACCGCTCCGCGCGAGCGCCAGATTGTCAGCAAGTGTGCCGGCAAGCATTGGCGCGTCCTGTGCCGCATAGGCGAAGGCCATCCGCCGCTGTGCGGGGGGCAGCAGCGACAGGGGGATGTCACCGATGCTGACGTCTATCATGCCAGCAGCTTCCAGTCCGACGAGGGAGCGGAGCAACCGGGTTTTGCCTGCCCCTGACCGGCCCGTGATTGCCAGCCGCCCCCCCTGCGGCACAAGCACTGACCGGGCGCCTTGCCGGAATGCAAGGCCGGCTGAGTCCGGTACGACCGGGCCCGTGCCAGCAATTGCGCATGTGGTCAGCCGATCGAGGCGGGCCTGGGCTGCGGCGGTGCGCAGCCGCCCAACATCGAGCCTGACCAGTGTGCCCATCGCCTCCATCGCCGCGATCTGAGCCAAAAGGCCAAGCGCCAGCAGCGGCAAGGGTGCCGAGGCCAGAACGGCCATGAGCGCCACCGACACGGCAGACAGCGCGGCATGGATGACCATAAGCCAGCCTTCGGCCCTGGCTTCCGCGCGCCGGGCGGCATCGAGCGCGGTAGCGGCGTCGCTCACAGCGACATCAACCTGACCCACCAACCCATAGACGTGCATGTCGATTGTGCCGGCCATCAATTCGTCAACCGTCCGCCGAAAATCAGCCCGGGCATCGGCCACGGCGCGCGCGTGTGCCGGCAGCCATCGCGATGCCAGATGCCGCCCGATCAAGAAACTCGCTGCCAGAGACAGAAGGGAAAGACAGGCGGCAAGCGGTCCAGCAAGCGCCGCCATAGCGACCGCCACGGAGACAATCGCAAAGGCCGACGGTAAAATGGCCTTGCGCAAAATGGCTGTATCCAGCGCATCCACATCTCCGGTCAGGCCGGCCAGCAAATCCCCGCTGTCGCTGCGAAGCAAAAGCGCGGGCGGCGCGGCCAGCCAGCTGGCAAACAGGCCCGACCTGATGTCCGCAAGGCTGCGCACCACAGCCTGATGGCTGACATAACGTTCCCCATAACGCGCCAGCGTGCGGATGATCGCCAGCGCTCGGATCGCCGCACTGGGCAACAGATAGTTGAACGACGCGACCGCCGCGACACCCCCAAGACCGGCCAGAGCGGCACCGGTGAGGAACCAGCCTGAAATCGCAAGCAAAAGGATGGCGCTGGCGCTGGCCGCCATCGCCATGATCGCGGCCCGGCGGATCGTCCAGCGATGACGCCTTGCGGCCTGTTCGACCAGACCAGTCACGGAAGCACCAGTTGCGAACGGCAGCGCGCCTTCAATGCCGGATCATGGGTTGCGGCGATGATCATGCGGGTGCGGGCATGGTGGTGGATCTCGTCAAGCACGGCGGCAGCAGCATTGGCATCCAAATCCGCCGTAGGCTCATCAAGCAACAAAAGGGGCCGATCGCTGAGCAGCGCCCTGGCAAGGCCGATGCGACGCCGTTCGCCTCCAGAAAGGCCGCTGCCGCGGGCATCGATCAGCATGTCGAGGCCGCCGCGCCGGGCGAGCAGGGGCGACAGGCCCAAACGTTCAAGCAGGCCGTTGACCCGATCATCCAGGTCCCTGCCGGGCCCGACCAGCAATGTGTCGCGCAAGCTGCCGGGAAGCAGCAATGTCCGTTGCCCGGCCCAGCCACAGGAAAGAGCAGCATCAGCGCAGGGCATGCCGTCCACGTTGATCGCACCCTGCGCGACTGGCGCCATGCCGACCAGCGCCGCGAGCAATGAGGATTTGCCTGAGCCGGACGGGCCGGTGATGAGATGCAGGCCCGTCCCGTCAAACCGGTGACTAACCGGACCGATCCCGGTTCCGTCCGCATAGACGACCCGCAGCCTGTCAAGTTCCACCCAGCCCGGCAAGAAACCGCTGTCAGCCACGACAGGGGCAGCCATCGCAGCGGCCGCGGTCCGTTCACGGTCGATATGATCCAGCGCGGCTTCCCCCTGCTGCTTGTCATGATAGGCGATGGCCAGCCGTCGCATCGACAGATAGACCTCTGGCGCCAGCGCCAGGGCAAACATGGCCTCCGTCAGGGTCAGCGTCTCAGGCGCGGCAAAGGGCAGCAGACCGAGCAGCGAGAAACCGCAATATACTGCCACCAGAGCCACCGCCAGCGCGGCGAAGAATTCAAGCACGGCACTGGACAGAAAGGCAAGCCGCAGGACCTGCAAGGTCCGTTCAGCCACTTCGCTGGCCGCGGCGTGCAGGTGGCGAACCAAACGGTCGTCCCGGGCATAAGCATAAATCAGCGGCAGATTGCGGACCCTGTCGCCAAAAAGGCTACCCATCCGTTCAAGGGCCAGTTGCTGCCTCCGGGTTTCCTCCGCTGCGGCCATACCCGCCAACGCCATCCCCACCGCAAAGGGGAGCAGCGTCGCCAGCATGATGGCCGCCGCAACCCAGCTGGCAAAGGCGACAGCCGCAATAACGATGAACGGCGCGACGGCCGCTACCGCGCGCAGCGGACGATAGGATGCCATGTACCCATCCAATGATTCGACGGCATCCAGCAGGATATAGCCGTCTTCACCCCGCAATCCGCCGCGACGCGGTGCCGAGGCGACAAGAAGTGGAAGGAGACGCGAACGCAGTCCGTGCTTGATGCGTGCGGCACCTTTGAGACCAGACTGAACGGCCTGCATCACAAGGGCGCCACGGCCGATGGCCGCCATGACCATCATTGCCAGCGGGACAAGGCCGGCCGGCCCGTCCTGCCAACCGCCGATAAGAAGGGCGAGGCCGCAGGCGAAAATGACGGCAGCCATAGCGTCGAGCAACCAGTACAAAACTGCAACGTGGATTGCTTGATTTGAAAGACGAGGAGGCGCCTTCATACTTGACTAAATCCTAATATATTGTCATGCGATTAATCTCTATCCGGCATCGGCGCAATGCTCTGTTGACCATTTGCGTCCTGCCCTCCGGTCTGGGGAGTCCGAGCCATGGATATGGCTGTTGTCGAACTGTCGCGCCTGCAATTTGCGTTGACGGCCATGTACCACTTCCTTTTTGTCCCGCTGACGCTCGGCCTTTCCTTCATGCTGGTGATCATGGAGAGCATCTATGTCATCACCGACCGTGAAATATGGCGGACGATCACGCGTTTCTGGGCAAAACTGTTCGGCATCAATTTTGTGCTGGGGGTCGCGACCGGCCTTACCATGGAATTCCAGTTCGGCACCAACTGGGCCTATTATTCGCATTATGTTGGCGACATTTTCGGAGCGCCCCTGGCAATCGAGGGCCTCATGGCCTTTTTTCTTGAAGCCACATTTGTCGGGTTGATGTTCTTTGGCTGGGACAAATTGTCAAAGCGCGCCCACCTGCTCGTCACCTTCATGGTTGCGCTGGGTTCAAACCTGTCAGCGCTGTGGATTCTGATCGCCAATGGCTGGATGCAAAACCCGGTCGGCGCCACATTCAATACCGACACGATGCGCATGGAAGTCACCGACTTTTACGCCGTCCTGTTCAATCCTGTGGCCCAGGCGAAATTCGTGCACACGGTCAGCGCGGGTTATGTGACAGCGTCGGTTTTTGTTCTGGGTGTTTCAGCCTGGTATCTGTTGCGCGGTCGCTTTACCGCGTTGGCCAAACGATCGATGACGGTGGCCGCTGCGTTCGGCCTGGCATCGTCCCTGTCGGTCGTCGTGCTGGGTGACGAATCCGGTTACGCCCTGACGGATCATCAGAAGATGAAACTGGCCGCGATTGAGGCAATGTGGGAGACCGAACCTGCCCCCGCCGGACTGACCCTGTTCGGCATCCCGTCAATGAAGGACCGGGAAACCAGCTATGAAGTAAAGCTGCCCTATGCTCTGGGCCTCATCTCGACCCGCAGTCTGTCGGGCGAGGTGACGGGTATCCATGAACTGGTGCTGCACGCCGAGGAACGCATTCGGCGCGGTATCATAGCCTATGACGCGTTGGAACGGCTCAAGGTGGATCACAATGACCTGACCGCCCGTGCCACCTTCGAACAGCATCGGGCCGATTTGGGCCACGCCCTGCTGCTCAAGCGGCAGGTTGCCGACCCCCGCACCGCAACAGACCAGCAGATACTGACAGCCGCATGGGACAATGTGCCCAACGTCCCGGTGACATTCTGGCTGTTCCGCTTCATGGCTGGCCTCGGCTTTTTCTTCATCGGATTTTTTGCGCTGGCCTTTGTCTTTGCAACCCAGCGGCGATTCAATGTCCGCTGGTTCCTGCGGACCGCCGTGCTGATCATTCCCCTGCCCTGGATTGCGGCGGAAATGGGCTGGGTGCTGGCCGAATATGGCCGGCAACCTTGGGCGATTGAAGGCGTGTTGCCGACCTTCCTCGGCACGTCCAGCCTTACCGTTGGTCAATTGTGGACAACGATCATCGGTTTCACACTGCTCTATGGCGGACTGGCCATCATCGAAATCCGGCTGATGCTGGCCAGCATCCGCAAGGGCCCTGAAATTCCGTCGACCGGATCAGGCGCGGGCACCCCTTCACCTTCTGGCAGCGGCTATGCGCCGATCCCGGCTGAATAAGGAGCACCATGATGGAACTCCCGCTCGACTATGAAACCCTGCGCCTCATCTGGTGGTTGCTGCTCGGTGTCCTGCTGATCGGCTTTGCCCTGACTGACGGTTATGATCTGGGTGTGGCGACGGTCATGCCTTTCATCGGCCGCACCGACGAGGAACGGCGGATGCTGATCAACAGTATCGCGCCGCACTGGGAAGGACATCAGGTCTGGTTCATCCTGGGTGGCGGGGCGATATTTGCCGCTTGGCCGTTCGTCTATGCCATCAGTTTTTCAGGCTTCTATCTCGCCATGTTCCTGGTGCTGGCAGCATTGATCCTGCGCCCGGTGGCTTTCAAATATCGTTCCAAGCATGATGAGGCAGGCTGGCGAAGCCGGTGGGACTGGGCCCTGTTCATCGGCGGCATGGTGCCCGCGCTGGTCTTCGGCGTCGCTGTCGGCAACGTGTTGCAGGGCGCGCCGTTCCGCCTCGATAGTGATCTGCGTTCCTATTATGAAGGCGGTCTGATCGGTCTGTTCACGCCCTTTGCCTTGCTGACCGGCGCACTGTCGGTGGCGATGCTCGTCCTGCATGGCGCGGGCTGGCTGTCGCTGCGGATCGAGCGGGGCGCGGTGCTGGATCGCGCGCGGCGTTGGGCAATGATCTCCGCCGTTACTGCCATCCTGTTGTTCGCCATGGGCGGGCTGATGGTTGCATTTGGTACCATGGGCTTTCGCAGCGAAGGCCTGATCGACACTGGCGGCCCGTCCAACCCGCTGCGCAGCATGAGCGTTGCCGCGCCGGGTGCATGGCTGGACAATTATGGTCGCTATCCGTGGATGCTTCTGGCACCGGCGCTGGGCTTCATCGGCCCGGTGCTCGCCATCATCGCGCTCAAGTCGCGCAACGAGAAGCTGTTGTTCACCGGCTCTTCGCTGGCGGTGATCGGGATGATTGCAACGGTTGGCCTGTCGATGTTCCCGTTCATCCTGCCAAGTTCGATCGACTCGCGATCAAGCCTGACGGTTTGGAACGCTTCGTCAAGCCACCTGACGCTGTTCATCATGCTGGTCGTCACCGCCGTGCTGCTGCCGCTCGTGCTGGCCTATACCGCCTGGGCGATGAAGGTGATGTTCGGGCGGATCACTTTGGCCGATGTTCGCAGCAATCCAGACTTTTACTGATCCGGAGATTCAGCCATGTGGTATTTCACCTGGGTACTCGGCCTTGGCCTCGCGGTCGCCTTCGGCATCCTCAATGGCGTATGGCACGAATTTCATTCGCCGGCCGATGATGACATCTCGCAATAAGATCTGCATTGGGCCCACCCTGTCGCCTCAGGCGCGGGCTGACACCAGCCAGACCTTTGCGCCCAGCTGGACACCGCCCTCTGGACTATGATGCCGGGCAAACAACTCCTCCAGATCGGCGCGGGCAGCGGCGTGCACGTCAGTTCCCGCCTGTTCCAGCGCCCGGCCGATAGCCAGTGACGCCAGGGCGAAATCGGCGGCTTCGGCAACGCTCAGCCCCTTGCCTCCAATCGCCTGCAGTCCCTCCCATGGGGTGATTTCGATCCCGGCAAAGCCGCCGCCGGTCAAAACCTCCCCAAGATAGTCGACATCCTCGAACGCAAAGGGTCCCGGTGTGCGGGGAACCGCCGGCGGAATGTCGATATGGCGGCGGGCCACACCCATCATTGCCATCATCCAGGCATTGTCCCGCGGCGGTCCCCAGACCGCCAGATCAACGCGGCCGCCGGGCACCAACTGGGCCCGCAGGTTAGCGAAGGCCTGATGAGGTTCGGCAAAGAACATCGAACCAAAGCGGGAAAAAAGGCGACCAAAAGGTGCATCGGTCAATGTTGCTGTTGCCGCGTCGGCGCAGACAAAGCGCGCATTAGCCAGTCCGGCGGCATCGGCACGCTCGCGCGCATGGTTGATCAGGTCCGGCGAGATGTCGAGCCCGAGAGCGACGCCATCGTTGGCAACAGCACGGGCGATCGCCAGCGTGGTCGCCCCGCCGCCACAGCCAAGGTCGATCACCCGCTCACCCGGACGATAGGCGGCCTGGGCGAGCAATGCCTCACCCACAGGTGCAATCATCGCCTCGAACCGTTGCACATTGGCAAGCCAGCGCCGCCCCATTTCGCCTGACCAATCCTCCGCCGCCAGATGTTCGGCCTTGTTGGTCTGGTCTTCCGTCATCGGGGCATCCTTTCCGGTCACCGGGCAAGCGCGCGGCAGTCGCCCGACCCTGATGTCCCTTGCCCGACCTGTCAACGCCACACCAGGTGTTCGGAGCGCATGTGCCAGCGCCCGCCCTTCAGCGCCCCGATTGACCCGTGGGCGGCTATCGCCTTGCTTCAGAAGCGGAGCCGCACGCCCACCGTGCTGTCCCGCGGCGTGCCAGGTTGCAGGAACAAGGTGGCAAAGCTGTTCGCGTACCAAGTCTCGTTGAACAGATTGTTGATCGTCACAAAGGCCTCGACATTCTCTGAAACCGTCCATTCGGCAAAGACGCGCACCAGCGTGTGCGATGGCAGGAAAAAGGTGGTTGCCGTTTCACCCAGGCGGCGGCCACTGTGCTGGACACCCGCGCCAAAACGCAGGGATGTGCCGCCTGCTTCCACCGTCTTGGCAATCTGGGCAGCCAACGTATGCCGGGGAATGTTGAGCAGCGGGTCGCCTGTCCTGATTTGCAGCCCGAAATTGGGATCAAGCACATTGGCCCGCGATTCCGCATCCATGTAGGCATAGGAAAGGATGACGTCGACATTGCCCGGCAACTGGCCTGTCAGGTCAAATTCCAGCCCCTGGCTGCGGGCAGCGCCGATAGTGGTGGAAAAACCGGGATTGATGGGATCAGCCGCCAGGACATTGCGCTTGTTCATCGAAAACAGCGCGACCGTGCCCTGAATGGCATCGTCCAGCAGGCCGAATTTCGCCCCCAGTTCATAGGAACGGCTAGTTTCGGGATCAAACAGATTGCCGGCCGCGTCAGCCGCGAGATTGGGCCGGAAGCCTTCACCATAGGCCGCATAGAGGGAGAGGTGCGGCGTCGCAGTGAAAACGATGCCAAATTGCGGGCTGAACCGTTGATAGTCGCGTTCATCAGCATCGGCATTCAGCCGGTTGAGCGAACGCAGATTGTAGCTGTCGTAGCGGCCGCCAAAGCGAACCGCAAAACGATCGCTGAGGGTAATCTGATCCTGAAGGTAGAAACCCACTGCGCGCTGTTCATCGAGCCGATCGGTCAGGGGGCCGGGCGTCGGCAGGGGGAAACGACCGTAAACCGGGTTCAACAGATCGAGGACGTAGCCGGCCTGTGCCGTCGGATTGCCGCTGACTGCGGGCGGACGAAAGCGCCTGAAAACCTGATCATTCTGGTAATCGTCAAAATCAATGCCTAGCAGGACGCGGTGCCGCATGCCGCCCAGCTCGACGTCACCCGCAAGTTCTCCGCGCAGCACCAGATGTTCAGCATCATAATCCCGCGACCGGCGTTGGCGGGACAGCGACCTGCCATCCTGATACAAGCGCTGGCGGGACCGCACCAATTCCGGATCAGACGAAAAGCCTTCGAGACTGGTCTCACGATAGCTGCCACCGATCAGCAGGCTCCATGCGCCGGAAAGGCGGTGCTCAAGTTGCAACTGGTGTCCCACCACATCAGCGACGTGGCGACCATCCCCCGGCTCGCCAAGGAAAAGCCTGCGTGAGACAAAGTCGAACTGGCCATCGGGCGCGATTGTGCCGCGATCAAAGGGCGCGCGGGTTTGCGTCCATTCCAGATCGTAGCGCGCGGTCGTGTCCGGCCCCAGACGCACTGTCACCGACGGCAGGAAACCGCGCCGGTCACTGTCCGGGCGGTTGCGGAAACTGCCCGCTTCCTCGGCATAGCCTATCAGACGAACGGCCACCGATTCACCCAGTGGCAGGTTGGCGTCGAGATCTCCACGGTAGCGGTCAAAGCTGCCGATCTGCAAGGTTGCCGCACCGAACAGGCGCCCCAGCTCCGCCTGTTTGGTGACCAAATTGACGGTCCCGCCGGGTTCGCCGCGGCCGTACAATGCCGCTGTGGGCCCCCGCAGCACTTCTATCCGTTCAATCCCTGCGGTGTCACGTACCCCGCCAAAACCGCGCCCGCCGTTGAACCCGTTGACCAGATAGTTGCTGGGAAAATTTTCGTCCCCGGCAAAACCGCGCACTGCAAAAGCATCAAAGAAACCGCCCAGATTATTCTGGCGCGACACCGAAGCCACCAGATCGAGCGCCTCCGGAAGGCGCAAGGCACCGGCATCTTCGATCGCTGCGGAGTCAATCTCCCCGATGGATTGCGGTGCTTCACGCGGAGCAAACTCACCTCGATACGCTTGCCGCACGCCGGTAACCACCAGCTCGGAAGATGCATCACCGGCGCTTGGCCGATCGGACGCCCCCTCCTCTGCAATGGCGGGCGCCGCCAGCAAAGCGGCAGCCAGGGCGATAAGCGAAGTGCGCATTGTGTTGAGATCCTCTGGAGTGGGTCGATCGGCCTGACGGCACCTCGGGAATGATATATTGTTACGCAACTAGATCGGCAGCAGCCTTGGGTCAATAGGATATGATATACCATTGACAGCATCGGTCCAAATATCGGAAACAAACGTAATGACATCAGCCCGCCCTGCCCCACCCAGCATCCTCAGCATGGCGTCCGCGTCGATTGACCGCGGCGACAGGACAATTGTGCACGCTCTGTCGCTGGAGGTCGCCGCAGGTGAGATTTTCGCGCTTTTGGGCGGCAATGGCGCGGGCAAATCAACAACATTGGCGGGCATCATGGGCTTCCTTTCGCCCAGCAGCGGCACGATCACGATTGACGGGATCAATCCGGCGGTTGAACCTGAAAAGGCCCGTCGGAAAATCGCCTATCTCCCGGAAAATGTGGCGCTGTACGAACATTTGAGCGCGGTCGAGAATATCGCTTACTTCATGGCTCTGGCAGGAGCGGAACCGCCCCGCGAGGAGATTGGCGCGGCCCTGCAGGAAGCGGGGCTGGCGACCGACGCGCATGATCGGCGGGTCGCTGCCTTTTCCAAGGGAATGCGCCAGAAGGTGGCGATTGCCCTGGCGCTGTTACGCGAGACCCCCTTGCTGTTGCTTGATGAACCGACCAGCGGCCTCGACCCGCGCGCCACCGCCGACTTCACCGCACTGCTGGAGCAGATGCGCGGCAAGGGCCGGGCGATATTGATGGTCACCCATGACCTGCTGGGTGCTGCGGATTGTGCCGACCGGATCGGCTTTCTTGATGCAGGGCGACTGGTTGAAATCGTTACCGTCGCCGATGGCGTCGATGTGATGGCTTTGCACCGCCGCTATGGCGAGAGCCAAGCCGCATGAGCCCCGTAGCGCGCGTTTGCGCCAATGATCTGACCGGCATGGCGCGCAACCGGGTGGCGATCATTGCAATCGGCCTGACCATCCTGTTGTCGATTGCCGCCGCCCTGACCAGCGTCGCCCATCGCGATGCGAACGCCGAGATGCGCGCACGTTTTCAGACAGAGGCGGATGCACGGTTTGATGGCCAGCCTGAGCGCCATCCCCACCGGGTTGTGCATTATGGCCATTTCGTCTTTCGCGTCCCGCCAGCACTGGCAGCCTTTGATCCGGGGGTCGACGCCTTTACCGGCAACAGCATCTATCTGGAGGGCCATCGCCAGAACAGCGCCAATTTTGGCGATGTTCGCCAATCATCCCTGCTGGCGCGTTTCGGAACGCTGACTCCGGCCTTTGTGCTCCAAATCCTCGCGCCTCTGGTGCTCATCTTCATCGGCTTTGGCATCGTCGTGCGCGAGCGGGAAGCAGGCACATTGCGCCAGTCACTGGCCCAGGGATTGCGGGCACACCAGTTGGTTGCAGGCAAGCTGCTGGCCCTGCTCGCGGCATCGGCACTGCTTGGCGCACCGGGGGCATTGGCACTGGCGTGGCTGGTCGCGACCGAATCCGCACCGCTTTGGCCGGCGTTGGCGCTGGCCCTCGCTTATGCGCTCTATCTGTTGATCTGGGCCGTGCTTATTCTGACCGTTTCGGCGCGCGCCACTACCAGCCGGGGCGCCTTGTTGCTGTTGCTGTCGATATGGGCTGCGTTCGTTGTCCTGATCCCCCGAGTAGCCCCCGACTTGGCAGCGGCTGCGCACGCAGCGCCGACGCGTCTGGAAACCGACATCGCCATACAAAGGGATCTGCGACAGATGGGTGACAGCCATGATCCCGACGATCCCCATTTCGCCGCGTTCAAGCAATCGGTGCTCGACCGCTATGGCGTGGACCGGGTCGAGGATCTGCCGGTCAATTATCGCGGGCTGCTGGCGCTGGAAGGTGAACGAATGAGTTCACTGCTGTTCGAACGCTATGCCCGCCAGTTGTCAGCGACACAACGCCAGCAGAGCAAATTTGCCCTGATGGCGGCCGCGTTCAGCCCGACCATAGCGATACGTGATTTTTCAATGCGGGCCGCGGGCACCGACCTGGAAGCACATCGCCGGTTTCTCGATCAGGCC
The DNA here is from genome assembly GCF_012979535.1 of Sphingomonas lacunae. Taxonomy (NCBI): domain Bacteria; kingdom Pseudomonadati; phylum Pseudomonadota; class Alphaproteobacteria; order Sphingomonadales; family Sphingomonadaceae; genus Sphingomonas; species Sphingomonas lacunae. The sequence goes on from NZ_CP053015.1 coordinate 192,140, forward strand.
GAAGCCTATCGCTATGCCATCGTCCAGCAACTCAACCGCTTGCAAGCCGAAGCGCTGACCTTTCACGATGACAGCAACCGCAACAGCGACCCCGATGCCGCGCGGCGCGTGCGCATTGACACAAGCAATTGGCAAGCGCTGCCTGATTTCCAATATCAGGCCGCGGACCCCAAGGCACAATTACAGTCCGCCATGCCGGCCGGTTTCTGGCTAATGTTCTGGTTGCTGGCCAGCGGCCTGTTGCTTTGGTTGACCAGCCGGATGCTGAGGCGGGTGACGATATGACGCTGTGGCAGCATGAATGGCGCCTGTTGACGCGCCAGAGGCTGGCGGTGGTCAGCATCATCCTGCTGGCCGTGCTGAGCGCCGCAGCGGTTTTTGCCGGCCTCGCCGAAGTTCAGCGACAGCAGCATGTGATCGAGCGCATCCAGCCGCAGCAGCGGGCCGATGAAGCCGCCATTGCGCGCTGGGTCTCGGTCGACGGTGATCCCGGAAACGCGGCCTATTATACCGCTCATGCGACCTGGGATTCCCCGACGGCCATGGCCTTTGCCGCCCTGGGGCAGCGAGATGTCGCGCCCTATGTATTGCGGGTTCGCGCGCTGGGTCTGGAAGGCCAGTTGCAAGAGAGTGAGAGTTACAATGCGGAACTGGCCCTGCCTGGCCGTTTCGACTGGGCCTTTGTCCTGACCTATCTGCTTCCCATCTTTTTGATCGGCCTGTTGCATGACAGCAAATCCAGCGAACGGGAAGCTGGCCGGGCACAGATGCTGGCGCTGATGGCCCGATCGCCGATCTTGCTGTGGGGTCGGCGCATCGCGTTGCGGGCCGGGCTGTCTTGGCTGGCGCTGACCTTGCCACTGGCTATCGGTGCGACATTGGCCGGGGCGTCAGTGGCACAGGCCCTGCCTTTTGCGCTGACCGGCCTCGCCTATACACTAATCTGGACCCTGCTGATCCTGTTGATCACCAGGGCGGCCAGAGCCTCGGTCGCCAATGCGGCAATTCTCTCCGCCCTATGGCTGCTCGTCACGCTCATCCTTCCGACGCTGGCCCTTTTGGCAATCAACGACCGCCACCCTGTCCGGCAAGGCGTGGAATTGACCCTCGCCCAGCGCGAAAAGGTTCATGCCGGCTGGGACCGGCCAAAGGATGAAACCATGGCCAGCTTTGTCAGCCTTTACCCGGAATGGGCAGATCTGGCTAAGGTCGAAGGCGGCTTTCACTGGAAATGGTATTATGCCTTTCAGCATCTGGGGGATCAGGCGGTTGCGCCCCAGGCCTCAGCCTATCGTCAGGCATTGTTGGCCCGCGATGCCGAGACCCGTGCACTGGGCTGGGTCTTGCCGGCAGTGGGCGTTCAATATCGCCTGCATCGCTTTGCCGAAACCGACCTAAGCGCCCAGCTCGCCTATCAGGACCGGATCAGGCGGTTTCATGAGCAATTGAGGCGTTTCTATTATCCCTATATCTTCAACGAACGCCCGTTCCGCGAAGCCGATTTTTCCCGCGCGCCGCGATGGCCGACAGTTTCAGGGGAATAGGCCGCAGCGCAAACCACGCTGACTCATGCCGCCGACGGCCGCCAATGAACTGTGCACAGGCGCGCATCGCTTAAGGACACGCTTTGCCGAATTGACGGTGAACTCAGTTCCAAACCGACCCCTCAGGGGACGGCGTTCAGGAATGTAAAGAGGAAATGGTGCCCAGAAGAGGACTCGAACCTCCACGCCCTTGCGAGCGCCAGCACCTGAAGCTGGTGCGTCTACCAATTCCGCCATCTGGGCACGGGGTAGGCCGCGGCGGATAGCGGCGGGGTGGGCGGCTTGTCAACAGCGGTCGGTGCGAATATTCGGCTTTTTGCGGTCTGTCGAGCATTTCTGCGGATTTGCCGGGGCTGGAATGAGGGTTGATCGGACCAGCCGCGCAGAGCACGGCGCAACAATGGATGAAATTGCCGCGAATCCGCTGCGTCTCCCCTCTTGCGCGGGAGCCACCGTCGGGGCAATGCGGGCTCATGGGATGGCGCGGGTCCGCTGCCTCCTCCCAAATTTTCTGTGACCTGTTTCGTGGAGACATCATGGCTGTCGCACCCCATGCCCTCGCCGGCAAGCTGATCACCCTGTTTGGCGGCGGCGGATTTCTTGGCAAGCATATGGCCCAGGCGCTGATGGCGGCGGGTGCACGCGTCCGTATCGCCCAACGCCACCCCTCACGCGCCCATGCCATCAAGGCGCTCGGCAATCTGGGGCAGGTGCAACTTGTGGCCGTCGACGCGACCCGGCCTGACCTTGTCGCCAAGGCGATGATCGGCAGCGATGCCGTGATCAACCTGATAGGCATATTGAAGGGCGATTTCGAAACCGCCCATGTCACCACTGCCCGCAATATCGCGAATGCCGCGGCCACCATCGGCGCCCGGATGATCCAGGTGTCGGCAATTGGCGCCGATAGCGATAGTCCATCTGCCTATGGCCGCAGCAAGGCGGCAGCGGAAGCGGCAGTGCGGGCCGCGCTACCCGGCGCAATCATCCTTCGCCCATCGATCGTGTTTGGCCGTGAGGACCAGTTCATCAACCGCTTTGCCGGGATGATCCGTGCCGCATCGGTCCTGCCGCTGTCGCCGGTTCCCGTGGTTTCGGGCGACACCAGATTCCAGCCCGTCTTTGTTGGCGATGTTGCCGATGCAGCAGTGGCGGCGCTGGCTGATCCCGCCGCCGCAGGACGGACCTTTGAACTGGGCGGACCGCAGCAGATCAGCATGCGCGACCTGCTCGACTGGATCGGCCGGACGAGTGGTCACGAGCCGCTGTTGCTCGACATGCCCGGCTTTGCCGCCAGCGCCCTCGCGACGCTGACCGGCTGGTTGCCGGGAGCGCCGATCACCCGCGATCAACTCGCCATGCTGGCCAAAGACAATGTTGTGGCAGAAGGGACGGATGGGCTAGCGGCTTTGGGCATACCGGCAACCCCGCTGGATGCCGTGGCGCGTGAGTGGCTGGACATTTATCGCCCGCATGGCCGCTTTACCAAGACCAGCCCCGCCTGACGGCCACCGCCGCCCCCCTCCCCTGACCAAGGATTGAACGGCCCATGTCCAGCGACATCATCACAGCCATATTGCTGGGCATCATTGAAGGGCTCACGGAATTCCTGCCCGTATCATCGACAGGGCATCTTATCCTTGCCGGGGAGTTGCTAGGATTTACCGGCGAAGGCTCGGTCACGTTCAAGATCGCTATCCAGCTGGGCGCGATCCTCGCAGTGCTGGTGGTCTATTGGCGGCGATTCTGGAACGTCGGAACGGGCTTGTTGCGCCGCGACGCTGAAGCCATAGCCTTCACCCGCAACATCATGATCGGTTTCTTTCCGGCGATGATCATCGGTGCTGTCGCCTATGACGCGATCCGCGCGGTGCTGCAAACGCCAGAGATTGTGGCGATTGCGCTGGTAGTAGGTGGTGTGCTGATCCTGCTGCTTGAACGATTGGTCAGAACGGTGACGGTCAACAGCGTCGAGAGCATGCCGTTGCGCACCGCCATCGTCATCGGTTGCGTGCAGTGCATCGCGATGATTCCCGGGGTCAGCCGCTCTGGAGCCACCATCCTTGGCGCGCTGGCGATGGGCGTGGAACGCAAGACAGCTGCTGAGTTCAGCTTTTTCCTTGCGGTGCCGACAATGGCCGGAGCCACCGTCTATTCGCTCTATCGCGACCGGGCGCTGTTATCGGCTGATGATATGGAGATGATTGCCATAGGTTTTGGCGTCGCCTTTCTCGTGGCACTGGCTGTGGTGAAGGCTTTTGTGGCGATTGTCGCCCGGCACGGTTTTGCACCTTTTGCTTGGTATCGTATTGTGGTCGGGTCCGCCGCACTGGTTTGGCTGATCATGCGTTAATTCGCAATAGGGACTAAATGGACCAAATTGGGCGTTCTGATTCGACTGATCAGCCGTAAAACGTTCCTTATATTGCCATAAATGCCGTGTCTCTGCTGACAAGTGGCTGTCAATCTGCCAGACGTTGAGGGTCGGCACAATGCCTGGCGAAGATCCTCTGGTGGCGCACGATGGCAGGTCAGGACATGCAACAGTTCGCCGCGACGGACCAGCTCTATCCGGCCAAACGTGATGCTGCATCGAGGGCGCGGGACTTTCAGGAAATCGCCGCGCGCTATACAACCGTCGAGGCTGAGGCGCAGTCAGCGCGATGCGCCCAATGCGGCGTGCCCTATTGCACCGTCCATTGCCCGCTGGGCAACCATATCCCCGACTGGCTGAGACTGGCGGCGGAAGGGCGGCTGCAGGAAGCCTATGCGCTGTCCAATGCGACATCGACCATGCCGGAAATCTGTGGTCGCATCTGCCCGCAGGACCGCTTGTGCGAGGGCAATTGCGTGGCGGAATTTTCCGGTCATGGCGCGGTGACGATTGGATCGGTGGAAAAGTTCATCACCGACACCGCATGGGACAATGGCTGGGTCGAGCCGCTTGTCCCCGGCAAGCCGACGGGGCGCAGCATAGGCATTATCGGCGCCGGCCCCGCGGGACTGACGGCGGCGGAATATCTCCGCGTCACCGGGCATGAGGTGACGGTGTATGACCGGCATGACCGGATCGGCGGGCTGCTGGTCTATGGCATCCCCGGGTTCAAGCTGGAGAAGGACATTGTCGCACGGCGGGTGCAGCGTCTGGTGGTCGGGGGCATTACCTTTGTGCCGGGGTTCGAGGTCGGACGAGACGCGTCACTTGCCGAATTACGGCAGCGTCACGATGCGCTGCTGATTGCAACGGGGGTGTATCGCGCACGGCGTCTGGATGTGCCCGGCACAGGGCTGAACGGCGTGGTCGAAGCGCTGGACTATCTCATCGCGTCGAACCGGACAGGATTGGGCGACGATGTGCCCGAATTTGCCGATGGCACGCTCAATGCCGCAGGCAAGCATGTCGTTGTGGTTGGTGGCGGCGACACGGCGATGGATTGCGTTCGCACGGCGATACGGCAGGGCGCCGCATCAGTGCGGTGCCTCTATCGCCGGGACCGAGCCAATATGCCGGGCAGCCAACGCGAGGTCGGCCATGCCGAGGAGGAGGGCGTGCGGTTTGACTGGCTGTCGGCGCCCGAAGCATTTGAAGGGCATGGCAGGATCGAGCGGGTGGCGGTGCGCGGCATGCGGCTGGGCGCGCCCGACGCGAGCGGACGGCGCAGCCCTGAGCCTGACCCCGAGAGAGGCGAGAGCATAACAGCTGATCTGGTGATCAAGGCGCTGGGCTTTGACGCCGAAGACCTGCCCACCCTGTTCGGCGAGCCGGGGCTGGCGGTGACCCGATGGGGCACGATCAGGGTCGATGCGGCGATGATGACGACCGTCCCCGGCGTGTTTGGCGCGGGCGATATTGTGCGCGGCGCAAGCCTGGTGGTGTGGGGCATCAAGGACGGGCGCGATGTGGCGGAACGGATCAACAGCTGGCTGGCGGGCCACCGCTGATGGGGAGAAGTGCGATGAGGACTGTGATGTTGATGCTGGGCGCCAGCGCCACGCTGGCAATGGCGACACCACTGCAGGCGCAAGAAGGGACAGCGACGGCAGATGTTTCCGCAGGTGAGGCGGAAACGAATTACGCAGGCCCTGATCCCGAACGGCTGGCCGCAGCGGGGCGTTTGATTGATCGAATCTGGCCCGTCGGCACCTATCGCCGGATCATGGAATCAACCATGTCAGTCGGCGCGGAAGCCGCCGAAGCCAGCATTGAAACCATGACATGGGCGACATCGGAAAATGGCAAGCTAGCCCGCCGCGCACAACATGAGGCGCGCACAGGCAGACCGTTGCGCCGTGCCCCCGACGAAGAGCAGGCCATCGCATCAGTAGCGGAAGGCATGGCGAACATCACCGCCACCCTGTTGACCGCGATTGATCAGGCAGAGCCGGCCGTGCGGGCAGCTCTGACGCGGATTTACGCTCGCCGGTACAACCTGAACGAACTGAACGAGCTCGATGCCTTTTTCGCAACGCCGACTGGCCGCCGTTATGCGGAGGATTCGATCACGCTGATGAACGATCCGGAGATGGTCGCCGCCACGACATCCATGGTGGAAGGAACGCTGGCTGATGTTTTGCCCGGGCAGGCGGAGGCTGCGAGTGAAGCCGCAGCGGCGGCAACCAATCACGCTGCGAGCAAATTCTAGCATTGCGTGGGCCGGAATATCCGACATGGTCATGACCCAATACCCCACCCCCGAACATGCCCGACTGGCGCGGGAAGGCATGTATCGCCCTGACTTTGAGGGCGATGCCTGTGGCGTCGGGCTGGTGGCGGCGACAGATGGGCAGCCGTCGCGGCGGGTGGTCCAGGCGGCGATCGACGCGCTGAAGGCGGTGTGGCACCGCGGCGCGGTCGATGCCGATGGCAAGACAGGCGATGGCGCGGGCATCCATGTCGACCTGCCGGTGCGCTTCTTTGACGATCATATCGCCAATTCGGGGCATAAGGTGCGGCCCAACCGACTGGCGGTCGGCATGATATTCCTGCCGCGTACCGACCTTGGCGCACAGGAAAGCTGTCGCACCATCGTCGAAAGCGCGATCATCGAGGCGGGTTACACCATCTATGGCTGGCGGCGAGTGCCTGTCGATGTGACGGTGATCGGCGAAAAGGCGCAGCGGACCCGGCCGGAGATTGAGCAGATCATGATCGCCGGACCTATGCCGGACGAGCAAAGCGCCGAAGAGTTTGAAAAGACGCTCTATCTCGTGCGTCGTCGCATCGAAAAGGCGGTGGTGGCGGCGCAGATCGCTGATTTCTACATCTGCTCGCTGTCGTGCCGGTCGATCATCTACAAGGGGCTGTTCCTCGCGGCCAGCCTGTCGACCTTTTACCCCGACCTCAATGACGAGGCGTTCGAAAGCCGGGTGGCGATTTTCCACCAGCGCTATTCAACCAATACCTTCCCGCAATGGTGGCTGGCGCAACCGTTCCGCTGCCTCGCCCACAATGGCGAGATCAACACGATCCGCGGCAACAAGAACTGGATGAAAAGCCACGAGATCAAGATGGCCAGCCTCGCCTTTGGCGAGCAGTCGGAAGAGATCAAGCCGGTCATTCCGGCCGGGGCGTCAGACACGGCTGCGCTTGACGCAGTGTTCGAGACGATTGTCCGTTCTGGCCGCGACGCGCCGACCGCCAAGCTGATGCTGGTGCCCGAGGCATGGGGCGGCGACCCGGAAATCTCCCCGGACCATTCGGCGATGTACCAATATTTCGCCAGCGTCATGGAGCCCTGGGACGGCCCGGCGGCACTGGCGATGACCGATGGCCGCTGGGTGGTGGCCGGCCTCGACCGCAATGCGCTGCGCCCGCTGCGCTATGCATTGACCGAGGACGGTTTGCTGGTCGTCGGGTCGGAGAGCGGCATGGTGGTGCTCACCGAATCCGACATTGCCAGCAAGGGCCGGCTGGGTCCGGGGCAGATGCTTGCGGTCGATCTGGCAGAAGGGCAGTTCTACTCCGATGCGGCGATCAAGGACAGGATTGCGGCGGAGCAGCCCTATGCCGAGTTGGTCGCCGGATTCCGCTCGATGGCCGACCTGCCCGACCCCGATAATGGGACGACCGCCCTGCCCTCTGGCGAGCGGCTGACCCGCCTGCAGATCGCGGCGGGCCAGACGATGGAGGATATGGAGCTGATCCTCGCGCCGATGATGGAATCGGCGAAGGAAGCCATCGGTTCAATGGGAGACGACACGCCACTGGCCGTTATTTCCGACAAGCCGCGACTGGTGCATCAATTCTTCCGCCAGAATTTCAGCCAGGTCACCAACCCGCCGATCGATTCTCTGCGCGAGCGGCATGTGATGTCGCTCAAGACGCGCTTTTCGAACCTTGCCAACATCCTCGACACTACCGGACAGAACAGCAGCGTGCTGGTGATCGACAGCCCTGTGCTGTCCTCAACTGACTGGGCCCGGCTGAAAGCCGGGTTTGGCGCGGCGGTGGCCGAAATCGACTGCACCTTTGCCCATGGCAGCGGCGCCAATGGTCTTCGCGAGGCGATCGCCCGGGTCCGCGCCGATGCCGAAGCGGCAGTGCGGGCCGGGCGGTCCGAACTGTTCCTGACCGACGAGGCCATCAGCGAGACACGCATCGGCGTGCCGATGGTGCTGGCGGCCGCTGCGGTGCACACCCACCTCGTCCGCAAGGGGTTGCGCAGCTATGCCTCGATCAATGTGCGTTCGGCTGAATGCCTCGATACCCATGGTTATGCCGTGCTGGTCGGGGTCGGCGCGACAACGGTCAATGCCTGGCTGGCCGAAGCGGCGATCCTTGACCGGCAGTCGCGCGGGCTTTCCGGGGGTCTGACCGCAGAGCAATGCGTCGCCAATTATCGCAAGGCGATTGACGACGGCCTGCTCAAGATCATGGCCAAGATGGGCATTGCGGTTATCTCCAGCTATCGCGGCGGCTATAATTTCGAGGCGGTTGGCCTGTCCCGCGCACTGGTCAACGAATTGTTCCCCGGCATGCCGGCGAAGATTTCCGGCGAAGGCTATACCTCGCTCTATGTGAATGCGGCTGAGCGGCATGAGCAGGCCTTTGCCCCGGCCGTTGCACGGATGGAGATTGGCGGCTTCTATCGCTTCCGCAGCGGCGGCGAGACCCACGCCTGGTCGGCGCAACTGATGCATCTGCTCCAGACAGCGGTGGCGACCGACAGCTATTCGACCTACCTCGCTTTCTCGCGCGGTGTGCGGGAGCTGCCGCCGGTCTATCTGCGCGATCTGCTCGAATTCACCGACGCTCAGGCGCCAATCCCGGTCGACGAGGTTGAGGCCATCACCGAAATCCGCAAGCGGTTCATCACGCCCGGCATGAGCCTTGGCGCCCTGTCGCCAGAGGCGCACGAGACGCTGGCCATTGCCATGAACCGCATCGGCGCCAAGGCCGTGTCCGGCGAAGGCGGCGAGGACAGCCGCCGGTTCAAACCCTATGACAATGGCGACAATGCCAACAGCGTGATCAAACAGATCGCCTCCGGTCGCTTTGGCGTGACGGCCGAATATCTCGGCGCCTGCGACGAGATCGAGATCAAGGTGGCCCAGGGCGCCAAGCCCGGTGAAGGCGGGCAGTTGCCGGGGTTCAAGGTGACCGACATGATCGCCAGACTCCGGCACTCGACGCCCGGCGTGACACTGATCTCCCCGCCGCCGCACCATGACATTTACTCGATCGAGGATCTGGCGCAGCTTATCTATGACCTGAAGCAGATCAATCCGCGCGCCCGGGTCTGTGTGAAACTGGTCAGCTCCGCCGGGATCGGCACAGTGGCCGCTGGCGTTGCCAAGGCGCATGCCGACGCCATTTTGGTGTCTGGCCATGTCGGCGGCACGGGCGCCAGCCCGCAAACCAGCATCAAATATGCCGGAACGCCATGGGAAATGGGCCTGACCGAGGTCAATCAGGTACTGACGCTCAATGGCTTGAGACATCGGGTCAAGCTGCGCACCGATGGCGGACTCAAGACCGGGCGCGATGTGGTCATCGCCGCCATCCTCGGCGCGGAGGAATATGGCATCGGCACGCTGAGCCTGGTTGCCATGGGCTGCATCATGGTGCGGCAGTGCCACAGCAATACCTGCCCGGTCGGCGTCTGCACCCAGGATGAGAAACTGCGAGCCAAGTTCAGCGGCAGTCCGGAAAAGGTCATCAACCTGATGAGCTTCATCGCCGAGGAAGTGCGCGAGATATTGGCGAAACTCGGCTTCCGCAGTCTTGATGAGATCATCGGGCGGACCGAATTGCTGCGACAGGTCAGTCGCGGGGCGGAGCATCTCGACGACCTCGACCTCAACCCGATCCTCGCCAAGGTCGATGCGCCGGAGAGCGGGCGGCGGTTCAATATCCCGACCCACCGCAACGAGGTACCCGACAGCCTCGACGCCCAGATACTGGCCGATGCGCAGCCGGTGTTCGAGCGTGGCGAGAAGATGCAGCTGACCTATACGGTGCGCAACACCCACCGCGCCGTCGGCACGCGCCTGTCGGCGGAAGTGACGCAGCGTTTCGGCATGGCGACCCTGGCGCCTGATCATGTGCAGATACGCCTGCGCGGCTCGGCGGGGCAGTCGCTGGGTGCTTTCCTTTGCCAGGGGGTCACGCTGGAAGTGTTTGGCGATGCCAATGATTATGTTGGCAAGGGGCTTTCCGGCGGCCGGATCATTGTCCGGCCGACTGTCTCCTCGCGCCTGTTCAGCCGGGACAACAGCATCATCGGCAACACTGTGCTCTATGGTGCGACAGCGGGGCAGTTGTTTGCTGCCGGGCAGGCGGGCGAACGCTTTGCCGTGCGCAACAGTGGCGCTGATGTCGTCATCGAAGGCTGCGGGGCCAATGGCTGCGAATATATGACCGGCGGTACGGCCGTCATCCTGGGCCTGACAGGTCCGAACTTTGGTGCGGGGATGACCGGGGGCATGGCCTTTGTCCTCGACATCGACGGACGGTTCGAGCGGCGCGCCAACCCGGAGAGCATCTTCTGGCAACGCCTCGCTTCAACCCATTGGGAGCGACAGGTCCTGGGCTTGATTGAAGCGCATGTGAAGGCAACTGAAAGCGGTTGGGCCAAGGAAGTGCTGGCCGATTGGGACCGGTGGCGACAGCGGATGTGGCAAGTGTGTCCAAGGGAGATGATTGGCCGACTGCCCCATCCCCTCGCCGACGGGGAAAAGCAGCCCGTCGCGGCCGAGTGAGTGGCCATCAGCCGTTCAGCCTGTGGAAAGCGTTCCCCGCCTAGAGAGCCGTCATTGGCGGCATGACCGCCCCTTTGCCCTTTGTACAGGAGCACAGGCTGATGGTGCGTATGCTTGCCTTTGCCGCCCTCGCCAGCGTGGCCGCAGTTTCCCCGTCTTCTGCACAGGACCGCACCCTGCCGAGCAGCGAAGCGTTGGAGCGGATGGCGACCGAATGGGACAATCCGGAACGGATCCACGCCGTCGGTGATGCCATGGAGGCTTTGACCCGGGCGTTGATGGCGATGCCGATTGGCCCGTTGGCTGAAGCAGCAGCGCGAATCGACCCGGATTCGGATCTGGCCGATGTGCCGGCGGACGCGACATTAGGAGACCTGACCGGGCATGATGACGACATGCCGTCGCGGCTCGGTGAAGATGCTCGCCATGCCGGCAGGGCCATGGCCAGCATGACAAATGAAATGGCACGGATGCTGCCCATGTTCGAGGCAATGGCCCGCGATATGGCGGCACAGTGGCAAGACCGGATGGAACGGGCACGCGAAGAGCGCTGATCCGCTGGGCAGCGCGAACTGGGCCGCCCATCGTCACATATTTGTCACCAAAGGCAAGGCTGCGCCATTGGCGATGCGGGTGGCCTGCGCTAATGCCGGGGCATGTGGCAACTCTATCAATTCCCGCTCTGCCCCTTTTCGCGCAAGGTTCGCCTGCTGATGGGCGAAAAGGGCATTGCCTATGACCTGGTCAACGAACATCCGTGGGAACATCGACCGGGCTTTCGGGACATCAACCCGGCCGGCCGGACGCCGGCGATGCTCAACAGCGAGCGTGACCTGACGCTTTCGGATTCGGTCGCCATCTGCGAATATTTCGAGGAGACCGAGCCCGCCAAACCACTGTTTGCCGGCAGTGCGACGGTTCGCGCCGAAATCCGCAGGTTGGTCGCCTGGTTCGACAGCAAATTCTATGCCGAAGTCGGCGCACCGCTGCTCCAGGAAAAGATGATCAAGCGGCTGTTCTACCGGCAGACGCCCGACGCGACGATGCTGCGCCACGCGATGCGGGCAGCCAACGAGCATATGGAGATGATCGGCTCACTGCTCGACCATCACCGGTGGCTGACCGGTACCACCATCACCATGGCCGACCTGGCCGCTGCGGCTCATATTTCCGTGGCGGATTATCTGGGCGGCATCGACTGGGCGGGGCATGACGGGGTGCACGACTGGTATGCAGCAATGAAGAGCCGCCCGAGCTTCCGCCCCCTGCTTGATGAACGGATGGGACCGCTGCTGCCACCGCCTCATTATGGCGATGTCAACTTCTGAGATCGGGCAGGCAGGACAACCGGCTCAGGCGCGGATCAGGGTCACCAGATAGTTGAGCGCGGTTGACCCGCCGGCCTTGAAACCACGGGTCGCAAGGTCGACGCTCAGGCCGGTGATGTCCACGACGCGCAAGCCACAGTCTTCCGCAAGAGCGGTCAATTCCTCGGGCGTCAGAAAACGCGACCAGTCGTGCGTCCCCTTTGGTACCGCGCCCAATGCCTCAGCACCCTCAACCAGCAAAAGCTTGCTGGCGGCGGTGCGATTGGGGGTCGACAGGATCAACAGCCCGCCGTCAGCCATCCGCGCGACGAGGGCGGCGAGAAAGGTGCGCGGATCGGCAACATGCTCGATTACCTCCATCGAGGTGACAAGATCAAAAAGGCCAATCGGTTCGGCAAAGGCCGTGTCCGCTATGTCTCCATGGCGATAGTCAATGACGAGCCGTTGACCGGCAGCGTGGGCAGCAGCAACGGCGACATTCTCTGCGGCTGCGTCAACGCCGGTGACCGCTGCGCCCAGTCGCGCCAGCGGTTCGGCGAGCAGGCCGGCCCCGCAGCCGACATCCAGTGCGCGCTTGCCCGAAAGTGGACGCAAGCTGGCACCATCAGTCGACCAATGCTTGTCAATGGCTGAGCGCACATAACCGAGCCTGGCCGGGTTCAATCGATGCAGCATCGCCGATGAACCGTTCGGGTCCCACCAGTCAGCGGCCAGTTGGCCGAAATGGGCGGCTTCGTCCGGGCGGATGGTGGCGGTCGTGCTCATTGTGGCTGATTCCATGGCATAGCTATGCGCGGAGAAATAGCACCACCCCTCTCCCCTTGCCATAGCGCCCCCCCTTGCCTAACAGGCCGCAGCGCGGAAAACCGCGAAAAGTTTCAGGGGAAACCGGACCGCATGGCACGGATCGTAATGAAATTCGGCGGCACATCGATGGCGGGCACAGAGCGTATCCGCCGCGTCGCTCGCATCGTCCAGGGGCAACAGGCCGCGGGGCATGAAGTGGCCGTCGTCGTCTCCGCCATGGCAGGCGAAACCGACCGGCTGGTCAATTTTTGCCGCGAGGCTGATCCGCTGCATGATCCGGCGGAATATGATGTCGTCGTTGCCGCCGGCGAGCAGGTGACGTCCGGCCTGCTCGCCATGCATTTGCAGGCGCTGGGCAGCAAAGCGCGCAGCTGGCTGGGCTGGCAGCTGCCGGTCCGCACGGACGATGCCCATGCCAAGGCGCGAATCGATTCGATCGACAGCGACGCGCTGATCGCCTCGATGCAGGCTGGCGAAATTGCCGTGATCCCGGGATTTCAGGGGCTGACCGAGGATAATCGCGTCACCACCTTGGGTCGCGGCGGTTCGGACACGAGCGCGGTTGCGGTCGCTGCTGCAATCGGGGCTGATCGTTGTGACATCTACACCGATGTCGACGGTGTCTATACGACCGACCCGCGCATCGTTTCGAAGGCGCAAAAGCTCAAGGCCGTCACCTATGAGGAAATGCTGGAGCTGGCTTCGGTTGGTTCCAAGGTATTGCAAACGCGATCGGTCAGCCTGGCCATGAAAGAAAATGTCCGGGTGCAGGTGTTGTCATCCTTCATTGACGACGATGCGCCGGCAGCCGACACCATCCCCGGCACGATGATTGTTTCCGACGAGGAACTTGAAGGACTTGATATGGAACGCCAGCTGATCACCGGCATTGCCGCCGACAAGAATGAAGCGAAGGTGACGCTGACCCGCATCGCCGACCGGCCGGGTGCAGTGGCGACCATTTTTGGTCCGCTCGCCGATGCCAACATCAACGTTGACATGATCATCCAGAATATCGCCAAGGACAAGGGTGAGACCGACGTCACCTTTACCGTCCCCGCCGCCGATTTGGCGCGCACGCAGGCCCTGCTGGAGGAACGCAAGGAGCAGATCGGCTATTACCGGCTGATCTGTGACAGTAAGGTTGCCAAGATTTCCGTGGTCGGCGTCGGCATGAAAAGCCACGCCGGGGTGGCCGCGACCATGTTCAAGGCACTGGCCGACCGGGGCATCAACATCCAGGCGATTTCGACCAGCGAGATCAAGGTCAGCGTACTGATCGAGGATGACTATACGGAACTCGCTGTCCGCGTACTGCACAGCGCTTATGGGCTGGACGCGAAAGACGCGGCGTGACCGAGATTAGGGGGGATGACATGATGGCTTATCCGCACCTGTCCGCCGCAATGGCGCGCGGTACCGAATTGCTGGGCAGCGACCTTGCCATTCTCGGCGGGGCGATGAGCTGGGTTTCCGAACGCAATCTCGTCTCGGCTATCAGCAACGCCGGGGGATTTGGCGTGATTGCGGCAGGTGCGATGCCGGTCGATCTGCTCGACGCGGAAATTGCGGCGACCAAAGCGATGACCGCCAGGCCGTTTGGCGTCAACCTGATCACCATGCACCCCGACTTGTTTGAACTGATTGCTGTGTGCGGCAAGCATGGCGTTAGCCATGTCGTGCTGGCGGGCGGCCTTCCGCCCAAGGGCAGCATCGAAGCAATCAAGGATATAGGCGCCAAGGTCATCTGTTTCGCGCCAACGCTGGCCATGGGCAAGAAGCTGGTCCGTTCGGGCGTTGATGCTTTGGTGATCGAAGGGATGGAGGCTGGCGGCCACATTGGCCCGGTATCGACCAGTGTGCTGGCGCAGGAAATATTGCCGCACCTCGCCGCCGACGTGCCGATTTTCGTCGCTGGCGGGATTGGCCGGGGCGAAGCGATCGCCGCATGGCTGGACATGGGCGCTGCAGGCGTCCAGCTCGGCACCCGTTTTGTCTGTGCGACCGAGTGCATTGCCCACCCCGCCTTCAAGAAGGCCTTTCTCCGCGCGTCTGCTCGCGATGCCGTGGCCAGCGTGCAGATTGACCCGCGTCTGCCCGTTATCCCGGTACGCGCGCTCAAAAATGCCGGGACAGAAGCCTTTACCGCCAAGCAGCGAGAAGTGGCACAGATGCTCGACGACGGTCAGTTGGACATGGCCGAGGCACAGATTGAGATCGAGAAGTTCTGGGCCGGGGCGCTGCGACGGGCGGTGATTGACGGTGATGTGGACAATGGATCGGTCATGGCTGGCCAATCAGTCGGCATGGTGTCTAGGGAAGAGCCAGTCGCAGACATCATCGCTGAACTGGCGAGCGAGGCGGAGGCAGCTCTCGCCGGCTGATCAGCTTGCTCTGAAGGCCATGTCCCCTTCGGCAATATTGACCAGAGCAATCCATGCGGCGCAAAGCGCGTGCGCTTTGACGTCATGACGTGCAAACGCGTTGCAAGCGCCAAACCAAATTGGCATGGAAGCGCCCGGACCATGAACGGCAAAGTCCTGACCGGACAGGAATGATGATGGGGAGTGATCGAATGCGTGGGCTTGGCTTCAAACGGACGACAGGCGTTGCGTTGTTGCTGGCACTAGCAGCCTGTGCTGCACCGCCGCCGCCCCCACCGCCGCCGCCGCCGCCTGCACCTGCGCCGGCGCCTGCCCCCGCTCCGATGCCGATGCCCGTGCCGCCGAACAGCGCGGCTCCCAATCTGATCATCCCGATCACCGATGTGAACGGCAGACGGATGACACCCAATGTCGATCTCAGCCCCGAACAGGCGCTGTGGCAATTCCGCATCGCGCTCAATGTTGCCGCTCTCAACTGTCGCGGCCCGGACGAAGCGATACTGGTGGCAAATTACTCGCGATTCCTGACCACCAATCGGACGGCCATCAGTCGGGCCGAACGGTGGGTTATCGCTGACTTGGGTCGTCGCAATGGGACCAATGGCATTGCCCTTCGGGACAGCCTTTCTACACGACTGTACAATTATTTCGCTCAGCCGCCGGTCCTGCGCAGTTTTTGCGAGCGGGCCTTTGCCATTGCCGGGCTGGCCGCCAATGAACCCACAGCGGGAATCCTGCCCTTTGCCCAGACTCAGCTGGCAGCGGTTGATCAGCCATTTGTTGATTTCTATGCCGCTTATGACCGCTATCGGGCCGATTATGCCATCTGGCGGTCGATGAATCCGCAAACGCCCTCAACGATTGCACCGGCCGCCGTCGCTCCGTCTGCGGTTGCCCCCATGCCGTCAACCAGTGTGGCGCCTGGCGGCAGTTGAGTCCCCGACGGCGCGCGCCGGACCGCCAGCCAGGATCGATAAGCCGTGTGGCGGTCCCGCAGATGTTCTGCTAGCGTCGAGGGAACATGACAGCCCCCCTGCCTCCTTCCTCAGCCGCACAGGCCGCAAGAGAAATACTGCGCCGCCTGCACGATGTGATTGCCGCTGACACGGGAGCACAAGCGAAGCTCAACCGCACCGTTCAACTGATCGGTGAGGCGCTGGATAGTGAGGTGTGCTCCATCTATCTGCTTAGGCAGGGGGTCCTTGAACTTTATGCTACCCGCGGCCTCAACCAGTCGGCCGTGCACGTCACCAAATTGGCAATGGGCGAAGGTCTCGTCGGCACCATCGCCGCCCATATCGAAACGCTGAATCTGGCCGAAGCGGCAGCGCATCCTGACTATGCCTACAAGCCGGAAACCGGCGAAGAGCAGTTTCGCAGCTTTGCGGGAGTGCCGATCATCCGGCGCGAACGGGCGGTAGGCGTGCTCTGCGTTCAGCATGCAGCGTCGCGCGGATATGAAGAGATTGAGATTGAGGCACTCCAGACTGTCGCTCTGGTGCTTTCCGAACTGATCGCCAACGCCAATCTGATCGACGAGCATAGCAGCAGTGGCACCGCCACCGATGTGTCCGCACAGAGCCTGACTGGCCTGAAACTGGTGGATGGCATGGCCAAGGGCGTGGCGGTATTCCACCAGCCGCGCGTGGTCATCGAACATACGGTGGCCGACGACATCGAGGTCGAGCGGGCTCGTGTCTATTCCGCCTTCACCAAGATGCGCGAACAGATTGACCGCATGGCCAGCCAGGCCGAGTTCGGTGGCGGCGGTGAGCATGACGAGGTGCTCGAAACCTACAAGATGTTCGCATATGACGAAGGCTGGTCTCGGCGGATCAACGAAGCCATTGACAGCGGCCTGACTGCCGAAGCAGCGATCGAGCGGGTGCAGCAACGCACGCGGATGCGCATGCGGCAGATTGACGATCCTCTGCTGCGTGACCGGATGCATGACCTTGAGGATCTGTCGAACCGGCTGATCCGCATCGTCTCCGGCCAGATGGGCACGGCCGCCCAGATGGGCCTGCGCCAAGATTCAATCCTGATTGCCCGCAATCTCGGTCCGGCCGAACTGCTGGAATATGACCGTCGGCGGCTCAAGGGCGTGATCCTTGAGGAAGGATCGCTGACTGCGCATGTCATTATTGTTGCGCGGGCGATGGGTATTCCTGTGCTTGGCCGGGTGCGCGATATTCGGCAACTCGCCAGCGAGGGCGACGCACTGTTGCTCGATGTCGGGCGCGGGCTGGTCCACATCCGTCCGAACGCAGCGACACAGGAAGCGTTCACCACCCAACTCACCCTGACCCAAAAGCGGCGCGAACGCTTTGCCAGCCTGCGCGACATGGATGCAGTGACCAAGGACGGCGTGCGCATCGAGTTGATGATCAATGCCGGCCTGAGGGAAGATGTGCAGGCGCTCGACCTCACCGGGGCCGATGGCATCGGTCTGTTCCGCACCGAATTCCAGTTCCTGGTGTCGGCGACCATGCCGCAGCGCGAACGGCAGCAGCGCCTCTATCGCGACGTATTGGACGCCGCTGGCAACCGGCCGGTGGTCTTTCGTACCGTCGATATCGGTGGCGACAAATCATTGCCTTACATGCGCGCGCATGCCGAGCAAGAGGAAAATCCGGCGATGGGCTGGCGCGCCTTGCGCCTGGCACTCGACCGTGACGGCCTGATGAAGGCTCAGGCTCGGGCCCTGCTCGAAGCTGCCGCTGGACGCACCCTCAACGTCATGTTCCCGCTGGTCGCGGAGCCCTGGGAATATGAGGCCGCACGAAACATTTTCGTGCAACAGCGCAAATGGCTGGCCGACCGGGGGAAAAAGCTGCCCAACGCCATTCGCTACGGCGTCATGCTGGAGGTGCCGGCTCTCGCCGAGATGCTGGACATATTGTTGCCACATCTGGATTTCCTGTCGATTGGTACCAATGACCTGACGCAATTCCTGTTTGCCGCCGATCGAGCTGATCCCCGGCTCGCCGAACGCTATGACTGGCTCTCGCCAGCGGTGCTGCGGTTCCTGTCGCGGATCATCGCCCAGTGCGACGGCACGAAGGTGTCGGTTGGTGTTTGTGGTGAAATGGGCGGACGACCACTTGAGGCCATGGCGCTGATTGGCATGGGATTGCGCCGCCTTTCGATCACCCCCGCAGGCGTGGGACCAGTCAAGGCGATGATCCGCAGCATCGACACGCGGGATCTGACCCCGGTGGTAGCTGACCTGATCAGGATGGGCGCACAGGACGCGCGCGGCCAATTGACCGGTTGGGGCGAGGCCAATGGCGTTGATCTGGGCATTTGACCGGTCGAAATGCCAGTCTCGAACGGTTTTCAGTCACGTCCAGTGACGCTATGACGTCGAACAAGACACTGGGTTATAACCGGGGATATGGGGTCCATGAATAACCAAGACGAGGTCGCGCAGGCTATGAATTCCGAGCAGGAAGATGTTGGCACCAGACTGAGGGCTGCGCGAGAGGCATCCGGCAAATCGCTGGCTGACATTTCCGCAAGCACCAGGGTGCCATCGCGCCTGCTCGATGCTCTCGAACGCAATGCGGTGGATGAACTGCCACGTGGTCCCTATGCCATCGGATTTGCGAGGACATTTGCCCGCGCCGTCGGCCTGGATGAAGCCGAAGTCGCCGATGCTGTTCGGGCCCAGCAACAGCAAAACAGCGTTGGTTTGGTGGCCGCCACGGACACCTATGAACCAGCCGATTCCAGCCGCATACCGCCGTCTCGTCTCGCCTGGGCGGCAGGCGGTATCGCTGTGCTGCTCGCGGCAGGCTATATTGGCTGGCGCAGCATGGTCATGACGCCGGACATGCCCACCGGCAACGGTGGCGAACAGGCGACAAACGCAACCGTGACAGAATCGGCCACTCGGCCCGAGCAGCCTGCCAACGCGGCACCGGCGGCCTTTGCCGACACCGAAATCGTCCGCATCGTCGCTAGCGGGCCGGTCTGGTTCAGCCTTGAGAATGCCGAAGGACGCAGCCAGTTTGACCTGACCCTGGACGCTGGCGAATTTTACACTGTCAAACCGGAACAGCGCAGCCTGTTCCTTCGGACCGGGCGGCCCCAATCACTGAGGATCCGGGTCGGCGAACGCACACTGCCGCAACTGGCCGCTGATGACGAGATCGTCAGCGAGGTTGGACTGGATGGTGCATCACTGGCACGCATTGCCGCTTCCCCGCCGGTCGCAGCGAGCAGCGGGATGCAGCCGCCCGCGACTCCGCAGCCGACTGCGGCGGCACGACAACCGTAAAGCGACAAGACATGTTGGCCCGGCCAAGGTGACTATATGTGTGATCGGATGGAAGACATGGGGGACCAAAAGATGATGAAACGCCTTGTGCTGCTGGCCAGCGCGGCCGCCATGGTCGCCATACCGATGCAACCTGCCGTCGCACAGGATGGCACAACCTCGCCCGATATTTCCCGACGGGTTGAACGGATCGAGCGTGAATTGCGGGCGGTCCAGCGTCGCGTTTTCCCCGGCGCACAGGACGGTCTGTTCCAGCCTGAAGTGCAGCCTGCCGATAGCGCGGCTGCGCCAACCGGGATCAATGGCGCCACTCCGGTTGCTGAACTGACGGCTCGGGTTGATGCCATTGAAGGGCAATTGGCCAGATTGACCGAACAGGTCGAACAAACCGGTTTTCGCCAACGCGAAATGGAAGCAGCCATTGCCCGCCTTCGGACCGAATTGTCTGGCAGGATCGACCGGGTCGAAGCGGGCGCTGCTGGCGGTACGGCCGGCACAAGCAACAATGCGACAGTGGCAGCAGTCGTTGCCCCGACCCCATCCGTAGGCGCCACCAATTCAGTGGCTGCACCGACCCCAACCGCTCCACGCCCCGCTACACCGCCTGCCTCCACCCCAGCGCGACCTGCGGCGGCACCTGCTGCGAACCCCGCGGCAACGCGCTCGACCAACAGTGCGACGACAACCGCCACCGCGGCAGCCAATACCGCTGAACGGCGTGCACGCGTCGCCGCGATAGAAGTACCGTCGACCGGCAACGCAGCCGAAGACGCCTATATCTATGGCTATCGGCTTTGGGAGGCACGCCTTTACCCGGAAGCGCAGGCACAGTTGCAAAAGGTAGTTGACGATCATGGCACGCACAGGCGGGCCAGCTATGCCGGCAATCTCCTGGGCCGGGCGTTCCTTGACAATAATCAGCCAACACAGGCCGTCCGCGCCTTTTACGACAATTATCGGACGCGCCCGCGTGGCGAACGGGCGCCCGACAGTGTCTATTTCATGGGCATGGCGCTGATTCAGCTCAATCGGCGCAGCGATGCCTGCCAGACCTTCAACGAATTCAACCGCGTGTACGGATCGACGGCTTCGGCTGATCTGCGCGCCCGGGTTGCAACCGCACGAGGCACGGCTGGCTGCGACAGCTGATCTGGAGAAAGGCGCCGCTCGCCTGCAGCAGGCAGTGGCTGCACTGGCCGGCCAAGAAGCCGCGGATAGCGGCCGCTTTGGTATTGCCGTGTCCGGCGGAGCAGACAGCCTGGCCCTGTTGTTGCTGAGCCAGGCTGCATTTCCGGGCCGGGTAGCCGCTGCCACCGTTGATCATCGTCTCAGGCAAGCCAGCGCTGCCGAAGCCCGTTTTGTCTCGCACCTTTGCCGCGAGCGGTCCATTCCCCATGCAACGCTGGAACCATCAATGCCGATCACCGGCAATCTTCAGTCTGCAGCACGATCGGCGCGCTACGCATTGCTCGACCTCTGGCGGACAGAGCAGAAGCTCGATTGGGTCATGACCGCGCATCATGGCGATGACCAGCTCGAAACCCTGGTCATGCGGGTCAACCGGTCGAGCGGGGTAGGCGGCATGGCCGGCATCCGCGGACGACAGGACCATCTGCTGCGACCGCTGCTGAACTGGCGGCGGGCTGATCTGGAGGCACTACTCAAGGAGCAGGCCATCACCCCTGTTGACGACCCGTCCAACCGTGATGCGCGCTTTGACCGGGCCAGAATCAGGCCACTGGTGCAATCCTGTACCCTGATTGATCCCGTCGCAGCCAATGCCATGGCCAACAATATGGCGGCAGCAGACAGGGCGCTCGACTGGGCGACAGACCAACTGGCCAGACAACGCCTTGAGCGGCATGGCAACCAGTGGCTGCTGGATAGCAGCGACATCCCGGAAGAGCTTTTGCGCCGGCTTTTGTTGCGGGCACTGCGACAGGCCGCTGGCCAAAATTTCGCGCCCCGGGGTCGGCAAATCACCGCCACTATTCAGGCTTTGGCAAGAGGTGAGCAGGCAATGCTGGGAACGTTGCTGATCAAGGCCGACAGGCACAATGGCGATCTGTGGCTGATCCAGCCAGCACCGCCTGTACGCCAGCAGTCAGTTGAGTGATCGAAGACGCATCGGGCCTTGTTGCCAGTGCCCTGCCATCCTATCTTGCAGGCAGAAGTTTAGCGGAGTGACATAAAGTGGGTGACGACAAGCAACCGCCGCAGGGCAACCCGTGGATGAAGAGCCTGCTGATCTGGTCAGCCATCATCCTCGCCATGCTGCTTGTCGCCCAGGTCATCGGCGGCGGTTCGGCCACAGGCAAGTCCATGGCCTATTCGGAGTTCAAGAGCGCGGTTGCAGAAGGCAAGGTCAAGAGTGTCCAGATCAGCGACACCGCGATTTCAGGGACGCTGAACAATGGCGAGCCTTTCTCCACCAACCCGATCCGCGACCCCGAACTGACCAAGCTGCTCACCGAAAAGAATGTCGAATTTGATGGGCGCCCGATCGATCAGGGGAATTTGTGGATTGTTCTGCTGATGAACATCCTGCCCTTCCTGCTGCTGATCGGTCTCGGCTTTTTCATCTTTCGTCAGGTGCAAAAGAACAATGGCGGCGGAGCCATGGGTTTCGGCAAGTCCAAGGCCAAGCTGCTGACGGAGCGTCAGGGCCGCGTGACCTTTGACGATGTCGCCGGCATCGAGGAAGCGCGCGAGGAACTGCAGGAAATCGTCGAGTTCCTCAAGGACCCGACCAAGTTCAGCCGTTTGGGCGGTGCCATTCCCAAGGGCGCACTGCTGGTCGGTTCACCGGGCACTGGCAAAACCCTGCTCGCCCGTGCCATCGCAGGTGAGGCGGGCGTGCCCTTCTTTACCATCTCCGGCTCGGATTTTGTTGAAATGTTCGTCGGCGTCGGCGCCAGCCGCGTCCGCGACATGTTTGAACAGGCGAAAAAGAGCGCGCCCTGCATCGTCTTCATCGACGAAATCGACGCTGTCGGTCGCCATCGCGGAGCAGGCCTCGGCAACGGGAATGACGAGCGCGAACAAACGCTCAACCAGCTGCTGGTCGAAATGGATGGCTTTGAGGCCAACGAAGGCATCATCATCATCGCCGCGACCAACCGCCCCGATGTGCTTGATCCCGCGTTGCTCCGCCCGGGCCGTTTCGACCGCCAGGTCGTTGTTCCCCGTCCGGACATCGAAGGCCGCATCAAGATCCTTGGCGTGCACACACGCAACAAGCCGCTGGCACCCGACGTGGACCTGCGCGTTATCGCGCGCGGCACCCCGGGCTTCTCGGGCGCCGACCTCGCCAACCTGACCAACGAGGCGGCGCTGCTCGCGGCCCGTCGCGGCAAGCGATTGGTGGCGATGAAGGAGTTTGAGGATGCCAAGGACAAGGTGATGATGGGCACCGAGCGCCGCTCAATGGTCATGACCGAGGACGAAAAGCGCATGACCGCTTATCATGAGGCTGGCCATGCCGTTGTCGCTATCCATGAAGCCGCGTCCGATCCGATCCACAAGGCAACCATCATCCCGCGCGGTCGCGCATTGGGAATGGTCATGCGCCTGCCGGAACGCGACAGCTACAGCTATCACCGCGACAAGATGCACGCCAACCTCGCTGTGTCCATGGGCGGCCGCGTCGCCGAGGAACTGATCTTCGGCTATGACAAAGTCTCTTCTGGCGCCAGCGGCGACATCCAATATGCCACCCATCTCGCCCGCGACATGGTGACCCAGTGGGGCATGTCCGACGAACTCGGCCCACTGCAATATGAGGAGCCGCAGGGTGAAACCTTCCTGGGCTATTCGCAGTCGCAACGCGTTCACATGTCCGACGAAACGGCCAAAAAGATCGACAAGGAAATACGCCGTATCGTCGATGGCGGCTATGACCGGGCCAAGCATGTGCTGAGCCAGCATATCGACCAGCTGCACGCCGTCGCAGGCGCCTTGCTGGAATTCGAGACATTGTCCGGTGAAGAAGTGAAGCGGATTGCGGCGGGTGAAGGCATTGACCGGGACGCCGATGGCATTCCGACCGATGTTCGTCCGGTTGACGGCCATGCCGGTTCGGTGCCCAAGGTCCGCCGCCGCTCCAAGCCCTTTGGCGATGCCCACCCGCAAGGTGCCTGACGGCGTCGTGCGGGGCGGGGGCTGCACTTGACCATTTACTGCGATGAATCAGGCGGTGTGGGGGCCGGCGTCATCGTGGTGGCGGCCATATCTCTGCCTGGAACAATGGCGGATGAACTGCTGACACGCATCCGCGACGTGATCGGGCTGAGGGGCGAGCTGAAAGGCAGTCGCATCACCATGGCCGAACGCGCCTTTGTCATCGAATTGCTGGCCCGGACCGGTGCGCGCACTATCGTGGTTCAGGCGCTCACTCGCGACCTCGCCGCTGCTGCCGCTTCCGGCAAGCCACCGAGTGATCTTGCCATCTACGCCCATCTTTTGGAGCATGTCGTCGATGCATGGTTGCCGGAAACAGGCGGGTGCGTCGAACTGGTGATAGACGATGGTCGCTACGATGCCCGATTGAACAGCATGGTGCGCGATGATGTGCAGCGGGCACTCGGGCAATGGGGCAAGGCCAGCCTGGCCGACAGCCGCCGATCAGCGGGTGTGCAATTCGCCGATGTGCTAGCCAACAGCTTTTTTCAGATGGCCACAGGTTCGGACCGCGCGCCACGGCTTGAAACACTGATGGCGCCGTTTCTGGAAAACGGCGCCATCCGGCATCTCACGATCAAAGCAATCAACTGATCCGGCGTCAGCCGTCATAATCGCCCATGCCGGCAGTGGGCCGCGGCGGCGCGGCGGCGGTAAGCCGCAGCGCCTCGGCAGAACGCATGATCGAGCCGATTTCGTCAGGCGTCTCATCTTCGTCAACCTGAACCTTCTGGTTGCCGCCGATCAACGCCGCTTCGATATCTGCCGGACGGATGGTCTCATCAGCAATTTCGCGCAGGGCAACAACCGGATTCTTGTCGCGGTCACGATCGACGGTCAGTTCCGCGCCACCCGAAATTTCCCGCGCGCGCTGGGCAGCGAGCAGGACAAGGTCAAAACGGTTGGGAATCTTGTCAACGCAATCTTCGACGGTGACGCGCGCCATGCGGACGGCTCCTTGAAACTGATGAAAACCGACAATGCGGGAAAGCCGGGCACATAAGGCGGATGATCCCCTGAGTCAATGAAAAGGCTTGGCGACGGCCATGCCGCTTGGCCAGTTGGCGACAAGCGCCTATCGATCCATCTGATGACCGACCACCCCAAGGACCCCAGCCAGACCACGGATCGCCCGGCATCGGACCTGCTGCGGGATGGGTTCGACACATTGGTGGATGGTCATCCGATCAGCGTCATCCCGGACGGCCCGGCCAGACTGATCAGGCTGCTGTCCATGATTGCGGCGGCACAGTCCACTATCCGCATGATCTTTTACATTTTCGACGCCGATGACAGCGGCAAGGCGGTGCGCGATGCAATGACGGCAGCGGCCCGGCGTGGTGTCAGCATCGACATGCTGCTGGACAGCTTTGGTTCAGCACGACTCAGTGACGATTTCTTTGAAGATCTGCGTTCAGCAGGCGGACGTGTCCGCTGGTTCGGCACGCGCTGGACTCCGCGCTATCTGATCCGCAACCACCAGAAATTGGTGATCATTGACGGTTCCAGCGTGATGACCGGGGGGTTCAACATTGCCGACAGCTATTTTGCTCCGGCGGGCGACCCGAATGGTTGGCAGGACCTCGGCTTGGTGATTTCCGGGCCGCAGGTCCCGGCCATCACCAAATGGTTTGATTCCCTGTCCCAATGGATGGATCGGGATCGACCGCGTTTCGCCGCGCTGCGCCGACTGGTCAGGACAGGTGTGCCCGGCGAGGGCAAGCTGCGCTGGTTGGTGGGCGGGCCAACGCCTCTGCCCTCCCCCTGGACAAGCGAACTGCGCCGCCTGCTGGCTTCCGCCCGCTTGCTGACTATGAGCATGGCCTATTTCTCTCCCAATGCAGGCATGTTGCGACGGCTGGCGCGCATAGTCCGCCGGGGCGGCCGCGCCGAACTGATGCTTGCCGCGCACAGCGACAATGCCGCCACTGTCGGTGCAGCGCGGCTGTCCTACCGCTATCTGCTCAAACGGGGCGTGCGCATTCACGAATTTGAACGCAATCGCCTGCACAACAAATTGCTTGTGATTGACGATGTCGTGCTGATCGGATCCGCAAATCTCGATATGCGCAGCCTGTTCGTCAACATGGAGCTGATGCTTCGGGTGGAGGATTCTGCTTTCGCCGACCGCTGCCGTGCCCTGATCGAGGCCCAGACCCACCATGGCAGCCTCATTACCTATCAGGCCCATCGTCGCCGCGAGGGCTGGCTCAACTGGTTGCGCTGGTCCCTCGCCTGGCTGATCGTCGGAGTGATCGACTATAGTGTGACCCGCCGCCTGAACTTTGGTCTGGACGAAGACCCGAGCCTGGACAGCGGCGAGGAGGATCAGGCCTGATCCTCTGAGTCACTCCCCGTACGCGTCGCCCAGAACAGGTAACAGGGCGGTGCATTCCACCATTCAAAGCCATCATCGATCTGGCCGAAATGGGGTTCGAGGAAATCACGCGCACGTTTGCGGAACTGATAGACAAGGAAGGTGCCACCTGGCCGCAGAGCCCGGTGCGTTGCCGCGGCAATGGCAGGGCCCACCCCCGGAGGGAGAGTGGAAAAGGGCAGGCCGGACAGTATCTGATCGGCATGGTCAAACCCATGCGCCCGGATGATGGCTTCGACATCCGCGGCGGAGCCGAGCACCGGATGGAAGCGGCTGTCGGCAATATCGCGCTTGAGATAGTCGATGAAATCGGGGTTGGTATCGATGGCGATCAGCGCGGCGTCGCCCCTCAGCCGTTCGAGCACCGGCCGGCAGAAGGTGCCGACTCCCGGGCCATATTCAACGAACAGGTCAACCTTGTCCCAATCCACCTTCGAGAGCATGTGGTTGATCAGCGTGTCGGACGAGGGGATGATCGACCCCACCATCACCGGATGTTTCACAAAGCCTTTCAGGAACATGCCCCAAGGCCCAAGTGTATGGACAATGCGGTCGACGAGACGGGCCGGTCGGCGTGTTTCGGCCTTGGAGGGAGACATCAGCAAGCCTTGATTGTTGGGTCAGACCATCGTTTGCAGAATCCGTCCAGCGGCGCAACCGAAGTTGTCACCCGCCTTGGTCAAAACAACCGGCGCCTGACGACTCTCAAAGCCCTGTCAATTGACTAAGCTTTTGCCTTCACGGCTTTTTCTTCGTTACGAACCGCAAGCAAATACATCACTGGCGTAATCACCCGGCTCAGCACGGTAGAGCTGACCAGACCACCGATGATAACCCAAGCCAAAGGCGCGTAGAGTGAAGAGCCCGAAAGGGCCAATGGCAGCAAGCCGCCAACCGCTGTAACGGATGTCAGCAGGACAGGCAGAAAACGCAATTGCCCTGCCCGTTCAATCGCTTCACGCAACCCCATGCCACGGGATCGCAACTGGGTGGTGAAATCGACCAGCAGAATCGAATTTTTGATCTCGATGCCAATCAGGGCGATGAAGCCGATGATCGCAAAGAAGCTGAGCGAATAGCCGGTCAGCAAGAGAGCAACCAGGCCGCCAAATGTCCCTAAGGGGATGACCCCGGCCACGACAATGGTTTCCTTGAAACGGCCGAACTCAAGCACCAGCACCGCAAAGATGCCAAGCAGCGCGACAAGGATCACCGGACCCAGGCCGGCATTGTTGCGCGCCGCGGCCTCGGCCTCGCCGCCCAGCGAGTAGCGATACCCCGCAGGCATGCTGAGCGCCTCGATCCGTTGCACAACCGCTTCGGTCGCCCGGGACGGCAGGACACCGGGCTCTGTAAAGGCGGTCAGCGTGACGGTACGTTGCAACTTGTAGCGCGTGATCTGGGGCGGCACGCTGATCAATTGCGGAGAGGCAATTTGTGCCAGTGGCACCGCGCCGCCTTGCAACGTAGGCACATAAACACGTTCAAGGGCCGAAACAGGCTGGTTGGTGGTCATCGGCAGACGCACGGTCACCGGCCAGCTGTCGCCTTCATTGTCACGCAGCTGGCTGGCCTGCTCACCCGATATGGCCAGCCTCAGCGACCGCCGCGCCTCGCCCGGCGCCACGCCCAACAGGCTGGCCTTGGCATCATCAATACCCAGATTGAGGTCCATGCGGTCAAAGGCGACAGGGTTTTCAATGTCCCGCAGGCCCTCGACCTTGTGCATTTCCCCTTCAATCTCGCGCGCCAGACGCTGCAAAGTCGCAAAATCCGGGCCCGACAAACGAATGGCGACACTGGCCTCAAGCGGGGGGCCGTTCTGGAATTCGGCGATGGTCACCCGCGCATCCGCCAGCGTGGCAAAGCGTTCACGCAGACGGGCAATCATCTGTGGGCTGGACCGCGGGTCCCATTCGTCCAACGTGACAAACACGTCGCCATAGCGCGCGCGCTCCTCCCGCGGGAGAATGTTGTAATAGATTTGCGGATTGCCACGGCCAACATTCTCCATGATGTTGATGGCCTGTTCTTCCTGGCGGATGATGGCGGCGACCTGTCGCACCGCGGCATCAGTCTGGGCGATACTGCTGCCTTCGGGTGTCTCTACCCGCGCAAGGAAATAAGGCGTGTCCGCCTTGGGGAAAAGGCTGAAACCCACCACCGGGACAATGGCAAAAGCCCCAAAGCACAGGATCATCGCACCCCAAAACCAGCGGCGCGGCGCATCCAGGGCGCGGTGCAGGATCGGGGCATAAAACCGCTCTATCCCGTTGGTCAGCGCCTGCAACAAGCGGTTGCCGCCATGCTTTTCCGGTTTGAGCAGGCGCGAAGCGGCGAAAGGAATAACCGTCAGCGAAACGATCAGTGAACTGGCAACCGTGACCAGCACCGCCATCGGCAGGCTGCGGGTAAAATCACCGCCTGCTTCGGGCAAGAATGCCAGTGGCAGAAAGGCGAACAGCAACACACCGGTCGAGCCCAGCACCGCCGCCATGATTTCCTGGGTGCCGCTGATCGCCGCAGTGGCAGGTGGCTCCCCGTCACGGATATGCCGCTCGATATTCTCCGTCACGACGATGCTGTCATCGACAAGCAACCCCAGAGAGAGGATGAAGCCGGAAATGCTGATCTGGTTGAGCGTGAAACCGAACAGGCCGAGCAGGGTGATACCCATAGCCAGCGACAGCGGGATCGAAACCATGACGATGATCGATGGCCTGAAACCGAGTGGCAGGATGGTGATCAACACAAGCGCCAGCGCGATCACAAAGTCCCGGGCCAGCAATGCCAGTTTGCGGGAAATGTCATTGCTTTGATCAAAAGCCACTTCCAGCTTCATGTCTGGCGGCAATTCGGCCCTATAATCGTCCACCGCGGCCACCAGTGCCCGTTTCAGCGTTCCCGCATCGACATTGTCCTTTTGCCGGACCATGACCCACAGGGCGCGTTGGCCGTTGTAACGCGCGATGTGCAACTGCTCGGATTCGGACCAGGAGACGGTTGCCACATCACCCACAGTCAGCAAGCGGCCATCGCCAGCCCGGACCGGTACAGCGCGTATCGCGTCCAGCGATCGGAAGGCACCACCTGCGTCGATGTTGAGGCGACGCCCGCCGGCCTGCACCGCGCCAGCAGGTAGTTCTATGCCACCCGCACGAATGGCAGCCGCCACCGCAGAGGCAGGGATCCGGGCCTGAGCCAACCGTTCAGCATCAATGGCGACCCGCACTTCAGGCCGGGCGGCGCCTTCAATGACTGACTGGCGAACGCCCGGGACCGTATTGAACTGGTCGCGCATGTCCTCAGCATATTTGACCATGCGCCGCCAACTTGCGCCGTCGCTGACAAGTGCCAGCTGCAATACCGCCGCTTCGGTAGTGCGGGGGCGGCGATAGGCAATGCGGGTTATGCCTTGCGGCAAACGGTCCCGAATGCCGGACACCTCTCGCACCACCCGGTCAAGTGTCGCCTCGGGATCAGTGCCATGTTCAAATTCAATGCTGAGGACCGCCGCGCCGTCACTGGAGGTTGAACGTATCTCGCGGACATGGTCCAACCCCTGCAGCACATCCTCAATCGGCTTTGCGACCGTCTCTTCCATCGCCAGCGCATCCGCACCGGGCAGGATGACGGTCACGACGTTGACCGCGATCGGGAAATGCGGATCAACCGATCGCGGGATCGACAGGAAGGAGGAGATGCCGAGCATCACCACCATCAACACGGCCACCAGCGTGATTTGCCACCGCTTAACGGCGAGCGAGACGATGCTGCCCACGCCCGGTTATCGCGCAGTCGCGGCAACGGGCGCGGCAGGCGCACTGTTGCCAGTCCGGACAACACGCACTGCTTGCCCGTCGCTCAGTCGGTCAATGCCCGTCACTGCGACCATTTCCCCGGGCTCCAGCCCTCCGGTCAGGCGAATGCTGTTGTCTGTGGTTTCGGCCAACGTCACCCGTCTCAGCGTTACCCTGTTGCGCGCACTGTCGACAACATAGACAAAGGCCTCCCCCGCCCGGGCAGCGAAAACCGCTTGCGGCGGGACGGACAAATTGCGTTCACCAGCCGTGTCGGCGATGATCCGGGCGGTGCCAATCTGGCCGGACCGCAGGCGCTCATCGGCTGGCAAGGCCACTTCGACAAGGAAAGTGCCGGTGGCAGCATCCGCGCGACCGGCGATTTCCAGAACACGCCCGGTCAGGCGTTCATCACCCAATGCGCCAATGCTGACTTCCGCCGGCTGGCCGACGCGCAGCCGAACCGCCTGCCGGTCGGGCACCGCCAGTCGCAGCACATGGCCGCTCGACGCATCGCCGAGGATCAGGACCGGCGTGCCAGCGGCGACAACCTGCCCGGGCTCGGCCAGCCGGGCAATGATGATACCGCTGCCCGGTGCCACGATACGGCTGTTACTGAGTTGAAACTGGGCGGATCGAACATTGGCTTCTGCAACCCGCACGGCGGCTTCGGCGCTGTCGACGCGCGGACGGGCAACCCAGCCCTTTTCGAACAATTCGCTAGACCGGGCATATTCGCGCGCAGCACGCGCACGTTCGGCCTCTGCCGAAGCCAGCGTTGCTGCGGTTGTTGTGGGGTCGAGCGCCGCCAGCAATTGCCCTGACCGGACCGTATCGCCCTCATTGGCCGACAGCAGTGTTATCCGCCCTGCACTGGTGAAGCCCAACGGACTTTCCCGGCGCAATGCAACTGTGCCGGCGGCATCAATCCGCTCAGGTTGGGACTGGGCGCCCACTTCAGCGACCCTCACATCAATCGGCGGCGGGGCGGCCACTGGTGCCCCGTCACTGTCACCACAAGCAGCAAGGCATAATGCCAAAGGGACAGCGGCCCAGGCCAAAGGCTTACCGCTGAAGCGCATGCGAATCCCCTTGCTCAACACACAATGTTTACACTGTTACCTCTGGCCCATTAGCAAAGGCCAGTTGCGCTGTGAAACTGATAATTGAGCTAGAGTTGTTTTTTCCTTTCAGGCCATGACCTTGGTGAGGGCAAGACGCCACGCGGCCAGTCGGACATCTCGCGCTGCGTCAGCCATGGCGGGAGCAAATCCGTCTGTTTCCGGCCGCATGCATGCTGACGCCTCGGCCAGCGAGGGGTAAAGTCCGACACCGACGGCCGCGCACATCGCCGCACCCAAGGCGGTGGTTTCGACATCTGTCGGCCGTTCCACCGGCAGCTTGAGCACATCGGCAAGATCCTGAGCCATCCAGTTGTTGGCGCTCATGCCCCCGTCAATCCTCAGCCGGTCCCAACCGGCCCCATCGGCAGCGAAAGCCTGCATCAGATCGTGGCACTGGTGCGCCATCGATTCGAGTGCAGCGCGGACGATATGCGCCTTGCCCGCGCCCAGCGTCAGGCCGCTAATGCTGCCGCGTGCGTCGGGGCGCCAATGCGGAGCTCCAAGCCCGGTCAGGGCCGGAACCAGCGTGACACCGCCATTGTCGGCCACCGATCGGGCCAGTTGCTCACTTTCAGCAGAACTTTGGAGCAGTCCGAGCCCGTCGCGCAACCACTGGATCAGGCTGCCGGCCACAAACACCGATCCTTCCAGCGCAAAATGCCGCTCACCACCCGATTGATGCAGGATGGTCCCGAGGAGACGATTGGAAGAGGCCGGAACATTCTGCCCCATATTCGTGAGGATGAAGGCGCCAGTGCCGAACGTCGCCTTGGTCTCACCCGGGGACAGGCATCCCTGGCCAATGGTTGCCGACTGCTGGTCGCCGACCAGACCACAAATCGGGATAGCCGCTCCGAACAGGTCAGGATGCGTATAACCAAATTGGCCGTGCGTATCCGTGACCTCGGGCAAGGCTGAGAGCGGCACGCCGATCAGGTCTGCTAGGCCGGCATCCCAGCCGTTGCCGACCAGCGGGAACAGCAAGGTGCGGCTGGCATTGCTGGCGTCGGAGATATGCAGGCCACCCCCCTGCCCCTCACCGCCGCTGGTCAGATTCCACACCAGCCAACTCTCGATAGTGCCCAGCGCCAGATTGTCGCCCAAAGCCCTGGCCTCTGGCACATTGTCGAGCAGCCAGCGCATCTTGGTGCCCGAAAAATAGGGGTCGAGCAGGAGGCCGGTGCGCCGCTGCACCTCGGTCTCATGCCCCGCGCCACGCAACGTCTCGCAAAAGTCGGCGGTCCGCCGGTCCTGCCAGACGATGGCACGGTGGATGGGCTGGCCGGTGCGCCTGTCCCACGCCACCACGGTTTCACGCTGGTTGGTGATGCCAATGGCGGCAATGCGATCCGCACCGCCTGCGCGTTCGATCACCGCACGGGCACAGGCGAGCGTGCGCTGCCATATCTGTACCGCATCATGCTCGACCCGCCCTGGCTCGGGATAATGCTGGTCAAGCTCACGCCCCTTGGTGGCGATGACCGTGCCATCCGGCGCGTAAAGGATTGCCCGGGTCGATGTGGTCCCTTCGTCGAGCACCACAATGTAGCGATCGGTCATCTGTCCTCTCCCGGTTTGCGGCCTGCCGTTCAGGTCAGTGCCTTGAGCCTCGCGGCGATATGGCTTTCGAGCGCAGCAAACCCAGCACTGTCAAGCTTGAGCCCCAGCTTCGTTCGCCGCCACAGCACATCCTCGGCACTGCGCGCCCATTCATGGTCGATCAGCCAATCGACTTCCGCCCCGGTCAGGCCAGCACCGAAATGCGGGCCAAGCGCGTTGAGGCTGCTGGCATCGCCCAGCCAACGCCGGGCGAGTGTACCATAGGCGCGAGCAATGCGGTCTGCACTGGCTGCTTCAAGGAACGGATAATCGCGGGCCAGACCCGCGATCTGATCGGCAAGGCCAGTGACGGCAAAATCCCCGCCGGGCAGCGCCGCCGTCGCCGTCCAGTCCCGGCCGGCCAGTGCCGCCACGTGCGGAGCCAGCAGATCAACTGCATCTTTTGCGAGATGGCGATAGGTGGTGATCTTGCCGCCAAACACCGAAAGCATGACGGGTGTGCCATCATGCCCGCCATCCACCTCGAACGTATACCCCCGCGTTGCGGCTTCGGGCTTGCCCGAACCGTCATCGACCAGCGGTCGGACACCTGAGTAGGTCCAGACAACGTCGGCGCGGGTCAGCTGGGTCCGGAAATAGCCGTTGGTCCCGTCGAGCAGATAGGCGATCTCCTCTTCGCTCGCTTGCGGTAGCACGCTGGCGTCGGGGTGGTCGCGGTCGGTCGTGCCGATCAGCGTATAATCACGCTCATAGGGAATGGCGAAGAAGATGCGGCCATCGGGCAACTGGAAGAAATAGGCGTAAGGGTGGTCGAACAGCTTGGGCACGACGATGTGCGAACCACGCACCAGCCGCAGCGCGTGGTTGGATTCCACCCGCCCGCGGTCAAACAATTGCAGCACCGATGGGCCGGCGGCGTTGACGATCGCCCGCGCACTGAAATCGCCCGCGCTGGTCGAAATCTGCCAAAGCCCGTCCTGCTGGCGCATCGCCAAGACCTCGGTCCGGGTCAGAACCGCGGCGCCCCTGTCTGCCGCGTCGCGGGCATTGAGCACGACCAGCCGCGCATCATCGACCCAGCCGTCCGAATATTCAAAGCCGGTGGCAAACCCCTCTTGCAGCGGCGCGCCGGCCGGATGCCGGCTGAGGTCCACCGTGCGTGTCGTCGGCAGCAGCTTGCGACCGCCAATATGATCATAGAGGAACAGGCCGAGGCGCAGCAGCCAGCGTGGCCGCAAGCCCTTGCGATAGGGCAGGACGAAACGCAGCGGATGGATGATGTGCGGCGCGATCGCCCACAGCCGCTCACGCTCGGTCAGCGCCTCACGCACCAGACCGAACTCATAATGCTCCAGATAGCGCAGCCCGCCATGGATCAGCTTGGTAGAGTTGGACGAGGTCCCTTGCGCGAGATCGCCGCGTTCGAGGAGCAATACCTTGGCCCCACGCCCCTGCGCATCGCGGGCAATCCCGGCACCGTTGATCCCGCCGCCAATGACGCAAATGTCAAAGACTTCACTCAACGGACTGCTCCCTGTCGCAACAATTTGGGCACCAAGGTGACGGCCGCCAGCAGGGGGTGCCGCCGTTGCCAGTCAGTAATCACAATCTGCGTACCGGCATGGCGGTTGATCTTCCAGGCGAGATAATCAATCCCTCCGGAAAAGGTGAAGGCCGCCTTTGCGAGGCGGGCGACGGTCAAAAGCTTGCCTTCGATACGGCGGCGCGGCCATTGGCCACCCTTTGAGTTTCTCGGGATGGCAGCGATGGCTGGCTCACTGAAACGTTCATATCGATCAGGCTGGGCATCGACCACCGAGGCGGCGCGACCTCCCCGTTCGGCGCGCAGTTCCACTGAATAGGTCAGCGAAAAGGCCCGACGCCACCAATCGAGCACGGTTTCCCCTTGAACCGCTTCGGCTGCCGCCAACAGGGTAGGCGCAGCGCGTGCTACGGCGGCTATCGCACGATCTGCGGCCGCCGCATCGCTGCTCCAGACAAGGCGCGATGGCTGCGCAAAGCGCGCCCACACCGAAACGTTGCGGGCTTCAGGCCCATTGAGGCGAAACCAGTCCTCCTCACTCAGCACAGCATATTTCGCCGCCATACCCTTGTAGGCAAAGGGAAAGACATTGGGCGGGATCAGCCGGTTGGCCCAGGCTAGCCAGCGCCTGGGATAGGCCGTGCGATAGTCGTCAACGATCAGGTAGAAATCGAGCATCAGCCCGTCGAGTTGTTGCTCCCTGAGGCACGAGCCATAGAAAAGCACGGAGCGGGCACCCGGATGCTGCGCGGCAATCGCCGCCGCCATTTCCGCCACGATCGGCTGGACCGGTTCGGTCAGTTCAGCGCGGACGAGCGCCAGCAAACGGGATTCGGGGGGCGAAACAACCATCGACTTTCTATGCCTCAGGCGGCCAGCTTGAGGAAGGGGACGGGATTGGTCGATCGCAAGGTTATCGGGTGACCGGTGGTCGCCTCGAAGATCTCGCCATCGAGGATGACGCTCGACCGCTCACCCTCGATGCAGATGGTGTCGCCCTGTTCGAAATGCAGGCCGTTGACCTTGTCCTTGCCGAGCACACCAAACAGCGCCACCCGCGCCATGCGAACCAGCGCGCCCAGATCATTGTTGACCGCCAGCAGTTTCATCCGCCCCGGCCCGGCGCCGTCACCCGTGCGCGCATTGAACAACAATTTGTCGAGCGTGGTCACAATCAGCACGGCAAAGCGGCCACGGATCGCATCATGGCGGCGGACCGTTACCGTGACCGGGCTGGATCGTTGCGGAACAAGGCGGCGCAGGCCCGGCACCAGCGACGCGAACGTGGCAATCGCCGCGACAAAATGGGCAAGGCCATTGGGGAGACCGAGCGGATAAAGGCTGTGCCGGCAGTAGAGGATGGTATCAGCGAGGCCGGCACCTCCAAGGAACATGCCCAGCACAGGCTTGTCGCTGCTGCCGTTCGACAGCGAAATAAGCTCCCGTTCGACGATATGCCCCGAAAATTGACCATGGGCGGCAAGTCCGACAACATGGTCCAGAGCTTCAAGCGGGTCGCCGGTGGCACCCAGATCGAGCGCGATCAAATTGGTCTTGCCATTGGGCAGCACCGCCACCGGCGGCACCTCGCCTTCCGGAAAATGCTTGCCATTATAGAGCTCAGTCAACGCTGCCTGCACCGTACCGTCGCCACCATTGACGGCGATGACACGGGGCTTCACCAGCGCAATCGATGCCAGTGCAGCACCAATCTGGTCGACATGCTCCACCTCATAATGGAAAATGTCGGGCCGGCTGGCACAATAGGCGCGGATGCGGGGCAACTGGGCGCGATTGCCCGTCGAACGGGGATTCGACAAGAGGGCAACCGATACCATCTCAGCTCCTGTTGACCGGCTCGAAGCGCGTTCCGTTGACATAATTGAGCACGACATTGACCCGCACCGGGGCATTATCGACGTTGAACGAGATGCGATTGAGGTTCGGCTTCCGACGGAAAACCATGTCGAG
Organism: Sphingomonas lacunae; assembly: GCF_012979535.1. Lineage (NCBI taxonomy): Bacteria > Pseudomonadati > Pseudomonadota > Alphaproteobacteria > Sphingomonadales > Sphingomonadaceae > Sphingomonas > Sphingomonas lacunae. Next base: position 228,240 of record NZ_CP053015.1, read on the forward strand.
CACGCTGACATTGGGGTTGCCGGAAAAGCCGCCGCCATCCGACCGGTCGGAATCACCATTGCCATTTACATCATGGCGGACCGAGACGAGATAGCGCCCGGCTGAAGTCACCGGTACACAGATCGGCATGTCGCCAGCGCGGCTGACGGGCAAATCAACCCGGACCAGCCATTGTCGCCGCTCCAGATAAGTCCGCTGATTGGAAGCATAAAGCTGTACCCGGATGGTACCGGTGCGCGCCCGGAATCCTGATACATTGACGATGACTGACGCCTCGCCATTCTCGCAACGCGCGGCATGAGGGCCGATGGCAGTCGCCGACGCTGGCACGACCAAAGCCGCGGAAAGCGCCGCGACGAGGGCTAGGCTGGCAACAGACTTCATCTTCATGGTCTCTCCGTGTTGACGGCGTCCGCCTTCCGCCGGTTGGCGGGCAAGCGCACGAGGGACCCCCTTGTTATCCCCTCCCCTATCGCGGGACTTTGCGGCCAAATGGGGGCGATGCCGCGGTGGCTTGGTGGCGACCTCCAAAAAGTAGAGTCCGGGCCGGCCTTTGCATCGGCCCTTTCTCCGCGCCGCGCTTTGGGCTAGGCGATCTGCTCGGAGATATTGACCCTGTTGCGCTTCTTTTCCTGGACAGCGACTGATCGCTACATCGCCCGGCTGATCGCCGTGCCGCTTGCCGGCACAATGGTTCTGTCGGCGATGCTGCTCGTGCTCGAAAAGATGTTGCGCCTGTTCGACTTCGTGACCACCGAAGGCGGACCGGTCAGCGTGGTTTTCCGGATGCTGGCAAACCTCATTCCGGAATATCTTTCGCTCGGCATCCCGATTGGCCTGACTCTCGGCATCCTGCTGGCCTTTCGCAAGCTGGCAACATCGTCCGAGCTGGATGTGCTCAAGGCAGTCGGTCTTGGCTATGGGCAGCTGCTCAAGGCACCTTATGCCTATGCCATCGCCTTGGCAGCCCTCAATCTTGCCATTGTCGGCTTCATCCAGCCCTATGCCCGTTATGCCTATGAAGGGCTCCAGTTCGAATTGCGATCAGGCGCGCTTGGCGCCTCGATCAAGGTCGGCGAATTCACATCGCTGGGTCAACGCCTGACGTTGCGGATTGAATCGAGCAGTGACGAAGGGCGCCGATTGGGCGGCATCTTTGCCCATGCCGTCGCACCCAATGGCCAGACAATTTCGGCCAGCGCGCGCGAAGGCCGCTTTCTCGCGACCGGCGATCCCGACACCATTGTTCTCAGGCTCACTGACGGGATGCTGGTGCATGATGCGCCGGGCTTTCCGGCACCGCGTGTCCTCACCTTTTCCTCACATGATTTGCCGATTGATCTGCCCAAGATTGAGGCGTTCCGGCGCCGCGGCGGTGCAGACCGTGAACTGACCATCCCCGAACTGGCGCAGGTCGGCTCGAGTGAGGCGACCCCCCTTGCCACCAGGCTCGAAACCAGGGCCAATTTTCATTTCCGCCTTGTTGAAGTGGCGGCGATGCTGGTTCTGCCACTGCTCGCCATCGCCCTGGCTGTGCCGCCTAAACGCTCGACATCGGCGCTCGGCGTGATGCTGTCGATTGTCATTCTGGTGACCCAGCACAAGCTCAACCAATATGCTGAAAGCTATGGCGCATTGGGCGGCATTGATCCCATTATTGCCCTGTGGGTGCCCTTTTTCCTGTTCACCGGGATGACATTGTGGATGTTCCACACCTTGGCCTATGTTCCCGGCGGCCAACCAATCGGGGCACTCGAACGCAGCTTTGCCAAACTCGCCGCCTTCGTGAGCCGGCTGTGGAAACGACGGCCGGGAAGCGGTGAACCATCATGAAACTGACCGGATTTTTTCCTTCGCGAACACTCGGTTGGTATGTCGCACGTCTGTTTTTGGTGCGCAGCTTCGTCATCCTTGCCATGCTGGTCGTTGTGCTACAGACGCTCGATCTGTTGGGTGAAAGCGGCAAGATATTGGCAATTCCCGGCAATACCGACGCCGATGTCTGGCGCTATGCCGGATTGCGCCTGCCCCAGATCATTGCCCGTTTTCTGCCCTTTTCGGTGCTGCTTGGCACACTCGTGACTCTCGTCACACTTAACCAGAACAGCGAGATCATCTCGATGAAGGCTGGTGGCATGTCGGCGCACCAGATTCTCGCTCCCCTGATCGTCGCCAGCCTGTTTGTCGCGGGGATCAGTTTCATCTTCAACGAGCGGGTCGTCACCCGCTCAAATGCGGTGCTCAGCGCCTGGCAAAAGGTCGAATATGCCCGTGTCCCGCCTGATCGTGGGACGCGGGCCAACGTCTGGGTCCGGCTCGACGGCGATTTGATTCACGCCGGGATGGTGAGCGGTCGCGGAGCAGCGACAGTTCTGCGTGATGTCGAGATTTTCCGCCGACAGGACAATGGCCTGGTTGGCATCATCCGGGCACCCCGCGCCACCTGGGTGAGCGATGGAAGCACCGGAAGCTGGCGGCTGGAGCAAGCCCGGCAATTTGATGTCGCCAACGGTCAGCTACGCGAAGCCGGCACTGTCATGGCCGCGCAGGGGGTGACACCGGACCGCTTCACCCTCGCCAATGTCAAAGGCGACGATCTCGACTTCGCGTCACTGCGCGGTGCCATTGCCGAACTGCAAGAGGCTGGCAAACCCACCGGCCCTCTGGAAGCGGCCTTGTGGCACAAGATCAGCGGGCCGCTCTCTGCCGTGCTGATGCCCCTGCTCGGCGCGGTCGCCGGCTTTGGCCTGGCCCGTTCCGGTCAGTTGTTCGTTCGTGCCGTCATCGGCATGGCGCTCGGCTTCCTGTTTTTCGTTGCTGACAATTTCGGCCTCGCCATGGGCAATCTCGGCGCCTACCCGCCACTGCTCGCGGCATGGGGCCCGTTCCTGCTCTTCCTGATGATCGGCGAAATGGTGTTGGTCAGGAGCGAGGAATAGGACAGTTCAACGACCCTGTTTGAGCGTGCTGGCGAACAGCTGAGCCAACAGGCCCGGCAGTCCGGCGTAGCTTGCCTTGTGATAGCTGCTCTCGGCTCCAAGCGCCTTGCTCAACCGCCGGTGCGCTTCACCCAGCGAATGATAGGGCAGCCCCGGCAACAGATGGTGCAAGGCATGATAACGCAGGCCAACCGGCGCCCACAGCGCCGGCAAAATCCCCGGCTCCGGCACATTGACGCTGTCGAGATACTGCTGCGTCACACTCATCTCTTCGCCACCATTTTCCCACAAATGGGCAACAAGCGTCCTGATCTGGTTAAGCACCACCGATCCGGAAACAATCGCCAGCATGATGGCAAAATCGCGCAGCGGCAGCGTGCCCGTTGCCACCATCGCGATGAGCGTTATCGCCCACACGCTGGCCGCCACTTCGGTGATCAGCCACTTCCGCCGTGCTTCGCCTTCGGGCATCTTGCGGCGCCAGGCAGGATTGATGACCAGCCCTGAATAACGCTCGACCAAAAGACGACGCAACGGCGGGATAAACAGGGATAGCGGTCCCAACAAACCGTAGCGCAACAGCAAAGCCAAGGGACCGAGCACCGCCACCAGCGTGAACAGCGGCAACGTCCATGGCTTCATCAGGGCCAGCGGCAGATATTCGGGGTCCTCGATGGTGCCATAGCGTTTGCGCATGTGGTGGATGTTGTGGATGCCTTCATACATGAACGATGGCATCAACAGCGGCACGCCGACGACAATATGCCAAGCAGTCCAGAAACCCGGCACGGCTGACAGCCGCATATGCGTGATTTCGTGGATGAACAGGCCCGCCCGGTAGAGGGCGAGAACCGAAATGATCGCAGCGGCAATCATCAGCGGAACCGACGATGTCATTACCGCTACAGCCATCGCGCCATAGCCGACTGTCGCAGATCCAAGCATGTCTGGCCAATAGATGGAGGCTCTGGGCGTATTGAGATCTCGCGTCAGCTCGGCGGCGGCGCGGATCATCGCCATATCCTCGCCGCGGGCGGCAGAGGCTGCTCCCGGAACAGACGCCTGTGCAGGCACCTCGGCGGACGGGGCAATGGAACGGGCAAAGGCAGGCGACTGGTTCATCGTGGGTCCTTGTCGAAACTCCCCCGGACGAAATCAACCATTTATGGCTGTTTGTCGGGGATCGCTAAGCCCGGTTCATGGCAGCATCAAGGCAAGCGATGGGCACTCCAGCGGCGACTTGCCGCACGGCTACCCTTGCTCTAGGCCTTCGCTGCATTCACCTTTTGCCGACTGCGTCGGCGGCATAGCATGGGACAGAGATGGGATGGCAGCGTCGGAAATCCAGATCGTCAAGGTCTCCAGCAAGACCGATCGCCGCGAATTTGTTGAGCTGACTTATCGCCTGAACCGAGGCAATCCCAACTGGGTTCCGCCATTGAAGATGGAGGTTTACGGCCTCCTCGACTCAAAGAAAAACCCCTGGTTCGGCCATGGCCAGGCACAGCTTTTCCTCGCCCGGAGGGACGAACGCACAGTCGGCCGGATTTGCGCCCACATTGATTTCCTGGCCCATGAACAACCTGTTGAACAGGGGTTCGGTCCAGGCACCGGCTTCTGGGGCCTGTTCGAGGCAGAGGATGACACGGTCGCCGCTGCCCTTCTCGATACCGCCGAACAGTGGCTCCGTGCCGAAGGCATGAACAAGATGATCGGACCGGTCAGCCTGTCGATGTGGGATGAACCCGGGCTGCTGGTTGGCGGATTCGACAATCCGCCGACGATCATGATGGGCTATAATATCGATGCCTATCAGGACTGGGTCGAAGCGCACGGCCATGCAGGCGTACAGGACCTGTACACCTATGGCATCAGCATCGACGACGGCCTGCCCGAACTTGCCAATCGCATTGTCGCCATGGGCGAAAAGGCCGGCAAGATCACCATCCGCAAGGCTGACAAGAGCCGCTTTGATGAGGAAGCCAAGCTGCTGCTCGGAATTCTCAACAATGCGTGGAGCGACAATTGGGGGTTCGTGCCGCTGACCGACGCTGAAATTGCCTATGCGGGCAAAAAGCTGAAGGATGTCGTCTATGAGGATCTTGTCCGCTTCGCGATGATCGATGGGGAAACGGTGGCCTTCATGATGACCCTGCCCGACCTCAACGAAAAGCTGCGCGATTTTGACGGCTCACTGTTTCCGTTCAACTGGGCCCGGCTGTTGTGGTGGATGCGAGCGCCCAAGGTCAGGACGATGCGCGTGCCGCTGATGGGCGTTGTCAAACATCTGCAGGGCAGCCGCACCGCCAGCCAGCTCGCTCTGATGCTTGTCGAATATATCCGCCGCGACGCGGTCGGCAATTTCGGCGCCACCCATGGCGATTTCGGCTGGGTCCTCGCCAGCAACCGCGGCATGACCAGCGTCGGCGAAGCGGTTGGCGGGACGATCGACAAGACCTATCGCATCTACCAGAAGATGATCTGACACCCCGCTCGTCAGGGAACGATCGTCAGGAAAAGGAAGACCGCGAACAGGATAAGATGTGTCACACCTTGCAGAACGGTGGTCTTTCCTGTGGCCAGCGAAAGCGAGGAAACCAGCAGCGTCAGCACCAGCAGCACGATCGACTTGGCGGAAAGGCCAAGGGCGACGGGCAAGGCAAAGATGATCGAAATTGCCGCCACAGCCGGGATGGTCAGGCCAATGGTCGCCATGGCCGAGCCGAGCGCCAGATTGAGGCTCGTCTGCAAGCGATTGGCCCGTGCGGCCCGCACGGCGGCGATGCTTTCGGGCGCCAGCACAACCGCAGCAATGACCACGCCGACAATGGCATGGGGCCACCGGGCCGCAGCGACAGCGGCCTCTATTTCCGGGGCAATACCCTTGGCCAGCACCACCACGCTGATCAAAGCCAGCACCAGCATCGCCAATGACGCGGCGGCCCGACGGCCCGACGGTGTTGGCGCATGGGCATCGGCATCATCCAATGCGTCGCCCTCCGGCAGGAAATAGTCACGGTGGCGCACCGTCTGGACAAGCACAAAAGTGCCATAGAGCAACAGCGAGACCACGCCGACAAAGGCCAGCTGGGCCGAGGAATAGACGGGTCCTGGCTCGCTGGTGGTATAGTTTGGCAATACCAGCGCCAGCACGGTCAGGGCGCTGAGGGCCGCCAGTGTGGCGCTGACTCCCGATTGCTGGAAGCTCTGCTCGCGGTGGCTCAGTCCGCCAAACAGCAGGCAAAGGCCCAGCAGCCCGTTGAGAATGATCATCACCGCAGCAAACACTGTGTCGCGAGCCAACGCCGACGCCCCACCATCAGGTGCACTCAGCATCAGCGAAAGAATAAGGCCCACTTCGATGACCGTGACAGCCACCGCCAGAATCAGTGTGCCAAAGGGCTCACCGACGCGGTGGGCGATCAATTCGGCGTGATGCACCGCCGCCGCCACGGCACCGGCCAGTACCAGTGCCGCCAAAAGGGTTGGTGGCGTCCAGACGAACAAAAGGATGGCAAGCAGCGATCCGGCAACAGGAAAAATGTTCGCCCAGTGCCGCGTGAGTTTGCCCATTTACCGCAAATGGGTTGAACGGCCTCATTTTCAACCATGGTCATTGCAACCCCGGCAGACAGCCAGTGACGGCAAATGCCGGTGACAAGTCCTACCGGGCCCGTTGACTTGTTCCCCTTGGCTGGTTTCAACTGCTCAAAATGCCATATCGAAGCGTTGACAACGGGGACCGATCAAATGACTGCTTTTGTGCTGGGCGCTGCTACAATTGTGGGCGCGATTGCCACTTTCTTCCTGTTTTTTCAGGTCGACGAAATGGGCTGGCCACCCTTCTTCGCCTGCCTGATCGCCACTGCCATCAGCAGCGCCCTCTACAAGATTCTCGAAAAGATCGAGAGTATCGAGCGGATGGTCATCGACATCTACAACAGACGCTGAGCGGCGGTTCCAGATCAGGCCGATACTAGTCGCGGTGATCATGCAACCTTATCCAGGTGGCTGCATGGTCACTCGCCTTTTCCCGGCCGCGATGATCCTTGTCGACACCGGCGTCGGTCAGCCGGTCCGCCAGAGCGGGGCTCAGCAACAAATGGTCGATGCGGAAACCCGCATCGCGCTGCCAAGCCCCTGCTTGATAGTCCCAATAGGTCCACACGCCACCCGCCGGGTAACGGCGGCGCAGGGCGTCTGTCCAGCCATCTCCCAGCAGGCGTCGATAGGCAGCCCGGCTTTCGGGCTGCATCAACGCGTCATCGGCCATCGCTGTTGGCTTGTATATATCGTCATCATTGGGGATGACATTGAAATCGCCAGCAATTAGCGCCGGGACTTCTTCAGCCAGCAACGCTTGCGCCCGCTTGCGCAGCCGCTCCATCCACGCCAGTTTGTAATCGAACTTCGGACCCGGCTGCGGATTGCCGTTGGGCAGATAAATGCCCGCCACCCGGATGCCGAACACATCAGCCTCTATATAGCGGCTCTGCACATCCTCGGGATCGCCCTCCAACCCGCGCTGCACCTCAACCGGCGCGGCCCCGCGCGCCAAAATGGCGACACCGTTGAAGCCCTTTTGCCCATGCCAGACACCGCCATAGCCGGCCGCCTCGACATCCTTGATCGGCAACGTCTCGTCTGAACTTTTCAGTTCCTGCAGGCACACGACATCGGGCTGTGTTTCGGTCAGCCATTCGATCAGGCGCGGCAATCGCGCCTTGATACCATTCACATTGTAGGTGGCGATTTTCATGCCGGCCGTTGTAGCGGCTTTGCGTCAGCGTGCCAGTGGCAGTCGCTGTGATTTAGATCGAAAAACTCGAACCACAGCCACAACCGGCTGTTGCATTGGGGTTGGTGACCTGAAAGCTGGAACCGCCGAGCGAGTCGACGAAATCCACCTGGCTGCCCTTGAGCAGGTCGAGGCTCACCATGTCGATAACCAGGTCCGCGCCATCTGTGCTGGTCACGACATCATCGCTGTCAACCGTTTCGGCCAAGCCGAACTTGTAGGAAAAGCCAGAGCAGCCGCCGCCTTCAACTGACAGCCGCAATCGGGCCGGCTTGCCCAGCTTGTCGCCAATCGCACGGACGCGCGCGGCGGCCGCAGCGGTCAACAGGACAATGTCTTCGCGGTTCAAAGTCTCGGTCATGGCTGCAAGATAGGTGCAACGGCGTGAACCGACAAGCATGTCGCGCAAATGCAAACGCCCCGGCTTTCGACCGGGGCGCAGAGAATGATAAAATCCTGAACGATTACTCGCGCGGACCGCCCAAGGCCGTGGCGCCATGGCCAGCAGCGGCGACGATCACACTATCTTCCTCGATGAAGCGCAGCGGGTTCTGCGGCGCACCGGCAATACGCACTTCATAATGGAGGTGCGAGCCGGTCGACCGGCCGGTGGAACCCATGTAACCGATGATGTCACCCCGGCGCACCTTCTGGCCAGACGTCACGGCAATCGCGGACAGGTGGCCGTAGCGGGTCTGAAGCGAATAACCATGCTCGATCTCGACATAGTTGCCATAGCCGCCCAGACGCTGGGCGCGACCGACAGTGCCGTCGGCGGTGGCATAGATCGGCGTACCAACCGGACCGGGAATATCGATGCCGTTGTGGCGGGCGCGGCGACCACTGAAAGGATCGTTGCGTGTGCCAAACGACGACGTCAGAGTCATCGAATCGACCGGACGGCGCGACGGAATTGAAATCGGCTGAGACGCGGTGCCTTCCATTTCACGGATGGCGGTGAACAGCGACCGGAACTGGCTGTCGCCAGTTTGCTGACCCTGCAACCGCTGGGCTAGGCCCGGGGTCACGCGGGCAAAGGCCGCTGCGGCAGCATCGGCGGCGTCCACGGCGGCCTGAGCTTCAACTGTGTCGACAATGGTTTCGGGCGAGTCGAGATCGACCGGCACTTCATCGTTCGATGCCAAGGCCGGAGCCGATAGGGAAAGGCCGATAGCGGCGATGGCACAAGCGACCATGCGTCGGAAATTCAAGCCAGTCTGGACAGTCATGCGACCCCGAAATGTTGCCCGGCACATGCTGGTCCTGTCGCCAACCTGAAACCGAAAGTGTCTTCCCGAAGGGTCGGTTTTTTCCGATCCCCGCTTGGGGAACCTTCCTGATGTTCAAAGATTAATCACGCAACTGTCGCATAATAGTTGTGCGTCAAACCGGCAGCAGAGCGCGCCGAGTCGTTGAATGGCGGCTTCAGCGCGCCTCGAAAGCCCGCATTTATCAGTTTTTTCCAATGCTGCGCCGAATCGTGACCGGCCCGTTCGCAGCCATATTCGAACCACCGCGTGCCAGCCGCAACATGGCGAATCTCATCATGATAGATGCGGGTCAGCACCCGCGCCGTCGCCGCATCGCCCTGACTGGCGAATCGTTCGATTGTCGCGGGCGTCACATCCAGCCCGCGCGCCTCGAGCACCATCGGCACCACCGCCAACCGCGCAAGGGCATCACCCGCCGTCGCCTCGGCTGATTGCCACAATCCGTCATGCGCCGGCAGGTCTCCATAGGCATGGCCCAGCGCCCGCAACCGCCGGTCGAGCAGGGCGAAATGCATCGCCTCGTCGGCCGCCACGCCGAGCCAGTCATCAACGAATTGGCGCGGGAATTCCCCACCGAACCGGCCAGCCATGTCGAGTGCCAGTGCAATCGCCACATATTCGATATGCGCCAGCGCATGGATCATCGCGATGCGTGACCGCAGCGACCCCACCTTGCCCCGCTTTGGCATGGCATTGGGCGGCAACAATTCGGGCCGCACAGGTCGCTCTGGCGCATTGGGCAATGCACCATCAAAGCGCCAAGCCACGCGCCCCTTGCGCCAGTCCCGCACCAGCGCCCGGGTCGCCATGACATGCGCCTGCGGTTCGCCGATCAGCAGCACCGCGCGAATGCGGCTCCTCACATCTTCCATCTCGCTCATGACAGGAACAGGACCGCCGCCTTGTAAAGGTAAAGCACGCCGATAGCCGTCACCACCCAGGCTGTCACCCGCTTGAAATTGACGTCGCTGATCCGGTCGAGGATCTTGCCGCCGCACCATGTCCCCAGCGCCGACAGCGGAATGGCGATCGCGAACAGCCACAACGGTGGCAAAGCCCCGGACCCTGCCGCCCCGATCAATGGCAGCCCATACACCACTATCTTCGCCAGATGCGCAAACACCTGCGTCGCCGCCTTGGTCGCAACAATCTGGTGGCGGCTGAGATCTGTGCGGACAAAGAATATGTCGAGTAACGGCCCGGCCACGCCTGCACTGAGATTGAGCGCGGTTACCATGAATCCCGACGCCCGCGCCTGCCACGGTCGCGCCGCGTCAAGCTGCAGCCGCTCCTTGGGCAGCCACACCAGCATCGGCACCAGCCCGAGCAACAGGAACAGCCAGGGCTTCGACGGCACCCACGCGATCAGCGCCACAACCCCGGCCGCTACCGCCGACGCCAGCGCATAATTACCGACAATCGGCCAGCTGACATGCCGCCGGTGAAGCATGGCCCGCCAGCCATTGGCAGCGAATTGCAGGATGCCGTGCGTCACAAAGGCCGCCGACACCGGCAGCACCAGCGCCAGCGCGCCCATCAGCACCAGCCCACCGGCCATGCCGAGCACGCCGGAAAGCAATGCCGTGAAAAAGGCGGTAACGAGCAGAAAGGCCGCTATCGCGCTATTCATGCTCGCCCCACCCAAGCGTCACTTCATATCGCTCTGGCCGCCGCCAGCACCTCGTCGGCGTGCCCCTTGACCTTCACCTTGCGCCATTGCCGGACCAGCGTCCCGTCGCCATTGAACAGGAAGGTGCAGCGTTCGATGCCCATATAGGTCTTGCCGTACATCGACTTTTCAACCCAGGCGCCGAAATCCTCGGTCACATGGCCGTGCTCGTCGGACCCCAGCAGCAGGTTGAGGCTGTACTTGTCGGCAAATTTCGCGAGCTTCTTGGGGCTGTCCTTGCTGACGCCGATCACCCGCACGCCAATCGCGTCAAAGTCGCTGGCCAGCGCAGAGAAGTCCTTGGCCTCATTGGTGCAACCAGGCGTGTCTGCCTTGGGATAGAAATAGAGGACCAGCGCGCGGCCTTCGAGCCCGGCCAGATTGACCGTGCTGCCATCGCTCATCATCAGTGTCGCCGCCGGCATGCGGTCGCCTTCATTCAGCATTGTCGCCTGCTCCTTCATCGTCGCGAATCGAATCCCACCACCCGCCGACCGTCTGCCGCGCTTCGTCATAGGCAGCAAGCAGGGCAGGCCAGTCGCCGGAGCTGCCTTCACGTTCGCCAAGAACAAAGCCGCAGACGTGGGCAATCCGCGCCTGGGTTTCCTTATCCTCGGCCAAGGTGCCATCGGGTGCCATCAGCCGCAGGCTGACCAGCATCCGGCCCATCAGGTCCATCGCCGGCCGCACCTCTTTCGGACAAAGGCCCGCATCGGTCAGCTTCTGAACCGCGACGTTGAGCCGCGGGTCAAAGCCGGTGCAGTGGTCAAGCTGTGTCGCATGGATGGCAAACTCGCAATCGACCAGACCGCCGGGGATAAGCTTTACGTCAAGTGGCCCCTTGGGCGGCTTGTGCCGGGCCATGTCGCGACGCATCTTGGAGATGTCGGCAATCAACCGCCCGTGCTCCCGTGGCGTCGTCAGCACCTCGTCAATAATCCGCTGCAGGGCAGCCTGTGCCTCGGGTGAGCCATAGACCGGGCGGGCACGGGTCAGTGCCATATGCTCCCATGTCCAGGCATCTTCGCGCTGATAACGTTCAAAGGCGTCAATCGCGGCAACCAGCGGGCCCTGATTGCCCTGCGGCCGCAATCGGACATCCACTTCATACAATCGTCCGGCCGCCGTCGGCACCGACAGGGCCGCAACGACCCTCTGTCCCAGTCGGTTGAAATAGGTGGATGCATTGAGCGGTCGCCGGCCATCCGATTCCGCCATCTGATTGCCGGTGAACAACAGGATGAGGTCAAGATCGGACGCATGGGTGAGCGCGCGTCCGCCATAGCGGCCCAGGGCCAGGATCAACAATTCACTGCCAGGCACCTGGCCATGCTGCCGTTCAAACTCGGCGACTGTCGCTGCGGTCAACCTGTCGACGGCAGCATCCGCAATGTCCGCGTAGCCGCGCGACACGGTCAGCGGGTCACAGGTTCCTTCGACCAGTTGCACGCCCAGGGCAAAGCGGTGTTCGCCCACCACCCGGCGCACATGATCGAGCGTCTGTTCATAATCATCGGCCGGTGCCGCCGCCATCCGGGATGCCAGCACCGTCCGCGACGCGGCCTCGTTGAACACGCTGGCGTCGATCAGGCCCTCGATCAGTTCGGCCCGGTTGGCGAGGTCGTTGGCAAGCGCGGGCGCCAGGGTCAGCACGGCGACAAGCGTCGCCAACAACTGGGGCCGCGCTGCCAGCAGGTTGAAGAAATTGATCGCACTCGGCAATCCGGCCACCAATCCGTCAAATCGGGAGAGCGCCTCGTCGGGACGGCTTGCCTTCCCGAGCGCGGCGATCAGCGCTGGCAGGGCGTCTTCCAACGCCTCGCGTGCCGCCGCACTGCGCAACACGCGCAATCCGCCGCCACGCCATTCCTCGATGCGCCGGGAAACAGCCTCCCCATCCGCAAAACCCGCCGTCCGCGCCCTCTCGGCAGACAGCATGCTGTCGCTCGGCCACCGGTCCTTGTCGGTTGCCACACCAAAACCGACCAGCGTGTCAAATTGCGCACCGACATCATCGACGCAGGGGCGCAACAGCGTCAACAAGGCGTCACCATCCGGCAAACCGTGCAACCCGGCGACATTGGCCAGCCCCTCAGCGGTGGCAGGCAGTTCATGGGTTTGCTGGTCCGCGACCATCTGCAACCGATGCTCGATCGCCCGCAGGGTTTCGAGATGACGGCTCAGCATCGCCGCAACCTGCCGCTCGACATGACCGGCATCGGCCAGGGCAGCCAGCGCCTCACGCGTGTCGGTCAACCGCAGGGCGGGGTTGCGCCCGCCATGGATCAGTTGCTGGACCTGCGCGAAAAACTCGACCTCACGGATGCCGCCCCGCCCGCGCTTCAGGTCGAAACCGGGACCGAATGTCTGTCCATCGGCATAATGGCCGCGAATGCGGTTGGTGATGTCGGCAATGCGACGCAACTGGCCAAAGTCCATGCTTCGCCGCCAGATGAACGGCTGGATAGCCTGCAGGAAATAGCCGCCCAATGCGCGATCACCTGCGCTCGCGCGGGACCGGATGAAGGCGGCCTGCTCCCATGCCAAAGCCTGCGATTCATAATAGGAAATGCAGGCCTCGACCGGCAGGATGATCGGTGTGACCTCCGGCGAAGGCCGCAGCCGCAGGTCAACACGCAGGACATGCCCGTCACCGGTGCGCGCCGACAATATTTCCATCCAGCGGCGGGCCATCCTTACCGCCGCCTCGCCCGGTTCGTCGCGCGCACGGCGTGGCAATGTTGCGGGGTCGAACAACAAGATGGGGTCAATGTCCGACGAATAGTTGAGTTCACGACTGCCCAGCTTGCCCAACGCCACAACAGCAAATCCACCAACCGCTTCGCCCGGTGCCCGTTCGGCAAAGGCTGCGGCAAGGGCCGCATCACAGGCTTCATCGGCAAAGTCCGACAGGGCATGCACGGTCTGGGTCAGGTCATGCTCACCCGCGAGGTCAGCCAGCGCCAATACCAGCGCCAGGTCAGCGCGGCGGTACCGGAGCATGGCCATCATCGCGGCGCCATCGCAAGTGCCGACATCCTCGATCCGCCTGCATCGAGCAAGTGCGGCTGGTGTTCCGGCGTCAACAAAGCATGTGGCCAGATCAGCTTGTTGTTTAGCCAGCATCGACAGGAACGGGGCGTGGGCCAGGACGCGGTCCAGCGCGTCGGCGCGGGCGGCACGGCCATTATCAGCCGGCGGGCGGACAATCGGGTCAACCATGTCGTGGCAACTGGCCTTTTGCCGGTCAGCTGGCAAGCAAAATGGCGCATGCCCGGCGGCCTGCTGCGGGGCCCGGGTCATTCCCCGGAAATCTGGTCAACCTGTTGCAACAACTCGCGCATGGTTTCACTTCCACCAAGATCATCAGCGCTGCGGCGCATCAGGGTCCCTTCATTGATGATCTTGTCCAGCGCACTGCGTGCCCGGGCAACCCGGCTTTTGATCGTCCCGACCGCAACCCCGCAAATGGCGGCCGCCTCCTCATAGGCAAAGCCGCCAGCGCCGATCAGGATCAGCGCTTCGCGTTGCGCTGGCGGCAGCATCTGCATGGCCCTGTGCAAATCCGCCAGTTCAACCTGCTTGTCCTGCTCGGCGGGAGCGGCCAACACCCGCTCTGCCGCAATATCGTCCCATTCCCCACGAAAGCGATTGCGCCGCATCTGCGACAAAAAGACGTTACGCAGGATGATGAACGTCCAGGCACGCATGTTGGTACCTGCCTGGAAGCGCTGCCGGGCACTCCACGCCTTGAGCAATGTTTCCTGAACCAGGTCATCGGCCAGATCGCGTGACCCCGACAAGGATCGGCCAAAGGCGCGCAGGTGCGGGATAACCGCGGCCAGTTCGCTACGAAACGCCTCATCGCTGAGTGGTTGCATGGGTGAGTCGACTGATGAGCCTGCCGTTGCGTCAGCGATGGTTGCGCCGACATCGTCTGCCGGAGCGGCTTCGCAGCCCGCCGCAACATGCTTCGATGGCAACAATCAACATCCCCTCTTGCGGCCCTGTCTGGATCGCCCCGTCGAGACGGGGTGAACCTCCGACCATCGGATAAAAAGCACCAAGCGGGGAGAGGTTCCACAGGCGGGATGAACTGGGCCGGTCATAGCGGTTGAGCCCTTTGGGCAACCGCCGTCCGCGCGCAGGACGGTTCAAGCCGCCGGAACGGTTGCCCTGTCAAAAAACAGTGCCTGGGCGATAGCTGCCTTCAGCGTATGTTCCTGAAATGGCTTGGTGATCAGGAATGTCGGCTCGGTTCGCTGGCCAGTCAACAGCCGTTCTGGAAAGGCAGTGATAAAGATTACCGGCACTTCCATGTCGGCCAATATGTCCGCAACCGCATCGATGCCCGAGCTGTCATCAGCCA
Source organism: Sphingomonas lacunae (assembly GCF_012979535.1). Classification (NCBI taxonomy): domain Bacteria; kingdom Pseudomonadati; phylum Pseudomonadota; class Alphaproteobacteria; order Sphingomonadales; family Sphingomonadaceae; genus Sphingomonas; species Sphingomonas lacunae. The sequence continues at coordinate 243,286 of NZ_CP053015.1, forward strand.
GTTGAATGTCCGCCAGCACCAGACCCGGCCTTTTGCTTTGCGCCAAGGCAACCGCCTCGTTGCGGGTCACGGCTATGCCGGCCACGTCATGGCCCATGTCGCGGGTGATGGACTCGATATCCATCGCGATGATTGGTTCATCCTCGATAATCAGCACGCGCGAACGGGTCTGCCGGTCAATCTCGACCAGTGCATCGGCCAACAGTTGGTCGACCTCGCGCACATCAACATCGATCAGACTGGCGATGTCGGCATTGGAAAATCCCTCAAGCGCACTGAGAAGCAGGGCCTGACGCGACAGCGGCGTCACGGCCGCCAAACGGGCACGGGCCACTTCGGCCGCATCGCTCAACTCCGCACCATAAGCGTCACCGGCTGGTTCACGATCGTGTGACGCAGACCAGATCTGCTGGAATATCCGATACAACCCCATGCGGACATCACCGGCGGGGAAACTGTCGGGCGTTTCTATGATCAACTGGAGCGTCGCACGCACATAGGCATCGCCGCTCGCCTGCGATCCCGTAAGCGCGCGCGCATAGCGCCGCAACAAGGACAGATGGGGGGCGAGCTTCTGGCCTAGGGACATCACATGCTTCCTGCTGTCTGATGGTTGTCTGCGGCCGTGCGGCGCACAGCTGCCCGGCCACGACAACATGGCTAAGACCATGCCTCACGACAAGCGCTTCGACACCGAAGGCTTGCAAATTCTCCCTAAATTCCTCTATTTTTCCACTATTGCTGAAAACAGGGAACAATCCTCAACAACGCTCGTTTAGTGCCTCCAGTGGGAATATGGCGACCGGCCCGCAGCCCGGTTTCCTTCCTGCCGGCACAGCGTTGGCGACCAGTGGGCCGGGGCGATTGACGTCCTGATGGACCGGCTGTCCCGGACGGATTGCCAGGATCAGTTTGCCCGCACATGACAACATGTTAGGGAAGGTACAGAAGCGGCGGCAAAGGATTGCGGAATTTGTCGAACTCGTCCGGGTCACATAGAGTGCCGCCCACAATCGGGACGGAGTCGCAGGTCGTTTCCACTGTCGGATCGGACGAAGTGGTGAAGCAATCATCCCGCCCCGGAACGACCCCGGCACGGGTTGTGGCGACTGTCCGGCACAAGGGCGGTGCCGCCTCCGGCAACGGCCCGACCATCGATCATATCGGCACCTCTCTGCGTCGCGCTTATGAATCGACGCTTGAGGAAGATGTGCCGGAATCGATCCTGGACCTGTTGCGCCAGCTGGATTGACCGGCGTCCATCAGCCTTGGCGGTAATAATCAGCGCGGAACTGACTGGCAAAGGCGGTAAACCGCCCCTCACTGATCGCACTGCGCATCGCCGCCATCAACGCCTGATAGAAATGCAGATTGTGCTGGGTCATCAACATCGCGCCCAGCATTTCGCCGGCCTTGACCAGATGGTGCAGATAGGCCCGACTTGCCGCTGGCGACTCTTCGCTGCCAGCACACACCGGACAGGTGCAGCGCGGATCGAGCGGGGCGAGATCTTCGGCGAACTTGGCATTGCGGATATTGATCGGTCCGCTCCAGGTGAAGGCCTGTCCGTTGCGGCCCGAACGGGTCGGCAGCACACAATCGAACATGTCGACCCCCCGCTCAACCGCTCCGACCAGATCATCGGGTTTGCCCACGCCCATCAGATAGCGCGGCTTGTCCGCAGGCAGCTGGCCCGGCGCATAGTCGAGGACGCCAAACATCGCTTCCTGCCCCTCACCCACCGCCAGACCGCCGATGGCATAACCGTCAAAACCGATGTCGATCAGCGCCTCGGCTGACTCACGCCGCAATGTCTCATCCAGGCTGCCCTGCTGGATGCCGAACAGCGCCGACCGCTCAGCATGCTCGCCGCCAGCATCAAATCCGTCACGGGAGCGTTTGGCCCAGCGCATGGATCGCCGCATCGACGCCAGCGCCCGTTCGGCATCGACGCCATTGGGAGGGCATTCGTCAAATGCCATGACAATGTCTGACCCCAGCAGTCGCTGAATCTCCATCGACCGCTCCGGCGTCAACATGTGCCGGGATCCATCTATATGGGACGCAAAGCGCACGCCGTCCTCGCTTTGCTTGGTCAGCGCGGAAAGGCTCATCACCTGATAGCCACCGCTGTCGGTCAGGATTGGCCGGTTCCATCCCATGAAGCGATGCAATCCGCCCAACCGCGCCACCCGCTCTGCCGACGGTCGCAGCATCAGGTGATAGGTATTGCCCAGGATGATGTCCGCACCGGTCGCCCGCACCTCTGCCGGGCGCATGGCTTTGACCGTCGCCGCTGTTCCCACCGGCATGAACGCCGGCGTTCGGATATCTCCGCGCAGCATTGAAATCGTACCGGTCCGGGCGCGGCCGTCGGTGGCATGGACAGAAAAGGCAAAACGCTGGGGCATGGCCGGCGCAAATAGGCGTCGGGAATGCGCAAGTCGAGCGCCGTTTAGCCCGGCTCACCAGATCCGGTCGGCTGCATGGAGGATGCGGAATCCTCTTCCGTCACTGCGGCGCCAGGCCAATTCTGGGCTTTCAGCCAATGCCAGCCGGTCCGGCCGGTTTCGAGCGGCCAGTTGAAATGGATACGGTCCATTGCGCCATGCCAGGCATCAGCCGCATCAATTATTCGGCCACTATAGGCGTTGACAGGGAGCGACCTCGCCCATTTGTCCACCGCAAAGCTGTTGAGCAGCACCAACAGGACCGACGTCAGCACCAGCACTTGCGCCATCCAGCCGAGGCCGGGCTGCTCACCCGTTTCCGGTAGAGGCAGATCAGCAGGCGACTCACCCCAGGGCAGGTCATCAACATGGGCATCGGTGGCAGGCGCCTTGATCGCCGCCTTGGCTGACACCGGTTCGACACCAGCCTGTGCGATGGCTGTTCGCTCTGCAGTCTCCGCCAGCGGGGCTGTCAAAGCAGTTGTCACGGGTGCCGGCACAGCGGGGGAAACGGGCGATCCGGCAACAGGCTTTTTGGCACGCGCCTGGCGCACTGCCGGGGAGGGTTTGCGCACGGCCTTCGGCGATTTGACAACAGCCTCGGATTTCACCTTTTCTTTTGTCTTTACAGTATTTTGTTTTGTTTTCTTGGGCGGCGTCGATAGCTGGGACTCAGGGGCATTTTCCCGCTCTACCTGGCCCTCTGCCTGCCGCCTCTTCCGCGTCCGCTGAATCCTCTCTCCACCGGCCGCGCCACCGCCAAGCCGTCCTTTCGTCCCTCCGGAAGCCGCCTTCGCCATCCCCTCAACCCCGCTCAGAACTGATAATAGATAAACGGTGCCACCCCGTCAGGCCGCATCGCTTCAAGCAACACCAGTGCCGCCACACAAATGATGGCCGCCCGCCAAGCCGGCACGGCCCGCAGCCACACCGCCGCCCGCTGCACACCATCACGCGGGAAAAAGTGGAAGGACAAGCCAATGAGCATCAAAAGCACCATCAACGGCGTCGCTGTCACCGCACCTCCGCGCAAGGCCGCCATGCCTTCCAGATACGCCATGGCATCGCCAAATTCGGCAGAGCGGAAGAATATCCAGGCCAGTGTGACGACATGAAAAGTGAAGAAGATGCTCAGCCAATGTGGCGCCTTGGGCCAACCATCCCTGCGCACGCTCCACCACACGCGCTCTGCCACCAGCACACCACCATGGATCGCGCCCCAGATCACAAAGTTCCAACTTGCACCATGCCAGAGGCCACCGAGCAACATGGTCATCGACAGGGCAAAGTAGAGCCGCGCTGTTCCATGCCGCGAGCCACCCAGGCTGATGTACAGATAATCCCGCAGCCATTGCGAAAGGCTGATGTGCCAACGCCTCCAAAAGTCCTGAAGCGTAGCGGCACGATAAGGCTGATTGAAGTTCCATGGGAAGCGATAACCCAGCAAGGCTGCCAGCCCGACCGCCATGTCTGAATAGGCCGAAAAGTCGCAATAGATCTGGACCGCATAGCCGTAGGCGCCAAGCAACAGGTCAAGACTGCCATGGGCTGATGGATCAAAGAACACCGGATCGACAAAATTGGTTGCCAATTCGGAAGCGATCACTGTCTTCTTGAACAACCCCCAAAGGATTAGGGTGAGGCCAGCGGCAGCCATCGACACAGTCAGTTTTGGAATGGCGCGGAACTGGGGAACGAGATGGCTGGCGCGAACAATCGGGCCTGCGACCAGATGCGGAAAAAAGCTCATCAGGAGGGTGATGTCGAGCAACGAGGCACGCTCGGTTTTGTCCCGATAAATATCGATCTGATAGCTCATGCCCTGAAAGGTGAAGAAAGATACGCCTACTGGCAAAATCACTTGCATGATCGGCACATCGCGCTCCCAGCCGGCGCTGTGGAGCAGAGCAATCAGCTGTTCCAGAAAGAAGCCATAATATTTGAAAAAGCCGAGAATGGTCAGGTTGGCTACCACGCCCGTGACCAACCAGAACCTCGCTGCACCTGGCCAGCCCTCACCATTCCTGGCACGTTGCTTGGCGGCCAAGATCAACTCGGCGACTGCCCAGTTGAGCAGGCCAGATGCGATGAGCAGTGCGACAAAGCGCCAATCCCACGCGCCGTAGAATATCCAGGAGCCAACCAGAAGGAGGATTTTCCGCCATTCATTGTCGCGACACAGCCAGATAAGGGCAAATGTCACCACAAAGAAGATGTGGAATGTCAGTGTCGGAAACAGCATCCTCTATCGCCCCCCGGCCCCTGTAATATGCTATTGTGGCGGCGAAACTGGCAAGACGGAACGAACTGCGGACCCAAAATCGTCGGCCAACAGTCCGCCAAGTCGTGTGCCACCCGACCGATTGAAGTGAATGGCGTCACGAACAACAAAGCCCTCTGACCGCCACTGATACATAGCGCATTCGCTGCCCATCGCGCGCGCCCAGTCCCAGAAAGCCAAGCCAAGTTCTGCGGCGATTCCCCGCTGAATATCCCGCACAGCGGCGATGTGGCCCGGCACCATCAGCCCGGTTTCGCACCCAATGGGTGTTGAGCCACCCGCTGTGGCAATGCTGGCATTGCGGGTCAAAGCGTTGGGAGGGCCAAGCAGCATGATAGGTATGGAATCACCCGCCAAGCGGCGGATCCGGCGCACCTGACTGCGCAAACCCTCAGCATAGGCATCCAGATCGAGGTCGGCCGCAAAACCTTCATTGGTACCAAAGGCAATGACAATAAGGTCCGGCCGATAGGCCGTCAGCTCGGCACGCAACAAGGCATCATCAGTCCTGGCAAAATGCTTGAGCTGGGCACCCGGCACACCAAGGTTGGAGAGGCTGACACCTCCCGCCGCACGAAATGTCGCCATGGAGGTTACCGTGACAGGTCGCTCATCCCGGGTCGTGACCTCGACATGGCCCACCGCGAACTGGGACTGGAACTCCCGGCAAAGCGGTGCAGATTGAGGTGCCGCAAAATTCACGTCCTGCGTTGTACCGGCAAAGTTGACAGCTAACGTCCCCGCATCAGGCCCCGCCATGCCGCATATGATGAAGCGGTCGAACAAGAATTCGAGCCCTTCAGCTGTCAAAGACAGATGCTCTCCAGCAGCCCGCGCGGTTTTGGAATAACCCGAAATGCCCACCACCGGGCCGTCGGGTTGCCAGACACGACCGAAAATGCCGTTCACCGACCAACCGGGACTCCACAAAGCGTTGATGCCCCATGTGAGGTAACCAGGAAATGGTCTTCCGCCCGGCACCACTCCTCGTCCGGCGCTGCCATAGCTGGCGTTGAGGCGTGTCCGCCAACCATCAGCGATCATGTCGCCCGCAGTATGACTGTCGCCAATTTGCAGAATGTGCACAGGCCGGGAGTTTGACTGTGCCAACAGTTCGGCCACCGGACGCAGTGCAGCACCATTGCAGAGCGCCTGTCCGCAATCTGCAGCGGCGGCCGGTGTTGGAACGGCGGCAGCTGCGGCCAATAAAAGGGAGGGCAGCAGGGGCATCTGGGTCTCGATCAGTGATTGAGATGCCGCATCAACGCGACGGTGTTGTGGATGGCGTGGTTCTCGGCGCAAGGTCCCTGATGCTATCTGTCAAATCGCTGATCAACAACCGGTAGCCAGTCATACTCATGTGAATCCCATCGTCCGCCCGTGCCTTTATGGGTTCACGTCCATCGGACCGGGGCAGATATTCAGTATAGGCTCCCTGTCCATCGACTGACTTTGGAAGCGTGTCGATGAACGGGATATTGAGGTCGCACATGAGGTCAGCATAAAAGCCATTCATCTGCTGAACCTGTGCATCGAATTTGGCCTCTCGCATGCGCGGCAGCCCCACCCAGACAACCGATGCACCGCCCTGGCGAAGTTCAGCTATATAGTCCCGCACCTTGGTGCCGATGTGCTGACGCCAATCGTCGCCCATATAGGCCATCAGTTTGCCGTCTTCGTAGATGTCCTGCGTGTCATTCGCGCCAAAGGACACCACGGCAAGGTCAACGGGCTGGCCAGCGAGCTTTTCCCTTGCATCCTCGAGCAGGTTGATCGACCGGTAGCGCGTGAAACCTGTGGCCTGTTTGGCGAAGCGATGAACGGTGAACAGTTTTTGTGGCCGCAGTTCATTGTAGAGACCGGCCCACAGTCCATCACCAAAACTGTCACCGAACACGCCGATGTGGATTTCCCGGTCTTCGCGGATCGCGGCGATCAATCGCGGCGAAAGACCCATTTGCGTCGGGCAGGTGCGGACGGCGGTGGCCGGTGCGGCATTTGCTGCAGCAACGGGTAGAGCATCAGGCAGAGTGGCTTCACTGTTGTTCGAGGCAAAGGCCTGTCCGATGGAGGCGCCTACGGCGATGCCGATGAACAGAACCGCTGTCCGGTCTAGCAATTTGCCGATTCCCACACTTTCCCCCAACATATTCAGGTCGATGATTCGACCAGCCACAGCAGTGGATGGGCGATACGATAAGGTGAATCCACTGTCCATGTGACGCAAGCAGGAAATTGCCGGTTTCCAGTTACCCAGGCTCCATCAACTCGTTGATTTTCAGGCCTTAAAATCTGTGATCCCAGCGACATTCATGCTGCATTTGCGAAACAACCCGTCCCGTGACAGCCACCGTTCGTCCCAGATGGTTTGATTTTTGCCGCACTGCACCGTAACAGCCGCCCAACACTTCACGATCGGGTTGGCTCCGCCAAGAAAAATGCGGCCCCCGACACAATCGCAGGACGAACTCTCCCCGAATTTGTGAGAGACGCGGCGATACGGAGAATTCCATGTCTTCCAAAATCGGTGTTCATTGGCAGGCCCTGCCGGCTGTCGCCGTCGCCACCGCCTTTCTGTTTGCCGTGTCTGACAAGGGCTACAGCGCGGAAACTGATAGCAATGCCATGGTGGTCGCTGCGGCGCCGGTGACGCTGCCAACTGGCAACGAAGCGCCAATGGCGTCAACCATCGCGCCCGACGCTGTCGAAACCGTGCCTGCTCGCGGTGATGATACCCCCATTGCCCCGGGTGGCGTTGTTTTTGAAGAAACACTGGCCGAAGCACCGGCTGCCAATCGCTTGTCATTGTCTGATGAGGACATGACCTGTCTCGCCAAGATCATCCACCATGAATCGGCCAACCAGCCTGAGGCCGGCCAGCTTGCTGTGGCGCATGTGGTGCTCAACAGGCTCGCCAGCCCGCGCTTCCCGAAGACGGTTTGCGCCATTGCCCTGCAACCGAGGCAGTTCTTCAATGTCCACGCCTATGACCCGAGTGGCGACCGCCGCTGGACCAATTCGCAGCGCATCGCGCGGATGGCTGTCGAAGGGCACGGTGACGACCATGCGCCGGGAGCCCTCTTCTTCCATACCGCCGGGCACAACTCGGCCTTTTTCCGTTCACGCCCGCGGGTTGTCCAGATCGCCGGCCACGTTTTCTATCGCTGATCTGCAATACTGACAGCAAAGGCACGCCCTGCCACGATCACCGGTTGCATTAGCCCGGTCTCGGTCCGATCATCCTGCCTGACGTGTCGCACTTGCGGCCAGATCAGGGGGATTTCAGATGGTAACTCGGCACATGGCCCGTCGCATGGCGTTGGCGTCAACCGCGCTCGGCATGCTGATGGGCGCAGGAATGGCGACAGCGCAGGTCAGCGATCCGCGCGCCGGGGAAAGCGAATTCCGATCCATCTATCGCGAGTTGGTGGAGACCAACACCACCTTGTCGGCAGGCAATTGCACACTCGCGTCGGAGCGGATGGCAGCACGGCTGCGGGCAGCTGGCTTTCCCGAATCGGCACTGCACATCGTTGTCGAACCCAATCATCCCCGCGAGGGCAATCTGGTTGCCGAACTGACCGGCAGCAATCCGTCGCTAAGGCCAATGCTGTTGCTGGCGCATATCGATGTTGTTGAAGCCAACCGTGCCGACTGGGAACGTGATCCGTTTGTCCTCACCGAAGAAAATGGCATGTTTTACGCCCGCGGCGCAGCGGACGACAAGGCTCAGGCCGCCATCTGGGTCGATATGCTCGCCCGCTTCCGGCGCGAAGGCTATGTCCCTGCACGCACCATCCGCATGGCGCTGACCTGTGGCGAAGAGACGTCTGGCGCGTTCAACGGGGCGGAGTATCTGGTTAACCAGCGACGCGAACTGATCGATGCTGAATTCGCGCTCAACGAAGGGGCCAATGGCTTGCTGGATGCCGAAGGCCGCCATGTCATGTTGAACATCCAGGCCGGCGAAAAATTTCCGCAGAATTACCGGCTTGAAGTGACCAACCCCGGTGGACACAGCAGCCGCCCGGTCAAGGACAATGCCATAACCCGGCTGTCGCAGGCCCTGATCCGGGTTGGCGCTCACGATTTCGCTTATGAAACCACCGATGCGACCCGCGGCTATTTTGCCGCCATGGCGAATTTGACACCGGCACCCATCGGCCCGGCCATGGCACGTTTCGCCGCCAATCCGGCCGACACCGCCGCCGCCGACATGATCGCCGCGGCCAACCCGTCATGGAACGGCGTCATGCGGACCACTTGCGTCGCAACCATGATTGAAGGGGGACATGCGACCAATGCCTTGCCCCAGCGTGTCCGGGCCAACGTCAATTGCCGCATATTCCCCGGCACCACTGTCGAACAGATCAGGCAGGCGCTGATCGCGGTCGTCAATGACCCTCAAGTGACCGTTACTACGCTGGAAACCCGCAGCCCGACCAGTCCGCCGCCACCATTGACCGAAGCCATCATGGGCCCCGCCCGGCGTGCGGCTGAGACCGTCTTTCCCGGCGTGCCGCTGGTTCCCCTGATGGCCGCAGGCGGCACTGATGGTGCCTTTCTGAACCCGGCAGGCATTCCCACCTATGGTTTTTCAGGCATTTTTGGCAGCGCGGACGGCAATGGTGCCCATGGCTTGAACGAACGCATCGGCGTCCGTGCCCTGATGGACGGCCGGGCCATGCTGACCATCCTGGTGCGGGACATGTCCTCCCACTGAACCTTGCTTGCCTATGGCCACGCCAGCCGGCAGGACAGCAATCGGGTGGCTGGCGAAATGGGGACCGGCCATGCACGGGGGCCAGATGATCGAGCGGCGATCCTTTCTTTCGCTCATGCTTGCAGCATCGCTGATGCCGACGACTGCCTGTCGGGCATCCGGCAGTCAGCGGGTCATCATCATCGGGGCCGGCATGGCGGGGCTGGCCGCAGCCGTTGACCTGAAGGTCGCCGGGCATCAGGTCGTGGTTCTGGAGGCAAGGAACCGGACCGGCGGGCGCATCCATAGCAGCCATCAATGGTCCGGCCTTCCGATGGACATGGGCGCCTCTTGGATCCACCGCATTGACGGCAATCCGCTGACCGATCTGGCGCGGGCCGCCGGTGCGGATTTCGTGACCACCAGCTATGACAGCAGCCTGCTCCACATTGATCCGGCTCTGGCGCGGCTGGGCGTCCGCGACAGCGATGAACGAATGGCCGAGGCGCTGGTCAACCGGGCATTGGCATGGGCAGCGGCGCAAGACCGGGATGTGCCGTTGCAGGCCGCAATTGATGCGGTGGCCCCACCCCAAAGCCTGAGTCCCGCACGGCAGGCCCAGATCAACTTTCACCTTGCCGGCACCTATGAACAGGAATTTGCGGCCGGAACCGGGCAACTGTCCACCCGGTCACTCGACGACGGAGAGGAGTTTGAGGGAGAGGATGCGCTGTTTCCCGGCGGCTATGGGCAGATCATCGACCATTTGGCACGCGGCATCGACGTCCGGCTCAATCATGTTGTGAGTGGAGTGACCGTGCGCGGGAATGGTGTGAGCGTGACACTGGCGGACGGACGCCGCATCGATGCCGATCATGTGCTGGTTACCGTACCGCTCGGCGTGCTGAAAGCCGGCGACATCACCTTTGACCCGCCCCTGCCGGCGGACAAGCGCGGCGCGATTGATCGGCTGGGCATGGGCCTGCTCAACAAGCATTGGCTGCGCTTTGACCAACCCTATTGGGACCCCACGGTGGACTGGCACGGATTCCTGTCAGATCGGAAAGGCGAATGGTCCGAATGGGTCAGTCTGACCAAGGCCGGTGGCGCCCCGGTTTTGCTGGTTTTCAGCGCGGCGGACCATGCCGAGCGGGTGGAACGGATGGCCGACGGCGCGATCGTCAACTCCATCATGGCGGCAGCGCGCACCATGTTTGGCCGCAGCCTGCCCGATCCGCAGGCCGTGCAGATCAGCCGCTGGCGGGCAGACCGCCTTGCCCGGGGGTCCTATTCCTATCATGCCGTCGGAAGCGGGCCGGAAGAGCGCCGCCTGCTGGCGCGCAGCGAGGCGGGACGGCTGCATTTTGCCGGAGAAGCACAGAATGACCTTTACCCCAGCACGGTGCATGGCGCGCTGCTGAGTGGCCGTCGGGTCGCGGCAATGATCAACGGGGAGGAAGCAGACCATGGCTGAGGCGGACCAGGCAGGGACAGAGAAGGCGCGCGACATAGGGCCGATGCGGCAACCGATGGTGACATCACTGGGCATAATCCTGGGTTTCATCCTCAACTTCCTGGCCAATTGGGCGACCGAGGATGAGGCGGGCGAAACGGTGATGACCGCCGCCGATCATGCGGTGGCGCTGACCCTGCTCGCTGCAATCGGCATCATGTGCCTGGTCCTGTTCCGCTTGCTTGACATGGGGCCACCGGAAGAGCGCGATAACGCCCGTTATGCGGTGACATTCAAGCTCTATTGCACCGGGATAGTGTTGGCCTTTGTTGGCGTTGGTGCGGCGCTGTTCCTCTAGCCGTTCAGGGCAGGAGCAGGGAGGAATCCCCATAGCTGTAAAAGCGATACTCCCGCGCAATGGCATGGGCATAGGCGCGCTGCATGACATCGAGGCCCATGATCGCGCTGACCAGCATGAACAGGGTCGATTTGGGCAGGTGAAAGTTTGTCATCAGCCCGTCGATGAAGCGGAAGCGATAACCGGGGGTAATGAAAATGTCGGTATCCCCGGCAAAGGGCGCCAGACGGCCATCGTCTCCTGCTGCGCTTTCGAGCAGGCGCAGCACCGTCGTGCCGACCGCAATGATCCGCCCGCCCGCTCCCTTGATGGCGTTGAGACGGTCAGCCGTTTCCGCGGTGATCTGACCCCATTCGCTGTGCATGACATGATCTTCGGTGTCGTCCGCCTTCATCGGCAGGAAGGTGCCTGCACCGACATGGAGGGTCAGCGTTTCGGAGGCGATGCCTGCTGACACGCACGCGTCGAGCAGCGCGGGCGTAAAATGCAATGAGGCGGTCGGCGCGGCCACCGCGCCATCCCTTTGCGCGAACATCGTCTGATAATCTTCGCGGTCGCGTTCATCAACAGCCCGCTTGCCGGCAATATAGGGTGGCAAAGGCATCTGCCCTGCCCGGTCGAGCAACACTTCGACAGGTTCCTCGCCGACAAAGGCGAGTGTCATACTGCCATCAGCGTGGCGTTCCTCTGCTACGGCCAGCACGTTCGATCCGAAATCCACCGTGTCGCCGATGCGCAGCCTTTTGGCATTGCGAATAAAGGCCTGCCAGCGGCGGAGATCGAGCCGCTTGTGCAACGTCGCGCCGATGCGGGCATCGCCGCGCTTCCCCTCCAACTGGGCGGGAATGACGCGGGTGTCGTTGAACACCAGACAATCGCCCGGACGCAGGATCTCCGGCAGATCGCGAACGCTGCGATCAGTCAGGGTGCCGGTTTCGCGCCCTTCAACCAGCAGCATGCGCGCGCTGTCGCGGGGCTCGACCGGACGCAACGCGATGCGCTCCGGCGGGAGGGTGAAGTCGAACAGGTCAACACGCATGGCGGCGCTTTACCGTAACCGCCAAGTGGCACAAGCCCGTCTGTCAGATGCCTGGTGGCGGCGGGGGACTATTGTCGGCCACAATCGAAGCCTGCACAATGCGACTGGGATTGGCTGGCGGTTCACCGACTTCCATCCGGTCAACAAATTCCATGCCGGAGACGACCCGCCCGAACACTGTATAATTGCGGTCCAGCGACAGGCGCGGGAGCAGCATGATAAAGAACTGGCTGTTGGCGCTGTTGGGGGACTCGGCGCGGGCCATCGATACGGCGCCGCGGACGTGCGGCAGATCATTGAATTCAGAATTGAGGTCGGGCAGCGTGCTACCACCCGAACCATTGCCGCGCGGATCCCCGCCCTGCGCCATGAAGCCTTCGATCACCCGGTGGAAGGTGAGACCATTGTAGAAACCCTGGCGGGCCAGCGTCTTGATGCGCTCGACATGGGCCGGAGCAGCGTCAGGACGCAGTTGGATGACCACCCGGCCACCGGTCGACAGGTCAAGCGCCAGCTGCCATTCGGGGTTGCCCTGAATGCCTTCGGGCGCAAGCGCGGCCAGCGGAGCGCGGGGGGCAGGCGTGGCAGCCGCATCCTGAGCAGCAGCTGGACTGGCCAGCATCAAAGCCGGGGCAAGGCCGCTCAAAATGGCGGTGAACAGGGCGGAACGACGCGAAATCTTCATGCTTTGAAAGGTCCTTCGGGGGGAACAGCCAGTCCCCGGCTGATGGCCGTGACGGGATTAACCGTTCATGACCCCTTGCGTCCAATGCTTTCGACCCGGGCCGCAACTTCCGACGCGACGGTGGGCGTGACGAATTTGTCGATCGGCCCACCATAGAGAGCGATTTCCTTAACCAGCCGGCTGGCGATTGGCTGCAACGCAACATCAGCCATCAGGAAAACCGTTTCCACGCGATGGTTGAGCTGGCGATTCATGCCGGTGAGCTGATATTCATATTCAAAGTCGGTCACACCGCGAATACCGCGGATGACGACACCTGCCCCTTGCGCTTCGGCAAAATCCATCAGCAGGGAATTGAAGCCGACAACACGGACGTGGGAGAGGCCAATGGCGGCCACCTCACGCTCGACCATGGCGATGCGCTCTTCATCATTGAACATCGGCGATTTGGCGATGTTGGTGGTGACACCAATAATCAGCTCGTCGACCAGCTTCGCGCCGCGCGCGATAATGTCCGTGTGGCCCAGCGTGATGGGATCAAAAGTCCCCGGATAAACGCCAATCCTCTTGCTCACCGATCCCTCTCCACCACATAGCGGGCAATGGCGCGAAGCAGGTCACCCTCGCTGCCAAAACCCGACAGTTGCGCCACGGCCTGGTCGACCAGTGCATGCGCCTGTTCTCGCGCCCGGGCAACGCCCATCAGCGACACAAAGGTCTCCTTGCCGGCATCGGCATCCTTGCCCACCGCTTTGCCGGCGACAGCAGCATCGCCCTCGACATCGATAAGGTCGTCGGCGATCTGGAAGGCGAGACCGATGTCACGGGCATAACCTCGCAAGGCGGCGCGTCCTTCATGCGGGATACGGCCGAGGATCGCGCCGGCTTCGAGGCACCAACCAATCAGCGCCCCGGTCTTGAGCTGCTGAAGACGGGTGACGGTAGCAAGATCAAAGCCCTGTCCGTCAGCGGCAAGGTCCATCATCTGTCCCCCCGCCATGCCGGCCGGGCCCGATGCCCTGGACAATTCCGCGATCAATTCCAAACGGACGAACGGGTCGCTGTGCGTAGCCTCGTCGGCCAGAATATCAAATGCAAGCGCGTGCAACGAATCCCCGGCGAGGATCGCTGTCGCTTCGTCAAACGCCTTGTGCACCGTGGGCTTGCCGCGGCGCAGATCATCATCGTCCATCGCCGGCAGGTCATCGTGAATCAGTGAATACACATGAATAGCTTCTACCGCCGCGCCGGCACGCAGGGCGCATTCGCTGTCAACAGCAAACAGGTTGGCGCTGGCGCGCACGAGCAGAGGGCGCAACCGCTTGCCCCCGCCAATCGCGGCATGGCGCATCGCCTCATAGAGGCGCGCGCGCGGATCAGCGGGAACCGCCAGCAGCGCATCGAAATAGCGGTCGATATCGGCCGCGGTATCGGCCAGCGCCTGTTCGAGGAGCGGAGAGGCAGAGCGCGCCAAGTTCGTCTCAGTCGGCGTCAAATGGCGATATGCCGGTGGGCTGTCCATCAGTGCCTATCCGGATTCGTTCGATGCGCGCCTCCGCATCACGCAGGCGGGCATCACAATGCGCCTTGAGCGCTGTGGCGCGCTCGTACAGCGCAATGGCATTGTCGAGCGGAACCTGACCGGCTTCGAGCTGGCGGACAATGGCGGCCAGTTGCTCCAAGGCATCCTCAAAGCTCAACCCGGCAAGATTTTGGGACATCGGATCAGTCATGGCGGGCACTTGTGGCTGCGCGCGGTGCACGGGTCAAGCATGTCAGGAGAGGCCAAGACGGAAAATACCGACAGCTTGCCCTGCGCCCCCAAGCCGCTAAGCTGCCCGACTGGCACGGAACAAGGAAATGGTCTTCATGCAATATGCCATCGCGACGCTCGTCACTGCCCTTGCCTTTGGTGCGCTCGATGCGGTTTGGCTCAACACCATGTTCACCCGCCTCTACAAGCCCGAGATCGGGGAGTTGCTGGGCGATTTGCGCTGGGCACCGGCGCTGATCTTCTATGGGCTCTACATCGTCGGCATCCAGATTTTCGCCATCGCTCCTGCACTGGCAAGTGGCAAATGGACCACCGCCCTCCTCTATGGCGCGTTGTTCGGGTTCTTCTGCTACGCCACCTATGACCTGACCAACCATGCGACGATGAAGGTGTGGAGCATCAAGGTCACCGTCATCGACATCATCTGGGGCAGCTTTGCCACCGGCACGGCAGCGGCCATTGCTGCGGCAGCAACGCTGGCCGCGCTGCCAGCCCGGACCTGAACCGGCAAAGGGGGGAAGTATCCATGTTCATCGGCCACTGGGCCCCGGCTCTGGTAGCGGCAGCGCATCCCAAGGCGCCAGGGCTGGGCACATTGTTCATCGCCGGACAGCTGGTCGACTGGGGGTTCTTCAGCCTGATGCTGCTGGGCGTCGAAGACATGCGCGTTTCGCCCGGCATATCGGTGATGAACCCGATGGATCTATATCATATGCCCTGGACGCACAGTCTGGTCGGCAGCGTCGTCTGGGCGGCAGGCTTTGCGTTCGTCCTCTGGCTATGGCGGCAGGACAGGATAGCTGCGATGATGGGCGGCGCAGTCGTTCTGAGTCATTGGTTCCTTGACCTCATCGTCCATGTGCCGGATCTGACATTGTGGGGTAGCCCGCCAAAGCTTGGTTTGGGCCTGTGGAATCATCCGGACATCGCCATGCCTCTGGAATTGGGCATCACACTGGCGGCCCTGCTTTACTACAGCTGGAAAACCCGGGCGATTGGCGTGATTGGTCGCATCGGCCCGGCCTTGCTGGGCCTGTTGCTGCTGAGCGTACAGATGATCAATTGGTTCGGAGAAGAGGCCACCGAGGTGTCCGCGGCCATTCCGCTGACTGCATTGGCTGCCTACGGCGTTGTGACTTTGGTGGCTTGGGCTATCGACCAGCAGCGGAGACGAACCGCCGCCTGAACGCTTCAATTCATGAACGCGATGAGCACCAAATCAAGCAGATACCAGATGCCGAGAAGGACAATCAGCCCGATGCCCAAAAGGGGTATCCAGGCCAGCGCCGTGACAGCGCCAATCAGCAGGCTGGTTTGCAGCATGCCGCTGCCAATACGGCCCATATAATAGCGGTGTGCGCCGAGCATTCCGAAAAAGAACCACAGGATGTACGCCACCCAGATCGATTTTTCGTCGTCCCGTTCGGCCTTGATGTGCCCGAACGCGAACAAATCCCCATGATACACCGGCGCGGCCATAGCTCCGCTCCCTGACTGGTCCACATTGCTGATCCTTTTGCCTCAGCCACGCTAAGATCGCGTTAATCGCCTCCACCGAGTGGTGTGCCTATCGGGGACTAGGCGGAATCGCCTGTTGCCGCTAAGGCGCGGCGCATGACTCAGATCACACCCCAGATCGTAGCCGACCACGGCCTGTCCCCGGAAGAATATGAGCGGGTTCTCCATGCGCTCGGCCGGGAACCCAACCTCGTCGAACTCGGTATTTTTTCGGTCATGTGGTCAGAGCATTGCAGCTACAAGT
Source organism: Sphingomonas lacunae (assembly GCF_012979535.1). Lineage (NCBI taxonomy): Bacteria > Pseudomonadati > Pseudomonadota > Alphaproteobacteria > Sphingomonadales > Sphingomonadaceae > Sphingomonas > Sphingomonas lacunae. The sequence goes on from NZ_CP053015.1 coordinate 259,790, forward strand.
CGAGCCGCATCCACCTGAAAAAGCTGCCGACCGAGGCGCCCTGGGTCATCTGCGGCCCTGGTGAGAACGCAGGCGTCATCGACATTGGTGACGGTCAGGCGGCGATCTTCAAGATGGAGTCGCACAACCACCCCTCCTACATAGAGCCCTATCAGGGCGCGGCGACTGGCGTTGGTGGCATCTTGCGCGACGTCTTCACCATGGGTGCGCGGCCCGTCGCCAACATGAATGCCCTTCGTTTCGGGGACCCCGAGCATCCCAAGATGCGTCACCTGATTTCGGGCGTCGTCCATGGCATTGGCGGCTATGGCAATTGCGTCGGCGTACCGACCGTCGGCGGCGAGGTGAACTTCCACCCCGCCTATAATGGCAACATCCTCGTCAACGCGATGACGGTGGGCGTCGCAGATACCGACAAGATTTTCTACAGCGCCGCCTCGGGCGTCGGCAATCCGATCGTCTATGTCGGCTCCAAGACCGGCCGCGACGGCATCCACGGCGCGACCATGGCCTCCGCCGATTTCGAGGAAGGCGATGACGACAAGCGCCCGACGGTGCAGGTGGGTGACCCCTTCACCGAAAAGCTGCTGATCGAGGCGTGTCTTGAACTGATGGCGTCGGACGCCATCGTCGCCATTCAGGACATGGGCGCCGCCGGCCTCACCTCGTCGAGCGTCGAAATGGCCTCCAAGGGCGGCGTCGGCATCCACCTCAAGATGGATGACGTGCCGCAGCGCGAAACCGGCATGACCGCCTATGAAATGATGCTGTCGGAAAGCCAGGAGCGGATGCTCATGGTGCTGAAGCCCGGCCGCGAAGCCTTTGCCGAAGCCATTTTCAAGAAGTGGGAACTCGACTTCGCCGTCATCGGCCATGTCACTGATACCGGCCGCATGGTGCTGGAGCATCATGGCGAGATCGTCTGCGACATCCCGCTCGCGCCGCTGGCTGACGATGCGCCGCTCTATGACCGGCCCTATGTCAGCCGCGAAGAGTATAGGGTGTGGGCGGGCGTCAAGCCGCTCGGCGACATTCCCGAAAGCACTGACATTGCCGCCGATCTGCTCAAGCTGATGGCGTCGCCCGACATCGCCAGCCGTCGCTGGATCTGGGAGCAATATGACCATAAGGTCGGCGGTGACACCATCCAGCCGCCGGGCGGCGACGCGGCGCTGGTCCGCGTTCATGGCACCAACAAGGCACTGGCGATCACCACCGATTGCAACCCGCGCTATTGCTATGCCGACCCCTATGAGGGCGGCAAGCAGGCGGTGGCCGAATGCTACCGGAACATCAGCGCGGTCGGCGCAACGCCGCTCGCCATCACCAACTGCCTCAATTTCGCCAACCCGCAGCGCCCCGAAATCATGGCGCAGATCGTCGGCTGCCTCGAAGGCATGAGCGACGCCTGCCGCGCGCTCGACTTCCCGATCGTCTCGGGCAATGTCAGCCTCTATAATGAGAGCAAGGCGACCGGCGGTGGCTCAGCGATTCTGCCGACCCCGGCGATTGGTGCCGTGGGGTTGATGCAGGACTGGACCAAGGCGGTGGGCGTTGGATTCAAGGCTGAGGGGGAGAGCATCCTCATCATCGGCTACACCGCTGGGCATGTGGGGCAGTCAACTTGGCTGCGGATCATCCATGACCGGCAAGATGGCGACGCGCCGCCGGTTGATCTCGCGGTCGAGCGTCGCGCATGCGAATTGGTCCGCGCATTGATCGGCGAAGGCTTGATCACAGCGGCTCACGATTGCTCGGATGGCGGCGCAGCAGTCGCTCTCGCTGAAATGGCTCTCGCCAGTGACATGGGTGCAACCATTTCCGTGGTACCTCAAATCGCCAATCCCGCAGCGATACTGTTCGGCGAGGATCAGGGCCGCTTCATCGTCACGACTGCTAATCCTGAACTGGTGCGTGCTCGCGCCAATGAAGCCAATTTGTTCGTCGCTGATCTGGGTGTCACAGGTGGCGAGACCTTGGCATTCGACATGATCGAACGCGGCGGCCTGCATCCCATCCCCCTCGCCGACCTGCGCGCCGCGCATGAGGGCTTTTTCCCCAAGCTGATGGGCGAAGACGCCGCTTTGGCATAAGGTCCTTGGCCGCCCTGAACGTGTTTCAGGGTCCAAGGAAACTGTGTGCCAACTCTGGATGCTGAAACAGGTTCAGCATGACGAGCGTCGGAGGCGGCGTTGCAATGCCGAGGCGTGCTTACGCCGCGGCGGGCGCAGCGAGGAAGTTGTAGGGGTCGATGCCGCGGCTGGTATAGGCGCGATGGCACGCGTGATATTGCGCCGGATCACCAATGCCGAGACGCTGACGGGCGGCGCTGAGCGGTTCCTTGAGCAGATCAAGGATCGACTGGTGGTGGATTTTCAGCGCAGCGCGGCCATTCAGACGCCCTTCCTTGAGCGCGGCAAAGATCGGCGCGTCGGCCTTGACCGAACGCTTCAACTCAAGTCCACCGGCATAAGCGATGAAGATGTTGCCGAGGTTGCGGTTCTGGCCCCAGGTGAAGGCCAGCACGCACTGCTCGCCCAAAGCATCGCGACCATAGCCGGTCAGCACATGCAGCATGTCATGCGTGTCGCGCAGGCGGTTTGCATACCATTGCAGCTGGTCGTCAAACACCGGCCGGCCCATCTTGGCGCTCTCGGCGACCAGCCCTGCGGCACTGAGTCCTTCCTGTTCCATGAAGTCGCAGTAAGCGTGCGCCACGCTGCCCAGCGGAGTGCGGCGCAACGTTTCATGATCGTCGAGCACGTCGGGCAGGTAGAATTCCTCGCGCATCAGGCGCTGGCCCTGCTCGCTTTCGCAGAAGGCCTGCGCTTCGGGCAGGAAGCTTTTGCGCGGCAGCGATTCAAAAATGTGGAACACCTGTTCGGTGTCTTCCTTGTCCTTGATCAGCTCACGGAAGTGACCCAGCGCCTTGAACGGACGGAATTTCAAAGGTTTGCGCGAAGGGTCGGCAAAAATGGCGGGGACGGCGGGGGGAGTCGTCACGATGGTCACTCTCTCTGTTGCAACAATGACCCGAATCAGGGGCATCCAGATCGATGAGCCTAGACATAGATTAGTTAACATCCATGTCAATAGCGATGGTCGCGATTTCGCTTGCGATTCACTCGCAATAGCATAGTCTGGGGACATGATCATCTGTAGCTGCAATGCGATTCGCGAAGAAGAGATCAGGGGAATGGCCCGCTGTGGCCACGCCTGTCCGGTCGCCGCCTATGCAGCCTTGGGATGCAATCCGCAGTGCGGTTGCTGCCTCGATTATGCGCAGGAGATCATCGACGAGGAGCATGAGGCGCTGAACCCGGTCGCCCGCGCTGCCTGACGAACCATGGCTACCGCTGACCCATTGTCAGCGGTTGGTCTCATTGTGCTTGCACGCTGTTTCTGGCGGGCTAGAATCGTGCTCCCAACATAGGAGTGTCTGGTCATGAAGGGCGACGCGCGCGTCATTGAATTGCTCAACGAATGCCTTCGCAACGAGCTGACGGCGATCAACCAATATTGGCTGCACTATCGGCTGCTCGACAATTGGGGCGTCACCCGGCTGGCGGACTATGAGCGGCACGAATCCATCGACGAGATGAAGCATGCCGACCAGTTGGCCGAGCGTATCCTGTTCCTTGAAGGGCTGCCCAATTTCCAGGCGCTTGGCCGTCTGAGGATTGGCGAATCGGTCGAGGAAATCCTCAAGGCCGACCTGGCCATCGAGATGGAGGCTTTGGAACAGCTCAAGGGTGCCATTGCCCATTGCGAGGCGGTGCGCGATTTTCCCAGCCGTGACCTGTTCGCCAGCATCCTCCGCAGCGAGGAAGAGCATGTCGACCATATCGAACAGCAGCTCGAAATGATCGCGCGGATGGGGATCGAAAATTACATTCAGCTGCAATCGCGACCGATCAGCGAGTGACCTGTCGAGCGGCGCTGCCGGTCAGCGTCGCTCGAATGCTGTAAGGCCGGGGCCCAGCACATTGCGGCCAATAGCGAGCCGTTCGCCGGACCAGTCAGCGACGAACACCGTCTCACGCTCAACGCCCGGCGCGAGCCGTGCGGTATTGCCGCTGATCACGAGGCCCGCCGAGGAATGATCCTGCGCTTCTGGCGCAACGGCGATGAAGGCGGAATAATTCTGCTTGTTCTCACCCTGGATGAACAGGTTGTCGGCGATGGTCCCGGAGGAACCGGCCGACAGATCAATCATGTAATTGGATTCATTACCCAGCGTGTCGTCGAACGTGTTGTCGCGAATGTCGGCCATTGGCGCGCGGGTCTTTATGTAATGACCGCCCGTGCCGCGCTCAAAGCGGGAGCGCGTTACTGTTAGCGAGCGATAGCCGCCGATATAGATGCTGTGCGAAGGGCCGCCGTCATTGCGGCCAAGCCGCGAAAAGGTGGAGCGGTCAATTGTGACATCGGCACCTTCATCGGGCGCGGTCAATATGCCCTGGTCGCTGTTGCGGAAATAGCTGTTGGTGATGGAGAGATTGCTGCGTTCCAGCCGGATGCCAGCACCGTTGCGGTCAGCGACCCGCATGTTCTGGAAAACGATGCCATCAACACTGGCACCTTCGCCACGCAGAACAAGGGCAGCCTTGCCTTCGCATTCCACGCCATCGAACACCGCCTGCCCCGGCTGGGTCGAGCGGAAATGCACCACACCCTGCGTCTGAACAGCGCATTGCCGATAGCTGCCCGGCGCGAGCAGGATGGTGCCCTCCCCATCGCCGATTGCATCCACTGCGTCCTGCACCGAGGAGAAAGTCTCCCGCAGTTCGGGAACGGTGATACCCGGCGCTTCATCCTGTGCCAGCACGGGGATGGCGGCGATGGACAGGGCCACCGCAGTCGCCGGGGCGAGTGTGAAAAGAAGGCGCTTCATGCCACGCTCCCTACCAGAATCTCGCTACCGGAGAATTAACGCGGACCCCCCCGCCTGAGACAGCCTCAATCAAGGTTGGGCCGCAACCAGCGCCGGGCCGTCCCGACATCAACGCCGCGCCGGGCTGCATAGTCCTCAAGCTGCTCTTCACCGACGCGTGCAACGCCGAAATACTCGCTTTGCGGGTGACCGAAGTAAAAGCCCGAGACGGCGGCGGTTGGCAGCATGGCGAAATTCTCTGTCAGGCTGAGGCCCGCACTGTTCCCCGCATCGAGCAGGTCAAACAGGATGGGCTTGAGGCTGTGTTCCGGACAGGCGGGATAGCCCGGTGCCGGGCGAATGCCGCGATATTGCTCACGGATCAGCGCCTCATTGGTCAATTGCTCACCCGGCGCATAGCCCCACAGGGTCGTGCGCACATGTTGATGCAGACGCTCGGCAAAAGCTTCGGCAAAACGGTCGGCCAGCGCCTTGGCGAGGATGTCCGAATAGTCATCCTTGTCGGCGCGGAAACGCTCAAGGTGCGGTTCCAGCCCGTGTATGCCAACAGCAAAACCACCGATCCAGTCACCGTCATGATCGATGAAATCGGCAAGGCACATGTTCGCCCTGCCCTCGCGCTTGGTGATCTGTTGCCGCAGGAAAGGCAGGCGGACATGGTGGAAATCACCATCAAGCCCGAAATGATCGCCAGGGAGCGAGGCGGTGATGCCATGGGTCCGCGCGGTCCATTCCTCTCCGGCAAAGGCCGGCATCTGGTCAGGATGCAGCGGCACGTGGACGATCACGTCATCGCCATCGCGGCGGCACGGCCACAGGCCGACGACACCGCGCGCGGTGAACCATTTCTCGTCAATGATACGCTTGAGCATCGCCTGCGCGTCAGCCCACAGCGCGGTCGCGCTCTCGCCCACCACCTCGTCGGTGAGGATCGCCGGGAAATTGCCTGCCAGTTCCCATGCGCGAAAGAAAGGCGTCCAGTCGATGGCCTCAGCCAGGTCGGCCAGATCCCAATCGTCGAACACATGCAGCCCCGGATGTTCAGGCGGCGGCGGCTTGTCGCTCATGTCGGCGACAAAGGCATTGGCCCGCGCATCGGCTAGGCTGAGCAATGCACTCTGTCCCTTGCCCTCGCGCACATCACGAACATGTTGATACTCCGCAGCGATCGCCCCGACATAATCCTCGACGCCGGTATCGCTGACGAGCGCCGTCGCCACTCCGACCGCGCGACTGGCGTCCAGAACGTGGATAACCGGACCGTCATAGGCCGGATCGATCCGCAGAGCGGTATGCACCTTTGACGTGGTCGCGCCGCCGATCAGCAGCGGAATGCTCATGCCCGCGCGCTGCATTTCCTCAGCGACCGTCACCATCTCGTCGAGGCTGGGGGTGATCAAACCCGACAGGCCGATGATGTCGGCATCATGCTCTTGCGCTGCCTTGATGATGTCTTGCCAGGGCACCATCACGCCCAGGTCGATGACCTCATAGCCATTGCACTGCAACACCACGCCGACGATGTTCTTGCCGATGTCATGCACATCGCCCTTGACCGTAGCCATGATGATCCGGCCCTTTGCGCGGGCACCCTCTTCCTTCTCCGCCTCGATGAAGGGGATCAGGTGGGCGACTGCCTTTTTCATGACGCGGGCCGATTTCACCACCTGCGGCAGGAACATCTTGCCTGAGCCGAACAGGTCACCGACGACATTCATGCCGTCCATCAGCGGGCCTTCGATCACCTCGATCGGACGGCCGCCACGCTCCTTGACCGCTAGGCGGGCTTCCTCGGTATCGTCCACCACATAGGCGTCGATGCCCTTGACCAGTGCATGTTCGAGCCGCTTGGTCACCTCCCAGCCGCGCCATTCCTCGGCCTGCTTTTCGGCGACCGCATCCTTACCCTTGAAGCTTTCGGCCAAGGCGATCAGCCGGTCGGTCGCGCCCTCGTCGCGGTTGAGGATGACATCCTCGCAGGCGGTGCGCAGCGCTGGGTCAATCTGGTCGTAAATGTCGAGCTGCCCCGCATTGACGATCGCCATGTCCATCCCCGCCGGAATGGCATGATAGAGGAAGACGGAGTGCATCGCCCGGCGCACCGGTTCATTGCCGCGAAAGCTGAATGACAGGTTGGAGAGGCCGCCCGAGACGTGGACATGCGGGCATCGCGCCTTGATCTCTCGCGTCGCCTCGATGAAATCTACACCGTAATTGTTATGCTCCTCGATGCCCGTCGCCACGGCGAAGACATTCGGGTCAAAGATGATGTCCTCGGGCGGGAAACCGATGCCGGTCAGCAGCTCATAGGCGCGGCAGCAGATTTCGACCTTGCGGTCCTTGGTATCGGCCTGCCCCTTTTCATCGAACGCCATGACAACGACGGCGGCGCCATAGGCCATGCACAGACGTGCATGATGAAGGAAGGCATCCTCCCCTTCCTTCATGCTGATGGAATTGACGATCGGCTTGCCGGGGACGCACTTCAGCCCCGCCTCGATCACGTCCCACTTGGAGCTGTCGATCATCACCGGCACCCGGGCGATGTCGGGTTCGGCAGCGATCAGCTTCAAAAAGGTCGTCATGGCCTGGTGCGCGTCGAGCAGCCCTTCGTCCATGTTGACGTCAATCACCTGCGCGCCATTTTCGACCTGCTGCCGGGCGACCTCGACCGCCTTGGCATAATCGCCGGCCATGATCAGCTTCTTGAACGCGGCGCTGCCAGTGACGTTGGTGCGTTCACCGACGTTGACGAAAGAGGTGGAGGATTGGGCCGTTGCATTCATTGTTCGTCATCCCCGCGAAGGCGGGGATCCATCTCCCCGCGCCGCGTCAAATTCAAAGGGCAAGAGATGGATTCCCGCCTTCGCGGGAATGACAATCTCAACTCATCAAAATCAGGCCGCCATGGTGAAAGGTTCGAGTCCCGCCAGACGCGTGCGCACCTCAGGCGTCGGGATCGCGCGGCCCGGCAGGCCTGCCACTGCCCGCGCCATCGCGGCGATATGCGCCGGGGTGGAGCCGCAACAGCCGCCGAGCACATTGACCTGCCCGGCATCGGCCCATTCCTTGACCAGCGCCGCCGTTTCCTCGGGCAGTTCATCATAGGCGCCCAGTTCGTTGGGCAGACCGGCGTTGGGATAAACCATGATCAGCGTGTCGCACAGGCCCGCCAGCGTGCGGACATGAGGGCGCAATTGCTGCGCGCCGAACGAGCAATTGAGACCGATCGTCACCGGCTTGGCATGGCGGACGGCGTGCCAGAACGCCTCAACCGTATGGCCTGACAGGTTGCGGCCCGACAGGTCGGTCAGCGTCATCGACAGCATGATCGGCACCTCGCGGCCAATCTCGGCCTCCAGTTGCTTGACCGCCATGATGCCGGCCTTGGCATTGAGCGTGTCGAACACCGTCTCGATCAGTATGAAATCGGCTCCGCCCTCGACCAGCGCCGCCGCCTGTTCCTTGTAGACGTCGACCAGATGGTCCCACTCGATCTCGCGATAGCCCGGATCATTGACGTCGGGGGACAGCGAAAGCGTCTTGTTGGTCGGGCCGATGGCACCGGCGACGAAGCGCGGGCGGCCATCCTTTGCCTGATATTCATCCGCCAAGCGCCGGGCGAGCTTGGCGCTCTCGACATTGATCTCCCGCACAAGATGCTCGGCACCATAATCGGCCTGGCTGATGCGGTTGGCCGAGAAGGTGTTGGTCTCGGCGATGTCCGCCCCGGCTTCCAAATAGGCGCGGTGGATCGCCTCGGGCACGTGCGGCGCGGTCAGTGCGAGAATGTCATTGTTGCCTTTCTGATCCTTGGCGAGACCGAGCGTGCCGGCATAGTCCGCCTCGGTCAGCTTCCAGTTCTGGATCTCTGTCCCGAATGCGCCGTCGGTGATCAGGATGCGCTCACGCGCGGCAGCAAAAAAAGTCTCTCGGGCGCTCATGCTGCAATGTCCTCAGGCTTGGCCACCGTCGGCCGCAGGCCCAGCATGTGGCAAATGGCATAGGCGAGTTCCGCCCGGTTCAATGTGTAGAAGTGGAAATTGCGCACGCCGCCGGCATAAAGGCGTCGACACAGTTCGGCGGCCACCGTCGCTGCGACCAATTGGCGAGCGGCAGGCAGGTCGTCGAGCCCGTCGAACAGGCGGGCGAGCCATGCCGGCACATCGGTTCCGCACATCACAGACATGCGCTGAATCGCCGCAAAATTGCTGACCGGCATGATCCCAGGCACGATCTCTGCATCTATTCCCGCCGCCGCTGCCGCGTCACGGAAACGGAAGAAGGTGTCGGGTTCATGAAAGAATTGCGTGATTGCGCGGCTCGCCCCTGCGTCGAGTTTGCGCTTGAGATTGTCGAGGTCGGACTGGGGGCTCAGCGCTTCGGGATGGGTTTCAGGATAGGCTGCAGCGGAAATCTCGAACGGCGCAATCTGCCTGAGACCGCCGATAAGGTCAGCCGCGGAGGCATAGCCTTCAGGATGCGGCTGGAATTTAGATCCTGCCGTCGGCGGGTCGCCGCGCAGCGCGACGATGTGACGCACGCCAGCATCCCAATAGGCCTGAGCCACTTCGGCAATCTCGGCCCTCGACGCGTCGACACAGGTCAGGTGCGCTGCTGCCGGAATTCCGGTTTCGCTCGCAATGCGCGCGACCGTCGCATGGGTGCGCTCGCGCGTCGTGCCACCGGCACCATAAGTGACCGAGACAAAGCGCGGTCCCAGCGGGCTCAGCGTCTTGATCGACTCCCACAGCGTCTCGTTCATCTTTTCCGTTTTGGGCGGGAAAAATTCAAAGCTGACGCCAATATCGCCAGACAAGTCGGCAAACATGGGAGAGGCCGCCGCTCGACGGGCTTCGGACGGGGAATTGGCGGTCGTCATGCCGCTACCTTTCTGTTCTGTTTGTCCAGCGGGTCGCGGACCTGATCGCTGCGACGGCGTCCCAGCCAAAGCTTGACCGTCAGTTCACCACCAGAGAGGGCCTCAGTGGTTTCAAGAATAAGACCTGAGGCGGCAAACCACCCGCGAATTTGGCCATCGGAAAAGCCGAGACGGACATGGGCAGCATCCCGCCTCAACTCCTCGCGGTCATGCGGCGCGAAATCGGCGATCAACAAATGGCCGCTGCCGCGCAGGACCCGCGCCGCTTCGGCAATCGCCAGATCGGGCATCGAAGCATAGTGCAGCACCTGATGCATGATGATCGAATCCACACTGGCATCGGCGAGCGGCAACGCCATGAAATCACCCTGCACCAGCTCCACCGGCAAACTTTGCGCGGCCAGATTGGTCCGAGCGATGCGCAACATTTCCGGGCTGCGATCAATCGCGGTCACCTTGCTGGCTGCGGGGCCCAATATCCCTGCCATGCGTCCGGTGCCTGTCCCGACATCCACCATGTGCCCCAGACGACGATTCCGCATCAGCGTGAGAATGGCGCGCTCCACCTCCTCCTCGGCCACATGCAATGAACGGATGGCATCCCATTCATTGGCATGGGCAGCAAAATAGCGCGCGGCAGCCGCCTCCCTTTCTGCCTGCACTGCGGCGAGCCGGTTCCTGTCCTGCTCGGCGATGCGCCGTTCGGCCGGTGCCAGTGGAAGCTGCCCTGCGAAACTCAGCAGGGCGGCAACCTGCGGATTGCGCGCCAGCCGCACAAAGACCCAACTGCCCTCGCGACAGCGCTCGACCAATCCAGCCTCTTCCAGGATCCTCACATGGCGGGATACGCGCGGCTGGCTCTGATCGAGCAGCTGCGCAATTTCTCCCACAGCCAGTTCGTAATGGCGTAACAGCGCAATGATTCGAAGCCTTGATGCGTCGCTGAGCGCGGCAAACAGGCCAAGCACCGAGTGCACAGGCGAATCCATGCCCTTCGATGGGGCGGGCCTGGACCCTGAACGGGATGACGCATTGCTCATTGGCAAAGATATAAACTTTTCTTTATATCCCGTCAATCGCTGGGCAGGCTTTGAAATCCACCGAAAATCCGCCTGTTTTGGTCAGTTCAGCCACAGCAGAGCGGTTTTCTCTACAAAATTGCTACGGATTATGTGCGAAAGGCATTGCGCCCGGCCAATCGACCTTTTAGATCATGTGGCGTTGGCCGGGAAGCGGCGCGTTCAGCGTGCGCTCTGACCAGCCAAGGATTTGCTCTTAGAGGGGTGTTCCCACATGAAGAAGATTGCTCTGTCGCTCGTTCTGGTTTCTGGCCTGGCCCTGGCTGCTTGCTCGAAGCCGGCTGAAGAAGCTGCTCCGGAAGCTGCTACCGAAGAAATGGCTCCGGCTGCTGACGCTGCTGCCACCGACGCTGCTGCTCCGGCCGCTGACGCCGCTGCCACCGACGCCGCTGCCGCTCCGGCCGCTGACGCCGCTGCTGCTCCGGCTGCTGACGCCGCTGCCGCTCCGGCCGAAGAAGCCAAGTAAGCTTCTTTCGCGTCAAGCGATTTAGGCAAGGTCGTCACCCGCGAGGGTGGCGGCCTTTCCTTTTGGCTGAAGCAGGAGCATGATCCCACCGCATGATGCCACCATATCGCTTTTTGCTAGCCGGCGCCCTGGTACTGGCACTTTCAGCCTGCGGCCGGGCTGACGAGGATCCGGCATCCGGAGGCCTGACGGTGGGCGAGTCGGAACGACTGGAAGAGGCCGCCGAGCGACTCGACCAGCGAGAACCATCCCCGGCTCGTGATGATTCGGTGGCATTCGAGCGCGAAATTCGTCACCGTCTCGAAACAGAGAATGCTGCAATCTCCGAACGATGAAGGCTACAGCAACCCTGTTCCTTCACCAGGTCTTGCGTCCTACACAGTCGATGCTAAGTATCCCGACCGAAGTAGCATTGGGCTCGGCACTTTTGCTCTGCCTGTACTACTCCAAGTTCCTTTCGGGAGAATAACCATGAAGTCGACTCTGACCCTGACTGTCGCTGCTGCTGCCCTGGCTCTTTCGGCCTGCTCGGAACAGGCACAGGATGCTGCCGAAGCCACGACCGAAGCTGTTGCTGAAGACACCGCTGCTGCTGCTGACGCCGCCGTTGATTCGGCTGCCGGCGCTGCTGACGCCACTGCCGCTGCCGCCACTGACGCTGCTGCCACCGCTGGCGACGCCGCCGCTGCCGCTGGCACCGAAGTGAAGAACGCTGCCGGTGACGCCGTTACCGCCGCTGGTGAAGCCGCCACCAAGGCTGGCGAAGAAATGAAGAAGTAAGCCAATTGCTTCTTTCCCGGCTTCGCGCCGGAGAAAAGGGGGGCGTGCCGCGAGGTGCGCTCCCCTTTTTCATTGCCAGCAAGGCGCCATTGCCCGCTGGCATCGGCCGGTTTGATGGCATAGGAACGGTAGGGTCCGGTGCAGACAGGGGAAATGGGGTCTCCTGGCGCCAGGGTCAAAAGCGAGAGTCAGAAACTCGCCGACAGGCTGAACGCTACGCAGGAGGAAGGAGTACCCCATGTCAGACAAACTCCGCACCATCGTGTTCCCCCTGTTCGACGGGATAACCCAACTCGATTTCACTGGCCCGGCCCAGTTCCTCAGCCGCATGCCGGGTGCCCGGATTATAACCGCCGCCCGTGACCTCCGGCCCATCGTCACTGACAGCGGCTTTGCCATAGTGCCCGGCACCAGCTTTGCCGATTGCCCACCCGCCGACATCATCTGCGTCCCCGGTGGTCATGGCGTCGCCGATGCGCTGGGTTGTAGCGAAACCATCGACTTCATCGCCAGCCAGACGGGGCAGGCGCAATGGCTTACAAGCGTGTGCACCGGTGCCTTTCTCCTTGGCGCCGCAGGTTGCCTGAAGGGCCGTCGGGCCACCACCCACTGGGGCTATACCCATTTGCTGCCAATGGTTGGCGCGGTCGCCACCGAAGGAAGGGTGGTGGAGGATGGCCCGGTCATCACGGCCGGCGGCGTAACCGCCGGCATTGATTTTGCGCTTACCCTGACAACCCGCCTGCATGGACAGGCCGTTGCGGAATCAATCCAGCTGGCGCTCGAATATGATCCGGCCCCGCCATTGCGCAGCGGTCACCCTTCGCGCGCGCCCGAACCGGTGCTTTCGGTCTTGAAGGCTCTTGTCTATGACGCCGCAGCCGATCGTATGCGCGCAGCCATCGCCGCCGGGGTGCAGGTCTAGCCCCGGAATTTGGGGCCACCAGCTCACCCGCCAACCCGCGGCATGGTGCGATGCAAGGCCCAGGCCGCCGCAACCCCGGCCAAAGCCCCGAAGATATGGCCTTCAAAGGATATACCGGCGCCGGCTGGAAGAAGGCCCCAAGCCAGACCGCCGTACAGCAGGACAACGGCCACCGCGATAAGCACATTGCCATAGCTGCGGTGGAACCATGCTCGAACGATGGTCAGGCTCCACAGTCCAAAGATCCAGCCGCTCGCGCCGATATGCACGCCGTCGCGGCCAAACAGCCAAAGCAGCAGCCCTGACAGGATGATGATGATCAGCGAGGCACGAATGAAATAGGCGACACCTTCGAGAAGGCAAAGGCCAGTGAGTGCGGCCAGCATGACGAGATTGTTGCCGAGATGACCCAGTCCGCCATGGATCCATGGCGTGGTCGCAATGGCATAAAGACTGGCCGGGTCACGCGGCCGTATGCCCAGCGACGACAGCCCACCACCCGAGAACATGTTGAGCAGGTGCACCAGCACCATGACACCACACAAACCGGCGAGCACCTTCAGCCGTGGACGCAGGTCTCGGCTGCTCCTTCCAGCCATCACAGTTTTGCCTCCCAAAAGGACCGTCACCCTTCCCTTGTTCCATTGACAGGAGGGTAAGCCAACAAAAAAGGCCGGAGGTTTCCCCCCGGCCTTGTCTGTGGTTGAGCACTTGGCCGAACGGCGGACCTTAGAAGTCCATGCCGCCCATGCCACCCATGCCGCCGCCGCCCATCGGCATTGCCGGCTTGTCTTCCGGCATTTCAGCGATGGCTGCTTCGGTGGTGATCAGCAGGCCTGCGACCGAGGCAGCGTCCTGCAGCGCGGTGCGGACAACCTTGGTCGGGTCGATGACGCCGGCAGCCACGAGGTTCTCGTAAGTGTCAGTGGCAGCGTTGAAGCCCTGCGTTTCGTCATTTTCGCGCAACAGGTTGCCAGCAACAACCGCGCCGTCATGGCCGGCGTTCTGGGCAATCTGCTTGACCGGAGCGGTGATCGCCTTGCGGACGATGTCGATACCGCGGGTCTGGTCTTCGTTGATGCCCTTCAGGCCTTCGAGAGCCTTGGTGGCATAGAGGAGAGCGGTACCGCCGCCAGGGACGATGCCTTCCTCAACCGCAGCGCGGGTAGCATGGAGGGCGTCATCGACGCGGTCCTTGCGCTCCTTCACTTCGACTTCGGTCGCACCGCCAACCTTGATCACGGCCACGCCGCCAGCCAGCTTGGCAAGGCGTTCTTGCAGCTTTTCGCGGTCATAGTCGCTGGTCGTGGTTTCGATCTGGGCGCGGATCTGCTCGACACGGCCCTTGATCGCGTCGCCATCACCAGCGCCATCGACGATGGTGGTGTTGTCCTTGTCGATCGACACGCGCTTGGCTTGGCCGAGCATGTTCAGCGTCACCGACTCGAGCTTGATGCCGAGGTCTTCGCTGATCATTTCACCGGCGGTCAGGATGGCGATATCCTGCAGCATGGCCTTGCGGCGGTCACCAAAGCCCGGAGCCTTGACGGCAGCGACCTTGAGGCCGCCGCGCAGACGGTTGACGACCAGGGTCGCCAGCGCTTCACCTTCAATGTCTTCGGCGATGATCAGGAGCGGACGGCCCGACTGCACCACAGCTTCGAGGATCGGCAGCATCGACTGCAGGTTCGACAGCTTCTTTTCGTGGATCAGGATGTACGGGTTTTCGAGTTCGACCGTCATCTTTTCCGGGTTGGTGACGAAATAGGGGCTCAGGTAGCCGCGGTCGAACTGCATGCCTTCGACGACATCGAGTTCGAAATCGAGGCCCTTGGCTTCCTCGACGGTGATCACGCCTTCCTTGCCGACCTTTTCCATCGCTTCGGCGATCTTTTCGCCGACGACCGTGTCACCATTGGCCGAGATGATGCCGACCTGGGCGATTTCCGACGAACCGGCAACCGGCTTCGAACGACCCTTGAGGTCTTCAACAACCTTGCCGACGGCGAGGTCGATGCCGCGCTTCAGATCCATCGGGTTCATGCCGGCGGCAACCGACTTCATGCCTTCGCGGACAATCGCCTGAGCGAGGACAGTGGCGGTGGTGGTGCCGTCACCGGCGGCGTCATTGGCCTTGCTGGCAACTTCGCGCAGCATCTGCGCGCCCATGTTTTCGAACTTGTCCTTGAGTTCGATTTCCTTGGCGACGCTGACACCGTCCTTGGTGATGCGGGGAGCGCCGAAGCTCTTGTCGATCACGACATTGCGGCCCTTGGGGCCGAGCGTGACCTTGACGGCGTCGGCGAGGATGTCGACGCCCTTGAGGATGCGTTCACGCGCGTCGCGGCTGAATTTGACGTCCTTGGCTGCCATGGTGGCTACCCTTTCCTATCTGGTGGTTGAGAGGCGACGGGATGCCCCGCCGCAAATTCCTGGATCAGTGAATTCCGGAGATGGCTTCAGCCAACGATACCGAGAATGTCGCTTTCCTTCATGATCAGCAGGTCTTCGCCGTTCAGCTTGACCTCGGTGCCCGACCACTTGCCGAACAGGATACGGTCGCCGGCCTTGACGTCGAGCGGAGTGACCTTGCCGTCTTCGGCCTTGTTGCCCGAACCAACGGCAACCACTTCACCCTCTTGCGGCTTTTCCTTGGCGCTGTCGGGGATGATGATGCCGCCAGCCGTCTTTTCTTCGGCTTCGACACGGCGAACGAGCACGCGATCGTGCAACGGACGGAAGCTCATGATTTTCCCTTTCCTTGTCGGAACAGAAGGGCCGGCGCCATCCGCGCCCGGCTCCCCCATTCACTGGACCTGAACATGATTAGCACTCACTGAGTGCGAGTGCCAACAGCGCTCCATTTGGCGACGCGCGCCGCAACGTCAAGGGGTGGACTCGACAAAAATCAGCAGTTGCGGCTCAGGCAGGCAACAGACCCAGCCGGGCGCGCATCGACCAACGGCTGAGTAACATGGCCGAAACCGCCACCAGCCCTGCCGCGAGGCCAATCCACACTCCGAGACCCTCCAAAGGCGTGAAAAAGCCAAGCCATATCGCACAACCATAGCCAACGACCCAATATCCGCTGACCGCCATGATCATCGGCGTGCGCGTATCCTGCAAACCGCGCAGCGCGCCCGCGCCCACAGCCTGAGCACCGTCGAACAGCTGAAAGGCGGCGGCGACAGCCAGATATTGCACTGCAAGCACGACCAACAGCGCATTGGCAGGGTCACTCGTATCGACATAGATGGACACCAGGGCCCGGGGGAACAGCCAGATGGCACATGCCGTCATCGCCATGAAACCGATACCGACGAACAGGGCGGTCCGCCCTGCCCGTGCAATGGCCATGTGATCGCGCGCGCCATAGGCCAAGCCAACCCTGATGGTGGCGGCCTGCGCAACGCCAAACGGGACCTGAAAGGCGATGGCCGCTATCTGCAGCGCCACCGTGTGAGCGGCCAGCTGCACCTCACCAATGCGGCCCATCAGAAAGGCGGCACCGCTGAACAGGCCCGCTTCAGCAAGGATGGTCAAGCCGATGGGACCGCCAATCCGGAACAGTTCGGAAAGGCGAGTGCGTTCAATCCGCCACCAGCGGCCAAACAGGTGAAAGCGGCGGAACCGCCTGTCGGTCTGAATGACGGCAACATAGGCAGCCACCATGACGAGATTGGTTATGATGCTGGCCACTGCCGACCCGGCCAGACCCATGGTCGGAAAGCCAGCGTTGCCGAATACAAGCAACCAGTTGCCGAGTGCATTGACCAACAGGGCGATCAGCGTGATGACCATGGCAATGGTCGCCCTGCCCATCGCAGATACAAATATCCGCAACAATGAAGCGATAAGCCCGGGAATGATGCACCACATCAACAGGTGCACAAAGCCTCCCGCCTCGGCCGCCAGCCGGGGTGGCTGGCCCGTCGCCAGCATGAACGGCTCTGCAAACAAGCACAGCAGCATCGCAGCAGCCCCCGCGATGAAAGCGAGCCAGAAACCCATGCGCATCGTTCGCCGCACTTCCCGCACCGCGTGACGGCGCTGGCCAAGTTCCGCCGCCATAACCGGCGCTGCAGCTCCGACCAGGCCACTGAGGCTCCACGTCAGCAAGCTCACGATCGACACGCCAAGCGAAGCTGCCGCCAAGGGCCCCGCACCCAAACGCGCGACAAAGATGACATCGACCGCATAGACCGCCATCTGCAACAGGTTTGCCGCAGCAAGCGGCCCGGCTAGGCGCAGTAAGGCGGGCAGCTCGCGCATGGTCCCATGGGCTGGGACGGGCCGGGATGGCATCGGGGACAGGCTGGAATCGGACATCGAAAGGCGGACGTTAGCGGCGATCCTGCGGAAAGCCAGCGCCAAGGCGATCCGCGCCGGCAAAATGCAAAGCCGCGCCCCCGCGCCTTTGCATTTTGCGGCTGCCAGCTATCGCAGACTGCAATTTCCTGAACCACAGCCCAAAGCTGCACCGCTGTTTTTGGCGATTTCCCCGGATTGGCCCGCTTCTTGCTGACCTGCTCTGCATGTTGAGCCCGACCCATCCCCTGGCGCGCCAGAGCCGCGCCCCGCACCGCCGCCTTGCCGATCATATCGGCAGCCGAGACAACCGTATTGACCAGCTACGACTGTATGCGGCTTTGGCGGTGGTGCTTGGGCACAGCTGGCATATTGCGCTCGGCCGTGATGCCCGCCCCCCTTTGCAGGACTGGACCATTTTCGGTTTCCACAGCCTGGCCGTCCATGTCTTCTTCTTCCTCTCCGGCCTGCTGGTCACAGAGAGCGCCCGTCGCCACATCAGCAAGCCTGTCAGCTATGTGCGAAAGCGCGCGCTGCGCATCCTGCCCGCGCTGATCGTCAACGCGATTGCGGTTCCACTCATCCTCGTCGCAGTGGGGGCATGGACAGGCGTTGGCCTGGCTGAGATGCTGCGTTACGCGCTTCGGCTCATCACCATGATGTCAGTGCAATATGAGCATCCCGGCGCCTTTGCTGGACTGCCATTTGATGCGGCGATCAACGGGTCAGTGTGGTCGCTGCGCCATGAGGTGATCGTCTATGCCCTGCTCATCGTCGCCAGCCTAGCCGGCGCGCTGGCGCATGGCTGGAAACGCTGGGCGTTCCTGGGCTTCCTGCTCGCCTATGTGCTCATTGGCCACGCCATCGCTCCCTTTGCCAAGGGCGGTGCACTCTATCTGCTCGCCGAGGGGCGGCATGTGATGTTCTCCTTCCTGCTTGGCGTGGCAGCGCACCAGTTCGCTGACAGGGTGCCGCTCAACCCGGTCGTCGCCCTGCCTGGCATTGCCCTGCTCTCAACCTCGATCCTGCTCGAAAACCGGATGCTGGCGGAATGCGGTGTAATCTGGCTGACCTGCGCCGCCACACTGCTGATCGCCTTTCCCCGCGGCAAGGCCATGCAACTCCCACATGATGTCAGCTATGGTGTTTACATCTGGTCATGGCCAATCCAGCAATTGACGGTGTTTTTCGCGCTCAACTGGTTCGGCGTCACGCTCTCGCCGATGGGCCTTTTCACCCTGTGCCTCGGCCCGCTGTTGCTGATTTCTCTCGCCTCATGGCTTTGGGTGGAGCGCCCGGCGCTGCGCTGGGCCCAGCGGCAGTGACAGGCGGTTTACACCGCCACTGCCCTGCCCTAATAACACAGCATGACTGAAACCAGCCCAGCCACAGCCGCCGCAACAGCCAGTGCCCCCCGCCCGATCCGCCGCTACACGACCGGAGAAGTGCTGCGCGGTATCTGGAGGATGCTGGTCGGCATCAAGGACATGCTGGCGCTGATCTTCCTGCTCCTGTTTTTCTTTGTCCTGTTCGGCATCCTGTCGGGCAAGCCCAATCCCGCCACCGCCTTTGACGAGGGCGCACTGCTGCTGCGCCTCGACGGCACTGTCAGTGAACAGCCGATTCCCGAGGATCCTTTCGCCGCGCTCAATGGCGGCGCGCCGATCAGGGAATATCGCCGGGCGGACATTGTCCATGCCCTCGAAACCGCGGCCACCGATGACCGGGTCAAGCTGGTCGTGCTGGATCTCGACCGGTTCATGGGCGGCGGTCAGGTGGCGCTGGGCGACATCGCCGATGCAATCGGCAAGGTGCGCGCGGCCAACAAACCAGTTCTGGCTTATGCCACCGCCTATAGCGACGACGCCTATCTCCTCGCCTCGCGCGCCAGCGAAATCTGGACCGAAACATCTGGCGGTGTGATGATCGCAGGGCCTGGCGGATCGCGCCTCTATTACAAGGGCCTGATTGACCGGCTGGGGGTCAAGGCGAACATCTATCGGGTCGGCACCTTCAAGAGCGCGGTCGAACCCTTCCTGCGCCCGGACCAGTCGCCCGAAGCGGAACAGGCCAGCCTCGCCTATGCCTCGGTGCTGTGGGAACAATGGCAGGAGCGGGTAAAGCGCGCACGGCCCAACGCCGCGCTCGATTCCTATATCGCTGATCCCGCCGCTGCCATGCGCGCCAATGGCAATGATATGGCCAAGGCGTCAAAGGCCGCCGGCCTGGTTGACCGCATTGGCACTCGGCTTGCCTTTGACCGGCGCGTCGCCGCACTCGCGGGCGCCAGTGATGATGACCGCCCGTGGAAGTACGACCGCATCAAGCTGGATGACTGGGTGGCGGCCAATCCGCCCGAGGAATCGGGCGAACGCATCGCCATTGTGCCCGTCGTCGGCACCATCGTCGATGGCCGCGCCGAGCCGGGCACGGCTGGTGGCGAAACCATCGCCCAGCACATTCTTGATGCCGTTGCCGACAGCAGCGTCAAGGCCATCGTCCTGCGCGTGGATTCTCCCGGCGGATCGGTCCTTGCCTCGGAACGCATCCGCTCCGCCCTGCTCGAAGCCAAGGCAAAGCGCCTGCCCATCGTCGTCTCGATGGCCAACGTCGCCGCGTCGGGCGGCTATTGGGTCGCCACCCCTGCCGACATGATTTTGGCAGAGCCGGACACAATCACCGGTTCGATCGGCGTCTTCGCCGTGCTGCCGACATTCCGGCAGGCGCTGGGCAATGTCGGTGTCACCACCGACGGCATTGCCACCACACCACTTTCGGGCCAGCCGGACATATTGGGCGGCACATCCCCAGCCTTTGACGCGCTGGCACAGGCCGGAGTGGAGGATATCTACGCCCGCTTCACCGGACTCGTCGCCACGTCCCGCAAACTTCCCATTGAGCGGGTGCGCGAACTGGCCGAGGGCCGCGTCTGGGCCGGTGCCACCGCGCGCCAGCTCGGATTGGTCGACAAATTCGGCGGACTTGATGAAGCGATTGCCGAAGCGGCAAAACTGGCCAAGCTCGATCCCGCCAATGTCTTTGGCGACTATTATGAGGAAGAACCCGACGGCTTCGCCCAATTCCTCGCGGGCATGGGCGGTCCTGACGAGGATGAGGGTGACAGCGCCGCACCCTCGGGCTGGTTCGGTCAGGTCGCCTGGCTGCGCGAAGCGCGCATGGCACAGGTCATTGGTGATGTCCGCCGCCTGATGGGCAGCAACGGTGTTCAGGCGGATTGTCTTGAGTGCGGAGACATGATGGCGCCGCGTGCCGCCACTGCGCAAGACAGGGCGATGATCTGGCGCCTGCTGGGGCTCTGAACAGGCACTGCGTGTCTGTTGGCGTCGACCTTTGGTTCAGCGCCGATAGGCCGGCAGGGCCAGCCCCTTGTGGATAGCCAGCGCCCTGAGGATGAATCCGGCCAGGGTCGCGATCAGCGCAGCAGGTTGCCACATCATGCCAAAGGCAAGCAGCGCGGCAAACAGCCCGGCACTGAGCGCGGCAGCCGTCACATAAAGTTCGGGGCGGATGATAATTGACGGGCGGCCCGCCAGCACATCGCGCAATATGCCACCGACGCAGGCCGTGATGACACCCATAAGCGCGGCCGGCAGCGGCCCGATGCCATAGGACAGGGCCTTGGCAGTACCGAATACGGCATAGGCGGCGAGCCCGATGGCATCAGCCCAGTCGAGCGCTCGATAATCGCCACGGGGGCCGGCCCACCAGCGTTCAGGCGTGAACCAGACCAAAAAAGCCATGGCAAGACAGGTCAGCGGAACCCAGTCCGCATGCACCCAGAACACCGGCGCACCGATCATCAGATCGCGCATCGTGCCGCCCCCCACCCCGGTGACCAGGGCAAAAAAGCTGAACGTCACCAGCGTCTGTCGCTGCCGTGCCGCTGCCAGCGCGCCGGACAGGGCGAATACGGCAGTGCCGACCATGTCGAGCAAGGGCAAAGCCTCAATGGCGACACTTGCCGCCTGCGACAGGGCGGTCATGGTTTCGGCCGGCAAGGGAGGAACTGAACTCATGCCGCCGTTTAGCGGCTCATCCGGCCTTGCAACAGGGGGGAGTGCGCGCCCATATGCGCTGTGTGAAGCAACTCAACGAAACCATGCTCGGCATTGCCGTCGCGCTTGCCGCCCTGGCGGGTTTGGTCGATGCCATTGCCTTCCTCTCGCTCGGCGGATTTTTTGCCAGTTTCATGTCGGGCAACAGCACCCGGCTTGCCATCGGTGCCGCCGGCAACTGGCAGGAAGCGGGCATTGCCGCTTCGCTGATCCTTGCCTTCCTTGGCGGCGTGATCGGCGGGACATTGCTCGGCCGTCGCATGGGCGCACGTCGGAAAGCGGTGACGCTGGGTGCTGTCGCAGCCCTGATCGCCCTTGCCGCGCTCATCGCCCATCCCGGAGACCTCTTCCCCGCCTTGCTCCTCGCCATGGCGATGGGCGCGGTCAATACGCTGTTCGAACGCGATGGCGAGGTAGCGGTTGGCCTGACCTACATGACCGGTACGCTGGTCAGACTGGGTCAGACCCTCGCCCGCTGGATCGACCGGGACCCAGACACCGCCATTGATGATTGGATGCGGCATCTGATGCTATGGGCCGGTTTCCTTGGTGGAGGCCTGACCGGTGTTGGCCTTTATTGGCGGATTGACCTGCACGCGTTGTGGCTGGCCGTCGTCACCGCTGCCGCCCTTGGCTGGTGGCTCTGGCCCCGTGCAAAGGGCCCGGTCAGGCCTGAGCCGGACGCGTTACCCAAAGTGGATGACGCCAGCAGCGATTGACCGGCCAAGTCACGCCCAGCCAAGTGCAGCCTTGCCCTCAGCCACCATCCGCGCCGGCATGTGCGGGAACATCGCCCGGGTGGTGAAATGGCCTTGCGCCACCCCATCTCGGAAATAGCACCAGTCAACAATCGCGGCAGGATCAATCTCGACCCGCTGCCCTTCGGCATAGGCCCTGTCGACCGGGCGATTACCGAGAATGCCGCTGATCCGCTCACCATTGCGCTCGATATCGAGCGCCCAGATCAGTTCACCATCCGGTTCACCGGGCTTCAGATTGACCTTCAGACCAAACTCGCTGTCGTCAGGATGGCGTGCATCAAAGGCGCTCCAGAACTGCGGCAGGCTGGCTCGCGCCTCCGCCTTGGCTGCCTGCAAGGCAGGGTCATCCTTGGGGAAAACAATGCCTGCCACGGGTTGCAATGAACGCCAGATCAGAACGGCAAGGACAAGGCCAATGACGACCAACAGAAATGTAGTCAGCGACATGACACAGATGATCCATGATTGAACAGGTCGATCATCCTGCCATGAAAATCCTTGCAGATGCTTACCGGTCACATCAGCCTTTGGTTCCGGCACCCCGAACACGAGCCTTGCGACGCCAAAACAACAAAACCACTCCCATCAATGATCCCGCAAAAGCGAGCGCGGCAAAGCCGATCAGCAACGGATGATGCGTATCCTCGCGTGTCTGCAAATCCATGATGTGCAGGCCCCACATCAGGTCGAACCAGCGCCACTGACCTGTCCGGACAGCCAGCACTTCCCCGGTCAGCGCATCGACATAGACATGCACACCATCGGCATAGCGGACTTGCCATGACGAACGGTCCCTGCGCAGTTCCAGCGGCGCATCAACGGCGGCAAAGGCACTCGCGCCGACCACAGCAGAAGGCTCGGCCAAGGCGGCATCCGCAATCCGCCGCGCCAACGCCGCGTCAATGCGGGGCAACATCCGCCCGCTTGCCACGCTGGCAGCCCGCGCATCGCCACCGGCAAAGCGAACGATCCATACCGGGCCATCGACCCGCTGGACCAGTTCAATCCGTTCGACCGGTCTGGCTTCGGTGGCAGGCAACACCGGCGCGGTGATGGCTGGCAATCGCGCAGGCTCCGACCGCAAATCCGTCCCGCGCACCTCTTCAATCGGCCGCGCGACCATCCACAGACCCGAAAATGTCCACAACAGCAAAGGCACGCCGATCAACCAGCCGAGCCAGATGTGCCAGCGGGCGAGGCGACGCATGGTGATCATCCGGCCAACACCTCTGCTAATCGGCCGGATAGAGTCGGCGCGTATGCATGACATTGATTATTTCGATCATCTGACTCACCGACCCGATAGACGAGGATGTAGTTGGGATGGAACACCGCTTCACGTGTGCCTTCAACCCGGCCCGCTCGGTAGGCGTGGGGAAAATGCGGCAAATTGCGTGAGCAGTCTAAGGCCTGTGCTTCGAGCCTGTCCGCCGCGCCTTCATCAAATTGCGAAATATAATCAACGATTTCGTCCAGCGCCTGCGCCGCATTTTCACGCCATACGACGGGCAGCACGACGACGTTTCTCACGACCTGCTGCCAATCGGGCCACCACCTCCTCATGCGGAATCAATGGACGAGTGTCGGCAAGCGAGGCCTCAACCTTGGCACGAAACCATGCGTCGTAGGCGGCGGCCTCTTCCTTGGTCTCGAACTCCGAGACGATGGGCGAGAGCTTGGTCATCGCCTGATCATGACTCCGAACGTCAGCTATTGCAAGGTGACCGGTCCGAAACGATGCATATGGCTCAGGCACGAAGTGTCGCTTCGACTGCCGGCACCTCCATCCACGCCAGCGCCAACGCCCAGCCAAGCACCGCGCTCGCACCATAGCCAAGCAACGGCACCGGATAATGGCCGATCAGGCTGGCGAGCAGCAGACCAAACCACAGGCCCACCAAGGTGACGGCGGGCAATCGCATCGCCGGCTCGATAAACCCTCGCCACAGCAGCGCCGCAGGCAATATCAGCGCGCCCATCAGCGCCAGCGGCCCGGTCCAGGCTGTCCATTGCCAGCTGTCGGTCAGCACATGCTCAACCATCGCCACCGGTTGCAGTGAGTCGTTGGACCAGGAAGCGGGAAACGCCAACAAGGCCCCCAGTACCAGCATCAGATCGCGTTGGTCGCGCCGCACAACAAGGATTGCCGCCACAGCCATCGCCAAAGCAACAGCCATGCCAAAGTCCGGCTGGCGACCAATGATCATGCCGCACGCCACTAACGATACGCTGGAGGCCCGATTGTCGCCGCGAGCATCGACCGTCAACAGCGCGGGCAGAAGCAACAGGCCGATGTGTAACTGCACCGGCCCAAGCCTCAGCCAGCGATGGACTCCGTCCGTCCCCTCATCAAGAAAGCGCGTCGCCAGCAACGCCAGCGGCACCGCGAACAACAACGCCGTCGATAAACGCGGCAGCCAGCGGCGCACCAGCGGCAAAAACAGCGCCATCGCCAGCACGCCCGCGCCAGCCTGCACCGCCAGCCAGCCACCCGGCGCACCACCGCCCACGAGCAGAGCCAGCCCGACCAACAGCGTCAGGGCAAAGGCCCCGGTGACGAGCGACGCGCCAGAGAGGCGCGCCGTGCCGATCAGACGTGGATCGCCTTGCCGCGCACTGCCATTGCCGCTTCCTTGAGCGCTTCGGCATGGGTCGGGTGAGCATGGCAGGTATAGGCGATGTCTTCCGACGTAGCGCCAAATTCCATCGCCACACAGGCTTCGGCGATCATCGATCCGGCGACCGTCGCGATGATCCACACACCCAGAACCCGGTCGGTCTCGGCATCGCTGATCACCTTGACCAGGCCGTCGGTCTGGCGGTTGGTCTTGGCGCGGCTGTTGGCCATCATCGGGAATTTGCCGACCTTGATCGCGCCCCTGGCCGCTGCCGCTTCCTCGGTCAGGCCGACCCCGGCAATCTCGGGGAAGGTATAGACGACGCTCGGGATGACATCATGGTTCACGATGCCGGTGTGGCCGGCAATGTTTTCCGCGCAGGCAACGCCCTCATCCTCGGCCTTGTGCGCCAGCATCGGGCCGGGGATGACATCGCCGATCGCCCAGATGCCGGGAACCGCGGTGCGGAAATCATGATCGGTCTCGATCTGCCCGCGCGCGTTGACGCTGAGCCCGGCCTTGTCGAGGCCGAGGCCATCGGTGTTCGGCTTGCGCCCGATGGCGACAAGCACAACGTCGGCTTCGAGCGTTTCCGCCGCACCGCCCGCTGCCGGCTCGACCGTGACCACCGCGCCCTTGCCCTTGGTCGCGACGCCGGTCACCTTGGTGCCGGTCTTGATGGTGAAGCCCTGCTTCTTGAAGATGCGAGCCGCTTCCTTGCGGATGTCAGCATCCATGCCGGGCAGGATCTGGTCAAGATATTCGACCACCGTCACCTCGGCCCCCAGACGCCGCCAGACGCTGCCCAGTTCCAGCCCGATGACGCCGCCGCCGATGACGACCATCTTGCCCGGCACCTTTGACAGGGTCAGCGCGCCGGTGGAGTCAATCACCACGCCCTTGTCATTATCCACCTCAACCCCCGGCAGCGGCGTAACGCTCGATCCCGTGGCGATGATGATATTCTTCGCGCGATAGCTCTTGCCTGCCACCTCGACCGTATCGGCACTGGTGAAGCTGGCAAAACCCTTGATCCACTCGACCTTGTTCTTCTTGAACAGGAAGGCGATGCCGCCGGTCAGCTCGTCAACCGCCTTCTGCTTCTCGGCGATCATCGCCGGCACATCGACGCTCGGCTTGCCAAAGCTCATGCCGAACTTGGCGAGATGCCCGCCCGCGACTTCCTCATACAGCTCGGACGCGTGCAGCAACGCCTTCGACGGGATGCAGCCGACATTGAGGCACGTGCCACCCAAAGTCTCGCGCGACTCAACGCACGCGGTCTTCAACCCCAGCTGCGCCGCACGGATCGCCGCGACATAGCCACCGGGGCCAGCGCCAATGACGAGAAGGTCGAAATCATAGTCAGCCATCAGCCTGTCCTCACAAATCAACCAGCAACCGGCCCGGATCCTCGATCGCCTCTTTCACCGTCTTGAGGAAGGTCACCGCCTCGCGCCCGTCGATCAGGCGGTGGTCATAGGAGAGCGCGAGATACATCATCGGACGGATGACAATCTGCCCGTTCCGTACCACCGGCCGGTCCTCGATGCGGTGCAGGCCGAGCACGGCACTCTGCGGCGGGTTGATGATCGGGGTGGACATCAGGCCGCCGAACACGCCGCCATTGGAGATGGTGAAGGTGCCGCCCTTCATGTCTTCCATCGTCAACGTGCCGTCCTTGGCCCGCTTGCCGAGGTCGGCAATCGCCTTTTCAATCTCGGCAAAGCCCATGCTATCGGCATTGCGCACCACCGGCACGACCAGGCCATTGGGAGCCGACACCGCGACCGAAACGTCGAGATAATTGTGATAGACGATCTCGTCACCGTCGATACGCGCATTGACCGCCGGAATATCCCGCGCCGCCAGTGCCACCGCCTTGGTGAAAAAGCTCATGAAGCCGAGGCGCACGCCATGCTTTTTCTCGAACAGGTCGCGATAGCGCTCACGCATCGCCATCACTTCGCCCATGTCGACGTCGTTGAACGTCGTCAGCATGGCGGCAGTGTCCTGCGCTTCCTTGAGGCGCTTGGCGATGGTCTGGCGCAGGCGGGTCATCTTGACGCGCTCTTCGTGACGGCCCGGGGCCGCCGGAGTGGCAGCCACAGGCGCGGCGACAGGGGCCGCCGGTGCCTCACCCGCCTTCTTCGCGGCTTCGAGCACATCTTCCTTGGTCAGGCGGCCGTCCTTGCCGGTGCCGACGACCTTGGCCGGGTCGATGCCATGCTCCAGCACCGCGCGGCGAACAGCCGGTGACAGGGTGGTGCTTTCCACCGAGGGCGCCGCAGCGACAGGCGCAGCGGCCGCCGGAGCTGCCGCAGGTGCAGCCTTGGCGCCCGACCCCGCATCGTCGATCACCGCGATCACTGCGCCAACCGCGACAGTATCACCTTCCTTGACCAGTTGCTGGCCCATCACGCCCGCCACCGGGCTCGGCACTTCGACCGCGACCTTGTCGGTTTCGAGAGAGGCAATCGGCTCGTCGAGCGCCACGGCCTCGCCGGGTTGCTTGAGCCACTGGCCAACGGTCGCTTCGCTGACCGATTCACCCAGCGTGGGGACTTTGACTTCGCTCGCCATGGACTTAACCCTTTTGCTTGGTGCGGCGGATTTCGGCACGGACCGAAAGGCCCAGCGCGTCGGCGACCAGCGCCGCCTGTTCGGTCTGGTGACGGGACATCAGGCCCGTCGCCGGGGATGCTGCTGCGGCCCGGCCGGCATAGCGCGCGCGCATGCCTGCCTTGCCTGCGGCCTTGAGGCTTTCCTCGATGAATGGCTCGACAAAGAACCAGGCGCCATTGTTGCGCGGTTCTTCCTGCGCCCAGACAACCTCCTTGAGGTTGGGCATCCGCTTCAGGCGCACCGCGAGGGCATCGCCGGGGAAGGGATAGAGCTGTTCGATCCGGATCACCGTCGTGTCACCCAGTTCGGCGGCGTCGCGCGCCTCCATCAGGTCATAGCCGACCTTGCCCGAACAGAGCACGACACGCGTCACCGCCTCGTCGGCTGGCGGGGTGCGGTCGGACATGATGCGGCGGAAATGGCTTTCACCGATGAAGTCCGAGCGTTGGGACACCGCCAGCTTGTGCCTGAGCAACGACTTGGGCGTCATGATGACCAGTGGCTTGCGGAACGGCCGCAGCATCTGGCGGCGCAGCACGTGGAAATAGTTGGACGGGGTGGAGATGTTGCACACCTGGATATTGTCGCCGGCGCACAATTGCAGGAAGCGCTCAAGCCGCGCCGAGCTATGCTCCGGTCCCTGCCCTTCATAGCCGTGCGGCAACAGCATGACGAGGCCATTGGCGCGCAGCCATTTGGCTTCGCCAGCCGCGACAAACTGGTCGATCATGATCTGCGCACCATTGGCGAAATCGCCGAACTGCGCTTCCCACAGCACCAATGCCTTGGGATCGGCCATGGCATAGCCATATTCGAATCCCAGCACGCCATATTCGGACAAGGGGCTGTCGAGCACCTCGAACCGGCCATGCGGCACAGTTGTCAGCGGGACATATTTGTCCTCGGTCTTTTGGTCGACCCAGACGGCGTGACGCTGGCTGAAGGTGCCGCGTCCCGAATCCTGGCCAGACAAGCGGACCTGATAGCCCTCGGACAACAGGGTGCCAAAGGCCAGTGCTTCGGACGTGGCCCAGTCGAACACCTCATTGTCACCCTTGTCGGCGAACATGGCGGCGCGGCCGTCAATGACCCGCTTCAGCGTCTTGTGCACTTCCAGCCCCTCGGGGATGGTGGTCAGTGTGCGACCGATGCTGTCGAACAGCTTGTCCGACACGCCAGTGGCAATATTGCGGCGCGCGGTTTCGGGATCGGCCGGCATGTGCAGGCCCGACCAGCGACCGGCGAACCAGTCGGCGCGGTTGGCCTTGTAGCTCTTGGCCGCGTCAAACTCGGCCTCAAGCCGCTCGACGAAAGTGGCGCGCATGCCTGCGGCATCGGCCTCGCCGATCACGCCCTCGGCGACCAGCCGCGCGGCATAGAGCTGCGACACCGGCGGATGCTTGCGGATGCGCTCATACATCAGTGGCTGGGTAAAGCTCGGCTCATCGCCCTCATTGTGCCCGAACCGGCGATAGCACCACATGTCGATGACGACGTCGCGCTTGAAGGTCTGGCGGAATTCGATCGCCAGCTTGCAGGCAAAGGTCACCGCTTCGGGATCATCACCATTCACATGGATGATCGGCGCCTGCACGCCCTTGGCCACATCCGAGGGATAGGGCGAGCCGCGCGAAAATTGCGGGCTGGTGGTGAAACCGATCTGGTTGTTGACGATGAAATGGACGCAACCGCCAGTGTTATAGCCGCGAATGCCAGAGAAACCGAGGCATTCCCAGACAATGCCCTGCCCGGCAAAGGCGGCGTCACCGTGGATCAGCACCGGCAGCACCTGCTTGTGATTTTCACGGCCCAGATCGTCGCGCCACACCTGTTGGGCGCGGACCTTGCCGAGCACGACCGGGTTCACCGCCTCAAGGTGCGATGGGTTGGGGACGAGGCTCATATGCACCGAAATGCCGTCAAACTCGCGGTCGGTGCTGGTGCCGAGGTGATATTTGACGTCGCCCGATCCGCCGACATCCTCGGGGTTGGCGGTGCCACCCTGGAATTCGTGGAAGATGACGCGATAGGGCTTGGCCATCACGTTGGCGAGCACGTTGAGGCGGCCACGATGGGCCATGCCATAGACGATTTCGCGGACGCCCATCTGGCCGCCATATTTGATCACGGCTTCCAGCGCCGGGATCATCGATTCCCCACCGTCGAGACCGAAACGCTTGGTGCCGACATATTTGCGGGCGAGGAATTTTTCATATTCCTCCCCTTCGATCACCTTGTTGAGGATCGCCTTCTTGCCGTTGGGCGTGAAGTCGATGCTCTTGTCGGCGCCTTCGAACCGCTCCTGGAGGAAGCGGCGTTCCTCGACATCGGCGATGTGCATATATTCGAGGCCGACCTTGCCGCAATAATTGGCGCGCAGGATCGCCACCAACTCGCGGATGGTCGCCTTTTCCAGGCCCAGCGTGCCGCCAAGATAGACCGGCTTGTCGAGGTCGGCACCGGTGAAACCATGATATTCCGGCGTCAGGTCAGCCGGCAGGTCGCGCGACTGGATCCCCAGCGGATCAAGGTCAGCCGCCAAATGGCCGCGCACGCGATAGGTGCGGACCAGCAGCATGGCGCGGATCGACGCATTGGTAGCCGCGATCAGTTCCGCCTCGGACAGGGGCGCACCCGCCTTCGCCGCCGCCGCCTTGACCGCCACCTGCATCTGCGTCGGGTCCATCCCCGCCGTCAGCGCATCCGTGTCGTTCAGCGGCCAGTTGGCACGCTGCCAGCTGGGACCGGTTTCGATTTCAAAGCTGCCGTCAAAATCCATGTCATTCATCCCTCCCCTCTCCCCTTGTGGGAGAGGGTTGCGCAGACTTGGCAGCGTGCTGCCTATGTCGAAGCTGGGTGAGGGGAATGCGGCCCATTGGGCCGCGCGAGCTCATGGCTCGCATACCCCTCATCCAACTGCGCCTAGCCGACACGTCGGCAAGGCTTCGTATCCTTCTCCCACAAGGGGAGAAGGGTCACCTCACCCCTTCAGCACTTCCAGCAACGTCGAACCCAGTTCCGACGGGCTGGCCGCCACGCGGATACCGGCAGCTTCCATTGCCGCAATCTTGTCTTCGGCGCCGCCCTGGCCGCCCGAGACGATTGCACCGGCATGACCCATGCGGCGGCCCGGGGGGGCCGTGCGACCGGCAATGAAGCCGGCCATCGGCTTCTTGCGGCCCTTCTTGGCTTCGTCGATCAGGAATTGCGCCGCTTCTTCTTCGGCCGAGCCGCCGATTTCGCCGATCATGATGATCGATTCGGTGGCGTCGTCGGCGAGGAAAAGTTCCAGCACGTCGATGAAGTTGGTGCCGTTGACCGGGTCACCACCGATGCCGACGGCGGTCGTCTGGCCCAGGCCGGCGTTGGTCGTCTGGAACACCGCTTCATAGGTCAGCGTGCCGGAGCGCGACACGACGCCGACGCTGCCCTTGGAGAAGATGCTGCCGGGCATGATGCCGATCTTGCATTCGCCGGGGGTCAGCACGCCAGGGCAGTTCGGGCCGATCAGGCGCGACTTGCTGCCCTGCAACTTGGCCTTGACCTTGACCATGTCGAGCACCGGAATGCCTTCGGTGATGCAAACGATCAGCGGGATTTCGGCTTCGATGGCCTCGATGATCGCGGCACCGGCAAAGGGCGGCGGCACATAAATGCAACTGGCATCGGCACCGGTCGCGTCACGCGCCTCTGCGACGGTGTTGAACAGCGGCAAGCCGATGTGCGTCTGACCGCCCTTGCCCGGCGTCACGCCAGCGACCATCTGCGTGCCATAGGCCAGCGCCTGTTCGGTGTGGAAGGTGCCGGTGGCACCAGTCATCCCCTGGGTGATGACCTTGGTGTTCTTGTTGACCAGAATCGACATTGGATAGCCCTTACAAATTCAGCCCCCCGGCAAAAGGCGGGGGCCCTTCTCCCAACCTGTCCATCAAGCCGCGGCCTCAGCGGAGAGCGCAGGTGATGGGCCCCTGCCTGCGCAGGGGCGCGCACAATCAGCCGAGGCTCGGCTCGATGGCCTTGCAGGCAACCAGCAGTTCCTTGACCGCGTCGACCGAGACCTGGAAATTGGCCTTGGCTTCATCGTCGAGGGCGATTTCGATGACCTCTTCGGCGCCATTGGCTCCGATCACCACCGGCACGCCGACATACAGGCCGTCGAGGCCATATTTGCCGTCAACATGGACCGCGCAGGGCAGGATGCGCTTCTGGTCGCCCAGATAGGCTTCAGCCATCGCGATGGCGCTGGTGGCCGGCGCATAATAGGCCGAGCCGGTCTTGAGCAGGCCGACGATTTCGCCGCCGCCGGAACGGGTGCGAGCGACGATCGCGTCAATCGCTTCCTTCGACGACTTGCCCATCTTGACGAGGTCATCGACCGGGATGCCCGAAACGGTGGTGTAGTTGGTCACCGGGACCATCGTGTCGCCATGGCCACCGAGGACAAAGGCGTTCACATCCTTGACGGACACGCCGAATTCCCAGGCGAGGAAGGTGGCAAAGCGGGCCGAGTCGAGCACGCCAGCCATGCCGACCACCTTGTTGGCGGGGAGGCCCGAGAATTCGCGCAGTGCCCAGACCATGGCGTCGAGCGGGTTGGTGATGCAGATGACGAACGCGTCCGGAGCGTGGGTCTTGATGCCTTCGCCGACCGACTTCATCACGCCAAGGTTGATGCCGAGCAGGTCGTCGCGGCTCATGCCGGGCTTGCGCGGCACGCCAGCGGTGACGATCACCACATCGGCGCCGGCGATATCGGCATAATCATTGGTGCCCTTGATGTTGGCGTCAAAGCCTTCGACCGGACCGCACTGGGCGAGGTCGAGCGCCTTGCCCTGCGGCATGCCCTCGGCAATGTCGAACAGGACGATGTCGCCCAGCTCCTTCTTGGCGGCGAGGTGGGCGAGCGTGCCGCCAATCATCCCTGCGCCGATGAGGGCAATCTTCTTGCGGGCCATCCTTGCGTCTCCTGTCGTCCGGCCGCAGTAGCGTCACGCACAGGCTGGTCCGGCCGCAGGCCAGCTCCGCACGAGGCTCGCCATAGACCACCGGGACAGGAATGCAACCAACAAAAGGTTAAAAATAGAGCCATTAATGCAACTTATTCGCAATTGCAATAACGCTTCCGCCATCACTCTCCCCTTGCGCCGGGTAGAAGGGTCGGGAAGGGCAATTGGTGGCTCTATCTCGCCCTCTACCTACGCCGCCCCATGCCCCTGTTCGAGCCAGTCATCCGACAACATCTCATTGAGCCGCGACGCCGTCCGCTCAAATTCAAACGCCCCATCACCCGCCACATAAAGCGCATCCGGCACCGCATCCGCCGCAGCCAGCAACTTCACCCGATATTCGTAGAGCGCGTCAATCAGCGTGACGAACCGCGCCGCCTCGTTGCGGTTTTCGGGGCGCAGCTGCGGTACGCCGACGAGGATGACGGTGTGATAGCTTTGCGCCACCGTCAGATAATCCGCCGCGCCCCGCGCCTCCCCGCACAGCTTTTTGAAGCTGAACACCGCGACGCCCTTGAGCGACTTGGGCACATGCAAGGTCCGCCCGCCGCCAACGTCAACATCCGCCGACGGCACATGCGAGCGGTCCTCAACAGCGAAGTCGGTCAGCCGGAAAAAGGCATCAGACAGCGCCTTAGTCGCCGCCGGGCCATTGGGTACATGCCAACGCTCGACGCCCGCCAGCCGGTCGCGACGATAATCATTCGGCCCATTGAGCGGCAGCACATCAAGCCGTGCCTCGATCAGCGCTATGAACGGCAAGAAATGCTCGCGGTTGAGCCCGTCCTTGTAGAGATCGACCGGAGGCCGGTTGCTTGTCGCCACCAGCGTCACCCCATTCTCGATCAACGCGGTGAACAGCCGCGACATGATCATCGCGTCGGCGCTGTTGTTGACCACCATCTCGTCAAAGGCGAGCAGCCGCTGTTCCTTGGCCATCGTTTTGGCAACCGCAATCACCGGGTCACCCTGCTCGGTCGCCCGTGCCGCCCTGAGCCGCGCATGGACATCCGCCATGAAGGCATGAAAGTGTGCCCGGCGCTTTTCAGGGATGGCGAGATGTTCGTGGAACAGGTCCATCAGCATTGTCTTGCCGCGCCCGACACCACCCCACATGTAAACGCCGCGCGGCTGCTCCGGTTTGCCCTTGCCGAACAGGCGGGAGAGCAGACTGGCACCGCCCTGCCCCGCTTCGAGCTCCTGTTGCAACCGGTCGAGCCGCACGGCCGCCGCCCGCTGGTCAGGGTCAGGCTTCAGTTCGCCCGTCGCGACAAGCGCATCATAGGCCGCCAGCGTCCCGCTCATCAGCCCCTGGGCAGCGACGGCTTGCGGACCGTGCCGGTGAAGCTGGCGACGAGGTGGCTGTCGTCCGGGCCCTGCACGACCAAGCCGCGCAGGAAGATGAGACGGCCGGTTTCACGAACGATTTCCACCAAGGCATCAAGCGGTTCATCAACCCGGCCAGCTCCGATGAACTGGGTCTGGAGATCAAGCGTCACCGAAAAGCCAGCACCCAATGCGCCGTATTGGCCGGGAATGGCGAAGAGCGATATGTCGATCAGGCCCAGAGTCACCGCGCCATGGACGTTGTGGCCGAGATTACTGTGCTTGCGCGTCGGATGCATGCGCAAACGGCCACGCCGCATGCCCGGAGTCTGCTCGCGCTCCTTGCGGACCATCAGCGGCTCAAGAAAGGCGTTGAATCGCTCCTTGTCCTTTAGGTTCCAGCTGACCCAGCCGTCCGCCAGCTGTTCGGCGGTAAAGTTGTCGGACTCGCGGAGCGGCGGTTGAGCCGTCCCGATCACACCGACCGCTCGACCAGCATCTTCTTGGTTTCGGCAATAGCCCGGGCCGGGGACAGGCCCTTGGGGCAGGCGTTGGCGCAGTTCATGATGGTGTGGCAGCGATAGAGACGGAACGGGTCTTCCAGCTCATCGAGCCGCTCACCGGTATATTCGTCGCGACTGTCGGCCAGCCAGCGATAGGCCTGGAGCAGGATCGCCGGCCCAAGAAACTTGTCGCTGTTCCACCAATAACTGGGGCAGCTGGTCGAGCAACAAGCGCACAAAATGCACTCATACAGCCCATCGAGCTTGGCGCGGTCCTCAGGTGACTGGAGACGTTCCTTGCCCGACGGGGTAGGCGTCTTGGTCTGCAGCCAGGGCGAGATCGAGTTATACTGGGCGTAAAAATGCGTGAAATCAGGGACAAGGTCCTTGATCACTTCCATGTGTGGCAGCGGCGTTATGGTGATGTCCTTGCCACCGCAATCCTCAATCGCGGTCGTGCAGGCCAGGCCATTCTTGCCATTTATGTTCATGGCGCAGGAACCGCAGATGCCCTCACGGCATGAGCGACGGAAGGTCAGCGTCGAATCCTGCTCGCTCTTCATCTTGATGAGCGCATCAAGCACCATCGGACCGCAGGCTTCAGTGTCAATCTCAAAGGTATCGAAACGAGGATTCTCACCCGAGTCCGGATTATAGCGATAGACGCGGAAATTACGCGCTTTTCCGCCTGTGGCCGCCTTGTAAGCCTGGCCCTTGCCGGTGATCTTGCTGTTCTGCGGAAGCGAAAATTCAGCCATTGTCTGTCCCTAAACCTCATGAGCCCGGACGGCGGAGAGAAGAGTCGAATGTGCCCTAACGCCGGTTGACGTGAACGGCAAGCAGGAGGGGCGGGAAAACTGCCGCAAATGAGAGGCCTGCCATCCCCAACGATTGGCGGACCGAAACAATAGTGAGCATCTCCGGCCAGCGGCACAACATAGAGTGTGAGTCAGCATGGCTAATAGCATGTGACATTGATTGACACGGGTTGTCACACCAGCAAGGCGCAAACACCTCGATTTGCGGGCCGGAGAGGTGCGCAAATGGGAAATGATGCAAAGTAGCGCATCCACCACCGCTTGCGCATTGTGCCGCAGGGTGACAGTGGCCAGCACAGCGCGGCTTGTCGCGCCAAGTTTCAGCTTGGGAGCCGTGGCGCGATTGGCTCAAGGACCGTGTCATACAGGAAAGAGACTTTGCCCGATCAAAAAGGACGGGCTACCGGCTGGTCCTCCGGCGGCCCGTCCCTCCCGTGCTGGCTCGTGGCGATCAAGCGGTCGAGAGACCGGGCGAACGCCTGATCAGAGCCGAGCTGCCCGCGCGGGGAACCAGAAGGCGGAATAATTTGATCCACTGGGCAACGCGTTCCTGCCCGCATCCATGGGTCGCCTTGCGCCCTTCCTGACCCATCTGTTCAAGCGGCAGATGATGCAGAGCGGCAATGGCATCTGCCAGGGATTCAGGGGTGGAACAGTCAGCCACGACACCACCCCGACCAACCTGTTCAGGCAACCCGCCGACAGGTGAGACGAGGATGGCCCGACCGGCCTCGCGCGCCTCGTTCGCCACCTGGCCATAGGCTTCGTAACGCGACGGCACCGCAAAGACATGAATTCCAGCAAGGAATGCAGCGACATCATCAACCCGGCCTGTGAAGCGAATATTGCGAGCCATGCCGGCTAGCTCAACCAATTTGTCCTGTTCAGGGCCAAAGCCACCCAGGACAAGATCAACTGGCGCATCTTCGCCCAGCAGCCGAACGGCCTTGATCAACGTGTCGAAGTTCTTGCACTCATGGAAACGGCCATAGGCACCGATGATCAGGCGACCATCGTCCGGGCGCTTCATGTCCGGCACACGGTCAAGGCCCTTCTTCCCGGAATAGGGATAAATGATGGTCAACCTGTCGCCTTGGACCGCGCCAATGCGGCTCATCCATTCGCCGACACCATGCGACACGGCAACGACATGATCGACGATGGAGAAGGCCATCTTGAGCATGAAACGGAAGCGGGCCTTGTGCGGAACATGCAGATTTTCCCATTCGGCCGAATAGCTGTGTTCGACGTGCAGCAGGCTGGCGTGCGGATTACGCGCCTTGAGCGACAGAAGAAACAGGATCCGGCGCCAGTTTGGAGGAAAATGCGTGACAATGATGTCTGCATCGACCCTTGGTGCGATGACAGCGTCAGACTTGATTGCCACCGTCCGGGATTCGGCAACATCGGTAAAGCCGGGGTCGTTGTAGACATCCAGTCCCTTGGTGACACCACCCAGGGCAAAATCGTCGAGCAGATGGACTATTTGCAGCCGGGTCATGCCACAGCCCTCCCGCCTGTCCAGCGTGAGGCCAATCGACTGAAGCGGTCAGCGTCCACCAGCCTGGCTACCAAAGCGGCACCAAGGGTAACCAAGGTCTTGCGTGGTTCTTCCACGAGCGGCCGGACACTGGCCTTCAAAGCCTGGGCGACCAAAGACAGGGCGAAGCTGCCGTCACCCAGTTGGACGGAACGTCGGGCCAGATAGCGCAATTGATAGGCCCTAGCGCGATCACCATGCCGGCCGACAAATTCAGGAGCATAGGATGCTGTTTTGGCAATCATTCGTTCCCAGCTTTCAAACTGGCGAGCGATGTTGGCGGAAAGACCCCCGGCGACTATACGATATTCGGTCAGTTCCGGAGCAATACCGTCAAAGCATGCTTGCGCTTGCACAGCGAGCCGGACCCACAATTCGATGTCTTCCGACTGACGAAAGCTTTCGTCAAACCAGCAGGTGCGATCGGGTTCGTCAGGATGGACGAAGGCGATCAGGTCCAGAGCACTGCGCCGGATCACCGCAGCCGAACCATTGCCGACCGGATTACGACACAAGATCAGCTGGGGCGTAATGTCGTGGAGGCGCGGTGTCTGCGTCTGACGCAGGGCATTACCGGCGCCATCGATGAAGCGGGAGGCACTGTAGCTGACATCCACATTGGGTGCCGCATCGAGGTGAATGACATGAAGTGCCAGCTTTTCGGGCAACCAGCGGTCATCCGAATCAAGCAAAGCGATATAGTCGCCGCGAGCATGGGCGATTCCGGTATTGCGGGCACCGGCAAGACCGCGATTACGCTGGGCAATGATGCGTATCCGCGGATCGCAATATTCGGCAGCAATATCGATGCTGCGGTCGCTGCCGCCATCATCGATCACGAGCAACTCCCAATCATGGAATGTTTGGGCCAAAACCGAGTCGATGGCTTCAGCAACATAACGTTCGACATTGTAAACCGGCATCACAATGCTGACACGCGGCGCGGCGGGTTGATTGATTGGCATGGGTGGTCTCCTGGCTTTCGATGGTTGGTGGCGTCAGGCAAAGACGCGGATACGCGCAGCTCGCGGAATGAAAGGCGCGACGAGCGCGGAAATCAGGGTGGCCCAGCCTCGCTTTGCGTCTGTCAGAAATGCACGCGCATCAAGCCGCAGCCCGCGCACGGCATAGTGCAGAGCGGTCGCCGCCGAGGCACCGGAACGAAGCGCGCGACGGGCCAGATAGCGGCAATAGATAGCTTCTGCTGCCTGAACGCCCGAAGGGTCGGCATAGTCGGTCGCGAGATCGCGCCACCCGGCATACATCCGTTCAAGATTGACAGACAGTCCATCATGGCTGAGCCGATAGGAAACCAGCACTTCGTCAATGCCCCTGATTGCGAGGCCAAGGAATGCCGCGCGGGCAAGCCATTCCTGATCCTCAGCAAAAGACATGCCGGCACGAAAGCCACCGACGCGTTCAAAGGCAGCACGGCGGACAACCAGATTGGACATGGTACAGACCGGGTTTTCCCCGAGGAGATCCGTCACCTTAAGTGGGGTGTTGACGATGGTTGACGTTGTGCGGGCGTCAAGGGCATTGCGGGCCTCTGGCTCAATGAAAGCAATGCGGGCATAGCTGGCAGCGCAGTTGTGATCTGCCCTGTGCAAGGCGCGATGCAGCTTCAGCTTTTCCGGGTGCCACAAATCATCCGCATCGCAAAAGGCAATGAGCTGACCATGGCTGAGCTCGACACCTTTGTTGCGGGTGGCGGCAACACCACAATTTGCGTGGGCAATAACCCGGATACGATCATCAACCGCAGCGAGCCGAAGCATTATTGCCAGGCTCTGATCCGTTGAACCGTCATCAATCAGCAGCAGTTCGAAGTCCCGTTCGGACTGCGAGAGGATTGATCGCACCGTCGCGGACAATGTGGCTGAAGCATTGTGGACCGGCATGACGACGGAAATGTGGGGATAAGGGAAGAGGCGGTTCATGCGTGGGCTTCCTTGAAATGCGCCACGCGGCCAGAAACCAGCGCCGGCGCCAAAATGTAGAAGGCAAAAGGAACGACGGTCAGTGCAAAGCCGGCCGTCCAGATGAGAGCAGCTTGTTCAAGCTGACCGCTGTGGACGCCAATAGCGAGGCCGCCGAGCGTCGTTGCCGTAATCGCCAGGCCAGCCCATACGTCGGCCCCGGCCCGTCCTTCGGCACGAAGCCATGCGGTCGTGACGGTCGCCAACAACATCGGTACGCCGGCGAGACAGAGGATGGAAATCAGCGGCGCGGCGTGGGCCCAATGGGCGCCAAAGATCAGCGGTACATACCAGGGCGCCAACAACGCCTGGGCTGCAATCACAGGCAGGAAAATGAGTGAGCCGAGCAAGATCGCGGTGCGCAAGCGCTGCGACCTTGCCCGGCCCGACGGCACGGCACAGAGGCCAGGGAACATTACCGTGCCGAAAGCAGTGATGAGTGAGGAAACAATGCCGATGCCGGCATTGAAGGCGAAGAACCAGGTCCCCAAGGCAGTGATGCCCAGGGTGGCCGACACGATGATCTTGTCCAGCTGTCCCCGCGCGGCGGTGAGCATTTCGGTGGCGAGCACGGAAATGCCGAAGCCCAGCAGGTCACGCGCCGGAACCCGGCCTGCCTCTGGCACCGGGCGCCAGGGACGGGCACGGCGGGTCAGCAACAGCCAGATTGGCGCTGTCAGCAGCTTTGGCATGACAACAGACCAGGGGCTCTGCCACACAAGCAGCAGGGCGGCGGTCAGCAAATGGTCTGCGATCGTCTGGGTGGCGGTGGTCCGGGCAGTGGTCCCGGCACGTCCCTCGCGCATCAGCAAATAGCATTGGACAAGCCCACCTGGCATCAGAAGATAAACCCCACTGAGCACGGCGAGCATCGCGCCAGCCAACGGCTGCGAAAAGACGATGGCCAAAAACAGTGCAGCGGCCAGCTGAAGTCCGGCAACCACGCAGCACCAGATCCAGAATATCCGGTGGGCGGTATTGCAGGTCGCGTCGAGCCGGGCTGCGTCGGCTGCAATGATCTTTTGCCCTACGCCGATGTTGGCGAGCACGCGCATCAGTTCAAAGGCAGTGAGGGTGAGCGCGGCCACGCCGACAATGTCGGGCGCGAGCTGGCGGGCAATGACCACGACGGTGGCCAAACGCACCAAGCGAACGGCAATTTCCGCCGAGCCATAGGCAGCGAGCCCGGACAGCAGGGCAAATGGCGCGTCGCCTATTTTTTTGCGCAGATAAGCCTGCATGGTGGTCCCCCGGTCAAATCGTTCGGAGACGACCTATTCAAGCAGCGTGCCAATCTTGAATATATTAATCGTTTTAATGACTTAGCCTGATCTCAGCGGGACCATCGCGCCACTTTTCGCAAATTGCACAGCAACTGGTTTCGCCAAATGCAAAATTTGCGCCTTGCATATGGGCAAAACGCGAATTCGATGAGCCGATACGACTTGTGATGCAGGAAAAGCCCCAGAAATGCTGATTTGGCACGGAGGATGCTGAGGGAACGGCAATTGAAACCCTGCAACCGGAGCAATCCCATGTCTGTGCCCATGCCCTTCCTCAAAGCGCAGGTCCTCCAATCCGATGCCATCGACAGTGCCGGATCGAGTGCGACTGCCAATCGTCTCCGCTTTGACCGCGGCCGATTCTTCACCGTGCCGAGTGACGCGCTTGATGCCCGCGAACCAACGCGTCTTTTTGGCTTGCCATTGGTCAATGCTGACCCGGAAGAGGCCGCCCATGCCCTAGTCGAGCGCGCCGCCGCGGGTTCACGCTGCACCATTGCCTTCATCAACGCCCATTGCATCAACATATTGGCCACAGATCCTGCCTATGGCCGGGCATTGAGCCAAGCCGACGCACTGCTGCCCGACGGTTCAGGTCTCAACATCGCGGCGCGGATGGCAGGCAAGAAGATTGACCATAATCTGAACGGGACCGATCTATTCCCGATGCTTTGCCGCGAAGCCGCGGCCCAGGAACAAGGCCTCTTCCTGCTCGGCGGCCAGCCTGGCGTCGCTACTGCGGCAAGTGCAACGATGCGACAGATAGTGCCGGGGCTGGACATTTGTGGCACGCAGCACGGATTTTTCAGTGCGGACGATGATGCAAAGATCATCGAACGCATCAATGCTTCAGGCGCCAGCATCCTGTTGGTGGGGCTGGGCGTCCCGCATCAGGAACAGTGGATCGCGCGACACAGGGCACAGATCAATGCTCCGGTCGTTTTGGGCGTCGGCGGCCTGTTTGACTATTATTCCTACCGCATACCCCGCGCGCCCCAGTGGATGCGCGCCATCGGCCAGGAATGGATATGGCGGCTGATGCAGGAACCGCGCCGCATGGCGGGACGATATCTGATCGGCAATCCCCTGTTCATTGGTCGGGCGATCGCCCATGCGTGGGAAGCGCGCGGTCATGCAGAACGTTACGCCGCTGCATCGAAGCGGTCACTTGATTTGGCGATTGCCTTGTGCGCATGCGTGCTATTGGGCCCATTGTTTGCCGCTCTTTGTCTGCTCATCACCCTGGATGATCGTGGGCCTGTCTTTTTCCGGCAGACGCGCATCGGTGCCAACGGCAAGCCGTTCAAGATGTGGAAGTTCCGGTCAATGGCAGTGGATGCAGAAAGGCGCCGGGCAGAGCTGTTGGCGAAAAGTGAGCGCGACGGCGTCTGCTTCAAGATGAAGCGCGATCCCCGCATCACACGCGTTGGCGGCTGGCTGCGCCGGTTGTCACTGGACGAGCTACCCCAATTGTTCAATGTCCTGCGGGGCGAGATGTCGATAGTCGGTCCGCGGCCCGCTTTACCCCAGGAAGTGCTGAGTTATGACGAGCGGGCACGCAGGCGTCTGCAAGGAGCGCCGGGCCTGACGTGTTCCTGGCAGGTTTCGGGTCGCGCTGAAATCCCCTTTGATCAACAGGTCGAGATGGACATTGCCTATCTCGAAAGACGATCGCTTGTCGGTGACATTGCCCTCATCGCCAAGACGGTCCCTGCCGTCGTCTCGGGGCGCGGGGCCTATTGATCCTATTGGGGGGCGTCAGGCAGTGCGCCGATCAGGCTGGCTCGCCACATCCCGGATCTGGGAAATGGTGGCATCAAGCAGGGCCTTGATACCGGCTGCACTGCCTGACATTTTTTCAGCTGACAGATCGGAAAAGTGACTGGCCGATTCCCATAACGCGTTAGCACCAAAGGCTGCGCAAATCCCCTTGAGCGTATGCCGGGCCCGCGCGATTGCCTGCTCGTCACCCTGCGACAGCGCATCGAACAGTGCACCAGTCCAATGCTCCAAATCCGATACCACCGTTTCTTCCAATCGTCGGCGACCACTCAATGGCAGAGCAAGAAAATGTCCCCGTAACTGGTCCAGATCGACCAACGGCGGTTGAGTGAACGTCGGAACCGGAACAGGAGCAACCTTGCTGCGTGTTCTGGCCTGCTGGCGGAGTTGACGGATACGATCGAGCGCATCGTGCAAACGTTCAAGCTGGATAGGCTTGGTGAGCACGTCATTCATTCCGGCCGCACGCATTGCCGCCAGTTCTTCTTGGGCCGCAAATGCGGTGACGCCCAATATCGGCAATGTGGCAAAGTCCCCACCCATCGAGCGGATGGCCCGTGTTGCCTCAAGACCATCAAGTGTCGGCATCGACACATCCATCAACACGGCATCAAAGCCTATGCCCTGTTTGAGGAGGTTTAAGGCTTCCAATCCGTCATTGGCCATTTGGCTGGTGCAGCCGAGCTTTTCCAGCATAGCGGCGATGACAATCTGATTGGTGGCAACGTCTTCCGCCACCAGCAGATGCGGAGGACGACCATCAATCCGCACGGCTTCAAGTGCGATTGAGCTGGCAGGATCCTTCGCTTCTTTAGGTGCCTGCGCTGGTGCGAATGGCAGGATGACCCAAAATGTGCTGCCAACGTCAACGAAGCTTTCGACGCCGATGCGACCTTTCATCGCATGAACGATGCGACTGCATATCGACAATCCAAGACCATTGCCCTGCGCATCGGCATCCATCGGACTGTGCACACGACGCATATCGCGGAAAAGAGTCTGTTGCCGCTTAGGCTCGATACCCCGTCCCGTATCGATGACCGCCATGTGGAGGCGGGGACCATCCTTACCGGAAGCCAGATCCACTGTGATCTCGATACTGCCTCTCACGGTGAACTTGATTGCATTGCTGATCAAATTATCCAGCAACTGGCGCAAACGTTTCGGGTCGATCGAGATATAATCAGGCAAATCACTGGCCAAGGCCATGACCAGTGACAATCCCTTGCGACGGGCAAGCGGGCGCCAACTATCGACAATCGTGGTGAAAAAGGCCGGCAAGGCCACGAGCTGGTCTTCCAGATCCACTGACCATCCATCGGCCCGTGCCACCTCGATGATGTCGGCGAGCAGAAACAACATCTGATCTCCGCTGGAGCGCGCCAGAGCGAGAAGATTGCGCTGGTCCGGGGACAAATCGGTTGTCGAGAGCAGTTCCAGCATCGCAAGGATCGCGTTCATTGGCGTCCGGATGTCGTGGCTCATCATTGCCAGAAAACGCGACTTCGCCCGGTCAGCCTTGATCGCCAGGTCACGGGACTCTTCAAGTCTGGCTCCGACAGCTTCGAGTTCAGCTATACGTTCGGCGAGCAATTCGCCGCGGTGACGCAGTTCATTCTGGGCAGCCACATAGTCAGTAATGTCCGTGTAGCTCTTGATGATGCCGCCATTGTCCCGGGCAATGATGCGAACTTCGATCGACCGACCGTCCTGGAGCGTTTCAACATAGTCGCCCGGGGCACAAAGCATGGTCGCAAGGGCGATCGGGAATTTGCCTTGGTCTTCGCCGGACAACCTTTGAAAGGTGTGCGCCGTAGGCCAGGCAATGGCGCTGAACTCATCCCGGTCCATGCCCGAGAAGAGGAAGTGATCGGGCAAGGAGTAAAGTTCGGTGAACCGTCGATTCCAGATGACGAGCCGCAAGTTTTCGTCAAACACGGTGATGCCTTGCGGAACTGTTTCGAGAACCGCACGCAGAAAATCCGAATCGCGTTGCTGGGCAGCGGTAGCAGCTTGCAACTGTTTGGACAGTCGTTCCAGCTTGCGCAACTGGCGCAACCGAAGGGCGTCGGTGACGCGCTGGCGCCTTTCAAGCGCACGCTGATCGGTGATATCCTGAACAGCGCCATGGAAATGACCCTGCGCATGGGTGTCTGGCCGGATATGCCAGCGAAGCCAGCGGGTCATGCCATATTGGTCAAGAATGCGGATATCGCGGCGGCTGACGCCATTGATCAGGCCTGACAGGAAGTGCCGGGTTTCGGCTCTTTCGACCGGATGAACCATGGCACCAATCTGGCCGATATCAGTGACCATCGCCTTGAGGCCGAGTATCGGGGCGAGATTGCGTGAACCCAAGATTGTCCCGTCGGCCTGGACCCGGAATGTTGCGACATTGGCAACGTCCTGGGCGTTGAGCAGAACATGCGCGTCACCCTCGAGCCGCTGCAGCAATTCATCCTCGCGGCGTTCGAGCTCGCGGCTGGCGGCTGCGAGGGCGCGGCCGCGCAGTTCGAGCATGGCTTCGGCCGCGGCGCGAGCGCGCTCGCTGCGCTCTAGCCGACGTTCGGCGAGCGCGAGGGCGGAGGCATATTGCTCCAAAGTCTTTGGAATAGCGTTCCTGGTCACTGTGCCGGCGTAGCGGGGAAATCTGAATATTCGATTGTGATTGGCGCCGAATGGGGGCGTTCGGTTCGGGCAAGCAGAGGGCGAGATAGAGCGACCAAACGGGGTAGCCGGACCCCTCTCTCAGTTGCCCGATTGATCACTTTCAAAAGTCGGTTATGGTCCACCCCGCAAAAGGAGACGGCCACGACATGACGAGTCCTGGCCGGTCCCAAACAGGAGAGAGTCATGGCCAGCCTGGCTGAAGAGCGACCCGCCGCCGACCTGGAAGCCTTTCGTTTGGAAGTGCGCGACTGGATCGAGGCAAACTTCCCGAAATCCCTGAAAGGCGTGGATATGTCGCTTTCCGCGCT
Source organism: Sphingomonas lacunae (assembly GCF_012979535.1). Taxonomy (NCBI): domain Bacteria; kingdom Pseudomonadati; phylum Pseudomonadota; class Alphaproteobacteria; order Sphingomonadales; family Sphingomonadaceae; genus Sphingomonas; species Sphingomonas lacunae. The sequence goes on from NZ_CP053015.1 coordinate 304,419, forward strand.
GGAGGGACCGTCCGAAAAGACGCCCGACCGCGAGGCCTGGCGGATCGCCGTTGGCGAGAAGGGATGGGGCACACCAACCTGGCCGCGGCAATATGGTGGCGGTGGCCTGACGGGTGCCGAAGCGAAGATCATCCAGCAGGAATTCACCCGCGCCGGCGCATCCAATCCCATCGGCGGTATGGGCGTGATGATGTTTGGTCCGACGCTGCTGGAGTATGGCAGCGAAGAACAGAAAATGGAGCATATTCCGGCGATCTGCAAAGCCGAGGTGCGCTGGTGCCAGGGCTATTCGGAGCCCAACGCCGGATCCGACCTCGCCAACCTCCAGACCTTTGCCGAGGATTGCGGTGACCATTATCTGGTCAACGGACAGAAAACATGGACATCGGGTGGCCAATGGGCCGATAAATGCTTTGCGCTGGTCCGCACCGACAAGAGCGACAAGCACAACGGCATCAGCTTCCTGTTGATCGACATGACCTCTCCGGGCGTGGAGGTGCGGCCGATCAAGATGATTTCCGGTGTCTCCCCCTTTTGTGAGACTTTTTTCACCAATGTGAAGGTGCCGAAGAAGAACCTCGTCGGCGTCGAGGGGCAAGGCTGGACGATCGGCAAGCGCCTGTTGCAGCATGAACGGACCAACATCGGGTCCGGCGCGCGCAACATGGTGTCGATCTCCGCCCTCGCGAAGAAGCAGATCGGTGTCGATGAGCAGGGACGGATCGCCGACCCGGAGTTGCGCGCACGGATCGCCCGTCTCGAAATGGACGGCATGGCCTTTTTCCAGACGGCGATGCGAGTGCAAGCCGAAGGCGGCGTGTCGGTGGCATCATCGATCCTCAAGACCAGCGGCACCAAGCTGGCGCAGGAACGGGCCGAGCTGATCATCGAGATCATGGGCATGCAGGGCCTTGGCTGGGAAGGCGAAGGCTTTTCCGAAAAGGAACTGGAAGCGGTGCGTGGCTGGCTGTTCGGCAAGGCGACGACCATCTTTGGCGGATCGACAGAAATCCAGACCAATATCGTCGCCAAGCGCATCCTCGGGATGCTCGACCATCAGTGATGCGGGGTTTCACAGGACAGGCAAACCGACGCAAATAGAGAAAAACGGCCCTTCGACAGGCTCAGGACGAACCGGGTTTGGTCAAGGGTGGCGGAGAGTTTCACATGGCAAAACTGAGTGAAGAGCAAGTGATGCTGCGCGACATGGCGCAGACGTGGACCCGCAATGAATCGCCCTATGGCGCCTGGCGCAAGGTGCGCGATGCCGACACGGCGGCGGGATTTGACGCGGGCGTCTATCGCCAGATGGCCGAGATGGGCTGGACCGGAATTGTCGTGCCCGAAGCGCATGGCGGAACCGATTTTGGCTGGATGAGCCTGGGTCTGGTTGTGCAGGAAATCAGCCGCACGCTGACGGCGAGCCCGCTGGTGCCATCATCGCTGGCAGCGGCGGCGATCAGCATGGGCGGCAGCGACGCGCAAAAGGCGAAATGGCTGCCCGGCATTGCCGACGGGTCGGTGGTCGGCACGCTGGCGGTCGATGAAGGGCCGCGCCATGGCGGAGCGATTGCCACCAGTGTCAACGGCGGCAAGCTCTCTGGGACCAAAGCCTTTGTCGCCGAGGGTGACAGCGCCCATCTGTTCATCGTCGCGGTGCAGGATGGCGTATACATCGTCGATGGCAGCGATGCCGGGGTCATCCGGTCGCGCCGGCACATGGTCGATTTCCGCAGCCATGCCATGGTCAATTTCGACGGGGCGGCGGCGGAAAAGCTGGAGCATGGCGGCGATGACCTGATCGACCATCTGATCGCCCGAGCGCGGATCATGACCGCGTGCGAAATGTTCGGCATGGCGAGCGAGGCGTTTGACGTAACGCTGGCCTATCTGAAGCAGCGGGTGCAGTTCAATCAGGTGCTGGCGACATTCCAGGCGCTGCAACACCGCATGGCGGGCCTGTTCAGCGACATCGAGATCACAAGGTCAGCGATCGAGAGCGCGCTGGTCGCGCTCGATTCCGGGGCTGATGCCCGCTTGTCGGGGGTTATGGCCAAGACGCGGGCCAATGACACGCTGCATGTGATGAGCCGCGAGGCGATCCAGCTGCATGGCGGCATCGGCATGACCGATGAATATGACATCGGTTTCGTGCTGAAGCGTGCCCGGCCGCTGGAAGCGGCCTGGGGCAACAGCGCCTATCTGCGCGACCAATTTGCCCGGATGAACGGTTATTGAGCCATTGAGGCAAAGGCGAAAAAGGGCGGTGGCAAGAAACTATTGCCGCCGCCCTGCTTGCGGCTGAACGCGGAGGGGACCAAGGCACTGCGCAATGGCTGAGGGCGATCAACAGGGGATGGCGGAACGCGAGGCGGCATTTGCCGCCGAGATGGAGCGCAACCTCAAGCGCAACATTATCGCCAATTTCCTGCACGGCATGCTGGGCATGACCGGGTTTCGGATTGTCTATGCGCCAACCCTGATCCCAGCCTGGTTGCAGATGATTTCAGGCAGCCCGCTGATTGTCGGGCTGGGCCAATCGCTGTTGCAGGTCGGCCTGTTTGCCTCCCCCCTGTCGAGCGCGGCGCTGATCGAGCATCGCAAGCGCATCATGCCCATGGCGATGCGGTTCGGTTCCCTGATGCGGTTGCAGGTACTGGGACTGGCGCTGGCGGGGTATTTCCTTGGCGGCTGGCTGCTGGTGACGCTGACCCTGTTGATGCTGTTGCTGCTCGGCGTGTTCAATGGGATGCAACGCGTCGCTTTCCAGATGTTGTTGTCCAAAGTCATCCCGATGGACCGACGCGGCCGGTTGCAGGCGTGGCGCAACGTCACCGGCGGTATCATTGCCGCTATTTTGTCGTGGGTCGCTGGTGAATGGCTGATTGACGGCAATGTCTGGGGCAATGGTTATGCCACGACATTCCTGATGGCCTTTGTTCTCACGAGTCTGGGGCTGGTGGCGCTGCAATGGGGTGTACGCGAGCCGGATTCTGTCTCTGTGCGGCCACAACTATCGCTGCGTGAGCGGATGCGCGACGTACCGGCGCTGATTGGCGACATCAATTACCGCTGGTTCCTGATCGCCCAGGCCATGGCGATGGCCGGGCGGATTGCCGCGCCGTTTTACATATTGATTGCCGCCGACCACATGCCACTCGACGGGACCACCATCGGCCTGCTGAGTCTCGCCTTTCTGGGCGCTGACACATTGTCCAACCTGTTGTGGGGCTATTCGGGAGACAGGGCAGGTTATCGTGCCACCTTTATCGCATCGATGGTCTTTACACTGGCCGGGCTGACCCTGTTGGTGCTTTGGCCCACTCCCGCCGCGACCATTGCCGCCTTTTTCGCCTTTGGTATCGGCAGTTCAGGCTATCAGATGAGCGCCCAGACGATGGTGCTGGAATTCGGTTCCCGCGAGGACCTGCCCATGCGGATTGCCCTGTCGACCACGGTTGAGGGTGGGGTTTCAGCCATCGCCCCGCTGATTGGTGGTGCCCTTCTCTATTGGGCCGGGGTTGGACCATTGGTGATCGCCGCATCCGTGCTGAACGTGGCAGCGTTGCTGGCGTTGCTGTTCAAGGTTGAAGAACCGCGCAGCCATGTGCCGCCTGTCTATGAAGATTGACACCGACGCTGGCGTTCAATCATCGAAAAGGCCGTTGGCAAGCGTGGAGGCATAGGCACCGATGGCGATGGCCGGCTCCATGCCGGCAGCCCAGCCGCGCAGTTCATAAGCCGAATTGATCGTACACATCAGCATCTGGCTGGCGATCATCGGGTCAACCGCACGGATCGACCCTTCGGTAATGCCATCGGCGATCATGCCGGCAAATCCGCGGGCGATCCTGTTGCTGCTGTCGATCACCCCGCCGCGGAATTCAGACGGCAAAGCCTGAAGCGCGGTGGTGCGCAGCAAGGGCCCACGTTCGGAAAACTGGACATCAAGCAAGGTGGCAAAGGCGATAAGTAGGCGTTGCTGCCAATCCTGCCCTGCCCTTTCGGCCTGGCGCTGGGCACGGGTGACGGTGGCGAAGCTGCGGCGGAAACAGGCGAGGACCAGATCATCCTTGGCCTGGAGATGATGATAGAAGCTGCCCTTTGTCACATTGAGTTCGGAGGCGATGCGTTCGACAGAGGCACCGCGATAGCCGCGCTCGTTGATCAGCCGAGTCGCGGCCTGGAGGAATTTCTGTTGCGCCTGGCCAGCATCGTCATCGAGCGCGATGTCGAGGGGGACCGCAGCACCGTTGGCCACGCCATCAGGAATGAAGCCATGATCGAACATCTGCATCATTCGGTCGAGGATGCGGGGAAAGTCATGGCGGCTGTAATCGCCCAGCCAGGCCGGGAGCCAATAGACATTTTCGAGGAGGACATGGACACGGGCGACCAGCCGCGCCTTGTTGGCGGCATCCCCATCCGGCCCGAAGAAGCCCCGCACGCGACGCATGATCACGCGGTAACGGTCCGACAGGGTGACACGGACCGGATCATCCATGGTACGGATATCGGAGAGAACGGTAATCGGTCGCGCTTCACCGGCCCTGACCTTTGCCAACAGATCGATATTGAGTTCGAGATAGCGGCGAACACGTGACCGCGGGTCAGGCGCCCGGGCGGCTTCCTCCACCATCTCCTCTATCCGTTCGAGGGCGCGATGGTAGCAGGCGACGGCGAGATCATCGCGCCGCTTGAAATAGTAAGTGACGCTGGCGGTGTTGAGGCCGACCGCCTCAGCGACGGCCGCGAGGGTCATCCCCGCCGTGCCCTTTTCGTTGATCAGCGCCGAGGCAGCGTCGAGCACCAGCTGCTTTTTTTCCTGAAAGCGGCGGGTTTCGCGGGCCGCACCGGAGGCATCAGAAGTGGCGAGCCTGACCATCAGGCGAACAGCGCCTTCAATTCGCGCTTGAGGATTTTGCCCTGGGCATTGCGCGGCAGGGTCTCATCGCAGAAGATGATCCGTACCGGTACCTTGAAGGCAGCGAGGCGAGCGCGGACCCAGTCGCGCAATTCCTCCTCGGTCGCGGTGGTGCCCGGTGCGAGGTGGACGACAGCGGCGGGCTCCTCTCCCAAGGTGCGGTGGGGAATGCCGACAAGCGCAGCGTCCATCACTGCAGGATGATCGTAGAGGACATTTTCGACCTCGGTCGAATAGATATTCTCCCCGCCGCGGATGATGATGTCCTTGGCGCGATCGAGAATGAAGAGGAAGCCTTCCTCATCGATTTTGGCGAGGTCCCCGGTGCGGACCCAGCCATCGACAAAGGTTTCGGCGGTGGCTTCGGGCTTGTTCCAATAGCCGGCGACGATCATCGGCCCGCGTGCCCAGAGTTCGCCAATGCTGCCGCGCGGAAGGACGGTGACGCCATCCTCGGCGCGGATTTCGAGATCGGCGACCGCAACCGCTGGGCCGGCACTGGTCGGGCGGTTGAGATAATCCTCGCCCGAATGGGTGGTGACGGTGGCTGAAGTCTCGGTCATCCCCCAGCCATTGCCGGGCTGTGCGCCGAATGTGTCGCGGATCTGCCGCACCAGTTCAGGCGCGGAGGGCGCGCCGCCGTAGCCAATGGTTTCGAGGCTGGAGAGATCATATTTCTCGCGGTCGGGATGTTCGAGCAATTGCCAGGCGATGGTCGGGACGCCGCCGGTGGCGTTGACCCGCTCCCGCTCGATCAACTGCATCGCCTTTACCACATCCCATTTGTGCATGAGGATGATGCGATGACCGGCGAACAGCACGCCCATCAGCGTCGCGCTGCACGCGGTGGCGTGGAACAGCGGGATGACGGTGAGCATCGTCTTGCGTTGCGGCGCGGGCAGTGCCTCTCCCTTGCGCAGGACGGCGCGGGCAGCCGCATAGGCGCTCGACAGGATGTTGGTGAGGAGGTTGCGGTGGGTGCCGAGCGCGCCCTTGGGTCGGCCGGTGGTGCCGCTGGTGTAGAGGATGGTCGCCGGATCATCAGGCGCGATGTCGGCTGGCGGCAGGTCGGTATCGGGCAGGCTGGCCCAATCGGCGGTGGTGCCGATGATGGCTTCGAGCGGGCGGGCACCAAAGCCGGGCTCGCCGGGGTGGCGGGCGACGAGGATGTGGGCGAGCGCCGGGGCCTCGGTGAGGTGCGGGCCAATGAGGTCGAGCCGTTCGGGATCGCAGATGAGCAGCTTTGCTCCCGAATCGCTGAGGCCATAGGCAAGCTCGTCGCCGGTCCACCAGGCGTTGAGCGGCACGGCAATCGCGCCGAGCACGGTGGCGGCGAAAAAGGCGACCGGCCATTCGGGGAGGTTGCGCATGGCGATGGCGACCCGGTCCCCCTTGGTCACGCCGAGCAGCGTCAGTTCGCCGGCAAGCGCGGCCACTGCCCGGAACCAGGATTCGAAACTGATGCGCTCGCCCTCATATTGGAGGAATTCGAGGTCGCCGTGGGTGCGGGCGTGGCGTGCGAGATGGGCAAGCGACGGTAGCGCATTCTTCCATACGCGGGTGGGGATGCCGCGGATGGTGGCGACATCCATCTCGAACGGGGCACCAGGCGCACAGAGCAGGCGTTCCACTTCGCTGACCGACATGGCGGGCCAGCCGGGGGGCGGGCCGTTCTCGGCAGCGGGGGCGAGCACAGTCTCTTGCGTCATCATCATCTCCCGAACGGTGCCGACCTGTGTCGGGCGGTCACCGATTCTGTCCGGCAGGACAGGCAGGTCGAGAGGCTAGCGCGATTAACCTCGCTGATGCGAGAAAATTCTTAATCGCAGTATGGTGATTGCGAAGCAGGCGGTTATGCGGCAGTGCAGCATTCCCTCCCAACCGCAAGGACAAGCCGCGATGACCACCGACGAACAGCCCGCCGAAACCATCGAAGGCCGCGTCGAGCAGTTGCTGCGGCTGCTCGATCTGACGCCCAAGGGCGAGCTGCTGTTCACCGGTTCACGCCAGCCGGGCGGTCAGGGCCGGGTGTTCGGCGGACAGGTGATCGCGCAGGGGCTGATGGCGGCGATGAAGGATGTCGAGCCGTCACGCCATCTCCATTCGCTGCACTGCTATTTCATGCGCGCGGGCGATGAGTCGCAGGAAATCGACTATCAGGTGCGGCAGGATTTTGACGGTGGCAGTTTCTCGACCCGGCGGATCATCGCGCTGCAATCCGAGCGGCCGATCCTGACGATGACCGCATCGTTCCACAAGCTGGAGGAAGGGTTCCACCATCAGGAGCCGATGCCCAATGTCCCCGGCCCCGACGTGCTGATGACCGAACAGGAGCGGATCGCGCAGGAGACCGACCCGCAAAGCGCGGCGCTGCTCAACCGGTTCCAGGCAATGCGACCGATCGAGGTGCGGCCGATCGAGCGGCGGTCGATCGCGCGGCCCGAACCGCAGCAGCCCTTTGCCCATTGCTGGATGCGGCTGGGCGCGCCGATTGGCGATGACCTGAACCTGCACCGCGCCATCCTCGCCTATGCGTCGGACATGATGCTGCTCGGCACCTGCGCGCTGCCACACGGGGTCAATTGGCAAGTGCCGGGGTTCATGAACGCCAGCCTCGACCACGCTGTGTGGTTCCACGACGATTTCCGCGTCGATGACTGGCTGCTCTATGCGATGGACAGCCCCTGGGCGGGAAGAGCGCGCGGGTTCAACCGCGGGCGTTTCTATACACGTGACGGCAGGCTGGTGGCGAGTGTCGCGCAGGAAGGGCTGATCCGGTACAGAAAGCCGGCGTGAGAGGCGCATAGCGGCACCCACCCCAACCCCTCCCTTGGAAGGGAGGGGCCTTGAAGCCGGAGCTTAGCCTGAAATGGTGCTGCCGCCGTCGACGACGATGGTCTGGCCGTTGATGTAGGCCCCGGCGCGGCTGCCGAGGAGCAGGGCGGCGCCGGCGAGGTCTTCGGAGATACCCATGCGGCGCATCGGGTGCTGCGTGTTGAAGCGCTCCTCCGCCGCCGGATTGTCCCACAGCGCCTTGGCGAAATCGGTGCGGATCAGGCCGGGGGCGATGCAGTTGGTGCGGATGTTGTGGCGGCCATATTCGACCGCATAGTTGCGGGCGATCTGCATGTCGGCGGCCTTGGAAATGCAATAGGCGCCGATGGTTTCCGAACCCTTCAGGCCGCCAATCGAGCTGACGATGATGATCGCGCCGTCCTTTTTCTCGATCATGTCCGGCAGGACAAGCTGCGCCAGCCAGTGGTTCGACAGGATGTTGTTGTCGAGGATCTTGCGGAACTGTTCGTCCGAGATGCCGCCGGCCGGGCCGTAATAGGGGTTGGACGCGGCATTGGCGACGAGGATGTCGATAGGACCAAAGGCATCACGCGCCCTAGCCACCATGTCCTCAAGCGCCGCCTTGGACGAGATGCTGGCAGGGATAGCCACCGCCTTGCCCTGCCCGCGCGCGTTGATTTCGGCGGCGACGGCCTCGCAGGCTTCCGCCGTGCGGCTGGAGATGACGACATTGGCACCGTGCAGCGCATAATGTTCGGCAATCGCCTTGCCGATGCCACGGGTCGAGCCGGTGATGATCGCGGTCTTGCCGCTGAGGTCAAAGAGGGATTGCATGGGGGTCTCCTGTTAGGCTGGACGGGAGGGACGGCGGCGGTTGCGTTGTGGCGCATCAGCGGGCCTGCCCCTCCACCATCCTGCGGATGGTCCCCCTCCCCTGAAGGGGAGGATGGGCTCAGGCCGAGGGGTTGACGAGATATTTGGTGCCGGTGGCCTTGGCCTGATAGGCCTTGGCAATCTCCGGATTGAGCATGTCCCTGAGGCTGATGTCGGCAGTGTAGTGGCTGGCGAAGATGCCATTGCGTTCGTCGATGACACGCTGGCGCATGCCGGCGACTTCGCCCGGCATCTTCATCAGCTGCGGGGTCAACAGCCAGCCGCCAATGCCCCATTGCAGGCCAAAGCTGCGGTTGAATTCGGTCGGGCCGGTGTCGAGCGAGCCGTAGATATAGACCTGTTTGTGGACGGTCGAACCATAGACCGAGAAGCCTGCGCCGGTGCGGGCGGCGGCGGCCTCCATCGCGGTGAGGATCTGCCCGGCAAGCTTGCCACCGCCGATGGCGTCAAAGGCGAGCGTCGCGCCCGTGGCGACGAGCGCGTCAACGAGACGGTCGAAGAAATCGGGGGTCGAGCTGTCGATGACATGGTCCGCACCCAGCCCCTTGAGGATGGCGACCTGTTCCGCCGAGCGGACTATGTTGACCAGCTGCACCCCTTCGGCCTGGCACAGGCGGACGAGCATCTGGCCGAGGTTCGAGGCAGCAGCGGTGTGGACGAGCGCGCTATAGCCTTCACGGCGCATGGTGGCGATCATCGACAGGGCGGTGAGCGGATTGACCGTCAGCGACGCACCTTCACGGGCGGTCGCGCCTTCGGGCAGGACCATCGCGTCGGAGACTTTCACCACACGGTATTTGCGGTACATCGCCCCGCCAAAGGTGGCGACGACGCGGCCGACCAGCGCCTGCGCCGCCGCCGAGGCGCCAGCGGCGACAACGGTGCCCGCGCCTTCGTTGCCGACCGGCATCGGCTGATCGAGCCGGGCGGTGACCATGCGCGCCATGTGCGGGAAAATGTCCATCACCAGCGTCGGGTTGGCGGCGCTGCTGTCAACGCGGGCGGTGCTGACATCGCCGGGGCCGAACAGCAAGCCGAGGTCCGACGGGTTGATCGGCGTCGCTTCGACGCGGAGCAGCAGTTCGTCATCGGCGAGCGGGGCAAGTACCTGCGGCTCGAGCGTCACCTTCATGGTGCCGTCGCCGGTAGCGGTCGAAAACAGGGCCAGGCCATCGGTGGGCAGGTCGCTCATGTGTTTCTCCTCAAGAGTCTTTGATGATGGTTTCTGGCGCGCAGACTAGGCGCTGTGCGGGGCTGGCCCAAGCGCTTTTTGTAAAAGGGGTATGGTTGGACGGCTTGCCGTTGCGGCATCCGACGATGGCAGGAGCATCGATCAATGCTTGACTCGTTCCGGCGGCATGGCATTTTAGAACAAAGTAAGAACATTGAACGGAATCGCCATGAGCGAGTCGGCGCACGCCCTCTCCCGCTTGCGGCGGCAACTTGCCGCCATCGAGCGACAGCAGCAAACGGCAACGGCGGACCCGGAGCGGGTGCCGACCGGTCATGCCGCGATCGACGCCGCGCTGGACGGCGGGATGATGCGCGCGCGGTTGCACGAGCTGTTTGCCGCCGAGGCCGAGGATGCAGCGGCGGTGGCAGGCTTTGCCGCGATGCTGGCGCGGCAGGCGGGTGGGCCGCTGGTGTGGTTGCGGCAGGATGAGGCGCAGCGGCGCGGCGGCGGGCTGTACGGGCCGGGACTGGCCGAGATCGGCCTTGATCCGGCGGTGCTGACCATCGCCCTGCTGCCCGATGCGCTAGCCATCCTGAAGGCGGCGGCGGAGGTGGTGCGATGCCCGGCGGTGGGTGTGGCGGTGATCGAGCTGTGGCAAGGGGCCCCTGCCCTCGACCTGACCGCGAGCCGGCGGTTGGCAATGGCGGCCGAGCAATCAGGCGTCACCGCGCTGATGCTGAGGGTGGCGGCCGAACTGGTGCCATCGGCGGCCTGGACACGCTGGCAGGTGACATCGGCACCATCGGCCCCTCTGGAGGCCAATGCCCCCGGTCATCCGGCGCTCGACCTGACAATCATGCGACAGCGTGGCCGCCCGGCGGGCGGGCGCTGGTTAGTGGAGTGGAACCGTGAGCAAGGCTGTTTCATCGAACCGGGTAGTCGCAACCGGCGCGACGAAGAGCCCGTCACCCGCCGAATCGGCAGCGCCATCGCCGCCGTTTATGGCGGCAAATCCGGCGCGGCCGCCCAAGGGAGGCACGCGGGCGCAGCGGCGCTTTCTCGCCCTGACCTTTCCCTTTCTGTCGACCGATCGGCTGCATAGCGAGCGACGGGCGGCGGGGCGCGAGCCATGGCCGGTACCGATCGCCTGTGTCGAAAAGCATCGCGGTGCGGTGATATTGACTGCTGTCGATGAAGCGGCGGCGGCACAAGGCCTGGCCCCCGGCCTGTCGCTGGCCGATGCGCGGGCACGCGTGCCCGATCTGGAAACGATCGAGGCCGATCCGCTGGCCGATGCGCGCTGGCTGGAGGCGTTGGCTGACATGGCCGACCGCTATACGCCGCTGGTCGCGCTCGACCCGCTAGACGGGCTGACGCTCGATATCACCGGTGCGGCGCATCTGTTCGGTGGTGAGAGGGCGATGGCGGCAGATGCCGAGGAACGGATCGGCGCTATGGGCCTGTCGCTGCGCCATGCCTTTGCCGGCACGCCCGAGGCGGCGCAGGCGCTGGCACGGTTCCAGACGGTGCCCGCGCCCGACGAGGAGGCGGCGATCCGCCGCCTGCCGATTGCCGCGCTGCGGCTGGAGGAAGAGGCGGTGACCGGATTGCGCCGGGCCGGGCTGCGCACGATTGGCGACCTTGCCGGACGGCCCACCGCGCCGCTCTCCGCCCGCTTTGGCGAGGAAGCGAGCGAGGCGCTGGCACGCATGTTGGGGCGCAGCGACAGCCGCCTGTCACCGCGCCGGGTGCCGCCGGCGCTGGCCTTTGCCCGGCGTTTTGCCGAGCCACTGGCACGGACCGAAGAGGCGGTAGCGGTGATCGGGGAACTGGTGCGCGAGGCGGCGCAGAGGCTCGAGGCGCGCGGCAAGGGCGGGCGGCGCTTTGCCGTACGGCTGTTCCGCAGCGATGGCGCGGTGCGCGATCTGGCGGTCGAGACGAGCCTGCCGGTGCGCGATGCCGAGGTGGTGATGCGCCTGTTCGCCGAACGGATCGACGCGCTGGCCGACCCGATTGACCCCGGCTTCGGTTTTGACCTGATCCGGCTGGCAGTGCCGCGGCTCGATGATGTCGCGCCGACGCAGCTGGTGCTCGAAGGCGGCAGCGCAAGCAACGCGGGCAAGGATGAGGCGGCGCTGGTGGCGCTGGGCGACCGGCTGGCGACCCGGCATGGCGAGGGGCGGGTACGGCGGCTGATTGAGCAGGACCGGCATATCCCAGAGCAGGGCGTGCTGGCACTGCCGCTGGTTTCCGCGCCGCCGCCGGCGCCATGGCAGGGGGAGCGTGAGGAGGGCGAGCCGCCGACCCGGCCGATCCATCTGTTCGACCCGCCGCAACCGATCCAGGTGATGGCCGAAGTGCCCGATGGCCCGCCGCAGCGGTTCCGCTGGCAGCGGCGGCTGCATGATGTCACCCGCTATGAGGGGCCGGAGCGGATTGCCGCCGAATGGTGGAACCGCGACACGCCGGGGCTGACCCGCGATTATTACCGCGTCGAGGATGCGCGCGGGCGGCGGCTGTGGGTGTTCCGCCATGGCCTGTATGGCGACGAGGTGCGCGATCCCGGCTGGTATGTGCATGGCGTATTTGTGTGAGAAGCGGCCATGACCGCCTTTGCCGAGCTGGTCGCGGCGACAGCCTTTTCCTTTTTGCGCGGGGCGTCGCATCCGGGGGACATGGTCGGCCGGGCGCTGGAGCTGGGCATGAGCGGCATCGGCATTGCCGACCGCAACACGGTGGCGGGGGTGGTGCGGGCGCATGTCACGCTGCGTCGTGCGCGCGAGGATGCGGCGGAGGAAGGCATCACCCTGCCCGACTTTCGCCTGGTGGTCGGGGCGAGGCTGGTGTTTGCCGATGGCACGCCCGACATCATCGCCTATCCGGCGACGCGGCACGGCTGGGGGCGGCTGACGCGCCTGCTGACGCTGGGCAACCGGCGGGCGGAGAAAGGCGACTGCATCCTCAGGCTTGATGACCTGATGGAACTGGCCGACGAGATGCTGTTCATCCTGATGGCGGGGCCACGGCAGGAAGCCTTTGTCGCGCGGATGGGCGCGGCCTTTCCCGGCGCGGTGTGGCTGGCGGCGGTGATGCCGCGCGGCGGCAGCGATCATCGGCGGTTGGCGCGGCAATGCGCGCTGGCGGCGCGGACCGGCGTGCCCTTGGTCGCCACCAATGACGCGCTCTATGCCACAGCGGCGCAAAGGCCGCTGCATGATGTCATGACCTGCATCGCCGAAAAGGTGACAATTGCCAGCGCCGGGCGACGATTGCTGGCCAATGCCGAGCGGCACCTGAAGCCGCCGGCGGAAATGGCGCGTCTGTTCCGCACCTGCCCCGAGGCGCTGGCAGCAACCGGGGACATCCTTGCGCGGATCAGCTTCACGCTCGACGACCTGAAATACCAATATCCCGACGAGCCGGTGCCGGGCGGGTGGGAGGCGCAGGACTGGCTCGAGCATCTGACAATGGAGGCCGCGGGGGCGCGCTATCCCGGCGGGATACCGACGAAATTGCAGGGGCTGCTGGCCGAGGAGTTCCGCATCATCCGGGCGCGGCGCTATGCCCCCTATTTCCTGACGGTGCATGACATCGTCCGGTTTGCCCGCAGCCAGGAGCCGCCGATCCTGTGCCAGGGCAGGGGATCGGCGGCCAATTCGGCAGTGTGCTTTTTGCTGGGCATCACATCGGTCGACCCGATGGAATTTGACCTGCTCTTCTCCCGCTTTGTTTCCGAGGAGCGCAACGAGCCGCCCGACATTGACGTCGATTTCGAGCATGAGCGGCGCGAGGAGGTGATGCAGTATATCTATCGCCGCTATGGCCGCCACCGTGCCGCCATCGCCGCGACGGTGATCCATTACCGGCCGCGCAGCGCGGTGCGCGAGGTTGGCAAGGCGCTCGGCTTTTCGGACGATGTGACGGCCAAGCTGAGCGGCACGACCTGGGGCAGCTATTCGATCAGCATGAAGGAGGAGCGGCTGGTCGAGGCAGGCTTTGACCCCGGTAATCCGGCGATGCTGCGCCTGAAGGCGATGGTCGATGCCATCCTGCAATTCCCCCGGCATCTGTCACAGCATGTCGGCGGCTATGTACTGACGCAGGACCGGCTCGACGAGACGGTGCCGATCCACAATGCGGCGATGGAGGACCGGACCTTCATCGAATGGGACAAGGATGACATTGACGCGCTCGGCCTGATGAAGGTCGATATCCTCGCGCTCGGCATGCTGACCTGTGTGCGCAAGGGTTTTGAGCTGATGCGGCGACATGGGCTGGGCGACCATGGGCTGGAGACGATCCCGTGGGAGGACCCGGCGGTCTATGACATGCTGTGCGCCGCCGACAGCATCGGCGTGTTCCAGGTCGAGAGCCGGGCGCAGATCAACATGCTGCCACGGATGCGGCCGCGCTGTTTCTATGACCTGGCGATCCAGGTGGCGATTGTCCGTCCCGGGCCGATCGAGGGGGAGATGGTCCACCCCTATCTCAGGCGGAGGCAGGGCAAGGAAAAGCCTGAATATCCCTCACCCCGCCCGCCCTGGCCGGCGAACGAGCTGGAGGGGGTGCTGGGCAAGACGCTGGGCGTGCCGCTGTTCCAGGAACAGGCGATGAAGCTCGCCATCGTCGCGGCGGAGTTTTCCGACGCCGATGCCAACCGGCTGCGGCGGGCGATGGCGACGTTCCGCAATGTCGGGACGATCAACCAGTTCCGCACCAAGATGGTCGAGGGGATGGTAAGGCGCGGCTATGAGCGCGACTTTGCCGAGCGCTGCTATCGCCAGATCGAGGGGTTCGGCAGCTATGGCTTTCCCGAAAGCCACGCGATCAGTTTTGCCCGGCTGGTCTATGTCTCCTCCTGGCTGAAATGCCATTACCCTGCGGTGTTCGCCTGTGCCCTGCTCAACGCGCAGCCGATGGGATTTTACGCGCCGGCGCAGATCGTCCGCGACGCGCAGGAGCATGGTGTCGAGGTGCGGCCGCTCGACGTCAATGCGAGCGGCTGGGACAATGGGCTGGAGGGGGACCCCCTCGCCCTTAGGATCGGCTTTCGGCAGATGGACGGGTTCCGGCGCGACTGGGCCGAACGGATCGTCGCGGCGCGGGCAGCGGGGGGGCGCTTTGCCGACATGGAAGATGTCGCACGGCGGGCCGAACTGCCACAGGCGGCACTGAAGCGGCTGGCCGATGCCGATGCCTTTGGCTCATTGGGGCTCGACCGGCGCGAGGCGCTGTGGTCAGCGCGGCGCACGCCCGATGGCGAATTGCCGTTGTTCGTCGCGGCGGCAGCACGCGAACTGGCAGCGGAACCTGACATGGCGCTACCCGAAATGGCGGCGGCGGAGCAGGTCGCAGTCGATTACCAGACGCTGCGCCTGTCACTGAAAGGGCATCCGATGGCCCATCTGCGCCCCCTGCTGGTGCCCGACCGGGTGCTGACCTGCGCCGGGGTGAGCGCGGCGCGCAATGGGCGGATCGTCCGGACGGCGGGTGTGGTGCTGGTCCGCCAGCGACCGGGCAAGGGCAATGCGATTTTCATCAGCATCGAGGATGAGACAGGGGTGACCAACATCGTGCTGTGGGCGCGCCTGTTCGAGCGGTACCGGCGCGAGGTGATGGCGGCGCGGCTGATGCTGGTCGAGGGCGAGGTGCAGCGCAGCCCCGAGGGCATCGTCCACCTGATGGCGCGGTATGTCGAGGACCGCTCGCCCCTGCTCGCGCGGCTGACCGACGGCGGAACGCCGGTCACCCTGTCGCGCGCCGATGAATTCCTCCACCCGCAGCACCAGCGCGGCGCGGCCAAAAGCGCCAGCCACCCGCGCAATGTCCGCATCCTGCCGAAATCGCGCGATTTCCATTGAGCCGCAAGGGCCGGGGCAAGGACAGGCAAAAACGCCGTGCAAAACTGCACAGCAGGGGACTTGCTACGGCTGTCCATCTTGCTACGGCAATGGGCCATGACAATGACTGAACAATGGATATTGACCTTTACCTGTCGTGACCAGGTGGGGATTGTCGCGGCAGTGACCGGTGCGCTGGCCGACGCCGATGGCTTCATCATCGACAGCCAGCAATATGCCGATCTGGAGTCCGGCCGCTTTTTCATGCGGGTCGTGTTCCAGCAAGGAGGGGAGGGCTTTCCCGACGATGAGGTCTCGCTACGCCACCTGATCGCCGCCGTTGCAGATAAATTCGACCTCGACTGGACGCTGAACAATGCGGCGCGACGGCCACGCGTGCTGATCGCGGTGTCCAACACCTCGCATTGCCTCAACGACCTGTTGCACCGCTGGTCGATCGGCAGTCTGCCGGTCGAACCGGTCGGGGTGGTTTCCAACCACGAAACATTGCGCAGCCTGACCGAATGGCATGGCTTGCCCTATCATCACCTGCCAGTGGACAAAGCTGACAAGGCTGCCCAAGAGCAAGCCCTGCTCGACCTGTTCCGAGAGAGCCAAGCAGAGCTGCTGGTGCTGGCGCGATATATGCAGATATTGTCAGCCCCGACCGTCGAGGCGCTGGCAGGTCGCTGCATCAACATTCATCACAGTTTCCTGCCCAGCTTCAAGGGAGCCAAGCCGTATCACCAAGCGCATGCGCGGGGTGTCAAACTGATTGGCGCAACCGCCCATTTCGTCACCACCGACCTCGACGAAGGGCCAATCATCGAGCAGCAATCCGACCGTGTTGACCACCGAGACACGGTCGACCACCTGATTGCCAAGGGACGCGATATAGAGGCGCAGGTTCTGGCCCGTGCGGTCAGCTGGATCGCCGAGCACCGCGTTCTGCTCAACGGCCATCGCACCGTCGTTTTCCGCTAACCCCATGGATCAAAGTCTATGACCGACCAGTTTGCCCTGACCGAGGACCAGGTTGCCATTCAGGACATGGCCCGCAAATTCACCGCCGATGCCATCACACCCTTTGCAGCGGAGTGGGATGAAACGGGCCATTTCCCCAAGGATGTGATCAAGTCCGCAGCTGAACTCGGTTTTGCAGCGATTTACGTCTCTGAGGAGAGCGGCGGCATCGGCCTCGGCCGGCTGGAAGCGGCGCTGATCATGGAGGCGATGGCCTATGGCTGCCCGGCCACCAGTGCCTTCATCTCGATCCACAATATGGCAGCGTGGATGATCGACACGTTCGCCAGCACCGAATTGAAGGCGCGCTATCTCCCCGATCTGGTCGGCATGGAGAAGATGGCGAGCTATTGCCTGACCGAACCCGGCTCGGGCTCCGACGCGGCGGCGCTCAAGACCACGGCCCGGCTGGAAGGCGACCATTATGTGGTCAACGGCACCAAGCAGTTCATCTCCGGCGCCGGGGTCAATGACATTTACGTCACCATGGTCCGCACCGGCGGTGATGGTGCCAAGGGCATCAGCTGCCTCGTCATCGACAAGGATATGCCCGGCGTCAGTTTCGGCGCCAAGGAGCGCAAGCTCGGCTGGAACGCGTCGCCTACCGCGCAGGTGATGTTCGACAATGTGAAGGTGCCGGTCGCCAACCGCGTCGGGGCGGAAGGCGACGGTTTCCGCTTTGCCATGGCGGGGCTCGACGGCGGGCGGCTCAACATTGGCGCCTGTTCGCTCGGTGGCGCACAGCGCTGCCTCGACGAGGCGGTCAAATATACCAAGGAACGGCAGCAGTTCGGCCAGCCGATTGCCGATTTCCAGAACACCCAGTTCATGCTTGCCGACATGGTCACCGACCTCGAGGCGGCGCGAGCCCTGCTGTACATGGCGGCAGCAAAGGTTACGGCGGGGGCACCGGACAAGAGCCGCTTTTCGGCCATGGCCAAGCGGCTGGCGACCGACAATGGCAGCAAGGTGGTCAATGACGCGCTGCAACTGTTCGGCGGCTATGGCTATCTGAAAGACTATCCGATTGAGCGATTCTGGCGCGATTTGCGAGTCCATTCGATCCTGGAGGGGACCAATCAGGTGATGCGGATGATCGTAGGACGGGACCTGTTGCGGCAATGACGGACGAAATTTTGACACGCCGGGACGGTGTTGCCGGCATCATCAGCCTCAACCGGCCCAAGGCGATCCATGCGCTGACCCTCGACATGGTCCATGCGATGGTGCCGGCGTTGCAGGCATGGGCCCAAGATGCGGCGGTGAAGGTCGTGATGATCGACCATGCCGAAGGGCGCGGTTTCTGTTCGGGTGGCGACATCGCCTTCCTCCGCAATTCGGCTCTGAACGATGGCGGGGTGTCGGGACGCCAGTTCTTCCAAGACGAATATCAGCTCAACCATCTGATCTTCACCTATGCCAAGCCGGTGGTCGCCTTCATGGACGGCATCACCATGGGCGGCGGCGTCGGCATTTCGCAGCCCGCGCGCTTCCGCGTGGCGACCGAGAACACGCGCTTTGCCATGCCCGAAACAGGCATCGGCCTGTTCCCCGATGTCGGCGGGGGCTGGTACCTCTCCCGCCTGAAGGGGCGACTGGGGCAATATCTGGCGCTGACCGGGGCGCGGCTTGATGGGGCGGAATGCCTGTGGGCCGGCCTCGCCACCCATTATCTCAGCGCCGAGAGCCTGCCCGAAGCCAAGGCGCGGATCGCGGCGGGCGGGGATGCGGAGACGGTGCTCGATGCCCTGTCGGTGACGCCGCCCGAAGCCAGGATCGCCGCCCATGCGGATGCGATTGCGCGGATGTTCAATTCGGACCGCTATGAGGACATCCTCGGCGCGCTGGCCAATGGCAATGCGGAGTGGAATCAGGCAACGCTGGCCACTCTGGCGACCAAGAGCCCGCAAACGTGCAAGGTGGCGCTGCGGCAATTGGCCGACAGCCTGACCTGCGCCGATTTCGCGGCGAACATGGTGATGGAGTATCGCATCGCCAGCCGCGTCCTGACCCGGCCCGACTTTGCCGAGGGCGTGCGGGCGGTGATCGTCGACAAGGACAATGCGCCTGCTTGGAACCCGCCGACGCCGGAAACGGTGAGCGACGAACTGATCGACAGTATTTTTGCGGCTCTGCCCGCCGAAGAGGAATGGAAACCGCTATGACCTATGAGACCATCCTTGTTGAACAGCGCGGCGCGGTGACGCTGATCCGGCTCAACCGGCCCGAGGCGCTCAACGCGCTCAATAGCCAGGTGCTGACCGATTTGATCGATGCCTTTGCCGCCTTTGATGCCGACGACAGCCAGCGGTGTGCGGTGCTGACCGGCAGCGAAAAGGCCTTTGCCGCAGGCGCGGACATCAAGGAGATGTCGTCGCAGAGCTTTGCCGACATGTATGGCAGCAACTTCTTCGCTGGCTATGACCGGGTGACCGCGACCCGCAAGCCGTGGATTGCCGCCGTGTCGGGCTTTGCGCTGGGCGGCGGCTGTGAGCTTGCGATGATGGCGGATTTCATCATCGCCGGCGACAATGCCAAGTTCGGCCAGCCCGAAATCAAGCTGGCGGTGACGCCGGGCATGGGCGGATCGCAGCGGCTGACGCGGGCGATCGGCAAGGCCAAGGCGATGGAAATGTGCCTGACCGGACGGATGATGGGCGCGACCGAAGCCGAAGCGGCCGGGCTGGTGGCGAGGGTCGTGCCGGTGGCGGAACTGGTCGACGAAGCGGTGAAAAGCGCCGAGATCATTGCCGGCATGGCGCCGCTGGCGGCCATCGCCTGCAAGGAAATGGTCAATGCGGCGTTCGAGACGACATTGCAGCAGGGCGTGGTGTTCGAACGGCGGCTGTTCCACGGACTGTTCGGCAGCGAGGATCAGAAGGAAGGGATGGCGGCGTTTATCGAGAAGCGGCCGGGCAACTGGTCGGGCAAGTAGAGGGCGAGATAGAGCGGCTTTTCGCGCCCCCTCACCCTCCTAGCCAATAAGAAAGGGCAGCCTATCCATTTGATAGGCTGCCCTTTTCTTGTTCATAACCGGCAATGACCGCTCAGGCAGCCTCTTTCTGCCGTTCCTGCATTTCGCGGTTGAGCATCTCGGCGAGCTTGAATGCCAGTTCAATGCTCTGAGCCGCGTTGAGACGCGGGTCGCAATGGGTGTGGTAGCGGTCAGCCAGATCGAGCTGGGTAACATCAACCGCGCCGCCGGTGCATTCGGTGACATTCTGGCCGGTCATCTCGATGTGGATGCCGCCGGCATGGGTGCCCATGGCGCGGTGGACGGCAAAGAAGCCCTCGACCTCGCTGAGGATCCGCTCGAACGGGCGGGTCTTGTAGCCATTGTCGGTCTTTATGACATTGCCGTGCATCGGGTCACAGGACCAGATGACCGGATGCCCCTCACGCTTGACCGCGGCAACCAGCGGGGCGAGCCCGGCCTCGACCTTGTCATGGCCATAGCGGCTGATGAGGGTCATCCGGCCGGCCTCCCGCGCGGGATTGAGCGTGTCGAGCAGGCGCAGCAAGGCGTCGGGCTGCATCGACGGGCCGACCTTCATGCCGATCGGGTTGCCGACGCCACGCAGATATTCGACATGCGCCGAGCCTTCAAAACGGGTGCGGTCACCGATCCACAGCATGTGGGCGCTGGTGTCGTACCAATCGCCGGTCAGGCTGTCCTGCCGGGTCAGCGCCTGCTCATAGGGGAGCAGCAGCGCTTCGTGACTGGTGTAGAAGCTGGCGGTCTTGAGCTGGGGCACGCTGTCGGCATCGATGCCGCAAGCGGCCATGAAGTCGAGCGCCTCGCCGATGCGGTTGGCGATGCCGCGATATTGTTCGGCCCAGGGGCTGCGGCCCATGAAATCATGGGTCCAGGCGTTGACCTGGTGCAGGTTGGCATAGCCGCCCTGCGCAAAGGCGCGCAGCAGGTTCAGCGTCGCCGCCGACTGCGAATAGGCGCGGACCATGCGGCGTGGATCGGGCACGCGGCCTTCGGCGGTGAAGGCGATGTCATTGATGATGTCGCCGCGATAGCTGGGCAGTTCGACACCATCGATGCTTTCCATGTCCGCCGAGCGCGGCTTGGCGAACTGGCCCGCCATGCGGCCGACCTTTACCACCGGCAATTTGGAGGCAAAGGTGAGGACGACGGCCATCTGCAGGATGACGCGGAAGGTGTCGCGGATATTGTTCGGATGAAATTCGGCAAAGCTTTCGGCGCAGTCGCCGCCCTGGAGCAGGAAGGCGCGACCGCTGACCACACGGGCCAGATCGGCCTTCAGATTGCGCGCCTCACCGGCAAACACCAGCGGCGGATAATTTGACAGTTCGCTTTCGACCTCAGCCAATGCCGTCGCATCCGGCCAATGCGGCATCTGCCTCGCTTCGGCCTGTTTCCAGCTGTCGGGCGTCCAATTTGCCGCCACGGTTCGTCCTTCCTTCGATCACACTATAAGCACAAGACTGTTGAACCAGCGCCCATGCGCGCAAAATCGGGCTTTGCCTAGTCTGTTTTGCTTGCGCCCGGAAAGACAAATGCATTTTGTCAAGGGACTTGTTTCCGGTGAAACAAATCCCACCTGTGAAAGCGTCCGGATTCAAGCTGCCGGGGTGGGGCACAATTTTGCGACACTTGTCGTTCATCCGGACCTGACATAGCTGGTTGAGACCCATGAGGGCCGCCACCGTGTCAGAATCATCGAACCAGGCGATCAGAGGAAAACAGGTGCCTTTCTCCCCCTCCCCCCGGGCCATGCTGCTTGCAGCGGCGGCCATAACCCTTTCCTTTCCTCCTGCAGTGGCAGTGGCGGCTGAAGATGAAGCCGCAACAGTCGCTGCCGAAGAGACGCAGGAAGCGACCTTTCCCGGTGGCGACACAGGGCCGTCTGCTGATGATGAGGTGGCGGGCGGCGACATCATTGTCACGGCCAGCCGGTCCGCCGCCAGCGTGATTTCGGACATTCCCGCCGACCAGATCCTCGATGAGCAGGCGGTCGCCAGCTATGGCGCCTCCAGCGCCGCTGATCTGGTCGCCGCCCTGTCCGTCCAGACCCGGTCCGGCCGCGGGCGCGGCAGCGGCCCGCCGGTGGTACTGGTCGACGGACGGCGCGTGTCAGGATTCGGCGAAATCCGCAACCTGCCGCCCGAAGCCATCGCCCGGGTCGAAATCTTCCCCGAGGAAGTCGCGCTGGATTATGGCTATGCCGCTGACCAGCGGGTGATCAATTTCATCCTGAAGGACAATTTCTTTGCCATCACCACTGAGGTGGAGGCGGGCGGCGCGACGGATGGCGGGCGCTGGAACCAGGAGGTCGAGGCATCGATATTGAGGCTGCGCGGCAAGTCGCGGCTGAATATCACCGCCGAATATGAGCGATTGACGCCGCTGACCGAAGCCGAGCGGGACATCATCCAGTCACAACCGGCGATCCCGCTGGCGCTGACCGGGGTGATCACGGCGCCGGGCGGCGGAGAGATTGACCCTGCCCTGTCAGCCGCGGCCGGCCGGGCAACAACCATTGCCGGAGTGCCCGCAGGCGGCGGCAGCCTGTCCGCCTTTGCCACCGCGCCGGTGCCGGTCAGTACCGATCAGGCTGCTGTCCGCACGCTTTTGCCTGGTGGCGACACGATCAGTATCGACGCAACGCTGGCCCGGCCGTTGGCCGAACGGGTCAATGGGTCTGCCAACATCCGGTTCGAGCGGGAAACCCGGGACAGCTTGTTGGGCCTGTCCGGCGGCAGCATCACGGTTCCGGGTGCCAATCCGTTCAACCCGATGACCAATGATGTGTTGTTGACCCGCGCCTATGCCCCCGACGGTCCCTTGACCGGCAGCAGCCGCAACGACAGCTATCATGCCGGGGTGAGCAGCGACGGGCGGCTGGGCCGCTGGCGCTGGACGCTGACCGGCAATTATGACCGGGTGGAGACCGAAGCGACAAGCGACCGCGGCGTTGACCTGAACGCGTTGCAGATTGCGGTGAACGCCGGTGCCAATGCCTTTGTCGCCGATCCCGCCGCTTTGGTGACCCTGCTCGCGCCGGACCGGACACAATCGACATCAAGCACCGGCGATGCCGACCTGGTCCTTTCCGGCACCTTGTTCGACCTGCCCGCCGGGCGGGTCCGGACGACATTGCAGGCCGGATGGCGTGGCATCAGTTTTGACAGCCTGTCCGACCGGGCGGGCGTGACGACGCTGACCGACCTGAGCCGCACCGCATGGACCGGCAGCGCCAACATCGACGTGCCGATTGCCAGCCGGTCCGATGATGTATTGGCGGCGCTGGGCGACCTGTCGGTCAATGGCCGTTATGCGTTAAGGGACGTATCCGATTTCCGCACGCTGACCAGCTGGACAGTGGGCGGCACCTGGTCGCCGATCGAGCGGGTCGACCTGATCGCCAGCTGGATCGGCGAGGAAAACGCCCCGAGCGTGAGCCAGCTGGGCGCCCCCTTGCTGGTCACACCATTGCGCGCTGTCTATGACTATAGCCGGGGCGAAACCGTTTTGGCCGATGTCATCACCGGCGGCAATCGAGGGCTGCTCGCGGAGACCCGGCGCGACATGAAGCTGACCGCCAACTGGCGGCCGATTGCCGAAACCGACCTGTTGCTGACCGCGACCTATGGCCGGACGCGCAGCCGCAACACGACATCGGAGCTGCCTGCGCTTACGCCCGAAATTGAGGCCGCTTTCCCCGGAAGGGTGACGCGCGACGCCAGTGGGCGCATCATCAGCGTTGACCAGCGGCCCGTCAATTTCGCCGCGACACGCGGTGAGCAATTGCGCTGGGGCATCAGCTTTTCGCGCAGCTTTGGCCAGCCAGCCGGTGGCCCCGGCGGCGGGCGCGGACCCGGCATGGGCGCGGGCGGACCGCCTCCCGGCGCCGGGGGCCCTCCCCCCGGAGCGGGTAGCCCTGGCGGAGCCGGCGGCCCACAGGCCGGCGCGCCCGGTGGCGGCAGGCCCGGCGGCGGACCGCGCATGGGCGGTGGCGGAATGCGCGGGATGTTCGGCGGCCCCGGCAGCATGGGCGGGCGCTGGTCGCTCGCGGCATTCCACACTGTGCGTTTCCAGGACGAGATTGTCATTCGCCCCGGTGTGCCGGTGCTCGACCTGCTCGACGGTTCGGCAACCGGTGCGAACGGCGGTAGCCCGCGCCATCAGATCGAATTTGACGGCGGCTGGTTCTATCGCGGCTTTGGCGTGCGCGGCAACGGCACCTGGCAATCGGGCACCACGGTCGAAGGCGGTCCGGCGGTGGGCGGTGGCACGGCATCCGACCTGCGCTTTTCAGGCCTGTTCACCGTCAACCTGCGCGCCTTTGTCAACTTTGACCAGCAGACATCATTGGTCGAGGCGGTGCCTTTCCTGAAGGGATCGCGCATCCGCCTGTCAGTCGACAATCTGTTCAACGATCGGTTGAACGTGCGTGACGAGGCGGGGCTGGTTCCGCTGCGGTATCAGCCGGGCCTGATCGACCCGCTCGGTCGACGGGTGGAACTCAGCTTCCGCAAGCAGTTCTGAAAACGGAAAAGGCCGGGCAGTGACGCCCGGCCTTCTTTGTTTGAACCTGCGCTCGGCGGGCAAAGCGCGCCGTTCGCCGATCAGCCAGCAGCCGGGGCCGCCGCTGCACCCGGATCCGGCAGGACGCGGGGGCCGACGTCATCGCTGTCGACATATTTGAGGCTGTCACGGCGCGTGTTGAATTCTTCCGCCGTCGAAGGGGCGAGATTGGGGCGGCCGACCATGATGCCCATGCGGATGGTGCAGCGGACATAATAGGTTTCACCCGGCTCGACTTCGAGCGTCAGCTCGTCGCGCGCCTCACTGCGCGCGTTAAAGCTGTGTGTGCCCGGCGTCAGGTTGAGGATGAAATATTTGCCAGCGCCCAGCGCGCTGATCCGTTCCGTGCCCTGATTGACACCGCACCCCATCGCGCCACCGACCATGGTGCCGGGTCGCCAGAAAATCACCTGACCCATGTCAGCCGGAGCGGTAGGCAGGGTGGTGGGGACCGCCGTGCCATCACCAGCATACGCCGGAGCCGCAACGGCAAGACTGGCTGCAACCGCCGCCATGGCCAATCGCGGCGCTTGGAAAAACTTCATGGGTCATTCTCCTGTTGATGTGGCAGGCGCGGGTGCGTCAACCACGGGTAAAATTTGGGTGGCTGGCGCCGTTACTGGCAGTTCGGGCACAATGGGTTCCACCAGACGGGCCGTAGCCAGCGAACCTGCGGGCACATTGGCGCTGCGGCCGGTGACAAAGGCGCCAACGACACCAACGGCCACGGTTGCGACGAGCGAGGAGGTGGCACCATCCCGCCCGGCAACACCGAGATGGAAGGCGCGCAAGGCAATACGGCGATCACCCCATTGCAGATAGCGGGCAGCAAGGATGAGTTCACCAGCACCCCCGCCCCAGCCACGGTGGCGGGCATGGACCACCTGCCCCTCGCCGCGAATGCCAGCGGGGACAACGTCCCGGTCGCCCAGCATGATTGGCTCAGCCAGTTCGATGGGAAAAAACTGACCCTGCGTCGCGGTTGAAGAACTCACCGAATCGATGATGCGGATGACAATGGGAGTGCCAGCGGGAATCGCAGCGGGAACAGGCGGCGCGGCCTCGCCTGCTCCTTCGGTGCCGCCAGATTGGATCGGCTGCACCGCAGCCTGACCCGAAGCCGATTGAATAATCGCAGTATTTTCAGATGATTGGGCAACTGACGGGGATGGTTCCAAGGCAGATAGAACCAAGGCGGACAACGCCAACCCAACCATCTGTGAATGCATCCCCATCGGGGACAGCTTTAGGCCACAACAATGCGCGGTCAAGCGCGCATGGATCAGGCAAAATTAAGGCGACCCGAAGCCTCACCTCTCCAGATCGAACAGCCCCGCAAGCTGATCAATGATCGCACCGCCCAGTTGTTCGGCATCCATGATCGTCACCGCCTTGCTGTACCAGCGGGTGACGTCGTGGCCGATGCCGATGGCGATCAGTTCGACCGGGCTCTTGTTTTCGATCCAGTGGATCACCTGCCTGAGGTGCTGGTCGAGATAGCCGCCGCTGTTGACGCTCAATGTTGAGTCATCGACCGGCGAGCCGTCGGAGATGACCATCAGGATACGGCGGTCCTCGGGGCGGGCGAGCAGACGGTTGTGCGCCCAGATCAGCGCTTCGCCGTCGATATTCTCCTTGAGCAGCCCTTCGCGCATCATCAGGCCGAGCGAGTTGCGGGCGCGGCGCCAGGGTTCGTCGGCCTGTTTGTAGAGGATGTGGCGGATGTCGTTGAGGCGGCCGGGGTTGGCCGGGCGGCCGGCGGCGAGCCATTCCTCGCGGCTTTGCCCGCCCTTCCACGTCTTGGTGGTGAAACCCAAAATCTCGGTCTTGACCCCGACACGTTCGAGCGTGCGGGCGAGGATGTCGGCACTGATCGCTGCGATACTGATCGGCCGGCCGCGCATCGAACCTGAATTGTCGATCAAAAGGGTGACGACCGTGTCGCGGAATTCGGTGTCCCGTTCGACCTTGTAAGAGAGCGAGAGGGTCGGGTTGGTGACAATCCGCGCGAGGCGGGCGGCGTCGAGGATGCCATCCTCCTGATCGAAATCCCAGGCGCGGTTCTGTTGCGCCATCAGGCGGCGCTGCAACCGGTTGGCGAGGCGGGTGACGGCCGATTGCAGCGGCAGCAGCTGTTGATCGAGGAAGCCCCGCAGGCGGGCGAGTTCCTCCGCATCACACAGCTCGGTGGCAGCGATGGTTTCGTCAAATTTTTCGGTAAAAGCCGAATAGTTGAAGTTGGGGATTTCCGCATTGGGGCGGTTCGGCCGGACGGGCATCGGGGCGTCGTCACCCATGTCACCCATCTCGCCCTCGTCGTCGCCGTCCATACCTTCGACGTCGACCTCACCTTCCTGTTGCTCGCCGGCTTCGCCTTCCTGACGCTCCATGCGGGCCTCGGCCTGGGAGGCGCCGGAGGATTGTTCCTCCTCACCCTGCTGGTTTTCGTCAGGCTGTTCCTGCTGATCCTCGCCGTCCTCGTCAGCCTCGCTTGGTTCGGGCGGGCTGTCAGGGGACAGGAGGTCGAGATGTTCGAGCATCCGCGTCGCCTGTTCGGCAAAGGCGCGCTGGTCATCGACGAGGGCGGCCAGCGCCTCAAAGTCCGACGCAGCCTTGGCCTCTATCCCGTCACTCACCATGGCGAGGCCAACCGCCGCGCCTTCTGGCACAACCAGCCCGGCGAGATGGTGCCGGGCGAGCAGCTCAACCGCCGTCGACAATGGCACGTCGGCAGCATTGGTGGCGCGGCTGATCGGATCGGTGGCGAGGCGGGCTTCGGCCTCGGCGGTCAGGTTGGCGCGCAGCCCCTCCATCCGGCGGGCACCCAATGCGGCGATGCGCGCCTGTTCGACCGCATCAAACACCGCGGCGGCGACAGCATCAGCCGGGCGATGGCGGGCATGAATCGCGACGTTGTGATGCTTGAGGCGCAGCGCCATGGCATCAGCCTGACCACGGGCAATGGCGACCTGGGCAGCCGGCAGACCACGCGGCGGCGTGGAAACCTTGAAGGTGTGGCCGACGACATGCGGCGCGTCGGCGGTCCATGCGACGTCCAGTTCCGTTTCCCCGGTCAGCGCGCGAGCGGTGCCGGACAGGACGGATTTGAAGTCATCGAGCGGAGTCTGGGTGGCCATCCCCCTGCCATAGGGGGGCTTGGCCAAGCGGTGAAGCCCCCAATCGCATCAGTGGGGAACGGGACCCAGGCTGAGCGTCGCGGCCTGATCACTGGCATGACGGATCAGCCTTGGGCGGGTGGCCGTGCTATATTGCCATCGCCCCAGTTTGAAAAAGACATGATGACCCAGCGTCATCGCCCCCATGCGCCGGTGCGAAAGGATGGAGGGAATGTTGTAATCGGCAATGCGGCTGTAGCTATGGGTCAGTCCGCGCTCCACCATCCATGCGGCGGTTCCGGCCCACAAAGCGGCAAAGGCCCGGCTCAGGCGGAAACGCGGGACAATCCACAGGCCGGTGTCCCAACAGCAGCCTTCCGGCACGGCAAAGCGGACATTGACGTCATCCTCGACCATCCCTCCAGGGGCCAGCCAGGTGACTCCGACCAGAGCGCCCCCTTTGTTGAAGGCGCCAAGACAGGTCATGCCCTGGGCAAAGCGATCGGCCTGGAGGCGGGCAGGCGCGTCAATGACATGCTGTGCCAGCTCGTCCGGTTCGACAGGGCGCACAACATAACCGGCCGGCATGGCCGGCATCGCGTCACGCGGCGTCGCGACAATGGCATAGCGATAATAGACCAGCAGGCCCGAGCGGACAGCCATCCTGCCCACGGCATAAGAGGCAACCCCGGCAAGTCCGAGCAGCTGGATGGTATGGAGGACAGAAGCCATCGGGGGGAATGGCGCTATGCGTCGTCAGGCTGACAGGCTACGGCCAAAGCCATGGCTGTCGATATTGGCAAAGGCGTCCGGCAAGGCCAGCGATGTGTCCATGTCGTTGCGTGCGCGGCCCCTTAGCGCCGCCATTGCCTGGACAATCGCCTGGCACAGGGCATCCTGCTGGTTGCTGGCGGCAAGATCCACCGAAAGGGCGTTGCACCATTCGACAAATGCCTGCGCATCCTCCACAGCCAGCGGTTCGGCATAGGCCATCGAGCCGGCAATCTGGCGCCAAGCACCGGATTCCGCCTCAAAATTGGCAATTCCGCGCAGATCAACAGTTGACTGGATAGCAGTGGCCACTTCACCGATCCCGCCGGCAATCCAGGGGAAACCCGTGGCCTTGCTGGTGCGCAGCAACGGCATTCCATCGGCAAACAGCCAGTTCCATTCATCGGGAGCGCGGCCAATGCCGGGCATCTCAATCTCTGGCAGCTCATCGCTGACCGGCTGCATGGCGACCGGAGCCGTCAGGTCCGCCGCTTCGGGAGCCTGCAACGAATTGTGCTCAGCGCCATCGATGTCAAAGGCAGGATTTGCCCAAATGTCGACCGTGCGCTGAGCATCAGACCCGCGCGGTGCCGCCGCATCATGGTCGGTCACCGCCCAGTCCGGCACCGGCAGCGTTTCATCCTGACGCGATTCCGCCGGTTCAATATGCCAGCCATGCGCTTCGTCGGCAGCGGCTGCTTCGGCCGGATCAAAGTGGGTAAACACGGGGTCCCGGTCCAAAGTGGGCGCTGACGGTTCACCCATATCGGCCAGTGAAGCAAATCCGCTGTCGCTTTCGCCGTCCAAATCCTCGTCCCATTCCGCATCAGGCGCATCAAAGGTGAGCGGCGTCAGGCGGAAGTCATGCTGTCCGAGATCATCGGCGATGGATTGGTAAGCTGGCAATTCAGAGAGGGGAGCAGGGGCCATGCTGTAGGCCGGCGGCATGTCCTGAAGCGATTCACCATCACCACGCGGTTCCGCCATATAGCCATGGAGCGCGGGATCAATCTCGGCCTCGACCGCCTGCCATTCCCGCTCAATGGCTTCACGGTCCGACGCCGCGGCATCATCGGCGCCATCAAGACCTAGGCCGTCAAACGCCTGGATCGAGGCAACAGGATCGGCGGGGGCAGGCATATCAATATCAGACGAGGGCCAATCAACCGGTTGTGCATCGCCGGCATCGAAGGGCGCCAGGTCAGCATTGTTGCGAGCGAAGGCGCTGTCATAATGCTCAGACGGGACAAAATCGTCCGGCTGCTGTTCGTCCGCCATGTCCATCCGGGCGGCATCATAGCCGTCCATGTGGGCATCTGTGCTGGCGGCCTCCATATCAGCGGCAGCCTCCGCAGCCTCAAGATCTTCGGCGACTGCACGCTTGACCCGGGCGAGCCGATTCTGGCTTTGGCTGGTCTCTGCGGCGCCCGATGCAGCATCTTCGGCCTGTTCGGCTTTCATCTGCTTCTTTTCTTCGCGGCGCACCGACAAGCCGGCCATCAGCTTTGGCAAAGAGAGGCCAAGCACCA
This sequence comes from Sphingomonas lacunae, assembly GCF_012979535.1. Classification (NCBI taxonomy): domain Bacteria; kingdom Pseudomonadati; phylum Pseudomonadota; class Alphaproteobacteria; order Sphingomonadales; family Sphingomonadaceae; genus Sphingomonas; species Sphingomonas lacunae. Next base: position 334,047 of record NZ_CP053015.1, read on the forward strand.
CCAAAAGGACCAGCGCGGGAACTATGGCGAGGCCCCACGTCAACAGGTCCGATGTCCCGCGACAGGTTCCGCCGATGTCACAACCCGAAAGGATCATATATCCTGCCCGGGCGCTGAGCGCACCGGCAACCAGCAGGTTAAGGGCTATGATGGCAACAGTCTTGTTCATGCGCGCAAATCCGCATCTTGATGCTCGATGCAGCAAGACTAGGCGGAAATAGTGAAAATTTAGGTAACTACGCTTGAACCGCTGATTTGCTCAGCCTCGCATCCTCATCGCGACTTGCCAGTCACACTTTCCGGCAAGTCCTTGCCGAACACGCGCTGATAATATTCGGCAACCAGCATCCGCTCCGCTTCGTCACATTTGTTGAGGAACGAAAGGCGGAAAGCAAAGCCGACATCCTTGAAGATGGTCGTATTCTGGGCCCAGCTGATTACGGTGCGCGGGCTCATCACGGTGGAAATGTCGCCGTTAATGAAACCATGACGGGTCAGTTCGGCCACCTTCACCATATTTTCGACCATCGCCTTGCCCTGAGGATCGTCATACTCGCCCGACTTGGCAAGGACGATACGCGATTCAACTTCGGCCGGCAGATAGTTGAGCGTAACGACGATGTTCCAGCGGTCCATCTGGCCCTGGTTGATCTGTTGCGTGCCATGATAAAGACCCGTCGTGTCGCCAAGACCAACCGTGTTGGCAGTGGCGAACAGGCGGAACCAGGGGTTCGCGCGTATCACGCGATTCTGGTCCAGCAGGGTCAACTTGCCGTCCGTTTCAAGGACGCGCTGGATAACGAACATCACGTCCGGGCGGCCCGCATCATATTCGTCAAAGACGAGGGCGGTCGGCGTTTGCAGCGCCCAGGGAAGCAGACCTTCCTTGAACTCGGTGACCTGCACCCCGTCCCTCAGCACAATGGCGTCGCGACCGACCAGATCGATGCGGCTGACATGGCTGTCCAGGTTGATACGGATGCACGGCCAGTTGAGGCGGGCGGCGACCTGTTCGATGTGGGTTGATTTGCCAGTGCCATGGTAACCCTGCACCATCACGCGCCGATTATGGGCAAAGCCGGCGAGGATGGCGAGCGTGGTGTCGGCATCGAACACATAGGCCGGGTCAAGATCCGGAACCCGTTCATCACGCTGGGAAAAGGCCGGAACCTGCATATCGATGTCGATGCCAAAGGTTTCGCGCACATCCACCGTCTTGTCAGGTGCGGCGAGCACCGTCGAATTGCGGCTGTCAGGCTGGATGGTGGGAAGGTCGGTCATCGAACTGGTCGGCCCTTTACGTTCACGTGAAGTGGCGCGATGCGCGACCGGGCGGCGAATTGCAAGGGGAGATACGCGCTAAACCTTTGCCTTGAGATGGCCATAGGCAGCGATGACGGCCTGCAAGGCCTTTTCATAGCGACGATCCCCACCATTGCGGTCAGGGTGATAACGCCGGACAAGGTTGGAATAGGCCTGCCGCACGGTTTTGAGGTCTGCGCCCGGAGACAGGCCCAACGCGTCATAGGCCTCACGGTCTTCACGACTAATTCCCGCGGCGGCATCCCGCGCCTGTTCGCGGACCTTGCGGAAGCGCGCGCCCAACGCGTCCATCGGATCACGAAAATCCGACCATTTGGGCGGAGCGTCGGCGCCGGTGGCGCTGAAGGCGCGGGTTTCCCGTTCCCAGCCGCCATAGGGGCCCTGTGCCTCAACGATTTCCTCCGGCGTCATGCCAGCGAAGAAATTGTAGCCGGCATTGAATTCCCGCACATGGTCAAGACACATCCAGCGATAGCTGCCCGGCCCGTCAAAGCCCGGGCGCCGCTCACCCGGCGCGCGAAACTCTCCATGCTGGTCGCAGCCCGGCACGGCGCAGGGCCGCTGACCAGGGATGCGGCCATGGAATCGGGGGGAGGGATTGGGGCGGTCGGGCAAAACACTTCTCAAAAAGGCGCAGGTGCCCGGTTTCATTCTGGCGGACGCAGGCTAGATAAGAAAAAAGCCCGGCGCAGCAAGCCGGAACCAACAGGAGTGTGGTCAGTGGGTCCGGTTGAGAGCGAAATGAACCAGCGGCTGGCCGTCGCCTTTCCTGATGCGCGGTTTTCCATCAGCAATGACAGCGCGATGCACAGCGGCCACATGGGTGACAATGGCACCGGCGAATCGCATTTCAGCCTGACCATCGAAAGTCCCGCCTTTGCAGGACTCAACCGGGTGGCACGGCAGCGGCTGGTCAATCATGCACTGGCGGAGTTGCTGAAGGAGCGCGTGCACGCGCTCACCATCCGCGCGACAGCGCCGGGGGAGTGATGCAGCGGCGCAACCGGTTGGCAGCCCGGATCATGGTATTGGACCATGAGGACAGGCTGTTGCTGTTCCACTTCACGCCAGGCGACCGCAAATCCTATTGGGCAACCGCCGGGGGCGAGCTGGATCCGGGTGAGGATTATCCGACAGCGGCCCGGCGCGAACTGTTGGAGGAAACCGGCTTTGTCGCGCCAGTTTACGGTCCTTTTGCCCATCGCGAGACGGATTTCCTGACCTTTGCAGGCGAACCGGTCCACGCGGTCGAGCAATATTTTGTGGCGCGGGTGGCGGGTGGACCGATCAATGATGACGGCCATACCGACGGGGAACGCAGCTATATGGTCAGCCATCGCTGGTGGGGGATGGATGAATGGCTGGCCGCCGGGGAGCGTGTCTATCCGCCCGATATTGTCGAACTGTGGCGAGAGGCCATGGAACTGGTCCCCTCCAGCGATACCAGCCTGTCCTGAAACGAGGGATATTGATGACTGCCGCCTTTCCGCTGAACCGCATTGCCCTTTCCACCGGGGTTTCCCTCGATGTGGTGGATGAAGGGCCGCGCGATGGCGAAGTGCTGATTTTCCTGCATGGTTTTCCGGAATCGCACCGGACATGGCGACACCAGATCGCCCACCTCTCAGGCCGCTATCGCTGCATCGCGCCCGACCAGCGCGGCTATGCCCGGTCGGACAAGCCGGCCGACCTGTCCGAATATAAGGTGCCGAAACTGACCGCCGATGTTCTGGCACTGGCCAATGCGCTGGGCGTCGGGGAGTTCACGCTGGTCGGCCACGACTGGGGCGGTGCCATCGCCTGGGCGACCGCGCTGAGGCATCAGGCGAGCCTGCCGGGCGGGCGCATCCGCCGCCTGATCCAGTGCAATGCCGCCCACCCCTATGTCTATCAACACAGTTTGGTGTTCGACGCGGGGCAGCGGGCGGCAACGCAATATATCCGCGAATTCCGCGAGCGGGACATTGAGGGCGAGGTGGCGGCAAAGGGCGTCGAATGGTTCTTTGACGACCGCTTTGCCAAACTGTCGGCACGGGGCATGACGGCGGAAGACCGGCTGGCCTATATTGACGAGTGGAGCCAGCCCGGCGCGCTGACCGGCATGCTCAACTGGTACCGGGCATCACCCTTGCAGGTGCCGGCGCCCGATGCGCCGGCGGAGACGACGCCATTCCTCGACGCGCCTTTCCCGCGCCTCACCATCCCGGCCCTGATCGTCTGGGGTCTGGAAGATGAGGCGCTGCTGCCGTGCCAGCTCGAAGGGCTGGAGCGGCATATCGATGATGTGACGGTGGAGCGGATCGAGGGGGCTGGCCATTTCGTGCCGTGGGAGGCCCCCGACGCGGTGAATGCCGCCATGGACCGCTGGCTCGTGGCGCATCCGCTCGACCATTGAACCGCTGAGCAAGCGGGTCTGTGTGGCTCATCCGAGCCACTCGACCTGCGCACCATGGGGATGACAGCGGGCGAGCAGTTGGTGACGGCCATCGCCGGGCCAAGTGGTGAGGCGAACTTCTGCCTGCGCGATCTGATCGTGAAACTCCATGCTCAGCCAAGCGAACGGGCGTTCCGGTGTCGCGCGCGCAGCCGCGGCGATGATGGCTTGATGCACCCGGTCACGACCCTCATCAGGGAAATATTGCAGGGCGACGCTATGATAGAGGATGCGGGTGACACCGGCCGCTTGTGGCTTAGCCAGCCGCTGTTCGATCCACTCGGCCCCGTCGCCCCGGTCCACCGGCGGCGGGAAGTGCTGGGCGATCGAGATGGCGCCTTCGGCACGGGCGACGCGATCATGCTGATCAGGCCAGATATAGGCGAGCATCCGTTCGGCAGTCGCCGGATCGGTCATGTCGAGCGGGTTGAGGTCAACGCCGGCACGGGAAACAACGTCGACCGCTGCCGACACAGGCGGCGGACCCGACCAATGCGGCGTGAGCTGAACGGAAGAGGCCGGATCGCCGGACCGCGCTGCACCAAGATCATAACCAAAGCGGTCCATATTGAGGTTAAGGCCACCGCTGGCGCCCAGTTCGAGCAACTCCACCTGCGGCCCGAAGCGGGCAGCGACGGCCATTACGCCGGGCCAGAGGACGGCGGACCGGCCGACCTCATTGGTTTGCGGGGCATTGTCGAGCCAGGGCAGCAGCCAGTCGTCATGGTCGGAGAGGATGCGGCGCAACAGGGCTGTGCAATCCCCCTGTCTTTCGCGGTAGAAGGCGGTGAGCTGGGCATCGCCGCCCATGCGCGCCAGCGCGTTGAGCCCTCCGGCGATGCGCAGCTTGAGCGCATCGACCATCGGATCACCGGGCCAATCGAGAATGCGCGCTCCGGTCCGGGTCGAGCGGTCAAGCATGTCCGCCAGAGTGCCGACCACTTGCGCGGTCAGGGGCGAGCCGGTGGCAACGCAATGCCTAGCCTGCATGCGAAAGGCCGCCCGGATCGCCTCGTCCCGCGCCGGGGAGGCGGGCTTTTCGCTTGATGTGATCGACTCACTCATCTTGCATTGCCCCCTTCACCGCCGTAACTGCGCGGCAGCATGACAGACTCCCTCATCTTTGCCATCCCCAAGGGACGGATCCTCGACGAAGCCCTGCCGATATTGCGGGCCGGTGGAGTGCATCCGGCGGCGGATTTCTTTGACGCAAAGAGCCGGGCGCTGACCTTTGCCAGCGAGAATCCGGACCTGTCGATCATCCGGGTGCGCGCCTTTGATGTTGCCACTTTCGTGGCCCATGGCGCGGCGCAGATCGGCATTGTCGGGTCGGACGTGATCGACGAGTTCAATTTTTCCGAACTCTATGCCCCGGTGGACCTGGGCATCGGCAAGTGCCGCCTGTCCTTGGCCATGCCCAAGGACGCGCCGCCAATTGACCTGAGCGCCAGCCACATTCGCGTCGCCACCAAATATCCGACGATCACCCGCCAATGGTTCGCCAGCCGTGGCATCCAGGCTGAATGCATCAAGCTGAATGGCGCGATGGAAATTGCGCCGCTGCTCAATCTGGCGCCATGCATTGTCGATCTGGTGTCGACCGGGCGGACGTTGGTGGAAAATGGCCTGGAAGAGCGCGAGGTGATTTGCGACGTGTCAGCGAGGCTGATCGTCAACCGCGCCGCATTCAAGCTGAACCCTGCAATTCCGGCGATGGTCGAGGCGTTCCGGGAAGCGGTGGCAGTCCCGGCATGAGCTTGCGGCTCGACACAGGCGACGCCGGCTTTGCCAAGGCTTTCGATGCGCTGGTTGATGACCGGCGGGAAAGTGACGCCGGTGTGTCGCGCGACGTGGCAGCGATCATTGCCGATGTCCGCGCGCGCGGCGATTTGGCGCTGGCCGAACTGACCGCGAAGTTTGACCGGTTTGATCTGGATGCCCAAGGCTGGTCGATTGGCCTTCAAGAGTGTGCGGCCGCCTATGCGGCGCTGGAGCCCGGATTGCGCGAGGCACTGGATCTGGCGGCGGCGCGCATCCGCGCCTTTCACGCCAGCCAGAAACCCGAGGACAAGGACAGCATCGACGCGACCGGGGCACGACTGGGCAGCCGTTGGAGCGCGGTCGAGGCAGCGGGTGTCTATGTTCCCGGTGGCCGCGCAGCCTATCCCTCCTCCGTGCTGATGAACGCCATTCCGGCCAAGGTCGCTGGCGTCGATCGGTTGGTGATGGTTACACCGACGCCCGGCGGCTCGGTCAATCCGCTGGTGCTGGCCGCAGCGCATATTGCCGGGGTTGATGAAATCTGGCGGGTCGGCGGAGCACAGGCGGTCGCGGCGCTCGCCTATGGCACCGGCCGCATCCAGCCGGTCGATGTCATCACCGGGCCAGGCAATGCCTGGGTGGCAGAGGCCAAGCGGCAGCTTTATGGCGTCGTCGGCATCGACATGGTAGCCGGGCCAAGCGAGATTGTCGTTGTCGCCGATGCACAGAATGACCCGGCGCTGATCGCCGCCGACCTGCTCAGCCAGGCCGAGCATGACCCGACGAGCCAGTCGATCCTGTTCACCGATGACACCGGCTTTGCCGATGCGGTGGCAGCGGCGGTGGAGGCGCATCTGCCGACCCTGGCGACCCAGGCGACCGCGCGTGAGAGCTGGGCCACATATGGCGCCATCATCACCGTGCGCGATCTTGACGAGGCGATGCCGCTGGTCAACCGGCTGGCGGCCGAGCATCTCGAACTGGCGGTCGATGATCCCGATGCCCTGTTCGCCAAGGTGCGCCACGCCGGATCGGTTTTCCTTGGCCGGATGACCCCCGAAGCCATTGGTGACTATGTCGCCGGGCCGAACCATGTGCTGCCGACCGGACGGCGGGCGCGCTTTGCCTCTGGCCTGTCGGTGCTCGATTTCATGAAACGGACCAGTTTTTTGCAGCTCAACGAAGGGGCGCTGGATGCCATTGGCCCCGCCGCCGTGGCGCTGGCCGGGGCCGAAGGGCTGCCTGCCCATGCGCTGAGCGTCGCGTTGCGGCTGGACCGCTGAACCCGCGCAACCTTGCCCCTGCCCGCCTGCGCCGCTAGGGGGCGCGCATGACACAGACTCCTCCCCGCAAGGCCGCGCGCTCGACCGCGCGCTCCGCTGCCCGTCTCGGCGCGGTCCAGGCATTGTACCAGCACGACATGGAAGCGACCCCGGTCGCCCAGCTTATCCATGAATTTCATCAACACCGGCTTGGCACCACGATCGACGACGAGGAATTTCCCGACGCCGAATATGCCGATGCCGAGGTCGATTTCTTTGACGATCTGGTACGTGGCACCATCGCCCGCCTCAATGATGTCGACGAGGCAATCGCCGCCAAGCTGAGCAGCGGCTGGAGTCTGGCCCGGCTCGACAAGGCAATGAAGGCGGTGCTGCGCGTCGGTGCCTATGAACTGATCGCCCGCCCAGACGTGCCGGCCGCGGCCGCGATCAGCGAATATGTCGATGTCGCCAAGGCATTTCACACGCCCAAGGAAGCGGGCTTCGTCAACGGCCTGCTTGATGCGGTGGCGAAAGCAGCGGGACGGTAACGTCCACCTAGTGGCCCCCTCCCTCCCGCTCGGCTAAAGCTGGTGCGTGACATCACGCGAATCCGCCCTGATCGACGCCTTGCGCATGATCGCAACGCATCCTGCTGCCCGCGGGCTGGCCGATGATGCCGCCGTTCTGCCGGTCGAGGCCGGTGGGCTGGTCCTGACCCACGACATGCTGGTTGAGGGCGTCCATTTCCTGCCCGATGACCCGGCGGACAGTGTCGCCTGGAAACTGGTGGCGGTGAACATGTCCGACCTTGCCGCAAAGGGAGCGATGCCGCTGGGGGTGCTGACCGGGCATGGTTTGGGTCGCGATCGGGACTGGGATAGTTTGTTCGTCGAGGGACTGGCCGATGCGTTGCGGATATTCAACGTGCCCTTGCTTGGCGGGGACACGGTGGCAATGCCAGCCGGAGCGCCCGTGACGCTGGGACTAACGGCGATTGGCCGGGCGCCGGAATGCGGCGCGCCGTCGCGCAGCGGCGCGAAGGCAGGCGATGACCTGTGGGTCAGCGGACCTTTGGGCGATGCCGGGGCGGGTCTGGCGATCCGGCAGGGGCGCATGGACGGCGGCTTGGCATCATTGGTGACAGCCTATCAACGGCCGCAACCCAATCTGCCACTCGGACAAGCCCTGGCGTCGCTGGTCAGTGCGATGGCGGATGTGTCCGACGGGCTGTTGATCGACGCGCGGCGCATTGCCGAGGCCAGCGGATGTGGCGTGGCGGTGCAGATGGACGCTGTGCCCCTGTCTGACGCGCTGATGATGGTGCGGCCCGACAGTTGGGAAACGCGGATCGAGGCGACGACAGCGGGCGATGATTATGTGTTGCTGTTCACGGCAGCGCCGGACCGGCGTCAAGCGATTGAAGCCGCCTCATCACGCCATGGCGGGAATGCGCGACGCATTGGCTGTTGCACCGCTGATAGGGGCTTTGCCCTAAGCTGGCGGGGCGGGGCGGTGCCATTACCGGCCCGACTGGGCTTTGAACATGGCTGAAAAATAGATCAAACGGCTGAATTAAAGCTATTTTATCGACTTGGTTAACGACCAGTCCTTTTGCTTGCCCTTTCGATTTTCTCCCCTTAGCCTCTCCGACCGATGCATCCACGCGGGGAGGGAAGAATTGCGGGTTGAATGCGCCACTTAAGGCAGGGGCAAACTCGCGATTTCCCGGCAAGAGAGCATTTCAAACGGGAGGATATTGGGTCCCATGCTATCAATCAGTCTGATAGCCATAGCCTTTGGCCTGTTGGCCGTTGTCTATGGCGTGATTACCAGCCAACAGGTGCTTCGCGCCTCGGCCGGCAATGAAAAAATGCAAGAAATCGCCGCCGCCATCCAGGAAGGCGCGCAAGCCTATCTTGGCCGGCAATATCGCACCATCGCCATCGTCGGCGTCGTGGTTGCCGTCATCGTCGGCGTCACCTTGGGCCTGACCTCCGCGGTCGGCTTCATCATCGGCGCGGTGCTTTCAGGCGTCGCCGGTTATGTCGGCATGAACATTTCGGTGCGCGCCAACGTCCGCACCGCAGCCGCCGCGCAAACGGGCCTGCAATCAGGCCTGACCATGGCGTTCCGTGCAGGTGCGATCACCGGCATGCTCGTCGCCGGTCTGGCGCTGCTCGCGATTGCCGGATTCTTCTGGTACCTCACCGAAATCGCCGGCAACCAGCCGAACGACCGCATTGTCGTTGACGGTCTGGTGGCGCTTGCGTTCGGTGCGTCGCTCATCTCCATCTTTGCCCGTCTGGGTGGTGGCATCTTCACCAAGGCTGCCGACGTCGGCGCCGACTTGGTCGGCAAGGTCGAGGCCGGCATCCCCGAAGACGATCCCCGCAACCCGGCTGTTATCGCCGACAATGTCGGTGACAATGTCGGCGACTGCGCCGGCATGGCAGCCGACCTGTTCGAAACCTATGTCGTCACCGTTGGCGCGACCATGGTGCTGATCGCACTGCTGGTCGGTGCGTCGGCAGGCGGCCTGTTGATGAACCTGATGGCTTTGCCGCTGCTGATCGGCGGCGTCTGCATCCTCACCTCGATCATCGGCACCTATGCCGTGCGTCTGGGTGGCGGCACCAACATCATGGGTGCGATGTACAAGGGCTTTCTGGTCACCGCCATCCTGTCGATCCCGGCCATCTGGTGGGCGACCGGCTATGCGCTGGGTGACATGAATGCCACCATCGGGGCCGATCTTGACGGCAGCGGCGGCTTCACGGGCATGGCCCTGTTCTGGTGCATGATGATCGGTCTGGTCATCACCGGTGTGATTGTCTGGATCACCGAATATTATACCGGCACAAACTTCCGTCCGGTCCGCTCGATCGCCAAGGCTTCGGAAACCGGCCATGGCACGAACGTGATCCAGGGTCTTGCCATCAGCCTTGAGGCAACGGCGCTGCCGACAATCGTGATCGTCATCGGCATCATCGTCACCTACCAGCTGGCGGGCCTGATCGGCATTGCCTTTGCGGCAACATCGATGCTCGCCTTGGCAGGGATGGTCGTCGCGCTCGACGCCTATGGCCCGGTCACCGACAATGCCGGCGGCATTGCCGAAATGGCGGGTCTGGACGACAGTGTCCGTGAAAAGACCGACGCGCTCGACGCGGTGGGCAACACGACCAAGGCCGTGACCAAGGGCTATGCCATCGGTTCGGCAGGTCTGGCAGCTTTGGTGCTGTTTGCGGCCTACACAACCGACCTGAGGCTGTTCTTCCCCGATCTGGAAGTCAACTTCAGCCTTGAAAACCCCTATGTCATCGTCGGCCTGCTGCTTGGCGCCCTGCTCCCGTACCTGTTCGGTGCGATGGGCATGACCGCTGTCGGCCGCGCGGCCGGTGAAGTGGTCAAGGACGTTCGCGACCAGTTCGCCAACGACAAGGGCATCATGGCCGGCACGTCCAAGCCGAACTATGCCCGCACCGTTGACCTGGTGACCAAGGCGGCGATCAAGGAAATGATCATCCCGTCGCTGTTGCCGGTGCTGGCACCGATTGCCGTTTATTTCGTGATCAGCTGGGTTGCCGGCCAGGCTGAAGGCTTTGCCGCCCTCGGCGCGCTGTTGCTCGGCGTGATTGTCAGCGGCCTGTTCGTCGCCCTCTCGATGACATCGGGCGGCGGCGCATGGGACAATGCCAAGAAATATATCGAAGACGGCAATCATGGCGGCAAGGGCAGTGAAGCCCACAAGGCTGCTGTGACCGGCGATACGGTCGGGGATCCTTACAAGGATACCGCTGGCCCGGCGGTCAACCCGATGATCAAGATCACCAACATTGTCGCCATCCTGCTGCTCGCGGCGATGGCTCATATGGCGATGTGACCTTGGGTCACTGAGCATCCGGCTTGCCGGAAACAGGCCCCCGCCGGAGCGATCCGGCGGGGGCTTTGCTTTGGTCCATCACGACCGTTTCCCCGATCCCGGCGCCTTGCTGCCAAAATGGCAGCAAAGAACGCTTTGTTCATGCCTCCCTGTTATGCGGCGGGTCATGAAGCATGAGGCAATCAGCATGACCGGCGGCATCGCTGCCGATGGACAGGGGGCAAGGCATGGACTGTCTGCCAAGCTGAGCAGCCGAACAAAGGAAGGCAGCCCTGACCACGCGCAGGCTGTCGAATGGCTCAGCCATACCTCTTTGTCCGCCGCGCAATGGAGCGAGTGGCAGGCCCTGGCGGGGCGGGCCGCAGAGGCCAATGTCTTTGCCGAACCCTGGATGGTGCGGGCCGGCCTGACCCATTGCAATGAGGGCGCAGACGCGACAGTCGCATTCGTCCGTGACGCAGGTGGCACATTGATCGGCGTCGCCCCCATGCAGATGGGCAAAGCCTTTGGCCGGGTGCCCGTGCGCGTGGCGCTGGGCTGGACCCATCCCAACAGCTTTCTGAGCAGCATGTTGGTCGCACAGGATCAGGCCACCGCCTTTTGGTCGCGCCTGCTGTCATCGCTTGCCAATGGCCCCTGTGCCGCCCCCCTGCTCTGCTGTGACGGCTTGCCCGAAGACGGACCATTATATCAGGGGCTGGCAGAAGCCTGTCACCGGATGGATCTGCCTCTTTCGGTTGAGGCATCGATAAAGCGGGCGATGCTGGCCACGCGCATGGACCCCGAAGCCTATTGGGACGAGTCGGTTCGCGCCAAGAAGCGCAAGGAATTGCGCCGCCAATGGGCGCGACTGAACGAACTGGGCCAAGTCACCACCGATCAATTGACAGCCGCCGACGGCCAACCGGTCGAGCATTGGATCGACGAGTTTCTGACCCTGGAAGCAGGCGGCTGGAAAGGCGCCAATGAATCGGCCCTGCTGAGCCATGCCGACACGGCCGCCTTCTTTCGCGCGACCATGGCCGCAGCCCATGCGGCCGGGCAGCTGGAAATGACGGCGCTGCGGCTGGACGGGCGCGCGATCGCGGTGCTCATCACCCTGTTGAGCGGCCAGGCCGGCTTTTCGTTCAAGACCGCCTTTGACGAGGATTATGCGCGCTTCTCCCCCGGCGTTTTGTTGCAGCGCGAAAGCCTGTCCATCCTCAACCAGCGGCAGCTGGACTGGATCGACAGCTGTGCCGCGCAGGACCATCCGATGATTGACAGCCTGTGGCGCGAACGGCGGTCGATTGTTTCGGTGGCGCTGCCTCTGCCCGGCCATGGCAACCGGCTGACCTTTACCCTCGCACAGGGCGCGAAACGGCTTTGGCATATCGCCAAGCGGTTCAACCCGCCCGCCTTGAAAAAGCCTACCCCCCGATCTGACCCTCAGCCCGGACCAGCCCCCGCCGGATCAGTAAAGGATGAAGACAAATGACTGCACCACTGTCCCCGACGGAATTTGCCATGGACCGTCCGGTCGCCCATTTTGATGACGATGCCCGCACAGCCTTTGCCGCGGCCTACCCCAACCAGGTGACAACATTCTCGCACGGTCTGGGTGAACACCCGCTGCTGACGCTGGAAGCCCTCGCCACATTGGGAGAGGCGCTGCCGGACAGCAGCGTCGAATATAACCGGTCCGACCTGCCTGTCGGCACCCTGCCCGACGAAGCGCCGAAGAATGGGCTCACGATCGGCGACACCATCCGCACAATCGCCGCGAACCAGAGCTGGTGCGTGCTCAAGAATATCGAGCAAATGCCGGCCTATGACGCGTTGCTGCGCGATTTGCTCGGCGAATTGCGCGAGGTGGTGCAGCCGCGCACCGGCGAAATGCTGACGCTACAGGGGTTCGTCTTTGTTTCCAGCCCCAATTCGGTGACGCCCTATCATTTCGATCCCGAACACAACATCCTGCTGCAATTGCAAGGCAGCAAGACCATGCATGCCTTCCCGGCGGGTGACCTGCGTTTTGCCTCGCAGGAGCAGCATGAGCGCTATCATACGGGCAGCCATCGCGGATTGCCATGGGACGAAAGCTTTGCCGGTCAGGAATATGTGGCTGACCTGCCGCCCGGCCGGGCGGTGCTTATGCCGGTGATGGCACCGCATTTCGTGCGCGTCGGCCCGAACCCGTCGATTTCCCTGTCAATCACTTGGCGATCGGAATGGAGCTATCGGGAATCCGAAGCCCATGCGTTCAATTCGCTGTTGCGCAGGATCGGCCTGTCTCCCGCCATGCCGCCGCGCTGGCCGGACAGTTCAGCAGCCAAGGCCTATGCCTGGCGTGCAGCGCGCAAGGCGGGCCTGGTGCGCTGAGGCCGCCAGCCGCATTTGCCTTTCCATTGCTCTGTTTTGGCGCTATGCGCCCCGCTGATTGATGCCAGCGGCCAGACGGAGAGCGTTCGGCCGCGCAACCAAGACGAGGCCGAATGGCGAAGGAAGAACTTCTCGAAATGCGTGGGCAGGTGGTCGAACTGCTGCCCAATGCCATGTTCCGCGTAAAGCTCGAAAATGGCCATGAAATCCTGGGCCACACCGCCGGCAAGATGCGCAAGAACCGCATCCGTGTGCTGGTGGGGGACGAAGTGCAGGTCGAACTGACGCCCTATGACCTGACCAAGGGTCGCATCACCTATCGCTTCAAGTGAGGGCTGGCGGCCCCGCCATGGCTGCGCCGCTTTTGGTCCTTGCTTCCACCTCCCCGCGCCGCCGCGACCTGCTGGCGCAACTGGGAGTGACGCCGCATCGCATTGCGGCCCCCGACATTGACGAGACGCCGCGCAAGGGCGAGGCCCCCCGCGCTTATGCGTTGCGCATGGCGAGCGAGAAGGCAGAGGCCGTGCCGCTGGCGACCGGCGAGATCGCGCTGGCAGGGGACACGGTGGTGGCCGCCGGTCGTCGCATTCTGCCGCGCGCCGCTGACACTGCCGAGGTCGCACACTGCCTGAAATTGCTGGCCGGACGCAGGCACCGCGTGCTCAGCGCCATCGCGCTCAAGGACGACACAGGCCATATCCGCACGCGCCTGTCCGAAAGCATCGTTGCCTTTGCCCCGCTCGATGCCGCCACCATCACCACCTATGCCACCACTGGCGACGGTATCGGCAAGGCGGGCGGCTATGCCATCCAGGGGCCGGCGGGCGCCTTTGTCCGCTGGATGAGCGGCAGCTATTCGGGCATCGTCGGCCTGCCCCTGTTTGAAACCCGGGCCCTGCTCCTGTCCGCCGGGGTGGAGCTTGGCTGAGTGGCTCTATGAGGATGGCATCGGCGAACGCCGGGCCGCTCTGGTCGAGGATGGGCGCATCGTCGAATTGCATGTCGAACGCGACAGCGATGGGGTGCAGCCGGGCGAGCGGCTTCATGCCCGCCTCAATCCGCGCGAGGGCAGCGGCGCATGGCGCAGTGTCACCCTGCCCTCGGGCGAAGAGGCGATGCTGCGGAGCTTGCCGCCAGGCCTGAGCGATGGGGCAACCCTGCTGGTCGAAGTGACACGCAGCGCCGTGGCGGAGGCGGACATTGTCAAACGCGCGATGGCGCGGCCTGCCGAAGCGGGAGCCCGGCCCATGCCGGCGCCTTCCCTGCTTGACCGGATCAGCGCCAGCGGCACTCCCGTTTGCCTGGTCGCGCCGCATCAGCCCGATGCGCTCGAACAAGCGGGATGGAGCGAGTGGATCGAGGCAGCAACAAGCGGCCACATCGCCTTTTCCGGCGGATTGCTGCGCATGACCCTGACCCCGGCGATGACGGTGTTCGATGTCGATGGGGAGCTGCCGCCCAGCGACCTTGCGCGGGTTGGCATAACCGCGATGGCGCGCGCCATCCGGGCACTGGGTATTGGCGGATCCATTGTCATCGACCTGCCGACACTGGCTGACAAGGGCCAGCGGGTGGCGGTGGCCGAGGCGTTTGACGCGGCCATGCCGCCGCCATTCGAGCGCACCGCGGTCAATGGCTATGGCTTGCTGCAAGTCATCAGGCCGCGCACCGGACCAAGCATGGCCGAGCGCTGGCAGTTTCAGCCGGTGGAAAGCGCCGCCCTCACCCTGTTGCGTGCAGCCGCGCGGCAAGGAGCTGCACGGCCCGGTCAGCCACTGACGCTGGCGGCGCATCCGGCGGTGGTGCGCTGGCTGGAAGCGCGCAGCGATCTGGCCGAGCGGCTGGCGCGGGAGAGCGGAGCGACTGTGCACTTGCGCGCTGAGGCGGATCGCGCCATCGCTGCCGCCCATGTCTGCTGACTCGCCATCCACGGTTTCCTCCCGCCCCTGCCCGCTGTGCGGCAAGCCGGCAAACCATGATTTCCGTCCCTTCTGCTCGCGCGGATGCCGCGACCGTGACCTCCACAACTGGTTTGACGAGGATTATCGCATTCCCGTGACGCCCGGCGCCGATGAAGGCGACGACGCGCCGGGCGGCTTTGGCGAAGCCCGCGACGACGGCTAGGCTAGGCGCAACCAAAAGAGAATCCCGCCGGCGGCATTTTGGGGCTGGACAGGCCCGCCAAGCCCCCACTATAGGCGCTGCTCCAACGTCAAGGCGCGCGGCGCCGGACGCATGGGCCCGGGTAGCTCAGGGGTAGAGCAGCGGATTGAAAATCCGCGTGTCGGTGGTTCAAATCCGCCCCCGGGCACCACTTTTCCAAAAGAATAGGCCTTCAGGCTCGGTGAGATGAATGGGCGGGCCGGCAGGAGTTTCGCTGGCTGGCGTGGGCGGGGGCGCTTTGCTTGTCCGCGCTTCAACCGGCCTTCAAACGCTCATACAGCACACGCGTTTCCAAAAGATTGGCAATGCGCAGGGTTACTTCGACCACGTCAAATGGTTTGATGACGAAATCCCGCGCTCCAAGTGACAAGGCCCGTCGCCGCGCCTGCAATGTGGTATCGGCGGTAAGGACCAGTATCGGGCGGAATTCATCGGGCCGGGCGTGACGGGCAAAGGCTTCGAGCAATTGGAAGCCGTCAACCGTCGGCATCATCAAGTCGAGCAGCACAATGTCAGGGGATAGCGAGATATAGGTTTCGAGTGCTGCCGCAGGGTCGGTAAGGCAATGGACGTCACTATACCCTTCCCGTTCGAGCAGGCTGGCAAGCAACAGGACATTGGCCTCCTCATCATCAATAGCGAGGATCCGGCGCGACAATATGTCCTTTGGCTCGATCGGGCGATAGGTCATCCGGGCTCATTCTCCGTGGCAACAGGAACCTCGCGGCCATTGCGAAGTGGCAGCAACTCTTGCGGCAGTTCGAACCAGAACAGCGCACCCTGCACCTGCGAATCAAATCCGATCTGTCCGCCCATCGATTCAATCAGTTGTTTTGACAGAGCGAGACCGAGGCCGGTTCCCTCCACTTTGGTCCGGTTCTGCTGGCCCAGCCGGTCAAATGGCGTGAACAGGCGCGAGACATCCGCCGGTTCGACCCCCGGGCCATCATCCTCGACTTCGACCCGGATATGCGGCCCGTTCTGCCGGCAAGCGAGGCGAACCATGGCACCCGTCCGATTATATTTGGCCGAATTGGCCACGAGATTGAGGATGACCTGCACCACTCGCCTGCGATCACCCATCACGAACAATGGCGCCGACGGGTCCTTCAATTCAAAGCGCAAGCCCGAAGCGGCGACAATGGGTGCTGCAAGGGCATAAACTTCATCAAGCAGGTCGCGCAGGTCAATGCGCTCGATCACCAGTTCGGTTCCTCCTGCCTCTATACTCGAAATATCGAGCAGGTCGTTGATCAGCGACAGCAGGTGCCGACCAGCCTTCATGATCTGAGCAATGGCCGAACGATGCCGTTCGGTGAACTGCTCCTGATCGAGTTCGAGCAATTGCCCGAAGCCCAGGATCGCACTCATCGGCGTGCGCAACTCATGGCTGGTGCGTGAGAGAAATTCGCTCTTGGCCCGGCTGGCATTGATCGCTTCCTCGCGCGCCAGCCGCAGCGCCTCTTCGGTGCGGCGGCGATCGGTGATGTCCCGTGTAACCTTCGCAAAGCCCCGCAATTCCCCGCGCTCGTCATGCAGGGCGGTAATGACCACATTGGCCCAGAAACGCGAACCATCCTGCCGCACACGCCAGCCCTCATCCTCGGCCGTGCCATCCTGACGCGCGCGGTCAAGCATTGCTGCAGGAAGATAGTCGCTGGTTTCGGCAGGGTAGAAACGGCTGAAATGCTCACCCATGATTTCATGAGCCTGCCACCCTTTGATCCTCTCGGCACCCAGGTTCCAGCTGGTGACCCGGCCTTCAGGATCAAGAGCGAAAATGCCGTAGTCGCTGACCCCTTCGATGACGAGACGGAAACGCTCCTCGCTGTCGCGCAACTCCTGCTCACGCCCGCGCAACAGGGTGCTGGCCCGGGCCAATCGCTGGGCAAGGCGACCCAATTCGTCCGCATCCTCAGGAAATTGCGCCAACGCCTCGCCACGGGCCAATCGTTCAGCATTGCCTTCGAGCAGGCGGACACGGCGGACAATGCCAGTCGAAAAGAGATAGACCGCAGCGAGACTGCCGAGCAGGCCGACGCCGGCGCTGATTGCGGTGAGTATCAGGTAACCGCGCCGTGCTTCTTCGACACGGGTGCGCCGCTGATCCAGGACGATCGCTTCGCGGCGCTGGATATTCTCAATCTCCTCCCGCATCGCATCGAGCACGATCTTGTTGGCAATCAGGGCCGGTTCGATCGGTGTCGATGCATTGCCGGTGCGGCCGACCTGATCCGACAACGCCAGCAGGTTCCGCAGCCCTTCGCGCTTGCGCGTCGTGAGGGCGCTGACCCGTTCAAAGCCGCGCCGCACTTCCTGATCGCGGATTGCGCGGTCGAGCCGCTGCATGACCTGCGGCAACTCGGCTTCAGCCTTGCGATAGGGCTCGAGAAAGCGCTCTTCGCGCGTCAACAGATAGCCCCGCACACCTGCAGCAGCCTCTGCCAGCAGGGCATGGACCTGGTGAGTGTCTCGCTGGATGGCAAAGGCACGGCGGACATCGTCCTCGGCGCGGGATTCTACATTGCTGGCAACATAGAGAAGGATCAGCGCGCCAAGCAGGATGGTTAGCGGCAAGGCGACCACGACCAGCCCTTTTAACGCCAGCGGCTGATTGGCCCAGTAACGCATTACGGCAGGCACAGGGTGGCTCATTCAAAACCCCTCCCGCATGGCACGACGACTGGTGGCGAGCACGGCCGCCTGGGTGCGGTCCGAAACGCTGAGCTTGGAGATGATCCGCTCGACATGCGCCTTGACCGTTGCCGGGCTGATGCCGAGCACACGGGCGATTTCCTTGTTGGTCTTACCCTCGCTGACGAGATCCAGCACTTCAAGTTCGCGCTCGGTCAGGCTGTCTATATGGCTCGGCGACGGTGTGACCCGGCCACCGGCCTGCATCACGCTGGCCATCAGCGGCAACGGAATGGCCGTCTGCCCAGCCATGACCTGACTGACCGAATTGCGCAGCTCATCAATCCCGGTGTCCTTGAGCACATAGCCCGCCGCACCGGCGGCCAGCGCTTCGCGGACATAGCCAGGCATATCGTGCAATGTCAGCATCAGCACCTTGGTCGGCAGGCCCAGCGCGGAAATGCGGCGGGTGGCCTCCAACCCGTCAATCCCCGACCCGAGGCGGACATCCATCAGCACGACATCGGGAACCAGAGCACTTGCCTGTTCGACCGCTTCCTCACCCGTGGCAACTTCACCAACAATCGTCAGTCCGGCGGCTGTCAGGACGGCCTTCAACCCTTCGCGGGCAAGCGGATGGTCGTCAACGATCAGGATGCGGGTCGCAGTCGTCATGCGCCTTCAACCAAGGTGGCAAGCACTTCCACACCGCCGTCGCTTTGCGGCTGCCAGACCAATTGCCCGCCAATGGCGGTCATGCGTTCGCGCATCACCTCTATGCCTATATGTATTCCAATGTGCCGCCCGGCATCATCAGTCACCGGCATGACCGCCGCGCCGTTGCCAAAATCGCGGATCCGCAGGCGGCGGATTCCGCTCGCGGGATTGAAATGCAAGGACACTTCAACGCGACATGGCCCGCCGGCATGTTTACGAATGTTAGACATTGCTTCCTGTGCCACGCGATACAGGGCAGTTTCCACCGTGGGGGGCCAATCGCTCTGACCCGCGTCAATATCCTCGACGACCACAAAGCCTTCAGCCCGCAGCTGGGCAGCAAGGGCAAGGATCGCCGGACCAATACCGAGATCGTCCAGAATGGTCGGGCGCAGACCCGCAATCAGTTCGCGCAATTCCTGGACCAGATCCCGCGCGATGCTCGCCAAAGGCGCGCCCGACCCGGCCGGTCCCCCATGCCCTCCTGCCTCCAGCAAGCGAAACAGCGCGGTGGCGCGCTGAGCAACGCCGTCGTGCAATTCGCGGGAGACACGGCGACGCTCATCCTCTTGTGCCGAGAAAAGGCGACCGACCACAAATTCAAGACGCCGTTCCCTTTCCTGCAAGGCGTCAAGCAGGCGGCTGCGTTCGGCCTCGCGATCCATCCGGTCAATCGCGGCGCCCAGAAGGTGGAGATGAATGCGGACGGCATCACGATCTTCGGCGTCGGCAATATCGTCCAGATCGGCAAAGCCAGGGATGACCAGAACAGCGACCGGACGTTCAGCCTCCCCCGGCGCGTGGATCGCGAGCCCCTGCGCCGCGGGATCACGGACAATGGAACCGCCGGGAAAACCGATGAAATGTGCCAAACGGCGGACACAGGCCTCCAATCGTTCGCTCATCATTGCGGCTTCGGCGCCGGCAAGGTCGCGCCCAGCTTCAGACAACAGCCGCAACCGTGCCGCCCTCGCCTCAGCGGCGCGATACAAATTGCGCAGCTCGGCCACCGTCTCAATCTGTGTCGGCAACAGGGGAGAAGTCTGGGTCATTGCAGGCCCTCTTTAGATCGATACTGGCCGAGCGCATAGGCCATCCGGCCTAGGCCGGAGAGCGCGCCGTCTGGCCGATGGGCCGTGCCGTAGCGCCGCCTACATCGTCAGCAAGCGCCACATTGGCTCTTCGGACGGACCGCCCGACCTGTTGCGGACCAGAATGATTTCACAATGAAAGGGACATCCATGCGCAAGCTCATCCTAAAGACCGCGGCTGCCGCGCTTTTCCTGCCGGCGGCGACCATCGCTGCACCGGCCCTGGCCAACCAACATGCGGCAACCTCTTCCGAAGCCCCTGCCCGTGTCGCCACATATGCGCCGATCACCGTGGCTGAAGTCGAGGCGGCCCAGCGCGCCTGGGGCGATGCCCTGGTTGCAATTTCGACCACCTATGATCGCGATGGCCATGCGGCTGCTACCCGCCTCGCCGGCCAGGTGATTGATTCCGCCTATGGCTACGCCATGGGCCCCGTGCTGTTCAAACCAACACTTGCGGCAGCCCCAAACACCTTTCGCACCACCCGTGAAGGCGCCCTTGCCTATTTCGTTGGTGGCAACAGCGCCTTTCCCGACACTGGCTTCGCCCTGAAGCACTGGCGCAGCTATCAGATGACCAATGCGGCCATCTTGATCAGCGGCAACACGGCCATCTCGATGGGCAATGTCATGCTGACCGACGCCAGCGGCAATGTAACCACAGTCGACAAGACGTGGGGCTATGTCCGTGACGGCGAGGGCCGCCTGCGCATCGTGCTGCACCACAGCTCGCTGCCGTTTGTGGCCAACTGAGGCTTTGGCCTGACCAACCCTATCGGGTCGCACCCAAATTGAAGCCGGTCCGGTTTCTGCTTCGCGCAGGGACCGGACCAAACCTCCCCAATCACATAAGGTCCCCCCGCCATGTTCAAACATTTGCTCCCTTCGCTGTTAATCGGCGCTGCCGCTGCCGGCTTTGCAGCGCCCGCTCATGCGGGCAACAGCGACGGATCGTTCCAGGTCAAGGTTCTTGGCACCGCGGTCCTCCCGGACGGTGGCATCACCTCAGTCGTGACCAACACTGTCGGTGCTCCGGCCACGTCGCAATCGCGTGCCACCGATTCAATCGTGCCGACCATTGCGGCGGAAATGTTCCTGACGCCGAACCTGTCTGTAGAGACCATCTGTTGCATCACGCCGCATGATGTGCGTGGCGAAGGCCCGCTCAACGGTGCTCGTCTGGTTGACAATGCGATCATCCTGCCCGCGACCGTCACGCTCAAATATCACGCAGAGCTGGGTGGTGGGTTCAAGCCCTATGTCGGCGCAGGCGCCACGCACTTCTTCATCTTTGGCGAAGATGTCGGTACCAGTGCCGCAGCTCTTGGCGCAACCAGCGTGAACCTTTCCAATGAGTGGGGCCTCGTGGTTCAGGCGGGTGTTGATCTGCCACTCAACGACAATGGACTGGGCTTCACATTGGACGCCAAGCGCTATTTCGTGGACACCACGGCCAGCTTCCGTGCGGGCAACACCGTTGCCCTGCGGACCGAGCATTCGCTGGACCCGTGGGTGATCAGCGCCGGGCTCAGCTACCGCTTCTGATCGGAGACAGCAGATGTTGCGCATCCTTCTCGGCAGCAGCCCCCTCGCGGCGTTGAGCCTGCTCGCGACGCCGGCCCTGGCCAATGAGGAGGATGCCAACATCTGGCTTGCCCAGACCTCGACGATCAATCTTGGCGGGGACACAACTCTGTGGCTCGAAGCGCAGGAGCGTTTCACCAACGACGCATCGCGCCTTGGGCAACTGCTTATCCGTCCTGCCATTGGCTACAAGCTTGATGGGACCACGACTGTCTCGATCGGCTATGCTTATGTTCATACCGATCCATTGGCCGGCGCATCAAGCGACGAACATCGCCTGTTCCAGCAACTTTCCACACGCCTTGTTGGCAACGGACGCAATGTCACCCTGACGTCCCGTACCCGTCTGGAACAGCGCACCTTTGAAAATCAGGACGGCATCGGTTGGCGCCTGCGCCAACAGCTTCGCGTCTCGGCGCCCCTGATGGGTGACGCGCGGTTTGCGCTGTGGACCGAACCGTTCATCGGGTTCAACCAGACCAGCTTTCAGCGCGACGGCATTGGCCTGTGGCGCAATTTTGCCGGGATCACGGTTCCGGTAAGCCGCCAGCTATCGCTGGAACCGGGCTATCTGAACCAGCAGGTCCGCCGCGTCGGTCGCGACCGTACCGACCATGTCGCCAGCCTGACCCTGTCCACCAACTTTTGACATCCCGGCCTGAAGGGTCGCCTTGTCTGCCGATCGCGGCGAGGCCAATCCTTGGGAAGTGAGGCCGGGCCAGCTTCAACCGCGGCTGTCTTGACCACCGCAGGTGCCGCATGCGGGATCAGCCGGGGCCAGAGCACGGTGCCAACCCTTTGGCTTCACCTGCGGGCGCGTTTGCATTGTCGGTGAATGGATCGATGGCCGGATAACAGAACACCCCGTCCCGGCCTGTGCCGGAGACGGGGTGCCTGTCAGATTCACGGCCGGTGAGGGCCGCTGTACCTTACTTCAGGTCGAAGCGGTCTGCGTTCATCACCTTGGTCCAGGCTTTGACGAAGTCGGCAACGAACTTTTCTTCATTGCCATTTTCGGCATAGACTTCGGCGACAGCGCGCAATTCCGAATTGGAACCGAACACCAGATCGGCCCGGGTTGCACGCCAGCTTTCGCTGCCGGTGCTGCGGTTGGTGGCAACAAATTCTTCGTCTTCGCTACCCTCGACCGCGGTCCAGGCGTTGCTCATGTCGAGCAGGTTGACAAAGAAGTCATTGGTCAACTGGCCAGCCCGGTTGGTGAAGCTGCCATGGCTACGCTGACCATGGTTGGCGCCGAGCACTCGCAGACCACCGATCAGGACGGTCATTTCCGGAGATGACAGGCCGAGGAGCGCTGCCCGATCGAGCATCATTTCCTCAGTCTTCACGCGCAGCTTCTTGGGCAGATAGTTGCGAAAGGCGTCAGCCTGCGGTTCGAGAACGGCAAAGCTTTCGGCATCCGTCTGTTCTGCGGTGGCATCGCCACGACCGCCGGTGAACGGCACGGCCACGTTGAAGCCGGCTGCCTTGATCGCCTGTTCCAGACCAACGACACCGCCAAGGACGATGGTATCGGCCATGGAGAAGTTGGTGCCAGCGCGCAGTTCCTCGAACTTGGCGAGGACCTTGGCCAGTTCGGCCGGCTCGTTGACGTCCCAGTCCTTTTGCGGAGCCAGACGGATGCGCGCACCATTGGCGCCACCACGATGGTCCGACTTGCGATAGGTGCTGGCCGATGCCCAAGCGGTCTTGACCAGCTGGCTGACCGTCAGGCCGCTGCCGGCGATCTTGGCCTTCATCGCCGCCACATCGGCGTCGCTCGGCATCGTGCCGGCCGGGATAGGGTCCTGCCAGATCAGGTCTTCGGCAGGCACTTCCGGGCCGAGGTAACGCACCTTGGGGCCCATGTCGCGGTGGCAGAGCTTGAACCATGCGCGCGCAAAGGCGTCCTTGAACGCTTCATGATCGTTACGGAACTTTTCCGAGATAACGCGGAATTCCGGATCCATCTTGAGCGCCATGTCGGCGGTGGTCATCATGGTCGGAACCTTGATGTTCGGATCCCACGCAGCTGGTGCCATGTCTTCCGGCTTCTGGTTGATCGGCTGCCACTGCTGGGCACCGGCCGGCGACTTCACCAGTTCATAGTCATAGTCGAGCAGCAGGCGGAAATAGTTGCCCGACCATTCGGTTGGCGTGTTCACCCAGGCGCCTTCGATGCCGCTGGTGACAGTGTGCTCACCGATGCCACCATGGGCAGCGCTGCTCTTCCAGCCAAAGCCCTGGTCGGCAATGTCGCCGCCCGCCGGGGCAGGACCGAGCAGCGAGGGATCGCCGTTGCCGTGCGCCTTGCCAAAGGTGTGGCCGCCGGCAGTCAGTGCGACGGTTTCCTCATGGTTCATGGCCATGCGCTCGAACGTCGCCTTCATGTCGCGCGCGGACAGAAGCGGATCGGGGTTGCCGCCGGGACCTTCGGGATTGACATAAATCAGACCCATCTGGATTGCGGCCAGCGGACCGTCGAGATGAGCGAGGCCTGCCTCAGGGTCGATACGGGTCTGAACGCCTTCGTTGACCCACTTATCTTCATGACCCCAGTAAATGTCCTTCTCAGGCTCGAACACGTCGGCACGACCACCGCCAAAGCCGAACACCGGACCGCCCATCGATTCGATGGCGACGTTGCCGGCAAGGATGAACAGGTCAGCCCAGGAAATATTCTTTCCGTACTTCTGCTTGATCGGCCACAGCAAACGACGGGCCTTGTCGAGGTTGCCGTTGTCCGGCCAGGAATCGAGCGGGGCAAAACGCTGTTGTCCGCTGTTGGCGCCGCCGCGACCATCGCCGGTGCGATAGGTGCCGGCCGCGTGCCAGGCCATGCGGATGAAGAAGGGGCCATAGTGCCCATAGTCAGCCGGCCACCAGGGCTGGCTGATGGTCATCAGCGCAGTCAGATCAGCCTTCAGCGCCTGGTAGTCGAGGGCCTTGAAAGCCTCAGCATAATCGAAATTGGGGTCCATCGGGTCGGCGCCACCATTGGGCGACAGGATGTCGACGGCCAGAGCATCAGGCCACCAATCGCGATTCTGCCGGCCGAGCAGGCCACGAACGCCGCCATCCTGCTGGTGGAACGGGCAACCCCCGCCCCCGGTTGATCCGGTGTTGCTATCCATGATCGATCTCCTGTTAAGCCCGATTCGCCGGGCGACTGACCGCGCCATGGACCATCTTTATAATCGAGGGAAACGATTAAATTTGGACACAGTATCGTGTTTTTTCGATCAATGGCGGTTCGGCTACTCTCAAGCTGTGCCGCTGCCACCAGTGAGTGTTGACACTCCCCCCTGCCACACTGGTAGCACTTCCTCGCCCAGTCATGCTGGCTGACATAGGCGAAGCAACGGGCGCGGGTGAGGGAGAGAGACTGTGACCGATTTTCCGACCAAGGCGGCGGATGTAGAGGCGGGCTGGCTGGAACAGAAGCTCCGGCAAGGCGGCGTGATCGGTGACGGCCAACTGACCGGCCTTTCCTTTGTTCCGATAGGCACAGGGCAAGTGGGGGACACGGCCCGTTTCAGCCTGACGTGGGACAACGAAGGCGCAGGTCCTGCGACCTTGGCGGCCAAATTCCCCTCCGCCGATGCGACAAGCCGATCCACCGCCGGGATGTTCGGCCTGTATCGTAAGGAAGTATGTTTCTACCGCGAACTGGCCCCAGAGATCGGCGTTAGGACACCGCGCGTCTATGGCACCGAATTGTCTGACGATGGCTGCGACTTTGTCCTTTTGTTTGAAGATTTGGGACCGGCGCGGGGTGGCAACCAGCTGGCCGGATGCTCGGTGGAGGAAGCGAGGCTGGGACTGCGCCAGGCCGCTGCCCTTCATGCGCCGACCTGGAATGCCGACTGGCTCGACACAGCGCCTTGGATCCAGCCAGCCGAGGGCCTGCAGCAGCAGATGATGACGCTCTATCCCCAGGCTCAGGCGATTTTCCGCGAGCGTTATGCCGACACACTCGAACCCGAACTGATGGCCATCTGTGAGCAGCTGAATGATCTCGCTAGCCTATGGTTCAGCCGGATTCCGGCGCAACGCAGCGTCACCCATGGCGATTTCCGGCTCGACAATATGCTGTTCGACGTGGTCGACGGCCGCGACCCGATTGCTGTCGTTGACTGGCAGACGACAGGGGTCGGCTGTCCGATGACCGACATCGGCTATTTCATGGGGTGCGGCATTGGCAGCGCGGTGCGCCGCCCGCACGAAACCGAATTGCTGGACCTGTATTGCGAAGAAATGTCACGCCTAGGCGTGCCCATGACACGCGACATCATCTGGGAACGCTATCTGGTGGGCGCTTTGCACGGCGTCTCGACAGCGGTGTTCAGCGCGGCCTTTGTCGTGCGGACCGAACGCGGCGACGCCAATTTCCTGTCCATGGCGCGCAACAGCTGTGAACTGTGCCTGGACCATGGCAGCATCGACGCGCTGAAACGTCTGGGTTAGTCCCCGCCTGTCGGCACTGCGGGCAATCCCCGCGCCAGCCGCCATGCGACAAAGCCCAGCATCGCCGTCCCCAGCAGCAATGCCCCCCACAGGGCGAGTTTGCGGGGTGCCAGCGGTCCATCACCATCGGGCGGGGCAAGGGTGAGGCGCGGAGGCTCCTGTCCGCCTGCCTCAGCGCGGGCGACGGGCAAGGCTGTCAGCGCGGTTGACGCATCGGGCAAAAGCACGTCGCGTTCGAGATAGGCAGGTTCAGCCCCGGCCAGTCCCACGGCCAGCTGGTAAGGCGGTGTCCCGGAAAGATCGGCAATCACTGTCACCGGACGGTAGCGAAGCGAAAGGCGCGGGGACGAAGACCAGCCGGCGGTCCGCCGATCAGCCTCCACCCTGAACTGACGCATCTCCGGTGAAATGCCGTTGAGCAATTGCCCTGCACTCCCGGAACGCAATGTGGCGGCGGACAGCAAGGTCCACCCCTGTTCGGCGCTGGTCCGACCCAGCAGGCGCACGGGGATCGTTCCGTCGCTCGCCGCTTGGCGCAATCGAATGGCATCGACCGGCGCGGATGCAGGCAAGTCAAATCGCAGCAAGTGCGGACCGGCAAGAACCGGTCCATCTGCCTCCACCTCTATCACCGCAGTGTGCTCGGCGACGGCCGTTTCCACCCGGGCACCGCGCACCTCGACCTGTTCACCTGCCGGCCAACGCACCATGACATAGCGATTGGCCAAATCCACGCCGTCAAGCGCCAGTCGACCGTCGCCCAATACCACATCGCTGCCTTGCGGGCGGAACAGGGTGGTTTCAGCCAATGGCTGCCAGTCGCGCAGGTTCAGGCTGGTGTGGACTGTCAGTGTGACCGGACGGGCGGCGGCCATGACTGTATCGAGACGCAATGCCTGAACGGGTTCGACCACTGCGCGCGTGTCCACCAGAACCGCAGAAGATACCGCGGCAGAAGGGGAGGCTGCGGCCAAGTCGCCCGCCACAGTAACCACCTGTTTGCCCGTACCATTTTCGATGCGGACGGTGACGTCCTGCCGCCCCGATGCGGCCCATGATCCCGCCACGGGATAGATTGGCACATCGCGCCAGCGCCGCCCGGCACGTGCCATATCCTCAGCAAGCGCCAGTGCCATGCGCCGCCCGCGTGAATCGAACAGGCGAACATCGCCCAGATCATCGCGCCGGATAGCCGCCAGGGCCTGGGCTGGAAGATCAAGGCGCTGGATCGTTCCACCCTCCGCTGCTGTGACCGCCAGACGCAGGGCATAGGCATCGGGCTTCGCAGGATCGACCGGTGGCGCGTCCTTGCATCCGGCCAGCAGCGTCAGCACCGCCGCCCATGCGCATTGCCAGACCTTCATGGCTTCGCCTCCTGATCGCGCACGCCTTCATCCGCACGCGGCGGCAGCGGGACGAAATAGCCGATCACCAGCATCAACAGGCCAACACCGATGAAGGTGACAATCCGTTCCCACCCTTGCGCATTGGACATGTCGACCAGCAACAGTTTGACCACCACCACGCCAAGCAGACCGGCTCCGGCCAGCCAGCTGTATCGCAGCGCCCGTCGATGGGCGATCAGCATCAATCCGAGGGCCAGTACCGACCAGAGGATGGCGAAGCCCAATTGCACCAGCGCATCGTTCCACAGACCATCCGCTGACCAGACGGCGCCGAGCCAATGGTGAGCGGTCCGCAACCAGACCCCGTTGATGGCGATGAAGGCCAACAGCCCGATCGCGATCAGTCCCGCCTTGTCCAGTGATGCGGGCATATCCT
The DNA here is from genome assembly GCF_012979535.1 of Sphingomonas lacunae. Classification (NCBI taxonomy): domain Bacteria; kingdom Pseudomonadati; phylum Pseudomonadota; class Alphaproteobacteria; order Sphingomonadales; family Sphingomonadaceae; genus Sphingomonas; species Sphingomonas lacunae. The sequence continues at coordinate 361,512 of NZ_CP053015.1, forward strand.
GTGGCTGGGCAGACAAGGCCATCCGACGCCACAGGAGCAGCGCGCCAATCGCCAGAGCGACCGAAAGATCAACCGGATTGACCAGCGGCAAATAGGGCAAGGGATCAACCACACCCTGTGCAAAGACAGCCGCGGTCAAAGCCCCTGCATAGGTCAACAGGGCTATGGGCAGGGTGGCCACCTGCCAATAGGCTCGGGCTGACGGATCGAGCGGCCAGCCGAGACCTGTGGACGTTGTCCGGGACGCAGCACGTCCCGCCCAGCCGACCAGCGCCAACAGCACCACAATCGTGCTGAACAGGAACGTCACGCCCGCCCAGCTGCTGTTCCACAGGGCCAGCCGGTCAATCGCCATGTCGAGACTGTCCGCCAGCATTGCCACCGCCAGCCATACCCCGGCAGCATGGATGCCAAAGTTCCATTTGGCCCTGGGATGGGCTGGCTGTCCGGTCAAGGCCCGGTCACTTTGCCAGAGCAACCAGATATGCCCGCCGATACCGAGCAGCCATGCAACAAGGTCAGGCCAATGGAGAATGTGCATGCCGAGCGCACGCGCCGCCACCATGGTGAGGACAAGCAGAGGCAGGCTGCCCATCGCCGGCCATGTCGCCACCGCCCAGTCACGGCGCCGTCCGGACCAGTCGGCCAAGGCCATAAGGCCAATCTGCGAAACCATCGCCAGCAGCCATTGCTGATCATTGGCAAAGAGTGGGGTTGGCACATCACCGGCGATCTCTGCCGGCATCCTGCGCATGATTTCGAGCAGCAGCGCCAGCGAGGCAAACCCATAGCCGGCGAGGAATATGCCATGCCTGAGCCCCCATTCGACCGCCGTATAGACCTTTGCCCACGCCGACCCGCTGTGCGCCAGAGGCGTCCGCATCCACCATGCCGTCAGTATCATGGGCACCGCGACCATCATGGCGCCCATGAAAGCGGTATTGGCAAATGGCCAGGACGAAACATTGGCTTCGGCTGTCGCGAGGAACAGCAAGCCGGCAACGACTTGCAGCAACAGGCCAAAGGCACGCGGCATCCAACGTGCTTGCCGTGCCCCCACCCAGAAAGCGCCCAGCCCCTCAATCGCCCAGGCGGCCGATGTCCATTGCGCATCGAGCGCCAGCGGAATGGCCAGTGTCGCAAAGCAGACACCGATAGCCAGCAGGCATTCATTGACTAGCCGCATTGATGCCCGCCCCTGACGCATCGTTACCGCAGCAATGGCAAGATACAGGGCGCCAAATCCAAGCGCGGCAAAAGCGCTGCCATAGGGGCGGTCATGCACCAGCCCGACTTGCAGGCCAAAGCCGACCAGGGCTGGTCCGAACAGCATGGTCGCATCCGCCACCTGTCCCAGCCGACCGGGCGTATTGTGGGCATAGAGGACGGCGGCGGAAAGGAAGATGGCGATATTCACCAACAGGAAGATCTGGCAGACAAGATAGTCGTCGGACGCATAGCTGGTTGCCGCCCACAGCATGGCCAGACCAAATGTGGCGAAAAAGCCCAGCAAATTCAGTTCACGCCAGGACCTCCGCCATGCGATGACCAGCAAACCGGCATTGAGGACAGTCATGTAGGTGAACAGGCCGATCGGCGTTTCCGCTTCGCCGCCCAGTAAAACCGGCACGGCATAACCGCCAAGCAAGGCAATGAACGCCATCGCCCGCGCATTTTGCAACAACGCAAGCGCACAGCCCAATGCGGCGAAAAGCACCATCAATCCAAAAGAAAGGAGCGGCGGCATCAAACCATAAATGCGCGCTGCGGCAAATATGGTGAGGTAAAGCACCGCGACGCCCGCGCCTTGCAGCGCCAATCCGAAGTCCGGTCGCGCCAATCTTTTTTGGAAACCGAAGCCAAGCAGGGCCGCGCCAGCCAGCGCAACCAGTGCGAGCCGCGCCTCAATCGGGAACCAACCGGCGCTCGCGGCATAGCTGGCAAGGAAACTGAGCCCGACAAACAACAAGACCAAGCCGACGCGAACAATGGTGTTGCCGCCAAATAGCCAAGCCTTGGCGCCGGCCACCATCCGCATGATCCATTGTTCGGCAAGCGATGGTTCCTGTGGCGACATGTCTTGGCTGACGGCGGCCGGACGTGGCGCTGCCGCCGCAGCGGCGACAGGACGCGATACAACCTCGGGACGGGGCGGCGACCGGTTCGGCTGGGCAACTGGTGGCTCATCCTGCCGCAAAGTTCTGGTCGATTGCGCCTCCGTCACCGGTCCAGACGCATTGTTGCCGGACCATGGGCCTTTGGCCGACCCCATCTCGTCCTGCCATGCGGCCCGTGCCTTCACCAGTTGATCGCGCACCTCCGCCCGCACGGCAGCGCGCAGCCAAAGGCCCATCAGGGCCCCGATGATGCCGCCAATGACAAATCCATAGGTTTCAAAATCGGCGACAAACCAGCCGATCAGTGCGGCTGCAACAGAGGCAAACAGTATCATTGAGCGTTCCCCACTGGCAGCGTCTGGCCCGACTGACTGTTCACAGATTGACAGAATCCCTGAAAAAGGGAAGCGGGACCATCCGCCCGACACCGGACTTGCCGAAGCGACCGGTCGCTGCTAACCGCTGCGCCCCGCCCATCGACAGGACCAAACCACCATGCCTGCGAGCATGTCCGCCCAGCGTGCTGTCGGCATTGACTTTGGCACGACCAATTCAGTTATAGCTGTCCCCGGCGGTGAGCACGGCAGCGAGTTGGTGACATTTGCCTCCCCGGACGGTGAGGCCGCGATTTTCCGATCTGCACTGTGTTTCTGGGAAGAGGATGCACGGTCTGGCGGGCTGGGCCACGCCGCAGGGCCATGGGCGGTTGCCGAATATCTGGATTTTCCGCTTGGTTGCCGGTTCGTCCAGTCGTTCAAATCGGTTGCGGCCAATCCCGCATTTGAACAGGCCAGCCTGTTCGACCGGCGGCTGCGTTTTGAAGAGGTGGGCCAGATTTTCCTGCGCCACCTGTTGGCGCACGCGGGCGGACAATTGGCCGATCTGCCTGATCGCATCATCGTTGGCCGACCGGTCCGCTATGTAGGGGCCCGGCCCGACCCGGCCCTCGCCCGCCAACGCTATAACGCAATGTTCGCGCTGCTCGGACGCCCGGTGCAGTATGTCTATGAACCGATTGGCGCGGCTTATGGCTTTGCCGCACGGCTGGGCCAACCAACCACGCTGCTGGTTGCCGATTTCGGCGGCGGAACCAGCGACTTTTCGATCATGCGCGTCGAAGCGCCTGGCACGCCGCGTCGATGCACCGCGCTGAGTTCGGCCGGGATAGGCATCGCTGGAGACAGGTTCGATTATCGAATCATGGACAATCTGGTTCTGCCAATGCTGGGCAAGGGAGGCAGCTATCGTTCGTTTGACAAGATACTGGAAATTCCGGGCGGCCATTTCAGTGATTTTGGCGATTGGTCACGCCTTGCGTTGATGCGCAACCGCAAAACGATGGAAGCACTCACCCGTCTGCAGCGCAGTGCCCTGGATCCCGATGCCATTGGCCGGATGATCGCCGTTATCGAGCATGAACAGGGTTATCCGCTGTATGAAGCGGTTGGTGCATTGAAACGCAGCCTGTCCATGGCAGACCATGCCGCCTTTCACTTTGATGGACCTGATCTGCGGATTGATGCCGAGGTGCGCCGGTCAGAGTTCGAACAATGGATCGCCCCAGATCTGGCGCAGATCGCTGCCACCGTCGACATGGTGCTGGCCAGGGCAGGATTGCAGGCTGAGCAGATCGATCACGTCTTTCTGACCGGTGGATCATCCTTGATCCCCGCCGTGCGCCAACTGTTTGAACAACGATTTGGCTCCAGCCAGATTGAAAGTGGCAATGAACTGACGTCGATCGCACATGGGCTTGCGTTGATCGGTCAGGACGCTGATGTCGAGGAATGGATTGCCCCTGAGGAAGATATGGCATGAGCGTGGCCTTTCGCCGCGAAGGCGATGACGAGCATCTGGAGCCAGCTTTTGAGCTGCCCATTCCGCCAGGACCCAACCGGGTAACCGCGGCTGGCCTTGCCGCCATCCACGCCAAGGTCACCGAACTGGAAGGCCGGTTGGCGACATCAAGTGACGAAGCGGCCATCAAGGCGCTGCGACGTGACCTGCGCTATTGGCACACACGACTTTCAACGGCTGAACAGATGCCCCTGCCCGGTGGGGACAAGGTCGAATTCGGTTGCACCGTTCACTTCTGCCTCAACGGGGCAGAGCGCAGCATCACCATCGTCGGCGATGATGAAGCCGACCCAAAAGTCGGAAAACTCTCCTTTTCGGCGCCGCTGGCCCGCGCGATGATGGAGGCATGCACCGGTGACAGCGTCGATTTTGCTGGCCGCACCGATGCCATCCGCATTGTCTCGATCAGCGTCGCGGATCCAGCAAAGGCCGACTGACAACGGCCGGTCAATGCGGTGCCGACCGCCGACGGTTCAGGCAATGTGCAACGGTTGTTCGATCATTTCACCGCGAATGTCGCGGCCCGGCACATCCGATCCCGGCACATGCCGGATTCCCACTGGGTAAAGGGTCAAACCATCGGCATCAATTTTCATGCGCAGCATGTTCTTGAAATGGCGAATCCGCGTTGCCGAAAATGCCTCGTTCCAGTGACGGCCGGTCATGGTGAGGCTGCCAAACAAATAAAGACCGAACCAGCTGGCCGAGGCAAGGCCAGCGCCCATCGCCACCAACAGGCCGGATGTGACGGCATTCCAGGTCCCGGTATCATCCGCCTGATCAGACAGTGGCGCCATTTGCCGGCTTTGCGATGGTTCGGGATTGGCGACCCTTTCCGACATATCTGGTTTGCCCGTGACGGCCACAGTCGATGACTGGGCGACACTGGCCTGCCTGCCCGCGACCCATTGTCCATAAGCGGGCAACGCCGCAGCCGCGATCGCCATGAACAGGGCGATGTGGCCTATCGCATGGATGGAGCCGGCAATGGTTCGCCGCAGCCGACTGTCCTGCCAATCGGCGAAGTAGATGTAGACCCCCCATGTCATCAGCAACAGGACAACCACGACCGGCGTGTGGACCATCATGTCGATGATGCCGGCAAGGGCAGCGCCATAGTCGCCATCGAGCTTCTGGAAACGGGCAAGCATTTCCCCGGCCTTGTGATTGGCAACCCGCGCCTCCATCGCCCACAGCAACAGGCCATAGAAACAGGCATAGAGCAGGACAAACTTCGGATTATAAGCGGCAAAGCCGAGGGTTTTCAGCGACTGGACAAAACTGTCACGACGAGAGGGATAGACCGCCTCGGTTCCCTCCTCTCCGGCAGAGCGTGCCAGTTCGAAATGGCGCGGATAGGTTTTGCGTCCGGCCAGTTCCGACTGATTGGGCGGCGGTGATTCCCATGCAAAGGCAATATGCTGCCGCAACTGGTGGGTGGGGTGCAAAAATGCACCGCCGCCGCCCGCCGTCACATAATGGACATCGTTCTCCATATGGCGCGCATAATGGTGTGCATCCCCGGTCAGCACCAGTTTGAGCTGGTGCCCGCTCGGCTGACCATTGCGGCCCAATGTGTCAGCCGCGAGGCGAGAGAGAAAGGCAAAGCTGTTGAATGCAGGCCGCGGATCCGCCGGATCGACATATGTCCAGGACGGTTGACCGACGCACAGGATCAGCTTTGATCCGGGATCCATCCACTGTTGTGCGACATAGCGGAAGAAATCGACCTGTGGCTGGTCGATGAAACCTTCAAGCTGGCTGTCTGTGCCCCACATCCACCAACCATGCGGAAGTTTCAGGGCGAAATAGCTGCGCACCTGGCGGGTCTGACGCCGGGCAATGATCTTGCCGGTTCTGACCATGCTGGCCAGGTGCGGCGAGGCATAGGTTCGCCGGGCAAACAAATGGCTGAACGCTATCAATCCGTCATACCAGTCATGATTGCCCGGTATGGCGTACAGATCGCCAAGATCAGCACGATCGGCCTCCAAACCGAGCGCGCGGGGTACGTCCTCACAGGCTGATTCCCACGGCGCAACTAGTCGCTCATGATAGGCCTGGTGCGATGCGGTCGGATAGACCTGATCCCCGCCCATCACCAGCAGCTGCCCACGCGGCAAAGCACCGTCCCAGCCATCAGGCCGGATGCACTCGCCACTGGCCAGTTGGGCCACAGCCCGGGTCGATGCCCATCCATCCCCCGTATCTGCCAGAAAATCGAACCAGAATTCTCCAGCTTCATTGTAATGATCAGAATAATCATGCGTCGGATCAAATGGATGATTGGCGACAGGATTGACCGCAGCCACCAGTTCCCGTCGATCGGCAAAAGCACCAAAGACTGATGATACCACTACCCTGACAGCGATACGCGCCAGAGGTATCGGGTCGTACCAATGGCTCATCCCATGTTTTACTGATGTCATCGCGCCGCCCCCTCAGCTTGATAATCGTTCCCGCAAGACAAGACTGGCAGAGCACATCCTATTTCTCAATGGGCATGCGCCAAGTTGAACAGTCTTTGTAGTTCAGGCACTTGTCTCACTCTCCAGTTGCGTGAATCCTGTCGAGCGATCATGACGGTGTCGTAAAAGTCCGCTTGTGCGGAGAGTGCAGGAGCCAAGAGTCGCCATGCCAAGCAATCCCGGTCTTACCCAGGGCATTCGTCGCGCTGTTCAGGTGAGAGGGGACGGCATCGCGATCATCGATGGGAATGTGCGGATCAGCTGGACCGGATTTGCCGACCGCGTCGCCCGCCTAGCCGCCGCTTTCCGCGCGAAAGGGCTTACCACAGGCGGCAGGGTGGTCTTGCTGGCCCTCAACAGCCACCACAGCATCACCTGTTTCTTTGCCGCGATGCATGCCGGCGGCATCATCGTGCCATTGAACCATCGCCTGTCGCTTGACGAGTTGACCGCCCAGACCGCTGATTGTGCCCCTGACCTGATCGTCCTCGGCCCGGATTTTGCTGATCTTGCCGTGCCGCTCGCAACGGTTGCCCATTCGGTCAAGGCCGTGCTGATGACCGGCCGCGCCAGCGCCGAGGACCGGGGCGAACTGCTCGACGACCTTATCGCCGCCCACGAACCCATCGCCGACGCCTGTCGCGGCGCCGATGATGTCGCCTGCCTGTTCTACACCAGCGGCACGACCAATGCCGCCAAAGGTGTGATGCTCAGCCACACCAACATCCTCGCCAATACCGCCAATGTCGTTGCCCCGCTCGGCCTCGATGAGAGCGCCGTCCATCTTCACCACGGCCCGCTGTTCCATGTCGCGGCGGGTGTCCGCCTTTTCTCGGTGACGCATGTGGCCGGCACCCATGTCTTCCTCCCGCGCTTTGTGGCGGGCGAACTGATCCGGGAGATTGACCGGACCGGCGTCACCCACGCGACCTTCGTTCCCACCATGCTGCGCTCGATGCTCGACGATCCGGCGATGGCCAGTGCCGACCTCTCCTCGCTCAGGACCATTTCCTATGGTTCGGCCGCCATGCCCGAACCGCTGCTGCGTGAGGTGATGACCCGCCTGCCCGCCGTCCGCTTCATGCAAAGCTATGGCATGACCGAACTCTCCCCAGTCGCCACCATCCTCGGCTGGGAGGATCATCTGCCTGACCGCTGGGACAGCGGTGTCCTGCGCTCTGCGGGCAAGGCGGCGATGTTCTGCGATGTCCGGGTTGTCGGCACGGACGGTGAGCCGGTGCCCAATGGCACGCCGGGCGAAGTGCTGGTCTGCGGCCCCAATGTCATGCTCGGCTATTGGAACCGGCTCGACCTCTCGGTCGAAGCGATGCGTGATGGCTGGATGCGCACCGGCGACATCGGCGTGCTGCGTGACGACGGCTATCTGTTCATCGTCGATCGGCTCAAGGACATGATCATCACCGGCGGCGAAAATGTCTATTCGCAAGAGGTGGAAAACGCCATCGCCGCCCACCCCGCTGTCGCCCAGGTAGCCATCTTTGGCCGACCGCACGATCATTGGGGCGAAGCGGTCCACGCCACCGTCACCCTCAAACCCGGCACCAGCGCCAGCGCCGAAGAGATCATCGCCTTCACCCGCGACCGCCTCGCCCACTATAAATGCCCCCGTACCCTCGACATCCGCAACGAACCCATGCCGCTCAGCGGGGCGAACAAGATATTGAAGTCGAAGTTGAAAGAGGAACTGCTGGCGCGGGAACGGGTGGAGGGCTGAACCTTACCCGCCGCGCCGGATGCGATAGGCCAATTGCGCGCTGGCGATCGGCTTGTCGGGGCTGTCCTGCCAGGCAATCGCGCTGATGTTGGCGAGGTTGCGGCCCAGCCGTTCGACCTGCGCCACCGCGCGGCAATCCCGCTCCACCGCGCCGCGCATGAAGCTCGTCGTGACATTGATCGGCTTGAACCGGGCGGTCGGGTCCTCAAGGGCCAGCCGGTCCCGCAGCAGCACCAGTCCCGCCAACTCAAGCAGGCCGGTGATCGCCCCGCCGTGGAAAAATCCGGGGCGGCCCATCACCTTCTTGCTCCACGGCATGATGAGGACGGCGCGTCCGTCCATCTCCCCGTCGATCGCCACGTCGAGCCCGCGGGCATAGGGCGGCATGGCGGTGTGCGGGATGCCACTGTCTTGCGCGCCGCTCATTTGAAATAGCCTTCGGTGCAGATGAAGGTGCCCGCGACATGCGCCACCGGATCGGCCGCGTCGCCATTATGGGCGATGCCCCGGACAAAGGAGACGGTAGAGGTCAGATGATAGCATTCGCCCCGGCCAAACACCCGCGCGCCCGGCGGCGAGGGGCGGAGATAGTCGATGCGCATGTCCATCGTCGCGTGCGGGCGGAATTTCCCCACCCGCGTCCACACCGCCTGACTGGTCGCATTGTCCATCAGGCTGAAGATGGCGGCGGAGGCCAGCGCGCCGCTCTCCTCATCAACCACCAGATCCTCGCGCCAGTCCATCGCCATTTCGACCCAGTCGTCGCCATGGCCGTGATACTGAAAGCGCAAGTGGCGGCTGTGACCCTGTGCCGCCATGAAATCGCGCAGCAGCGAGGGATCGAATTTCTCAAGCAACGAGGGAAGGCCAAATGGCGGCTGGGAAGCATCGGTCATGCCACCAGCCGAGAGCAGCAAGCGCGCCCGCATGTCAAGCTTTCAGCCGCGCCGGCCGAACCAGATGATGTGGCGCGGGCCCTTGCCATTGGACCGGGCGCGCACCTCCACTTCCTCGACCGCATAGCCACTCTCGGCAAAGCGCCGGGCAAAGGCCTTGTCAGGCGCGGCGGACCAGACCGCCAGCGTGCCGCCGGGCCGCAACGCCATGCGCGCCCTTGCAAGACCCGCATGCGAATAGAGCGCGTCATTGCCCTGCCGCGACAGGCCATCGGGGCCATTGTCGACATCGAGCAGGATCGCGTCGAACGTGCCCGGCGAAGCGGCGATCAGTGCGCCGACATCGCCAATGTGGATGGTCGTGCGAGGGTCATCAATGCCGCCGGCGGTCAGCCCGGCCATCGGCCCCTTGGCCCAATCGATGATCTCGGGCACGATTTCCGCCACCGTCACCCGCGCATCCCGGCCCAGCACAGCAAGGCAGGCGCGCAAGGTGAAACCCATGCCATAACCGCCGACCAGCACATGCGGCTGCTTGCGCCCGGCAATGCGCTGGCATCCCATATGGGCAAGAGCCTCTTCGGAGCCGCTCATCCGGCTGCTCATCAACTCGTTGCGATCGAGCATGATGATATGGTCCTGTCCGCGCCGGACCAGCCGCAACTGTTCGCCGCCGGGGACTAGCGCGGTCGCCAATGTTTCGCGCGGGATCATGCCGCCTTGCCGCCTGCGCGCTGGCCATGACCCTGCCGTTGCCCGGCGTGAAATTCGGCGCGCTGCAATAGCATCTCCAGATCCTCCATAGCGATGTCATAGGCTTCACCCATGTCCTTGAGCGCCAGATCGATGTCATCGCGGTGCAGCAGCGGGTCAGCCATCACCGGCACGCCCGGCATCGGCACCGCCCGGTGCGGATAGCTGTGACCGCTCAGCCGATGGAACAGCCAGCCGGCCAAAACCAGCGTCGCCACATTGATCAGAACGATAGTGAAGGGAAAGGCAAAGCCCGCCGCCGTCACCGCCGGACCACCAATCACGCCAAGCAGCGCCATCGCCCCACCCGGCGGATGCAGGCAGCGGGCGAGCGACATGGCAAGGATGGCCAGTGCAACAGCCAACGCTCCCGCCAGCTCCGGATAGGGCACAACATGCACCACCATCATCCCCACCAGCGCCGATAGCACGCTGCCGCAGATCACCGAACGTGGCTGGGCCATCGGACTCGACGGCACGGCGAACACCAGCACCGCCGATGCGCCCAGCGGGGCGAGGATCGCAGGCAGCGGCAGCTTGAGGCCCAGTCCGCTGTCAAGCAGCGGCACCGCCAGCCAGCCGGCCAACTCGATCAGCAGTATGCCAAACAGTGCCCCCAGCACCGCCAGCATCCGGTCGCGCCATGCCGCGCCTGCAATTCCGCCGATCATCCCGCCTCCCCGCCAGCTCAAGCCGGGCCTATGCATGCTTTTGCCCGGCAGTGCAGCAAAGATGAACTATCGACTTGAACAGGTAGAGGATTCGCCTTTGTCAGCGGGCGGCTCTTTCGGCGATTCGCGCCCTTACCCGCTGTTCCAATATGGTCAGCGGCATCGCCCCTTCCTTGAGGATCTCATGGAATTGCTTGATGTCAAACGCATCACCAGCTGCCCGCTCAGCTTCGGCCCGCAGTCTGGTCCACGCCATATGGCCGACCTTGTAGCTACAGGCTTGCCCGATCTGGGTGCAGTAACGTTCCACTTCCCGTTGCGAGCGCGGACGGGCGAAGCCGGTGGTCTCGACCAGATAATCGGTCGCTCTCTGCCTGTCCCAGCGCCGCGTGTGTATGCCGGTATCCACCACCAGCCGCGCCGCGCGGAACAGGAAACTTTGCAGATAGCCAGCCCGTTCAAGCTCGCTGCCATAGGCGCCAAGCTCATCAGCCACCTGTTCGGCATAAAGCGCCCAGCCTTCGGAATAGGCTGAAAATCCACCAACCTTGCGAAGCGTCGGAATGTCGCGTGATTCCTGGGCAAGACTGATCTGCAAATGGTGCCCGGGTGACCCTTCATGAAATGTCAGGGCTGGCAGAGAATATTTCGGCCAGTCACCCGTATCCTTGAGGTTGATGAAATAGATGGCCGGGCGCGAACCATCGAGAGCGGCCCGATTGTAATAGCCATTCGATGCGCCATCCTGAATCTCGGGCGGCACCCGACGGATTTCCAGCGGCTGTGTCGGCAGCGTGGCAAAGGCTCGCGGCAACAGGGCGTTCATCGCCTGTACTCCGGCGTTGAGGCTCTCAATCAACGCGGCCCGGCCCGCGTCATCATTGGCGTACAACTGGTCAGGCCGGACATTGAGTTCGGCCAACCTTGCCCCGACGCTGCCGTTGGCCAGCCCCTGCGCCTTGAGGATCACATCCAGCTCGGCGCTTATCTCAGCCACCTGCTCAAGCCCTATGGCGTGCACCTCGTCGGGTGACATGGTGGTGGTCGTCGCCTGTTCGAGGGCCAACGCATAGATTTCGTCACCGCGGTCGAGCCGCCATGCACCGTCGCCCTCCCGCGTCGTCGGCTTCAATTCGGCGATGGTCGCCATCTGCCGGTCAAGCGCCGGATAGACTGCACTCTCAAGGATGCGCGTCGCCCGCGTCGCCCAGTCGCCTGCGATATTCGCCGCAGCAGCGCGACCGGCCAGCGAGCCGGTCATCCCGCTCTCAGCGGCCGGCTGGCCACGCAGGGCGCGCATTTGCCCGAGGGTCAGATCAAGCGACCAAGCCGGCGCCAACAGGCCGCGCCCGGCTTCCTCACGCTGCCGCTCGCTCTCCTGATCGAGGATGGTCGCAAATTGCTCCAGGCGCGAGAGATAGGCCTCGGCATCCTCGCTGCTGCGCACCGTATGGGCGGTGTTGAGAAAGTCAGGCACAGAAAAATAGGCGCCGCCCTGCTGGAAGATGCGATAGGGCCGCATCACCCCGTCCATACCGAGCCGGGATTGCGGCGCCGTCTGTGTATCCAGCTGATACTTCACCACATCGAGGTTGAGCTGGCCCGAAGGGGACAGGCTGGCACGGTCAATCGCAGAGAGGGCATTGCGCGCGGCGTTGAGGCGGGCGAACTCGGCTTGCCGCCGCTCGGGCGTGCGCGGGCTGAGTCGGGATTTGAGGGCGGCATTGGGCCCACGATCAAGGCCAAGTGAGGAAGCAAGCTCTGGCGACGACGCCACTGCCTCGGCAAAAATGCGTTCATAGAGCATGTTGGCAACACCATCAGCGTCGCCCCCGCCAGCCGCCTGAGCCAACACATCGGCGGGCGTCAGGGCCATGGCGACAGCGGCAGCGCTGCCGCTGGCAAGAAAATGTCTTCGGTTGAGTGACAAGGTCATGGGAACAGGCTCCAGGGGACTGGCCTGTCATTACACAGGCCACACAATAATGCCGACAAGGCTAGCAATGTTGCAGCAGCGCGAAAGGGGGCACCGTCCCTTTGGCTGCATCAGCCGATCAAGCGGGTGGTTTTGGTCCAATTTTTGCCGCCAACCATTTGACACCTTCAGCGACGGACGCGAAATAGACAGCGCCCAATAGGGTTGCGATGATCATGTTGATCCAATCAACGCGGGTCAGGATGAGCGGCGCAGCGGCCACGGTCAGGAACAGCATGGCCGAGGCGTTGATGACAAGCGGCACAAAATTGCACGTCTGCACATAGAGCGACACAATCACTGCCAGCAGTGCGACGACCAATCCCGCCGAACCATAATTTGTCGGCAGCGCGTACAACAGCCAAGCCAGGCCGATACCATACAAGGCACCAAGCGTGGCCGACGGCAGCCGCTTGACATCCAGCTTTTCATTGTTGGCCCAGAACCAAAGCAACAGGAAACCGGCGAACACTGCTTCCCCCTTTGGGTCAAACGACATGTTGCCGATGATGATCCAGCCAACAATCAACCCCACTACAATCAACGTGACGACGATGCCCGCCACCGGCCCCGGCGGTGCTTCAGCGGCGGCTTGCGGCTCCGTTTTTTGTTCACTCATACTGGCTCCCCCCCTATCGTTCCGACGATTTCGGACCCTCATGTTGCACTTTTGCTGCACCTTTTGCTGCGCAGCAATTGCAACTCGTGGCAGGCACGGTTTCGGGGGTCGAGGCAAACGGACGCGACAGCGGCGGCTCGCGCTGGTAAAGATGCGCCAACAGCTCCGGAGACGAACCAGACCATGCTCAAGAACCTGCGCGGACAACCTACCTCGCATGACATTGCCGAAATGGTCGGCGTATCGCAGCCGACGGTGTCCAAAGCACTGCGTGGCTGTCGCACGATCAATGAAGATACCCGCCGCCGTGTCATGGAGGCGGCCAAAGCGCTCAACTATACGGTCAACCGCAACGCGGCCCGCTTGCGCTCAAAGCGGACGAATACCATCGCCCTCGTCGTCATTTGCCGGCCGGAGGATGCCAGGTCGGACATCAACCCATTTTATCTTTCCTTGCTGGGCTGTGTCGCCACCGCCGCATCTGACGCTGGCTATGATCTGCTGGTCTCCTTTCAGGACGAGACACAGGATTTCTATGGCCAGTATGAGGATGGCAAGCAGGCCGATGGCCTGTTGGTAATCGGCAGCGCAGAAAACAAGCGCGGCTGGGACTATTTTGGCAAACTCCACGAACAGGGCAAGGCGGTCATCTGCTGGGGTGCACCGGGCGACGATCTGCTGTGCGTGACCGGTGACAACCGGCATGGCGGTGCGATGGCGACCCAGCACATGATCGACCATGGCCGGACTGCCATCGCCTTTGTCGGTCCGACCGACAGTTCCCAACGCCAGTTCGGCGACCGGCACGCGGGCTATATGGAGGCGATGCGTGCCGCCGGCCTTGGACCCCTGCCAGCCCAATATGTCGCCGCTGTGACGAGGGAGGAGCAGGGGTATTTGACAACCGCGGCAATGCTCGACAGCGGACTGGCCTTTGACGGTATTTTTGCGGCATGCGACCTGATCGGGATTGGCGCGCTGCGCTGTCTCAATGATCGCGGGGTCAAGGTGCCTGCTGATGTTTCCCTGGTCGGCTTTGACGGGATCAAGGCGACGAAGCATTGCACGCCGGCCATGACCACGATTGAACAGGATTTCCGCAAGGCAGGCCAGTTGCTGGTGCAACGCCTGTTGGCGGTCATTGACGGAGAATCCTTCACCGATGAGCCTGTGCCGTGCCGTATGACGGTACGGCAGAGCAGTATCCCGCCAATTCCGCGACAGTGAAGGACAAATTCCTGCCGCAAATGCTTGCAGTCGCGAGCGGTCGCGGGCAATGCTGGGCTCATGACGGGCACGGAAACCATCGATCCCTCCACACCACGAGACCCGGCAGCCATTTGCTGGCCGCAAATGCCTGCTCTGGTTGAAGAGATCCGTGAGGCAGGTGCCCGGATCGGCCTGCCCTATATTGCCGTGCAAAGCGATTTGGGTGACCCCCACCCAATGTCCGACCAAGAAGGTCGGCCCTATGCCGAAACTAGCTTTGAATGGCTGAATCCCGACGATCATTATTGGAAAGACCGCAAGCTGGCGCTGCATGCACCGTTGCTGACCGCGTCCCGCCTCATTTCAGAGCCTTTCTATTTCTCCAGGGGCAAATTGGTAACCTGGCGGGAGACCACGTTGCTCGACTCGATCGACAAGGCCATGCTGGCGGACAGTGCCGGTCCCGGCGACTCGATCATAGCCCCGGTGCATTTGCCGCGCGGGCTGGTTGGCGCGGTCTTCTGGTGCTCGCGTGAGCCTGTGGCGATTGCGGAGATTTTCGCGCGTGAGGCCGCCTATCTCCACACCTTGGCGCTGCGCTTTGTCGCGACGCATATCGAGGCCCGCCGCCGCCCTCGCCAGAATAGCGGCCTTCAATCGCTTACCCGGCGTGAGGTGCAGTGCCTGCGCTGGGCCGCCGCCGGCAAGACCGATGGCGAGATCGGTATCATCCTGTCGCTGTCAGTCTCAACGGTCCGGTTCCATCTGCGCAATGCGGCGGGTAAACTGGGCGCTACCGGCCGGGCACAGGCGATCCAGATTGCCGCTGGCCTGGGCTATGTCGGCGCACGCCTCGCCTGAGCGGGACTGACTGACTGACAGCTTCGCCAGTTGGCAGCGGCACGATCGCTGGTGATGATCGGCATCATGACAGTCGAGACCCAGCACAGCGCCGCCGAACTTGCCGCCTTCCGCGAGGAGGTGCGCAGCTTCTTTGAAGAGAATCTCGCCGAGGACTTCCGCCGCGCCGGGGAACGGGCGACCAGTGTCTTTTACGACCCCGCCATTTCGCTGCCCTGGCAGCGTATCCTGCATGGCCGCGGCTGGGCTGCGCCTGATTGGCCGACCGAATATGGCGGCCCCGGCTGGAGCGATGAGCAGCGCTATATCTTTGCCGAGGAATATGGCCGTGCGCGTGCGCCCAGTCTTGCGCCACAGGGCCTCAAGATGGTCGCCCCGGTGCTGATGCATTATGGCACGCCGGAGCAGAAGGCCCATTACCTGCCGCGCATCCTGTCGGGCGAGGATTATTGGTGCCAGGGCTATTCCGAGCCCGGCGCCGGGTCCGACCTCGCCTCGCTCAAGCTGCGCGCTGACAGCGATGGCGATGACTATATCCTCAACGGGTCCAAGATCTGGACCACCCATGCGCAGTTCGCCAACCGCATGTTTTTGCTGGTCCGCACATCGTCGGAGGGCAAGCCGCAACAGGGCATCACCTTCCTGTTGATGGACATGGCCACGCCGGGGGTGACGGTAAAGCCGATCATCACGCTGGCGGGCGAGCATGAGCTCAACCAGGTGTTTTTCGACGATGTCCGCGTGCCCAAGGCCAACCGCCTTGGCGAGGAGAATGACGGCTGGACCGTCGCCAAGCACCTCCTCACCTTTGAACGCGGCGGGGCCTATACGCCGGGACTCAAGCCGCTGTTGAACCGGCTGTTGGCGACCGACAATGAAGACCCGCTGATCCGCGCCCGAATGCAGCGGGAAGCGGTGACGCTGGAGGCCCTGCAAGCGATTGAAATGAAGTCGATGCGCGGTGTGGGCGGCACCCCTGCCCTCTATGCCTCGCTGCTGAAAATCCAGGGTACCGAGTCGGCGCAGCGCATCGATGTGCTCGGCTGCGAGGTCACCGGCAGCGCGGGCTGGGCCCATGCCGACGGCCAGACGCCCGACCTGCAAGCGGTGGCCGTGCCGCGCTACCTCAACGACCGGGCGGGGACGATTTATGCCGGGTCCAACGAGATCCAGCGCGACCTGCTCGCCCGCATGGTCATAGGCTAAACCCGACCTGTCAGGCGGCCGCCGTCGCCGCGTGCCGGGCGAGCTGGGCGCTGAGCGGGCCGAGCGCCGCGCCAATCGCCAGCCCCCGCTTGTAGAGACCGCCGAGCGACAATTCCTCTGTCAGGCCCATCGCGCCATGGATTTGCACGGCCTGTTCGCCAACAAAGCGGATCGCTTCCCCCACCTCGACACAGGCAGCCGCGACCTTGTGGCCGCGCCGGGCGGGCGCATCACCCTCGGCCAGCACCGCGACTTCGGTCAGCGCGACGGCCTTCATCATCGCCATCTGCATGTCGGCCATGCGGTGCCGCAACACCTGAAAGCTGCTGATCGCCAAGCCGAACTGCTTGCGCTGGCCCATATAATCGACCGTCGTCGCCATCATCCGCGCCATCAGGCCACAGGCTTCGGCGGCGAGACCGGTGAGCCAGGCATCGCCGATCTGATCGGCCAGCGCCGCAGCGTCTGCGCCGGTTGCCAGCACGGCATCGCTGGCGACCTGCGCCGCCACCGCGACATCGGCGGCGCCGCTGCCATCGTGCATTATCCGCACGCGCCGTTCGACCCCGGCGGCATCGGCCGGGACAAGCGCGATGGCGTCATCGGCGAGCAGCATCAGCCAATCGGCCGCATCGGCCCCGGCGACAACATCCGCCCGCCCGGAGAAGGTCCAACCGGCGCCTTGCGCCTCAGCCGACAGGCCGGTGACCAGCGCCACCCGCTGTGTGCCCGCGACCAGTGCATCGAGCGCGGCGTGGCCCGGCGCGACATCGGCGAGCAGCCCGCTCGCCAGACTGTGGGCCAGCCAGGCGCCGCCGAGAAATGACGGGCCGAGCGCCGCCATGACCAGCGCGCGTTCGACACCGCCGCCACCGACACCGCCCGCAGCCTCGGCCACGCCAATGCCCATCAGCCCCAGATCAGCGGCGAGGCCGTCCCAGTCAGCCCGGTCCCGATCCGCCAGATAGCGGGCGAGCCCGTCATCGAGCATCACCTGCCCTTCATCCAGCGGCAGATCAAAAACGCGCATGGCCCTCTCCCTTGTTGGCAGCAGTGATGCTGCACAGGGGCGCGCGACGGAAGCTGGCGAGTGTGGCAGGCGGGGTGCGGGTAATGCACTAGCGGGCTGCACCCACCTGTTCCGGCAGCATATCAATACCCGTCATGGCGAGGCTCATCCTCTGGTGATCCCACGGCACAGGCGTTGCGGGGCATGGTTCGCCGTGATAGGCGAGGCGGATGTCATTGCTGGCAAAACCGTTCCTGGCATCCTCTCGCGCCATGATAAAACCCGCGCTGGCCGC
Organism: Sphingomonas lacunae; assembly: GCF_012979535.1. Lineage (NCBI taxonomy): Bacteria > Pseudomonadati > Pseudomonadota > Alphaproteobacteria > Sphingomonadales > Sphingomonadaceae > Sphingomonas > Sphingomonas lacunae. Next base: position 379,183 of record NZ_CP053015.1, read on the forward strand.
CATATTCTGGTACACGCCAAACGCACGGCCAGGTTGCACAATGGCGGGCACAATGGCGCAATAGGCTTCGTGCAATTGCGCAATGGTAACAGACCTATCGAACCCAAGGGAGAGGGGGAGCGGGCCTGCGGGACGGCCAGCTTGGTTGCCGTTGAAGAAAAGCGGATTAGCGCCCGCAACATAACCGGCCATAAATGCGCTCATATCACTGTCCATCTCTATTCCACCCCCGCCATTGGTGAAGCCAATTTGGTTGGCGATGTCGCGCTGCATGGGCACCGCCACAGCGCGAGGATGCTGCAGCAAGGTGGTTGCGACATCTCGATAAAGCGCATCAATCGCTGGGATGGTGGCGGTGGAGCGTTGTTCGGGTGGCACGTCCAGCGGGCGGCTGATGGTGACGTTTTGATTTGCCACCGCAGGTGGCATAAACCACGAGTTGTTCAAATTTTCGTGGAGAATCTCGCGCCGTGCGGTTTCTCTCAGCAGCACATGCAAAAACTGCTCACGCGTCATGGCCGTGGGTTTAATACTATCCACCAGATCATAAAATTCATTGGAATAAGTGAGCAGCGTCGAGACAATCACAATATCCCAATCTCTAGGCAGGCGTCGAAAATCTTCTGCAGTCAAATCTCGGTAGGATCTTCCAATGATAGGGTTATCTGGTGTTGCAGGGTCAAAAATCTGGCGGTAAAGTCCTACATTGCGCTGGGCCGATGCATATTGTTCTGCTTCCGACCCAGGTTGCCGCCTTTCCGTTGTCTGAGCACTCACGACTGACGAGGCACCCAATGCGCTAGCCAAAATAGCAACTGGCAATGCCAATGCGGCAGCAGTCAAAACAAGATTTGAACGCCTCAATTGGAATTCCCCCATTCCAGCGCCATAAAACGCTCAATAGGTAAGGCTATGCCACAGCACTGTCCAGAGTGGGCAGTCTTGTACCATTCATTCATGCCGACAGGATGTTCGATAAAAGCCAAAACTGTTGCAGAAACAGCTCCGTTTCTGTGGAGTAATTCAAAATTTCTTGAATAAATGCAGTGACATATTCGATATCGCATTCTGCGCAACTCTGCCCTGTAGCCAAAGGACAGCCCGGCCTTTGCCGCTCCGGACCCCGGTTTTCGCCGGGGGACGGCGGCTATGGAGCAGCGTTACCCTCGGTGCGTCCTCCCCATACTGCCGCATCCGCCAATGGCATTCGCATGCCAAACAGGGCATCATGCTGTCCAAGACTCGCATGGTGACGGCGGCGTTTTGATCGCAGCGCCATGGCGGCAGCACGGCAGGAGAGAGCCATGGCGGACTTTGACCTTATCATCAGCGGCGGCACCATTGTCGATGGCAGCGGCGGTGAGCCCTATCGCGGCGATGTCGCGGTGAAGGATGGGCGGATTGCGGCGGTTGGCACCCTGCCCGCTGGCGCGACGGCGAAAGAGACGATCGACGCCAGCGGGTTGATCGTGACGCCGGGCTTTGTTGATGTGCACACCCATTTCGATGGTCAGGTGACGTGGGACAACCGCCTCGTCCCCTCATCGGGTCATGGCGTGACGACGGTGGTGATGGGCAATTGCGGTGTTGGCTTTGCGCCGTGCCGGCCGCACCAGCGCGACATGCTGGTCAAGCTGATGGAGGGGGTCGAGGATATTCCCGAAGTGGTGATGGTCGATGGCCTGCCGTGGAACTGGGAGACCTTCCCCGACTATCTTGACGCGCTCGAACAGCGGCAACTCGACATTGATGTGGCGGCGCAAATCCCCCACTCGGCGCTGCGCATCTATGTGATGGGCGAACGCGCCGCGCGGCAGGAAGCGCCGACCGCCGAGGATCTGGCGCAGATGCGGGCGCTGGTGGCGGAGGGTATCCGCGCCGGCGGCTTTGGCGTCACCACGTCGCGCAACGTCATGCACCGCACCCGCGCCGGAGACATTGCGCCGAGCCTCTATTCCGATGTTGATGAGCTGTGCACGCTGGCCGAGGGGCTGAATGATGCCGGCGGCGGCGTCTTCCAGATCATCCCCGCGCCGATGGAGGATGCCGTCGAGGAATTCGAACTGTTGCGCACCGTCGCGAAGCGCGGCCAGCGGCCCTTGTCCTTCACCCTGCTCGACGTGCCGGGGCAAAAGGGGCCGGGCTGGCGTCCCGTGCTGGACAGACTGAGCGAAGCCAATGCCGAAGGGCTGACGATCACCGGTCAGGTGGCGCCGCGCCCGGTCGGCATGTTCTTTGGTCTCGACCTCAGCCTCCATCATTTCAGCAGCCACCCCAGCTACAAGACGATTGCCCATCTGCCGCTCGCAGAGCGCGTGGAGCGGATGCGCGATCCGGCGTTCCGCGCGCAATTGCTGAGCGAGCAGCCCGAGGACAGCAACCCGACGACGCTGCAACTGATCGGCGCGTTCCGGGCGACCTGCCCCTGGGATGACACGCCCAATTATGAGCCATCACGCGACGACCGGGTCGAGGCGCGGGCGGCGGCAGCTGGCCTGTCGCTCGACGACTATGCCTATGACGCGCTGCTGGCGAAAGACGGCAAGGCGATGTTCTACCTCCCCGCCGCCAATTACAGCGAGGGCAATCTCGACGCGGTGCGGACGATGCTGGGCCACCCCAACACGCTGATGGCGCTGGCCGATGGCGGGGCGCATTATGGCCTGATCTGCGACGCCAGCTTCCCCACCTATTATCTGCAACGCTGGGTGCGTGATGCGCGCGAGGAGCAGCGTATCCCCTTGCCCACCGCGATTGCCGAGATGACGAGCAAGGCGGCGGCGCTGGTCGGGCTGGCGGATCGCGGACGGTTGGCGGTGGGGCTGAAGGCCGACATCAATGTCATCGACCTGGAATCGCTCAGGCTCGATGTGCCGACCATCGCCTATGACCTGCCGGCCGGGGGCAAGCGGATGCAGCAGCCGGCGCAGGGCTATGTCGCCACCATCGTGTCAGGCATCGTCACCTATCGCCATGGCGAGCACAGCGGCGCCCTGCCCGGCCGACTGGTACGGCGGCAGGATGCGGTGGCGGCCTGACCGGACATGTCAGGCCGGCGGGTGGTCGGCTCAGTCGGGGTGGAGCACCATCTTGAGCGCCCCGGCCTCCCGGCTGTCAAACAGGCGATAGGCTTCCTCCCCCGCGCTCAATGGCAGACGGTGGCTGATATAGCGTTCGGGCCGCAGCCGCCCGGACTGCACCAACGGGAACAGTGCGGGCAGCTCTTCGGGCACTGAACATGTGCCGATACGGAAGGTGAGGCCGGCGGCAAAGGCGCGTTCGAGCGGGAAGCCAAAGCGGCGCGATTGCTGGACGCCGATGACCGACACCGTGCCGCGTGAGCGCACCAGCCGCAGCGCAAAATCGACCGTCGCGTCGCTGCCGACCACTTCGACGACGCAGTCGAGCTTGAAACCCTTTGTATCCTGCTTGATCCGTTCCAGCGCCTCGTCAGGGTGGAGGGTAATTGCGCCCGACTGTTCGGCCATCGCCCGCCGTTCGGCAATCGGGTCTATCGCATAGACGACATGCGCGCCCATGACAAAGGCGCTGTCGACCGCCATCAGGCCAATCGGGCCAAGGCCGATCACCGCGACGCTGCTGCCCGGTTTGATGTCGGCATTGCGCGCGCCATACCAGGCGGTGGCGAGCGCGTCGGTCATCATCAGCGCCTGATCCTCGCTGACGCCATCGGGAATGCGCACCGCATTCATGTCCGCCGCCGGGACACGGAATGCCTCGGCCTGCACGCCTTGCAGATTGGCGGAGAGGCCATAGCAGCCGCCGCCCCGGTTCTCGCAGGTGTTGACCACGCCCGACAGGCAGGAGCGGCAGGCACCACAGCCGACCGCGGCGGGCATCATCACCTTGTCGCCAACCCTGACCCGGCTGACGCCCCGGCCGACCTCGACGACTTCGCCGACCGCCTCGTGGCCGACGCAAAAGCCGACATCCTCGGAAAAGCCGTGACCATGATAGATGTGGAGATCGGACCCGCAAATCGAGCAGCCGGTCATCTTCACCAGCGCGTCACGCTCCGACAGCAGGGTGGGATCGTCCATCGCCTCATGTCTTATGTCGCGCGCGCCATAGTAACGCAGGGCCTTCATGCCGTCCCCTCCAACCGATAGAAACGCGCCGCCGTGCCAGCGAACAGCGCCGCCTTTTCGTCCGCCGATGCGCCCGCCGCGATGCGTTTGAATGCGTTCCACAGCGTCGGATAATCACAGGCCCAGCCGTCAACCGGGAAATTGCTTTCGAACATGCAGCGACCCACGCCAAACAGTTCGATGCAGCTTTCGATATAGGGCGCCCATGCCGTCGCCAGCGTCTCGGATGAAGGGCGGACATCGGGGCCCATGCCGTCAAAGCCGGGGAAAGGCATGCCGAGACCGCCGAGCTTCACATGCACATTGGCCAGTTCGGCGAGTGCGGCCATGCTTGCGCGCCAGGTGGTGAAACGCTCCTCGCGCTGTCCGGCGTAGCGGTCGAGGCCGACCGGCGTCCCGACATGGTCGATGACCATCGCTACATCGGGGAAGGCCTTTGCCAGCGCTCTGACTTCGGGCAGCTGTGGTTCGAGCACCCACAGGTCGAGCGAGAGGTTGCGGCTGGCGAAATGGCGGAGCGCGGCATGAACGGCAGGCGATGCGCACAGACCGGCGACACTGTGCGCCAACGGCCCCAGCACCGCCGGATCATCATCATGCGCCATCATGTGACGGATGCCGCGAAAGCGTCCGCCGCCTGCTGCGATATGCGCGTCGAGAACATCCGCCACCGCATCACCCAGGCCGAGATCAGCATGGCCGACAATGCCGGCGCAGGCGCGGGTGACGCCATAGATGCCGCTCGCCGCCATCGCCGCGACACCGTTGACGAACTCGGTCTCCCCGACCGGCTTCATCGCCTCCGGTCCCTCAGCCCGGTAGAAGGCGCCGCACTGGACATAGACGGTGCCGACCACATTGTGCCCGGCCCCGGCGTCCGCCAGCAGCTCGTCGAGCAGATAGCGCGGCGACTGGCGCAGGATCGCCTCGAACGGATGCGTCTGCGGCGGCAGATGCGGAATGCGGGACCGCCAGTCCCACAGATGATGGTGCGGATCGATGATCGGCAGATCGGGGTCAATGATGGCTTCGGGCATGGTGGGCTCCCCCTGTCTCCCTCTCCCGCTGGCGAGAAAGGGAGACGCGTGACTTACCGCTCGTTCATCGCGGCATATTCCTTGATCTTCTGCTTGCCGAGCTGGCTCATATGCACCTCGTCGGGGCCGTCGGCGATGCGGACAAAGCGGTTGAGCGTGAAGAAGCGGGCGATCGGCGTGTCGTCGGACACGCCCATACCGCCATGCACCTGGATCGCCCGGTCACAGACAGTCTGTGCCATTTGCGGTGCCACCACCTTGATCGCGGCGATCAGATCCTTGGCCACCTTGTTGCCATAGCGGTCCATCGCGTCAGCCGCCTTGAGGGTCAGCAGGCGCGACATTTCGATCTCGCAAAAGCTCTTGGCAACATCCTGCCGGATGCTCGACTGGTCGGCCAGCTTCTTGCCAAAGGCGACGCGGCTGTCGGCCCGCCGCGCCATGATCTCCAGCGCGCGCTGCGCCTGACCGATCGAGCGCATGCAGTGGTGGATGCGGCCCGGCCCGAGGCGGCCCTGTGCAATCTCGAAGCCGCGCCCTTCACCGAGGATGAGATTTTCCTTTGGGACCCGCACATTGTCGAACCTCAGTTCACATTCACCGCCGGGCGAATTGTGGCTGCCGAACACGGTGAGGTGGCGGACGATGGTAATGCCCGGCGTGTCGGGCTCGACCAGTATCTGCGAATGCTGGGCATGGCGGGGCGCATCAAAGTCGGTCTTGCCCATCACGATCCAGATAGTACAGCGCGGGTGCATAGCGTTCGAAATCCACCATTTGCGCCCGTTGAGCACATAATGGTCGCCATCGGGCGTGATCGACAGTTCGAGGTTGGTGGCATCCGACGAGGCGACCTGCGGTTCGGTCATCACATAGGCCGAGCGGATCGAGCCATCGAGCAGCGGCTTGAGCCATTTCTCCTGCTGTTCGGGCGATCCGAACTTGGCGAGCACCTCCATATTGCCAGTGTCGGGCGCCGAACAGTTGAACACCTGGCTCGACCAGGGCACACGGCCCATCAGTTCCGCTAGCGGCGCATATTCAAGGTTGGTGAGTCCGGGCGAAAATTCCCCATATTCATGCGGAAGGAACAGGTTCCAAAGGCCCAGCGCCCTGGCTTTTTCCTTGAGCGGCTCCATGCCGGGCCATTCCTGCCACTGGTTGGCGGGGTCGGTGACAAAGTCATGATAGGCCTGCTCATTGGGATAGACATGTTCGTCCATGAAGGCGCCGATCTGCGCCAGCAGGCCCTTCACCTTGTCGCTATGCTCGAAATCCATTGCTCTCTCCGTACTGAAAATTTTCCGCGTTTCGCCTCATAGCGACAGCCCACCGTCCACCACGAGCGTATGCCCGGTGACATAGGCGGCAAGCGGCGAGGCGAGGAACAGCGCCGCGCCCGCCATGTCGCCGGGCGTGCCCATTCGGCCCTGCGGGATGGACGCCAATGCCCCGGCACGCCTTTCCGGATGCTCGGTTGTCACCTTGGTCAGCTTGGTATCGACCAGCCCAGGCGCGAGGCCATTGACGCGTATGCCGTCTCGTGCCCAGGCTTGGCCCAGCGTTTTGGTGAGGCTGATCGCCCCTGCCTTTGAAGCGGCATAGGCCGGATTGCCAATGTTGGCCTTCAGCCCCGCAATCGAGCTGACGATGATGAGGCTGCCGCGCGCCGACGCCAGTGCGCCGTGAAACTTGCGACCCGCATGCATCAGGCTGTCGAGGTTCACCGCCATCACCTTGTCCCAACCGGGCCGTTCAAACTCACCGCGGCGATAGACCACCGTCCCCTGACACAGGATCAGCACGTCGAGCGCGCCTCCGAACGGAACGGGCGCGGCGTCGATCGCGTCGGGGTCACCCACATCAACACAATCATAGCCAAGGCCGGCCATGTCAGAGCCTTCGGCCGGGTCATACTCCTCAACCCGTGCCCGCGTGCCCCAGACATGCACGGCCGCACCGCGCTCGCGGAAAGCATGGGCTACGCCATTGCCAATGCCGCTCGATCCGCCAACCACCAACACCTTCTTGCCCGTGAAATCGGTATCGTCACGCATCGCCAGCCGTTCCCGTTCTGTTGAGTCTCTCGCCTTATCCAAATGGATAATCGAATTGACCGTCGGGCTTGTCAATGCCATTCCTGCGTCATGGTTCTGCTTGCTGCCCCTGCCGACTCCGGTCAGACGCGGTCCGCCGCTGCCGAAGCGATGAAGGCCGTCGCGCTGCGACTGTTCGCGCAATCGGGCATCAATGCGGTCACGGTACGCCAGATTGCCGAAGCGGCCGGACAGAAAAACCATGCCGCCGTCACCTATCATTTTGGCAGCAAGGAAGCGCTGATCCGCGAGCTGATTGTCGATGGCGCGGCACGGATCGACGCCGCTCGCAACGCCTGGCTTGATGCCGCAGAAGCAGCCGGTGGCCCGCGCAGTATCGAAGAGGTGATGAACGGCCTTGTCCGCACCTCGCTGGACCATGACCCGCCGACTGGAAGGGAATGGTACAACCGCTTTTTGGCTGGGGTCCAGCTGGTCAATCGCGCCCTGTTCGAGGATGCGGTGCGCGGGCGCTGGAATCGCGGTTACCAGCGTTGCCTCGACCATTGTCGTCGCCTGCTCCCCGGCATCCCGCCACGCACGATGAACCAGCGCCTGCTGTTTATGGGCGCCGCGATAGGCGCCATCCTCGCCGCCCGCGAAACCGAGTTGGCCGACCAGAGCCGCCATCACCCGATGTGGAGCGCGGACGCCACACTCGACCAGATTGCCCTGACCCTCGCGGCCATGATTGACCAACCGGAATGCAAAGCAACCGCATGAAACGGGCGCTTGTGTTGCCCAGCCGACGCTGATACAGGCCCGGCCATCGCCGCTTTAGCTCAGTTGGTAGAGCATCGCATTCGTAATGCGGGGGTCACAGGTTCGAGTCCTGTAAGCGGCACCATCCCCCATCGAAACCCTCTCACTCAGCGACCCTTTGTTGCACTGGTCCGCGGGACTCGCGGCGCGAGTGGCAAAATGGGGTGACACGTCCCTTTGTCACGGACCGGGCCCTGCGCAACCCCGGACCGACGACAAGACTGGGCCCACCGGCATTCACTATCGCCATGCCAGAAGGTCCGGTTTTGCGCACCAATCCGCTGGTCATCCGGGCGACATAGTCGGAACACACGCCGTTTTACCCTCATATGCGTATTTCCAATTGACCTTTGCTACGCATTTATGCATTCTAGCCTTAATCAGCGCGATAAGCTGCCAACCTTCAGGGGGGAGTTCCTATGCAACGAATCAATCGCTCACATTCCGTCGTCACCTTGCTGTTGGGTTCGAGCCTCATGGCGCTCGCGGCCCCGGCCGCGGCGCAGGAAGCCGATGCCGCCAATGACAGCGGCCTGGAAGACATTGTCGTCACCGCGCAAAAGCGCGAACAGAATCTCCAGGATGTGCCGCTCGCGATCAGCGCTATCAGCGCCGACAAGGTCGATCGACTGGGCGTCAACGATGCCCGCGACCTCAGCGGCCTCGCTCCCAACGTCACCATTACCCAAGGCACGACCAGCGGCGCCGCCGCTGTCATCTCCATCCGCGGCATTCCGACGCCCGCGTCGGAAACCTTTGGCCTCGACACGTCGAACGGCCTGTACATCGACGGCGTCTACATCGGCCGTTCGGGTGCCAGTGGCCTCGATGTCATGGACATCGAGCGTGTTGAAGTCCTGCGTGGTCCGCAGGGTACGTTGTTCGGCCGCAACACGACCGGCGGCGCCATCGCCTTCATCAGCCGCGCCCCGTCGAGCGATTTCCGCCTGCGTGGCCAGGTCGGCTATGGCAATTTCGGCGCTTGGAACGCCCGCGTCACGCTCGACCCGGGTGAGTTCGCCGGCATTTCGACAAGCTTCTCCTTCTCGCATCGCCAGCGCAACGGCATCGTCGACAATATCAACCAACCGTCCGACAGCCGCGATCCCGGCGCCCGCAACACCGATTCCTTCCGCATCGCCGCCCGTGCGCCAATCGGCAGTTCGGGCAGCATCCAGTATATCTTCGACTGGACGCTTCTGGAATCCTCACCGAATGCGTTCCAGCTCACCAATGTTGCCAACGGCACTGTTCGTCCGCCGGCGGTGGTTGACGGACAGTCGCTCGTCGTCACCCAGCAGGCGCCGGTCCAGCAATATCTGGCAGGTGTTGCCTTCGCCAATCCGGCCTGCGCCGCCCTTGCCGCCCCGACCCGCGTTTATCGCGAAACGGTCTGCAACGACATCCTCGGCTTCTCGTCTGACAAGACCTGGGGCCACAACCTCCAGATCGAAAATGACTTCGATGCCTTTTCCGTCAAGCTGACGACCGGGTATCGCCATTGGCGCAATGAAAGCAATTCGGACCTGGACGGCATTGGCCGCTTCACTGGCCCGGCCTTCAGCCAGGCGTCGCTGTTCAACGGCATGCCGGCCAGCCTGCTCCAGTTCATCCCGACTATCCCGGCCGCTGCCCGTCCGCTCATCGCGGCCGCGCCGGTGCCGACCGTGTCGCAAAACCTGTTTGATACCAACAACCAGCGTCGCCACCGCCAGTTCAGCCAGGAAATCGAATTTTCCGGTGACACCGACAATCTCGACTGGGTCGTCGGCGGGTTCTACTTCTGGGAGAAGGGTTCCGAGGTCAATCCGCAGAACAGCGGCTTCGTTCTCGACACCAACAATATCTTCCTCGGCAACTTCGGTCCGCTTGGCCCGTCGTTCGTCGCCGCCAACCCGGCGCGCTATCGCCTGGTGCAGACGCTTGCCACACTGCGCTATTCAGCCGAAGCGGAATCGACCGCTCTCTACAGCCAGGTCACCTTCTATCCGGGTGGTCGTGACAGCGGCCTGCGCTTGACGGCCGGTGGCCGTTACAGCTGGGACAGCAAGAGCATGGTCCGCACCCAGAACGGTGCGACAGCGCTTGTCACACCGGAAACGGGTTCGGCTGACTTCAGCAAGTTCACCTGGAACCTGATGCTGGGCTATGACATCGCGGACGGCATCACCAGCTACGCACGTGTTGCCACCGGCTATCGTTCGGGTGGCTTCAATGCCCAGGACCCGGTCATCACCGGCACGGCAATCATTCCCAACTTTGACGAGGAAAGCGTCATTTCCTACGAAGTTGGCCTGAAAACCGAACTGTTTGACCGTCGTCTGCGGCTTAATGTCGCAGGCTATTACAACGAATATACCGATCTCGCGGTCAACATCCCGCTGACCAACGCACCGGCCGGCACCTTCGCCAGCCGTGTCGGTAACGCCGGCAAGGTGACCTACACCGGCTTTGAAGTCGAAGCGCAGGCTGTCCTGTCGCCCAACTTCTCGATCGACGGCACGCTTGGTTATGTCGATATCGAATATAAGGAGTTCCTTGCCGGTCAGTCGACGACTGCCGGGGCTCCGCCGGTCAACATCGCGTCGGTGATCACGCCGGGCTACACCTCGCCGTTCACCGCCAATGTCGCGCTGAATGCCAACGTCCCGCTCAACTGGGGCGATGCCCGCCTGACGGCCCGCATCGGCTACACTTATGAAGACGGCAAATACAGCTTCTCCAACACCATCTCGACACCGTTCAATGAGCTGCTGAAGGGCGATAACCGGAATCTGATTGACGCCCAGATCACCATTGATCGCATCCCGCTGTCGGGTGGCGCGGAAGGCGAAGTCCGCCTGTGGGGCAAGAACTTGACCAACTCGCATGACTTTGTCCGCGGCATCGACTTTGGTCAGCTCGGCTATGCCGGCGGCTATTATGCTGATCCGCGGACCTATGGCATTACGCTCGGTATCACCTTCTGAGTCTGATCAATCGCTAACATCAACAGGGGCGGCTTGCAGGACTTGCAAGCCGCCCCTTCCTTTTGCACCGCGCCGCAGGTGGCCGCACGAACAGCGAGGCGGACACCCGCCCGTCCCATCAGGAACCGGCCGCTGCTCGCCTTTTCGGGCCAGACTGGAAAATGAGCCCCGGAAAGGGCAGCAGGCTCAGCCTGCGAGACGCTCCGCCGCCTCGGCGCCGCCGCGAATGGCGCCCTCGATATAGGTCACACCGGTACAGTCGCCGACCGTCTCGACCCGGAAGCCATCGGCCTTGAGGCTATCGGCCAATTCCGTGTCACCCACCGCGCCCATCGCCACGATGACATGATCCGCAGCAGCAGTTGCCGCCTCGCCTGCGCGGTTGGTCCAGCTGACCACCTTGTCGCTGATCGCGATGTCGCTCACCCCCGCATGCATCGGCACGCCATGCTCTTTCAGTTCGGCGAGGATGCGCATCCGGCGCACGAGCAGCAGCCCCTTGCCGAGGCCCGGCCCCGGCTCGATCACCGTCACATGGCGGCCGCGCTCGTGGAGGAATTCCGCCAGCTCGATGCCGACCAGTTCGCCGCCGATGATGACGATATTCTGACCCAGCGGCATCCACGCCCTGGTCGCGGCGCGCACCAGATCGAGGTTGGCGGTCGCGCCCGTCGCCGCGCCTACCTTGGTCGCCAACCGAGTGAATAACCCCGTCTTGCGCTTCAATTCGTCAGAGCTTTCGCCCAGCATCAGCCGGCGCATGTCATCACCGCTCAGGACATGGGGCAGATCGCCGCCGTTCAGTTCCGGCATGTCCCGCCGTGCGCCCGTCGCCACCACCACCGCATCGACGTTCAGCGAGCGCAGCAGATCAGGCGTTGCCTCGGTATCGAGGCGCACCGTCACACCCGCACGCCCGGTCCGGTCAATCAGCCAGTCGAGCAGGCGCTCATTGGCGGGATAGGCAAGGCTGGCAAAGCGCAGAGTGCCGCCCAGCCGCCGCCCTTTCTCGATCAGCGTCACCTGATTGCCCGCTTCGGCCAGCCGACAGGCCGCCTCCATGCCACCCGGCCCGCCACCGATCACGGCATAGCGTTTGCCCCCGGCCAGCGCCTTGCCCTCGCACTCAAACCCCGTCGCCGGGTTGACCGCGCAGCGCAGCGGTTCGCGGACATAAGCGGTGCTGACGCAAGTGTAGCAATAGATGCAGGGGCGAACCTCGTCCGCCTTGCCCGACGCCAGCTTGGCGGGCAGCGCCGGGTCGGCGAGCAATTTGCGCCCCATGGCGAGGAAGTCATATTGGCCTGCCGCAATGTGCCGGTCGGCGGCTTCCGCCTCGACCCGGCCAGAGGCAATGACCGGCAACGTCACCGCCGCCTTTACCGCTGCCGCCGCCGGAATATTCGCCTCGGGGTCGTGCGGGATGTTCGACGCCGAATGCAGCTTGCCCTGCCCGACATCATGATAGGCCGTCACTGTTATCGCCTGAACACCGGCAGCCTCGACCATCTTCGCCGCGGCGATGCAGTCCTCAAGGCTGATGCCGCCCTCCTTGCCTTCTTCGCGTGAGTCGAGCTTGCACCAGACCGGGAAGTCCGGACCGACCTCGGCGCGCACAGCGGCAATCACCTCCAACAGGATGCGCAGCCGGTTCTCCAGCGACCCGCCATAACGGTCGGTCCGCGTGTTGGTCTTCGGCGAGATGAAGGAGGACAACAGGTATCCATGCCCGCTGTGGATCTCGATCGCGTCAAAGCCCGCACGCTTGGCCCGGCCCGCTGCCGCGCCGAACTGTCCGACGACCAGCGCGATGTCGCTTTCGTCGAGCACCTTGAGCTTGGGCATCTTGCGCCCGGCCATCCCGGCCAATTCCTCGGGCAGGAAATAGCTGGCAAAGTCCCCTTGCATCGGCTGCGGGTAGCAAGGCACCCACAACTCCTCGTCAAAAGCGTCCGACGAATAGCCCGCAACGAGGCCGCCATGATGCAGTTGCGCGGCAATCTTGGCGCCATGCGCATGCACCCGCTGGGTCAACGCCGTCAGGCCGGGCAAGAAGCGGTCGTCCGAAATTGCTGTCTGGTTGGGCTGCACAGCCCCCGTCGGCCAGGCCACGCCCGACACGCCAGAGATGATCAGCCCGGCACCGCCCTTGGCCTGTTCCTCATGATAGGCGATCAGCCGCTCGCCAACATGCCCGTCCGCCTCCGACAGGCTGACGCCCATCGCGGTGACGAGGATGCGGTTGCGAATGTCGAGCGATCCTATCCGGCCCGCCGACAACAAATGGTCAAACCGGGCCGCCATCAGCACCCACTCCCCGCGTGGACATGGCCGGGACCTGCCTGTGACATGCGCTTCTCTCCGCTTTTCGCTATGCCGGGCACCATGGGCAAGCGCATCTTGGCGGTCAACATGAATCGTCACACTTTAGCCGGCTATTGTTCGCATGACGACGGTTGCAACCCGTTGTTATCGCAATATGCGTTATATTATATCGCTATATTTACGCATATGTCGGTCGAAATTTGACTCCGGTCAATGTTGTGCCGGCTCGGGCGGGTGAGAAGGGCGCATCCCAAAAGCCGGAGAGAGATGATGACCGCCACCACCGCCAATGACGCTCGCACACCTCCTGTCGCCGTCTGGCAGATCCTTGAGAAACTGCGCGGACAGGAATTGGTCGACTGGCGCGTTGCCCCGCTTGATGACCGCCCCTCGATTGCCGAACGTGGGCTCGACATCGGCTTCCCCTTTGGCTGGTATGCCATTGAGCTGGCTGATTTCGTTGCCGTCGGCGAGGCCAAACCGCTACGCTATTTCGACAAAGATCTCGCCATCTGGCGCGGCGAGGATGGCCAGGTCCGCATCATGGACGCCTGGTGCAAGCATCTCGGCGCGCACATGGGCCATGGCGGCAAGGTGCATGGCAATCTGCTCGAATGCCCGTTCCACGCCTGGCGCTATGACGGCGAGGAAGGTGTGGTCAGGGACATCCCCTATGCGAAGTCGATCCCGCCGCAGGTGAAGCGCAAATGCATGCGCACATGGGCAGTGACAGAGGCCAATGGCTGGATCTGGACATGGTATCACCCCGACCCCGCCGTCGGCCCGATGTGGGATGTCGTCGTCCATGACGAGGTCGGCAATCCCGACTGGACGCCGTATGAAATGCACGAATGGCTGGTCTATGGCAGCATCCAGAACATGGCCGAAAATGGCGTCGACGTTGCCCATTTCAAATATATCCACGGCACCGCCAATGTCCCCGAGGCCGAATTGCGCTGGGGCGATTGGGGCCGCGGAGCCGATGTGAAGGCCCAGATGGGCACGCCCAACGGCATGGTCGATGGCCTTATCAGCTATGACACCATGGGCCCGGGGCAAAGCTGGACGCGCTTTTCCGGCATCTCGGAAACCCTCCTCGTCGCCAGCCTGACGCCGGTTTCGGAGGATGTGCTGCGCGTCCGCTATTGCTTCACCCAGCCACGTGCCCAGGCCGAAGGACCCGGTGCCGGCCTCGCCAAGGCGCTGATCCGCGACATTTGCAAACAGCTCGATCAGGACAAGGTGATCTGGGACCGGATGCGCTTTGAACGCAATCCGATCATCTGCGAAGGCGATGGTCCCATCCCCCAGTTCCGCCGCTGGTACAGCCGCTATTATGCCGACAGCGCCAGCGACGGCGAACAGCCGAAACTGACGGCGGTGGGGTAACTCATCCCCTTGGCGACCCGGCATGCGTCGGGCGCCGAGGCGGCAAAAAGCAAAAGTGGATCAGGCAGCATCCATCGCCGGATAGTCGGTGTAGCCCTTTTCCTCACCGGTATAGACATGGGCAAAGTCCACCCGCGCCAGCGGCGCTCCTGCCGCGATGCGCTCTACCAGGTCGGGGTTGGCGATGAATGCGCGGCCAAAACTGACCGCCTCGGCTTTCCCCGCGTCGATCAGCGCGGCACCGCTCTCAGCCTTGAGGTTGTTGTTGGCGATGATCGGCCCCGACCAGTTGGCGCGCAGCATGGCGAGCGTATCGAGATCGGCCAGGCCCATGTCCACGACATGGCAATAGGCGAGGCCGATCCCGTCCGCCGCCTTCACAAAGGGGCCAAAGGTCGCCTCCGGTTCGGCCGGGTCCATGCCATTATAGGGATTGCCGGGGGAGATACGGAAACCCACCCGCTCGCCGCCTATCGCTTCGGCCAGTGCGCGCAGCACCGCGACGGGGAAGCGGATGCGGTTTTGCGCGCTGCCGCCCCATTCATCCTCCCGCGCATTGCTCGCCGGGTTGAGGAACTGATTGATCAGGTAACCGCTGGCGCAGTGCAGCTCGACCCCGTCCATGCCCGCCGCAATGGCGTTGCGGGCGGCGGTGGCATAGTCCTCGATCAGCGCAGGGATGTCGCTCGCGCCAATCGCCTCGGGCTGCGCGGTGTCCACCGGAACACCATCGGGGCCCGGCACCGGCGTCGGACAGGCAATAGCAGAGGGGGCGATCACCCGCGCCTCAAATCCGCGATTGGCGGCCACCACCACCCGGCCGCAGTGCATCAGCTGCATGACGATTTTTCCGCCACATGCGTGCACCGCGTCGCTCACCTGCCGCCAGCCGGCAATCTGTTCGGGGCTGTGAATGCCCGGCGTGCGCCAGTAGCCCTTGCCCTCGGGCGACGGCTGCACGCCTTCGCTGATGATCAGCCCGGCGCTCGCCCGCTGACGGTAATATTCGACCATCAGCGGCGTCGGCACATCGCCGGGCCCGGCGCGGTCGCGCGTCATCGGCGCCATGATGATGCGGTTTGACAAGGCCAGCCCGCCAAGGGACACAGGAGAGAAAAGGCTGGCCGTCATTCGAGTTTCCTTTTTCGGAACGCCGGTTGACCGGCATTTGCGTTATCTTCTATGGTATTTTTTACGCAATTCAAGGAGAGGTGGCGATGAAATACGACTTTGACGGCAAGGTGGCGCTGGTAACCGGCGCAGGTGGCGGAATCGGCCGCGCCACGGCCCTTGCCTTTGCCGCCTCGGGCGCCTCAGTGGTCGTCTCGGACGTCAACGCCGCCGGCTGTGAGGAAACCGTCGCACTGATTGCCGCCGCCGGTGGCCGGGCTAGTGCCCATCCCTGCAATGTTGCCGACAGCGCCGCCGTCACCGCGCTGGTGCAGGCGGCGGTTGCCGACTTTGGCCGGCTCGATTTCGCCCACAACAATGCTGGCATCAACAATATGGGCAAGGATGAGTATCAGGACGATGTCTGGGATCTCAGCCTGTCGGTCAACCTCAGCGGGGTTATGTATTGCATGCGCGCCGAGGCTGAGGTGATGATCGCCCAGGGCAAGGGCGCCATCGTCAACACCTCTTCGATCAACGGCCTCGTCGGCAATGGCGCACAGCCCGGCTACACCGCGACCAAACATGGCGTGATCGGTCTGACCCGCCACGGCGCGCTGCGCTGGGCCAAGGCAGGCGTGCGGGTCAATGCGGTATGTCCCGGTGTTATCGAAACGCCGATGACAGCGCCGCTTGCCGCCAACCCGGAGATGCGCAAGCTGCTCGACAGCATGACGCCGATGGGCCGCATGGGACAGGCCGAGGAAATTGCGGCTGCCGTGCTGTGGCTCTGTTCGGATCAGGCGAGCTTTGTCACCGGCCATCCGCTGGTCGTCGACGGCGGCGCCACCGCGACCTGAGGCGGGCTGGACCCAAGGCAAAAGGAAGGGCGCAGCGGCGATCGCCGTTGCGCCCTTCTGGCCTGCCGGATTGACGCCCCGGAGAGATGGGGGCGGGACCGGATCAGGCAATCAAGCGGCGGAATCCCAAGGCGATTCCTTTGTCCCGCGGGTCACATAGCTGCCATTGACTCGAGTCTGATAGCTCGCTGCCTCGGACCGGGGGTTATAGAATTGCCGGTACCAGATACGGACCTTGTCGAACGGCCCGTCGCCGCGCACCATCATCGGGTTGATGCACGGCCGCTTGTTCGACCAGATCTCAAAGTCCTGGGCAAAAGCATCAACACCTGCGTCTTCATAGGCGCGCGCGGTGGCAATATCGGTCTCGTCAGGAGTGGCGTTGGCCACCTTGACGAACAGGCCATACCACACCTTGACCACGCCATCGTCGATCGGCGTGTGCGCGATCAGCATGTGGGAGGGATTTTCACCAACCATCACCGACTGGAGAATGCCCGGACCGGTGTACCAGGTATCGTTGGTCATCACCGCGCCGCCTTCAGCAGCAAGCGTCTTGTGCCCGGCGGCCAACACCTGGCGGCAGACATGGTTGTCGAACTCATTGTGGAAATGGACCATGTCGATCGAACCATGGACCGGTTCGAGGTGCGCCTTGTCGCACATATTGTCGACCACTTCTTGCGGATGGCAGGCCAACTCGCCGAGCATACGGATGTTCCAGTTCACCCAGTGCGGCGTGTCCCACTGTTCAAACGGAGGAAGGTCATAATCGGCTTCCTGCCCTTCGGGGTCATACCAGATCCACAGGCAGCCCGCACGCTCGGTCACCGGCCAAGACTTGATCGCCGCCGCCTTGGGCGGCGCCACTGGCGAATAGGGGATCTGGTTGCAACGGCCATCCGGCCCGAAGCGCCAGCCATGATAGGGGCAACGAATATTGTCGCCCTCAACATGGGTGCCATCCTTTATGACATAGGATGTCGTATTGTTGGCGAGATGGGTGCCCATGTGCGGGCAATAGGCTTCCATCAGGAACACCCGGCCGCTGTCACCGCGATACAGCACCATGTCTTCGCCGAAATAACGGACGCCCACGGGCGTGCGCGTCGCGTCGGCGGACTGGCCGATCATGAACCAGCCGCGCGGATAGGTGAATTCGCCTAGCCCATAGTCTGCTGTCGTCGCCATTGACTCTCCCCTTCATTGGTCGAGTCAAGGACTAGCAATAGCGTAGGCTTAACGCAAGATGTTTGCGAAATACGGCATCCAAATCCATATTTCAGATGATGTTGCGTAACCAAGCAAAAATCAAGCTACGCAATCAATCGTCTTCAACGAGGTCCGTCTCGGTAATCCGCACGACTCTGGCATTATATTTGATCGTCTTGACCGCGATCGAGGTTTCGACGTGATGCACGCCGGGGATCGCCAATATCTGTTCGGACGCAATCTCCAGCAACCCGTCAAGACTGCTGAACAGGCAAAAGGCCAGGATATTGAACCGTCCCATGATGACCATCACGGCATTGACGGTCGGCAGTTCCCCGATCTGGCGAGCTATTTCGCGGACATTGTCAACATCGGCCTGAACACCGATGAAGGCCAGGCGCGAGTCATCGGCAAGCCCGAAGTCTGTGATCGCGGTAAAGGAAATCAGGCGATCCTGCTGAAGCCGCTTGATGCGACCGCGGACTGTACCTTCGGTTACCCCCAGGTCCACAGCAATCTTGCGATTGGATACGCGGGCGTCACGTGCCAATATCTCGATCAACTGACGGTCGAGGTCATCCAGTACCGGTGCGCTCATGCGATCCCCCTGGAGTCAATCGGCGCCACGTCAAATTGATATTTCACCACATCGACGACTATGCCGGGGGTCATGGATCGGACACCCTTCACCTTGGAAAATTTGTCGAGGATCAGGTCGGGCAGTTCGCTGAAATCGCGCAATACCACCAACAGGTCGATGTCATAACGGCCGGTCACCAGATGGGCGGCAAAACATTCCGGAAATTCGGCCAGTTCCGCCGCGACCTTTGATGCGGGCCGACCGTCAACCTCGATCGCGAGTTCCATCAGCACATTGTATCCGTGCGCCGAGAAGTCGGAGACAGCAACAACACGAAGCTTGTCGGCATCTTCCATACGCCGGATACGGGTCGAGACGGTCGCTGCCGTAAGGCCCAACTGATTGGCAATCTGCTGGTTGGTCGCCCTCCCATTTTTGCGCAACTCGGCCACGATGGCGCGGTCAATCTCGTCAACGGTAAAATCGTCACTCATGCTGGCGTCTTGCCCCTCATTGCCCTTTTACCAGACTTTGAAGCCGCTACAGGCAGCCTCAACGCGGCAGGACTCGCCTCGCCTTGGTCGAAATAACCGCAGACGGTCAAGCCATGCCCGCCAGATCGGGACGGAACAGAATTCGCATATCGCGCTTGATTAGGCAATTCATCTGGCCTTTGCGCACCCAAGCGCATGCTAAAGCCAAAAAATCATGCGATTTTCTTCATTCATCCGCCAGAGCCAGACGGTCCCTTTCAATCCGCCTCGAAGCCAGCAAGGCCAACCAGCCGCCCAGAAAGCCGACCGGCATGATGCAGGACAAGCCAATGCGCAGGGCATCACCGCCATTGCCGAGCTGGGAGCTTATTTCCCCGGCTAGCCAAGGCCCAAGGAAAAATCCAAGGAGAGTGGTAACAGCGAGGAACAGGGCGGTCGCGCTTGCCCTGAACTGAACCGGCAAGAGATACTGCAGCATCGCCATAAATCCGACCGACCAGCCGCCGCCCAGCAAACCGGCAGGGACAGCGAACAGCAAGGCGATGCGGAAACTGTCCGACCAAGTGGCGAACAGGATCATGGTCGTGGCACATGCCAAGGCGATACCGGACAAGCGCAAAGGCCACACCTTGTCACGCTGCGACAATCGATCCGCGAGGAAACCGAAACACAGCATGCCCGCCATGCCGGACAAGCCAAAGCTGATCGCGAAGGCGGATTTGGCCTGTACGGGATCCATCGCATAAACACGCGAGAACAGTTCGGGGCCCCAGAAACCGAATGCAACGCCGGACAAGGTGCCCATGCCCATGGATCCCATCATCAACAGATAGGCCGGTGTCGCCTTCAACCGTTGGACAATGGTCATGAAGGGTATCTGCACGACAGCCGAAGGCCCGGAGGTCGCGCGCTGGGGTTCGCGGATCAGCATGACGACGAGCAGTCCGAGCAATATGCCTGGCGCACCCATTATCCAAAAGGCCGCATGCCAGCCAAAGGCGGCACCCAAAGCAGGGCCGCCGGCTTGACCCGCAATTTGGCCGAAATAGGTTGCAAGGCCCAGAATGGCGTAGGCCATGCCCCGCCGTTCAGGGCGGAAATAATCGGCCAGCAAGGAATAGGCTGGCGCGGCAAAGGCGGCTTCCCCGATGCCGACACCAACACGAGCCAGCGCGAGTGTGACCGGCCCGGTCGCAAAACCGGTCGCCAAAGTGCAAGCGCTCCACATGACGCAGCCTGCGGCGATGATCTTTACGCGCGATGACTTGTCGGCCAGCCGGGCGATCGGCACCCCCGCAACCACATAGAGAACAACAAAGGCGGGACCGATCAAAAGGCCCATATAGCCATCATCGACATTGAACTCTGCCTTGATGTCGCCAATCAGGCCCGTGATCAGATAGCGGTCGGCAAAGTTGAAGATGGACACGACCAACAGGGTGAACAGAACCACCCACGGATTGCTGAGGCGCTGCGCCGGTTGGGCATCAGTCACGTTTGATCGTCCCGCCATTGACGTGCCAGACCTGCCCATTGACCCATTCGCCATCGTCGGAGGCGAGGAAAGTCACAGCCGCTGCGATATCTTCTGACTTGCCGAGGCGGGTATGCGGAATGGCCTTGAGACCCTGCTCGCGATACTCATCGGTCAAGTGCATTTGCGCGGCCTCTGTCAGGACAAGTCCCGGACAGATAACATTCGACCTGATGCCCTTCTTGCCCCATTTTTGGGCCACATGGCGCGCCAGCGCATGGACCGCATTCTTGGTCATCGGATAGGCAACCTGCCAGGGATTGCCGGCAGCGGCGGCGCCCGAAGAGGTGTAGATCATCGCCCCACCGCCATTCTCCAGCATGGCGGGCAGCGCCGCCTGCGTCGCCAGGAAATGGCTCTTGGTGTTGATGGCAAAGCTGCGGTCGAGCACCTCTTCCGGGCAATTGAGCGCGTCTATGTCACCCTCGGTGCCACCCGCCAGATTGCTGTGATAAATGTCGAGCTTGCCATAGGTATCCAGCGCCAGCTTGACGATCGCGGCTTGGGATGCAGCCTTCGTCCCATCAAGCGCAAACGCAATCGCCTTGCCGCCCTTGGCGACAATGTCAGCCGCAACCTCCTGCGCCTGTTCGATGAGCAAGTCGCCAACGACGACATGGGCACCTTCTTCCGCCAACCGCCGAGCCGTGGCGGCGCCGATACCCCGGGCTCCACCCGCCACAATTGCCACTTTGCCTTTCAAGCCGCGCATCATTCTCTCCAAACCCTGCCCGTGTCCGGACATTCATCCTCAATCAAATTCCGGTGGCTGCCGATCCGCCCAGGGCGCTGCCCGTTCCAGTTGCGCCGCCAGCGCAAACAGCGTTGCTTCGTCGCCGTAGCGACCGGTGAACATGCTGCCGATCGGCAGACCCTGTGCAGACATGGCCAGCGGCACCGACATAGACGGTTGCCCTGACCAGTTGGCCATTTGCGTAAAGGGAGTGAACATGCCTGTCCGCCGGCCCCATTCGGCAAAATCACAATCCGGCGTCAGGTTGATCCGCCCCAGTTCAAGAGGCGGCGAAGCGAGTGTTGGCGAGAGAATCAGATCGAACCTCTCCATGAACTGCGCCACTGTCACCGCCGCCGCCTGAAACACATTATTTGCCCGGGCCATATCCATCGCGCTGAAACGCCTACCATATTCGGCGAAAGCCAGGGTCATCGGCTCCAGAACATCGGGACCGGGCGTTATGCCCAATGAAGCCGCCCGATCATCAATGTCAGCGGCAATCCCCGGAGCCATGATGGCGAAACTGGCCTGCCCCAGCGCAGCGGCATCCAGCACAGGAGCAGCGTCCTCGACATGGTGACCCAGACTCTCGCACAACCGCGCTGTCTCGCGCGCGGCCTCGATGCACTGCGGGTCGACCGGGCTGCCAGCAGGCGGCGTCAGCATCAGGGCGATGCGCAACGGGCGCGGATCGCTCTGTGTCGCCGCAAGGAATCCTTCAGCCGGTGCTGGTGCACCATAGCGCGACCCCGGTTCGACCCCATGGGTCGCATCCATTATCGCCGCCGAATCCCGAACCGACCGGGTAACGGCGTGGTGGGAAGACATACCGCCCCAGCCCTCAGTGCGCAGCGGGCCCATCGGTATCCGCCCGCGGCTTGGTTTGAGGCCGAACAGACCGCAGCAGGACGCCGGCAGCCGGATTGATCCGCCACCGTCAGTCGCATGGGCCGCTGGCAACACGCCAGCTGCCACTGCAGCCGCCGCGCCGCCCGAAGAACCACCAGCAATATGGGCAGGATTCCAAGGATTGCGCGTGTCGCCGTTGAGCTTGTTCTCGGTCGTACCTGTCAGGCCGAACTCGGGCGTCGTTGTCTTCCCAAAGATGACAAAGCCAGCCCGCTCGTATCGCTGGACAAGTTCAGACGTCACGCTGGCCCGGTTGCCGCGATAGAAACGGCTCCCACCTTCACTCAATTCACCGGCAATATGCGTGTTCAGATCCTTGAGCAGCCAGGGCACCCCGGTGAATGGCCCGTCTGGCAGCCCACGGGCCACCGCCGCGCGTGCGCGCTCGTCCAGCCGCTGCGCCATGAAGTTGAAGCGCGGGTTGAGCCGTTCGGTCCGCGCAATCGCCATGTCGAGCAACTCGCCCGCCGACACCTCGCGCCGCCGGACAAGGTCCGCCAGACCCATCGCATCGTGCGTCGACAACAGCACTTCATCTCCGGTCTGGCTCATTGCCCTTGCTCCTCCGGCAACAGTCGCGGCAAAGGCCGCAGTGGCGCCCATGAGCACCTGGCGCCTGCTCGCCACCACCTCAACCAGCGGCCCGTTGCGATGCAGGAGCCCCGTCACCCGCCGCGTAAAAGCGCGAGTAAAATTTCCGGAAATGCGGGATCGGTCCATCCCCATCACAGATGATCGGGTTGGGCTCGTACCGCATCCGGTCCCAGACCACCTTGTCCTGATCGAGCTGCTTGTTGACGTCCTTGATGATCGCACGGGCCAGCCCGGCCATTGGCCCCTCGGCCTGCTCGCGCGGTTGGGTGTAGCAATAGACGACCTGCAACTCGTCCAGCTCGACCGGGATGATGCAGGCGACCAGCAATGTCTCGCAAATGCCGGTGAAGCGGACCCAGGCCTGCCCAGGTCCCATTGAGTTGCTGGTGATGGCACCGTCAACCATCCCCTTGGGCGTGCCCATCTTGGCCCGGACGGTACCGCAACGGTCCCATTCGCCCCATGTCAGCTCGGACGTTGGCAATTCGGCGGTGCCATGGATATATTTGAAATGGGCGAAATCGACGCCATTCTCCGCCATATTCTGGAGCGATCCGAACACTTTCCATTCGACGATGTCATAGGGTGTCCATTCCGGGTCACTGGCCTCGGGCAGATGGACCACCTCATACATGGGCGCCGCATCCTCAGGGTGATACCAAACCCACAGCCACTGATTGGCTTCGCGGATATGCCAGGTGCGGGTGCACTTGCGCTTCACCTGCGGCGGGATGGCCTTGGCATAGGGAATCTCCTTCACCACGCCTTCCTCGCCATCGTAACGCCAGGCATGGAACGGGCATTCAATCAGATTGCCCGCCACCTTGCCGCCATGACCGAGGTGCGCGCCCAGATGCTTGCAATAGGCATCGATCATCCGCACCTGACCGTCCTCGCCGCGCCACACTGCCAGATCACGGGCGAAATAACGCGCCGGCTTCACTTCACCGACCGCAAGATCCTTGGCGAGCATGAACGGATACCAGCCGAAGGGAAAACCAATATCGAGGTTGCGCTGCGCCGGGTCAGGGCGATTGGCAATGTCCGCCACGCGCCAGGCCTCGCGCTCTTCCTTCGTCATCTTTTCGAGCACCTGCCACACCGCAACTGGGGCAGTGCGGGCGTCGGTTGCAGCGTCAGTCATGTCATTCTCCCCGGCAGATCCGGCTAAGTGTCTTAACGATGGTCAGAGCTTGAAGACGCGCGCCGCATTGTCGCGCAGGAACTTCGGCCAAACCTCGTCCTTCAGCGGTACATTCTCCATGTCGGACATTATCCGCTCGAGGCTGAGGCCCATGGGGAAATAGCCGGCATAGATGATCTTTTCGGCGCCCCGGGTGTTTGCATAGTCGATGATGGCCTTGGGGTAATGCTTGGGCGCAAAGGCGCTTGTCGAATAATAGAGGTTTGGCCACTTCAGCATCAGCTTGACCGCCAGCGCCTCCCACGGCTCGGCACCGTGCCGCATGACGATCTTCAGATCGGGGAAGAACCAGCATACCTCATCAAGATGTTCGACCTTCTGCGTTTCCATCGGAATGCGCGGGCCGGGAATGCCGACGTTGAGCAGGATCGGAATGTCCAGTTCGACCGCACAGGCATAGAGCGGGAACATATATTTGTGGTTGATTGCCACCTGCGGCAGCGTGCCGGCGGGAAAAACACTGATCGCCGACAGACCGACTTCGGCATGGATACGCTTGATCCGGCGCACCTCTTCCATGCCCTTGTTGGGATCGCATGGCAGTTCAAAGGCAAAGCGGTCCGGATACATCGCCTTCGCCCGTCGCGACGTATCGTTCTCGTTCCAGCCGATCAGCGCCTTGGCGATGCCATGCTTGTCCATCTGCTCGACGGTCCATTGCACATAGTCGTCTGCATGGCCTGTCTGCGGCACGTCCTTGAACATATACTGAGCCGGCATCGAAAATTGCTGGAGAGTCTGCTCATCCTTGATCAGCGGACGAAAGGCAGTGAACCAGTCCGAACGGTCTTCCGCCTCAGGAATGCCGAGCATGCAGTCGATGATGCCAATGTCTTTGGGCATGCCCATGGTCACGCGTCTCCGTAAATATCGACCCAGCGCGCACGCATGGCCACCTTGTTCAATTTGTCGAGATGATTGCGCGGCATGGGTTCGCTGACAAAGCCGATCTTGCCCGGCGCCTTGTAACGGGCCAGCCGCTCGGCCACCCAGTCCATGGCCGCGGCCTCGGTGATGTCTGCGCCATCACCGCACCGCACCACCGCAACGAGCAGCTCACCCAACCGCTCGTCAGGCACGCCAAAGGCAACGCATTCGGCTACGCCCGGCATCTGGGCCAGCACCCGCTCCACTTCAGCGCAATAAATATTCTCGCCGCCGGAAATGACCATGTCCTTCTTGCGATCGACAATGAAGACATAGCCTTCTTCGTCGATCCGCCCGATGTCGCCGGTGCGCAACCAACCCTCGCCAGACAGGCAGGCGGCGGTATCCTCGGGCCGGTTCCAGTAACCGCCCATCACTTGCGCACCCCGCACGACAATTTCGCCAGCTTCACCCACCGGCAGCGCCGATCCGTCCGGCCCTTCGATGCGGACATCAACCATCGGCAGCAATCGCCCGGCGGATTCGGGCTTGCGCACGAATTCCTCACCCACCGCTTGGGCGATCGACCCGGAACATTCAGTCATGCCATAACCGGTGCCGAACATGGCGTGGGGACATGCCGCCCTGATCGCGTCAAGCAGTTGCACCGGCAGTGCCTGTCCGCCGCTGCCGATGTTTCGCAGCGAGCTCAGATCGGCATCAGCCAGCCTTGCCTTGTTCAGCACGTCCCAAAGCATTGTCGGCACGCCCGAAAACATCGTGACTCGTTCTGCCTCAATCAGGCGCAGGGCGGCGTCGGCATCCCATCGGCGCATGATCACAACCTTGGACCCTGCGAGCAAGGGGGACAGGAAAGCCGATCCCAGTCCAGAAATATGGAACAAGGGATAGACCAGCAACACCGCCTGCTGCGGGCTGTTCTGCAACAATGTCTCGACCGACAGATTCATCTGCCGGGCAACATTGTGCAGCACCTGCATGCCGGACAACTGCACCGCCATCAGCCCGGTGATCAGGTTGCGATGGGATAACACCGCCCCCTTGACCCGACCGGTAGTGCCTGACGTGAAAAGGATCGTGCACGGATCGTTGGGACCCGCCAGCGAGAGACTGGTGCCAGCGGCGCCTTCCGTCCGTCGGGCGATGTCCGCCTCGTCGAACGGATGGGTCAGGTCGAGCATTCGCCCGGTATAGCCACCTTCGCGCAGCAACGCGGCCCGCTGGCTGTCCGCCAGCACCAGCGCCGGCGTCACTTCCTCGATCATGCCGACCAGTTCGCTCGGCGCGCCCCGGCTGTTGAACAAGGCAGCTACCCCACCAGCCTTGATCACTGCCAGAAAAGCCACAATCCATTCGGCGCGATTGCGCATGCAAATCGCGACCCGGTCGCCCTTGGCAATGCCCAGCATCGGCACCAGTTGATCGCGCCAGGCAAAGACCTGTGCAAAGGTCAGGCGCCGCTGAGAGCCGTCGTCATTGTCCTCGACGATGAAAATCTTGTCACCGTGGCGCCGCGCGCTTTCGATCATCATGTTGATGTCAGGCGGCGCGGAGAGGAACTGGCGCAGACCATCCCGCTCCCCGATTTCGAACGGTGCTCCGGGGCCTGTCAGGGCAGCGAAGACAGGGTCAATCTCGTTCATGCGGCTTCAGCCACAACCGATTTGGCCCACCGGTAATCCTGCTTGCCTGCCGCCGATCGTTTCACGTCGTCCACCCACACCAGAGCCTTGGGCAGCTTGTACCCGGCCAAACGTTCGGAGAGGAACGCACGCACATCTTCATAGTCGGGCCTGTCAGCGCCAGACCGTAGTGACACCACCCCCACCACCCGCTCACCCCAACGGGGATCAGGCTGCCCCGCAACAACGGCATCCTGAATGGCTGGGTGTGCACGCAGTGCTTCCTCCACTTCCTCAGGAAATATCTTCTCGCCACCGCTGTTGATGCAGGTCGATCCGCGCCCGAACACCGTGATCATGCCATCATCGTCCAGCCGTCCGGCATCGCCGCTGACGGACCAAAGCCGGGCATCAATGGTACGGAACACCTCTGCCGACTTCACCGGATCGTTGAAATAGCCGACCGGTGTGTGGCCCGACCGGGCGATGAAGCCAGTCTCGCCAGGCTTGGCCAACCGGTCCTCGATTACCACCTGCTGGTTCTCATTAGCCGGCAGGCGCATCATGCCGTCGCCCGGCGCGCCATCAGCCTGCCCTGACACGCCGGTTTCCGAAGACCCCATCCCATCGGTGATCCCGCAACTGTCCGGCAGAAAGCGTCGCAGGTCATCCTTCACATGTTGTGAGAACACCGCGCCGCCCGAGCCGAAATTGAACATGTGCGCCAGTGACCAGCGCTCCGGATTGGCCAGCAGGGCATCGCGCAGCGGGATGGCCATGGCGTCACCCACGATCTGGACAATATTGACGCCGAGCCGCTCGATCTTGTCCCACAGTGCCACCGGGTCAAAGCTGCGACCTTCATCAACAACAATGGTCAGCCCGTTGAGCATTCCCGACCACACGGACCACAGCGCCGCCGCGTGCATCAGCG
Organism: Sphingomonas lacunae; assembly: GCF_012979535.1. Lineage (NCBI taxonomy): Bacteria > Pseudomonadati > Pseudomonadota > Alphaproteobacteria > Sphingomonadales > Sphingomonadaceae > Sphingomonas > Sphingomonas lacunae. The sequence goes on from NZ_CP053015.1 coordinate 406,547, forward strand.
GAGCGACAGGGAACAGCTTCAGCGGATATCCCTTGCTGGCCCGGTCATGGATGTCGGCCGGCTCAACCAGGGGGCCCACAGGATTGAAATAGCCGCCACCGCCGGCACAGGCGAAGACAAAGGCCTTGTGCGGCCACATCACGCCCTTGGGCATGCCTGTCGTGCCGCCGGTATAGGTCAGGATGATGTCATCTTCCCCGCGCGGCCACGGCCCGCTCGGTGCAAAGGACAGAAGTTCGGCATAGGTGACAGACCCTTCGGTCGACACGCCTGACCCGTCTTCGACCGCCACCGCCAGCTTGAGCCCCGGCAGTTCAGGCCGCAGTTCACGGACGATGTCCCCATATTCGGCGCCATGGATCACCGCTGCTGACTGCGCATTATCGAACAGATAGCGCAGTTCATCCGGACGGTAACGGTAGTTGATGTTGAACGGGACTGCGCCGAGCTTCACTATCGCGATGAAGGCTTCGACATGTTCGGCCCGGTTCATCAGATACAGCCCGACCGTATCGCCCCGAACCAAACCATGCGCCGCCAGCCCGGCGGCCAGCCGGTTGGCACGGTCATTCAGTTCGGCATAGGTCAGACTGAGCGAGTCAGAGATCAGCGCCACACGATCCGGCACCGTCGCCGCAACAGCCTCGAACAGGTCGGCCAGATGGAACTGCTTCACCATCTCAATAAACCGCCGCCGGGTTCTTCGGACGCGGACTGCCGAGCATGTCGCGATAGGAGGGCCGGTCATTGCCCCTGTCAGAGATGCCGAGCTCCTTGGCAATCTCGGCTGCGATCAGCGTCTGGCCCGACAGTTCATCGCGATTGACCGCCTTGTCGACCGCATCAACGACATGCGCGGTGAATTCCGGATTCTCCGCTGTCTCGATGAAGCCTTCATATTGCTCGGGGTTGGTTTCCTTGGCGATCAGCGAACGTTCGGTGATCAGCGGACCCATCCAGATCGATACGGCGATGACGCCCGTCCCCCGCAGATCATGCTCCATGTCATGGGCAAATTTGTCGATGCCCGCCTTTTGCGCACCATAGGCAGGGCCGTGCATGTAACATGAGCCGCCGAAAGATGAGCCAAAGGCAATTACACCGCTGCCCTGCGGCACCATGATCCGCGCCGCGTGCCAGCTCGCGACATAGGCCGAGCGCAACCCGACATCGAGGATCTTCGCGGCATCGAGCTCCTTCTCCCAAAAGGGCTTTTTCTCGATCAGTTGCGAATGGATATAGGTCGCATTGTTGAAACAGACATCGAGCCGGCCCTGTTCGGCCATGATCCGCTCAAACAGCGCCGCGACCTGCGCATCGTCGGCATGGTCGCACATCACCGGGATGCCTTTGCCACCACGCTCGGTGACTTCCTGAGCCGTTTCCGCCACCGTGCCAGGGAGGACCGAACCGTCCCATCCCTTGGCTGATCCAGGCTGGACGGTGCGCCCGGTAACGTAAACGGTATAGCCCAGCTCGCCAAAGCCGCGGGCAATACCACGCCCCGCGCCCCGGCTGGCGCCAGTCACCAGCGCGATCTTCCTGTCAGCCATACTCTCCCCCACGATTCGTCGCGTGCTTTGGTTATCGGACGTCATAAGGCATGTTTTGCGGATTTCAAATCACATTATGTTACGCATGTGAAGGCCAATCAGCAAAATCGCTTTTCATTCGCGAAGCCTTATCACCTGACAAACTCATATTGGCTGGTCGGCATGACCGTGATTGTGCCCGGCGTGATGAAATGCTCGCAGCTTGCCATCATCCGGGCAAGGTTCGCCTTGAATTTCGCCACATCGCCAGCCGCGTCAAAGAAGGTCAGCGGGTCGGTCAACGCTGCCTCGGGGAAGCATTCCTCGACGATGGCTGCACAGTCAGGGGCATCGTCGCGCAACGGCGCCACCACCCGGTTCTGCACATATTCAAAGGTCGACTGCGTCTCGATCGCCACCGCCGTGTGCCGTCCTTGCCAGGCCTCCAGCCAATCCGCCTCGGACTGGCCGGTCGGCCGCACCAGCAGGGCGATCTGCGCCCAGCCGGCGGTACGCTCGCCTGGCTGCGGTGGACAGGCTGTGTTGGGCAGTGGCACCTGCTCCTCCACCTGCCAGCCATGCCAGCGCGCCGCATGATGGTCGAACAGCGCGCCGAAACCTGAGCCGTCTCCCGCTCCCCACATCTGGACGATCGCGTCGGGATAGCTGCCATCGGGCGATTGCCGCAGCCCCGCGCCCGCCGCCACCGCCGCGTCTGGCAGATTGATCCGCACCCTCGCCGCGCCCGCGTCCAGCAACGCTGGCGCGAGACGCTGACGCAACCCGGCCTGCCATGCAGCCTGATCGACAGCCGGATCAGCGGTCATGATCGCGATCAGTTTTTCCATGCTCGCGCCGTTCAGTCGAAATTGGCCTGCCCGCCGTCGAGCGGGATGGTTGCGCCGGTGAGATAGGCCATGTCGTCACTGCACAGCGCCGCCACCGCCCGGCCAATGTCCTCCTCCAGCCGGCCGATCCGGCCCAGCGGAATGGTTCGGAAGAAAGCTTCCGCCTCCTCCGGATTTTTCGACACCCACCATTTCAGTCCTGGGGATTCCGCATGCGGTGCGACGCTCAGCACGCGGATTCCGTCGCGACCCCACTCTGCCGCTGCCGCGCGGGTCAGCGAACGGATGCCCTGCTTCACCGCAGCATAGGTGCCATAGCCGGTCATGTCCCACCGCACCCCCACCGAAGAGGCAAGGTTGATGATCGTCCCGCCGCCGCGCGCAACCATGAGCGGCTGCACCAGCTTCATCAGCCGAAAGGTCGCCAACGGCCCCGATTCAAACCCGCCGACAAAGGCTTCATCACTGATGTCCATCAGCTTGCCCTGTGGCACCTCCTGCGCATTGTTGACGAGGATGTCGATGCCGCCAAAGCGATCCTGTGTCGCCGCGACCATCGCTGCCAGGCTGCCAGCATCGCGCACATTGCCTTCAACCGGCAACGCCTCTCCGCCTCTTTCACTGATCAACGCACAGGTCGATTCGAGCTTCGCCAATGTGCGGCCACTGACCGCCACTTTCGCGCCGGCGGCGGCAAGCGCCAGTGCGATGCCCTGGCCCACCCCTTGTCCTGCGCCGGTGACAAGCGCGACTTTTCCTGAAAGATTGGCCATGTGAGCAATGCATCCTCTAGATTCGTAATTTTTTGGCAATTGATTTACGCAGGAAGTTGACAGATAGCAGGGCTACACGTCAATTGCGTTTTGACTCACGGGTATCAGAACAGCATCCAGCAGCCGCAAACGGGAGTCGGGAGAGAGAATGGCACAGGATTTCAGCGGTCAGGTCGCAATTGTCACCGGCGGCAGCGACGGCATCGGTCTCGCCACCGCCATCCTGCTGGCCCAACGCGGCGCCCATGTGGTCATCTGCGGCCGTCGCGCCGAACTGCTCGAAAAGGCGCATGCCCAAGCCGAAGCCGTTGGCACCAGCCTTGAAGCGGTTCAACTCGATGTGACCGATTTCGATGCCTTCACGGCTCTCATCGAGCGCGTCGCCGCTGAACATGGCCGGCTCGACATGTTGGTCAACAATGCCATGTCGGTCCACTATGCCCCGCTCACCAAGCTGTCGCTTGATCATTGGCGCAAGGATTTCGCCGTGAACGCCGATGCCGTATTCATCGGCACGCGCACCGCGATGAAGATCATGATGAAGGCCGGTCGCGGCAGCATCGTAAACATCTCCTCGACCACCGGCATCCGGGCCGCGCCCTATATGGCGAGCTATTCGGCTTCCAAGGCCGCTCTCACCCACTTCACCGCCTGCGCCGCCATGGAGGCGGGCCCCGCTAATGTCCGCGTCAACGCCATCGTTCCCGGACAGGTGATGACCGCCGCGACCGAGGATTGGGCAACCAAGGCCCCTGAGACTGCCGCCAAAACCTCCCAGGCCATCCCGATGCAGCGTGGTGGCCGCCCCGAGGAACTGGCCGAGGCGATAATCTTCCTGCTCTCGGATGCCGCCAGCTACATCACCGGCGTTGCCCTGCCCGTCGATGGCGGCAAGGCTGCACAACTCTATCTCCCCAGCTAAGCGACCGGCAAAGGAACAGCGGACATGGCACAGCATTGGGATCGCGAAGTCGATACGCTGGTCGTCGGATCGGGCGCGGGCGGCCTGCTTGCCGCACTTGTGGCCACGCATGGCGGAGCCGACACGCTGATTGTCGAAAAGACTGCGAAATGGGGCGGCACCTCCGCCACCTCGGGCGGCGGCATCTGGATCCCGAAGAGTGATCAGGCCGCCGCAGCTGGCTTTGACGACAATCTCGACGACGCCTTCCGCTATGTCCGCAAACTCTCCGCCGACAATGTGCCCGATGCCAATATCCGCGCCTTTGTTGACAATGCTGCGCCGATGCTGCGCTGGATGGGCGACCATACCAGCCTCGACTATCAGGCCTTTCCCTATCCCGATTATCATGCCGAGGAACCCGGCGGTTCGCCGCAGGGGTACCGCACCCACATGCCGCTGCCGATTGACGGCAAGGCGCTGGGGGATGATGTCCGCACGCTGCGTTTCGCCTCCCCGGCCGCCAGCCTGTTCGGCTATCTCAACTGGCACTTTGACGAAACCTACATCATGCTGTTCCGGCCCAAGCGCTGGTGGCTGCATCTTGCCAAGAGCCTCGCCCGATACTGGTTCGACTGGCCGTTCCGTTTCACCTCGCGCAAGGACCGCCGCCTGACACTTGGCAACGCCCTCGTCGGCGGCCTGCGCCTTGCGCTCAATCAGCGTGGCGTGCCGCTCTGGCTCGAAACCGCCCTCGAAGAATTGGTCACCGAAGACGGCAAGGTCACCGGCGCCATCGTCAACCAGCGCGGCACCCGCATGGCGATCCGGGCGCGCAAGGGCGTCGTCCTTGCCGCCGGTGGCTTTGACAAGAATCAGGCGATGCGCGAAACCAACGCCCCGCTCTACCCGCGTGCCCAGCTGTCGGGCGGGATCGAGGGCAACACGGGCGACAGCATCCGCATCGGCGAAGGCATTGGTGCGGCCACGCTCAACCTGCAATCCACCTGGGCAGCACCCGTTTTCTATGTGCCCGGCGAGCCCGGTGGCCGCCTGTGCACCATCGAGCGCGCCCTGCCCGGCTGCATCATGGTCGCCGGCGACGGCAAGCGTTACCTCAACGAGGCTGCGTCCTACCACATTGTCGGCCAGCAAATGGCCCGCCGGCACGCCGACCATGGCGATGCCGCCCCGAGCTGGTTCGTCTTTGACCATCGCTATCGCCACAAATATCCGGTCGGCCCGCTCTATCCGCTGGTGCCTGACTGGGCGCAGGACGGCATGGTCAAATCGATCCTCAAGCGCGGCGACACTATTGCCGGGCTGGCACAGTCCATGGGCGTCGATCCGGCCGCGCTTGAGGCAACCATCGCCCGCTTCAACAGCTTTGCGGTGAAGGGCGAAGACCCCGATTTCCACCGGGGCGAAGCGGCCTATGACAAAATGTATGGCGATCCTTCGGTGACCCCCAACCCGTCGCTCGGGCCGATCGACAAGGGACCCTTTTACGCCATGCCCATCTATCCCGGCGATATCGGCACCAATGGCGGCCTGCTCACCGACGCCCGTGCCCGCGTGATGAACACCGAAGGCCAGCCGATCCCCGGCCTCTACGCCATCGGCAACAATGCCGCCTCATCGATGGGCGAAAGCTATCCGGGTGCCGGCGTCACCATCGGCCCCGCCCTGACCTTCGGCTATATCGCAGCGCGCGACATGACCGGCATGAACGCCTGACAGTATGGAAGGCAGCCAGGCCGATTGATGACCCGGCTGGTCAGGTGCCCGGCTTGTCGTCAATCCGGGCAAGGGTCATGGCGAAGCCACAGCGCTCGCTCGAATTGAGGGTGAATTCCTGATAGCGGGAAAAGCGGCCACCAAGGTGTTGGTCAATCTCTTCCTGAGCATAGTCGAGCGCATTGACGCACCCAAAGCCGAGCGATGAGGCGCGCGCAAGGGCAACATCAGCGTCATCCACGCCGAAGAAAACATTCATGACGCCCTCGCCCCGCTGGGCAAGAAATGGCGAAACCGCGCTGTCCTTTTCACGCCCCGGCATCGGCGCACATAATTCAATCCCGGCATCCCAAGCGATGGACACGTTGATCCCAAAGGGAGCACCCGTCCAATCGGCATCGACGAATGTCGCGCCAAGCATATCGCTGTAAAGCTGCTTGGCCTTGTCCATGTCGTGGACCGCAATCATCACGCGGTTGACGCCCCTCAATCCCATCTCTGTCCCCCCTACAGGTCAGACCCCCCGTTGCAGGCCACGCCTCAGTCGGCCCGCACCTTGACCTTGGGGGCTGCCGCCCCGCGCCGCATGGTTTCAAGGAACTTCTCAAGCGGTGCCGGCTCTGCCACCGGCCCGCCATGGTCGCCCTCGCGCGCCCAATATTCGGCATAGCTCGGGAACAGCTTGTGGAAATTGCCCTCTGCGGGCTCGGTGCCCGGCCAGCGCATTTTCCTGTCCCCGACCGGGGGCTTGTTGAGGTCGGTCGCATACCAATAGAGCGGCAGGCGCCGGGCAAAATACCAGCGCGGACCATCCGGCCCGGCGGCGCGGACATAATCATCGACATACATCATCTGCATGATGACCCACTCGTCCTGCCCGCCCGCGACCGGCGTCTCATGCTCATTCTTGGAATAGACGACGCCATGCGCATGATCGGCATCGTCAAATTCGATGACATGCCCGCCGATATGATGCGACGTGCCGGTAAAGGGCGAGCGCAGCGTCCGGTCCATCCAGGCGCGGAACGCCAGCCGCCCCGATGCATCCTTGCCGACCCTGACGTCTTCGGGGAACAGATTGGCCATCGCGTCCATGTCGCGCATGTCGAGGCACAGGGCATATTTGGCAGGCAGCTGCCGGATCTGGTCGAGCGACTCCAGCCGGTCTATTCGGGCCAACAGGGCAGCATCGGTCATCGTGTCACTCCGGTCTTCGCGTAAATCCGACTTTTCGTGATTACGCTAAGGATATTCCGATTGAATGACAATCGTCATATGCGTAACTTCAACGGCATATTCATTACGCATAGTACAGCCAGCGTGATACGAGATACGCGAGCGGCGGGGGAGAGGCGGATGACGATCGAGGAACGGCTGCAAAGGCTCGAGGATGACCGCGCAATCCGCGATCTCAAGGCGCGCTATCTGCGTGCCTGTGATGCCAAGGATCCCGACGGCATTGCCGCAACCATGATCCCCGATGCGCTCATCGCCTATGAAGGCTTTCCGGAATTTCGCGATCGGGACGCCTTCATTGCCATTTATCGCCAGTTCGGCTGTGCGCCCGGCATTTTTGACATCCATCATGGCGGCAATGGCGTGATCAGCTTCGAAAGTGCCGATCGCGCCACCGGCCAATGGTCGCTGCTGTTCCACAACATCGCCCTCGCGGACCGCACCATTACCCAGTTCGGCGTGGAGTATCAGGATGTCTATGTCCGCCACAGCGATGGCTGGTTGATCGCGGAAACACGCTCGACCCGCAAAAGCTGCCTGATCCATCGTGTCGATGGCAACGGACACCCGCTCGTCGTCACCATGGGCGATGCCCCTGCGCAATTCGGAGAACTAGCATGAACCAGCAACGCTTTGCCGGAAAGTCTGTACTGGTAACCGGCGCGGCTTCCGGCATTGGCCGGGCAACCGCCCTGCTCTTTGCCAGAGAAGGCGCACGGCTGACCATCGGCGACATTAACGCCGACGGACTGGCCGAAACCGTTGCACTGATCGGCGATCGTGGCGCGTGGCCGGTCAGGGCAGTGCATCATGATGCCGAAGATCATGACTCGTCACGCGCGCTGGTCGCGGCCGCTGCTGCCGATGGCCTCGATATTCTGTGCAACGTCGCCGGCATGCTCAAATGGGGCCCAACCGAAAGCTACACGGTAGAGGATTTTGAACGGCTGCTGCGGATCAACACGACCAGCGTCTTTGTCCTCTGCCAGGCCGCCCTTCCGCATCTCGTTGCCAGCAAGGGCAATATCGTCTGCGTCGCCTCCACCGCCGGCTTATCGGGCATCCCTTATTCCGTGGCCTATGCTGCCTCGAAACATGCGGTTGTCGGCATGATCAAATCACTCGCGCTCGAATATGCCGCACGCGGCGTGCGGGTGAACGGCGTCGCGCCGGGTCAGGTCGCCACGCCAATGACCAGGGCCGCCCCGCCACAGGGAGACATCGACTGGCAACTCGTAATGCGCAATGTGCCCAAGCTCGCTGACGGCATTTGCGACCCTGAAGACATTGCCGAGGCTCTGGCATTCCTGGCCTCTGACGCCTCACGCAAGACGACGGGCGCGATACTCGCGGTCGATGGCGGGCAACTCGCGGGCTAGGATGCCGTGCCTATGTGCGGGCGCGGGGACGGGTTCAGCCGGCCGCCGCCTTGCGCCCCGCCTGTCGTCCGAAGAAGGTGCAATCGGCGAGACTCAGGCCTGACGAATATCCATGGCCCCAAGCCGGCAGACCGCTGGTGCATCGTCCGGCCGCGAACAGGCCGGGTATCGCCGCCCCGGTCCGATCGAGCACCTCGCCATCGGTCGATGTTCTCAGGCCACCAAGGGTGAAAAAGCTGAAATAACTGGAGAAAAAGTTCATCTCCAGCGCGACAAAGGGCCCCTGGTCGAGCGGTGTCAGGATCGGTGGCCGCTTGTCAAACAGCGGATCGCGCCCCTCCCTGGCATGGCGATTATACACTTCCATGGTGGCACTCAGGGTACCGTTTGGCAGCTCTAGCTCGCCCTCTACTTCCTCCCAGCTGTCACCCGTCGCGGCAATACTCATCCGAGCAAAGTCCATCGGCTGGACGAAATGCGCATTGTCGAGCAACAGATAAACCTTGCCGTCTGGCTGATCGACCGAGCAACGGCTCACCCGCCCATGATAGCAATCCTCATTGATGAACCGCTGACCCTTGGTGTTGACAAAAACGCCATAGGCGTGGCTTTCCGGCATGGTCCACGGGCAGGTGGTGAAAAACTGGTCCATATGGACAGCGTCGCCGCCAGCGCCGACACCCATCTCAATCCCTGCACCATCGTCCTTGTCGCCAATCGGGTCGTTGAGCTTGAAGGTCTCAGGACAATATTTGCGTCGCATCGCCTCGTTGAAAGCAAAGCCGCCCGTCGCCAGCACGACGCCCTTTGCCGTTCGGACATAGCGCGGCTGATTATCGATCCGCACAATCACGCCAACAATGTGGTCGCCATCCCCGATCAGCGCCAGAGCCCTCGCATCAGTCACGATCTCGACCCCATTGGCCCGCGCGCTCGCCTCGAGCACATCGACCAATGGCCGCCCGCCGCCCCAGCCCTTATGCTGGATGACATGACCACGCGGCGCCGGCTTGGCCAGCTCACAAAATGGCGCCGCCGCCTCGCTGCCAGACCAGATCAGCGTGGAATCGTCGGTCGGTTCAATATGCTTGCCCGGCAGATAATTGCCTCGATAGGGCACACCTCGTGCCTTGAGCCAGGCAAAATGGTTGAGCGCTTCGCGACCGTAAAGGTCGCACTTGGCCTCATCGACGCACGGACCGCCAGCGGCCTTCAGATAAGCGGTAAAGTCTTCGGTGCTGTCTGCAAAACCTGCTGCGCGCTGTACATCTGTTCCACCGTTGCCGCCTATGTAAATCTCACCGCCAGAAAGCCCCGATGCGCCACCACTGCCGGAATTGCGCTCGAATATGATAACCCGAGCGCCATGCCCTGCTGCCTCGATGGCTGCACAAGCACCGGTGGCGCCAAATCCGATAACCGCCACGTCGGTTTCATAGTCCCACTGCGGCACCTCTGCGGCTGGAAATGGGCGATGAAGCGAAATCTGTGCCATCAGCCGCGGGCCTTGAGCATGTCGAGCGCGACATCGACAATCATGTCCTCCTGTCCGCCCACCATCTTGCGGCGGCCCAGTTCGAGCAAAATCTCACGCGTGTCGATGCCATAGGTTTCACTCGCCTTCTCGGCATGGCGCAGGAAACTCGAGTACACGCCCGCATAGCCGAGGCTCAGCGTCTCGCGATCCACCCGCACCGGCCGGTCCTGCAGTGGCCGGACCAGTTCTTCGGCGGCGTTCATCAACAGGCTAACATCGCAACCATGGTTCCACCCCTTGCGATCGACCGCAGCGACAAACACTTCCAGCGGGGCGTTGCCCGCTCCTGCACCCATGCCAGTAAGGCTGGCGTCGATCCGCACGGCCCCGCATTGCGCAGCGACAATCGAATTGGCGACGCCGAGCGACAGATTGTGGTGAGCGTGCATGCCGCGTTGCGTCTCCGGTTTGAGTACACGTTCATAGGCTTCAAACCGCGCCCGCACCCCGTCCATGTCGAGCGCGCCACCGCTGTCAGTGACATAGACGCAATGCGCGCCATAATTTTCCATCAGCAGCGCCTGTTGTGCCAATTCCTTGGGCTCGATCATATGGCTCATCATCAGGAAGCCTGAGACATCCATGCCCAGATCCCGTGCTATACCGATATGCTGTTTCGAGACGTCGGCTTCGGTGCAGTGGGTCGCAACCCGGACCGACCGCACGCCAATCTCATAGGCGCGGCGCAGTTCGTCGACCGTGCCGACACCCGGCAGGATGAGGGTGGTCAGCACGCATTTGTCGAGCACATCGGCTACAGCTTCCAGCCACTCCCAATCGGTGTGGGCCCCAAAGCCATAGTTGAAGCTCGCTCCCGACAAACCATCGCCATGGGCGACTTCAATGGCGTCGACACCCGATGCTTCGATGGCGGCAGCAATGGCCCGCACATGCTCGATGCCGTACATGTGCCGCACGGCATGCATGCCATCGCGTAGAGTCACGTCCTGGATATAGAGCTTGTCACCCGCTTCCACGTCGAACCGGCTCATCGCGCCATCCTCCGCTCCGCCAAAAGCTCGCCTGTGGCCTTGGCCGCCGCCGTCATGATGTCAAGATTGCCCGAGTAGCTGGGCAGATAGTCGCCCGCGCCTTCGACCTCGAGCATGATCATCGATTTCAGACCGGTGAATTCGCCCATGCCCGGGATCTTCAGCTTGCTGTTGTCGCCATAGCGTTCGAACTGAACTTCCTGCTTGAGGCGGTAACCGGGCACATATTTCTGAACCTGTTCCACCATTTCCTCAACCGAACGGCGAATTGCCTCTTCACTGCCGCCTTCTGAAAGTGTGAAGACCGTGTCGCGCATGATCATCGGCGGTTCGGCTGGGTTGAGAATGATGATCGCCTTGCCATGCGTCGCCCCGCCGACCACCTCAATTGCACGTGCGGTGGTGCGCGTGAATTCGTCGATATTGGCCCGGGTGCCGGGTCCGGCCGAACGCGACGCAACCGATGCCACAATCTCTGCATAGTGGAGCTTATCGCTCACCCGCGCCACGGCGGCGACCATCGGAATGGTCGCCTGACCGCCGCATGTCACCATGTTGACATTGGGCTGATCGAGGTGCGCCTCCATATTGACTGGCGGCACGGTGAACGGCCCGATCGCCGCCGGAGTCAGGTCAACCACCTGTATGCCATCGGCCCGCAGGGCTTCGTCGTGCAGCTTGTGAGCATAGGCGCTGGTGGCATCAAAGGCGATGCCGATTTCGGGATAGCATGGCAGCCGCTTGAGCCCCTCAATCCCTTCATGCGTCGTAGCGATACCGTGCGAGCGGGCCATCGCCAGCCCTTCGGAATCAGGGTCGATTCCGACCACAGCCACAAGCTCCATATTCTGCGGATATTTGATCATCTTGATCATCAGATCGGTGCCAATGTTGCCCGATCCAATGATAGCGGCCTTTACACGTGCCATGGATTTTCCCTTAAACGAACGTTGCGGTGCACGCGCCAATGGGGTCGGCGCCGGCGCTCAGCGTCAAGGCGAACACATCGCCCTTTGCCGCATTGGCCAGCGGAACCAGCGAACCCGACAGGATGATATCGCCTGCATCGAGCGTAACCCCATAGGCGCCCAATGTGTTCGCAAGCCAGGCAACCGCCTGGGCTGGATCGCCCTGGACCGCCGCTCCGTAGCCTTCCGACAAGGGCGCGCCATTCTTTGTCACCCGCACATGCAGGTCTGGCAGGCTGACCGTGCGCGGATCGATCCGCTCAGGACCGAGAACAAAGACACCGCAGGAAGCATTGTCGGCAACGGTGTCGACTATGCCGATCTGCCAATCATCAATCCGCGAATCTACAATCTCGAAACAGGGGGCAATCGCTTCAGTGGCAGCGATGACGTCGGCACCGGTTATGCCCGGCCCTGTCAAGCTTTCACGCAGGATAAAGGCAATTTCAGCTTCGGCCCGCGGCTGGATCAGCTTGTGGGCATCAATGTCGACATGCCCCGCGACATGCATTCGGTCTGTCAGGAAGCCAAAGTCCGGCTGATGGACGCCAAGCATGTCCTGTACTGCCTTGCTGGTGACACCAATCTTCTTGCCGACCACGCGTTCACCCTCAGCCTTGCGCCTTGAAAGTGCCTCGAGCGAGATCGCATAGGCATGGTCGATGGTCAGTTCGGGATAGCGGGCGCTTAACGGTGGCAAGGTTCGCCGTTCCCGCAACGCGACATGCAATTCAGCAGCCAGAGACCTGATCAACCGGCCACTCACAAATAGGCTCCGTCCTGATAGATCAGCGGCGAGACCTCATCCGAAACTGTAGCTTCCAAGACACGGGCGATAACGATCGAATGCGTGCCATAGGCCAGCATCGCGTCAATCACACAGCACAGGCTCGCCTGCGCACCAACTAGAAGTGGCAGGCCGTTGGTTCCATACCGCCAATCACCATGGATGAATCGCTCGGCCTGCGGCACACCACCGCCAAAGGCGGCCGACACCGACTGCTGGCTGCGCGACAACAGGTTCACAGACAAAGGTGCCGTCGGGACCAGTAGTTGATGCAAATTGGTCGAGCGGTTGATGCATAGCAGGACCGCTGGCGGATCAACCGTGAGCGATGTCACTGATGTCGCTGCTATGCCAACCGGACCTTCTTCGCCCTTGGCCACAACGATGGCCACCGAAGCTGCTAGTCGCCGCATCGCCGCCCGAAACCGTAGCGGCAGATCCTCCGGCACCAAGGGGTAGCCTTCAGTCACGCAGAAAATCGAGAGCATGGGCGTTAAATTCGGCAGCGCGCTCAACCTGCACCCAATGCCCTGTCCGGGTAAATGTCATGCAGCGAGCATCCGCGCAGCGATCCAGGAAGTGGCGGGCGCCGCTCTCGGGGCAGAATTCATCGTTCAGGCCCCACATCACAAAGATCGGCACGTCAATCTCGCCCAGGCGCGGTGCCAGATTGGGCGTGCGCATGCGCACAAGCACATCCTTGGGCTGGGTCCTTGCGACAGCGAAGCGCTCCTCGACCAGCTTGTCGGCAATGCGCGGCGAAAAATCGGGGTGGACCAGATTGCCGATCAGCCGTCTCTGCTCCTCAATGCTGAAGTCGGGACCGCCAAAGTTGGAAACCATCTTGGTGATGCCCGGCATCTTGAAATAGTCGGCCTGTTCCTCGATGCAGCCCGGCGCCATCAGGACCAGCTTGCGCGCGAACCCGGGATGGTCGAGCGTCATTTGCAGCGCAACGCCGCCGCCGAGCGAATTGCCGATCAGCACAGCGTCGCTGACCCCATGTGCGACCAACGCCTGATGGAGCGAGTCGGTGAACAGCTGGAGAGTATAGTCGATGCCTTCAGGCTTGGACGAGGCGCCATAGCCAATCAGATCAGGCAGAATGACCCTATAGCCGGCATCAACGAAAGCGGGCCAATTGTCGCGAAAGTTGGACGCCCCAGATGCGCCAGGACCACTGCCGTGGATAAACACCACCGCCGGTCCTTCTCCGGCCGATTTGATGTGAATATTGTATCCACCTGAAACCGCGTGGGTTGCCTCTTGCACGTCGCTCATCGCTCCTCCCCTTAGCTCATACGAACGGGTTGAGCGGATCAGCGCCTAGCATGACCGAGACAGCCTCGCTGGTCCGGTTATTCGGATCATTGGCAACATGCGCCCGACCCGCGTGCAGGTCGAGCCAGGGCTGGAGGATTTCGCTCGTCATATAGATGGCACGGCCACCAAGCTGCTTGACGATGTCATCGACGAGATCGGCGAGACGACGCACAACCGTGCTCGACTGATAGGCAAAGAAGGTACGCTTATCCATCGGGATGGGCTCGCCGCGCTCGGCATAGCCCAGCAGTTCGTCCATCGTCAGCCGCAACGCTGTTTCCATCTCCGACTTCTCGGCAATGGCTGCCATGATCGCGGCGTGCAGCATCGGGTCGGCCTTGGAGGCCTTGCCGGTATTGGTCGACACACGATCCTGCATGATGGCGAGGCCGGCATTGATCGCCGCCTGTGCCCCGCCAAAGGCGGCGGTCGACACCGACCGGACAAACACCTGCGCCCACGGCAGGCGATAGAGCGGACCGTCGTTCACCTCCTGACCCGGATTAGTACAGAGGAAACCATCGCTCGACTTGTGAGTGCGATAGTCCGGAACAAATACATCGTCGACGATGATGTCATGGCTGCCGGTGCCCTGCAGACCAAAGGTGTGCCAAGCATTTTCGTCAATTTCGTAATCGCAGCGCGGCAGAAGGAACGTCCGCATCTCCATCGGCGTACCATCATCCTTCGGCGGGCAGAACGCGCCTAGCAACACCCAGCCGCAGTGAGTCGAGCCCGTGGAAAAGCCCCAATGGCCCGAGAGACGGAAACCACCATCTACATGTGTCACCTTGCCAACCGGCTGATACGTAGAGGACACGAGCATCGACGGATCCTCGCCCCACACTTCTGCCTGCGCCTCATCATGGAACAGCGCCATTTCATAGGGGTGGCATCCAACAACGCCATACATCCAACCGGTCGACATACAGCCCTCTGCCAAGGCCTTCTGTACCTCGAAAAAGACGTTCGGGTGCATTTCATAGCCGCCATAGCGCCTGGGCTGCAGGATGCGGAAGAAACCGGCCTCCTGCATTTCAGCGATGGTTTCGACCGGCACATTCCGATCGCGAACGCACTGGCGCGAGCGCGATTTGAGAGCGGGAATCATTGCCTTGGCGCGAGCCACGAGTTGCTCTGCCGTCGGGATAACCGTGCCTGCTTCGAACCGTGTCACGACGCTTGCCATGCCTGTCTCTCCTGATCGCCTCGACTCAAAAAGCTCGATAGCGGTTGTTCGTAATATTTTTTATCTTTTGATACGCAAATCGTCAATTGAAAACCCCTTTCGGTTTCGATAATGCATTTTTTAAGCAAGTTTGATGGCGCGATTCAAAAAGCGCAGAGGATCGAAAGGGGTCAGTTGGCGCAGGCACCAGACACTATGGCGACGGGCATCGACCTGTCGGCCCAAGTGGCAATTGTCACTGGCGGTACGCGCGGCCTTGGCCGTGACGTTGCCGCGGCACTGGCACGGGCTGGCTGCAGGGTGACCGTCTGCGGGCGCAACCGCCCTGACTCGCTCCCGGCTGGCGTCGAATTCGTCGCTGCCGACGTCCGCAATGCTGATCAGGCAAAGGCACTGGTTGATGGTGTCGTCGCGGCCCACAGTCGCATCGACATAATCGTCAACAATGCCGGGGGATCACCAGCCACAGATGCTGCCGCTGCCAGCCCGCGCTTTGTCGATGCCATATTGAAGCTCAATCTGGTGGCGCCGCTCTACATGGCTCAGGCCGCCTTTCCTCACATGCAGGCGGCAGGCGGCGGGTCGATCGTCAATATCGCCAGCGTATCGGGCATCCGCCCCTCGCCGGGCACCGCAATCTATGGCGCCGCCAAGGCTGGCTTGCTCAACCTCACGCAAAGTCTTGCTGCTGAGTGGGGCTTGTACGGTGTTCGCGTCAACGCAATCATCGCCGGCCTGATGGCAACCGAAAATGCCGAGGCCACCTATGGCGACGAGGCGGCGCAAGCCCGTGTGGGTGCGTCGATGCCACTCGGCAGAATGGGCAGTGGCAATGACCTTGCGGGGGCTGTTCTTTGGCTCTGCTCACCCTTGGCCTCATGGGTGAGCGGCGCGCGCATAAATGTCGATGGCGGCGGTGAGCGGCCATATTTTCTGGATCTGATTAAGGGGGCGGGGGCCTGATGGGCGTTAAGGCATTAGGGTATGTGGTCGTCGAGACCGCTCAGCCCGACCGGTGGGACGAATTCCTCACCCAGGTTGCGGGCGTGATGCGCACGGCCGACGCCAGCGATGGAGCAGCGCTCTATCGCATTGATGAGCGTCCCTTCCGCTTCCGGATCGAGCGTGGCGCCGATGAACGGCTGGTGGCCGCAGCCTATGAAGTGGGCAGCGCCGATGACCTTGCCAGCTTCGCAACGAAGATTGCTGCGGCTGGCCAGTTGGTGGTCCACGGCGAAGCGGACGCCGCAACGGCACGGGGTGTCACTGCCTTCTTCCGGACCACTGATCCCGCCGGCAACGGGCTTGAATTCTATCACGGCGACAGCCGGACCGACGATCCCTTTGTCTCACCAGTTGGTGTTCCTGGCTTCGTGACAGGTCATCTGGGGATGGGCCATGCAGTATTTGCTGCTCCAAACTTCGCCGAAACCCATGCCTTTTATAGGGAAGTAATCGGCCTTCACGACACCGACCTTCCGGCCTTTCACCTGATGGGGCCCGATCAGCCGCCAATGCACTTTGCATTCATGCATGCGGACAATGGCCGGCACCACAGTTTGGCGCTGGGCGAAGGCCCCCGTCCTCCGTCGGGCTGTGTTCACCTGATGCTTGAGATGCCAAACCTTGTCGAAGTCGGAAAGGCGCATGACCGGATGAAGGCGCTGGGCTTTGATGAAAGCGCCTCGCTGGGTCAGCATTACAATGACCAAACGGTGGGCTTTTATACCCAGACACCGTCAGGTTTTGACCTGGAAATTGGCTGCGACAGTCTGGTTATTGACCCATCCAGCTGGCAAGTGACCAAACACACTGGGATCAGCATTTGGGGCCATGAATGGGCTTGGCAAAAAGCCATGAAGGCTCAAGCTGAGCGGGCAGAGGCAGCAGAATGAGCCAGCTTGAGAAGGCGCAACCGCTGGACAAGCGGATGACGGCCAGCGAGATGATCGGGCAATTGCGCGATGGCATGACCATCGGCATCGGCGGCTGGGGGCCACGGCGCAAGCCCATGGCTCTGGTTCGCGAAATACTTCGGTCAGACCTCAAAGATCTGACTATCGTATCATATGGTGGTGCCGACGTCGGCATGCTGTGCGCGGCGGGCAAGGTGAAAAAGCTTGTCTTCGCTTTTGTCAGCCTCGACGCCATCCCGCTCGAACCCTGGTTCCGCAAAGCACGCGAAGCCGGACAGATTGAGGTGCTCGAGCTGGATGAGGGCATGTTCCAGTGGGGGCTAAAAGCCGCCGCCTTTGGCTTGCCCTTCCTCCCAACCCGCGTCGGCCTCGGCACCGATCTTGCGGAACTGGGCGGTCTCAAGGCTGTGCAGTCGCCCTACGCCGACGGCGAAGTGCTGATTGCGATGCCGGCGCTGAAGCTTGATGTTGCGCTGCTTCACGTCAACCGCAGCGACTGGCGCGGGAATGTCCAGCTGCTTGGTCCTGACACCTATTATGACGAATGGTTCGCCAAGGCCGCCGACCGCTGCTTCGTATCTTGCGAGCAATTGGTGGACCGAATGGAGGACCACCACCCCGACGACGCGCGCGCCAATGTCTTTGAGCGCTGCTTTGTTAGCGGTGTAGCGGAAATTCCCTGTGGCGCACATCCCAGTTCGATGCCTCCAGCCTATGGCTGGGACATGAAAGCGCTCAAGGCCTACGCCGATGCGGCGCGTGATCCCGGCGACTGGTCCGCCGTTGCTGACCGTTTCGTTGGCGGGGACGAAGCCAGCTATCTTGAATCCTTTGGCGGAAAGGAGGCGGTAGCGGCTCTCCCGCTGCCGATTTTCTGATGAGCAGCCTTACCCTTGCCGAGCTGTGCATCTTTGCTTGCTCGGAAGCTTTCCGCACCGATCGTGAACAGATCGCCACCGGCATCGGTCCAATTCCCCGCCTCGGGGCCGGTCTTGCCAAGCTGACCCATTCGCCGGGTCTGATGATGACCGACGGAGAAGCTTATCTGGTCGAACAGCCTGTACCGATCGGTCCACGCGGTTATGATGATCGAAAGACCGCCGGCTACCTTCCCTTTTCGCGCTTTTTCGACAGCGCGGTGTGGACCGGCAATCGCCGTCACGCGATGGTGACGCCGACGCAGATCGACCGCTTCGGGCAAACCAACCTGTCGCAGCTGGGCGGCACCCACAAGCAGCCCAAGACACAGATGCTGGGTGTGCGCGGCTTTCCCGGCAACTCCATCTACCACGCCAATTCGATGTTCATCCCGGCGCATTCGCCGCGTGTGTTCGTCGCGGGCGAAGTCGATATGGTGTCGAGCGCGGGCTACAATCCGGCCAAGCGTATCCCAGGCGGCAACTATTCGGGCATCGATCTGAAGCGCATCATCACCAACTTGTGCGTGATGGATTTCGGCGGACCTGATCATGCGGTCCGCGTCATTTCGCTGCACCCCGGCGTCAGCTTTGCAGAAGTGCAGGAGCAGACGGGTTTCGAACTGATCGATGAAGTAGAAGGCGAAACAGAGGCACCCTGCGAGGATGCTCTGGCCATCATTGCCAGTCTCGACCCGCACAATATCCGGGCGAGCGTGATCAAGGACAATCCACCTGCGAGGAGGGGATGAGAGGATGAGCGATCTGGTTGAGCCAAAGAAGGTCGATATTGTTTACGAAACCGACGAGCCGGTCCTTTATGAGGTTGTCGACGGCGTGGCGTGGGTGACGATGAACCGTCCGACCTTCAACAATGCGCAGAACGGGCAGATGACCTATGCGCTTGACGATGCTTTCGTTCGCGCGACCAACGACGATGCGGTCAAATGCATTGTTCTCGCCGGCAATGGCAAGCATTTCTCTGCCGGGCACGACATTGGCACACCGGGCCGCGACCTGCATTTCGAATTCGAAAAGCGGCTCATGCTGCCGCCGCATACCAACAAGCCGGCCGCCGAACTGCTCTACACGCGCGAGCAGGAGCAATATCTTGGCCTGTGCCGCCGCTGGCGCGACATTCCCAAGCCGACCATCGCCATGGTACAAGGCGCCTGCATCGCCGGCGGCCTGATGCTGGCATGGGTGTGCGACCTGATCGTCGCGTCCGACGACGCCTTTTTCCAGGATCCGGTCAACCCGCTGATGGGCATTCCGGGCGTCGAATATTTCGCCCACGCCTATGAACTGCCGCCGCGTGTCGCGAAGGAATTCCTGCTGCTCGGAGAGCGCATGCCGGCAAAGCGCGCTTATGATTTCGGCATGGTCAACAAGGTCGTCCCGCGCGAGGAGTTGCGTGCCGCGACCGAAGCCTGGGCCAAGAAGCTGGCCGGACAAGGTCGCCTCGGCAACTGGCTGACCAAGCAGGCGGTCAACCATGTCGAGGAACTGCGCGGCAAGCGCAGCGCGATGGACACGGTGTTTCACATGCACCACTTCGCCCACGCCCAGAATGACCTTGTCACCGGTGATTCCATCGGTGGCGTCAGTGGCAAATCAGCTGCTTCGGCCAACAAGCGGGACGGCGGCGCAGCCTGATGACCGACGCGCTTGCCACGGCGTTGACCCGGCGACTGGGTTGCCGTTTGCCGGTAATCCAGACCGCCATGGGCTGGATCGCGAAACCGGAGCTTGTCGCCGCAGCGAGCAGTGCAGGGGCGTTCGGCTTCCTTGCCGCCGCCGTCATGACACCCGCCGAAGCGCGCGAAGAAATTGCCCGGCTGCGCGACCTCACGCCGCATAATTTCGGCGTGAATTTTCACAGCTTTCAGCCCGCCGCCGCTGATATTGTCGAGATCATCCTCGCCAACAAGGACCGCGTCAGTGCTGTCAGTTTTGGTCGCGGGCCGGACGCGAAGATGATCGGCCGCTTTCGCGATGCCGGCATCCTCTGCATCCCGACCGTCGGCGCCGTGAAACATGCCGAAAAGATGGTCCAGCTCGGCTGTGAAATGGTGACGGTGCAGGGCGGCGAAGGCGGCGGCCATACCGGCGCAGTTCCCACCACTATTCTCCTGCCCCAAGTGCTCGACGCGGTCGATGTGCCGGTGGTTGCTGCCGGCGGCTTTGGTGACGGACGTGGCCTCGTAGCAGCCCTTGCCTATGGCGCGGTCGGCATTGCCATGGGCACGCGATTCATGATGACCGCCGAAAGCCCCGTCCCCCCTTCCCCCAAGGCCGCCTACGTCAAGGCCGGGACCAGCGACATCACCGTTTCCACCAAGGTTGACGGCATACCCCAGCGGATGATCCTCAACCCGCTGCTCCGCCGGATCGAAGCATCGGGCAAACTGGCCATGTGGCTGCGCGCCATCGAAGCCGGCATGGAAATGAAGCGGCAGACCGGCATGGGCTGGGGTCAGATAATCGGCACCGCTCGTGCCATGACGAGCCATGGCGAAATGCCCATCGCCCAAGCGATGATGGCCGCCGCCGCACCCATGATGATCCAGCGCGCGGTCGTCTCCGGTGACGCAGAAAACGGCCTGATGGCCACCGGCGTAGTTGCCGGACGCCTTACCGACTTGCCGCGCTGCGCCGAACTTCTCGCTCAAATCGAAACCGACGCCCGCGCCCGGCTTGCCGCGCTGGCAGGACAGGATTGCAACTGATGCCGATCAGCTGGACAATTACCGACCGCATTGGCGAAATCGTCTTTGACGTTCCGCCGGTCAATGCGTTCAACAGCGAAACCTGGATGTCGCTGCCCGACATCATCACCGATCTGGCGCGCAACCCTGAGGTCAATTGCATCCTGATCCGCGCTGAGGGCCGTGGCTTTTGCGGGGGCGTCGACATCAAGGAGATGCAGGCCCACCCCGAGCGCATCACCATCCTCAATCGCGGCAACTATCTGACCTTCAAGGCTATCCGCGATGCGGAAATACCGGTCGTTGTTGCCGTCCACAAATTCGTCATCGGCGGCGGCATCGGCATTTGCGGTGCATCGGATACGATCATCGCCGCCGACGATGCCTATTTCTCGCTACCCGAGGTTGACCGCGGTGCGATGGGTGGTGCCAGTCATCTTTCGCGCATGTTGCCGCTGCACAAGGTCCGCGCCGCCTTCTTCACCGGCGGCAATATCCCGGTAGCCGAAGCCTATCGGCTCGGCGCGGTCGAAAAGGTCGTTCCCGCCGACCATCTGGTCGAGGAAGCCCGCGCCTTTTGCGCCATCATCGCCAGCAAGAGCCGCAAAGCATTGGTCATCGCCAAGGAAGCGCTCAACGGCCTCGAGCCTCGCGACGTTGATCGCGGCTATCGCTGGGAACAGGGCTTCACTCTCGAAATGTACATGCATGAGGACAGCCAGAAGAGCCGTGACGCTTTTGTGGAAACCGGCAAGGCGGCTGAATTCTGATGCATCTGGAGTATACGCATGAACAGCATGCCTTCCGGGCGGAAGTCCGTGCATGGATGGAAACGCATGTTCCAAAGGAACCTCTGGTCACTCTCGAATGCCGGGAAGGCTTCGACCAGCATGTCGTGTGGGAACGCACGCTCGCCAGTGGCAATTGGGGCATGGTCACATGGCCCGAAGCCTATGGTGGGCGCGGCCTTGATCTCATCCAGTGGTTGATCTTCGAGGAAGAATATTTCCGCGCCGGTGGCCCCAATCGCGCCAACCAGAACGGCATCTTCCTGCTCGGGCCGACCATCATGGAATTCGGCACAGAGGAGCAAAAGGCCCGCTTCCTGCCCCCGATGGCGCGCGGCGAAGTCATCTGGGCGCAAGCCTGGTCGGAGCCCGGCGCGGGCAGTGACATGGCAGCGATCCAGTCAAAGGCCGTGCGCGATGGCGACTATTATGTCATCAGCGGACAAAAGACCTGGTCGAGCCGCGCAGCCTTCGCCGACTGGGGCTTTGGCATTTTCCGTACCGATCCGGATAGCAGCCGTCACAAGGGGCTGACCTTTATACTGTTCGATCTCAACACCCCTGGCATCACCCGTCGACCGATCCGCCAACTCCATGGCGACACCGGCTTTGCCGAGCTCTTTTTCGACGAAGTCCGCGTGCCGGTGGAGAATTGCCTCGCCGGTGAAGGTCAAGGGTGGAATGTTGCCATGGCGACGGCCGGATTTGAACGCGGACTGATGCTGCGATCACCCGGCCGCTTTCAGGCCACCGCCAGGCGGCTTGTGGACCTCTATCGTGCCAACGGCGACAAGGCCTCGCCATCGGCCCGCGAAGCAGTGGTGCAGGCGTGGGGACAAGCCCAAGCCTATGCCTACAACACCTATGCCGTCGCGGCGAAGATCATGGCCGGCGGCAAGATCGGTGCCGAGGCCAGCCTCAACAAGATTTTCTGGTCGGAACTCGACCGGGCCATGCACCGCACCGCCATGCAGCTGCTCGGGGCGGCGGCTGAACTGAAACGCTTTGACGATGGCCGCATCAACCAGTGGCTCGAAGGCTATATCTTCTCGCTGTCCGGTCCGATCTATGCCGGATCGAACGAGGTTCAGCGCAACATCACTGCCGAACGTCTGCTCGGCCTTCCGCGCGTGGGAGCAGGCTGATGGATTTCCGCTTCACCGATGACCAGCTGACGCTGGCCGAGACCGTCCGCGATTATTTCGCCGGTACCCACGGGCCCGATGTCCTGCGCCACCTCGATGCCGGAGTGAACCGCGATCCTGCCATTTGGCAGGGGCTGGTTGATATGGGTCTGACTGGCTTGCTGGTACCCGAAGAGCATGGTGGGCTTGGTGTAGGCTTGGTCGAAGCGGCGCTGATTGCCGCCGAATGCGGTCGTGCCTGCCTCGCCGAACCGCTGGTCGAAACCTCCTTCATCGCCGTGCCATGGCTGATTGCCCAAGGTCGCATGGGCGACCTTCAAGCCATCGCTGACGGCTCGCAGCGCCACGTCCCTGCCCACTCCATCAATGGTTGGGTCAGCGATGGTGACGGCACCCCGCTTGCCAGTGTCGATCCGTTGCGCAACCTGTCATGCGACGAAAAGCCGCTGTCAGACGATCCGCACCTGCTCAATCTCGGCGCCCTGATGAGCGCGGCGCAGCTGGTCGGCCTCGCCGACGCCATGCTGCAACAGGCGGTAGACTATGCCAAGGTCCGCACCCAGTTCGGTCAACCGGTCGGCGCATTCCAGGGCCTCAAGCACCAGCTTGCCTCCTGTTCGGTCGCCATCGAATTTGCCAAGCCTGTTGTTTGGCGCGCGGCTCAGGCCATGCAGGATGGCATCGACAGCGCACCCGTCCACGTCAGTCACGCCAAGCTCGCCGCTACCGACGCCGCCATCCAGACAGCCGAGACCGCAATCCAGGTGCATGGCGCGATGGGCTATACCTATGAGGTTGACCTGCACTTCTGGATGAAGCGCAGCTGGGCGCTCGCCGGGTCCTGGGGCGACCGCGCGTTTCACTATCACCGCATCGACGCGGCCGTGCTGGGCGGAACGCTCGCCATCGGCCCCGAACACACATTCGCCTGAGGGGAGCCACCATGGCCGAAGCCTATATCATCGACGCCGTCCGTACCCCCATTGGCCGCAAGAAGGGCAGTCTCGCCGGCATTCACCCGGCTGACCTTGGCGCCCACCCGATCAAGGCGCTGGTGGAACGTACCGGCATCGACGCCAATGCCGTCGACGATGTCGTTTGGGGATGCTGCGACACGATCGGCCCGCAAGCGGGCGACATTGGCCGCACTGTCTGGCTGGTCGCGGGTCTGCCACAGCATGTCCCGGGTACGACCATCGACCGGCAATGCGGCTCCTCGCAGCAAGCCGTCCACTTCGCCGCGCAGGGCGTCCTTTCGGGCACGCAGGATCTTGTCGTCGCCGGTGGCTCACAGGCGATGAACGCCATTCCCATTTCGGCAGCGATGCTGGCGGCCGAGCCCTATGGCTTTTCCAACCCGTTCAACACCTCACCCGGCTGGGTCGCGCGTTATGGCGACGGCATCCTCAACCAGATCAACTCTGCCGAGATGATCGCCCAGAAATGGGGTCTGACCCGCGAGGAGATGGAAGCCTTTGCCGTCGCCTCGCACCAGCGGGCGCAAGCGGCAGTAGACAATGGCTGGTTCGCCAATGAAATCGCGCCGATGGACGAACTGGCGGCGGACGAGACCATCCGCCCGCAAACCTCGATGGAGGGCCTCGCCGGTCTTCGCACCGTGCAGGAAGGCGGCATCATCACCGCCGGCATTTCGAGCCAGAATTGTGACGGCGCCGCGGCCATTCTCATTGCCTCGGAACAGGCGGTCAAGGACCATGGCCTGAAACCCCGCGCCCGCATCCACCACATTTCGGTTCGCGCCGATGACCCCGTCTGGATGCTCACCGCGCCGATGCCCGCGACCGAATATGCCCTCAAAAAAGCCGGCATGACGGTCAACGACATCGACCTGTTCGAATGCAACGAAGCCTTTGCCTCGGTGCCGATGGCATGGATGAAGGAGCTCGGCATTCCGCACGACAAGGTCAATGTCTGCGGCGGCGCCATTGCGCTTGGTCACCCACTCGGCGCGACCGGTGCGCGACTGATGACGACGATGCTCAATGCCCTTGAACGCACGGGCGGGCGCTATGGCCTGCAAACGATGTGCGAAGGCGGCGGGCAGGCCAATGTGACGATCATCGAGCGGCTGTGATGGCGTCCAACCCTGCCCCCGACCCTGCGATTGCCATTCCGAATCTGCTCTACCGCTACGCCATGCTGTTCGACGACGGCGATCTGGCCGGTGCGGCGGCGCTGTTCGACCATGGCCATGTCGTGGCGGGCGGGCATCGCATCGCCGGGGCGGACAATATCGTCGCCATGTGGCAGGGCTGGGTCCAACTGCACGATGGCAAGCCGCGCACCCGCCATATCACCACCAATCCGATCATCGATCTGGCAGACGACGGGCTCAGCGCCCGCTGCCAATCACAATGGACAGTCATTCAGGCCGCTCCGGCCTTCCCGCTGCAACTTGTCGCCAGCGGGCGCTACGATGACCGCTTCGCCGTGATCGACGGCGCCTGGCAGTTCACCGAACGGCACTATGTCGGCACCGACCTCGTCGGCGACACCAGTGCCCATCTCATCAGAATATTGGTCGAGGGATAATCGCCACCATGGGAATTTGCGATAATCGCACCGTCATCATCACCGGCGCCGCGCGCGGGCTGGGCCGCGCCTATGCGCTCGCCTTTGCCGCCGAGGGCGCCAATGTGGTGGTCAACGACATTGGCACCTCGCTCAACGGCGAAGGCCGCGACACCAGCGCGGCCGATGACGTCGTGGCGGAGATCAAGGCGGCGGGCGGCCACGCCATCGCCAACTATGAAGACATTACCGACTGGGACGCAGCCAAGCGCATAGTCGATGCCGCCGTCGCGGCCTTCGGCGACCTGCATGTTGTCGTCAACAATGCCGGCATCGTCCGCGACCGCATGTTTGTTTCCGCGACGCTCGAGGAATGGGACGCGACGATGCACGTCCATCTGCGCGGCCATTTCTGCCTGTCGCGCCACGCCGTCGATTATTGGCGGGCGAAGCAGAAGGCCGGGACCAACCCCGACGCCCGCATCATCAACACGTCCTCGGGCGCGGGCCTGCAAGGCTCTATCGCCCAGGCCGCCTATTCGACGGCTAAGGGCGGCATTGCCTCGCTGACTTTGGTGCAGGCGGCGGAGCTTGGCCGTTATGGCATTACCGCCAATGCCCTCGCGCCCTCGGCCCGCACCCGCATGACCGAACAGGCCTTCGCCGACAAGATGGCGACCGAAGGCCAGGCCTTTGACGTGATGGACCCGGCGAACATCGCCCCCACCGTGGTCTGGCTCGGCTCCGAGCAATCGGCGCATGTCACCGGCTGCGTCTTCGAGCTCGAAGGCGGCAAGATCATGCTTGAGGACGGCTGGCGCGAAGGACCTGTGGTCGACAAGGGCGCGCAATGGAATCCGGCAGATGTCGGCGCAGCAGTCGATGGACTGCTCGCCGCCCGTGTCGCGCCGCGCAAGGTGTGGGGGACCGCATAATGGAATTTGTCCTTACCGAAGAGCAGCAGATGATCGGCGAGACGGCCAAGGCCTTCTTCGTCGAAAATGCGACCAGCGAGCGCACGCGCAATGCGATGGCGGCGGATGGTATCGACCGCGATCTGTGGACGTCCTTCTGCACCGAGCTTGGCCTGGCTGGTATCGGCATCCCGGAGGAACGCGGCGGCATCGGCCTTGGCCTTGTCGAACTGGCCATTGTTGCAGAGGCAGCCGGATCGACCGTCGCTGCCTTGCCCATGCTGGGCAGCATCGTCCTCTCGGCGCGTGCGATTGCCATGGGTGGCTCGGCTGCCCAGCGTGACGCCCATCTCACCACCCTGCTCTCCGGAGAGCAGATCGCGGCTTACGTCCATGACGCGGCACTGACCGCCCACGGCAATGCGCTGACCGGCAGTGCAGGCTTCGTTGCGCATGGCGCGGCGGCCGATCTGCTCATCGTCACCAGCAACAGCGGTGCATGGATTGTCAGCGCCGATGCCCCCGGCGTCACGGTCACCGTCCAAACCACAATGGACCAGACCCGGCCCTATGCGCGTGTCACGCTCAGTGGCGCGGTCGGCGAACCTCTGGAGGATGCCACCACAGCCATCGCAGCCGCGCATCAGGCTGGCTACGTCGCGATCGCCGCCGAGGCGCTGGGCGTTGCCCAGACCGCACTCGACCGCACTGTCGCCTATGCAAAGGAACGCGTGCAGTTCGGTCGCGCCATCGGATCCTTCCAGGCCTACAAGCACCGGCTTGCCGACATGGTGGTCGACATCGAACAGGCCCGCTCGGCAGTCTATTGGGCGGCCTGCGCCGTCGATGAAGGCTCCGACGAGGCCGCTCTTGCCGTTCACGCCGCCAAGAGCTTTGCCGCCGACACTGCCTTCCGCTGTGCCGGGGACATGATCCAGCTGCATGGTGGCATCGGTTTCACCTGGGAACATGACGCCCACCTTTATTTCAAGCGCGCCCGCGCGCTCCAGTCGATGATGGGCAGCGGCAACTGGCACCGCGAACAGATCGCCAAGATGATGCTGGGAGAAGCAGCATGAAGCTCGGGTTTTCACCGGCTGAGGAAGAGTTCCGCGCCGAATGTGCCGACTGGCTCAACGGCCAGATGGCCGGCGAGTTCAAGGACATCAAGGGCATCACCACGCTGACCGCCAAGGCTGAACGCCGCAAGGAGTGGGAACAGCAGCTCGCCGCCCACCGCTGGTCCTGCATCGGCTGGCCCGAGGAATGGGGCGGCCGCAATGCCACGCTCGCACAACAGGTCATCTTTGCCGAGGAATATGCCCGCGCCGGCGTTCCTGGCCGGGTCAACCACATCGGCATCGAACTGGCCGGCCCCACCCTGCTGGCGTTCGGCAGCGAAGAGCAAAAGCAGCGTTTCCTTCCCGGCATCGCCGCGGGTCAGACCATTTTCTGTCAAGGCTTCTCCGAACCCGGCGCCGGGTCCGACCTCGCCAGCGTCCGCACCAAGGGGCGGCTCGAAAATGGCGAGTGGGTGGTCAACGGCCAGAAAATCTGGACCAGCCTCGCCCATATCTCCGACTGGATATTTGTCGTCACCCGCACCGAGGAAGGGTCAAAGGGTCCCAAGGGCCTGACCTTCCTGATGATGGAAATCGACCAGCCCGGCATTGAAATCCGCGGCATCAAGCAGATCAATGGCGATGCCGAATTCAACGAAACCTTCTTCACGGATGCCCGCTGCCCGGCGGACAGCCTGATTGGCGCGGTAGGTGATGGCTGGAAGATCGCCATGGGCCTGCTCGCCTTTGAACGTGGCGTCTCGACTCTCGGTCAGCAGATGGGCTTCCGCAACGAGCTCGACGAGATCATCGCCGCGGCCAAGGCCAATGGAGCAGCGAATGACCCGCTGATCCGACAGCGCCTTGCCAAGGCCGAAACCGGCCTCAAGCTGATGCGCTACGGCGCGCTGCGCATGCTGTCGCAAACTGACCACAGCAAGATCGACGGCGCTGCCCTCACCTACAAAATCCAGTGGGCCAGCTGGCGCCGCAGCCTCGGCGAACTGGCCATGGACGTGCTCGGACAGGCCGGCGAAGTGCATGATGGCAGCGACTATGAGTGGGACACGCTGCCCAACCTGTTCCTCTATTCGCGTGCCGACACCATCTATGGCGGGACCAACCAGATCCAGCGCAACCTGATTGCCGAACGCGGCCTCGGCATGCCGCGTGAGCCGCGCGGAGATGTGGCATGACCCTGGTCCCGACCTATCCCGAACCCCGCGGCTTGCTCAAGGGCAAGACCGTCGTCGTGACTGCCGCTGCCGGCACCGGCATCGGCTTCTCGGTCGCCAAGCGCGCCGCCGAAGAGGGCGCCAGCATCCTTATCAGCGACTTCCATGAGCGCCGCCTCGGTGAAGCGGCGGACCGCATCGCTGCTGAAGTCGGCTGCGCCCGACCGGCCACCTTTGTCTGCGATGTCACCAACCAGGACCATGTCGACGCGCTCCACGCCGCCGCCATTGCCGCGCTTGGCCATGTCGATGTGCTGATCAACAATGCCGGGCTCGGCGGTGAAGTCGATGTCGTCGACATGACCGACGATCAATGGTCGCGCGTCCTCGACGTTACGCTCAACAGCGTGTTCCGCATGAGCCGCGCCTTCCTGCCCGCCATGTACGCCCGCAAGACCGGCGTCATCGTCAACAATGCTTCAGTGCTCGGCTGGCGCGCACAAAAGGGGCAGGCGCATTATGCCGCAGCCAAGGCCGGCGTCATGGCCTTCACCCGCTGTTCCGCTGTCGAAGCCGCAGAACATGGCGTGCGCATCAACGCCGTTGCCCCATCGATCGCCATGCACGCCTTCCTCGCCAAGGTGACCACCGACGACCTGCTCGCCGAACTCTCCGCCCGAGAAGCCTTTGGCCGTCCGGCGGAAGTGTGGGAGGTCGCCAATGTCATGCTCTTCCTCGCCTCGGACCTCTCCTCCTACATGACCGGAGAGATTGTCTCGGTCAGCAGCCAGCGGGCCTGAGCCATGACCAAGGTTTTTGACAGCCCGCGCGACCTGATCGGTCAGGAAGGGACACGCTTCGGCCCGACCGAATGGCTCATTATCGACCAAGTCCGGGTCAACGGCTTTGCCGATGTAACTGGTGATCATCAGTGGATTCATGTCGACACCGAACGCGCCAAGACCGGGCCCTTCGGCACGACCATCGCCCATGGCTATCTGACCATGAGCCTAGTCAACCATTTCCTGCCCGAACTGGTCGAGGTGTGCGGCTTCTCCCACGCCGTCAACGTCGGCGCAGACCGGTTGCGCTTCCTCTCACCCGTGCCCGTTGGCAGCCGCATCCGCGCGACCGGCGAAGTCGTGAGTGTCGAGGAGGTCAAGGGCGGCATCCAGTCGGTCGTTCGCGTCGTCATCGAGATAGAGGGCAGCGACCGCCCAGCGCTCAGCGTCGATACCATCAGCCGCTATTTCCCGGAGTAAGCCCATGTCGACGCCAGAACAGATGATTGCCGCCGTTCACGCCTATGTTGCCGCTTTTGACGCTGGCGATCCGGAACTGGCCGTCGCCATCTTTGCCGACAATGCCGTGGTTGAAGACCCGATCGGCAGTGAACCCCGCGTCGGCACTGACGCGATCCGGCAATTTTACACCGAGTCCATGGCGACCGGTGCCAAGTTGCACCTCAGCGGTCCGATCCGCGTTGCCGCCGCTCACGCAGCCTTTGCCATGCAGGTACGGCTCCACTGGGACGGCACCGACATGGTGATCGACGTCATCGACACCTTCGCCTTCAACGATGAAGGCAAGGTCACGGAGATGAAGGCCTATTTCGGTCCGACCAACATGAGCGGCGGATAAGTCCATCATGGCAGCCGCGCTTCCCCCCACCATTCCCCATGCGGCACGGCTCGCCGCCGAGCGATGGGGCGATGCACCTGCGCTGATCGAGCGGGAGGAGACCTGGAGCTTCAACCAGCTGTGGGCGCAATGTCGCCGGGCAACCGCGGCCCTGCTGGCCCATGGTATAGGCACCGGTGATCGTATCGCCATCTGGGCACCCAACAGCCGCGAATGGATCGTCGCCGCCGTTGGCGCGATGAGCTGTGGCGCGGCCATCGTGCCAATGAACACCCGCATGAAGGGGCGGGAAGCAGGCGACATCCTCGACCGCACGCAGGCCCGACTGCTGTTCACCGTCAGCGATTTTCTTGGCACCGACTATCCGGCCCTGCTCGCCGAAGAACAGCTTCCCGCCATCGAAGCCACCATCCTGATGGACCGCGACTGGGACAGCTTCCTTGCTGGCGGTGACAGCGTTGATCCAGCTCGTATCGACACCTCGATCGATGCGGTGACGGCCGATCATGTCTCTGACATCATCTTCACCAGCGGCACAACCGGCCGTCCCAAGGGGGTGCTGATGACCTATGGCCGTGTCATTCCGCAATGTGGCGTGTGGATTGGCAACACTGGACTGTCAGCGGGCGAACGCTACCTCATCGTCAACCCCTTCTTCCACAGCTTTGGCCTCAAGGTCGGCTGGGTCGCGTGCCTCATTGCCGGTGCGGTGATCGTACCCATGGCGCAATTCGAGGTGCGCGAAGCGGCGCGGATGATCGAACAGCATCAGATCGCCTTCCTCCCCGGTCCGCCGACCATCTTCCAAATGCTGCTCGCCGAAAAGGCCGAGCGGCCCTTTGACCACAGCAGCCTGCGTGGCGGCACGACCGGCGCGGCGACCGTCCCGCCGGTCCTGGTGGAACGAATCCGCGATGAACTCGGCATCCGCGACATCATCACCGCCTATGGCATGACCGAGTGCGTCAACATCACCTCCTGCCGTCCCGGTGATGCCGTTGATACCATCGCCCGCACCTGTGGCGCGGCGATCCCCGGCAATGAGGTGATCATCGCCGACGAACAGGGGAATGAGGTACCGCGCGGCGAGACCGGCGAAATCCTCGTGCGCGGACAGGGCGTCATGCTAGGCTATCTCGACGACCCGGCTGCCACCGCCGAAGCCATCGACGCCGACGGCTGGCTGCACACCGGCGACGTCGGGACGATGGACGAAGCCGGCTATGTCCGCATCACTGATCGCAAGAAGGACATGTTCATTTCCGGTGGCTTCAATTGCTACCCAGCCGAGATTGAAAAGCTGCTGAGTGAGCATCCGGCGATCTCGATGGTCGCCGTCGTCGGCGTCGCCGACGATCGTATGGGGGAGGTCGGCAAGGCGTTCGTTGTGCTTCGCCCGGGCATGCAGGCTGACGCCGCTGCCTTGCACGACTGGTCACGCGCCAACATGGCCAATTACAAGGTGCCGCGTCACTGGCAATTTGTTGATGACCTGCCCCGCAACGCTGCCGGCAAGGTGGCAAAGCTGGAACTGCGCTGACTGTCGACAGTCCCGATCAGGCGAAATGGAGACGGCGATATTTGCCGCGGAAGTAGAGTAGCGGATCGCGCTGCGGCTCGAACATCGCCTTCATGACCTTGCCGACCAGGATGATGTGATCTCCACCCTCGTAAAGCGCGTGGCGCCCGCACTCGAAACTGGCGAGAGAACCCGTCAGCACCGGGGTGCCGAATTCGCCGACCTGCCAGGGTGTGCTG
Organism: Sphingomonas lacunae; assembly: GCF_012979535.1. Taxonomy (NCBI): domain Bacteria; kingdom Pseudomonadati; phylum Pseudomonadota; class Alphaproteobacteria; order Sphingomonadales; family Sphingomonadaceae; genus Sphingomonas; species Sphingomonas lacunae. The sequence continues at coordinate 438,304 of NZ_CP053015.1, forward strand.
GCAAACCTGTCCTCACCGCGACCGGCAAAGCGGTTCGACGTCGGTTGCTGGCCGATCTGAAGCACATTGACCGCAAAGCGTTCCGCCGATTCCAGCACAGGACGCGACCCGGCATTATTGGCAATACACACCAGCAGCAAAGGGGGATCAAGTGACACGGAGGTAAAGCTGTTGGCGGTCAGGCCGACCGGGTTTCCATCGCCATCCATTGCGGTGACGATTGTCACGCCCGTCGCAAAACAGCCGAGCGCATCGCGAAACGTTCGCGCATCCGACCCCTCGCGATATTCAGGCGGCGTAAGGGGACAGCGCCGCTCGAGAAAGTCGAGCAGCACCGCATTGAATGTCTCCAGCCGTTCGCTGGCGCTGCTGTGCACCGCCCCTTCGACCTCGACCAGCTCGACGCCGGGAATGGCAGCCAACATGTCGTCGGCCGACGGCCCTTCGACCAAACCACTCTTGGTTCCCTTGAGTGAAAGGACCGGCAAGCTCAGCCGCGGAGCCGCAGCCATCAGCCGCTGCTGAATGGCAGACGACCCAAGCTGATCGAGCAAGGCCGCATCCCATCGAGGCTCCCGCGCGGAGTCGGCCACGCGGCGCAGGCTGGCACCGACCTCGGCAGCGCGTTCGCCATCAGGGCCTGGCGGGGTATCGACCAAAACCAGCCCGGCGGCCAAATGGGCACCCTCCTCACCAAGGGCAAGCATGGCCAACCAGCCACCGAGTGTCGCCGCAACGATGACCGGTCGGGCATCCAGCGACGCCAGAACGGCTTTCAGATCTTCGACAAACTGGTCGAGAAGGTAGCCTGAAGCTGGCCACTCGCTCTGCCCATGGCCGCGCATGTCAAAACTGATGACACGACGCCCGGCGAGTTCGAGAGCGCAGGCGACATCATCCCAATCCTGGCGGGTCTGACCGGCGCCATGAACAATAAGCACAGGAGGTGCATCATCGGGCCCGCGCATGTCGGCTTCCAACCGCACGCCGCCATATCCCTTGAGATTGAAACTCTTCATCGCAATCGGCTTTCCTGGGTGAGGATGGTGTCAGTCTGACTATCGCACAAGCTTTTGCCGTCCCATAGACTGTGACGCCCCATCATCAACCGGGAAAAGGCCGCCTTGTTGAAGCGGAACGCGCAGCAGCCGAGCAGTTTGGCCTGTAAGCCAATACGAAAAGGGCGCCCCGATCTGTGTCGAAGCGCCCTTTTGCGGGGGGATTTTTGGTGCTGATCAGCGCTGTGCAATATCCGTAGGTGCGGTCGTACGAACCTCGCTTGCACCCAGAATACGCAATGCCGAGCGATAGGCGCGGGCTGCGGCGCCCTCCGCACGCGCTTCACACAGCTGGTTGCCGGACTGCAGGAAACGCTGGGCGCGCTGGATCTGGTCCGCATCAGTGGCGGTGGAGACTGCGGCCTGAACCTGGGCCGGCAGGGCAGTGCAGCGATAATCGCCATTGCCCTGCGCGGCAGCCGGAGTGGACACAAGGACGAGCGGCGCCAGCGTGAAGGCGGCGGCGATCATGGCCAAGGAGAGAGGAAAGCTTTTCATGGCGGGAGAGCCCTTTCTGTTAGTCTGATTGCTTATGCTTTGGTTTGGTGGGCGCCGACCCGGGGATCGGCGAATTTTCGTTTTCTTGTGCAACTTAAATAGCTGCACTCGACTGTTCCGATAATCCACGATAATGTTGATGTGTCATGAAGCCAGGCTTTACAATCAATCGCAGCCAATTGGATGGCATCGACGCATTCCTGCGTGTTGCGCATCGGCGCAGCTTCACGGCCGCGGCCCGCGATCTTGGTGTATCGCCCTCGGCGATCAGCCAGACAATCCGGCAGCTTGAAGAGCGCGTTGGGGTGCCCTTGCTGATGCGGACCACCCGCAGCGTTGGCCTGACGCAAGCCGGCGAGTTGTTCCTCGAACAGGCGCTGCCAGGAATGGAAACCCTGCAATCCGCCTTTGAAGCAGCGCGCAATCTTGGCGAACGGCCAGCCGGATTACTGCGGATAAACCTGCCCCGGGCAGTGATGCCCCATCTTATCGAACCCGCCCTTGCAGGCTTCACCGCAGCCTATCCGGACATAGAGTTGGAGCTGTTTGCCGAGGATAATCTCATCGACCTGGCTGAAGCAGGCTTTGACGCGGGCATCCGCCCCGGCGAAATGTTGCAGGCCGATATGGTGGCTGTACGACTCACCGAACCATTCCGCCTCGTTGTTGTCGGCACGCCTGACTATTTCTCCCGCCATGGCCATCCGCAGCTGCCATCAGAGCTCAATCGGCACCGATGTGTCCGTCTGCGGGGAGCCAGCGGCGCCTTGGCCAATTGGGACTTTGTCGATGGCAACCGCACCATCGACGTCGCGGTCAAAGGCCCTGTCATCGTGAATGACTATGCGGTCCAGATTACCATTGCCCGTACCGGAGTGGCCCTTGCCCATGTTGCCGAGCCCAATGTGATCGGCCTCATTGAAGAAGGTGTTCTCGAAACAACGCTCGATGAGTATGCGATCCGGACCGATGGCCTGTTTCTGTACTATCCGAGCCGCGCACAGGTCATGCCCAAGCTGCGGGCCTTCATTGATTTTGTTCGCGCCGGCCTTCCCCCACGATCAGGACGATCATTGATTACCCGCGCGGACGGCAGTCAATGACCGGGAACCAAACCCTCTGTTCAGACGTCGGGCTTGCGATAGCCACACTTCATCGACTCCAAGTGTAATTCTCTTGTGGTGTGGTTGAGAATGCCGTCTTCCGTGTCGGCCATCACTATGGGGGGCGCCGAATGCCGGAATTGATGCAGGGACTGACATTTGCTGACCTGCTGCCGTTCATCCTGGTCGGATTTGCTGCCCAATTGATAGACGGTGCCTTGGGCATGGCCTTTGGCGTCATCACGTCCACGCTGCTGGTCGGTGTGCTCGGCGTGCCGCCAAAGCTTGCGTCAGCCAAAGTGCATGTGGTCGAGATTTTCACCACGGGCGTTTCGGGTCTCAATCACCTGTTCCACGGCAATATCGACGGGAAAATTTTTTTCCGGCTGGTGATCCCCGGTGTGATTGGTGGTGTACTAGGCGCCTATGTGCTCAGCAATGTCGACGCGGAAGCCGCCAGACCCTTTGTCCTTGCCTATCTTGCGGCCGTTGGCCTTTGGCTTCTCTGGCGCGGCCTGGACCATCAACCGCAGATCAAGGACCCCAAGATCATCGCGCCGCTCGGGCTAGTAGGAGGCTTTCTGGATGCTGCTGGCGGCGGTGGCTGGGGGCCGATCGTTACATCGAACCTGCTGTTACAGGGTGCGGAACCGCGCAAGGTTATCGGCTCGGTCAATGCGGCCGAGTTCTTCCTCACCTCTGCCATATCGGCAACCTTCATATGGCATCTGGGATTGGAACAATTTGGCGTGGCGGTGGTCGGCCTGCTGATCGGCGGCGTTATCGCAGCACCTTTTGGCGCTTGGGCCGCCAAGCATTTCCCTGCCAAGACCTTGCTCTTGATGGTTGGCGTGGTTCTGACGCTAACCAGCGCCTACGGCATTTACAGAGCGCTGGCCTGATCAGTCCTTACGCCGACTGTTCGTCAATTTTTTCGACCCAGGCCGGATAAAAGGCGGGTTCACGCGATGACCAGCCAGCAGCGGTTGCCGCATGTTCCCCAATGGATTGGAGCAAAGCCTTTCGCTTGTCGGGATGAAGATGCGGCAAGGCGGCGGCAGCGCAGAATGCCGAGGGAAGCCATGGCCTGACGGCTGCACCAAGCAGGCGTTCGTAAAGGAAGCGATAGGCGGAAAATCCCGGCAGGCGGTCCTGGCCCAGATCAAAAGCCGACAGGGAAATCATTCCGCCAAGAAAGGGGCCAACCCGGTCCATCGCGCCGTCATCCGGTATCGAATCCCGCAGATCGGGCAATCGGGCATAGACTTTCTGCTGAACGCGGATGGCCGCTTCTTCGCCGCCGTCCCTTGACCAGCGACCGATGGCATCGTCCCGTTCCAGGCCTACATCGAGCGAGCGGCGGATATATCGCTGGGTGCGCGATGGAAAGGTTGCGAACTCGCGCATCTCAGCCAAGGCTATGTCCCCTGGCGTGCGCTGGTAACGAATGGTCATGGTCATGCCCCTCTGACGAATTGGCCGCTTCATTCCCTTCCCGCCTCCGGGTTTCGCATGGAATATCTTGCCAGGCAATTAACCATGTTGGCCTTGTCGAATTTGTTGCAGGTGCAATCCGGCATTTGCCCTGCAACATGACCCGCGCTAAGCAGCGGGGCATGAGCAGTCAGAACCACCCTGTCATTTCGTCCACCGGACTGTGGACCCCGCCGGAAAGCATCTCCAACGCCGAACTGGTGGAAAGCTTTAATGCCTATGTCGCGGCCCATAATGCGGAACATGCCGCTGACATTGCCGCAGAAAAGGTAAAGGCGCTGGAACCCAGCTCCGTTGAGTTCATTGAAAAGGCCAGCGGTATCAAGGCCCGTCACGTGATGGACAAGGACGGGGTGCTTGATCCTGCCATCATGCGCCCGCGCGATCTTGAACGGCCCAATGATCAACTCGCCATATTGGCTGAAATCGGCGTCAAGGCCTGTCAGGATGCGCTTGCCCGAGCCGGGCGCGATGTCAGGGATGTGGATGCCGTGCTCTGCGCCTGTTCCAACCTGCAACGCGCCTATCCGGCCGTTGCCGTGGAAATACAGGATGCGCTCGGCATTGACGGGTTCGGCTTTGACATGAACGTCGCCTGTTCCTCAGCGACCTTTGGGATACAAACGGCTGCTGACTTCATTCGCGCCGGCAATGCCAAGAGCGTCCTCGTGGTCAGCCCGGAAATCACTTCGGGCCACCTTAACTGGCGCGACCGGGACAGCCATTTCATCTTTGGTGACGTAGCCACCGCCGTACTCGTCGAAAGCGCCGACATCGCGCCTGCAAACCATTGGGACATCATCGGCACCAAGCTCAAGACAGTCTTCTCGAACAATATCCGCAACAATTTCGGCTTCCTCAACCGTACCGATCCGGCGCACCGCGACGATGCCGACAAATTGTTCATCCAGGAGGGCCGCAAGGTCTTCAAGGAAGTTGTCCCAATGGTGGCGGCGATGATCAACGAGGAAATGAGCAAGCATGGTCTAGCCGGCGAGGACATGCGCCGCATCTGGTTGCATCAAGCCAATGCCAACATGAACCGTCTTATAGCCCAGCGGGTTTTCGGCCATGAAGCAAGTGAGGATGAGAGCCCGACCGTGCTCGACACCTACGCCAACACGTCCAGTGCCGGGTCAATCATTGCTTTTCACAAGAACAGCGATGATTTGAACGCGGGCGACAATGGCCTGATCTGTTCGTTTGGCGCCGGCTATTCCGCCGGGTGCGTGTTCGTTCGCAAAGTGGCATAATCGTCACCGAGGCCATCCGCACCCACTGAGCTGATAGCCAATCCAGAGGATAGCTTCGCGCATGCAAACAATGGCCTGGGTTTCGCTGTCCGCCTATTTCGCGCTGATGATTGGGATAGGCATCTATGCCTGGCGCAAGTCGAATGCGACGGCAGAAGGGTATATGCTGGGCGGTCGGGACCTGGGGCCCGGCGTGACAGCTCTTTCGGCCGGTGCCAGCGACATGTCCGGCTGGTTGTTGATGGGCCTGCCCGGAGCAGTGTTCCTGTCGGGCCTATCCGGCGCCTGGATCGGCATTGGTCTGACGATCGGGGCCTACATCAATTATCTGATCGTGGCGCCGCGTCTGCGCACCTTCACAGAACTCGCCAATGACGCCATCACCATCCCCGATTTCCTCGAGGAACGCTTTGCTGACGCATCGCGCGCGCTTCGCGTAATCGCGGCTTTGGTAATCATCGTCTTTTTCACGCTCTACTGCAGCGCCGGCATGGTGGCGGGTGGCAAATTCGCCGTCGCCGCGCTCGGCATGGACTATCTCGCGGGAGTGGCATTGGCCGCCGGTGTCGTCGTCATCTACGTCCTGTTCGGCGGGTTCCTTGCCGTCAGCCTGACCGATTTTGTCCAGGGCTGCATCATGTTCGCCGGATTGATCATGGTGCCAGTGGTCGTGCTGATGCAGATAGGGGGTATTGACGGCGCCTCTGCCGCCCTCGCCGCTGCGGAAGCCAGCCAGCAACTTGGACCAGGAACGCTGACCAGCTTGTTCGCGGGCACAACGGTACTGGGCATCATCAGCACAGCCGCCTGGGGACTCGGCTATTTTGGCCAGCCCCATATCATCGTCCGCTTCATGGCGATCCGCCGGGTCGCGGACATGCCGATCGCTCGCCGCATCAATATTGGCTGGATGGTCATCAGCCTCGCCGGAGCTATCGCCACCGGTCTGCTGGGCGCGGCATGGGTGGCGCAGGGGGGCGAAGCACCCACCGATCCCGAGACGATCTTCATCCTGTTCGCGCGCACCCTGTTCCATCCGCTGGTGACCGGCTTCCTCCTTGCCGCCATCCTCGCCGCGATAATGTCGACAATTTCGGCGCAATTGCTGGTCACCGCTTCCAGTCTTGCCGAAGATATCTGGCGCGGCGTCATCCAGCGCGATGCCTCGGAACAATCGGTGGTCGCCATCGGTCGCGCCGCCGTGCTGATTGTTGCCGCCGTGTCCGGACTGCTGGCACTCAACCCTGACTCTTCGATTCTCAGCCTCGTTTCCAATGCCTGGGCCGGCTTTGGCGCAGCGTTCGGCCCGCTGATCATAGCGAGCCTGTGGTGGCGAGGCACGACGCGCTGGGGCGCCCTCGCCGGCATGGTTACAGGCGCGGCCGTGGTGATAGGCTGGATCGCGCTGGGCTGGTCAGAAGCCATGTACGAGATTGTCCCCGGCTTCATTGCCTCGGGCGTCGCCATCTGGCTGGTCAGCAAGCTCAGCACCGCACCGCCGGCCGACCGCATCGCCCTGTTTGATCAGGCTGCCAGGGCCGCGCTCGCCAAATAGGCCTGTCGCTGCTCGACAAGGCCCGACGCCGACCATAGTATCGGTTGCAGAATCGAACCCATCCGACACGGAGAGACGCCATGGCCACCGCCCTCAAGATCCCGAACATGTCCGAAGCCGAATGGAACGCCCGGCTTGAGCTGGCCGCGACCTATCGCGTGTTCGACCATATGGGCTGGTCGGAGATGATCTATAACCACATCTCGCTGAAGGTGCCGGACGAGGAAGGCGCCTTCCTCATCAACCCCTATGGCCTGCACTTCTCAGAGGTGAAGGCTTCGAACCTCGTCAAGATCGACATTGACGGCAACAAACTCGACGACAACCCCTATCCGGTCAACAAGGCTGGCTTCACCCAGCACGCCTATTTCCATGCGAAGCTGCCCTGGGCCCACGCCATTGCCCACACGCACACCACCGCGACCATGGCCGTCGCCAGCCTTGAGGGCGGGCTCCAGCCGATCAATTTCTACGCCTGCAACTTCATCGGCAACATCGCCTATCACGATTTCGAAGGCGTGACGGTGCGTGAGGAAGAGGGACCACGCCTGCTCGAATCGCTCGGCGACAAGCGTATCCTGATGCTCAAGAACCATGGCCCGGTGATCATGGGCAAGACGTTGGGTCAGATCTTCCTGACCCACTGGAGCCTGCAGCGCGCCTGCGAAATCCAGCTCGCCACCCTGTCGATGGGCAAGCCGGTCGTCGTGCCGCAGCATGTCATCGATGTGCACCAGCGTGATCTCAACCAGGTCGAACTGCCCGGCGGCCCCGGCGCCCCCGACCTCGCCGCGATGATCCGCAAGATCGACAAGATCGATTCGAGTTGGCGGGAGTAAGCGGCGAGCGGCTACGGCACACCCATGACCGCCTTCACCGTCAATGATCGCCCCGTGCGCTATCGCATGGACCCGCAGACGCCGCTGCTGTTCGCCCTGCGCGAGGCATCGAACCTCACCGGCACCAAATATGGCTGCGGCACAGGGGATTGCGGTGCCTGCACCGTCGATATCGACGGGGAGGCGATCCGCAGCTGCCAGATCAGCATCGCCGATTGCGAAGGGCGTTTCGTCACCACCATCGAGGCGCTGTCACAGGACCGCAGCCACCCGGTGCAACAGGCTTGGGCCGCCGAACAGGTCACGCAATGCGGCTTTTGCGAACCCGGCATGATCATGGCGATTGCCGTGCTGCTCAAGAAAACACCCGATCCGACCAATGAGGAAATAGAGGCGGCGGTCACGAATATCTGCCGCTGCGGCGTCTACCCCCGCGTCAAACCCGCCATCCGCCGCGCCGTCCGCATCGCCCGCGGCGAAGAGCGTGTCGCCGCTGCCCCGCCGCCCGGCATCCGTCCCCGCGACGCCGCCCGCGTGGTCCCTGCGCTAACGCCGAAGCCTTAAGCCCTTTCCCGGAGCCCCCGCATGACCGTCACCGCTGATTACACCCCGCCCAAGGTCTGGACCTGGAATCAGGACGCCACGCACCGCTTTGCCGCGATCAACCGGCCGATTGCCGGGCCGACCAGCGACAAGGAGCTGCCGGTCGGCAAACATCCCTTCCAGCTCTATTCGCTTGGCACGCCCAATGGCGTGAAGGTGACGGTGCTGTTCGAGGAACTGCTCGCCGCCGGGTACAGCGAAGCCGAATATGACGCCTGGCTGATCAACATCATGGCCGGCGACCAGTTCGGCTCGGGCTTTGTCGACATCAATCCCAACAGCAAGATCCCCGCCCTGCTCGACCGCAGCGGGCCAGAGCCGATCCGCGTCTTTGAAAGCGGCTCGATCCTCGTCCACCTCGCCGAGAAATTCGGCGCCTTTCTGCCCGCCTCCGGCCCGGCACGGACCGAAGTGTTCAACTGGCTGTTCTGGCAAATGGGCGCGACGCCGATCCTCGGCGGCGGCTTTGGCCATTTCTACGCCTATGCGCCGGTAAAGCTCGAATATCCGATCGATCGCTACGCCATGGAGGTGAAGCGTCAGCTCTCGGTTCTCGACCGCCGTCTGGCGGAGAGCGAATTCGTCGCCGGGCCGGACTATACCATCGCCGACATGGCGATCTGGCCCTGGTATGGCGCACTGGTGAAAGGCCTCGTCTATGACGCGGGCGAATTCCTCTCGGTCCACGAATATACCCACGTCCTGCGCTGGACCGACCAGCTCTCCGAGCGCCCCGCCGTCAAGCGCGGCCGCATGGTCAATCGTGTGATGGGCGAACCCTCAAGCCAGCTCCACGAGCGCCACGACGCCAGCGATTTCGACACGAAAACCCAGGACAAGATCGGGGGTTAGGATGGTCCTCCGCTCCGGGGGAGGATTGATCAGATCAACCCCGCCAGCGGACTGCTCGGGTCCGCGTATTTTCGCGTCGCCATCCGTCCGGCGAGATAGGCATCGCGTCCCGCCTGCACCGCCAGCTTCATTGCGCGGGCCATGCGGATCGGGTCCTTGGCTTCGGCGATGGCGGTATTCATCAGCACGCCGTCACAGCCCAGTTCCATCGCCACCGCCGCATCGCTCGCCGTGCCGACGCCCGCGTCGACCAGAACCGGCACCTTGGCGCCCTCAACGATCAGTCGCACTGTCACCCGGTTCTGGATACCCAGCCCTGAGCCAATCGGCGCGCCCAGAGGCATGATCGCCACCGCACCCGCGTCTTCCAGCTGCTTGGCGGCGATGGGATCATCGACGCAATAGACCATCGGCAGGAAGCCTTCCTTGGCCAGCACCTCGGTCGCCTTCAGCGTTTCGCGCATGTCGGGGTACAGCGTCTTGGCCTCGCCCAGCACCTCAAGCTTGACGAGGTCCCAGCCACCGGCCTCGCGCGCCAGGCGCAGCGTGCGGATCGCGCTGTCGGCATCAAAACAGCCGGCGGTGTTGGGCAGATAGGTATATTTTTTCGGGTCGATGAAGTCTGTCAGCATCGGCGCGGTCGGGTCCGAGACATTCACCCGCCGCACCGCCACCGTGATGATCTCGGCCCCCGACGCCTCAAGCGCCGCCGCATTCTGGGCGAAATCCTTGTACTTGCCGGTCCCGACAATCAGCCGGGAGGTGAAAGTGCGGCCAGCCACGGTCCAGGTATCGCCACCACTCACCACATCACCTCCACCAACAAAATGCACAATCTCAAGTTCGTCGCCCTCAGCCAGCATGACTTCTGCCAGCGTTGAGCGCGGGACGATCACCCTGTTGCGCTCGACCGCGACCTTTTCAGGCTTCAGGCCAATGTCGGCAACCAGCCCAGCGATGCTCAGCCCGGCCGCCACCCGGCGCGGTTCGCCGTTGAGGGTGATGCTGATCTCGCTCATGCCACGTCCCGTTTTGCCCTTTTGATCTCGCCGCCATATAGGGACGCTAACAGCCGCCGCAAACGGAACTTGCCCGCATGGCCAACCTGCCCGTCATCTTTGTGCTCAATGGGCCCAATCTCAACCTGCTCGGCACCCGCGAACCGCATATCTATGGGCACCAGACGCTGGCCGACATAGAGGCGATGCTCAAGGCGCAGGCGGCAACGCTCGGCCTTGCCATCGACATGCGCCAATCGAACCATGAGGGGACTTTGGTCGACTGGATGCACGAGGCGCATTTTGCCGGTGCCAAGGCGATCCTGATCAACGCAGGCGCCTATACCCACACCTCCATTGCCCTCCATGATGCGGCCAAATCGATCAGCGTGCCGGTGTTCGAAGTCCATCTTTCCGACCCGAAAAGCCGCGAAACTTTCCGCCACATCAGCTATATAGGCATGGCAGCCAAAGCCTGTTTCGCTGGCCATGGTGCCGATTCCTATCGGCTTGCGCTGGACGCGGCGGCCAAGCTCTGACAATAGCGGACCATTCTGATGACACGCCAATGGCACGAACCGGCGGCGACAACTCGGGGACGAATTTTCTCATGGCCGATGACAAGACTGGCGGAATGAAGATCGATGCCAAGCTGGTGCGCGAGCTCGCACAGCTGATCGCCGACACCGACCTCACCGAAATCGAGGTCGAGGACGGCGACCGCAAGATCCGCGTCGCGCGGCAGATCACCGCCGCGCAGGTCACCTATGCCGCGGCACCCGCGCCCGTCGCAGCCGCTGCCGCACCGGCCGCTGCTCCCACCGCAGAGGCCGCGCCTGCCGCTCCGGCCGCCGACGATGCCAACGCCGTGAAGTCACCGATGGTCGGCACCTGCTACCTCGCCCCCGAACCGGGCGCCCCCAATTTCAAGTCGATTGGCGACACGGTCAAGGAAGGCGACACCATCCTGATCATCGAGGCGATGAAGGTGATGAACGCCATCACCGCGCCGCGTGGTGGCAAGCTGGTCAAGGTGCTGGTCGAGAACAGTCAGCCGGTCGAGTTCGACCAGCCGCTGTTCGTCATTGCGTGACGGCTGACGCATGACCATCGAAAAACTCCTCATCGCCAACCGCGGCGAAATTGCTCTCCGCATCCACCGCGCCGCACATGAAATGGGCATCCGCACGGTCGCGGTCCACTCGACCGCTGATGCCGACGCAATGCATGTCCGCTTGGCTGACGAAGCGATCTGCATCGGTCCGCCGTCGGCCAAGGACAGCTATCTCAACATCCCGGCGATAATCTCCGCCGCAGAGGTCAGCCATGCTGACGCCATCCATCCTGGCTATGGCTTCCTGTCGGAGAACGCCCGCTTTGCTGAGATCATCGAGGCGCACGGCCTGATCTTTGTCGGGCCCAAGCCCGAGCACATCCGCACCATGGGCGACAAGGTCGAAGCCAAGCGCACTGCCGGCGCGCTCGGCCTGCCACTGGTGCCGGGCAGCGATGGCGCGGTTTCGGACATTGAGGAAGCGAAGAAGATTGCCGCCAATGTTGGCTATCCGGTGATCATCAAGGCCGCGTCGGGCGGCGGCGGTCGCGGCATGAAAGTTTGCAACAGCGCAGATGACCTCGAAACGCTGATGCAGCAGGCGGGGACCGAGGCCAAGGCCGCGTTCGGCGATGCCACCGTTTATATCGAAAAATATCTCGGCAACCCGCGCCACATCGAATTTCAGGTGTTTGGTGATGGCAAGGGCAATGCCATCCATCTGGGTGAGCGCGACTGCTCGTTGCAGCGCCGCCACCAAAAGGTGCTTGAGGAAGCCCCCTCGCCTATCATTTCAGCGGAAGAGCGTGCCCGCATGGGCAAGATCTGCGCCGACGCCATGGCCGGCATGGGCTATCGCGGCGCCGGCACCATCGAATTCCTTTGGGAAAATGGCGAATTCTACTTCATCGAGATGAACACCCGCATCCAGGTCGAACATCCGGTGACCGAGATGATCACCGGCTTTGACCTGGTCCGCGAACAGATCCGCATTGCCGACGGCCACCCGCTGTCGGTCAAGCAGAGCGATCTCGAATTCCGTGGCCACTCAATCGAATGCCGGCTGAATGCGGAGGACCCCAGCACATTCGCGCCCTCACCCGGTCTGGTGAAAGCCTATCACCCGGCTGGCGGAATGCATGTCCGCGTCGATAGCGGTCTCTATGCCGGGTACCGCGTGCCGCCCTATTATGATTCGATGGTCGCAAAGCTGATCGTCTATGGCCGCACCCGGCAAAGCTGCATGATGCGGATGCGCCGCGCGCTGGAAGAAATGGTGATCGACGGGATCAAGACCAACATTCCGTTGCATCAGGCCCTGCTGCGCGAAGCCGATGTGATCGACGGCAATTACACGATCAAATGGCTTGAGGAATGGCTTGAGAAACAGGCTGACGGGGGCTGATCGCCTCAAGCCTGAGCTAGGGCATCAGGCCACTGATGACTGCGGCCTGTTGTCGCGCCAGCGTCGACACACGTACTTGTTGGGCCAAAAGCTCCTCCGATCCGGCTTGCGTCACCACCAAACGGTCCAGTTCGGCAAGGGCCAGCGTTGTCGGCGCGCGAGCTGCGACGACACGGCTCAATGCCTGGTGTGCCAGCGCCCATTGCTCACTGCCGATTGCCGCGCCGCGTCCTGCAGATATTGTCTGCTCATACTCGCTTAAGGCGGCGCGAAAGGCTGCCTCACCGCGATCGGCATCGGCCACCAGTGCGCGAATCGCCTCAACAAGTGTCGCGCTCGCCGGGCCAGGCATTTCCGGTGCAGCAGGCGTCACCGGCACGACCGCAGCACTTCTCTCAATTGGCCGCCGCTGTAATGAAGGATAATCACCGGCCGGGGCGGCGGCACAGCCTCCCACCGTAAAAAGCACAGGCAGGGCAGCGAAAAACGGGGACTTGCGCATCATGTCGACCGCTGTATGGCGCATCAACGGGCGGCACAAGTCGGCAGGCTGCATATAGCGGTCGAAAGACGCAAATCTGCCCGTTCCACCATTGACAGGAACGGCCTCCGACGTTAGGTGGCCGGTCTTTCCCGCATGGCGGTGCTTTGGCGGGGCGTAATGCCCTGACTCGTCGCCGTGCAGTTCAGATTGAAGGTTGAAGAGCCATGTTCGCTATCGTGCGCACCGGCGGCAAACAGTATCGCGTTGCCGCTGGAGACAAGATCACCGTTGAGAAGCTGGCTGGCGCGGTCGGCGACAAGGTAGAGCTTGGTGACGTGCTCCTCGCCGGTGACGGCGGCGAACTGAAGTCGACCGAAGGCCTGACGGTCTCGGCCGAAATCGTTGCCCAGGGCAAGGGCGAGAAGGTGATCGTCTTCAAGAAGAAGCGTCGCCACAATTATCGCCGTCGCAACGGCCACCGCCAGTTGCTGACGCTGATCAAGATCGTTTCGATCGGTGCCGCCGAGAAAAAGGCTGCTCCGAAAAAGGCAGCCGCCAAGAAGGACGCCGAGGCGTAATCGCCCGCTCTTTCGCTCAACTGATTTCCAAGGAGATTTTCCATGGCACACAAGAAAGCAGGCGGCTCGTCACGCAACGGCCGCGACTCAGCCGGCAAGCGCCTCGGCGTCAAGAAGTTCGGCGGTCAGGAAGTGATCGGCGGCAACATTCTCGTCCGTCAGCGCGGCACGAAATTCTACCCCGGCACCAATGTTGGCATCGGCAAGGATCACACCCTGTTCGCCGTAGCTGACGGCCGCGTACGTTTCCACGATGGCAAGCTTGGCCGCAAATATGTGTCGGTCGACGTGGCCATGGCGGAAGCCGCCGAATAATCGGACGCCCAAGGTTCAGGGGTCGTCCGCCAAGTGGATGACCCCCGTAAACATCAGGCAACCGGACTCCAGCGGTCCACCGCCTGAAGCAAAGGGAGGCGGGTCATCCCCCGGCTCCCTTTTTCGATTCCGGGACAGGCACATCGCCGCCGTCCTGTCTCGCAAAAGCGCCGGATCATCGTCTCCCTTTGTCAAAAGACGCGGAATTGTCACCCTTTGCGGGCAGTGGCGCGTTGGAACAGAGAAGGAGAAATGCCCGTGTTCGCCCGTACCGAACGCCTGTTGCTGAGGCCCGGATTCCCCGAGGATGCCGCCGCTGTGGCCGCCGCCATCGGTGAGGAAGCGATCGTGCGCAATCTGGTGATGGCACCCTGGCCCTACAGCGAGCGCGACGCCGCTGACTGGCTGGCGATGGAACAGCACCCGCTTCTCCCGAGCTTTGTCATGGTCAAGCGGACCGGCGGCACGCCGCGCGTCATCGGCGCGATCGGCATCCACATGGTCGAGCATGACGACGGCTCGCGCGGGCCGGAGATCGGCTATTGGATCGCCCGCCCCTATTGGGGTCTGGGTTTTGCCACCGAGGCGGGACGCGCCGTGCTCGACATCGCGCGGACCAATGGCCTGCCGCCGCTCACCGCCGGCCATTTCATCGACAACCCCGCCTCGGGCACGGTGCTGCGCAAGCTCGGCTTCCGCCCGACCGGACGGATCGTGCCACGCTACAGCCGCGCACGTGGCACCCATGTCCCATGCGCCCTGTTCGAGCAGGGCGAGGAGGACGCCATGGCAGACGTGCGAACCGGCAAAAGGCCCTGGGATGAAGACCAGCGCGAAACCATCCGCCTGATGGCGGCCTGACCTGCTCCGAAATGCAGACCCGCGCTCCGCTCAAGCCGGAGTGCGGGTTCCTCCTCCCGGAGGCCGCGCATAGATATTGACCGGATCGCCCAGCGCGTCACTCGACCCGATCAGGCCAAAGCCAAGCTTGGTCGCCACCACTTCGGATGCGCCATTGCCGGGGTTGATGATGCAGCGCACCTCGGGGCCATCAAGCGCCGTGTCGGCCCAGCCGAGCGCCGCCGCCATGATCTCGCTCGCCGCGCCCTTGCCCCACCAGTCAGGCGTGATCGCCCAGCCGGATTCGGGATAGCCGACCAGTTCGTCGATTCCCCGGTCGAACCAACTGAGGCCACCGCAGCCGACATAGGCATCGCTGTCGCGCTCGGTGAACACCCAATAGCCATAGCCCATGAAGTGCCACAGGCCGGGCATGGCGAGATATTTGCCCCAGCTTGTCGCCCGGTCGCGCGGCGCGCCGCCGATAAAACGTGTCGTGCGCTCATCGGCCCACATAGCCGCATAGGGCTCAAAGTCGGCGAGCGTTGGTGACCTCAGGCGAAAGCGGGCGGTCTCTATCGTAGGTATCATCGTCATACCGCCAATCTAGCGGCACGGCCATTCCCGGCAATCCCCGCTGCTTACTCAGCCGCCATCGGCATGCGCGCGGCAGCATAATCGCTGTCATGCAGGTTGATGAGTTCGCGGTCGTCATGCTCCCACGGATGGAAGGACGGACGGAACCAGCTCAGCCACGGTCCGGCGAGCTTGCGCATGATGCCGGGATTGCCGAGCATGAACCACCAGATGCGCGCCGTGACCCGCCATCCGGTCAGGCCATCCTGCTTGAGCAGGGCCTTCATACCCTTGATCCGCTTGGGCCAGAATTTGCTGGTGACGAGCAGCATCATCACCGCCTTGGCCCGCCAGCGCTTCCATGCCGACCAGTCGCGGGTCGCATGCAACCAAGTGTCATAGGCGACGCCCTTATGCTCGATCTCCTCGATCGCATGCCAGCGCCACAGGTCGCCCCACTCCTGGTCGGCCCCTTCCAGCATCACCGGATTTTTGAGGAAATCGGCCGCCATGATCGCGGTATAATGTTCCAGCACGATCGTCGCGAGCAGGTTGACCATCGGCGGCCGACTGTTGATCAGTTCCATCACCTGATCAACATCGGCATTCAGTTCGCTCAGGTCATAGCCGGCTTCCTCGACCTTGCGGTTGAAGGCGACATGCTCGCGCGTGTGCATCACTTCCTGTATGGTGAAGGCGCGGATTTCCTGCGCCAATTTCTCCGGCACGCCCTCGCGGTGGGCCTTGACTGCCTCGATGAACATCGCCTCGCCCTTGGGAAAGGTTACCGACAGGGCATTGTAGAAGGCCGTGGCAATGGGATCACCGTTCATCCACCAGCGTCGCTGCTTTGACTCCCGGCCAAAGCGCCTGTCGCGGGGCGTGATGCTGAGGTCTGCCGGTGTCGGCGTCCGAGTGAAAGCGTTTGCGGAGACGGTTGCACTAGCGTCAGGAGAAAGGGAAAGACTGGACATTTGGCGCTCCGGCGTCAATCAGGATGCAGATTAATTGGGATGAACTGACATATATGTCAATAGCACGACGCCGCCTGTCTCATGAAGCCTCGCGCCAGATGGCGCTGGAGGCCGCAGCAGAACTGTTGGTCGAGGCCGGCCCCCAAGCCGTTACCCTCAAGGCAGTCGCCGGTCGCATCGGGCGAACGCATGCCAATCTTCTCCATCATTTCGGCAGCGCCGCAGACTTGCAGCGGGCGCTCGCCACCCATCTGACGCAACAAGTGTGTGACGCCATCGCCGCCAAGTTGGCCGAATCGCCGCCTGGCGAGCGCAATGTGAGGGAAATTGTCGATCTGGCGTTCGATGCATTCGGTGAAGGTGGCGCAGGGGCCTTGGCATCGTGGATGATCATGACCGGCAATGACAATGCACTCGATCCGATTATCGAGAGCATCCACAATCTCATCGACAATATGGCGCCCGACGCCCACGAAAAGCAGATCCTCCACGAAGATACGCTTGGCCTGGTCTTGATGGCGCTGGGGGACGCATTGATGGGCGAACCGCTTTCCGCCGCCTTGGAATTGCCGCGCAACCGCGCGCGGGATCTGGCTACCAGCCTGATTGAAGGACGCATCGCCAATTATTGGCGCGAACATGGGGTGATGGCTGACTGACAGGTGGCAACTGGCCGGATGACCAGGCCAGACTCGCCATAGTCCCTGAATCCGCCTATGGGCCGGCAATGCATTTTCTGGATCAAGCAAAAATATTCATCCGTTCGGGTATGGGCGGCGTGGGCGCCGTGTCGTTCCGGCGCGAAAAATATGTCGAATATGGCGGGCCCGATGGCGGCAATGGCGGCAAGGGCGGCGACATCATCTTTGAAGCCGTTCCCGGCCTCAACACGCTGATCGACTTTCGCTACACCCAGCATTTCCGCGCCCAGCGCGGCCATGGCGGCGCGGGACAGGACCGCACCGGCGCCGGCGGCGATGATCTCGTCATCAAGGTACCGGTCGGCACCCAGGTGCTCGCCGATGATGAGGAGCGTACCCTGTTGCTCGACCTGACCGAGGTCGGTCAGCGCGTTGTCTTCCTGCGCGGCGGTGATGGCGGTCGCGGCAACGCCAGCTACAAGACCAGCACCAACCGCGCCCCGCGCCAGCATGGCACCGGCTGGCCGGGCGAGGAAATGTATGTCTGGCTGCGGCTCAAGCTGCTCGCCGACGCCGGCCTCGTCGGCCTGCCCAACGCCGGCAAGTCGACCTTCATCAACGCCGTCACCAATGCGCAGGCCAAGGTCGGTGCTTACGCCTTCACCACCACCCGCCCCCAGCTTGGCGTCGTGCGGCACAAGGGCAATGAATTTGTCATCGCCGACATCCCCGGCCTGATCGAGGGCGCAGCCGAAGGCGCGGGCATCGGTGACCGCTTCCTCGGCCATATCGAGCGCTGCCGTGTCCTCCTTCATCTCGTCGACGCCAATGACGAGGATGTCGCGACAAGCTATCGCATCGTCCGCGACGAGCTCGAAGCCTATGGCGGCGGCCTCACCGACAAGCCGGTGATCGTCGCGCTCAACAAGATTGACACGCTCGACGACGAGCTCATCGCCGCCCTCTCCGCCGAATTGGAAGAGGAATGCGGCCAGGAAGTGATTCCCATCAGCGGCGCCAGCGGCACCGGCATCGACTGGGTGCTCGACCAGCTGCTCGAAGCCATCGGCCCGACCAAGGGCAAGGTCAGCGACGACGATGAGGGCGAAGACGCGATCGAATGGTCGCCGGTGTAAAGTAATGAAGCTGAATTTTCGCTCCACAACCTCCGGCGCGTGGGTAGCCGATGTGGGCGAGATTCAGTGCTTCAATTATCATCCTGAAGGCCCAGACCAAACCGCTCTAGCATTGGCGGACGACCTTACGGACGGGATGGACACCAGTTTAAGGCGCGCTCGCGACTATCTTGATCTGTTCGTGGATCGCGGCAAGGCGTGCGGTGATCCACAGGAAGACTGGCAGCTCATCGAGATGGAACTGGGCACACAACATGCCAACGGCCGACCCTTCGTGCGGCTCTGTTTCGATCTTCATGGTGATGACGGCGGATACTGGTCGGTTTATTTTCGGCAGGCTCAGAACGAGATACGCCCATATCAGTTCGACAGAACACAAGGCTGACGCCCAACGCGCTAGTCAGCAAGGCAAACCCTTCCCCTGCCCGCTCCCCCGCGCTAAGCGCGTCGCATCATGTCCACCCTCTTTCCGCCTGCTGTCTGTCCGCGCCTGATCGTCAAGATCGGCTCGGCGCTGCTTGTCGATCCCGATGGCAGCGTGCGGCGCGAGTGGCTGGCGGGCATCGCCGCCGACATTGCCGCGCGCGCGCGCGAGGGGCAGCAGGTGGCGGTCGTCTCCTCGGGTGCGATTGCGCTCGGCGCCCGTCGCCTCGGCCTTGCCAAGGGGGGACGCGCCAGCCTTGAGGACGCACAGGCTGCCGCCGCGACAGGGCAAATCGCGCTCAGCCAGGTGTGGGCCGAAGTGCTCGGCGCAGAAGGCCTCACCGCCGCGCAGATGCTCGTCACGCTTGATGATCTTGAGCATCGCCGCCGCTACCTCAACGCCAGCGCCACGCTCGACCGGCTGCTGACGCTGGGTGTCGTGCCGATCATCAACGAGAATGACAGCGTCGCCACCGAGGAAATCCGCTTCGGCGACAATGACCGGCTCGCCGCCCGCGTCGCCCAGGCCGCAGGCGCGGCAGGCGTGCTGCTCCTCTCCGACATAGACGGCCTCTATGACCGCAACCCGGCTGACCCCGCCGCAGTCCACATCCCCCGTGTCGAACGGATAGACGGAAGCATTGAGGGCATGGCCGATGCTGGCTCGGCGTCGGGCATGGGGTCGGGCGGCATGGTTTCGAAAATCAGCGCGGCGCGCATCGCGAACAGCGCGGGGGCTGATCTCTCCATCGCCTCGGGCCGGATCGCCCGCCCGCTCTCGACCCCTGCCCGCCACACTTTGTTCGTGGCGGAAAAGGCCGCGACCGCACGCAAGGCCTGGCTTGCCGGTGGCCTCACTGCGGCCGGCCGCCTCATCATCGACTCGGGCGCGGTGGAAGCGCTCAAGGGCGGCGCCAGCCTGCTCGCCGCCGGGGTGCGCGGAGTCGAAGGGAGCTTTGATCGCGGCGACATGCTCGACATCGTCGGCCCCGACGGCCGGGTGATCGCCCGCGGCCTCGCCGAGTATCCGCATGGCGACGCCATCGCCATCGCCGGTCTCGCCCGCGATGGACAGGAAGCCGTGCTCGGATACACCCCGCGCAACACCATGGTCCACCGCGACCATATGGCGCTGCTGTGAGTCATATCGCCATTACCGGCGGCACCGGTTTCGTCGGCAGCCATGTCCTCGAACAAGCTGCCGCAGCCGGGCATCCGGTCCGCGCTCTCGCCCGCCGCATCGGCACCGGCGGCCTGTTCGATGAACAACCGGGTCGTGAATGGCAGCTCGGCACGCTGCATGACGAGGCGGCGCTGGCCAAACTCTGCGACGGTGCCGACGCCGTCATCCACATCGCCGGCGCGGTCAATGTGCCGAGCAAGGCGCTGTTCGACCTGCACAACAACATCGGCACCGCCAATGTGGTGAAGGCGGCGCGCCACGCGGGTGTCCGCCGCTTTATTCATGTCAGCAGCCTGTCGGCGCGGGAGCCGGGTCTCTCCACCTATGGCTGGTCGAAGGCGGAGGGGGAAGCCCGCGCCGCCGACGCACCCTTGCCCATCATCGTCCGCCCGCCGGGCGTCTATGGCCCGCGCGATACGGACGTGCTCGAAATGTTTCGCATGGCGGCCAAGGGCTTCATGCTGCTCCCCCCGCCCGGCCGCGCCTCGTGGATCCACGCCGCCGATCTCGCCCGCTTGCTGCTCGCGCTGGTTGACGATGGGCCAAGCGGCACCATCCTCGAGCCCGATGATGGCCAGCCGATGAGCCACATCGACACCGCGCGGTTGATCGGCCAGGCGGTCGGCCGCCCCCATCTGCGTACACTCTCGGCGCCGCGCTGGCTGCTCAAGGTGGCGGCCAGAGGCGACCGGCTGGTCCGCCGCGACGCCGCCAAGCTGACCCCCGATCGCGCCCGCTACATGGCGCATCCTGACTGGACCAGCGATCCCGCGAAACGCCCTGACCCGACCCTATGGAGGCCGTATATCGGCCCCGAACAGGGCTTTGCCGACACGGCACGCTGGTATTGCGAGCACGGTTGGCTGTAATGCGCCACGGCAACGCACTTGTGCGGCCCGATTATCGCCGTAAATGACATCTAGGGCCACCGTAGCAAAGCCATCAGGGGCGACCGCCCGAGGGGAAACACCATGTCCGACCGCACTGCCACCGCTCAGGCGATTCACGCGCAGATCGAGCCGTTCAACAAAAAGGGCATCGACGTCACTGACGCGACGACCTTTGCTGGCGACCTTGAGTGGGACAGCCTCACCGTGATGGATTTCGTTGCAGCGATCGAAGATGAGTTCGACATCATCATCACCATGAACATGCAGGCCGAAATCGAGACTGTTGGCCAGTTGATCGACGCCGTCGACAAGCTCAAGGGCTGAGGCCGCAGCATGACCGACCTGTTCAGCAAGTTCGACCCGATCATCGAACAGCGCCGTGCCCTGCTTGAAACCGGGGTGACCGATCCGTTCAGCCTGGTGATGGAGGAGGTGAAATCCCCTACCGTCGCCGTCTGCAATGGGCGTGAAACAATCCTGCTTGGTACCTACAACTATATGGGGATGACCTTCGACGATGATGTCATCGCCGCAGGCAAGCAGGCATTTGACGAGTTCGGTGCCGGCACCACTGGCAGCCGCGTGCTCAACGGCACCTTCCGCGATCACCGCGCCGTGGAAGAAGCCCTGAAGGAATTCTATGGCATGGAGCATGCCATGGTCTTCTCAACCGGTTACCAGGCCAACCTCGGCATCATCTCGACCATGGCCGGCAAGGGTGACTACATCATCCTCGACATCGATAGCCATGCCAGTATCTGGGACGGATGCGCGATGGGCAATGCCGAAGTCGTGCCCTTCAAGCATAATGACGTTGAAGCGCTGGAAAAGCGTTTGAAGCGGCTGCCCGCCGACGCGGGCAAGCTCGTCGTGCTCGAAGGCGTCTATTCGATGCTCGGCGACATCGCCCCGCTGAAGGAAATGATCGCCGTCTCAAAGGCCGCCGGCGCCATGGTCCTTGTCGACGAGGCGCACTCGATGGGCTTCATTGGCGAGCATGGCCGGGGCGTTGCGGAGGCACAGGGTGTGCTCGATCAGGTCGATTTCGTCATCGGCACCTTCTCCAAATCGGTCGGCACCGTGGGCGGCTTCTGCGTCTCCAACCATCCGAAATTCGAGGTTTTGCGCCTCGTCTGCCGCCCCTATGTCTTCACCGCCGCGCTGCCACCCAGCGTCATGGCATCGAGCGTCACCAGCATCCGAAAGCTCATGCACGGATCGAACAAGCGCGCCCATCTGTGGGAAAACAGCCGCCGCCTCCACGGCGGCCTGCGCGCGCTCGGCTTTCAGCTCGGCACGGAGGAACCGCAAAGCGCGATCATCGCCGTCATCATGCCCGATCTGGAAAAGGGTGCCATGATGTGGGAGGCGCTTCTGGAAAATGGCCTTTACGTCAACCTCGCCCGTCCACCGGCCACCCCGGCCGGCATGACACTCCTGCGCTGCTCGCTCTGCGCCGAACACAGCGCCGAACAGGTAGAGGACATTCTTGCCCGCTTCGAACGTGCCGGCAAGGCGGTGGGAATTATTTGACGGACAGACCACCTATGCCGCCCCTCGGGCCGCGTCATAGCTGGATCCGAACCACCGCCGACCGATCCATAGAGCAACATTGACCAACAGGATCAATGCCGGCACCTCGATCAACGGGCCGATCACCGCCGCAAAAGCCACGGGGGATGCGAGGCCAAAGGCGGCAATCGCCACGGCAATCGCCAATTCGAAATTGTTCGACGCAGCCGTGAATGAGATCGCCGTCGCCCGAGGATAGTCGACCCCGGCCAGCTTTGCCCAGCTGAACGCCATGACAAACATCAGCGCAAAAAACAGTGCCAGCGGAATGCCCACACGTACGGCATCCATCGGCAGCGCCAAAATCTCGCCGCCCTTGAGGCTGAACATGGCGACAATGGTGAACAGCAGTGCAACCAGCGTGATCGGGCTGATCGCCGGG
Organism: Sphingomonas lacunae; assembly: GCF_012979535.1. Lineage (NCBI taxonomy): Bacteria > Pseudomonadati > Pseudomonadota > Alphaproteobacteria > Sphingomonadales > Sphingomonadaceae > Sphingomonas > Sphingomonas lacunae. The sequence continues at coordinate 461,010 of NZ_CP053015.1, forward strand.
ATGAACCGTTGCGCATACCATTCCTCCCCCCGACGCGCGATCAAGGACCGCCGCACTAGGAAGCCGGCAACAAAGGGCACGCCCAAATAGGTCAGCACCGCCTGCGCGATGGTCCAGAAACTGACGTTGACAACATGCCCTTCGAGGCCAAACAATGGAGGCATTACTGTCAGAAAGAACCAGGCATAGGGCACGTAGAACAGGATCTGGAAGACCGAGTTGAACGCCACCAGGCCGGCGACATATTGGGAGCTGCCATGCGCAAGCTGGTTCCAGACCAGAACCATGGCAATGCACGGTGCGATGCCGATCAGGATCAGGCCGGTCATATAGTCGGGGTAATCCCGCAGGAACAACGCCGCGAGCGCAAACATCAGCATCGGTCCGATGATCCAGCACTGGATGAAGGACATCGCCAGTACCCGCCAGTCACGGAAAACCTGGCCCAACTCCTCATACTTCACCTTGGCCAAGGGCGGGAACATCATCAGGATCAGGCCGATGGCGATGGGTATGCTGGTATCACCCACCGACATGGCATCCAGTGCACGGGGCACCGCCTCGAACACCGAACCAAGCGCAATGCCCAGCGCCATCGCCGCGAAAATCCACAGCGTCAGGAACCGGTCGAGAAAGGACAGGCGGGCGGGTGCGGCGGCAGCGGTCATGATCGGGCCTTTGCAGAAGCGCCGTCAAAACGGCCAATGGTGCGCAGTTCGGACAACAGGGTTTCAGCGGGCAATGTCTCGACCGGCAACGCCAGCATCGCGTCAATCCGCGCCTTCATCTGGTCAAAGGCCGCTTCAAACGCCGCGCGCTGCCCTTCGCCCTCGATCGCGGCCGGATCCTCAATTCCCCAATGCGCCTGCACCGGATGGCCCGGCAACACCGGGCAGACTTCGCCCGCCGCATTGTCGCAGACCGTGATCACAACGTCGATCGGTTCGGCTCCTGACCCGCTGAATTCGTTCCAGCTCTTGGATCGCCAACCATCCGTCGCATAGCCCCGTGCTGCCAGCACAGTCAGCGCCATCGGGTGCGGCTGTCCCTTGGGAAAGCTCCCCGCACTGCAAGATGAAAAGCGGCCCGCGCCATCCTGAGCCAATATGGCCTCAGCTAGGATCGACCGGGCTGAATTGCCCGTACACAGAAAAAGGACTTTCAGCATCACCCCGGCCTTCAACAACAACCGTTGGACTTGGTCACCGAAGCGACAACCGGGGCGGCCACTGCTGGCACACAGCAAGCATCAGCGGCAGCGGTGCTCGACGACAGGGCCGCAAAGTCGGGACCGTTGCCATAATTCACCGACTCGCCATTGGTCAGAAAAGCCTCCCAGACCACACCATCGGGGTCTGCGATCCAGCTCTTTTCCGAGCGGGCATAGCAACAGGTGGTGACGCCTTCCTCCAGCACCGGCCCACCGGCGCTTTGCAATCGGCCATATACATCGGCCAGTTCGCCCTCACTCTCGACCTGGATGCCCAGATGCTCGACGCCTTTCACCGCGCCGCATTTCTGCGAAATGGCAAAGTTGACCCGGGGGTCCTCCAGCATCCACTTTGCATAGTCTGCCTTGACCACGCTCGGCCCGACACCAAACAGTCCGGAATAAAAGGCAATGGATTGGTCAAGATCGGCGACGCCGACATGGACATGGAAACGCTTCATGCGACATTCCTTTCATCGCACACGGATACTGGAGAACAAGTGGTGGCGGGAGTACAGGCCATCCCCCTGCAGCAGTTTTCGGTGAGGTAGGCCATCAGTTCGCCCATTGCGGCATAGTCTGCCGAATAGATGAGTGATCGCCCCTGCCGCCGCTGTGTCACCAGCCCCGCATGGCTTAGCTGAGCGAGATGAAAGCTCATCGAGGAGGCCGCCACGCCGACACCATCGGCCAGCGACCCGGCCGCCATGCCATCAGGTCCGGCCTGCACGAGCAGCCGGAATGCGGCCAGCCGATGCTCCTGCGCCAAGGCAGCCAATGCCCGAATAACCTCGCCCGCTACTCTTGTCATTTGGTCGCCGCCTATAATTTCAATGATTCTTGAAATATTGAATGGATGAGGGCGGGTCAAGGGTATTGGTGAGCAGGGGAACGCTTGCGACCACTGCATTGCCGGTTTAGCCTGTGGCCGTGCCGGATTTCATCGGACCTTGAATTTGCGGGCTGCGCGGCAAGGAGAGGATATGGGAACCAACACCACAAGCGGTCTGCCTCGACTCGCTATTGCCCAGGACCTCGGCTGGGCGGACATCAGGATGGCCCTCGCCAGGGGCTGGCGGGATTTTGCCGCTCATCCTTTGTTCGGTCTCTTTTTTGGCGGAATCTATGTCCTGGGTGGCCTCCTCCTCCTGTATGGCTTGTCCAATGTCGGACGCGGATGGTGGCTTATCCCGATCATCGCGGGATTCCCGCTGTTCGCGCCCTTCTCCGCCGTTGGCCTCTATGAGGTAAGCCGACGGCGCGAGCTGGGTGAACCGATGCATTGGCGTGCCGTGCTGGGCGCCCTCAAGGGACGGGGAGATGAGCAGCTCGTCCTCATGGGCGGCATAATCTTTGTCGCCTTCAGTTTCTGGATGATCATCGCCCATGGCATCTTCGCCATATTCGTCGGCGAAAGCGGGATCGGCTTTGACGGATCTGGCTTGGCCCTCTCATGGGACATGATTGCCATGTTGCTCGTTGGCGGAGCGGTCGGCGGGCTGTTCGCACTTGGGCTGTTCGCCATCACGGTCGTCAGTCTGCCGATGCTTGTGGACAGAGACGTCGATTTCATCAGCGCGATGATTGCCAGCATGAGCGTGTTCGGCAGCAACAAACCGGTGATGATCGGTTGGGCCTTGTTCATTGCAACCACGCTCTGTCTGGCCATGGCGCCGCTCTTTTTTGGCCTCTTTGTCATCCTGCCCGTGCTGGGTCATGCAACCTGGCATCTTTACCGGCGTGCTGTCGCCGATTTGCCGGGGTGACCGGTTGGAGGGTCAGAATCCGCGCCTGCTCTGCCCCCCTTTCCAATAGGCGGCCCCGCCGCTATGCGCCCAGGCCATGACGAGCGCGCCCGACCCCACAACCATCAACCGACTCTATGGCCGCTCGAAAGGCAAGCCTCTGCGTGCCTTCCAACAGCATCTCGTTGATACGCTGCTCCCCGAGATCGCGGTGCCGCTCGATGGCGAAGTGTCGGCCCGCACCCTGTTCGGCGATGCACCGGGCAACGAACGGACGATGCATTTCGAGATCGGTTTCGGTGGAGGCGAACATATGGCCTTTAGGGCAGACATGTTGCCTGACCATGGCTTCATCGGTTGCGAACCGTTCGTCAACGGCGTGGCCCAGGCGCTCACCCATGTCCATGGCAATGCCGAAAAGCCTGGCGTTCCGAATGTCCGGATCCATCATGGCGATGCGTTGGACGTGCTTCGCCGCATCCCGGATGGCAGCCTGACCTTTGTCTATTTGCTGCACCCCGACCCTTGGCCGAAAGCGCGCCATGCCAAACGGCGCATGATGAATGATGGGCCGGTCGATCTCATCGCTGCCAAGCTCAAGCGAGGTGGCGAATTCCGCTTTGGTACCGACCATCCCGTTTATGTCGCCCATGCAATGATGATCATGCGCCGCCACCGCCACCAGTTCGACTGGCTCGCCAATGACGCATCAGACATGCTCAATCGGCCCGGCGGATGGCCTGAAACCCGCTATGAAGCCAAGGCCCGCCGTCTCGGTCACGAAGTCTGGTATTTCCGCTATCGTCGCCGCGCCGAGTGACGGCAGCAGACAGACCGCGTCAAAGATTCGCGATCAACCTATCACCTTGTTCGCCCTGAACCGGGCAATTGCCTCGTCGTCAAAACCGATCTCGCGCATGATCTCGTCAGTATGCTGGCCGATGTCAGGCGCCGCCTGCTTGAAGCGCACCGGCATATCGCCAAAACACCAGAAGGCACCAGGCTGTTCGACAATGCCATAGGTTGGGCTTTCCAGTGCCGAAACCAGATTGAGATCGCGATGCAGAGGATTGTCAAAGAAGCGGTTGAGCGCATCCTCGAACATGACATGGTCGCACGGCACTCCGGCCTGTTCCAGCGCCGCAACCAGATCAGCCGCACTCCAGCCGAGCGCGGCAGCAGCAATCTCTGCCTCTGTATCGCCCAGCAGGTGCCGCACAGCTGATCGCTGCGATTCCTTGTGGGCGGCAATCGCGATCCAGCGGCCCTCCGCGCACTCATAGATCCGGTGCCATGGCCCGAATCCGGTCTGGGCGTTGTCGAGATGATAGGTCTTGGCCAAGGAACCGTCGGCAAGGATCAAGGTTTCACCCTGCGTCAGCGCGGCAATCCCGAGTAGCGACGTCTGTGTCGTATAGCCCCGCTGGCCCGACCGTTTCGCATAAAGTGCCGCCATCATCTCAACGAGACAGCTTTGGGCCGAACTTACATCCATCGTGCCGGGCCGGTTGAACATCGGCTTATTGCCTTCACCGGCATTTTCGAACTCCCAACCGGCGATGGCGTTGAAGATCGAGTCGTAGCCCGGCCAGTTGCCGCGTTCCCCACGCTGGCCGTAGGCGCTGACATAGTTGAAGGCGATGTCGGGATTGTGGCTGCGGATGCCCTCCTCGGACAGGCCGAGCTTTGACGCGCCCTTGAACCGCATATTGTGATGCACCGCTTCGGCCCATTTCAATAGCCGGTCGAGGATTTCTTGCGCCTCAGGCTTGGTCAGATCGACAGCAATCGAGCGTTTTGAGCGCGATGCCGCCTGATAATAACGGTGCATGAAGCGGATACGGTCACCGGTCAGAGGTTCCAGCTTGATGACATCCGCACCCATGTCGCCCATCATTGACGGACCCATCGGGCCCGCGAGGAACATGCCGCAGTCGAGCACACGGACACCGGCCAGCATTTCGACCGGCTGACCATTGCTGCCAACCAGAGCAGGCGGTCGTGTCCAGTCGCGGTCGCCGCCCTCGCCAAGGCGGGGAGCCGGACGGGGTTCGGGCAAGGGCGCGTCGCTGTGAAACGGCACATTGGGCTGCACCGTCCGGCCGAGCAGCGGATCGTCAATATCGACGACATAGCCATTGGCCCGCACTTCCGGATGGGTAAGCATGCCGCCGAGCGGATATGCCGGTTCGACAGCGATGTCTGCGTCGCGGAAGTCGGCCAGCCAGTGCTCCAGCGGGCGGCGTTTGAACGCCTCTATCTTGCCCTCTTCCGTCTCAATATCGACACCTTCGGCTATCACCTCCCACATGGTCGGCATGGAGGCGTAATCAAACTGCCGGGCAGGATCCATGATCTGCAACCAGTCACCATCCTGACATTGGAAGAGTTGCTGGCTGATCGGCCTCGGCCCGAGGGGGTAGGGCTGATTGTTTGGCATCGGCCCTTTGGAATTGCGCGCCCAGATCAGCGGCAGCACCGACATGTACCCTTGGTAAATGGACGTGTGGGCCGGGCCACCCTCTCCTGATTGCAATCGGGCGACAAGCCGAGCGAGTATGCCCGCCGCCGCGAGATGCGCCGCTGCCCAGCTGCCGGCACGGTAGCGCCAGACAATCGGTCCGGACCGATAGCCGTCATTTTCATACAGGGCACCAAAGCGCGCCGCGACCAGCAATTCGTCATCCGACCGCTCAACATCGGGATGGTTGGCAGGGGAGCCGGTGATCGCACTGACGACCAGACGCGGATGGCGCTCGGCCAGCGCCGCATCGTCAAGCCCGAGCGCCGCCGCCCGGCGCGGGGTGAACTGGTGCAGCAGCACGTCCGCTCCTTCGAGCCGTGCTCCGAGCGCCTGCCGCCCTTCATCCGTGTCGAGATCAAGTTCCTGACTGCGCTTGCCGCGGTTCCAGTTGGCAAAGGTCGCCAGCCCGCGTGACCGATCACCACCGGGCCGCTCGACCTTCAACACATCGGCGCCCAGCGCCGCCAGCATCAGGCCAGCGACCTGAACGGCATGGCCTTCACCGATTTCGACAATGCGCAGTTGCTGGAGCATGGGGGCTGTTCAGGCCTTTCTGAAGTTGGGCAGCACCCAGCCATCCTTGATGTCGGTCCAGTCAACGGCCACCTTCATGCCGATGTGAACATCCTCGGCATCGCAGCCGGAGACGTTGGCGTTAAGCCGCGCACCGGGAGCACCGTCCAGATCGACGACGACAGGGACGTAGACATAGTCCTCGCCGTTCTTGGGATTCTTGGTGCAGATGGCAAAGCTGAACACCGTCGCGGTGCCGGGAAGGGTCGGCCACTGCTTGGCTGTCGACTGGCATTCCGGGCAATAGGGTGACGGCGGCATGCGGAAATGGCCGCAATCGGCGCATTGGCATGCGGTCAGGCGATGCTCCTTGGCAGCCAGCCAAAAAGGTTCGGTGTCAGGATTGGTAGTGATGGCAATCTGCTCACCCGGCAGGGCGCGGGCAGGACCATAGGTCAAAGTCGTCGTCATGGTTCAGGCCTTCCTCAGCACGAGACCGGAAACGGGAAGCGAAGCCGGTCCGCCAGTTGCGAGAGCAAATTCGGCATCCTTAACCTGATTGATCGCCGTACCGCGCACCTGCTCCACCGCCTCGACGACGTGCGTCATACCGATGATATAGGCTTCGTTGAGGTTGCCACCATGGGTGTTGACCGGAACACCGCCGTTGACGCCGCATCCGGTCGCCGGATCATAACGCAGCTTGCCGGCGAGGGCATAATCATTGGCCTCGCCCTTTTCGCAGAAGCCGTAATCCTCAAGCTGCATCAGCACCATCGCACTGAAGTGATCGTAGATCAGCGCAACGTCCATGTCCTTGGCGCTGAGGCCGGTCTGTTCCCACAGCCGGTCAGCGACATATTTGTGACCCGATGAAGCAAAGTGTGGATCGGGCATGCCCATCCAGGCAAATGCCCTGCCCCACTCGCGCTGACCGCCATGGGTGCAACCATGAATCAGCGCGGGAGCATGGCGGCAATCCTTGGCGCGCTCTGTGGTGGTGGTGATGATCGCCACCGCACCGTCGGTTTCAAGGCAGAAATCAAGGCGGCACAACGGATCGGCCAGCATCGGCTGACCCCAATATTGTTCATCGGTCAGCGGATCCTTACGAACAGCTTTCGGACGATTGTGGGTGTTGGCGCGGGTCGCCTGCACCACTTCCTTGAAGGCTTCGCGCGTCGTTCCATAAAGATGCATGTGGCGACGCGCGAGCACGCTCATCAGATGACCCGGCCCGACCAGTCCCGATGGTTGGAGAAAGCTGTTCTCTGGACTGGGCGCCGCAGCACCGAATACCACGCCAAGGCGATGCTGGGGCAGTTGCTGGAGAGCCATGATGGTGACGACATATTTGCAGTCTTCATTCATCAGCCCCGCCACGGCGAGACCAGGAGCGCCGGCGACTCCGCCGCCGCCACTGGTCAGAGTTGCCGAAAAACCGATATGCGGAATACCCAACGTTTCCATCAGGCTGGCCGTATCGAACTTGTCGAGATAGCCGGCACCGGCGGTCGAGTAATAAGCGAAGCCGTCGATGTCCTTCACCGAAATGCCGGCATCAGCGCAGGCATTGAGGATGGCCTCGCCGGCCATGTCGTTGATCGTCCGTGGCCAGCTTTTTCCCCGGACATAATAGTCCGTGGCACCGACACCGACGATGGCGCACTTATCCTGATTCACCCAGGCCATCGCTCACTCCCACCAGTTATCTAACCAAGTTATGTAAGAGGTAGCTATTTGCCTGTCCAGCGGGATTATGCGTCTGGCGCTCCGTGGTGGGGAGACGCCTTGGCTGCGCGTTCAATCCATCGGTTGATCATCACCCCGCGCCGCCGCACCATCAGCCGGGCAATGTCAGGGTCCCTGGCCAGGATGGCATCACAGATGGCGTGCTGGGTCCGCCGCGCCTCGGCACGATCGGCCTCATGGGCGAAGAAACCCAGGTCCTGCTCCTCCAGCCCGAAGGCGAAGCTGATTTCGGTAATCAGCTGGATGGCTGGGTTACCGCTCATCTCAGCGATCAGCCGTCCGAGCTCCGTCTCAGCAGCGACTATGTCGAGCCGCGAGTCGTTATTATCGATCCGCCCGGCGAACTGACGCATCCGCTCGCGTTGTGGTTCGCTGCCGTTGATTGCGGCGAGACCGCAGGCCTCCTCAGAAATGGGCCGGGTTACCTGAACGATATCGGACAGAGATGCCCCATTTAGCCTGAGATAACGCGCAAGCGAACGAATGGCATCAGCTGCATTGGGGCGCTCGGCGTAGAAGCCGCCACGCAATCCTCGGCGGACACTAATCAACCGATCACTCTCAACAATCTTGGCCGCCTGCCTCAGGGTCGGTCGGCTGACCCCGAGCCGCGCGAGCAGATCGTCCTCAGCGCCGAGATAGGACCCCTCCTGTTCAGCAAGACTGAGCGCCGAGAGCGCCCGCGCCGTTCGGGCGACCAACGTATCCCCATTGCGTGACTCATCAAAACCGCCAGCCATTGCAGCGCTCTCCCGATGCCGCCTTGTCCGGTCGGCCGCCAACTGAGAAGCTCCTTACCCCCTTGCCGCGCACCACACAATTAGATACCTATTAGACGAGGTCCGCCAGAGTCGGACTGAACTCGAGGAGATTTGTCGTGAAGCCCTTCATCTTCAGTGCCGACAGCCACATCATGGAGCCGCCAACCATCTTTCTTGATGGCCTGCCAGCCTCGCTCAAGCGTCACGCCATCCATTCGCGCAAGGACGGTGACTTCCTGATCACCGGCACCGAGGACAAGATCATCTATCGCCTCCGGGTCGGACAGCATCGCGAAAAGGAACTGGGCGACAACCAGCGGCGCGGCATTCGCGAAATAGCCGGCCGTCTGGACGATATGGAGATTGAAGGCATTGACGCCGAAATCTGCTTCCCCAGCCTGGGCCTGTGGCTTTACGCGCTCGACAATGCCGAGGCGGAGGCCGCGTCGGCACGCCTCTACAATGACTGGAACAACGAGTTTTTGGGCGGCCACCCCAACCGCTTTGTCCGCTGTGGCATGTTGCCAGTCCTCGACTTCTCACACACGATGGACGAACTGCGTTATCTCGCGTCAAAGGGATATACGGCGGCCATGCTGCCGGCGGTTACGCCACCGAACATGCCGAAATATAATGACGGAAAATGGGATCCGGTGTTCAATCTCGCCGGTGAACTCGGCATCGTCTTTGTCATGCACACCGGCACCGGCCTTGAATCGGTGGTGCAGGAGCGCGGAGCGGGTGCGGCGATCATCAACTATACGCTGCAGATGAATGATGCGGTGCGATCAGCAATGTATCTCGTCGCGGGTGGCGTGCTCGACCGCAATCCCAAGGCGCGGGTGGCATTTATCGAATCGGGCGCAAGCTGGCTGGTGGCGCTTGCCGAGCGGCTCGACGAAGTATCGGTGGCACATGCCAATTTCGTCTTCCCCAAGCTGAGCCGTTCACCAAGCCAGATCATCGATGATCAGGTCTGGGCAAGCTTCCAGCATGATCGTGGTTGCATTGCGGCGGCCGCTGCGGGGCTTCCGGGCGCGCGCAATGTGATGTGGGGGTCGGACTATCCGCACGCTGAAGGGACATTCCCGATTTCACGGCGGATCGTCGACGAACTGTTTGCCGGCATGGATGTCAGCGATGCGGTCCGGCGCGATGTGCTGGGGCTGAATGCGGCGCGGCTGTTCCGGATTGATCCGGTGGTTTCGACCTCTCCGACAGCGATCGCTGCCTGATTTCCCCTCTCAGCTTTGGCAGCGGCCTTTGCCCGTGGTTTCCATTGGGAACCGCGGGCATTCTTTGTCTTGGCAGAGGGCGAGATAGAGCGACTATTTGACCCCGGTCAATTTAAACAGATACCTGTTTTGGCACAGTCCTCCCGTAACGGGCCGAATCGGCCGGGAGAGGAGTTTGCCATGCGTCCCTTTGTCTTCAGCTGTGATGCCCATATTGCCGAGCCGGCCGACCTGTTCAGCAGCCGCATGCCCGAACATCTGCGCCAGTTCGTCATCCATGGCGAGGCCGATGGCGACATCCGCATCACCAAGATCGGTGAGCAGGTGATCCTGAAAATCCAGACCAATTTCCACCAGCACAAGACCGGCGCGGGTGACGCCGCATTCAACGAGCAATCGGCCCCGTCGGTCGACACCAAGCGCCGCGGAGCACGCGACCTTGATCTGCGGCTGGCCGACATGGACCGCGACGGCGTTGATGCCGAACTGGTCTTCCCCTCGCTCGGCCTGATGCTGCCGCGGATCAATGATCGCGAGGGCCAGCGGGAAGCCTGCAAGATATGGAACGACTGGGCGTGGGATTATACCGCCCCGGTGCGCGACCGGCTGATCCCCGCCGCAATGATCCCCTGCATCGATTTTGACGATGCACTGGCCGAGTGCAAGCGCACGGCGGACAAGGGCTTTGCCGCCTTTTGCCTGTGGGAAGGCCTCAACAATTACAATGACCCGCGCTGGGACCCGATCTTTGCCTTTGCCGGAAAAATGGGCATCCCGCTGGTGTTCCACACCGGCGTCGGTGACATCAACATCCGCGCTCTCAAGGGACCGGGTGGCGCCCTGTTCAACTATACGCGGCAGATGAACGATGCCGTCGATATCATCACCCAGCTGGTTGCGGGCGGCGTGCTCGATCGCAATCCAAAGGCGCATATCCTGTTCGCCGAGCATAGCGCCGGCTGGCTGTGGGGCCTCGCCGAGCGGATGGACGAGGTATATCAGGGCCATGCCCCGGCAATCAATCCGAAGCTGTCCCGGCTGCCCAGCCAGATCGTCCGCGATCAGGTGCACTGCGCGTTGCAGAATGACACAGGTTCCCTTGCGACACGGCGCGGGGTCGGCATCAGCGCACTGCTGTTCGCCACCGATTACCCCCATGCCGAAGGGACCTTCCCCTTCTCGCAAAATGTCATCGACCGGATGATTGCCGAACATCCCGACGCCACTCGCGAAGAGATTGCTGCGGTTCTGGGCGGCAATGCCGCACGCCTGTTCAGCCGGGCCAATCTGCAAGGCAAGGTCGACCAGAGGCTGCGCGAACTGGAGGCCGCCTGAAGCAGAACGGGGTGGCCTCAATGGTCACCCTGCCCGCTCCGCGCATCGCTACCCGCCGGACTCGGCGTCAGGATGAATGATCGCAGTGCGAGATGCCATGAAGGCCGCAAAACCGCCGATCAGAAGGCATAGCGACAATATGGCCAGCGCCGGCCGCAGTGACATGTCGCCATAATCAGCGGCAAACCATTGGCTCAGAAAGCCGGCGAGCGTGCCGCCGATGCCGGTTCCTGCCAGACCAATGACCATGTTGATCGTCGCTGACAGCATGGCGCGCATGGCCATGGGGACCTGCGCAAAGGCAAGGACAATCAGTGGCCCGAGATGCAGCGTCATCATGAATTTGACGACCATGAAGCAGACGAGCGCCATCCAGGGACTGTCACCAAGGGCAAAAATCAGCGCAAATGGAAAGGCAGTCAACAAGCCAGCGGCAGCAAGGATGCCGTTGAACTGGGGCCTCGCCTTGCCATAGCGGTCACCCAACCAGCCCGCGAGCAGGTTGCCGATGACAAGGCCCGCCGCCATCGCTCCACCGAGCCACCAACCCGTCTCGCTCTTGTCCATGCCATGCACGCGCTGGAAAAAGGAGGCGCCCCAGATGATCAGGGCAAAGCCGGTAATGGGGACAAAGGTCAGCACCACGGCAACCCAGCGCAATGACACCGAACCGAACATGGTGCGCAGCACGTCCTTCATGCTGATGCTGAGCCGGCTGTTGCGTTCCTCGACCGTCATGCCGCGCCGGGGCTCGGCGACAAACAGCCAGACGACAACACCCAGCACTATGCCGGGCAAGCCAACAATCAGGAACACTTCCCGCCAGCTGAACATCGTCGACAGCCAACCGGCGAGCGCAAGACCACCCGAGAGACCAACCCCGCTGGCGGCCAGCATGGCGCTGATCACCAGGGTGCGGCGTTCGGGCGGAAAGACTTCGACGAGGAGCGAATTGGCGGCTGGACCCGCCCCGGCTTCCCCGGCAGCAAGGCCGATACGGGCCAGCATCATTGTCCAGAAGCCATGGGCCGCGCCGCAAAGGGCGGTAGCGGCGCTCCACACCATCACACTAAGCGCGACAACCATGCCGCGATCCCCACGGTCGGCATAGCGCGCCACCGGAAAGGCGGCGAGCGCATAGAAAAGCGCGAAGGAAAGGCCTGTGAGCAGACCGAGTTGCCCATCCCCCAGACCCAGTTCGACCTTTATGTCGTCCTGGAAAAGCGTGAAAATCTGGCGGTCGACATAGCTCAGCACCGCGACCAGCATCAGCAGGGCCAATGTGAACCAGCGGCGCAGCGGCGAGACAGGGGTGACGGCCATCAGTGAAGTTTCCTTGCAAGCATTGGCACATCGGCAAGTGCCCGCAGCACGTCGTTGAGGTGTGTACAGCCAAGTGGTCCCGGCAATGTTTCCAGCACCGATTCCCGCAGCGCGGCCGCTGGCGTACCAATCAGCCGGTCAACATTGCGCGACGCGCCCGGGCATTCACGATAGGGCAGGATGAGGGGCGCTGCGGTCAGCGCGATGATTGTCCCGTCGCCCGCGACCGTCATGCGCACAGCATATTCGTGAATCGCGGTGCGGCTGCCCAGCGGATTGGGTCCGCTGTCCTGAAAGCCCGCCTCCGCTTCTATGCCAGCATCACTCAGCCAGACGTCGATGCGGCGCGCGCGGCGCTGGGCATGGCCTTGCTGGTCAGGCATGTCGTGCCAGCCCAGCCGGTCATCGGGGTTGATCAATGGCCCGACAATGGTCGAGCTCTGGTTGACATGATCGGGTCGCCCGCCCTCGCCCAGCGCCGACGAACCGGTGGCAAAGCCCGAGCAGATGTCGGTCATCACGCCGCCCTTGCCCGCTGTCGAGCGCTGACCGCTTTCGGCCGTGCGGCGCACCCAGTCATCGGTCCATTGCGACCAGATCCACCCGGCAACAAGGCTTGCCCCGGCGAAATCGTCGAGCAATTGGTAGAGGCAGCTGCCGCGCACATCGCCCAGCCGTGCCGAAAGAGCCAGCCGGCTGGCACCACCCGCCCGCACGCCGACCATCTGTTGCAAGCGGGGATGGTCGGGCGTGGTTTCGATCGCCAATATTTCCCTGATTGGCGAGGCGAGTATGTGGAACGTCGCCTCATCGAGGATGGTCGGCGACCCGCCATGCGCTGGCGTCAGCAGGTCGCGGGCCATGCCGCGCATGTCCTTGTTGGACGCGACACCATCCTGCCAGGTCGTGTCGATGGAGGTGGTGCGCCTGACCGATCCCGGCCGGCGCGCCGGCGCCACCCCCGCCGACTGGCGAGCCCAGGGATATTGCGCCGGTGCCTGTGTCATGGCCCGCTTCCTCAGCGCGGCGGCATGCGGATGGCACCGTCGAGGCGAATATTCTGGCCATTGAAATAGGTGTTGCGGTTGAGTTCGAGGATCAGCGAGCCGAACTCCTCGGGCTTGCCGAGCCGCTTGGGGAAGGGAACCGAGGCGTTGAGACCATCCCAGATAGCCGGTGCCTTGTCCTTGACCGCGAGCATCGGCGGGGTGGCAAAGATGCCCGGCATGATCGAATTGCAGCGGATGCCGAGATCCATCAGGTCGCGCGCCAACGGCAGGACGAGACCGTTCACCCCGGCCTTGCATGAGCCATAGGCGATCTGGCCAATCTGCGCGTCCTGCGCCGCAACCGACGCGGTCAGCGTGATGCAGCCGCGTTCGCCATCCTCCAGCGGATCGAGGCTCGCCATGCCGAGCGCCGAGAGCGACGCCATGCGGTAGGAGGCAACTAGAATGCCCTGAGCCGAAAAGGCATAATCCTCAGTCGAAAAGCGCTTCCAGCCGCCATTTTCCTTGTCCTTGGAAATGGTGCGCCCGCCCTTGGACACTTGTGCGCAATGGACGAGGATGCGTTCCTGTCCGTTGGCGGCGCGGGCGGCGGCAAAACCTTCTTCGACGCTCGCCTCATCCATGATGTTGACCTTGTGGAAGCTGCCGCCGGTGTCCGAGGCAACCTTGTTCCCCCAATCCTCATTGAGGTCGAAGATGGCGACCTTTACACCCGCCGAAGCGAGCGCATAGGCAGAGGCCCGGCCAAGACCAGAAGCGCCACCAGTGATGACGGCCGAAATGCTGTTGTCGAATTTCATCTGTCTGTTTCCTTGTCAGATCATTGGAGGGATTCGATATTGCCGCCATCGACCACCAGCACCTGTCCGGTGATGTAGCCAGCGAGGTCGGAGCAGAGAAAAGCTGCGGCAGCCGCCATGTCCTGTGGCGTACCCATGCGCCGGACGGGCCATTCGGCGACGCGTTCGGCGACATGCTCCTCATAGCCCTGCCCCTTGGCCGCAGCGATTTTGGTGAAGACCTCGCGGAACTGTTCGGTGGCGATGGCGCCGGTGCCGAGCGTGTTGACGGTAATGCCAAAGGGACCAAGCTCTGCCGAGAGCGTTTTGGACAGGGCCAGAGCCCCGACCCGGTAGGTGTTCTGCGCGGCGCGCGGCAGCTTGCGGTGCGGCTGCTTCACCGAATTTGTGCCGATGGTGAGAACGCGGCCCCAATGCTGCTCACGCATATGGGGTATGACGGCCTGCACCGCCCAGCGGAAGGCCATGACATTGTTGGTGTGGGCGGCGGCAAAGACGTCATCATCCACGTCGAGAAAGGCGCCCTTTGGCCCGGAATCGACGTTGAAGATCAGGATGTCGGGCGGACCAAAGGCGGCGGTGGCTGCTGCAACCGCATGGGCAATGCCATCCTTGGTCGTGCAATCGGCAGCGACGCCAGCGGCCTGACCGCCCTTGGTAGCGATAGCCCTGACAGCATCCTCAACCGGTCCGGCAGTACGCGCGGCGAGCACCACCCGGCAGCCTTCAGCGGCCAATTGTTCGGCGCAGCCGAGGCCAATGCCCTTTGACCCACCGAACACCAATGCCACCTTGCCGCTGATGCCGAGATCCATTGTTCAATGCTCCCGCTGGGCCTTGAGCCGGTCCTGCAACAGGCTGCTCCGGCCACTGCTGGCGGCGATGGTCGAGCCGCCATCCATCCTGAGGCTGGTGCCGGTGATGTAGCTGGCTTGCGGCGAGGCGAGGAAAAGGCAGGCGAAAGCGATGTCCTCCGGCGTGCCTGCGCGGCCGACCGGAACTGTCGCGCCATAGGCGGCAAGGCCTTCATCGCCGAGGACGGCCCGTGCCCGGTCGCTGGCAACCAGCCCGGGGTTGATCGCGTTGACGGTGATGTTTTCCGCAACAACATCCGCCGCCGCCCCGCGGACAAAGGCGTCAAGCGCGGCCTTGGCCATGCCATAGGCGGTCATGCCGGGAACAACGGTGGCGGTGCCATTGACCGAGCCGATGGCGATGAAGCGGCCACCTTGCGGCGAGGTGGCAAGGTGCGGCCGAGCGGCATCGAGCAGCCACCAGGCCGCCTTGGCGGTGCTGGCAATCCCTGCCTCCATGGCGTCATCGGAGACATGGCCAAGGCCCCCGTGGGGAATGTCGGCAGCGGCGTGGACGATGATGTCGATGCCGCCAAAGCGGGCGGCGGTGGCGTCGATCAGCGCGCGGCACTGCTCATGATGCTTGACGTCGATGCCAAATATCTCGGCAGTGCCGCCAGCGGCGCTGATCTCGGCCTTGGTCTCTTCGGCGAAGGACAGGGTGCGGGCGGCGAGCATGACATTCGCCCCCGCTGCGGCGAAAGCTAGCGCAATGCCGCGACCGACACCCCGCCCTCCACCGGTGACGATGACGGTGCGGCCGGAAAAATCGCCGCTCATGCTGACTGCTCCGCGAACAGGGCCTGCAAGCCCGGGGTTGATGGCTTCATCGACGGGGTGCGGGGGAAGTCCTTGACGAAACGGACGTGGACCGGGACGGCATAGGCAATCAGCCGCTCCCTGAGGAACGACGAGAGTGCGTCAGGGTCTGGCGCGGTCGCGCCTTCGCGCAGGATGATGGCGGCCGCAGGGACTTGGCCCAGCCGAGCGTCAGGCACGCCGACAACGGCGGCCTCGCGGATGTCGGGGTGATCATGCAGCGCCTTGACGACATCATCGGGGTGCACCTTGAAGCCACCGCGGATGATGGCGTTGTCCGCCCGGCCCATGATCCACAGATAGCGGTCCTCATCGAGAATGGCGCGATCGGTGGTGCGCAGCCACTGCATGTCGTTGGACAGTTGCGCGCCCTTGATTTCGAGCAGCCCTTCCTGCCCCGGCGGGAGGATGGCACCGCTTTCGGGATCAACCACCCGCGCCTCGACGTCGGCGTGGACGCGGCCGACCGCGCCGCGCTTTTCAGTCCAACGGGCACGGAAATCATCGATGGACCAGCCGGCGATGGCCCCGGCGAATTCGGTCGCGCCATAGTTGCCGCAGATTGGGATGCCATATTTTTCGTAAAAGGCATCGACCAGATCGGGCGGCAGCGGCGCGGTGCCACTGATCAGCGAGGAAAGGCTGGAGAGGTCTTCCGCCGCGACATCGGCTTCGAGCAGCATGCGCACGGCGGAGGGGACGGCGGGCGCGACCTTGGGCCGGTGGCGGCGGACGGTGTCGATCCAGCTGTCGACGCTGAATTTCTCGAGCAGAGCGATTTTCCGGCCGGCGGCGAGTGCGGCGATGCAGCCATAGATGCCGCCGATGTGGGTCAGCGGATTGACCACCATGGTGACGCCCGATCGCAACTGCGGGGCATCACCAAATTCGCGGCCCCGCTCGTAACGGGTGAAGCCGGCGAAACTGGCGTCAAAGGCGACACGGGTCAGCGGCACGCGCTTGGGCGTGCCGGTGGTACCGCTGGTCAGCATTTCGATGGCGACGCCGGGCGAGAGCTTTACCGGGACATTTGGCGCGGGAGCTTCGCGGCCGGGGAGCAGGCGGACGGGACCGAGCAGCGGGTCTATTTCAATGGCGGCACTGCCGGCGCGGGCGAGGCTGTCAGCAAGGCCCGGTCGGGCCATGTCCGATGCATCGGCGATAATCACCGGCAGGCTCAGCCCCTCGATATCGGCGAACAGGCGTTCGTCTGGGAGGATGGGGTTCAATGTGACAAGGCAGCGGTCGGTCGAGAGGACAGCAATGATCGCCGCGACATGGCCGGGGCGGTTGCGCAGCATGACGCCGACGCGGGCATCCTGCGGCAGACCCATGCCGTCGAGCGCGCTTTCAATAGCGGTGACGGCAGCGGCGATCTGTCCCCAGCTATACTCCTGCCCGGCGAAATCGATCTGGGTTCGCGCCGGGTCGATGGCCATTATCGCCCGCAGCTTTTCGGTCATCAGCGCCATCAGATTGACAGCCCTCCGCTCGCTTCGATGATCTGGCCGGTGACCCAGCCGGCTTCGGGGCGGAGCAGCATCATCACTGCTCCAGCAATGTCCTCGGGTTCACCCAAGCGGCGCATGGGTGTGTGCTTGGCCGTCGCCTCGTCCCAGCCGTCCTTTGCCCGGAGGGCATTGATGAAATCGGTCTTGACCGCACCGGGGGCGATGCAGTTGCAGGTGATCTGCCGCTTGGCGACGGCGAGCGCGGTGGAAAAGGTCAGGCTCTGGATGGCGCGCTTGGTCATCGCATAGCCGGCAGCGAAAGGTTGCCCAACCTTGCCCGACATGGAGCCGATGTTGACGATGCGGCCATGGTCGCGCAGCCGGGGCAACCCTGCCTGCGTGACAAAGTGCGGGCCCTTCACATTGATCGCAAATTGCTTGTCGAAATGCGCCTCATTCTCATTGGCGAGGCTGGCGTCGGCACCATCGCTGCCATAGCCCGCGTTGTTGATGAGGATGTCGAGATTGGGACTACCGCCAAACACCACGTCACAGTCGGAGAACATGCGGTTGATGCCGGCAAGAGTGGACACATCAGCCTGCACGGCAAAAGCTTGGCCGCCCGCGGAAGTGATGGAAGCCACAACATCCTGAGCTGCCGCAGCATGGCCATTGTAATTCACCGCGACATGCGCACCCTCGGCAGCAATGGTACGCGCGATGGCGGCGCCAATGCCGCGCGACGCACCGGTGACCAGTGCGGTCTTGCCCTTCAACGCACCCATCGACTCTCTCCCTGCCCCAACCCTGCCAACATAGTTGACCTAGTGCAATAGGTTGTGCGACCATAAATGGCAGGGAGTGAGTAACATGAGTGAGCTGATACTGGTCGAGCGGCAAGGTCCGCTATGCATCATCACGCTGAACCGTCCGGATCGGCACAATGCGTTCAATGATGAAATGTCGGAAGTCTTTCAGCCGATTCTGGCCGGCGCGCTGGAGGATGACAGCGCGGCGATCCTGCTGCGCGCCATTGGCAAGAGTTTCTGTTCGGGGCGCGACACCAGTGTCCTTGGCCACCGGGCGCGTGACGAGAGCGATTTCCACTTTGTCCGCCGCGCGCAACAGACGCGGCTGGCGATGCAGGATGCGACCAAGCCAATCATTGCCGCGATCAAGGGCGGCTGCATCGGCGGTGGTTGCGAACTGGCGCTGGCGGCCGATATCCGCATTGCCGACACGACGCTGAAAATGGCGCTGCCCGAAATCAACTATGGCCTGCTCCCAGATACCGGCGGCACACAGATGCTGACCGCGCTGATCGGGCCGAGCCGCACCAAATATCTGGTGATGTCGGGCGGGCGGATTGATGCTGCCACCGCTCTGGCCTGGGGCGCGGTGGATTTTGTCGTCGAACCCGAACAGCTTGATGCCGAGGCTCTGCGCATCGCGACGGAGATAGCCTCCAAGCCGCCGATCAACCTCGCCATGGCCAAGCATATAATTGATCTGATGCATGGTCCGACCATCCGCACCGGCACCCGCGCGGAACTGCTGGCCCAGACAGCGCTGTTCAAGACCGAGGATTATGCCGAAGCCCGTGCCGCACACCGCGAGGGCCGCACGCCGGTGTACAAGGGGAAGTAGGATGGGATTGCCGCTACCGCCGCCGCTTGGCGCATCCGCCCTGCCCCCCGGCACCTATGACGGACAGGTCGTCGCCGTGACCGGCGGAGGCACCGGCCTTGGCAAGGGTATGGCACTCGAATTCGCCCGGCTCGGAGCGAAAATCGCCGTACTGAGCCGCAAGCCCGACCATCTGGCTGCCGGGGTGGCGGCGATGGAGGCGGTGGGCGCTGAGGCGATTGCGGTCGCCTGTGACGTGCGCGATCCTGAGGCGATTGCCCGCGCCTTTGACGAGATTGAGGCGAAACTCGGCCCAGTGGATGTGCTGATCAACAATGCCGCCGGCAATTTCCCTGCCCCTGCCGAGGAAATGACGCCCAACGGCTTTCGCACTGTTGTCGATATCGTGCTCAACGGCACCTATAATTGCAGCCGCGAATTCGCCATCCGCCGTCTCACCGCAGGTCTCCCCGGCGCGATCCTCAACATTGGCGCGACCTATAGCTGGACCGGCGGACCGGGCACTTCCCATTCCGCTGCGGCCAAGGCCGGCGTGACCAATCTGACGCAGAGCCTCGCCGTCGAATGGGCGCCCGATGGCATCCGCGTCAACTGCATCGCGCCGGGCCGCTTCCCGCACGACGACCTGCCAGCACATATGACCCGTCACCGCGAAGGCGAGCGGGGCGACACCACCATCCCCGGCCAGCGCGTCGGCGAAGTGCGCGAGCTGGGCTGGGCAGCGACCTTCCTCTGCTCCCCCTACGCCAGCTATATCAGCGGGCATACGCTGGTGGTCGATGCCGCCAACTGGCTGCGCCGATCGCTGGTCATGCCCGAATTTGTTCCCATCCGGGAACAGTTCGGAAAGCGGGCCCGTGAAAGCGGAACGGCGCAGGCGGCGATTGCCAAGACGCGGGGTGACAACTGACGATGGAGATCGGCTTTTCGAGCGAGGAGCGCCAGTTCCGCGAGCAATGCCGCGACTGGCTGCATGCCAACGTCCCTGCCGAAAGGCGGCCGATGGACGCCATTGACGCCATCGACTTTGACAAGGCATGGCAACGCACCCTGTTCGACGCCGGCTGGGCCGGGATCAATTGGCCAGTCGACTATGGCGGCCGGGGCCTGTCGATCGTTCAACAGGTCATCTGGTTGGAGGAATATGCCCGCGCCCATGCGCCGTGGATCGGGGCCAATTTCGTCGGGGTCAATCATGGCGGTCCGACGCTGATTGCCAATGCGACCGACGAGCAGAAGGCCTATCACCTGCCCCGCATCCTCAAGGGCGAGGCGATTTGGTGCCAGGGCTTTTCGGAGCCTGGTGCCGGGTCCGATCTGGCCGGAATCAGGACCACAGGGCGCGTCGAAGGCGACGAGTTGGTGGTCAATGGTTCCAAGATCTGGACCAGCTTTGCCCATGTTGCTGACTGGCAGGAACTGGTGATCCGCACCGAACCGGGGTCATCGCGGCACAAGGGGCTGAGCTGGGTGATCTGTGACATGCACAGCCCCGGCATCACCATCCGTCCGATCCGCAAGATCAGCGGACAGACCGAATTTGCGCAGGTATTTTACGACGATGTCCGCATCCCGCTGGCTAACGTCGTCGGCGGGCTGGGCAATGGCTGGCGCGTGTCGATGTCGACGCTGGGCTTTGAACGCGGCACCGGTTTCATCGCCGATCAGGTGAAGAACGCCATTGAGGTGGAAGAATTGATCGGGAGGGCGCGGGCCAACGGCATGATCCGCGATGACCGCATTGCCGACGATCTGGCGCAGATGCGCGCGGAAGTCGCGGCTCTCAGGGCGATGACCTATCGCAACATCTCCGAAGTGATCCGTACCGGACAGCCGGGCCCCGAGTCATCGGTCATCCGCCTGTTCACCTCCGAACTCGGCCAGCGGATCGAGCGCATGGCCGTGACCCTGATGGGTGAGGCGATGATCGATTTTGCCTATGGCGATGATGATGCAGTCGCCGACTATCTGAGGGGGTTTGCCGCGACCATTGCTGGCGGCACGGCGCAGATCCAGCGCGACATCATCGGTGAGCGCTTGCTCGGCCTGCCCAAATCGCGGTGAGGAGGCGAGGATGGACCTGACACCCAGCGCCGAACAAGAGGCCTTTCTGACCGCCACGTCTGACTGGTGCCGCGACGCGATGCCGATCGAGGCTGCGCGAGCGCGGCCGGCCAACCTTTGGCAGCAACTGGAAGCGATGGGGCTGACCGGCATCAGCGCGCCCGAGGCTCAGGGTGGTATGGGCCTGGAATTCGGCACCGAAGCACTGGTTTTCGCGGAGCTGGGTCGGCATCTGGCGCCGATA
This sequence comes from Sphingomonas lacunae, assembly GCF_012979535.1. Taxonomy (NCBI): domain Bacteria; kingdom Pseudomonadati; phylum Pseudomonadota; class Alphaproteobacteria; order Sphingomonadales; family Sphingomonadaceae; genus Sphingomonas; species Sphingomonas lacunae. Next base: position 482,297 of record NZ_CP053015.1, read on the forward strand.
GCACTGATATCCACGGCGGTGGTGCGCCACTCGACCGATCATGCCGCAAAGGCCGGACTGACCCTCGCAGGTGCTGGAGCCGTCCGGCTGCTTGATGCGAGGGACGCTGGAATTGCTCTGGGCGTTCGCGACGGGCGGGTGGCGACGTTCGACGTGCCCGCTGGGCTAACATGGGGCGTGGCGATAGACCAGACCGTGCCCTTGGCCCGCGTCGCTCCCTCGCCGGACGGCTCTGACATTTCCGCCCCACGCGCCGCCCTGCACCTGCAATTGCTCGCCGCTGCCTTTGCCCTTGGCGCTGCCGATCTCGCCCGCGACATGGCAGCAGACTATGCCAAGGTGCGTGAGCAGTTTGACCGGCCGATTGGCTGGTTCCAGGCGATCAAGCATATCTGCGCTGACATGGCTGTGCGCTGCGCGGTGGCGCGGTCGCAGCTTTATTACGCGGCCTGTGCGCTTGATGCGGGGACCGGCGATGCGGCCTTTCATGTCGCGGCGGCCAAGCGGCTGGCTGACAGAGCGGCGCTCGACAATGGCCGGGCCAATATCCAGGTGCATGGCGGCATCGGCATGACCGACGAAGCCTATGCCCATCTGCCGCTGAAGCGCGCCCACTTGCTTGGCTTCATCGCGCCAGTATCATCGTCCGATCTGTTGACCCCCGAACTGGAGCCCGCCTGATGACCGCCACCGCCGCATGGGCTGCCACCGCCGCCGACGCACCGATCGCCCCTCTGACCATCGAACGCCGGGCGCTGCGGCCGGAGGATGTCGATATTGCCATCACCCATTGCGGGGTTTGCCATTCCGATTTGCACACGGCGCGCAATGACTGGGGCCGGACGACCTATCCTATCGTGCCGGGCCATGAGATCGTCGGCATCGTCCGCGCTGTCGGCAGCGCCGTCGGCAGGGTCAGGGTCGGCGACCGGGTCGCGGTCGGCTGCATGGTCGACAGCTGCCTCGCCTGCGATGCGTGCGAAGACCATCAGGAGCAATATTGCCACAAGGGCATGACCGGCACCTACAACAGCAAGGACCGGCAGGATGGTTCGCCCACTTATGGCGGCTATTCAAGCGGCATTGTCGTGCGGCAGGAATTTGTCCTGACCGTGCCTGACGCGCTCGACATGGCGCGGGCGGCACCGCTGCTGTGCGCCGGGATCACAAGCTACTCGCCGCTCAAGAACTGGAACGTCGGGCCGGGCAGCCGGGTCGGTGTCATTGGCCTGGGTGGACTGGGACACATGGGCGTCAAGCTGGCCAAGGGGCTGGGTGCGGAGGTGACGATGATCACCACCTCGCCCGCCAAGGGGGCCGACGCCAAGGCCTTGGGCGCCGACCATGTGCTGATCTCGACCGACCGCGATGCGATGAAAGGGGCGGCGCGCAGTTTCGATTTCCTGCTCGACACCATCCCGGTGCCGCATGAGCTGCCGCCCTATCTGGCGCTGCTCGACCGGCAGGGGACACTGTGCCTCGTTGGCGCAATCGACATGCTGCCCAGCTTCCACTCCGGCCTGTTGCTCGGCGGGCAAAAGGCGGTGGCGGGTTCGGGCATCGGCGGCATTGCGGAAACACAGGAGATGCTCGATTTCTGTGCCGAGAAGGGGATTTTGCCCGACGTCGAGGTGATCCGCATGGACGAGATCAACCATGCCTATGAGCGGATGGAAAAGGCCGACGTCAAATATCGCTTTGTCATCGACATGGCAACGATTGGCGGCTGAACCGGCGGTTGGCGCTCCGACTCAGCCCGTGTCGTCCACCAGCGACTGGAACTGGGCGGCAAGCCATGCCCGGGTGGCGGAGGCAACCTCTCCCTTCAACACGTCGAGCGGGTAGAGCAAGCGGTAGGTGAAAAAGCCGGAGGCGAGCATCACCATGCGCGCCGCCCGCTCCTCCGCATCATCCCGGTCAAACCAGCGGACCAGCGGTTCCATGACCAGCGACCGCAACAGTCGGTCGGCAATCTCCCGCGAGACCGGATCGGCAGTGGCGAGGACGAGGATCGGCAGCGGGTTGATGCGGTCACCGGGATCGGTGGTGAAGGTACGCATCACCGCCTCGCCATAGCCGTGGCGGGGAACCTCGGTCAGCAGGCGCGTGTCGAGCAGGTCGGCGAGCGCCTCCTCAAACAGCCTTTCCTTTGAGCCGAAATAGCGGCTGACGAGCGACGGATTGACCTCTGCCGCGCCGGTAATCTCGCGCACGCCGACAGCGGCATAGCCACGCTGGGCAAAGGCCCGCTGCGCCGCGCGCAAAATCGCCTCGCGCGTGCGTTCCGCGTCTCTTGGCCTGACGGCTGCATCCATGCGACTCCCCCTCTCCGATTGCCGCTTGACAGTCAAGTAAACGCCTGTTTACATCTTTGCAAGGCTGGGAAAAGCTGGAGAGAGATGATGAGCGATTTGGCCGTTGCCGAGCGTGACCGCGCGCCGGTGTATGAGTTCGATTATTTCCGCGACCCCGGCATCCTCGAAGACATTCACAAGGGCTATTGGGCGCTCAAGGAAAAGGCGCCGCCGCTGTTCTGGACGCCATGCAATGGCGGCCATTGGGTCACGACCAAGGCCGATGTCATCACCAAGGTGCTGCGTCACCCGGAGATATTCTCCAGCAAATTCCTGTCGATCCCGCCCAATCCGGCGCAGCCCAAGATGATCCCCGAGTCGCTCGATCCGCCAGAGCACCGGCCCTATCGCCAGATGCTGCGCCCCTTTTTCGAGGGGAAGGCGATCGCCCCGCTTGAGCCGCGCATCACCGAATGGACCACCGAGCTGATCGACCGCGTCGCCGACAAGGGCGAATGCGACTTTGTCGAGGCGGTGGCCTCCCGCCTGCCGGTCAATGTCTTCATGGAAATCTTTGGTTTTCCGATGGAGCGCTTTGTCGAGTTCCGCAGCATCTCGAACCGCTATTTCGACCACGCGACCGATGAGCAGACGCGAATGCAACTGACCGGCGCGATCATCACCATGCTGTCCGACCTGATTCAGGCACGTATGGCCGAGCCCAGGGAAGACCTGATCTCGACCCTCATCTCCGTACCCTTTGAAGGGCGCAAGCTGACCTTTGAGGAACTGATGTCGATCGGTTTCCTCATGTTCCTCGCCGGGCTCGACACGGTGACCAACGCGATGAGCTGGGGCATGCGCCACCTCGCCCATGACCCGGCGCTGAGGCAGCGGATCATCGACGATCCTGCCTGCATTCCCAATGCCGTGGAAGAATTGCTGCGCCGCTACGCCTTTGTCTCGACGCCGCGCTATCTGGTGCAGGACACGGTTATAGACGGCATCGAGATTAAGGCCGGGGAGTCGATTCTCGCGCCGCTGATGATGGTCGGCTGGGACGAGAAGCTGACCGACAATCCCGACAAGGTCGATGTCGACCGGGCGCATTTCCGCCACGCCGCCTTTGGTTCAGGGGTGCATACATGCCTTGGGCTACATCTGGCCCGGATGGAGTTGGCGATCTTTTATCGCCTGTGGTTCGAGAAGATCGGCCATTTCGAGGAAGACAGGAGCAAGCCGAGCCCGCGGATGCGCGGCGGATCGGTCATGGCGTGCGAGACGCTACATCTCAAATGGGGATGATGGTCCCGAAACAGAGCACATAACAAAGAGATTTGGAGAGGAGCCGTCATGGCAGACACTATCCCGACCGTACACCTGCACCTTGGCCACGACCAGCGCACCACCGGCAGCGGCGGCACCCGTGACCATATCCACCCGGTCACCGGCGAAGTGCTGGCGCGCATCCCGCTCGCCGGCCCCGCCGAGGTAGAGGAGGCTGTCGCCAAGGCTGCAGCAGCGCAAGAGGCTTGGCGCAACTTCTCACCCGAAGCCCGGCGCGACATGTTGTTCCGCCTCGCCGATCTGGTCGAGTCCAAAACCACCGAGTTCGCCCGTATGGCTGCCCTCGATGGCGGCACCCCGCTGATCCAGGGTGAACGCGGTGTCGGCCTCGCCGTGGCATGGACGCGTTACTATGCCGGCTGGTGCGACAAGCTGACCGGTGACCTGATGTCGACGTTCCAGACGCGCGGCGAATTCTCCTACAATGTGCCCGAACCCATCGGCATTGTCGGCATCATCAATACCTGGAACGGCCCTCTGATCGGCCTCGGCATGAAGGTGGCTCCGGCGCTGGCAGCCGGCAATTGCGTGATCTGCAAGCCCGCGGAGATCACGCCCTTTGCCCCTGAACTGTTCGCCCAGTGCGCAAAAGAGGCTGGCATCCCGGACGGTGTGCTGACCATCCTGCCCGGCACCGGCGAAGCAGGCGAGGCCATCGTCCGCCACCCCAAGGTGCGCAAGATCAGCTTCACCGGCGGGCCGATCACGGCGCGCAAAATCCTCGCGGCGGCGGCCGAGCAGATCAAGCCGAGCGTCATGGAACTGGGCGGCAAGTCAGCCAGCCTGATGTTCCCCGATTGCGACGTGCAGAAGGCCTGCGAGCGGGCGATCTTCTGGACCATCGGCATCCTGTCTGGCCAAGGCTGCGCCCTGCCCACCCGTCTGCTGGTGCATGAGGCCATCTATGACGAGGTGCTGGAACGACTCACCGCCCTCGCTGCCCACTTCAAGGTCGGCGACCCGATGACGCCGGGCGTCATGGTCGGCCCGCTGATCAACAGCGCAGCGGTCGACCGCGTCATGGGCATGTTCGACCGGGTGCGCGACGAAAAAACCGGCCGCTTCATCGTCGGCGGCAACCGCTGCGGCGGCGAACTGGCAAACGGCAATTTCATCGAACCGACGATCATCGCCGACGTCGATCCCGACAGTGAGATCGCCCAAGTCGAAATCTTTGGCCCGGCGCTGGTCGTGATGAAGTTCAAGGATGAGGATGAGGCCGTCGCCATCGCCAACAACAGTGAATATGGCCTCGCCGCCTATATCCAGTCAAACGACATGGCGCTGATCCACCGGGTTGCCGAGCGGCTCAACGCGGGCGGCGTCTATGTCAATGGCGCGACCCAGATCAACGCGCACACGCCCTTTGGCGGGGTCGGCATCTCCGGCTTTGGCAAGGAAGGCGGCAAGGCAGGGCTCGATGAGTTCCTGCACTACAAGACCGTCACCATCACCGCCGAGCATGGCATTTTCAGCTGAACCGGAAGGGGCAAGTTCATGGCGTTCACTAACGACAAATTCCGCCTCGACGGCAAGGTTGCCATTGTCACTGGCGCCGGCGGACGCGGCAACAGCATTGGCCGTGCGTACGCCTTTGGCCTCGCCAACGCCGGCGCAGCCGTCGTCGTCGCTGACCTCAATGCCGAGGGCGCGGCGCGGGTGGCAGAAGAAATCAGCGCGGCGGGGGGCAAGGCGCTCGCGGTACAGGTTGATATCACCGACCGGGATTCCGTGGCGTCCATGGCAGAGGCCGCAGCCAAGGCCTTTGGCGGCATCGACATCCTCGTCAACAATGCCGCGCTGATGGTGGAAGTGGTTGCCACTCCCGCGATGCAGAGCAGCATGGAAAACCTCGACCGCATCCTCAAGGTCAACCTGCACGGCGCGCTGAACTGTGCGCAGGCGGTGGTACCGTTCATGAGCAAGCGCGGCGGCGGGCGGATCGTCAATGCCCTGTCGGCTGGAGCCTTCCCGGCCCAGTCGCTCTATGGCGTATCAAAGATCGCCTTGCTCGGATTGACCACCACACTGGCGACGGAACTCGGCAGCCAGAACATCACCGTCAACGCCATCGCCCCCGGCATGACCAAGAGCGACGCAGGCCTGTCGCTGACCCCCGACGACAGCCCACTGGTCAAGGCGCTGGCCGGACGCACACCCATTCACCTGCGCGGCGAGCCCGACGAACTTGTCGGCCCGCTGATCATGCTGGTATCCGAGGCTGGCAGCTGGATGACTGGCCAGTCGATCAACGTCGACGGCGGCTGGGTGATGCGCAACTGAGTGGAAGCGATGCCGCCTGCTCTCAGGCGGCGTTGTTCCGCAGCAGATGCTTGAGGATCTTGCCCGTCGCATTGCGGGGCAAGGCGTCGACCAACGTCAACTTTTCGGGCGTCTTTTGCCGGGCAATCCCGGCTGCGGCGAAATGCGCGCGGATGGCGTCAAGGGTCAACGTCTGGCCGGGGCGGGCAACAATAACCGCGTGGACGACTTCGCCCATCCGCTCATGCTTGGCGGCGACCACCGCGACTTCGGCGACTTGCGGCAAATCGAGCAGCAGCTCTTCGACCTCTTTGGACGAGATATTTTCGCCGCCGCGAATGATGATGTCCTTCTTGCGGTCAGTGATCAGCAGATATCCTTCGGCATCGAGCCGACCGATGTCGCCAGTGCGATACCATCCGCCGGGGAGGAAGGCAGCCGCGTTCAACGCCTCGTCATAATAGCCGACGAACAGTTCCGGCCCCCGCGTGGCGATTTCGCCCTCTTCGCCCGGCGGCACGTCACGCCCGTCATCATCGACAAAGCGCAATTCACTGCCAGCCATCACCCGGCCCTCAGTATGCAGCTGCTTGTCGAGAGGATCGTCGACGGTACCGCTAGTGACTGTGGGATGCTCGCTTGAGCCATAGCAATGATAGACGGCGATGCCGCGCGCGAGACTGCGCTCCACCAATGTCGACGGTACAGGCGCGGCGCCGACCAGATAGTTGATCAGCGATCCGACATCGCGACCGTCCCGTTCAGCCGCCTCGATGATACCAGAGAGGTGAAAGGGCGTCCCCGATGAAGAGGTGACGCGATGCTCCTCGATCAGACGGGCAGCGGCAGTCGCGTCCCATTGGTCCATCGCGACAATCGGCACGCCATGAACAAGAAAGCGCAGCATCGACAGGGCACCGGCGACATGGCCGGGAGGCCAGGGCGACAAGACCACCTCATTCTGCACATGGCCGCGCGCCGCCTGTTGCACCGCCAGTTCGGCGAGCAGGCTGCGGTGGCTGTGCTTGACGCCCTTGGGGTCAGCGGTCGTGCCCGACGTATACACCAGCATCGCCAGATCATCAGGCGCGGCGGGCACAGCGGGGAGGACTGGACCATCCGCCTCGAGACGGTCAAAGGCCTCGCCCAGACAGACATGTCGGTCGAGCGCGGGCAGGTCGCCGCAATCCGCCACAACCGCCGCATAATCGACGCCGCGCCACTGTTCGGGTGTAAACAGCCAGCGCGCACCGCTTTGCCGCAGGATGAAGCCCAGTTCCTTGGCACCATAGATGGTGACGACTGGGAGGATCACAGCGCCGGCATGGGCACAGGCCACCGCGCAGACAAGCCATTCGCGCCAGTTGGGCAGCATGACCGCGATGCGGTCGCCCGGCGCGATCCCCGCCTCAATCATCCGGCTGCCGAGCCGTTGCCCGGCGGCATGAATGTCAGCGAGCTGCGTCTGCGATGGCCTCACCTCGCTGTAGACGGTAAAGTGGCTGTCTGGCGTCTGGCTGGTGGCCGCCGCAAAGGCCGCTGAAAAAGTCTGCAATGTCATTGTGAATCGGTCAGCGCAGCGAGTCAACGATACGCTCGCCCTCGTCCTGATCGGTCCATGTCTTGTTGGCATTGTTGAGGTGCAGGCGCCAATGCGCAACCGCCCCTTCAATATCGCCGGCATCAATCAAGCCGATCAGCTTTTCATAGGATTTGAAGCCGACCTGGATACTCTTGAAACGCGCCTCATTGGAGCGGACATGACGGCGCTGATAGTCATTCTGGTGGGTACGGGCGAGGTTGAGCAACATCCCGTTCATGAAACTCAGCGTTTTGTTGCCGGTCGCTTCGACCAGCACCTGGTGAAAATAGGCCACGCTGTCGATGAACTCATCATACTGGCCATTGGCGGCCATGACGCTGAGTTCCTGGAGCACCTTGCGCAGTTTCGCCATACCCGGCGTCTGGCCTTTGGCCGTCGCCAGCCAGCGAACAACGGTCGGTTCGATTGCCAGTCGTGCCTGATAAAGGTCGGCGATCGTCGTTCCCTGTGCTTCAAGCACATAACCGGCATAGCGCGAGACCAGCTCGGTGGACGGCTTGTGCACCTTGGCCCCGGTTCGCGAACCACGCACGACGCTTATCAGGCTTTCGGCTTCAAGGATGCGAAAGGCTTCGCGCAAGGTCGGGCGTGAAATGCCGAGAGATTCCATCAACTGGCCCTCGGGCGGAAGGAAGTCCCCCTCCGCCAGCTCGCCGCGAATGATCTGCGCTCGTATCTGATCGGCCACCAATTCTGATGTTTTCGGCACACGAATGCGTGCATTTGACTGGTCTTGACGGTTGCTTTCGATCACCGATACGGTCATGGGACGTCATCTCATTGCCACAGGCCGGACGGGCCTTTGATAACAAGGTATACCATTTATACTAGGTTTTACACCTGCAATCGTCTATGCGGTGGTTTGCACCCCTTGTGTGCCTCAGACACCAAAGCTGAGCCCTTCATTGAGCGTCCAGCGCCCATCCTGCCCACGCACCCAGCCCGAAGAGGCCCATGTCCCGCCATCGACCGGCAAAACCACGCCAGTGACATAGCTCGACATGCCCGACGCAAGGAACAGCGCGGCATCACCACATTCGCTGTCAAACCCTTCGCGCCCCAGCGGGATCAATCGGTTCATGGCATCCTTTGCTTGCGATGAAGGCATTTTCCAGGTCGCAGGATCGACCGGTCCGGTCCGGTTGCCATGATTGCCAGGTGTAACCGTGTGGTCGGGCGCGATCGCATTGACCCGGATGCGGTGCTCGCTCAATTCCAGCGCCATTGAGCGGGTAAAGGCGATCATCCCTGCCTTGCACGCGCCATAGACGGCGAAATTGGGCGCGGCGCGTGATCCCTCGATGCTGGTAACGTTGATGATCGACCCGCCCCGCCCTTCGCGGATCATGATCGGTGCGGTGGCGGATGTCGCGGTCAGCATCGAAACGAGGTTGATGTCGATATGCCGACGCCAGCTGCGCTCGCTCTGTTCAAGAAAAGGCCGCGCCGAAACGCCGCCTGCATTGTTGACGAGGATGTCGATGCGGCCAAATCGGCGATCCGTTTCGGCGACGGCCGCACGCAGGGCATCGCTGTCCATCACGTCGCACGGCAGGGGCAGCGCCTGCCGTCCCATGGCCCGGATGGTGCCGACGGCCTCGTCGCATCGTTCGGGGATGATATCGACAATCGCGACATTGGCCCCGGCCTGCGCGAGGCTCAGCGCAATCGCCCGGCCGATGCCGCCGCCAGCGCCAGTCACCAGCGCGACCTGACCGTCAAGACTGAGCCGGCTCATGCCTCACCTTTCCTGAAGACCCGACAATATTCGATGCGGTGACCGTCGGGGTCGAGCAAATAGAAAAACTCGGCGTCCCTGCCCTGGCGCACACCATCGGCATCGATGGGAAAACCGGGCATGGGATGGTCGTCAAACTGTGCACCACGCGCCGCAAGGCTGGCCCGCAGCGGACCAAGCGCCGTGCGCACCATCAGCGCAATGCCGACACGCTGCTCACCCGACCCGGTGCTGCCCGGCAGCAGCCAAAGCTTGACCCCGCCGATGCGGAAACAGGCCATTGCCGTGGCGCGACCATCCACCGACCGGTCCTCGCCACGGTAGATCGGCGGGGCGCCAAACATTTCCTCATACCAGCGCACCGACGCCTCAAGATCGGCCACCCGCAGGTTGATGTCGAGCTTGGCCTCCGGTGCCTCAGTCATCCGTGTCGACACCCATGATCGCGCCGGTGACATAGGCGGCATAGTCGCTGACCAGATAGGCGGCGAGGCGGCCGACGACAGCATCCTGCCTGTGCGTAAGGATGGAATTGACGCGAATACCGTCCCTTGCCCATTCAACCCCCAGGGTCTTGGTCAGATTGACGAGCGCCCCGGCGGCAGCTGCCTGATCGGTTCCCAGTGCCTGTTCGGGCGCTCCGACAAACAGGACGGCGCCCGTCGCCTGCCGCTCGCGACACGCCGCGGCAAAGGCCTGAGCGGCGAAAAATCGCTCATCCAACCCTTGGGCCAGCACCCTGCGCCACTCCTCATGCGACTGTTGGTGGGCAGGGACATGCGGGGGCGGGGCGGCGACATGGACGATGATGTCGCAATCGCCATCGGCGACGAGGACGGCGCCTGCTGCCCGCAATTCTGTTTCAATCGCCCTATGCGTGCCGATGAGGCGGGCCGTCTTGCCCGCAAGCCAGCCGCTCATTGCCACCCCCAGGGGCCATTGGCGCGTTCGCGCGGCGGGACATAATCGGGCATCATCAGCGACCGGCGCAGCGACTCCCCGCCATCTTGCAGGATGATCTGCCCGGTGATGCCGTCGAAGATCGATGAGCAGAGCATCGCGGACAACCAGCCAAATTCATGGATGCTGCCGGTCCGACCGGCCGGGATCATGTTCTGCAAGGGAGCAATGGCTTCGGGGCTGTCGCCGCTTGTGGTGGTCGGATGCGGGAAGAAACCGGCGGCGACCGCATTGACGCGGATGCCGTGCGGCGCCCAGTCGCGGGCCATGGCCTTGGTCATGGTCGCTTGCGCCGTCTTGGCGGCGGCACTGTGCGCGTCACCGGGAAAGCCGGTCCAGATATATTGGGCGCTGTTGTTGATGATCGCCCCGCCCTCACCGCGCGCGATCCGGCGGCGGGCAAATTCGGTCGAGCAGAGGAAGGTGCCATCAATGGCAATGCGGGTCACGGCATACCACGCGTTGGCTGAAATGGCTTCAGCAACAATCGGGAAATTGGCCCCGGCATTATTGGCGAGAAGGCTGACCGGGCCAAACCGCTGTTCAACAGCGTCAAAGGCATCGGTAACCTGATCGGCATGGCGGACATCACAGCTGAGGCCGAGAGTTTCCACACCATGCTCGGCGGCAAGGCGCGCCGCCGCCGGTTCCGCCTTATCGAGTGATCGGCCCACAACGGCCACCGTCGCACCGCCCTGCGCAAAGGCGCGGGCCATCGCGAACCCCATGCCGGTGCCACCACCTGTCACCAGCACCACCTGCCCCGCGAACAGGTCCCGGCCATAGGGCGGACAGTCGATTGGCGGTGGTTGGACAAGCCTGTGATGCGCGGGAACCGGCATATCATTCTCCCTTTTTCCCAAGGTTGCGCATCGCGGGAGATTATGTCAACACATAGATAACTAGGTAATACAGGAGAGAGTGGATGCAGTTGGCGGAGCTGCTGGCGCGGGAGGCAATCCGCGACCTTCTCACGCGCTATACCTACAATGGCGACAGGGGACGGATTGACGCGCTGGCGGCCTGCTTTGCCGACAATGGCGTGCTCGAATTTCCGGGCAACAGCGGCACCGGCCCGACCGGCGTCAAGGCGGCGCTGACGAGTGGCGAGCGCAATCCGACAATCAGCTTTGTCCGCCACCATGTCACCCCGCCAATCATCGAACTGGCCGCTGATGGAGAGAGCGCAACGGCGCGCAGCTATTTCGCTGTGACCAGCGACAATGGCCCGGACCACAGCGGCACCTATGACGATTGGCTGACGCTTACCAAGCAGGGCTGGCGCTTCGCCCTGCGGCGGGTGCGGATCGACTGGCAGGCCGAGACCAGCCTGTTCCGAAGGATGAAGAGCCGTAACGAGGAAGGTGCATGACCGATGATCTCGCCACACTCGCCGACATTTCCCGGCTGACCCGTTGGCTTGACGAGCATGTTCCGGCGCTGGGGCATGGACCGCTCTCGATCGAAAAAATCCACGGTGGCACCAGCAATGTCATCCTGTCGCTCAACCGCGGTGGAGAGACGATGGTACTGCGCCGTCCCCCGGCCGTCCCGCCGCCGGGCAGCGAAAAGTCGGTGCTGCGTGAGGCGCGCGTGCTCGCCGCTCTGAACGGCACCGACGTGCCGCACCCGCATTGCTTTGGCAGTTGCGCCGACCCGGACGTGATTGGCGCGCCCTTCTACGTGATGGAGCGCGTGCATGGCTGGGCCGCCGAGCTGCGCGACGGGCGGATTTACAACCGCGCACCATTCGACAAGCCCCCTCTCGCGGCCGGCATCGCCTATGCCATGGTCGACGGACTCATCGCGCTCGCCAAGGTCGATTATCAGGCAGTGGGCCTGTCGGACTTTGGCCGGGCGGACAATTATCTCGAACGGCAGGTCGATCGCTGGGAAGGCCAGATCAAAAGCTACAAGCAGCTGTACGATCATGAATGGCGCGACCTGCCCGGCTATGCGCTGACCCGTGACTGGTTGCGGGCCAACATACCGGATGATTTCACGCCCGGCGTCATTCATGGCGATGTCGGCACGCCCAATGCGCTGTTCGCCTTTGACGAACCGGCCCGGTTGACCGCGCTGATTGATTGGGAATTGTCGACCATCGGCGACCCGCTGATCGATCTTGCCTGGTTCACCAACAAGCTGCGGGACGAAGCACATCCCGACCGCATCGACCCCGACGCGCTTTACCCCATTGCCGATTATCCGACCCGGCAGGAATTGGCACGCCATTATGCCGCCGGAACGGGCCGCGACCTCAGCAACTTTGATTATTATGCGGTGTTGGCGCTGTTCAAGGGCGGCTGCATCCTTGAGTATAAAGTGGCGCAGGCCGGCAAGGGCATCTTGTCCGCTGAGACCGGCCGCTTCTTTGACCGCCTCGTCCGAGGCAATTTCGCCCGCGCCGAAGAGATCATCCGCAGCCTCGGCTGAATGGACCCGCGCACCAATGGAGAGAGACAATGTGGGATTTCAGCACCGACCCGGAGTTTCAGGCCAAACTCGACTGGATAGCGACGTTTGTCCGCGAGGAATGCGAGCCGCTCGACCTGCTCTTCCCGGGCCATGGTGATCCTTATGACGTCCACAACGCCCAATCGAGGGCGATTATCGCACCGTTGCAGGAGCAGGTGAAGGCGCAGGGACTATGGGCCTGTCACCTAGGCCCCGAACTGGGCGGTCCCGGCTATGGCCAGATGAAGCTGGCACTGATGAATGAAATTCTTGGGCGTTCCTATTGGGCACCGACGGTGTTCGGCACCGCTGCACCCGATACCGGCAATGCCGAAATCCTCGCCATGTTCGGGACCGAGGAGCAAAAGGCGCGCTATCTCCAGCCACTGATGGATGGGACCATCGTCTCGACCTTTTCGATGACCGAACCGCAAGCGGGTGCCGACCCCAAGGAATTTGTCTGCCGGGCGTACCGCGACGGCGACGAATGGGTGATCGACGGGCAAAAATGGTTCTCGTCCAACGCCCGCTATGCATCCTTCCTGATCGTCATGGCGGTGACCGATCCGGATGCGCCGCCGCACAGTCGCATGTCGATGCTGATCGTCCCGACCGAAACAGCCGGCGTGAAATTCATCCGCAACGTCGGCCTGATGGAGGAGCCACTGGGCGAAGGCATTCACGGCTATATGCATTATGACAAGGTCCGTGTGCCACTGGACGCGATGCTCGGCGGGCCGGGTGAGGGCTTCAAGGTGGCGCAGGCGCGGCTCGGCGGGGGGCGCGTCCATCACGCCATGCGCACCGTCGGCAAATGCCAGCGGATGATCGACATGATGCTCGAACGCGCCGTGTCACGCCGCGCGCAGGGCCGGCTGCTCGCCGACCACCAGTTCGTCCAGGGTGACATCGCCGATTCCATCATCGAGCTTGAGCAATTCCGCCTGTTGGTGATGAAGACCGCCTGGGTGATCGACACCCAGCCACATGGCGCGGCCCGAACGCTGATCGCCATGTGCAAGGTGCAGATGGCAGAGGTTTATCACAAGATCGCCCGCCGCGCTGTCCACCTCCATGGCTCGCTCGGTGTTACCAATGAAATGCCGCTGGCCTATTATCTGATGGGCGCGGAAAGCCTGGCGCTCGCCGATGGCCCGACCGAGGTGCACAAGGTGCAGGTGGCCAAGGCCTTCCTGAAAAATGCGAAGCCGCACGAAGGCCTCTTTCCCAGCGAGCATATCCCGACCAGACTGGCCGCCGCCAAACAGAAATATGCGGGAGTGCTCGACCAATGACATTGGATCCCCTGTTCGACTTCACCGGCAAGGTGGTGCTGGTCACCGGCGGATCGCGCGGGCTGGGCTATCAGATGGTCCGTGCCTTTGCCGAACGCGGCGCCGACATCATCATCGCCAGCCGCAAGCTCGACAAGTGCGAGGAGGTGGCGGCCGAAGTGCGGGCCATGGGCCGACGTGCGCTCGCCTTTGCCGCGCATGTCGGGCGCTGGGCTGAATGCGATGCGCTGATCGAGGCGGCCTATGCCGAATTCGGCCGGGTCGATGTCCTCATCAACAATGCCGGCATGTCACCGCCCTGCCCCAGTCACGAGATGCCCGAGAGCCTGTTCGACTCGGTGATGAACCTCAATTTCAAGGGGCCGTTCCGCCTCGCCAGCCAGATCGGCCACCGCATGGCCCAAGCCGACGGAGGCTGCATCATCAACATCAGCTCAACCGGCGCGTTGATGGCCCTGCCCGCCGTCGTGCCTTATGGCGCGGCAAAGGCGGCGCTCAACGCCATGACCGTCTCGCTCAGCCGCGAATATGGTCCAAAGGTGCGGGTCAACACCATCTCGGCCGGCCCTTTCCTCACCGACATTGCCGAGGCGTGGGACCCTGCCAAGCGCGAGAGGCAACCCGTAGCCCTGGGGCGCCCAGGCAATCCGCGCGAAATTGTCACCGCCGCACTGATGATGGCAAGTCCGGCGTCCAGCTATACAACCGGCGCGCTGCTCCGCGTCGATGGCGGCCAGCGATAGGAGGCGATGATGGGCGATCTGGTTCTGCGCGATGACAGGGACGGCATTGCCACCCTGACACTCAACCGCCCCGACAAGCGCAACGCGCTGAATGTGACCCTGTGGGGGGAATTGGACGCGCATATCGCCGCCATCCGCGCGGCGGGCGATGCCATCGGCGTTGTCGTGCTCAAGGCCAATGGCCCCACATTCTGCGCCGGCAATGATCTGTCCGAACGCGGCGCACGCACGCCCGAGCGCCATTACCAGGCCAATGTCATCACTCGCCTTGCCACCCTGCCGCAGCCGGTGATCGCCGCCGTGCAGGGCGGTTGCTATACCGGCGGGTTGGAGCTGGTACTGGCCGCCGACATCATCGTCGCCGCACGCTCGGCCCTGTTCGCCGACACGCACGGCAAGTTCGCCCTCGTTCCCGCCTGGGGCATGAGCCAACGCTTGCCGCGACGGGTGGGTGAATGGAAAGCCCGAGAGATGAGCTTTACCGGCCTGCCGGTCAGCGGCGAGGAAGCAGCACGCATCGGCCTCGCCAACCATGTCGTCGACGATGAGGCGCTGAATGCGAAAGTGGCCGAACTTGCTACGGCCATCGCCGGACAGAGCCGTCACAGCGTCTTTGCCTACAAGAAACTCTACAGCGAACAGGCCGACCTGCCGCTCAGTGCGGGCTTGGCTCATGAAGTGTTCGCCAGCGCCGGTGTCGGTCCCGACTTTGCCGAGCGGGTAGCGGGCAAGTTCGGCAAATAGAGGCAGGAGTGTCCGCTCAATCGAGCGGCGCATTCTCCCTCATGGTCGACCATTGCCGCCCGTCGTGGCCAAAGATGATCCGCGTGCCTTGCCTCCGCAAGTTGGCGAGCCGCTCCATTGTCGCCATGCCCAGCTCGGCATCGACCACGGCGGTTTGCAGCACCATCAGGTCGAGGTTGCGTTCGGTGTAGCAGCAGTCCCCGGCGAGCAGCACATCGCCGCCGGGCAGCTTGACGATGACGCTCTGGTGGCCATCGGTGTGGCCATAGGTCGGCACGATCCTCACACTGCCGTCGCCGAACAGGTCATGCTCACCGTCGATGGCGAGGATCGGGTGGCCGGTGTCGAAATCGGCCGAGTCATAGAGCATCGGCTCCTCGCTGTTGCGCGCCGCCGCCAGTTCGCGCGACTGGAGGATCACCGTGGCATTGGGGATCGTCGCGTTGCCGCCGCAATGGTCGATATGGCAGTGCGAATTGATGATCCAGTTGATGCTGGCGGGGTCCACATCAATCGCGCGCAGCCGGGCTGCTATCTCCATGCCTTCAAACCATTCGAGGCCGAACTTGTTGGCCGGCAGCGCATCGGCACGATCGCGGCGATAGCGCACACCCATGCCGGTATCGAACAGGGCGCGCCCCTTGGGATGGTCGATCAGGAAACTCGGCACCGGACCGCGGATATAGTCCCCGGTCTCACCCGCGATGAAATAGCCCGGACGGCACTGGAACCAACCGGTGTTGAAGGCAAAAACCCGCAATTCCTGCTCCATGCTTCCCAATATCCCTCGACTTGTCTTATATGACCTAGTTATATATCTTTCATCCGATTCCGCCGCAACAAGGAACCGCGATGCTCGACTGGTCCAGATTGCGCCTGCCGGTGATGCAGGCCCCGATGATCATTGCCGCCAGTCTCGACCTTGTCATGGCGTCGTGCAAGGCCGGAGTCATTGGTGCATTCCCGGTCGGCAATGCGCGTCCACCCGATACGCTGGAAAACTGGCTGGCTCGGCTGGCAGACGAAGAGGCACAGACGCTCGAAGAGGGCGGCACCTTCGCACCCTGGTGCGTCAACCTGTTGGCGGCGCGGCAGATCGAGCGGGACCTCAAGCGCGAGCGGCTAGACCTGTGCCGTCGCTACAAGGCACCGCTGATCCTCACCAATCTGGGCGACCCACGCGAGGAGGTGGAAGCCGCGCATGAATGGGGCGGGCTGGTGTTCCATGATGTGACGACGATGCGATTTGCCGAAAAGGCGATTGAGGCCGGCGTCGATGGCCTGATGCTGGTCTGTGGCGGCGCGGGCGGCCATGCCGGCACGCTCAATCCCTTCGCTTTCCTGCCGCAGGTGCGCCGCATCTTTGACGGCCCGATCATGCTCGCCGGTGGCATCGCCGACGGCCATGGAATCGCGGCGGCGCTGGCCCTCGGCGCTGATCTGGTGGCGATGGGCACGCGCTTCATCGCCACAAGGGAAGCGGGCGCCAGCCCCGAGCACAAGCAATGTCTGGTTGATGCCGCAGCCGAGGATGTGCTGTTCACTGATGCCATCGCCGGCATGCCGGCCAGCTTCATCCGCCAATCGATCATCGCCAACGGCCTCGACCCGGATGCCCTACCGGCCCCCCTGGCTTTCCACCGGCCCAACCTGCCCGAAGGCGTGCGGGCATGGAAAACAGTTTTCAGCGGCGGCCATTCGGTCGGGCTGGTTGACGACGTCACCAGCGTCGCAGACCTTGTCGACCGGCTCGAATCTGAACTATCCGAAGCTGCTGCACCCCGCGACTGGCGGGCAAGTTTGCGCGGGAGACTATGATGCCATTGGCAGTGATGACCGACCAACTCGGGCCGCCCGAGAATTACAGCCTGCGCGAGCATGACCCCGGTGCGCCGGGCGCGGGTGAGGTGCGCATGCGCATCCGCGCCGCCGGCATTTCCTATGTCGATGTGCTGACGGCTGCCGGCAATTATCAGGTCAAGCCACCAGTGCCCTTCATCCCCGGCAGCGAATGCGCCGGGGTGGTCGAGGCGGTGGGGGACGGCGTCACCGGCTTTGCACCGGATGACGAGGTTGTTGCCAGCGGCTGGGGCGGCTTGTTTGCCGAGGTGGCCGTGCTGCCAGCCAAAATGCTCCAGCCCAAGCCTGCCGGCCTTGATTTTGCCGAGGCAGCAGTCTTCCCGGTCAGCTATGCCACGGCATGGCATGCGCTGGTCGATCGGGGCCAGCTCAAGGCGGGCGAGACGCTCCTCGTCCTCGGTGCCGGCGGCGCCACCGGCTTTGCCGCCGTGCAGGTTGGCAAGCATCTGGGTGCGCGGGTCATCGTTCTGGCTTCGAGCGACGAGAAGCGCGCGCTGGCACTGGCAGGCGGCGCTGGCGCTGCCATTGACGGCCGCGCCGAGGATTGGCGCGATCAGGTGAAGGCAGCCAATGGCGGCAAGGGCGTTGACGTCGTGTTCGATCCGGTGGGTGGCGCGATGACCGAAGCGGCGTTCCGCTCGCTCGGCTGGAATGGGCGGCACCTCATCATAGGCTTCCCGGCCGGCATGACCGCACTGCGCACCAATCTGGCGCTGATCAAGGGCGCCAGCCTGATCGGTGTCGACATCCGTCAGTTCGGTATTTTCGAAGCCACCAAGGCCGACGCCAACCGCAAGACCATCTTTGCGCTGGCCGGGTCAGACGGGCTGAGGCCCGCCATTGCCCATCGCTACCTGCTGGCCGAGTGGAAGGCGGCGATGGAGGCGGCGGCCAGCGGGGAGAGCGCCGGCCGCATTGTCCTCATCATGGAGTGAGGCGGGGGCTCAGCCCACAGCCTTCAGCGCGTCGAGCACACGGATGAAATGGTCGCCGCGCCACACATCCTGGTCCTCGCCCCAGCCGATGCCGCCATCAATATCCCAGCGCATCAGCTGGTTGACGCCATAGCCCGCCTCACTCATCGACGAGACGACAAAGCCTTCCGATGTCATCGTCCGGCCATGCTCGTCGACCAGTTCGACCTGCATATGGGTTGACCAGCCAGTGGTCGGGCTGCGGAACACTCGCATCCGCGAACCTTCGGCCAGCGAACCGAAATTGCCGTCGCGGCGGATCCACCCCGCATTCATCGGCGACCAGCCGTCAGCATCGCCATCCTGCACCCGGGCAAAACCGAGGAAGCCGGTGCCGTCCTTGCGGTGACCAAAGATATACTGGATGCGCCCGCGACCGCGCTCGCGCTCTATCTCGCGCCAGCGCGCGCCACCGGGATGCTTCACACGGTCCATGTCGCTGGCATAGACTTTCGGGCTCGCCGCATAGGGCCCGCCGCGCGGTCCCCAGGTACGGTCCCGCACGCCGATGCCGTCAATCCGGATGCGCTCCCCGCGCAAGGTCATCCAGCCCTCGACATGGCCGAGCTGGTCGAAATGCGGCGTCTGCATGAAGGGCGGTTTGCCCGGCGGAAAGCGGTGCGGCCGGTGCAGGCCGGTATGGGTGAAATCGAGCGCGAAGCCCCGCGACGGGTCTTCATAGAGCAGGTGATATTTCATCCCCGGCTCGATCATCTTGAGGCTGTAGCCCGGCCCCGCCTTGTCGCCGGGGAATGTGATGTCAGTGAGGTCGGGCGCATCAGGCATCGGTGCTTCCTCGACCTTGCGGAAATAGGCCATGCGCGCCGGGTCATAGCCCTCGTCATCCCAGGCAAAGATACGCCAGGTGACGGTCCTGCGATTGGGATAATAGGGCGCGTGGATCCAGCAGCCGATCTTGCGTTCGGGGATATTGAACGACCACCAGTTGGTTTCCGTTTCATAGGGGTCGTCCGACAGCTGGTGATAGCGATCGTCCTCGGGCTTGAATTCCAGATCGTCCGTCATGTGCGTGCCTCCAGTTCGTCGAGAGCCGCGCGAAACAGCGCGGCGATGCGGCCAACATCAGGGACTTTCTCCGCATCGGCGATGACGCCCATGTCGAGATTGTCGCCGCTGCGCCGCGAGGTGATATTCAGGAATCGGCCCGAACCGATGATCGGGACCGGGTAATTGTGCAGCTGCGCAAACCCCGCATAACTGCGCGGCTCGGCAGGCCCCGGCACATTCGACAGGGTGAGATTGCCGGGAATCAGGCGTTTGCCGCCGACCATCCGATCAGCAAAAGCGGCGCGGCGATCGCGCGCGCCAAAGGGCTTTTCCGCGGCATCGAGCAAGGCTTCATCATGCGGGGAGCGGCGCATTTCCGCCGCCATTGATGCCTGAATAGCGCGCAGGCGCTCGATGGGATCGGCAAGGTTGGTGGCCAGATGCGGATGCAGGGCAACAATGCGATTACCAAAATCGCCATGCTCCGGACGGCGGTATGACCGCGCCGAATTGACGACGAGCGGCGCATCCGGGAGTTCGCCCCGGTCGCTCAGATAGGTGCGCAGCGCACTGCTCGCCAGCGTCAGGAAAATGTCGTTGACCGTCGCATCAAGCCGTTTGCCTACCGCTTTGACCCGCGCGACGGGCAGGCTGATGGTCGCGTATCGACGCTGGTTGGAGGTTGGACCAGACAGGGCAAACTCCGGGGTAGGGGTGCGCTCGCCGTTCAAAGGCTCAAGTGCGGCCAGCGCTGCCTTGCGATGCACGGATTGCTGCGCGCGCAGATCGGCCTCTGTCTCAAATCGTGCCTTGGCCTTTTCGAGCCACTGTTGGGGATCCGGCAAAACTGCATCAGCGCGACGCGGGCTTGCCGGAGGGGTGGCATCGCTGAGCAATCCCAGCACCGTCTGAAATCCGATCCCGTCGGCAACGCTGTGGTGCATTTTGAGATACAGGGCACTGCCCCCGCCCGCCAGACGTTCAAAGACATGCGCCGCGAAGGGCGGACCCGACAGATCAAGCCGCTGCATGTTGATATGGGCGACCGCTTCATAAAGCTCTGCCTCTTCCCATGCGCCGTTATGTCGCACAACGCTGACAAGGGTTTGGAGGTCGGCGCTGGCGATATCGGCCCATACATCGCTGTCATAGCCGTCAGGAGCCTGCAAAAGCCGCACGAGCAAAGGCGTTACCGGCAGCCGTTCGGCAAATTGGCGGCGAATGGCGTCGGCAAAGCCATGCTGCCGCTGTGTCGGGACATCGAGCAAAATCAGCGCGCCAACATGCATCGGCGAGGCATCCGTCTCCGCGAGGATCATGAAATGGTCATCGGGCCGCAAGCGACGGACACCGGGAGCCAGCAACGGAGAAGGAAGAGCGCTCATCACCTACCAGCCGCCCAGCACCGCCGCACGGGCACGATGCAAGGTCGGGTTGCCGAGCCACGCCGCATCGAACAGTGCCCGGCGGAACCAGTAGTTGAGACCATAGTCCCAGGTGTAGCCAATGCCGCCATGCGCGGCGATGGCGGCACGGGTGGTTCGGACATAGACATCGCAAAGGTGCGCCTTGACCATGGCGGCGGCGCGCGGTGCGTCGGGCAGGCCGGCGTCATGGGCATAGGCGGCATACCAGACCATCGCCCGCGCCGGTTCGACATCGAGCGCCATGTGCGCCAGCTGGTGCTTGAGCCCCTGAAAGCGCCCGATCGGCTGGCCGAACTGTTCGCGCTGCTTGGCATAATCGACGCTCATGTCGGTGCATCTTTGTGCCCCGCCCAGCGCATCGGCGGCGATCAGCACCAGCGCGGCGTCGTGCAGCTTTTCGACCATCTGATCACCCGCCGGGAACAGCTCGATAGCCATGCCACCGGAGAGGTCCACGCGTGACACAGGCCGCGTCCTGTCCGTCGCGCTGACAGTTTCAATGCTCACACCTTCCGCGCCGACCAGCGACAGCGGCCCATCGCGCTCACCGGTGAGGAACCAGTCAGCCCCGCGCGCGCAGGGAACAAGGGCGCCGCCGCCCAGTGCCAGCGTCGCGACAATACTGCCATCGACCAGCCCTTCGAGCAGCGCCGCGGCCTGCGGATGGGCAGAGCGCGCCACAGCGGCCACTGCCAGCAATTGCCCGATCAGCGGCCCCGGTGCCGCCGCCTCTCCGACGACTTCACAGACCAGCGCCGCGTCGAGCAGCCCCATGCCGCTGTCGGGCAGCAGGATGCCGCCCAGCCCCAGCGCCATCAGCGCCTGCCAGCTGTCTGCATCGACATCCGCCTCGCCCTCGGCAAAGGCGTGCATCCGGTCGAGCGTCCACAGGTCGGCGAGCGTCCCGCGCACCGCATCCTGAATTGCGACCTGTTCGGGTGAGAGGTGAAAGCGCATCACTTCTCTCCTGACATGGCAAGGTCGCGCGGGAGGCCAAGCCCCCGCTCGGCGATGATGTTGCGCTGTATGTTCGAGGCACCGCCGGCAATCGAGTTGCCCAGACTGCCCATGATCTGGTCGAGCCACTTTTCCGGCCCCCTTGGCCCGCGCGGCCCGCGTCCCCCGGCGCCCGCCGGCTCGACAAAGCCATGCTCACCGATCAGGTCCTGCGCCAGCAGCGCCATCTCATGCCCCACCTCGGTCAGCGCCAGCTTCATCATCAGGCTGACCGGTCCCGGATCATCACCGGCAGCGGCACAGGAAAAGAGGCGGAAGCTGGTGTAGCGGTGGGCCATGACAAAGCCCTCGATCTTCGTCAGCCGGTCGCGCACCAGCGGATCGCCGAGCCTGCCCATGTCGCGGGCGAGTTCGACCAGCTTGTCAAATTGCTTGCCCAGACCATCGGCGCTGCCGATGCTGGCGCGTTCATGCTTTAGCGTCGTGCGGCTGACATACCAGCCTTGCCCCCGCTCCCCCACCTGCCAGCTGACCGGAGTTTCGGCATTGTCGAAGAAGAATTCGCAGAATGTATGTGCGCCTTGCTCCCCGGTCATCTGGCGGATCGGGCGGCGGGTGATACCGGGCTGGTCAAGGTCGATCAGCAGATAGGTGATGCCGTCATGTTTCGGCGCATCGGGTTCGGTGCGCACGAGCATGAACATGTGCGTCGATTGCATCCCCTGCGACGTCCATATCTTCTGCCCGTTGATGATCCATTTGCGGCCGTCGGCAGACAGCTCACCCTTGGTCCGCACGCTGGCGAGGTCGGAGCCGGAGCCCGGCTCCGAATAACCCTGCCCCCAGATATAGTCGCCCTCAATGGTCTTGCGGATGAACAGTTCGCGTTGCTCTTCCGTCCCCTTTTCCAGCAGGGTCGGCACGGTCATGTTGACGCCATTGCCGCCGACTTCCATCGGCGCGCGCGCGCGGTTGAATTCCTCGCGGATCACCTGAGCCTTGATCACATCGACTGGCTGCTCCGACCCGCCATAGCGTTTCGGCACGCCGCGATAGAGATAGCCCGCATCAATCGCGGCACGGCGAAAGTCGCGAACGAACGCCTTGAGGTCGTCGCCGCGGCGCTCACCCGGCTGCCACACAGTCTTCAGAAAGGTGCGCACCTCTCCGCGAAAGGCCTCCGCCTCGGCACCATAGCTCAGGTCCATGCGTCTCTCATCCCGTCCTTGTGACAGGCTGAGTCTATGCCCGACTTATATAACCACGTCAAACAGGTTGCGGCTATTTGGGAATGACGGTGCCGTCCCAATAGCGGTCGCGGATCAGCCGTTTGTAGAGCTTGCCGGTGTCCAGTCGTGGCAAGGCCGGATCGAAATCAAAGGAGCGCGGGCATTTGACCGGTGAGAGATGCTCGCGGCAATAGGCCTTGAGCTCTTCGGCCAGCGCGGGTCCCGCTTCCTCCCAGCGCGCCGGCTGGACGACCGCCTTCACTTCCTCGCCCATCTCGGCATTGGGAACGCCGATCACCGCGACATCCGCCACCTTGGGATGATTGATCAGGACATTCTCGATTTCCTGGGGATAGATGTTGACCCCACCCGAGATGATCATGAAGCTCTTGCGGTCGGTGAGGAACAGATAGCCGTCCTCATCAACATAGCCGATATCACCCAGCATAGACCAATCGGGATGCTGCGGGTGGCGGCTCTCACGTGTCTTCTCAGGATCGTTCAGATATTCGAACGGCCAGCCGCCCTCGAAATAGATGATCCCAGGTTCACCGGGTGGCAGTTCGCGCCCGTCCTCGTCGCAAATATGGAGAATACCCCAGGTGGCCTTTCCAACTGACCCCGGCTTTTGCAGCCATTCCTCCGAAGAAATGCCGGTCGAACCATTGCCCTCACTGCCGGCATAATATTCAAAGATGATCGGCCCGAACCAGTCGATCATCTTGCGCTTGATCTCGACTGGACAAGGTGCGGCCGCGTGGATCACCAGTTGCAATGATGACAGGTCATGCCCCAGCCGCTCCTCGTCGGGCAGTTTGAGCATCCGCACGAACATGGTCGGCACCATCTGCGTGGCGGTGATGCGATAGCGTTCGATCGCCTTGAGCGCGCCTACGGGATCAAATTTGCGCATGACGACGACTGTCGAACCCAGTCGGTGACAGGTCGTCGAATAAGCCATTGGCGCCGTGTGATAGAGCGGCGCGGGCGACAGATAGATAGTATGCTGATCAAAGGCATAGGCATCGCGCAGCCGGTCGTGCAGATTGTTCGGCGCGGTCGGGTCCTCACCGGTCAGCGGCAGCTTTACCCCCTTGGGACGGCCAGTGGTGCCCGACGAATATACCATGTGAAATCCCGCCGATTCGTCATCAATACGTCCAGAGGGCATGGTGGCCCGGGCGGCATTCCACTCTTCAAGTGTCAGGCAGGTGGCAAAGCCATCGGCGCGGACGAGGTCGAACAAGGCAGACACAGCAGCGATATCGACATCGCCGATCAGCAGCTTCGCACCGCTGTTGCCGACGATATACTGCGCTTCCTCGGCGGTCAGCGCGGTCGCCATCGGCGTGATGTAGAGGCCAGCGCGTTGCGCGGCCCAATAGATTTCGAAAAATTCGGGCCGGTTGGTGATCCACATTGCGACGGTGTCACCACCGTTGAGCCTATGCTGCCGGAGCAGGTGCGCGCCCTGATCGGCACGCCTCTCCATTTCGCCATAGGTGAGAGTCTCGCCGCTTTCCGCGATGATGATGGCGGGCTGATCCGGCCGCGCGGCGGCGTGAATCCGGGGATGGGTCATGCGGTAAACTCCCTCACAATCACCATCCCCTGGATGGTGCGACTTAGAGTGCCCGCAGCTCGGCTGTCGTCAAGCTGGTGGTTGCGCGAGTGCCATTGATGGTCAGGGTCGACACAGGGATGCGGATGAAGGCTCCACGATAGATAACCGACACAGCGACCGCTTCACCCGCTTCGTTGGTGACGACGCGAACGATCCGGCCGACGCGGCCGCCTTCACTGGTGACGATCGACATGCCTTCACGCAGGGCCGGTGCGGCGGAGGTGGCAGCCGTCTGGGCAGCTACCGGCGCGGCAACGACAGTGGCAGCAGCGAGGGCGAGGGCAAGGGTGGGGAGACGCATCAGATTATCCTTTTCAGAGTTATTTGTTCGACGGCTGAAAGCAGGCCAATTTGCGATTCGCAAGCCAAAACCATCAAAACAGATAACTTTTTATGGGGTCGTCACGAGCCTTCCCTTGCCGCCCTCTCCGCTTTCCAGATTTGCGCGGTTGCCTGGGTCGACAGCGTCATGTTGAGCGCCTCGGCATCGAGCGCCGCCTCAAACGCCCAATCCTCGGCATTGTTGAGATTGGCCTTCATGTAGCGATAGCCCATTCGCGGTCCGTCGGCGAGGCGGCGGGCAGCCTTCATCGTCTCTTCGGCCAGCACGGCATCATCGAAAAGGCGGGTATAGAGCCCCTTGGCATAGGCCTGCTCCGCCGTCAGCTTCTCGCCCAGAAGGAACAATTCCCGAGCCACGCCGGTGCCGACAATCTTGGTCCAGAACCAGGTTGAGCCGAAGTCGCCGCCCGCGCCGATCCGGTCAAAGGCGGTGAGAAAGCTCGCGCTGGTTCCGGCAAAGCGCAAGTCGCAGGCCCCGGCAATGCCGATCCCTGCCCCGGCCACCGGGCCATTGACCATGGCAATGGTCGGCTTGGGCATTTCATGCAGCAGCCGCGCCGTCTCCATGAAACCGCGCAACCGGGCAAAGCCCTGCTCGGTCCGGCTGCCGCTGCCGCGGTTGGCCGCAACCACCGCCTTGTCGGCGCCACCCTCTTTCAGGTCACCGCCGGCGCAAAATCCGCGCCCTGCTCCGGTGACGATGACACAACCGACCGAGGCATCCCGCGCGGCATCGGCGCAGGCATCGGCCAGCGGTGCCATGATCGATGCGGTCAGCGCGTTGAGCCGATCCGGGCGGTTGAGTGTGATGGTGCGGACGCCATCGTCATCCGCCACCAACACCTCGCTTGTCGGCGTATCGCTGTCGCTCACTTGCCCCCCAATTCCCAATGGCGCGCCATCATCTGGGCCGCCTTCTGCGCCAGCTCGCGTGGCACTTCGCGATACATCGGCAAGGGGTTCTCCTTGCTCGGCAGCGCGATGGTGGCGGTGGCGCGCACCGATTCCTCGCCGCGCTGGTTGACGAATTTGACCGCGACATCGACCACGGTCTGACCGTCCTCGACACGCTTGGCAAGCACCTGCCCGGTCACTGTCTGAACGTCGCCCATATAGTTGAATTTGCGGATTTCGTCATGGACGTGGAGGATCACCGCATCATCACCGCACCAGTCGCTGAGATATTGGTAGAGGAAATTCTCGCGCATTACCCCATAGTCATAGGCCATCGGGTTGCCGATCGCCTGCGCCCATTTCGGGTCCCAGTGCAGCCGTTGCGCGACATCGGGGATGCCCTGCTCATTCTTCACATAGAATGCCGGGATGCGTTGGCGGTTCTTGTGCGCCAGCCGGTTGGCGGTCGGAGCATAGGGCACAAAGCCATAGCCGCCGGCGTGGAAACAGATGACGTCTGTGACGGTCAGCGGACCCTTGGCCTGCGTGCCCAGCGAGTCACCCACCTCAACATCCTCCGCCCAACGTTTGGCCGCGCCCTGCACCTTTTCGGCCGCATAAATTGCCTCAATCTCGGCAAATTCCTCTTCGGTATAGGTCGCTGGCGGGATTGAGAGATTTTTGCCCTTCTTGGCCGCGGTCTTGCGTTCGGTCAGGACGCGGAGGATGCGATAGACAGCGACCACCTCGCCGCGCTGGTTGACCTTGACGTCGCGGCGGACGGCGATGACCGACTTGCCGGCAAATTCCGACTTCTTGACCTCGCAGGTCTCGTCACCGGCAAAGCTGTAGATGGTGTCGCCGGGTCGCACCGGCCGATAGAAATCCCAGGTCGAACCGGAGACGAAGACGTGGATACCCTTGAACAGGCTCTTGCGCAGCGCCTTGATCTCATCGGGCACCGGATCGCCGAGCATCGGCTTGTTGAGGATGCCGGTCATCATGCCGGGAGCGATGATCCCGCCCCAACGCGTTCGTCGCGCATAGTCCGGATCGCAATAGAGCGGATTGTCGTCACCACAACCGTGCGCGAAGTTGCGGATATTATCCTCGGTCGCGGTCTGGAAATATTCACGGGTCTTGGACGCCTGTTCGAATCCGAGCAGCTTTCGCTGCCGATCGATATCATGGTCAGTGATCTCATAATCGACGGCTTTCTGCCATTCGTCGCTCTGCAAAATGTCCTTCTGGGCCTCAGCCATCATCTCGCTCCCGTCAAATTCCAACTTGTCTTAGTTGTATAACTAGGTAATATACGGAAGAAACGGACGCAAGGGGTGAATGTGACAGGACAAGTCAACCGGATCAGCGATGCACTGAAAGTGCGCGCCATCCACCAGTCCGATCAGGTGGCCCATGACGACACGCGCCGGGTGCTGACCTTTGCCGAGTGGGACCGCGAAGCCGATGAGATTGCTGGCGGCCTCGCTGCAGCCGGTCTCCAGCCCGGCGACCGCGTCTTTCTGCCGATCAGCAACAACCGCGCGGTCGAACATGCTATCGCCGTCTTTGCCGTCTTTCGCGCCGGCGGCATTGCTTGTCCGGTCAATACCCGGCTGTCGCCGCGCGAAGTCGAGGACTATGCCGCGCCGACCACGCCGCGCTTTGCCCTCACCGACGCACCCGACCTGATTGCGCATCTGCCGCTCGCTGGCAGCTGGCATGTGGACGCCATGCCCCGCGACATCGCCGCCCTGCCCGACCAGTCGACGCTTGATCCCGCAGCCGACGCCGAAATCCTCGGCACATCAGGCACCACCGGCAAAATCAAGGGCGTGGTCGTCAGCCATCCTGATCTGATGAAGGGCGTCACCGGCACCAATCAGGACAAGAGCCGCTCGACGCTCCACGCCCTGCCCTTCACGGGCTCCGGCGGCAATCTTGGCGTGTTGATGCTCCCCGCGCGCGGGGGTGCCACGACCTACACCCAGCCCAAGTTCGATCCCAAGGGCTTCCTTGAACTGGTCAAGGCCAAGAAGCCGGACCTGGTCTATCTGGTCCCCTCAATGCTGCGCCTCGTGCTCGATCATCCTGATGCCGCAGACTATGATTTCGACGGTGTCCGTTTCCTGATGACGGGCACCGCGCCGCTACCGCATGACAGCGTCGTGCGCACCCTTGCCCTCTGGCCACACCTTCGCATGCGCAACAGCTATGGCATGAGCGAAGGCGGCATCGGCATCATGACCACCACCCGCGAACAGGTGCTCAAACCCGGCTGTGTCGGCAAGCTACCGCCGCACATGGCGCTGTGGGATGAGGACGGCAATGTCATCACCGACAAGCATGTCGTCGGCGAAATCTGCGGCTACCAAAAGCATAGTCGCCGCTACTGGAACGATCCCGAAGCCACCGCCGCCTCCTTCCGCGAGGGTTGGACGCGCAGCGGCGACCTTGGCTACATCGACGATGACGGTGACCTGATCCTCGCCGGCCGCTCAAAGGAACTGATCATCCGCGGCGGCTACAACATCACGCCGATGGAGATCGAAACCGTCCTCCACCAGCATCCGGCGGTGCAGGAAGCCGCCGTCGTTGGTGTCGATCATGATGTGCTCGGTGAAGACATTGGCGCTGCCGTCTCACTGCGTCCCGGCGCCAGCGTCACGCCGGCGGAAATCACCGCCTATGCGCGCGAACATCTCGCCGACAACAAGGTGCCGCGCACCGTCCTGGTCCTGCCCGAACTGCCGCACAATCCCAATGGCAAGATCCTCAAGAAGGAACTCAAGCCCCTGCTCGATGCGAAAGCGAGGGAAATACGGGCAGCAAGGGTGGCTTGACCAGTCACGCCTCAGCGCAACTGGTCGAACGGCACATCCTTGTCGGCGCGTATGTCGCCCGGCATGCCCAGCACCCGCTCGGCAATCTGGTTGCGCAGCACCTCGTCAGCGCCGCCGGCAATACGCATCACCGTTGACCAGATATAGTCATGCTGCAAATCGCGCGTCGCCGCATCAGCCGCCGCCGCGGCGATCGCCGCCGGGCCGCGCAGTTCCATGGCAAGGCCGCTCGTCTTTTGCAGGCGCCGGGCATAGGCCAGCTTGACCATTCCGGCCATGGCACCGGGGTTCTCGCCACGCGACACCATTGTCCTGAGCCGCGCCTGGAACCAGCGCTCAGCGCGCTCTTCGGCATACGCCTCTGCCAGCGCCAGCCGCACATGACCCTGATCGAGCGCCGTCCCGCCGCGACCGTCCGGTGTCGCCTGCGCATAGTCCATCAACTCGCCGATCCGGCTGCCATGGCTCGCTGTACCCAGCCGTTCGCCCATCAGCACGGTCATGCAACAGGCCCAGCCTTCACCCACCGCGCCAATGCGGTTGGCATCGGGAATGCGGACATCGGTGAAAAAGGTTTCGTTGAAATCGCTGGCACCCGAAATCTGGCGGATGGGTCGCACTTCTATACCCGGTGTCTTCATATCGACGACAAAGAAGGTCAGCCCCTTGTGCTTGGGCACGCTGCCATCGGTGCGTGCGACGAGAATGCCCCAGTCGGTCAGATGCGCCCAGCTTGACCAGACCTTCTGCCCGTTGATGATCCAGTCGCCGCTGCCATCATCGGCCCGAACCGCCTTGGTCCGCAAATTGGCAAGGTCCGATCCGGCAGAAGGCTCCGAAAACAGTTGGCACCAGGTCAGGTCACCCTTGAGGGTCGCCTCGATAAAGCGCGCCCGTTGCTCACCATTGCCATGCTTGCCGATAACAGGAATCGCCATGCCGATGCCGATGGTGGTAAACGGTCCGTGTGGCAGATTGTAGCGCGCCTCTTCCTCCGCCCAGATCACCGCATCGATGATCGATCCGCCGCGGCCACCCAGCGCCGTGGGCAGCACAATCCCGGCATAGCCGCCGTCATAGACCGTCCGCTGCCAGACGCGCTCACGCTCGGCCTGTTCGGTATCGGGCAGGCGCACCCCTTCTGGCAGGACATGCGCTGGCGCATGAGCCGCCAGCCAGGCGCGCGCTTCGGCGCGGAAGGCAGCTTCGGACGGTGAATCGTTGAAGTCCATCAGACTGTCTCCCCCTGCGCGGACTGGGCGATATTGCTGTCAGGCACATGGGCGATCAGCCGGTCGGCCCAATGCGCCCGGTTGCCGATGTTGACCGCCAGCATCCGCTCGCGCCGGTAATAGAAATGGCAATTGGCATCGAAAGTATAGCCAATGCCACCATGCACCTGCAGATTCTCGCGCGCGGCCATCTCAAAGGCGGTAATCGCACTCAGCCTTGCCGCCGCCGCCGCGATTGGCAGGTCATCGGCCGACTCATCGACTGCCCATCCGCCGAAATAGGCGTTGGACTTGGCCAGTTCGATACCCACCGCGACATCGGCCAGCTTGTGCTTGATCGCCTGATAGGAAGCCAGCGGACGGCCAAACATCGGCCGGTCCTTTACATAGGTGAGGCCCATGGCGAGGCACGCCTCCGATCCGCCCACCGCCTCGAATGCCGCCTGCACGGCTGCGCGGTCGAGCAAGGTCGCCACCTTGCCGTGTCCCGGCATCACATCAGCTACCGCATCCGCAAAATCAATCCGGTAATGGGCTCGCAACTGGTCAAAACTGTCCAGCCTGGTCCGCGTTACGCCCGGCTGATTGAGCTCGACGATCGCCAACGCATCACCGCTGGCAACCACCGCGATATGGGCAATACCGGCATCTGCCACCGGAAATTTCGTACCGCTTATGCGTCCGCCAATGCACTGTACTGCCGCGCCGACGAGCGGCCCCGGCCCCTCGCTTGCCGCGAAGCAGCCGATCACCACACCGCTGGCCAGTCCGGGCAGCCAGCGCGCCTTTTGTTCGTCACTTCCGGCCAGCGAAATCGCCTCCGCTGCCAGCACGATCGACGAGAAAAAGGGCACCGCTGCATTGGCCCGGCCCAGTTCTTCGCTGATGACGCCAAGGTCGAGCGCGGTCAGGCCCAGGCCGCCATGCGCTTCGCCTATCGCTGCGCCGAGGAAACCCATCTCGGCCAGTTCGCGCCACAGTGCCTCGTCCCACTCAGCGCCATCATCGATCAATCGACGCAAATGGTCATAGGGCGTGCGTTCGCCGAGCAGGCCGCGCGCCTGTTCAGCCAGCATCTTTTGTTCATCCGAAAGATCGAAGTTCATCGCGCTTAACTCGCTTGGGCACTGTCGCCGTCAAACGGCGGGAAATAACAGGTGGCAAAGGCGCCCATGCCTTCGGCCATCAGAAACGTGTCGCGCATCATCCGCTCATGGCATTGCTGCAACGCCAGCTTGCGACCGATGCGGCCTTGGGCAACGGCCATGGCCAGCGCGTGGCGCGCGGTGGCTGCATCCTCAAAATCACGGACCAGCAGCTTGCCGATGCTTTCCCGTTCCATCCGGTCAAAGGCTGCGCCATAGCGTTCGCGCCGCTGCCAATATTTGACCAGCCGGGCCAGCGACTTGGCCTTGGCCCCAGCCTGCTGGTCGGCAACGCGCGGGACGATGTGATGGCGCAGGTCAGACAGCGCCGCCTCGAAACCCTTGTCGACCCAGGTCGCCGCCACCTCTGGCAGGCGCACGTCGATCAATGTCTGACCGGTCAACTCCGCGAGCGATTGCACGATCACCCGCATGTGCGCTGTATGGAACACTAGCCCCATGCCCATCAGCGCCACTTCGGCCCCGCCGCCGACCGCATGGATGCCGGCATGGCCAGGGGTGATGAAGCTCATCTGGAAGAACAGGCGATAGAATTTGAGCCGGTTGGTGTCGATCACCCGTCCGGAAGCCCGCTCATAGGCAGCGATGAACGCGCGCATCGGAACAAAGGGCTGGAACAGTGAACGCACCCAGATCTGCGCCAGATCCTCATGCGGGTCGCCATAATGGGTCAATTCCCAGTCGATCATCGCCCCGACGCGATTGTCGCTGTGCAGGAAATTGCCGGGCCCTGCATCACCATGCAACAGCACCGACGGCCCATCCTCGGCCGGCACATTCGCTTCCAGCCAGTCGAGGGCGAGGATCAGGATCGGATCGGGCGTTGCCGCCATGTGCAGCTTGCGCCATTCCGCAATCTTGGCCCGCACCCGCTGTGCCGGAGTCACTGCCGGATCGTCAAATCCTTCCAGTACCAGTGCCGCCGGGTCAATCGCATGAAGCTTGGCCAACTGGTCGGCCAGATCGGCAGCCAGCGCACCCTTGTCATCAGCAACATCAAAGCGGTCGGCTCCCGGCACCATGCCGCTCAGTATCGCCAAATGTGCTGGTTCATGCGCGACATAGGCCGGCACCTTGACCCCGCTCGATCCGGCATCGCCAGACAGCGCGCGCAAGACCGAAACCTCGCGCCGATAATGCGGCATCCGCTTGGGGTCGCTGGTACGCGTGTCATAGGACAGGTAACAGTCCATGCTCCGGCCATCAGCCCAGGCCAGTGATACTTCGGCACCCAGCCGCGACGCACCGCCGCCGCCGCGCAACTTCACATGGCTGATCGACGCACCTGTCTGCGATTCGATGCTGGCAGCCAGATCCGCCGGGATCAGGGAATTGCTTGCCAAGGACATACTCTCCTGCCCAATTTGTGATGGACGATTGCCATTACCCCTGTCCCACTTATATAACCACGTCAACTATCAACACGCAGCAGGGCTGTCAGCATGCAGTATGAAACCATCCTCGTCGACATTGCCGATCATGTCGCGACCATCACCATCAACCGCCCCGAAGCGATGAACAGCTTCAACCGGCAAATGCTCGATGAGTTCGAACATTTGTGGAAATCGCTGGCCGACAATGATGACGTGCACTGCTGCGTCCTGCGTGCCGCCCCCGGCAAGGCCTGGTGCACGGGTGTGGACGTCAAGGGCGGTGGCACGGGCAAGCCGGTCGTCGATCTCGACAATATCTGGCACTGCGAGGACCCCGGCAAATATCTCGCGCCCAAATCGATGAACTGCTGGAAACCGGTGATTGCCGCGATCCATGGCATGGCGGCCGGTGGTGCTTTCTACTGGCTCAACGAATCGGACATTCTCATCTGTTCGGAGGATGCCACCTTCTTCGATCCCCATGTCACCTATGGCATGACCAGCGCGCTCGAACCCATCGGCATGACTTATCACATGCCCTTGCACGATGTGCTGCGCATGGTCCTGCTCGGCAATGACGAACGTATCGGCGCAGAGACGGCTCTACGCATTGGTCTCGTCAGCGAAGTCGTGCCGCTCGACCGGCTGTGGGACCGCGCGCATGAACTCGCCCTGCAAGTGGCCGCCAAGCCACCTGCGGCCACCGCCGGGTCGGTCAAGGCGATCTGGCAAAGCCTCGACCTACCGCGCTCGGTAGCGATGATGCAGAGCCTCAAATATTGCCAGATCGGCAATCCCGTCGGCGTACCACAGGTCAACCGGGCGGCATTGATGGCGGACAAGGCGAAAAAATTCACCGTCCGCTGATCGCTCAGACCGGCTCACCCAGCATCTGGGCCAGCATGTGCGCCGCCGCCCGGCGCATATGGTCATAGGTGATGCCGAAGTGCGGTTGCGCCTCGCGTGAGGGGCCGACCGACGACAGTCGCTCGAGCATCGCGAGGATGACCCCTGCTGTCGATGCCGGATGCAGGCTGGCGTTAATCCTGCCAGCCGCCTGACCCGCCTTCACCCGGTCACTGATGGCGCGCAGCATGGGCAGCGACGCCCGCCCCCGCGCGTCGAGAAAGCGCTGGTCGCCTTCCTCAGCCGCCATGTTGCGCACCCGGAAGATCGTCCGGTGCCGGTTCCACAGGTCGGTGTAGAGGGTGACGAAGGCCAGCGCATCCTCGTCACCCTTGGTCCAGGGTGCCTCGATCAACCGGACCAGTTCATCATTGCTGTGCGGCGCGCGTTCGAGCGCGCCGAGCACCACCGCCTGCACACTGTCGAAATAGACGTAGAATGTCGCGGGAGACGTCTCCGCCACCCTGGCGATCTCGGCCACCGTCAGGTCACGCATCCCCCGGGTTTCGAGCAGCTCCACGGTGATTTCGATCAACCGCTGGCGGGTCCGTTCACCCTTGGCACCGATCTTCTGGCCAATCTGGTTGAGGCGCGGTTGCTTGGTTCTGGTAGGCATGGCGCCATCGTCTAGCGGAACATTCCCCTGATCGACAAGCAGTGCCCCGGTCATGCCGGCAGGAACACCGGAATATGCACATCCTCGCGCGGCTCAAATCCAACCTTGACGGCCATGCCAATCTGGATGGCGTCGAGCGCCACATCGCGCAGTTGCGCGGTGATCCTTACGCCCGGCTGATCATCAAGCGAAACAATCGCCAGTGCATAGGGCACCTCAAGTCCCGGCATCCACGGCTGATGGTTGATCGTCCAGCTCTCGATCGTGCCACAGCCACTGGCCGGTTGCGCCTCTACCGCCTCGGACAGGCAGGCGGGACAGACCAGTTGCGGCGGATGGATACGCCAGTCGCAATCGCCACAACGTGCGATCATCAACTGCCCATCGGCACCGCCGGTCCAGAACGCACGATTCTCCGGCGTCAGCTCTGGCAACAGTCCGGCCATATATTTTTCCCCCGTCCAGAAACTGGCTTTGCAAAAACTGACGATGCGTTAATAATTGCCCAAAGCGCGATGAAGCGCAAGCCAAAAGGCCAGAGGAGAGAGCATGATAGAGGCGGCAATCACCGGGATCGGCATGTCTACCATCGGCCGCAATACCGGTCGACCGGCCATGCTCCACCTTGTCCAAGCCGCGCGCGAAGCTATCGCGGACGCAGGACTGACGGCTGCCGACATTGACGGCATCACCACCTATCCGGGCAAGGCCAACAATTCCCCCGGCATGTCTCCGCTTGGCTGCACCGAAGTGCGCGAGGCGCTCGGCCTGCAGACACGCTGGCACAGCAGCAGCGCCGAGGGACCAGCGCAGATGTCCCCGGTGATGATCGCCGCCATGGCGGTCACCACAGGCATGGCCCGGCATGTCCTGTGTTTCCGCGCTCTCACCGAATCCTCGTCGCAAAGTGCCGGTCGCCGCGCCAGCGTGCCCAGCGGCAATGGCGGGCGGATCGATGGCTGGTTCCAGTGGCTTCTGCCGATGGGCGCCTTTTCCGCCTCCAACTGGGCGGCGATGTTCGCCCGCCGCCATATGCATGAATTCGGCCTGACGCGGGAGATGCTCGGCGCGCAATGCGTCCTGCAACGCGCCAACGCGCAAAAGAACCCGCGCGCCCTGTTCAACGGCACGCCGCTGTCGATCGACGATTATCTCGGTGCGCGGATGATCTCTGACCCGCTCGGCCTCTATGATTGCGACATACCCATCGATGGCGCCTGCGTCGTCATCGTTTCGGCGAAGGACGCCGCCGCTGACACGCGCAAGACCCCAATCCGCATCGCGGGGATGAGCGCGGCGCTGAACGACCGCGACAGCTGGGACCAGCGCGCTGACCTCACCGCCATGGCCTCGCATGATTGTGCCGCCGACTTGTGGGCGCACAGCGATTTCAAGCCCGCCGACGTCGATGTCGCCGGTCTCTACGACGGTTTTTCGATCTTCGTGCCGATGTGGCTCGAAGCGTTCGGTTTCTGCGGACGTGGCGAGGCAGGGTCGCTGATCGCGTCCGGCGGCACCGCGCTCGACGGGGTTATCCCGACCAACACCGGCGGCGGACAGCTTTCGGCGGGGCGCCTCCACGGCTTCGGCCATCTCCACGAGGTCTGCACCCAAATCTGGGGCGAAGCGGGTGAGCGTCAGGTTGCCGGTGCCCGTACCGGCGTCGTCGGCATGGGCGGAGGCCCGCTCGGCGGGGCGATGCTGCTCCATCGTGAAGGGCCCCTCTCATGACTGCCACTGCTACCACGCCCGACACATCCACCACTCTCCCCCGCGGCCTCTGGCCGTTCATCATCGCGCTGTGGATCGCCGAGATCACGGGCAGTTTCGAGAGCGCGATGATCATTGCCGCGATGAAGCACCTCATCCGTGACTTTGGTGATCCCGCCCTCGTCGGCTGGCTGGTGACCGCCTATCTCATCATCGGTGCCGCCGTCGCCGCGATTGTCGGGCGGCTGGGCGACATATTCGGCCGCCGCCGGCTGATGATCATCGTTCTCGTCGCCACCGGCATCGGCTCGCTGATCAGCGCCTTTTCCACCGATTTCACCTGGCTGCTTATCGGCCGCATCATCCAGGGATTGAGCGGCGCCATCCTGCCGCTGTGTGTTGGGCTGACGCGTGAACATGTGCCACCCGCCAAGGTCCCCATGGTCATCGGTCTGATGATCTCTGGCGCTTCAGTCGGCACCGCCACCGGACTCGTGCTCGGCGGGCTGATCGTCGATCATTACAGCTGGCATGGCGTGTTCATCGCCAGCGCCATCTTCTGCGCTATTACCATCGTCGCCTGCCTCGCCTTTGTCCCGCGCTCGACGCCGCTGCCCGATAGCCGCCGCGTCGACTGGATCAACGGAATCGCCTTTGCCCCCGGCATCATGGCGCTGCTCTATTATGTCAGCACCGCGCCCAAGACCGGCTGGACGACACCGCACAACCTTGCTGCCGCCGGCATCGGCATCACCTTCCTCGCTTGGTGGCTGCACCGCTCGCTCAACAGCAGCAACCCGCTTCTCGATGTCCGGCTGTTGGCCAAGCGGGAGGTTGCGGTGACCAACCTCGCCTCGGCCATCATCGCGATGAGCGCGCTGCAACTCGTCCTGCTCTTCTCGCTGATGCTCCAGGCGCCGACCTGGACGCTTGTCGGCCTCGGCGCGACCGCGACCGTCGCCGGCCTTGCCAAAATCCCTTCAAACATCCTCGCCACCGGGGCCGGCCCCTTCAGCGGCTGGTTGATGACCCGGTACGGTGGCCGCTTTTCGATGGTCTCTGGCGGCATCATCTGCACCGTCGGCTGGACCCTGGCATGGTTCGATCATGGCAGCATTACTGCAGTCGTCATCGCGCTGTGCGTCATTTCCTTTGGCGCGACGATCCTGTTCGCCGTCGCGCCCACCATCGTCACCGCCGCGGCGCCGGTGGAGCGCAGCTCCGAAGTCTCCGGTATGCTCGGCGTGGTGCGCGGCCTTTCGCTCGGCATCGGCGCGCAGTTCGTCACCACCCTGCTCGCCACCGATCAGGTGACGCGCGGTAGCGAGAGCTACCCCTCGCCCGCCGCCTTCCAGCTCGCCATCGGTGCGATCATTGCCTGCTGCATCGTTGCGACGCTGATCGCCCTCGCCCTGCCAGGCAAGGACAAGGCGGCTTCGCATGGCTGAAGGCCCACCGCCCCGCCCTCTCCCGGCGCTGACGGCAGACAACACCCCCTTCTGGACCGGGGGAGAACGCGGCGAACTTCTCATCCAGCAGTGCGGTAGCTGCGCCTATTTCATCCACCCGCCCACCGGATTCTGCCCGCAGTGTGAGAGCCGCGACACTGCCTATGTCCCTGTCTCAGGACGCGGCTTTGTCGAAACCTTCACCATCAACCACAGGCAATGGATGCCCGGCCTGCCCGACCGCTATGTCCTCGCGCTCGTCCGGCTGGCCGAACAGGCCGATGTGCGCCTCGTCACCAACATCATCGATTGCGATCCCGACGCCGTCCGTATCGACATGCCCGTCTCCGTTCGCTTTGAGCAGGCAGAGGATTTGTGGATCCCGCTCTTCGCCCCGGCAGAGGGCACGCCATGACCGCCTATCCCGAAAAGCAGACCGCCATCACCGGCATCGGCCAGTCGAAGATCTCGCGCGGCGCGGACAAATCGGCGCTCGGCCTGACCATCGACGCCACACTCCAAGCCATAGAGAATGCCGGCCTCAAACGCTCTGACATCGATGGCATGGCCTGCTGGCCCGGCGGCACGGGAGAGGCCAACGGATTTGCCCCCGTCAGCATCCCCGTTTTGCAGGACGCACTGCGGCTCAAACTCAACTGGTATAGCAACGCATCGGAAACATCAGGGCAGTTTGGCGCGCTGTTCAACGCCATCGGTGCCATTGCCGCCGGCCTTGCCCGCCACGTCATTGTCTATCGCACCATGTATGAGGCGACAGCCCGCAAGACGAGCTTTGCCAATGCGCTCAGCAAGCCGGGTGAGCGCGTCTATGGCATCTTCAACTGGTATGCTCCCTACCATGTCTATGCCGCCGCCCTGCAACAGGCGCTGTTCTTCAACCGCTATGTCCACGACAGCGGCATCCGCCCCGAACACGTGGCGCAGATAGCCATCAACGGCCGCCGCAATGCCGCGCTCAATCCCGCCGCTGTCTATCGAACGCCGATCACGCTCGATGACTATATGGCCTCCCCCGTCATCGCCACGCCACTGCGCCTGTTCGATTGCGACGTGCCGATTGATGGTGCGACCGCCATCATCCTCTCACACCGCGACGCGGCGCGCGACTTGCCCAACCCGCTGACCTGGATCGAGGCGGTCGGCAGCTCGATGCACTATCGCAACAACTGGGTTCAGCTCGATGCCCTCGCCACACAGGCCCAGCCCAAGGTGGCAGAGATGATGTGGAACCGCACTGACCTGACGATCAAGGACGTCGATGTCGCCGAACTCTATGACGGGTTCAGTTATCACACGATCAATTGGCTCGAAAATCTGGGTGTATGTGGCCGGTTCGAGGCCAAGGATTTCATCGACGGCGGGCACCGCATCGCGCTTGATGGGGAGTTTCCGATCAACACCAATGGCGGCGCGCTCTCGGCGGGGCGGATGCATGCCTATGGTCAGGTGCATGAAGCCTGCACCCAGCTCTGGGGCCTTGGCGGCGACCGTCAGGTCGGGGGACGCAGGGGCCGCGACGGACCAAAGGTCGCGGTGCTGACCACTGCCGGCGGCCCGCTCGCCGGCAGCTTCCTCCTCGCTCGGGAATGACCCGCGTCAGATCTGCAACGTCACCCCGCCACTGACGCGGATGGTCTCTCCGGTGACAAAGGACGAGCGGTCCGACGCCAGCCACAGCATCGTCTCGACAATGTCGCGCTCCTCCCCCGGCCGGGGGATGATCTGCATGGCGGTGACATGCTCGATCACCGGCTGCGCCAATTCGGCCCGGATCGTGTCGGTCAGGATCAGGCCCGGCGCGATCGCATTGACCCTGATGCCATCCCCGGCAAATTCATGGGCAAAGGACATGGTCAGCCCACGCACCGCCAGCTTGGTCACGCCATAGGCCTTTTGCGCGCCATAAGCGGCCATTGACGCTATGTTGATGACCGCCGCCCCCTGCCGCCCGGCCATATGCGGCCGCGCCGCCAGACAGCAATGGATCACACCCCACACATTGACGTCAAACATCCGCCTCGTCCGCGCGATGCCCAGCGTGCCGATAAACTCATTGGCCTCCGCCGAATGGATGCCGGCATTGTTGATCAACAGGTCAATGCCGCCATGTTCGGCAGCAATGCGGTCCATCAGCGCCGCCATGCCAGCCTCATCGGCAACATCACCGTTCAGCCCCACCGCCCGTCCGCCCATGCCCGCAGCGGCGGCAGCCGCAACCTTGCCATCAAGATCGATCAGGA
This sequence comes from Sphingomonas lacunae, assembly GCF_012979535.1. Classification (NCBI taxonomy): domain Bacteria; kingdom Pseudomonadati; phylum Pseudomonadota; class Alphaproteobacteria; order Sphingomonadales; family Sphingomonadaceae; genus Sphingomonas; species Sphingomonas lacunae. Next base: position 521,610 of record NZ_CP053015.1, read on the forward strand.
CAACCGTCGCGCCCCGTGCTGCCAAGGCCTCGCCAAAGGCCTTGCCCAATCCGCGCCCGCCGCCGGTGATGACCGCGACCTTGCCGGCGAATTCGCCCTCAGCCGACATCCCACACCAGCGGCAGGTTGCGGATGGAGAGCAGGCCCGGCGTCATCGTCGTGTCGGTGCCCGGCTTGATCCGGAACGAGGGGATACGGTCGAACCACATGTCGAGCAGCACGCGCAGTTCGCGTCGCGCCAGATGCGAACCGAGGCACAGGTGCGGCCCGCCAGACAGGGTGAAGTGGCGGTTGGCCTTGCGATCCGGGTCGAATGCGTGGGGACAGGCGAATTGCGCCTCGTCGAAATTGCCAGAGCTGTTGTACACCGTCACCCAGTCGCCAGCCTTGATGTCGACGCCATGCCAGGTGAAATCGCGCTTCACCTTGCGGCCCGAATTGACCAGCGGCTGCACCCGCAAAAATTCCTCGACCGCCGTCGGGATCACCGCCTTGTCGGTGCGGATGCGTTCCTGCAACGCCGGGTCCATGCCGAGACGCCGGAACATCTGGCTGACCGTCGACGCGACCGTGTCCAGCCCGCCAAGCCACAGGAACCAGGTCATGCCGATCTGCTCGTCAGGGGTCAGCGGCACGCCGTCAATCGCCCCATTGGCGATATAGCTGCCCAGCGTCTCGTCAGGATTGGCCTGCTTTTCGGCAATGAAGCCACGCAGATAGGCGAGGATACCCCGCACCGCTTCGGCCTTGGCGGCTATGTCCGGATTGTGCAGGATCGCCCATTCCCATTCGAGGAACTGGTCAAACATGCTGAACGGAAAACCCATCAGGTCGAGGAAGACCTTGACCGGGAATACCCTGCCGAAATCATAAGCGACATCCACCTCGCCCTTGCCGGCGAATTCGTCGATCATCGGCCCGATGACCTCGCGGATGCGCGGTTCCATGTCTTGCATGGCGACAGGCGTGAACCAGGGGTTGAGGAACTTCCTGTATTTGCCGTGATCAGGCGCATCGATGCCCAGCGGGATCGACGGAAACGTCTCCCCTGCCAGTGCCTGGAACTGCGCCACGCCTTCGGTCGAGAACAGGTCAATATCCTCATAGACGCGGCGGATATCCTCATACCGCGTCACCACCCAGGCGCCATGCTGGTTGCCGCTGGTCGGCCAGGGATAATAATGGATGCGCGGGAAGGCCGGGTCACGCAGCACATCGGCCGGACGATAGGGTTCGGCCAGATCATTCGGTACCACGCCACTGGCAAAGCGCGTGTCGAGCACCAGTTCGGGCGGCACATGCGCCGGCACCGGCGGCGCGTCGGCGGGGGCACGGGATACGGGGCAGGTCGCCATGATGGTCATCCTCTCTGGGGGTCGGGGGCGTGGTGGCCGGACATCAGAAATCCGTTCCACCATCAATGTTGATGAGGGCGCCGGTCATGTACCTGGCGCGTGAAGACAACAGGAAAGCGATCAGCTCGCCAACGTCCTGTGGTTCACCGATCCGGTCCAGTGCGGCTTTCATGCCCCACTGGTCGCGCATCACCTGCCACAGGGCGGCATTGTCATCGCCGGCACCGGCACTCGCCGCAGCCTTCCGCGCACCATCCAGTGCCTCGGTCGCAATCGCGCCCGGCGCGATGCAATTGGCGCGGATGCCATCGGCTCCATGGCTTTTGGCGATCGATTTGGTCAGCGTGACAATCGCCGATTTCATCGCCGCATAATGGGTCAGGACCGGTTTGGGACTGCGGATGGAATAGGCAGACAGGGTAACAATTGATCCCTCGCCCTGCGCGATCATGGTCGGCAACACCGCCCGGATCGCCCGCACCGTCGTCATCAGCTGCGTCTCGAAACTCTCCGCCCAATCCTCATCGGTCAGCGTCAATACATCGCCCCGGCTGTGGATCGGGCCGGCGGTCACCGCCAACCCGTCAATCCGCCCCAGCCGCTCGATGCAGCGGCCGATTGCCGCGGCCAGTCCACCGGCATCGCTGCCATCGCCCAGCGCGCCATCCGACAGCGCGGCGGCCACCGCCCCGGCACGGTCAGGGTCGCGACCGATGATCGCAACCCTGTCACCGTCGCAAAGCAGCTGGCGGGCAGCGGCGGCGCCCATGCCAGCCGTCCCGCCAACAATGATGTGGCATCGCGTCCGGGGGGCTGGACCGCTCATTGCCGGGCCTATTATCAGGCGGCAGCGAACATGCGTTCAATGTCGCCCGATGTGATGGGGCGACGGGCCTTGCCGATCGCGTCCATGCTGTCGGTCTTGAGGCCGCCCAGATTGTGACGCGGCGACACATCGACATCCTTGCCCAGCTCGCGCAGGTGGCCGACCGTGCAATTCTCCCGACCGCCATTCAGCGCAAAGGCATCAAAGCTGTATTCGCGCATGACGTTGAGGTGGGTGATCTTGTCGATCACGTTCCGGTCGAGGCCATTGACCGAAGCCCAGAGATATTCGGGCACATTCGGCCACACCGTGTCGCTGTGCGGATAGTCGCACTCATAGGCGACCATGTCGGTGTTCATATAGTCGAGATTCTTCACCCCGAACTGGTCGTCGATGAAACAGCTGATGATGTGCCTTTTGAACACATCTGACGGGCGGTTGCCCGGACCGATATCGGCAAATGTCCACTCATTATGGTGCTCGTAAGTGAAATCTGCCCGCTCAAGGAAATAGGGCACCCAGCCGATACCGCCCTCGGACAACGCCATGCGCAACTCCGGATAACGCTGCCAGAAGGACGCGAAAGTCCAGTCGGCAGCCGAGTTGGCGATGCTGATCGGCATGGCGGTGATCCACGCCGAAATCGGGCTTTCAGGCGACGGGTGCATCGCCCGCGCGCCGGTGCCGATGTGACAGTTGATCACCATCTTGTAATCGACGCAGGCCTTCCAGAACGGCTCCCAATATTCATTGTGGATGCTCGGCAGGCCAATGTTCGACGGATTGTCGGAGAAGCTGACGGCATGGACGCCAAGGTCGCTCATCCGCTTCATTTCCGCCAGCGTGGCGTCCATGTCCCAACTCGGCACCAGGCACATGGGGATGAAGCGCCCTGGCGCGCTGGCGCACCATTCCTGCACATGCCAGTCGTTCCATGCCTGCACGGCGCGCAGTGCCTCCGCTGGGCTGTCCTTGGCAGCAGCGACAAACACCCCGCCGGCAAAGCTCGGCATGGTCGGAAAGTTGAGGCTGGCCAGAACGCCGTTGGCGTTCATGTCGTCAACCCGCGCCTTGGGCTCGTAACAGCCTTCGCGCAGCTGGCTGAACTGGGTCGGCTCCATGCCATATTCGCTGCGCGGACGTCCGACCACGGCATTGAGGCCGATGGTCGGGTAACGCTTGCCGTTCCACTGCCACACATCCTTGCCGTCAGCAGAAACGATGCGCGGTGCCTCATCCTTCTTGTCGGCCGGATAATGGTTGATGAAGGCATCGGCAGGCTCGACCGCATGGTCGTCCACGCTGATGATGATCAGGTCGTTCATGCTCATTGTATCGGTCATCGTCTCTCTCCCGGATGGAGATGGGGGGAATGGGTCCTACGCCCGGCGGATCATGCCGCCATCGACGCACAGCGTCTGGCCGGTGATAAAGGCGGCATCGTCGGACAGCAGGAACAGCACGGCATTGGCCTGTTCATCGGTCGTGCCGATGCGGCCCAGCGGCATTTGCGCCACAATGCCCTCGATGATCTTGGGATCGACCTGGCGCATCGCCTCGGTCAGCGTTGGCCCCGGCGCAACGCCGTTGACGCGGATGCCCTTGGGCCCCAGCTCCGCCGCCAGCGCGGTGGTCAGCCCGTTGGTGCCCAGCTTGGAAATGCCATAATAAGCGCCGACGCTGCCGCTCAAATAGGCCGCCGTCGAGCTCTGGTTGATGATCGCACCGCCGCCGCGCTCGATCATCGACGGCACGCACGCCCGGCTGACGAACAGCGCGCCATGCAGGTTCACCGCCATGAAGCGCATATAATAGTCGATATCCACCGACATCAGCGGCTCATAACGCATGCCGTTGAAGATGGCGGCATTGTTGATGAGGAAGTCGATCCCGCCAAAGGCGTCACACGCCGCCTTGGCCATGGCCTCGCACGATGCCGGGTCGGAGACGTCGACCTTGACGAACAGCGCCTTGCCGCCCTCGCCATTGATCGCATCGGCAACGGCCTGTCCCTGCGCCGCGTTGATCTCGGCAACGACCACCGCCGCACCCTCGGCCGCCAGCCGCCGCGCATAGGTTTCGCCGATACCCTGACCTGCTCCGGTGACAACCGCCACCTTGCCCGCAAAGCGCATCTGATTCTCTCCCATTATCGTTGGTCCGGAGTTCATCCGAAAATTGGCGATTCGTCAACTATTATCGGCAAGGCCAGCAAATCCGCCCGTCAATCAGCGTCATGACCACCCGATCCGCATCGAAATCCGCCAGCAAATCCGCCATGTCACCGTCGATCAGGATAAGGTCAGCCGCCGCACCAACCACCACTTCCCGCCGGGCAAAGGGCGCCCCGGCCTCCGCCAGCCACAGCCCCAGCGCCGCCTCGGGCGACAGCGCCTCGCCCCCGCCCAGCACCACCCCTGCCGCCGTCCGCCGCGACACCGCCGCGCGCATCCCTGCCCAGGGGTCAATCGGCCCATAGGGGCCATCCGAACCGCCGATCATCGGCACCCCCGCCGCCGCCAGTCGCGCCAGCGGCAACAGGTCGCCCTGATCGCCCGGGTCAACTTGAGCCAGCCAGCGGTCGCCGCGCGAAACAACAAATCCCGGCTGCACGCTCACTGTCAGTCCCAGCCTGCGCAATTCCACCACAGCCCCTTGCGGCACGACATTGCCATGCTCGATGCGGTCACCGCTGACCGTCCCCGCCGCCTCAAATCCCGCGAGCGCCAGCGCCAGTTCGGTCGCCGTCGCGCAATGCACAGCTACCGCCCGCCCGCTCACATGCGCCGCCGCCATCCGCGCCGCCAGCGCATCCGGGTCAGGCGGATCGCGCTCATCGACGAGGATCTTGAGCGGCCCGCGCCGATAGCCCGTTCCCTCGGGCATATCCTCCCGCCCCATCAGCAGCAGCCTCTGCAGCAACACCCTGTCCGCCAGCGCCGCCTCGAACAGCGCCGCCTCACCCGGCCCGTTGCCCGCGCCGGTGTCAGTAACCCCCGTCACGCCCAGCCGCGTCATGTCCCGCGACAGCGCGCCCAGATCAGGCCCCGCCCCCTTGGGCAGCCGCGTCCTCAGCCAGTCATCGCAGCGCCAGAAGCGCCCGGTCAGCGCGCCCGCCGCATCGCGCTCCGCACCCTCGGGCCATCCCCCCGCATCATCGATCAACGCCAGCGCCGCACTGTTGAGCACCCACAGCGCGCCCGTCCGGTCAAGCATCCGCACCGGCCGGTCCGCCACCCAGCCATCCAGCATCGCCGCATCGGGCAGGCCCGCTGCCCGTTCGTCATAGTCAATCACCCTCAGCCAGCCGCCCGGTAGCAGCTTCGCCGCCGTCCCACGCAACCGAGCCGCCACCGCCGCCCCGTCACTCACGCCCTTGAGCGACAGCGATTGCCGCGCCGCGGCCGTCGCCAGCAAATGGATATGATGGTCATGCAGCCCCGGCAGCAGCATGTGCCCGCCGCCATCCACCTCTGGCCCGCTGACCGCCAGCCGCTCGCCGATGGCACAGATCAGCCCGCCGCTGATCGCCACATCGACCTCGGCTCCGCCGAACGGCCGCACCCGCCGCAGGACCAGATCGACCCGACCACTCATGCCACCAGCTCCGCGACATGTGCCGCACAGCGCGCCAGCGCCGCATCGACCAGCCCCGCCTCGCCCGCCTCCAGCATCGCCAACGCCGTCCGCGCCGCCAACACACCAGTCAGCGGATCGGCCAACGCATCGCCCAGAAAGTCCGGCCCGTCGCTGACCAGCCCTCCGGCAACCGCCGCATCATCGCCAAAGCCGACCCTGTCCGACGCCCAGCCATGCCCCGTGACCGCCACCCAGATCAACGCCGGGTTCGCCGCAAAGACCTCATCCGGCCTCAACCCCAGCCCCGCCAGCCCCCTCGCCCGGGCGCTTGTCACCAGCACATCAGCCCCGGCAACCAGTTCGGCCAATGCCGCCCGCCCGTCCTCGCGGGTTAGATCAAGCGCCAGACGCCGTTTGCCGCCATTGATCCGCGCATCGAGCAACGGTGAGGTCTGCGGCGTCGGGTCGGGCCGGGACAGCGACTCCACCCGCACCACTTCCGCACCCCACTCGCCCAGCAATCCGGCGCACAATGGCCCGGCCCACAGCGCCGACATATCGACCACCCGCAAGCTCGAACCTTCGCGCGCCACGCCGCCCCGCCGATGCAGCACCGCCACCGCCTCACCGCCAGCCGCAACCTCACCCAGCCGCGCCACCGGCAGGCCCATCCATGTCGCCCGCTCGATCAACATGGCACAGTCCCGCCGGGGCATCAGCCGCTCGACCGCCGCCCAGGGCGCCTCACCGGCATCGCCCTCCAACCAGGCCGCAACACCTGCCCGGTCCTCCTCCCGCGCCAGCGTCACCGCCATCCAGCCGTCCGCCGCCTTCACCATCCGGCTGTTGCCATTGACCGACCAGCCCGGTCGCCGCTCACCGACGCTGATGTCCCGCTGCAACAGCGGCCAGTCCTGCGCGCCAAATGGCGCCGCCCATTCTGCCGCCAGCGCGGCGATCCGCTGCAGCCGCCCCGCATCCCTCACGGCACAATCTCGTCAACCAGCCCCCAGTCGAGCGCCTGCCGGGCCCGAACCCGCTGACCGGTCAGCATCATCCACGCCGCCCGGTGCCGACCGATCGCCCGCGCCACCGTCACTGTGCCGCCCGCGCCGGGGATCAGCCCCATCGTCACTTCGGGCAGCTGGAACCAGGCATTGCCGCTTGCCGTCCGCCGCGCCGCCCCGGCAAAGGCTTCGAGGCCCGAACCGATCGCGCCCCCGTGAAAATGCACCGCCGCCCGTTCGCCCAGCGCCAGTATCAGCCGCGCCGCACTGCGCCGGCTGCGCACGATATGCGCCATCGCCAGATCAGCCGCGCTGCCAAATTCGCCGAGATCGCCACCGGTTGAAAAACAGTCGCCCTCCGCCCGCATCAGCACAGCGGGCGTGCTCGGGTCATCAAGCGCATTGGCCAGCGCCTCGAACAGCGCATCACGCATCGCCGCCGTCATCGCATTGCGCGTCGCGGGGGAAGCGAGCGTCACGGTCAAGCAATCGCCTTCGCGTTCCAGCTTGAGTTCGCCCCCGGCAAGGGCAGCGACATCGCCGCGCTTCGCCAGCCAGCGGCGAAACTCGCCGCCCGCCAGCAAGGTCGAATAAGCGAGCGATTCCAGCGTCAGCGCATCGTCCGCCGCCACCCCCTCACCCATGCGCAGCACCCGCGTCAGCGTCGTTGCCGCTACCGGACAGGCCCGCACCGCCGCCTCCAGCCGCGCCATTTCGCGATCCAGAGCATCGGCCTTCACCGAAACCCACGGCCCAGGCGCACGCTCCGCCGCCGTCAGCAAGACATCAAATTGTCCAGGATCCACCGGCGGCAGCGCACCCGCCCGGTCAACGCCAATCCGCACCGCATCAACCGGCCCCTCGGGCCAGTCCGGCGCAACGGCATCCCCCACCAGCACCGGCACATCGCCCAGCGCCGACCATTGCTCGGCAGAGAGAAAATCAAACTGGGTCATGCTCAAGCTCGCGCACTCCCCTCACCCCGAACATTGCCGTGCCCCGGACCCGATCCGGGGCCCATGGTCAGACCTCGCCGCTGGCACCATGCCAGCCGACAAAGCTCACCCCGCCGCCAGTTCCGCCCGCAATTGCCGGCGCAGCAATTTGCCGGTCTCATTATAGGGCAAGGCATCGCGGAAATGCCAATGCTGCGGTACCTTGGTCGACCGAAGCGCCACCTTGACGAAATCGGCCAGCGCCGCCGCATCGGGGGCTTCCCCGCGTGGCACGATGATCGCGGCAATCGCCTCGCCCCATTGGTCGTCGGGGACACCGATCACCGCGACATCCGCCACCGCCTTATGCTGCCGCAGCCGGTCCTCAATCTCGCCGGGGGAGATATTCTCGCCGCCGCGCACGATGACATCGTCGATCCGGCCATCGACGAAAAGATAGCCTTCATCGTCCATCCAGCCGGCATCATTGGTCGGGAACCAGCCATCGGCGGTCAGCGCCGATTTGCCCTGATATTCCCCCGACACCTGTTCGCCGCGGACGAAAATCTCGCCCTGTTCGCCCGGCCCCAGCACCCGGCCGGTCTCGTCGCGGATCTCGAGTTCCACCGTCGGCAAGGGCTTGCCAACCGAGGCAATGCGCCGCCGCACGGCGGAATCGTCGGAGGCAAAGGCGGCGCGGTGCGCCTCGGCATCGAGCAGGGCGATGGTCGAACTGGTCTCGGTCAGGCCATAGGCGTTCACAAAGCCGACATGCGGCAGCATCGCCAGCGCCCGCGCGATCACCGGCTCGGGCATCCGCCCGCCGCCATAGGACAGCGCCTTGAGCGACGGCAGCGTCCCGCCATCCGCTGCCAGCACGTCGAGAATGCGGTCGAGCATCGTCGGCACGACCATCGCGTGCGTCACACCCTCGTCACGCACCATCGCTACCCATTCCTCGGGCGTGAAGCTCGGCAGATAGACGATGCGCCGCCCGGCATAGCAACTGCTCAGCACGGCAGAAATGGCGGCGATATGATAGGGCGGCACGCTGACCAGCGCGCACTCATCCTCTTCGGCGCCGAGCAGTTCGACCGTGCCCATGACATAGCTGGTCAGATTGGCGTGGCGCATGATTGCCGCCTTGGGCTCGCCCGTCGTGCCGCTGGTGAACAGCATGGCGGCAATGTCATTGCCCTCGTCACAGGCGCACGCTTCGCCGTCCTCACGCTTGGCGATTATCGCGTCGATCCGGCTGCGCGGCACGATCCGCACGTCCTCGGGCGACCCCACCCGGGCGATCATGTCATCATCGATCACCGCCACTGATGGCGCGGTGCGCGTCACCAGCTTCGCTAGATCGGCATCGGGCAGGCGGTAATTGATCGGGACAAAGCTCTTGTCAGCCAGTGCCGAGGCAAACAGCAACAGGGCAAAGGCATCGCCGTTGACGCCGACAAAGGCGAGGTTGCTCGCCCCGCCATCCGACAGCGCGGAGGCAATCGCCGCCGCGCACTGCCGGTATCCGGCAAAGTCTAGGCCATCCGCACGGCGCCCGAGCGCGGGCCGGTCACCGGCGCAATCGGCAACCAGATCAAGCAGCAATCCCGTTCGCATGGTCTCAGTCCGACGCCGGCAACGGCTTGGCGTCCTTGATCGTCAACAGGCGCCCGTCAAAGCTCAGCGCGCCCTTGCCGGGCTTGCTGCCCAGCACTTCGATGCCGCTCTCGGCATCGACATAGCGCTTGCCCATCAACAGGCCGCCGTCATGCCCTTCGACGATGCCCTGGCCGCCGCCTTCGCCGCCATGGGCGAGCACCGGATGTCCGCCACAGGCCAGCGTGCCTGCAACCGACGGTGGCCGCACGACTACCATTTCCCCGTCGCAAACCGCACTTTTCCAGCGCGAACCGGGCTTCAGTTCCATCACGCAATCGCTCCCTTGGTCTTCAATGCTTCAATCCGGTCCCATTCAAGACCCAGTTCCATCAGGAACAATTCGGTATGTTCGGACGCCTCGGGCGCCCGCGTGTTGGTGACACCCTGGTGATTGAACTGCACCGGGTTGGCGACCAGCCGGATCGGTGGCCCGCCATCGGCCGATTCCACTTCGAATATCAGGTCATTGGCCAGCACCTGCTCGTCATTGGCGGCATCGGCGGGCGATTGATAGGCGGCCCATTGCCCGCGCATGGTTTTCAGATGCTCGACCCAATAGGCAAAGGGCTTGGCCGCCATCGCCTGCTTGACCAGTGCATAGGCCGCCGGCGCATTGGCCATCAGCGCCTCGATCGTCGCAAAGCGTTCGTCGCTGATGCACTCATCCAGACCGAGATGGGTGAAGGTATCGGCGATCAGCGGCGCGGGAGAGAGAACCGTCAGGTTGATGAAGCCGCCGTCCGATGTCTTGAAAACGCCCATGAAGGGGTTGGTGCTGACCGCATCCTGCCCCGGCAGGGGATTGCTGAACGGGTTGACGCCCAGCTCCATGCAGACATCTATGCTGCACGCCGTTGCCCACACGCCCGAGGACAACAGCGACACATCGACCTCCAGCGCCTCACCGGTGCGCTCGCGGTGGAACAGCGCGGCAGAAATGCCGCCGGCGATGTTCATGCCGCCAATCGTGTCGCCATAGGCCGGGCCCGGCTGCAACAGCGGACCATCCAGTTCCTTGGGCGTGACGAGGATCGATGATCCGCCACGCGCCCAATAGGCGGTGGAATCAAACCCGCCCTTGTCACGCTCCGGCCCCTTGTCGCCAAATGCCGACCCCCGGACATAGATGATGTTCGGATTGGCGGCGCGGATATGCTCCAGGTCGATCTTCAGCTTTTGCCGCTGGCTGGGCAGGTAATTGGTCAGGAACACGTCGGCCGTCGCGGCAATCTCATAGAGCAGCTGGCGGCCTTCCTCGGTCGAAATGTCGATGCCGACGCTGCGCTTGCCGCGATTGGGGTGCTGCATCAGGCTGCTGCGCTGCGGATTGACCGCCAGCCGCTGCAATTCCTTGATGCCGCGCTGCGCATCGCCGCGCACCGGATGCTCGATCTTGATGACATCGGCGCCCCAGTCGCTCAGCACGCCGCCCGCTGCCGGCACAAAGGTGAATTGCGCGACTTCCAGCACGCGCACCCCTGTCATCACCTTGGTCATCGCTCTCTCCTCAGGCCTCTCTAACGGGCATGATTCGACTTATAACTGACGGACCGTCAATTTCAAGAGAGAGCGGATAGTGGCTCTACCTCGCCCTCTACCTGCGCTCAGCCACCATGAAATCCGATGGTTTTGACATAGGTGAACTCGTTGAGCCCCTCCTCGCCATATTCGCGCCCATAGCCCGACCGCTTGATGCCGCCGAACGGCGCATGGCTGCTCATCCGTCCCGATCCGCCATTGATCGACACACCACCGGTCCGGATCTGCAACGCCATCTCATAAGCGCGCCCGACATCGGCGGAGAATATCCCGCCCGAGAGGCCGAATTCGCTGTCATTGGCCAGCGCAATCGCCTCCTCGTCACTGTCATAGCCAATCACGGCACAGATCGGCCCGAACACCTCTTCCTGCGCCAGCCGGCTCGCATTGCTGACATTGTCGAACAGCGTCGGCTCATAATAATAGCCGCGTTCGAGCCCCGCCGGCCGCTTGCCGCCGGTCACCAGCGTCGCCCCTTCGGACAGGGCAATATCGACATAGCTTTCGGTCCGCGTCCGCGCGACCTCGCGGATCAGCGGGCCAAACGTCACCGAAGGATCAGCCGGGTTGCCGATCTTCAGATGCCCGATCATGCCCTTCAGCATCTCGACATAGTCCGCCCGCACGCTGTTGTGGACCAGATGACGGGTCAGCAGCGCACAGCCCTGCCCCGCATGGGTACAATAGGACGCGCCGGTCATCGCCGCCTGCATCAGATTGGCGTCCGGCCGGACGATCAGCGCCGACTTGCCGCCCAGTTCCATCAGACACCGTTTCAGCGTCGGCGCCGCCTGCGCCTGGATCATCGCGCCGACCTTGTCCGACCCGGTAAAGCTGATCAGGTCGACCCGCTTGTCGGTTGTCAGCAACGTCGCCGCCTCGATCCCCCCGGTCACGACATTGAGCACGCCCTTGGGCAACCCCACCTCCTCAGCGATCTGCCCGAGCAGCAGCGCCTCGAACGGAGTGTAGGGAGACGGTTTGAGCACCACGGTACAGCCGACCGCCAGTGCCGGAATGACCTTGCCAACGTTGAGAAAGAACGGAAAATTATAGGGCGTGATCGCCGCGACAACGCCCATCGGCTCGCGCGAGATAACGCCAGCACCCAACGTGATCGTTCCTTGCGCATTGGGCGTGGTTTCAACTGGCAGCGGCGTCACCGCAGGGCGTGAGGCAATCGCCACCATGTGCCGCGCATGCTGCATCGGGATGCCATATTGCAAATAGTCGGCGAGCATCCGCGTCGCGCCCGCCTCTGCGACGATCAGGTCAACAATCTCGGCCTTGCGCCGGTCAATCGCGTCCAGAAACTCGGTCAGCTTGGCCTGCCGCGCCGCGACCGGCATTCGCGGCCAGGGACCTCTGTCAAACGCCATGCGCGCGGCAGCAATCGCCGCGTCCATCTCTTCTATACCGCCGACCGGCGCTTCGGCGATCAGGCTTTCGTCAGCCGGGTTGATCACCGCCTCACGCTCGGCTGGCGTCACCCACTCGCCGTCGATGTAGAGGGATTTGATCGCAGCAATACTCATGGGGGGAGGCTCCAAATTGAAGAGTTCTGGGGTTCAACCCGCAGCCGCAGCGGCGCGGACCTCGATCATGTCGATATTGATGTCCGCTGGCAGCGACAGGATGCTGATCAACGCATCTGCCATCGACTGGGGACTGGCAGCCTTGCCGGTAAAGGCGGCATGGCCGGTGCGGGTGATGGTCTGGTAAAAGGCCTGGGTCACATCAGGGTCCCAGTCCTTGCCGCCTGTACCGCCCTCGACCGATCCCGAGCGCAACACCGTCACCCGGATGCCATCTTCACGCAACTCGTCGCGCATTGCCGCGCTCAATGTCTCAAGACCCGCCTTGGTCGCGGCATAAAGGCTCAAGAATGGAAAGGGCATACGCACCGATTCACTGGAGATCGAGACGATCTGCCCCTTGCTGGCACGCAGATGCGGTATGACCGCCCGCATGCACCAAGCTGGACCCGCCAGATTGATCGCCAGATGATCTTTGACCTGCTCATCGCGCCCATCCTCCAACAGAAAGGGATGAAAGATGGCGGCATTGTTGACGAGGAAATCAAGGCCACCCAGTGTCTCGGCCGCCTCTGCCACTGCTCGATTGACGCTGTGGGGATCGGCAACATCGCAGGAGATGGGCAAGGCTGCATCGCCAAATTCTTCTGCCATGCTGTCAAGTTCGGCGGATGGGCGGGCAAGACAAGCGACGCGGGCGCCCCGCCCGACCAGGGAAGCAACAAAGTGCCTGCCCATGCCGCGCGAAGCGCCCGTGACAATGCCCTTCCTGCCGTGAAGCAGGACCGGCATCAGAACTTGATCGTAGCGGTCACACCATAGGTGGCCGGCTCGTTCGGAGTCCCCTGGATGTAGCCCAGCGGCAGCACGGCCAGCGCCGAAACATAGCTGCGGTCATTGGCAATGTTGCGGCCCCAGACGGCGACTTCATAGGTATCGCCGATCTCAAGCGTTGCACGCGCACCGAGGAGCCCCTGCGCCGGCGCCGTGGTGGCAGCGATGATCGCATTGTTCTCGGGGTTCGGGACCCAGTTATACTCGCTCAGATTCTGGGCCGAACGCCAGCTGTAGTCGGCATGCAGGCGCAGGCGCGAATTCGAGCCGACGTCGCGGACATAATCGGCCGCAAGCGAGAATTGCTGACGCGAAATGCCGCCGAAGCGCTCGAACGAACGGTCACCCGACAAGTCCGAATAACGGATATATTCCGGATCGGTAAGCGCGCCCGTGGCGGTGATGGTGAAGCCATCGGCAATCACGGCCTGCAACTCGACTTCACCGCCACGGACCCGCACCTTGCCGGCGTTGCCCAAGATAGTCGCGGTGCCCGGGACAGTCGCTGGCGGGATCGGTGCCGTGGCAATCAGGGTAGACCGCTGAATGTCGGTCACATCCGTCTGATAGACTGCCACGTTGAGGCGCAGGCGGCGGTCGAACAATTCGCTCTTGAGGCCCAGTTCATAGCTGGTGGCGAATTCCGGCAGGAAGGGCAGGAACGCCGCCGTGTTCGGTGCGCGGAGATTCTGGCCACCGGCACGGAAACCGCGCGACACCTTGGCATAGGTCATCACATCGTCGTTGATGCGATAGTCGAAGCCAGCCGTCCACGACCAACCGGAGAATTCATCGCTCCGGCTGAAGGCGCACTGGGTAGGTCCAACCACTTCACCACCGGCATTGAATGGAGCCACCGGAATGACCGAGCAGATAGTCTGGCCAGTAGTGCGCAGATAGTTGTTGTTGCGCGTCTCCAGACCCTTGTCATCCACTGAATAGCGCAGGCCACCTGTGAAGGACAGCGCATCGGTGATGCGCCAGCTCGCCTGGCCATAGGCACCGACACTGTCAGTGTTGATCAGGCCATAGAAGTGCGAGGTTGCCGGGTTGAGCGCCGGAACCGTGATCGAAATCGACTGGTCATAGCCTTCTTCGTTGAAGATGAAGCCGCCGAAGGCAAAATCGACCGAGTCATTGAGCGCCGAACCCGTCCATTGCAATTCCGCCGACTTCTGCTTCAGGCTCTGCTGGCCTTCGGTGAAGTGGATCGGAAAGGACGAGCCGTCGAGGTCGAAGCCGGAATAGGATTCGACCTTGCGAATACCGGTGATCAGCTTGAACTGGCCAAGGTCGGTATCCAGCGTCGCATTGAACCCAAAGGTATTGGTGCGCGCAAACACATAGCCATTCTCATTGTTGAGAGCCAGTGACGGATCAGCCGCCAGGCGGGCAATCTCTGCATTGAGCAGCGTGGTGCCGGTCGCGGCGGCGGTGGGGAAACCCGCACCATTGATCAAGCCGACAAACAGCGCGCCGGTGTTGGCGGTGTTATAGGTGGCATTGGCCGCCGTATAGGCGCTGGTGACCATGCGCAGCTGGCGCGAATGGGTCTCGTCCATTTCGAACCGCTCGGCCGAGAATTGGAAGCGCAGATTGTCGGTCGGCGCCAGGTCAAACTTGGCACGGAAATTCCAGCGGTCACGATTGTCGAGCCGGGTGCCAGCCGGCGATCCCGGTGCCTGCAATTCGCGGACCACGGTGTTACCGGTCAGCGCGGTTCCGGTCGTCGATGCATTTCGCGTGTAACCGTCACGGGTGAAGCGCTGCACCGCGACGCGCAACCCGGCCACGCCCGGCGCAATCGGCATGTTGAGGACACCGGTGACGTTCGTCTCGTTGTAACGGCCATAGCTGACTGACAGCCGGCCGCTGAATTCATCAAGATCAGGATTGTTGGTATTGATCAACAGCGCGCCACCCGTCGTGTTACGACCGAACAGCGTGCCCTGCGGACCTTTGAGCACCTGAACATTTTGCGCATCCAGAACGTCCGAGTTCAAACCATAGGCGCGTGCCCAATAGACGCCGTCGACATAGGTGCCGACCGAGGGGTCAAGCGTTGCGAGAATGTCGGTCTGCACCTGACCGCGCAGTGTGATGGTGATTGCCGACGGCGTTGAGGAACCCGGGCGGATGCTCATGCCCGGGGTGAAGTTGGCAAGGTTCTCGACCCGCTGCAGATTCTGGTTTTCCAGCGACTCCGCCGTAAAGACCGTAACGGCAACCGGCACGTCCTGCAGATTTTCCTCAACCTTGCGCGCGGTGACGATGATGTCGCCCAGGCCGCTTTCGTCCTCGGCCGCCTGCGGCGCCTCCTGTGCGTGCAAGGCTGACACCGGCGCCATCAGGGCCATCAGCGAAACACAACTGACCAGAGTCTTGTATACCATCGTCTCTCTCCCTCCCCAGGTTGCCGAGAATCGGCCGGCCCGAACCGGCCCTGTAGTTGCACCTAGTTATATATGTAGTCGCCGATTTTGCTGGTGTAGTCAACCAAGTTATACAACAGGCCCCAAACACCCCAAAGCCGCTCGCATCGGCATGGAGGCGCCGGACCGGAACCGGACATTTTCTCCATAATTTCCAGATATTTACCAAGACTCCTCCGCCCATATCCGGGATCAGCCTGAGCCTGCAGCCATGATATGCTCGGTGCCCTGCATCCTTTCCGGCCGATCTTGCCAAAGCGCGGATGCCGCAACGTCAACTTCATCCTGCTGCTGCGGCGCTTGCAGCTTCGGCACATTCGGCCCTACTGGGTACAGTCCTATCCAGCAGGCGCGCATGACCACCTTCTTCACTCGACCTTCCCGACCCTCCCTCGCCGTCAACCACATTCCCGGCAATGGCCCGGCACTGGTCTTTTTTCCCGGTTATGCCAGCGACATGAGCGGTTCCAAGGCGCAGGCCCTGCGGGACCATGCCATCGCCAGCGGCCGCCCCTGCCTTTTGTTCGACTATGCGGGCTGCGGCCAATCCGCTGGCGAATTTGCTGCGGAAACACTGACCAGCTGGCGCGATGATGCACTCGATGTCATCGCCGAATATGCACCGGACCGCTCGCTGATCCTTGTCGGTTCGTCGATGGGCGGCTGGCTGATGCTACTGGTTGCGCTTGCCCTCACCCACAGCGATCCGGGCCGTATTGCCGCCATGCTGGGCATCGCTGCCGCGCCTGATTTCACCGACTGGGGCTATAGCGACGAACAAAAGGCCACTCTCGCCCGCGACGGCCTGTTGTTCGAAGACAATCCCTATGGCCCCGAACCCACACTGACCACGCACGCCCTGTGGCTTTCGGGAGAGGCCAACCGCCTGTTGGGCGCTACGATTCCACTCAGCTGTCCGGTCCGCCTACTCCACGGCCAGGCCGATGCCGATGTGCCCTTCACCATCAGCCTCCGCCTCGCCGAGCAGCTTCGTTCAGCCGAGGTTGTGACGACATTGGTCAAGGACGGCGACCACCGCTTGTCGCGGCCACAGGACATAGCGCTGTTGCTGGCGACAGTCGGCTCCCTGTACGCCAGCCTCGAAGGCCAAAGCCAATGATGTTACCGGTCCTGCTGCTCCTCGCGCAGTCCAGCAATGCCCCCGCACCCGCGCCGGTTGAAGCGCCGCCGCCAGTGACGACCCCGTCACTCGCAGCCCCGCGCACTCTGGGTTCGATCGACCAGCACCGGTTTGACAGCTGCCACGACACTGCGACCGAAGATCCCGCCCGCGGTATCATCGACGCCAATGAATGGCTGATCCAGGGCGGCGGCTTTCTCGCCCGCCAATGCCTTGGTTTCGCCTTTGCCAAGAACGGCAATTATGCCGCTGCCGCATCCACCTTTGCCCAGGCGGCACATGACGCGGAGACCGCCCGCGATTGGCGCGTCGCCAACCTGTGGGCCCAGGCGGGCAATGCCGCGCTGGCTTCAGGGGATGCCGCTACTGCACGCCAGCATCTTGATGCCGCGCTGGTGCAGGGACAACTCACCGGCTTGCAACTTGGAGAAGCCTATCTCGACCGGGCCCGAGCCGCGCTGGTGCTTGAAGATTGGGCCAGCGCCCGCGCCGATCTCGATGCTGCCGCACGCGACGCCAGTCAGGACCCGCTGGTCTGGCTGCTTTCCGCAACACTCGCCAGGCGTCAGGGAGACCTCGTCCGGGCACAAGCCGACATACAGCAAGCTGTCGCCATCGCCCCGCGCGACGCAGCAATCGCTCTCGAAGCGGGCAACATAGCCGCCGCCGACCAGCGGCTTGATGCCGCACGGGCCAGCTGGCAAAGCGCGGTTACGCTTGGTGGCGACAGCGCGATTGCCCGCACCGCGCAGGACCGGCTTGCGGAGCTCGCCGCTTTCGAAGCCCAGGACGCAGCAGCCAGCCCTCTCCGGAACTGACACGTTTTGCCGCCTCATCCGCAAACCGGACCGGATGAGACGACTTCCGACGATCTGCGGCCTGTCATTCACAGGCAATGCCGCAACCGCTCTTCAACCTCCGCCTGGTCAAGGCCGAACTGGCTGCACATCAGCATCCTGACCGCCCCGGCAAAGCGGGCAGCCGCATCCTGTTCAGCAACATAGCCGGCAATCTCAAGCCCGACGAGGCCATGAAGATGCGCCCAGACAGCATAAGCGACATCATCCATCGCCATTGCACCCATGGACCTGCCTGCCGCACATGCCGTGACGGCATCCACCAGCGCGGCAAATGCCGGATAGGCGTCAGCTACCGGCACGTTCAGCGTGGCAAAGCGGCTGTTACGATCAGCCGGGACAAAGCGTCGCTGGCCGCCGAACATCAAACGATACATGCCAACATTATTGATCGCAAAGCGGCGGTAGGCGACCATCTGGCCGATCAGCCATAGCCCCGGATCCTCTCGGTTCTCCGCCGACAGTGCATGGGCGTGCAGGCGCACAAAGCCCTCGGCATAGAGCGCCTGCATCACGCCGGGCCGCCCCCCGAACAGCGTATAGATGCCCATGGTTGACACGCCGCATTCGCGCGCCAGTTCCCGGATGGAAAGACCGTCCGGGCCATGCTGCTCCAGCAAGTGCTCGGCCGCTGAAAGCAATCGTGTCCGCATCGCCTCGTCGAGCGGTGCGGTACCCCGTGTGCCTGCCCGTGCCTTGCCTTCCGCCTGTGTCGCGCCGCGCTGTGCCATCGCCCCGCTCTAGGGGCTTGCCTTTGTCAACGCCAGTGATATATCACCATTATAACACTGTTATTTCAAATCTGCCGGCTGGCGGAAAGCGGCTGTAATCCCGCTGTTCGCCTTGGCCTTGCGAAGGAGGCATTCATGGAAAGCGATTTGGCCATCCGGCGATCTGACCGCTCCATTCAGCCGATCATCGTCCGGCAGGGCGCTTTTGACTTTCCCGACGACATCGCAGCGCACTGGATTCCCTCGGAGCCGGAATTTGCCCAGATGATCAACGGCGCGTCGTTTGTCATGCCGCATCTCGAGCCCTTTCTGGTGGCCACATTGGCAGAAGCTGGTCGCGCCATCACGGATCCTGATATCCGCCGCGAAGCCCGGGATTTCTGCATGCAGGAAACCCAGCATTACCGAACCCACCGCCGGTTCAACGACAGCCTGCTGGCAAAGGGCTATGGTGGCCTCATCGCTGTCGAACAGGCAATGGCGGCTTCCTACGCCCAGCTCGCCCGCCGACCGTTGGCGACACGGCTCGCCTATGCCGCTGGCTTTGAGGCAATGACGCTGGGCGTGACCAACTGGATGGTGAGCAACCGTCTCCGATTGTTCAGCGGCGCCGATTCCCGTGTCGCGTCGTTCATCCTTTGGCACCTAGTCGAGGAGACCGAGCACAAGCTGGTGGCCCATGACGTCTATTGTGCGGTCACGCCCGGCTATTGGCGGCGGGCCTGGGGTGTGTTCCATGGATCATTGGATGTGATCCGCTGGACGCGGCGCTCCTATGTCGCTTTGCTCCTTCAGGATGGCCGCTGGCAAACGCTGCGGGGCCGGCTGCGCATATGGTCATGGGCGGCGCGCTTTCTGGCCGGCTCATTACCCGCCGTGTTGCGGGCGCTTGTGCCGGGCCACGATCCGCGCTCGATCAGGCATCCGGCATGGGTCGATCAATGGATTGCCGGACATGCGCGTCATCAGGCGAATGATGCCGTTGGAAAAGGCGGGGCAATGCCACTGCTCGATACCGGTTCGGCAACGATGCCGGTACCATTTTGAAAAGGGAAAGCGGGGGAATAGCCATGCCGACAACCGATTATCGCGCCATTCAGACCATGCTTGTCCGACAGGGGGGCCTGGTCTTGTTGCTGGGCTTTGTTGCCGGCTTTGGCTTTCTCTTCTTCCTCATCGGCGCCATCGAATTATGGCCGATTCCCGGCAAGATCGACTATCAACTGCCCGGTACGGTCAAGGCGTGGCGCATGTCGCACCTCGAAGGGGTGATGAATGGCCTGATGCTCTGGCTATTGGCTGCGGTGCTGCCGACCTTTGCCTTGCCCTTCGCGACCGCGCGACGCATCGCGCACATGCTGGTGGTCACCGCATGGACATTCCCCATCGCCTCATTATTCGATGCGTTCTTCCAGAACAGTCGCGGGCTGCGCTTTGGTGGTCCGGTAACCAACCTGATCCCCTTTTTCCTTTTTTATATTGGCATCATACTGCTCGTCTGGGCGGTGATAGAAATCATCATCAAGGTCGGTCGGGGCACGACCCCGACCGACTGATCCCGTCACACTGATGCAGCGGCCATCGACCCGCCCTGTCTTAGCGCGCGCCGGGATTGCGACGATAATTCAGGCTGGGCGGATTATCGCCCAGCAGCGACCGGTAAACGAAATCCGCACCGCGACGACGTTCCAGTTCGGCACGCGCCTCGGCCACCGCTTCGGGGCTCTGGAACAGGTCGGCAGCGGTCAGGGCCAGCACCTTGGCGGCCACATTGGCGCCAATCACACCAATGGTTGAACCGCTGGCCGCCACCGCCTGCCAGCTGTGCGCTGCTGTGCCCGGTGCCCATGTCGCCACGCCAAATCCGGCGGTCGGCGTCGTATAGCTGACATCGCCGACATCAGTGGAACCATAGTTGATCGCACCGCTTGAATAGGGCTGAATATCTGTCGTCGGGATTGTGGCACCGGCACCAAAGGTCGGGGTGATCTGGTCGATGAACCGCCGTTCGGTTTCTCCCCACACCGGCGGCCCGACCCTGCGCAAATTGGCATCGACCATCCGCCCCAGCGTGTCATTGGGCAACAGGTCGAATGTGCCGCCGACCTGGGCAAAGCTCATCGTCGTGCCGGTACCCATGGCCGCACCGCGCGCGGCAGCCTGCACCCGCTCCATGATGTCGACCACCACCCGCTGATTGGGATGGCGCACATAATAATAAACCTCGGCGCTGGCGGGCACGACATTGGGGGCATTGCCGCCCTCGGTAATCACATAATGGATGCGCGCATCCTGCGGGACATGCTCTCGCATCATGTTGACCATGTAATTCAGCGCCTCGACCCCATCGAGCGCCGACCTGCCGCGTTCCGGCGCACCGGCCGCATGGGCTGACACACCCACAAAACGGAACTTGCCGCTGACATTGGCCAGTGCGGTGTTCTGTGCGGCGCTGTTCTGGTCATCCGGATGCCAGTGCAGCATCGCTGAAACATCGGCGGTCAGGCCGGCCCGCACCATGAATACCTTGCCCGAACCACCCTCTTCCGCGGGGGCGCCAAACAGCCGGATTTCTCCGCTGACATTGTTGGCCTGCATCCAGTTGCGCGTCGCAATGGCGGCGGTCACCGATGCGGCACCGAACAGATTGTGGCCACACCCATGGCCGGCATGGCCATCAGGCTCAACGGCCTGCGCCGGCTGCGCCTGCTGGCTGAGCCCGGGGAGCGCATCGAACTCGGCCATAATGCCAATTACCGGCCCGCCCTCACCCCGCCTGTAGCGGGCAACAAAGGCGGTCGGCATACCGGCGACACCGGCTTCGATGGTAAAACCCGCGGCCCGCAGACGCGCCTGCAACAGGGCGGAACTGCGCTCCTCCTGGAAGCCTACTTCGGCATAGTCCCAGATGGCGAGGGCGGTGCGCGACAATTCGGCATTCTGCCGGTCAACATCGGCCAATATCTGGCTGCGTTGCGCATCATCGACCGGCCCGGCCCAAACCGGCGCGGTGAACATAAGGGCAATGACGGCGGTAGCGGTCGTGGCGACAGTGCGCAGCTTCATCGGTTCGGGTTCCAATCTGGCGTAGTTCAACAAAGGCAATACACAGTGGCGCGCAATTGCCTTGTTGAAAAGCCCCGGATTCGGCGCATGCAGCACATTCTGCATGCCGTCGGGCATGCACGCCCCCAGTTCGTATCCATAATGTTGATTTCATTGCATAAAAAACGGTCTTTGCATCAAGTTTGGAACCCCCTTATGGTCCGCAAACCCGCTCTAACTGGCCATACACATGACCCATTATCTGCACAGCATGATCCGCGTCACCGACCCCGAATCCACGGTGAAATTCTTCAACCTCATCGGCCTCGAAGAAGTCCGCCGCTTTGACAGCGAAAAGGGCCGCTTCACGCTGATTTTCCTCGCCGCCCCGGGCCAGGCCGGCGTCGCAGAGGTTGAACTCACCTATAACTGGCCCCCTCAAGATGGCAGTGCGGCCGAAACATATACCGGCGGCCGCAATTTCGGCCACTTGGCCTATCGGGTCGATAATATATACGACACTTGCCAGCGCCTGATGAACGCCGGCGTCACCATCAACCGCCCCCCGCGCGACGGCCACATGGCTTTCGTTCGCTCCCCCGACGGCATCTCGGTCGAACTGCTGCAGGACGGTTATCTGGACCCTTGCGAACCCTGGGCTTCGATGCCCAACGTCGGCGAATGGTAACGCCATGCCAATCATAGTCGCTCGAGTGCCCGTCCTCTCGGACAATTATGTCTGGCTGGCTCATGATGACGCGAGCAAAGAAACCGCTGCCATCGATCCCGCCGTTTCGGATCCTGTGTTAGCTGCCGCCGCAGAACGCGGCTGGACGATAACTCAGATATGGAACACCCACTGGCATCCTGACCACACAGGTGGAAATGCTGCAATCAAGTCTGCGACACAGTGCACCATAGTCGGCCCGGCAGCAGAAGCAGAGCGAATCCCGACGCTCGACCGCCTTGTGGATGAAGGCGACCGCGTTCAACTCGGCTCAATCAACTTCGATGTTTATGCCGTCCCCGCACACACTGCTGGACATATTGCATATTACAGCCTCGATTCGGCCACCTTGTTCATCGGAGATACGCTTTTCGCCATGGGCTGCGGACGCCTCTTCGAAGGCACGGCCGATCAGATGTTCCGGAACATGCAACGATTGTCACAACTGCCACCGTTCACAAATGTCTACTGCGCACATGAGTATACGCTGTCAAATGCGCGCTGGGCAGTTACCGCAGAACCGGGCAACGAAGCCCTGCTTGATCGATTTGCTAGAGTTTCCGCGATGCGAGATCACGGTGAACCGACCGTCCCGACAACCATCGCGGATGAGCTTGCCACCAATCCATTTCTTCGCGCCCGTGATGCTAAACATCTGGCGGAGCTTCGGGCCTCGAAGGACGCTTTCTAGCTTGGCATTGGCATGGTATAAAGGTGCCATGTCGAACGATGGGCGGATCAACCGATGCTCAAACAGACCAAGCCATTGGAGGTTTCCATGCTTCGCCCATTTGCAATGCGTGCTTTAGTGATTTCATCGGCTGCACTTCTGGGAGCTTGCGCCCCCATAGCCCGAACTAACGCGGAGGCCCTGACGCCAGACCAACTGGCCCTTCTTGACCGGAACCTGTCAGGCAAAGTCGCAGGAGAGCCGGTGTCTTGCATCAACAATCTGAGTGCTGACCAGACCATTCGCGTGAGCGACAATATATTGCTTTATAGGGTCTCGGGGCGTCTCGTTTACAAAAATGAGCTGCGAGGAGGTTGTCCTGGCCTTGCTCGGGACAATGATGTCATCGTTAGCGAAGTCCGGGGTTCGGGCCCATGTCGCGGTGACATCATTCATTTGGTTGACCGCACCACCGGCATTCGAGGTCCGAGTTGTGTGTTGGGCGATTTCACGCCTTATCGTGCACCGCCAGGTTAACATTGAGCATGGGAGAGGCTGTAAGGCACTCTGAAAACCCGATCACGCTCGATACATCGATGCGATACGCTCCGAATATACTTTGTTCAGGACATGACGCCGTATTTTGAGGCTGGGTGTCATTTGCTCGTTCTCAATTGCGAATGGTTCGTCAGCAAATTCGAACTTACGGACCTTTTCGATCACGGAGAGCTGTTGATTTACCCGATCAACTGCCGCCCTGATCGCTGTGCGGAATGCATCATGCTGCTGAAGCAATGCCATGTCGGTGGGCAATCCGGCAGACTTCGCCCATTCCAAAGCCCACTCAGGATCGGGCACAATGATGGCAACCAGATGCGGTCTTTTGTCACCATGAACCATGGCCTGTTGGATTTCGGGCTGCAATGTCAACATTCCTTCCACCCTTTGGGGTGAAACATTATCGCCCTTGTCGTTGACGATGATGTCCTTCTTGCGATCGGTTATGACGATGCGACCCTTCTCATCAATATGGCCGATGTCACCAGTCAGCAACCAGCCGTCAACCAGCACACGCGCTGTCTCCGCTTCATTCCGCCAATAGCCGTGCATCACCAATTCACCACGGACACAAATCTCGCCATCAGGAGCAATGCGCACTTCCGTATTTTTCAGTGGCGGACCCACCGTGTCCATTTTGAGCCCTACTCTTGGGCGGTTGCAACTAATCACTGGCCCGGCCTCTGTTTGTCCGTAGCCCTGCAAAAGGGTCATGCCGAGGGATTGGAAAAACACGCCAATTTCGGGGTTCAGTGGCGCACCGCCTGCAACCATTGCCTTCATTCGGCCGCCAAAGCGCTGGGCAATCTTGGGTCTAAACAGCCGATCAACCACGATGTTCATGGGGCGATCCAGCAGCGAGAGACCTTGTTGATACTCTTTGGCACCGAGCTTAAGCGCCTGACTCAGCAAGAAGTTTGCCGCTTTGCCCTGCTTCTCAACTGCCTTGAGCATGCGCGCGCGGATCACCTCAAACAGGCGGGGCACCACGACCATAATCGTCGGTCGCACTTCCTCAATGTTGGAAACCAGCTTTTCCAGCCCCTCAGCATAAAAAATCTGTGCCCCAACGCCTATCGGCAGATACTGACCTCCGGTATGCTCATAAGCATGGCTCAACGGCAAAAAGGAGAGGAAAACTTCATCTCCCAAGCCAAAATCCTGATCAAGGATTTCCGCCGCGCCTTCGACATTATGCAAAATGGCGCCATGGTGCTGCTGGACACCTCGCGGAGCGCCACCTGTACCGGAAGTGTAGATGAGGCAGGCCAGGTCGCCACGCCGAACGGTACGCGCACGCTCAACAGCTTCTGCAACTTTGCCTTCGCCGTCCCGAACCAGATCGGACCAGTCGATCAAACGGACATCGCCCTGTTGCGCTGTCCGCAATTCTTCCATGACCACGACAAATTCGACATTCGCCCGCAGAGCCGCTGGCATTACAGACCGCGCTAGCTTAGCCGTTGAGACGATGACAGCTCGCGCGCCGCTATTATCGAGAATATGTTGATGGTCGCGCTCCGTATTCGTTGTGTATGTTGGCACGGTAACGCAACCCGCAGCCATGATGCCAATGTCGGCGATCAACCACTCCGGCCGATTTTCGGAAACCAATACCACACGGTCGCCGTCGTTAAGGCCTAGTTTGATTAGAGAGTCTGACAGAGCGGCAACTTGTCCCGCAACTTCCCGCCAACTCAGCGTAACCCATTCCCTACCCACTTTGCGTCCCAGAAAGGGAGCGTCACCACCTTCATTTGCGCGCGTAAAAAAGAGCGACACAAGGTTGGGGAAACCGTCGATTTGCTTTGGCTTGCTGATGTCTCTCTCTAATCTTGACCTGGGATTTTGTGCCAATAGTCCGGTAATTCCGGATCAGCGTGTCGTTGAGGGGGCAATCGATGTGCTAGTCAAATCACCTGCCGCCGCTTCGACCACTACTGCACCGAGGCTGCGGGGGTCCGCAGCTCCAACCCATCCACTGCCTTCTGCATTCCATTGAAGTGCATTGACCTTTGAATTGAGGACGGTGGTCAGAACGGGTCGTCCAAAGCGAGCAAGTTGCGGCCCCAAGCGGCTTCCCAATCCGGTATTCTCGATGATGTCACCATCGCCCGCCATGTAGAGATTGGGCAAAGCTATCGCCTGATCTACAGGCAAGCCAAAATCGAGCACACCAATCAGGGTCTTGGCAACATGCATGATTATCCTGGGACCACCAGCGGAACCCAGTGCCAACACGACACGCCCGTCTGCATCGTAAACAATGGTTGGCGCCATGGACGAACGTGGTCGTTTGCCCGGTTCTACGCGGTTGGCAACCGGGGCGCCGTCCCGTTCAGGTTCCATGCTAAAATCGGTCAGCTCATTGTTAAGGACCATTCCGCGTGCGATAAGCTGGCTGCCAAAAATGCCTTCAACTGTCGACGTCATGCTGGCAACATTACCGACGCGGTCAACCGAGACAAAATGGCTGGTGGATGACACCTCGCCACCCGCCGCCCGGGTCCGGCGGACGGCCCCTGGTGGCACACCCGGCGCATAATTGTTAGCGGCGGAAAATGGAGATATCAAACGGGCGCGCTGCGCGAGATAGGTTTCATCAATCAAACCCGCCGTCGGAACCTCAACGAAGTCGGGGTCACCCACATAGGCATCCCGATCTGCATAAGCCAAATGCATGGCCTCAGACAGAAGGTGCCAACTCATCGGATTTTCCGGCCCCATGGCCCTCAGGTCAAAACCTTCAAGCATTCCCAAGATGGCGAACACCGTCGTGCCGCCTGAAGATGGCGGGCCCATGCCGCAAATGCGGTAAACCCGATATTGAAAGCACAGCGGATCTCGAGCAGTGGCACGATAGGCCGCCAAGTCAGACATGGTCATATCACCGGGATTAGCGGCAGCTGTCGTGGTAGCTGCCACGATGGCGCGGGCCGTCTCGCCAGTGTAAAAGGCATCGGGACCGCGCGAGGCAACATCTCGCAACAGAGCGGCCATTTGCGGGTTGCGGATGCGATCACCGCGACGAGCAGGACGGCCATTGAGCGAAAACTGGGTACGGGTTTCGGGGAAGCTGTCCCAATGCGGGTTGCTTTGTTCGATGGCTGTCGCGAGCCAGCGATTCACCTCGAAGCCCTCGTCGGCGAGGCGAATGGCGGGCGCAAAGAGTTGCGCCCAACTGACCCGGCCATAACGGCGATGCACCTCGGCGGCGAGCCGGATGTTCCCCGGAACACCAACCGAACGCCCGCCGGGAACCGCAGCGCGCATTGGCATCGGGTTGCCGTCAGCGCCAATGAAACGATCGGGGCGCGCGGCGGCGGGAGCGCGTTCGCGACCGTCGATCGTTATCGTTTGGCCGGACGCTGCGTCATGGTAGACGAAAAAGCCGCCACCGCCGATACCGGAGGATTGCGGTTCGACGACGCTGAGCGCGATCATCGTGGCCATGGCGGCGTCGGCGGCAGTGCCGCCTTGCGCGAGCATCTCGCGACCGGCTTCACTGGCGCGAATATCAGCAGAGGAGACGAGACCGCCCGCTTCAACCTGCGCGCGCTGTTCGGTGCCGGGGTCGGCGGTGATCCGCTGGATGACGTCCTGAGCCGCCAGCGGCGTGGCGGTCAGCAGGGCGGTGGCGGCTAGCAGCAGGAATTTTGCAGTCATGCGCCGGAAACTAGCTGCTTGGCTTTCAGGGTCAATGGCCGGCGGCAGATAGAGGGCAAGCTAGAGCGACCAACGGCCCTCTACCCACCCTCTATAAACCAGACAAACTATTGATTTATAATGCTTACGAAGGTTGCGGCACCATCGCCTGCAGAGCATCGAACATGCCCGGTGCTTCAGGATCCCAACTGTGGCGCGGACCGATGGTTATGCCGCCATCAACAACCATGTGAGTGCCCGTGATAAAGCCTGCTTCAGGGCTGGCGAGGAACATGACCATCGCCGCGATGTCAGCGGGCTGGCCACCCCGCGCGACAGGTTGTGCCTGATCAGCCATGGAGAAGACGACCTGCTTGGCAGCCTCCACATGCTCTTCCGGAATTTCGAGCGCGCTGGTGAAGATGTTGGTCTTGATGAAGCCGGGACAGATCGCATTGACCCGAATGCCGTATTTGGCGAGGTCCGCGGCCGCCATCTTGGACAGGTGCAAGACGCCGACCTTGGCCACGGCATAAGCAGTCGGCGAATAGCCAGTGCCGAGCGCGGCAATGCTGGCTGTGTTGACGAAGGACGCGCCGGGCCGCCCCTTCATGTGCGGCACGGCATAGCGGATGCCCATCGCCACCGAACGCAGCAACAAGTCCATCGTCCCGTCCCAGCCCTCTGCGTCAATCTCGTCAATCGGTTCGCGCGCGCCGGCGGCGCCAGCATTGTTGAAAACAACATCAATCCCGCCAGTGTCGGCCGCCGCACGGTCCATCAGCGCCTTGATCTGTGCAACGTCGGTGACGTCACAAGGAACAAAGCGGACATCACCGTTGGTTTCGGCGACGAGCGATTCCCCGCCCGCAACATCCCGGTCAGCGGCATAAACAATGGCACCTTCCGCCGCGAATTTGAGCACGGTTTCCCGGCCAATGCCCGAAGCCGCACCCGTGATGACGACCGTTTTCCCTGCGAATCTCACACGCTCTCTCCCCTATATTCTAGTGTGATTACACTAGAGTCGAGAGGGGCCGTGTCAACGGGCTGGCACAGCAAGTCGCTTCATGGCTGCCGAAAGTAGCGCAGCATGGTGAGATACATGGCAGAGACCAGAAAGAAGAGGCCGGCACCGATCAGCAGTGGAACATGATAGTCGCCATAATGATCATAGAGGCGGCCAAAAGCGATAATGCCGATGGCGGTGCCGGTCATGGTGCCGGTCATGGTCAGGCCATATACTGTCGAAAAGCTGGCGGTAGGGAACATGCGCCCGATGAAATAGGCAACCACGTCGGATTCCGAGCCCTGAACCAGTCCGACCGCAATAATGCCTGGAATGAGGGCGATGACCGGTGCCGCGTCGAGAAAGGAAAGAATGCCAAAACCAGCCGCAAAGGCCACGATCGAGGCAATGTGCGGCGGGCTGTACCGATCAAAGGCCCATCCGACGAGCAACCGTCCGGCAAGCACCGAAGCCGTGAACAGGCTGAACAACAGGCCGCCCTGGACCAACGTAAGCCCGCGCCCTTCTAGCAGCGGCGCCAACTGGGTGAGGATGCCGGCAGAGGGCATGTTGAACAGTGCCATGGTCCCGACAAGCAACCAGAAACGCGGCTGGACGAGGATCGACAGCAACGGCACGACCGGGCGTTCCGCGGGTGAAAGGCCCGCTGTGGCGGCATCCTGTGGTTCATCCGGGTTAAGGCGCAATCCGCGCCAGACGACTGGCAATCCAATACACAAGGCCAGCAGGGCGAGAGCGACATAGGCTGCGCGGAACCCATGGGTGTCAATCAGCCAGGCAATGGGTGTGTTGAAAATCAGCACACTGATGGAAATGCCCGACGACATCAGGCCAAGCGCCATGCCGCGATGGGTGACAAACCAGCTGGCAATGGCACGGGCATAGACGATGCCGGCCGTGCCCGGTGCCGCGAGCCCGAAAATGACCATCAACGGGATGATCTGTGCCATGGAACCATCCGACGCGGCGAGACCAAGATAGGCCATGGTGACAATCAGGATCGAACTGATGGCCACAAGCCGGATACCATAGCGATCGGCGATGCGACCCATGAAGGGCGCACTGAATGCCCCGGCGAGGGCGAGGGCGCCTATTGTCATCACCTGACCGCGCGACCAGCCATATTCGGCCTCTAGCGCGGTGATGAACAGGCTGGCGACATATTGGTAGACGACGGCACCCGTGCCGACCCCGACCATCGAGGTCAGGACAATGGGCCAGCCCCGACGCCATTCGGAGCCGCCGGCTGGTGACGACTGGTTCAGAGCGCTGTCAGCCGTCATGATCGCACATCGGCGTCGATGATGTCGGCCAGCCGGGTGACCCCTTCCCTGTCGCACAGGGCCAGAAGATCCCTTGCAATGCGGGCGGCCAGCCATGGCCCATGGTAAACCAGCGCACTGTAGAGCTGGACGAGAGTGGCACCTGCGCGCATCCGCGCCCAGACATGATCGGCGGTGCTGATACCGCCTGCGGCTATCAGCGGCAGTTGCCCGCCTGTGGCCGCGCGAAAATCCCTGAGCCGGGCTAAGGCGAGGTCGGCAAGCGGAGCGCCCGACAGGCCACCGGTTTCACCCGCATGGCAGCTGTTCAGCGGAGGACGGCTGATCGTGGTATTGCCAATGATGATCGCATCCAGTCCATGATCGATGGCGCTGCGCACGACACCGCCAATCTGTTCGCCCTCCAGATCCGGCGCAACCTTGAGGAAAACAGGCGGACGAAAGCCCTGTTCCGCGCGTTCGCTCCGCGCTGCGGCAACAGCAGCCAGCAGCGCATCGAGGGCACCTTCATCCTGAAGGGCGCGCAATCCCGGCGTATTCGGACTGGAAATATTGACTGTCATCCAGTCTGCCAGATGCGCCAGGGTCCGGATGCCCGTGGCATAATCGGCAATGCGGTCAGGCGCATCCTTGTTGGCGCCGATGTTGATGCCGATCGGGCCATGACCCTGGTTTGCACGGAGCCGTTCGAGACGGGCAACGGCGGCAAGCTGTCCGCCATTGTTGAAACCCATGCGATTGATGACCGCCTGGTCCTCTGTCAGGCGAAACAGACGGGGCCGCGGGTTGCCAGCCTGGGGCAGCGGGGTCAGCGTGCCCACTTCTGCACCGGCGAAGCCGAAGCGCGGCATGGCGTGGACCGCCTTGGCATCCTTGTCGAATCCGGCTGCGAGACCAACGGGATGCGCAAAAGAAAGGCCCGCACATTCGACAGCCAGACGTTGATCAGCGTCTATGGCCCTTGCGGAAGGCAAAAGACCCAGGGCGGCAATGGTCCAGCGATGGGCCCGTTCCGGGTCCAAGTGGCGAAGAAGTCCCATATACAACGATTGCAAAACAGGTTTCCTTCTTATTTCAACAGCTTTGACTGTGCCCTGATTTACTGATTTTGCCAAACGACCCTGATCGGATGTCGATTCTGTCCAATACATCAACCTCTCGACACGCCAATCAAGCCCTGCGACCCGAAGGGCTCTGCGTCCTTGGACATAGAGACCTTGACCTACTAAAGGCCAGCCCACATTCGTGCGGGCTGGCCCTTTTTTTGGTTTCCGGCCGAGCATCGCACTGTTGGTGCAACAAACTGCACCAGGGCGGTTGCAAGACCGCCATGGTCACGACATAATCACTGTGAAAACAAAATTTTGCTGTCGGCTTGGGCTTCTGAAGGAGCAGCTGACCGGGAGTTAAGGTCAAGCACAGGGGTTGTCGGGCATGTCGTCGCCCATTGCCATGCGTTACAGTCCTCCGCCTGAGGCGGCGGGAGACAAGATTTCCGCGCTCTATGAACTGCATTTGAGCAGCGAACGGCTCGATGAAGTGGAGCGCGCCGACCGGCCCCAGCTTCGCGTGCTGGTGCAGGGACAGGGTCGTTATCATTTCGCCAACGGACATGAGGATGACGGTGCCGCCCTCACCCTGCTGGGCCCCACCAGCGGGCCGGTGCGGGTTACCGGTCAGGGACCAATGCTGGTCTGTGGTGCCGGGCTGTTGCCGCCAGCCTGGATCGCCATGGCGGGCGCACAGGCCGAAAATCTGACCGACCGGGCGATTGATGCCGTAGCCTTGCTGGGGCAGCCGGCGGCCGACCTGTTGCAGGCGATGGCCTCTGCCACGAGCACCGAGGAGAGATTCGCCCTGATCAGCGACTTCATCGGACAGATGAGCGCCCATGGCGACAGCGGAGCCAGCGAATTCACCGCCATCGTCGATGCCTGGCTGGCCGGCAGCCCGGACCCGGCAATCGACCGGCTGATCGAACAAACCGGACTGGGCATCCGTCAGATCGAGCGGTTGACCAAAAGATATTATGGTCTGCCGCCCAAGACATTGGCCCGGCGATACCGGGCGATCCGCGCTGCATCAGCCCTTGCGCGGGGCGAGGATATTGACGCGCTGGGCCTGGGCGATTCCTTTTATGACCAGTCCCACCTGATCCGTGAGGTGAAGCGTTTTGCCGGTCTGACGCCGCAACAGATGCGCAAGGGCAAGTCCACCTTGCAGACCGAAGTGTCGGAAGGACTGAAATCGCTTGAGGGACAGGTGCCGCCGCTTATTTCAGACGCCTGAGCGCGGCGGGCAGCCTTTCCCAGATCATGTCGCTGTCCGCGCGTGACAATAGTTGACCAATCCGGTATTATTTGACAAAGGCCGCGATGCGAGTCCGTGCCGACCATCTGCGCGCACCATTTCAAGAGAGCTGCCGGCCATGCGCCTGTCCAACCTAGCCGACTATGCCGTTGTCCTGATGAGTGCGGCCGCCCGCCATTGTGGGGAACCGCGGATCAGTGCGGCGACCCTTTCTGCGGAAACCGGGGTGCCGATGACGACAGTCCACAAGCTTGTGCACTTACTGGTCAAGGCCGGCCTGTTGCGATCCGTACGTGGCGCGGGAGGCGGCGTAAAATTGTCGCGCCCAGCGGCTGCGATCAGTGTTGCCGACATCATCGAAGCCGTCGAAGGGCCGATTGCGATGACCGCCTGCGTCGAAAGCGGACGCCATGACTGTGTGCTCGAAGGCAGTTGTTCGGTGCAACCGCACTGGTCAGCCGTCAATGGCGCGGTCAGAGGCGCATTGTCGGGCGTGACCCTGGCCAGCCTGACCGGAGCGCCGGCATGAGTGAGGCAGTGATCAAGGATCAGGCAGCGCATGACGCGGCGGCCAAGGTCGCCGACTATGAACATGGCTGGTCGGCCGACATCGAGACCGAACTGGCGCCCAAGGGCCTTAATGAGGATACGGTCCGCTATATTTCGGCCAAGAAGAATGAGCCGGAATGGCTGCTCGAATGGCGGCTGAAGGCCTTTGCCCTGTGGCAGACGATGGAGGCCCCCGACTGGGCCAAGCTCAACGTGCCGCCGATCGACTATCAGGACGCGTACTATTATGCCGCGCCCAAGGCCAAGCCGAAGCTGAACAGCCTCGACGAGGTCGATCCCGAGATTTTGCGGGTCTATGAAAAGCTCGGCATTCCGCTCGAGGAGCAGAAGATGCTCGCCGGCGTCGAGGGCGCGCGCAAGGTTGCGGTCGACGCCGTGTTCGACAGCGTCTCGGTCGCTACCACATTCCGCGAGGAGCTGGAGAAGGCGGGGGTCATCTTCCGCTCGATCAGCGAGGCGGTGCGCGAATATCCCGATCTGGTGAAGCGCTGGCTCGGCAAGGTCGTGCCGATGCACGACAATTATTTCGCGACATTGAACTGCGCGGTCTTTTCCGACGGGACGTTTGTCTACATCCCCGAGGGCGTGCGCTGCCCGATGGAGCTTTCCACCTATTTCCGCATCAATGCCGAGAACACCGGGCAGTTTGAGCGGACGCTGATCGTCGCAGACAAGGGGAGCTATGTCTCCTATCTCGAAGGCTGCACCGCGCCGATGCGCGACGAGAACCAGCTGCACGCCGCGGTGGTTGAACTGGTCGCGCTCGACGATGCCGAGATCAAATATTCGACCGTGCAGAACTGGTACCCCGGCGATGCCGAGGGGCGCGGCGGCATCTACAATTTCGTCACCAAGCGGGCGCTGTGCCAGGGCAAGCGCTCGAAGGTGAGCTGGACCCAGGTCGAAACCGGCAGCGCGGTGACGTGGAAATATCCGTCGTGCGTGCTCAACGGCGATGACTCGGTGGGCGAATTCTACTCGGTGGCGGTGACCAACAATCACCAACAGGCCGACACCGGCACCAAGATGATCCACAATGGCAAGCGGACCAAGAGCACGATTGTCTCCAAGGGAATCAGCGCGGGCAAATCGAACGGCACCTATCGCGGTCTGGTGCGCGTCGGCGCGAATGCCGAAGGAGTGCGCAACTTCACCCAGTGCGACAGCCTGTTGCTCGGCGACCAGTGCGGCGCGCACACCGTGCCTTATATCGAGGTGAAGAACCCGAGCGCGCAGATCGAGCACGAAGCGACGACGAGCAAGATCAGCGACGACCAGCTGTTCTATGCGATGCAGCGCGGCCTGGGGCAGGAAGAGGCGGTCGCGCTGATCGTCAACGGCTTTGCCAAGGAAGTGCTGCAGCAACTGCCGATGGAATTTGCGGTGGAAGCGCAGAAGCTGTTGGGTATCAGCCTTGAAGGGAGTGTGGGGTGATGCGCATTCATGTCCTTGCGGCGACCATGGTGGGCGCCTTGCTGCTTGTCGGTTGCGGCGACATGTCGGTTGACGAAGTCAAGGGCGCGGCAGCGGAAGCCGGCGAGTTGCTCGATCCCGCCAGCCTTGCCGACAAGCTGCCGCCCGAGGCGCGCGCTGTTGTCACCTCCTATGAACACGACCTGCGGACGGCGGCTTCGGCGCATGTTGCCGAATTCGGGCAGCTGCCGACGAGCTTTGCCGACATTGCATCGGTCGCCGGGGCGCGGCAGGCAGCGGTCGATTTCCTTGCCGATGGGCTGGCCGAACAGGTGCCCTTTGCCAGCCGGACCACGGTGGAGCAGGCGGCGAACGGCATAGTCACCGCCGCTGAACGGCGCATTCTTGACCAGATGAGAACAGAAAATGCTGCAAATCAATAATCTCCATGCCACTGTCGCTGACAAGCCGATCCTCAAGGGGCTGTCGCTCAGCATCAATGCGGGTGAGATCCATGCGATCATGGGGCCGAATGGCGCGGGCAAATCGACGCTGACTTATACGCTCGGCGGGCGGCCGGGCTATGAGGTGACCGACGGTGAGGTGACGTTGGACGGGCAGGACCTGCTCGCGCTCGACCCGCATGAGCGCGCGGCGGCGGGGCTGTTCCTTGGTTTCCAGTACCCGGTCGAAATCCCCGGCGTGTCGAACGTGCAGTTCCTGCGCGAGGCATTGAATGCCCAGCGCAAGCTGCGCGGCGAGGCGCCGCTGTCGGGCGGCGAATTCCTCAAGGTCGCGCGGGCGCAGGCCGATGCGATGGGCATGGACATGGACATGCTCAAGCGGCCAGTGAACGTCGGTTTTTCCGGCGGCGAGAAGAAGCGCAACGAGATGGTGCAGATGGGTATCCTCGACCCCAAGCTCGCCATCCTCGACGAGACGGACTCGGGCCTCGACATCGACGCACTGCGCGTGGTGGGCGACGGTATCAACCGCATCATGCGCAAGCCCGACAAGGCGGTGCTGCTGATCACCCACTATCAGCGGCTGCTCGACTATGTGAAGCCCGATTTCGTCCATGTGCTGGCCGGTGGCCGCATCGTCCGCAGCGGCGGGCCGGAACTCGCGCTGGCGCTCGAAGAGCATGGCTATGCGGAGATTGCCGCGTGAGCCTGTGGGCCATCCTCACTCTCACCCTGATTCCCGGACAGGAGGCAACCAGCCTGCCGGTGCTCGCCGAAGCAGTTGAACGCTGCGACCGTGAGATGACCACCCCCGCCTTTCGCGGCGAGGAGGAACGGCGGTCACGGGTGATGGTCAGCATCTATGCCGAGCAACAGGCGATTGCCGAGGCGCGTGTGGCGCTGATGGCGCGCCGGTCGGCGCTGCGTATCGCGCCCGTTGCCAGCGATAGCGAGACGGCAATCAGCAGCGAAGCCAGCACCCTGGCCGACCGGCAGGCAACTCTGGACGACAGCCGCCAGCTCGAACGGCTGCGGCAGGAGGCCATGGACCAGTTGCGCCGCCATTATCTGGCCCAATGCAATGAGCGCGGACGTCGGCCGCGGGGTTCGGAGACCAGCGAATGACCGCGCTTCCCACGCGCAAGGACGAAGCCTGGCGCTATGCCGATCTGGCGGCGGTTGAACGGTTGTGGCCGCTGCCGGCGGCGGAACAGGTCAGCATTGCGGCGGTGGAAAGCCTGAGCCGGACGATCATCGTGACGACCGATGGCGTAACGCAGTTGTCGCTGACGCTCGAAGCGGGCGCGGTGGCGCGGCTTGACGTGCTCAACATGGCACCGGGCTATGGCCGGATCGAACTCGACGTGACGCTGCACGAAGGCGCCGACTTCACGTTGGGCGGTGCCCAGATCGGCGCGGGCGACGCCACGCTCGAAATCATTACTACCGTCACCCATGCCGAACCCGGCGCGACGTCGCGGCAGCTGGTGCGCAGCGTGCTCGGTGGCCATTCCACCGGGACCTATCTCGGCAAGGTCGCCGTGGCGCGCGGTGCGCAGCAGACCGACAGCGAACAGTCGGTCAAGGCGATGCTGCTCGACCGCACGGCAACCGCCAATGCCAAGCCCGAACTCGAAATCTATGCCGACGATGTCAAGTGCGCGCATGGCTGCGCCATCGGCGAGTTGGACGCGATGGGCCTGTTTTACCTGCAATCGCGCGGCCTGACCCCTGCCGATGCCAAGCGGTTGATGCTGCATGCCTTTGTTGCCGAGGTGTTTGACGGTGCGTCAGAGGAAGAGCGGCTGGTGGAAGCGGCGCTCGCCAGACTGGGGGCGGTGTTGTGAGCGGGGCCGAAACTATCCTCCCCAGAACGGGGAGGGGGACCAGCGAAGCTGGTGGAGGGGGCTATCAAGCTAGCGCAGCGCATGACACCAGCCCCCCTCCGTCAGCGCTACGCGCTGCCACCTCCCCGCAAGCGGGGAGGATCAGGGAACAATTCCCCGGCCTCCTGCTCGCCGACGGCGGACCCTGGCATTATCTCGATACTGGCGCGACGGCGCAAAAGCCGCTGTCGGTGATTGATGCGACCGTCCGGGCGATGGGCGCGGACTATGCGACGGTGCATCGCGGCGTCTATGCGCGCTCCGCCGACATGACGCTGGCGTTCGAGGCGGCGCGGGCGCGCGTGGCGGGCTTTATCCATGCCGCTGATGCCAATGAATGCGTGTTCGTGCGCGGCGCGACCGAGGCGATCAATCTGGTCGCCAACACATGGGGACAGGCAAACATCGGCGCGGGCGACCGCATCCTGCTCTCCCGCCTTGAGCATCACAGCAATATCGTGCCCTGGCAGTTGCTGGCAGAGCGGGTCGGCGCGCACATCGACGTCTGTCCGCTGACCAATGATGGCCGCATCGACTTGGATGCCGCCGCCGCGATCCTGACCCCGGCGCACAAGCTGGTGGCACTGGCCCATGTGTCGAACGTGCTCGGAAGCGTGCTGGATGTGCCGCGTGCCACCGCATTGGCGCATGGGGTCGGGGCGAAGTTGCTGATCGACGGTTGTCAGGCGGTGCCGCGCCAGCCGGTCGATGTGCAGGCGCTGGGTTGCGACTTTTACGTCTTTTCGAGCCACAAGCTTTATGGCCCGACCGGCATTGGCGTGTTGTGGGGCAAGGGCGAGCTGCTCGCCGCCATGCCGCCCTGGCAGGGTGGTGGGGCGATGATCGACCGGGTGACGTTCGAACGAACGACCTATGCCCCCGCGCCGCAGCGGTTCGAGGCGGGGACGCCAGCGATCATCGAGGCGATCGGGCTCGCCGCCGCGATTGATTTTGTTGAAGGGATCGGCATCGACGCCATCGCCGCGCATGAGGGCGGGCTGGTCCGCGCCTGCCGCGATGCCCTGTCGGGCATCAACAGCGTTCGGTTGCTGGGACCGGAAGACAGTGCGGGCATCGTCAGTTTTGTCGTCGAGGGGGTGCATCCGCACGACGTCGGCACCATATTGGACGAAAGCGGCGTGGCAGTGCGCGCTGGGCACCATTGTGCCCAGCCGCTGATGGACCATCTGGGCGTTCCCGCGACGGTGCGGGCGAGTTTCGGTCTGTACAACGACATGAGTGATGTGGACGCGCTGGTGAAGGGGATCCAGCGGGTGAGGAGCATATTCGGATGAACGAGGAGCGCAGGATCGTGGCCGAGGAAGTGGAGTCAGTTGCCCCGCCGCCGCGCGCCCGGGTCGATATGGCGGCGCTGGACAGCGGCAAGGATGCCGCCGTTGAAACGGCGGGTGAGAAGCTGGAGCGCAAGCGTGACTATCTTGCCGGTTTCCTCGCCGAAAAGCCGGCCGAGGTGCCTGCCCATGCACCGGGCGGTGATTTGCAGGCGGCGGTGATTGACGCGCTGAAGGAAATTTACGACCCGGAAATTCCGGTCAATATCTATGATCTGGGCCTGATTTATGGTGTCGAGGTGGGCGAGGACGCCCATGTCTCTGTCACCATGACGCTGACCACACCGCATTGTCCGGTGGCGGAATCGATGCCGGGCGAGGTGGAATTGCGCGTAGGATCGGTTCCCGGTGTCGGGCTGGTCGACGTCAATCTTGTATGGGATCCGCCGTGGAGTCCGGCCAACATGACCGACGAGGCCCGGCTGGAACTGGGGATGCTGTGACATGACCACCGAAACCAAGACCCGCGCGCGACCCGCCGCGATCATCCTGACGCCGAGCGCGGAGGCGCGCATTGCGCATCTGATGGCATCGGCGCCCGAAGGGACGATTGGCGTCAAGCTCTCCACCCCACGCCGTGGCTGTTCGGGCCTTGCCTATTCGGTCGATTATGTCAGCGAAGCCAACAGTTTTGACGAGCGGATCGAGACGCCCGGCGGCACCTTTTTCGTTGATGGCGCGTCGGTGCTCTACCTGATCGGCAGCACCATGGACTGGGTCGAGGATGATTTCACCGCCGGGTTCGTTTTCAACAACCCCAATGCCAAGGGGTCATGCGGCTGCGGCGAGAGTTTTACCGTCTGAGCGACTTCCTGCGGACAGGATCAGCCGGTAACCGGTTGCCCGGTTTCCTCAACGATGAAGGCAATCAGTGCCTTTTCATAGTCATCGGCATCGGGTGACCTCATGAGCTTGTCGAGCAGCCAGTCGCTCTCGGCCTCATCGAGCCGGGCGGCATCAGCCATCTCACCAAAATGATCGGGACTACCCATCTTGCCCTGCCGGACAGCGCTGAGGCTTTCCCCGATGTTGCCTTGCGCCATTTTGCCGAAAATGCCCAACACCCCGGCACCCTTGGCGTTCATGAAGGCTTCGAGTTCGGCGGCGCGGTCTGCCGACAGTGGATCATGCGCGCTGGCAAGGAGGAAGTTGGCGACCCCCTGAACGAACAGGGTCTTCCATTCGGGGGCATTGGCACGGTTCAGCATGGCATCTTTCAGGCGGAACAGCATCGCTGCTTCGGCCTCGCTCACCGCAGCCGGACGGTCGCCCCCGGCGGCAAAGATCATGCGGCGAAGCAGTCCGGCCTCGACCGCGTTGATACCGTCCTCGCTCAATGCACCGCGACGGGTCGGCCCGCTGCCGGTGAGGACGGTGGATTCGATTTGGCGCAGGGCGAAATCCTTGAGGCTGGTCGGCACATCGACCGCCTTTTCGAGCAGGCGGACAAGAAGTTCGAGTTCGGCCATGCTGTCAACCTGTCCGTCACGGCTGATCCGGGCGACCAGCGTGTCGGCCATTGCCTGGCTGATGTATCCACGCGGGCTGCCGCTGCACAGGGCATATTCCGTCAGCGCCTCGACGAAGAAGTCTGTCCATTCAGGCGAGGGCTCGCGGATCGCGTCATTGGCGAGAAACAGGGCTTCGGCCTCATCGGGCTCAATCGTCCCGTTTGACCAGCCTTCGCGGCGCAAGGCGAGTATTTCCTCGGCGGCAATCGCCCCGTCCGCTGTCACGCGGGCTGCCAATGCGTCGAAATGCATGCTCATGTCGGCAATATCCCTGACCAATCTGGGCAGAGGTATCGCACCATTTGCTTAAATCGGCGTTACGATGACAGACTTAGAGCCGCTCGAACCGGACGTTGAGACCATCCTTAGGCTGCGGGATCGGCCACATCTGCCATGCGGGCTCATAGCCGGGCGCGATGGTGACGCGGTTGGTGGTCAGCACATGGTGAAGGAACAGCTTGGCCTGCATATAGGCAAAGTGCAGGCCAAGGCACATGTGCGCGCCGCCGCCGAAGGGGACCCAGGCATATTTGTGCCGGTCGCGCACCGCCTCTGGCGTGAAGCGCATCGGGTCGAACTTTTCCGGCTCGGGCCAATATTCGGGCATGAAATGGGTGTAGGCGGGGTTGATGCCGACGCCGGTGCCGGCGGGAATGCGATACCCCTTGAACTCGAAATCCCTGAGCGCGCGACGCGGCAGGGCGGGGACCGGCGGGATCATCCGCAAGCTTTCCTTGAACGCCATTTCGGTGAGCGGCAGGTCACCCAGCCGATCATAGGTGAGGCCCTGTCCGGCCGGAGAGACAGCGATCATCTCCTCGCGCAGCCGGTCCTGCCATTCGGGGTTCTTCGCCAGCAGCCAGATCATCGAGGTGACCGACGAGGTGATGGTGTCATGCGCCGCCATCATCAGGAAATTCATGTGATCAACGATGGCGTCGACCGGCATATAGTCGCCATTCTCGTCCTTGGCCTGACAGAATTGGGTGAAGACATCCTGCCCGTCACTCTCCCGCCGGACGGGCACCATCGGCGTGAAATAGTCGACGAGGAATTTGCGGCCCGCCACGCCGCGCCCCATGGCCGTGAAGGGGAGCGGGCGGCGGACGACGCCGACGCTCGCCTGCACCATGTCGACGAACGCCTTGTTGATGCGGTCCGCATCCGGGCCCCAGGGGATGCCGAGAAAGCTGGTCGCCGCGAGGTCGAGCGTCAGCTTCTTTATCGCAGGATAAAAGGCGAAGTCGCGGCCAGACCATTCGGGAATGCGGCTGGCGATACCTTCGTTGAGGGCGACGGCATAATGTTTCATCGGCTCGGGCTTGAACGCCACCGACAGGGTGCGGCGGTCGGCGCGATGCTTTTCAAAATCCATCAGCATCAGGCCGCGCGGGAAGAGGAGATTGAGGACCGGGCCCCAGCCCTGTTCGGACGAGAAAATCTTGTCGCGATCGAACAGCACCAGCTCGTTCGCTTCCGGCCCGACCATGATGACGCCGCGCCCGCCAAAGCTCTTGTTGCGGA
The DNA here is from genome assembly GCF_012979535.1 of Sphingomonas lacunae. NCBI lineage: Bacteria > Pseudomonadati > Pseudomonadota > Alphaproteobacteria > Sphingomonadales > Sphingomonadaceae > Sphingomonas > Sphingomonas lacunae. Next base: position 562,028 of record NZ_CP053015.1, read on the forward strand.
AGACAGGGCCATAGGTTTCGACCATGCGGTTGGTGAAAGCGATGGGATCCGCCAGCTGTTTCAGCGTGTTGCCGACCAATGGCCAACCATCCTCACCAGGAACATGATCGAGCAGTTCGGGCGGATTGCGCGGCAACCAGTGGGGGTTGCCGGCGTGGGTGGCGGCGGAAGCCATGCGCATCTCCTCTGGTCGTGGTCGTCTTTGTGCGGCCACTCATTGACATGAGAGTTAGTTACGCACGCGATGGTTGCAACCATCTGGCCAGCGGCCGCGAAAATTCTTTGCTGCCGGGGGTTGCTTTGGAAAGGGCGATGATTCACCTTTACCCCTGTGCCGCGACGCAACAAGGAGTGCGCACATGTCAGTCTTTCAACTAGCGAAAGGAGGTGATCCGATGTCTCATGGTTCAGCAGCGAGGTCGGTCAGGTTCCTACGGAGCGTGCGCGTCTAACCCCGCGCCAGAGCGTTCCGGCGGGGAAACCCTCCGATCGCTGACCATGCGGAAGGGTCGTCGGGATTGCCCCGGCGGCCCTTCTTCTTTGCCTGAGTGACGGGCGGGAGCGCAAAGGAGCCTACCCCTTGCGCGCATCCTCCACCATGTCCTCTGCGAGGTCTAGTCCCGCCTTGCCGCCTGCGACAGTATGTGCGGGGGCCCGCGGATGGTCGCCGCTGTCAGGCTCCTCAACCTCGAGCATGCCTTCCCATTTGGTGATGACGCTGGTGGCGACCGAATTGCCCACGACGTTGGTCGCGGTGCGGCCCATGTCGAGGAACTGGTCGATGCCGAGGATCAGCGCGACGCCCTCCACCGGCAGGCCGAACATGGCGAGCGTGCCGGTGATGACGACGAGGCTGGCGCGCGGCACGGCAGCCACCCCCTTGGAACTGATCATCAGGGTGAGCAGGATGGCGATCTGCTGCCAGATGTCGAGCTCGATACCATAGGCCTGGGCGATGAAGATGGTCGCGAAGCTCATGTACATCATCGAGCCGTCGAGGTTGAAGCTGTACCCCAGCGGCAACATGAAGCCCGAGATGCGGCGGGGAACGCCGAAACGGTCAAGCTGTTCGAACAGCTTGGGCAACGCCGCCTCGCTGCTGGCGGTGGAAAAGGCGATCATCAGCGGTTCGCGGATGTAGCGGATCAGCGTGAAGATGCGCCCCTGCAGGAAGAGCGCGCCGACGCCGAGCAGGATGATCCACAGGATCAGCAGCGAGAGATAGAATTCGGTAAGCAGCTCAACATAAGTGCCGAGGATGCCGAGGCCATTTTTTGCCACCACACCGGCCAGCGCGCCGAACACCGCAAAGGGAGCGAAGCGCATCACATAGGCGGTGATTTGCAACATCATTTCCGCGAGCGCATCGGCACCGCGGACCAGCACCGCACCCTTCTCCCCGATGGCCGACAGGGCAACCCCGGCGAACAGCGAGAAGACAAGGATCTGGAGGATATTGTTGGTCGCCAGCGCCTCAAAAGCGTTTTTCGGGAAGATGTGCAGCAGGAAATCGAAGACGTTGAGCTTGGCGACCTCCCCGACCGAAGCGCTCGAGGCGGCGGCGAGATCCACGCCAACACCAGGTTCAAAAACGTTAACCATGACAAGGCCGAGACCGATCGAGATCAGGCTGGCGATAATGAACCATGTGATGGCGCGAAAACCGATGCGGCCCAACGCCGCGCTGTCGCCCATATGGGCAATGCCGGCGACGATGGTCGAGAGGATGAGAGGCGCGACAAGCATCTTGATCAGGCTGAGGAAAATGCCGGACAGGAGGCCAAAGGTGCCGAGCCAATTTTCCATCGCGGTACTGCCCGCGGGCACCAACACATTAACGGCATAGCCCGCCACGACGCCGAGCAGCATCCCGGCGAGAATGTACCAAGTGAGTTTCCTGTCCATGCCGTGCGTTTCCCCGGAAATTTATCTGTTTCGCGCCTGCCCGACGCAATCCCTTGCAAGATTGTGACGACTTAGCCGCAGAATGGCAATGCCGCGCGCTGGAGGTACGGCATAACCCAGCGTGATGGTCTGTAACGCCCCATCGTCAACCACAACGGCATAGATTGACGGATGCTGTCGCAGGGCCGAAACTGGTCGGAATTGTTCGAACAGGTAGGCAGAGGCCGCAATCAACCGGGCATGACAGGCGTCTATGGTCATGCGAGGATCAGCCGCATTGCCCCCGGTGCAGCAGTTTCTGGTCGGCCAGCACCAGCGCCATCATCGCCTCCACCACCGGGACGCCGCGGATACCGACGCACGGGTCGTGCCGGCCCTTGGTCCGCAATTCGGTCGCCTCGCCTTCGCGGGTCACGGTGGGCATGGGCGTCAATATGCTGCTGGTCGGTTTGAAGGCGACGCGCACGACCACCGGTTGGCCGGTCGAGATGCCGCCGGCAATGCCACCGGCGTGATTGGCGAGAAATTCAGGCCCCTCCCCCTCGCCACCGGGGCGCATCGGGTCGGCATTGCCTTCGCCCGTCAGCGAGGCAGCGGCAAAGCCATCACCGATTTCGACACCCTTGACCGCGTTGATCCCCATCATCGCATGGGCAAGTTCGGCATCAAGCTTTGCATAGAGCGGCGCGCCCCAGCCAGCGGGCACGCCGGTCGCGACACATTCCACCACCGCGCCCAAGGAGGACCCGGCGAGGCGCGCTTCATCGACCAGCTTTTCCCAGCGCGCCGCAGCGGCGGCATCAGGGCAAAAGAAAGGGTTTCTGCCAATTTCCGCAGCGTCGAAATGGGCCATGTCGATGGCATCGCCGCCAATGGCGCTGACCCATGCGAGGATGGTGACTTCAGGGATGACCAACCGCGCTACCGCGCCCGCTGCCACCCGGCTAGCGGTTTCGCGGGCGCTTGAGCGGCCACCGCCGCGATAATCGCGAAAGCCATATTTGGCGTCATAGGCATAGTCGGCATGGCCGGGCCGATAGGCCTGGGCGACCTCCGAATAATCTTTTGACCGTTGATCGACATTGTCGATCATCAGGCTGATCGGTGTGCCGGTGGTCTTACCCTCGAACACGCCCGAGAGGATGCGAACCTGATCGGGCTCCTGCCGCTGGGTGGTGAATTTGCTCTGTCCCGGACGGCGGGCGTCAAGGAAGGGCTGAATATCCGCCTCGTTCAGCGCCAGCCCCGGGGGGCAGCCGTCAACCACCGCGCCAATCGCGGGTCCGTGGCTTTCCCCCCAAGTGGTGAAGCGGAAGAGGTGACCGAAACTATTGTAGCTCATGACCGGAAGCGATGGCGGCAAAGCGCCATCGATGCAAGTCCGGCCTGTCCGGGTCAGCCCGCAGGCCGCATTTCGACGATTGCCGGGAAGCCGGCGTCCTGCACGATGCCGGCATTGTCCACCTGTTCGGCGGTGCCAAGCCGCACCTCATAGGTCTTGCCCACAATATCGGCAGGCAGGGCCTGTTCTTCAAACCATGGATTACAGGCCTGCGCAGTGCACATCACTTCCTGAGCGGCTCCGCCGGCGGCGGGCTCAATCTGTACATAGCAATTGTCGCCACAGGTCAGACCCGTGAGCTTTACCGCGCTCCAGCTGTCGCCGGCTGGCTGGAGTTTTTCGTTACCGGCCTGCGACAGGTCGGGGCCACTGGCCTCTTCGCTCGATCCGGCATCACAGCCTGCGAGCATCATGGCGCCCGCGAGTACCGGCATGATCATCAATCCACGCATAATCGCCCCTTTTCCTGTTTGCCCTCCACTCAGACGAGTGAGATGTCCGGTGCATCTTCCTGCTTCATGCCAACCGTATGGTAACCGGCATCGACATGGTGCGTTTCACCCGTGACACCAGCGGACAGATCAGACAGCAGATACAGAGCCGATCCGCCGACATCATCGATGGTGACATTGCGCCGCAGCGGCGAATTGAGTTCATTCCATTTCAGGATGATGCGGAAATCGCCAATGCCCGATGCCGCCAATGTCTTGATCGGCCCGGCAGATATGGCGTTGACGCGGATACCGGCGGGGCCAAAGTCATTAGCCAGATATTTGACGCTGGTTTCCAGCGCCGACTTGGCGACACCCATGACATTATAATGCGGCACAACCTTTTCGGCCCCATAATAGGACAGGGTGAGCATGGCACCGCCTCCCTTGCCGGTTTCCGGGTCAAAGGGCGTCATCATCGCGGCAGCTCGCTTGGCAACAGCGGTGAAGCTGAACACGGAAATGTTCATCGTCATCAGGAAATCATCGAGCGCGACGTCGCTGTACTTGCCGCGCAGCGCCTCCTTGTTGGTGTAGCCGATGGCATGGACAATGAAATCGATCGTCGGCCAGCGCCCGGCGAGCCGGGCAAATGCATCATCCAGCGCGGTTTCGGTGGACACATCACAATCGATCAGGAAATCGCAACCCAGTTGATCGGCCAGCGGTTTAACCCGCTTTTCCATCACCTCTCCCTGATAGCTGATCGCCAGCTCGGCGCCCTGTGCATGAAGGGCCTTGGCGATGCCCCAAGCCAGCGACTTGTCGTTGGCGAGGCCCATGATGAGGCCACGCTTGCCTGCCATCAATCCGCTCATACTGCACTCTTCCTTTGGTCTCGATCGTCCATCCGGCCGATCCGGTTCTGCTGCTCTTCCGGCGTTTCGGCGAGAGCGGCGTTCAATTCTGCCCCGATAACCACCCCAAGGCCGATGAGGTAGAAGAAAAACAACACAATCATCACGCCGGCAAGACTGCCATAGGTGAGGTCATAGCTGATCAGGCTGGCGAGCAGGGGCGGCAACGATACGGTGACCGCCATCCACCACAGGGTGGTGAACAATGCACCCGGCCATTTGGGAAAAGCCCGCCCGCGATATTGTTGAGGCGTCAGGGAGAGAAACAGGAGATACAGGGAAACGAACAGCCCGAAAGTCGAAACACCACGGGTAATCGCCACTTCGCCAAGGCCGGCGACATCCGCGGGCAGTACGCGTTGCATGAACTGTTCCACCGCAAGGGCGACGACCTGCAAACTGAATGACAGCAGGAGCAGCAACACTGCGGCGATGATCAGGCCGATCGAATAAAGGCGATAGTGCCAGAAGCTTTTCCGGGCGCGTGTTCCATAAGCGCGCCGCAGAATATCGCGGATCGTCTCTATCAGGCTGCCCACCGTCCACAGGCCGATCAGTGCGCCAAGCCACAGAAGGGGACCGGTACGCGCGGCCAGAACTTCGCGCACCGGTCCTTCCAGCGTGGCAGCGACCCCAGGTGGCATGACGGAAAGGATGACGCTGAGCGCGTGCAAGCCCTCATCCGTGCGGCCAAATGCACTCATCAGTGCGGTGGCGGTGATGAAGAAGGGAAAAAGGGCGATCAACGCCAGATAGGCAAGATTGCCGGCATGGATGAATCCATCGAAATAGGTACCGACCAACACCCGGCGGGCGACGTAAAATGGCCGGCTGCCCGGTGCGACGGCAGCATAGGAACGGCGCAACAGTCCAAGTCGGCCCTGGGCGGTGGCCGTACGCCGGGCCCGTTCCCGGCGAGCTTCGGGCGAATGGGGGGACCGGCCCTCTGCAACATATTCGCCGGCAACCTCTTCCTCCACCGCACGGGCAATTCTTTCAGCCCTGGGCAGCGATGTCCCGTCATCGCCCTGGATCGCCGTCACATCAGGCCGATCATCACCGCCCATCCGGGTCAAACACCCAAGGCGGCCCGGATATTGCGCCCGTCATCCCAGCTTTCGACAAAGGCAGCGAGAGCGGCATCGTCAGCTGGGACATCAACCAGCAGGCTGACCAACTGGTCACCCCGGGTGCCATCCTTGCGGGAAAAGCCCTTGCCCTTGAGCCGCAATACCTTGCCCGATGTCGAGCCCGGCGGGATGCCGAGCATGACGGGGCCATCGACCGTCGGCACCTTGACCTTTGCACCTTTGACCGCCTCAGCCAGCGAAACGGGGAGGTCGAGCCGGACATCGGCACCGTCGCGTCGGAAAAAAGCATGCGGCTTGATCTCGATGGTAACGATGGCATCGCCGCTGCCGCCAGGGCCCGGCTCACCGCGACCAGGCAGGCGCATCTGCGTTCCCGTTTCGACACCCTTGGGCAGTTTGAGATCGATCGTTTTGCCATCACCCAAAGTGATGCGTTGCGGAGCGAGCGTGGCAGCATCAGCAAAGCCGACCGAGAGACGATAATTGATGTTGGCACCACGCGGCGGCGGCGCCCGACGGGAGCGCCCGCCAAACAATTCCTCAAAGATACTGGAGGGATCACCCTCTGGCGCGAAGCCGCCGCGCTGTTGACCCCATGGCCCGCTCCCGCGAAAACCCTGCGCACCAAAGCCGCCAGCACCGAAACCGGCGCCAGCCCCTGCAAAGGGATTGGCGGGATTGCCATCCGCGTCAATTTCACCCCGGTCAAAGCGGGCGCGTTTTTCCGCATCGCCCAAAATGTCATAGGCCTGCGTCACTTCGGAAAAGCGAGCGGCCGCCTTTGGATTATCCTTGTTGGCATCAGGATGCAGTTCCTTTGCCAGCTTGCGATAAGCCTTCTTGATATCCGCCTCGCTCGCGGAGCGCGGCACGCCAAGCAGGGTGTAAGGGTCAACAGCCATTGCACATAGCTAGGCGTGCTCCGGCGCGGCGGCAAGGCTTGGCATCAGGGACAGGCTATTGTTTTTCCGTAACGGCAAGCAAGGTGACGGTGTTCCAACCCTTCCATCGCCCCTCGACCGCCGCCCTGCCGCACGCTAGGGAACGCCATATGAACGACAATCCCATCACCTTGTTCGGTCAATGGCTGGAAGAAGCCAAGGCGAGCGAACCCAATGATCCCGAAGCGATGGCCGTGGCGACGATCGATGCCGATGGGCAGCCATCGGTGCGGATGGTCCTGCTGAAGGATTATGATGCCAGTGGCTTTGTCTTTTACACCAACCAGCAGAGCCGCAAGGGTGAGGCGCTGACGGCAAATCCGCGCGCGGCCTTGCTGTTCCACTGGAAGAGCCTGCGACGGCAGGTCCGCATCGAGGGGGCGGTTTCGACCGTCAGTGATGAGGAGGCCGACGCCTATTTCGCCAGCCGATCCCGGGATTCACAACTCGGTGCCTGGGCATCCGACCAATCACGGCCTCTGCCTTCCCGTGCGCATTTCATGAAGCGTGTTGCCGAGGCTGGCATCAAGTTTGGCGTCAGCGCGGTGACGCGGCCTCCCCATTGGTCAGGCTATCGTGTCAGCCCGGAGCGCATCGAATTGTGGCAGGACAGACCTTTCCGCCTGCATGAACGCCGCCTTTTCACGCCCGATGGTGTGGGTGGGTGGACCGAAGGATTGCTGTACCCGTGAGCGGTGAGCCGCTTTCCGCTGCGGACCGCGGCAGCCTGACGACCAAGGCAGCCATCGCAAGCCTGTGCGTAGCCGCCCTGCTGGTCGGCATGAAGGCGTGGGCGGCCTGGACCACAGGCTCGACCGCAATGCTTGGCTCGCTCGCAGACACCGCGCTCGATCTCCTCGCCTCGGTCATCACGCTGATCGGGGTCCGCGTAGCCTCCCGTCCCGCCGACGACGACCATCGCTTTGGTCATGGCAAGGCCGAAGCCGTGGTCGCGCTTTTCCAGGTAGTGATCATCAGCGTATCGGCACTGGGCATCGGCTGGCGTGCGATCGAGCGATTGCGCAGCGGTGCTGTGACAACCGAAGCCGAATCCGGCATTGCCGTATCGGCGATCGCGATCCTCGCCACACTGGCGCTGATCACTTACCAGCGGATGGTGGTGCGGCGCACCGGTTCGGTGGCGATCAAGGCTGACAGCCTGCACTATTCGTCAGATCTGGCCCTCAACAGTGCAGTGATTGTCGCACTGCTGCTGGAAAGCAAGGCCGGCCTGCACGGCGCCGACCCCCTGTTCGGCGTGTTGATCGCCGGATGGCTGCTTTATGGCGCCGGGACAACGGCCAGCCATGTCCTCGAGCAGTTGATGGACAAGGAATGGCCAGCGGAGCGTAAGAAGCAATTCATCGAAGTGGTTATGCGTATCCCCGAGGCAGCTGGCATCCATGATCTGCGCACCCGGACCAGCGGCGCCCATGAATTTGCGCAGTTTCATCTGTGGATGGATGGCAAGCTGACGCTGACCGAGGTTCATGCGGTCATGGACCGGGTCGAAGCGGAACTGGCCAAAGAGTTTCCCGGAGTCGAGATCCTGATCCACCCTGACCCAGAGGGGCATAAGGACGAGTTGGGCTATACGCCTTCGGAATCAGTCACCTGACGCGATCTACAAGGCCGTAGTCAGGCGTCGCAGCGCTTCGCGGACAGCCGGCAATTGTTCGTCATCTGTTGAAATACCGAGTCGCACGATGGTGAGGCTGTCGCCTGGCGATACAATGATGAACTGCCCCTGATGGCCAAGGCAGGCGAACAAGTCTGCGGGTCCCTGCCCTGGCCAGAGCGCGACATCGCCATTGGGCTGGGCATGATTGAGCCAGATATGACCACCATAGCCCCGGTTGGCCGGTGACGGGGTCAACATGAAATCGATCCAGCGTTCCGACACGAGGCGCACACCATCAGCGGTCTGCCCCCTGCGACGAAGGAATTCGCCGAATCGGGCGTAATCGCGCGCGGTCGCATGCATGATCGAGCCGCCGATCATCGTCCCGTTCGCATCGAATTCCGGTGTCAGGCTGCGCATGCCGAGCGGGCCGGCCAACCTGCCGTCAATGAAGTTGAGCACGGCCTGCTGCCGAACCTCAGGCACCTTGCTGTCCGTCAGAGCGCGAGCGATAATGTCCGAAAGGATGACACTGGTCGCAGTCGAATAGTTGAACTGTTCCCCGGGGGCGGCGATGGGCGGCTTGGCCTCGGCAAATCCGGCCATATCCTGTGCGCCATCGCCGAACAGCATGGCAACCGTATCCGCCTCCCAAGCCTGTTCGGCGACTTCCACATGTTCGAGGCCCGATGCCATATTCAGCAATTGCCGCAGGGTAATCGTCCCGCGGGGATCGCCGGGACGCTGCCACGCAGGCACCGGTGCCGGATCATCGAGCACCAGGCGCCCGTCCGAGACGAGAATGCCGATCAGGACCGCGGTAATCGACTTAGCCATAGACCAACTGACAAGCTTGCTGTCGGGGCCATAGCCCGGTCCATAGGCTTCATAGACCGGCACGCCATTGCGCAATACCAGCAGGGCGCGTGTCTCGCCCATCGTCCCGCGATCGTCAAACAATTCGTCAATCACCAATCGGGCCGGTTGACCAAGCTGACCGGGGACGATCACCTGCCGCTGCCCATCGCCTGCCTCAACCTTCGCGGCCGGCGCAGGGTCAGCACCGTCACTGCATCCCGCCAACAGGGGCGGCACCATCCCGCACAGCATCAGTGCGGCAGTGAGACTTGCGAAGCGGGACGTTTTGAGGTTCATGACACATATGACTAGCCCAGCCAGCCCGTCCAACTCAATGCCCCCGCCGTCCCGAGGCCCGATAGCCCGGTGGAAGCTGGTGACGGCCGGTCTCGCGCTGGTGTTGCTTGGCTATGCCATCTGGCAATGGCCGACCTGGAACGCGCTGGCGGAAACGGGTGCGGCCTATGGCGCCCGCATGGGCTGTTCTTGCGCCTTTGTGCAGGGCCGCGAGGCGGGGCTGTGCGAGGATGATTTCGAACCCGGCATGGAACTGGTCAGCCTGAGCATCGATGAGGAAGAAAAGACCGCGACAGCCAGCGTGCCCCTTCTCGCCAGCCGCACCGCCACATACGCTGGCGCGACAGGATGCCTGCTCGACACCGACTAACCCTGGAAAGCGCTGGCCGTTTCCTCGATCCAGCCGCCAGCCACCACACGATCGTCCGCATAGAGCACTGCGGCCTGGCCGGGGCTGACGCCATATTCAGGAGTGTCGAAAACAAGCCTGTCACCGTCGAGGCGGGCAGGGGCAGGCTTCGCCATGGAGCGAACCTTGGCCGTCAGCGGGCCGAGGGCGCCCCATTCCTCCGCCGTGGCAAGGCGGTTGATGCCGGAAAGGCGGGCGCTGCTGACAGCGAGGGCGGCACGGGGGCCGACGATGACTTCATTCTTTGCCGCGTCGATCCGCACGACATAAAGCGGCTCGGCCATGCCGCCGATTTCGAGGCCACGCCTCTGACCGACGGTATAATGGATGATGCCGCGATGGCGGCCGAGCTCGCGTCCTTCGAGATCGACAATCGCCCCTTCGTGCACCGCACCAGGGCGCACCTTGGTAACGATGCCTGCATAATCACCATCGGGGACGAAGCAGATGTCTTGGCTGTCGGGTTTTGCCGCGACACCGAGACCGAGGCTGGAGGCGATGGCGCGCACGTCGGCCTTAGGCATACCGCCGAGCGGAAAACGGAGGAATTCGAGCTGAGCGCGAGTAGTGGCGAACAGGAAATAGCTTTGGTCCCGGGCCGGATCGATGGCACGATGCATCTCTGCCCCCTGCGCACCCTCGACACGACGGACATAATGGCCAGTGGCGAGACAATCGGCACCAAGATCGCGAGCAATGGCAAACAGGTCGGTGAATTTCGGTCCCATGTTGCAGCGAACGCAGGGGATAGGGGTTCGCCCGGCGAGATATTCGTCGGCGAACTGTTCTACTACCGATTGGCGGAAAGCGCTTTCATGGTCGATGACATGGTGGGCAAAACCGAGCCGGTCGGCAACGGCGGCGGCATCGCGAATGTCCTGCCCGGCGCAACAGGCCCCCTTGCGGCCGACCGCTTCGCCATGATCGTAAAGGCGCAGCGTCACGCCGATCACTTCCGCGCCACTTTTTAGTGCCAAAGCGGCAGTAACACTGCTGTCCACACCACCTGACATGGCGACAACAATGCGCCGAGCCGACAGGGGCTCGGGCAGCTGAAAATTGCCTGAAATGGCGGAAGTCAGGGATTCTGCGAAAGTCATGGTCCCGGTCCCATAGCCGCTGCCGACCCGGCTGGCAAAGAGTCCCGAAACGAAACGGCTTCTGCAACCGCTAACAATGAATGAATCCAGATTTTACCGGGCTTTAGCGAAGTGAGCCTTAGGGCGATGTCCATGGAAATCACCGTTCAACCCCATGGTCAGGATGCCGGCGTTCGCTCGGTCAACCAGGTCGGCTTTGATATGCTCAGAAGCGTTTTTGCCGCACGGCAAGCCAGCACCGCAACGGTGCGGGCTCTGTCTTCGGTTCAGGCTTCGGACACACAAGCCAGCCTGTCTTCGGATAGCGAAAGCCCGTCAAGCCTGGCCTTGCTTACCGGTCGCCGGCCGGCAGGCGGCGGACCGTTGGGCGGTGCCTTTGCCGATCATTCCGGCAAAGGCCATCCGGTTGCCATTCAAGGTGATTTGAATGGGTAACCGGCCCATTAACCAACGCGTTTCAGCCTATCTTCAGGCCGGCTGTCTATATCAGGACAGGATTCAGGGACCAATGATCCTTCCCGTTTCCCATCAGAGGTTCGCATGAAAGAAAATCAGACCATCCGTCCTGATCGAGTGATTGGTCCGCTGGGCGAACCGCTTACGCTGGATTCGCTTCCGCCGCCGCACACCACACGCTGGGTTGTGCGCCGCAAGGCCGAAGTTGTGGCAGCCGTCAGCGGTGGCCTGCTGAGTGTCGACGAAGCCTGTCAGCGCTACAGCCTGACGCTCGAGGAATTCGCCGGATGGCAACGCGCCATTGACCGTGCCGGCATGCCCGGTCTGCGCGTAACACGCATCCGCCAGTATCGCGACCTTTACGAGCGCCAACAGCGCTTTTGAAAGTTGCCAAACAGTTTCGGCCCAGGCCGGAATCGACAGACTTGCCGCCGTCCGATCCTGATCCTTCACGGGAACAGGAACGGGCGGCGGTCTTATTTTCAGCACTGTTGCAGCGTCCTTGCGCGTGGCCGTACCCGATAAGGCAAAGATTCCAGATGATTGCGTGATTCACCTTGTCGATCAGCAGCAATGATGGTCCAGTCGCCGCTTTCCGCGGGCGCTTCAATCTGCGCCCAGTTAAAGGAGCGGATGACATGGGTGGATTCATTGTTGCGGTGATCGTCGGTGGCCTGATTGGCTGGATCGCCAGCAAAATTATGCGGACTGACGCCGAACAGGGCATTTTCCTCAACATCGTCGTGGGTTGTATCGGATCGATGATCGGCAAGTTCATTGCGGGCCAGGTCTTTGGCCTGGCAGGAACTGGCCTGCGGGACGGCCTGGACATACCCTCACTGGCTGTGGCGCTGGCCGGAGCGATAGTGCTGCTCGGCATCGTCAACCTGATTCGCAAGGGCAAGGTGCGCTAGCAGGCCAGAACGGGCCTGCGACAAATGGAGTCGGGTGGCCTTGCCATCATTCAGCGGCCCCATGCAGCCGCATGTCCTGCTTGGATTGACAGGTTGAAAGTGGCATAGGCGACTCCACCTAAGCGCCAAGAGCCGCCGCTTGCTTCCGGTGACTTATTGTTATAATACAGCCAAACTCTCCCCCTGACAGGCTTCGTGCCTGTTCGCAAAGGCAACAGGACAACGCCGCCATGAATTTCGAGACCCGGTCGATTGATGTGCCGAATGAGGCCGGAGGCCAAGGTCTGTGGGCGGGCAATGGCGACAGTCAGCGCAATCGCAAGCGGATCATCGCCGCAGTGGTTATTGCATTGGCAGCGCTGGCAGTGGGCTGGGCCATATGGGGCGGAAGCTCTCCCGAAACGGCGACCGGTACCGAAGCGAAAGCCAGTGCCGTTCCGACAGTCACGGTCATCGTACCTGGGCGCAGCGCCGTTGAACGGGTGATCACTGCCAATGGCACCCTGGCTGCCCGCCGCGAAATGCCGGTGGGCGTCGCCGGTGAAGGCGGGCAGGTCGTCAGGGTATTGGTCGAACCGGGCCAGTGGGTCGGCGCCGGTCAGGTGCTGGCAACAATCGATCGTTCAGTGCAGATCCAGCAGATAGAGCAACTGGCCGCGCAGATCCGGGTGGCAGAGGCGGATGCCCGCTTGGCCCAGGCCGAGCTTGACCGAGCACAGGCCCTGATCAGCCGAGGGTTCATTTCCAACTCTGACCTTGACCGCCGGACTGCCTCACGCGACGCAGCTGTAGCCCGCGTCAGGGTGACCAGCGCCCAGTTGGCGGAGGCACGTGCACGCACCGGGCGGCTGGACATTCGCGCGCCCGCCGCCGGTCTGGTCCTGACCCGCGGCGTCGAACCGGGACAAATTGTCAGCCCGGGCAGCGGCGTGCTGTTCCGAATTGCCCGTGGTGGCGAAATGGAATTGCTTGCCCGGATCGGCGAGGCAGAGTTGACGGCGCTCTCAACCGGGGTCACTGCGAGAGTTACCCCGGTCGGGTCAGACAGCAGCTTCACCGGTCAAATCTGGCAAATTTCGCCTGTGATCGACCCGCAATCGCGCCAGGGAACAGCGCGCATTGCGCTCGCTTACTCCCCGGCGCTCCGTCCCGGCGGTTTTGCCGAGGCCAGCATCGTCGCAGGGCAGGCGCAAGCCCCCCAATTGCCCGAATCTTCGGTGCTGACCGATGATCAGGGCCAATATGTCTATGTGGTGGGCAACGACAATAAGGTCCGCCGGCGCGTGGTCACCGTCGGCCCGATCAGCCAGTCGGGCGTGCCAGTGCTGAGCGGCCTTTCCGGACAGGAGCGAGTGGTTTTGAGCGCCGGCGCATTCCTGAGCGATGGTGACGAGATCAAGCCGGTGGTGCGGCGCCCGGCCGCGACAGCCGCCCCTGCCCCGTCAGCGGCGCGTTGACCAGCTGAGAGGAAAGGGGAATCCCCATGGATTTCAGCAAGATTTCAGCCTGGTGCATTCGCAATCCGGTGCCCCCGCTGGTGCTGTTTGTCGCGCTACTGTTTGCCGGCGTGCTCTCGTTCAACCGGATGAGCGTCAACGATTCTCCCGATGTTGATTTTCCTGCGGCGCAGATCGTCATTGCGCAGCCAGGCGCAGCCCCGAGCGAGATGGAGACGCAGGTCACCATCCTGGTAGAGGCGGCCGTGCGTGGGGTGAATGGTATTGAGGAAATCAACTCCTCGGTGCGCGAAGGCTCTTCCTCCACTTTTGTCCAATTCGCGATTGGCACGCCCATTGACCGCGCGGTCAATGACATACGTGACGCCATATCGAACATCCGCGGCGACCTACCCGAGGGGATCCTCGAACCCCAGGTGGCGCGTGTTGATGTCACCGGCGGCGCGCTGGCATATTATTCAGCCGAAGCCACCGACATGACGCTGGAAGAGCTCAGCTGGTATGTCGACAATACCGTGGCCAAGCGAATCCGGGCCATTCCAGGCGTCGCCGCAGTTGAGCGGGGCGGTGGCGTCGACCGCGAGATAAGGGTGATATTGAACCCCGCAGAGTTGCAATCACAGGGGCTGACCGCTTCCCAGGTCAATGCCCAGCTCCGCCAGCTCAACATCAATGCAGCCGGAGGCCGTGCAGAGATTGGCGGCACCGAGCAATCGGTTCGCGTCTTGGGCAATGCGGCCGACGCCTATGCCCTGTCCCAGATGGACATCGCGGTGGGCAACCGCACGATCAAACTGGCCGACATCGCCGATGTCCGCGACGGTTATGCCGAACAACGCACACGCTCGCTCATGGACGGGCGGGAAGTGCTCAGCTTTGGCATCACCCGTGCCAAGGGGGCATCCGACGTCGAGGTCTATGACGAGGTGCAGCAAGTCCTCAACGACCTGCGCGAGAAGAACCCCAAAGTCAGCTACCGTGAGTTGTTCACCAGCGTCAACTATACCAAGGACCAGTTCAAATCCGCCATGCGGGCGATGATCGAAGGCGCCATCCTCGCCGTGATCGTCGTCTTCTGGTTCCTGCGGGACTGGCGCGCGACGATCATCAGCGCCATTGCCATCCCCCTCTCCGCCATCCCTGCCTTTTTCTTCATGGACCTGTTGGGCTTTTCGCTCAACTTCCTGTCGCTGTTGGCCCTCAGTCTGGTGGCCGGTGTGCTGGTCGATGACGCAATCGTGGAAATCGAGAATATCGTCCGTCATATGCGCATGGGCAAAACCGCCTATCAGGCATCAATCGACGCCGCCGACGAGATTGGCCTGGCCGTGCTCGCGACGACCATGTCGATCGTCGCGGTCTTCCTGCCGGTCGGATTCATGCCCGGATTTTCAGGCCAATTCTTCAAAAATTTCGGCTTTACCGTCGTTGCGGCCGTGCTCGTTTCACTGGCGGTCGCGCGCATGATTACGCCCATGCTAGCGGCCTATTTCCTGAAAAGTCACGGCAGCGCGAGCCATGGCGAAGGGCGTGCCATGGATTGGTACACATCGACCCTGCGCTGGACGCTGATCAACCGGTGGAAGACGATGGGTGTGGGCATTCTGGCCCTTGTAATGACGGTGCTGACCTTTTCCGGCGTTCCCGGCCTGATCAAGCCGATCCCCTTTGCCTTCCAGCCGCCGCAAGACAATGATTTCAGTCAGATCCGTATCATAATGACGCCGGGAACGACGCTGCAGCAAACCGAACAGGTTACCCGTCGCGTCTATGACATGATCAGCAAGGCCCCGGATGTGAAGTCAGCCTTTGCCGACATCAACGTCGGCAACGCCAACATCTTCCTGACTCTCAAGGACGACCGCTCGATGAAGAGCGTGGAGTTTGAGCGCAGCTGGGCAGATCGTCTCAACGCCGTGCCGGACGCCCGGGTCAGTTTCCAGTCCCAGTCCCAAGGCGGACCGGGCAACACCGGACGCGATATCACCATCACCTTGGGCGGTGACAATAGCGACGTGCTCAATGCCACAGCATCGCAGATTGTCACCGAAATGCAGCAGCGCTTGTCTGACAAGCTGGTTGCACCGCGCACAAACGCCGACATGAAGCGACCGGAGCTGGTTATAACACCGCGCCGCCAGCTGGCGTCTGATCTCGGCGTTTCAACCGCCGCGATGAGCCAGGCGATCCGCATCGCCACTTTGGGCGAAATTGAACAGAATGCCGCCAAATTTTCACTGAACGACCGGCAAATTCCGATTGCCGTCCAACTGGGTGAGGATTCGCGCCGCAGCATCGCCAATATCGAAAATCTGCCGGTCCCAACCTCAAATGGCGGCTCCGTCCCTCTCAAGCTCGTCGCCGACATCCGTTTTGGCGCCGGTCCAGTGTCGATTCAGCGCACTAATCAGACACGTCGTGTCAGTCTGGGAGCCGACCTCGCCCCTGGCCTCGTCAGCGGCGACGTGATGCCATTGATCGAAGAATTGCCGACAATGAAGAATTTGCCGCAGGGCGTGACCCGACTGACTCTGGGCGAGGCCAAATGGCAGGCGGAATTGTTGGTCAATTTCATCATTGCGCTCGTCACCGGTATCCTTTTGGTGTTCGCCACTCTGGTACTGCTCTACAAGCGGCTGCTGCCACCGTTGGTCAACATGGGTTCGTTGGCGCTCGCTCCGCTCGGCGGCGCCATCGCGCTGAGACTGACCGGTGATGCCGTATCGATGCCGGTGCTTATCGGCATGCTGCTGCTATTTGGCATTGTCGCGAAAAACTCGATCCTGCTGGTCGACTTCGCATTGGAGGAAATGTCAAAGGGCATCGACAAGTTCGAAGCCATTCTTGATGCCGGTCACAAGCGCGCCCAGCCGATTGTCATGACCACCGTGGCAATGGTCGCCGGCATGATCCCGGTTGCCCTGAGCCTCGATGGTGACGGCAGTTTCCGAGCACCAATGGGCATCACCGTGATCGGTGGCCTGATCATCTCCACCCTGCTGACCTTGCTTATTGTTCCTGCGGGATTCAGTCTGGCGATCGGCGCGGAACAGCGGCTCGGGCCTTGGCTGCGGCGCAAACTGCTGACCTATCGCCCTGGCGATGAGGATCGGCCCGTTTCGCCGCAACCGGCGGAGTGAGGGTGACGGGCACGCGAGCAGCGTCAATGGCATTGCAACCGCAGGGCAACTGGATGAGTGAGGGGCGGTGAGCCGTCGTCCTGCCCTGCCCCAAACACCCGCCATCCGCATTGATCGCGGTGGAATGGCTCTGGGTTTCGGCAATCCGGGCCATGACATCAGGCGCATTGCCACTGGCCTGTTGGTGTTCATGGCGGCCCTCTTTCTGCTCACCCACTGGTATCGGGACATGCATCCCGCCATCGGTTTCATTCGCGCCTTCGCAGAAGCAGCAATGGTCGGCGGTCTGGCCGACTGGTTTGCGGTTACCGCCCTGTTCCGCCATCCGCTGGGGTTGCCTATCCCCCACACCGCCATTGTACCGCGCAACAAGGACCGGATCGGCGAAACGCTGGCGCAATTCATCCGGGGCAATTTCCTCGTGCCGCGCATCATTGCGCTGAGGATGCGGCGCATCGACATTGCAGGCGCGGTAGGCCGGTTCCTGACCGACCCCAGCCTGTCCCAAGGCCGGATGAAATCGGGCGCCGGACGGCTGATCGCCGACGTCATCGCTGCGCTCGACCAAGACCGGCTAGGCGGCATGGTCAAAAGCGCGCTGGCCGACCGTTTACGGCAGCTGGATATCGCCCCGTTGCTTGGTCAGGCCTTGACCGCGGCCATGGCCGATGGCCGGCATCAACCGCTGCTTGACGGATTTGTTGGTTGGGCGGCCAAAACGCTCGACGCCAACGCCCATCTGATCCGCGAGATGGTGCATGAGCGCGCCAACGCCCTCGTCCGGCTTACCGGCATAGACGAAACCATTGCCAATTCGATCATCAATGGGCTGCACAAACTGTTGGAAGACATGGCAAGTGACCCCGACCACCCATTGCGTGAAAGGGTCGAGGAAGGCCTCACCAAGCTCGCCAACGATTTGCAGCATGACCCGTTGATGCAGGCGCGGGTTGACAAGGTGCGCGACGAGATTCTGGAAAATCCGGCTGTCAAACGTTGGCTGGATGGACTCTGGGAACAGGGCCGGGGAGCACTGCTCAAGGCAGCACGCCATCCTGAGTCGGCGCTGGCCGGGCGACTGGGGGAAGCCATGCAACAATTGGGCGGCACCCTGATCGAGGACCGGACCCTGCGCGCCATGATCAACCGCTTCGCCCGGCGCGCAGTAGTTGGCGCGGTGGACAGCTATGGCGACACCGCAGTGCGCCTGATCTCCGACACTGTCCGCGGATGGGATGCCGATACCGTCACCGGCCGGCTCGAAAATGCGGTGGGACGCGACCTGCAATATATCCGGATCAACGGCACATTGGTTGGCGGGTTGGTCGGTGTGTTGATCCACACTATCGAAGTCGCGCTGTAGCTCCGATGCGGGCAAGCCGATGCGAACGCAAGGGCACAAGGGTCACAAGCAGCTGTTCAGTCCGCTGCGATATTCGGCAAACCGTGGCGACCAACCCAACAGCCGCTTGGCCCGCCCGTTCGCCACCCGCCGATTTTCGGCATAAAAAGCGCGGGCCATCGGCGACAGGCTGTCGATCGTCACATAGGGCGGCGGAGCCAGCCCGAGCATTGATGCGGCCGCCTCCACCACATCATTCTGGCTGGCCGGCAGATCATCGGCGATATTGAACACACCCGTCGCCGGGCTGTCGATGCTGGCGACAACCGCGCCAACAATGTCATCGACATGGATCCGGCTGAAAATCTGGTCGGGCAGGTCAACCCGGTGCGCTTTGCCCTCGCGCACCCGGTCGAGGGCGCTGCGGCCTGGCCCATAGATGCCGGGGAGACGGAAAATGCGAACATCGGCGCGCAGGCCCTGCCAGGCGAGGTCGGCGGCATTGCGGCCGGCCCTCCGCCCTTTCAGCGGTGCACTTTCATCGACCCAGGCACCGCCGGTATCACCATAGACACCGGTGGACGACAGGTAACCAACCCACCGCGCCGGGGCGAGCGCCAGCGCCTCGCCATAGTTTGCAAGCACGGGATCCCTGCCACTGGCGTCGGGCGGGACCGAGGACAGGACGTGCGTTGCCGAGCGCATCGCAGCGAGTACTGCCGCTTCGTCGGCAAAGGGAATGGAACCATTGCGACCGTCGCGTGTCGTGCCGGTGACAGTCCAGCCCCTTGCTTCAATCCGACGGGCAATTGCCCCGGCGCTGTAACCAAGGCCAAAGATGAGGAGAGCGGTCATGCCGCTCCCCCTAACCCAATATTATGGCGTTGTCGCGGGGGCAGCGGCCGGCGCTGCCACCGCCGGCCGACCGGGACCAGCCGCGCGTGATTCAGGCGACAATTCATTCCAGTGCCGCGCCTTCCAGTCCATCGACATCTGCACCCGGGTGCGGCCCGAGGGATGATCGTAGAACAGGATTTCCTCCAGCGCGCCCGGTTCGATCTTGCGATATTCCGACAGGCGCATCGCTGCCTGGGCAAAGCCGTCGGGTTCGCGCGCGACATCGAGACCAAAGGCGTCCGCTTCGCTCTCGTTCCAGCGGATGATGCTGTTGGTCAGCGGCGTCATCACCACACTGAGCGCCCCGAGCGCTATCATGTAGACCGGGATAGCCGCCACATCATCGGGCCCGCGTACACGCCAGTTGCTCCCCCAGCGATTGATCATCGCCGGCACCATGCGCGAGGCGGCGAAGAAGAGCAGGCCAAAGAT
The DNA here is from genome assembly GCF_012979535.1 of Sphingomonas lacunae. NCBI lineage: Bacteria > Pseudomonadati > Pseudomonadota > Alphaproteobacteria > Sphingomonadales > Sphingomonadaceae > Sphingomonas > Sphingomonas lacunae. The sequence continues at coordinate 581,578 of NZ_CP053015.1, forward strand.
GAGGGCAAAGGCGCCGATCATCTTGTAGACATGGCTCAGCACATAATGGCCCAGCTCATGCCCCATCACCGCCGCCGTTTCAGGGAGGCTGGTGCGGTTGAGCAGATTGTCGTTGAGCGAGATGCGGATCGTCGGGCCAAGCCCCGAGACATTGGCTGAAATGCGCTTGGTCTGTTTCGACGCATCGAACAGGTAGATATGCTCGGCCGGAACATTCTGACTCTCTGCCATCGCGACAATGCGGTCACGCACCGGCCCCTGATCCAGTTCGGTATAGGTATTGAACAGCGGGTTGATGAACACCGGCACGATCAGCGCGGCAAAGGCCGCCATCGCCGTCATCGCTCCCGCGCCCCACAGCCACCAGCTTTTCGGGAATTTGCGGATCAGCCCCATGATGATGGCAAGGCCGATGGCAAGGAAGACGATGTTGATCGCCAGCATGATCCCGGCATCGCCGAGCCATTCGACGAAGGTCTGGTTCATCAGGCCATATTGGTCTTCGCGGACGAATTCGGTGTAGATCGTCCAGGGCGCGACGATCAGCGACGACACGATGCCATAGGGCAGCACCCACAGCATCGTCTGCAGCCAGCGCCATTTGCCCCAGCGTTCCGCCCAGTCGCGGAAGCGCGCCGACAGGCCGGTCCTGAGGATGACCAGTTCCGAAGCGATGGAGACCAGCGCGCCCCACAGGATCAGCCAGTAGCCGCCCTCGAAATAAGCATCCGACTTGGCCCGCGCCGCGCCGCGCAGCGTCGCCATATAGGCGTCGGTCGCGGCGTCGGGGTCAAAGGCTCCGCCAGCCTGCGCCGCCCATGCCGCACCGGGCAGCAGCAGCGCCAATCCTGCCACGGCGAGCGCGGCCTTGCGTCCTGTCATCATCGTCCATCCCCGCAGACTGTATTGGGTGGACAATACACATCGAGCAACACAGTTCAAGCGGCAGTTTTTCTGCCCTCCTCCTTGCGTTGCCGCGGCCCCTCTCCTAGGCTTTTGGCCATGTCTGACAGCCCCTCCCCGCTCGCCATCCGCACCATTCACCGCAGCGATTACCAGCCGCCCGACTGGCTGGTGGAGACTGTGCATCTCGATTTCGACCTGTCACTCGATGCCACCACTGTCTCGGCGACGCTCGGCATCCGCCGCAATGGCAGTCACGACCGCCCGCTGCGCCTCGACGAGGATGGCGCGATCCCCGAGGTCATCCGCGTCGATGGCAAGGCCGTCGCATACACCCGCGACAGCGGGCAGTTGATCTTGCCGGTGGGCAGCGAAACCGCCACCGTGACCTTCACCACCACCATCGACCCCAGCGCCAACACACAGCTCATGGGCCTGTTCGCCTCGAACGGCATGCTTTGCACCCAGTGCGAGGCCGAGGGCTTCCGTCGCATCATCCCGTTCGTCGACCGGCCCGACAATATGGCGGTCTATACCGTGCGCATGGAAGCTGACCGCGCAGCCTTCCCCATCCTCCTCGCCAATGGCGAAAAGGTCGCCGAGGGTGATCTCGATGACGGCCGCCACTTTGCCGAATGGCACGACCGCTGGCCCAAGCCCTCCTACCTCTTCGCGCTGGTCGCGGGTCAGTTGGTCGCCAACCGCGACAGCTTCACCACCGCCTCGGGCATGGATGTCGATCTCGCCATCTGGGTGCGTGACGGCGACCTCGACCGCACCGGCCACGCGATGCAGGCGCTCAAGAACAGCATGCGCTGGGACGAGCAGGTTTATGGCCGCGAATATGACCTGCCGGTGTTCAACATCGTCGCGGTCAGCGATTTCAACATGGGCGCGATGGAGAACAAGGGGCTGAACATCTTCAACAGCCGCTACATCCTCGCCGATGCCGACACGGCCTCGGACCTCGATTTCGACGGGGTCGAAGGCGTCGTCGCGCACGAATATTTCCACAACTGGTCGGGCAACCGCGTCACCTGCCGTGACTGGTTCCAGCTCTCGCTGAAAGAGGGCTTCACCGTCTATCGCGACCAGTGCTTCTCCGCCGACATGGGCTCCGAAGCGGTCAAACGCATCGAGGATGTCCGCATCCTGCGTGCCGCGCAATTCCCCGAGGACAATGGCCCGCTCGCCCACCCGATCCGGCCCGACTCCTATCAGGAAATCTCCAACTTCTACACCGCCACCGTCTATAACAAGGGGGCGGAGGTCATCCGGATGATGGCGACGATGGTGGGACCGAAGCGCTTCCGCGCCGGCACCGACCTCTATTTCGACCGCCACGACGGAGAGGCGGCAACCTGCGAGGATTTCGTCCGCGCCATTGAGGAAGGGGCCGGCATCAACCTCAGCCAGTTCCGCCTGTGGTACAGTCAGGCCGGAACACCGCACGTCACAGCCCGCGTCGAGCATGACGATGCCAGTGGAACAGCGGCGCTTCACCTGACCCAGACCATCCCCGCAACCCCGGGTCAGCCGGACAAGCAGCCGATGCTCATCCCGCTCCGCATTGCTGCGCATGACCGGGCGAAGAATGCGCCGGGCAGCGAACAGCTCGTCCTGCTCGGCGAGGCGGAGGCCAGCGTCTCGCTCGGCCGGTTCAGCGAGCCGCCTGTCCTCTCGTTCAACCGGGGCTTTTCCGCGCCAATCATCGCCGAGGTCGCCCGCAATCCCGGCGACCTCGCCTGGCTAGCCGCGCATGATGATGATCCCTTCGCCCGGTATGAGGCGCTGCAAGCGCTGATGCTCGACACGCTGGTTGCCCGGGTTTCGGGTGGTGACGCCAGCCATGACGCGGTTGTTGCCGCCGTCGGCAACACGCTCGCCAGTTGGGCGTCGGACCCGGCCTTTGTCGCCGAAGCCTGTGCCCTGCCCAGCGAAGCCTTTGTCGGCGATCAGATGCTGGTTGTCGATCCCGATGCCATTCGCCGCGAACGACGTGCCCTGCAACGCAGCATCGGGCAGACGCACGAGGCGCTGTTGCGCACCATCCACGCCGGCACAGCCACCAACGCCACAGAGCTGTCCCCGACGGCCAAGGGTATGCGCAAGCTGCACAGTCTCGCGCTGATGCTGCTGTGGGCGAGTGACGCCGCCGACGCCCCCGCCCTTGCCTTCGCCCAGTTCGCACAGGCCGGCGGCATGACCGACCGGCAGGCGGCGCTCGGCATCCTCGCCCACATGGATGCTCCCGAGCGGCAAACGGCGCTCGACGCCTTTTACGCCCGCTACCACGACAATCAGCTGGTGCTCGACAAATGGTTCACCACCCAGGCCTTTTCTTTGCGCGCCGACACGCCCGAGGTGGTCGCCGCGCTGGCGCAGCACCCCGACTTCACCCTCGGCAACCCCAACCGGGTGCGCTCGCTCTATGGTGCCTTTGCCGGCAATCAGGCGAGCTTCCATGACGCCAGCGGGCGCGGCTATGCCCTGCTGGCGGACCTCGTCATCGCGCTCGACCCCAAAAACCCGCAAACCGCCGCCCGGATGATCCCGCCGCTCGGGCGCTGGAAACGGTTTGACGAAAGCCGGGCGAGGCTGATGCGCGAGGCGCTTGAGCGCATCCTCGAAACGCCGGACCTGTCTCGCGATGTCACCGAACAGGCGAGCAAGAGTCTGGCGGGATAGGCTCTACCCTTCCCGCACCCGCATCATCGCCAGCGCCGCCACCACCAGCGTACCGGCGGCAAAGGCCATGGTGTAGATCGGCTCGGTCGGGAAGAAGGCCTTGACGATCGATCCCATCACCGTGGCCACCAGCAATTGCGGCACGACGACGAACACGTTGAACAAGCCCATATAGATGCCCAGCTTGCGCTGCGGCAGGGCGCCGGCAAGGATGGCATAGGGCATGGCGAGGATGGACGCCCAAGCGATGCCGATGCCGAATTCGCTGAGCAACAGCCATTGCGGGTCAGTGATGAAAAAGAAGCTGGCAAAGCCCGCGGCACCCGCCATCAGGCCGACCATATGGGTGCGGGCCTTGCCAAACCGTGCCGCCAACCAAGGCAGCATCGTCAGCGCCGCCACCGCCGCGACACCATTATAGACGGCGAACATGATGCCGACCCAGTTGCCGGCCTCGTTGAAGGTCGCGCTGCTGCTGTCGGTCGTGCCATAATAATATTGGGCGACGACAGGCGTGGTGTTGATCCACATGATGAACAGTGCCGACCAGCTGAAGAACTGGACAAGCGCGAGCTGTTTCATCACCGGCGGCATCCCGCCGAAATCACCGACAATATGGCCCAGCGCCGTGTTGCCGTGCCCCGCCCTGGCCATGGCTATCGCTATGGCACTGGCGAGGCCATATGCCGCGAGCAACCCGCCGAGCAGATAGACTTCCTTTTCCAACCCCCATTCGGCCACGGTGAGCATCACCACCACACCTGCCGCTAACCAGAGTCCGCTCGACACATAGGATCGAGCGGCGAGCGCCCGGATGCTCTCGTCCGTGTCATCACCCGCTGCGGCGTCATCACCAAAGGCGGCAAGTTGCGCCGGACTATATTCGCGGGTTGACAGCACCGTCCCCAGCACCGCGACAAACAGGGCAAGGCCGCCGAACCAGAAGCTGTACCTCACCGTGTCGGGAATGACGCCCGGCGGCGCTTCATTGGCGACCCCCATATGCTCCATCAACCAAGGGAATACCGAACCGACCACGGCACCCGCGCCGATAAAGGCGGTTTGCACCGCATAGCCCGCCGTGTGCTGATCCTTGCGCAACATATCACCGACAAAGGCGCGGAACGGCTCCATTGATATGTTGAGGCTGGCATCGAGCAGCCACAGCGTCAGGGCGGCGGCAAACAACACGGGCGCCAGCGGCATGTAGAACAGTGCAGCCGCAGAGAGGATCGCCCCGGCGAGGAAATAGGGGCGACGGCGGCCAAAGCGTGACCATGTCCGGTCGGAATAATGGCCGATGATCGGTTGGACCAACAATCCGGTCAATGGTGCCGCGACCCACAGCGCCGGCAAATCATCGAGACTGGTGCCCAGTGTCTGGAATATGCGGCTCATATTGGCGTTTTGCAGGGCAAAGCCGATCTGGATGCCAAAGAAGCCAAGGCTGATCATCGCCAGGCCGAGCCAGCCCTGACGTGGCTTGCCGCTCACGCCTGCGCTGTCGCCGATGCCATCGCTCATCCTTTTCCCTCCCCGGTGCGGCGTTGTTCACGCCTGCCTCTCCACCCCGCACAGTGGCGCAACCCCCGGCATCGGGCAATCGCACCACATACGAATACACTGGCAGCACGGCTTGCCAGCCGCCTGGTGACCGGGCAGCCCTTGCAGAGAAAGAATTCAACATTGTCATCCCCGCGAAGGTGGGGATCCATCTCAGGCCCTCTCGGCCAATGCAGGCTGGCTGACTTTCATGAGAGGACTGGGGATGGATTCCCGCGTTCGGCACAACCCAAGTCTGTCCTGAGGGCCTGCAAGGCTGTCGACGGGCGGGGATGACGAGATGGAGAGAGATGCCATGCGCCCCCTGACATTTTTTGCCGCTGCCAGCTTGCTGGCCCTCGTCACCCCCGCCTTGGCCCAGACCAGCCCGATCCCCGACCGCTACCAGCCGCACCCCTATGTCGAGATCAGCGCGCCGGAATGGACGCGCAATGCCGTCGTCTACCAGATCAACACGCGCCAGTTCACGCCCGAGGGCACGTTCCGCGCGGCGCAAGCACAACTGCCCCGGCTGAGAGCTTTGGGCGTCGACATCATCTGGCTGATGCCGATCCATCCGATTGGCCAGGTCAACCGCAAGGGCACATTGGGCAGCCCCTATGCGGTACGCGACTATTATGGGGTGAACCCGGAGTTCGGCACCAAGGATGACCTCAAGGCCTTTGTCGATGCCGCCCATGCACAGGGTATGCGCGTCATTCTGGACTGGGTCGCCAACCACACCGCATGGGACAATCCCATGGCCCGCGACCATCCCGACTGGTACGAACGCAATTGGGATGGACAGTTCCGCCCGACGACATGGTTCGACTGGACCGACATCATTGACCTCGATTATTCGAAGCCCGAGGTGCGCCAGTATATGACCGGGGCGATGGTCCATTGGGTGCGCGAATATGGGATCGACGGCTATCGCGCCGATGTGGCCGGCATGGTCCCGGTCGATTTCTGGAACAATGTCCGCGCCGAGCTCGACGCCATCCGGCCGGTTTTCATGCTCGCCGAATGGGAATGGCCCGAACTGCACCGCCGCGCCTTTGACGCCAGCTATGCCTGGGGATGGGCCGAGGCGATGCGCAAGGTGGCGCATGGCGAAGCCGATGTCGGCGCACTGTTCGGCTGGCTCAGCTGGGACGATGGCGCATGGCCAGCGGAATCAATGCGGCTGATGGGCACATCCAACCATGACTGGAATGCGTGGGAGGGGACCGAATATGAAATGTTCGGGCCCGCGCTGGAAAATGCCACCGTACTGACCTTTGTCGCGCGGGGCATGCCGATGATCTACAACGGGCAAGAGGCAGGCAACGCCCGCCGCCTCGCCTTCTTCGAACGCGATCCGATCATCTGGCCGGCGACCGAGCATGCCAATACCGCCATGTACCGCCGCCTCATCGCCTTCCGCGATGCCCATCCGGCGCTGCACAATGGCCGCTGGGGCGCGAGGCCTGTCCCGGTGATCAACAGCGCGCCGTCAAAAGTGCTCAGCTTCGTGCGCCAGCATCCCGCCGCCAATGGCCAGCCGGGCGACAAGGTCTTCGCTATCTTCAACATGTCCGCCGAACCGCAGACGATCCGCTTCAGCGCCGGTCCCTACGCCGGTGATTACACCGACTTTCGCGATGGCGGCGCGGTGCATATCGACGCGACGACAACCCTGACCCTCCCGGCCTGGGGACACAAGTTGCTGACCGGGCGGCCGTGAGAGGAACGCAGCCCGCCACCTTCCTTCCCCTTGGGATGGGGGAAGGATTCAGAGACTTTTGAGCGAAGCGAATTAGTCGCGGCTGGAGGGGGTGGCACCCTGTCGCCCGAAGGCAGTAAGGCTTTGTCCGGGACCAGAGGTGCTCGACGCAAGACCGACGAACCGATAGCCTAACCTGCCCCAGAAGACTGGCGGACCACCAGCCGTGTGGGGATGACCTCGCTGACCGACTGGCCCTTGTGGATCAGGTCGTGCAGTTTGCTGACCAGCAACTCTCCCGCGGCCCGGACATCCTGCACTACGGTGGTCAGCGGCGGATTGGCGAAGCTGGCGGCGAGAATGTCATCGAAACCGGTCAGCGCCACATCGTCCGGCACCTTCAGGCCGGCCTTTTGCAGCGCCCGCATGGCGCCGATGGCGATCATGTCGCTGGCACAGACAATTGCGTCGAGCCCAACGCCCTGTTCGAGGAAGTTCCGCGCGGCGACATTGCCATCCTCTTCGGCATTATGCGCCGGATATTGCGCTGCCGGTTCAAGCCCGGCCTCACGCAGCGCATCGCAATAGCCGTCATAGCGCGCGCGGAATTCGGGGGAGCCGATGCCAATCTCCCCGATGAAGCCAATGCGGCGGCGGCCAAGGCCGATGAGGTGCTGCGTGACCGCATGGCCACCGGCGCGATTGTCGCTACCCACCACCACCTCCGGGTGGCCCGGTTCCTCCGATCCCCAGCGGACGAAGTGCGTTCCCTGCTCGACCAGCCGGGCATGGCGTTCCTGATAGTCGCGATAATCGCCATAGCCGAGCAGGATCAGCCCGTCGGCCTTGCGGCTGTCCTCATAGTCGGTGTGCCAGTCGGATGACAGCTGCTGGAACGAGACGAGCAGGTCATACCCCCGGCGCGCCGTCGCCCGGGTGATCGACCCCAGCATGGCGAGGAAGAAGGGGTTGATCATCGAATCGTCGGGCGTCGGATCTTCGAACAGCAACAGTGCCAGCGTGTTCGAATGGCGGCTGCGCAGGTTCGACGCATTCTTGTCGACCTTGTAGTTCAGCTGGCGGGCAATTTCCTGGACCCGGTGGCGTGTGGCCTCGCTGACCGAAGGGCTGCCGCGCAGCGCCCGCGACACTGTCGGCTGCGAAACGCCCGCCAGTTCGGCGATGTCAAAGGATGTGGGCTTGCCCGCCACGTCCCGAACCTCTCCCCGTATCTTTATGTTGCGCCAGACGGACGGCGCATAATTTGAATACGTATGTGCCAAGCTTGGCTTTGGCTGGCAAGCATCGCATTAGGAAGAAGGACCAAAATTGGCGGAAACCCGGACCTGCATGCTTTGCGGGCCGGGGAAGCTTTGCCTGCGGGGTTCAAGGGGAGATCATATGTCCAACAAGACCTTCATTACCGCTGCCCGCCTGTCGCGCGGTGCCAGCACCATCGCGCTGGCCGGTGCCCTGTGGATGACCGGCACGACCGCCGCCATGGCCCAGGCTGCCGCTGAAGACGAAACCAATGACGACATCGTTGTCACCGGCTATGCCGCCGCGCTCGACAGCGCGACCACCGAAAAGCGTGAAAACGACCAGATCGTCGAATCCGTTTCTGCCGAAGACATTGGCCGTCTGCCCGACGCATCGATCGGTGAGGCCATTGCCCGCCTGCCCGGCATCACCTCGCAACGCCTCAACGGCCGCGCCAACAACATCGCCATCCGCGGCCTTGGCCCGGACTTTTCGCAGACCCTGCTCAACGGTCGCGAACAGACATCGACCGGCGACAACCGTGCCGTCGAATTTGACCAATATCCCTCGGAAATCGTCAACCAGGTGGTCGTCTACAAGTCGCCGACCGCTGATCTCGTCGGCCAAGGTCTGGTCGGCACCATCGACATCCGCACCATCCGTCCGCTGGAAAATGGCGGCCGCGGCATCTTCGCTGTCGGTGGCCGCGGCACCATGGCCGATCTGGGCGCGCTCAACTCGGGCTCGAACAAATATGGCTACCGCCTCAACGGCACCTTCGTTGACCAGTTCGCCGACGACACCATCGGCATCGCGCTCGCCGCCTCCTATGTCGACGAGCCCTACCAGCTGCAGGAATTCAACGCCTGGGGTTACAACAATGTCGGCGGCAACGCGCTGATCGGCGGGTCGAAGTCCTATGTCACCTCGACCCAGCTCCAGCGCCTGGGCATCAACGGCACCCTGCAGTGGGAGCCGAACGACAATATGATGTTCACCTTCGACGGCTTCTACTCGCACTTCAACGACGACCAGATCAAGCGCGGCATCGAGCTTCCGCTCGGCTTCTTCGCGTTTGGCACCCAGCTGTCGCCGACCGGCCAGACCGTGGCCGGCGGCCAGATCGTCGGCGGCACCTTCACCAATGTCGAAGGCGTGATCCGCAACGACGTCTATGATCGGGAAGCCGACCTCTACTCGCTCGGCTTCAACAGCGTCTATGACACGCATGATGGCTGGAAGTTCACCGTCGATCTCGGCTATTCGCGCACCGAGCGCAGCGAGCTGTCGATCGAGAGCTATTCGGGCACCGGCTATGGCACCGGCGTCGGCGCGACTGACACCATCCGCTTTGCCAGCGGTCCGTCGGGCACGGTCTTCCAGCCGACGCTCGACTATTCGAACAGCTCGCTCATCCGCCTGACCGACCCGCTCGGCTGGGGTGGCAGCCGCATTCAGGCCGGCTACTGGAACGACCGCCAGATCGTTGACGATCTCAAGCAGTTCCGGGCCGAAGTTGAACGCGAGATGGAAGGCACGCTGTCTAGCGTCCAGTTCGGCATCAACTACACCACGCGCGACAAGTCGCTGAACCCGGATGAGTTCTTCATCGGCCTGCGCGGTGGTGCCAGCTCGCTGCCGATCCCGGCGTCCAGCCTGCTGACCCCGACCAACCTCAGCTACCTCGGCCTCGGCCCGATCGTCAGCTATGATCCGCGCACCTTGCTCGCCGACGGCACCTATGTGCTCGACCGCAACACGTCGCAGGACATTCCGGCCAAGGCCTACACCATCTCCGAAGACCTGTTGACCCTGTACCTCCAGGCCAACATCAACAGCGAACTCGGCGGCGGCGAGCTGACCGGCAACATCGGCGTCCAGGCGATCCACACCGACCAGTCCTCGTCCGGTCTGGTGTTCGCCAATGGTGTCGGCTCCATCCGCACCCGCGGCGCCAGCTATTGGGACGTGCTGCCCAGCCTCAACCTGTCGCTGCGCTTTGACAGCGATCTCGTCCTGCGCTTTGCCGCAGCCCGCGAGATCCAGCGTCCCCGTCTCGACGACATGCGGACCGCGCTCAGCATCGGAATCGACAATTCGGTCGTTCCGCGCGTCTATTCGGGCAACGGCGGCAACCCGTTCCTGCGTCCGATCCGCGCCAATGCCGTCGACTTCAACGTCGAGCAATATTTCGGTCGTGGCGGTCTCGTTGCCCTTCAGCTCTTCTACAAGGATCTGAAGACCTACATCGATCAGGACCGGGTCACCTTCGATTTCGCCGGCAACCCGCTGCCGACCGGACTGCCGGTCTCCAGCACCGTCGGTTATCTCGACTCGCGGTTCAACACCGGTGGCGGCAGCTTCCTCGGTGCGGAACTGGGTGCAACCCTGCCGTTCGGCAACTTCGCCGAAGCGCTTGACGGTTTCGGCGTGACTGGCGGCGTGGGCTGGACCCGCACCCGCGTCCGCAATGCCCGTGGTCAGCTGAGCGCCATTCCGGGCTATTCGAAGTGGACCGCCAACGCGACTGTCTACTTCGAACGCTCGGGCTTCAACGCCCGCGCCTCGGCCCGCTACCGCTCGACCTTCCTCGGCGATTTCAACGGCTTCGGTGGCTCGCCGACGCGTCGTCAGGCGCTCGACGAAACCATTGTCGACGCCCAGATCGGTTATGACTTCCAGCCGGGCAGCGCGCTCGAAGGTCTCTCGCTCTATGTCCAGGGCCAGAATCTGACCGACGAACGCTTTGCCTCGGTGGCCAACACCGCCACCCCGCTGCAGGTCATCGACTACCAGATCTATGGCCGCCGCTTCCTCGCCGGCTTCACCTTCAAGTTCTGACACCTGAAGGGTCGCGCAACTCCCCTGCCGGTGTCATAGCTGGCAGGGGATTTGTTTTCTGGGGCACGGCGACATGACGGCCATGCGTGAAGCGCGCACCATCACGATCATCGGCGGCGGGACCGCCGGCTGGATGACAGCCGCAGCCCTTGGCCGTTTCCTTTCCGGTCCGGACTGGACCATCCGCCTCATCGAATCCGACGCCATCGGCACGGTCGGCGTCGGAGAGGCGACCATCCCCCAGCTCCACCTGTTCAACCGCGCGCTCGGGCTTGACGAAAACGCCTTTGTCGCCGCGACACAGGGAACATTCAAACTGGGCATCGCCTTTGACGGCTGGCGCGCGCCGGGCCACAGCTACATGCACGGTTTCGGCACGGTCGGGCGCGATCTCGGCATGCTGTCCTTTTACCATTACTGGCTCGCCGCCCGGCTGGATGGCATGGCCGCCGACAGCCTCGACGATTGCCTGATTGCCGCTGTTGCCGGGCGTCAGGGCCGCTTTGCCCGGCCTGACCCGGCCCGGCCTGCTCCGGCTGGCGGACACAATTACGCCTTTCATTTTGACGCCTCGCTCTATGCCGCCTTTTTGCGCAGCTATGCCGAAGCGCGCGGCATCAACCGCCATGAAGGCCGCATCACCGGATTTGAACGCGATGCCGAGACCGGAGATATTGCCGCTGCGGTGATGGAGGATGGCCGCCGCATCAGCGGGGACCTGTTCATTGATTGCTCGGGCTTCATCGGCCTTTTGATCGAACGGGAAATGCAGGCCGGCTATGAAAGCTGGCAGCATTGGCTGCCCTGCGACCGGGCACTGGCGGTGCCCAGCGCCGACGACAATCCCCCCCTGCCATACACCCGTGCCATGGCCCGGGCGGCAGGCTGGCAGTGGCGCATTCCGCTCCAGCACCGCACCGGAAATGGCCATGTCTTCTGCTCCGCTTTGATGGGCGAGGATGAGGCCGCCGCCATATTGCTTGCCAACCTGCCCGGTAGGGCGCTGGCCGATCCGCGCCCGCTGCGTTTCACCGCCGGTCGCCGCCGATCGGTTTGGGTTGGCAATGTCATTGCCATCGGCCTGTCCTCCGGCTTCCTCGAACCGCTCGAATCCACCAGTATCCACCTCATCCAGTCAGGCATCGAACGGCTGCTGAAGGCGCTGCCATCCGATCGTGGCAGCGATGCGGAACGCGCCGCCTTCAATGCCCAGGCAGCGGCCGAGATGGAGCAACTGCGCGATTTCATCATTCTCCATTATTGGGCGAATGGCCGTGACGAGCCCTTCTGGCAGGATCGCCGCGAGGCCAGCTTGCCCGACAGCCTGCAACAGCGCATCGACCTGTTCCGTGCCTCTGGCCGACTGGCCGACGGGCAAGGCGAATTGTTCACCCCGCTCGCCTGGCAACAGGTCATGATCGGTCAGGGCCTCTTGCCGGATGCCGTCCACCCGCTGGCGGCATCCATGCCAAAGGCCCAGCGCGATGAGCTGATCGCCATGGTGCGTCAGGTGGTCGCCAGCCAATCGGCAGCCATGCCCCTGCACCGCGCCTTCATCGACACAAATTGCCCTTCCACCCCCCGGGAAAGACTGGCCTCATGAAACATTTGACCCTTGCTTTTGCCTTGGCCGCCACCACCCTGTCGGCCTGCGCCCATGCCCAGACGGCCCCTGCCGTTCCCGCTCGGGCAACGCCGGCGGCACCATCCGCCGAGGCGCTCGCCGCCGTCCGCGCGCGTCTGCCACAGGATGAGATCATCTATTTTGTCCTGCCCGACCGCTTTGAAAACGGGGATCCCTCCAATGATCGTGGCGGCCTGTCGGGAGGCCCGCTGCAAACCGGCTTTGACCCCACCCACAAGGGTTTTTTCCATGGTGGCGACCTGCGCGGCCTGATCAACCGGCTTGATTATATCCAGGGCCTTGGCGCGACAGCGATCTGGCTGGCTCCGGTGTTCAAGAACAAGCCGGTACAGGGCGGTCCGGGAGAGGAAAGCGCCGGTTATCACGGCTACTGGGTGACCGATTTCACCACCATCGACCCGCACTTCGGCACCGAGGATGATTTCCGCGAACTGGTCAACGCCGCCCATGCGCGCGGCATGAAGGTCTATATGGACATCATCGCCAATCACACGGCCGACGTCATCACCTATACCGAAGGGGCAGCGGAAAACTTCCCCTATCGCAGCATCGCCGACTATCCCGACACCGCCTATACGCCGGTTGTCCCGGCGGCCGAGCGCGATGTGAAGGTGCCGGCCTGGCTCAATGATCCCCGCTGGTACCATAATCGCGGCAACACCCTATTCCGCAACGAAAGCTCGATCATGGGCGACTTTGTCGGCCTTGATGATCTCGCCACCGAAAACCCCCGGGTGATCGAGGGCTTCATCGAGATTTTCGGCAGCTGGATCGACCGTTTCGGCATTGACGGTTTCCGCATCGACACCGCACGGCACGTCAATCCCGAATTTTGGCAGGCCTTCAATCCGGCCATGCTCGAACGCGCCCGGGCACGCGGCATCCCCAATTTCCACATCTTTGGTGAAGTGGCGATCGAGGAGATCAATCCCGGTGCGCTCGCCCGGTTCACCAGGGTTGACCGCTATCCTGCGGTGCTGGATTTCCCGTTCCAGTCGGCCATCCGGGCGGTCGTGGCCGGCAACCAGAGTCCGGCCCTGTTCGAACGGCTGTTCAGCGGTGATGCCCTTTATGAGGGCGGCGAGCCGACCGCACTGCAATTGCCCACCTTCCTCGGCAACCATGACATGGGCCGCATCGGCACCTTCATCCGTCAGGCCAATCCACAGGCCAGCGATGCCGAACAATTGGCCCGCCTGCGCCTTGCCAATGCCCTGATGCTGACCCTGCGTGGCGTGCCGACCATCTATTATGGCGATGAACAGGGCTTTGTCGGCGATGGCAATGACCAGGCCGCACGAGAGGACATGTTCCCCAGCCGCACCGCCAGCTACAATGACAATGATCTGGTCGGCACGGACGCCACCACCGCGGTGAGCAATTTCGACACCAGCCACCCGCTTTATCGCACCATTGCGGAACTGAGCGCCATCCGCCGCGCCCATCCCGCGCTGACCCGTGGCCGGCAGCAGTTGCGCACATGGTCCGATGATCCGGGCCTGTTTTCCGTGTCGCGTTTCGATCCCGAGAGCGGGCGGGAATATATCCTCGCCTTCAACACCTCCAACCAACCGATCAGGGCCAACATGATTGTCGAACGCGGCTCCAGCCGTTTCACGGCCTTGTCCGGTCCCTGTCCGGCGACCGCCCGCGTTCCCGGCAGCGTCACCGTCAGTCTCGAACCCTTTGGCTACATGATCTGCGCTGCGGAGCCGACCGAGTGAATAAAGTTTCCCGTCTCGATACCGGTGCCTGCTCGGGCAGCACCGCGCCCTGGTGGCGCGGCGCGACCATCTACCAGATCTACCCGCGCAGTTTTGCCGACTCCAACGATGACGGGATCGGCGACCTTCCGGGCATCACCGCCCATCTCGATTATGTCGCCTCGCTCGGCGTCGATGCCTTATGGCTCTCGCCCTTCTTCAAAAGCCCGATGCGCGATTTCGGCTATGATGTGTCCGACTATTGCGATGTTGACCCGATATTCGGCACGCTCGCCGATTTTGACGCCTTGGTCGCCCGCGCCCATGCGCTCGGGCTCAAGGTGCTGATTGATCAGGTTTATGCCCATACATCGGACCTGCACGACTGGTTTGTCGAAAGCCGGTCGAACCGCACCAACCCCCGCGCCGACTGGTATGTCTGGGCCGATGCCAAGCCGGACGGCTCGCCGCCCAACAATTGGCAGTCCGTCTTCGGCGGCCCGGCCTGGACCTGGGACGCCCGTCGCTGCCAATATTATCTGCACAATTTCCTCAAGGAACAGCCACAGCTCAATGGCCATCATCCCGATGTGCAACAGGCACTGATCGACGCGGCCCGCTTCTGGCTGGATCGCGGGGTTGATGGCTTCCGCGTCGATGCGATCAACTTCGCGATGCACAATCCGGCGCTGACCGATAATCCGCCGGCCCCCGACACCGGAAAGCCCCGCACCCGGCCCTTCGATTTCCAGCTCAAGATCCACAATCAGAGCCAGCCGCAGGTGACGGAGTTCCTGCGTCGCTATCGCGCGATGCTTGATGACTATGGCGCCATCTTCACCGTGGCCGAGGTCGGCGGCGATCAGGCGATTGTCGAAATGAAAGCCTATACGGAGGGGGATGAACATCTCAACAGCGCCTATGGCTTCGACTTCCTCTACGCCGACAGGCTGACGCCCGAAGTGGTCGCCACCGCGCTTGCCGAATGGCCCGACGCTCCTGGCATGGGCTGGCCGAGTTGGGCCTTCGCCAATCATGATGCGCCGCGCTGGATCAGCCGCTGGGCACCTGCTGACGCCCGCGATGCCTTTGCCCGCCTTATCCTTCTCCTGTTCGTCGCCCTGCGCGGCAACATCATCCTGTGGCAGGGGGAGGAACTTGGCCTGACCCAGGTGGACATCCCGTTTGAGCGGCTCCAGGACCCGGAAGCCATCGCCAACTGGCCCCTCACCCTTTCCCGCGACGGCGCCCGCACGCCGATGGTGTGGAGCGACAATGCCCCGCATGGCGGCTTTTCCCACGCCGAGCCATGGTTGCCGGTCGGTGAGGATCACGCCCTGCTCGCCGTCGCCCGGCAGGATGGCGATCCGGCCTCGCTGCTCAACTGGACGCGCCGCCTTGTCGCGCTCAGGCAGGCGCAGCCCGTGCTGCGGCTCGGCCGCCTCGACATTGTTCAGGCGAGCGACGACCTGCTCATCTTCACCCGTGCATGGCAGGGTGAAACCTTGCTGTGCGCCTTCAATCTCGGATCGGCCGTCCAATCCTGGACTCCACCTGCCGGGCAGGCCTGGACCGTTCTGGAAAATGTAGGCGATTCAACGCTTTCCATTCTCCCCGCCTATGCCGGCCTGATCGCCAGAGGAGCCTGAGTGATGCCCGCCCTGACCCCCAGATACTGGCTCTACCTCGCCCTCTACCTGCTCGCCATCTGTGCGCCCGCCAATGCCGAAACCGTCGCCACCGCCACTTCCCCCGACGGCAAGATCGAAGTCCGCATCGACATCAACAACGACGGCCGCGCCAGCTACAGCGTCACCCGCGAGGGCCGGCCAGTCATCGGCAACTCTCGTCTCGGCTTCCTGTTCACCGACGCCCTCGCCTTCGACCGCGGCCTGACGCTCGAAAGTCAAGCCAGCAGCAGCGCCGACACCCGCTGGGAGCAGCCCTGGGGCGAGCGCCGGTTCGTCCGCGACCATCACAATGAGCTGATGCTCGCCCTGCGCGAGCGCGGCGACGGCCAGCGCAAACTCGTAGTGCGTTTCCGTCTGTTCAACGACGGCATCGGCTTCCGCTACGAATTTCCGTCAGACGGCAATTGGCCGATCACGATCAACATTCAGGACGAACTGACCGAGTTCACCGTCGACCGTCCCGGCACCGCCTGGTGGATAGCGGGCGGCGACTGGAACCGCTACGAGCAGCTCTATCAGCGCACCCCGATTGACGCGGTTGCCACCGCCCATACGCCCATCACAATGCGCTTCGAAGACGGAACACACCTCACCTTCCACGAGGCGGCATTGGTCGATTACGCTGCCATGTGGTTCCGCCGAGTGGAGGGGCAGCGCTTCAAGGGGACTTTGTCTCCTTCTGGCAGCGGCCCGCGAGTCACCCGCGTCGTTCCCTTCCCGACACCGTGGCGGACAATCATAATCACAGCTGATGCTGCCGGCATGGTCGAGAGTGACCTTGTCCTGAATCTCAACGAGCCAAACAAGCTCGGGGATGTGAGTTGGGTGCGTCCGTATCGCTACATCGGCATCTGGTGGGGGATGCATCTCGGCCAATGGAGCTGGGCCTCGGGCGAACGGCACGGGGCGACCACGGAGAACGCAAGGCGCCACATCGACTTTGCTGCACGCCACGGCTTCCGAGGCGTGCTGATCGAGGGCTGGAATGTCGGCTGGGACGGCAACTGGTTCGGCCATGGCGACCAGTTCAGCTTCACCCGTCCCTATTCCGATTTCGACCTTGAGGCAGTTGCCGCTTATGCCCGCGAGCGGGGCGTGCGGCTGGTTGGCCATCATGAGACGGGCGGCAACATCGCAGTCTATGAAGACCAGCTGGAAGACGCGATGGCCCTTTACCAACGGCTCGGTATCGACAGCGTCAAGACCGGCTATGTGGCTGATGCAGGCGGCATCATATCGCGTGATGCCGAAGGCACGATACATATGGAATATCACGATGGGCAGGTGATGAGCCGGCATCATATCCGGGTCGTGGAAGCGGCTGCACGGCACCGCATTGCTGTCAATCCGCACGAACCCATCAAGGATACCGGCCTCAGGCGGACCTATCCGAACTGGGTGAGCCGCGAAGCAGCGCGTGGCATGGAGTATAATGCCTGGACCGGCTCCCAGAACCCGGTCGATCACGAACCGACATTGGTCTACACACGCATGCTGTCAGGTCCGATGGACTTCACGCCTGGCATTCTGTCGCTCCAGGGCCAGAACGGGCAGCCGCTCAATTCCACCATGGCTCGCCAGCTGGCGTTGTATATCGCGATCTACAGCCCGATCCAGATGGCCGCAGACCTCATTGAAAATCTGGAGCAGCACCCCCGGGAGCTGGCCTTCATCAGTGCAGTGCCAAGCGACTGGGCGGAAAGCCATCTGGTTGATGGCGCTGTTGGCGAATATGCCCTGTTCGCGCGCAAGGACCGGAATAGTGAAGATTGGTATCTCGGGGGAATAACGGATGGTCAGGCCCGGGACTTCAACACGCCACTCACATTCCTTGAACCCGGGCGGCGCTATGTCGCGACCATCTATCGCGATGGGCCAGAGGCGGACTATCGGACTGACCGGCGCGGGGATATTGTGATTGAAAGCCGTGAAGTGACGAGTGCCGACCGACTGTCGTTCCGAATGGCGCCCGGTGGAGGCGCGGCGATACGTTTTGTCCCGGTCCGGACAAGTGGTAGGCGATAATGCACAGGGCGCCCCCAACTCCTGCCGAACCACTGCGCATTGTCATCGTCGGCGGCGGGACGGCGGGCTGGATGGCAGCAGCGCTGATGGCGCAGCACTGGGGCGCGGCTGCGACCGTTACCGTGGTCGAAAGCGTCGACATCGGCATCATTGGTGTTGGCGAGGGATCGACGCCGCAGCTTCGCGCGTTTTTCGAGAAACTGCGTGTTGCGGATAGCGAGTGGATGCCAGCGTGCAACGCGACGTACAAGGCGGGTATCCGTTTTGCTGGCTGGTCCGAACGGCCGGGGTTTCAGGAATATTTCCATCCCTTTGCCACGGCACTGGACGGACATACGGCGCCTTCCTTCTTTTTTCATACAAGGGCGCGGCGGTCCGGGCGGGATGTATGGGCGCATCCGGACCGGTTTTTCCTGTCGGAAAAGTTGGCGGCGCAGCGATTGGCGCCGGTGCCTGCCGGGAATTTTCCGTTCGACATTGGTTATGGCTATCATTTTGACGCGGTGCTGGTCGGGCGGTTCCTGAGACGGCATTGTGCCGAGCGGTTGGGCGTGGTGCATTTGGAACGCATGGTGACGGATGTGCAGCTCAATGTAGAAGGCGAGGTAGAGCGACTAATCACGGCTGAGGAGCCCTCTATCGAGGGGGATTTTTTTGTCGATGCGTCGGGGTTTCGGGGGCTGCTGATCCAGCAGGCGCTGGGCGAGCCGTTCCGACCATTTGCAGAAAATCTGTTCAATAACAGTGCTATAGCCATTCCCACCGAGCGCGAGGCAGAGAGCCTTTCGTGCGAGACCAAGGCCACCGCCCTGGCCGCCGGATGGGCCTGGCAGATCCCGCTGACCAACCGCTATGGCAATGGCTATGTCTATTCGTCGGACTTCAAGTCGAAGGACGCCGCCGAGGCGGAGTTGCGGGCGCATCTGGGCATCGGCGACAAGGGCGAGGCGCGGCACCTGAGCATGAATGTCGGCCGGGTCGAACGCAGCTGGGTGAAAAATTGCCTCGCCGTCGGCCTCAGTCAGGGCTTCATCGAACCGCTCGAGGCAACGGCGTTGCACATCGTGCAGGCGACGGTCGAGCAATTCTGTGCCGCCTATGACGCCGGCACAGATGCGGCGCGGGACCAGTTCAACCAGCGGATCGCGGCGCGCTACGAAGGCATCCGCGACTATATCGTCTGCCATTACAAGGTGAACCAGCGCCGCGACGATGGTA
This sequence comes from Sphingomonas lacunae, assembly GCF_012979535.1. Classification (NCBI taxonomy): domain Bacteria; kingdom Pseudomonadati; phylum Pseudomonadota; class Alphaproteobacteria; order Sphingomonadales; family Sphingomonadaceae; genus Sphingomonas; species Sphingomonas lacunae. The sequence continues at coordinate 600,799 of NZ_CP053015.1, forward strand.
CGGCTCGCGACTATTGGCGGGCCAACGCCGCCAACCAGCATCTGTCGGACACTCTCAAGGCCGTGCTGACCAGCTGGTACACAGCAGGCGAGCTCGATGCCGAAATCGCCCGGCTGGGCATCGCCACTTATTATGCGCCGCTGTCCTGGCACTGCCTGCTGGCGGGCTATGGCACCTTCCCCGAGGACGCCAAGTTGACCGCCTCGACCGAGGGGCTGCCGCTGGCGGACATGGCGGTGATTGACGATTTCGTCGATCGGTGCAGCCGCAACTTCCCCGACCATGCGGCGCATCTCGCCGCTCTGACCGGACCCTGACCATGCGCATGATCCGTTGGCTGGTTGCACTCTTCTGCCTGATGCTGTGCAACCTGCATAGCCCAGCAGTGGCTCAGGCCGATGGCCGGATGGTCGAATGGCGCGACCTTGCCTCAGCCCATGTCCAGCCCCGCAATGTCACCATCTGGCTGCCGCCGGGCTATGACGGAAGCCAGCGGCGTTACCCGGTCATCTACATGCATGATGGGCAGAATATCCTTGTCCCCGGCCATGCCTATGGCGGCGAGGAATGGGGCGTCGACGAGGCGCTGTCGCGGATGATCGCCAGCGGCAGGACGCGCGGCGCGATTGTCGTGGGCATCTGGAACACCAATTTGCGCGGCCGCGAATATTTGCCGGCCAAGGTCGCGGCGCTGTTGCCGCCGGACCAGCGCGCGCTGGTTGAAACCACCCATGGAGGCCCCAGCATCGCCGATGCCTATCTGCGCTTCATCGTCACCGAGTTGAAGCCACGGGTTGATGCCGAATTCCGCACGCGGCCTGACCGCGCCCACACCAGCATCATGGGGTCAAGCATGGGCGGGCTGATCTCGCTTTATGCGCTGGGGGAATATCCCGACATTTTCGGTTGCGCCGCCGCCGTGTCGATCCACTGGCCGCTCGGTGATCCGCGCGAAGGCCAGGGAGCCAACCCGGCGTCAGTCACGACGGCGTTTGACCAATGGCTTGGTTCCACCCGCCTGTCGCCGCGCCAACACCGGCTCTACATGGACCATGGCACGGTCAACCTCGACGGTTTCTACCGGGCCTATAGCGAACCGATGGCGACTGTGTTCGCCCGGCGCGGCTGGAGGAGCGGGCGCGGGTTCCAGTCGCGCCTGTTCGCTGGGGCCGACCATAATGAGCGCAGTTGGCGCGAGCGGGTCGAGATTCCCTTGGCGTTCCTCTTGCGCTAACAGGCCAACCGGTCCCGACAGAGGGCCGCGTCAAACGTGGGAGCCCCAAGCGTGTCTGTACCGCCCATTGCCCTGTTCCTGTTTCAGGCAAGTCTGCTGATTGCCGGTCCCTGGGCGCTTTGGCGGCTGACCGGCATCAGGCGCATCGCGCCGCTCGCCGTGCTGCAGATTTGCGCCGGCGTGCTGTTGGGACCATCGGTCCTCGGCGTCATTGCGCCGGGGGTCCAATCGGCCCTGTTCCCCGCTGACAGTGTGCCGAAGATCGGCTCCGTCGCGCAGCTGGCGGTGGTGCTCTACAGTTTCTGTACCGGCATGCATCTGGACCATCGCGAAGTGGCCCGGGCACAGGGAACCACGATCATCGCCACCACATCCTTTGTCCTGCCGATGCTGGTGGGGGCGGTGATGGCCGTGCTGTTGGCTGAAGCAGTGCCGGCCATCATGCCGGAAGGGATGACCAGCCCGTCGATCAGCTTCATCGCCGCACTGGCGCTGTTGACGACGGTGACGGCGCTGCCGGTTCTGGCTGCACTGATGCGCGAGACCGGCATATTGCAGACGCCGTTCGGGCAGCGGGCACTGGGGCTGGCGGCCATCAATGATGCGGGCATGTGGATCGGCGTCGCGGCCATCCTGTTGGTGGTGGCTCCGGAGGCGGAGGGTGCGCACCTGATGGCCATGCCGCCCCTGGTTCTGCTGATTGCCGGTGTCAGCCATGTGCTGAGGAAAAGCAGCGTTGCCGAAGAATCCAGCGGGGTGCAGGTGCTGCTGTGCGCCTATGCCGCGCTGGCGGCGGCGCTGAGCGAGGCAGCCGGAGTGGGCTATGTCATTGGTGCCTTTGTTGCCGGAGTGACCGTGCCCTATCGTTATCGCAAGGCGATGCTGGACCGGCTGGAATGGCCGGCGCTTTTCATCCTGATGCCCTTTTTCTTCATGGCGACCGGCCTGCGCATCCGCGAAGACCTGTTGTCGCCACAACTGATCGGTCTTGTGGTTGTCCTGTCGCTGACCGCGATGAGCAGCAAGATGATCGGCACGGCCATCGGTTCGCGACTGGCCGGCCTGTCATGGAAGGAGGGGGCAGCCATCGGCACCGCATTGCAGACCAAGGGGCTGATGGAAGTGCTGGTCGCAACCATCCTGCTTGACCATGGCGTGATCGGCGAAGCCCTGTTCGCGCCGCTGATCCTGATGGCGCTGATCTGTACTGTGGTGACGACGCCGCTGCTGCGCCTGCTGGGGGTGATCCAGCGGGGGTGACGAAGGGCGTGCTGTTTGGAAAATGACGCTCTGGGCCCCGGCTTTCGCCGGAGGGCGAGGAAGCCATGGTGCCGCTGGGGCCCAGCCGAATACGAATAAAGGCGCAACAAACGATTGCATAACAGGCTTGGGACGTGTTGCCCTCGATGCGATATGGACTAACACTCCATTGGCACGAGGGGCTGTTGCGGCATGGCGTTTGTTTCTGACCGATTGATCCTATTTGGCGCGACCGGTGACCTGTCGCGGCGTATGCTGCTGCCGTCGCTGGCGGCGCTGCATGCCGACGGGCTGGTTGCCCCTGACCTCAAGATCATTGGCACCGCCCGGTCTGACCATGACGATGCGGGGTTCCGGGAGTTTGCCAGAGCAGCTCTTGCCGAATTCCTGCCCGAGGATCGCGCCGAACCGGCGCAGATCGAAAGCTTCCTCGACCGCTTGAGCTATCAGACGCTCGACGCCTCCAAGCCTGACGGTTTTGCGCCGCTGGCCAGCAAGCTGGGCACCGGTTTTGAGGGGCTGTCGATTTTCCTGTCGACCGCGCCGTCGCTGTTCGAGCCGACCATTGCCGGCCTCGCCAAGGCGGGCCTCGCCGGGGACAAGGTGCGCATCGGCCTCGAAAAGCCGCTGGGTACCGATCTGGAGTCGAGCCGCTTCATCAATGATGCGGTGGCGGCGGTGTTCCCCGAGGACCGGATTTTCCGCATCGACCATTATCTCGGCAAGGAAACGGTGCAGAACCTGCTGGCGCTGCGCTTTGCCAACATCATGTTCGAGCCGCTGTGGAACGCCCAGCATATCGACCATGTGCAGATCACGGTCAGCGAGACTGTGGGCCTGGAAGGGCGCGTCGGGTTCTACGATGGCGCCGGGGCGCTGCGCGACATGGTGCAGAACCACATGCTGCAACTGCTGGCGCTGGTGGCAATGGAACCGCCGGCCAAGTTCGACGCGACCGCCATCCGTGACGAGAAGGTCAAGGTTCTGCGCAACCTGCGCGCGCTGGGCAACGGCGACAGCGTTACCGGCCAATATCGCGCCGGCGCGATCAAGGGCGCGGCGGTGCCCGGATATGACGAGGAACTGGGCAAGGACAGCGACACCGAAACCTTTGTCGCGATCAAGGCGCATATAGACAATTGGCGGTGGAAGGGCGTGCCCTTCTTCCTGAGGACCGGAAAGCGCCTGCCCGAACGCAAGACCGAGATTGTCATCCAGCTGAAGCCGGTGCCGCACAGCATCTTTGCCGCATCGGGGGCGGCGGCCCAGCCCAACCGGCTGATCATCGGCATCCAGCCGCAAGAGAACATCCGCATGTCGGTGATGGCCAAGGTGCCGGGGCTTGACCGGGGCGGCATCCGCCTGCGCGAGGTGCCACTCGACATTTCGATGCCCGATGCCTTTGCCGGGCCAAAAAAGCGCATCGCCTATGAACGGCTGTTGCTCGACCTGATCGAGGGCGACCAGACATTGTTCGTCCGGCGTGACGAGGTTGAGGCGCAATGGACCTGGATCGACGGCATCCGTGCCGGTTGGGATGCGGCGGCGCTCAAGCCCAAGGGCTATACAGCCGGCAGTTGGGGACCATCGGCCGCGGTGGCGCTGGCCGAACGCGATGGGGTGAGCTGGCATGAGTGAGACGGTTGTTGCAGTCGATATTGGCGGAACCCACGCGCGCTTTGCCCTGGCTGAAATCGATAGCGGGCGGGTGATCTCACTTGGCGAGGCCGTGACGCTGAAGACCGCCGAGCATGCCAGTTTGCAGACGGCGTGGGAGGATTTCGGCCGGCAGGTCGGCGGCGCCCTGCCCCGCGCTGCCGCCATTGCCATCGCCTGCCCGGTGCGGGGCGACGTGCTGAAGCTGACCAATAATCCGTGGATCATCCGTCCGGCGCTGGTCAATGAAAAGCTCGGCGTCGACCGGCATGTGCTGATCAATGATTTCGAAGCGGTTGGCCATGCGGTGGCGCAGGCGGGCAGCGAGCATTTTGTCCACCTAACCGGGCCGGAGGACGACCTGCCCGACAGCGGCACCATTTCGATCATAGGACCGGGGACCGGGCTGGGTGTCGCGCACATCTGGCGCGGGTACGGCAGCTATCATGTGCAGGCGACCGAGGGAGGGCATATCGATTTCGCCCCATTGGATTCCATCGAGGATGCACTTCTGAAAGCGCTGCGACAGCGGTATCGCCGGGTATCGGTCGAGCGGATCGTGTCGGGGCCCGGCTTGCCTGACATTTATGCGGCGCTGGCGGCGATAGAGGGCCGTGCGGTCCATGCAATGGACGACAAGACGCTGTGGACGCTCGCGCTCGAAGGCAGCGACAGTCTGGCGACGGCGGCGGTGGACCGTTTCTGCATGGCGTTGGGCAGCGTGGCTGGCGACATTGCGCTGGCCCAGGGGGGCGGCGCCGTGGTCATCGCCGGCGGGCTCGGCCTCAGGATCAAGGACATATTGGTGCAATCGGGCTTTGCCGACCGGTTCCGCGCCAAGGGGCGGTTCGAGGGACTGATGGCCTCGCTCCCCGTCAAACTCATCACTCATCCGCAGCCCGGCCTGTTTGGCGCGGCGGCTGCCTTTGCACGGGATTTTGGCTGAACCATGACCGCCGCGATTGAACAGATCATGCTGACTGCCCCGGTGATTCCGGTCCTGGTGGTCGACGACGTCGCCCATGCGGTACCGATAGCCGAGGCGCTGGTGCGCGGCGGGCTCCCGGTGCTCGAAGTGACGTTGAGGACGGCAGCGGCGCTTGATGTGATTGCGGCGATGAAGACTGTGCCCGGCGCAATTGTCGGTGCCGGGACGGTGCTCAATCCGCAGGACCTCAACGCGGCGATCCATGCCGGAGCGACATTCATCGTTTCGCCCGGCCTGACCGAACCGCTGGGCAAGGCGGCAGTGGAAAGCGGCATTCCTTTTCTGCCGGGCACGGCCAATGCCGGCGACATGATGCGCGGACTCGACCGAGGCCTGAGGCACTTCAAATTTTTCCCTGCAGAAACCAGCGGCGGACGGCCGGCATTAAAGGCTCTGATGGGCCCGTTTTCCGACGTGCGGATTTGTCCGACCGGTGGCATCACACTCGACAACGCCTCGGACTGGCTGGCGATCGAGCAGGTGCTGTGTGTCGGCGGCAGCTGGCTGGTCAAGCGCGGGGCGCCCGATGTGGCGGCGATCGAGGCTGCGGCACGGGCAGCGGCGGCGCTGACGAGGGACTAGGAGAAGGCGAATGACCGGGCGGCTGCGCGAGCGACTGGGCGAATTGCACAAGCTGACGGCACAAACGCCGCTGTTCAACCCGGTGTTCCAGATGGGGCTCGATCTCTCACGCGATCTGGAGTCCGGGGTCTTGTCGCTCGACGACATGGCCAAAATGGTCGAGGAGTTGGGCTGCGAGGCCCTGCAGAGCCGGGCCCACCGACTCAACGCCCTGCTCGCGCCGATGGATGCAGCAGAAAACGAGCAGCGGATCGTCGCGCTGGTTGAGGCAAGCGCAGCGGACGGAGACTTTGCCGCCTTTGCCGCGCGCTGGTCACGCCCGTTGCAGCATATTGTTTTCACCGGTCACCCGACATTTCTTCTGACCGCTGACGAGGCTGATGCAGTGGCCATGGCGGCAAGCCAGGACGATGTCGGCCCTGCAATGTGCGTGATCAACACGACGCGGGCGCCGGTGACACTGGCTAGTGAGCATGGCGATGTACTCGACGCGATGCGGCAAGCGCAGGCGGCACGTAACCGGATCGTTACCACCATCCTGTCGGTGGCGGCCAAGGCCTGGCCAGCCCATTGGCGCAAGCTTAAGCCGCTGCCGTTCCGTTTCGCGACATGGGTCGGTTATGACATGGACGGGCGGACCGACATCGGCTGGGCAACCAGCATCCGCCACCGGTTGATTGAAAAAGCCGAACGGCTGGCGGGCTATGCCACGGCGCTGGCCAGTGTCGCGGCGACGAAAGATGTGCGCGCGACCCTGGTGGCAGCTGAAGAGGATGCGCGTGCGATGGCGGCGCTGTTTGCCGGCGACTTCGACAGCCCCGAAGCCCTGTCGGACGCGGCCAACCAACTGACGGCGGATCGGGCGAGCAAGCTGGCATCGCTGGAGCCAGTGATTACGGCGATAGAGGCGTTGGCGGGCGAGGCAGAGGAAGGCGATGCGCTGCTTTTGCTGACACAAGCCGCGGCGATGCGGGCCGACGGGCTCGGCATGGGCTGGATCCATTTCCGAGTGAACAGCGCGCAATTGCTCAATGCGATCCGGCGGCGGATCGACCCAGACAACCAGCTTGATCTGGCCAGCGGCACTGCGCTGGCGCGGCTACGCGACCTGTTGGCCACCGTGGAGCCACTGCGCAGCAACTTTGCCGCGCTGGCGATCGAAAATACGACGGCGGTCCGGCAGTTCCTGGCGATGGCCCAGATCATCCGCCATATCGATGGCGACGCGCCCATCCGGATGCTCATTGCCGAATGCGAAGAGCCGCAGACGGTGCTCGCCGCTCTCTATTTTGCACGTCTGTTCGGTATCGCCGACAAGGTCGATGTGTCGCCATTGTTCGAAACCGAGAGCGCAATGGAACATGGCGGTCGCTTCCTCGACGCTCTGCTCAGGGAGCCGGCCTATCAGGCCTATGTGAGGGCGCGAGGCAGGGTATCGATCCAGACCGGCTTCTCGGACGCGGGGCGCTTTGTCGGGCAGTTACCGGCGGCTCTCGCCATCGAGCGGCTGCATGGGCGTCTAGCCGATGCGATGAAGGCGCATGGACTGTCTGACGTCGCCGCGCTGATTTTCAATACGCATGGCGAGTCAATGGGGCGAGGAGCGCACCCGGCAACCATGACCGATCGGCTCACATATCCGATGAGCCTGTGGGCCAGGAACCGCTTTGCCACGCATGGCATCGTGCTGGAACCGGAAATCAGTTTCCAGGGTGGCGATGGCTTCCTGCCGTTCCGCAACCCGTTGCTGGCGCTGGCGACACTGACGCGCATAGCTGAAGTTGAGAGCCAGCCAGCCGCAGCACAAGATGACCCCTTTTATAGCCGCACCGACCTGAGCCTCGATTTCTATCGCGGCATACGCCGGATGCAGCGCGATTTCCTCGCTTCGCGCAGCTATGCCCGGGCTATCACTGCCTTTGGACTTGGCCTGCTGAACGAAACTGGCTCGCGCAAATCGCGCCGCCAGTCTGACCTTGCCGCAGACCGGGAAATGAGCCTGCGTCAGATACGCGCAATTCCACACAATGCGGTTTTGCAACAGCTAGGTTATCCGGTGAACATCCTCGGCGGGACAGGCACGGCGGCAAGCGAGGAATTGGAAGCGATCACCGCGCTGATTGCAGATAGCCCACGCGCCATGCAGCTGATGCGCATGATCCGCGCCTCAAACGCCCTCGCCAGCATCAAATCTGTTGCAGCCTATGGCGAACTTTTCAACAGTGCCTATTGGGCAAGCCGCCCCTATCGCGGCACCGAACCTCAACTGGAGAATGGTTGTCTGGCGCTTGCCGAACATCTGGTCGGCGATGACCGAACAGGGGCATTCCGCCGACTGGCAAGCCGACTGCGTATCGATGGCCTCAAGCTGCATCGCCTGTTGGCCCGCTTACCAGATGATCAGCCCGATCCACTGCGTGAGGAGCGGCGCCGTTCAATTGGCCTGCTCCACGCGATGCGACTGGCCCTGATGCAGCACATGTTCCTGCTGGCGGTCCAGATTCCGGCCTTTTCCCGATCCAACGACATCAGTCGTGATGATGTCTTGGCGATGGTCTTTTCTCTGCGCATCGAAGAGGCGCTGGCACAACTGCGTCGTGCCTATCCCGTATCAGGCCCGGCGATAAGCGACTTCCATATCGATGAACCCACCGATTATCCCGATGGTGAAGTTCAGGCCTATGCTGGAATCCAGCGCCACTATATCGAACCCATGGAACGGGCATATGCCCTGTGTCTGCGTATCGGCACTGCCATAGCCAATCATTTCGGAGCACATGGCTGATGCACAGTGGGGCCTGGTAGCCGGCCAGTGCCGACTACCGGAACCGCCGCCACCAGCGTGCCGTTGCAGTATTCTTGATCATGCGCACCTTGGTTTCGGCGGCGCTTTCCTCACGGTGACGCGACAGCCTTTCAAGCCGGGTCTCAAAGCGCGATGGGCGCTTGTCGCCAAGCCAAAGCGTGCGAAGCAGTTTCATCCATTGGCTCAAGGATTTGGGCGCAGATGTGCTGACGTGTTCGGTTTGTTTTCCCTGCGGCATTTTGGCGGCATGGCAGGGCATTCGTAACCAGTTGGTAAACATTCGACGGGGCTTTCCTCTTGCGGCAAAATAATTGTCGGGACAGGGTGACTTCATGTCAGAATCCCTTTCCCCGCTGCTCACTGGCCCGTCATCCCACAGCTATGTCTCCCAACGGCTCAGGCTGCATTATGCTGATTGGGGCAACCCCGACGCGCCGCCCCTATTGCTGGTGCATGGCGGGCGTGATCATTGCCGCAACTGGGATTGGGTAGCGCAGGAATTGCGGCAGGATTGGCATGTTATCTGTCCAGACTTGCGGGGCCATGGTGACAGCCAGTGGGCACCGGACGGCAATTATCCGATGGACGCCTTCGTCTATGATCTGGCACAGTTGGTTCATCAGCTTGATCTCGCACCGGTTACGATCATCGCCCATTCGCTCGGCGGCAATATTTCAAGTCGCTACACCGGCCTTTTCCCCGAAAACGTCGCCAAGTTGGTGTGTATCGAGGGACTGGGACCGTCACCGGCCGTCCGGGCCGAACGGGAAGCAGCGGGCACCCGGCAGCGCTTCAGGAAATGGATCGAGGACAAGCGGGCAGCGGCCCAGCGACAGGTACGGCGTTACCCGACAATCGAGGCCGCCTATGCCCGGATGAAGGAAGAGAACAAGCATCTCAACGACGAGCAGGCACGGCACCTGACGGTGCATGGCGTGAGCCGCAACGAGGACGGTAGCTGGAGCTGGAAATTCGACAATTATCTTAACGTCTGGCCAGTGTTCGACCTGCCATTTGAACAGTTGACTGAAATCTGGTCAGCCATAACGTGTCCCACCCTGCTGCTCTATGGGGCAGACAGCTGGGCGTCGAATCCCGAGAAGGACGGGCGTATCGCCCATTTCAGCAATGCGCAGGTGGTCGAGTTCGCGAATGCGGGGCACTGGCTGCATCACGACCAGTTCGACCGCTTCATGACGACGGTGCGGGATTTTTTGGCGGAGTAGGGTGGGACTATAATTTGGTCCCGGTGATGTCTGCCGGAGGGTCGCCGAGCATGAAGCCGGTCAGGCTGCGACCATCGGGACTGACCTCAAAGGTGAAGTCATCGGGTGACCATGTCGGGTATCTGGCCCGATCCACTGTGCATTGCATGGAGAGTCTGCTCCCCGTTCGGATGCCCACGCAGTCCTGTTCAGCTTCCCCCTGCCGCTCGACAATGGTGCCGGGACTGTCGACTTGGGTTATGTTGAGGGACACATCGTAGCGATCGGTCTGCTGACCCGGTGAAATGAGGAATGTCCCGCTGAACCGACACTGATAGTTGGGGTGGCACTGATAGTTGACGGTGCTCCATCGCCACATGCCTGAAAAAAGGTCAGGGGCAGCAGGGGTAGGAGCGGACTCGTTCCGGTCTGCGCTCGTGTTGTCGCCAGCCCTTTCGCCGCGCCCATCTGATCTCCGTTCCGCTGGTCCACAGGCAGTCAAAAACAGCACCAGAAGCAAAACCGATTTGCGCATGCTCACCCTTCCCCATCAGGACAGCCATCCCAAGGGTGTAACCTCGACCAGGAAACGCTGCAATTGTGAAAGCCGACTGGCGCGGATCAGCCCTGTTCGCGACCGCGCTCCATGACTGCCTTGCGCCTCGCTTCCACATCACCCGCCTCGACCTGGCTGTTGGCTTCACGGGACAGCCTTGCTTCAAGCGCCATGCCATCTCCAAAGCTGGTGGCATAGCCGGCGTTGATCAGTTGCTTGTAGGCCCGGCTCATATGGGACTCGACCGTAGCCATGTCCTGAGCCAGCCTGACCGCAGTGGGCAACAGCTCCTCCGGGGCGACGATACGGTTGAGCAGGCCCCAGCGCTCAGCCGTCGCCGCGTCAAGGAAATTGCCCGACAGCGACAATTCGCGGGCCCGATAAATGCCGATGGTCCGCGACAGCTTTTGCGACAGGCCCCAACCCGGCATGATGCCAACGCGGGCATGGGTGTCGGCAAAGCGGGCGTTGGTCGAGCCGATCAGCACGTCACAGGCAAGGGCGACTTCAAAGCCGCCGGTAATGGCGACACCGTTGATTGCGCCGATCACCGGTTTGGTGCAGCTTTCGATGGCGAGCACCGGGTTGGCTTCGGCCTCGGTTGCGTTGGCGGCACCGAGATTGCTGGTATCAGCCCCCAGTTCCTTGAGGTCGAGGCCGGCGGTGAAGGCGCGTTCACCCGCGCCGGTGAGCACAATGGCGCGCACGCTGTCGTCGGCTTCAACTGCGCGCATGACGGCGGCGAGGTCGGCGCGGAGTGCCTTGGAAAGCGCATTCATCGCCTCGGGGCGATTGAGGGTGACGATAGCAACCGGTCCGTCGCGGGTGATGGTGACAAGGGACATGGGGTTCTCCGTTCAGCGGCCGCTGTAGGTCGGGCGGCGCTTTTCGAGGAAGGCGGTCATCGCCTCGATATGGTCCTGCGTTGCGCCGAGCACGACCTGCTGCCGGTCCTCGACCGCCATGGCGGCTTCTAGACTGGGGGCGTCGATGGCGAGGCCGAGCGCCTGTTTCGACAGGCGCAAGCCCCATGGGGCGGTGAGGAGCATTTCGTCAGCCAGAGCGAGACCGGCTTCCAGCAGCTTGTCCTCGTCGACCACATCGCTGACCAGACCCGAGCTGAGCGCCCGGTCGGCGTGGATGAAGCGGCCGGTGAGGATCATTTCCGACGCGAGGCTGGCACCGACGAGGCGCGGGAGGAAGTAGCTCGACGCCATGTCGCAGCCGCCAAGGCCGATCCTGATATAGGCGGCATTGGCGCGGAGCGACGGTGCGGCAATACGGACATCGCTGGCGAGCAACAGCGACAGGCCGCCGCCACAGGCCGCGCCCTGGGCAAGCGCAATGATAGGCTGGGGGCAGGCGCGCATCTTGCGATAGATGTTGCCGATATTGGTCTGGGTGCGCAGCGTGCGCAGGACCGGGGTTTCGTCGCTGGACTTGCCATCCATCGAGGATTTGATGTCGAGACCGGCACAGAAAGCGCGTCCGGCGCCCCTCAGGATGACCACGCGGACGTCGAGCCGTTCGGCCAAGCCGCCGAAATAGTCATTGAGGGCTTGGGTCAGCTCGGCGTTGAGCGAGTTGAGGGCATCGGGCCGGTTGAGCGTGACAATCTCTATCTCGCCGCGCTTTTCGATCAACAAGGTGTCGCTCATCGTCACTCCCTCTCCTGTCCCGCAGTCCGTGCTTCGGCCATGATGTCCCGGCCAATAGCGGCGACCCCTGACGCATCATGCCGGCCGGCAAACAGCGACGCCGACAGGCAGTAGCGTGGTGGGGCACCCGGTTCTGGCACCACGGCGGCGACCGTCACGATGCCAGGGTTGAGCCATTGGTCGTCAACGGCATAGCCAAGCCGTGCGGCCTCATGCACCTGTGAGACGTAGCTATCGGCATCAAGCGCCGACGGCCAGCGCACGCCGGCATGGGCAGCGCGCAAGGTGGTAGCATCGGCAGCGCGGGCGGCGAGGAGGGCCCGGCCGGTCGAGCCGGCGCCGACCGGCTGGCGCTGCCCCACAGCCATGTGGATGCGGGTGGCGGCTTCACTTTCGGCCAGTGCGAGCAGCAGCAGGCGACCACTGTCAGCGGCCCGCCAGAGACCAATGGCGGCATCATGCCGTTCGGCCAACCGTTCCATCACAGGACGCAGCGCCGCAACCATCGTATCACCGCGCAGGGCCATGCGGGCGAAGTCGATCGAGCCGAGGCCGATGCGATAGGTTTTGGTGGCCTCGTCGAAATCAACCAGCCCTTCGGCGACCAAGGTGCGGGCGAGGTTGAAGGTGCTCGACGGGCTCAGGTCGAGGGCCCTCGCGATGGCGGTCACCCCCATGGATTCGCCCGATTTCCCGAGCAGCCGCAGGATCGAAATAGAGTGCGAGACAGAGGGGACTTTTGTGGGTGGTCGGGGTGCCATTGCGCTCCATTACCATTCACAATGGTGAATGGCAATTCTCTATCTTGAACAAACGGGCAGCACTGCGCTACGGCATGAATGAGAGACAAGACTCGCATGCGGGAGAACGAGATGGCTGGGCAATTGCAGGGTAAGGTTGTGGCGGTGACGGGTGCCGGTCGCGGGGTCGGGCGAGAAATCGCCCTGCTGTGCGCCAAGGAAGGTGCGAATGTCGTGGTAAACGATCTGGGTGCCAGCGCCGATGGGGAGGGTGCCGACCTGTCCCCGGCACAGGAAACGGTAAACGACATCATCGCAGCCGGTGGCAAGGCCATCGTCAACGGCGCAAGTGTGGCCGACCCGGCAGGCGCAGCGACGATCATCGAGGATGCGGTCAAGACCTTTGGCCAGATTGACGCGGTGGTGAACAACGCCGGCATCCTGCGCGACCGCATCTGGCACAAGATGAGCCATGAGGATTGGAACGCGGTGATCGACGTTCACCTCAACGGCTGTTTCAACGTGTCCAAGGCAGCCACCCCCTACTTCCGCGATCAGGGGTCGGGCAGCTTCATCCACTTCACCTCAACGAGCGGCCTCATCGGCAATTTCGGCCAAGCCAATTACAGTGCGGCCAAGCTGGGCATCGTCGGCCTGTCACAGAGCATCGCGCTCGACATGGCCCGGGCCGGGGTGCGGTCGAACTGCATCGCGCCCTTTGCGTGGAGCCGCCTGATCGCTACCATCCCGGCAACCAATGAGGCAGAGGCGCAGCGCATCGAGCGGATGAAGACGATGAGCGCCGACAAGATCGCGCCGCTGGTCGCCTTCCTCGCCTCCGACGCGTCGAAGGAGGTCACCAACCAGGTGTTCGGTGTGCGCAAGAACGAGATTTTCCTCTTTTCCAAGCCGCGCCCGATCCGGTCCATGCACAAGAGCGAGGGCTGGACGGCCCAGAGCATCGCCGAGGAATTCCTGCCCGCGGTGCGCGGGAGCTTTGCCAATCCTGCGGAACGGTCGGGCGATGTGTTCGGTTATGATCCGATTTGAGGGTAGCCATGATTGACCCGCAACACCTCCTCACCATGCCGCCGATCATCACCCGGCAGACGCTCACCGCGCGGGATACGGCACTTTACGCGCTGGGCGTGGGGGCGGACGAGCTGGACTTTGTCTTTGAAGAACGGCTGAAGGCGCTGCCAACGATGGCAGTGGTGCTGGGCTATCCGGGCTTCATCTGGCGCGACCCGGCGCTGGGCGTGACCTGGCAAAAGGTGCTGCATGGTGAGCAATCTACCATCCTTCACGCCCCTCTGCCGGTCGAAGGGGAGATCATCGGCGAGACGCGGATCGAGGCGCTGTTCGACAAAGGCGCGGAAAAGGGCGCGATTGCGCTGGTAACGCGTGAGATACGCGACAGCGCGGGGACGCACCTCGCCACCAGCAGGGCGACGACATTCCTGCGCGGCGACGGCGGCTATGGCGGCAGCGCCGAGGGCGCCCCTGCCCCGCACCCCTTGCCCAACGACCGCCAGCCAGATGCAACCGTGACACTGACGACGGCGGCCAATCAGGCGCTGATCTATCGCCTGTCGGGCGACCTCAATCCGCTGCACATCGACCCTGACGTGGCGACAGGAGCCGGCTTCAAGGGGCCGATATTACACGGCCTCGCTACCTATGGCGTGGTCGGGCGGGCGCTTCTCAACGCACGCTGCGGCAATGATCCGGCGCGGATGAAGCGCATGGACGTGCGCTTTTCCTCACCCGTCTATCCCGGCGAGACGATTGCCACCGACATTTGGGATGAGGGCGCGGGACGCATTGCCTTTCGTTCTAGAGTGGTCGAGCGTGACCTTGTGGTGCTGACCAATGGCTATGCGGAGATTGGATGAGATGAGCGACGTCGGACTGCACGGCTTTGGCGCCTATGTGCCGATTACCCGGCTGCAACGCAGTGCGATCCATGCCGCCAATGGCTGGTTCGCTGGCGGACTGAAAGGCCTCGCCAAGGGCGAGAAGGCGGTTGGCAGCTGGGACGAGGACCCCATCACCATGGCGGTCGAGGCCGCGCGCGACATGCTGGGCGAGGGCGAACGGAGCGTTGATAGCATCACGCTGGCATCGACCACCCATGTCTTTGCCGACCGGCAGAATACGGGCGTGGTCAAGGAGGCGCTCAACCTCGACGATACGACGGGCGCGCTTGATGCGGGTGGCAGCCAGCGGGCGGGAACCTCGTCGTTGATCGCGGCGCTTGATGCTGCGGCGGCGGGGAAGCGCACGCTGCATTTGGCGGCGGAGCGGCTGGTGCCCAATCCCGCCTCAGAACGCGAGATGCTGGCGGGTGATGCGGCAGCGGCGCTGCTGGTCGGGCCGGGGGCGGGGATCGCGCGGCTGATCGCCAGCCACAGCGTCACTGCCGATTTCGTCGACCATTTCCGCGAGACAGGCGAGAACGCCGATTATGACTGGGAAGCGCGTTGGGTGCGTGACGAGGGCTTTGGCAAGATCGCCGTCCCGGCCATCCGCGACGCACTGGCCAAGGCGGGAATCCAGGGCGACAAGGTCAACCACTTCATCGCACCGATTGCTGTGCGTGGCGTCCCCGAAATGCTGGCCAAGCAAGCGGGCATCCCGGTCGAAGCGATTGCCGACACGTTGGGAGCGGCCATTGGCCATGCCGGGGCGGCGCAGGCGACGCTGATGCTTACCGCGACGCTGGAGAAGGCCAGGACAGGCGATATCCTGTGCCTGATCGGTTTTGGTCAGGGCTGTGACGTGCTCCTGTTCGAAGCAACGGGCGCGATCGGTTCGGCCAAACCCCGCCTTGGCGTGTCTGGCTGGCTGGCACGTCGGCAGGCAAGCGACAATTACATGAAATATCTGTTCCACCGCGGTCTGGTGCCGCTGGAGAAAGGCGCGCGCGCCGAGTTCGACAGCAAGACCGCGCTGACCGCGATGTGGCGCAACCGCAAGGCGGTGATGGGTCTGGTCGGAGGCCGATGCACCAAGACCGGCACGGTGCAGTTCCCCAAGACCGAGATCAGCGTCAACCCCAATGACCATGGCGTCCGCACGCAGGAGGATTATCCGCTGGCCGAGATTCCGGCGCGGGTGATGACCTATACCGCCGATGTGCTCGCCTTCTCGCCCGAGCCACCTGACTGTTATGGCAATATCGAATTTGAGGGCGGTGGGCGCATGATGGCGCAGTTCATCGACATGCCGGCCGATGCGCTGGAGGTCGGCAAGGAATTGCGCATGATGTTCCGCATCAAATCGATGGACGAGCAACGGCATTTCCGCCGCTATTTCTGGAAGGCGGCCCCGGCCCACTGAGGAGACGACACATGGCACGTGGTATCAAGGACAAGGTCGCCATCCTCGGCATGGGCTGCGCCAAATTCGGCGAGCGCTGGGACAAGGACGCCGACCAGTTGATGGTCGAGGCTTATGAGGAAGCGATTGCCGATGCCGGCATCGAAACCAGCCAGATCGACGCGGCCTGGCTGGGTGCGGCGTTTGACGCGGTCAATATCGGCCCGTCGGGCATTCCGCTGTCGGTGGCGCTGCGGCTCAACGACATCGGCGTGACCAAGGTCGAGAATTATTGCGCCAGCGGCACCGAGAGCTTTCGTGGCGCGGTCTATGCCGTGGCGTCGGGTGCCGCGGACATTGCGCTGGCCATGGGTGTCGAGAAGCTGAAGGACACGGGCTATGGTGGCCTGCCGGTGCGGACGCGCGGCACGACGCATGACATGATCGGCATCACCGGATCAGCTCCCGGCAACTTTGCCCAGCTCGCCGCCGCCTATCGCGCGCAGCATGGCGTGTCGCCCGATGACCTCAAGCAGGCGATGGCGCATGTCTCGGTCAAGAGCCACGCCAATGGAGCGAAGAACCCGAAGGCGCATTTGCGCAATGCCATTACCATGGAACAAGCGATCAACGCGCCGACCATCGCCGCGCCGCTCGGTTTGTTCGATTGCTGCGGTGTCAGCGACGGGGCCGCCTGTGCGATTGTGACGACGCCGGAAATCGCCCGGTCGCTGGGCAAGACCGACATTGTGACGGTCAAGGCGCTGCAGATCGCTAGCTCGAACGGCTGGGAAGCGCAAGGATCGGGCTGGAACGGCAGCTATTTCCATACCACCCGCGTCGCCGCCGCCAAGGCCTATGACGAAGCGGGCATAACCAATCCGCGCGAGCAGTTGAGCCTGATGGAAGTGCACGACTGTTTCTCGATCACCGAGCTGGTGACGATGGAGGATCTGTTCGTTTCCAAAGAGGGAGAGGGCTGGAAAGACGTGCTCGACGGCTTTTTCGACGCCGACGGGCAGGTCCCCTGCCAGATTGACGGAGGGCTGAAATGTTTCGGCCATCCGATCGGCGCATCAGGCCTTCGCATGATTTATGAGAATTACCTGCAGCTGCTGGGCCGCGCCGGTGAACGGCAGCGGGCCAAGCAGCCGGTATTCGCGCTGAGCCACAATCTGGGCGGGATGCCCAATTCCAACGTTTCATCCATCGCTATTGTAGGATTGTCCGATGCTTAATCCCGGAATGGACGCCGACGTCTTTGAAGCCTTCATCGACCAGCTGAAGCGCTATGTGCGCGAACGGTTGATCCCGGCAGAAGCCGATGTGATTGCCAATGACCGGATTCCGGAGACCATCTTGCAGGAGATGCGCGAGATGGGTCTGTTTGGCATCACCATCCCCGAAGAGTTTGGCGGGGCGGGCATGAATGTCAGCCAATATATAGAGACGGTCAAGCAGCTGTCCTATGCGGCGCCTGCCTATCGGTCGACCATGTCAATCAACGTCGGCATGACCGGTAGCGCGATCAAGAATTTCGGCACGCCGGAACAGCGCGAGCAATGGTTGCCGCGCATCGCATCGGGCGAGATTGCCTGTTTCGGCCTGACTGAACCAGGGTCAGGCTCTGACTCTGCCGCAATGCAGACAATGGCTGTGCGGGACGGCAATGGCTACAGGCTCAACGGCACCAAGCGCTACATCACCAACAGTCCCCACGCGAAGATCGGCCTGATCATGGCGCGGACCAGCAAGGAAGCGCTGCCCAAGAACGCCCATGTCTCTGCCTTCATCGTCGATATGACGACGCCCGGCATCAGCATTGGCAGCCCTGACAAGAAGATGGGGCAGACAGGAGCGCATATCGCCGATGTCATCATGGACGATGTGAAGATCCCCGGCGACGCACTGGTCGGTGGCGAGGAGGGTCGAGGATTCCAGATCGCCATGCAGAGCCTCGACAATGGGCGGCTGTCAGTCGCCGGCATGTCGGTCGGCCTGGGCCGGCGGGCGCTCGACACCGCGGTGCGCTATGCCAATGAGCGCAAGGCCTTTGGCGAGCCGATTGCCAATTTCCAGCTGATCCAGGCAATGCTGGCCGATAGCGACACCGAACTGTACGCCGCCGAATGCATGATTGCCGACGCCTGTGCGCGGGCGGACCGGGGTGAGAATATCGTCCGCAAGGCGGCAGCGGCCAAGATGTTCGCATCCGAAACCGCAGGCCGCGTGGTGGACCGGGTAGTGCAGGTCTATGGCGGGGCGGGTTACCTCGCCGAATATGAGGCCGAGCGTTTCTTCCGCGATGCCCGCATCCTGCGCATCTATGAGGGCACGACCCAGATCATGCAGTTGCAGATTGCCAAGCATATGCTGCGCGAATTTGCCGCGACCGGGAATGTGTGGTCATGACGGACGGATACTGAGATGTACCCCCTCCTCACCGGCCTGAGCGTTATCGAGGCCTCCTCCTTCGTCGCCTCCCCTACTGCTGGCCTCTATATGGCGCAGATGGGGGCGGAGGTGATCCGCGTTGATCAGATCGGCGGCGGACCCGACTTCAACCGATGGCCCAAGGCGGACAACGGCAAGTCGCTCTATTGGGAGAATCTCAATCGGGCGAAAAAATCGGTGGCGCTGAACCTGGGTGCCCCGGAAGGACGGGAATTGCTTGCCGCATTGGTCCGCAAGACGGGGCAGTTTGTCACCAACTTTCCGGTGGAGGGATTTCTCTCCCACGAAAAGCTGGCAGCAGGGCGACCGGACCTGATCACTGTGCGGGTGATGGGCATGGCGGATGGTTCGCCCGCGCTCGATTACACGGTGAACAGTGCGGTTGGCTACCCCGACCTGACTGGGGCAGGGCCGGAACCCGTCAACCATGTATTGCCGGCATGGGACTTGCTGACCGGGGCATACGCCGCCTTTGCCATGCTGGCGGCGCTGCGGCACCGGGATGCAAGCGGGTTGGGGCAGGAAGTGCGCGTACCGCTGTCGGATGTCGCCATCGGCACCGTCGCGAACCTCGGCAGCCTTGCCGAAGTGCTCTACACCGGGGCGAACCGGGAACGGCTGGGCAATGCGGTTTATGGCGCGTTCGGGCGCGATTTCGTGACGCGGGACGGCACACGACTGATGATCATGGCGATCACCACGCGGCAATGGACGGGGCTGGTCAAAGTGCTCGACATCGCTGAGGAAGTGGCAGCCATTGAGGCGGCGCGCGGCGTCAGCTTTGCCGCAGATGAAGGCGTCCGCTTCGAGCATCGCGATGCGCTGTTCCCGCTCGTCGAGGCGAAGGTGGCGGGATGGGCCTATGCCGATCTGGCGGCGGCGTTTGACGCTGTCGGCGGATGTTATGGCCCGTATCAGACAATGGCCGATGCGGCAGTTGATCCCGTACTGGTCGGCGGCAATCCGATCTTTGGCCGGACGGCCAACCCGAGCGGCTTTGACTATCCCGCCGCCGGCGCCTTTGCGACCGTGCCACAGATGGAGCGCGGCCAACCTCGGCCTGCCCCTTTGCTCGGCGCCGACAGCGAAGCGGTGCTGAGCGATCGGCTGGGCCTCGACAGCGGGGCTATTGCCGCGCTGATCGACAAGGGCGTGGTGGCGCAGGCATGAGCGGCTGGGACAAGAGCGAACGCATCAGCATCGATATAGAGGTGATGGACCAGCTGGTCCCGGCGGTCGTGGCGGCTGAGCGTTATGCCGCCGACGCGCGCGAAGCTGTGCGGGCCAAGGTTGCCGCCAGGAGCCTCGATGCCGAACAGCGCGCCGCCCATGGCTATGCCTGGGTCGAAACCAGCGTGGCGGCGATGCGCGCGACGCTCGACTGGTTGCAGTCTGCGGAGGCTGACAATCGCGCCCATGCCCATGAATGGCTGGTGGCGATCATCGGCATCAGCGAGACACTGGCCCAACTGACCGGCGGCCTGCCAATGGGCCAGAATGAGATCGTCCGCCCGGTTGATATGGACAGCGGCGCAGCAGCGCGGCGGCTGGCAGAAGAACCAGCGGTCGACTGGTTGCTGACCCAGGGTAACAGCGCCAAGCACAGGTCTTGGCTGGTCCAGTGCATGGTCGATGGCAATGGCCTTGACGACCGGCTGGGCGACGAATTGATCGACACGATCCGCGACCAGTATCGCCGCTTTACCGATGAACGGATCCTGCCGGACGCGCATGGCTGGCACCTCGCCAACGATCTGATTCCCGACGGGCTTGTCGCAGAAATGGCGCAGTTGGGCACATTCGGCATCTGCATACCCGAACAGTTTGGCGGGCTCGGTCTCGGCAAGCTGGTGATGTGTGTCGTCACCGAGGAATTGTCGCGCGGCTATATTGGCACGGGATCGCTGGGGACCCGCTCGGAAATTGCCGGCGAACTGATCCTGCATGGCGGCACCAGCGAACAGCAGGCTCAGTGGCTGCCTCGTATTGCCTCTGGAGAGATTTTGCCGACGGCAGTGTTTACCGAACCCGATGTCGGGTCTGACCTCGGCAGTCTGACCACGCGGGCGGCGCGCGGGGACGATGGCACCTGGTCGATCAGCGGCGCGAAAACGTGGATCACCCATGCCGCGCGGTCCGACCTGATGACCATGCTGGTTCGCACGCGGCCAGAGGTGAAGGGCTATGCCGGCCTGTCGATGCTGCTGGTGCCCAAGCCCCGTGGGACCGATGACGAGCCTTTCCCGGCGCAGGGGATGAACGGCAGCGAGATCGAAGTGCTCGGCTATCGCGGGATGCGCGAATATGCGCTGCAGTTCGATGGCATGGCGGCTCCCGCCGACGCGCTGCTTGGCGGCGAGGAGGGGCAAGGTTTCAAGCAGCTGATGCGCACGTTCGAGGGCGCGCGCATCCAGACGGCGGCGCGCGCGGTCGGCGTGGCGCGGCGGGCAATTGACCTCGCGCTGGCCTATGCGCAGGACCGCAAGCAGTTTGGCCAACCGATCATCGGTTTCCCCAGAGTCGCCGACAAGCTGGCAATGATGCAGGCCGACATGCTGATGGCGCGCGAACTGACCTATGCGGCCGCGCGAGCGAAGGACAGCGGCAAGCGTTGCGACATTGAAGCAGGCATGGCGAAACTGCTGGCGGCGCGCTGTGCCTGGGCCAATGCCGATGCCGCGCTGCAGGTACATGGCGGCAATGGCTATGCCCAGGAATATGAGATCAGCCGCATCCTGTGCGATGCCCGCATCCTCAACATTTTCGAAGGCGCGGCGGAAATACAGGCGCAGGTGATCGCCAAGGGCAAATTGGGTGACAGGAATTGATGCGTGACCGAATATAGTGAAATCCGAGAGGCCGTTGCCAAGCTGTGCCAGCAATTTCCTGGTGACTATTGGCGGGCGAAGGACCGCGAGCGGGCTTATCCTGGCGAATTTGTCGATGCGCTGACGCAGGCAGGGTTCCTCTCCGTATTGATCCCCGAGGAATATGGCGGGTCAGGCCTGCCGATTTCCGCCGCCGCTGCCATCCTTGAGGAGATACAGGCGCAAGGGTGCAACGGCGGGGCATGCCATGCACAAATGTATGTGATGGGCACGGTGCTGCGCCATGGCAGCGAGGCGCAGAAGGCGAAATATCTGCCCAAGGTCGCGTCAGGCGAGTTGCGGCTGCAGGCCTTTGGCGTGACCGAGCCAACCAGCGGCACCGACACACTGAGCCTCAAGACCACGGCCAAACTCGATCCGGCGACCGGCGACTATATCGTCAACGGGCAGAAGATCTGGACCAGCCGCGCCGAGCACAGCGACCTGATGATCCTGCTGGCCCGCACCACCCCGCGCGAACAGGCGGCCAAGCGAACCGATGGCCTGAGCGTGTTCATCGTCGACATGAAGGCGGCGCTGGGCAACGGCCTGACCATCCGCCCCATCGAGACGATGATGAATCACGCCACCACCGAAGTTTTCTTCGACAACATGCGGGTGCCGGCGGAAAATCTGATCGGCGAGGAGGGGCAGGGTTTCAAATATATACTGTCGGGCATGAATGCCGAGCGCCTGCTGATCGCTGCCGAGTGCATCGGCGATGCCAAATGGTTCATCGACAAGGCGAGCGCCTATGCCAAGGAACGGGTGCTCTTCGGCCGCCCCATCGGCCAGAACCAGGGCGTGCAATTCCCCATCGCCCGCGCCTATGCCCAGATGCGCGCCGCGGAGCTGATGGTGCTCGATGGCCTGCGCCGTTATGAGGCGGGCGAGAATGTCGGCGAACAGGCCAACATGTCCAAGATGCTGGCAGCCGAGGCAAGCTGGGCAGCGGGCGAAGCCTGTATCCAGACGCACGGCGGGTTCGGCTTTGCCGCCGAATATGACATTGAACGCAAGTTCCGCGAGACGCGACTCTATCAGGTGGCACCGATCAGCACGAACATGATCCTGTCGTTCGTGGCGGAGCATGTGCTGGGCCTGCCGCGGAGTTACTGATGTGAGCGAGTGGCAGGACTTCATCGGCAAGGGCATGGTGCAGCGCGATGTGCTGACGCCCGGTCTGGCACAGCGCCACGCAGCAACGCTCGACCTGCCGCTGGCCCGCGATGCGGCGCTGCCCGGTATCCACTGGTGCCTGTGCCTGCCCGAGGCGGCGACGGCGCAGCTGGGACCCGATGGCCACCCGCGCCGGGATAGTGCCGGCAGTTTCCTGCCGCCGATCCCCCTGCCCCGGCGCATGTGGGCGTCGAGCAGCGTCGAATTCCTGGCGCCGATCGCGGTGGGAGCCGAGGTCGAGCGGACATCGACCATCGCCGACATCACCGCCAAGAGTGGTGGCAGTGGGCAGCTTGTCTTTGTCACCGTCGAACATGTGACGCGGGTTGGCGACGCCGTGGCGGTGCGCGAAAAGCAGAGCATCGTCTATCGCGAGGCAACCAGTGCAGCGCCAGCATTCCTTGCGCCCCGTACTGGCGATGCCGCGGTTGACGCCGGGGAATGGCCCGCTCAGCGCAAGCTGGTCCCCAGCGAGCCGCTACTGCTGCGTTTTTCTGCCCTCACCTTCAATGCGCACCGCATCCATTATGACCTGCCCTACGCGCGCGACGAGGAAGGCTATGCGGGCCTTGTGGTACATGGACCGCTGACCGCGACGCTGTTGCTCAATCATGCGACGGCGGTGCTGGGAGCCCCCGTGCGCCAGTTCAGCTTTCGGGGGGCATCACCGGCCTTCTGCGGCGAACCGCTGACGCTGGCGGCACGGAGCGAGGGTGACCGGCTGGCGCTGGCGGCGATCAATGGCGAAGGGCAGACGGTGATGACCGGCGAGGCCGCTATTTGACGGGACCCTCCCGGCCCGGAGGGAGTTGGGCGATCATGTCTATGCGCTGCACCTCGGTCATGCGGCCATCGACCAGACGCCCTTCGACCAGCTCGGTTTCCATCAGCGCAAAAATGCGCCCGCCGGTGAAGATCGGCCGGCTGTTGCCGTACCAGTCGACACAACTGACCTCGCACTCATAATCAGGCGCGCGCTCCTCCCGCCCGACTGTGGTCGAGACGAGCAGGCCGGCATCGGTGATGCTGCGCGTTGTGCCGCCCGTCACCGAGGCGAAACTGACGTCCGAGGTTTCGCTGCGCCAGAAATAGCGGCCGGAGGGCATCGCGATGGTCGGCACGCCGACGAGGCCATTGCCGTCAAGGCCGACCGAGCTGTTGAAGGCGTGGCTGCGCCCTTCGCTTTCGTAGCGGCCAAGCAATGTGGTGCTGGTGGCGATGTGGGGAACATTGCCAAGCTGGATCAGCGACATCGTCAGCCCCTGATGGTCGCGATAGCCGTTGACGATCATGCCATCGAGGCCAACGCGATCAATGCGGATGACATTGTGGCCGACCGGCACAACCACCGCCTGTGACGGGCGATCAACCGGCAGGACAACGACAGAACCGGCGCGCTCGGCAGCCCGCAAGGCGGCCTTTTCGGGTGTGTCATCGGCGGGCGGCTCTTCGGGAATGGCCTGGTAGCCCCAGTCACCCGAGCCATAGACCAGCCAGTCATCGGCAAAACGGTTGCGTACCTGCCCCGGTCGAAGCGATGGCACGGCAATATGGCGGGCGGCGCGGAGTTCGGTGTAGGTTTCGGTGAATTCCCGCAGGGCGATGTTGGTGAAGGCGACGGGAATATCCTGTTCTTCAATGTCGCATGTTGCATCATTGACCGACCAGAGCCCACGGAAATAGCCGTCGGTCATATCCATCGAGAATTGATCGAACGGGCGGCCACGCACCCCCACGACGCCCAGTGTCGAGGCGGTGATGGGCACGCGATAGACGGCCGCAGGTGGCAGGTTGCGGAGATCGGGACGGCCAGCCGCACAGGGCTTCCGCTCACTGTACCAATCGCGATCGAACTCCGCCCAGCCGGCACCCACCCACAGGAACACCTCGCGCGGGGTGACGAACATTTCCGCCTGTCGCGGCCCGGTGAAGGCGGTGACACGGCAGCCGGGCACGCGGTCGGCGCGATACTCTCCGAGGTCACAGATGGTGACGCTATGGACATAGGGATCGACGGTGGGGACCACGGGGCGGTGGATTTCATCGGCGCTGAGCATGGCGCGACCGGCAAGGCGTTCGTCGCGATCCTCATCGGCGCCCCCGTCGATCAGCTCCTTGCGCTCAGCCTCGGTCATCCAACGACGGATACGCGGGCGGCCCGAGCGGTCGGTGACATCGTCGGCCTCATAGGGGGTGTAGATGATCAGCCGGTCACCGACGATGCGCGTCGCATAATTGTCGCTGCTGTAATAATCCTCGCTGCTGATCAGGAAGGCGCCATCGCGGGACAGGCGACCCGTTGCCGTATCGAGCCGGAAGACGGCGATTTCGGTCGCTTCATCCTGATAGCTGTAGCTGGTGATGAGGATGCGATCCCCCTCAACCAGCATCTCGTCATACCAGCCATCGTCATCGGCATTGCGGTAGACATTGATGCGGTCGGCAAGGCGCAGTTGAGGGCCGGAAATGTCGACGGCGAAAATGCGTCCATCCTGCAGGACGAGGAGATAATTGCCGATCTGTTTGACGATGTCGCCTTCGTCGACATTGGCGCTCTGGTTATTGGTGATGCTGGTGACGGGCGTGGCGACATTTTGCACTGGGGCGGAGATGCGGGTGCCGGTAACAATGATTTGACCCTGCTCCTGCCCCTCTTCAGAGGGACAGCCTGGATCATCCGGGCCGCATTCGGGTGGCGTGTCCTGCAGGGCGAAGATGCCTGGGCGGACACCCGGCGGCGGCGTGATGGCACCAAAGCGCCGTTCCCAACGACGCCGCGCCGCCTCGGTGCGGGCGACATAGCGGCGGAAATCGCTGTCACTTTCGAAGGTTTCGAGACCGGGGCTAAGCAGGCGGCGGAAAGCGGCATCCTGCCATGGCGCGGTAGGGCGATTGTCGGTCCGCTCGTTGCGGGCATCACCGGACGAGCCCGCCGGAGCGGCTGGCTGTGGCGGTGGCTCCGTCTGCGCCATGGCCGTCGTGGCGAGCAGTGTCGCAGCGAAGCCGGCGAAGGCTATTCTTGCCAGCAGGGTCAGTCGGTGAGCCATGGTCCATTCCTCCCCCAACAGTCTGATCGACCGAACCCGGACAGGCTATACCCGATGGCGGTTGCGACCAAATACTGATTGGCAAGGCACTGGCATTGCTGCCGAATTTGCGGGCAGTTGCCAAGGACTGTGCAAAGACTATGACCCGGAGCATGAGTGCCCCCCGATCGATCACATTGCTGGCCTTCCTCGTCGCCTGCCTGGGCGTCGCGCTGTTTTCGGCGATGGACGCGGTGATGAAGGGGCTGGTGCTGAGCATCGGCGTCTACAATGCCCTGCTGTGGCGCAACCTGGCGGGCGTGCTGATGAGTGGCGCGGTCTATGCGGTGAGCCGCCGGGGTTGGCCTTCGCGCGCGGCAATGCGCCTGCACATCTGGCGCGGCGTGGTCGTGGCGGCGATGGCGCTGCTGTTCTTTTGGTCGTTGGCGCATTTGCCGCTGGCAGAAGCGATTGCGCTTTCGTTCATCGCGCCACTGATTGCGCTCTATCTGGCGGCGGTTCTGTTGGGCGAGACGATCGGCAAGGCGGCGATCTTTGCCTCGATCATGGGCATTGCCGGCGTGGCGGTGATCATGGCGGGCAAATTTGGCGGCGGCGATTATTCGGCCGACGCGATGAATGGCGCGCTGGCGGTGTTCGGCTCAGCTGTGCTGTTCGCCTATAACCTGATCCTGGCACGACAGCAGGCACAGCTTGCCGAGCCTTCGGAAATTGCCTTTTTCCAGGTGCTGACGGTGGCGCTGGTGCTCTTGCTGGGCGCACCCTGGTTCGCGATCTTGCCTGACGGTGCCGAGTGGGTGCCGCTGATCGGCGCGGCGGCGCTCGCCATCGTCTCGCTGCTGCTGCTGAGCTGGGCCTATGCCCGGGCCGAGGCGCAGGTGCTCATACCGGTCGAATACACCGCCTTCATCTGGGCCGCGATCCTCGGCTGGATCGTGTTTGACGAGGCACTGACTTGGACGACCGTGGCGGGTACTGTGATGATCGTCGCCGGTTGCCTGACCGTCGCGCGGTCACAAAAGAACCCTCAGCCGATGCAGGTCGAGGAAAGCGTGGCCTGAACGGCACACTAGAGACGGTCTGGGCCCCGGCTTTCGCCGGGAACAGTCGCTGATCAATCCCCGTGGGTACGGATCCAGTCTTCGACAATCGGGGCGATCTGTTCACGCCATTTGCTGCCGTTGAATATCCCGTAATGGCCCGCGCCCTCGATGAGGTGATAGGCCTTTTGATCTTCGGTAAGGCCGGTGCTGATCTTGAGCGCGGCCTTGGTCTGGCCGATGCCGGAAATGTCATCCCGCTCGCCCTCGATGCACAAAATGGCCGTCTTGTTGATAGCACCTGGGTCGATGCGCAGTCCGCGATGGGTGAACTCCCCCTTGGGCAGCGCATGACGCTGGAAGACGACGTCAACAGTCTGGAGGTAGAATTCGGCGGTCATGTCACAGACGGCCCGATATTCGTCGTAGAATGTCTTGATGACATCGGAACTGTCGTCATCTCCCTCAACCAGATGATTGAACATGGTCCAATGGCTGACCATGTGGTTACCCAAATTCATCGACATGAAGCCGGTGAGCTGGAGGAAGCCGGGATAGACCTTGCGTCCCGCGCCCGGATAATAGTTGGGCACGCGGGCAATGACATTGTGGACGAACCAGTCATGCGGACGCTGGACCGCCATGCTATTGACCTGGGTCGGCGCCTCGCGCGTGTCGATTGGGCCACCCATCATGGTGAGAGTGACCGGGGTGGCGGGATGGTTTTGGGCATTCATCAGCGCCACCGCGGCATAGGTCGGCACCGAAGGCTGACATACGGCGAGGGCGTGGGTCCCCGGGCCAATCGCATCAAGAAATTCGATCACATAGTCGACGTAATCATCGAGATCGAAGCGACCTGCCGAGCGTGGAACCATTTTTGCATCGGCCCAATCGGTGATGTAGACGTCGTGACTGGGCAGCATGCGTTCGACCGTGCCGCGCAACAAGGTGGCGTAATGGCCCGACATCGGCGCAACGATCAGAAGTTTCGGGTCGCCTGAGCGGCCTTCGCGGACAAAACGAAGCAGATTGCCGAACGGCTTTTCGACAACCAACTGTTCACGCACGGGAACGGCCTTGCCCTCAATGACCGTGTGGTCGAGGCCGAATGCGGGTTTGCCGCGCGGTTCAACAGCATGGGCAAACACCTCGAGCGCCGAAGCAAGCACAGGGCCTCCCCCGAAATAGGCGAAGGGCAGCGCCTTGCTGCCGAGAATGCGGGCGCTGGCATCGGCCCAGCGGCCTGCTCCGGCGAGCAGCGCCTTTTGCATGTCAAAAGCGTGATAGAGCATGGGCAATGCGAACTTTCCTGCGAGGACGGCCCTGTGTCGGTGCCTATCCGTTTCATCGATGCTGACATGCTGCACCGCAACATGCAAGCGGCAAGTGCACCCTTGGTATGGACGTCCCTGTTCGGGTCTGGTCCACGATTGAGTGCTCTGCATGCAACTGCTAGGGCCCGATCATGAGCGAAACAGCCCCCGACGCCTCGCAAAGCAGCGCTGGCACCAGCTTGCCGCAAGCCACCGCGCCTGCCGCCAAAAAATTGGGCAGCCTGCGCATGGTTTGGACCTATGCCAGCGCCTATCCGGTCCAGATCGCCCTGGCTCTGCTGGGCCTCACCATGTCTTCCGCGGCAACCCTTGCCATCCCTGCGGGTTTCAAGCTGGTGATCGACCGGGCCTTTGTGACCGGCAACACAGAGAACATCGACCGTTACTTCGGCTATCTGTTGCTGATCGTGGTCGTGCTGGCAGCAGCGACGACGTTGCGATTTTATTTCGTTTCATGGCTGGGTGAGCGGACAGTGGCCGACATCCGCCGCGCGGTGAACCGCAACCTGCTGCGCCAGTCACCCAGTTTTTTCGAGGAAAACCGGCCTTCCGAAATCGCCAGTCGTATGACGTCGGACACGTCGATCATCGAAATGGTGGTGGGCACGACCCTGTCAGTGGCGTTGCGCAACATGGTCACCGGGATCGGCGGCATCATCTATCTGTTCACCCTGTCGCCCAAGATGGCAGCGATGATCATCATCGGCATACCGCTGGCAATCATGCCAATCATGCTGGTCGGTCGCAAATTGCAGACCATTTCCCGTGCCAGTCAGGACAAGGTGGCAGGCGTAGGCAGCATGACCACTGAAGTGCTGGGGGCAATGAAGATCGTTCAGGGGTTCGGCCAGGAAGCGCGCGAAGGCGAACGTTTTGCCACGGCGGTGGAAACCACCTTTGCTACTGCCAAACGGCGCATCTCGATCCGTGCCGGCATGACAACAGCCGTCATCTCCATCCTGTTTGGCGGTATCATCTGCCTGTTGTGGTATGGCGCCTGGCAGGTCGTGCAAGGAACAATGACCGGGGGCACGCTGGCAGCCTTTGTCCTCACCGGAGGGCTGGTGGCCGGGGCGTTTGGCGCCCTGACCGAAGTTTACGGCGATCTGGTGCGCGGCGCGGGCGCGGCAAGTCGCCTGTCCGAGTTGCTCCATGCCGAACCCGAGATAAAGGCTCCGCCGACCCCTGCGGCACTGCCAAACCCATCACGCGGTGAAATGGCTTTCGAGCATGTCGAATTCCGTTATCCATCGCGCCCGGATATGCCCGCGCTGCATGATTTTTCATTGGCCATCCGACCCAATGAGACAGTAGCGATTGTCGGCCCATCCGGTGCCGGCAAGACTACCCTGTTCCAGTTGGCCCAGCGATTCTATGATCCGCAGTCTGGCCGGGTTACCCTGGACGGTGTTGATATCCGAGAGACCGATCCGGCAGAGGTCCGCGCAAGAATCGCAATGGTGCCGCAAGAAACCGTGGTCTTCGCGGCGACGGCACGGGACAATCTGCGCTATGGTAACTGGTCGGCCAGCGATGCCGAAATATGGGAAGCTGCTGAAGCGGCGAATGCAGCGGAGTTCTTGCGCAAGCTACCTGTAGGGCTCGACACATTTCTGGGGGAGGCGGGCACACGCCTGTCCGGTGGTCAACGGCAACGGGTAGCCATTGCACGTGCCCTGCTCCGCAAATCACCGTTATTGCTGCTCGATGAAGCGACCTCCGCTCTTGACGCCGAGAGCGAAAAGCTGGTGCAGGACGCGCTTGACCGGTTGATGCACGACCGGACGACAGTTGTCATCGCCCACAGGCTCGCCACGGTGCGCGCCGCAGACCGGATCATCGTCATGGATGATGGACGAATCGTCGAACAGGGCACGCACGATAGTCTTGTCGCCCAAGGAGGCCTTTACGCCCGGCTGGCGAGCCTCCAGTTCAATGCGATCCCCGCCTAGAAATCCGTCGCAAGTGTGACGGCAACTCCGCTACCTGGCGCCGCCTGACCCGCCAGTCTTTGCCGCCAGTCGATTGACAATCGTGGCGCCGCTTGGCCCAAGCGGACGTCTAGGCCGGGGCCGCCATCCAGCCGCGATACGCCTGGTTGCGCCGCACCCCAGACACCTGCACCCGCAGACAGGCGAATATTCGCCAGGGCCGCCAGTGGCCGGGTAATGCGAACCGAACCTTCGCCAAAGGCATCCCGTCGCCTGACACCAACAACGCCGGCCGCGCCATAACCATCCAATCGCCAACCATCCGGCAACGGCAGGTCCGAAACGCCGCCAGAAGCCATGGCCGCAAAGGCCGAGCGAGATTCGCCTCCCATTATCCCATGGCGCCGTTCGACAGCCAACCGGACAGGAATGGCCGGTGCCGGCTGCCAACTGAGGCCGACCGCCCCCTCAGCCCCATCCATTGACTGACCTGTCGTCGTTAGCCGAACATATATGTCGCCGCCCTGCCCCCGGTCGATCGTCCGTGCCAATCGGGCACCACCCTGAGAACCACCAAGCATCGCGACTGAACCGAGGGACGGAAGACGACTGCCATAAGATCCGTGACGCAGGGCCAGCCAAGCGCCCCCCGACCAGCGGTTGACCACACTAGCGGATCGATCACGCAATCTCGGCAAAAGGCCATTGCCCATCATGGCAAGGCGGCCGTCGGCCGCGACGGCGGGTGCGCCCGATGCCAACGCAGTCCGACTGTGAAACGCCAGCATGAGAGACCTCAACTGGGACCGGCGAGGGGCAGGCGTCGGTTGGTAAGTGGCCGGGCCAAGGATCGGTTGCCGCTCAGCAGGCATTGGCGGGAGCGCGAGCGGGGAGGAAGGCATCGAGACTCGGTGGCGAGGATCATGACGGATCGGGCGCACGGCGAGGCGGACAGTGGTGACCGGTGCAAGCAGACCAGGCGCCGCGAGAGGATCTGTCGACACGAGCTGATGTGCCGGTTGGTCATGAATCTTGGCGAATGCATCGGGATAGTGCACAAAGGGCGCAGCCCCTCCCGGCAAGGGCGCGACCGGACGTTGAAACAGTGATCCGGCAAAGGCGATGGTCAATCGTGATCCTGTCCACAGCAGCAACACCACGGACAACAAAATCAACGGAGGCGAACGGCGGATCATCTGCGATCAGTCGCCAAGGAAACTGTGGCGGGCCAATCCGGAAAATGATGGGTTGTCTTGTCCCAGACAAGCGGTTGTCCACCTAGCCCGCGCCAATGACCCAACAGCGCTCGCCATGCTGTCATGACCAGGATGACATTGCTTACAGGCTGGCGAAAAACAGCCATGCACCCCTGTTGCCAGCCGTAAACGCGCCCAGTGAACCAGCCGCGCATTGCCAGTCGCCACACAAGCAGCACAAGGTTGAAACTGGCAAGCAACCAGGCAAGCGGACCGCCGATAAGCACCTGGGTTCCGCCCATCGCGCCCAGCGCAAAGGCCGCCAACCCGGCAAACATGGCGGTATAGGCAGCCAAAGTGGCCACCGCTGCCAGCAAGGCCCGACGGTCACGCCACAGCATCCAACACGAAACAATTGACCGGGCCAAACTGGCCCCGGGCGGCTTCACCCAGCCGATTCGGCGCCAGCCTTCGAGCGCGTTGCCCCTCAGCCAGCGGGTTTTCTGTCGAACCGCGGCTTCTATCCGTTCGGGGAAATAGGCGCGCGAGGCGATAAGGCGCCCATCCGCCGCGACGGCGCGTACAAAGTCTGCACGGCCACCAATGGCTGTAAGGCGCATGCCAAGCTCATAATCCTCGGTCAGGCTATCTGCCGGGAAGGGGCCGTCCCTCCCGGCAAGTTGATCCAGCACATCGACACGAAAGGCGCAGCCTACCCCCGCTGTCGGCAAAGGCGCCCCCAACGCGGAGCGAATGGCCAGTTCCTTTCCATGCGCTTCAGCGAATTCGTCACAATAGTGGCGGCGTATCCAGTGATTCCCTCGACCCATCAGCGGTATGACCGGCAGTTGGACAAAGTCGGCAGTGCGGAGCGATTGATCGAGCAGCGGCAAGGCTGCGGGATCGACCATATCCTCTGCATCGTGGATCAGAATGGCGCCCTTGCGAGCGCGTCCTTGTGCAACATCCTGGCGAAACCGACGCCATAGGGTGTTGAGGCAATCGCCTTTTGTCGTCGGGCCAGGCCGTTCATTGACAACCATGCGAACACGCCGGTCACGGGCAACGCGTTGGGTGACCGCCTGCATCGTTGCGAAATCATTGGCATAGACCCCGACATAGACGATCAGGCGCGGACTGGGCCAGGCCAACAGACAATGATCGAGCATCGCCCCGATGACCCGGGATTCAGCCCAGGCTGGAATGAACAGGGCAAAGTCTCTTTGCAGGGGGGAGGCAGGATCGGGCGCGGCACGCACCGGGTCAGCCAAACCGGCAATATACAGCGTATCAACCGCAACATCGTCGATGCCGAACAAGGCAAAAACAACGGCCGCGAACAGGCCCAGTTCAAATGCGATCGCTGCGAGGAACAGCGTCAACGCCTCCATCACGGGTGCCTCTCGACAAGGACCGGTTTGCAACCGATCCGGCCAGAATTTTCCCGAGATATGTCGCTTTCATACAATTTCGCATCCGAAATGGCAAGAAAGCGACGAACGACCGTTGCGATGCACTTGGCGGGTTTGCCAAATCATGCTGCCTGTATAGAAAAGAGTCATGACCCAGACCAAAGCCAATACCGCACATTCCCGGTCCGCATTGCGGGCGTTTTTAGAAAGCGAAGCCGCCGGCGGGATCATCTTGATCGGTGCGGCGATAATGGCGATGATCATCGCCAATTCGCCGTTCAGCCAAGGTTATCATGATTTGCTGCACAGTCCGGTGAGCCCCGCCCTCACCGAGAAACTGGGGCCGATGACCGCCCATCTGTGGATCAATGATGGGCTGATGGCGATTTTCTTTCTGTTCGTCGGGCTGGAGATCAAGCGCGAACTGGTTGACGGGCGACTGTCCAACTGGGCACAACGGCGATTGCCGGTTGTTGCAGCCGCCGGCGGCATGATCATACCTGCCCTGGTTTATCTCGCCTTTGTTTTTGGCGACGCCCAATTGACCAGCGGCTGGGCCATCCCGGCAGCCACTGACATTGCCTTTGCCATCGGCGTTCTTGCCCTGCTCGGCAGTCGTGCCCCGACCTCGTTGAAGCTGTTCCTGGTCACGGTTGCGATCGTTGACGATATGGGCGCCGTTGCGATCATCGCGCTTTTCTATACCAAGGGCCTGAACCTCGCGGCACTGGCGGCGGCGGCACTGGTGCTGGCGGTCATGTTCGGGCTTAATCGGGCAGGGGTGCGGCAGTTGTGGCCCTATCTGATCGCAGCCGTCCTGCTATGGTATGCGGTCCTGCTTTCCGGGGTCCATGCAACCATCGCAGGGGTACTGGCAGCGTTTACGATACCGATCATCGTGACGCCGGGAGCACCGGATTCCGCAGACAGTCCGCTGCACCGGCTGGAGCACGCGCTTGCCGGACCGGTCGCATTTTTCATCGTACCGCTGTTCGGATTTGCCAACGCCGGCGTCAACCTATCGGGTATCAGCCTGTCGGACATGCTGGCGCCGATGCCGCTGGGGATCGCCATGGGCCTGTTCCTTGGCAAACAGTTAGGCATTTCGGCGGCGGTTTGGGTCGCGGTAAAGAGCGGCTTTGCCGCCAAGCCGCGCGGTGCAACCTGGTTGCAAATATACGGTGTCGCCCTGCTCTGTGGCATCGGCTTTACCATGAGCCTGTTCATTGGCGGTCTGGCCTTTTCCGACCCGCACCTGGTTGATGAGGCCAAGTTGGGCACCTTGTCCGGTTCGGTGCTGGCTGCTGTCTGTGGTTATCTGGTTCTGAAATTCGCTCCTCTGCATCCCGATCATCAGCGCGAGGAGCAAGAGGTGTCAGAGGAAATCGCGCGAGACGGCGACGTCTCCGACTGGTCAGACGAGGCCGGGCGATGATCCGCCGGCTTGTCTCGACAGCTGCCGCGGCATTGTTGCTGGGCGGTTGCACTCAGTCAGCCGCGCCTGTTGTTACACCAGCATCATTTGACACGCCTTCGCAGTGGCCGACCACAGAACAAGCGATTGCCAGCCTGACCAACGCCTATCTGCGCCTGACACTGGAAGCCGGGACGCATGAGGCGGAGTATGTGGATGCCTATTATGGGCCGCCGGAGCTTCGCGAAAGGGCAGTTGCTCGGCCCCGCAGCCGAGCCGCCCTGGAGGGTGAGGCACGGGCGATGGTTTTGGTGATCGACAATCTCTTGCAGCAACCAGACCTTGCAGCCCGTTCCCCGGAGCCAGACTATAGTGATCGCCGGCGATTGCTGGCACTGCGCGGGATGCTGGTGGCCGCCGAAACCCGGCTGAAGATGATTGGCGGCGAACGCTTCCGCTTTGCGGATGAGGCGCGGGGTCAATTTGGCGTCGAGGTAACCACCCGGCCGCTGTCCGACTTTGACGCGATATTGGCACGGCTGGACACGTTAATCCCCGGCGACGGACCGCTTGCGGCGCGCGTTGATGCATTCAACGAACGCTATGTCATCCCGGCTGACCGGCTGCGTCCGGTATTTGATGCGGCGATTGCAGAATGCCGACGCCGGACGATGGCGCATATGACGCTGCCCGAGGGGGAGAGCTTCACCATGGCCTTTGTCACCGACAAGCCATGGTCGGGCTATAACTATTATCTCGGCAATTATCAGAGCCGCATCGAGATCAACACCGACCTGCCGATCCGCATCAGCCGCGCTGTCGATCTGGGCTGTCACGAAGGCTATCCCGGCCACCATGTGCTCAACCTCATGGTCGAAAGCCGGATGGCGCGGGGCGGGGCGACGGCCAATGGCCGACCCGGTGCGCCTTGGATCGAGTATACGGTCAATCCGCTCTACAGCCCGACCAGCGTGCTGTCGGAAGGCAGCGCCAACTATGGCATCGACCTCGCCTTTCCGGGGCCGGAGCGATTGGCGTTTGAGCGCGATGTCCTCTACCCGCTGGCTGGCCTCGACCCGTCAACCGCCGAGGCTTTCTGGCGGGTGCAGCAGGCGACCGAGGCTCTGGGCGGGGCGCGGCTGACTATTGCCCGCATGTATCTGGATGGCGAGATAGACCGCGCACGGGCGGTCGAACTGACCCAGCGCTACCTGTTGCTGTCCCCGGCGCGGGCCGAACAATCTGTCGGTTTTACAGATCATTACCGCAGCTATGTGCTCAACTACGGCTGGGGCAAGGATCTGGTCCGGCAGTATATTGAGCGCGGCCAGCCCGACGATGCGACCCGTTGGCGGCGGATGGAGCATATTCTCTCCGAACCGACACTACCGACTGACTTGATGGCTCCCTGAGGCCATGTGACACGGTCGGAGCCGAATGCAGACCCATCATTCGGCCACTATCCCGCAACGAAAAGGCCGGACGTTCCATGGGGAACGCCCGGCCTTTTTGCGAGCCTGCCTGACGGCGCGAAGCGTCAGAGCTTGCCGGTCAGTTCGGGGACAAGGTTGAAGAGATCACCGACCAGACCAAGGTCTGCCACCTGGAAGATGGGGGCGTCTTCATCCTTGTTGATCGCAATGATCGTCTTGGAATCCTTCATGCCGGCAAGGTGCTGGATCGCGCCCGAGATGCCGACGGCGATATAGACTTCCGGCGCGACGATCTTGCCGGTCTGGCCGACCTGATAGTCGTTGGGGACATAGCCGGCATCGACCGCGGCGCGGCTGGCGCCGACGCCTGCGCCGAGCTTGTCGGCCAGCGGCACGATGACTTCCTCGAACTTTTCAGCCGAGCCCAGCGCACGACCGCCCGAGACGATGATCTTGGCCGAGGTGAGTTCCGGACGTTCGGACTTGGCGATCTCCTCGCCAACGAACTGGGTCACGCCGGTGTCGCCGGTGGAGGCGACGGCTTCCACCGTGCCGCTGCCACCTTCGCGCGCCGCCTTGTCAAAGGCCGTACCGCGCACGGTGACAACCAGCTTGGCGTCAGAGCTTTCGACAGTGGCGATGGCGTTGCCTGCGTAAATCGGGCGGGTGAAGGTCTTCGGGCCTTCAACCGAGAGGATTTCGCTGACCTGCATGACATCGAGCAGAGCGGCGACACGTGGCGCAATGTTCTTGCCAGATGTGGTGGCAGGCGCGACGAACGCATCATGGCTGTCCATCAGACCCGCAACCAACGGCGCAACATTTTCCGCCAAGCCGTTGGCGTAGGCAGCATCATCGGCAACATGCACCTTGCCGACGCCAGCGATCTTGGCCGCGGCATCAGCGACAGCACCCACACCCTGGCCAGCAACCAGCAGGTGGACTTCGCCCAACTTTGAGGCGGCAGTGATGGCGGAAAGGGTGGCGTCCTTGACGGCGGCGCCGTCATGTTCGACCCAAACGAGAGTCTTGGTCATGTCAGGCAACTCCCATCGCTTTGAGCTTTTCAACCAGCGTATCAACATCGGGCACCTTGATGCCGGCGCTGCGCTGAGCGGGCTCGGTAACCTTCAGGGTCTTGAGCCGCGGCGCCACATCCACGCCGAAATCAGCAGGCGATTTGGTCGCCAGCGGCTTTGACTTGGCCTTCATGATATTGGGCAGCGACGGATAGCGCGGCTCGTTGAGACGCAGATCGGTGGTGATGATGGCGGGCAGGCTGACGTTGACAGTCTGGAGACCGCCGTCGATTTCGCGCTTCACGGTCGCCTTGCCACCATCGACCGAAACCTCGTTGGCAAAGGTCGCCTGACCCCAGCCGGTGAGGGCACCGAGCATCTGGCCAGTCTGGTTGCTGTCATCGTCGATCGCCTGCTTGCCAAGGATGACAAGCTGCGGCGCTTCTTCGTCGGCAATCGCCTTCAAAAGCTTGGCAACCGCCAGCGGCTCAACTTCTACGCCATCGTCAACCTGGACGAGAATGGCGCGGTCAGCACCCATGGCGAGTGCAGTGCGGAGCGTTTCCTGCGCCTTGGCCGGGCCGATGCTGGCGACGACGATCTCTGTCGCAACGCCCTTTTCCTTGAGACGGATCGCTTCTTCGACAGCGATTTCATCAAAGGGGTTCATCGACATTTTGACATTGGCGAGATCAACGCCCGTGCCGTCCGACTTGACGCGGGGTTTGACGTTGTAATCGAGCACCCGCTTGACGGGGACGAGGATCTTCATGGGTACACTCCCTGATGATTCAATGGACCGCAACTAGTTGACGTTCACGTTAACGTCAAGTGCCACCCCTCCCCTGACAGTCAGGAGAAGGGCGGAAACATCAAGCAACCTTGCGGACTTCAGCCACGATCTTCTTCGCCGCGTCGCCAAGATCATTGGCCGGCACGATGGCGAGACCGCTCTCGGACAGGATCTTCTTGCCCTGCTCGACATTGGTTCCTTCGAGGCGGACGACCAGTGGCACCGACAGGTTCACTTCCTTGGCTGCGGCGACAATGCCGTCGGCAATGATGTCGCACTTCATGATCCCGCCAAAGATGTTGACGAGAATGCCCTTGACCGCCGGATCCTTGAGGATGATCTTGAACGCGGCCGTCACCTTTTCCTTCGAGGCGCCGCCACCGACGTCGAGGAAGTTGGCGGGGAATTCGCCGTTGAGCTTGATGATGTCCATCGTCGCCATGGCAAGACCGGCGCCATTGACCATGCAGCCGATGTTGCCATCAAGCTTGATGTAGGCGAGGTCATATTCGCTTGCCTCAACCTCCGCAGGGTCTTCTTCGGTCACATCGCGCAGCTCGGCGATATCCTTGTGGCGGAACATGGCGTTGCCGTCGAACGCCACCTTGGCGTCGAGGACGAGGATCTTGCCGTCCTTGGTCTGCACCAGCGGGTTGATTTCGCACATTTCCATGTCGGTCGCGATGAAGGCTTCATAGAGCTTCTTCACCGTGTCCTCGGCCTGGGCAGCGAGGTCACCCTCGAGCTTGAGCGCGGCCGATGCCTTCTTCGCATCAGCGTCGGTCAGGCCGGTGGCCGGATCGATGGTCAGCGTGGTGATCTTTTCCGGCGTGTCATGAGCGACAGTTTCAATGTCCATCCCGCCTTCGGTCGAAACGATCATCGCGACGCGGCTCGACTTGCGGTCAACCAGCAGCGACAGGTAAAATTCTTTTTCGATGTCGGCACCGTCGGTGATGTACAAGCGGTTGACCTGCTTGCCAGCTTCGCCAGTCTGGATCGTGACCAAAGTGTTGCCGAGCATGTCAGTGGCGTGGGCGCGCACTTCATCGAGACTGAAGGCCAGACGGACGCCGCCCTTGGCATCGGCAGGCAGTTCCTTGAACTTGCCCTTGCCGCGGCCACCGGCGTGGATCTGCGATTTCACGACATAGAGCGGCCCAGGCAGGCGCTTGGCGGCTTCCACCGCTTCCTCGACCGACAGGGCGGCATAGCCCGCAGGGATGGCGACGCCAAATTTCGCCAGCAGTTCCTTGGCCTGATATTCATGAATGTTCATCGTGCGCCTTCCCGGTCGAATGCAAAAGACATGAGTCGGCTGGCCCTAAAGCACATGCGGGGCCCATTGCAAAGACAGCGAATGTTTCAGTCGGCCAATGGACCCTGATGGTTCAGCCGCGCCGGTCGATCGCACAGATAGCGGCCGAGGAGGACATGACCGCCCAGATTTCCGGGTCACCCAGCGCATGGGCACGGTGGAGGAACTGGTCAACGGTCATCTGGCGCGGGTCTTCATCACGCAAATCCCCCAATCGTCCGATCCGGCGCAATTGGAGAAGCGATAGCCGATCAACCATGCGGGCGGCCATGCAACTGGCCATCGGGCGCGACAGACCTGCATTGAGGAGGCCATCGCGAACGCGCGTTTCCGGCGTCGCGCAGGCGGAAAGAGTGACCAGAAGGCCTGTAGTGCCCGCCAGTCCTATCCAGCGGGCGCAAGCGCGTTGCATCATCATCAATCCCGATATCCGCATCAGATCACACCATTATGAAGCGAGCGGCAAGCAACCGGCAACCATGATTCCCGAAAGTCAGGACATGACGACTGCTCCCGCCCCTGCCCTGTCACAGCCTGCCTATATGGCCGATGAACCGGACGATGCCGTGCGCCAGATGCTGGCTGGCAACAGCCCTGCCATCCGGCATGTCCGGGCGATGATCCGCATGGTGGCTCCATCGGATGCCAGTGTGCTCATCAGCGGCCCCACCGGCAGTGGCAAGGAAGTGGTGGCAAGGGCTATCCATGCAGGGAGCAACCGCGCCCATCGGCCCTTTATTGCAGTCAATTGTGGCGCCATTCCTTCCGAACTGATCGAGAGCGAGTTGTTTGGCCATGAGCGCGGCGCCTTCACCGGTGCGCATGACCGCCGGATTGGCCGGTTCGAGCAGGCGGCAGGCGGAACCTTATTGCTGGATGAAATTGGTGACATGCCGGTGGCTGCCCAAGTCAGGCTGTTACGCGTGCTCGAACACAAATGCTTCAGCCGCATCGGGGGGAGACAAGAGGTTCCATTCACCGGCCGGATCATTGCCGCAAGCCATTGCGACCTGCCCCGGCGCATCGAGGAAGGCAGTTTCCGCAGCGACCTGTGGTACCGGTTGGCGGTAGCAATCATCACCTTGCCATCACTTGATCAGCGGCGGGAAGACATTCCCGACCTGGTCGAGCAACTTTCCCGAGGCATTGATCGGCCCGCCCGGCTGAGTGATACCGCCCTGTCCATGCTGGCCCGACACGATTGGCCCGGCAATGTCCGCGAACTGCGCAGCGTTCTGGTCCGCGCCGCGCTGTTCCATCCACCGGGACTCGGCCCGGTGGATGTTCGCCACCTGCCTTCGTTGATCAGCCCGGCGGGCAGTGCGCCCGCTGCCGGGCCCCTGCTCAAGCCAGTCGAAGATGACGGCCTGTCAGGACTCATCGCCGCGCTGGAACGCAGGCAAATGTGCGATGCGCTCCGCCGCGCCAATGGCATTGTCGCTAACGCTGCCCGGATGACCGGCATCAACCGGACAACATTTATCGAAAAGATGCGGAGGCACGGACTGACCCGCGCAGAAGCAATCGAACCTGCCACCCACAATCGCCGTGACGAAGACAAGGAGAATACGCCCAACCAGATCAGCCCGAAAAGTCCTGAAATACTTCCTCTTTTGGCTGAACGCCGAGCGCGCGAAGCCCGTGTTCCGCCCGATCCCCATTGATGGCTGACACGGACGATGTTGGCACCGAGGGCGACCAATCTGGTCCCTGGTCGTCTGAAGCCGGCATCGTCAACAGGGCACACCCCCGGTCCATCATCCCCTTTTGATGTCACCGGGGGTGTTGCCATTCAACGCAAACCGGCAATCGACAGGGGAACCCTATCGGCGCCTCGCCGGCGACCGGCCTGGCACGGTAATGGTACCCACCAGTTGCCGCGATCCGCTGTCCTCGGTCCGCATTTCGAGATCCATCTGTTCTTCAGTCTGGTTGGGCCTACCAAAGTTGCGAACAATGCGGACGCTGAGGCCCGATGGCCCATTGGGGTTTGACCGGTCCGCCGCATAGGTATTGGCACGAATGGTATAGGTGCCAGGCGCGGCCTGGCGCAGCAGGAACTCCTCTGGCCCATAGCCATTGGTAACATCGGCGGTCAGCCGCCCGCCAGTGGCCGACAGCGCATGGTAATAGCCGACCTCCTCTCCGTTGGGCTGTGTCACCCAGAGATCAAGGTCAGTACGCGGCGTGTTCCATTCCATCACGATTCGGATATCGGTATCGAGCAGGGCCACAAGCCGCTGCGGGAGCGCATGCTCAGTGCCACCAAGCGCGCGATAACGGGCGACCGCTGCATTGGCGTCCATGAGCGCAGTCTGCACAAAACCGTGCGGTTGTTCGCGCCGAACGGTCAACACGGCATCGGCCAGCAGGGCGATGGCGCGGTGCAGATCGGCCTTGGCAGCATCGGTGCGACCGGCGGCCCGATGCGCTTCGGCGCGCTGCATCAGCAACACCGCCATGGTGCGCAGCGGCTGGGGACGCTCATTTTCCCGGTCGACCAGCTGTTCAAGCAGGGCCAGCGCGCGGTCCAAGTCGCCATAACGTTGAAGGCGTGCCGCAACAATCGAGAGCGTCTGATTGTCCCGCGTGGGCAGATCAAGCGCGGCTTCGGCCGCACGGCGCGCTTCGACCGCGCGCCCCTTGCGCCAATGCCATTCGGCCAGATCGAACCAGAAGATCGGCAGCACACCATTGGCGATCCGCTGCCTGTCCACTTCCGCCGCCCAGTCGGTACCGGCCGCATCGAAGGCAGCGATCCACGGCCGGCCGGGGTTCCAATCGGCGGTTTCAATCGCGGCGTCCTCACGAATGCCGGTGTTGGCGCCGGGGGTGGCCGAACCAGCCGCGCTGTCGGCGTCAGCAGACACTCCGGCCGCATCAACGGTCGTAATCGCCACAGGCGTATCTTGCGCCCGTCCCTCAACCCGGTGGCCCGTCACAACGATGTTTTCTGGGGTCGCCTCGTCGGGCATCGCCATGACTGGCGGTGGCGGAGCCATCGGCGGCGGCGGTGGCGGCGGCGGCGGTGGTGGAGGAGGCGGTGATGGCGGCGGGGGCGGTGCCGGGACCGATGACGGCACCGGCCCTGCATTCCGCCGTGGACGGCCACCGGCAGGTCGGCTGTCCTGTTCCTCTTCGGCCGTTCCTTCGGAGTTGCCCGTCAGCGGTTCGAACTTGGTCGCCCACCAGTCACGCACCTGCTGCCATTCGTTGGCAACCACTGTAATCCGATTCTGTTGCGCGGTTTCGCGGGCCTGATCCGCACTGGCGCGCAAGGCAAGGTACCGGTCGCGCAACGTTTTGGGGTAACTGTCAGGCGGCGGAATATTAGCCTCGACATAATCCGCCGGTGCCTCCAGCACGATGAAGGAGGCTAGCGGACTGGCCACCGAATAGCGCCGCGACAGGGCAACGAGGTCTGCTGTGCGCATGTCATTGCTTTGCGCGGCTATCCGGCGCGACGCCCAGAGTGCACCTGGGCCCGAGAAGGCTGGTGCACTGACGGAGGGCTGACTGTAACTGCGCACCACAGCTGTGCCACGCATCAGCCGCACATCTCCCGACCGGGGCATGGGACCAACCAGCCGGAATCGGCCTTCGCCAGCAGCGATCCGGACAGCCTCTATGGTCCGGCCTTCGCTATCCACCAGCCGGCCAATATCGCTGCCGCGCCGAGCCATAGCCGCCAGCGCCTGTTCCCGACTGCTGCTGCCCAGTTCGATGAGTGATCCCCCCGAACGGTCCGCCACTGACGCCAGCCAGCCCCGATCAACTTCGCGACCCGAAGCCAGAGCGATGGTGCGGCAAGGCAAGGCGAAATCAGCGCGGCCATCAATCGTCGCGCGGCCATCACTAACCAGAATGCAAAGGGCGCCCGGTTCAATAGTCAGGCCGCTCAACACCGAAAAGCTGGTCCCTCCACCATAGTGGATGCTGTCGAGCGCGGTGCCAAGTGCCCCCGCATCGCCGGGGCGCAATGTTTCTGCTCCACCGCTATCAAACAGGGTCAGGCCGGCGATGCGTGCGCCGGTTGCTTCGATGTGGGCCAGAAGCAGGGCCTTTTCACCGGACAGGTCATCGTCGACGCGACTGACCGAACGGTCCCAGATGATATGAACGGGTGGGGTGCCGCCCTGCCCCGGTCCGTCTGCAGGCAGATGATCCTCAAGGTCAAAGAACCGGTCACCGTTGGCGTGCGCCGAAACCAGTATCAACTCGCGCCGCGCTGGCAGGGGCAAGCGGAATTCGCCGCCGAGTCGAACATTCCAGGCCTCGACACTGAGCTGCCCGTCCTGCCACTGCCCTGAAACGCCTGACGGCAGCGAAGCCGCCGGTGGCGTGCCATCATCACTGGTGATGCGCATGGTGAGCCGCCCGACCGGTCCCGATGGCCGCATCGGCAGCACATACCCTGCCTGCGGATCAATCGGCGACGTCATGGTCAGTCGGATGGTCCGGCTGCCCCGCGCTGGAATCGGAAAAATGCGTGTTGAAAAGCGATCCGACCAACTGACTTCGGCCAGACCGGGGTCAATCTGCTGCACAACGCGGCGGGCATAGGCTTCGCGCGCCTGATCGCGTCCGGCAAGAACCCCGTCGACAAGATCCGGACCGACGTCGAGGGCGTAACCGGTGACAACCGAACCGGCGGGCATATCGAACAGGAAATCGCCCTCCAGCACGTCATGGCCGGCATTGCGAAACGTCGCGGTAATCCGCGTCTCCGCGATGCTGCCGCGCAACCTGACCTGAAGGTCGAGCACCTCGATCGCAAGATTCTGGCTGGCAGACGCGTCCGATCGCACCCCGCGGACATGGGCAGACAAGCGCAGAGTGGCTTGAGGATCTGCCTGTTGTTGCGGTGGCGGCGCGGGTCGGCGCTGAGCAAGTGCCGGCGAAGCGAGGAGGGGAACAAGCGCCGCCAATCCAGTCGTGAGCCATAGGTGACGATTGCGCATCCTTAATCTCCCCAGCCAGCTTCGCCCAGCCGCCTCATCCCGACAGTGCCAGAATTTCACTTTGCGCCTGTAGGAAAGATGAACGGCGAGCAGGCCGGAAAGTCGACCCCGCTGCCTCGGCACCATTCAACATGTTCGGGCAATGACCTATCAAGGCGCGGGACAATTGCTGCCTGCACCGGCGATAAGATCGAGACACCGACCGTCAATCTGGTCAGCAGGCAAACTGACCCCGACAAGACTGGCCATCGTCGGCAAGATATCGACCGTCATGACCGGATTAGGCTGCTCAAACGGGCGCAAGCCTGCTCGCCAGAAGAGCATTGGCACCCGCCGATCATAATCCCAGACCGAGCCATGCGTTGCCACATAGCCAAGGCCGGATTCAGGAATCGGGGTGACGCGTGCCTTGAGCA
The DNA here is from genome assembly GCF_012979535.1 of Sphingomonas lacunae. Classification (NCBI taxonomy): domain Bacteria; kingdom Pseudomonadati; phylum Pseudomonadota; class Alphaproteobacteria; order Sphingomonadales; family Sphingomonadaceae; genus Sphingomonas; species Sphingomonas lacunae. The sequence continues at coordinate 644,622 of NZ_CP053015.1, forward strand.
CAACAACAAAATCGCCGGACCTTTCCGGGTCGTAGGATGCACGAAGCCTTTCTTCGACACTCCAAAGTTCAGGCGAACGGCGCGGCATGGGCATCCCGGCAAGCGTCCTTCCGTCAACAACTCGGTCTATCTGTGGATGGGCGCTGATGATTCGGATAGCCGCGTCGATAACCCGCTGACGCTGGGCCTGCGGCACGGACCTGCTGACATAGAAATCGCCAAAGGGCGCATCGGCGGCGAACAGGGGGCCGGCCATTGTCAGGCCCAGTTCCCGCTTCACCCGTTCACTGATCGCATCTGGCGCAAGATCCATCGACACACGAACCGCTTCAGGGGCCGCGTTGGTCTGATTGCGTTCAGGCAGGTCATGGCCGCCATGATCGGCGGTCAACACCACGGCATAGTCGATGCCCGTCGCATCCATGCGCGTGAAGAAATCACCAAGTTCCCGGTCAAGTGCCAGCATTTGCAGGCACATCTCGCTACCCTCGGTGCCGAAACTGTGCCCGACATAATCGGTCGCTGACAGGCCGACAATGAGCAGATCGGTTTGCGGACCTTCGCCTAGACGCCGCTGTTCGCGCAGCCGCGCCGCCGCCGCCAGCACAGCACCATCGGATTCAGGTGATGCCAAGAATCCACGGAAATTTCCCGCGACACGTTCAAACCGTCCAGTGCCAACCGTGCCGGTGGCTATAGGCACCGCCAGACTGCGGGAACCACAGGCGGCTGGCAGGTCGAGTGGTGCGCGGGCAGTCCCTATGGCGTTGACAATGGCCTGGCTGATTGCACTCACGGTCTCGGACGGCTGGGTGCCACGATAGCTGGCGAGGCCTTGCGGAGAGAGCCACCAGGTTTCATCCGCCTCACGCCCGCCCATCATGATGGCTGCCCGGTCCTTGCCGGCCACTGACACTACCTGAGTGCGCGGATCGGCGCGAGTCATCCAGTCACCGAGGGTCGGTACACGCAAATAGTGCAGCGAAGGCGCATAGCGGCCCGACGACGAGGATGTTCCGGCGACGGTCGGATCTTCGGAGCAATAGACACGCTTGTCATCGCGAGTCAGCGAAAGGTCAAACCAGTTGTTTGCTATGACACCTGTCCGTCCGGGGTGGCTGCCGGTAAGGATGGTTGAATGGCCCGGGCAGGTTTCAGTAGCAGCATGCGCCTGATAGCCCTGCGGAAAGACGATGCCATTGGCAAGGCGGGCAAGGCCGGCCGTGAACAGCGGTCGATACTGTGTGAACAGATCGGCGCTGAACTGATCAACCGAAATGGCAATGATCAATTTCGGGGGTGCCTGGCGCTCTGCGGTGCCGGGAGCGGTTACAGCGGCTGCCACGGGGACAGGGCCGGAGACTGGCGCCTGTTGCGCCAGAGCCGGCATGGCCAAAGCGGTCGAAGCAAAGAGGGCTGAGGCTGTAAGGAATGCGCGCACGATTGTCCTTCCGAATAAGAGGCTGCACCTGTTCATGCGCCATTGAAGCGCTATATCGCAAGCCAGCTTGTGAGACAGGAGCGTCTGTGCAGTTTTTTGGTGACAAGTCGATGATGCCATGGCGCTCTCTGGCCCAACTGATGCTCGCGCTGCTGCTCATGCCGACAGTAGCAGCGGCGCAGCCGTTGGCCCAGGGAATGGCCGGAGCCTCTGCGCCGCACATCCGCGCTGAATTCATTGCCGAAAGCGATCGTCCTGCACCCGGGCGGACAATTGATGTCGCCATCAGCATGATACCAGAACCAACCTGGCACGGCTATTGGCTGAACGGAGGTGATGCCGGCTTTGGTATGCAGGTCACATGGTCTCTGCCGCCAGGCGTTGCCATCGGGAAACTCGCCTATCCGACGCCCGAGACGCTGGTCATCGCCGGGCTGATGAACCATGTTTACGAGCGACCCTATGCGCTGATCGCGCCTTTGACGGTCGACCCCAATGTTGCCCCTGGCACGCGCCTGCCGATCCGCGGGGAGGCGAATTGGCTGGCCTGTACCGATCAGGTGTGCGTTCCCGAACGGGGCGCATTCACCCTGACACTGATAGCGGGTGATGGAGCGGTCTCGGCTGAACGTCAGGCCCAGTTCGACCTTTGGCGCGCTACCATACCCCAGCCCCTGAACGGGCCTGCGCGCTATGAGGTGGTCGATGGAAAGCTCCGGCTTTCGGTCCCGCTGCCCGGCAGCCTGCAGATCAGTGCCCCGCACCTGTTCATCGAGGAACCGCGCATCAACAAGCCCGGCGCGGCACAGGCGTTCAGCCGCAATGGCGACCATGTCATCATCGTCACCGAGGCTGGTCCTGACCTTGCGCCCGGCAGCGATTTCCACGGGCTGATCCGCATCGCTGACGGGCGCGGCCTGGCGTTCGTCGCCAAGGCAGGTGAGGTCGGCCCGGCAGGCGAACCGCTGGGTTCAGTCCCGGCAGCAGGCACGGGTCTGTGGCCACAATCGGCAGGAGATCGCGGGGCTTCCATTGATGCGGCGGCGACCGGCTTTTCGTTGACGCTGTTCGTCACCGCGCTGATCGGCTCGATTGTCGGCGGTCTCATCCTCAACATCATGCCCTGCGTCTTTCCGATCCTCAGCCTCAAGGCGCTGGCGCTCGCGCGCGCCGGCGGCGAGGAACGGCACGTCCGCCGAGAGGGATTTGCCTATACCGCAGGCGCGGTGCTGACCTGCATCATCCTTGGGACTATCCTGCTGCTACTGCGCGCCGGCGGAGAAGCGGCGGGCTGGGCATTCCAGTTGCAACGGCCCGAATCGGTCGTCCTGCTGACCGTGCTGATGGCCGCGATCACTGCCAATCTCGCCGGTCTGTTCAGCTTTGGCAGCTTGTCCTTCAACCTTGGTCGTGCCAGCCGGACCGATCATGTAGCCGAGGAAAATCCGACCAAGAATGCCTTTCTCACCGGAGCATTGGCTGCTTTTGTAGCCACGCCATGCAGCGGCCCCCTGCTCGGCGCAGCGCTTGGTGCCACGCTGGTCCTGCCAGGCTGGGCCTCGCTGCTGATCTTTGGCGGACTTGGCCTGGGTCTCGCCTTGCCTTTCCTCCTCTTGGCGCTGGTTCCCGGCTTGCGCACCCGCTTGCCCAAGCCGGGCCCATGGATGGAGACAATGCGCCGTTGGCTGGCGGTACCAATGGCATTGACCGCGCTGGCATTGGTCTGGCTGCTTGGACGCCAGGTTGGCCAAACCGGCTGGCTAGTCGGCGGGCTGGCCATCGGACTGACGCTGGCATCTGGCTGGTGGGCCGGGCGGATGCAGGCCAAAGGCACCATGGCCAGCCCCGCCTTTCTCGCCATGGCGGCCAGCATCGTGCCGCTCAGCCTGTTGCTGCCCTTGCCACCAACCACCGCTTCGGATGAGACCGCAACCGGAGTAATCGGTGGACAGTCGTGGAGTGAATCGCGACTTCAGCAGGCATTGGCCAGCAACAAACCGGTCTTCGTCTATTTCACTGCCGACTGGTGCGTCAGCTGCAAAGTCAATGAGGCCAGTTCGATCGAACGGGAAGAAACGACCGAAGCCTTCCGTGCAGCGGGCGTAACGGTGCTGAAAGCGGATTGGACCAATGCCGACCAGAGCATCACGCGCGAGTTGGCAAAACATGGCCGCAACAGTGTGCCACTTTACCTGTGGTACAGGCCTGGCCAGCCAAGCCCGGAAATCCTGCCGCAAATCCTTACGCCCGCAATGCTGGTCGATCGGGCAAGGGCTGTGAATTGATGCCCAAAATTCGTGCCGATCAGCTGATTGTCGAACGCGGTATCGCGGAGAGTCGGGCGCGGGCACAGGCGCTGATCATGGCAGGGCTGGCTTTTGTCGGTGACCGCAAAATCGACAAGGCGGGCCAGATGCTCGCTGATGATGCCGAGATCATCATGAAGGGTCGTGACCATCCCTGGGTCTCACGCGGCGGCATCAAGTTGGACCATGCGCTTGCCGAGCTGGGGTGGGACGTTACCGGTACAGTGGCGATGGATGTCGGCAGCTCAACTGGCGGCTTTACCGATGTATTGCTGACGCGTGGCGCCGCGCGGGTTTATGCCATCGACAGTGGCAGCAATCAGCTGGCGTGGAAGTTGCGGCAAGACGGCCGGGTCATCGTACATGAACAAACCAGCGCCCGGATCCTGACCGGCCAGCATGTGCCCGAACCAATCGACCTGATCGTTTGCGACGCCAGCTTCATCGCCTTGTCCAAAGTGCTGCCGGTGCCGTTGTCTTTTGCACGGCCAGGTGCCCGTCTGGTCGCGCTGGTCAAGCCGCAGTTTGAGGCGGAGCGCGGCGAGGTGGGCAAGAAAGGTGTCGTGCGCGACCCTGTTGTGCATCGACGGATCTGTGATGCGGCGCGTGACTGGATCATTTCGATGGGGTGGCACGTTGAGGCGATGCTGACCAGTCCGATCACCGGACCGGAAGGCAATGTGGAGTTTCTTCTTGCCGCAACACGGACAGGCGGTGATGAAGCGCCGATAGGGATCATTACGGAGTCGCGTGAATGAACGAGATAGCCTCGGCAGGCCAATTGCGCATGTCTTTGTTTCGCTGGATTTTGGTTTGCGTGCCATTGCTGGTCGTACTTGGAAGCCTGTCAGGCATCATTTCCAACAGTGGCTACAGCAATGCCTGGTTCACATCACTCGACCGCCCGGACATCGTTCCACCGGGCTGGGTGTTTGGTGCCGTTTGGACCACATTGTACATCATGATGGGCCTAGCGCTGGCAATGATCATCAACGCCCGGGGCGCGGCAGGCCGTGGGCGGGCATTGGCCCTGTTTGCGGCCCAGTTTCTTCTCAATCTCGCCTGGTCGCCACTGTTTTTCGGTGCCCATCAGGTGAGCCTCGCCTTTTGGCTGATCCTGGCCATCCTGGGCCTTACCATCGCCACTAGCTTTGCTTTTGCCGCTATTCGCAAGACAGCGGCGTGGCTGCTGGTGCCCTATATGGTGTGGCTCAGCTTCGCCTCGATCCTCAATTACAAGATTGATCAGCTCAATCCGGATGCGGAGAACAAGGTTCCGCCAGCAGCAAGTGCGACGATCAGTATCGAGCAAAGCGGCCGCTAAAGAGAGGGCTTGATCGAGAAGCCCTTGTGCCACCGGCCACGAGCGCCAATATCCGCTCCGGGCAGGACAATCGTTGGGTCTGGTGCCGGATCAAGGTCACCGGCATGCAGGCCGTCCGACGGAGTATGAAGTATGCAATCGCAGAACAAATTTTTCGACGATTTGTCGAAGGCGCTCAATGGGGCGGCGGGCACGCTGGCTGGGATGGCCAAGGAAGCCGGTGAGGCCGCGCGCGAGCGGGCAAGGGAATTCGTCGGGGAAATGGACTTTGTCAGCCGCGAGGAATTCGAAACACTGAAGGATATGCTGACCGAATCGCGCAATGAAGTGGCGTCACTCAAAGCTCGCATAGAGGCTCTTGAGGGCGGCTCGACCAAATCCACAACAAGCAAGGCACGGAAAAAGCCAGCCACAAAGGACTGATCGGCCAAGCCATTGCTGAACAGGCGGGCGGAACGGCAAGGGTATCCACGCTTGCGCTTTTGTCCGCCTGTCGCCATGGCTGATGCATGAGTTCTGATCATTTCGGAGACGAGGACGACGGCAGCGAGCCGATCGACACACTCGCCCGCTATTGCGAAGCCCATGGCTGGCCTCATGAACCTGTTGGCGAAGATGAAATCGTTACCCAGGTGCAGGGAAGCTGGACCAATTACGAATTGCGCGGCGTTTGGCGCGCAGAGGACCGGGTTTTGCAGTTGTTGCTGTTTCCCGAGATAAAGATTGTCGAAGATCGTCGGGGAGCGATGTTCGAGGCGCTGTCCCTGATCAATGAGCAATTGTGGATGGGGCATTTCGAGCATTGGTCAGCAAGCGGCATGATCCTTTATCGGCACGCCACATTGTTGAGCCAAGACGGTGGATTGCCTCTGGAAATGGCTGATACTCTGGTGCAGAGCGCCATTGACGAATGCGAACGGTTTTATCCGGTATTCCAGTTTGTTATGTGGGGCGGAAAGAGCCCGTCAGAGGCTATTGCAGCGGCTTTGATAGAGACGCGCGGCGAAGCCTGAGAGATTTTGACAGGAAAAGAATGATGACAGGCAAGGCTCTCGCCCGGTTGGATGGCGACATGCTGATCTATGGCTGTGGGACGATGGCTGGTGCCATGCTTTCGCGCTGGCTGGAGTGTGGTCTCAAACCTGATTTGGTGACAGCGATCCGCAAGAGCGGAGCTCCAGCAGCAGGCAATGTGACAACACTGTCCGACAGCAAAGGTCTGACCGCGCCTTCTCTCCTGATTCTCGGCGTCAAGCCACAGGGCTTTCCCGACGTCGCAGCAGATGTTTCACGCCTTGCCGGACCACACACGCTGGTCATTTCGATCATGGCAGGCGTCTCTTTAGAGGATTTGCGCCTGGCCCTGCCCGATGCAGGCCAGATCGTCCGGGCTATGCCAAATATGCCCGTGGCCAATGGTCGTGGTATCGTGGCGCTGATCAGCGAGCGTGATCAGGCCACGTTGAGCAAACAACTCAACAAGCTGATGGCCCCGCTCGGCCTGGTTGAGTGGATATCCACCGAGGCCAGCTTCAATCTCGTAACGGCACTGACCGGCTGTGGACCAGCATTTATCTACCGGATTGTTGGTGCGATGGCGGGCGCCGCTGTCCGTCTCGGCCTAGATCCCGATGCGGCAGACCGGATGGCGCGGGCGATGGTCGCCGGCGCGGCACTGACAATGCTGGACTCCGACGAAACACCAGCGGCCATGGCTGCTGCGGTGGCTAGTCCGGGAGGCATGACACAGGCGGGCCTGGATGTGCTGGACAGCGATGGCAGACTGGCTGCGCTGATGGCAGACACCCTCCGGGCCGCGCGAGAAAGAGGCAGGGAACTGGCCGCAAGTGCTCGGATGGACTGACTTGGATAGTCAGGGGCTGAGCCCCACGTCGATCATCATTTCTTACCGAGGCGCGTCATTTGCATACGGGCCTGGACCGGCACAAGGCCTTCCAGCACATGCCAGAATCCGGTCACGGCATCTTGGCCGGCGCCTGAGTAGGCACGACCCATCGCTTCACCGAGCGCCTGGTCTATACGTCCCGACAGGGCCTGCCCAGACGCCGTTGGACGCACTTCCCGGCGACGCTTGTCAACAGCCCCGGCGGTGACATCGACCAGTCCGCGCGCCACCAGATCACGCGCAACCCGGCTGAGGGCCTGCTTGCTGGTTCCGGTCAGATCAATGAGATCGCTCATTGTCAGGCCCGGCCAACGCACCACATGCCCCAACATCCGGCTATGGGCCCGACCGATACCCGCAGCGCGCAGCTCCGGGTCAATGGCGCGCAACAAGTGGGATTGGCCAAGCAGCAGAAGCGCCACACCTCGCTGAACCTCCGCGTGGCGCAGATAGAGAGGAGAGGCGGCTACCTTCAGGCGACTGATCGCATAATCGTCCTGAGGACCGGATTTAGTCATTGGTGCCATAGCTGTTGCACAACCATGAAGCGGCCAACCATGCAACCCTTGACGACTCAGCATGGCTGGCACCTCACGCTGTTGCGGAGGGGATTATGTTCAGCGTTGGTTGACCGCCTGCCAGCGGACCGGTAACCGGCTGCCACTTCCCGCGATGAGAGGTTCGCACGATGTCCGCTTTGTCCCCCAGCGCCCCGTTCACGTTCGAACCGAATGCGAACCCGGTGCCCGAGGCCGAACGGATGGCGCGTCTCAAAGACCCTGGTTTTGGCAAAACCTTTACCGACCATATGGTCATTGTCCGCTATAGCGAGGGCAAGGGCTGGCACGATGCCAAAGTAACAGCTCGCGGGCCGATCAGCCTCGACCCTGCCGCTGCGGTTCTCCATTATGCTCAGGAAATTTTTGAGGGGTTGAAGGCCTATCGCCTCTCGGACGGTGCGATGGCACTGTTCCGCCCACAAGCCAACGCCCGCAGATTCAATGCATCAGCCAACCGCATGGCCATGCCCGAGCTGCCCGAAGACATGTTCATCGAAAGCTGTCGCGCCTTGGTCAAGGCCGACGCGGACTGGTTCCCGGATATTGACGGCGGGTCGATCTATCTGCGGCCTTTCATGATCGCCAACGAAACATTCCTCGGCGTGAAGCCGAGCGGCGACTATCTCTACATCGTGATAGCAGCCGCGACCGGCAATTATTTCAAGAGCGGTGCGCCTGCCGTCAAGTTGCTGGTAGCCGAAGATGATACGCGCGCTGCGCCCGGAGGCACTGGCGCCGCCAAATGTGGCGGCAACTATGCCGCCAGTCTGCGTGCCCAATCACAGGCAATCGCCCGCGGATTTGACCAGGTAGTGTTCCTCGACGCGGCAGAGCGCCGTTACGTCGAGGAACTCGGGGGCATGAATCTGTTCTTTGTGTTTGACGACGGCAGTTTGCAGACGCCACCACTGGATGGCACCATTTTGCCCGGCATAACGCGCGACAGCCTGTTGACCCTCGCTCGCGAAGAAGGGTTGGCAGTTAGGGAGGAACGCTATGCCATCGATCAATGGCGCGCAGACGCGCAAAGCGGTCGACTTGTAGAAACCTTCGCCTGTGGCACCGCCGCCGTGGTGACTCCGGTCGCCAGCGTGACTGGCAAGGACTTCAGCTTCACCATCGGTTCGGGCGGGCCCGGACAAGCGACACAACGCCTGAAACAGCGGCTCGTCGATATCCAACGCGGCACGGCCGCAGATATTCACGGATGGGTGATGCGCCTCGATTGACTTTAGTGGGATCGCGGGCTGGAAAACCCCTTCCCATCCCGAAATGCGCGGCTATAAGGCCGCCTCTATCGCCCATGCTGGGGCGTCGCCAAGTGGTAAGGCACCGGTTTTTGGTACCGGCATTCGCAGGTTCGAATCCTGCCGCCCCAGCCATCGCTGTCTGCTGACAGCGTCACAGGGCCGCCAATGGCCGCATTTCCATTCATGAGCGTTGATCCGGAGCGCTTGCCAAGGCTCGTCAGATGCAACGCCAAGATCATCGCTGAACGGTGCAAACGATTACTCGCGAGATCCTTGTCTATGCTTAAAAATCTTAACTAAGTCGTTTTAATCCAATGGTTTTTATCTGTCATTCTGTTGCCTGACATGATAAAAAGAGGCGATGCGGTTCCTATCCAATCTGTGGCGATGGCTGTCCCGGCGCGAGACGCGCGATGACCGGGTGCGCCGGATATTGCAGGATACGCGTTCGCGCACAGAACAGGAGCAGCAGGACCTGAACCAGAAGTCAGCGAGGCGCGGGCCGATCAGGCGCATCTTCAAATAGAGGCCGCTGCAGCGGGTTCGCCTGCTGTATCCAGGGCCAGTCCTTGGGTGCTATCGGCCTGTCAGTTCAGTGACCCATGCCACCGCCGGGTGACAAGGCGCCAGTGGGCCGGGGAATGAGCCAGACAATGGCGGCGGCCAGCATGAACATGGCGGTCGTCACCATGAAGATATCTAGCATGGCAATCGTTGATGCTTGCGCCTCTGCGAGATTGCTCAGGGCGGTTCGTGCCTGTTCCGACGTCATGCCGCCAGCCTGCATCCCGGCTAGGGTCGCTTCCCCATCGCCTACCAGCGGCGCGAGACCGGTGCGCGAAGTGCTGGCAAAGTTGGCCCACAATGTCGTGGCCACCGCCGTTGCAATGGCACCGCTGACCGTGCGCATGAACGACATGATGCCTGCCGCGGCAGCAGTGCGTTCTGGCGTAACGTTGATGATGCCAAGTGTGGTCAGCCCGACGAAAAAGAAGGGCATGCCCAATCCCTGCAGCAACATTGGCCATACAAGGTCCCACATGGTGGAACCCGTATTCCAGTCGAGTCTGACAAGGGTCATCAACCCCATCCACACCATGCCGAGACAGATGGTCAACCGGGCATCCACACGATTAAGCAAGGCGGCGGCCACCGGCGCAACCATCACTGCCAGCACACCAAGCGCCGCAGTCGCCCAGCCGGCTTGGCTGGCGGTATAGCCAAGCACCGCCTGCAACCACAGGGGCACCAGAACGACCGACCCGAAAAAGGAGCCATAGCCAATCGATATGGCGATGATGGACACCGCCAGCGTCCTGTCCCTGAGCAACTGGAGATCCACGACAGGATCTTCGTCGAACCATTCCCAGATGATGAACGCAATGAAGGCGATTGCAGCGACAATGGCGAGGCTGACAATCATCGGCGAGCCGAACCAGTCATGTTCGCGGCCAGTATCCAGCATCAACTGGAATGCACCAACCCACAGTATGAGGAGAACAAGGCCCACCCGGTCGATGCGGCGCTGTTCGATGACGCTTTCAAAGGGCGACAGGTAGCGGAAGAAGACGACCAAGCAGCCGATCACCACGGGCACGTTGATAAAGAAGATCCATGGCCAGCTGAGCGTATCACTGATCGTGCCGCCGAGGATCGGCCCGACAATCGGCGCGAGGATTGTCGTCACTGCCCACAGACCCATCGCCATCGGGATCTTGTCCGGCGGAAAGATGCGGGTCAGCATCGCCTGGGTCAGCGGCATCAGCGGCCCACCGCTGAGCCCCTGGAGAATGCGGAACAGGATAAGCAGCTCGATCGTCCCGGCGATCCCGCACAGCAAGGAAAAAAGGCCGAAACCGGCAATCGAGATGATCAGCCAGCGCACCGTGCCAAACCGTGCCGCCAGCCAGCCGGACAAGGGCACTGTGATCGCCTCTGCCACCGCATAGCTGGTGATGACCCACGTCCCCTGTGTCGGGGAGACGGCTAGACCGCCGGCGATGTGCGGCACTGAGACATTCGCAATGGTGATATCGAGCACCACAACGAAATTGGTCAGAGCCAGCGCAAAGGCAGCAAGTGCCAGCCGCCAACCGGTCAGCACGGGAATCGGCGGTTCGGCATGGGCAGTTACGCGAGAGGCAGGCGTGGCGGCCATGACAGCGTTTGTCAGTCGCGGGTATCGATGGATACTTCCATCGACAGGCCGACGCGCAGCGGATGGGCCGCCAAATCCTGTGGATTGATGGCGATACGGACAGGTACCCGCTGCACCACCTTGACCCAGTTCCCGGTGGCATTCTGTGCCGGGATGATGGCAAAGGCCGCGCCGGTACCACCGCCAATGCCGACCACCTGTCCGCGATAGACAACATCTCCACCGTACAGATCAGAGACCAGTTCCACTGGCTGACCAATGCGGACGCTTCGCAACTGCACTTCCTTGAGATTGGCGTCGACATAAACATTGCCGACAGGAACGATGGTCATGATCGGCGTGCCGGGCGCCAGACGTTGCCCGATTTGCACCCGCCGCTGGGTGACAACACCGGTCACCGGTGCGCGGATGACAGTGCGTTCAAGCGCCAGTCGCGCCGCGTCTACACGGGCGCGGGCTGCAGCGACCGTCGGGTCGGTATCCATGTCTCCCTGACCGGTGATGACACGATTGACCGCCAATTGTCCCTGTGACGAAGCAGTTGTGGCTCTGGCCGCAGCGACAGTTGCGCGAGCACGATCCAGACTGGCGTCGGCGGCTGCCAGTCCTGAGCGGGCCTGAACCAGTTCCTCAGCCGAGACAGCACCACTGGCGGCAAGTGCCTGCCGGCGCTGAAGCGCATCAGCTGCTGCAGCGCGATACGCCATGGCGGCTGCAAGAGCAGCCTCTGCCTGTTGCACGGAGGCGTTCGATGCACCCACCTGCGCGCTCAGGGACGTGCCACTGGCAAGCGCCTGACGATATTGCTGACGGGCCTGGGCCAAGGCAGCTTCGGCAGCGGCCAGTTCGACACGAGCGTCAGCATCGTCCAAAATGACCAGCACGTCGCCGGCTTTGACCGACTGTGTATCGACCACTTTCACTTCCTTGACTGCCCCCGCAACGAGCGGCGTCACCTGCGCAAGATCGGCCGCGACATAGGCATTGCCGCTGTTAACGATGCCGCGTTGGGTTACGAACCACCAGCCTACGGTAACCGTCGCCACAGCCACCACAATGATCGCAAAGCGCCAGAGCAATTGGCGACGGCGGGCATGATTGGAGGAGGCCTTGTTTGCCACGTCGAGGGCTGCAGGAGACGGAGCTGTATCAGTCACGGGGAGGTTCCGTTTCGGGGGAGCTGTCAGCGGCAAAGCCGCCACCAAGCGCACGGATGAGGGCAATGTCGGCAGAAACCGACTGGCTTTCGAGAAGGGCAAGACTGCGGCTGGCGCTGATCAGTCCCTGATCGGCGACAAGCAATGGCAACTGGCCGGTTACGCCTTCGCGATAGCGCAGTTCGGCAATGCGGCGCGCTTCGCCAGCCGATGCGAGACCGGATCGGGCAGCAGCCAGCTGTTCGCCGATGGCGCGCTTGGTTACCAGCGCGTCCGCCACATCGCGCAACGCGTCGAGCAAGGCCTGGTCATAGTTGGCGACCGCTTGATCATAGCCGGCGCGGGCAGCGCGATAACGCCCCTCAGTTCCGTTCCGTGCGAAGATCGGGAGACGCAGGGCGGGACCGATGTTGCTGAAGAAAGAGGAACCGCGCAACAAATCGGACAGACCAATGGATTGCAGGCCGGCCACCGCTGTCAGGTTGATGCTGGGATAAAAATCCGCCCGGGCAACACCGATGCGATCGGCGGCCGCCTGTGCCCGCAGGCGCGCCGAGACGAGATCGGGTCGGCGGCCGACCAGATCGAGCGGCAGGTTGGCGGGGGCCGTGGCGGCGGTCTGGGCGTTCAGGCGGGGTGCCGTAATGGCGAGGCCGCGGTCCGGACCTGCGCCGAGCAGAGCGGCCAAGGCATGACGCAGCAACAGTTCATCCTGGCGCGCCGCCGCTAGCAAGGCTTCTGCCTCTGCCACGCGGCTATTGGCCATCGCGCTTGCACCGCGGTTATCGAGGCCGGCGGATACCCGGTCGGCTGTCAGGCGGGCAGTGGCCCGGGCGGTATCAAGCGACTGGCGCGAGGCATCGACCAGCGCCATCTGTCCGGCAAGGCGGGCGTAGGTGGCCGCAATAGACGTCGACAGGGCGAGACGCGCCTGCGCGGTATCGACACGGGCGGCGTCAGCCTCCCCACGCGCGGCGCGCAGGGCGGCGCGATTACGCCCCCATAGGTCGAGGTCATAGCCGAAACTGCCGGCTATCCGCCCGGTACTGCGCAGATTGCCGGGGATGAGGCCGGGCGGAAAGCCCTGATTCTGGCTCATCGACTGGCCACCGACGCTGGCATCCAGCACCAGGCCTGGGCCAGTGGCGGCTCCCGCTTGCATCGCCTGGGCATCGGCAGCGGCGAGGCGGGCGGCAGCAAGGTCAACCGTGGGACTGTTGGCGAGACCTTCGGCGATCAGCGCGTCGAGTTGCGAATCGCCCAAATGGGTCCACCACTCATCCGCGGGAAAAGTGCCGGGATCGGCCGCAAGGCTGACCGACGCAGCTGGTGTTGTAGCGTCGAGCGGCGCAAGCGGTGGTGCCATGTCGGGCATCGTCGCGCAGCCAGCGAGAAGGGGGGTGAGCGCAACCAGGCAGGCCAGCCTTTGGCGGGTCCTAGCCCGGTCACGCCGCACCACGGGGAGAAGCGTACTGGATAGTATCATTGGCGCGGGGATGCTCCTCCACACCGCCCTTGTCAAGAAAAATGATACCACCTAGTATCATCGCCATGAACAGTGCGACCGCCCGAGCTTCCAGTTCCAGACAAAGTGACGAACGCCGCCAACGCATTGTCACGGTGGCAACGCAGATGTTTATCGACCATGGCTTCGCCCGCACGTCCATGTCGCAGGTGGCGGCGATGGTCGGTGGATCCAAAACGACCCTGTGGTCCTATTTCCCGGACAAAAACGCTCTGTTCATGGCGGTCGCCGATGATCTCATCGAACGCTATTTCGGCCCTGTGGAGCGCTATCTGGCATTGGCCAGCGACCTAAGGAGCGACCTGCTGCATGTCGCCCGGTCCCTGCTGGGCGCCGCCATGTCGCCCGAGATTAGCGGGCTGATGCGTATCGCCACCGCTGAAGCAAGGCACTTTGAGGCCCTCGCCGACATGTTTGACACACGCGGCCTTGGCTATGGCTGGCAAGTTATCAGCAACTATCTGGAGCGAGCCAGGGCGGCGGGACAGATTGTCACCAGTTGTGATACGCAGATAGCCGCACGACAATTTGTCGGCCTGTGCCAGTCCAACTGGGTGCAAAGGGTGATGCTGACCGGCGCGCCACCGCCCCGGCCTGAGCTGCTGGAGGAAGATGCGCGATCGGCGGTTGACACCTTCCTTCTCGCCTTTGCCCGCTAAAGGCGCAAGGCCGGTTGCAAATCGCCGCCAGTGCCGCCAGAGCCGCCGTCGTGAGCGCGACCATCGAAATAGGCAGAGACGGCACTGGCGAGCCGGTGCTGGTCGACATGGAGGAATTGTTGGCGACCCGGTTGCTCGTGCAGGGCAATTCCGGTTCCGGCAAGTCGCACCTGCTGCGCCGCCTGTTGGAAGAAAGCGCGGCGCTGGTACAGCAGGTGGTGATCGACCCTGAGGGGGACTTTGCTTCACTCGCCGATGAGTTCGGCCATGTGGTGATCGAGGCAGGCGATTATGACGAGCGCGAAATCGGCCGGATCGGCAGCCGCATCCGACAGCATCGCGCTTCTGTGGTGCTCAATCTCGAATCGCTTGAGCTCGAGGCGCAGATGGGCTGTGCCGCAACCTTCCTCAACGCCCTGTTCGATGCGCCACGTGACCATTGGTATCCGGCGCTGGTGGTGGTCGATGAGGCGCAGATGTTTGCCCCCGCCGCCGCTGGCGACGTGGCCGATGCGGCGCGGCGGGTCAGTCTGGCGGCGATGACCAACCTGATGTGCCGGGGGCGCAAACGCGGGCTCGCCGGGATCATCGCGACCCAGCGATTGGCAAAGCTCGCGAAGAATGTCGCGGCGGAAGCGTCCAACTTCCTGATGGGGCGGACCTTCCTCGACATTGACATGGCGCGGGCCGCCGACCTGCTCGGCATGGAGCGGCGGCAGGCGGAGAGCATCCGCGATCTGGCGCGGGGACATTTCCTCGGGCTGGGACCGGCAATCTCCCGGCGGCCGGTCGCGGTCAAGATCGGACCGGTGCGGACCAGCACACGCGGCGGCACACATAGTCTGCTGCCCATGCCCGAGGTCGAGGCGGCCAATGTGCGAACCATGCTGTTCGCGGAACTGGAAGCTGAAGCGCCGCCGCTCCGCGCCGAGCCACGGCCGAGGGTGGTGCCGGCGGATGAGTTGATCCGCACGATCAGCGAACCTGTCGCTGCGTTGGCCAGTGCGCCCGATGCACCGCCACAGCCCGACGCGCGGGAGAGCGAGGCGATTATCCGGGCTGTGCTGGCCGACATGCTGGCCGACGACGATGTGATGGCCCAGCCGACAGCGGCGCAATATCAGGACTTCAGCGTGCGCTGCCGGATGCGGCGGATGACGCGGGCGCCGCTCGACCTTGCCGCTTTCCGTCGCCGCTTTGCCCTGGCGCAGGCGGGGGTCGAGGACCCAGAGGATGCGCAATGGGCGCCATTGCTGGCGATAGCCGCGCGGCTGCCCGAGGACATGCTTGCGCCGTTCATGCTGATCGGCAGGGCGGCGATGGATGGCCTGCCCTGCCCCGATGATGACGCGATCGGCCGCGCCTATGGGACCAGCTCAACCGGGCGGGTGCGGCGGCTGCTCGACTATATGGAAAAGCAGGGCGTGATAGTCGTGCGCACTGATTTTGGCGGGCGGCGTTCAGTCGTTGTACCCGATTTGGGCGTCATGGCAGGGCTCAGCGGCGAAGGATGAGGATGGAAGAGACAATGGCAGACCGCAATCCCCCCCTGGCAGGGTCGAATGAAGACGTCACCAGCGGCGGCTGGCTTGGCGAAGTGACCGAGGGTGAGTGGAAAGGCTGGTTGAAGTGGATGCCCGGCGACCCGTTTGAGGACCATGTCGGCCCCTTTTACGCGCGGCGCGACGAGCAAGGCATTGTGTGCGCATTCCGTCCGCAAGCGCATAATTGCAACGGTGGCGGCATGATACATGGCGGCACGCTGATGACCTTTGCTGACTATGCGCTGTTCATGATCCCGGCTCAGTCGGGTGAGATGGTCCATGGCGTTACGGTGACGATGAACAGCGAGTTTGTTGGCCCCGCCCGCGCCGGGGAGATGTTGACGGCGCGGGGGGACGTTGTGCGGGCAGGTAAAAGCCTGGTTTTCGTGCGCGGAACGATCAGCGGCGAAGAGGGCCCGGTGCTCGCCTTTTCAGGGACGATAAAGCGCATCAATCGCCGCTAGGATCAGTCCTGCGCCGGACGTCGAGCGTACCAGCCAAATGCCGCAATGAGCACATAGCAGAGCGCCGGCAGGGCCATGGCAATCGCGAGGCTACCGGAGACATCGGCGATAACGCCCGTGACCAGCGGCACCACCGCTCCACCAAAAATGGCGACGTTGATGATGCCAGATCCGTCAGCAGCACGCGGCCCCAGTTTTTCACAGGCAAGACTGAAGATCGTCGGGAACATGATGGCGTTCATAAGGCCAATTGCGAGCAGACTGTAACCCGATACGAAGCCCGTCGTGGTGGTCGACACAAGCAACAGGGTGGTCGCTCCAACAGCGACACAGGCGAGCAGCTTGCCGGGGCTGACCAGGCGCAGCAACAGAGAGCCGATGAATCGGCCGACCATGGCGCCTCCCCAATAGAGTCCGATCAGCTTGCCTGCCGCCTGTTCCGGCAAGGCCAGCACGTGCGGCTGCATGAGATAATTGACGATCAGCGAGCCGATGGCGACCTCTGCCCCAACGTAGAGGAAGATACACAGCGCGCCAAAGCTGAAGCGCGGGCGTTCGCGGAGCAAGGCAAAGCCGCCGGTCAGCGAACTTTGCTCGTGCTGCTCACCCGTGAGGCGATTGCGGAACAACCAGACGGCTGTCGCAACAACGGCCAGCGCAAAGGCGATACCAAGATAGCCCGATACAATCGCCTGGCTTTCCGCCGTCCGATAAGCGTCAAGTTCCGCACCGGACAACTGGTCAGCGGACATTGTGGCGAGACTGCCGAGGATGAGGATAGAGCCGACGATGGGAAATATGGTGGTGCCGAGCGAGTTGAAGGCCTGGGCAAAGGTCAGGCGGCTGTGCGCTGTCTGCGGCTTGCCAAGCAGCGAAATCAGCGGATTGGCAACAACCTGAACCAGCACGACGCCGCTCGCCAGAACGAAAAGGGCAAAGAGGAAGAGCGGATAGGTTGCCATTTGCGAGGCGGGAATGAACAGGAGGCAGCCAACCAGCATGGTCAGCAAGCCCGCCACCGCACCGCGCATGTAACCGATCCGCTTGACCAGCTGCGCGCCGGGAATGCCCATGACGAGATAGGCAGTGAAGAAGCAGAACTGCACCAGCATCGCCTGGGTATAGTTGAGCGTGAACAGTTCTTTGAGCTTGGGGATGATCACATCGTTGAGCGAGGTAATCCCGCCAAAGATGAAAAAGAGGGCAAAGACGAAAAGCTGAAGGCCAAGGACATTGCCCTGCTCCCCGGCCGGAAGATTGCCCGCCCCCCTACCGCCCGCGCCCATTGGTGCCATTGCCATCCTGCCTGTCCCCCGGCTTGCCTGCGGCTGGGCCGCATTTGTGTGTTGGACACAAGGCATGCCGCATAGATGCGCTACTGGCAAACCGACAACTTGCATTATACGTATGTGGATAGGGAACGGCCCCGCTCCGCAACAGCGGAACGGGGCCAGGCGACCCGGGGCTGTGGCCCGGCGGGATCAGAAGGCGATGCTGAAGGAGCCGACGAGGCGGGCGTCGCCCAGCGAGCCGAAGGCGTTTGTGCCTGTGTCGTGGTAGCGGACATCAACCTTGGCACCGGGCATGACCTCATAGGCGACTCCCAGATTCCAGGTGTCATAGTCGGCAAGACGGTCGATCTGCTGGCGGCCAAAGGCACCCGAGAGGGTCAGTTTCTCGGCCAGCGGTGCAGAGGCGGCGAGCTCGGCATAGGTCGCGGGATTTGACGAACCGAAATAATCGGGCGTGTGATAGACGGCGAGCGTCAGGCCGACCGGGCCGGCATTGGTCGACAACGCAGCCTTGGCCTCGATCGTGTCGATGTTCACCGGCGCATCGATATAGCCGTAACGAACAAATCCAATGTCGAGTTTGGCACCGCCGAGATCGGCCACATAGCCTCCCCAGATGTCATATTCCTGATCGATACCCAGGAAATCGACATTTTCGGTTCCGGCGCCAAGGTAGAAGCCGCCTGACGCTATGCTGACAGTGGCGAACACCGCCGGGTCGCTGTCTGTCTGGCTGACACCGCGCCACACATAGTCGGTGGCGGCAGACAGTCCAAAGCTGACGGTCGGGCCGGAACTGACACTGGTCTGCGCTTCTGCGGCCGGAGCCTGATTGTCATAGGAACTGGCTTCCTGTGCCAGTGCGACGGCGGGCAACAGGGCGGCGGCAAGTGCGACGGTGAAGGTGATGGCTTTCATGGCAAAGTCCCCCTTGCTCCAGCAAGGCCCCTGCCCTGCCGGTCAATGATTTCTGGAATTGGGAAGGTTGGTGGACGGCCCGGAGGCAGGACCGGGATGGGAGAGAGTTTGCCCCGCCCGCCGGGCCGTCCGCTGTGGTCAGCGGTGCGTCAGAAGAAGCCGAGCTTCTGTGGAGCGTAGCTGACCAGCATGTTTTTGGTCTGCTGATAATGGTCGAGCATCATCTTGTGGGTTTCACGCCCGATGCCCGACTGCTTGTACCCGCCGAATGCGGCGTGGGCCGGATAGGCATGGTAGCAGTTGGTCCACACACGGCCCGCCTGAATGGCGCGGCCAAAGCGGTAGCAGGTATTGGCATCGCGGCTCCAAAGCCCTGCGCCAAGACCGTAGGCGCTGTCATTGGCGATGGCGAGCGCTTCCTCCGGTGTCGAGAATGTGGTGGTCGAGACGACCGGGCCGAAGATTTCCTCCTGGAAGATGCGCATCTTGTTGTGGCCGCGAAAGACGGTCGGCTTGATGTAAAAGCCACCGGCTAGATCACCACCGAGGTCAGCAGCGCTGCCACCGGTCAGCACTTCGGCGCCTTCGTCACGACCGATCTGCAGGTAGCGCAGGATCTTTTGCTGTTGTTCCTCGCTGGCCTGCGCCCCGATCATCGTCGCGGGATCAAGCGGATTGCCCTGGACGATGGCTTCGACACGCTTGAGCGCGCGTTCCATGAAGCGGTCATAGATGCTTTCGTGGATCAAAGCGCGCGACGGGCAGGTGCAAACCTCACCCTGATTGAGGGCAAACATGACAAAGCCTTCGATCGCCTTGTCAAAGAAATCGTCATCCTGCGCGGCAACATCGGCGAAGAAGATGTTGGGGCTCTTGCCGCCAAGTTCGAGCGTCACCGGGATGAGGTTTTCGCTGGCATATTGCATGATCAACCGACCGGTCGAGGTTTCGCCGGTAAAGGCGATCTTGGCGATGCGCTTTGAGCTGGCGAGCGGCTTGCCGCATTCGAGGCCAAAGCCGTTGACGACATTGAGCACGCCCGGCGGGAGCAGATCGGCGATCAATTCCATCAGCACCATGATCGAGGCTGGCGTCTGCTCGGCGGGCTTCAGCACGATGCAGTTGCCGGCGGCGAGCGCGGGTGCGACTTTCCAAACCGCCATCAGGATGGGGAAGTTCCACGGGATGATCTGTCCAACAACGCCGAGCGGTTCGTGGAAGTGATAGGCCATGGTGTCATGGTCAATCTCTGCGATCGACCCTTCCTGGGCGCGGATGCAGCCAGCGAAATAGCGGAAATGATCGATGGCGAGCGGCATGTCGGCGGCCATCGTCTCGCGGATCGGCTTGCCATTGTCCCATGTCTCAGCGGTCGCGAGCAGGGCGAGGTTTTCCTCCATCACATCGGCGATGCGGTTGAGGATGACGGCGCGTTCGGCTGCGCTGGTGCGGCCCCAGGCATCCTTGGCGGCGTGAGCGGCATCGAGCGCCAGTTCGATGTCGGCTTCGTCCGAACGGGCGACGCGGCAGATAACCTGTCCATTGATCGGCGAGATATTGTCGAAATAGCGTCCGGCCCGCGGGGCAACCCATTTGCCGCCAATGAAATTGTCATAGCTCGCGGCAAAGGGCGAAACCATGCGGGTCGCTTCGGAAACTTGCATGTCCATGGCTCAATCCTCTCTCTAGTCCCGGAGCGGGCTGTGGCGCCCGTCCTTGCAGCCTGCCTGACATGGGTGCGGCAGGGCTAACAGGGGGGTGCCGAGGAAGGATGGGGAGAGGTGTATCGGTGGTGAGACAGGTTGGCGCTGGGCGCGTCGCAATCAGTTCATACCGCCCATGCCGGCGCGTTCCATGCGGCGATACATGGTTGCCCGGCCAATGCCCAGCAGGCGTGCGGCAGCGGCGACATTGCCGCCGGACCGGGCGAGGGCTTGCCGCAGGATGGCGCGCTCACCATCATTGAAGCCATTATTGCCATCAGTCCCCATGACGTCAGCAAGCGGACGCGGAGCGAAGTGCGAATCGGCGCCAAGCCGGAACTGGCGGCGAGCAGCGCGCGATGCACCGATCACCAGATCATCACGATCCACTGCGAGCAAGGCGGCGCCTGCACTCGGTTGGTTGCCGCCGGCATAAACAATGCGGGCATCGGCAAAGCGGCGGCAGAAGAAGTCCCGTTCGATGCTGCGCGCTGCATCCTGCACCAAAGTGGCGATCATCGTCGCCATCGCCTCGCCATGATCGGAGCGGGCGGTCGACACATCAAGCGCGGCAACGAGCCGTCCCTCGGGGTCAAAAATTGGCGCGTCCATACAGCTCACGCCGACATTGCGGCTGGCGAAATGATCGCCACGGAAAATGGTGACCGGTCGTGCCTCGACCAGACAGGTGCCAATACCATTTGTCCCTTCGTCGGATTCGCTCCACGACGCGCCAGGGGCGAGACCGATGGCGTCGAACATCTCCTTGTCGGCATCGAGCGCACGCGTTTCGAGAACGATGCCGCTGACATCCGAGATGATGACGCAGCAACCGGCTCCGCCGACGCTGCCAAACAGCCGGTCAAGCGAGGGGGTGGCGGCGGCGAGCAGTTCGCCATTGGCCTCCCGCAGGCGCGAGACAGCGCGATCATCCATTCGGTCGTTGCGGCTGGCAGCAGCAGGATCCAGCCCGTGATGCAGCGCGGAGCGGCACCAGCTCGCCGCAACGGCCGAGGTTGCCGCCGCCTGTGGCGACTGGACGGTGCTGAGCACCAGATCATTATGGTTATGCGCCTTGCCTACCATTGCGCCACTCTCCCGGTCCCGCTGCAGCGAGTATAGCTGTCCTTTGTGGCAACCATTACCCCCCGGCAGACGGAGCATCCTTGACCTTGCTCAACGAATTGCAAGCGCGGTGCGGCGGGCGGAGTGGTGCACCTGTCTCAAAAGTGAGACAGGTATGGGGCTTTACAATCGCTCGGCGTGCCAGCGGACGTGCTCGGCCATGAAGGTCGAGATGAAATAATAGCTATGGTCATAGCCGGGTTGCAGGCGGATGGTGGCGGGCTGGTTGGCCACTGTGCAGGCGTCCCGCAGCAGGTGGGTTTTGAGCTGGGCTTCGAGGAAACTGTCAGCCTCTCCCTGGTCGACCAGCAGATCGGGCAATCGGGCACCGTTGGCGATGAGGGCGCAGGCGTCATAGCTGGCCCATGCAGTTCGATCAGCGCCGAGGTAGCCGGTCAGCGCCTTTTCCCCCCAGGGGCAGTTGAACGGCGAGACAATCGGGGCAAAGGCGCTGACACTGCGGAACCGTTCCGGGTTGCGCAGCGCTATGGTCAGCGCGCCATGGCCGCCCATACTGTGGCCGGTGATGCCCTGACGCGCCATGTCGACCGGGAAATGCGCAGCGATCAGCGCGGGCAGTTCCAGCTCAATATAGGATCGCATGCGGTAGTGAGTGCTGAACGGTGCCTCGGTCGCGTCGACATAGAAGCCGGCACCGAGGCCGAAATCCCACGCCCCCTCCGCATCGTCGGGGACGGTTTCGCCGCGCGGGCTGGTGTCGGGCGCAATCAAGATGATGCCGTGTTCGGCGCAGGCGGAGCGATATTCGCCCTTTTCCATGACATTGGCATGGGTGCAGGTGAGGCCCGAGAGATACCACAAAACCGGGAGCTTCGCGCCCGGCGCATGATCAGGCACGAAGACAGCGAAAGTCATCTCTGTTCCCGTCGCGCTGCTGGCGTGGCGATAGACGCCCTGAGTGCCGCCGTGGCTGCGGTTGGTCGAGACGGTGTCTAGGCTCATCGGGCGGGTCCTGTCTGGCAAGGCTGGCGATGCGCGCCGCTATAGCAGCGATGCCCGACCTGTCACGATTCCCCATTGCCGCGAACCGCCCGCCTCCGCCAGATAGGGGGCAACGGAGGGAGAGAATGGGCATGAGCATGGATCCGCGAACACCGGTGATTGTCGGCGTGGGGCAGAAGACGGTGCATTGGAACCCGGCGACGGGTGATGCGGCACCGAGCCCGCAGTCGCTGCGCGCCGAGGCGGCGCAGCTGGCGCTGGCCGACAGTGGCGCGGGCGCGGCGCTGGGCGGCATCATCGACCGGGTGGTCGCGGTACGGACGATGCTCGACAGCGTGCCGGGTGCGCCGCAACCCTTTGGTCGCTGTGCCAACCCGCCGGGGACGGTGGTGGCCGACCTAGGCCTCGCCCCACGCGATTGCATCCACAGCAATGTAGGCGGTGACCAGCCGCAGGCGCTGGTCAATGAAAGCGCGGAGGCGATCCATGCCGGCGAAGTGCGCGCCGTGCTGCTGACCGGATCGGAAGCGACGGCGGCGATGAAGGCGGCATTGAAGGCCGGGCAGGCGCTCGATTGGAGCCACAGCGCAGGGGACGTGCAGGATGATCGGGGGCTGGGTGCTTCGCTGCTGTCACCCTATGATGTCGCCAACGGGCTCGGCGCGCCGACGCAGACCTATCCGGCGTTCGAGCAGGCGCTTAGGGTGCGGTGGGGCAACAGCCCGGCGCAACACCGAGCGCTCATGTCGCAGCTGTGGTCAGGCTTTTCGAGCGTGGCGGCGGCGAACCCGCATGCGCAATTCCCGGTCGAGCGGGATGTAGAATTTCTGTCGACCCCATCGAGGGAAAATTATCCGGTCGCCGATCCCTATCTCAAATGGGATGTGGCGCAGGATGCGGTCAACCAGGGCGCGGCAGTGGTGCTGACCAGCGTCGGCGAGGCGGACCGGCTGGGGATTTCGCCGGACAAGCGGGTGTTCCTGCACGGCCATGGCCATGTGAAGGACAAGGTGCCGAGCGAGCGGCCCGACCTCTCGCGGAGCCTCGCCACCGAACTGGTGCTGAGGCAGGCACTGGCGACGAGCGGTATGGCGGATGCGTCGCGGATAGGCCTCTATGACTTGTACAGCTGTTTCCCGGTCGCGGTGCTGCTGGCGGCGGAAGCGCTGGGACTCGACTGGCAGCGGGGCAGCAACCTGCCCGGCAGGGCGGCGGCACTGACGCTGACCGGCGGCCTCCCCTTCTTTGGCGGGGCGGGCAATAATTATTCGATGCACGGCATCGCCGAGATGGTCAGCCGGTTGCGCGGCGCGCCAGGAACGTACGGACTGGTCCTTGCCAATGGCGGATTCCTGTCGAAGGAAGCTGCGGGCGTTTATTCGACCGAGGCACCCGCGCAATGGCAGCCAGTCAGCAATGGGGCGATTCAGGCCGAGTGCGACGCGCAACAGGGGCCGCGCCTGCTGAGCGAAAGCGCCACCGCCACCATCGAAAGCTGGAGCGTGACCTGGGCCAAGGGCGAGCCGCAGCGCGGCTATGTCTTTGCCCGGACCGACGATGGCGCGCGCATCCTCGCCCGCACACGCAAGGATGAGGCAGGCAAGCTGCACGCGCTCGCCGACCCGGAGGCGGTCGGCAAGCGGGTGTCGATTGTCCATGAGGATGGCGTCAACCTGATCGCCTTTTGAGCGGAGACTGATGCGATGATCGAAGCGGGGGATGGCCAGCCGTTGTTGAGCGGGGTCAAGGTGATTGACCTGACCAGCGTCGTGTTCGGCCCCTATGCGACGCAGATATTGGCGGATATGGGCGCCGACGTGATCAAGGTCGAGCCACCGGCGGGAGACCAGTTCCGTCCAGGGACACGACCGGCGGTGACACCGGGGATGGGGTCAGGTTGGATGGCTGTCAATCGGGGCAAACGCTCCGTCGCGCTGGACCTGAAGTCCGCCGATGACCTGGCGGTGATGCAGCAACTGCTCGCCGAGGCAGACGTCTTTGTCGTCAATGTCCGCGGCAAGGCGATGGAGCGGCTGGGGCTCGATTATGCGGCGGTCAGCGCAATCAACCCGGCGATCATCTATGCCCATTGCGTCGGCTTTGGGCAGGACGGTCCCTATGCCGATTTACAGGCCTATGATGATGTCATTCAGGCGGCGAGCGGCACCACAACCCTGTTGCCGCGTGTCGATGGCGTGGCGAAGCCGCGTTACCTGCCCTCGCTGATCGCCGACAAGGTATCGGGCCTGCATGCCGCCTATGCGATACAGGCGGCGCTGATCCACAAGCTGAGGACCGGGCGTGGCCAGCATGTCGAAATCCCGATGTTCGAGGCGTTCACAAGCTTCATGATGCTGGAGCATCTCGGCGACCAGACCTTTGTCCCGCCGATTGGCCCGGCGGGCTATCCACGCCAGCTCGACCCGGACCGGCAGCCCTTTCGGGCGAGCGACGGCTGGTTGAGCATCGTGGCCTATACCAATGGTGCGTGGGACCGTATTTTTGCGGTGCTGGGGGAACCAGAATTCCTGAACGACGAGCGCTTTGCCGATGCCAAATTGCGGTTCTTTAACAGTGCTGCCCTCTATCAGCGCATGGCTGAACTGACGCCGCGCTACACCGTCGATGATCTGTTGGCACGATTGCAGGCTGTCGACATTCCGGCGCAAAAGGTCCGCGACCTCGATGAGGTGATTGCCGACGAGCATCTCAATGCCACAGGCTTTTTCCGCCAGCGCAGCCACCCCAGCGAAGGCGACTATATCGAAATGCGATCACCGGTGCGGTTCAGCGATGCCAACTTGCCAGCGGTCGCAATGCCGCCGCAGCTCGACCAGCACGGCGCAGACCTCCGCCAATGTGGCGGGAAATAGGCCGCGAGCACTGAACCGCTGATGAAGCAAAAGTTATATTCCGTTCAGGCGGAAATGATTGACGAAAAAGATAAAACAATTGACACACAGAGTCCCAATTACGGGAAAGGGGGGTGATGCCGGACAGCTCTGGCATGGGCCCGTTTAGTAAGGACAGTGACTGTGACCAGACTTTCCACCACCGCGGCGATGGCAGCCGCTGCATTTGCCTTCATCGCAGTGGCCAGCCCTGCTGCCGCTCAAAACGCCGGCCTGACGGCCAATTCGGGTGAAATCACACTTAATGCCGGCTTTACGCCCGACCCCTATCGCGTCAGTCTGGTGTCCGGTGGCAGCATCGACGGCGGTGCTTTGCCCGGCGCCTGTGTTGGCATGATCAGCGACGCCCCTGATTTCGAAGTGACCTATTCGGGCGGTTCATTGCCGTTGACCTTCCGCACACAGTCGAGCGGCGATACGACGCTCATCATCAATGGCCCGGACGGCAACTGGTATTGCGATGATGATAGCGGTGGCGGCGTCAATGCCCGCGTCACGTTCCGCAACGCCCGGGCTGGCACCTATGACATTTGGGTTGGTGCGATCGGTGGCAGTGCAGCCACGACGCTGTTGATCAGCGAGTTGCCGTAAATCCGAGGCTAAGCTGCCTGGAGCAGACCATTTATGGGCCGGGTGATCGACATGATTGCCCGGCCCTGTTCGTCGGTCTATAGCAGCTCTGTCACTCTTTGAAGCGTGACCGGACGGGCGGTCGAGACTCATGTGGTTCACTATCAAGCGTTTCATCAACAATAACGCTGAGTATCTTGCCGAAACCCTTCTTTTTCTGATTGCGGCCTATATCGCCACATTGCTTGTCCACAGGCTGTTTGTTGGCCCCTTTGGCAATGAGACAGAACGTCGCCATGGCGAGTTGACCGCCCATTATGAACTCCGTCTCGCCCGGCTGCTCGACGACCCCGCCTATCCCCGACGTCGCTTCTGGCGCAAAGTCAGAGCAGCATTCGTCTGGCTTATCTTTCTAGCAGGAGTCGTGCCGTGGATCGTCACTCGCCAACAGCTGATCTACTGACCAAAGGCTCTGTTCAGGCGGATTGTGCCGCCTTCCAATCGCGCCGGATTTTCTTGGCGAGGCTCCATTTGTGGACTTCGGTTGGACCATCATAGATGCGGAAAGCGCGCACTTCCCGGAAAACCTGCTCGACGATCGTAGTATCGGTAACGCCGGTTCCACCCATTACCTGAACGCAGCGGTCGGCAATCCGCATCAGCGCTTCCGAAACAGCCACCTTCGTAATCGAGCTTTCAACTGTCCCGAGCGATCCGGAGTCGAGCACCGAGGCACACCATTGGATCATCAGTTCAGCCTGCTTCAGGTCGATGAGGTTCTCCGCAAGCATGAAGCCGACCCCCTCATGGTCAATCAGATGCTTGCCGAATGCCATGCGGCGGTTGGCATAATCCGCAGCAATCTCGTGCGCTCGCTGGCAGCTGCCGTGCCAGCGCATGCAGTGGGACAGACGCGCCGGTGACAGCCGCACCTGCGCATATTTGAAGCCTTCGCCTGCCTCTCCCAGCATCTGGTCCGCGGGGACCCGCAGATTCTCGATCGTAACCGTTGCATGGCCGCCAGGCATCGAACTGTCGATGGTGTTGGGAACATGGTCAATCCGGATGGCTGGATCCGGCAGGTCGACGAGGAACATGCAGGCACCACCCGCCGCCGGGCCATCGGCAGCTTTTGCCATGACAATGCCGACCCTTGCCCCTTCGGCGCCTGTAATAAAGGCCTTGCGGCCATTGATGACCCAGTGGTTGCCGTCCAGCCGGCAAGTCGTCTGCATCATTGAGGGATCGCTGCCGGCGCCTCCTTCCAGCGCTGGCTCGGTCATGAAAAAGGCGGAGCGGACTCGTCCTTCGACCATCGGTGTCAGGAAACGCTGCTTAAGCTCGGGGCTGCCGACCTTGCCAAGCAGATACATATTGCCTTCATCAGGCGCCATGGTGTTGACCGCCAGCGGTCCAAGCGGTGACAGACCCGACTTTTGCAGGACAATAGCGGTTTCCTGCTGGGTCAAGTGGCCGCCATCGGGCAGAATATGCGGGGTGAGCACACCGGCTGCTCGCGCCTTATCGCGCATCTCCATGACCAGTTCGTCGAGCGGTGCGCCGTGATGGTCACGACGCGGATCGTTTTCGTAAGGTATCACCACCTTCCGGACAAAAGCCTCCACTGCAGCGGCGATCTGTTCGGTACGTTCAGGTCCGGCTCCATGCAGGCTCATTGTCGGCCTCCTTCCAGTTCAATCAACGGTTCAGACGCGTTCAAAAATCGCAGCGATGCCTTGGCCGCTGCCGACGCACATTGTTTCCAGGCCATAGCGACCATTGCGACGGACCAGTTCGCGGGTCAGAGTCGCCAGAATTCTGCCGCCGGTGGCACCGATCGGATGGCCGAGCGATATGCCGGAACCATTGACGTTGAGGCGGGAACGATCATCCCAGCCCCAACCTTTGAGTACTGCAAGCACTTGGGGAGCAAAGGCTTCGTTGAGCTCAACCAGATCAATATCGTCCCAACCAAGGCCGGTGCGGGCAAACAATCGCTCAACCGCCGGGACGGGGCCGATACCCATGCGCGATGGTTCGCAACCTGCGGCAGCCCAGCTGTGAAACCAGGCGATCGGCTCAAGGCCGAGTTCTGACAGCCTATCCTCTGCGACAACGAAACAGGCGGCGGCGGCGTCATTCTGTTGGCTGGCATTGCCGGCAGTCACCACCCCGCCTTCCAGTGGCTTGAGCGATCCGAGCGATTCCATGCTGGCATCGGCACGATAGCCTTCGTCATGGTCGACGACTACGTTCCCCTTCTTGCCCTTGATCGTGACCGGCACCAGTTCGTCGGCGAACTTGCCCTCGGCCCAGGCAGCGGCGGCTCGCTGGTGACTCATGACAGCATAGCCATCACTCTCTTCGCGCGTGATGCCATACTCCTTGGCCAGATTTTCCGCTGTCTCAATCATCCCGCTGATTCGGCCGAATCTCCATTCGGGTTGGGACATGAGCCGGCCACGCTGGAGTCTGTCGTGGAGCGTCACTGATCCGGCACGGGCCCCCTTGCGCACGTCGGTGCTGTAATATTCAACATTGGACATGCTCTCGACCCCGCCGGCGATGACGACATCAGCCACCCCGGTCTGGACCATCATCGCGGCATCAACAATCGCCTGAAGGCCAGAGCCACAGCGCCTATCAAGCGAATAACCGGGCACGCTGACCGGCAGACCCGCCTGCATCCCTACCCAGCGCCCCATGCACGGCGCCTCGCCATTGGCATAGCTTTGAGCAAAGACCACATCATCAATCCTTTCCGGGTCCAATCCGGTGCGTTCAAGCAATGCCCTTACCACTGTAGCGCCCAGTTCAGGTGCTGCGACTCCCGACAAGGCACCGAGAAACTTCCCGACCGGGGTTCGCAAGGGCGATACGATGGCTGCACGACGCATGGCGATCAATCCTCCAAAGGCTGCACTGGGCTTTGCAGTGTCACCGCGGGCTGCTGCTGACAAGCGTGGAGCGATCCGACTGGCAATTATGCCAAGGCAGACTTGCAAATCAGGCGCAGTGCGACGATTCAGATTGGCATGCCTGCGTTGCCGACATCATGGACCCGCCACTTGTTGCTGATGACTATGCCAGTGGCAGCAATCAGTCTGGTTGGTGGTTGCAGCCTCTTTGGTGAAAGCGGGCCGGTGCGCGTGGCGGCGATCGGGGCTCTCCAC
Source organism: Sphingomonas lacunae (assembly GCF_012979535.1). Classification (NCBI taxonomy): domain Bacteria; kingdom Pseudomonadati; phylum Pseudomonadota; class Alphaproteobacteria; order Sphingomonadales; family Sphingomonadaceae; genus Sphingomonas; species Sphingomonas lacunae. The sequence goes on from NZ_CP053015.1 coordinate 673,572, forward strand.
CGCAATCCAGAGCAAGCAGCGCCGCCTTTATCCCTTCCGGATCGCTTGTTGATGGAAGCAACCGCGCAAGGGCTGGTGAGCTTTGCCGCCGATGGTCAGATTGAGGCAGGGCTTGCCGAGCGCTGGACCGTGATCGATGATGGCCGTTCTTACATCTTTCGCCTTCGTGAAGCCCATTGGACCAACGGGCGACCCGTCAAAGCGGCTGATGTTGCCGCAATCCTCCGTCAAAAAATGGCTTCGCCTCGCCTTCGTTCACCGTTGCGCGGTGAATTTGCCGGGGTCCGGGCGATATTGGCGCGGACGACAAAGGTCATCGAAATCCAGCTCGATCGACCTCAACCCGCCTTGCTTGACTTGTTGGCGCAGCCAGACATGGCGCTGATGCGCAGCGGACGGGGCTGGGGGCCGTGGCGAGCGGAGTGGCAAGGCGGCACGGCAACACTGACGCCGGTGCCGCTGATGGCCATGGTGGATGGACAACAAACCGCTGAGCCAGATGAGGAGGCACGCCGTGAGATCCAGCTCTGGGGCAGCAACACAGTGCGAGCGGTCACGCAATTTGAAGCGGGCGATGTCGATACTGTACTCGGCGGTCGATTCGACGGTTGGCCAATGGTCAAAGCAGCCGGCGTGCAACGCGAAAGGGCGATGATCGACCCGGTCGATGGCCTGTTTGGCCTAGCAGTGGTCACGGATCGCGGGCTGCTAGCCGACAGGCTGGCGCGGGATGCCGTCGGCATGGCCATAGACAGGCAAAGGTTGATAGAGGCGCTCGACATCCCGGGCTGGCAACCGCGCATCACGCTGCGTCCCCAACGCTCGGGCAATTCGGCCATTGAGCCTATTTATCCTGCCTGGGTCGATTTGCCACGAGCAGAACGCCTGAACCGTGCAGGCACACTGATTGCGGATTGGCGTAGCCGGAACGGCAATCAGCCCGCACTTCTGAGGATCGCGCTGCCCGACGGCCCCGGGGCGCGCATCATGTTCTCATGGCTCAGAACTGACCTGGCAATGGTTGGGATAGAAACACGGCGCGTACCAATGGCAGCGGATGCCGATCTGCGGCTGATCGATGATCTCGCACCTAGCAGCGACGATGGATGGTATCTGCGCCGGGTGGGCTGCGGGCGCGGCTTGAGCTGTAGTGTGGACGCCCAGCGCCTGATCGACGCGATCGGCGAAGCCGAGGACCCGGCCGGGCGAGTGCAGGCGATACAGGCCGCCGAAGAGGCCGTCATGCGGCATGCTGGCTTCATTCCGCTGGCTGGCCCGGTTCGCTGGTCACTGCTTTCGGACCGGGCGCCCGGGTTGCGGGCAAATAATCGTGGACGCCACAGCTTGATTCGCCTCCGGCCATACCCAAATTGATCGGGCAAGGGTTGCACATGGTCCGTTCCTGTCCGCTTTGGTCAGCGGCACAGCCGGGCTTGATGGAGTGACTTGATTGAAGACAACTGCCCAGAACCAGATGGACCGGCTCGCCGCACATCTGAACATCGACACAAAGAACCCGGCTGCCATTCGTCAGCGTGTCGAGATGCTCGAAATGCTGCTCGAGCGTAGCCTTACCATTCCTGGCACGCGCTTCCCCATCGGCCTTGACGCTGTCGCCGGACTGATTCCGGTGGTGGGCGACTTCATCACCGCCGCGCTGGGTGGCTATCTGGTATGGGAAGGGCGCAATCTGGGCATGTCCCGTTGGCAATTGCTGCGTATGGCCAGCAATGTGGGGGTGGACGCGCTCATTGGCGCCATTCCTCTGGTTGGCGACGCAGCGGACTTTGTGTTTCGGTCAAACAGCCGCAATCTCAGGATCATCAAACGGCATCTCGACAAGCATCACCCGGCCACGCGGATCATCGACGCAACGGCCACCCATCGATCGCATTGAGCGAAACACCCGGAAGACATCCCAGGCCGATAGAAACCATTTGCGGAATAGTGGTGGACAGGGCTGGATTCGAACCAGCGTACGACAACGTCGGGCAGATTTACAGTCTGCTGCCTTTAACCACTCGGCCACCTGTCCCCATTGCTGCTCACCGGTCGAGCCGGGCGAGCGGGCAGCGCGGTTGAACTGCTACCCTCGGGAGGCGCGTCAATGGCGAAACGGCGCTTGCCTGTCAATCAGCCACGTGGAAAAAGCACCGCCATCATGCGTAGAACAGACAAATCAGGCCGCTCCGGCCCCAAGTCCGGCAACAAATATGTCCGGCTGTGGGGCCGTCACCCGATCATTGCAGCCCTCAACAACCCGGAACGGACGTTTCGCCACATCTGGGGGACTCGCGAGGCATTGGCGACAGTGGACCTGCCGCCAAGGGTAACTGTGACATCCGCAGGGACGTCCGACCTCGCCGGGATGGTGCCTCACGGCGCACCACATCAGGGGCTGGTTGCCGAAGTCGACCCACTGCCCGACCGCTTTCTTGACGAATTCCTGACGCCAGAATCCGATGACCGGCGCCCTATCCTTGTGCTTGATCAGGTCACGGACCCGCAGAACATAGGCGCGATACTTAGGTCTGCGGCCGCCTTCGATGCAGTAGCAATCGTCACACAAGATCGGCACAGCCCTCCCGAATCAGGCACCATCGCCCGCGCTGCATCCGGCGCGCTCGAAATCATGCCGTGGGTCAGGGTGGTCAATCTGGCTCGCGCGCTCGATGAACTGGCAAATGCCGGCTATTGGCGCATCGGATTGGCCGGCGAAGCAAGCGACACATTGGGACAGGCGTTGGGCAAAATCCGCCCAGCGCTGGTGCTTGGGGCCGAAGGGCCCGGGATGCGGCAGAATACCGGCATGCATTGCGACCAGCTGGCGCGACTGCCAATCAGTCCGCTGATGGAGAGCCTCAACGTCTCCAACGCCGCCGCCATCGCCCTTTATGCGGCGGCGGAGGCGCGGGCCAAGAGCTGAGACCGATCAGTCTTCCGGCGCGATGGTGATGCGCAGACCGTCGAGCGAATCGTTGAACGGCAGCTGGCACGACAGGCGCGAATTGGCTTCGCGGAACGACGAACTGTCGAGCAGATCATTCTCGTCTTCGCTGATCGCCGGCAGCTTGTCGGCAAAGGCGGGGTCGACGATGACATGGCAGGTGGCGCAGGAACAGCAACCGCCGCACAGGGCCAGCAGCTCGTCAAAGCCCGCGTCACGGATATTTTCCATGACCGACAGGTTGGTGTCGCCTTCGATCGCTTTTTCAGTGCCATCGCGAGTGACGACGATCAACTTGGCCATATTCTGTTTCCCTCCGCCAGATTTGCGCGCAAATAACGGGATGCCCCATGACTGCTCGTCTCGCCTATGCTGTGCCAGAGCAGACGAATCAAGCGCCAGCTTGCGCAAAGGTGACGAAGGATCAATTGGGATGGGCCTGACTGCGGAGCAGTTGCAAGCGTCGCTGGACGCCATTGCGGTACGAGACAGCGATATGGCGAGGGCACTGGCTGCGGCTGGATATCCGGAGCCACGCATTCGCGAGCGGGGCTATGCCACAATGCTGCGGACGATTGTCGGCCAACAGGTCAGCGCAAAGGCAGCAGCAGCCGTTTACGCACGGGTCGAAGCGCTGCTGGGGCCAGGATGCCCACCAGATGCGCTTGTGGCTGCCAACGAACAAGAACTGCGCACCTGCGGCCTATCACGGCAGAAGCAGGGATATGCGCGCAGTCTCGCCGAACTGACCTTAAGCGGCGAACTGGAGCTCGACTCCCTTCCCGAAGATGACGAAGAGGCCATTGCCTTACTCACCCGGATCAAGGGTATCGGACGTTGGTCTGCGGAAATTTACCTGCTGTTCGCCGAAGGCCGTCTCGACATATGGCCGGCCGGCGATCTGGCGGTGCAGATTGCCGTAGGCAAGATCAAGAAGATCGATGGCCGGCCAACCGAAAAGCTGGTCCGGGCGATAGCCGAACCGTGGCGGCCACATCGCGGTGCCGCTGCGATTTTCGCTTGGCATGCCTATCAGAGCGAGGTGATCTGAGACGCCCTTACCGACATGAGTGAAAGTAAGGCTTGATTCCAAAGGCACATTGCGTCGACATGTCGCGAACATCAGTTCAGGAAAAGATAATCATGAGCGAAAGCGCCTCCCATCAGCGCAAGGCCATCTTCATCAGCGGCGGCGGTTCCGGCATTGGCCGCGCAACGGCCCGCCTATTTGCCGGGCGCGGTTGGTTTGTCGGCATTGGAGACATTAATCAGGCAGGGATGGAGGAGACGGCCGCCCTGCTGCCGGCAGGCATGTGCTCGATCCACCGGCTTGACGTCCGCGAGCGAGAGCAATGGCAGCGCGCCCTCGGCGAATTCGCTGAAAAGAGCGGCGGGCGCATCGATGTACTGTTCAATAATGCGGGCGTGGGTCTGGGTGGCGTCTTCGATGCACTTTCTCCCGAAGACGCCGATTTTGTGATCGACGTGAATTTCCGTGGGGTCATGAACGGTATCTACGCCGGCTTGCCCTTGTTGCGAGCGACACCGGGCAGTTGTATTCTGAACACAGGGTCAGCGTCCGGATTCTATGGGACACCTGGCCTCAGTATTTATTCGGCAACCAAATTTGCTGTCCGGGCCATGACAGAGGCGCTTGAGGTTGAGTTTGCCGACGAAGGCATCAAGGTTCGCAGTCTGATGCCCGGATTTATCGACACACCATTGCTGCAGCGCGCAGTCCCCGGCTCCAACGAAACCAGTCGCGACCGGGTTGTTCAGGCCGGACTGGAATTCACGCCGGTTGAACAAGTAGCACAGGCAGCGTGGGATGCCGTACATGGTGACACCGTGCATACGCCGGTTGGCAAGACTGCCAAACGACTTGCCTTCGCGAGCCGGTGGATACCAGGGCGCCTTCGCAAGCAGTTGAAATCGCAGCGAACTCTGGGGGAATAGTCAATGACGGAAACCCTTATCCGACCATTGCATCAATCTGCGCTGCCAGAGCGGCATCGCGCGCCGACAAGCCATCGGCATCATGCGTCGTCAATGTGATGGTCACGCGGTTGTAGACGTTAAACCATTCCGGGTGATGATCGGCCTTTTCCGCCAAAATAGCCACACGGGACATGAAACCGAACGCTTCGGCAAAGTCGCCAAACACAAACTTCCGTGTAATGGCGGCACCGTCACGATCAAGTGACCAAAGCGGATGCGCGTCCAGAAGCGCCCGCTGCTCGGCTTCACCCAAACGTTCTACCATCTCGCTTCTCCCCTTTTGCGCCATTGCACCTGCCCACCGGACCGGTAGAAGCAGCCTATGCCGCAATGCGCCCGATCCTGCCACTCCCGGCCTGTTTCAGCGAACCATTTGCCATGACGCGCGAACTGATCCGTTTTGATGCCCTCGCCTGTCGCCGGAGCACGCGCTTGTTATGGCGGGGTGTCGGTGGCCAACTTGCTGCCGGCGAGGCGCTGCACGTCACCGGTGCCAATGGAATCGGCAAATCGAGCCTGATCCGTATATTGGCCGATCTTTTGCCGGCAGCCCATGGCACTGTCCGACGCGACGGGCGCATAGCCATGATTGACGAAGCCCACGCCCTCGACCGAGACATGACAGTTGGCCACGCTCTTGCCTTTTGGGCAAAGGTTGATGGCATGGGCCGGGACAAGGTCGCTGGTGCCCTTGCCAGCCTGCACATTGGCCATTTGGCCGACGTGCCGGTGCGGTTTCTTTCGACCGGACAGCGCAAACGCGCCGGTCTGGCCCGTCTGCTCGTCAGCAGTGCATCACTTTGGCTGCTTGATGAACCCGGCAACGGCCTCGATCGGGACGGGTTGGCTTTACTTGAACAATTGATGGCAAACCATCGGGCAAGCGGTGGCGCGGTCCTGCTTGCATCGCATCTTCCTCTGGCCGTCGATGGCGCCAAGACTCTTGATCTGTCGGCGCATCAACCTGTCGGCGAAGATATTTGGGGACCGGCATGACGCTTTTCCTGTCACTGATCGGGCGGGATCTGGCCAGGGAATGGCGCAGCGGCAATTGGTGGCTGCCTGTTTCCTTTTTTCTCTTGGTAGCGACGCTCTATCCCTTTGCCGTCGGTCCTGACGCGACATTGCTGCGGCGGACCGGAGGCGGCATATTGTGGGTGGCAGCATTGCTCGCTGCGCTGCTACCGGTCGAGCGCCTATTCGCGCCCGATCGTGACGCTGGCGTGCTTGACCAATTGGCTTTGCGCGGCGTCGCTGACGAAATGGTGGCGGCGGCAAAGCTGATTGCCCACAGCATCGGGTTTGGCATTCCCCTGCTGCTGGCTACGGTTCCGGGCGCTGTTTTGCTCGATATGGATGGTGCAACATGGGGAAGGCTATCGCTGGGCCTTGCCATCGGCACACCAGCGCTCGCCGGTTTGGGTGTGATGATCGCAGCCATCACGCTTGGTCAGAGAGGATCATCGGCACTGGGCGGGTTGCTGTTGTTGCCGCTGGCCATTCCCGTGCTCATTTTCGGGGCCGGTATGCTTGACCCGCTCGGGAACAGTGCCACCCTTTTCCTTGCCGCGGCGTCACTGTTGCTGGTGGCGATGACGCCCTTTGCCGCCGGTGCCGCGCTGAGAGGTGCACGCGAAGCCTAACGCGACCATCGTGCCCATATGGCGGTCGGCAATTCAAGGCCCCGGCTTTCCTCCCGAATAGCCAGCTCACCGGCTTCTATCGTGCCGCCGAGGTGACCAAGCGACTGGCTCAGCAGTTCACGGAGCGCCAGGGCAGACATGCGGACAGCATAGACAGTCAGAAACAGGCAACGGGAATCGGCATCGAGCAGTTGAGCGCAATTGGCGATCAAACCCGGAAGGTCCTCTTCGAGACGCCATGTCTCACCATCCGGGCCCCGCCCGAACTTCGGCGGATCAAGAAGGATAGCGTCATAGCGACGGCCGCGCCGGACTTCGCGGGCCACGAATTTGCTGCAATCGTCAACGAGCCAACGAATGGGTGCGTCCGCAAGGCGGGATAGCGCCGCATTTTCCCTAGCCTGGGCAACAGACTTCTTGGAGGCATCAACATGAACGACGTTTGCACCGGTTGCAGCCATAGCCAGACTTCCCACCCCGGTGTAACCGAACAGGTTCAGAAACTGCGGCTGCTCAAGCCCGTGCACCCGTTGACGAATCCAGCCCCATACGGGTGCCATATCCGGGAAAAAGCCGAGATGGCGAAAAGGCGTACATTGTGCGTTGAAGCGGATACCTTCCCAATCAAGTTCCCAACCTTCACGAGGCACGGGACGGGCAAAGACCCACCTGCCACCCCCGTCCTCATCGGAGGCTGGAACAAATTCGCCATCAGCATCCCAATCATCAAGCGCTGAATCCCACATTGCCTGCGGTTCGGGCCGGATGAAACGCCAAGGGCCGTAGCGTTCAAACTTGCGGCCGTGGCCACTGTCAATCAGGCCAAAGCTGCGCCACGGTTCGCCGGTCAGGGTAACGAGCGGCTTGCTCACCGGCACGAATTCGCCAGCACGAAGTCCCGGACCGCCGCATAATCACCGGGCAAGCTGGTGTACCGCTCTTCGCGTTCAAACAAGCTGCCGACGCGCGCCGGCAATGCCGGTCTGCGACCGGTGGAGCGCTCCACAGCGTCCTGAAACTTGGCGGGATGGGCAGTCGCAAGCGTGACCATCGGAATGGCTGGATCCAGATCATCGGATCGAGCAGCCGCGAGGCCGACAGCTGTGTGCGGGTCAATCAGTTCGCCAGCCGCATCCCATGCCCAGCGAATGGATTGTGCCATCATGTCCTGATCAATCCGCGCACTGGTGAACAGGTTTGCTGCTCCCTGCCGCTGCGCATTGGTCAACTGCATGGCTTTGCTGGCTTCAAAGCCTGCCATCTGGGCAGCGATAGCTGACCCGTTGCGTCCGCCAAGATCAAAGAGCAGACGTTCGAAATTGGAACTGACCTGGATGTCCATGCTGGGTGTAGCGGTCGGCACCACTGTGCCTGCACTGTAATCTCCCGTGGACAGGGCTCGATGAAGAATATCGTTGATGTTGGTGGCGACGATCAGGCGGGCGATCGGTAGACCCATGCGCTGCGCGACATAGCCTGCAAAAACGTCGCCGAAATTGCCTGTCGGCACCGAATAGGCCACGGGACGGTGCGGTGCGCCTAGCCGGACCGCGGTATAGAAATAATAGACAACCTGCGCCGCCAGCCGGGCCCAGTTGATCGAGTTGACCGCCGACAGGGTGATTGACGAGGTGACCTGTTGATCGGCAAACATCCGCTTCACCATCGCCTGGGCATCATCAAAGCTGCCATCGATAGCGATGTTATGGACATTATCGGCAATGACAGTTGTCATTTGGCGCCGCTGGACGTCGCTGACGCGTCCTTGCGGATGAAGCATGAAGATCGAGACCTGCTGGCGCCCGGCAACCGCGTCAATGGCGGCTGAACCCGTGTCGCCAGAGGTGGCGCCAACGATGGTCAGATTGGTTTCGGTGCCCCTGAGGAAGCGTTCAAACAGCAGACCCAACAATTGCAGGGCGATATCCTTGAACGCCAGCGTCGGACCATGGAACAACTCCATGAGCCAGTGGCGACCATCCAGTTGGACCATCGGGACGACGGCTTCATGCGAGAATCGGCCATAGGCAGTCCGGGTCAGCGCCCTCAATTCCTCCATGGACAGGCTGTCGCCTACAAAGGGAGCGAGCACACGCGCAGCGGTTTCTGCATAGTCACATCCGGCGAGAGCGGCGATCTGGTCAGCTGTGAATTCGGGCCAGCTTTGCGGCAGGTACAGCCCTCCGTCGGGCGCTAGGCCCGCCATGGTGACCGAACGGAAGTCGAGCGGCGCAGCGGCGCCCCGTGTGGATTGATACAGCATCGCCTGCGTCGCCTAGCCGTCCGGGGCGCCAGCGGCAAGCACAGGCTTCGTTGGGACGCCGGAAGTCTGCCTTGCCAAGTTCAGCCCCGGCCGTTGCGCCTCCGTTGCAGGACGGCGAGGATAAATATGGCTGCCGCCATTGCGGCAAACAGGAACCATTGGCCAGCATAGGACCGGTGATTTGACGGAACCGATGAAGGGTCTGGCGGTGCAGAGGCAACCAAACCCGGGGCCGGGGTTTCAGCCACGATCATGAGACGCAACGGTGCTGGATCACTCAACATGCGCGAAAAGGCGCTCTGCTGGTCCGGTTCAAGCGTGACCCGGCCACGCACAAAGCCACCGACCCAGGCCAGATCAGGACCGGGTCCTTCGCTGACCCCCATGTCGACGAGAATGCCAGGGCCTTCTGCCCCTGTGGCACATGTTGCAATGTGTCGCCATCCGCTTCGCCCATCGACAGTACGGCCAGCCAATTCACGCCATTCGGTAACGCGCAGGCAGTTTGCCGATACTGTCCTGTAGAGATAGTCCTGATCGGCTGGGTTGATGCTTGGAAAGGCGGTCGGCGGCAGGCTCATATTCGTTTGGTACCTGGCGATCAGCGCATCCTTTTCAGACGCGCGACCCAATTGCCAAATGCCAAGGCCGATCATGATCGCAATGGCCAGGGCAACCACTATGCTCGCACCAATTGGCCAATCCGCCAGCTTTGATTCACCGTTCGGCGGAACAGGAGGAGTGGAAGGTTCGCGGCTGGGCGTGGATGATTCAGTCATGAGACCCGTTTAGCTTGCCTGTCCACCCGAGTCGCCCTCTTCATCAATCAACTTGCCCTCCCGGCCTTCCCTTTGGTGTTCTGCTGCAATCAGTCCCCCCTTGGCGACGCGCAGCCCCCCAAGCGTCAGGGCCAGAACAACCAGTGGCCAGACAATGAGATGAACCAACAGAGGTGGGTGAACGCTGAAATGCAGCCAGAGCGCGAGGGGCACCACGATGGCGCCTATCAGCATGATGAGTAAGGCGGCAGGACCATCACCTACGTTGAACCGCGCGAAATCGAGGTGGCAACGGTGACAATGGTCGGCGAAACGGATCGGCCCTGCGAACAGGCCGGGCGCACCACATTCGGGGCAGAGTCCAAAAAGGGCGGCCCGCGCAATGGCGGGCCGCCCTTCTGATCCCTCGGTGGGATGGTCTGTCATTCGCCGCCTCAGTGGTGGACCGGAGCGCCCCAGCCACCCCAAACATAGACGACGATGAACAGGAAGAGCCACACAACGTCCACGAAGTGCCAGTACCAGGCGGCCGCTTCGAAACCGAAATGCTGCTTGGGCGTGAAGTGGCCCTTGTAGGCGCGAACGAGGCAAACGATCAGGAAGATCGTGCCGACGAACACGTGGAAGCCGTGGAAGCCTGTCGCCATGTAGAAGGCCGAGCTGTAGTTCAGGCCTGCGAACGGGAAGGGTGCTACGGCATATTCATAAACCTGGATCGACGAGAAAAGCAGACCAAGACCGATGGTGACCCACAGGCCCTTGATCAGACCGGCGCGATCATCATTCAGCAAGGCGTGGTGTGCCCAGGTAACGGTCGTGCCCGAGCAGAGCAGGATCAGCGTGTTGAGGAGCGGCAGGTCAAACGCGTTGATGACCTCAATTCCCTTGGGCGGGAAGCTCATCAGGGCGGCGGCGCCGTCCTGGCCGATGAGGTTGCTGACGACGCCGTCCACTACTTCCAGCGGCTGCGGGAAGAGGGCGAAATCGAACCAGGCCCAGAACCAGCCGACGAAGAACATCACTTCCGAAGCAATGAACAGGATCATGCCGTATCGCAGGTGAAGCTGCACCACCGGGGTATGGTCGCCCGCATGTGCTTCGCGGACGACATCCGCCCACCAGAAATAGAAGGTTGCGATGACAGCCGCGAGGCCAAGGCCCAGCACCCATTTGCCGACTTCATTGTCGTGCATGAACATCACCAGACCGCCGAACATGATCATGGCGGCGAACGAGCCGACCAGCGGCCAGATGCTCGGTTCTACGAGATGGTAATCATGGTGTTTGGCACCGGCCATGACGGCTCCCCTATGTGCTTCGTTGGCGCATCCTTGGCGGGTCCCCCCTGCGGCGGGATGCGTGAATATGACGATTGCCCTTAACGGCCTGAACCTGCTTCGTCCACAGGATAGAATGTATAGGACAGGGTGATTTCCTTAACGTCGCGGGCATCCACGTCGTCAAGCAATTTCGGATCAACATAGTAGATCACTGGCATTCGGACTTCCTGCCCTGGTTCAAGGCGCTGTTCCGTAAAGCAGAAGCATTGCACCTTGCTGAAATATGGGCCGGCTTGCGTTGGAGTGACATTAAAGGTCGCGGTGCCAGTAATGGGACGATCGGAGTCGTTCCTGGCAACGAACACCATCATGTCACGGGCGCCGATGCTGATCGTGTCGCGTTGCCGCTCGGGTCGGAACGACCAGGGCAAATTGCCGGAAACGTTGGAGTCAAAGCGTACCGAGATTGTCTTGCCATCGGCGACGACGAACTTGCTGGCCTCCTCTTCCGTAACCCGCATTGTCGTGCCGCCGAAACCGGTGACTTGGCAAAAAATGCGATAGAGCGGCACGGCGGCAAAGCCGAGCGCGGTCATCGCTACTGCAATCATTCCGACCCAAAGGCCGGTCCGGATGTTGCGGTCGAGTTGATTGATCCACTGCATCAGTTTGCTAGCCCCATTTTGGCTATGGTGATGAAGAAGAAGAGGGCAGCCAAGGCAAGAAGCCCCAAGCCCATGATGCGCGCTCGGCCCTTTTGGCGGCGACGCAGTTCCTCGAGATCGAACGGTTCGGGCGCGTCAGTCATACAAGGCCAATCCAGCGATCTGCCACCAGTGCGGCGAACAGGATGAAAAGATAAAGGATCGAGAACCAGAACAGGCGGCGTTCGGGTTTCATGCCATCATCGGTCTCGGTCGAACGAAAGCCTACATGCGTGGCCAAAAGGAGAAAGAGGAGGCTGAGGCTGGTGGCGATGACACCATAGACCAGACCGGCATAGCCGATAAGCCAGATGGCAACCGCACAGGCCACCATTGGCAGCGTGTAGAGGAAAATCTGGCGCCGGGTTGCGCTTTCGCCGGCCACAACCGGAAGCATCGGGATTCCTGCATTGGCATAATCCGTCCGGACAAACAGCGACAACGCCCAGAAATGCGGCGGCGTCCACAGGAAGATCAGGAGGAACATCATCCAGGGCATGGAAAGCAAAGGCACGGCGGTGGAGACGTCGCCGGTGGCTGCGGCCCAGCCGATCACCGGCGGGAACGCTCCAGCGGCACCGCCGATCACAATATTCTGCGGTGTCCGGGGCTTTAGCCAGATGGTGTATACAAGGAGATAGAACAGGATCGAGACGGCCAGCATCGCCGCAGCCGTCCAGTTGGTCGCAAAACCAAGCAACAGAACCGAAAAAACACCAAGGCCGACACCAAAATGGAGCGCCGAGACCTTGTCCATGCGGCCCGATGGGAGCGGCCGTCCAGCCGTCCGTTTCATCGCCCGGTCGACATCCACCTCATACCATTGATTGAGCGCGCCGCTCGCCCCTGCCCCAAGTGCTATTGCAAGGATGGCGGTGAAGCCAAGAACGGGGTGAATAATCTCCCCAGGAGCCACCAACATGCCACACAGGGCAGTGAAGATGGCGAGGCTCATGACGCGCGGCTTGGTCAGGGCGAGGAAGTCGCGCCAGTCGGCGGGCATCGTCAGGGGGAGAGATGGGGCATCGGCCATAGTGTTTGCTACCGAGGAAGGCCGGCCGTCACATCCCCCTGTGACCGCCGGCCTCATATTCTCAGTCGATCTTCGGCAACTGGTTGAACTGGTGGAACGGCGGCGGGCTGGACAGCGTCCATTCCAGCGTCGTTGCACCCTCACCCCACGGATTCGCTTCAGCGCGACGTCCGGCGAGGAACGTGTAGAGGACGTTCACGAAGAAGATCAGCACGCCGACGGCCATGATGGCATAGCCCCACGAGGAGATGTTGTGCCAATATTCATAGGCGACGGCATAGTCGGGATAGCGGCGCGGCATACCCTGCTGGCCCAGGAAGTGCATCGGGAAGAACATGACGTTCACGCCGATGAAAAACACCCAAAAGTGCAGCTGGCCGAGGAATTCGCTGTACATGCGGCCCGACATCTTCGGCAGCCAGTAATAGAAACCCGCGAAGAGGGCGAAGACGGCGCCGAGCGAGAGCACATAGTGGAAGTGGGCCACGACATAATAAGTGTCGTGCAGGTTCTGGTCGACGCCACCGTTGGCGAGGACAACACCAGTCACGCCACCAACAGTGAACATGAAGATGAAGCCCAGCGACCAGACCATCGGAGTCTTGAAGCTGATGGAGCCGCCCCACATCGTCGCCAGCCAGGAGAAGATCTTGATGCCGGTCGGGACGGCGATGACCATCGTAGCGGCAGTGAAGTACATCTTCAGGTTAACGCTCATGCCGACGGTGAACATGTGGTGGGCCCAAACGATGAACCCGACGACACCGATGGCAACCATGGCATAGGCCATGCCGAGATAGCCGAACACAGGCTTGCGGCTGAAGGTCGAGACAATCTGGCTGATGATACCAAAGCCCGGCAGGATCATGATATACACTTCCGGGTGACCAAAGAACCAGAAGAGATGCTGGTACAGGACCGGATCGCCACCACCATTGGGATCATAGAAGGTGGTGCCGAAGTTGCGATCGGTCAGCAGCATGGTGATCGCGGCTGCGAGAACCGGCAGCGCCAGCAGAAGCAGGAAGGCGGTAACGAGCACCGACCAGACAAAAAGCGGCATCTTGTGCAGGGTCATGCCCGGCGCGCGCATGTTGAAGATGGTCGTGATGAAGTTCACCGCACCGAGGATCGACGCCGCGCCGGCGAGGTGAAGCGAGAAGATCGCCATGTCGACGGCCGGGCCGACCGAACCACTGGTCGATAGCGGCGCATAGACAGTCCAGCCCGTCCCCGCCCCATTGCCGGCTCCACCCGGCACGAATGCCGAACCGACCAGCATGATGAATGCGACGAACGTCAGCCAGAAGCTGACATTGTTCATGCGCGGAAACGCCATGTCCGGCGCACCGATCATGATGGGCACGAACCAGTTGCCGAAACCGCCGATGATGGCCGGCATAACCATGAAGAAGACCATGATCAAACCGTGCGCCGTGATCAGGACGTTCCAAAGATGATTGCCGGCAGCAGCATCGCTGCCACCGCCGAGCATCGCAGCCCAGCCAGGCAGATATTGGACACCATGCTCAGCCAGTTCGAGACGCATCATCCCCGAGATCGCGCCGCCGATAACGCCGGCAAAGATCGCGAAGATCAGATAAAGGGTGCCGATGTCCTTGTGGTTGGTGGACATGAACCAGCGAACGAAGAAGCCGGGCTTGTGATCGGCGTGATCGTCGTGGTGGGCGTGGCCATGGGCAGCAATGTCAGTCATCAGTCCTGATCCTCGGTTCAGCGAGCAGCGGCGGCAGGCGCCGCAGCAGGAGTGGCAGTCGGGGCTGCCGGCGCAGCGGCAGCAGAAGCGGCATCCGGGGTAGCAGCGGCAGGAACTGCCGTGGCTTCGGCCGCTCCAGGGTCAGCAGTGCCTGGCATTGCACCACCCTTAGAAGCAACCCAGTCGGCAAAGGCCTGCTCACTGACAACTTCGACAGCGATAGGCATATAGCCATGGTTTACGCCGCAGAGCTCCGAGCATTGGCCATAATAAACGCCCTCACGCGTTGCCCGGAAAGTCACCTCGTTGAGACGGCCAGGAACAGCATCCATCTTCGTCCACAAGGCCGGAACGGCGAAGCTGTGAATCACGTCAGCGCCGCGAACGATCAACTTCACCGTCTTGTTCACCGGGACCACCATGCGATTGTCGACGGCCAGCAGATAGGGTTCGCCAGACGCTTCGGCAGCCTTTTCATCCAACATGTTGGAGACATATTCACCGATACCATGGTCGGGATATTCATATCCCCAATACCATTGATAACCATTGACCTTGACGGTCACGGCGTCAGCAGGCGGCGGCGCATATTGTTTGGCCAGCAGGTCGATCGACGGGACCGATATGCCGACCAGAATAAATACCGGCACAAGCGTCCAGATAACTTCGATCAAGGTGTTGTGAGAGGTTTTGGAAGGCACCGGGTTGGCTGCCGCGCGATAGCGGGCGACGATCCAGAGCATCAAGCCCAGCACAAACAGCGAAATGATGGTGATCAACGGAAGCAGGATCACATTATTCAGCCAAAGCGCATATTGGCCATTCTCGGTAACCTGCGGCTGAAAATCGAGGCCGCCCGGTATCGGCTGCCCCTGACCCTCAACAGGCTGAGCACGGGCATAGGCGCCGGAACCGACCTCAGTGGCGACACCAGGCGCAGCCGATTCAGTCGCCGCAGTCGACGAAGCTTCCGCAGTAACCGCCGCGGTTGCCGCCGCGGCTGCGGGAGCCGCGGCAGGAGCCGCAGCATGGATGGCCACCGGCGTTGCGGCGATCATCGTGGCGAGAAACAGGCGCTTCAACATTTGCATGGCTTTGCAGTCCACCCCGGTCGAATCAAACTCAAACTTGCCCTGCCCTAGCGTCAGACAGGGCCGTTCCGCCAGAGGGGCGGCCCGTATTTTGGGGGCGCTATAGACTGGCTTGCCGCAGGTCACAAGCGCCTCTAAGGGTTCTTTTCACGGTTTATTCCTCCCCCCGCACTGGCAGGCAATCTCCCCATGACCGAAGACGAAGTTCTCGCTGAATTCCGCGCCGCCGACGCCCTGCTCTCCGGACACTTCCTTTTGTCGTCCGGAAGACATAGCGCGCACTACCTGCAATGTGCCCGGGTTTTGATGGATGCGGATCGCGCGAGCCGACTGGCGGTGGCGCTCGCACAGAAGCTGTCACGCGACCTCAGGGCAAGCATTGACCTTGTTGTATCGCCGGCAATGGGCGGGGTGATCATCGGTCATGAAATGGGCCGGGCGCTGGGAAAGCCTGCAATTTTTGTCGAACGCCCGACAGGCACGTTCGAACTGCGTCGCGGGTTCGCGATTGAGGCAGGGGCCAAGGTTCTCTTGGTGGAAGATGTCGTGACAACCGGCCTTTCTTCACGCGAGGCGATCAAAACCATCAACGAAGCGGGCGGCGAAGTGATCGCCGCCTGCAGCCTGGTCGACAGGTCCGGGGGGGGCGTCGATCTTGGTGTACCATTCACCGGGCTGATCGCCCTCAATTTCCCGACTTATGCGCCTGATGAGGTTCCGGTTGAGCTGGCGGCGACCCCGGCGATCAAGCCAGGGAGCCGTGCCAAGCCGTGACCGATCGGATGGGTCAACATCTGCGGCTGGGCGTCAACATCGACCATGTCGCCACGATCCGGAACGCGCGGGGTGGGACACACCCTGACCCGGTACGGGCGGCCGAACTCTTGGCAGGCTGCGGCGCCGACGGTATCACTGCGCATTTGCGCGAAGACCGACGGCACATCCGGGACGAAGATATTGCCCGAATCATGGCGGCGACAGATCTGCCCCTCAATCTGGAAATGGCCGCAACAGAGGAAATGCTGGCGATTGCCCTGAAACACAAACCGCATGCAGCCTGCATTGTCCCTGAACGTCGCGAGGAACGGACCACCGAAGGCGGGCTCGACGCCGCTGGCGGCCACAATCATCTTTATCCAATCGTCAGCAGGCTGAACGATGCAGGGATCAGGGTGAGCCTGTTCATTGAACCTGACCCACGCCAGATTGATGCCGCGATTCGTCTCGGCGCACCGGTCATCGAACTGCACACCGGACGGTATGCCCACCTTGGCGACGGCGTCGAAAAGGAGGTCGAGTTGAAGCGCTTGGCCGACGCGGCGGCGCTCGCCTGGAAAAATGGTGTCGAACCACATGCCGGCCACGGCCTTACCTTTGACAATGTCGTCCCCATCGCCGCCATACCGCAGTTGGCTGAGCTCAACATCGGCCATTTCCTGATCGGTGAAGCGATTTTCACCGGATTGGAGTCAGCCGTGCTGCGGATGCGCGGACTGATGGACGCTGCACGATAGGCGGGTTCCGATGATCATCGGCCTCGGCTCTGACCTGTGCAATATCGAGCGCATACAGGCTTCGCTCGACCGTTTTGGCGAGCGGTTCGAGCGGCGGGTATTCACTGATGTCGAGCGCGCCAAGGCCAATCGCCGCCCCTTCACCAAGGCGGGGACGCTGGCAAAGCGATTTGCCGCGAAGGAGGCCTTTTCCAAGGCGGTCGGGACCGGGTTCAAACGCGGCGTGTTCATGAAGGACATCGGCGTGGTCAACGCGCCATCGGGTGCACCGACATTGGCGCTGACTGGCGGCGCAGCGGAACGGCTTGCGGCAATGACGCCGCCGGGGCATGTCATCCATGTCCATCTGACGCTGACCGACGACCATCCTTGGGCGCAAGCCTTTGTCATTCTCGAAGCACGTGCTATAGTAGCATAAGACACCCGCCTGACCTTTCGCAACCGGAGCCAGACGCTTGACCGATCAGACCACGACCCCCGCCGCCAAGCCCGAAGAGGAAACCAGCTGGCTTGGCGAACTGCGTAACCTTGGTGTCCTGCTGTTCATCGTCTTTTGCATTCATAGTTTCATCGGCAAGCCCTTCTATATCCCGTCAGCATCCATGATGCCCGGATTGCTTGAGGGCGACAGGCTGATCGTCTCCAAATATCCTTATGGCTGGTCATTTGCTTCGGTCAGTTTCCACTTGGCCCCCGAATTTACAGGCCGGATGTTCGGCAATCTGCCCAAGCGCGGCGACATTGCCATTGTCGAGCCAATTGGAGTCCGGACGGACTATATCAAGCGGGTCATCGGTCTGCCTGGCGACAGGATCGAAGTCCGCGAAGGCCGGCTTATCCTGAACGGCCGGCCCGTTAAAAGCGAGATATTGCCCGAGCGGCAGTTGCCTTATGATGCCAATGAAGATTGCACCGGTGGCACGGTGCGGATGGGGAACGACGGCAATCCAGCATGCTTTGTCCAGGTTGTCCGCGAAACTTTGCCGGACGGCACTTGGTTCGACACCATGGATTCGGGGATCAGCATGGCCGACAACTTCGGCCCGATCACGGTACCAGAAAACCATGTGTTCCTGATGGGTGACAACCGCGACAACAGCTCGGACAGCCGATTTCCGTCAGGTGCGCCGGAGAATGGCCTTGGCGGTCCGGTGCCCTTTGAGAAGATAGGCGGGCGCGCAGAATTCATCACCTTCAGCCTTGACGGAACTTCCACCTGGTACAACCCGATCAGTTGGTTCACCGCGATGCGGCCGGGGCGGGCAGGGATGAGCCTGCGCCCGGCGAAAGGACCCGCACCGGGCGAGGACACCACGATGTCGCCGACGACACCCGATGCGGCGCCTGCACGTTGATTCAGACTGACGAACAGGGGGCGGTAATGACCGAGAAACTTGGCCCCAACGAACGGCATAATCTGCTGGTCAGGACCGAATTTCAGCGCGCTCTGGTCTGGGTTGCCGTCGTTGGCGGTGCGGCACTTGTCTGGTTGCTAGCCCAACCATTGCTGCTAATTCTGGCGGGCGCGGTTCTGGCGACCATGCTTGATGGCGGAACCCGGCTCCTCGGAAGGGTCCTGCCAATTGGCAGGGGCTGGCGCTTGTCCATCATCTTGATCGCTGCAGTCGGTTTCATGGCCTGGGTTGTGATGTTTGCCGGATCACAGCTGGCCGGCCAGGCAGCCGAACTGCAACGCGTGTTATTGGTGCAGATTGAGCGGGGACTTGCCTGGGCGCGCGACCATGGCTTCGCCGAATTGAACTTCGACCCGCAACAGGCGTTGGATTATGTGGCCGGATCGGTAGGCCAGGTGACGGCTGCGGTCGGCAGCGTCCTCGGCGGACTGACCTCACTGCTCATGATTTTCGTGCTTGGTATTTTCCTCGCGATGGAACCACGCCTTTACGAGCGCGGCTTTGCTTGGCTTTTGCCAGTACGCGAACGCTCCCATTTCTATGTCGTAACCGATGCCATGGGCTACACGCTGCGTAGACTTATGGCGGGGCGGCTGCTCGGGATGCTGGTCGAAGGCGTGGCGACATGGATCCTCCTTGGCATCTATGGCATCCCCATGGCGGCCCTGCTCGGCATAATCACCGGCCTGCTTGTCTTCATTCCGAACGTCGGTGCGATCATTTCCGGTGTTTTAATGGTGCTCGTCGGTTTTTCCGTCGGTGTCGAAGGCGGACTCTATGCGCTGGCTGTCTATTTTGTCGTACAGACGATCGACGGCTACGTCATCGTCCCAATGGTCGCCAAACGGACCGTCGACCTGGCACCGGCGCTCGTGCTTGGGGCCCAGCTGTTGTTCGGGGCGCTGTTCGGCATCATGGGACTTGCGCTGGCCGATCCGATAGTCGCAATGATTAAGGTAGCGCTTGAAAAGAATGCGGAACGCACCGCCCGACGCATCGACGCGGAAACCATCAATAGCGAAGAAGCAAAGGCCAGCGCGATCGAAGTATGACATCAGTCCGCCAACAAGCAAGAGGGGCCCGGTCAGCGGATGACCGAGCCCCCTTGTTTGTTGAAATCCTCACGGAATCAGGGCTGGGGTGATCCGCCTGCCTCACCCTGCATCTGTTGCTGCATTTGCTGCTGCATCATTTGTTGCATCATCATCATCTGTTGCATTTCTGCTTCGGACTTAACATCGAGCAACTCGACGTCGAAACTCAGGTCCGAGTTGGCAGGAATCGGTCCTTGCGCAGTGTTGCCATAAGCCAGCTCAGCAGGAATGAAGAGGCGATATTTGCCGCCAACATGCATGCGCTTGAGGCCCTGCGAGAAGCCCGGGATCATGCGGCCAACCGGAAGCGGAACCTGATCCCCCGAATCGAATACCGTGCCGTCGGCCAGCTTGCCTTCATATTTGATGATCGCAACGTCTGTGTCAGTGGGCGTTGCGCCGGTCCCGGCCCTTACAGTTTCAAGCTTGATTTGCGGGGCATTGGACAGGAACAATGCCCAGACTGCAGCGGCTGCCACCAAAAGGCCCAAGCCGATCCACAGCAGGGCGAGACCGCCCTTGTTCACGGGTCGCAACGGAACAGCTGTCGTCGACATGCAAAGCCTCCACCTGAAGTAGTATGAGCCGCGCTATAGCCGCTTCAATGGGCAGCGCAAGGCGGCGTGTCAGGCTGGTTCAGCGTGGCGGACCGACCGGAGTCATCATCCGGGCAATTTCTTCCATGGAGCGGACTGCGATCAGTTCCACGTCAAAGCGCAGATCAGTGTTCGGAGGGATAGGTCCTCCGCCACGTTCACCGTAGGCCAGGCTCGCGGGAATCATCAGCCGATAGCGGCCGCCTGGCTGCATCTGCTTCAACCCATCGAGAAAGCCGGGAATCATGCCCGCCACTGTCAAGGCGACGCCACGATTGGCATCAAAGACAGTGCCATCGGGCAACTGCCCCTCATAGTTGATGAGGACAATGTCTCCATCAGCTGGATTGCGACCACTGCCGGCGGTGAGGGTTTCTAGCGTGATGGTGGGCAAGCCTAACATCTGGCGGACCGTGGATACGGGCCCGAAATCAATCAACTCGACTGTGAAGACTAGGTCACTGTTGGCTGGAATGGGACCTTGCGCGGTGCTGCCATAGCCGAGCGCCGCAGGGATGGTCAGCCGATACTGACCGCCCTTCTGCATCCGCTTCAACCCCTCGGTGAAACCGGGAATCAGACCATTGACCGGCAAAGGGGCACGCGGATTGGAATCAAAGACCGTCCCGTCGAGCAAGCGGCCTTCATAATTGACAATGACCACATCAGTATCTGCTGGCGATCCGCCCGCCCCGGCACGCAATGTTTCCAGACGGATTTGGGCGGGCGCCCCTTCCACCGAAGCGGTCTGGGCGATGGCAGGGACAGTTGCCAGTGCTGCCAAGGCGACGGCCAGTATGACGCGAAGAAATCGGAGGATCATGCTGCTCTCATCCCCATGGTTGCGGCGAAAAAGCCGGGATCAGACTGTAAATGAAAAGGGCGGCCGTCGCCGACCGCCCCTGCTCAATTCGGTAAAGGCGCCCGCAAGGGCACCACTTCCGTTACCGGACGCCGTCACGCTCCATACGCTTGCGCTCCATCTTGCGGGCGCGGCGAACGGCGGCTGCGCGCTCACGGGCGCGCTTTTCGCTCGGCTTTTCGTAATGGCGACGCAGCTTCATTTCGCGATAGACACCTTCGCGCTGCAGCTTCTTCTTCAGAGCGCGCAGCGCCTGGTCGACATTGTTTTCGCGAACGACAATCTGCATAAAACCGCCACTTTTCCTTTCAGATGAATGGCCCGATGACCATTCGCCGACCGGCCATGCCGGGGCAAAAATCCATGGTTCGCCGCGAATCCCTTCGCGTCGTTGGACAGGCCCCTAACAAAGCAGGCGCGCTTGATCAACCGATTATCGGCGGAAAACGGCATTGCGTGGCGTCGTTGCCACAGCTGGCGCCAGCAACAGTGCAAGAAGGGGCTGGTTCAGCAATGGATGGTGCCCCTGGCCGGACTCGAACCAGCACGCCTTGCGGCACTCGATTTTGAGTCGAGCGCGTCTACCAATTTCACCACAGGGGCACACCTGTGCGGAAAAGGCGCTTAGCCTCTCCCGCACGGGAAAGGCAATTACTTCTTCAGGTCTCGTGCAATGGTTTTTGCGGTAGCAGCACCGAACGGCGGCTTGAGGCCTGCCAATTTCGCCACATCCACCTTGGCCTGCCGATACACGGATTTGGCATGGCTGAACGTCTTGAACCCGTCAAAGCCATGATAATTGCCCATGCCTGACGGGCCAACGCCACCAAATGGCAAGTCTTCCTGCGCAACGTGGAAGATTACGTCATTGACCGTGACACCACCCGAAATGGTCCGGTCGAGCACCATCTTCTCCTCGGCTCCATCCTTGCCGAAATAATAGAGGCCGAGCGGACGGTCGCGTCCGTTGACGAAATCAATCGCGCCATCCACGCCGTCGACCCGGCGGATCGGCAGCAGCGGACCAAAGATCTCCTCCTGCATCACCGTCATCTCATCGGTCGCGCCACTGATGATATGCAGTGGCATCTTGCGGCCGTTGGCAGCGCTGAAATCCTCATTGGCTGGATTGACCACGATGATGTCCGCGCCCTTGGCACGCGCATCCTCCACATGGGCGGTCAATCGGGCATGATGCCGGTCATTGACCACCGACGTATAGTCATTGTTGTCGAGGATAGTCGGGTACATGGCACTGGCCGATGCAACCAGTTCGTCAACAAGCTTCTGCTCGCGGGCCTGATCAATCAGGACATAATCCGGAGCCAGACAGATCTGCCCCGCATTCATTAGTTTGCCCTGTGCCACCTTGCCGGCAACCTCCGACAAATCCGCGCTCTGACCGACGAGGACTGGTGACTTGCCACCCAGTTCAAGCGTCACCGGCACAAGATTGTCCGCAGCAGCGCGCATGATATGTTTGCCGATGCCCGTCGCGCCGGTGAAGATGACATGGTCGAACGGCAGTTGGCTGAATGCCTGGCCCACATCTGCCCCACCGGTGACAATGGCAAACTCTTCCGGTGCAAAATATTGCGGCACCAGCTTTGCAAACAGGTCGGCAACGGCAGGGGTGAATTCCGACGGTTTGGCAATGGCACGATTACCCGCAGCAAATACCCCGGCGAGCGGGGCCATCACCATGCCGATCGGGAAATTCCATGGTGCGATAATACCCACCACACCCTTGGGCTGATATTCGACCCGGGCGCTGGCGCCGAGGAGGCTGAGGGGGAACATCGCCTTTCGCCGTTCACCCTTCATCCAAGCCGAGAGGTGCTTTTTCGCATGCTTCAGCGCCCCGGAAGATGCCAGCACGTCGCTGATCATCGTGAGCTCATGCGGGCGATGGCCAAAGTCTGCCGAACAGGCTTCGCACCATTCCGTAGCATGGTCGATAAGCATCGCGATCGCCCGGTCAATGCGGTCACGACGCACCTCGAGGGAAACCGGCAGGGTCCGGGTAAAGTCGGCGCGTTGCGTTTCCAGCAATGCTCGCATGCTGGCAGCATCATGATGAGCGGGTGTGGCCGACGCGGTCGTCTGGGCGGCAGAAGCCATGGCTGCAATCTCCTCAATGGCTGCGACCTCTCAAATGGGCCGCTGTTCGTTGCACAGCCAATCACGCTGCTGACACAGTTGCAAGCAAAAACCTTTTCGCAGTCCATGCGTTGAACCAGTTACGCATAGCTATTCGCATTGCACCCCGCCCGCCGCTGGGGCAGGACGAACGCCTGACCGGCCCCACGCCAGAGCCGGCACCCGCATAGGATTGCGAGAATGACTGTCATCCCCGCCGTTGCCGCCGTCACCCAACGCATCATCGATCGCAGCAAGGCCAGCCGATCCGCCTATCTGGAGATGATCGCCCGTGCTCGCGACGCTGGCACCAATCGCTCTTCCCTTTCATGCGGCAACCTGGCGCATGGCTTTGCCGCCAGCGGCGAAGACAAGCCGGTGATCCGCAGCGGTCAGGCGATGAACATCGGCATAGTGACCAGCTTCAACGACATGCTTTCAGCACATCAGCCTTATGGCCGCTATCCTGACCTCATCAAGCTGGCGGCACGCGAAGCCGGGGCAACGGCTCAGGTGGCGGGCGGCGTCCCTGCGATGTGCGATGGCGTGACGCAGGGACAGGCGGGGATGGAACTCTCGCTACTCAGCCGCGACAATATTGCCATGGGCACGGCGATCGCCTTGTCGCACGCCATGTTTGAAGGCGCACTGATGCTCGGCATCTGTGACAAGATTGTCCCCGGCTTGTTGATCGGCGCGCTCCGCTTTGGCCATCTGCCGACCATCTTCATTCCCGCTGGCCCAATGCCAAGCGGCCTCGCCAACAAGGAAAAGCAGCGCGTCCGGCAACTATACGCAGAAGGCAAGGCGACCCGCGACGACCTGCTCGAAGCCGAGGCGGCGAGCTATCATGGTGCAGGCACCTGCACATTTTATGGTACCGCCAATTCGAACCAGATGATGATGGAGATGATGGGCCTGCACATGCCTGGCAGCGCCTTTATCGCCCCGGGAACCAAGTTGCGTGAGGAATTGACCCGCGCTGCTACCCGGCGCGTCACCCAATTGGGATGGGATGGCGCAGATTATCGCCCGATCGGCCATTGCATTGATGAAAAGGCGATCGTCAACGCGATCATTGGTTTGCTCGCAACCGGCGGGTCGACCAACCATGCTATTCACTTGCCCGCCATTGCGCGCGCCGCCGGCATTGTCATCGACTGGGAGGACTTTGACCGTTTGTCGGCTGCCATCCCCCTCATCGCCCGCGTTTATCCTAATGGCTCGGCCGACGTGAATGACTTCCACGCCGCCGGGGGCATGGCCTTTGTCACCCGTGAGCTGCTCACTGCCGGCATGCTTCACGGCGATGTGCTGACTGTCGGCGGAACCATGGCCGATTATGGCCGCGCACCGATGCTCGACGAAGGCAAGCTCGTGTGGCGGGATGTTCCAGCAGCGTCGGGCGATGCAGAGATAGTGCGCAGCCCAGCCGATCCATTCTCTGCCGATGGCGGCATGCGCCTGCTCAAGGGCAATCTTGGCCGCTGTATCATAAAGGTAAGCGCGGTGGCGGAGAATCGCCGGACCATTGAGGCACCTGTGCGCATCTTTGACGATCAGGACGATGTGCTGAGCGCCTTTAAGTCTGGTGAGCTGGAACGCGATGTCATCGTCGTGGTCCGTTTTCAGGGCCCCCGAGCCAACGGCATGCCTGAGTTGCACAAGTTGACCCCAACGCTGGGCGTGCTTCAGGATCGCGGTTTCCGTGTCGCCCTGTTGACCGATGGCCGGATGTCTGGCGCCAGCGGCAAGGTACCCGCGGCTATCCACCTCTCTCCCGAGGCATTGCCCGGACCGGACGGCATTGGCGGACCTCTTGGCCGTCTGCGTGATGGTGACGTGGTACGCGTCTGCGCTATGACAGGCGAAGTGACAGCACTGGTCGACGAGGCGGAGTTTGCCGCACGCGCGCCCGCCAACCCGCCCCGCCCGCGCATTGGCGTGGGCCGTGAACTGTTCGCATTGATGCGGCAGCATGCCGACGATGCAGAGAAAGGGGGAAGCGCAATGCTGGCGGTGATGGACGCGCAACAGGGATATTGACCGCCAAAGCCCCTAGCCCCTTCGCTGACTCCTCGCTAGTGCAACCCGTATGGCAAGAGCAGACAGGCTGGAGCGCCTTGAGAGGCAACGGATTGATGCGGAGGCGGACTATCGGGCGTTGCTGCTGGCGGCACTGAACCGCTGTGCCGGCGGGGTATGGGGCCTGTTCGAACATAATTGGAAGGACCGCGCGCAACGCGCCAACTTTGCCGAAGATGTCGCAACGCTGTCCGAGTTGGCCGAAGCAATCAACAAGATGCGCGCAACGCTGTTCATCGAACCATTTACGCTGCACGACGAGTTCATGGCGGCACGGGGCCCGGTGAGCAGCTCAGCCGTGGGCGAACCCAAACAGGCAAGGGCCTGGCTCGCAAAGCTGAAGGCGCAAGGTATCGGATGAAGCCGACGCCGTAGTTTTGCCGCATTGCAGCAAAGGTCCCACAGGAGTAAGGCCGCGACCATCGCGAGTCTTTTGCCCTGCTTGAGGAGCATGTTGCCATGTCTGCTGCTGCGTCTGATCCTGTTGTCATTCTGTCCTATGCCCGCACGCCGATGGGCGCGATGCAGGGTGTTCTTGCCGACGTCTCAGCCACGGACCTCGGCGCCACTGCGGTGCGTGCAGCCGTCGAACGCGCTGGTATCGAAGGCGCCGATGTCGAGCGCATCTACATGGGTTGCGTGCTGCCCGGCGGGCTCGGGCAGGCGCCGGCGCGTCAGGCCGGAATCAAGGGAGGCTTGCCGAAATCGGTTCAGGCAACCACCGTGAACAAGGTTTGCGGTTCGGGCATGATGACCGTCATCATGGGCGCCGAGGCGATTGCCGCTGGCAGCGCCGACATCATCGTCGCGGGCGGCATGGAGAGCATGACCAACGCGCCTTATCTGCTCAAGAAGCACCGGTCTGGCGCACGCATCGGCCATGACACCGCCTATGACCACATGTTCCTGGATGGGCTCGAGGACGCGTATGAGCCGGGCCGTGCCATGGGCACCTTCGCCCAAGAGACAGCCAATGCCTATCAGCTCAGCCGTGAGGAACAGGACGCCTATTCGATCGAATCGCTGCGTCGGGCACAGGCAGCGATCGCCGAGGGTGCCTTCACTGCTGAGATCGTCCCGGTCACTGTTGCGACGCGCAAGGGAGAAGTAACTGTCGATACCGACGAGGCGCCAGGCAAGGGCATGCCAGACAAGATCCCGACGCTGAAACCAGCCTTTGCCAAGGATGGCACGATTACCGCCGCGACCAGCTCGTCAATTTCGGATGGCGCTGCAGCGGTTGTGTTGACCCGCGCGAGCGTGGCTGCAGCCAAGGGTGCCCAGCCAGTGGCCACTATCGTGGCCCATGCCGCCCACGCCAGAGAGCCTTCGGAATTCACCATTGCCCCGGCCGGAGCTATAGAAAAGGCACTCAAAAAGGCGGGCTGGACTGTTGATGACGTTGACCTTTTCGAGGTCAACGAGGCGTTTGCCTGTGTTGCCATGTTCGCAATGAAGGACCTCGGCATTCCGCACGAGAAGATTAACGTTCATGGCGGAGCCACTGCACTTGGTCATCCGATTGGCGCATCGGGCACACGAATCATCACTACCTTGATTGCCGCTCTGCAACGGCATGGCAAAAAGCGTGGCGTCGCCAGCCTGTGCATCGGCGGTGGTGAAGCTACGGCTGTGGCCGTCGAACTGGCCTAAACCAAATCCCGAGTCCCGCGCCAAGCGAAACGGGCGGCCTGTTACTTGCAGGTCGCCCTTTTCTTTGAAATCAAGCGATAATTGCGGAGTTGAAATAAAATAACGAGTTCTGTTAACCTTGATGTAGGCCCCGGATAAATTCGGGTCGGTCGCGCAATGCCCCGGATATGCAAATATCATTGCCAGGCATTGCCAATCAGGGGAAAAGGAATGCCTGGAAACTTGACGATCGGAGGCTACGCCTTTGATTCAACATTATTTGTCGAAATGGCAACACGTGCCGGTTCTGTTGCATTGATCCTGCTTGTGACTTGGGCTTTGGCCAAAATCGCGAAATGGACATTTGCCAAACTGGTAGACCGAATCAGCTTCTTTCGCCGAAGCATGTCAAGCGGAGAGAGTGTCGGGCTCACGCTCGGTCGGGTTGTATCCTTGTTCGTTTGGCTTTTTGGTCTGATCGCCATTCTGAACTATCTCCACTTTGACAGCGCGACACGCCCGATCGAAGCGATGCTGACAGATGTCATGGGCTTTCTTCCCAATCTCATTGGCGCTGGCATCATCTTCTTTGTCGGCCTGATGATCGCGCGGATCGTCAAGGAACTGGTGGAAACGGCCATGTCGGCGGTCAACCTTGACCGCTGGGCACAAAAAGGCGGCGTCGAGCAGGTCACCGGAAATGCGGCGATCAGCAAGACCATTGGCACCATCGTCTTTGTCCTGATCATCATTCCGGTGGCAGTGGCCGCACTTCAGGCTCTGAAGGTTTCGTCAATCAGCGATCCGCTGGTCGCCATGCTGACCACCATTCTCAACGCGGTGCCCAATATCATCGGCGCCGGCGTCATCCTCGGTCTGGCATATGTGCTCGCCCGCTTTACCGCTGGCTTGATCGAAGACCTTTTGGCTGGCCTCGGCATTGACCGAGCAGTGACGGCACTGGAAGTGCTACCGGAAAGCGCCAAGGCTTCGACAATTGCCGCGCGCATTGCAAGCGTCGCAATCATGCTGGTGGCGGCCATCGCTGCCACACGACTGTTGGGCTTTCCGGAACTCACTGTGCTGGTGGATGAGTTGCTGCAACTCGGCAGCAAGGTCATTTTTGGTGGTGTCATCATCGTCGTCGGCGTGCTGCTCGCCAACATGCTGGCAGGGCTTGTGCGCAGCGCATCGGGTGAGGGTTTTGGCGTACAAGTGGTACGTGGAGCGACGATCATCCTGTTCGCCGCAATGGGCCTCAAATATATGGGACTGGCCGACTCCATCATCGAAATGGCGTTCGGTGCGCTGGTGATTGGCGGTGCCGCGGCTGGTGCATTGGCTTTTGGTCTCGGTGGACGCGATGCAGCGGCACGACTGATCGAAGACATGCGTGCCAAGGCGGATTCCGGGACTTCTGCAAAGCCAGCGGCGCGCAAAGCTCCTGCCAAAGCCAAGGGCGACACCTGATCAAGCAATGAACATGAGCCTCCACTTTGGAAGGCTAGGGGGAGGGGGTCCGGCGCAAGCAGGGACCCCTTCTTGCGTCAGGAGCAGGCGGAAACCCGACACCAAAGGAGGTCTCGATCGTCCCGCTGACACCATTGGGCACCACAACTGTCAGATGCTGCGGTCAGGACACAGAAGAAAGCTGCGATCAAGGCATGTGGCACTGGGCACAAGCCAATTGACCGGTAACTTAATCCCCCCAGATGGAATCCACACTTATCCAGCCGCTCCGCCCTTCGACATCCAACATGCACCAGCCGTTGGCGCAGTCACTCAAACGGCCGACGACCCCCGGTTCCGCCCGCCATGCCACTGGCGCATCTGCCGCAGGGGCACTTCTGAGCGCTTGGGCTCCGGTGCCGATGACAATGGCGGTCCTGCGGCCCGTAAGCAGTCGCTTGTGCATCCAGCCAACAACACCGTCCGGATCCTCGACCCGCCGCCAGTCATCACGCACCGCCAGAACGCGAAGCGGCAAGCCCATGCGACGATATTCCCACAAAGCCCGCATTTCGGAAGCCGGGCCGGCGCGCATTATGGCCCGAGGGCGATTGATCGACACCCAATAAGGTGGCCGCTGGTCCGCAGCATGCGCAGCAGGAGCCGTCGCCAACGTCAGCAAAAGGCCGGTCGAAGGCACCATAGCCAGGGCTGCTCCAGCGAAAGCAAGGCGCAACAGCCCGCAGGGTTGCCGGGCGACCGGATCGGACATGGTTCAACTCTCCCGATAGACAGGCATTGCTTGCCAAAGCGGGACGGCGCGATCAAGTGCGCAGTCCGAACATCGCCGTGTCACGATCGCTTGACCTAACGGCACGCTCGCGCTCTATCCGGTCTATGCCCGATTCCATTACCCGCCCTCGCCGCCCGCGCGTTTTGGTGACGCGTCGCCTGATGCCTGCCGTTGAGGCGCGTATGGCCGAACTATTTGAAGTCACCCTATCATCCGACGATATGCCGATGAGCAGGGAACATCTCGTGGCTGCCGCACAGAATTGCGATGTGCTGGTGCCGACATTGACCGATCGGATTGACGCAGCGTTGATCGACGCAGCTGGACCCGATCTCAAACTGATCGCCAATTATGGCAATGGCATAGACCATATTGACCTGAAGGCCGCCCGCGCCCGCAATATAGTCGTGACCAACACGCCAGGTGTCTTCACCGAGGACACTGCCGACATGACCATGGCGTTGATGCTCTCGATTCCGCGACGACTGGTTGAGGGCAACAAGTTGGTCCGTTCAGGCCAATGGTCAGGTTGGAGCCCCACACATATGCTTGGTCACCGCGTTGGTGGAAAGCTGTTGGGCATCATCGGGCTGGGTCGTATCGGTCAGGCGGTTGCCCGCCGTGCGCGCGCATTCGGCCTTTCCATCCATTATCACAACCGTCACAGGTTGCCGCAAGGGTTGGAGGAGCAGTTTGGGGCAACATGGCATGCAACGCCGGACACGCTTTTGCGGATCGCGGACATCGTTTCAATTCACTGCCCGCATACGGCAGAGACACATGAGATGCTCAACGAACGGCGCCTCAATTCGATGAAGCCTACCGCGTATCTGATCAACACGGCACGCGGGGAAATCTGCGACGAAGAAGCCCTGATCAACGCCTTGCAGCATCGACGTATCGCAGGGGCGGGATTGGACGTCTTTAGTCATGAGCCAGCCATTGACCCACGCTTTATCGACCTCGACAATGTCGTGTTGCTGCCCCACGTGGGATCCGCGACCTATGAAGGCCGGGAGGAATCGGGAGCCCGTGTCGTAGCCAACATCAGGGCCTGGGTTGATGGCCACCGGCCGCCCGACCAGATCCTGGAAGGTTGGCGTTAATCGGGGCGCGCATGTCCGAATAGGTCCGCCATAGTGCGAACCGCCGTTGCCGCGTGGAAAGTTTAGGGCAATATTCACCATAACCGGCGATAAGCATGGCTTGGTTTGCCAAAATGATGGGGAACAAAGAACCTGATGCGCCCGACCCTGCACAGCGCCATAGGCGCCATCACACTCGCCACAACCTTAGGCCTTGCAACTCCAGCCAGCGCTGCGCTTCCACAAGAAGCATTGACGGTGTTGGCTGACAGCGGGGACACTGCGTGGCTTCTGGGGGGTACGCTGATTGCAATGGCGGCTGGCATCCCCGGCCTGCTTTTGTTTTTTGTTGGTCATTCCGGAATCGCCAGCGCCCATCGGGTTTTGACCGCAACAACCGCTGCAATGATGTTGGCGACCTTATTGTTCTTTGCGGTGGGTTACAGCCTGATGTTTGACCTGCTGACGGCCAATGCGTTGAGCAGCTGGCTGGGTGGTGGTGCGAATGTCATGCTCAATGCAATGGGCACGGTCCGTGACGGCACCACAATTCCGGAAACCGGATTCGTCCTGCTCAGACTCTGCTTCATTCTTCTGTCAGTGGCCATGCTAGCTGCGGTGCTCGCACCCCGTGCGCACGCCGGCTGGTTACTCGGCTTCTCCATCCTTTGGATGCTGCTCGTGCTTGTGCCGGTGAATCGCTGGCTTTCCGATTCGGGCTGGCTAGCGGCTTCAGGAACCCTCGACTATGTCGGTGGGCTGAGCATCTTCTACTGCACAGCCGCCTCCGCTCTGGTGGCGTCGGTCCTGATTGGCGGCAAACCGGTCGACGACATACGGCCGATGCCGGTAATGCAATTGGCGGGTGCCCTGCTTATGCTGGTGGGGCTTGCCGGACTGGCAGCAGCATCGACCGGTGGCGCAAGCGACGATGCCGCCGTCGCCATTATCAACCTGCTTACCGCTGGTGCAACTGCTGCCCTCATGCTTTCAGCCATGCGCCGCAGCCTGACGGCTGAGACATTGGCGCTTGGACTGGTCGCGGGGACCGTTGGCATGGCTGCCGGCGGAGACGGCGTCTCGGTCGGCGGTGCCTGGCTGATTGGGATTGGTGCAGCAGTGGCTGCGCAGTTCGGTCCTCGATTGATGCCCAAACGCTTTGTCTGGCAGCAAGGCAGTGCGACGATGATCAGCGTCGCCGGAGCAGCCAAAACCGGTGCGCTCCTGTTTGCCATCTTTCTGGCCTTCCAGCCATTTGGCGGCAGCGGCTATCCCGAAGGCATGACCATGTCAGGCCAGATCATTGCCCAACTGATTGCCATTCTGGCTATCGCTGGCTGGTCCATGTTCGGGACGCTCATCGCAGCGCTGTCTGTCGGCCTGCTGATGCCAATGCGAAGTGCTGCCCCGGCTGACTGACCCAAAGGTCAGTCGCCGGTCAGTATCCGGTCAATCAACTGCTGAACCGTCGGGGTAAAGTTGTTCGAGTAGAAGGGATCCTGCTTGAACCGGTAAGCCGAGTGGCCAGCGAACATCAGATTATCGTCCACCGGTCCGCCATGGGCGATGTCCTGCAAGGTTTTCTGGATACAGAAACTGCGCGGATCAGCCAATCGCCCCGTGGTGTAATCATCATGGTCCTTCCATGACGAAAAGCCGCAATGGGAAAGGCAGCCCATGCATTCCGTCTGATCGGTGTGGATCTGTTCCTTTTCCGCCGGGTCAACAAAGACCAGCGTGTCGTCAGGTGTCTTCAGTGCCGAAGTGTAGCCCTGAGCGATCCAGCGCTGCGCTGCATCCTGACTCTCTTGGCTGACCCAATATTTCTTCCGGTCAGCTTCCAGCCTTACAGGCGTCTCCGGCGACTCCGCCTTGCCAAACGGAATCTGCCTCTCACTGCGAGCCTGCAGACGGAGAAGGAATGGGGTCTTCACCGCCGATGAATAGAATCCGGTTGGAGAGAATTTGTGCAGCAACACATCGCCGGGTTCAATTGTTCGCAAAGCATCTTTCCATCCTTGCGGAATCGGGCTTTCCTGGGTCAGCAACGGACGGGTACCAAATTGGAAGGCAATCTGGCCCAATTCCGGATTGTCGATCCAGTCATTCCATTCGCGCAGGCACCAGACTCCACCAGCCATGACAATCGGCACGCTATCGGAAACCCCTTCGGCGCGCATGACATCGCGCAGCGCCTTGACGCGGGGATAGGGGTCCTCCGGCTTCAGCGGGTCTTCGGCGTTGGACAGGCCATTGTGACCGCCAGCGAGCCACGGGTCCTCATAGACTACCGCGCCCAGCCATTCCGGAACCTTGGAATAGGCTCGCTTCCACAGCGCCCTAAACGCTCGGGCTGATGACACGATCGGCAGATAATGGACGCCATATTTGGCAGCAATTTCGCTGAGCTTGTAAGGCATCCCTGCGCCGCAGGTAACGCCAGTGACCTTGTCACCCACCTGCTCAAGGATACCATGCAGGATAGGCTGGGACCCGCCCATTTCCCACAAGACGTTGATATTGATAGCGCCTTTGCCATTCGCAATCTCATGAGCGCGCTCAATCTGAGCTACCGCTCCGCGTATGCCATAAGCGATCAGTTCATCGTGCCGCTCGCGTCGGGTCATGCCGGCAAACACCTGAGGGATGATCTTGCCAGTCGGATCATAGCTGTCCGCGTTGACCGCGCTGATCGTGCCGATGCCGCCTGCGGCCGCCCATGCGCCCGAACTCATATGATTGGTTGCTGCGACACCCTTGCCGCCTTCAATCAATGGCCACACCTCGCGCCCGCCATAGACGATAGGCCTCAACCCCTTGAACAACGAATCCACTCCCACTTATGCCCCCCACACTTCCCTGTCCGCCTATAATCGGCGCACCGGAAAATGCGCGCCCTTTTTTACAGTCCTGCAAACAGGCCGGGATGGGCCATCACATGTCCATAAAGGCGCGCATAGCGGGACACCATCCCGCCCTCATCAAACTCGGCTAGGGCCTTGCGGCGATTGTCCAAACCGATCGACCGGCGCAGCGAA
Organism: Sphingomonas lacunae; assembly: GCF_012979535.1. Lineage (NCBI taxonomy): Bacteria > Pseudomonadati > Pseudomonadota > Alphaproteobacteria > Sphingomonadales > Sphingomonadaceae > Sphingomonas > Sphingomonas lacunae. The sequence continues at coordinate 706,729 of NZ_CP053015.1, forward strand.
GCATCATTGGCCAAGCGCATGATGGCACCGGCAAGATCCTTCGCTGTCCGTTCCACAATGAATGGCAGATTGGACGGCGCGACCATCAGGCGCGCATCGCCCACCGGCGGAGCCACCACGGCCAGCCCTGCTGCCATGGCCTCCATCACGGCAATGGGCTGTTGTTCGGACAATGACGACAAGGCCATCATATCGAACAGGCCAACAAAGGACGCAGGCTGGCTCATGAAACCAGGCATGAACAGGCGATCTGCGACACCAAGCGCATCGGCACGGGCCTTGATCGCCGAGCGTTCGGGGCCATCACCGGCGATCACCAGCCGGATATGGGGTGGGGTCAAGGCTAGTGCTTCAACAAGCAACGGCAGATCCTTGACTGCACGCAAACCCGCAATGGTGCCAACCACCACATCCCCCGAGACACGGGCAAAGCCGGGAATGACGTCCGGCAATGGCTTGACGGCATAGTCGTCCACACGAATGCCATTGGAAATGCGGGTAACCGGCAGATGGCTTCCCCATTCACGCCTGACGATCGCCTCCAGCAATTGGCTGGGCACAACCACACTCCGCGCGGTTGGCAGGGCGACCCGACGGAAAAGGCTTCGCTTCCAGTTGAAGCGCTCACTCTCATCCGCGTTGAAACCATCTTCATGGTGGATCAGGGGTGGCAGCTTCATGACGGGAGCCAACAGCCGATGCGCCATCACTGCATCCATGGCTCCCCAATTGTAGGTGAGGATCAGGTCGAAATTCTGGAAATAGCGGCCAAGAGCCAGATATCGCGCCGGGTCAGGTTTTCCATACAGGGCGGGCGCCCGGACCTCGTCGGGAAAGTCGACCGAAACATGAGGTTCTATCGCCTTTCTGGCACCCATTTGATCAGGCATCGCCGACAAGATGGTATGGCGCACGCGGTCGCCAAATATGTTCATCAAGCGCACGGCTCTCGCTTCCTTGCCACCCAACGAAAAAGTCGAATGGCAATGAAGAATGGCCGGCCGCGGCTGGCTTGTCATTCGGCGATACCGCCAACAAAGGCGTCAATCGCCACGACCGCCTCGACTTCATCCAACGTTGGCGCATGACCAACACCCGGTATGGTAACCAGCTTGCCCTGTGTAAGGCGAGCCGCCATCTTGACAGCGGAATCCGCCCCCAGAATGTCCGACAATGCCCCCCGAACAATCAGCGTTGGCGTATGCGAAAGACCTTCAAAAGCTGGCCATAGATCAACACCGGCCTCACCCCCCGGCAGTTTGAATGGCTGCGCGATGTTCGCATCATAGTCAGCGACGATCACGCCCTCCGGAGTGATCTTGTGGGATCGCTTCACAGCCACGATCCATTGTTGCAACGTCCAGTCAGGATAGACAGCAGCATTGGTGGCGGCGATGGCACGGGCGCAATGCACCCAAGTCGGATAGCTGCTGGCTTGCCCAACATAACCGCGAATTCGATCCAGCCCGGCAGGCTCAATTTCGGGACCGATATCATTCAAGACAGCGCCTGCAATCAGACCTGGGCGCATGGCACTCAACAACATTGTCACAAGACCGCCCAGCGAGGTCCCCACCAGCATGGCCCGATGCGCCCCAATATCGTCGAGCAACGCCAGAACGTCCTGCACATAGGTCAGCGGCGTGTACGTCATTGCGTCCTTGGCATAGCCGCTATCTCCCCGTCCCCGCAGGTTAATGGCATAGACTGGGCGGGTGGCGGCGAGATGTGGAGCGAGTTGCTCAAAATCCCTGGCATTCCGGGTCAGACCGGGAATGCAAAGCAGCGGCATGGCGGCCTGGTCCCGATCGGTGCGATGGTCATAGAGCCGCGCGTGGAGGCGAATGCCGTCGGACGACCACCAATAATGATCGGTCCAGTCGACGCCCTTGCGCGGATGTCGGGTGTATGTTTCAGTCGCTGCGCTTGCACCTTGTACCATAGCCTCTAGCATATCGCGCCATGACCCCTTTGACGCAAGCTTTTGCCTATCACCCCGATCCCGCCATCAACGACATCGCTGATTTCATTGGCGACCCGGTCGTTGCGGCGGCATTTCCTGCCCACCAACTGCGCTGGCGGAACGACCGTGCAGCCGCGCAAGTCGGCCTTGACGCGATGGACGATATGGCATGGGTCCAGCATTTCGGGCTGTTCGTGCCCTTGGGTGACAATCTGCCGCAACCGCTGGCGCTACGTTATCATGGGCACCAGTTCGGCACCTACAATCCTGATCTCGGCGACGGACGGGGGTTTCTGTTCGCACAGATGCGCGATGACCGCGGGCGCCTGATTGATCTGGGCACCAAAGGGTCGGGGCAGACGCCTTACAGCCGCTTTGGTGACGGGCGGCTGACGCTCAAGGGCGCGGTGCGCGAGCTGCTGGCGACCGAAATGCTCGAAGCGCTGGGTGTCGAGACCAGCCGGACATTCTCGATCATCGAGACCGGGGAGCAGTTGCACCGGGGCGACGAGCCGTCGCCGACCCGCTCGGCGGTGCTGGTGCGGATGAGCCACGGGCATATCCGCGTCGGCAGTTTCCAGAGGCTCGCGGCGCTTGACCGGCCGCAGGAGATGGAACGGCTGTTGCGCTACGCCCTCACCCATTATGTCGGGATCGAGGCGGATGAGGCAGCGGCGCTGCCGGTCGATGAGGCTGCGATGCGGCTGGTGCGCTTTTCGGCCGAACGTTGTGCGCGGATGGCGGCGAGCTACATGGTCGCCGGTTTTGTCCATGGCGTGCTCAACACCGACAATATCAACATCAGCGGCGAAAGTTTCGACTATGGGCCCTGGCGCTTCACGCAGCAGTGGGACCCGGCCTTTGTCGCCGCCTATTTTGACCAGCAGGGGCTTTATGCCTTTGGGCGGCAGGCACAGGTGATCCATTGGGATGTCGGGCAGCTGGTGGTTTCGCTGCGTCTGATCGCCAATGTAGAGGCCCAGGTAGAGGCACTTTCAGCCTATGCCCCGGCCTATGAAAGGTCCATTTCGGACCTATTTTGCTGGCGGCTGGGGGTGTCCTCCACCGGGGCGGAGGCCGACCGGGACCTGGTACTGGCGGCAGAACGGCTGATGCGGGCCGAGGGCGGGCGGATCGACAATTTCCATGTCGACTGGGGCGGCGGCCGCATCCCCGATGGCCCCGACACGCCCGAACGCGCGGCGATGATCGCGGCGCTGGCGGGACGCAGCGCGACCCGGGGTGCCTGGTGGGAGACGGTCCCGCCGCAGTCGATGAGCATTGAGGAGGTAGAGGCGCTGTGGGCGCCGATTGCCGAAGCCGATGACTGGGCCCCGCTCTACGCCAAGGTTGACGCGGTCCGGGCGATGGGCGCGGCCCTGCGCGGGGAGGCGCGCTGACGCTCGCGGCGCGGGCTTTCCTGGCCGGCCCACCCCATCCGGTTACCCGCGCAACAAAAATTCACCGGTGGTTTTGCCAATTTTACCTTCTCCGCTTAAGGAAGGTCGGCAAAGACGATGTTGCCAGCCACGGACCATGCCCGCATGACCGCTGACTGAGCGCTTCCGGAGTGGGCATGAGCAGCGAACTGATTTCGGTCGAACCGGCAACCGGCGCGGAATTGTGGCGCGGGACACACGGCGACGTCGATGCCGAAGTGGCCGCCGCGCGCGAGGCATGGCCGGAATGGGCGGCGCTCGCCTTTGCCAAGCGCGTTGACCTGCTGAAACGCTTTGCCGAGCGGCTCAAGGCCAATGGCGAGCCGCTGGCCGAACTGATCGCCCGCGAAACCGGCAAGCCACTGTGGGAGGCCCGGACCGAGGTCGAAAGTGTCGCCAACAAGGTCGACATTTCGATGAAATCCTATGCCGAGCGGACCGCCCAGCGGCGCAGCGAGGGCGCGATGGGCAGCCGCACCGCCGTCCGCCACAAGCCGCACGGCGTGCTGGCGGTGCTCGGCCCCTATAATTTCCCGGCGCACCTGCCCAACGGTCACATGATCCCGGCGCTGCTCGCCGGCAATGCGGTGGTGTTCAAGCCGTCGGAAAAGACCCCGGCAGTCGGCGAAATGCTGATCAACCTCTATCGCGAGGCCGGCATCCCCGAGGGTGTCGTCCGGATCGTGCAGGGCGGTCCGGAAGAGGGCAAGGCGCTGGTCGTCCACCGCGATATTGACGGGGTGCTGTTCACCGGCTCCGCCCGCGCCGGCATCGCCATCAACCGCGCGCTCGCCGCCCGGCCCGACCGCATCGTCGCGCTGGAAATGGGCGGCAACAATCCGATTGTCGCCTGGGACACGGCGGACATGACCAATGCCGCCACGCTGATCGTCCAGTCGGCCTTTCTCTCCGCCGGGCAGCGCTGTTCCAACGCCCGCCGCCTGATCGTCAAGGAAGAGCTGGCACAGCCGTTGCTCGAAGCGGTCAGGAAGCTGACCGACCGGCTGATCGTCGGTGCGCCGCATGACGAGCCACAGCCCTATATGGGCCCGGTGATCGACAATGACACCGCCGACGGGCTGATGGAGAGTTTCCTTTATCTCATCTCCAACGGCGGCACGGCAATCCGCTTCATGACCCGGCCCGACGAGCGCCTGCCGTTCCTGACGCCGGGCATCGTTGACATCACCAACATTGCCGAACGGCCCGATGTCGAACTGTTCGGTCCCCTGTTGCAAGTCGTCCGCGTCCCCGATTTCGATGCCGCCATCGCCGAGGCCAACGCCACCGCCTATGGCCTCTCCGCCTCGCTGATCGGCGGCAATGCAAAGGACTATGACACCTTCTGGGCCAATGTTCGCGCCGGGGTGATCAACTGGAACAAGCCGACCAATGGCGCCGCCTCCAACCAACCATTTGGCGGCGTCGGCCTGTCGGGCAACCACCGGCCCAGCGCCTATTATGCAGCGGATTATTGCGCCTATCCAGTGTCATCGAGCGAAGCCGACGCCCCGAGAGCGACAATCGGGATCGGGTTGGCCAACGAGTATTGAGGTATTCTCCTGCGTAGGCATGGGTCCATCACCTGATCCTGTGTTCACCGCAGCGGGCGGGGCCATGCGACAGCCTCTTGCCAGACATCAACGCAGCGCAAACCGAAAGCGCGGGAGATGGACCCCCTGTCTGCGCAGGGGGGACAGGACTTGGACGCCCTACCGACACTTCCCCTGCCAATAGTCCCGCTATCACGCCCCCAAGGACTCCTGATTTGGCTTCCCCTGCCTGCCGCGCCACATGGCCAGCATGGCAGACCTTTCTCCTCTTGAATCAGGCGCGCCGCGCATCGGCAAGGTGTGGCTGGTCGGCGCTGGTCCCGGTGCGGCGGACCTGATGACTGTGCGGGCGGCGCGGCTCGTCGCGGCGGCGGAAGTCATCGTGCATGACGGGCTGGTTGATGGCGAAGTGCTTGCCATGGCGCGGCCTGATGCGCGGCTGATCTCGGTCGCCAAGCAGCGCAGCCGCCATTCGATGGCGCAGGAGGATATCAACGCCCTGTTGGTCAGCGAGGCGCTGGCCGGGCGTGATGTCGTGCGGCTGAAGGGCGGCGATCCCTTCATTTTCGGCCGCGGCGGCGAAGAGGCGGAAGCCTGTGACGCCGCCGGTGTGCCGGTCGAGGTCGTCCCCGGGATCAGCGCCGCCATGGCCTGTGCCGCACAGGCGCAAATGCCGCTGACCCATCGTGAGAGCGCCAGCGCGGTGACCTTTGTCGCCGGCCAGTGCAAGGGTTTGACCGATCAGGACTGGTCGGGCCTTGCCGGACATGGCCGGACGCTGGTGATTTACATGGGCGTCGCCACCGCGAACGACATTGCCGACAAGCTGATCGCCGATGGCGTTGACCCTGCCCTGCCGGTGGCGGTGCTGCAATCGGGCGGGCGCTCTTCTTTCAAGGCGTATCGCAGCCTGCTCGCCGACCTTGGTGGGATGGTGGCGCGGGAACGGGTCAAGAGCCCGGCGCTGCTGGTCATCGGCGATGTCGCGCGGCGCGGCAACAGCATCGATTCCCTCAAACTCCTCAAGCAACAGGCAGATGCTCTGCAATGAAAATCATAACCGGAAATGATCTGGCCGATGGCCGGGTGACGTGGTGGACCGGCACGGGCTGGTCGTACAGCATCGCCGATGCGGTCGATGTGGGTGACGGCGCGGACGCGATCATCGCCGCCGAGGATGCCGCGCGCCGGGTCAATGCCGCCTATGTCGTCGATGCCGAGGCGACGCCCGAAGGGCCGCGCCCGCTGCACATCAAGGACCGGGTCCGCGCCGTTGGCCCGACCGTTCGCCTCGACCTGTCGCTGCGCGCCGGAGACGCCGCCGCCCAACAGTGGATCGCCTGACCATGTACCAATATGACAAATTCGACCAATCGATCGTCGATGCCCGCGTCGAGGAATTCCGCGACCAGGTGCAGCGCCGCATGGCCGGTGAGATGACCGAGGACCAGTTCAAGCCGCTGCGGCTGATGAACGGCCTCTACCTCCAGCTGCACGCCTATATGCTGCGCGTTGCCATTCCCTATGGCACGCTGAACAGCCGGCAGATGCGGATGCTGGCGCATATCGCGCGCAAATATGACAAGGATTACGGGCACTTCACCACCCGCCAGAATATCCAGTACAACTGGATCAAGCTGGAGGACGCGCCCGACATCCTCGCTGACCTGGCCAGTGTCGAGATGCATGCCATCCAGACCAGCGGCAATTGCATCCGCAACATCAGTTCCGACCAGTTCGCCGGAGCCGCCAAGGATGAGCTGACCGATCCGCGCCCCTGGGCCGAATTGCTGCGCCAATGGTCAAGCTTCCACCCCGAGTTCAGCTATCTGCCGCGCAAGTTCAAGATTGCGGTGATCGCGGCGGAGGAAGACCGGGCGGCGATGCGGCTGCACGACATCGGCATCCGCATTGTCGAACGCGACGGGGTGCACGGCGCAGAGGTTTATGTGGGTGGCGGCATGGGCCGCACGCCGATGATCGCCCCGCTGATTGGCGAGTTTGTCCCGCTCGAGGACCTGCTGAGCTATGTCGAGGCGTGCCTGCGCGTCTACAACCGCTATGGCCGCCGCGACAATGCGTACAAGGCGCGTATCAAGATCCTGATCCACGAGCTGGGCGCGGACACGTACAAGGCCGAAGTGGCGGAGGAATTCGCCCATGTGAAGACGCTGGGCATCGACCCGCCGCGTGCGGAGTTTGATCGCATCGCCGCCTTCTTCGCCGGGCCCGATCTGACGCCCGAGCCCGACATCCACATCGACAACAGCGACCCGGCGTTCCTCGCCTGGCTGCAGCAGAACACCGTCGATCACAAGGTGATGGGCTATTCGGTGGTCACCGTCAGCCTGAAAGCTGTCGGCGAGATTCCGGGCGATGCGTCATCGGCGCAAATCGACGTGCTGGCCGACCTCGCCGAGCAATACAGCCAGGACGAGCTGCGCGTGACCCACGCCCAGAACATTGTCCTGCCGCATGTCTTCATCGGTGATCTGCGCAAGGTTTATGACGCGCTGGTCGCGGCGGGCCTGGCCTCGGCCAATGTCGATCTGGTCAGCGATATCATCGCCTGCCCCGGCCTCGATTATTGCAGCCTCGCCAACGCCCGCTCGATCCCGGTCGCGCAGAAGATCGCGCAGCGCTTTGCCGATGCCGAGCGCCAGCGCGACATTGGCGAGCTGAAGCTCAAGATTTCGGGCTGCATCAACGCCTGTGGCCACCACCACGCGGGCCACATCGGCATCCTTGGCGTCGACCGCAAGGGCACCGAAAATTACCAGCTGCTGCTCGGCGGATCGGGCGCGGAGGATGTGTCGATCGGCAAGATCATGGGGCCGGGCTTTGACGAGGATGGCGTTGTCGATGCCGTCGAAAAGGTCGTCGAACGCTATCGCGACATCCGCAACGAGGGCGAACGCTTCCTCGACACCTATCGCCGCGTCGGCATGGAACCTTTCAAGGAGGCGGTCTATGGTTGACCTCGTCACCACATTGTTTTTCCGTGACGAAGCGCCGGTGAGCGCGCCGGTCGTGGCGCTGGCCGATTTCCTCGGCACCACCAATGCCACCGCCGTCCGGATCGAGCCCGCCGATGATGCGCGCGCGCTGTTGCCGCATCTGGACCGGATCGCGCTGGTCGAGGTCGCCTTTCCGGCATTCCGCGACGGGCGCGGCTATTCGTCGGCCCGCATACTGCGCGAGGCGGGTTACAAGGGTGAGCTGCGCGCCGAGGGCGATGTGCTGACCGATCAGGTGCCGCTGATGGTGCGCTGTGGCTTTGACAGCTTTGCCCCGCGTGCGCCGATCGATGCCGAGGCGGTCAGCCGTGCGCTCAACCGTTTCCCGCATGTCTATCAGGCAGCGGCCGACGCCAATGCGCCGGTGTGGAAGCATCGTCATGGCTGACCCGGCGCTGACGACGGACGCCAAGGCGGCGGTGCGTGCGGTCGACCGGATCGACCTGCCGCCGCGCGCCACCGCGCACGACGTCATCCGCCTCAACAACATGCATCGCGGCAGCGCGCCGCAGGATGTGCTCAGGGCAGTGCTGGTTGACCGGCTGGCTGGTGAAATCGCCCTCGTCTCCAGCTTTGGCGCCGAAAGCGCGATCCTGCTCGACCTTGTCGCGCGGATCGACCCGTCAACGCCGGTGCTGTTCCTCGACACCGGCAAGCATTTCCCCGAAACGCTGGCCTATCGCGACACGCTGGTGGCGCATATCGGCCTCACCAACTTCATCACCATCCACCCCGACGCGGCGGAGCTGGCGACACAGGACGACAAGGGTCTGCGCTGGTCCTATGACCCCGACGGCTGTTGCGAGATCCGCAAGGTGCGGCCGCTCGAAAGGGCGCTGGCCGGCTATGACGCGACGATCAGCGGGCGCAAGGCATTCCAGTCGGCGACCCGGGCCAACCTGCCGCACTTCGAGATTGATGGCGACACGGCGCGGCTCAAGGTCAATCCGCTGGCGAGCTGGACCAAGGCCGAGCTTGACGCCTATGTCGCCGAGCGCGGGCTGCCGCCGCATCCGCTGGTGGCACAGGGTTACCCCTCGATCGGCTGCGCGCCCTGCACGTCCAAAGTGCAACCGGGCGAGGACCCGCGCGCCGGGCGCTGGCGCGGCTGGGACAAGACCGAATGCGGCCTGCACGGCGAAGTCACCCCCCTGCCCCCCGCGCCCGACGGCAGCGAAGACCCGGTGTTCTGACGGAGCCTTCGCGGACAGGCTGTCACGGCTGAGGGCAGACAGCCAGGGTGCGACGCGCTAAGGCCATCGCAAACGCCCATTTTGCGAGGAGCCCCCGTCCATGCGCCTTTCCACCCTGATCCGCCGCCCGATGGCCCTGTCGCTCGCCGCCGCGCTGGCGATGACCGGCGCCGCTCTCGCCTCAGCCTCCCCCGCATCAGCAACGCTGGCGCAAGGACAGCGCGCGCCCGATTTTTCCGCCCCCGGCGCACAGGGCGGCCGCCGCATGACGGTCAGCCTGCGCAATGCGCTGCGCCGCGGGCCGGTGGTGCTCTATTTCTTCCCGCGCGCCTTCACTTCGGGCTGCACCATCGAAAGCCGCGCCTTTGCCGAGGCGATGCCGCAATTCCGCGCCGCCGGCGCGACGGTGATCGGCATGTCGGGCGATGATGTCGACACGCTCGCCCGTTTCTCGACCGAGGAATGCCGCAGCGCCTTTCCCATGGCGTCGGCCAGCGCCGAGATCATCAGCGGCTATGACGTGTCGCTGCGCCCCGGCATGACGACGCGCACCAGCTATGTCATCGCGCGCGATGGCACCATCGCCATGGTCCATAATGACATGAACCCCAACGACCATGTCCGCGAAACGCTCGCCGCCGTGCAGCGGCTGCAGGCAGCGGCACGCCCGCGCCGCCGCTGATCGGGCGACCGGCATGCCCGGCAGTAATGAAAGCGGCGATAATGCCGGAGATGGCGGCATAGCATTCGAGCGGTCCATTCATGCGCGGGGTAACGTATGAGGGGGGAGCGGGATGCCTCACCCCTTGAAGCAATTCTCACGATGCCATTGCAGGAAGCGGGGATGCGGACGCATGTAGGCTTCAATCGGCACCTTAGCCCTGCCTGACTGGTTGATAAGTTGCCGGATGCCGTCCTTATCGTTGACGCCGCGAGACACGAGGATCTCAAGGTCATCAGTCAATGACAGCAAACCCCGGTCGAACATCCAATGCACAGTTCCAGACAAAGCGATGCCATTGTTCACAATGTCCGGACCGTTGTGCTCGACAGGCCTGATGTGGGCCGCCTCAGCTTCAGCGCGACCACCGCCATTGATGAATTTCAGGCCAGTGAATGCGCAGGTGCTGTCGTAAGCTTGGAGCACCTTGCTGCGGAACACGCGGTCGCGAACGACACGGTTGGTCAGCAGCGGCACCCGGTCTCGTTCCTGTTCGAATAGAAAAGGTGCCGCCTCTTCTCTCACTTGGTGAGCAGCGTAGCTGCCCGTACGTGGCAACAGCTCGTCTTGATCGAGCAGGCCCCTGGAGACAATTCGGTTGAAGTCAGCGTCTGAAATGGGGCGCATCGCGGACTGTGCTCGGCCGGAAATTCTGCCTTCGCCATTTAGGACGCCTCGTTCAGGGTAACCGTCAACGTCGCGAAAAGGCACCTCGCGATCAAAGTCCAGATAAGTACCCGGCTCGATCATGGCTATGAACATATCGTCCAGCGTTGGGTCGGGAATGATCTGCTGGACCCGCGCAACCGCATGATAACCCCGCTTGCCAGCCTTTGTCGGCTCCAGATAGATGATCCAGTCGCCAACACATTGACTTGCACGCGACAGATAAGACGATGGAAACTGATAGTGGCTGTCAGGCTGGTCCTGATAAATCGAATCGCTTCGATGCAGAAATACGCCTTTGGTCATTTCCCAATGTTATCGGCAATGACGGTTGGACGCTACTCCTCCCCCATCCGCAACGCCGCGATAAAGGCCTCTTGCGGGATGTTGACGTTGCCATATTCCCGCATCTTCTTTTTGCCTTCTTTCTGCTTTTCCAGCAGCTTCTTTTTGCGGGTGATGTCGCCGCCATAGCATTTGGCGGTGACGTCCTTGCGCATGGCGGCAATGGTTTCGCGGGCGATCACCTTGCCGCCGATCGCGGCCTGGATCGGGATTTTGAACAGGTGGCGGGGGATCAGGTCCTTGAGCCGTTCGCACATGCCGCGGCCGCGGCTTTCGGCGCTGCCGCGGTGGACGATCATCGACAGGGCGTCGACCGGATCGCCATTGACCATGATGCTCATCTTGACGAGGTCACCGGGGCGGTGGCCGATTTGGTGATAGTCAAAGCTGGCGTAACCGCGGCTGATGCTTTTCAGCCGGTCATAGAAATCGAACACCACTTCGTTGAGCGGCAGTTCATAGACGACCTGTGCACGGCCACCGACATAGGTCAGCTGTTTCTGGATGCCGCGCCGGTCCTGACACAGTTTCAGTATGGAGCCGAGATATTCGTCGGGGCAATAGATGGTCGCCTCGATCCACGGCTCCTCAATCTCCTCGATCCGGTTCGGGTCGGGCATGTCGGCCGGATTGTGGAGCTCAATCTCCTTGGCATCCTCATTCTTGGATTTGCCGAGTTTCAGCTTGTACACCACTGACGGCGCAGTGGTGATGAGGTCGAGGTCATATTCGCGGGTGAGCCGCTCCTGGATGATCTCAAGGTGCAACAGGCCGAGGAAGCCACAGCGGAAGCCAAAGCCGAGCGCAGCGGAGCTTTCCATCTCGAACGAGAAGCTGGCATCGTTGAGGCGCAGCTTGCTGATGCTTTCGCGCAATTTCTCGAAATCGGCGGCGTCGGTCGGGAACAGGCCGCAGAAGACGACCGGCTGCACTTCCTTGAAGCCGGGCAGCGGCGCGTCGGCGGGGCGCTTGGCATCGGTGATGGTGTCACCGACGCGGGCCTGTGCGACGTCCTTGATCTGGGCGGTGATGAAGCCGATTTCGCCCGGTCCCAGTTCAGGGAGATGCTCGATCTTGGGCGTCATGCAGCCAACCCGGTCAATGAGGTGGGTGGTGCCCGCCTGCATGAACTTGATCTGCTGGCCCTTTTTGATGACGCCATTCATCACCCGGACGAGGATGACGACGCCGAGATAGGGGTCGTACCAGCTGTCGACCAGCATGGCGGTCAGCGGCGCCTCACGGTCGCCCTTGGGCGGCGGGATGCGGGTAACAATGGCTTCGAGCGTCTCGGCAATGCCGATGCCTGACTTGGCGCTGGCCAGCACGGCATCGTCGGCGGGCAGGCCGATGATATCCTCTATTTCCGCCTTGACCTTGTCGACGTCCGCCGCCGGCAGGTCGATCTTGTTGATTACCGGCACAATTTCATGGTCATGCTCGATCGACTGATACACGTTGGCGAGCGTCTGTGCCTCTACCCCCTGCGCCGCATCGACGACGAGCAGCGCGCCTTCGCAGGCGGCGAGGCTGCGCGACACTTCATAAGCGAAATCGACGTGGCCCGGCGTGTCCATCAGGTTGAGCTGATAGGTCTGCCCGTCCTTGGCGGTGTAGGACAGGCGCACGGTCTGCGCCTTGATGGTGATGCCGCGTTCCTTCTCGATATCCATGTTATCGAGGACCTGGCTCGTCATTTCGCGTTCGGTCAGGCCACCAGTTTGCTGGATGAGCCGGTCAGCCAGCGTCGACTTGCCATGGTCGATGTGCGCGATGATCGAGAAATTGCGGATGAGTGAAAGGTCAGTCATGACGGCGCCGTTAGCAGGGCGGCGGGCGACTGTCATCCACCGTGGTGGCGAGGGCCGCAAGGGCACTGTGCAAGCGCGCCTTCCCCTCACCGGCGACAGGGAGCCAGCGAAGCCCGCGCCGGTCAAGTTCGGCGATCATGGCTGCCCGGAATGCGTCCCGCGCCGCCGGGTCGCGCTGCACGCGCACCCCGTCATCCTCCCACGGCAGATCATTGGCGAGGACGAGGTAGAGATCGGCCGCCACCGGGCCATCGGCATACCAGCCATCGACCGCTTCACCCGACAGGCCGGCCCAGACGGCGGTAACCACCGCATCGGTATCAGCAATCACCAATGGCGCGCCAAGCAGCGCATCGCGGATCAACCGGTCCTGTTCGCGGGCGACGTGGAGCAATTGTGCAGCGGACAGGTCATTGCCATGACGGGCGCAATAGTCGCGGGCATATTCATCGACCCATGGCACAGCGAAATGCGCTGCCAGCGCGGCGGCCAACGCGCTTTTGCCAGTGCTTTCCGCCCCGGCGATGACAATCAGCCCCCTGTTCATGCGAGCGGGTCAGCAGGGCGCGAACGCGCCTCCTCCTCCGCCCGCAGCCACTGGACGAGGCCGATGATGCTGAGAATCAGGAACAGGACATAAAGGCCCGCCGTCAGGCCAAGCCCGCGATTGGCATAGAGGCTGATGGCAAAGGCATCGACGATGATCCAGCCGACCCAATTTTCGATGGCTCGGCGGGTGAGCAGAATTTGCGAGGCGATGCTGCCCATCGCGACCGCAGCGTCCCACCAGGGTGCGGCGGCGTCAGTAAAGCGGTGCATCCCCCAGCCCCAGACGAGTGTGGCCACTATGGTGCCGCCTACCCAGGCCGCGCGTTCGGCATTGGAGAGGCGCTGCACCTCGATCGGGCCGTCCATGCCGCCAGCGCGATGCCAGACAATCCACCCCCACGCCTGCACGGCGAGGAAAAAGATTTGCAAGAGCATGTCCGAATAGAGGCGGGCCTCCCGGAAAATCTCGAAATAGAGCAGCACCATGACCATCCCGACCGGGAAGTTCCAGATGCTGCGGCGGACGAGCAGGATGATGTTGGCGACACCCAGACAAACGGCAGTCACTTCCATCCAGTTCGCGAGAAGTGTCGCAGGCAGCGTGCCGAACCAGGCCGTCAGCGTGTCGATATCCATGCTGTTCCCCGCTCCCTGTCCGTCAGCTTATGCGCTGTTGCCCCTGCGATAGACTGGCCGCGATGGCAGGTCGATAGCCAAAGCCTCGCCTCAATCGCGCGGCCGGGTCCACAGGCCGGTGCGGCTCAGCGCTTCGGGCGACGGGGGTGGGGGCCGCAAAGCGTGCCAGGCGGCACGGGCGATATGCGCCAGCTTCTCGCCCTTGCTGGTGCTGATGCGATGGTCCCAGGCATGGTCCCCCGCCGCATGCACCTTGCGGGCGATGTCGCCATAGATGCCGGCGGCCGACAGAATGGCCCAGCGCGAGCGCAGCGGCAGGCGGGCCGCACCGATCCGCGCGCTCGCCTCATACATGTCGACAAATTCGGCCAGCCATTTGGCGATGATGGCAATGCGGTGCCGCCATGCCGGGTGCATGTGCGCGCCGGGCGGAATGTCCATTTCAACCAGCCACTCCTCCGGCAGGTAACAACGGTCCGCCGCCGCATCCTCCGCCACGTCGCGGGCAATATTGGCCAGCTGGAAGGCAAGGCCAAGGTCGCAAGCGCGGTCCAGCGTGTCCTCGTCCGCCGGATCGACGCCCATGACAACCGCCATCATGCAGCCAACCGAGCCGGCGACGTTCCAGCAATAGCTGAACAGGTCGGCCTCCGAGCGGGGATACCAGCCGGCGGCATCACGATCAAAACCCTGCAACAGCGCGTCGGCAAAGCGGCGCGGAACAGGGCATTCCAGCAGGAGCACACCTAGACAGTCGAAGGCCGGGTTGCCGGTCGGCTCCCCGGCGTAGGCGAGATCGGTCAGTCGGTGGATTTCGCCGACCCGCTCAAGCGCTTCGGTGTCGGTGGGCAGATCATCAATCGCCATGCCGCCGCTGACGCGCATCTCCCCGCCATGATCCTGCCCATCGGCAATATCGTCACAGGCGCGGCACCAGGCATAGAGCAATTGCGCGCGATCACGGGTACGCGAGTCGAACAACTGGCTGGCCGCGCCAAAACTTTTGGAACCGCGCGCAATGCTCTCCCGGGCAAAGGCGACGAGGGCCGCCCGGTCATAGGCGGCAGGCGCACTCACAGATCGTCGGCCTTCATCGCAAAGATAGTCCGGTGCGGCACATATCGGCTCATTGCGTCGAGCAGTGCTTCCAGCTCCCGCTCGACAATCATGATGCCGCTGTGCGCCGGGCGGACAAAGCCGACATTCGCCATATGGTGATAAAATGTGACGAGATGATCGTAGAAACCGCCGCTGTTGAGCAAGCCGACAGGTTTCTGGTGATAGCCCAACTGTGCCCAGCTGATCGCTTCCCACAGTTCATCCATCGTGCCGACGCCGCCGGGCAAGGTGACGAACCCGTCGCTAAGGTCTGTGAACGCCTTTTTGCGTTCATGCATGCCGGGGACAACATGCAGTTCGGTGCAGCCGCGATGGGCGACTTCGGCGCCGACCAGTGCTTCGGGGATAACGCCGATCACTTCACCGCCCGCTTCGAGCGCGGCATCCGCCACCGCGCCCATCAGCCCCAGCCGCCCGCCGCCATAGACAACGCCAATCCCCCGCTCGGCGAGCGTGCGGCCAACCAGCGCGGCGGTTTCGACATAAGCGGGGTCAGCGGGCGTGGCAGAGCCACAATAGACGGCAAGGCGTTTCAAGGGAAAGCTTTCGGATTGCTTGATCTCAAGCGCTCTTACCGGTGACGGCCGTTTTGCGAAAGGGGACATCAACGTCCCCTCTCAGCCAGCAGCGAAAGATAGCCTAGGCCAGATCCGCAATCATCAGCCCCGCCGTCGCCTTGGCGCTCCCCACCACGCCGGGGATGCCGGCACCGGGGTGTGTGCCCGCACCGACAAAATAGAGGTTCGACAGCACATCATCACGGTTGTGCGTGCGGAACCAGGCGCTTTGCGTCAGCAGCGGTTCAAGGCTGAAGGCGCTGCCGAGATGCGCTTTCAGATCAACACCGAAATCGGCCGGGGTGTAGTGGAACTGGGTCACCACCTTGTCGTGGATATCAGCTATGCCCATGCGCGCGCCCACCTCATCAATGATGCTGCGGGCAAAGGCTGCACCCTGCGTCTCCCAGTCGATCTTGAGCTTGCCCATATGGCCGACCGGCGCGAGTGCATAGAAGGTCGAATGGCCTTCGGGCGCCATGCCCTTGTCGGTCGCGGTCGGGTGGTGGAGGTAGAGCGAGAAGTCGGGGGGCAGCACGCCATTGTCGTATATATCGTCGAGCAGGCCCTTGTAGCGCGGGCCAAAGATGATGCTGTGGTGGGCAATGTCGGGATAGTCGCCCTTAAGTCCGAAGTGGACGACGAACAGCGAAGGAGAGAAACGCTTGCGTGCCAGTGCCTTGGCTGCCTTCCTGCCGCGCTCCGATGTGCCGAGCAGGTCACGATAGCTGTGCATGATGTCGGCATTGGTGGCGACTGCATCCGCTGTCGCACTCCAGCCGCTTTGCGTCACCACGCCGGTCACGCGGTCGCCCGAGGTGGTGATTTCACGCACCGGATCGGCGAGGCGCAACACGCCGCCAAGCCTCTCGAAATGGCGCACCATGCCGGCGATAAGCGCATTGGTGCCGCCACGCGCGAACCAGACGCCGCCATCCTTTTCGAGCTTGTGGATCAGGGCATAAATGGCGCTGGTCTTCATCGGATTGCCACCGACCAGCAGCGTGTGGAAGCTGAACGCCTGCCGCAGCCGCTCATCCTTCACATAGGAAGAGACGATCGAATAGACGCTGCGCCAGGCCTGATATTTGGCAAGCGCCGGCGCGGCGCGGATCATGCTGGCAAAGTCGAGGAACGGCACCGCGCCGAGCTTCACATAGCCTTCCTCATGAACACCTGCGCTATAGTCGAGGAACTTGTCATACCCCGCGACATCATCCGGGTTCAGCCGGGCGATGCCGGCGCGCAAGGCGGCATCATCATTAGAATAGTCGAGTGACGAACCATCGGGCCAGTTGAGATGGTAGAATGGCATGACCGGCATCAGCTCGACGTCCTGTGCCATGTCGGCCCCCGACAGTGCCCAAAGCTCGCTGAGGCAGGGCGGATCGGTGATCACTGTCGGTCCGGCGTCAAAGGTGAAGCCATCCTGTTTCCAGTGATAGGCCCGGCCACCCGGCTTGTCGCGGGCCTCGACGACGGTGGTGGCAATGCCTGCCGATTGCAGGCGGATGGCGAGTGCCAGCCCGCCAAAGCCCGATCCGATAACGATCGCTGTCTTGTTCATAAATTGTCCGATGACCCGCCGCGCAGGATAGCGCGTACCGCAGCCGTTATGGGGACGGGCGGGCGGCCCGACAAGAGGCGGATGCGGTCGCGCCAGCCGGTTTTTCCGGCATAGAAACGTTCGATCAGGCCAGGCGAGAGGCGATAGAAGCGTTCCAGCACACGATAGCGCTGATCCGGCTCCGCCGCGTCGAACAGCATCGTGTCGAGCAACCGGTAAAATCCGCCGCGCCGCCAATTGTCCGCTGCCATGGCCCTCAGGCGGCTGGCCAGCGTTTCGGGTGTCGGATCGCGGGCAATTGCCAGCGCGACCGCGACCGCCTGTGGCAGCGAATAGCCGGTGGTCGCGTGGAACAGGGTGGCCCGCACCCCGGCGCGCGCAACAGCATCCTGCAAAGGCCATGCCCGGTCAAAGTCGCCGCCCGAGACGACCGGCAGCACGCCGCTCTCCTCGCGTTCGACCGCCGCAATCTGCCAGCCCTTTGCGGCGGCATAGTCGGCGATCCGGGCAGCGAGCGCGCCGTGGTCCAGGTCGGACGTGTCGCTGTAATAGGTGTCCTCGACAAACAGCCGATCTGGCCCGAACGGCAGGACATAGACAAAACGATAGCCATCAATCTGTTCGACCGTCGCATCCATGACGATTGGGCGGGTCAGGCCATGTGGCGCCGAGAGGTGCAGCATCTGGCCGACAAATTTCTGCCAGCCGCCGCGATAGGCAGCAACCTCTGGCCCGGCACCGCGCGCGTCGATCACCGCGGCCGCCTCGATCTGCTGCCCATCGGCGAGGGTGACGCTGGTCGGCGTCAGACCTGTGACCGCGACACCGGTGCGCCCGCGCGCGCCAAGCACGTGGCGCAATTCGGCATCCAGCCTCTCCCCCGTCAGGCTGGCATAGCCGGTCGCGAGCGTGCGGCTGTGCGCCGGAAAGGCGACATCATAACCATCCCATCGCGCCGCGATCAGCGGTTCGAGCAGCGCCGCACCATCGCCCGACACATCGCTGGCGAAAAAGGACCAGACATGATTGCCGCCAAAATGTTCACCGCCATCGACCAGCTCGACATGCAGCTGTGGCTGCCAGCGGGCGAGGGCCAGCGCAATCAATCCGCCCGCAAGCCCACCGCCGACAATGACAATGTCTGCGCGGTTGGGCCGCATCGGTGGGGAATCACTGGCGCTCATCGGCGGTGCCATAGCAGCGGGCTGATCAATAGTCGCGCTTCACCCTCAGATTGACGCTTTCCTGACCGATGGTCGACACGCTGCCCAGCAAGGCAAGCCAGCGGGTGATCTGATATTCTATGCGCGTCGCGCTATAGCCCTGCCCGTCGGTTATGATCTCGACGAACACCCGGCGCGTCACATATTTGCCCGCCGCGACACTGGTGCCACTGCCCAGTTCGGTGTTTGCAGGCAGGATGCGCAACCGGTCCAGCCCGGTCGCCCGACGGATAGCGTTGATCGGATCGAGCCCGTCGCCGCCGCTGCGCAGCGAAGCCAGCGCGACGCCCAGCTGGGCCGCTTCGGTGACCGAAATGTCGGTGATGGACGCGCCGAACAGGATACGGGACAGCAGTTCATCCTCGGGCAGTTGCGGATTGGACGCAAAGGTGATTTCAGGTCTCAGGCCCGTGCCGCGTACCCGGATGCTCGCATCAATGCCGGCAATGTCGTCGACCGCAACAATATCCAGAACCGGGTCAACGGGGGTCGAGCCGGTAAAACGGATGGTGCCGCTTTCCAGCTCGAACCGGCGACCGGCAAAATTATAGTCACCCCGCACCAGATTGGCGACGCCGGTAATGGCGAAATTCTCCACATTGCCGCGTACTGCTATATCGGTGGACCATTCGCTTTCTAGACCCAAGCCGGTGACGATAAAGCCGTTGCGGCCGCGCACCTGCAAATCGAGCCGCCAGGGCGCCATCGCCACCCGTGGCACCGGCCGATCCGCCGGCGCGTTGATTTCGACCACATTGATCACCGGCAGGGCCTCTGCTTCGGTCGCCCGGCCGAGCCGGAAGCTGCCGCGATTGAGGGTCAAGCGACCCGAAACAAGGCCGCCCGTGCCATCGCTGGCGATGCGCACCGGTCCGGTAACACGCGCGACCAGATCGTCACGTTGAACCAGCAAGGCATTGTTGGCATCCAGCCGGAGGTCGATGGCAAAGCCGCGTGCGGCGGCCAGATCAAAGTCGCCGCCACCGGTTATGGTGCCGCCGCCGGGTGTCTGGCCGCTGATGTTGCGCAGTTGCAGGCGCGAACCATCAAAGCGGCCAACCGCACTGATGCCGGTGACGATGGTGCCGGTCTGATAGCTTTCAAAGCGGGCGTTCCGGGCGCGCACCACCCCACGGATGCTTGGGTCAGCCAGCGTTCCGCCGATGTCGGCCGCCAGTTCGAGCGGTCCCGAAAGGGCGAGCGTTTCGATGCCGGTCAGTCGCCACAGGGTCCCGGCCTCGCCCGTATAGCGCGCCTGCGCAAACAGCGGTGCCCGGGCGATTCGATCAATCAGATTCCCGCCGTCGGCGAGGGGAGAGACGCGCCCTTGCACCCGGCCCAATACCGTGCCGCCCCGCCGCACCACGGCTCGCGCGGCAAAGCTGCTCTCAGAGAGGGCGGCATTGAGCGCGACATCCACCGGTGCCGAGCTTTCCGTCAGGCCCGATCGCGAAAGGCCGATCAGTCGTAACTGCGCTTCCCCGGTCGGCGCCGCGCCATCTGCCTGGTAGATCAGACGGCCACTCGCACGCCCACCCAGACCGAGATCGGGCCAGGCGACATTGAGCAGCGACAACGGCAGGTTGTCGAGCGAAGCCTCCCCGTCGACAGCGCCATCCTCGAACCTGCCGGAGAGCCGCACCCGACCACCACCATAGCTCAGTTCGCTCGATTCCAGTCGCCAGCCAGCGCCGTCGCGATGAATGATCACCGGCCGGGCAAGTCGGATAGCCTGCCGGTCCAGCGTGCCCTGGCCACGCACTATTGTCCGGTTGCGGCCAACCTGTGCAGTAAGCTGCAGGCTGAAATCGCGCCCCCGCGCGCCCGCCAGACTGGCCCGCACCATGCCCGCGCCATCGACCAGCCGGGCATTGCCGGCAATGCGGGCAATCGACAGCGCACCACGTTGCAGGCCGCTGCCCTGAAAGGTTGCGTCAATATCCGTCCCGCGCGGATCAAGGAGGATGACGGCATTGACTTGTCCCCGCCGGATCAGAATCGGCGGAGGTCCCGCGAAGCGGGCGTCGCGGGCGGTCAGATTGGCCACCATGCGCTGGATACCGTCGGGCACCGAGAGGATGATGCTGCCGTCCAGCCCGCCGCCGGCCACCAGCAATTGACCGGCGAGGCCACCATTGGCCACCGCCAGTCGTCCGCGTGCCGTGGTGCCGCCGACGGCCAGTCCCTGCATGTCGATGACGGCACCCAGATTGGCCGGAAGCAAAATCTGGCCCCGCGCCTCAAACGGTCCGAGCAGGGAACCGCCATCAGCGACAAAGTCGAAACCGGTCGCTGCCGGCACCAGGTTGAGCGTGACATCCGACAATTGCGCCGCCGGCAAGGGTCTGGGCAAGCGGACGGTGAGGCGCGGCCGGTCAATCGCTCCATCAAGCGAGATGGTTGCCGGGCCGTAACTGCGGTGCGCACCCGCGCCACTCAGCTGGAATGTGCCATCGGCACGGCGCAGCCCCGATCCGGTGAGCGTCAGCAGGGGCGATGTGATGCGCACATTGTCGAACCGCAGGATGCCATCAGGACCCAGCCGGATGCCACTCGACGCTGTCGGCAAGCCACCGGTCAGACCACGCAGAAAGCCATTGTCGAGACGCCGCAGGGCCGCCCTGGCGGATCCGGTGAGGGTAAAGCCGCCACCCTGGGCGCGACGCGCATCCAACCGGGAGGCAAGATCAACCCTGCCCAAACCGCGCACTTCCAGCCCGGGCAGCGTGCCATCAAAGCCGAGCGCATAGTCCCCACGGCGCAGATTGGCGAGCAGGGTGAAGCGCCCGTCCAGCCCATCGGACCGTACCCGCAGCAGAT
Organism: Sphingomonas lacunae; assembly: GCF_012979535.1. NCBI lineage: Bacteria > Pseudomonadati > Pseudomonadota > Alphaproteobacteria > Sphingomonadales > Sphingomonadaceae > Sphingomonas > Sphingomonas lacunae. The sequence goes on from NZ_CP053015.1 coordinate 727,908, forward strand.
CGGACGTCACAATCCCGTCGCGCACCGCCAAAACACCATCAGCCTCGAGATTGCGCACAATGCCTTCGGCCAGAGGACCAAGGCCCGTGGCGGAAGCCATGCTGAGGTTGACTGGAACCTGCATGACCGTTCGATTTCCGGCGCCTTCCCCCCTGGCTTCCAGGCCGGACAGCCGGACGCGTCCAAAGGAAAGCCACGGCGCAGTCAGCCGATACCGGAAACGCGGGGCCTGAAAGCCACCGTCGAGCAACAGGGCGAGCTGCATATTCTGTCCGGCCATCCCCTCCAGCACCGCCGATGGCTGGCGCAACCAGCCATCAATCCGCATCGCCGCGAACCGATTCCTGCCAAGGTCAAGCTGACCTTCGCTGTCCAAACGCAACCCCTCTGCCACCAGCGCCAATCGGCCGTCCCAGCGGCGATCGGCAAAGGTGCCGGCCGCATCCAGTGCGACGCCCCCGGCAGTCAGCCGCTGAACCACACCGCCCGCGATCAGGTCGGGGCGCAACCGGCCGGTGGCCGTGTAGCGACCATTGGTTGCGCCCAATACCAGCCGTGCCACTGCAGCATCGCCGCTGTCCGCCAACAAGGCACCGCGCCAGTTCCGCCAGTCGCCCTTGCCGCGGATCACGCCGGTCAGGTCCCGGTCGAGCCCTGCCATCGTTGCCAGAACTCCACCGCGTGGCGCGACAATGTCCGCATCCACATCAAAGTCGCCCCGGTCCGGAGCTGCGATCAACGCCAGCCGCAAACGGTCGCCGCCATCGATCAGTCGGGAGTCCAGCAGAACATCGGCATTGCCTGACCTTATGTCGGCCCGGCCATCCATGGTGGCGACGCGCCGCGCCCCGGCAACACCCGCGGCGATGGTCAGACGGTCAACCTTCGCCTGACCGATCACGATATCAAAATCCGGCAGGATCGGTTGGTCGGGCGGCCCGGGCCGCAGCTTTGGCAAGCGGCTGAGCTCAGCATCAGGAATGTGCAGCCGGTCAATCGTCAACCGGCCGCGCCAGAGATAGTCCAGCGGATGCCAGTCTATCCGCGCTTCACGGACGGTCAGAAACTGGCCGCCGGGGTCCGAAAATCGCAGGTCGCGTACCACCGGTTGCCGCCAGAGCGAACCTTCGATCCGCCCGACGCGGATCTTGAGACCGCTTTCAGGGGACAGGTTCTCGATGCGATCGGCGATGAAGCGATGCCCCGCCGAACTGTTCAGTATGACAAGTCCTGCCAAGAGGAAGATCGTCAATCCGGCCAGCGCAAACGCCAGCCATCTGGCGATGCGAACAGTCAAGGATCGCCGTGCCGCCCCCATCAGAAAGCCTGCCCCAGTGACACATAGACGCCTATGCGGCTATCACCCTGTTGCGGATTGACAGGGGTGCCGATGTCGACGCGGATCGGCCCGAAATTGCTGTGGTAGCGTACACCAATACCGGCACCGACGCGCAGATTGCCGATGCCTGGCAGGCTGCTGTCGGAAATGTTGCCGGCATCGATGAACGGCACCACGGCAAAGGGACCGATGCGGATGCGGGCTTCGGTTGCCACTTCCAACAGGCTTTTGCCGCCAATCGGGTCGCCATTGATGTCGCGCGGCCCGACCTGTTGATAGCCATAGCCGCGCACCGAACTGCCACCACCTGCATAATAGCGGCGTGACGGAGCGATGGCGCTGGCCGGCGCCCCCCAGATGGTGCCGAGCCTGATTCGCCCGGCAAGCACCACATTTTGACCTGCGGGATGGTAATAGCTGCCATCCAACTGCCCGCGGACATAGCCAAATGCCTGCCCGCGGAACGACAGTTCGGGCGCCACCCGTGCGCTCAGGCGAAAGCCGCGGGTCGGATCGAGCAGATCATTCGACCGGTCATAGGTGACCACACCGTTGAGCCCGCCGATGAAATAGTCCCGCTCGACATCGGCATTGCGCAAAACGTCAAAGCCCCGTTCACGTGTCGCGATCAATTCGGTGCCCAGCGACCAGGTCCAGCGCTTCTGGAATATCAGGGTTGAGGTCCGTTCCCAACGCGCGGAAACTTGCGCGGTCTGTGCGTCAAAGGCGACGCGGGTCAGGTTGCTCGCCAATGCCTGCAAAGTCAGCACCCGGTCGCGGCGGCGGAAATTGTTGCGGCGAAACGTCACTGCGCCAAGCTGTTCCTGCGTGCCGAGAACGCCGCGCAGGATCAACGCGCCTTCGGGCGGGAACAGGTTGCGATGTTCCCAGCTGGCTTCCGTCCGCAACCCCTCACCGGTGCTGTAACCGATTCCGCCAGCGACTGTCCGCAACGGCCCCGGCGTCAGTTGCACCCGGGTATCGACCCGCTCCCCGTCCCCGCTGTCCACAGCGGCAATGTTGACCGACGCAACCAAACCGGTGGCGATCAGGGCACGGCGCAAATCTTCCAGATCGGAAGCGCGATACCATTGGCCAGGGTCGAACCGGGCAATCTGCTGGATGTGCCGGGCACCCAACAGGCCGCCGTCCTCGGCAATCACCCTGCCAAACCGCAGTCGCGGCCCCGGTGCCACAGGCTGATCGAGAACGCCGCTGCGCCGATCATGATCTATGGTCACCAACTCTTCGCCTACCCGACCAAAAGGGTAGCCATTTTCGGCCATTTCAGATGCGAGCGTCGCCTGCGCCTTGATGATCGCATCGGCAATGATCGCCTCTCCGGGATCAATACCGTAGGTGGGCGCCATTCGCGCGGCTTCTTGTGGCCCGGCATCTTCAAGCCCGGTCAGATTGACCGCCGAATAAACATAGCGCGGACCCGGCTGGAGCGAGAAAAGGATAAGGACGCGCTCTCCGTCGCGCCGCATTTCGGACACCAGGTTGGCGTCGTAAAAGCCCTCGTTGCGCACCATCTGGTCGAGCAAGGCGGTATCTTCCTCAATCCGCCGGTTGATCTGGGCACCATTGGCGGGCTGACCTTCGCCCTGCCTCAGGACCGAAAGGCCGTCAAAACGGGCAACAATCCGGCGGGAGGGAATGACTTCAAAGCCTTCGAGACGGACAGAATAGCGCACCGCTTCAGTGCTGGTGATGTCCATCAGCGCATCTGGCTCGCCCGCCGCAAACGCACCGAGGCCGGCTGGCCCTTGGGCCACCATTTCGCGATCGGCACCGTCAGTCGGTGACAGGACAGGGTCAGCGTCCCCCGCGGCAAGGCCGGTGGGGACCTCAACCGGGCCGCCCGCCGGATCCATGCCCGCAGCACTATCATCCTCCGCCTCGCCGGATGAGAGCAGTTCGAGCGGCGGCAGGGCGGGCAGCGGTGGCATTGGCGAATCAAGGTCAGGCCAGTCAACGCCAATATCCGGCATCGGTGCGAGGGGCGCATCCGGATCAAGCGCCGAAAAATCGCCATCATCGGCAATGGGAGGCAAGGGCGGCAGCACCTCCCCCTCCCCTTCACCAGGCTGTTCCTGGGCCTGCAGCACTGCCGCCTGCGACGCGAGCAGACAGGCCGACAGCGGAAGCAAAAGGCGCAAGACGGGGGGCACGTGACGGGGGCTGGGCACTGAACAGGCTGACCGCAATTGAAACCCGCCGGAAAGAGCCGACGCGGCAGGGCCTGTCTCGGCCAAAGCGGCGTTCAATTCAAGCCTTGGCCTGAAAACGGGATCAACGGTGCGACCGGCGGCCCTGACCAAGCGGTCAAAGACGAGCGCTCAAAGACGAGCGCTCAAAGACGATTGGCCAATTGGTCGAGCATGATGTGAACCGGCGTCGGTACCGGCGCCACCGGCGTCAGTTGCGCCTCCTCGATCTGGCGCACCCGTTCATGCAACCGCAGGCTGGCTTCGATCAGATCCTGCGCCGCTGTCGGCAACTGGGCCAGCAAGGCCAGGTCGCAGTCAGGCGATTCACCAAGGCGATTAGTGGCCGATCCGGCTGATCCCGCCGGCAATTCACCTGCATGGATCGCACGCTGGGTCAAAAGCCAGGCAATGATGTGCATCAACCGCGTCGACAGGCGCAGTGATTCACAGGACAGGGCAATGCGCAGCGAAGGATCATGCCGGCCAGCCCAGTGAAACAGGCTGTCAGGATCGCGCTCCACACCGGCAGGCAGATCGTCAAAGGCGCTGGCCGATGCCTCATGACGGGTCCGGTCGAACCAGCCGCGCGCCTCATCCGCAAGGACAAGGGCTTCGGCATAGAGGGAATCGACCAGGGATTCGTGCAGGGTCAGGCTGGGGGCTGAAACAGCCATCGATTCTTCCTCGGTTGTTCCGGGCGTCACACCCTGCCTCCATGGCCGGGAAAAACGTCCGCTCGGACCCATGCGGATCGCATGCGGTCCCATGGGCGGCAATCGAAGCACTCGCCGCACCTGTCCCAACATGGGACTCGTGCTAACCCACTTTGCAAACCATAGGGATTTGGCGATGCCTGGTCAGGCGATGATGTCCGGCACCAGATTATCCTCGATCCAGCTGATCTCGTCCCGCAACCTGAGCTTGCGCTTCTTAAGGCGGGCAATGGCCAATTGATCCGGCATGGGCGTTTCATTGAGCGCCACGATCGCGCTGTCGAGGTCACGATGTTCGACACGCAGCAATTCCAGCCGTCGGGCGAGTTCCTCACGCGTCATCAACACACCTTTCCTGCGGCGGGGCCGCTTGCGCTTGACCCGCACGCCTGTCGCTGTCCCCGGCTGTATCGCATCCGGCATGGTCACGCCAAGAGGGCCCGCGCAACACGGCTCGTCGCAGGCCACCATGCTTTCCTCCGAATTGACCAACTTTCAACGAGACAAGCGGGCCCGGCTGTGGTCCACTGCTGACACGGCCAGTCATGTGCGGCCTGAGTCGGACCGCATCCATTCCTGGCCGAACAGGAAAGGGAATGCGCTTATGAGCAAGTCCGTATCAGCCAACACCGCTCACCTTCAGGCTTTGGCCGCGCGCCATGCCGATCTGGAAGCACGGCTGGAAATGGAAACCCACCGTCCCCTGCCCGACAGCGCGGCTATCGCGCAACTCAAGAAGGCCAAGTTGCGCATCAAGGATGCGCTTGGCCAAAACTGAAGCGGGCCCTGCGTCGCCGGCCGCGGTCGGCGGCGCGCACGCCATCTCCGAACAGCGCGATATCATCCGGTCCGGCAAGACGCACTGGCATCACGGCATCATATTGGTGCAAGTGCGCATGAGCGACCGCTAGGCCGCCCGGCCATGTGGCGGTCAGAGGCGAATGATCGGCTTGCCATGCAACCGGGAGACAAATCGCCGGGGCGTTGACCCCGCAGCGGGAGCAGGGCGGACCTTGACCGGCTTGCGTACCTGGTGTGGATCGATCGAGACATCAAAGGCCACGCCAAAGCGGCCATTCTGGGCCCAGACCACTCGTCCGGGCACCTGGCCGATATTGTCGAGGGTGACTTTGACATTGTCACCGTTGACGAGTTCCAGCTTGCTGTCGACCAGCATGCCGCCCGACGACACATTGCGGACCACAACTTCGAAACCGTGGTTGATGCGCTCGCAAAACACCTGGGCTTTCATGAACATGCTGTCGCGGCGGGTTCCACGCAAAGCTACGTCGTCAGCCGTCAGCCCGGGGGGTGGCAAATCCATCTTCATGGGGTGCAAATCCTCACTGTCAGGCGGGACAGGCCCTGACCCGTTCGGCAGGCGGGGGGGGGGGCGCATCACCGTCGTCCTGTTCTTACGCGAACAGTTTTAGGAGGAGGTTAAAATCGCGCCCACCAAAGTGGCAACGCAACGACAACAGGATCAATCGTCAGGATCAATCGTCGCGCGACACGCGTTCATTGCGCTCATGGCGCTCCTGCGCCTCCAGCGTCATGGTGGCAATGGGCCGCGCGATCAGCCGGCCGATGGAAATAGGCTCGCCGGTGACTTCGCAATAGCCATATTCCCCTTCGTCAATCCGGCGCAGCGCCGCATCAATCTTGGCGATCAACTTGCGCTGACGATCACGGGTGCGCAACTCGATCGCCCAGTCAGTCTCGCTGGAAGCGCGATCGGTCAGATCCGGCTCACGCAAGGGGCCGTCCTGGAGGCTGGCGAGCGTCAACTCCGATTCTGCGACAATGCTCTTCTTCCAGTCGGTCAACAATCTGCGGAAAAACGCCAGCTGCTGCGGATTCATGAACTCTTCGTCGTCGCTCGGGACATAGCCCGCGCGATCAACAAGGGGGCCGTCCAGCGCGGCCAGTATCGGCGATTTTCCGGTCTCAGTGCCGGACTCGGTGGAGGATGGCATTCGCGATTCGCTCCTGATACACATTGTTCACAAAGGGAAATTCCTTCCCCTTGCCTCGCCGGCGGCACCGCAGGGCGTCGCAACCGGGACCTGGCGCGCCTATAGCAGACCGCTTGCCCGCCGCAAGCACGGCAAACAAAGCCAGGATGATGCTGCCATTTTGGCAGGAATCGTATTGTAATGGGACAGTCTGTCCCGAATCCGGCCAGAACCCGGGTCATGCGAGGCTTTTGGTAACGCTGCCATGGTTAAAGCCGTTGCATCCATCGCATGCTTCTGCCCATGACTGGACAGTGCCGACAAATTGTCTGTGGTGACCCATGAAAAGGGCGACCGGTCAACTAGGCGGCGGACGCGGTGACTGTTTCATGATTGCGGGCCGGGATGGACCCGCGAACATAGGATGAATGATATGTCTGTTCGGATGGCCTTGGCTAAATTGTGCGCCTGCACTTGCGGTGGCGCACTGATTGGTGCCGGCGGCATGCAGATCACGCAGGCGACAACCTCCAGCCGGCCCCAGGCCCAGGCGGTCCGCACCGTACCCAAGATGCGGCAACGTGTTGTCCACCGCGCCACACCGGCCCGCCGCGTCGTGGCCCGCGCCCGGACTGTCCAGCGGGTCCGCCGGGTGGTCACACGCCGGACAATCATTCCTGCCCAGGCGCAATATGCCGCCGTACCGATGGCCGCGCCGCAATATGTGCGCCCCACCTCGATCCCGACCGGTGACATGGGCGGGAGCAGTGGCGGCTATCCGGTGATCATCGGCGGCAGCGGCGGCTTCGGCGGCGGCTTCGGCGGCGGCTTCTTTGGTGGCTTCTTCGGCGGCGGTGGCAGCAGCGGCGGTGGCAGCATCGTCATATCATCGACCACCAGCGGCGGTTCGACCTCAACGAGTGGCGGCTCCACATCCTCTGGCGGCAGCTCGACCTCGACTGGCGGCTTCTCCTCGACCGGTGGCAGTTCCTCGACCTCCACGGGCGGCTTCTCGTCAACAGGCGGCAGCTCCTCGACCTCAACCGGCGGGGTCAGCTCGACCTCCGGCGGCGTCAGCTCGACCAGCTCGTCGACCTCAGGCGGCGTCTCGACCTCGACCGGCGGCGTGTCCTCGACCAGCTCGACCGGCGGGGTCTCCACCTCGACCGGCGGCATCAGTTCGACCAGCTCGACTGGCGGGGTCTCAACATCCACGGGCGGTGTCAGCAGCTCAACCGGTGGTGTCAGCAGCTCTACGGGCGGTGTCTCGACATCCACCGGTGGCGTGTCCTCGACCAGCGGCGGCGTCTCGACCTCGACCGGCGGGGTCAGCAGCTCGACCGGTGGCGTCAGCACATCTTCGGGTGTTTCGACTTCGACCGGTGGCGTCTCAACCTCGTCAGGTGTCAGCACCTCGACCGGTGGTGTTTCGACCTCATCGGGCGTCTCGACATCCACCGGTGGCGTCTCTACCTCGTCGGGAGTCAGCACCTCGACCGGTGGTGTTTCGACCTCGTCGGGCGTCGCATCGTCGAGCAGCAGCTCCTCCTCATCGTCGTCATCCTCTTCCTCGTCGAGCAGTTCCTCCTCGTCGGGTGGCTCCTCCAGCTTTGGCGGGTCGTCCAGCTTTGGCGGTTCGACAGGGTCATCGAGCAGCAGTTCGTCGTCCTCCTCGTCAAGCAGCAGCTCGTCCTCAGGCGGCTCCTCCAGCTTTGGCACCTCGACCAGCGGCGGTTCGAGCTCCTCTTCGAGCAGCAGCTCCTCCTCGTCCTCGTCGAGCAGCAGCTCGTCCTCGGGCGGTTCGAGCGGTGGTTCGAGCGGCGGCCCGATCGATGTCCCGGCCCCGCCGATGGTGCTGCTGTTCGGCGCAGCCGCTGCGGCGCTGGTCGGTCGCCGTCGCCTCGCCAAGCGCAAGGCGGCCAAGACAGAGGCGGCCTGATATCCATCGCACCCTTCGGGGCGGCGGTCCGGCCAATATGGTCAGGTTCTGGGGTGATCGTCGGGGGGCGGTCACCCCTTTCGCTTGGCGAAGGCACGGGCCGGCGACGCTACAAGCAGCTTGCGCCGAACGGCCTCACCCGATAGCGCGCCTCCATGCACGACATACGTTTCATCCGGGACAATCCCGCTGCCTTTGACGCAGGCCTCGCCAAGCGCGGGCTCGCCCCCCTGGCTGCCACTCTGATCGATCAGGATGCCGCCTATCGCGCGCTGCTGACCGATGCGCAAAATGGCCAGGCCCGCCGCAACGAGGCCTCCAAGGCCATTGGCGCTGCCAAGGCCGCCAAGGACGAGGTCACCGCCGCCGCGCTGATGGCCGAGGTTGCCGAATTGAAGACCCGCCTGCCAACGCTCGAAGCCGAAGCCGAAACTTTGGGTGCTGCGCTGCGTGACCAGCTGGCCGCCATCCCCAACCTCCCCGCCGATGATGTGCCCGAAGGCGAGGATGAAGCCGGCAATGCAGAGGTCAGCCGCTGGGGCACGCCGCGCACATTTGAGTTCACACCCCGCGAACACGCAGATTTCGCCCCGGCACTCGGCCTCGACTTCGAAACAGCCGCTAAAATGTCCGGTGCCCGCTTTGCTTTCCTGCGGGGGCAGATGGCGCGGCTGGAACGGGCGCTCGGCCAGTTCATGCTCGATAACGCCACCGCTGCCGGTTACACCGAATGCGCCACCCCCTTGATGGTGCGCGACGATGCCGCCTTTGGCACCACCCAGCTGCCCAAATTCCGCGAAGACCTGTTCCAGACGACCGATGGCCGCTGGCTGATCTCGACCAGCGAGATGAGCCTGACCAACGCGGTGCGCGACCAGATCATCCCTGAATCCGACTTCCCGATCCGCATGACCGCGCTGACCCCCTGCTTCCGTTCCGAAGCCGGGTCCGCCGGACGCGACACGCGCGGCTATATCCGCCAGCACCAGTTCTGGAAGGTTGAACTTGTCTCGATCGTCCGCCCTGAGGACAGCGACGCCGAACTGGAACGCAAGACCCGCACGGCGGAGTCGGTGCTGGAGGCGCTGGGCCTGCCCTATCGCAAGATGCTGCTGTGCTCGGGAGACATGGGCTTTGCCGCGCGCAAGACCTATGATCTCGAAGTCTGGCTGCCCGGCCAGGGCGCCTATCGCGAAATCAGCTCCTGCTCCAACTGCGGGGAGTTCCAGGCACGGCGCATGAACAGCCGTTACCGGCCAGAGGGCAGCAAGGGCACCGAATTTGTCCACACGCTCAACGGCTCCGGCCTCGCCGTCGGCCGCACGCTGGTGGCAGTACTCGAAAATTACCAGCAGGCCGACGGCAGTGTCATCATTCCTGACGCCCTGCGCCCCTATATGGGCGGGATCGACCGCCTGACCCCTGCCTGAAAGACCAATCAGCCAAATGCGCATCCTGCTGACCAATGATGATGGCTATCACGCCCCCGGCCTATCCGTACTGGAAGCGATTGCCGCGACCCTGTCTGATGACATCTGGGTTTGCGCCCCGGCGGAGGAACAGTCAGGCGCCGGCCATTCACTGACCCTGTCGCGGCCGGTCCGTGTCCGCCAGCATGGGCCGAAGCGCTTCTCGGTCGCCGGCACACCCACCGACAGTGTGATGATGGCCATCGGCGAGCTGATGGATTCGCCCCCCGACCTCATCCTCTCGGGCGTCAATCGCGGTGCCAATCTCGGCGATGACGTGACCTACTCAGGCACTGTCTCCGCTGCCATCGAAGGGACGCTCGCCGGCATCCGCTCGATTGCACTGAGCCAGGTCTATGCCAGCGAGGGACTGGCCGACAACGTACCGTTCGCGGCCGCCGAGGCATGGGGCGCCAAGGTTCTCGCTCCGCTCATCGACATGGATTTTGCCAAGCGGACCCTCGTCAACATCAACTTCCCGGCCATCGACCCCACAGACATCAAGGGCGTGCGGGTCGTCCGTCAGGGCTTCCATGATTATGCCCGCGGCAGCATCGTCAAGGGCATCGATCCGCGCGGCTACCCCTATTACTGGTTTGGCCTGCATGGCGTGGAGCATACACCGGGGCATGACACCGATCTGGAAGCGATCAGCGACGGCTATATCGCCGTGACCCCTTTGCAGGTGGATCTGACCCACAGCCATTCGCTTGACCGGCTGGCTGACCGGCTCAAGGGGCTGATGGGCTAAACCCGGTCCCATCAACATCCCGGCTGGCATTGTCTGTCGCTTTGCGGCATGATTCGTCGCATGGGGAGCAAAGGGCGCTTCATGACATGGGGTCGATACGGGCTGCTGGTCGCCACCGGCTTGCTGCTGAGCGCCTGTGCCTCGCGGCCAGCCAACACCGATTTGTTCGGTCGTCCCCTGACCCCCGGGGACAGTGCCCGGCCCGCTCCGATACCACCTGGACAAGCCGCGACCGACCGGCCCCCGGCTGCCCCCGGCATCGACAGCGACCTGCCACCCGTCGGCAGCGGCGGCATCCGCCCGGTCGACATACCCCGCTCGACGCCCGGCGCACCTACCGCTGCGGCGCCCTGGACCCCGGCCCCGGTCACCCCCAGCGCGCGGGAAGTTGCCGCCTCCAACTATGTCGTTGCACCGGGCGATACGCTGCGCGGGATAGGCAATCGCACCGGCGCCGGTTCGGAAGCCATTGCTGCCGCCAATGCGTTGGAGCCGCCCTATGTCGTCCGGGTCGGCCAGCGGCTGACCATTCCCGCCGGTCGCTATCATGAAGTGATGCCAGGACAGAGCGGCATCGCCATTGCCCGTGCCTATGGTGTCAGCTGGGCCGCGCTGATCGAGGAAAACGGGCTTGTAGAACCCTATGTGCTGCGCGTTGGCCAGCGCTTGCGGCTGCCGGATAGCGGCGCGCCCGCCCGCCCGCGCACAATCGAGGAACAGGCGCAGGCCTTTCACCTCGATATTGAAGGGATCATGGCCGGCAACCAGCCCGCCACACCGGCAGTGGGCACCGCTGGCCGACCCTCAACACCCGCAACCCCCGGCAGTCCGCCGGCCACCGGTCCGGGCCGCTTCGCTTGGCCGCTGACGGGAACACTGCTGCAACGCTTTGGTCCGGCGGGCAATGGCCGGGTGAATGACGGCATCAATATCGCTGCGGCCCCCGGCACGCCGGTCCGGGCAACAGCGGCAGGCATTGTCACCTATGCCGGCAACGAAATTGCGCTGTTCGGCGGACTGATCCTCATCGACCATGGCGGCGGCTGGACCAGCGCCTATGCCCACCTCGATCAGCTCGGCGTCACCGTCGGTCAATCGGTGCGCGCCGGACAGGTCATCGCCACCTCGGGTGAGAGTGGACAGGTCCCGCAACCCCAGCTCCATTTCGAAATCCGCCGCGACCGCCGCCCGGTCGATCCGCTCAGGCAATTGCCACCGCGATAGCTGAAGGTTGACACCTGCCGCCCGGCCCACGACATTCCTTCTCAATGACCAGTCCCCGCATCCCGCGCCCGCACAATGTCCTGCGCCGCCAGTCCCAGACGCCGGTTTGGAAGCAGATCCTGTGGCGCGTGTTGGCGGTGGTTGGCCTCATCGCGCTGGCAATTGCCGTCCACTGGTATGATCGCGACGGGCTCAAGGACAATCATGATGGTGTCGTCAGTTTTCTCGACATCATCTATTTCACCTCCATCTCCATCTCGACCACCGGCTATGGCGACATTGTCCCCGTCACCACCGAAGCGCGGATGTTTGATGCGCTGATCGTCACGCCGATCCGCATTTTCGTCGTCCTCATCTTCCTCGGCACCGCCTATAATTTCGTCCTCAAACGCACATGGGAGCGCTGGCAGATGCGCCGCATCCAGCAAAGACTGACCGGCCACATGATCGTCTGTGGCTATGGCATTTCGAACCGCCAGGCGGTGCAGGAACTCATCCTGCGCGGCACGTCCCCCGATTCCATCGTCGTCATCGAACGGGACGAAGACGCCCTCGCCGAGGCTGAGGAAACCGGCTGCAACGTGATGCTGGGGGATGCCACGCGTGATCAGGTGCTGCTCGACGCCCGCATTGATACCGCCAGTGCCGTGATCATCTCCGCCGGGCGCGACGACACGTCGATCCTCATGGTCCTCACCGCCCGCGCCCTGCGCAAGGATGTGCCGGTCAGCGTCGTCATCCGCGCCCAGGACAATGAATCGATCGCCCATGCCGCCGGGGCCAGCACCGTCATCAACCCGGTCAGCTTCACCGGCCTGCTGCTCGCCGGATCGACGCATGGGGAGCATGTCGCCGATTATCTTGCCGATCTCGCCTCGGTCGATGGTGAGGTCAGCCTGCGCGAGCGCGCCGCCACCGCCGCCGACATTGGCAAACCGCTGTCCGCGCTCAGCACCGGTATCGGCGTGCGCATCTATCGCGATGGCACCGCCCTGCCGATCAGCGCGGCGGCCCGGACAACCATCCAGCCGGGCGACATGCTGGTCGAAATTGTCCAGATCGCCCCGCCGCTCACCCCCGCGTGACTCGCACCGCGCAATCGGCTATGCGCCCGCGCTCACATGACTGACATCACCACCCTCCCCGAAGCCCGCAAGGTCGGCATGGTCAGCCTCGGCTGCCCCAAGGCGCTCGTTGACAGCGAACGCATCCTCACCCGGCTGCGCGCCGATGGCTATGCGATGAGCGCCGATTATGCCGGGGCCGATGTCGTCCTCGTCAACACCTGCGGCTTCCTTGACAGCGCCAAGGAGGAGAGCCTTGAGGCGATCGGTGAGGCGATTGCCGAAAATGGCCGGGTCATCGTCACCGGCTGCATGGGCAATGAGGCGGATGCCATCCGCGCCCGCTTCCCCGAGGTCCTCGCCATCACCGGCGCGCACCAGTACGAAGACGTGGTCAGCGCCGTTCATCAGGCCGCGCCGCCCTCACAAGGGCCCTACCTCGATCTCATCCCGCAGGCGCAATATGATGACGCCGGGCTGAAACTCACCCCGCGCCACTACAGCTATCTCAAGATCAGCGAGGGCTGCAACCACGCCTGCGCCTTTTGCATCATCCCCTCCCTGCGCGGCAAACTCGCCAGCCGCCGCATCGACGCCGTCCTGCGCGAAGCGGAAAAGCTTGTCGCCGCTGGCACACAGGAACTGCTCGTCATCAGTCAGGACACATCGGCCTATGGCGTCGATGTCCGGCATGAGACGCGCCAGTGGAAGGGCCGCGACGTCCGCACCCACATGACCGATCTTGCCCGTGAGCTGGGTCAGTTGCGCACCGCCAGCGGCCACGCGCCGTGGGTCCGCCTCCACTATGTCTATCCCTATCCGCACGTCAGCGAAGTCATCCCGCTGATGGCCGAGGGGCTGGTCACCCCCTATCTCGACATCCCCTTCCAGCACGCCGCCCCGTCGGTCCTCAAATCGATGAAGCGTCCGGCCAATGAGGCCAAGGTGCTTGAGCGGCTGCGCGAATGGCGCGCCATCTGCCCTGATATCGCCATCCGCTCCTCCTTCGTCGTCGGCTTCCCCGGCGAAACCGAAGCGGATTTCCAGTATCTGCTCGACTGGCTCGACGAGGCGCAACTCGACCGGGTCGGCGCCTTCCGTTTCGAGCCTGTCGCCGGTGCCGCCGCCAACGCCCTGCCCGACCCGGTGCCCGAAGAGGTCAAGGAAGAGCGTTTCCAGCGCATCATGGCCAAGACCGCGGCGATCAGCGCGGCCAAACTCGCCGCCAAGGTCGGCCGCACCCTGCCCGTCATCATCGACGAGGTGGGCGAGCCTGACGAGGAGGATGGCAGCGTCGGCGCCACCGGCCGCTCACAGGCCGACGCCCCGGAAATCGACGGCCATGTCTATCTGCGCGACGTGCCCGCTGATCTCGCGCCCGGCACCATCGTTGCCGTCACCGTGGAGGATGCCGACGAGCATGACCTCTATGGCGTCATCCACCCGGCCTGAGTCCCACGCCTCACCGCCCCACCTTCATCGCAGCAACCGACCCAGCGGAGCCAGCCATGCCCAAAGTTCCCTATGAGAGCCCCGACGCCAAATTTTCGGTCGATGTCTGGGCCAGTGAAGACGCCAACGCCATCGCCATGGGCTACACCACCTATGAGGATGCCAAGGCCGATTTCGACAAGATGGTCGCCTCCGGCGCCGCCTTTGCCGTCGAGCTCAACCAATGGACCGGCGACGCCGCGACCGATGGCTGGAAACTGATGCACGAATGGCCCGACGATGGCGACGACGACCTGATCGACGTTGACGGCGATTGGGACGACTGACCGCCTGATTCTATCGAGTCAGCTACAATCAGCCAGCAAATGTCGCCCGCACGGCGGCGATGAAATCCATGACTGTCAGCGATGGTACCTCCCCCATTGGGGTAACTGCACTGATGGCAAAACGGGCGTCGCCGGGGAATGGCAGGCTGCGCAAGCGCCCAATAGCCGCCAACGATGCAGCCACGGTGGTGGGTAACAGCGTCAGCACGTCGGATCGCACGGCCAGTTCGATGCAGGACGACTGGTTGAGAACGCGGTAGCGCGGAAAGCCGTGGTGGCTGAACAGGTCACGCAATGGCTTGGGCAGACTGGCCTGATAGGCCTTGTCAAACCCGGCAACCGCCCAATCAAATGCCAGTATCTGGTCGAGCGTCAGGTCGCCCTGCTCAACCACATGGCCGGGGCGAAAGGCCATGACATAGGGTTCGGAAACCACGCGTTCGACCCGGAGCGCATTGCGCGGCTGCAGCGCCTTTACCGTGCTGCTGTGAAACAGCAGCAAATGCGCCTGTCTGCGGACCAACCGGTCGCAGGCAATATCTGGTGGCATGGTTTCGATGGTAACACTGACCAGCGGGTGCCGCGAGCGAAAGGCGGCGAGCGCGCCATGGATGAGCGTGTCGATCACAGCCGCACCGCAGATGATAGACAATTGCCTGTCGCCCGCCACGACATCGGCCTTAACCGCATCAAATTGCGCGATCAGGTCGACTGCCGCCAGCGCCAACCGCCGCCCGGCTTCGGTGGGCATGACTGACCGCGTCGTCCGTTCGAACAGGCGGACATCCCACTGCTCCTCCAGCGTCCTGATGCTTTTGGTCAGGGCCGAGTGGGTGATCGACAGTTCTTCGGCGGCGCGGGAAAAACTGGCGAGGCGGTGGACGGCTTCGAACCGGCGGATCAGAACAAGGTCGGCAGACATGTTCCAATAACTACACAATATGCCGCTATTATTCAATTGTCGGTGCAGGTCCGACGGCATAGCTGTTGCCACCACGGACTGCACACCGGGGGGTGGGACATGAGCGTCAGCGAACTGATCCGAAGCAATATCGGCCTCTATTCGGCCATTTTCTTCTTCACGCTGCTCGCCATAGAGATTGTCGCAATCAAGTTGTTCCGCGCACGGGGGCGCATTCCGGCCAAGGATGCGTCGCTCGGCGTGCTAACCGGCGTGCTCAGTGATCCGGTCAACGCCCTGTCGGCCTTCATTACGCTTGGCATTCTGTCGATGGTCGAGCCTTACCAAATGGCCTCGCTGCCGGTGACGCTGACCACCTTTGTCCTGTGTTTCATCCTCGATGACCTGCGCTTCTATTGCCATCACCGCGTCGCGCACCGCTGTCGCTGGGTCTGGGCGATGCATGTCGTCCACCATTCGAGCCAGGAATATAATCTCGCCGTGGCCCTGCGACAGGGTTGGACCAAGCATTTCACCGGCACCATGTTGTTCAAGGTGCCGCTGGTCCTCGTCGGCTTTGACCCGGTCATGGTCACCTTTTGCGGCGTGCTCAACGCCAGCTACCAGTTCCTGCTGCATACCGAGACCGTCGACAAAATGCCGCGCTGGTATGAGTTCATCTTCAACACGCCATCGCACCACCGCGTCCACCATGCCAATAATCCGCGCTATCTCGACACGAATTACGCCGGGACACTGATCATCTGGGACCGCATGTTTGGCAGCTTTGCCGCCGAAGACCGCGCCGATCCACCGGTATATGGCCTGGTCAAGGACCTCAACACCTTCAACCTCTTCACCATCCTGACACATGAATATTTCGGCATAGCGAGGGACGTGGTCCGCCGCGGGCTGACGATGACCCAACGCTTTTGCTATATCTTCGCACCGCCGGGGTGGAGCCATGACGGATCACGCCTGTCGACCGAGGCGATCAAGCGCGCCGCCGGTATCGGTGCTGACCCACAGTCCACCCCGCCACCACCATCGCCTGCTGTCCGAACCGCACAGCCCGAATGATCCGCTAGGTCCCCGTTATACCTCTTCCGCTCCACTATGCCGCCACCGACGCGCTGGTTGCCCTTTCCGGAGCATGGGGGGTCTGGCGCCTTGGCCGCGCGGGCCAATGGGCTGGTGCGGCGGGCCTTGCCCTGTTCGGTCTGGCGGGCGCCATCGGCACCGTCCGCATCGCCGCAGGGTTGGATGATCAGCTCGCGGCGATCCACCGGTTCGCCTCACAGACCGGCGGACTGGCGGGCCTTGTCCTCATCCTCTTCCAGCTCAGGGCCGGTCACGGCACCCTGCAAGCCCAGCGGCACATCGCCCTCATAGTCATGACCGCAGTCGCCCTCTCGCTCTTCCTGCCCGCCGCTGGCGCCATCCTGTTCGTCACCGGCCTCATCGCCGGCGCGGCGCTACTCTGGCGGGGCACAGGGCCGGATAAACGCCACCTCGCCGCGGCACTGGGCTTTGCCCTCATGCTACCGAATATATTGTTGGTGCGCGCCTCGCCACATCTCTCGCCCGACGTGGCCTGGCACGCCTATCATCTGCTTGTCGCGATCTGGCTGTGGATCATCGTGCGGATCCTGCATACCGGCCGGGCACGCACGGCCTGACAAGCCGCACGTGATTGGTCAGCGCGACTGACGGCGGCTCCCTCACCCCAGCCGGTTCGCCACGCCCTGCGCCTCTCCGGTCGCCTTTTCCCAGGCCAGTGCGCGCTGGAAGCCGGGGCGGGCGGTCAGGCGGGCGAGATAGTCCCTCAGCGTCGGCGTCAGATGGTGGTCGAGCCGGGTCATGCGGGACAGGTAGAGGGCATAGCCGACCGCGATGTCCGCCACGGTGAAGCGGTCCCCGGCCAGCCATTCATGCTGTTGCAGCCGGGCGTCGGCCTTGGCGAGGCGCTTGCCGAACCAGTCGCCATAGGCCTCGCCCGCCGCCTCAAGCCCGCGGTCCTTCTCGAACTGGCAAAAGCGCAGGGCCACCGTCTGGGGAAAGGTCAGCGTCGCGTCGGCGTGGTGCAGCCAATCGAGGAAGCGGCCATAGTCGGCCTCGTCAGGGGAGAGCGCGATCGGGCCCTGTGCGGGGGCGGGAAAACGGCTCGTCAGATAGTGGCAAATGGCCGAACTTTCGGTCATCGTGATGTCACCGTCCACAAGCGCGGGAACTGTGCCCAAGCCATTGATCTGAAAGTATGATTTGTCAAATGCTCGGGGCGGGAAGGGGAGCAATACTAGCTCTATCTCGCCCTCTACCCCCAGCTCGCAAATGGTCCAGCTGCACCTCAGCCCCCGCGACCCCGCACATGTGTATAACCGCATCATTCCGCCCTCTCGCTACGCCAGCACATCCCATAACAGCTTGCCGCCCAGCAGGACCATCAGCACATATATCAGCGTGTAAAACCGCGCCGCGCTGATCCGCCGGACCAGCCACACCCCGGCCATTGTGGACGCGATCGCCAGCGGCACCAGCGCCGCCGCGATGGTCAGCACCTCGCGATCAAATCCGCCCAGCGCGATGAACGTCGGCACCTTGATCCAGTTGAGGATGGCGAACAGCAACACCTGCGTCCCGATATAGGTGAGGTGTGGCAGCCGGCGCGGTGTCACCCACATCTGGAACGGCGGCCCGCCAAGGTGGGCGATCTGGCTGGTGAACCCGGTCGCCACGCCGAACAGCGTGCCCACCCATCCGGGCGAGGTCGACGCCGCCAGCTGCTCCTGCCGCCGCCGCGCGAGATGCTCGACGGTCAGCCGGTACAGCCCGAACACCAGCGTGATCGCGCCCAGCGCCGCCATCACCGCCCCGGCTGACAGTTCTGCCGCGAACCAGTATCCGATCAGCACACCACCCATCGCCCCCGGCAGCATCCAGCCCAGGATCCAGCGGTCCCAATTGCCACGGAAACTCCACAGGCTCACGGCATCCTGCACGATCAGGATCGGTAACAGGATTGCCGCTGCCTTGGTCGGCGCGATGGTCAGCGCGAGAACCGGCGTCGCAAGTGCGCCCAGCCCCGCAAAGCCGCCCTTGGCCAGCCCCACGAGAATGACCGCGACCACGGCAGCGATGATGAAATATGGATCGCTGGACATGGGCCCCATGAAACGCCGGGATGGCGCATCATGGTCCCTGCCTCATTCTGCCGAGATACGAAAGACGCTTGGCTCGGCAACCCGGGCCGTGTCCTCGAAATTGTTGACCGCGGGCCGGTTAATGTTCGTTGGCCGCGCTTCCTGAGGCAACATCGGCAAGGCATAGTCAATCTTGAGCGCATAGTTGACATTTTGCGCAATCGTGGCCGCCCGGCTGATCACTGTCCGCTGGTTGATGGTCGCGGTCACGATACCAATCACCTGCCCCTGCTGGTTCAGTAACGGCCCGCCTGAATTGCCGGGCTGGGTGGGCACGTCCATTTGCATGAAACGAATGTCATCTTCCAGACCCGACAGGGCATTGACGCGGCCAAATCCGGCCTTCTGGCTCTCACCCTGCATGTCGACCAGAGGATAACCCAGCGACATCACTTCTTGACCTCGGCTGACCGTTGCCGCGCTGGCCAAGGGCAAAGGCGTACCCGTTATGTCAGCCTGCAACAGCGCCACATCATTGGCGGGATCACGAAGCAGCACCCTTGCCGGCACCGCGCGGTCGGCCATGTGAATGGTGACATTGGTCCTGCCCTGCACCACATGGTTGGCCGTTAACAGATGACCGGCAGCACTGATCAGGAAGGCTGTGCCGGAGCGAAGCTGCGGTTGCCGTTTCAGGACCCGGATACCGCCGTAACAGGGACGAGCCCGACAAACGACCACCCATGGATGCACGCGGAATCGGCCAGACTCTGAGGGTGTCACATCAACATAGGGGCGATCGTTAGGCTGAACATCCGATCCCACCAGCGCCCCGGCCGGATCAAACACTTCCATGTCCATGTTAGTGCAGTCTCGGTCGCAAGCCCCAACAATGCGATAGGTCACGCCAGCTTCAAGTTCATAAAACTGCTCAACCTGACGATCCTGATCCGCGCGGCGCAGCGGCCCGGTCCAATCCGGCAAATTGGCGGACTGATAATCCTCATAACGATGCTGCAAACCGAGCAGTGTTATGACAAACTGCTCAAAGCTGTTCTGGGCCGCAGCTGCGCCTGGCAGCACTAATCCGGCTGCCACAGCCAAGCCCAAGAGCATTCGCGCCATAAATTGCATTGTCATCCCTCTGTCAAACTGACCCGAGATTAAGTCGGACCAAAAACTTTTGGAAAGCAAAAAAGCAATTATCCGATCTGGTCGCCATGCCTATTGGCGCTTGCGGACGAATTCTGCCCGCAAGACCAAACCCTTAATTCCATCATAGCGACAATCAATCTCTTGCTGATCACCAGTCAGGCGAATTGACTTGATCAGCGTGCCTCGCTTGAGCGTTTGCCCCGCTCCCTTGACCTCGAGATCCTTGATCAAAGTGACCTGATCGCCATCGGCAAGCAGATTACCAACCGCATCTCGGACTTCCACCTCAGCAGCCCGTGCTGCCTTGGCCGAAGCTTCCGAGGCTGGAATCCAATCGCCACTGTCTTCATCGAAGATATAGTCATCGTCGCTCATGAGGGCATGCCATAGACAACAAGCGGCCCCGGGCAATCAAAATCAACCATGCTTGTAAGAGAGCATGCGGACATCGTGGGAACCGCACGGGCTTCCGCTCTTTAATTCACCCGGTGGTGACCCCTACGGGACTCGAACCCGTGTTTCAGCCGTGAAAGGGCCGCGTCCTAGACCGCTAGACGAAGGGGCCAAACGTGCCGAAGCACTGCCGGGCGATGCGGTAGGCGGGCGCATTAGGGCGATGTGGCCCGGCGGTCAAGCGGCTAAGCGCAGAGAAATAGCGCTATGACGCATAAATTTGTCTCAGTCGGCCATGGCGGCGTCATCTAGATGGAGTTCCGCCGCATCGCGACCGGCCCAATCGTCCTTTTTGACGCGCCCCGCCAACCAGAAGCGACGTCCACCGGCATTGGCCAGCAGCGCCTGTCCCATGTCACTATCTGCAGCCCGAAAAGCGATCGCCTTGAACGAACGGCCATCTTCTCCCGCAGCGACAAGCCTGACATGACCTGTGCCCACGATATCGGCCTTGACCAATCGGATTGGTCCGGTAGCGATTCGGGGCTGGGGCCAGCCATGGCCATAAGGACCGCCTTCCTCAATCGCTTCGGCAAAGCGCGCGTTGATGCCACCCGGAGCCAACAATGCATCCAGTGATAGGGCGCGACTGTCCTGTGCGGTAGCACATTCATCTGCCAGACGATCGGCCAACCAGGCAGCAAATCCATCGACCCCATCGGGAGCCACGGTCAGTCCGGCAGCCATCGCATGGCCCCCGCCTGCAATCAAATAGCCGGATTCGCGAGCCGCGATCACGGCTGCGCCAAGGTCAACGCCGGCAATCGACCGCCCCGAACCCTTGCCAACGCCGTCTTCACCCAAAGCAATGACGATAGCCGGCTTGCCAAAGCGCTCCTTGAGCCTGCCAGCCACGATACCAATCACCCCCGGGTGCCAACCAGTTCCGGCTACGATGGTTATGGGCGCATTTGCGGTCGCCTCACATTGTTCCAATGCCTGCTCAGTCACCGCCGCTTCGATCGCCCGCCTTTCTTCGTTGAAACGGTCAAGTTCCGCTGCCAGGGCTCGGGCCTCAGCAGGGTCCTCAGTCGTCAACAGCCTGACTCCGAGATCAGCCTGCCCGACGCGACCACCGGCATTGATGCGCGGTCCAAATGCAAAGCCAAGTTCATGGGCGCCCGGCAAAGCGTTGACTCTGGCGACATCTGCCAGCGCGGCGAGGCCTATGTTCTGGCGACGACCGAGAACCTTGAGTCCCTGTGCGACAAACGCCCGGTTCAGTCCTTTGAGCTGGGCCACGTCTGCCACTGTGCCGAGTGCAACGATATCCAGCAGAGCAATCAGATCAGGCTCAACACGGTCTTTGAAGAAGTCGCGACCACGCAACGTTCGCACCAACGCAGCAGCAAGAAGAAAGGCGACACCGACAGCTGCTAGATGCGCATGGCTGGCAGCCTCTGCGCTCTCATCTAGTCGATTGGGGTTAACCAGCGCCAGAGCGACTGGGTTGGTTGTCGAGCATTTGTGGTGATCGACGACAATTACATCAAGCCCGGCTTCATGGGCTGCATGCAGCGCGTCGAATGCTTGCGCTCCGCAATCGACGGTCACAACCAGGTCAGCGCCTTCGCGCTTGAGGCGCACAAGGGCCTCGGCCGATGGCCCATAGCCTTCAAGCAAGCGATCAGGGATGTAAGGCCGAGCATTGCGGCCAAGTTGGCGTAGCAGCCGGATCAGCAGGGCCGCAGACGTTGCACCATCGACGTCATAGTCGCCGTAGACAGCAATTGCTTCACCACATTGGACTGCATCAGCCAGTCTCGCTGCGGCACGGTCCATGTCACAGAAAATCGACGGATCAGGCATGAATGCCCTGAGGGAAGGCCGACGAAAATCAGCCAGTTGTTCCCGCGGGGCACCCCGCGACAGCAAGATGCGGGTGACAAGATCATCGGGTTGCAAGCCCGATCCGCCACCATCCACATCCCTCCAACACCACTTTTGCCCCGAAAGCGACCGTTCAATGCCCAATGCCGTTGGCCGCTTCATCGTGGCGCTCCCTGAGCCAGCAGGTGACTGCGCAGCCTGATTGCGGTTGAGTAAGGGATGTCTGTGATCACATGTTCACCGCCACCGCCGGCAACGCCAAAACTCAGCCTGGCAAGCTCAAACTGCCGCGCAACGGGACCAACGCTCACGTCTAGGCTTTGAATATTTTTGATTGGCAGAATGATGTGCTGCCGGCTGAAAAACCCGCCGGTGATATGCAACAATCTTCCGTCACAATGCCATCTCCGATAGCGCCAAGCCAACCACGCCGGCAACAGGGACAGCAACGCCAGCATCGCACCGATTCCCGTCAGCCATACCAAATCCGGGCGCAAAACCGAGAGAAGAAGAGCCCCGGTCAGCGCAATCGCAAGCATGATGCCCGGCCCGAAGAAAATGGCTATCGGGTGCCCCTGTTGCCATTGATCTTTGGACACTTCGTCACCGAAACCACCCCGATCCATGTCCATCTCGGCCAGCAGGCAATCGACTTCTCCCAACCGGGCGAATGGTGCTATGACATGATCAGAATCATCCTTGCCGTCGTTAGCCAGACTTTGCAGCTTTAGGCTAAACCATCCGAACCAGCGTCGAATGATCCCGCTTTCAACGACGGCCGCCTGAATGCGTGCCAATGGAAGCGTCACATCGGTTCGCGTCGTGAGGCCGCGCGAACGGCGAAAACCGCGATCCGTCCGTTCAAGATCGAAATTCCATTCTTTGGCAACCGTGCGTACAACGCCTGTGGCAAGACCGAGCAGGACAATGGTCAGGGTCCCTCCCAATGCAGCCAGCCAGTTGTTCCCCATGACCCATTGTTCCAACCCTACGCTACGGCCCAGCGCCAACCAAACGTCCACTTCAAATGGGTCAAATGGCAAAAAATGATCAAAGCTGTTGAGCAAGCCAAAAAGGATAGCAAAAATGGCAAGCGAGAAATTGAAAACGCCGGCCAACAAAAGTCGTTGCGGACCCATTGCGAAGAGAGTTGCGGCTTTAGGCACCATCGCTCCGATCGCATCGCTGGACGCCAATGAGGGCCGGGCGATATCGGGTAAAACAGACGCAGTTTCACTGGCCGCCCGGCGTTGGCGGATATGATCCCGCAAAGCACATGCGTCGGACATTGTTATGCCAGCCAGCCTGCCTTCGTCCCTGCCGTCGGCATCCGCCGACCCGGTATCAAAACCGACCGTTGCGAGGCCCAAAACTCTCGCCAGCAGTCCTTGCTCGATTGCCACATCCTGAATTCGGTCAAATGGCACGTCACGGCTGTTCCGGCTGATGATGCCGCTCTCGATTGAAATGCTGTCTTCATCAACTCGCCAAGTAAATCTGAACCATTTCAGCCATGCCACAACAGCCCCGATGGCAAGGAAAAGAAGCATCAAGGGAACAATGAGCCACCAGCGGCCAGTTGCTCCAATAACCGCAATGGCCGGGAGAAGATTCAGCGACTGCGGACCGACTTTGAGCACGGCAAGCATCAGGGACGCAGGGTGCAAACGCCGGGCCTGACCATCGGCGATGCCGTGGAGGGACACCGAAGGAGTGGGTTGAGCGCTCACAGCCAATGCCGTCACACAAAGTCTGTGCGAATTTTGCGCCGGATTGCATCGCGCATCAGATAGGCAGCCTCCGGCAAGAGACCCGGCAGCACTACGACGCTATTGTGCGTCCCGGCCGTATGAACCACCAAATGGGCTACCCCGCAAAAGCGCTCGAGGGGACCCTGTCCGACATCAATATGCTGAATCCGAACCAGCGGTACAATTGTGTCAACCCGGAAGAGGTAACCACGAACCACCCGCAGACTGTCCTCGTCGATCGAGTGACCCAAAAGAGCAAACTGGCGGGGAGGCGTGCGCCACACAGCCAAAAATCCCAACACGGCTACGACCGCGCTAAAAAGCCCCACTGGCCCGGCGGACGCACGAACGAGCAAGATATCCATGGTCGCCGCAATGATCACAAGCAGCGCAGCGGTTCTAAACCAGCGCATGCGAAGCACGGTCAGATAGGCTGGCGCCGGCGGGTTCAATGCATCATCTTGGCTGGTCATGCCGCAGATGTAGGACAAGCCGCCAGCCCTGCAAAGGGCAATGCAGACCGATTAGGGCGTCACCACATTGAACGCGGGGTTCGGCGGTCGATGGCTGGCCATCCAAGCCTGAAGCGCCGCAATGTCTCCTTCGAGCTGGACCTGCCCTGCTGCAGCGAGATCAGCCATGCGGAGCCGCCCCATCAGCATCGCTCCGAAGGCCAGCCGCGTCATGCGGACCGTTGCCGTGGCCGGTCGTTCGTCCGCACCCAGCCTCGGAATTTCGACAACGCCCCGACGTTCAACCGTTACTGTTTCCTGCGTGTCAGTGAAAACAAAACGGAATGTCTGAGGGGTAACAGGCACATCATTGGATGCAAGCCGGGTGGCCATGGCGTTGAACAGATCGATCGTCGGTATGGCTGCGAAATAGTCCGCTGATTGGCTGCGCATGGGAAGATTGTTGGCTTCCTCACCACGCAACGTTGCAGCCGCGCCAAGATAATAGTTGCGCCAAGCACCCGATTCCGCCTGGAATCCGAGTTGCTCATAGGCATCAGCCAAGAGGTGCTTCGCTTCAATATTGTCGCTGTCAGCGAATACGAGGTGGTTGGCCAACTCCGCCGCCCAACGATAGTTGCCCGCCGATTGGGCCTGCCGTGCAGCCTCCAGTAAGCGAACAGGCCCTCCCGCGAGGGCTACATAGCCTCGCGCCTGCTCTTCGGGCGGGAGAGGGTCATAGTTTGCTGGCACCCCGTCCCACCAACCAAAGTAGCGTTGATAAACTGCCTTGGCATTGTGGTTGACCGTTCCATAATACCCCCTCACCGAAGGGTCTATTGGCAGGTTGCTGACGGTTTCGAGCGCAGCGGGAAGCTCCTGGATCGTGGCGCCCATATTCGCCGCCCCCAAAGTGCGATCATGGACAAATCTGTACATGTCGCGATGCCCGGCCAGATAGCTCCGAACCTGATCACCTCCAAAGGTTGGCCAGCCATGTGAGGCTATCGCCAGATCTGCCTGATGGCCCCATCTTTGCAAGGCTGCATCGATCACCTGCGACCAACGCAGTGCATCTCGGACCTGAGCGCCACGCAGCGTCAGAAAATTGTGAAAGGTCTTGGTTGCGACTTCCGTCGTGTGAAGCGTCCGGTAACGGGGAATATAGAATAAAAATTCGGCAGGCGCTTCTGTCTCGGCGGCATCAATGAACTCAAAGGTCAGCCCATCAATCTCAAGGGTGGCCCCTTCTTCACCCACGGTTTCTGTGGGATTCATGTAACCGGTCGTTCCGCCTGCCACACGAGGCCCAAGCCCTGTATCCACCTGACCGGTCGGGGACGCCGAAAGTCGCATGCCGAACATATATTCGGCGCGACGGTTCATCGCCGCTCCGGCCAGAACATTTTCGCTCACCGCTTCTCTGGCGAAACCATGGGGAGCAATAACACGCACTTCACCCGATTCCACTTGTTGCCGGCTGATCACTCCGCCGACACCACCAAAATGGTCGGCATGACTGTGACTGAACAACACAGCCTTTACAGGCAGATTGCCGATGCGGTCCCGTAATAGGGCCAAGCCAGCCGCAGCAGACTCTTCACTGGTCAACGGATCGACGATGATCAGGCCAGTTGAACCGCGAATGATGGTCATCACCGAGAGGTCATAGCCGCGCACCTGCCAGATGGCGTCAGGAACCACCTCGAAAAGACCGTGCTGCGCATTCCGCCGCGCTTGTCGCCACAAACGCGGGTTGACGGTATCTGGGGCCACGGGATTGGCTAGAAAAGCATATGGCCTCCAATCCCATATGATTGTCCCTGATGCGTCTCGGATAACCCCGTCCGGCACCTGCGCCAGCAGGCCGTGTTGCGCGGCTGCGTCTTCAATTGCTTCCTGTGCTTCATCGACCGCAGCAGCAGCGAGGGCACGGACGTGAGCTGCCCGTGTCGCCTCACTCGCTGCCGGTTGGGCCGAAACGGAGCTGGCTATTGCCAACGCCCATATAGAGACTGTGATTGCACCAAAGCGTTTCATGGTGATTCCCCCCCACCCCAACGTCAGACCAAAGCTTCACCGGTCAGCGTTATCCGGTGCATCACCCGGCGGTGACCATGATAATCGTTGAGGGCATAATGCCAGGTCGAGCGGTTGTCCCAAATGGCAACCGATCCCGGTGCCCATTGAAGGCGGCACTGCCAATCTTCGCGCTGGGCAACTTCATAGAGATAGTTGAGCAGCGGCTGGCTCTCCTCCATCGTCCATCCTTCGAAGTGGCGCGTGAAAGCGCCATTGACGTAGAGGCACTCGCGGCCAGTGGTGGGGTGGCGGATGACGACAGGATGCACGGCAAGCGTCTTCAGATCCCGCCCTTTCATATCATCGGCGCGGTCTGTCTGTGAATAAATACCGCCGTGACCGTAGATATGGTCGGCGCTGTGGACGGCGCGCATGGTGCGCAATGTCGCCTTGAGCCCCTCCGACAGCGAATCCCAGGCGGCGCCCATACTGGCGAACAGAGTGTCGCCGCCGACCGGTGGCAGTTCACGTGCCACGAGGATCGATCCCATCGCCGGGATCTGGTCATAGCTGTGATCAGTGTGCCAACCGCCGCCGATGTTGACGACCTGTGTTTCGGCCTTTGTCACTTCGGCAATCTCGGGATAGGCCGAGTTTGACGGAAAATAGTTGTTCACGTCGATGCCGCCCCAGCGGTTGGCGAGTGCGATATGCTGTTCTGGGCTGAGTTGCTGGTCGCGCAGGACCACCACGCCTGATTCAGCCACGGCGCGGCGGACCTGGTCGAATGTGGCGTCGTCGGCGGCGGTGATGTCGAGACCGGTGATTTCGACGCCGCAATGGGCGGACATGGGGCTGATTTTCATGGCTCTCTCTCCGGTTATGCCGCCCTTGGTAGACGGTCAGCTAGAGCCAGTTTACGCCCGCCCCTTTCATTCTATTGTTACCTTCGTTACAATCTGTGTGCGATGAGTATTCATGAGCAATTACAGATATGTAGCTGGTTCAAGCGGCAGAGTTCGGCGATCCGGGCGGCGATTGTCCGCGAAGGCCGGGTGGTGGCCCTCGATTCCGGCCAGACCGCCTATCTGGAAGGCGATGAGGACACCGGCCTGTGGATCGTGCTGGACGGCGAGTTGCGGCTGCACATGTCTGGCGGCGAGGACCGCAGCGCGCTTTTCGCCACCGCGATTCCCGGCGCCCTGTTCGGCCGGTCGCGAGTCGGCGGCGCCGATGCCCGGATTGTCACCGCCATCGCCAGCGATGCAAGCCGGGCGCTGTTGCTGTCCGACCGGGCGATTGAACGCATCGCCGCCGAGCAACCGCTGATGTGGCGGGCGTTGGCCGACGCGCTGCATAATCAACTCGACGGTCTCCTCGCCGCGCTCAGCCAGATGCTGTTGCTTCCTCCGCGCCAGCGCATCGCCGCGCGCCTGCTGGCCCAGGCCGACGCCACTGGCGCGATCAGGCTGACCCAAGGCGAGATCGCCGAAATGTGTGGCCTGTCCCGCAAATCGGTCAACGGCCACCTGTCGGCAATGGAGCGGGCCGGGTGGATCGAGCGCCGCTATATGGCCATCATCATCCGCAACCCCGCCGGCCTGCGCCGCGCGGCAGGAACGGCAGGAGAGAGTTGATGTCCGCAGCCGCAAACCAGGCCATAGCCGCCTCCACCAAGCGTCTGCTGATCGTCTGGCACAGCCGGACCGGCACAGCCAAGGCACTGGCCCACGCCGCCGCCGTTGGCGCCCGCGCAGCGGAAGAGGCGGTCGAGGTACAGTTGCTGAGCGCTGACGAAACCGACCCGGCAGCGATGCTGTCCGCCGACGCCTATCTGTTCGCCTGTCCGGAAAATCTCGCCAGCATGACGGGCGCGATGAAGGAGATGGTAGACCGCTGCTATTACCCGCTGCTTGACCGGATCAATGGCCGCCCCTGGGCGCTGATCATCGCCGCTGGCACCGATGGTGAAGGCGCCGTGCGCCAATGGCAGCGCATCGCCACCGGTTGGCGGCTGAAGGCGATAGCCGAGCCGATGATCGTGCGAACGGGGGCAGACACGCCCGAAGCGATTGCCGCCGCCAAGACGGTGCCCGAAACGCGGCTGCAAGAAGCGCGCGAGTTGGGCATGGCAATGGCGACCGGGTTGGCGCTGGGCGTGTTTTAGCAGCGGAAGCGCGGCACAGATCAGTGAGCAGTGCCGGACAAGGCGTCATCCGGCAGGCGCACTTCGACGAGGGTCCAT
Organism: Sphingomonas lacunae; assembly: GCF_012979535.1. Lineage (NCBI taxonomy): Bacteria > Pseudomonadati > Pseudomonadota > Alphaproteobacteria > Sphingomonadales > Sphingomonadaceae > Sphingomonas > Sphingomonas lacunae. Next base: position 756,302 of record NZ_CP053015.1, read on the forward strand.
CCAAACCCATCCCGTTCGAAAAGGAAGCTGGCCTGTGAGCCGGTTCCTTCCGGAGTAACGATAAAGCGATCAAGGCCATCGCGGTCGATGACATAGTCCACCGGGCGTGTCCCGGCATCAGCCCCATCACGCGGACGCAGGCGCCCAGCCAGCACCATCTGGCGCATTCCTTCCTTTGTCACCAGAGCATCGACCATATTATTGACGATGGCTGGCGCCAGCATCGCGCCGAACGCCATAAAGGGATTATCGGACTGTTCCTCAGCAAGCTTGCGTGTGATCATCGCATTCATCTGGTCCTTCAGCGACGCCCGCACGCGATCAAAATCGATGCTGCTGGCAAGGGCGTCAACATTCCCTTCGACGGCCGCCGAACGCATCTGGCGCAAGGTCCACCACGGCGAGCCAACATACCAACCCACTGTGAGCAGCAGCATCAATGCCGCAATGATGATGCCAATTTTCCTGTTCACCTGTTATCCTCCCCCTCAATGCCGGAAAAGAAAGCGGCGCCCCATCACCCTTCCCTGCCCGCAGCGTAGCAGCAGGCAAGCGACAGACTGACATATTCGGGCAAGCGGGGAAACAGACGTTGCCGGGATGGCGGAGTAGCCGGCGATCAACAAAAGGATAAGCAAGGCAAGGCCCCTTGCCACCGCCTGTCCCGGCGCGGCATAGGTGGTGCAACAGGGAGATATTGCATGATCCGTCGTTTTGGTCCCCACGCCGCCCAAATTGCCACTGCCACCCTTGCACTGGCGCTGGCCATGCCGGCCATGGCACAAACCGTGGCGGCCGTGCCTGCCGCTCCTGCCCCGCCGCCAGCGGCGTCGGCGCTCAATGCGCAGGTTGCGCGCGAGATGCCGTCGCTGATGGAGTTGTATCGGGAAATGCATGCCAATCCCGAGCTGAGCTTTCACGAGGTGCAGTCAGCGGCGCGCATGGCACGCGAGGCGCGGCGGCTGGGCTTTGAGGTGACCGAAGGGGTCGGCGGGCATGGTGTTGTCGCTGTGATGCGCAACGGGCCGGGACCGGTGCTGATGATCCGTGCCGACATGGACGGCCTGCCGGTGACCGAACAGACCGGCCTGCCCTTTGCCAGCCGGGTGCGGGTGACGACCGAGCAGGGCGTTGAGACCGGCGTCATGCACGCGTGCGGCCATGATACGCACATGACCGCATGGATCGGCACGGCCCGGGCGCTGGTCGCCAATCGGGCAAACTGGTCTGGCACGCTGGTGATGATCGGCCAACCTGCCGAGGAACGCGGCGCCGGCGCGCGGATGATGCTGGCCGACGGGCTGTACACGCGCTTTCCAAAGCCAACCCATGCGATCGCTTTCCATGATGCCGCCGGTTTTCCGGCCGGGATGATCGGTTTCACCCCCGGCTATGCGCTGGCCAATGTCGACAGCGTCGACATCCAGGTGCGCGGCGTCGGCGGGCATGGCGCCTATCCGCAGGCGACGCGCGACCCGATCGTGCTGGCCAGCCGGATAGTCACCACCTTGCAGACCATCGTCAGCCGCGAGGTGGACCCGCAGGATGCAGCTGTGGTGACGGTCGGCAGTTTCCATGCCGGTACCAAGCACAATATCATCAGCGACGAGGCCCGCCTGCAGCTGACGGTCCGCAGCTATTCGGACGAGACGCGCAACATGTTGTTGTCGAGCATCGAACGGATCGCCCGTGGTGAAGCAATCGCCGCGGGCGTGCCCGAGGACCGGATGCCGGTGGTCAGCATCGACCGCAATGAATTCACGCCATCAACCTATAATGTGCCGGAGTTCACCAACCAGATGGCCGGTTTCCTGCGCGGCCATTTCGGCGAAGCACGCGTGCGCCAGATTCCGGCAGCGATGGGCGGGGAGGATTTCAGCCAGTTCTGGCGCGCCGACAACAGCATCCAGAGCATGATTTTCTGGGTCGGCGGAACGCCGCAGGCGGAATGGGACGCGGCACAGGCGAATGGCACGCCACTGCCCTCGCTTCACAGCCCCTTCTGGGCGCCCGACGCGGAAAAGGTCATCGCCACCGCGACCGAGGCAATGAGCGCCATGGCGATGGAGATTCTAAAGAAGGACTGACGAAGGGATAGGGACGAAGGGATAGGGATGCCTTGGCAAGGGGTGCCCTTCCCTCTTGCCCTTGGCGAGCGCGCCCGTTAAAGGCGCTGGTCCCGGCAAGGCGGCCCAGTAGGGGTATAGCTCAGTTGGTAGAGCATCGGTCTCCAAAACCGAGGGTCGCGGGTTCAAGTCCTGCTGCCCCTGCCAGCCTTGCCATTGCACCGTGCCATCGTTAGAGGTTCGGGGCATCGGGACAGGTGATCCATCCGGCCGCACCCGCTCTTCGCAAAGCAGCGAGGGAGGGGCGGGCGGCGTTTTGCCGTTTGACGAGAGCCCTTTGGTCAAGGGGCAGTTTCGCCGAACGGGGCAGGATTTGCCTGATCCGGGGGTTTCATGCGGGTCGGTCTCGACCCATATGCCATGCTGTCCGGATAGTCCGGCCAACAGGCGCGAGGAATGGATATGGCAAAGCTGAACCCGGGCAAGTTTGCCCGCGAAGTGCGGGCCGAAGCGAACAAGGTCGTCTGGCCGACGGCGCGGGAAACCATGACTACCACCATCATGGTGTTGATCATGACCACCATTCTGGCGATCTTTTTCCTGGGCGTGGACAGCCTGTTCGGCGCCATTGTCCAGTGGCTGCTGTCGCTGGCCAGTTGAGCCGTCCCCTACCCCATTTCTGATTCGAGCGAGAGACTATGGCGCGCTGGTACATCATCCACGCTTATTCAGGCTTTGAGAACAAGGTAAAGGATGCGATCCTTTCCGAAGCCGAACGCATGGGCCTGGCCCAGCTGGTCGAACAGGTGGAAGTGCCGACCGAATCGGTGACTGAAATCAAGCGCGGCAAGAAGGTGCAGACCGAGCGCACGTCGATGGCCGGTTATGTCCTCGCCAAGCTGACCATGACCGACGATGTCTATCACCTGGTGCGCAACACACCGAAGGTGACCGGATTTCTAGGCGTTTCGGGCAAGCCGCAGGCGATCCGCGAATCCGAAGCCTTGCGCATGCTCAACATCCGCGACGAAGCCGCAGCCCGGCCCAAGCAGGACATCCGCATCGATTATGAAATCGGTGATTCGGTCAAGGTTCTCGAAGGTCCGTTTGCCAGCTTTAACGGGCTGGTCGAGGAACTGGATTTCGACCGCAGCCGCGTGAAGGTGGCCGTGTCGATCTTTGGTCGCGCCACCCCCGTCGAACTGGAATTCGACCAGGTCGAACGGATGAAGTGATTTTTCACGTGGTTCCCGCTATGCGGGCGCCGCGCAAAGCGATTCGGGGCTTGCCCCGGATGGGCCCGGATGCCGCAACGGCCCCCTTGGGGCAGGCAAAAAGGTCTTTCGTGCGGGAGGGGAGCCATCCCTGTCTGACCGCTATACTTGAAACAGAGTGAGTGAAACCAATGGCCAAGAAGATTACCGGCTATATCAAGTTGCAGGTGCCCGCCGGCGCCGCCAACCCGTCCCCGCCGATCGGCCCTGCGCTGGGTCAGCGCGGCGTCAACATCATGGAATTCTGCAAGGCTTTCAACGCCGCCACTGGCGACCTTGAAAAGAACATGCCGATTCCGACGGTGATCACCGTCTATGCCGACCGCAGCTTCTCGTTCGAAACGAAGACACCGCCGGCCACCTTCCTCATCAAGAAGGCCGCCAACCTCAAGTCGGGTTCGAAGGAGCCGGGCAAGATCAAGGCTGGCACGATCAAGCGTTCGCAGCTCGCCGAAATCGCCGAAGCGAAGATGAAGGATCTCAACGCCAACTCGATCGAGCAGGCGACGAAGATCATCGAAGGCAGCGCCCGCTCGATGGGCCTCGAAGTGGTGGAGGGCTGAGACCATGGCCAAGCAGACCAAGAAGGCAAAGGCTCTCGCCAGCCAGTTCGACCGTGACAAGCTTTATGGCGTCGATGAAGCCATCGCCGCGCTGAAGGGTGCCTCCTCGAAGAAGTTCGCCGAAACCATCGAAGTCGCCATCAACCTGGGCGTTGATCCGCGTCACGCCGACCAGATGGTCCGTGGCGTCGTCACCCTGCCGGCCGGCACGGGCAAGGACGTCAAGGTTGCCGTGTTCGCCCGTGGCGACAACGCCGAAAAGGCGCTGGCCGCCGGTGCCGACAAGGTTGGCGCCGAAGACCTGATGGAAGACATGCTGGCCGGCAATCTTGATTATGGCCGCGTCATCGCGACGCCGGACATGATGGGCATCGTCGGTCGCCTCGGCAAGACGCTCGGTCCCAAGGGCCTGATGCCGAACCCGAAGCTGGGCACCGTCACCCCGAACGTCGCCGAAGCAGTCAAGGCTGCCAAGGGCGGCCAGATCGAATTCCGCGTTGAAAAGGCTGGCATCATTCACGCCGGTCTCGGCAAGGCGAGCTTTGCCGACGCCGATCTGCGCAAGAATTTCGACGCCTTTGTCGACGCCATCGTCAAGGCCAAGCCCGCTGGCGCCAAGGGCAAATATGTCCGCAAGATCAGCCTCAGCTCGACCATGGGTCCGGGCCTGAAGGTCGACATGGCGGAACTGTCGGTCATCTGATCGGACAGTCAGCGCACGCTTTGAGGGGTCGGGAGGAAACTCCCGGCCCCTTTTGTTTGTCCGTCAACCGGGCGCGTGTTGACCGGGATCAAAGCGAACACTGTCAATCTCTGTCACAAGGATGACGGCAGGTGGACTATTGGAGGACGCAGACATGCGCCTGATCCTGACGGCTGTTCTGTTCGCCGTGATCGCCACCACCATGATGGGGGCAGGCATCACCTTTGTTCTGTCGACACCAGGCTATACGTCGATGATGCTGATGCTGGCTGCGGGGGCGGGGTTCGTTCTCGCCCTGCCGGTGGCGTGGTTCGTCGCCAGTTCGGTCCTCAAGGCGGTTCGGTAAGGACCCTATCCCGCTCCACCGTGCGAAAACATCTGCTTGGCGCAAGGCGACCTTTTCTTGCCCGCCCGCCTATTGTCAACTCTATCGATAGACAATAACCCTGTCCGGCAAGGAGACCGGACATGCCCACACCAGACACAGCTTCGCCTTCTGCCCCCAGTTCAGACGCATTGAGCGGCCTTGCGCTTGTCCAGGAGGCGCTTGAGCGGATTCGCTACGGCGCCATCCAGTTGACTGTCCATGATGGCCGGCTGGTGCAGATCAACGTCACCGAACGCACCCGCTTTTCAGCCAAGGGCTGACTGGCGGGAACCATTGATCATTTCAACCATAGCATAAGGACAGGCAGACCGGTCGACCGGATGCATCCACACTCCACGGGGACACGGACATGCATTCAAAGACCTTTGGGGCGATCATCGCCCTTGCCACTGCGTTCGCCTTTGCGACACCCGCCACTGCGCAAGCTGCGCCTGAGCCTTCTGCAGCCGATACATCGCCTGACAGTGCCGCTGACAGCGGCGAGACCGGCAATGGCGAGCTTATCGTTACTGCCCGTCGCCGCGACGAAACGGTGCAGGACGTGCCGATTGCCATCAGCGTTGTCGGCGGTGAGCAGATCGACAACACCGGCGCTTTCAATGTGGGGCGCCTGCAACAGCTTGCGCCGACGCTGCAATTCTATTCCTCCAATCCGCGCAACAGTGCCGCCAACATCCGCGGGCTCGGTGCACCCTTCGGCCTCACCAATGACGGGATCGAACAGGGTGTCGGCATCTATGTCGATGATGTCTATTATTCGCGGGCGGCCTCCTCGACCTTCGACTTCCTTGATGTTGCGCAGATCGAGGTGCTGCGCGGCCCGCAGGGCACGCTCTATGGCAAGAACACCACCGCCGGGGCGATCAACATCACCACCCGCCAGCCGACCTTCACCTTTGAAGGCCGCGCCGAGCTGACCATCGGCAACCTAGGCTTCACCCAGGCCAAGGCGGCGATTTCCGGGCCCCTGTCCGACACGCTGGCGGCTCGACTGGCCATCTCCTCGACCAGCCGCCACGGCACATTGTTCAACGTGACCAGCGGCAACCGGATCAACGAACAGGACAATCTCGGCCTGCGCGCCCAATTGCTGTGGCAGCCGGCTGACGGGCTCGAAGTGACGCTGGCCGGCGATTTCAACCGGCAGGACCCCGAATGCTGTGGCACGGTCTATGTCCGCACCGGCCTCACCCAGCGGGCGCTCAACCGCCAATATGCCGCGCTGTCTGCCGCGCTCAATTATCAGGTCGTCAGCACCAATCCGTTTGACCGGCTGACCGACATCGATGCCGATCTCAACGCCGGCAACAGCATCGGCGGCGCGTCGCTGAGAATCAAATGGGATGTCGGCCCGGGCACCCTCACCTCGGTCACTGCCTGGCGTTTCTGGGACTGGAAGCCCGAGAATGATCGCGACTTCACCGGCCTGCCGATCGTCACCCGCTCACAAAACCCGTCGCAGCAGGACCAGTACACCCAGGAAATCCGTTATGCGCAGAGCGGCCGCGCGCTGAGCTTTGTTGTTGGCGCCTTCGCCTATCATCAGCGCATCGACACGCAGGGTCTCGAACAGCATGGCCCGGCCTCGAGCCGCTGGAACATCAATCCGTCCAATCCGCTGGCCTTTGATCCGACCGTGCTCGACGGGTTGACCGCCTTCAACACACAGGCGCTGAGCAACACCAGCCTCGCCCTGTTCGGTCAGGCGAGCTGGCATGTCACCGACGCGCTGACCATCCAGCCCGGCCTCAGGGTCAACCATGACAGGAAGAGCGGCGTCTATGACCGGCAGGTGTTCGACGGGCAGGGTCAACCGGTCCTGCTCGGCGCGACCGGCGCCCGCCGTGCGGCACAACTGGCCATCTTCTCACCGCAATCCTACCGCCCTTCGGGCAGCGACTGGAACCTCAGCTATGACCTGACGCTCAGCTATGAGCTGGGCAGCGACCTGTTCGCCTATGCCACCTATGCCAAGACCTTCAAATCATTCGGCATCAACCAGAATGGCGTGCCCAATGACGCGAGCGGCGTGCCAGCCCTCGCCGCGCAGACCATCCTGCCGGAATCGCTCAACCATTATGAGGCGGGGATCAAGACGCAGTTCTGGGATCGTCGCGGCACGTTCAACCTGTCGATCTTCCGCACCGACATCAGCAACTATCAGGCCCAGGTGATCAACGGCCAGTTCGGCACGGTGCGCGGCTATCTCGCCAATGCCGATGCCGTGCGGACGCAGGGGTTTGAGGCGGACTTTGCCCTGCGCCCCAGCGACCGGGTCAATCTCTACCTGCGCGGTGCCTATACCGATGCCACCTATCGGCGCTTCATCGACGCCCCCTGCCCGCCCGAACTGTCGGGCGGAGGCAGCGGCGCGGTGATTGGCGCGCCGGGCACCCCCGGTACCAACAGCCCCGCCTTTTGCGACATCAGCGGACAGCGTCTTCCCGGTGTTTCCAAATATTCGCTGTCCTATGGCGTGGAAATCAACCAACCCGCTGAACTGTTTGGCAAAAGTGGGGAGTTTTACGCAGGCCTCGACGGCAGTTACCGCTCTGACTGGTCATCCAATCCCAGCCCCTCCGCCTACAGCTGGATCAACGGCTACGCCCTCACCAACATGCGCCTCGGCTTCCGGACCGACGAGGGGCTGGACCTGTTCGGCTGGGTGCGCAACGCCTTTGACGTCAACCATTATGAGGCGCTCAACGTCCCCGGCGGCAACACCGGGTTGATTACCGGGCAAGTCGGCGATCCGCGCACCTGGGGCCTGACTGCGAAGGCGCAATTCTGAGCACACCCCTGTCCTGCTGGCCCCTCTCCCCTCTGCCGCCAGCCGGACAAAAGGAAAGGGCCGGAGCGTTGCTCCGGCCCTTTCGCAATGGCGTTGACGGTTCAGATCAGAAGTTGACCGTGGCCGACAGGGTGAAGGAGCGGCCGCGCGGATCAGCGACGCGCGGTTCCCACGAGCTGCCGGCGCCGGTGTTGCTGTCATAAGTGACAGCAAACGGCGGATCGGTGTCGAACAGGTTGCGCACACCAAAGGTCAGCGACAGCATGTCGTTGACCCGTGCACCGACCGACAGATTGTAGATGATATAGTCATCCACCCGCAGTTCGGCATCCGGACGGGTAACCGTACCATTGGCGATGCCGGGCAGTTGCTGGTTGCGATAGCCGTTGCGGAAAATCTGCGACAGCGAAACGCTCCACACATCATTGGTCCAGCTGAGGAAGGCATTATGCTTCCATTCGAGGCCGAGATCGCCCGCGAAAGAGAAAATGCCAATCTGGCTGGGGCCAAAGGGCGCGGCCGGCAGGAATTTCTCCCGCTTTTTGAGCAGATAGGTGCCGTCGAGACCGGCGGTCAGCGTGCCACCGAACACATCCATGTTGCCGCGCAGCGTCAGCTCCAGACCTTCGGTCCGGCGGGAGCCGACATTGGCAGCGCGCAGGTCGAGCAGGGTGATGATGCCGTTGGTGCGGATCAACCGTTCAGGGAAGAAGGCCGCATTGTCGAGCAACTGGCGGGTCGTCAGCGAACCGATCACATCATCGACCGCGATCGACCAATAATCGAGCGAGGCGCTGAAATGGCGCGAGGGTTCGAATACGATGCCGAGGCTGTACTGTTCCGACGTTTCCGGCCCGAGGTTGAGATTGCCGCCCGACAGCGAATCCGGTGTGATGGCCGCGCAGCCCGGCACGGCCGGATTGACCGTACCCGAAGCGCAAGTGGTCGGATCCACCAGATTGTTGCCGGGGTTGGGCGACTGGGTAGTGCCATTGAAAATCTGGTTGAAGGCAGGGACGCGGAAGCCAGTGTTGTAGGAACCGCGCAGCATCAGCCAGTCGGTCGGCCGGAACATGGCCGAAATCTTTGGATTCACCGTCGTGCCAAAGCCCGAGTAATCATCCATGCGAACCGCACCCGTAACCTGGAGCGTGTCGAGGATCGGGAAGAGGACTTCGGCATAGGCCGCTTTCACATCGCGGTTGCGCGGGGTCAGCGCATTGGCATTGTCAAAGGCGACGTTGAAAATGTCCGGCGTGCCCAGGACCGCAGCGGGCGAACCGTTGAAGGCATAGGTTTCCCGACGATAGTCAAAGCCGAGCGCGACCTGCACCTCCCCACCAGGCAGGTTGAACAGCGAGCCGGACACCGAGGCGTCAAACTGTGTCACCTCATATTTGCCGCCATACAGCACGGTGCCTTCAGCCGACACGGCCTGAAGTCCAGCAACAGCCGCTGCCGACTGGGTGACCGAGAAGGGATTGAGAATGCCGCTGTTGAGCAGGCCGACGATGCCGGGCGCAGTGGCGCCGGGCGCGGTCGGCGCGCGCGTATCAAGCCCACCGGCAACGGCACCCGCCACGCCAGAGGCATTGGCCGACGCCGTCGAGGGGAAGACACCGCGATAGTGATAGCCCGAGCCAAGCACCGAATTGGATTCGGAGCGGGCATAGGATGCACCGGCGCGATAATCCCATCCGGCGGCAATCGGCCCTTCAAGGCCGACGGCGGCGCGCAAGGTTTGCGTGTCGGTGACATATTCGCGCGGACCGCATTCGATACAGCGCCAACGGTAGGCGATCGGCTTGCCATAATTGGCAGCCACCGCCGGGAAGACGGCCACAAGCTGGTTGTAGATCCGGTTATAGGTTTCAGCCGTCGCCGCGTTGAGCGGATAATAGAGCGGCAGCGAGGTGGCGTTGATCGAATATTGGTTGTTCGAGAAACGCTTGGCCGCCGTCGCATCGGAACCGGTTACTTCGGCGAACAGTTGATGCTGGCCAAGGTTGACCGTGGCACGACCATAATAGGTCAGCGTTTCGAGCGGCTGTTGAAGCATCGCGGCGCGGCCGGTGTCCCATGAGCAGGCGAAACGTGCAGAGGCGACCGCCCACAATTGTTCGTCATAGGCCATGCCGCCATCGACTGAATCGCAACCGGCGCCGCCGGGCAGATCAAGCGCGTTGATCCCGCCGGTAGCAAGGGTGGTCGTGCCCGGGAAGACCAGTCCGGGCAGCGCCGTTGCGCCGCTGGTGCCGCCAAGCAGCGAACCGGTCGGCGCGAAGATGCTGTTGGGGTTAGCCGGGAACATGGTGGCGACAGGCGTGCCGCGTGTGTCCACCGACAGACCGCGGTTGGGCTGGTTGCCATTGACAAAAGCGCGGTCGGAACCGGCCAGTGCCCGGTTCTGGCTCCAGCTGACCGCCGCCATCACATTGAAACCATCTTCGTCGAGGTCACCATAGCCGACGGTACCCGACAGGCGGTAGATGTTGCCATCCCCCTGTTCGGTGATGTCGGTGAAGCCGTTGAGGGTGATGCCGGTGAAGTTGGTGCGGGTGATGAAGTTGATCACACCGCCGACCGCATCGGTACCGTAAATGGCCGAAGCGCCATCCTTGAGCACTTCAACCCGTTCGATTGCGGCAAAGGGGATCTGGTTGACGTCAATCGCCGCGCCGGTCAGGCCATGGGCGGCAACGCGGCGGCCGTTGAGCAGGACGAGGGTTGATGCCGCGCCCTGTCCGCGCAGGTTGGCGGCCGAGAGACCGTTTGTGCCGCGCTGCGCGCCCGTGGTGACATCCGAGTTGGAGGCCAGATTGTCGGCACCATTACCGTTGGATGTAAGGAAGGAGATGAGTTGCTCGGGGCTCGAAATGCCTTCGCGCGTCAGTTCCTCGGTGCTGATGATCTGCAGCGGGAGCGGGCTGTTGTTCGGATCCTGGCGGATACGCGATCCGGTCACGATAATGTCGCGATCATCCCCGGCAGTGGCGCCATCATCAGCCAGGCGATTGACCGGCGCATTCGGATCATCGACGCTCTGGGCAGCGGCCGGCACGGCCAGACCCAGCGTCACTGCCGCCAGCGTTGAGCCAGTGACCATGAGCTGTGATAGGGTTTTGGAGAAAGTCATGAGCGAAGCCCCCTTGCTGTTGATCGCCATCCCCGGACGATGACCCAGTTAACGCCATTTGACGCACCAATTCCAGTAGGGTTTTCACCCTGTTGCGACAATGCAACAGAATCGCGCCATCCATCCGGGCATGCCGGAGGCCAATTTGGCTGAATTGCTTGACTCTGCGCCATCTCCCGCCTAATCGCGCAGCCGACCGACGGGCTTTGGCCTGTCGTCACCGTCCGAGACAGTTGGTGGACCCTTCGGGATCCTTAAATCGCCAGCCTAGACGGGGACATGTCTTTACCGCCGGGCAGCCATTGCGCCGTCCCGGTTCAGTTCGGTTTTTGCCGGCCTGATTTGACCTTCCCCACGGACTGAAAGAAGCGGCGGCCAACTATGGCAGGGCGTTTGCGTTTGCGCATCCACCCGGTCCGGTCGCCTTGTTTGAGCCGCCTGTGCGCCCTGGTGCACAGGCATGAGTGGAGAAATGGCATGGACCGCAATGAAAAGGCCCAAGTGGTCGCTCAGCTGCGCGAAACCCTGTCCGGAGCCGGCGCAGTTGTGGTTACCCGCAATCTGGGCCTGACCGTCGCCCAGTCGACGGCGCTCCGGAACAAGATGCGTGACGCTGGTGCGAGCTTCAAGGTCACCAAGAACCGGCTTGCCAAGATCGCGCTCGAGGGCACGCCCTATACCGGTCTCAACGACATGTTGACCGGTCCCACCGGCCTTGGCACCAGCGATGACCCTGTCGCCGCCGCCAAGATCATCGTGGAATTCGCCAAGACGAACGACAAGCTCGAAATCGTCGGCGGCGCAATGGGCGACACTGTTCTCGATGTGGCTGGCGTCAAGGCGCTCGCCGAGCTGCCGTCGCTTGACGAGCTGCGCGCGAAGATCGTGGGCCTTGTGCAGGCTCCGGCCACCAAGCTGGCGCAGATTGCGGCAGCCCCGGCTGGTCAGCTTGCCCGCGTGTTTGGCGCTTATGCCGCCAAGGACGCTGCCTGAGCTTTTGTTACCGACTGAACCGAACTGAAGGGGCAACGCCCCGCATATTGGAGAAAACCCATGGCTGATCTCGCCAAGATTGTTGAAGACCTGTCGGCTCTGACCGTTCTGGAAGCTGCTGAACTGTCGAAGATGCTCGAAGAAAAGTGGGGCGTCAGCGCCGCTGCTGCCGTTGCCGTCGCTGCCGGCCCGGCTGCCGCTGCTGGCCCGGCTGCTGAAGAGCAGACCGAATTCGACGTGATCCTGACCGGCGACGGTGGCAACAAGATCAACGTCATCAAGGAAGTCCGCGCCATCACCGGTCTGGGCCTCGGCGAAGCCAAGGCGCTGGTCGAAGGCGCTCCGAAGCCCATCAAGGAAGGTGCTTCGAAGGCTGAAGCTGAAGAGCTGAAGAAGAAGCTCGAAGCCGCTGGCGCGACTGTCGAACTGAAGTAATCGCGGCGCCGCACGGCGCTGGATTACACAATGAAGGGCGGTTCCCTCCATGGGAGCCGCCCTTTGTTGTGACCGGACGCCAGCCTCGCTGGTCAGTCTATCGTCAGCACGATCTTCCCGACATGGGTGCCATTTTCCATGCGGCGGTGCGCCTCGCTTGCCTGATCAAGCGGGAAGCTCTTGTCCATCACCGGCCGGAGCCGCCCTTCGGCAACATGGGGCCAAACGGTGCGATGGAGTTCGTCTGCAACCAGCCCCTTGAAGGCATTTGAACGGGGCCGCAGCGTCGAACCGGTGAGCGTCAGCCGCTTGCGCATAACCTCCATGACGTTGACGGTGGCGGTTGCACCGCGCTGGAAGGCGATCGACACATGGCGCCCTTCTTCGGTCAGGCACGCCAGATTGCGCGGCACATAATCACCCCCGACCATATCGAGCACGGCTTGGACGCCCTTGCCATCGGTAATCTTGAGCACTTCGGCGACATAATCCTGACGGCTGTAATCGATGGCATGGGTAGCACCGAGGTCCAGCGCGGCATTGCATTTGTCGGCATTGCCGCAGGTGACGATGATCGAGACGCCGAACAGGCGGCACAGGGCAATGGCCATGGTGCCAATGCCGCTGGTGCCGCCGTGGACGAGCACCGTATCGCCCTCGGTCGCATAGGCGCGTTCAAACAAATTGGTCCAGACGGTAAACAGGGTTTCCGGCATCGCTGCCGCTTCACGCAGGCTCAGCAGGGGCGGAACCGGCAGACAGGTAAGGACTGGCGCCACGGCATATTCGGCATAGCCTCCGCCAGGAATCAGGGCACAGACCTTTTGCCCCAGCAGTTCACGGGCGGAGTCTCCGCCAACGGCGACAATTTCCCCGGCGACCTCCAGCCCGGGATAAGGCGAAGCACCTTCGGGCGGCGCATAAAAGCCAAGCCGCTGCAGGACGTCGGGCCGATTCACCCCGGCGGCGGCCACGCGGATCAGCACCTCCCCTTCGCCCGGCGCCGGCAAGGGGACGTCGACAGGCCGAAGAGCCTCTGGTCCGCCCGGCTTGGAGCAGTCAATCGCACGCATCGTTACGGGAAGAGCATTGGTAAGGATCAAGGTCTGGTCCCCCTGTTGGTGATATGCCGATTGCCCGGCACAGGATAAGGCCTGCTTCTTTTGGCAGGCTGTGTGTCGCTTATTGACAGGCAGCACCCCTCGCGGTCAACATCGCACCATGGATGATGACCTTTCCGCCTTTCGCCCTGATGCGCCACTGACGCTGGTGGCGCGGGAAGATATTGACCGTTTGTCGGTTGACGAACTGGATGCCCGCGTGGCCGCGCTGGAAGCGGAGATCGCCCGGACCAAGGCAAGGCGTGAATTTGCCGTTAACCATAAATCAAGTGCCGAAGCCCTATTCAAACGCTGATCCCGGCCTGATGGCGGTGGGACGGAGAAGGGAAGACTGGCGACGCCAGCAAAAAAGCCCTGACCTGCCCCCTTGCCAATCATCAGACAAGGCCCGACATTGAGAGCGGGACAGGGAAACACATGTGTTTTGCACCGTGATGCCGGATGGTCCGGCGGGCGGGGGGCGACAATCCGGATTGGCCCGCCGGCGATGGAGTGACCGGCATGCCGTCTTTTGCGGAAAGTCTTGAGAAGACCCTGCACAACGCCCTGCGCTTTGCCGGGGAACGCAGCCATGAATATGCAGCGCTGGAGCATTTGCTGCTCGCCCTGATCGACGACCAGCACGCATCCGAAGTGATGACCGCGTGCGGCGTCAACCTGTCCGATCTGCGCGGCACGGTGACCCATTATCTCGATACGGAACTGGATTCGCTGAAAACCAGCGAACCTGGCGACCCGACGCCAACCAGCGGGTTCCAACGGGTAATCCAGCGCGCGATCCTGCACGTCCAGTCGTCTGGCAAGGATGAGGTGACTGGCGCCAATGTGCTGGTCGCCCTGTTTTCCGAGCGCGAAAGCTATGCCGTCTATTTCCTGCAACAACAGGATATGAGCAGGCTCGATGCCGTATCCTTCCTGAGCCACGGAGTCGGCAAGGGTGGTCGTCCGGCGGCGAGCGGCCCGTCGGAGCCACGCGGGGAAGACGCCAAAACTGATGCAAAGGCCGACAAGAACAAGAAGGAATCGGCGCTAGCCCAATACACGGTCGATCTGAATGAAAAGGCCAAGGAAGGCCGGGTTGATCCGTTGATCGGCCGCAGTGCCGAGGTGGACAGGACGATCCAGATCCTGTGCCGCCGGTCCAAGAACAACCCGCTCTATGTCGGTGACCCCGGCGTCGGAAAGACGGCGATTGCCGAGGGTCTGGCGCGCAAGATCGTCGAGGGCGATGTGCCCGAGGTGTTGCTGCCCGCGGTCATCTATTCGCTCGACATGGGCGCGCTGCTCGCCGGCACCCGTTATCGCGGCGACTTTGAGGAACGGCTGAAGCAGGTGGTATCCGAACTGGAAGCCCTGCCCCACGCCATCCTGTTCATTGACGAAATCCACACGGTGATCGGCGCCGGGGCGACCAGCGGTGGCGCGATGGATGCGTCCAACCTGCTCAAGCCCGCGCTGTCGGGCGGGCAGATCCGTTGCATCGGATCGACCACCTACAAGGAATTCCGCAACCACTTCGAGAAGGACCGCGCCCTGCTGCGCCGGTTCCAGAAGATCGACGTGACCGAGCCCAGTGTCGAGGACACGATCAAGATCCTGACCGGCCTGCGCAGCGCTTTTGAAAGCCACCACAGCGTCAAATATTCGCCCGACGCCATCAAGGCCGCGGTCGAGCTGTCAGCCCGCTACATCAACGACCGCAAACTGCCCGACAAGGCGATCGACGTGATCGACGAGGTCGGCGCCATGCAGATGCTTGTGCCGCCAAACAAGCGGCGCAAGCTGATAACCCCCAAGGAAATCGAGGCGGTGATTGCCACCATGGCGCGCATCCCGCCGAAGACTGTGTCGAGCGACGACAAGCGCGTGCTCGAAACACTCGAGACCGACCTGAAGCGGGTCGTTTTTGGCCAGGACAAGGCGATCCAGGTGCTGTCCAGTGCGATCAAGCTGTCCCGTGCCGGGCTGCGCGATCCCGAAAAGCCGATCGGCAATTATCTGTTCAGCGGCCCGACGGGCGTCGGCAAGACCGAGGTCGCCAAGCAATTGGCGCATCTGCTCGGCATTCCGATGCAGCGGTTCGACATGTCCGAATATATGGAGCGCCACTCGGTCAGCCGCCTTATCGGCGCCCCCCCGGGCTATGTCGGTTATGATCAGGGCGGGCTGTTGACCGATGCCATTGATCAGAACCCGCACTGCGTCCTGTTGCTCGATGAAGTGGAAAAGGCGCACCCGGACCTGTTCAACATCCTGCTGCAGGTGATGGATAATGGCCGTCTGACCGACCACCACGGCAAGACTGTCGATTTCCGCAATGTCGTGTTGATAATGACCACCAATGCTGGCGCGTCGGACATGGCCCGCGAAAGCATCGGCTTTGGCACCATCACCCGCGAGGACGTGCAGGAAGATGCGGTGAAGAAGCTCTTCACCCCAGAATTCCGCAACCGGCTCGATGCCATCGTGCCGTTCGGCTACCTGCCCCCCGAAGTGGTCGCCCGCGTGGTCGACAAGTTCATCCTGCAGCTCGAATTGCAGCTGGCGGACCGCAACGTCCATATCCAACTGGACGAAGCTGCGCGCAACTGGCTGACCGAAAAGGGGTATGACAAGCTGTATGGTGCCCGGCCTATGGGTCGCCTGATCCAGGAAAAGGTCAAGCAGCCGCTCGCCGAGGAACTTTTGTTCGGCAAGCTGGTCCATGGCGGCGAGGTCAAGGTCAAGCTGAAGGACGGTGAGGACGGCAAGGAATTGTCATTCGAAATCACCCCGGCCCCGCCAAAGGCCGGCAAGCCCAAGGGCAGCAAGAAGAAGACAGAGAGCGAGACACGTTGATACGGACCGCGCCGGGAAGTGGCGCGGGATGGAAAGCTTTTCTGGTGTGGGCCGCGCTTGGTCTCATGTTGGCCAACGCTGCATTCGCAATGGAGCGCTCCACCAAGGCGCTCTGTTTCCAGTAGGCGGGTCACGTTCCGCTCTGCCCCTGGTGCTGGCCGGTTTGCAACGGCAGCACCATCGCATTGTCAGTGTGAGCGAAGCGCTGGCGCTGCCGCGATAGCCGCGCAATCCTGACACTGGTGATTGATTGCCGGCTTGCGGTGCGGTAGCCGTGCAGCAAGTCCATGGGGAGGCTTCGATCATGAAATTCCGTGTTCTAACGACCGTAGCGCTCGCCGTTGCATCCTTCACCCTTGTTCCCGCTACCCAGGCACAGCTGGGGGATTTGGGCCGCGCACTGGGACAGGCGGCGGGTGGGCTGGGCAGCCTGACACGCGGAACGCCTCCGGTTTCCACCAGCATCCGTGATGCACGCTGGGCGGATCCTTCGCGTGACGGGTTCACACCGCCGGGTCGCGCCATGCCGCTGGAGCGTCTGCCGCGCACGCCCGAGGGCGGCTTTACGCTGGCTGCCGGCTATTATGTCTTTGATGGGCAGAGCTATTGCCTGCATGCGGGAACCCACGGACCGGGCGGCGGCGATGGCTATCTTTACGCTCCGGTGTTGGGTAGCCGGCAGGAGGTTGTCACCACCATATTGCGCAACAGCGTCGCCAATCCGGACATTCCACAACATCAGGTGCAGCAGCTGCTCTGGGCCATCGTCGCCCGTGCCCGCCTCGATCAGTTGCGGCCGGACATCCGCGCTGCAGCCGGCCGGTTGATGTCGCCCCAGCAATTCACGGCGATGAACCGCAATGCACTGGCCACGCTGACCGCCAACCAGCTTCAAGGTCTGGTCCGCCTGCCCGGACCGGTGCAGAGTGTATTGCGTGCAGAGAGCGATCTGCGCGGAATGCTGACCACTGGCGCGGGAAGCTATGCCGATATGGAGCGTGTTGCCGTTCTGAGTGGCGCGGTCGAGCGCGGCGAGGGCAGCATCGACACGCCATCGGGTCGCTGGAGCGCGCATCCGGACGGTTACTGGATTCGCTACATCCCGTCGGGGTACTCACGGACACGCACGGAAATCTGGGTGGAGCCAGGCAGCGCAGCCGTCGGCCGGGTATATGACCCGGCACAGCACATCGCTGTCCCCGGCAATACCAACCGGCAGCGGTTGGCACAGAGCGGACGCATCTACAGCCAGTGATGCCGCAGCGGTTCAGGCTCTGACCATGGCTGCCGCGACACGGGCAAAACCCTCGTCGAGCGTCTGCCGAAGATCATCGTCCATGGCGACCCGGTCCATTGCTTGCCGCATCGCCGAAAGCCATTGATCGCGCAGTTCACCGTCAATCTGGAAGGGCGAGTGCGCGCTCATCACGCATTTGCCGCTGCCGAACCAGTCACGCGGGCCACCCATCCAGCCGTTGAGAAAGCCGGCCAGCGAGTCCCGCATTGGCGACAAATCGGCGGCATGGATCGCCCGCAGACGGGCATAGGCTGGATCGCCATCCATCAGGTCATAGAAATGATCGACCATGCGGCGGATGACCTCTGCCCCGCCGATGCGGTGATAGGGCAAGGGGGGCCTGGACTCGGTTTCGGCTTGGGTGCCCGTCACGCAATTTCTCCGGAGTCAATGCTGGATGCTCCCGCCTAGACAGGTGCACGTCCAGCAACATTGACTCCGGTCAAAGGCCCTTGGTTCCCGATCCTCAATCCTGTTTGGGCGGCAGCGGGAAAAAACCCGAAGTGCGGCGGATATAGGCTTCATAGCCCGGCCGGGTCTTTTTGAGACCGCGTTCCAGCAGCGCCGCGCCTGACCATTTCATCAGCGTCCAGGTAAGGAAGATCGGCGAGAGGATGGTCCATGCGGCAATGCCGCTATCTGCCGCCACCAGATAAATCCCCCACCAGCACAAGGCGTCGCCGAAATAGTTGGGGTGCCGGGTATAACGCCACAAGCCACGGTCCATCACCTGTCCGGCGTTGGCCGGGTCCTTGCGGAAAGCCTCCAATTGCGCGTCGCCGACTGTTTCGAACAGTATCCCGGCCAGCGCCAAAACAACGCCGAGCCAGCCAAGCCAGGCCAGCGGTTCCATCGGTCGTTCGAGAATGCCCGCCTGTGCCGGCATGCTGACGAACCAGAGCAGTGGTCCCTGCATCAGGAAGACCATGATCAGAGCGGCGGTGGCGAAAGACCAGCCATTGCGCTCCATCGCGCCCCCGAGAATGCGGTCATAGCGGGGATCCCGGCCCAGACGCCGCCAACGCAGGATAAGGTGCGTGCCAAGGCGCAGGCCCCACAATGTTGTCAGCGCAACCAGCGCGACGCCATGAGGGCCAAGTCCGGCGGGCCCGCCCGCACGCAGGACGCTGAACCAGGCGAGGCCAACCATGCCATAGGCCCAGACAGCATCAATGAAGCTGACATCACGGATGCGTACCGCAACCAGCCAGAGCAGCATCATGGCGACCATCGCCACTACCAGATTGATGACAAGCCCGCCCCCGAGCGCGATCAGGTCAATCATTCGTCCTCTCCTGTAATCTGGCCGATCCCGGTGACCGCCAATTCAGGATGGCGGGGAACGCAGCTTTTGTAGATGGCCAACACCTTTTCCATATCCGCGCGAAAATCGCCGGTGGGCCAGATGACCGGGCCCAGCCCGCCCATCTTGCGACCATAATCCATCATGCCAACGACCAGTGGCACCTTGGCCGCAAGGGCAATCTGGTAAAAACCGGTTTTCCAGCGGCGTGTCCGGCCACGCGTGCCCTCTGGCGCGATGGTCAGGATGAATTCCTTGCGGCGGGCAAACTCGTCAACCATGGCCTGGACATAATTGTGGCTGGACGAGCGATCGACCGCGATGCCGCCCATGGCTCGCATGAAGCCGCCCAGCGGCCAGCGGAACAGCGAGGTCTTGGCCATGAAGCGCGTGTCGAGCCCAAGCTCCTGCGTCAGGCCGAGATAGTAGAGAAAGTCCCAATTCGACGTGTGCGGCGCGGCGATGATGACAAAGCGCCGGGGTTCCGGCACCTCCCCCTCGGCCCGCCAGCCGCGCCGGCGATAGAGCCATAGCAACAGGTCCTTGACCAACCGGGAAACCGGTCCTGGCTGAACGTCACTTACCAACGCTGGTGCATCGTCGGCCTCTACGGCCATGCGCCACTCCCCCGAAAACTGACGCTCCTGCGATAAGGGCGTCTTGCCGGTATCGTAAGCAATTTCACGCGCCGCGCCAGTCCCTTGAATAGCCACGCCAGCGCATATGCGGGCAGCTCACAGAAAGAAGGGGAGGCCATGGCTGGCCGCCCCTTTGCAATGGTCTTTATAGCCTGTCAGCCTCAGAAGCTGAGCGAGGCGCGTCCGTGAACGAACCAGCCGTTGAAGCCGAACGGCGAGAAACTGCTATGGGGCAGGAAATGGCCGTTCAGGCCATTCATGGACATTCTCCCCGCTGGATTCCTGCAACGGCAGCGTCTGCTGCCGACCGCAAACCAACGTCAATGCTGTTGTTGCGGTGCAAAAAGGTCCAGTGCAGCCGCAGAAATCCGCCAGTCTGTCGGATTTCCGCAACATCATCGATGCCAAACGCCTGAAACGCGGGCGCTTCAATCGCCCCTTTGCACGGTGGAATCCACCCTGCTATCGGTATGGTGATGGCCAAGACCCCGACCGACAGCAGCAGTGCACCCGCCGCCCCGATTATCGACACACCATTTGATGGTGCCTTGTCGGACCGATATCTGGTCTATGCCCTGTCGACGATTACGGCGCGATCCCTGCCGGACCTGCGGGATGGATTGAAGCCGGTCCACCGCCGCCTGTTGTGGGCGATGCGCGGGCTGAAACTGGATCCAGGACAGGCCCACAAGAAATCCGCCCGCGTTGTCGGCGATGTCATCGGCAAATATCATCCTCATGGCGATACCGCCGTCTATGACGCCATGGTCCGCCTCGCCCAGGATTTCTCGCTGCGTTACCCGCTGGTCGATGGTCAGGGGAATTTCGGGAATATCGACGGCGATAATGCAGCCGCCTATCGTTATACCGAAGCAAAGCTGACCCGCGTGGCCATTGACCTGATGGCCGGCCTTGATGAAGGAACGGTCGATTTCCGGCCTACCTATAATGGCGAAGACCATGAGCCCGAGATCATGCCGGGCCTTTTCCCCAATCTGCTGGCCAATGGTGCGAGCGGCATTGCCGTGGGCATGGCGACCAACATTCCGTCGCACAATGCCGCCGAGGTAATCGATGCCGCGATGCTGCTGATTGACAAGCCGGACGCCGAGCTGACGGAACTGATGCAGATGTTTCACGGGCCGGACCTGCCCACAGGCGGCCTGATCGTTGACAGTCCTGACAGCATCATGGCGGCTTATGCCACCGGCCGCGGTTCCTTCCGGGTACGCGCCCGTTTCTCGGAGACACCGGAAAAGGGTGAGGGACCGGGCAGCTGGCAACTGGTGGTCACCGAAATCCCCTATGGCATTACCAAGGGCAAGCTGATCGAACAGATTGCCCAGCTGATCGCCGACAAGAAACTGCCGATCCTGGAGGATGTGCGGGACGAGTCTGCGGAGGATGTCCGCATTGTGCTGGTTCCACGCAGCCGCAATGTCGATCCGGATGTGCTCAAGGAAAGCCTTTACCGGCTGACGGATCTGGAAAGCCGCCTGTCGCTCAACCTCAACGTGCTTGATGCCGAACGCACACCGCGGGTGATGGGCCTCAAGGAATTGCTGGAAAACTGGCTGCGTCACCAATTCACCATTCTCGTCCGCCGCAGCCAGCATCGGCTTGACCGGATTGATGAACGGCTGGAACTCGTTGGCGGCTACATCATCGCTTATCTGAACCTCGACCGCATCATCGAGATCATCCGCACTGAAGATGAGCCCAAACCGGTGATGATGGCCGAGTTCGAGCTCACCGACCGACAGGCCGAGGCCATCCTCAACATGCGGTTGCGCAGTTTGCGCAAACTCGAGGAAATGGAACTCATCCGCGAGCGCGACGCGCTTGAAAAGGAACGCGAGGGGCTGGTCCAGCTGCTCGAAAGCCCGGCCCGACAACGCAGCCGGATGAAGCGCGACCTGACGGCACTGCGGGCCGTCTACGGCCCGGAGACCGCGCTTGGTCGACGCCGCACAACCATCGCCGAAGCCGCCCCGGCGCGCGACATTCCTCTCGAAGCCATGGTCGAAAAGGAACCGGTGACCGTCATCCTTTCCAAGCGCGGCTGGATACGCGCCATGAAGGGCCATATCGACGAGGCAGCCAAGGCCAAGTTGACCTTCAAGGAGGGCGACGAGCTGGCCTTTGCCCTCCATGCCCAGACGACCGACCGCATTGTCCTGGCCGGCACCAATGGCCGGTTCTACACGCTGGCGGCGGACCGGCTGCCGGGCGGACGCGGATTTGGCGAACCCGTGCGGCTGATGGCGGACATAGAGGGTGAGGGCACAATCATTGCGATGCTGGCCGGCAATATGGTCGGCAAGCTGCTGGTTGCCTCCTCATCGGGCCATGGCTTCATTGTGCCGGGCAACGAGTTGATCGCCGAAACCCGCAAGGGCAAACAGGTGGTCAATATCAGGGCTGGCAACCAGCTGGTCGTTGCCAAAGTGGTCCGCGACGGTGATGACCATGTCGCCGCCGTCGGCGACAACCGCAAGATGGTTGTCTTTCCGCTGGCCGACCTGCCCGAAATGAGCCGGGGACAGGGCGTGATGCTGCAACGTTTCCGCGACGGTGGCCTGGCTGATGCGACCACCCTGGCACTGGCCGACGGGCTGAGCTGGACGATGGGTGGCGATAGCGGTCGTACGCGGACGGAAACGGACCTGACATTGTGGAGGACAGCACGAGGCGCAGGCGGGCGCATGGCGCCGACCGGTTTCCCCCGCGACAATCGTTTTGGCACACGAACTGGCTGAAACAGGGACATTGACGGGTCCGTATCCGTTGTGAAAGTTACCCTTCATTCATGAATCGGGTCCAGATTCATCTGGTGAACCCACACGCGCCCCCTTCCGTCGATACGTCGACCGCCCTCTGGGAAAGCCGGTTGCCGCAAGCCAGCTGGCTGGAGGCGCTGCCGCATGCCTGTGCCCTGATCAGCCTCAATGGCAATGCGATACAGATCAGCACAAGCAACATGATTTTCCTGCGCGCCATGGGCAGTTGGCCGGACAATGAGCCGGTAGAAACCGCTCTGACGCGGGCTTGCCGCAATGTTTTGAGCGGTTCCTTGCCAGGATCGACGCTGACGTGGGAACAGGGTGGATTTTCCGGCCGGGTTTATGAGGCGACGATTTCTCCGTTGAATGGCGAAGACGCTGAACCGCTCGCGCTTCTGTCACTCGTCGACCACACCACGCTGATCCGCAGTGAGGCGAATTTGCGTCGCGAGCTTTTGTCTGACAGCCTGACCGGATTGCCCAACCGCAGCGGCTTTGGCGACGTGCTGGAAGCACGACTGCGCCATGCGCCGCCTCCGGGGCAAACGCTCACCCTGCTTATAGTCGATCTGGCCCGATTCAGCCGGATCAACGAGAGTATTGGCGCCCTGGCAGGCGACGAGTTGCTGATTACCGTGGCGCGCCGGTTGAGGCAGCAAACGCGCGGCAGCGACGTGCTGGCGAGGATTGGCAGTGACGAATTTGCCATTTTGAGCCAGACCCGTCCTGCAGAAGATGGCGCCCGCACCCTGGCTGACCGGATGCGAGCCGTGTTCCGCGATCCGTTCCGCATTGGCGAACTGTTGATCAACGTCGATTGCGCGGTTGGCGGTATCGCCGCATTGAGCCCGCCGGCACCTGATGAAGAGCCCGACGCCCCCGAACTGATCCGCCATGCGCAAATTGCGCTCAAGCAGGCAAAACGGGGCGAAGGCGTTGCCTTTTACGAGCCGGTAGCGCTGGCACGCCTGCACAAAAGGTTCGATCGCGAACATGCCCTGCGGCAAGCGATAGACCATGACGACATTGGCCTGGCCTTTCAGCCGCTGGTCGACATGAAGAACAGAAGGGTGATCGGGTTTGAGGCACTGGCCCGCTGGACGCACGAAGGTGAACCCATTTCTCCCGGCGAATTTGTACCCATTGCCGAAGACTCTGGTTTGATCCTGCCGCTGGGGCGGCTGGTTATCGACAAGGCTGCGGCAACGCTCGCCCGTTGGGACGAGCGGCTGGGCAAGCCCATGCCGGTTGGCATATCGGTCAACGTCTCGCCCATCCAGTTGGCCCGTGACGACATCATCACCGTGGTTCAGCACGCACTGGAACGGCATCAGATCGATGGCCGGCGTTTGATCATCGAAGTCACGGAAAGCAGTGTCGTGCGCAACCCCGACACGGCGGATGCCATTTTGCGCGCATTGACCGACCTCGACGTGCGTATTGCGATGGACGATTTCGGCACCGGATATTCGAACATCGCCAGCCTGCAACGGCTGCCGATCCACACACTTAAAATTGACCGCAGCCTAGTCGCGGGCATCGACACCAGCGCCGACAGCCTGGCCATCGTCCGGACCATCCAGCGGCTTGCCGAAGCATTGGGACTGAGGACAACGGCTGAGGGCATCGAGACGGAAACGGTGGCACAACAGGTCGCCGCGATCGGATGCGATGTCGGGCAGGGCTTTCTGTTCAGCCGGCCGCTCGACCCCGATGCGGCGTTCGACGCCTGGCAGCGCAGTCAGGGGCGTTGACCGGGCAAGCGTCTGCAGCAGTCAGCTACAGTCCCACCACCAAATGACCTGGTCAAACCGGCAAGCGAGCAGGTCGGCATGGCGGATCATGAGGTTCGCCTCTCCCATATCGCCCCATTGCAGGCCATTGCCGGACGTCAGCTGGAACAACACGCGGTCGAAGTCGCGATAAGGAGAAGCGGAGGCAATCGCGCCTGACGTCCAAAGGTCACACCGATAATCTGTCTGGGTAAACAGCGGGTACCCGCCAACGTAATGCGCGCTGCCAAGATGAGCGTTCCATAAATCTTCGGCCAAGGCATCGACCGCATCGGCGCGGACGTCGATGCCCAAGTCGCGCAGCAGCCCCTCCCGAGCACACGTCAGCGGTTGCGGCATCATCGCAACTGATTTGGCGCGAAGCGGAACGCCCTGTTCGCGTTCGCGGCCGGTAAAGGGGGACGAAGTATAACCATCATCATCGGGGTCACCATATCGCGGCAAGCGCGGCGGCGGTACCAGCCGTCCGCCCACAGGCCCATCAGGGTGCCAGATCAAACGGATATTCGCTTCCAAGGGCGCATCGAAGTTGACACCGTGAAGATCATCACGGCCAATGAACAGTTGCAACAAACCGTCAGAGGGATAGTCCTCCAGCGGCGGCATTCCCGCGAAATCGAGTTGGGCAACAAATTCGAGTGCCCGCCCATCCTTGCCCACCGGCCAAACCGCATCGTCAGCCAGCCAGACAGGTCCACCAATCCGGGTGCCGCCAGCCTCTATGGCCGCATCGAGAGCAGGTGTCAGCCGCAAGGCAGGCAGGGCAAGACCAGGCAAAGCAGCCTTTAGCCGCTCCACCTGCAGCTCGTCGGGTTCAATGACCGGTGGCTGTTCCGCAAGCCATTGGGCAAAAGCTTGTTTTGCGTGCAAGGAGGTCCGACGGTCCCGCCACCAGGGTCGCACCTGATCCCACCAGATGAAAGCGATCGCCCCGCCAAAGGCAATGACAGCTATTGGCCAGTTGATGTCCATGGGTTCAGACCCGCGGCAGTCGATCGGCGATCATTTCCAGCGCGCGATTCCGTTCCGGGCACCCTTCGACCAGCCATTGATCCTCAACCATCCGCAGAATGCGGGCGACGTCGGGACCAGCCTTGACGCCCAGTGCGACAATGTCTCCGCCGCTGATTGGCAATTTGGGCGGTACCCAACCGTCAAGGGCAGTGACCGCGCCGGCAACTGTGGCCTCATCCGACCGGGATAGCAGCCAGCGGTCACGGGCCCCCTCAACACCGATGCGATAGGCCAGCACACGAACATCGCCATTCAGCCTACCGCCGCGGGCCACGGCGATGCGCTTGCGCAGCCGGTTCGACAGTTTGAGGCGGGCAGCCACAAGGTCAGCCACCGCCGGATCAGCCGGCAGCAGGGCGATCAGGCGCAGCGCCGGATCGGCGGGAAGACCCTGCGCCGCTTCCCGCGCGACCAGCCGGGCGAGACAGTCTGGCGCATCGGCCGCGACCTCTGGCGCCACTTCGGCCATGATGCCGGCGTCGATCATCAGCCGGACCGTTGCCGCCGGTTCTGACAGCGCAAGCATCCGCATCAGTTCATCGGCGATGCGTTCGCGTGACAGGCTGCGCAGTTGGCGCGCGCGGCCGGACACCAACGCGAGCGTGTCGGCATCTGGTATGCCATCGCCAAAGCGGGCGAGGAAACGGAACCAGCGCAGGATGCGAAGATGATCTTCATCAATCCGCAGTCCGGCATCACCGATAAAGCGAACGCGATGGGCCGCCAGATCGGCGAGACCGCCGGTCGGATCATAAACCTCTCCAGTCAGGGGATTGGCATAAAGGGCATTGATGGTGAAATCCCGCCGGGCCGCATCCTCTGCCCAATCGTCGGTGAAAGCGACGGTGGCGTGGCGGCCATCGGTCGATACATCGCGGCGCAATGTGGTGACTTCATAGACCTTGCCATCGGCAACGGCGGTGATGGTGCCATGGGCAATACCGGTCGGCACCGCCTTTATGCCAGCCGCTTCGAGCCGTTCAACCACTTGCTGTGGCAGCCAACGGGTTGCGAGGTCCACATCGGATACCGGCAGACCAGACAGCGTGTCGCGCACTGCTCCACCGACCGCGCGCACCATCTCTTGTGATCCGGCCAGAGCATCGAGCAACCGTAGCAGTGACGGTTCATGGCGCCAGGGCGCATCGGGCAAGTGCATCATGGCATTGCCCCGGCGTCGCAATTGAGTGCGCAAGGATCGGCATCGAGACCGAGCAGCGCGCCAATGTTGCGCAGCATCCCGGCGGTTGCGCCCCAGATGCGTTCTCCATCGGCATGGACTTCCCAATAATGGCGCGTGCCACCCTGCCATTCGACAAATTGCTGTCTTTGCATGGCGGGATCGAACAGATGATCGCAGCGCACCTCAAATATGCGAGCCACCTCGCTGGGTTGCGGCACCAGTTCAAGATCCGGCGGGATCACAGCCAACACCGGAGTTACCCGGTAATTGGTGACCGTGCGATAAAAAGGGACAGTGCCGATTATGCTGACATGGTGAGAGTGCAAGCCCACTTCCTCGCGCGCCTCACGCAGCGCGGTGGCGATGATATCTTCATCCTCCGGGTCTTGGCGGCCGCCCGGAAAGGCGACCTGACCGCTGTGCTTGCGCATATGGCTGGGGCGGCGGGTGAGCAGCACGGTCGGCTGCGGGCGGTCGACAAAGGCGCAGAGCACCCCGGCATCCGCCATGGGCGTGCCGGCAGCCAACGTCTGCCACTCCGCATCGCCATCATGCAGGACGAAATCCACGCTGCCAGCCTCCAGCCGGGCGGCAATGCGCTGTTCAAGCGGAACGGTCGCGATACTGTTCATGCGGCCTCATCCCCCATCTCGCCTACGGCAAAACTTACCCCGCCGCTGGCGACCCTGCCCGCTTCGTCGGCCAACAGGGCAAGGTCATAATAGACCGGCCGGGCGAGCCGTGCCTCCAACACGCCAGCACCGGCTGTGCGTACCTGGAGATAGGGCAACAAGCCGGCCGGCCCTGCCCGCAACACCAGGGGGTGATCAGGCCCAGCGATGACCACATCTCCCGTGTTGAGGCGAAAGGCGAGTGTCTGGCCCAGCGCGCTATCCTCACATTTCATTTCCACCGCAAGAAAGGCTGCGTCCTCCACCCCTATGGTCAGCTTTTCGGCCGGTGTGACAAGCACATGGCGGCCATCCTCTTCACGCCGCAGTATCCGGCTGAACAAACGCACCATCGCCGGGCGGGTGATTTCGCCGCCTTCGTGGAACCAGCGGCCGTCAGCCCTGATGACGATGTCGATCACACCTTCGCGCGCCGGGTGCCAGTCGGCTACCGGCGGCAACCGGTCGCCCTGCGCCCATTCAGCAAGTGCGGCGAGCGAGGTGGCGGCAAAATCAGGCGGCGGATTGGTCAAAGGCATGACAGCACCCTAGGCAGGCGACGTGATGGTGCAAGCGGAGATCGCGTCCAGCCGCGGGATCTCAAGCGGCCATAATGCCTGTCAGTCAGGGTTGCGGGCGGGATCGGGAACCACATGTCCGTTTATGGCTGGCGGATCATGACGGTGGGCGGACCGCGCCAGCAGACGGCGGCGCTCGAACGGCCCCGGCAGGTCCCAGCCGCCCGTCGCATCAGCGGTAAAGCCCCAGAAGCGGCCATAATATTCAGGATCGCCAATCATCATCAGCGCGGCGTCCGCACCGGCGTCCGCCGCCGCCACCAGCGCATCCATCATCGCCCGGCCAATGCCGCCGCGCTGCACATCCGGTTCGACCGCCACAGGGCCAACCATGACCAAGGAGGATCGCATTCCATCAGCCTGTTCAAGCGCGACGGGCCAGCTTTGCAGCGTCCCGACGAGGCGACCCTGATCAAAGGCAGCGAAGGACAGGTCCGGCAAGGCAAAGGTGCCCGCGCGCAAGCGGTAGGCCGTCCGGCCAAAGCGGTCCGGGCCAAAGGCGGCATCGAGCAGCGCCTCGATCGCAGGCTGTGACGCAGTGGAAAGGGGTTTGATCTCGACCAGCGCGGGTTGCTCCTTTAAGGGGAGCGCCCTTAGGGGGCGCAGCGCCGATTGTCGACGTCTGCCATCCCCCTTGATGCAAAAAACTGATCCCTCATTAAGGTCCCTCCCAGTGCCCCAGAACGCCGACAGCCTGATCCTTGAAGTGCATGACCTTGAGGTCGATGTGCTGACCGGTGTCTATTCCGAAGAAACCCACTTGCCGCAGCCGCTGAGGATCAGCGTCATTGCCGAGCTGGCGGTGCGCCACCATTATGAGCCGGACACTGCGTTGAGCGCGTCAAAAAGCTATATGGACCTGAAGTTCGCGGCTACCGATGGCATCCCCAAGGACATCCATTTCACCCTGATCGAAGCGGTGGCGGACCATATCGCCGACACGATATTCCTGCAGGACGACAAGGTGACCGCGGTCACCATCCGCATCGTCAAGCTGGCGATTGCCGAAGCCAATGAGCGTATCGGCATTACCATGAAGCGTCATCGACGCAGCGGTGTCATCTGATGAGCAATCCCCTTCCTCTGGCGCTGGTAACCGGCGGGCTGCACCGTCTGGGCGCGGCAATTGCAGCGCGCTTGGCGAAAGGCGGTTATGCGCTGGCGCTGCATTGCCGCAGCGACAATCCGCCCGAGCCTTCACTCGTCGAGGCGCTGGCCACAACGGGCGTGGCGCATCAACAGTTCCGTGCCGACCTGAGCCGTGCGGGCGAGGCAGAACAACTGTTTGACACTGTGGTCCAGCATTTTGGTCGCACGCCGGACCTTTTGGTCAACAATGCCGCCTTGTTTGCCGACAGCACCATCGACAGCCTCGACCGGGCCGCCATGGACAGCGCACTGGCACTCAACCTGACCGCCCCGGTGCTTTTGGTGCAACGGTTGGCGGCGCATCACCAGGCAGCGGGCACCAGGGGTGCGGCGGTCAATATCCTCGACCAACGCGTGATCAACCCGGTACCCGACCAGATTGCCTATTCGATCGCCAAACAGGGCTTGTGGCAGGCGACCCGCACCCTCGCCCGCGCCGCCGCGCCGCATGTCCGCGTCAACGGCGTCGCTCCCGGATTGACGCTGCCCACCGACACCTATGAGGATGGCCGGATGGAGCGGATGGCGGCGCTGATGCCGCTGGGTTCATTGGCCACACCGGACGAGATCGCCGACGCCGTCGCCTGGTTGGCCGGTGCAGGCAATGTGACCGGCCAGACAATCTTTGTCGACGGCGGCGCCAGCCTGACCGGCTATGACAGGGACTTCGCCTATTTGTGACGTGTCAGCGGGGTTCACCCTCTCCCGCTAGCGGGAGAGGGTGAGGGCTCAGCCCGCCAGTTTCGAGCGCACCGCTTCGGCCTGGTCCATGATGTTGCGGACAAGGTCTGCACAAGTGGGGATATCGTGGATCAGCGCCTGGCTCTGACCCGTCGTCCAGATGCCACCGTCAATATCGCCATCGCGCAGCACATTGTCGCGGCCGCGCTGGCCCGCCATCAACGCCTTCACATCGTCAAAGGTCTTAGTCGGATCGCGCTGGATTTCGGCCACGGCCACCGAGACGGCGTTCTTGGCCACGCGCGCGGTATTGCGCAGGGTACGACCGACAAGAACGGTGTCGAGTTCATTATTGTCAACAATCGCCTGCTTCACATTCTGGTGAATCTTGGCCTCGACCGTGGCGCAGAAGCGCGTGCCCATGTTGACGCCATCGGCACCGAGCGCCAGCGCGGCGACAAGGCTGCGGCCATCAGCCATGCCACCCGAAGCGATGATCGGCGTGCCGGGCAGCGCATCGACGGTGGCGGGGAGCAGCACGACGAGGCCGACATCATCCTCTCCGGGGTGACCGGCACATTCAAAGCCGTCGATGCTGATGACATCAACGCCCTTGTTGACCGCGGAAACGGCATGCCGGACCGACGTGCATTTGTGGATGACCTTGACGCCATTTTCCTTGAAACGCGGAAGATGATCGGTTGGCGCGCGGCCGGCGGTTTCGACGATCTTGACTCCCGACTCGATGATGGCCTCGCGGTAATCATCATAGGGGATGGGATTGATAGACGGCAGCAGGGTGAGGTTGACGCCGAACGGCTTGTCAGTCAGCGCCTTGGTCTTCTCGATTTCTTCGAGCAGGGCATCGCCCGAGGGAAACATGTGCGCGGTGATGAAACCGAGCGCGCCGGCATTGGCGACGGCGGCGACCAGTTCGCCATAGCCGACACCCGTCATGCCGCCCATACAGATCGGCGTTTCGACCCCGAACATGTCGGTCAGGCGTGTCTTGAACATGGCTCTCTTCCCCTTGGATTTTCGATTCCGTCAGAAGGGACTATCCTGTGGGCAACCGCCTTTTGCAACTGGCGAACCCAAAGGCTGCCAGTATTGGCAGGTCAGTTGCCCTCTGCCCTTGGGTGAGACGCGACCCGCCTATTTCTTGAGGCCGATCTCGCGCAGGCGTTCCTGGAGATAGTCGTCGGCCGTGATCGGTTCGGGGTAGCGATTGGGGTGATCGGCATCGATGCAGGACGGCAGGGTTTCGATCAGGAAATCCGAGCGGAAGTGGAGGAAGAAGGGCATCGAATAGCGCGACACGGCGGCGCGGTCCCCCACCGGGTTGCGGACTCGATGCGTCGTCGACGGCAGGCGATGGTTGGTCAGCCGTTGCAGCATGTCCCCCACATTGACGCTGAGCGCGCCGGGCGGTGGGGCGGCGGGTAGCCAGCTGCCATCGGGTTCAAGGATTTCGAGGCCGGCTTCCTCTGCACCGAGCAGCAGGGTGATGGTGTTGATATCCTCATGCGCTTCGGCACGGATGCCGTCGGGACTGCCCTCCACCGGCGGATAATGAAGCAGGCGCAACACACTGTTGCCATCACGGATCGTGTCATCAAACCAGTCCGGCGCCAGTTCGAGCCAGCGGGCGAGCGCCGAAAGAAGAATGCCTCCGACCCGGTCGAGCTCGGCAAACATGGTTTCAAAGGTCTCACGGAAATCGGCGGGTTCTTCAGGCCAGACATTGTTGGGCTGTTGCACGGCCAGCGGATGCCCGGCAGGCAGGTCGCGGCCGACATGCCAGAACTCCTTGAGATCGACATGCTGCGCACCCTTGGCAATTTCTGTGCCGAACGGAGTGTAACCCCGGGCACCGGAGATGCCCGCGACCTGATATTGGCGCTTAACAGCTTCCGGCAGATCAAAAAAGGCGCGGCTCATGGCCCACGAACGGTCAATCAGACCTTGGTCGATACCGTGCTCGGACACCATGGCAAAGCCGTATCGGGCAAAGCAATCACCAAAGGCCTTGGCGAAACTGGCGGGGTCGCTGGCCGCACCGGCCATCGACACGACGGGAACACTTGCAGTCATGCGATTTTTCCTGTGAAGGCGACCGGTGGGTCAGGCCGCTTTTATGAGGTCTGCGATAGCGCCAAAGGCGTGGGAGGCAAAGAGGCAGGACATGGCCGGACTGACATTGATCAGGCGCAAAGTTGTGATGGCCGCCAGTCTTGCCCTGATGGTGGCGCTGACCGGCTGTGACGAGACGGAACAGGCCACCACCCCAACCGGCACCCAAGGCGTGTCACGCATTACAGGTCAGGTGGAACAGCCCACAGTGGCGGCGGCGTTGCGGCGTCTGGCGGAATTCACAAAGTTGCGCAGGGCTTTGGCTGCAACAGGTGTTGCGCCGAGGCTGGCGGCGAGCGAACCGCTGACCTTGCTGGCTCCGCGCGACAATGCCTTTCAGCAGATCGGTCCGGAAGCGGAGGCCGCGCTGTTTGACAGCGCCAACCGCCCTGCGCTGACACAGCACCTGCGAAATCTGATCATCGCGCGAGCCCTGCGCGCCGAGGAAATCCGCACATTGATCGAGGAGGGTGGCGGCACTGCCCAGATTGCGACGATCGGCGGAGCAAGCATCAGCTTTTCACGCGAAGGGGACCAGTTGGTCGCCACCTGGCCAAATGGCGGTCGTGCCACCATGGGTACGCAGGGTGCGATTGCCGGGAATGGCGTCTTTTACGTGATTGACCACTGGCCGGGCTGACCAGCCACCACACCCAACCAAGCAAGGAGCAAGCATGGCCCACTGGCTGATGAAATCCGAACCCGATGTCTATGGCTGGGACGACCTGATCGCCGAAGGCGAGGGCACCTGGGACGGCGTTCGCAACCATGCCGCTGCCGGCCATCTGAAGGCGATGGCGGTGGGCGATACTGCGCTTTTCTATCACAGTAACATCGGCAAGGAAGCTGTTGGTATCATCACCATCAGCGCCCCAGCTTTTCCCGACCCGACTGAACCCGAGGGAACCCGATGGGTGGCAGTAAAGGTAAAACCGCTGGCCCGGCTAAAGCAGTCCATCCCGCTGAGCGTCATCAAGGGCGATGACCGGCTGTACGACATGGCGATGCGGCGCCAATCGCGGCTTTCGGTTTCACCGGTGACCGCTCACGAATGGGCGATCCTGATGGACCATGCGGGCGGGGATCCGCTGGGCTGAACCGTCGCAGTCAATCGCGCTTCAACCGACACAAAAGTCGCTCCGGCGCGTCGCCGTTTTGGGGCGACATTCGTCCACTTCGGCCTTGGGCCATAATGCGCAAGCTGCTGTTTCAGCTGTTGTTCCGCTTTCGCATCAAAACTTCTCTCCAAAATGGATGTTATGCGGAGGCGAATCGCTTTGCTTCGCACCGAAACGGGACCTAACCCTGAACGCCTCGGGAATTCGCTACCAAAGGGACAGGTCGATGAGTTCTCCTCCAGTTGAACCGTGGGGTGCCGCCCCTTCTTCCCAAACCGGTTGGAGCGCGGCTCCAGCAACGCCCCGACTGGGCTGGTTTGGTCATGGTGAAGCCCTCCCACCGTTGCTTGACCGGGCAGCGGCAGCACTGGGCATAGTTGCCGAACCCGTTGCGCTGGAACGGCTGATCAACAACGGGATCGTCACGCACAAGTTGATATGGGTACATCTGGCAGACGACCCGGGGACAGCATCACTGGTTTGTTTGCGGGACAGGATTGGCGAAGAGGCGCTTAATCTGGTGATCGAGGTCAGCCGGGCTTCGATTGACCCGGTGTGGGCTCTTCTGGGCGATACGACCGGGGTCACCATATTGCTCGAACCCGATGAGGGCGATTGTCTGGCAGCCCTTGCCCAAGGCGCAAGGGCCAGCGAGGCACGGTTGAACAGCCCGGTGATTGAAGCGCGGGACCGGCAACTCGAACGGTTACAGGAAGAAGTGCAGCGTATCGCCCGGATGCTCGCCCGGCTCAACATCGACGATGGCGCCCGGATCGCCAGCATGCCGGACGGATCCCGCACCCCGGCCAGTCCTTTCATAGAGGATCATATGCACGCGCCGGGCCGTGGCTTCCGGGGGGAAAGTGACGGATCGGCTGTGGCGCCGGTCAGCGCAGCCCAAGTGCGTACCCACATCCGCCATCGCCGGATGAGGGATGACTATTTCGGGCCTGATATTTTCGCTGACCCGGCATGGGACATGATGCTGGACCTCTATGCCGCCAGGCTTGAGCGCCTGAGGGTTTCGGTTTCGAGCCTGTGCATTGCGGCTGCCGTCCCTGCGACGACCGCCCTGCGCTGGATCAAGACCCTGACTGAATCCGGTCTGTTCGAACGTCGCGAAGATCCGCACGATGGGCGGCGCATCTTTGTTGCCCTTTCAGATGAGGCCACACAGGCGATGCACCGCTATTTCCACCGCATCGCCGCCGACGTGTGACGCAAAGCCGCTTGCAAATGGCATCCCGCTTGGGCAATGGGGAGGCCCACGCGGGACCGGCGCTGGATGCAACCGGTCAGGCGACGGGCGATTAGCTCAGTTGGTAGAGCGCCTCGTTTACACCGAGGATGTCGGCAGTTCGAGCCTGTCATCGCCCACCACCCCTATCGATAGACAGGGCGTTCATTGTGGCAGCGCGAATATTCACATAGCGGTCAGGAGCCGTCCGGCATGATGCCGTGTGCTCAGGGGGCCGATAGGGTGCCTGAAGCAGACCATGAAAGGGGCGACATGCGCATCCAGTCTTTGATTCTTTCGGCATCGCTGTTGGGGGTCGCGGTTGTTGCAACCGGCCAAACAGCTCCGCGTGCACCAGCAAGCAGTGCAGCGGCCGAGATCGCCCAAGGGCGACGCCTCTATATTCGCTGTGCCGCTTGTCATGCCATTGCGCCAACCAACCAAGCCAAGATTGGTCCGCACCTGCAAGGCATCGTCGGACGAAGGGCGGCGAGCGTTGCTGGATTCAATTATTCGTCAGCCATGCGCAATGCGAACATCCGCTGGGACGAGGCAACGCTGGATCGCTGGCTGCAGCGGCCGCAGGCGGTCGTGCCCGGAACCACCATGGCCTTTGCCGGCATTGCCAACCCTGCTGACCGGCGCGCACTTATCGCCTATATGCGCCGTCCCAACTGACCAATCACCGCGACACTGTATCGGTCGCTGTCCTAGACCGATCATGCCGCCAATGGCTGAAACCATTGGATGGCATGTGCTCATAGGATAGGATGACACGGCGCAGATCCTGAGCCATTGGCGGGAAGCGATTGACCGCTTCGAAACAGCACAGCAGAAGGCGGCAGCTGAACCAAAGCGGAAGTGACAAGAGGAAAAGTGGATGAGCGACGACCTGGCGGCCAATTATGCCCGCGCCTATGGCGGCAAGGTGGGTTTTGGCGAGCGGCCGGCGCTGATCCTGATCGATTTCTGTCACGGATATTTTGCTGAGGACTGCGACCTGTTTGCCGGTGTTGATGCCGCTCTCGCCAGCGCGCTCAGGGTGCGGGAGGCTGCCCATGGCGCCGGTGTTCCGGTGATCCTGACCAATGTCGTCTATCATCCCGGCGGCGTTGATGGTGGACGATTTTATGAAAAGGCCCTGCCGCTGCGCTATTTCCAGCGGGGCAATCCGATGGGCGCCTTTGCCGCCGGACTCGAACCGCGCCCCGAAGAGATTATCGTTTCGAAACAATATCCCAGCGCCTTTTTCGGCACCTCGCTTGCTTCGACACTGACCGCGATGGGACGCGACAGTGTGTTGCTGACAGGGCTGACGACGAGCGGATGCGTTCGTGCCAGCTGTGTCGATGCCATGTCGCACGGCTTCAGAACGGCGGTTGTCGCCGATGCCTGTGGCGACCGCCACCCTGGTCCGCATGAGGCGAACCTGTTCGACATGAATGCCAAATATGCCGATGTCATCAGCGAAGCCGAGACCATCGCCTATCTCGCGAGCCTGCCCCGCTAAGGCACGACAATCTGGCGGATAGCGCGGCCGTCCGCGAGCTTGTCCATCAGCGCGTTGATCTCGCTCATCGGGCCAAGTGAACTCATCAGCCGTTCGACCGGCAGCCGACCGGCCCGCCACAGGGCGAGATAACGCGGGATGTCGCGGCTCGGGATTGACGAGCCCATATAGCTGCCCATCAGAGTCTTGCCGTCGGCGACCAGCGACAGTGCCGGGATGTTGAGTTGCTCGGCTGGATTGGGCAGGCCCACCGTCACCACCCTGCCGCCCCGTTTGGCCATGCCATAGGCCTCTGCCAGCACCGCCGCCTTGCCAACGGTTTCAATGACGATGTCCGCCTTGTCTAGCGATGCCGCTTCCTCAGGGGAAACAGCGCGGGCGGCGCCCAGTTCGAGCGCGAGCGCGCGCTTTTCCGGAAAGGGATCGATCGCGGTGACCGGCACGCAGCCCGCCGCGACAGCCCCCAGCACCGACGCAAGGCCAACGCCGCCAAGGCCATAGACGAGCAGTGATTCACCCGGCCGGGCCGCCGCGGTGTTCATGACCGCGCCGACCCCGGTGAGAACAGCGCAGCCGAAAAGGGCAGCGGTTTCAGAGGGAATGTCGCTGTCGATTTTCACCGCCGAGCGGCGGTCCACCACGGCATGGGTGGCAAAGGCCGAGACGCCGAGATGATGATGCACCAGTTCGCCACAGCAGGACAGACGGCTGCCGCCCGCCATCAGTTGCCCGGCACCGTTGGCAGCCGCACCGACCGGGCAGAGATAGCCCCGCCCCGAACGGCATTCGACGCAATCGCCACATGCGGGCAGAAAGACGAGGACCACCCGGTCACCGGGCGCGAAGGCCGGATCATCAGCTGTCCCGGTGGCGAGCACGGTCGCTGCCGCTTCATGGCCGATCGCCATCGGCATCGGGCGCGGACGGTCACCATTGATCACCGAAAGGTCGGAATGGCACAGGCCGGCGGCATCAATGCGCACCAGCAGCTCGCCCGGCTTCGGATCATCCAGCGTCAGCGTCGCCAGTTCAAGCGGCTGATGATCGGCATAGGGGCGCGGTTGATCGCCACTCTGGCGCAGGACGGCAGCGGTAATTTCCATGCCCATGGTCAGCGTGCCCACTTCTTTTCAAAGGCCCAGACATCTTCGAAACCGATCAGCGAGCAGAATTCGTTGAAGCTGAACAGGTCTTCGGGCTGACCGATGCCCTGCTCCTTGAGATCGACGAGCGCCTTTTCCATGGCGGCGGCAGCGGCAAGGCTGGTGAGCGAGGGATAGATGGCATAGGCATAACCGATCTCTGCCAGCACCGTCGTGTGCGGAACCGGCGAGTAGCCGCCGTTCGACATGTTGGCCATCACCGGCTTGTCGAAGGCGGCGCAGGCGCGGCGCATCTCTTCCTCGCTGGTCAGCGCTTCGGGGAAGAGGACATCGGCGCCAGCCTTGGCATAAGCCTCGAGCCGGCGCAGCGTCGCGTCCATGCCTTCGCTTTCACGCGCATCGGTGCGGGCAATGATCAGGAAATTCTCCTTGTCCTCCCGCGCATCGGCGGCGACGCGGATCTTTTCGGCCATATCCTCCATCGGGATGACGCGGCGGCCCGGCGTATGGCCGCACTTCTTGGGGAACTCCTGATCCTCAATCTGAATGGCGGTGACACCCGCCTGTTCATAGCCGCGCACGGTGTGATGCACGTTGAGCAATCCGCCATAGCCGGTGTCACCATCGGCAATGACCGCCGCGGTGCTGGTCCGGACCAGCGTCGCCATGCGATCGCGCATATCGGTGTAGGTGGCGATGCCGGCATCGGGCAGACCGGACGCGGAGGCGGTGAGCCAATAGCCGGTGCCATAGACCAGATCAAAGCCGACCTTGTTGGCGATGACCGCGGTGATCATGTCCTGAATGCCGGGAACGACGAAGAATTCACCGGTGGCAAGCTTTTGTCGGAAGATGGGATTGGCCATGCGGCATCCTGTCAGACTGTGGGACCGCCGGGGCCAGGACGTTTCAGCGGAAATAGGACGGCCCGCACTGGCGGCTCTAGGCAGCGCCATTGATGAACGGCACTGATGCCAAGCAGACTATCCGCCCTGCGACCTGTCAGCAATCCGCAACCGTCCGGCCTTCGGGAACTGAACATGCAACCGGCACTTTTCTCGATAGGCGGATAGGCAGCACGGGTGGTTTGCATGTGGCGCAGCCATCCGGCTTCCTCTCCCCTGATGCTGTCTCATCAGCATTTGGAGCAGTTTGGTCGGCCTTTCCATGAGGCAG
The DNA here is from genome assembly GCF_012979535.1 of Sphingomonas lacunae. Classification (NCBI taxonomy): domain Bacteria; kingdom Pseudomonadati; phylum Pseudomonadota; class Alphaproteobacteria; order Sphingomonadales; family Sphingomonadaceae; genus Sphingomonas; species Sphingomonas lacunae. The sequence continues at coordinate 793,977 of NZ_CP053015.1, forward strand.
GCCAGAGCGGCACCACTGACATTCAAGGGGTAAATGAATGTTGGTGGACTGAGAAATAGGCCAACCAAATTTCCGGGGAGTCATTTATTTATGCGGGCGAATTTCATCAAGGGCATGCTGGCAACCAGCATGCTAAGCAGCGCGTTGCTCGTGTCAGCACCAGCGATGGCGCAAACGGCCGATGAGGCCAATGCAACTGAGGATGACATCATCGTCACCGGCGTGCGCAAGCGGGCCGAAGATGTGCAGTCGGTGCCGATCACCATCACCGCCTATTCGGCGGAGGATTTGGCCGAGCGGAACATCAGCAGTCTGCAGGACCTGGGCAATTCCACGCCCGGCGTTGCGATCAACAGCATCGCCGGCGGCAATGTGCAGACCATCTACTTCCGCGGCCTTGGCCCGGCCAACACCACCAACGACCTCAACGTCGAAGCCAATGTCGGTGTGTTCATTGATGGCATTTATCAGGTCAGCCGCAATACGCTCGACATTCTCTCGGTCCTCGACATCGGCCAGATCGACGTCGCCAAGGGCCCGCAGAGCGCCCTTTATGGCCGTTCAACCTTCTCCGGCGCCCTTGGCATCTCGACCGGTCGGCCGACGCGCACGTTGACCGGTGGTGTGACCGCCACGCTGGGCACCGATTCAGACTATCGTCTGCGCGGTTTCATTTCCGGACCGATCACCGACACGCTCGCTGTCCGCCTTGCTGGCGGCTACGCCTCGTTCGACGGGTTTGGCGACAATGCGGCCAATCCGGATGACAACCTCAATGGTTCACAGAAATACGCCTTTTCGGGCGCACTGGAATATCGGCCGAGCGACACCTTCCGTGCCACGCTCTCCGGTTTTGTCACCCATTCGGAGACTGAGCCTTCCGCAGCGATGCTCACTCCACTCAACCTGCTCAATTGCGGTGTGAACAACACCCTGTTCTGCGGCAGCCTGCCGCTGCCGACCAATGTTGCCATCAGCCCCGGGATTCCGGACACAGAATCCAAGAATATGCAGGTTTCGCTCGAACTCGAAGCACGGCTTGACGGAGTGCGCGTTACCAGCACGACGGGACTCACACGCAGCGAGAACCTAGGCTTCAGTGACTATGACGGCAGCGCCAATGGCACCACATTCGGTGTCTGCACCCTGGGGTCGGCCTGTCTTTCCTTCGTTCCGTTCGCCGGAGCGCCCGTGGCCTACAGCAGGCTGACGCAAGTCAACCTGCTGATCGGCACCAAGGAGCGGGTCCGCACGTTCAGCCAGGAACTGCGCCTGCAATCGGACAATGATTCGCCGTTCCAGTGGATTGTCGGCGGCAATTATTTCCATTCACGCATCCCGCTGCTCGCTTCGGGTATCGGCGCCAGCCCCAGCAGCCCTCTGGCTGCGAACGAGCGACTGGTCGCCGTAAACCAGTTCGCACCGCCTGCCGCGACCGGTGTGGGCGGATATGATTTCACCGCCAATCCGTTCCTCGTGGCCGATTCCAACCTGACGCAGGTGTCGAGCAGCTATTCGGCCAGCGGTACCGACAATTTCGGCATCTTCGGCTCCCTGTCCTATGAACTCGGCCAGTTCCGCCTGACCGCAGAAGGTCGTTACAATATCGAGCGCAAGCGGGCCCGGAGCTTCTCTGTGTCCAACCCGACCTCGGCACCGGGAGTCAACCGGCAGATTATCGGAACCGATGTTCCGGCGGCTGGCACCTTCCCGGTGACAAGCGCTCCTTTTGCGCGCACTTTCAACAGCTTCAGTCCACGCCTCACGCTCGATTACCGTCCGGCCGATGACATGCTGTTCTACGCTTCGGCGGCGAAGGGTGTGCGCTCAGGCGGGTTCAACACGGTCAATCCGGTCAGCGCGACCGGCATTTTGGCCAGTGAAGTCGCCTATGAGGAAGAAACCAACTGGACCTATGAAGTCGGCATCAAGAGCCGCCTGTTTGACCGGGCGCTGCTGCTCAATGCCTCCTTCTTCCATGTTGACTGGAGCAATGCGCAGGTTTCCGCCTTCACCAACAACCCTACCGCTGTGAACCCTGCCCGTATCGTGCAGAACACCGGCGCTCTGTCGGTCAACGGTGTCGAAGTGCAGGCGGAATGGACGATTGCCGACATGGTCCGTTTGGGCGGCAGCCTGACCTATTCCGACCCCCAGTTCGACGCCGGCGCCTATGACGGATCGACCACCGCCCAGTGCCGTGTGGGCACCGCACCGAACTTCACATCGGCTCCGGGTTGCCCGCCGGTCATTCCGGTGGCGGCCGGCAATGGCACAACGCAATATGTCATCAGCCTCGAGGGCAATCGCCCGCAGCGCTCCGTGAAACTGTCCTGGAATGCCTATGCCGCAGCCGATGTGCCGCTGAACGATGAGTGGAACCTCAGCGGACGGGTCGATGTCAATTACAGTGGGCCGGCCTATGCCAACCTGATCAACACCGCATCCTTCGGTGAACGGACCTTGACCAATGTCCGGCTGGCACTGGAGAGCGACCAGTACAGCGTTGCACTGTGGGCCACCAACCTGTTCAACGAAAAATATGTTGCCAACTCGATCAACCAGCCGCGTGCCGGCCTTCCTTTCACCTATAGCATCAACGAGATCTATCTGGGTGAAACACGCCGCATTGGCTTGACGGCGGCAGTCCGCTTCTGATCGGCAATCGAACAGACGGGGCGTGTTTCCTTATCCGGGAACACGCCCTTGTTGTATCCGGAGCATGACAAGACAATCCCGAGGAGACTGCGATGAGCGAGACCAGGCCGGAACGCCGCAATCTGCTGGTTGATTACGGCATCGCCCTGGTGGCGATCGCCATTGATGTGATGACCACCTTTCTGCCAAGGGCCGCAAAGGAGAGCGCCTTGAGGGGTGACCTTCGCTCGCTGCACATGCTGCTGGGAACCATCCTTCTTGTACTGGTGGCCACGCGCGTGTGGCGCTGGTGGCGGGGTGACGCGCCACAAGCGGGGGCCGGCCTCAAACCGCTCGCCACAGCCTGGATCATCGCCCTGACCGGCACGCTCTTTGCTCTGTTGCTTATCAACCCGCTATTTGGGGCCACCTATGCCTGGACCAATGCGATGCTACCCGGACAGTCAGGCGGGATGCATGTGGTGCTTGATCGCGGCATCTGGCTGTTTTCCGGCTATTTCCATGCAGGGACGGGCTTTTCGATCCTGTTGATGAAGCTGCTGATTGTCCTCACGGCAGCGTACACTTTGCTGCGCTACGGCAAGGGCCTGTTCGCCGCCTTTCCGCGAGGAGTGGGCTTGCTGATATTTGGCGGTTTCAGCAACAGCCTGTTCGCCTTGTCGACCTTCAAAAGCTATGATCGCGGCCCATGGGTCGTGGCCGGATTCTGGCTGTTGTGCCTGTTGCTCTTCGGCATGGCGAAGCTGCTCAAACGGGGCAACGGAACCAAGCCCGACCGGCCGGTGATGACGCACCGGCTTGTGTCGGGTACTTTGGTTGCTGCGGTTGCAGCACTGGGCCTGTATGGGCCCTATGCCATGTTCCGCGTGTCTCCCTTTGAAAGCGAAGCCACGGTCAGCGCCCCTGCGGGCGTCACATCCCATGCCGCGCCTGCCCGAACCGAAGTCCTGCCGCCGGAAACCGACTATGAACGGCAGGTCAAAGCAGAGACATTCAAGTGGTGCAGCTTTTGCCATACAATGAACAAGGGCGGCGCTCACATCGCGGGCCCCAATCTCTATGGCATTTATGGACAGCGCATCGCCAGCGTACCGAATTTTGCCTTTCGCGAGGCATTGGTTGCGCGGGGAGCACGGGGCGAAATCTGGGATGACAAGGCACTCGACGCCTTCCTGGCGAATCCCGATGCTTTTGCCCCCGGTACGACAATGATCATCTCGTCCGGCAACATCACCGATCCGCGCCGTCGCGCCGCCATCATTACCATCCTCAAGCGGCAGACCGGAGCGGAGGCGCCGGCAACGGGCCAATGACCAACAGCGCGCACGACAACGGTTATGATGAGCTGATCGCGATCGTTGCCGATGCTGACGCTTCGGCGGAAAGGTTGTGCCAGATCATGGGGTTTGTCGTCGGGCACAGGGGCCTGGTGGATCCCGGCCTGCTCGCCCTGCATGAGCTGGATCCGGCGCAAGGCTGGCGCGAGATCGTCATCGGCCAGCCTCAGTGTGACCGGGGACGCATCCGCCTGTGGCAGTGCGCCGGTGCAGTTGCGCCAGCACGGCGGCTGGGCGCGCAGGCATGGGACGTCGGCGGCCTGTTCGATGTCTCACTGCGGTCGCTCGGGCCGATTGACGATCTGCTCGCCGGTTTCTGTCGGAACGGCTTTTCGGCCATGGCCCCGGTCGCCGACTTCAATATGGGCGGGCTTGATGTGCGTGAAGCGCTCGTCCGCGATGGCGACAGCCTGTGCTTTGCAATGGCTGAACGCATATCACCACCGCTGACCGGATGGGACCATGTCGAGGGTCCGGTGTCCAACCCCTTCAATTCCGTCATCACCGTAGAGGACCTCGACGAGGCCAAGCGCTTCTTTCTCGATGGGCTGGGCTGGACTGCGCTGGTAGACACCACGCTGGTCCATGAAGGCGGCCGCAACGTCATGGGTCTTCCACTCGATGTGGCCCGGGACAAGCCAGTGGCCTTGACCATCGTTCAACAACAAGGGCGGATGGAAGGATCGGTCGAACTGATCGCCTACCCTTGCGAAGGCCATGATTTTCGCGGTGATCAGCCGCATTGGCGCGGCCTCGCCTCGCTCAGTTTCCCCATCTCAAATCTGGAGGCGCTGCTGGAAAGGGCAGAGGCCGCCGGCGCGGCCATTGTCCCTCCTCGCTCGATTGATCGCGGCATCCACGGCCGGGGGCAAGCCGCGGCCGTGATCACCCCTTGGGCGGCACGATTGGTCTTTTTCCAGCCGGACAATGCGGCAAGGCCTTGAAGAGGCCGACGAAGTCACCGTGCCCGACAGAACAGTGGAGCGATGCAGACGGAAACCCGGCTTCAGCCAATGAGCCGGATGATCCCGGCCTGGCTTAGCGGCATCAGCTCGACACCGGCCCAACCTGCCGTTCAAGGCAACAAAATGGTTGAGCCGACGGTTTCGCGGGCTTGCAGGGCGCGGTGCGCTTCTGCCGCCTGTTCGAGTTTGTAGGTCTGGCCGATGCGGATATTGATCGTGCCGCTGGCGATCAGGTCGAACAGGCGCTGTGCCCCGGCGGTGCGTTCACCGGCATCGCTGTAGTAATCATAGAGGGTCGGGCGCGTGTTGTACAACGATCCTTTCAGCGCCAGCACGCCAAGACTGATACCGGTGACGGGAGCGCTGGCGTTGCCATAGCTGACGATCAAGCCACGGCGCCCGGTCGAATCGAGCGATGTTTCCCAAGTGTCCATGCCAATGCCGTCAAAGGTCACGCGCACACCCTCGCCGCCGGTCAGCTCACGGACGCGGGGCGCGCAATCTTCCTGCGTGTAAAGGATGACATGGTCCGCACCCGCCGCACGCGCTTCCGCCGCTTTCGCCTCGCTGCTGACCGTGCCGATTACCGTTGCGCCGATATGTTTGAGCCATTGGACGAGAAGGAGGCCGACGCCGCCAGCCGCGGCATGGACCAGAACCGTCCAGCCTGGCTGCACCTTGGCACAACGTTCCACCAGAAACTCGGCAGTACATCCTTTCAGCAGCACGGCAGCGGCCTGTTGATCGCTGACGCCATCGGGAAGCCGAAAGAGGGCCGCGGCGGGCAGGATGCGGTGGCTGGCATAGGCGCCGAGACTGGGGCCGAATGTGGCGACTCGATCACCCGGCGCAAGCCTGTCGACTCCGGACCCGACCGCCTCGACCACCCCTGCGGCTTCGACACCGAGGCCCGTTGGCAACGGCACCGGATAAATGCCACGACGATGATATGTGTCGATAAAATTGAGACCGACAGCTGTTGAACGCACCAGCGCCTCTCCGGGTCCCGGCGCGGGCAGTTCGATGCTGTTCCACTGGATGACCTCCGGGCCACCATAAGTGGTGATGCTCGCGACACGGGCGATGGTCGTCATGATTGTCTGTGCCTCCTCAACGATCCGGTCTTTTCCTGCGACTTGGCTGTGCAATCAAGCCGCGATTGGCGCGTGCCGGGCCATCGCAACATTCACTGTGTGGATAAACTGGCGGCAGGGCGATGTCGCTGCCGCCAACCGGTTCATAGCCCCCGGTGCAACAAGACTTCAGGGGACGGCAAGGATGGCCGCAACAATGGAACGATGCCAGGTCGTGATTGCCGGCGCCGGCCCGGTGGGGACGGTGATGGCCACCCTGCTGGCCAAAGCCGGAATTGAAACGGTTGTGCTCGAAGCCGGCGAGGATTGTGCCCAAGACCTGCGCGCCTCGACATTTCATCCGCCTACCCTGGAAATGCTTGACGAAATCGGCATCACTGACATGCTGCTCGAACGCGGGCTGAAGGCCCCACTCTATCACTGGCGCGACCGCAGATCAGGCGAAGTCATCGAATTTGACCTCTCTGAAATTCGCGATGTGACGCGCTATCCGTTCCGCATCCAGTGCGAGCAATATCATCTGTCGCGTGCGCTTGCGGCGGGACTGGAACACTATCCTGCTGCTGATATCCGCTTCTCGCACCGACTGCTCTCCTTTGAACAGGATGATGCCGGGGTTACGGTGCATGTGGAAACACCGACCGAGGTTCGGCATATTCGGGCTGACTGGCTAATTGGTGCTGATGGTGCAAACAGTCTGGTCCGCAAGTGGCTGGGCATAGAATTTGACGGATTCACCTATCCGGAACGATTCCTGTGCCTCTCCACCGACACCGAATTGGCAGATTATCTGCCCAATCTGGCCCATGTGAACTATGTTTCAGATCCGGAGCAGTGGCTGGTGCTGTTGCGCGTGCCGTCGGTGTGGCGGGTGCTTTTGCCAACATCGCTCGATCAAACTGATGACGAATTGCGGTCAGACGAGACGAAGAATTCGGTCTTTGACCGGCTGACCGGCGACGGGGCCAGCGTCAGGACCTTTCACCGCACCCTCTATCGCGTCCATCAGCGTGTGGCGAAAAGCTTTATGGACCGCCGTGTGCTGCTGATTGGTGACGCCGCTCACCTCAACAACCCGCTTGGCGGGTTTGGCATGAATTCCGGTGTGCATGATGCGTTCAACCTTTTCGAGAAGCTGCAACCTGCCATCAAGGCGGGCAAGCCCAACGGTTCACTGGCATTGTTCGACAAACAGCGGCGCGAAGTGACCCACGCTTTCACCCAGGCGCAAACCATCCAGAACATGGAATTCATCCGTGCCGGAGCGAGCGCAGGTCATGAAAAGCGCCGCCAGGACATGCTCACACTGAAAGCCGATGATGAACGGCGCCGCGCCTATCTGTTGCGGCAGGCGATGTTCGAGAGCCTAGAGCAGGCCGCGGCCATCAATTGACCCCCTTTGACCGAGGGCTGCCCCCACCTCGCTCGGTTCTGACAGGAGACATTGACCGTGACCGACATATTGGGCTGGCGCAAGCTGATCGGCGTGGTCGCGCCTTCAACAAACACAGTGGTGCAGCCGGAAATGGAGGGCATGCGGCCGGAGGGCGTTACCAACCATTTCAGCCGTATCCATGTCGAAGACCCCGTGGCGCTTAGCGACGAGGATTTTCTTGCGGGCACACAGGCCATCTCAGACAACACGATGGACGCTGTGCGATCAGTCATGACCTGCAAGCCCGATTATCTGATGATGGGCATGTCAGCGATTACCTTTTACGGTGGCATCAAGGGCGGTGAGCAATGGAGGCGGCAGGTCGAGGATCTTGCCGGAGTCGGCGCATCAGTCGGGTCGGAAGCCACTGTTGCCGCGCTCAATGCCTATGGCGGGATCAAGCGGGTCAGTTTTGTCTCGCCCTATTACCCGGTCGCCAATGCCGAAGTGAAGCGCTACCTTCAGGAATCAGGCTTTGAGGTAGTGCGCGACATACCGCTGCGCTGCCGCTGCTGGACCGACATTGCCAAGGTTCCGGTGAGCCGCTTGGTGGAGGTCATCGCTGAACTGGATGGCGACGATGTGGACGCCATTGTTCAGGTCGGCACCAATCTGTCGATGGTTGATCTGGCCGCAAAGAAGGAAGCCGAACTGGGCAAGCCGGTCATCGCCATCAACACCGCAACCTATTGGCACGGCCTGCGCGCCTGCGGAATCAGCGACAAGATGGAGGGTTTCGGGCGGCTGTTGAGTGAATTTTGAGCTGCATCCTGACCACAGTCAAATCGGCCGAACCCACTGATCGGAAAGGAGAGCATGACGTGAGGCCATTCATCTTTCTGATGGGCAAGGCCTTTGGTCTGCTGTTACTGACACCTGGGGTCGTCCATGCTCAAGGGCAGGCACAAATTGATGCCGACACCCGTGCAGCGGCCACCGAAGCAGCCATGACTGATGCTGAACGCACGGTGCTAACCAATGGCATCATGCCGCTGCCGTTCCCGCCTGTACCCATTCCGCCCGATGCCTTGTATGGCGCGGGCTTTGTTCCGGGCATTGACCGATTGGGCGTCCCTCCACTTTGGGAAACCGATGCTGGCTTGGGCATAGCCTGGGTCGGCGGGCTGCGGGGCGACGGGGCTACCGCCCTGCCTTCGGCCATAGCGCAAGGTGCCACCTGGGACAGCGACCTTGTCCGACGCGCCGGAGCGATGATTGGCGGTGAAGCTCGGGCATTGGGTTTCAACATACTGCTGGCCGGCGGCATCAACCTGATGCGCGACCCACGCAACGGACGGACATTCGAATATTTCAGCGAAGATCCTTTGCTTAGTGGCATCCTTGGCGGAGCCGCAGTTGATGGCATCCAGTCAATGCATGTCTTGTCGACGGTCAAGCATTTCGCCCTCAATGGCCAGGAAACCGGTCGCCGCATCGTGGATGTCAGCATAGGAGAGCCTGCAGCGCGCGAAAGTGACCTGCTCGCCTTTGAAATTGCCATTGAGCGAGGAAGGCCAGGCTCGGTCATGTGCGCCTATAACAGGGTCAACGGCGTGCCTGCCTGCGGCAGCGAATGGCTGCTCAACCAGGTACTGAAACGAGACTGGCAATATCCCGGCTTTGTCATGTCTGACTGGGGCGCCGTGACCGGACTGGACATGGTAATGGCTGGCCTCGACCAGCAGTCTGGCGCCCAACTGGATCCAGAAGTGTTCCTTGGGCAACCGCTCGCTGATCGGGCAGCGACCGACCCCTTATGGGCCAGCCGACTATCCGATATGAATCGCCGGATTTTGCGATCGATCTTTGCAATCGGTCTCGATCAATTCCGGCCCGAACGCCGTCCCATCGATCTGGATGCAAACGCGGCCATTGCCGAACAAGTCGCCAGGCAAGGAATCGTCTTGTTGCGCAATGAGGGAGATCTGTTGCCGCTTTCCCGACAAGCGGCGCGCATTGCAGTAATCGGTGGCCACGCAGATCGCGGGGTTCTGGCTGGCGGAGGTTCTTCACATGTCCAGTCGCCTGAAGGTCCCGGCATTGCCCTCGTGACGGGCCGCAGACAGGATTCGCCCCAATATGGCATGGCATGGCATCGCTCGGCCCCTGTGACGGCCATCCGGGCCATGGTTCCGGACGCCAGCGTCCGTTATCGCGATGGCCGCTACATCAGCGAAGCTGTGGCGCTGGCCCGGGACAGTGACATCGTCATCATCATCGCGACCCAGTGGATGACCGAAGGGCGTGATGTCCCCGACCTTTCCTTGCCCGATGGACAAGATGAGCTGATCATGGCCGTCGCTGAGGCGAACCCCCGGACAATTGTCGTGCTGCAAACCGGCGGCCCGGTATTGATGCCATGGCATGACTCTGTTGGCGCGATTTTGGCAGCATGGTATCCGGGCGCACGGGGCGGAGAGGCCATCGCATCCTTATTGTTCGGTGAACATAGTCCTTCCGGTCGCCTGCCGGTCACTTTTCCTGCAGGCCCGGACCAATTGCCGCGCCCCCACCTTGACGGCGCCGGTGAGGTCGAGCCAAATTTCATCGGCATCGGTCAACCAGGCCAGATTGTGGCCGTAAACTATGACATTGAAGGCGCTGACGTCGGCTATCGTTGGTATGCGCAGCAGGGCTTGCGCCCGCTGTTTCCATTTGGTTTTGGCCTTTCCTATACGCGCTTTTCGCAAATGCTGGTCGGCTTGAGCGGCGGAGCCCGGCCGACAGCACGAGTGCGCGTGCGCAATGTGGGGTACCGGCCGGGGGCGGAGGTGGTGCAACTGTATCTAACAGCCAATCCTCTCGGTCCGCAGCGCAGGCTCGCTGGATTCGAACGGGTTGAACTTGCTCCGGGCGAGGAGCGGCTGGTGGATGTTGCTCTGGATCCCCGCCTGCTCGGCCAATGGCGTGATGGCGGCTGGTATTGGCCTGACGGCCGCTATGCTGTGGCCGCCGGAACGTCTGCGCTGGAAACAGGCGCCCCCATGTCGCTCTCCGTGGCCGAAGGGATGCCCTGTACCGGAGCCACCGGTCATGCCGCATGCTTCCACGCCGCAAGTCAGTGAGACATTCCCTGTGAGCCGTTTCAGAGCAGAGTTTTGTCCGGCTGCCGACCCGAACGGCGCAAACGACGGACGGTAAAGATCGTCCACAGCCCCATTGCCGCCCAGATCACATTCAGTCCTGCCGATGGCATGGCACCGTTATAGCCGGAGTTGAGCACGAAGCCTGCTGCTCCGACCACATTCATCCATTGATACACCGGACCACGTGGTTCTAGTCTGCCGAGCGAGAGCAGCACATAGCTGGCGAGTATCAAGGCAGCAGCCAACCAGCCGACAATTTCGATCAACAAGGGAATATGTGCCATGGGTGCCCGATCCCAGCCGAGCGGGCGAAACAAGGCTCCGCCGACATTGGTGGGGGCCGCGCACCGCGCGAACCCCCGTTAATGCTTAAGCCGCGAGCTTGCGCAGCACGTAATGCAGGATGCCGCCGTTGAGGAAATATTCCAGTTCATTGGCGGTATCGATGCGGCACAGGGCCTCAAAGCTGCTGACTGAACCATCGGCCTTTGTCACGACGACCGTGACCGTCTGGCGCGGCTGAATGCCGGCAACGCCTGTGATGGTGAAGCTGTCATCTCCACTCAGGCCCAGCGTTTCGCGGGTCTGGCCTTCGAGGAACTGCAACGGCAGCACGCCCATGCCGACCAGGTTTGAACGGTGGATACGCTCGAAACTTTCAACGATGACGGCGCGGACGCCGAGCAGGTTGGTGCCCTTGGCCGCCCAGTCGCGCGACGATCCGGTGCCATATTCCTTGCCGGCGATGACCACCATTGGCGTGCCGTCAGCCTTGTGGCGCATGGCGACGTCATAGATCGGCATGACCTCGCTGCCATAGCGCGACATGCCGCCTTCGATGCCCGGAACCATCTCGTTCTTGATGCGGATGTTGGCGAAGGTGCCGCGCATCATGACTTCGTGGTGACCACGGCGAGCGCCATAGCTGTTGAAGTCCGACTTGCTGACCTGATGCTCCATCAGCCACTTACCCGCCGGGCTGTCGGCCTTGATCGAGCCGGCCGGCGAAATGTGGTCGGTGGTGATCGAATCGCCGAGGATGGCGAGCGGCTTGGCGCCAACGATATCGCCTACCGGCGACGGCGTCATGGTCATGCCTTCGAAATAGGGCGGGTTGGCGACATAGGTCGAACCGGCGCGCCAGCTGTAGGTTTCCGAACCTTCCACATTGATCGCCTGCCAATGGGCATCGCCCTTGTAGACATTGGCATAGCGCGCCTGGAACATGGCGCGGTCCATGCAGCCGGCCATGGTCGTGGCGACTTCCATGTTGGTGGGCCAGATGTCCTTGAGGAACACATCCTGGCCGTCCTTGCCGGTGCCGATCGGGGTGGTGGTGAAATCCTCGACCACCGTGCCCTTGAGCGCATAGGCGACAACCAGCGGCGGCGAGGCCAGGAAGTTGGCGCGCACGTCAGGGCTGACGCGGCCTTCGAAGTTGCGGTTGCCCGAGATGACGGCGGCGGCAACGAGGCCGTTTTCGTTGATCGCCTTGCTGAACGGTTCAGCTAGCGGGCCCGAGTTGCCGATGCAGGTTGTGCAGCCATAGCCGACCAGGTTGAAACCGATATTGTCGAGGTGCGACTGGAGGCCGGCCTTTTCGAGATAGTCGGTGACCACCTGCGAGCCGGGAGCGAGGCTGGTCTTGACCCAGGGCTTGGGCTTGAGGCCGAACTCGTCAGCCTTTTTGGCGACGAGGCCGGCCGCGACGAGCACGCCAGGGTTCGACGTGTTGGTGCAGCTGGTGATCGCGGCGATCATCACGTCGCCGTCGCCGATTGTGAAATCGGAACCATCAACCGCTACACGGGCATTGGTCTTCTTATAGGTCTCGGCCATGTCCTTGGCGAAGACGTCATCAACCTGGGTCAGGTCAACGCGGTCCTGCGGACGCTTGGGGCCGGCGAGCGACGGCACGACGGTCGACATGTCGAGTTCGAGCGTCGAGGTGAACACCGGCTCAACCGCGCCGGGCTCGATCCAGAAACCCTGTTCCTTGGCATAGGCTTCGACCAGGGCGATCTGGTCTTCCTCACGGCCGGTGAGGCGCAGATAGTCGAGCGTCTTGTCATCAATGCCAAAGAAGCCGCAGGTCGCGCCATATTCGGGTGCCATGTTGGCGAGCGTCGCACGGTCAGCCAGGCTGAGCGAGGCGAGACCCGGACCGAAATATTCGACAAAGCGGCCAACCACGCCATGCTTGCGCAGCATGTTGGTGCAGGTCAGCACGAGGTCAGTAGCGGTCACGCCTTCCCTGAGCTCTCCGGTCAGGCGGAAACCGACAACTTCTGGAATGAGCATCGAGACGGGCTGGCCGAGCATTGCGGCTTCGGCTTCGATGCCGCCGACGCCCCAACCGAGGACGCCGAGCCCGTTGATCATCGTCGTGTGGCTGTCGGTGCCGACGCAAGTGTCGGGATAGGCGATGGTTTCGCCATCCGGCCCTGTCGAAGTCCAGACCGCCTGTGCGATATGTTCCAGATTGACCTGGTGGCAGATGCCGGTGCCCGGAGGAACCGCCTTGAAGTTGTCGAGGCTCTTCGACCCCCACTTCAGGAAGTCATAGCGCTCGCCGTTGCGGTAATATTCGATTTCGACATTCTGTTCGAACGCCTTGGGGTGGCCGAATTCGTCGACCATGACCGAATGGTCGATGACAAGATGGACAGGGACCAGCGGGTTGATCTTGCTGGTGTCGCCACCAAGCTTGGCGATGGCGTCGCGCATCGCGGCAAGGTCAACCACGCAGGGAACACCGGTGAAGTCCTGGAGAAGGACGCGGGCCGGGCGGTACTGGATTTCGCGCGTCGAGCTGGGGTCCTTTTGCCAGTCAACCAGTGCCTGGATGTCGCCAGTCGAGACAGTGAAGCCATCATCTTCGAATCGCAGGAGATTTTCGAGCAGCACCTTCATCGAGAAGGGCAGGCGCGACACGTCGCCGAGCTTGGCGGCGGCCTTTTTCAGGCTGAAATAGGTGTAGCTCTTGCCGCCGACGTCGAGCGTCGAGCGCACGCCAAGCTTGTCCTGTCCGATGGCTGTCATGGGCGCATTCCCCCTTTGGGTTGGTCCGTTCGGCAACCGGTCGGGGGAACCGCAAAAACCCGCGAGGGAATCAGCGTATCAGCCGGATCGGAACGGTGGTGGCTGTGAATGGGGGCGCCTTAGCGCAGCGATGTGTCGAGGGAAAGGGGCGAAACGGCTGGCAGTGCAGCCGTAATGGACCAGCGGAACTGACGGCCGCCGACCGCGCCCGCCATGACGACGAGCGATAATTGGACGCATGGGAAACTCAGCCGTTAGCCATACCCTGCCAGAAAGCCATGGCCAGCCCGAAGCCACGCACATCGCCCGTCGTCGTGCCGACCATACGGTTCATGACGTAGGAAATGCTCGTCCGTGCCTTCATGTCGATGAGGATCACGGACCCGCCATAGCCGCCCCAATAGCAGCATTCATCATTGGGCAGCGGCACCATTCCGCCGGAAAGGCCAAAACCAAGACCAAAGCGGACCGGGATGCCGAGGATCTTGTCGGTTCCTTCGACCTGTACCTCCAGCGCCTTGCGGCAACCGGCTTCGGAGAGGATGCGCTTGCCATGCGCTTCGCCACCATTGGCCAGAAGCTTGTGGATTTCGGCTACCGAACGGGCGTTGCCCGTGCCGCCCGCGGCTGGGATTTCGGCGCCGCGCCAAGCGCGGGTGCGGGTCGCCAACACGTCAATGCCGGGATTGGTCGCCATGTTGCGGACGAGATCATCCATTTCCCCCGCATTGATGCCGGCATCACCCTCGATCGGAATGAGATCGGCGACGCGGTGATCCTCGGACGCCGGCAGGCCGATGTGGAAATCGGCGCCGAGCGGTTCGGCGATTTCGGTGCGGAAAACGGTGCCGAGCGACTGGCCGGTGACACGGCGGACGACTTCGCCGACGAGATAGCCCTGGGTCAGCGCGTGATAGCCGGGCGCGCTGCCCGGTTGCCAAAAGGGAGCCTGTGCGGCCAGCAGTCCGGTCGCCTTGTCCCAGTCATAAAGGTCTTCGGTGGTGATCGGCTCGGCCCAGCCCGAGAGGCCGGCGCTGTGGCTCATCAAATGGGCAACGGTGACATCCGCCTTGCCGTTGGTGGCGAACTCAGGCCAATAATGCGCCACCGGCCTGTCGAAATCCAACTCACCCCGGTCGGCGACCAGCAGTGCGGTCAGCGCGGTCATCGTCTTGGTCGTCGAATAGACGTTGATGATCGTGTCGCGCTCCCAAGCGCGCGTTTTCGCGCCATCGGCATGGCCAGCCCAGAGATCGACGACGGTCTCGCCTTCGACGGTGGCGCAGACCGAAGCGCCGACATCGGCACCGCTCGCCACATTGGCGTCGAGCAGGTCGGCGACGGCGGCGAAGCGCGGCTGCGCGGTGCCCTGTGCCATGATCAGGCGTCTATCGACGTGCCGAGTGCGGCATGAACGAGCCCGCCATCAACGGTCAGCGTCTCACCGATGACATAGTCACCAGCGCGGCTGCACAGATAGATGGCGGCCGCCGCCATGTCCTCGGGCGTACCGATCCGGCGGGCCGGTATGCCCTTGGCAACTTCGTCACCGTGGTCACGTGCAGCCCGGTTCATGTCACTTTCGAAGGCTCCGGGAGCGATGGCGGTGACGATGATATTGTCCTTGATCAGTCGGGCGGCCATCCGCTTCGTCAGATAGAGGATCGAGGATTTGGAGGCGTGGTAGCTCCAGGTATCCCACGGATTGAGTCGCAGCCCGTCGATCGAACCGACATTGACCACCTTGGCCGGACGGTCCGCCGTACCCGCCGCCTTGAGCAAGGGGTAAAGCGCCTGCGTCAGGAAGAAGGGGCCCTTGACGTTGACGTCCATCACCTTGTCCCAGCCGCTTTCGGGGAACTCCTCAAACGGCGCACCCCAAGCCGCACCGGCATTGTTGATCAAGATATCCAGCTTGTCCTCACGCTTGGCGATTTCGGCGGCCAGCGCCTTGCAGCCTTCGACCGTCGATACGTCACCGGGAATGCCGATCACCCGATCACCAAATTTGTCGACCGCCGCCGCGATCTGTGGCCCCTTGCGCGCGCTGATGTAAATGCGCTCGCAACCGGCAGCGAGGAAGCCTTCGACAAACATCGCGCCAATGCCGCGCGACCCGCCAGTGATCAGGGCGACCTTGCCCTGAAGGCCGAAAAGTTGGGTGATATCCATTCTGGTACTCCCTGCACCCTCCCCGCCGGGAAGGGGTGGACAAAGATCAGTAGCCGTTGAGACGGGCCACGCGGTCGGTGTGATAGCTGACATCGCCCATGAACTCGGCCAGCGCACGGTCGCGCTTCGTGTAGAGGCCGATGTCATATTCGTCAGTCATGCCGATGCCGCCATGCATCTGCACGCCTTCACGCACCGCAAGGTTGGTGGCGGCGCCCGCCTTGGCCTTGGCGACCGACACCATCAGTTCGGCTCCCTCATTGCCCTCGTCGAGCAGTTGCTGGGCCTTCATCACCGTGGCGCGGGCGATTTCCATTTCGGAATAGAGGTGAGCGGCGCGATGCTGCAGCGCCTGGAACTCGCCGATCAGCTGCCCGAATTGCTTGCGCTGCTTGAGGTAGGTCATGGTCATATCCATCGCGCCCTGCCCGACGCCGAGCAGTTCGGCCGAGGCACCAGCGCGGGCAGCGGCCAGCAGCGGTGCCATCGCCGACCAGCCGCCATCGACTTCACCGATAACGGCATCAGCAGTGACTTCAACACCGTCCAGCGTCAGTTTCGAAGCGAGCGAGCTGTCGACAAGACGGCGCGGATCGGCGGTGAGGCCAGCAGCATCGCGCGGCACGGCGAACAGGGTCAGGCCGTCAGTCTCGCCCGGAGCGCCGGCAGTGCGGGCGGCAACGAGCAGCATGTCGGCGACATGACCGCTGATGACAAAAGTCTTGGTGCCCGAAAGCTTGAAGCCATTGCCCGAACGCTCAGCCTTGAGCGCCGTGCGCTCGGGGCGGTGACGGGCGCTTTCGTCGATGGCCGGCGCGATGATCGCGTCACCAGCCGCGATACGCGGCAGCCATTCGTCAGCCACCGCACCGCCCGCTGCCTTGAGCGCCGATGCCGCCGCAACGGATGTCGCGAGAAAGGGCGAAGGCGTCAGGTTGCGGCCAATCTCTTCAAGGATGATGCCAGCTTCGGCATGGCCGAGGCCAAGGCCGCCTTTGTCCTCCGGCACCAAAACGCCGCTGAAACCCATTTCAGCAAACTGCTTCCAGAGGTCGCGGGAGAATCCGGTTTCATCCTTGCTGTCGCGCAGCTTGCGCAAATGGCTGACCGGGGCGGCGTCGGCAATGAACGGCGCAACGCTGTCCTTGAGCATCGCCTGGTCTTCGCTGTGGTACAGGGGCATTGTCTAACTCCCAAAATCGTCCGTCATTCTGACGAAGGCGGGAATCCGTCTCCCGCGCTGGCTGATGAGGTTGTGTCAGGTGAGGCATCCCCGCTTTCGCGGGGATGCCGTGTCTCGGTCAACCGCCCGGCAGCTCGAGGATGCGCTTCGAAATCACGTTGAGCATGACTTCGCTGGTGCCGCCCTCGATCGAGTTGGCTTTGGTCCTGAGCCAAGTGCGGGCCGATGCGCCGTTGCGCGATTCGTCGCTTTCCCATTCGAGCCCTTCGGAGCCGGAACCCGACATGACCAGTTCATAGCGCCGCTTGTTGAGCTCGGTGCCCGAATATTTCATCATGTTCGAGCTGGCGGGATGCGCGCGGCCGGTCTTCCACATGTCCATGAAGCGTTCGCCCATGGCGCGGAAAGCAAAGACGTCGACGTCGAACTCGGCCATCTTGGCGCGCAGGATCGGGTCATCCAGTTCGCCATTGGCATTCTTGCCCAACGACTTCGCATAGAGCGCGCCCGCTGACACCATGTCGGCACCGGCGCCACCCGCCGAGATCATCTCGCGTTCGTGGCCGAGCAGATATTTTGCGACATCCCAGCCCCGATTGACCGTGCCGACAAACTGGTCCTTGGGCACCTTCACATTGTCGAAGAAGGTTTCGCAGAAGGGACTGTTGCCCGAAATCAGAAGGATCGGTTTGGTCGAGACACCTGGGCTCTCCATGTCGAACAGCATGAAGGTAATGCCCTGATACTTGTTCGTCTTGTCGGTACGGACGAGGCAGAAAATCCAGTCGGCCTTGTCGGCGTAGCTGGTCCAGATCTTTTGCCCGTTGACCACCCAATGGTCACCCTTGTCCTCGCCAAAGGTCTGCAAGCTGACTAGGTCGGAGCCCGAACCCGGCTCGGAATAGCCCTGGCACCAGCGGATTTCGCCGCGGGCAATCTGGTTCAGATAATGCACTTTCTGGTCTTCGGTACCGAACTGGAGCAGCGCCGGTCCGAGCATCCAGATGCCAAAGGAGGAGAGCGGCGAGCGGGCGTTGATCCGGGCCATCTCCTCCCGCAAAACCTTGGTTTCCGCTGCGGACAGGCCGGCACCGCCATAGGCCTTGGGCCAGTCGGGCACAGTATAGCCCTTGTCGCGGCAGGCCTCGAACCAGGCCTTTTGCGCCTCGCTCTTGAACACGGCCTTGCGGCCGCCCCAATAGGTGTCATCCTCGCTTTTCATCGGCTCGCGCATTTCGGCCGGGCAATTGGCTTCGAGCCATGCCCGGATCTCGCTGCGGAACGCTTCCAGATTCTCGCTCATGCGCGACACTCCCTCAATGCAATTGACGTTTACGTAAAGCGAATCGCCCGCTTGGTGCAAGGGCCCATTTATCTTTGTCGAATGCCGTAGCGGCGGCGCATGCGCCTTGACGGCGGGCCATGTTCAAAAGCATGGTATGGACAGACGGCAGCAAAGCCGCGCAGGAGAGAGAAGATTCGCCCACCCCCCGAAGCCGTGGCGGAGCCAGAAGGCCCTGTGCCGCAATCAGTGCGCTTCGCCTATGCCACAGGCGCCATTGCCTATGGCATCAAGGACAATGGTTTTTCGGTCTTCCTGTTGCTGTTCTACAACCAGATCATCGGCCTTGATGCCGGCATGGTCGGGCTTATGCTGTTCTTCGCGCTGGTTGCTGATGCCATCATTGACCCCAGCGTCGGCCATCTGACCGACCGCACACGCAGCCGCTGGGGGCGGCGCCATCCTTGGCTCTATGCCTCCGCCTTGCCAATCGCCGGCTTCTGGATCCTGTTGTGGATGCCGCCCGAAGCCAGCGACACGGTCCAATATGCCTGGCTGTTTTTCTTTGCCATGCTGGTTCGGATGAGCCTGTCGCTGAATGAAGTGCCATCGGTTGCGCTGGCTCCCGAAATGACACCCGATTATCATGAGCGAACCGCGCTGCTCGGGTTGCGGTCACTGCTCGGATGGACCGGCGGGTTGATCATTCTCGCCGCGGCATTCGGCCTGTTCCGCCTGGCGGACCCGGAACATGCCAGTCGCGACGACTTTTTCGCCTATGCGGTGACAGGCGCGGCCATCATGTTCATCACGGTCATGACTTCCGCGCTGGGCACCCACCGGCGGTTCGCACGTCCGGTTTCCGGCGAAGTGCACCACCCCGGCCTGCGCGACATGCTTGAGGTGGCGCGCTTCCGCCCTTACCAAATCCTGCTGCTCGCCTTTTTCTTTGCCTTCGCCAATCAGGGCGTCACCTTCGCGCTTTCGAGCTATTTGCTGGCGTTTGTCTGGAAACTGGGCCCGACCGAACAGGTCATCTATTCGCTGGTGCTGTTCCTGGGCGTCGGCACCGCACTGGTGCTGGCGCGCAAGGCCGGTCTGGTCTGGGGCAAGCGGATCACCGCGATGCGGCTGGTGGTGGCGGGCAACCTGATCGGAGTCCTGCCCTATGCACTGGTGGTGCTGGGGTGGTTTCCGACCACCGGCACGACCACGGCAATCGCACTCTATTTCGGGCTGGTCGTCCTTTCGACCGGGGCAGGGATCGCCGTCATGATCACCGCCCTGTCGATGATGGCCGATGTCACCACCGCCTATCAGCAGGAATCGGGCAAGGCACAGGAAGGGACCTTTTTTGCCGGCTATTTCTTCACCCAGAAATGCGTGACCGGCGTCGGCATCCTGCTTTCGGGGCAGGTACTCCGCCTGATCGACTTTCCCGCCAATGCCCGGCCCGACACGGTCGCGCCGACAGTGATCGATTCGTTGGCCCTGCTCTATGTCATCCTGACGCTGAGCTTTGGATTGGCAACGGCCTGGGCGCTGTCGCGTTTCCCCATCGACCGCAAACCCGATGCCGCCCATGTGGAGATTGTCCGTTGAACATGCAGCCATTGACGCCGATCAACGACAACAGCCTGTCGCACCTGACAGTCGGACGGGTGCGAGCAATTTCCGGGCTGGCAATCGTCGGCAAATGATTCCACAGTTGACGCAAACGTAAAGTGCGGGGCCCGGCCCCGGCAGATGACAGGAGAGGCACAATGGATTTTCAGTTGAGCGATCGGCAGCAATATTGGCAGGGCCGGGTGCGCGAGTTCATCGATGCCCACTGCCGTCCGGCCATTGCCACCTATCATGAGCAGGACAAGTCGGGTGACCGGTGGAAGGTGATCCCGGTGGTCGAGGAGCTGAAGGCCAAGGCCAAGGCGGCCGGCATCTGGAACCTGTTCATGCCTCCGCGCCAGGCGCATCACCACCATGTTGACGAGACCTTCGAATTTGAAGGGCCGGGCCTGACCAATGTCGAATATGCGCTGTGCGCCGAGGAAATGGGCCGTGTCGGCTTTTCATCCGAAGTGTTCAACTGTGCCGCGCCGGACACCGGGAACATGGAAGTGTTCCACCGCTACGGCAACCGGGCGCAAAAGGAAAAGTGGCTCAAGCCGCTGATGAACGGCGAAATCCGTTCGGCCTTCCTGATGACCGAGCCGGCCGTCGCCTCCTCTGACGCGACCAACATTGAATGCCGCATCGACCGCGACGGCGATGATTATGTCATCAACGGCGTGAAATGGTGGTCTTCAGGCGCGGGTGATCCGCGGTGCAAGGTCGCCATCGTCATGGGCAAGACCAGCTTCGAAGGTTCGCGCCACAGCCAGCAGTCGATGCTCGCAGTGCCGATGGATACGCCCGGCATCAACATCAAGCGCCATCTGCCGGTCTTTGGCTATGATGACGCACCGCATGGCCATATGGAAATCGAACTCAAGGACGTGCGCGTCAATGCCGAAGAAGCCATGCTGCTCGGTGAGGGCCGCGGTTTCGAGATCGCCCAGGGTCGCCTCGGGCCGGGCCGCATCCACCACTGCATGCGCACCATCGGCGTCGCCGAAGAAGCGCTGGAGCGGATGTGCAAGCGCCTGCTCAGCCGCGTCGCCTTTGGCAAGGCAGTGGCCGAGTATAGCGTGTGGGAAGAGCGCGTCGCCCGCGCCCGTATCGACATTGAGATGACCCGCCTGCTCTGCCTCAAAGCCGCCGACATGATGGATCGTGCCGGCAACAAGACGGCGCAGAACGAGATCGCCATGATCAAGGTGCAGGCACCCAACATGGCGCTCAAGATCATCGACGACGCCATCCAGGCGCACGGCGGCGGCGGCGTTTCGGAGGACTTTGGCCTTGCCAAAATGTATGCCGGTCAACGTACACTGCGCATCGCCGACGGTCCCGATGAGGTCCATGCCCGTTCGATCGCCCGCAACGAGTTCGGCAAATATGGCGGCCGTGACGCGATGAAGGCCGCCAAGGACAGCTTCAGCTCGGGCGATCTGGGAGTGACACGATGAAGGCCGCCGTCCTTTATCAGGCGAAGACGCCGCTGGTTGTCGAAGAGGTCAACATCGACAAGCCGGGCCCGCATGAAGTGCTGATCCGCACGGCTGCCTGTGGTCTGTGCCATTCGGACCTGCACTTCATTGATGGCGCCTATCCTCATGCCATGCCGTGTATCGGCGGGCATGAGGCGGCCGGCATCGTCGAGGCCGTGGGCAGCGAAGTCCGTACGGTCAAGGTGGGCGACGCGGTCGTCACCTGCCTGTCAGCCTTCTGCGGGCATTGCGAGTTCTGCGTTACCGGTCGCATGTCGCTTTGCCTGGGCGGCGACACCCGCCGGGCACCGGGATCGTCCCCGCGTCTGAGCAAACCCGATGGCACGCCGGTCAACCAGATGCTCAATCTCTCGGCCTTTGCAGAAATGATGCTGATCCACGAGCATGCCTGTGTCGCAATTGACCCCGAGATGCCGCTCGATCGCGCAGCCGTGATCGGCTGTGCCGTGACAACAGGTGCGGGCACCATCTTCAACGCCTGCAAGGTGACACCGGGTGAAACCGTCGCCGTCGTCGGCTGCGGCGGCGTGGGTCTCGCCACCATCAATGCCGCGAAGATCGCGGGTGCGGGGCGGATCATTGCCGCCGACCCGATGCCGGAGAAGCGCGAACTCGCCATGAAGCTGGGCGCCACCGACACCGTCGATGCGCTGGCTGATGGTGCGGCAGCGCAGATTGTCGAGATGACCAAGGGCGGCGTCGATCATGCCATTGAGGCTGTCGGGCGTCCGGCATCTGCACAGCTGGCGGTCAACGTGCTGCGGCGCGGCGGCACAGCGACCATCCTCGGCATGATGCCGCTCGCCGAAAAGGTCGGCCTTGGCGCCATGGACCTTTTGTCAGGCAAAAAACTGCAAGGCGCGATCATGGGCGGCAACCGCTTCCCGGTCGATATTCCGCGTCTGGTCGATTTCTACATGCGCGGCCTGCTCGACCTTGACACCATCATTGCCGAACGCATCCCGCTGGAGGCGATCAACGAAGGCTTTGACAAGATGAAGCGTGGTGACAGCGCGCGCAGCGTGATCGTGTTCGACCAATGAGCGAGACGACCACCCCGATCGACGCCGAAGCCCTGTTCAACCGGACAATCGCGCCGGAGGGCAGCGACAGGCTGGACGAGGCGAAGCTGACGGCTTGGATGGAAACCCATGTCGAAGGTTTTGTTGGCCCGCTGACCCAGAGCAAGTTTGCCGGCGGCCAGTCGAACCCAACCTACCGGATCGACGCGCCGTCGGGCAGCTATGTGTTGCGACGCAAGCCGTTCGGCCCGCTGCTCCCTTCGGCCCATGCGGTTGACCGTGAGTATAAGGCGATCGCCGGCCTCTACCCGACCGGCTTTCCCGTCGCCCGCCCCTTTGGCTTGTGCACCGATGACAGCGTGCTGGGTGCATGGTTCTATGTCATGGGCATGGTCAATGGCCGGACGATCTGGGATGGGTCGCTGCCTGGTTCAACGCCGGACCAGCGCCGCGCCATCTATAATGAGATGATCGACACGCTGGCGGCGCTGCACAATGTCGATGTCGAAAAGGCCGGCCTGTCGGAATTCGGCAAACCCGGCAACTATTTCGGACGGCAGGTCGATCGCTGGACCAAGCAATATCGCCTTTCGGAAACCGAAACCATGGATTCGATGGAAAAGCTGATCAATTGGCTGCCGGCCACACTGCCCGAGCAGACCCGGACCAGCGTTGTCCATGGCGATTACCGCATCGACAACATGATCTTTGCCAAGGATGATGCCAAGGTGCTGGCGGTTCTTGACTGGGAATTGTCGACGCTGGGCGATCCGCTCGCGGACTTCACCTATGTCGCCATGGCGTGGGTGACCGACAATGGCGGCCGTTCGGGTGTCGCCGACCTTGACCGCAAGGCGCTGGGCATTCCCGAACTGGATGAAATGGTTGAACGCTATTGCGCCGCGACCAACCGCGACAGCCTGCCCGATATGAACTGGTATTTTGCTTACAACTTCTTCCGGCTCGCCGGGATCATGCAGGGAATCAAGAAGCGGGTCATCGACGGCACCGCCAATTCGGCGCAGGCCAAGGACATGTCGGACCGGGTCCAACCGCTGGCCGACCGGGCCTGGGCCTTTGCCGTTGCCGCCGGAGCCGAATGATGGGGCATGATCTGGACGGCCGCATTGCCATCGTCACCGGTGCCGGCAGCGGGATCGGTCAGGCGACCAGCCTGTTGTTCGCTGACCATGGCGCGCATGTCATCGCCGTCGATGTCACCGACGGTGTCGATCATACCGCCCGCCTTGGCGGCGGCCGTATCGAAGTCGCCCGCTGTGACGCTGGTGACGAGCAGTCAGTCGCGCAACTGGTCGAGGATGTTGTCGCCCGTCATGGACGGATCGACGCCTTTTACGCCAACGCCGGGATTTCGGGCGGATGGAAGGGCCTGTTCGATCAGGACGCCAGCGACTGGGCAGAGATTTTGCGCGTCAATCTGATCGGGCCGTTCCTGGCAATCAAATATGCCGGCCGGGTGATGGCGGAGGCCAAGCGCGGCAGTATCATCTGCACCGCCAGCGTCGCCGGCCTTCGTTCCGGTGCAGGTGGCCCTGCCTATTCGGCGTCCAAGGCCGGTGTGATCAATCTCGTCCAAACTTCGGCGCAGATGCTTTCGACCAGCGGCGTACGGGTCAATGCCATTTGTCCCGGCCTGATTGAAACCGGCATGACCAAGCCGATTTATGACATGGTTCGTGAGCGCGGGCGCGAAGACCGGATAGGCCAGCTCAATCCCCTGCGGCGGGGTGGCCAACCTAACGAAATTGCCGAGGCCGCGTTATTCCTGGCTTCGGACCGGTCCTCTTATGTCAACGGCCATGCGCTGGTGGTGGATGGCGGCCTGTCCAGTTCGCATCCGGTAAGCAAACAGGAATTTGGCCGCCCGGCCAGTTGAACCGGATCGCGGCAAACGCACCCGATTGAGGAGATTTCGCCCATGACGCTTTCCATTGGCGATCCGGCCGAATTGGGATTTTTGCCCGACCGGCTGGAACGCATACCCGCCTTTCTCAAGAGCAAATATCTCGACAGCGGACGTTTTCCGCATGCGGCCCTGCTGATCGGCCGGGGAGACGAGATTGCCCATCTGTCGCTGCAGGGTGAAGCCCGGCAGGGACAGCCACTGGCCGAGGATACCATCTATCGCATCGCCAGCATGACCAAGCCGATCACATCGGTGACCTTCATGCAGCTGGTGGAGGAGGGCAAGGTCGCCCTGTCGCACAGCGTGGCCAGCTTCCTGCCCGAATTTGCCGAAACCGGCGTGTTCCAGGCCGGTGGCGGCAATGTCCCCTTTGTCACACGCCGTCCCGCGAGCGAGATGAAGATGATCGACCTGCTGCGCCACACCAGCGGCCTGACCTATGGCTTTCAGGAACGCAGTCCGGTCGACGCCGCCTATCGCAAGCACAAGATCGACGATTTCCAGAGCCCCCGCAGCCTGGATGAATTTATCGCCGAACTGGCGAAGATCCCGCTTGAATTCGATCCGGGCACGTCATGGAACTATGGTGTATCGACCGATGTGCTCGGCGCGGTGATCCAGCGGATTGAGGGCAAGCCGCTCGGCGATGTGTTCAAGGAGCGCATTTTTGACCCGCTGGGCATGACCGACACATTTTTTCAGGTGCCGCAGGACAAGCTGCACCGCATGGCCGACGCCTATGCCTTTCACCCGGTGCACAAGATGCAGCCGTTCGACAGTGGCGCCGAAAGCCGCTGGGCCAAGGATGGCAAGATGCAGTCGGGCGGTGGCGGACTCGCCTCCACCATAGGGGATTACCACCGGTTCTGCCGAATGCTGGTCAATGGTGGCGCGCTGGACGGCATCCAGATCCTCAGCCCCAAGACGCTCGAACTGATGACTGCCAACCATCTGCCCGGCAATGCCGACCTGACGCAAATGTCGAAATCCCTGTTCAGCGAGGCGGAGAATGCCGGTGTCGGCTTCGGGCTCGGCTTTGCCTGCAACATGGCCCCGCACCTGACCATGATTCCCGGCAGTGCGGGCGAATTTTACTGGGGCGGCATGTTCTCGACCGCCTTTTTCGTCGATCCGGTCGAGGACATCACCATGGTGTTCATGACCCAGCTGATGCCCTCCTCAACCTATCCCGTCCGTCGCGAGATCAAGACGATGATCTACGCAGCGCTGGCCGCCTGATCCCCTTTGCGCCCGCGTCAGCGGGCCTTTTCCTTCAAGGAGTCCACCATGTCCGATATGCCGCAAAGCGTCACCTCTGCCCGCGATGGCGAAGTCTATGTCGTCATCGTCAACAATCCGCCGGTCAATGCCCTGTCCTGGCATGTCCGTCAGGGTCTGTCAGACAAGTTCGCCGAAGCACTGGCCGACGATAGCGTAAAGGCGATCGTGCTGCGCTGCGACGGGGCGACCTTCATCGCCGGCGCAGACATCACCGAATTTGGCAAGGCACCGCAAGGCCCCGATTTCAACGCGGTGCTCAACAGCATCGAACAGGCGACCAAGCCGGTGGTCGCCGCTATCCACGGCACGGCGCTGGGCGGCGGTCTCGAAACCGCGCTGGTCTGTCATTATCGCGTTGCCGTGCCCTCGGCCAAGCTCGGCGTGCCCGAAGTCAAGCTGGGCCTGCTGCCCGGAGCCGGTGGCACCCAGCGCCTGCCGCGCATCGTCGGCGTCGAAATGGCGGCCGAGATGGTGTCAGGTGGTGAACCGCTGTCGGCCAAGAAGGCCGCCGAAGTGGGCTTGGTTGATCGTCTGGCAGGCGAGGACAGCCTGGCTGCCGATGCCATTGCCTTTGCCCGTGAAGCCATCGCCATGGGTCCGCGGCCGACTCGCGACCGGCCGGTTACCGGCGACGTGGCCGTTATCGAGAAACTGAAATCCGCCAATGCCCGCAAGTGGAAGGGCTTTGACGCGCCCTATGCCAACCTCGCCTGCGTCGAGGCGGCGACCCGCCTGCCGTTTGACGAAGGCCTCAAGTTTGAGCGCACCGAGTTCACCAAGCTGATGAGCGGAAGCCAGTCAGCGGCGCAGCGCTACATGTTCTTTGCCGAGCGTCAGGCTGCCAAGATCGACGGCCTGCCCAAGGATGTGCAACTGCGCGGCATCAGCAAGGTCGGCGTGATCGGTGCGGGCACGATGGGCGGCGGCATCACCATGAATTTCCTCCAAAAGGGCATTCCGGTGACCATCATCGAAATGGTCCAGGAAAATCTCGACCGTGGCGTCGGCGTCATCCGCAAGAATTACGAGGCGAGCGCCGCCAAGGGCCGGTTCAAACCCGAACAGGTGGAGGCGATGATGGGCCTGCTCACCCCGTCGCTCAGCCTCGAAGACCTTGCTGACTGCGACCTGATCATCGAAGCCGTCTATGAGAATATGGACGTCAAGAAGGAACTGTTCGGCAAGCTGGACGCCATTGCAAAGCCCGGTGCGATCCTGGCCAGCAACACCAGCTATCTCGACGTCAACGAGATTGCATCGGCCACCAAACGGCCGGCCGATGTGCTCGGCATGCACTTTTTCTCGCCCGCCAACGTCATGAAATTGCTCGAAGTTGTCCGTGGCGATGCCACCGCGCCCGACGTGCTCGCGACCGCGATGGCGATCGGCAAGAAGATCGGCAAGGTCGCCGTGGTCGCGGGTGTCTGCCATGGATTCATCGGCAACCGCATGCTCAGCCAGCGGCAGATACCGGCCAATGCCCTCCTCATGGAAGGTGCCCTGCCCGACCAGATTGACCAGGTCCATCTCGATTTCGGCATGCCGATGGGTCCGTTCCAGATGTCCGACCTCGCCGGGCTCGACATTGGCTGGCACCGTGACCCGAGCAGGATCGAAACGCTGCGTGATGCCTTTTGCGCCGCTGGCCGCTTTGGCCAGAAGAATGGCAAAGGGTTTTACGACTATGACGAAAGACGCAACCGCACCGTCAGCGCCGAAGCCAATGCCATCATCGAGGACTTCCGCTCCAAATCAAACCTCGCCAAGCGCGAGGTGACGACGCAGGAAATCATTGAGCGCACCATCTATCCGATGGTCAATGAAGGCGCGAAAATCCTCGAGGAAGGCAAGGCACAGCGGGCCAGCGACATCGATGTCGTGTGGATCTATGGCTATGGCTGGCCGGTCTATCGCGGCGGCCCGATGTTCTGGGCGGGGCTCGAAGGGCTTGGCAAGATCGTCGCTTCGCTTGACGCGCAAGGCATCGAGGTTTCGCCCCTGCTTCGTGCCAAGGCAGAAAAAGGCGAAAGCTTCTGATCCAAGGCATCGATCAGGAAAACGGAGGCGGCGGTGATTTGAATTCCGCCGCCTCGGTCCTTTGACAGATTGACGGATCAAAGTGGCTGCGCACTCGCGCCGCCACCCTGCCTGTGATCAACGCGCAGGCGTTGCAAGCTTGGCGCTTTCGACCCAGCCCCACCGGCACGGTCCCTGATATTCGCGCGGACTGTTCACAGTGCGGCCCACGGCACACTCGTCCATGTCCTGTCCCGCTGCGGGAAAGACAATACCTGTCCAGTCACCGTCGGTTTCACAGGCGGCCACGTCACCGCTGACCCTCGTCTTGACAGGACCCTCGGCGCTGTTGCTCCAACGCACTTCGAGCGCACCATTCATAGTTGTGAGGGGAGCACACGCCGGCTGGTTCCTGCCTTCGAGGCCGATACGCACCGCACGTGCGGCGATGGGAACCATCCCTTCTTCGCTCTCCACACCTTTAAGCGCTACATCGCTCGCTTCCAGCACCGCTGGATCCTCCCCTCCTGAACAAGCGGCGAGCATGAGCCCAAAGGCAAGAGGGGCGAAGGCAAGGCGAACTGGATAAGTCAAAGTCATATCGCCGAGGGTAGTGCCTTGCCGCGCGTCCCGCAAGGCCACAGCGCGGACGGCCTCATGATGGACCTCTGGCTTTTCGCTTGGGTTTTCGGCACCGATTCCCTATAGGCTGGAGCATGAACGACACCCCTGAAAACAGCAATGACACCTCCGGGAACGGCGCCACTGGCAATGCCAGCTATGGCGCGGATTCGATCAAGGTTCTCAAAGGCCTGGATGCCGTCCGCAAGCGTCCAGGGATGTATATCGGCGACACGGACGATGGTTCGGGCCTGCACCATATGGTGTTCGAGGTATCGGACAATTCGATTGACGAGGCCCTGGCCGGCCATGCAGACCGCGTCCTGATCCAGCTGAACCCCGACGGATCGGTCTCGGTCGAAGACAATGGTCGCGGCATTCCGGTCGACATGCATGCCGAAGAAGGCGTGTCGGCGGCAGAAGTGATCATGACCCAGCTGCACGCAGGCGGGAAGTTCGAGAACACCACCGAAGGCAATGCCTACAAGGTCTCCGGCGGCTTGCACGGCGTTGGCGTATCGGTGGTCAACGCCTTGTCGGAATGGCTCGAGCTGACCGTCTGGCGCAACGGCCGGGAATATTGGATGCGTTTCCGGCATGGTGATGCCGAAGCCCCGCTGATCGAACGCGGCGAAGCACCAGTCGTAGATGGCGCACCCAAGCGCGGAACCCGCGTGACCTTCCTTGCATCGACCGAGACGTTCAAGAACGTCACCGAATTTGATTTTGACAAGCTCGAGCATCGCTATCGCGAACTCGCCTTCCTCAATTCGGGCGTCCGCGTGATCCTTGCCGACGCCCGGCACGAGGAGCGCAAGGAAGTAGACATGTATTACGAAGGCGGGATCGCCGCCTTCGTCAAATGGCTCGACCGCAACAAGACCCCGCTGTTGCAGGACCCCATCGCCATTTCGGCGATGCGCGATGGCGTCGGCATCGACGTCGCGCTCGAATGGAATGACAGCTATTACGAGAATGTCCTCGCGTTCACCAACAACATCCCCCAGCGCGACGGGGGCACCCACCTCGCCGCCTTCCGGGCCGCCCTGACGCGGACGCTCAACAATTATGCCGAACGGTCGGGCCTGCTCAAGAAGGAGAAGGTCAGCCTGTCGGGCGAGGACATGCGCGAGGGCCTGACCGCAATCGTGTCGGTCAAGCTCGCGGACCCCAAGTTCAGCAGCCAGACCAAGGACAAGCTGGTCAGCAGCGAAGTGCGCCAGCCGCTCGAAAGCCTGATGAGCGACAAGCTTGACCAGTGGCTTGAGGAAAACCCCCAGTTGGCCCGGCAGGTGGTCGGCAAGGTGATAGACGCCGCCGCGGCCCGCGAGGCGGCGCGCAAGGCCCGTGAACTGACCCGGCGCAAGGGGGCGATGGACATCGCCAGCCTGCCCGGCAAGCTGCACGACTGTGCCGAGAAGGACCCGGCCAAGTCAGAACTCTTCCTTGTCGAAGGTGATTCCGCTGGCGGTTCAGCCAAGCAGGGTCGCGACAGCCATTATCAGGCTATCTTGCCGCTCAAAGGCAAGATCCTCAACGTCGAGCGCGCACGCTTTGACCGTATCATCGGATCCAAGGAAGTGGGCACGCTCATTCAGGCGCTGGGGACCGGCATTCGCGACGAGTTCAGCATCGACAAGCTGCGCTATCACAAGATTGTCATCATGACCGATGCTGATGTCGATGGCGCGCATATCCGCACGCTTTTGCTCACTTTCTTCTACCGGCAAATGCCGCAGATCATCGAAGGCGGCTATCTCTACATTGCCCAGCCGCCACTCTACAAGGTGAGCAAGGGCCGCTCCGAAGTCTATCTCAAGGATGATGCCGCGCTTGACCAATATCTGGTCGATGCCGGCATTGATGCGCTGCGCTTTGACAGCGGTGAGGGACCGCGCAGCGGCAACGACCTGCGCAATCTTGTCGACCATGCCCGGCGGATGCGGACGCTGATGCGCTATGTGCCGCGCCGTTATGATCCGGCGCTGGTCGAAGCACTGGCGCTCAATGGCGCATTGGCTGCCGACCTTACGCCCGATGCACGCGCACAGGCAGCTGCCCGCGCCGCGCAATGGCTCGAAGCGGGCGAAGCCTCAGCCGGCGATGATGGCCGCTGGACGGTCGACGTGACCGAAGAAGGCGGTTTCCACATTCAGCGGCGCTGGCGCGGCGTGACCGACCATCATGTCATCGAACCCGGTTTTGCCGCCTCTGCCGAGGCGCGCAAGCTGGCGGCGCTGATGGCGGAAGTGGGTGACACCTATGCCCGTCCGGGACGGCTGGTGGCATTGAATGCCGTCGCCGCCGTCGAAGAGCCGGTCAGCGACGAAGGTGACGAGGATGCAAACGCCGCTGCGCCCGCGCCCGCCTCAACCAAGGATGGCAGCAGCATCACCCGGCCGATCGAACTGCTCGACGCCATTCTCGCCTTTGGTCGCAAGGGGTTGTCGATCAGCCGCTACAAGGGGCTGGGCGAAATGAACGCCGAACAATTGTGGGAAACGACGCTCGACCCGGCCAATCGCTCGCTCTTGCAGGTTGAATCCGAAACAGCCGATCTCACAGATGAGGTGTTCAGTCGCCTGATGGGCGATGATGTCGAGCCACGGCGCGACTTCATCCAGGAAAATGCGCTGAACGTCGCCAATCTCGACGTCTGAAGCGGTGATTGTGCGTCCGGCACAATCGGCAGATATGGCCCGGGTCACAGCCATCTATCGGCACCATGTGCTGCATGGTACGGCTACCTTTGACATAGAACCGCCCGACGAAGCCTATCTATCAGGGAAATTTGCCGCGCTGCAGCGCCAGGGTTTTCCGGTAATGGTTGCCGAACGGGATGCCTTGATCATCGGCTATGCCTATGCCGCTCCGTTTCGTGAGCGTGCCGCTTACGCGGGCACGTGCGAAGACAGCATATATGTCGATCCGGCCCATCATCGGCGCGGGGCCGGCCGGGCTTTGTTGGGTGCAGTCATCGACCAGAGCCGCAGCCAGGGGCTCCACGAAATGATCGCCGTTATCGGGGGCGCTGAGCCCGCTTCCATTGCGCTTCACGCCTCCCTTGGTTTTCGCCATGCCGGACGACTGCACCGCGTCGGTCATAAATTCGGTCGCTGGCTTGACATTGTCATGATGCAGCGCGCCTTGGCCACTCCGTGAATCTGCGCACCGCCGCCTACACCCTTGCCCATAGTCTGCGCCTGCTGTGGTGGCGCGTGCGGCGACCCAATGTGTATGGGACAAAGGCCATTATCCTTAATGACCGGCGCGAAGTCCTCCTTGTGCGGCACACCTATGCCATGCGTGACCTCTATATGCTGCCAGGGGGCGGCTATCAGCTCCATGAGGACCCTGCCTTGGCAGCGGCACGGGAGGTGGTCGAAGAAACCGGAGTTGAGCTGGCCGGCCCGCTTTGCCTTCATGGCGCCTTTGTCGATGCGGCCCATGGCGCGCGCAATCATATTCACGTCTATGTGGGCAGGGCAGCAGCTGGTGCCCGCCCTGTGGCTGACGGGCGGGAAATTGCCGAAGCAGCATGGTTTCCCTTGGACGATCTGCCGGCCAATCTGTCTGGCCCTTCTGCCCGGCGCATCATCGAAGTGCGTGATGGGCAACAGACATCTGGCGTCGATTGGAGGACATAAGGTCTGCTGGCCTGACGTGTCAGCCCAGCATACGGGCCATGATGCCATCCTTCAGGATGAAATGATGGCGCAGGGCAGCCGCGATATGCAGCACCAAGAGGGCGATCATCATGAACGCCAATATTTCATGCCCCTCATGGCTGATCCCGGCAATCAGGTCTTCCTTGGTCACGGCAAATTTGGGTACGTCAAACAGGCCGAAGAAGCTGATTGGCCGATCGCTGGCAGACGACATGATCCAGCCCGACAGGGGAATCAGCACCATCAAACCATAGAGCATGGCATGGGTTAAAGACGACAGACGTCGCGCGCCAGCTGACAGGCTGTCCGGCCAGTCGGGACCCTTGTGCGTCAGCCGCCAGCCAATGCGGACAATGGCAAGGGCCAACAGCAGGATACCATTAGCCTTGTGCAGCGGCATGATCTGTTGCGGGGCAATATCGTGCAACAATCCGCCAGCCAGATTGCCGATAATCAAAAGGGCCATGCCCCAGTGCAGCCAGCGGGCAACCCGCGAATATTGTCCACTTTCCACGTTTCCCGACCCCTTTGCAGCGAATTCTACGAGAGTTTACGCCCTGATTGTCGCAAGACTGTGTCGTAACAAACGCAATCAGTCGAGGGCCCAGCGCAATGCGAGCCACAGGGTGCGAGGGGTACCAAGATCAATCGAACCCGCAGCGTTGCGGGTAACCACCTTCTCGTCAAACAGGTTTTCGCCTCGCAAACTGAGCGTCAGGCCTTGGCGGATCGGCACCCGGACAAGCGCGTCAACAGTGGTCGCGGCTGGCAAAATGTCGCTGTTGCGATCATCCTCAAACTGGGCTCCGACATGTCGAATCCCGATCTGGGCACGCCAGCCGCCGGTGGACCAGGCGATACTGAGCGATCCTGAATGAGCAGGGCTTTGTGCGGGCCTCAGGCCGTCGAGCGGCAGTGCCGACACATCTCCCTGGGCGATCCGCACCCGGCTATGGCTCCAGGCCCAACCGCCGTCTATCGAAACCGGTCCATGCTCCACATGCAGCGTCGCTTCAACTCCACGCGCCCGGATCGCTTGGACATTGCGTCGCTGCCGCAGATTGTTGCCAATGGTGACATTGGCGATGGCATCGCCCAGCCGGTTGTCAAAAGCGGTTACTCCGAAGCGCAGTGCATCAGACGGTGACCACTCGAATCCGCTTTCCCAACCACGCAACCGTTCAGGGGACAAGGCGGCATTGGCCCGGGTTGTTACCGGAAAGACGGTAAAGCCGCGATAGAGTTCATTGAGTGTCGGGAGACGAAAGCCGGTATAGCCAGACGCCCGCACGCGGAGTCCAGACGCGAGCGTCCACGCGATGGCGCCGCGGCCGCTGGCGATGGTCCCGCGGCGCCCGGCAAAGCGGCTGTCCGCCTGGAAAGTGCCGTCCGGCCGCACTTCTTGGGCATAACCACTATCCAACCGCCAATGGTCGATCCGGCCACCCCCCGTCACCGCAAGCGCGCCAAGGACAAGATCGCCCTCGACAAAAGCCCCTGCCAGCAGGGACTGCCCACCCGCACGCCGACTCAGCGTGCGCACGCCGCTTGCCGCCAGAACATCTTCGGCAGCATAGCCATCGGCACCGCGGACATCCGCACCAAAGCGCACCAGGCGGCCAGGGCCCACCGGCGGTCGCAACTCTATCTTGCCACCCCACCCTGTCGTTGGCGTTGCCCGCTGGTTGAGCGTCGGCCTGAAGCTGGTCGCACTCACCACGATACTCGAGAAATCCCGTGCCTGCAGCCAGGTCAGCGCCTCGAGCTGCCAGCGCCCGCGAGCAAGGAGGCGCAGCGAAGCATCGACCCCTTCAGCACCATTGTCCGCGCCGGCAAAACGCAAGGTACGGTCATCACGGAACATCGCAACCCGCGGCAGCAGGTCGACTCCATCACTCACCGGAACGTGCGCCGACAAGGTCAGACTGTCGCCCCGGTAACGGGCTGGCACAGTCGCGGCGACACGCTGGGACACCGGCGTCGTCATAAATCCGTCGCCGGCTTCATGGTTGAGGTCGACGGCAACATGGCCTTGGCCCAAAGGAAAGGCCGCAGACAGCGCCAGCATTCGGGCGTCCTGGCTGCCCCCCGTAGCTGAGAGGCTGAAGGCCGGCCGCTCGGCTGGCGCAACTGCGGACAGTTCAATCACCCCGGCAACGGCTCCAGCACCAAAGGGACCGATACCGCTGCCTTTCGTCACCCGGGCCGATGCGATACTGTCCGCCGGCAGCAAACTGAACGGGATGAAACCGAAAAAGGCATCGGCCTGGGGTACGCCATCAAGCAACAGCAAGGTACGACTCGCTGCGTTGCCGCCTATGGCGCGCAAGCTGATCCCTTGTGCCGAGACATTGGCCGACCTGCTGTCCGACCGACGGAATTGCTGAAATCCAGGCACGCGGGCCAAAGCTTCCTCCAGGCGCCCCGAAGCCGTGTCGCTGATTGCGCTGCGGTCGACAATTGTGCCGCCATAGGCGCCCGCCGCTGGCGGAGGCGGCAGGGCGGTGACGATGATCACCTCATCATCGTCGCTTGCATCCGCATCCTGCCCTTGGGCAAGGACCGGTACGGAAACTGAAAAGGCGCTTACGGCCAACACAAGCGAAAGGGGGGATTTGGTCAGCATGGCGTCCCCATAGCAGGCTGTACCCAGCTTGCGAGAGGGCAAAGCTTGGCTGGTTGCGGGTTTCCCGGCACTATCAGCTGTGGCATGGCCACTTCCATGCCTCCCCAGACCTCTGCTTCATCCGAGCAAACCACCAGCCCGACCCAGCCATCACGCGAATTTGTCGCCATGATGGCGGCCATCATGGCGCTCAACGCGCTGGCAATCGACACGATGCTGCCTGCCTTGCCGGAGATGGCACGGGAACTGGGCGCACAGGGAGCCAACGCCCAGCAATATGTCATCTCGCTGTACTTCGCAGGACTGGCTCTCGGTTCGCTGGTGCATGGACCGCTGGCTGACCGCTATGGTCGCAAACGGGTCATCATGGTCTGCCTGCTCGGATATATCATCGCTGGGCTGGCATCTGGCCTGGCGACGAGCTGGGCCATGCTGCTGACCACCCGTTTCATCCATGGCCTGTTCGGGGCCGCCATGGGTGTGGTCAGCCAGGCGATCATCCGTGACCGGACATCGGGCGATGCCATGGCCAAGCTGATGTCGATGATCTTCCTGATCTTCATGATAGTGCCGATTATCGCCCCGACCATTGGTCAAGGCATCCTGCTTGTCGTCGATTGGCGGTGGATATTCCTGATGCTTGCGGGCGGTGGCGTGGCCATGGCCGTGTGGGTCGGGCTGCGGCTGGAGGAAACCCTCGACCCGGCCGATGTCGCACCAATTGCTCCGGCCTCACTCGCACGGACATGGGTGGCTGTCGCCACGCACCGTAGCGCCATGGCCTATATGCTGGGCAGTTCCATCGCCGCCGGCGCCAATTTCGGCTTTCTCAACAGCAGCCAGCAGATTTTCAGTGAGACATTCGGGCGTGCTGACATTTTTCCGCTCGCCTTTGCCAGTGTGGCGGGAACGATGGCGATCGCCAATTTCTCGAACAGCCGGATCGTTCTCAAATTCGGCGCCCGCCGCGTGTCGCAGACCGCGCTGGTCGCCTTCATCCTCCTGTCCTTCCTGCAATGGCTGGCGGCGGGCGCGGGTGAACCGATGATGCTGTTCATCCTGCTCATCGCGCTCAACATGAGTATGATCGGTTTCATCGGGGCCAATTTCAGCAGCATCGCCATGGAACCCTTCGGCCATGTCGCAGGCAGCGCTTCAAGTTTTCAGAACAGCGCCCGCACCTTCGTTGCGGCTGGCATCGGGGCATGGATAGGGCAAATGTATGATGGAACCACCGAGCCATTGGCTATCGGCTTTGCCATTTGCGGCCTTGCCGCGCTGATGCTGGTCCTCTGGGGTGAACAGGGCCGCCTGTTCACCCGGCCCAATCCGCCCCGCCTGCCGACACCGCGAGTCTGAGTCTCCCAACCCCAAATGAATAGGGCGAGGCATCCCTGCCTCGCCCTATTCATTCACCTCATCGCGCCACCTGGATCAGGATGCTCCGGGGAAGGTCCGCCCCGTCCCCTCATCATCGCTGGCATCTGTCAGGCCAAGGCCGACATGGCTGCGCTTGCGGCTGTACAGGAAATAGACAACCAGACCAATCACCGCCCAGCCGAGGAACATCAGTTCAGTATAGCCGGAAAGTTGGAAGAACAGGAACACGCATCCAACCGCCGCCAGCGGGCAGATCAGCCAGTACAGCGGAGTACGGAACGGACGATGACGATCCGGCGCGGTGCGGCGCAGGATCATGACGCCGACAGCCACTGTGAAGAAGGCGAACAAAGTCCCCGAATTGGAGATGTCAGCAAGGCTGGCGACCGGAAACAGCGCCGCAAAGAGCGCGACAAAGATACCGGTGCACATTGTCACCACATGCGGCGTGCCATATTTGGGGTGCAATTTCGAGAATATGTCGGGAAGCAGGCCATCGCGAGCCATCACGAAAAAGATGCGCGTCTGGCCAAACATCATCATCAGGATGACTGACGGCAGGGCAATACCCGCAGCAATGGCGACCAGATCGCCAGCCCAACCATGACCGATTTCACGCAGCACAAAGGCCAGCGCATCATCAGATTGCGACAACGGTCCCCCGGGCTGCGCGCCCAACGAACCGATCGCGCCAGCGGCAACCAGCAGATAGATGATGGTGCAAATGGCAAGCGAACCGATCAGTCCGATGGGAATGTTGCGCTGCGGATTGATTGTCTCTTCTGCCGCCGTCGAGACAGCGTCAAAACCGACATAGGCAAAGAAGATCGATGCAGCCGCCGCCGCGACGCCGACTGTCACCATATTATTGGTGATCGGGTCCATGACTTCCTTGGCAAAGAATCCATTGGGGCTGAACGGCTCGAAATTGGCGGCATCGATGGCCGGCAGCGCCAGTGCCATGAACAGGACCAGCGCACTGACCTTGATCGCCACCAGCACCGCATTGAAGCGGGCGCTTTCCTTGGTCCCGACAATCAAAAGGGCCATGCAGACCAGACCGATGAGCATTGCGGGAATGTTGATGAGGCCCGGCGTTTCCCCAGGAGCGACCGCGTCGAACGGTCCTTTCACAAAGGTGTTGGGGATATCTATCCTGAATATCTCCTCGACCAGCGCGACCATATAGCCGGACCAGCCCACCGAAACGGCCGAGGCGGCGATGGCATATTCCAGCACCAACGCCCAGCCGACGATCCAGGCGGTAATCTCGCCGAATGTCGCGTAGCTATAGGTATAGGCGGAACCCGAAACCGGGACCATCGACGCAAGTTCGGAGTAGCAAAGAGCGGCAAGGCCGCAGACCACCGCCGCAATGACAAAGCTGATCATCATGGCGGGGCCGGCCTTGTCGGCCGCAGCGGCGGTCAGCACGAAAATGCCCGTGCCAATAATCGCGCCGATACCCAGCATGGTCAGTTGGGTCGCACCCAATGTGCGTGTGAGAGACTTCTTTTCCGCAGTCGCCAAAATGGCGTCGAGCGGTTTGACACGACCGAAAATCATCAAAAACCTCCCTGGCCGGCGTCTCCCCCCAGACGGGCGTGCGCCTGCTATGAAGCGGCTGAACCTAGCGCCGCAGCAGAGGAGCGCAACATTATAATGCGAACCAACTGCGCCTAATTAACGATGGTGTAACGAACAGCACGGTAACACGCACACCCATGGCCTATCGCGGCAGCATGGCGCCCAACTGACGACCGCCAAATATGTGCACATGCAAATGTGGCACTTCCTGATGGCCGTGCTGGCCAATGTTCGCCAGCAGGCGGTAACCTGGTTCAACCAACCCTTGTTGGCGCGCGACATCGCCAACCGCACGAACGAACCCGGCTATTTCCTCGGCACTGGCATTGGCAGAAAAATCAGCCCAGCTGACATAGGGACCGGTCGGGATCACCAATATGTGCAGCGGCGCCTGCGGGTTGATGTCATGAAAGGCCAGCGCCCAATCATCGCGATAGACTT
This sequence comes from Sphingomonas lacunae, assembly GCF_012979535.1. NCBI lineage: Bacteria > Pseudomonadati > Pseudomonadota > Alphaproteobacteria > Sphingomonadales > Sphingomonadaceae > Sphingomonas > Sphingomonas lacunae. The sequence goes on from NZ_CP053015.1 coordinate 831,910, forward strand.
CGCGGCAGGGAATTTCCCCACGCAGAATCTTGGCAAAGATATTGCCGGGATCATAGGGCTGGGTGGCATCAATCGGCATGGTTCAATCCCCTTCCTGTCACTCGGCGGGCCGCGCGGCCTTTTCCTCAAGCCCTGAGGTGCCTTCCCGGCGGGCCAGTTCGGCGCTGACATCATCGAGAGACAGGCCCCGCAGTCTCAACAGCAAGGTCAGATGGAACAACAAATCGGCAGCTTCGCCTACCAGCTTGTCATCGGCCTCCTGCAGTGCGGCAATGACCGTTTCCACGGCTTCCTCACCCACTTTTTGCGCGACCTTGGGCAAACCCTTGGCAGCCAGTTTGGCAACATAGCTGGAGCCGGCATCAGCGGCGGCAAGGCGATCGGCAATCACCTGTTCGAGTGGAGCGAAACGATCAGTCATAGGGCCACTCTCAGACCGCGACCGGCGCACTGTCAACCGGGGTCCGAACCGGCAGACCGGCCGCCGCCAGCGCCCTGTGCGCATCGGCGATACTGTGCTGGCCGAAATGGAAAATCGACGCCGCCAGAACGGCGCTGGCATGGCCCTGTGTCACGCCTTCGACCAGATGGCCAAGGTCACCCACGCCGCCAGAGGCGATCACCGGCACGGTGACGGCATCCGCAATGCGGCGGATCAGCGACAGATCATAACCATCGCGCGTCCCATCACGGTCCATCGAGGTGACGAGCAATTCGCCCGCTCCCAGTTGGGCGAGCTTCATTGCGTGTTCCAGCGCATCAATGCCGGTTGCCTTGCGTCCGCCATGGGTGAAGATTTCCCATCGGCCCGGGCCTACGGAGCGGGCATCAATGCTGGCGACGGCGCATTGGCTGCCAAAGCGGTCGGCAATGTCGGCGACAATCTCCGGATGCGCGACAGCTGCACTGTTGATCGCCACCTTGTCCGCTCCGGCAAGGAGCAGCGCCCGGGCGTCTTCAACCGTTCGCACACCGCCGCCGACAGTCAGCGGCATGAAGCAAACGTCCGCGGTTCGGGCGACGATGTCGAGCAAGGTGCCGCGCCCCTCATGACTGGCGGTTATGTCGAGAAAGCACAATTCATCGGCGCCGGCAGCATCATAAGCCCGCGCCGCCTCAACCGGATCGCCCGCATCGCGAAGGTCGACAAAGTTGACGCCCTTGACCACCCGGCCATCGGCGACATCGAGACAGGGGATAACGCGGACCCGGACGGTCATGCGCGTGCCACCCGCATGGCCTCGGCGAGATCAAGGCGTCCATCGTAAAGCGCCCGACCGGTAATCACCCCTTCGATACCATCTGCGACATGAGGCCGCAGCGCATGGACATCGTGAATATCCGCGACCCCGCCCGAGGCAATGACCGGGATCGAGACGGCGCGGGCCAGTTCTGCCGTTGCTTCGACATTGCAACCTTTCAGCAAGCCGTCCCTGCCCACATCGGTAAACAGCAACGCGGCAACACCGGCATCCTCGAACCGTTTGGCGAGGTCAACAACGCTGACGTCCGAAACATCAGCCCAGCCTTCGGTGGCGACCATGCCGTCGCGCGCATCGACGCCGACAATGATGTGTCCGGGCAGGTCACGCGCCGCGCGCCTGACAAACTCGGGATCCTTGAGTGCTGCCGTGCCAATAATCACCCTGTCCACACCCAAGTCCAGCCAGCGGTCGACCGTCGCCCGATTGCGTATGCCACCGCCCACCTGCACCTTGCCCGGAAATGCCGCAATGATGCCTTCGACCGCCGCGCCATTGACGCTCCCGCCGGCAAAGGCACCGTCGAGGTCGACGACGTGCAAATGGGTCGCGCCGGCTTCGGCGAACAGCCGCGCCTGTGCCGCCGGGTCATTACCATAGACGGTGGCCCGGTCCATATCCCCTTCGGCCAGCCGGACAACCTGACCACCCTTCAGGTCGATCGCCGGATATATGGTGAGCGCGGGCATCACGGTCGCCATGCGAGGAACCTTTCAATCGTGGCTATGCCATAGGCTTGGCTCTTTTCGGGGTGATATTGCACTCCGGCGACATTGTTCCGCGCAACCGCCGCAACAATGGGTCCACCATGGTCGCTGATGGCGATCACGTCGGCTGGATCGGCAGCCTCCATGTGGAAACTGTGCAGGAAATAGGCTTCGCCCGGGACGATCAACGGATGCGGATTGACAGGGCGCACATCATTCCATCCCATATGCGGTACCTTGGCCTCCGGATCGGCCGGCCGCATCATCCGAACCGTGCCGGGAATCCACCCAAGCCCTTGATGTTGGCCATGTTCTTCGCCAACATCCGCGAGCAGCTGCATGCCCACACAAATACCCAGAAACGGCACCCCATCCCGGCGGACCCGCTGATTTAGTGCCTCTACCAGACCTTCCACTTGTGCCAGCGCATCACGACAGTGTGCGAATGCACCCACGCCCGGCAGAACAATCCGGTCGGCCGCCGCAACGATTGCCGGATTGGAAGTCACAATCACTCCGGCGGCTCCTGCCGCCCGCAACGCATTGGCCACTGACCGCAGGTTACCGGCACCATAGTCGATCAGCGCAATGCGTTCGCCCACTTCAATCGCTTTCGCTATCGCCCTCAGCCAGCGAACCGCCAGCGAGAATGCCCTTGGTCGAAGGCACTGCATTGGCCACCCGCGGATCGATAGCAATCGCAGACCGCAGAGCGCGCGCTAGCGCCTTGAACAGGCTCTCAGCTATATGATGGTTGTTCTCTCCATAGAGAGTCTCGAGATGCAGGGTGATTCCCGCCGCCTGAGCAAAGCTGCCGAACCAGTGGCTAAACAATTCGGTGTCCATTTCACCAAGGCGCGGCTGGCTGAATCCGGACTTCCAAACGAAATGCGGCCGGCCAGAAATGTCGAGCGCACAGCGGCTCAAGGTTTCATCCATCGGCGCATAGGCATGACCGTAGCGGACGATGCCACGGCGCTCTCCCATCGCTTTTGACACGGCCTCGCCAAAGGCGATGGCCGAATCCTCGACTGTGTGGTGCTGGTCGACATGCAAGTCGCCCTTCACATCCAGAGTGAGGTCAATCAGCGAATGGCGGCTCACCTGCTCGATCATATGATCAAGAAAGCCTATACCCGTCGACACTGTATAGGCACCCGTTCCGTCAAGATTGACGGTTACGCGGATGCGGGTTTCCCGCGTGTCCCGGGCTATTGTGGCGGTACGCATGGCGCGCCTGTTAGACGTCCCGCGCCGGGCAGGCAATGATGCAAAAGCTGTCGGCCTGACAATAGACACTTGACCCCATACCACCGCCCGGTCCACCTACGCGGCATGACCGACGCCCTGCCCCCAGATAGCCTGATCCCCTATGACGAAATCGTGCAGGAAGCGCTTAGGGCGGTTGTCGGGCGGGTCCTTGGTGAGATTGAAGCCGCAGGCGGACAATTGCCGGGCGGCCATCATTTCTACATCACGTTCAAGACGCAGGCGCCCGGTGTCGACATCCCGGCACACCTGATCGCCCGTTTTCCTGATGAAATGACCATTGTCTTGGAAAACCGTTTCTGGGACCTGTCCGTGCGGCCAGACGGCTTTTCTGTTGGCCTGTCATTCAATCAGGTCGGGTCGATGCTGCATATCCCCTTTGCAGCTATCACCGCTTTTGTTGATCCGTCGGTCGATTTCGGGCTGCAATTTCAGGTCGACGATGTCGAACAAGCTCCGGCGCCCCACGAAGAGGCGGAAAATGACCCGCCGCTGACTCGCGACCCCGATGATGGATCGAATGTCGTCACTGTGGATTTCGGCCGCAAGAAATGACCGGAGCGGCGACCCGGACCGAGAGCGATTCGCTTGGCCCGGTCGAGGTTCCTGCTGATAGCTATTGGGGTGCGCAGACCCAGCGCAGCATTACCAATTTCCCGTTTGGCGACCGCGAATGCATGCCGGTTGAGATCATTCGCGCGTTGGCGATGGTCAAGCTCGCAGCGGCTCGGGTCAATCGGCGGCACGGGCTTGATGCACGGCTGGCCGACGCGATCGAGATGGCAGCGGGCGAGATAGTAGAGGGCAAACTAGAGCGGCAATTTCCCCTATCCATATGGCAGACCGGTAGCGGCACCCAAACTAACATGAATGTCAATGAGGTGATCGCCGGGCGTGCCAATGAGTTGCTGACCGGGCAGCGCGGGGGCAAGGTCCCTGTACACCCCAACGACCATGTCAACCAGAGTCAGTCGTCCAACGACGCCTTTCCCACCGCGATGCATGTCGCCACAGCATTGGCGATGCACCGGCAGTTTATGCCCGCGCTGAGCAGGCTGGAGGCAGCACTATTAGCCAAGGCCGAGGCGTGGAGCGCCATCGTCAAGATCGGGCGGACACATTTGCAGGATGCCACCCCGCTGACGCTAGGTCAGGAATTTTCTGGCTATTACAGCCAGATACGCCAGTGTCGCGTGCGCACCGAACCGATGGTCGAGCATGCCATCACAAGGCTCGCGCTGGGCGGCACGGCGGTTGGCACCGGCCTCAACGCCCCCGCCCAATTTGGTGAGGATGTCGCCGCCGAACTGTCAGCCCTCACAGGCCTGTCCTTTGTCAGCGCGCCCAACAAGTTCGAAGCGCTGGCCAGCCATGATGTGCTGGTTGACCTGTCTGGACGGCTCAACACATTGGCAGTTGCACTGACCAAGATCGCCAATGACATCCGCCTGCTGGGCAGCGGCCCCCGATCCGGACTGGGGGAGTTGATCCTTCCGGCCAATGAGCCGGGCAGTTCGATCATGCCCGGCAAGGTCAACCCGACGCAATGCGAGATGATAACGATGGTCGCGGCACAGGTAATCGGCAACCATCAGGCCATCACCGTCGGCGGCATGCAGGGGCATCTGGAACTCAACGTGTTCAAGCCCCTGATCGGTGCCGGCGTGATCCGGTCAATCAACTTGCTCGCCACGGGCATGAACGGGTTCGTCACCCATTGCATCGATGGACTTTTGCCCGATGAGCGGCGCATTGCCGGACTGCTCGAACGGTCGCTGATGCTGGTGACCGCTCTGGCCCCGGCCATTGGCTATGATGCCGCCGCCGCCATCGCCAAACACGCTCATGAACAGGGTCGCACCTTGCGCGAAGTGGCGCTGGAAAGCGGATTGGTCGACGCCACCCGTTTTGACCAGTTGGTGGATCCGGCAAAAATGATCTGAGGCGCCAGGTGCCGCGTCAGCAGCGGTGACGATGCCACAGCTTTTTGCTAGGAACCGGGAAACACAATTGCAGGACAAAGGGTGATGACGGGACTGGAGCCCAAAGGAGTGTCAGCGATGATCGGCAAAACCATCGGCGCCGCGCTGGGCGGCCCCATCGCCAGCAAGGCCAGCAAGGACCCGCTGACCGGCATCATTGTCGGTGCCGCATCAATGTTCATTGCCAAGAAGCTGTTGCCGGCCCGCATCGCTGGTCTGGGCGCGGCGCTGGCGGCGGGTTACGTCACGACCAAGCTGGCTCAAAGGGCCGAACGGCAGATGCAGCTGGCCGAAACAGGCGCCAAGACAGCCAAGCGCGGTGCCCACATCGCTTCCGGGCCGGTACGCAAGGTGACTGCCAAGGCGCGTGAAGCCGCCAAGACGGCCATCGGCCGGGCAAAATGAACAACCCACCCGTTTGAGCAGGATCGTCGCTGACCAAACCACCCTGTCCGCGCCGACTGGCCCCTGACCCACCGCTGTTCCGCCCGGTTACCGCCTTTGCCAATGCCGCCACCGACATTCGCCCTGTCGACACGCAACAAGAAAATTGAAAGAGAGAGACGCCCATGGCCATGACTTTCCCCTCACCCATCCATTTTGACCGCCGTCAGACCATGACAGCCCTGTTGGGCGGCACGGTTCTGGCCGGCATGGGCGGCTTTTCGTCCCTGGCTTATGCCTCAACCGGCGAGGCGGCGACCCCGGCTGGCACGGCAGCGCGTGCGCTGTATGACCGATTGTTCTGGCAAGGCCTTGAGAACAACCCGGAAGGCGCCACCTCGCTGGGCCTCGACACCGGAAATCTGGCCCGCCTGCGCGGACGGTTGAGCAGCTCCGCAGCAAGCGACCGCTTCGGTTCGGCCAAGGCTCTGGTCGATGCCAAGCCGGCCATTGACGCCCTTTCCACCGACGGCATGTCCGCGATCGAGCGCAATCAGCTCGACGTGCTCAAATGGTTCGTCGCCCGGTCGGAAGAGATTGTCCGCACGCCCTATGGAGGCTTTGACGGCTATCCCATTCCCTATACGCTGACCCAATTGACCGGCAGCTATCAAGGCGTCCCGGATTTCCTCGACAGCACCCACCCCATTGCCTCCGCCGCTGATGCTGAGGCGGCCTTGCAGCGCATGGCCCAGATGGCAGTGGAAATCGGTAATGAGGTGGATCGCAGCCGCGCTGAAGCCGCGATGGGCGTGATCCCGCCGTCATTCATCCTGACCAAGACGCTGACCCAGACCCGTGCCCTGCGCGCCCAAAGCGGCGAAGGCTCCGGCATGGCCGCCAGCCTTGCCCGGCGCACGGCGGCAGCCGGCATCGCCGGCGATTGGGGTGCCCGCGCGGCAGCGCTGGTTGACGGGCCCATTGCCGCCGCGCTCGACCGCCAGATCGCCCTGCTCGAAGAGTTGATGCCGCGCGCAACCGACGAGGCCGGGGTCAGCCGGCTGCCGGGCGGCATGGAGTTTTACGCCACCTGCCTGAGGCAGCACACATCAACCACGCTGACGCCGCAAGAGGCGCACCAGCGCGGCCTTGAGGAAGTGGCCGACTATGAAGCGCGGCTTGCCCCCTTGCTGGCGGCAGCCGGGGTGAATGAAGGCAGCACCGGTGAACGGCTGACCGCGCTGGGCCAGCGGCCCGACCAGCTGTTCCCCAACACCGACGAAGGCCGCGCCGCCATGCTGGCCTATTGCAACGAGGTGAATGACGCGATGCGCGGCCTGTTGCCGCGCATGTTCAACAATCCGCCTGTGGCGCGGCTGGAGATCCGCCGGGTGCCGCCAGCCATCGAGCTGGGTGCGCCGCGGGGCTATGCACAACGCGGCAGCCTCGACGGGACACGCCCCGGCGCCTTTTACATCAACCTGCGCGACACGGCGGTCTGGCCGCGCTTTTCGCTGCCGACCTTTGTCTATCATGAAGGCATTCCGGGCCATGTGTTCCAGGGCGCGGTGCTGCTCGGCACCGATCTGCCCTTGCTCCACCGCAGCATGGGCATCGCCGCCTATGGCGAGGGCTGGGGCCTCTATGCCGAACAGATTGCCGACGAACTGGGCGTCTATGACAGCAACCCGCTCGGCCGGATCGGCTATCTGCAAGCTGCGCTGTACCGGGCGGTGCGCGTTGTCGTCGACACCGGCATGCACGCGCTGGGCTGGAGCAAGGCGCGGGCGCTGGCCTATATGATCGACAAGAGCGGATTGGCGCCGTCGGCAGCCGAGAATGAGATTGACCGCTACATCGTCTGGCCGGGTCAGGCGACCAGTTACAAGCTGGGCCACAGCGAGATCGTGCGGGCGCGTCAGGCCGCGCAGGCAACCATGGGCGCCCGCTTTGACATCCGGGGCTTTCATGACATTGTGCTGAAGCAGGGCTCACAGCCACTTGAACTGCTGGCAAGCAACGTAGCGGCGTGGGCGGCGGGATAATCGGTCATCGGTTGGCAGGGACGGTGCCCGACTGGTCAAGACTGGTCAGGCGCCGCCCTGCCAAACCCGGATAGCGTCGATTGGCCAGAGCAGCATCACGACGTTGAGCGTCAGATTGTCGCGGATCATCCACAGGGTGAAAAGCTCGAACGCGATAGCCAGCGGCACCCAGATTTTCCAGCCAAAGCGGGCGGCAAACAGGAAGCCGGCGATCATCATGCCAATGTCCGACAGCGAATTGATCACCGCATCACCGCTGTAGCCGAATGCCATCGTCGCTTCGCGATAGCGGTCAATCACCATCGGCGTGTTTTCGGCAATTTCCCAGGCCGACTCGATCAGCGTGGCAATGGCGAGGCGGATGCCCAGCGTCAGGTCGAGCGACAGGCGCGGCAGCAACCAGCCGAGCAGCGCAAAGAAGAGGAAGCCGTGGATGATATGGCTGAAACTGTACCAGTCACTAATTTGCTGGCTGTTTTCTGCGGAATGGACGGCGCCGTGCCATAATTTTATCGTGCCACATGTGCACATCGGCGTGCGGCCCATGGCGAGCAAAATGGCGGCGGCAGCCAGTGCCACCCCCGCAACGATCAGCCATTCACGGCGCACAATCCCCATCGACACTGATTGACGCGAAAGCGAGAGCGTTGCAAGAGCGGCCATGGCCGCATCGATCGCTCCCGACCATCCCAATCATTTCAAGCGCAGGGGAATCCTGTTCGTCGTCTCGTCGCCGTCCGGCGCGGGAAAATCGACGATTTCGCGCCGCCTGCTCGATGGTGACAAGGAACTGACCATGTCAGTGTCTGCCACCACCCGCGCGCCGCGACCCGGCGAGGTGGACGGCAAGGACTATCATTTCGTTGCCCTTGAGCAGTTCCGCGAGATGGTTGCCAATCATGAGTTCCTCGAATGGGCCCATGTGTTCGGCAACCGTTACGGCACGCCGCGCGCAGCGGTCGAGGAAGCACTGGCATCGGGTCGCGATGTCTTGTTCGACATTGACTGGCAGGGCGCCCAGCAACTGTACCAGCGCGCCGGTGGCGATGTCGTCCGCGTGTTCATTTTCCCGCCGTCGATGGCCGAACTGGAGCGTCGCTTGCGCGCGCGGGCGACCGACAGCGAAGAGGTGATCCAGGGACGGATGAGCCGGGCAGCGGCGGAAATCAGCCACTGGGACGGCTATGACTATGTGCTGGTCAATGACGATGTTGACCGCTGTTACGAGGATGTGAAGACTATCCTCGCCGCCGAACGGCTGAAGCGCAGCCGTCAGACCGGGCTGATCGGCTATGTCAGGAAGCTGATGACCGAGGGGTCGGGCGACTGAGCCTGCGCTCAGCCGCCGGAGTGAACCATCATCTTTTCCAGCCCCTCGCGCAATTCGCTGCGCAGCGGCTTGGCCTGATTGTCGGTGCGGGCGACAACCACCGTGTCGCAGGTGGCGATGCAGTGGCCATTCTGGAACATGCCCTGAAGGATGGTCCAGCTTGACGTGCCGATATGGCCGATGCCCGACGCCAGCGTGACGGGATCGGGAAAATTCCCTTCCGCCAGATAGTTGATCGTCACCGCCGCGACCATCGTGCGCTCGTTCGCCGGGCGGTCGGCCCAGACCCGGACCTCCCGGTTGAGCATCACCCGCGCGCTTTCGAACAGGGCGGCAAAGGCCACATTGTTGAGGTGGCCGTTGACGTCCATGTCCTGAAAACGGGTCTGGATGTCGAGATGAACGGGGTAGCTGCCGGGGTTGAGCCGCCAGGCTTCGGGCTTGGCCATGCCGGTCAGAGTCCCGTGGGGAAGAGGTCGGCCTTGCCAATGGCAACACCGCGCATCCGCAGGATGGCGTAGGCAATCGACAAATGGAAATGGATGTTGGTGGTGGCAAAGCCCGTCACCCACTGGCCGATCGGCAGGGTCGGTTCCATCACGTTACCCAGCTTGATGGTGGCGGGGACATCTTCACGACCGGCAAACTGCTCCGGGGTCAGCGTGGCGAGAAAGGCCTTGGCATCGCTGATCGCCGCCTGAAAACCGGCGACATCCAGGTCTTCGGGCAGGGCAGCCGGCACGTCGACACCGGCGGCTCGGGCAGTGTAGCTTTTCGAGAAATTGATCACCATCGACAGCTGAAACGACAGCGGCAGCATGTCATCGGCCAGCTTCCAGCCAAGGAAATCAGCGTCCGAAACGCCCTGTGCGGCGGCATGGGCAGCACCCTTTGCAAGGATGTTGGCGGTGGCGTCGAGCGCCTTGTCGTACATGCCGACGAAGCTGAAGAAGCTGATGGGGGTCAAGGTTTCTCTCCTATTTGAAAGGCAAAGGGCGGCGGCGCAGGATCGCACCGCCGCCCCTATGTCTCGAGGCTGATCGATCAGCGCGGCGTCATGCGGATGCCGCCGTCGAGGCGGACATCTTCGCCGTTGAAATAGCCATTCTCGATCATGCACATGGCGAGGTTGGCATATTCCACCGGATTGCCAAGGCGCTTTGGATTGAGCACCGAGGCGCCCAGCGCGTCACGGACATTCTGCGGGGCACCGGCGAGCAGCGGGGTGTCAAAGATGCCGGGCAGGATGGTGTTGACGCGGATATTCTCGCTGGCGAGGTCACGCGCGATCGGCAGGGTCATACCGACAACCCCGCCCTTGGACGCCGAATAGGCCGCCTGGCCCATCTGGCCGTCTTCGGCAGCAACCGAAGCGGTGTTGACGATAGCGCCACGGTCGCCATCGGCCTGCGGTTCGAGCGTCATCATGCCGGCCGCCGACTTGGCGATGCAGCGGAAGGTGCCGACCAGGTTGATCTGGATGATCCAGTTGAAGGCATCGAGCGGGAAATGCTTGATGCTGCCGTCTTCCTTGGAACGGCTGGCGGTCTTGATCGCGTTGCCGGTGCCGGCGCAGTTGACGAGGATACGTTCCTGGCCATGCGCTTCACGGGCCTTGGCAAAAGCGGCGTCGACCGAGGCATCGTCGGTGACATTGCACTCGCAGAAGATGCCGCCGATTTCGGCAGCGACGGCGAGGCCCTTTTCTTCCTGAAGGTCGAACAGGGCCACCTTGACACCCTTGGCGGCAAGGGCGCGGGCGGTTGCGGCACCAAGGCCGGAGGCACCACCGGTGACAACGGCGGCAACAGAGGAATCGAGAATCATATGTTGGTCTCCAAAGGGAAGGGGATCAGAGGCGTTCGACGATGGTGACGTTGGCGACACCGCCGCCTTCGCACATCGTCTGCAGGCCGTACTTGCCGCCACGCGCCTTGAGCGCGTTGAGCAGGGTGGCCATCAGCTTGGTGCCCGAGGCGCCAAGCGGGTGACCAAGCGCGATGGCGCCGCCATGGACGTTCAGCTTTTCCGGATCAGCGCCGGTGTGCTTGAGCCAGGCCATCGGCACCGAAGCGAAGGCTTCGTTGACTTCATACAGGTCGATGTCACCAATCTTCATGCCGGCGCGCTGCAGCGCACGGTCGGTGGCGAACAGCGGCTCTTCGAGCATGATCACCGGGTCACCGGCGGTGACGGTCAGCGAGTGGATGCGGGCGATCGGCGTCAGGCCATGATCCTTGAGCGCCTGTTCCGAGACGATCAGCGCGGCCGAGGCACCATCACAGATCTGCGATGAGGTCGCGGCGGTCAGTGCGCCGCCTTCGGACAGGAGCTTGACCCCGGCAATGCCTTCAAGCGTCGCGTCCATGCGCACGCCTTCGTCGATGCGGTGGATCTGCTTGCCTTCGGGGGTTTCGATTTCGATGCCGACAATCTCATTGTCGAACAGGCCGGCTTCGATCGCCGCCTTGGCATTGATGTGGCTCTTGAGCGCGAAGCGGTCGAGATCATCCTTGGTGAAGCCATGCTTCTTGACGATCATTTCCGCGCCCATGAACTGCGACCAGGCGATGCCCGGATAGCGTTCCTCCAGACCCGGCGACTTATAGTTGCCGAGGCCTTCCTTCATGTGGAACATCGCGGTCGAGCCCATCGGCACGCGGGTCATGCTTTCAACACCGGCGGCGATGACCATGTCCTGCGTGCCCGACATGACGGCCTGGGCAGCGAACTGGATCGCCTGCTGCGAAGAGCCGCACTGGCGGTCGATGGTGACGGCCGGGACGCTTTCACCCAGATGCTTGGTGGCGAGCACGGCATTGCGGCCGACCTGCATGGCCTGCTGGCCACCCTGGCCAACGCAGCCCATGATCACATCCTCGACCTTCTTGCCGTCGATGCCGGTGCGCTCGACAATGGCGTCGAGTGTGGCGGCGGCGAGGTCAACCGGGTGGACACCGGCAAGGCGGCCATTGCGTTTGCCGCCGGCGGTGCGGACGGCATCAACGATATAAGCGGTAGGCATAGGGAATTCCTCTCTGCGATCAGCCTCAGAGCTTGCGGCCGATCAGTTCCTTCATGATTTCATTGGTGCCGCCGAAAATGCGGGTGACGCGCGCGGCGCGCCAGGCACGGGCGATGGGATATTCGTTCATGTACCCTGCGCCGCCATGCAGCTGCAGGCACTTGTCCATCACTTCCCACTGCAGTTCAGTGTGCCACAGCTTGGCCGCGGCGCCTTCTTCTGCGGTCAGCTCCTTCTTGAGCAGGCGGGTCAGTGCCCAATCGAGGTGGGCCCAGCCGACCTGCAGCTTGGACTTGAGGTCAGCCAGAACAAAGCGGCTGTTCTGGAAATCGAGCACCGGCTTGCCGAACGCCTTGCGGTCACGGGTGAATTCAACCGTGTCGTCAAAGGCGCGCTGGGCCGAAGCCTGCGCCGAGACGGCGATCGACAGGCGTTCTTGCGGCAGTTCGCTCATCAGATAGATGAAGCCCTTGCCCTCTTCACCAAGGCAATTGGTGATCGGCACGCGGACATCGTTGAAGAAGAGTTCCGACGTGTCGGCTTCGTCCTGACCAATCTTGTCGAGGTTGCGGCCGCGCTGGAAACCTTCGCGGTCGGCTTCGACGAGGACGATCGAAACGCCCTTCCACGCCGGCTGCACTTCGGTGTCGGTCTTGCAGCAGACGAGGATCAGGTCGGCATTCTGGCCGTTGGTGATGTAGGTCTTGCTGCCGTTGATGACATAATGGTTGCCATCCTTCTTGGCGGTGGTGCGCATCCCTTGAAGGTCCGAGCCGGTGCCCGGTTCGGTCATGGCGATAGCGGTGATCACCTCACCCGCCACCATCTTGGGCAGCCAGTGCTTCTTCTGCTCTTCCGAGCCATAGGAGACGATATAGTTGGTGACGATGTCCGACTGCAGCGAGAAGCCCGTCGTGGCGCGGCCATAATAGGCGCTCTCTTCATCGACGATGGCGTTGTAGCCAAAATCGAGGCCAAGACCGCCATATTCCTCCGGCACGGTCGGGCACAACATGCCCAGCGCGCCCGCCTTGGGCCAGATATCCTTGGGGACGATGCCTTCGTCGGCCCATTTCGCGGCGTTGGGGGCGACTTCGGCTTCGAGGAACTGGCGAACCGTGCGACGGAACGCTTCATGATCCTCGGAATAAGCAGAGCGGGAAATATTATCGAGCGACATGGGCTTCTCTCTCCTGGGGCAGAATCCGGTCGGCAGGGCCAAAAGCCCACCTGTAACCCAGACCAAAGCTTACGTTTACGTTTCCGTCAAGTAGTGAGTCGTGGCAGTTGGACCAGGCCGATATTCGTATGCGTCGGGAGGACATTCCAGTCCACTCGCGCTATGGCCCGAACATGATCAATTTGGCCAAGCTGACCGAGACACCGACCCTGCTGATCGACGCCCGCTGCTCGCTTGGCGAGGGGCCGCGCTGGCATCGCCAAGAACGCCGCCTCTATTGGGTGGACATTGACCGGAAGCTTTTGCTGCGCTGGGACGCTGCCAGCGGGGCTGTGGAACAGCGGCAGTTTGACGCACCGGTGGCCTGTTTCGCCTTTCGCAGGGACGGCGGGCTGGTGCTGGGCATGAAGGATGGCTGTGCGCTGATCGATGGGTGGGACGCACCAGTCGTGCCGTTCGGCCCGCAGGTGCTGGCGGGCAAGCCGCGCCACCGGATGAATGATGGCCGCACCGACCCCGCCGGGCGTTTCTGGGTCGGCAGCCTTAATGGCGCCAAGGATGTTGAGGATGCCACGCTCTATCGTCTGGACGCCAACGGCACTCTCACCGCCATCGAAAGCGGCATGACCACCTGCAACGGGGCAGCGTTCTTTGCTGGCCTTTCCCGTTCGCAAGCGAACGCGGCGGATTTCACTGGCCTTTCCCGTTCGCAAGCGAACGCGGCGGATTTCACTGGCCTTTCCCGTTCGCAAGCGAACGCGGCGGAGAACATCAACTGGCGTTTTTGCCACAGCGATACGCCGAGCCATGCGGTGCGCGCCTATGATGTCGATCCGGCCAGCGGCGCCCTCTCCAACCGGCGCATCCTCCACCAGTTCGAGCGCGGAGTCGGCCCGGGCCTCGGCCGCCCCGATGGCGGCAGCTTCGACGCCGAAGGTTGTTACTGGGTGGCGATGTTCGACGGCTGGCGGGTGGTGCGCCTGTCACCGAAGGGTGAGGTTTTGCGGATCGTCGAGTTGCCGGTGCAGCGCCCGACGATGATCGCCTTTGGCGGCGATGATGGCCGCACCGCATTCGTCACCAGCGCGACAACGGGGCTGGACGAGGCGGCGCTGGCGGCACAACCGGGAGCCGGCGGGGTATTTGCGTTCCGGGTTGAAGCGCCAGGCATGGACGAGAATGCCTTCGGAGGGTGAGGCCATCTGATTTCCGTTGCAACCACCCGAGAGACTGTCCTATCCTGCCAATACAGGATTTGAGAGGAACTCCCCCCTATGACGCGTCGTATTGCCCTGCTGATGGCTGGCACCGCCCTGCTGTCGGCTTGCACCCCTGCCACCACCTCCACGGAAACCATGGCCAGCACAGACACCTCCACCACGCCTGCCGCCAGTGGCAATCCGCTGACCGCTGACTGGGCCGGCCCCTATGGCGGCGTGCCCGCGTGGGACAAGCTGGACGTCGAGCACTTCCCGGCCGCGTTCGAGGAAGCTATGGCCGATTACCGCCGCGAGGTGGCCGCCATCCGCGACAATCCGGCTCCGGCGACGTTCGAAAACACCCATGTCGCAATGATGCGTTCCGGCCAGAAAATCCGCCGCCTCTATTCCTATTGGGGGGTGATGACGTCGAACCTGTCGAACCCGCGGGTCCAGCAGATTGAGGCCGAATGGGAGCCACGACTGTCGGCTTTCTTTGACGAGATCAGCCTCGACGACAAATTGTTCCAGCGGCACAAGGCGGTTTATGACGGTCGCGTCGCTGCCGGGCTGAATGCGCAACAGATGCGCATCGTCGAGCGCAGCTTTGAGAGCTATGTCCGCAACGGTGCCAATCTAGACCCCGCCGGCAAGGCGCGACTGACTGCGATCAACACCGAACTGGCCGGCCTGTTCTCGGAATTTGGCGCCAAGCTGCTGGCCGATGAAGCAACCTATATCTTTGTCACCAACGAGGCGGAGCTGGCCGGGCTGGAACCGGCGTTCAAGGCGAGCCTTGCCGCTGCTGCCGCCGCCCAAGGTCGCCCGGGTCAATGGGCGATCAAGAACACCCGCTCGGCCGCCCAGCCTGTGCTGCAGTTCGCCGAGAACCGGGCGCTGCGCGAGCGCGTGTGGCGCGCCTTCACCAGCCGTGGCGACAATGGCAATGCCAATGACACCAAGGCGACCATCGCCCGCATCCTCCAGCTGCGTCAGGATCGGGCGGCGCTGCTCGGTTTTGCAAACCATGCAGACTATCGCATGCAGGATACGATGGCCCGCACGCCCGATCGGGCAATGGACCTGATGATGCGCGTGTGGCGCCCGGCCGTCGCGCGGGTGCGCGAGGAGGTCGCCGACATGCAGGCGATTGCCAACCGGGAAGCCGCCGCCAACCGGACGGAGCGCATCACGATCGAGCCGTGGGACTATCGCTATTATGCCGAAAAGGTGCGCAAGGACCGCTATGACCTGAACGAGGCCGAGGTGAAGCCTTACCTCAAGCTCGACAATCTGGTGAACGGCATGTTCTGGGCTGCGGAACAGCTGTATGACCTGAGGTTCCGCGACACGACCGGCACCATCTCTGTGTTCGATCCGCAGGTGCGCACATTCGAAGTGACCAACGCCAGGACGGGCGCGCATGTCGGTGTCTTCTACCTCGACAATTTCGCCCGCGAAGGAAAGCGGTCGGGCGCGTGGATGACGACCTATCGCGACCAGCAGCGGCTGGCGCCGGCGTCGACCACCATCGCCTCGAACAACAACAACTTCACCCCCGGTGCCAATGGCGCGCCGACGCTGATCAGCCTTGATGACGCGTCGACGCTGTTCCACGAGTTCGGCCACGGCATCCACTATCTGTTGCAGGATGTGACCTATCCCGATCTCGCCGGGGTGCCGCGCGACTTTGTCGAATATCCGAGCCAGGTGAACGAGAATTGGCTGCTGACGCCGGAGATCCTCAACCGCTTTGCCACCCATTGGCAGACGGGTGAGCCGATGCCGGCAGCGCTGGTCGAAAAGATCCGCAATTCCGACAAGTTCAACCAGGGCTTTTCGACGGTTGAATATCTGGCGAGCGCGATTGTCGACATGAAGCTGCACAATCGTTCGACGCCGGTCACCGACATTGCCGCGTTCGAGCGCGAGACGCTGGCGGAGCTGGGTATGCCGCGCGAGATCGTCATGCGCCACCGCCTGCCGCAGTTCGGCCACCTGTTCAGCTCCGACGCCTATTCGGCGGGCTATTACAGCTATCTGTGGTCGGAAACGATGGACGCCGACACTTGGGCGGCCTTTGAGGAAGCCGGCGGGCCATGGGACCGCACGGTCGCCGACCGGTTCCGCACCGTGCTGCTCTCGACCGGCAACGAGACCGACCGGGCCGAGGCCTATCGCGTCTTCCGTGGCCGTGACCCGGATGTCCGGGCGCTGCTGGCAAAGCGGGGCTTCCCCACCGACTGATCACCGGCCACAGACAATCAATCACCCCGGCCTGCCCTCCGGCGGGTCGGGGTTTTGTCAGGGCGCTGTAACCCGACGAGAGCCAGCGGTGGTGGTGTCAGCCCCATCCATCCACAAGATAATGTGATTTTGCCACTTATTGTCGGTGATGGATGTTGCCCGCGATTCGCATCGTCGCTAAGGCCCTTGCTTAACCATGACAGTCCCACGCCCCACCCTGATCGCCCCATCCATTTTGTCCGCCGATTTTGCCCGGCTGGGTGAGGAAGTGCGGGCAATTGACGCGGCCGGGGCGGACTGGATCCATGTCGATGTGATGGACGGTCATTTTGTCCCCAACATCACCATCGGCCCGATGGTGGTGAAGGCGCTGCGCCCGCACACGACCAAGACCTTTGACGTGCATCTGATGATCTCTCCGGTCGATGCCTATCTTGAGGCCTTTGCCGAAGCGGGCGCCGATATCATCAGTTTCCACCCGGAAGCCGGACCGCACAGCCACCGCACGGTGCAGACGATCAAGGCGCTGGGGAAAAAGGCCGGCGTCGTCCTCAATCCGGCAACCCCGGCCAAGATGCTCGACTATCTGATCGAAGAGGTCGATCTGGTATTGGTGATGAGCGTCAACCCCGGCTTTGGCGGCCAGAGCTTCATCTCGAGCCAGCTGAAGAAGATCGAGGCGATCCGCAGCATGATCGACAAGCGGGGGCTCGACGTGCACCTTGAGGTCGATGGAGGCGTCGATGCGACAACCGCGCCGATGTGCATTGCTGCCGGTGCCGATGTGCTGGTTGCCGGGTCCGCGACCTTCCGCGGCGGGCCGGAGCATTATGCCGGCAACATCAAGGCCCTGCGCGGCGCATGAGACATGAGGCGGACATTGCGCCGCCTGCTCGCGGCTCAGAACTCCCCGCCGGGGAGCTTGATCGCGGCCCCACGCCTGTCCACAATGATGTCGACCGGTTCGACAGCGGGGATTCGGTCGAGACAGGCAAGCGGCTCATCCGCCTGTCCGAAGATCGAGGAGCCAGCCTCGCCGACCGCATTGCCGCCCGTTTCTATCGCCTGACCTGGCGGACCCCTCTGCACGCCCTGCGCCTGCGCGGGCGTTTTCCGCTCAAGTTGCTCGGCGTGCCCGAGGACCCGATCCCCGGCGACCCGATGGCGGGCAAGGCGCTGCGAGCGGGGCATTTCCTGTACCGCGGGCTGAAATTGCCGACGGCACGGCTCGACTTTGCCAATCTGCCGGTCCCGCCAGCCTTTGCCGACTATATTCACAGCTTTGCCTGGCTGCGCGATCTGGCCAGCGCGGGCACGCGCACCGATGTCGCACCCATCGCCGAAGCGTTGCAGCGCCGGTGGATTGAAGCCCATGACGAGACAATCGCCGAGCCCGCGTGGCGACCCGACAATGCCGGGTGGCGCATCCTCTTCTGGTTGGCCTATGCGCCGGCCCTCCTGAGCACCGACGACCATGTCCACCGCAGCCGGGTGCTGAATGGCATTGCCCGAACCGCGCGTCACCTCGACCGTACTGCAGACAGCGTCCGCCCGGGCGTGCCACAGCTTGTCGCTTGGGCCGGGATCGTCGCGGCGGGCCTGTCGCTGCCGGGCGGTGAACCACGCCGCAGCTTTGGAGAGGCTGGTCTGCGCCGGGCGTTGTTGGGCTGTTTCTATGCCGACGGAGGGACGATCAGCCGCGCGCCGGCCATGCAAGCCGACGCCATTGCCGTCCTTTCGATGCTCGTGCGGGTCTATGCCTTGCGCCGCCTGGACGCACCCGCATGGATTCACGAAACACTGGCGGTCGCGGTCCCCGCACTGACGGCGCTCACCCACGGCGATGGTGGTCTGGGCAGTTGGCAAGGCAGCGGGGCCATGCGGCCGGACGCGGTCGACGCGATCGTCAAGGCCAGCGGCATACGCGCGCGTCCCCTGAGACAAGCACGCGACTGGGGCTATCAGCGCCTGACCGCCGGTCGTTCGCTGTTGCAGGTTGATGCGGCACCGCCGCCAGTGGCGCGTGCCACAGACGCGGGCTGCGCCTCCACCCTCGCCATCGAATTTTCCGACGGGCCACACCGGTTGATTGTCAATTGCGGCGGCGCGGCGCTCGCCGGCGCGCTGATCCCGGCCGAGCTGGCAAGGGGCCTGAGGACCACAGCGGCGCATTCGACGCTGACCCTGGGTGACCAGAATTCGACCGCCATCCTGCCCGACGGCACCCTTGGCAAGGGCGTGACGCAGGTCGAGATAGACCGGCGCGAAATCAGCGGCGAGGGCGGCGGGGCGAGCCGGCTGGAACTCAGTCATGACGGCTACGTCAAACGCCACGGCTTCGCCCACAGGCGTCTGTTGATTCTGGCCAACAGCGGCAAGGAGTTGCGCGGCGAGGACATGCTGGTGCCGCAGGGGCGAAAACGCCGCGGCGACGCGCTCGAATTTGTCATCCGTTTCCATCTCGGCCCCGATATCGAGCCGAGCATGACCGCCGACGGTCAGGCCGCGCTGCTCCGCATCACCAATGGTGCCATGTGGCAATTGCGTTGCGCCGGAGCGAGCATGCGGATCGAGGAAAGCCTGTGGGTCGATGGCGATGGCCGCCCTACCCCGACCTATCAACTCGAACTGACCGGCACGACCCCCGCAGGCGGGGCAAGCGTCGGCTGGTTGTTGCGCTGCATCGGTTGATTCCGACGCACCACTGTTCAATCTGAAGGAGTTTCCCCGTGTCCGACCGCGTGACCATCCACCGCGCCCTGCTTTCCGTTTCCGACAAGACCGGCCTTGTCGAGTTGGCCACTGCTCTGGCGGCCAAGGGTGTCGACCTGGTCTCGACCGGCGGCACAGCCAAGGCGTTGCGTGATGCAGGACTCGATGTACGGGACGTCTCCGACCTTACCGGTTTTCCGGAGATGATGGACGGACGGGTCAAGACGCTCCACCCGATGGTGCATGGCGGCCTGCTCGCCGTGCGTGACGAGGCGAGCCATGTCGCAGCCATGGAAGAACATGGCATAGGCGCCATCGATCTCGCCGTCGTCAACCTCTACCCCTTTGCCGCGACCGTGGCGCGTGGCGCCGAACGCGATGACATCATCGAGAATATCGACATCGGCGGCCCGGCGATGGTGCGCAGCGCCGCCAAGAACCACGCCCATGTCGCGATTGTCACCGACCCGGCCGATTATGCCGCGATCATCGCCGGTGACGGATCGACCGACTTTGCCTTCCGCAAGATGCTGGCCGCCAAGGCCTTTGCCCATACCGCCGCCTATGACGGGATGATCGCCAGCTGGTTCGGTTTTGCCGACCAGGGCAAGATGTTCCCCGACACGCTGCCGATGACCGGCCAGCTGTCGAGCGAGCTGCGCTATGGTGAGAACCCGCACCAGAAGGCGGCATTCTATGTCCCGCACGGTCCGCACGCCAAGGGCATCGGTCAGGCCGAACAGGTGCAGGGCAAGGAGCTTTCCTACAATAACCTCAACGACGCCGATGCCGCATTGGAGCTGGTCGCCGAATTCCGGGATGCCGGCCCCGCCTGTGTCATCGTCAAGCATGCCAATCCGTGCGGCGTGGCGACCGGCGCGACGATTGCCGAGGCGTACAAGGCGGCGTTCGAGTGCGACAGCGTTTCGGCCTTCGGCGGCATCATCGCGGTCAATGGCCTGATCGACGGGCCGACGGCGGAAGCGATCACCGACATTTTCACCGAGGTCGTCGTCGCGCCCGATGCCGATGCCGATGCGCGGGCGATCTTTGCGAAGAAGAAGAATCTGCGCCTGCTCCTCACCGGCGAACTGCCCGACCCGGCGCGTGGCGGCCTGACGATGAAGACGATTGCCGGCGGCTGGCTGGTGCAAACCCGCGACAATGGCCGGATCGGCCGCGATGACCTGAAGGTCGTCACCAAGCGGCAGCCGACCGCCCAGGAACTGGACGACGCGCTGTTCGCCTGGACAATCGCCAAACATGTCAAATCCAACGCCATCGTCTATGCCAAGGATGGCGTAACGGCAGGGATCGGCGCCGGCCAGATGAACCGTCGCGACAGCGCACGGATCGCCGCCGCCAAGGCCAAGGAAGCCGCCGAGACATTCGGCTGGGCGCAGGCGCGGACGATCGGTTCAGCGGTGTCGTCGGATGCCTTCTTCCCCTTTGCCGACGGTTTGCTGGCGGCGGTTGAGGCCGGGGCGACGATGGTCATCCAGCCGGGCGGTTCGATGCGCGACGAGGAGGTGATCGCTGCGGCGGACGAGGCTGGGCTTGCCATGGTTTTCACCGGGATGCGCCACTTCCGCCACTGAGGCAGGTGATGGGAGCGGGTTGATGTGGACTTTGTTGTTCATCCCGCTGATCGGCCTGATCTTTCTGGGCATGGCGGTGGTGGCAACCATCGCCGCCTTTGTCTGGCGACCCAAGCGGCCCGTGCAATGGCTCGGGCTGGCGACCCTTCCCTTTGGCTGTGCCGCGCTGCCGGTGCTCGCCTTGATGCTTGTCTCCGGAGTTACCGCGCTCCTGCAAAAGGGAGACGCGGCCCTGTTCGAGGAAGTCTGGGGCTTTGTGCCCGACATGCGCGAAGACCAGATGCTGTCCGACGATTTCGGTATGGTGTCAGACCGCTGGATCTACATGCGGATGGAGCCCTCACCCCGTGACCGGCAAAGGGTGATGGATGTCATCCGGCCATCCGAAGTTACCCCGGTACAGTTTGATTTCATGGGTGAGGGGCGGCAGTTCAGCTGGTGGGACACCTCCTGCGAGGCACCCGTGATGCGCGAGGCCGATGGCTATCGCGGCTGGCGCCTGCTGGTGGTGCTCGATTGCCCGGGAAGGCGAGAGATGTGGTTTGTCGCCCACCGGCCCTGAATTTGCACTTTGGCAAACAGTCCTACCGCGCTGTTAACCAAAATTTAGAAACCTTCGTTCATTCCGGAAGCAGACCAAATTTGCTGAGGAAGGACCATCCCGATGACCCACAAACCGACCAGCGCCGACGTCGCCATCATTGGCGCGGGGCCGGCCGGCCTGACCGCCGCCTATCTCCTGACCAAGGAAGGCTACAAGGTCACCGTCATCGAGAAGGACGAGACCTATGTCGGCGGTATCAGCCGCACTGTGGAGCATGAGGGGTTCCGATTCGACATCGGCGGCCACCGCTTCTTTTCAAAGGCCAAGGAAGTCGTCGATCTGTGGGACGAAATTCTGCCCGACGATTTCATCCAGCGGCCGCGGATGAGCCGCATCTATTACGAAGGCAAATTCTACAGCTATCCGCTGCGCGCGTTCGAGGCGCTGTTCAACCTCGGCATCGTCCGATCAACGCTGTGCATGGCGAGCTATGCCAAGGCCAAGCTGCTGCCCAACACATCGGTCCGCAGTTTCGAGGACTGGACGGTCAACCAGTTCGGCCACAAGCTCTATTCGATCTTTTTCAAGACCTATACCGAAAAGGTATGGGGCATGCCCTGCGACGAAATGTCGGCCGACTGGGCAGCACAGCGCATCAAGGGGTTGAGCCTTGGCGCGGCGGTGATGGACGGGCTCAAACGCAGCCTCGGCCTCAACAAGGCGCCCAATGACGGGATGCAGACCAAGACGCTGCTCGAAACCTTCCGCTATCCGCGGCAGGGGCCGGGCATGATGTGGGAAGCGGCGCGCGACAAGGTCGTCGCCGGCGGCAACCATGTGCTGATGGGCCATGCCTTCAAGCAGTTGACGCAAGACCAGGGCACCGGCCGCTGGAAACTGACCGCGAGCAAGGCCGACGGTTCGACCGTGACGATCGACGCCGCCCATGTCATCTCCTCCGCGCCGATGCGCGAACTGGCAGCGCGCATCCACCCGCTGCCGGTGACGCTGCCTGAAGCAAGCGACCTCAAATATCGCGACTTCCTGACGGTCGCGCTGATGATCCGGTCGGAAGACCTGTTCCCGGACAACTGGATCTATATCCACGACAGCAAGGTGAAGGTCGGCCGCGTTCAGAATTTCCGCAGCTGGTCGCCCGAGATGGTGCCCGACCCAAGTCTCGCCTGCGTCGGCCTTGAATATTTCTGCTTCGAAGGCGATGGGCTGTGGTCGTCGAGCGACGAGGAGCTCATCAGGCTCGCCACTCAGGAGCTGGCCATTCTTGGCCTGACCAAGGCCGAGGATGTGGTCGGCGGTGTCGTGGTCCGTCAGGAAAAGGCCTACCCGGTCTATGACGATTCCTATGCCGACAATGTCGCCAAGATGCGTGACGAACTCGAAGCCCGTTATCCGACGCTGCACATGGTCGGTCGTAATGGCATGCACCGCTACAACAACCAGGACCATGCGATGATGACCGCCATGCTGACGGTGCGCAACATCATCGCCGGCGAACGCGTCTATGACATTTGGGGCGTCAATGAAGATGCCGAATATCATGAGAGTGGCAGCGAAGGCGAACAGGCGGCCCTGGCCTCTGTCCGCGACGTGCCGACCCGTGTCGCCAAGGCAGCCTGATCCGGTGACCACAGAAGGGACGGCGATGCAGCGGGGAATCATCGCGCGTTTGGTTGCACTGATGACCGCGGCCATGCGGGGTGAGGTTACCTGGCTGCGCTATCTGCTGGCGAGCATCATTGCCCTGCTGACCGACACCGGACTGTTCATGCTGCTGTTCCATATGGGGATGGCGGCGGTGATGGCATCGGCAATCGGCTATTGCACCGGCATTGCCGTGCACTGGCTCATTTCCAGCCGGACCGTATTTGCCGAAAATGCGGCAGCCCGCGGTACCGGCCAACGCAATGCACAAAAGGCGCTGTTCGTCGGATCGGCGCTGGTCGGCCTTGCCATAACCATGGCAATCGTCGGAGCGGCCGATATGGCCGGATTTGACCCGCGCCTGGCCAAGCTGGCGGCGATCATCGTCAGTTTTCAAGCTACCTACATGCTGCGACGTCATGTCGTCTTCCGTGCCTGAACCCATGGATACGGAACGCTTGTCATGGTTGACGCCATCGCGCGTAGCGCTGTTGCTGTGGCTGCTGACGGCAGGGTTGCTGCTGTTCGCCCAGTGGGGTGATATTGCCACGCTGCAAACCAACAACCCTGACGACGCATTGCGACTGGTGCAAGTTCGCGACCTGCTTGGCGGGCAAAGCTGGTGGGATGTTTCACAATATCGCATAAATCCGGCCGGCGGCGGCGGGCTGATGCATTGGTCGCGGCTGATTGATCTGCCGCTGGCAACAGGGATCGCCCTCCTCTCCCCCTTGACCGGACCCGATCTGGCTGAACGGATCATTGCCTGCCTGTGGCCACTGGCGCTGTTGGGCCTTTTGTTTGCCCTGCTTGTGCGCTGTGCCGCCAGTCTGGGTGACCAACGGCTGACCCTGCTTGTGCCCGCACTGGCGGCGACAAACTATGTCATCATTTACCAGTTCACCCCACTGCGCGTCGACCACCACAATGCGCAAGTCCTGCTGTCCTTGGCGATAGTGCATCTGATGCTGCGCCCGGCGACGGCGCTGCGGGGCATGCTGGCCGGCCTGTTTGCCGCCACGCATCTGGCCATTTCGCTGGAAGGGCTGCCTGCGGTTGCCCTGTTCGCAGCCCTTTTTGCGCTCGACTGGGCCTGGACCGACCGGCCCGGCACCGCCCTGCGGCTAAAGGCCTATATGGTGGCGTTGGCAGGGGGTGCGATCGCATTGCAAACGGCAACACGCGGTGTGTCCTCGTTGACTGAAAGCTGGTGTGATGCGCTGTCACTGCCCTGGCTCGGTGCGCTGGGCGTCGCGGCGCTGTTGCTTGCAACAGTCATGCCTTGGCTGCCGACAGGAGCGCAGGCCCGGTGGTGGCGGATCGGAATGCTGGGCGTTGCCGGTGCGGCATCTGGTGCGACGCTGCTGCTGATCGAACCCGGCTGCACGGCCGGTCCGTTTGCCGCCCTCGACCCGGTGGTCAAGGCCTATTGGTATGACCATGTCCGCGAAGGCCTGCCACTTTGGAACCCGCTCGACAGGGTCTCGGGATTTGCCATTGGCCCGACATGTGTCGGCCTGATCGGGAGCATCATGGCGTGGCGCACCGCATCGGACGAGGAATCACGGCATCGCTGGCTGATCATTTGTGCAACTTTGCTTGGCACAGGCCTGTTGTCACTGATGGTGCTGCGCACCGCGTCGACCGCCCAGATGATCGCACTGCCCGGCTGTGCCGCGCTGGGCCTGATGCTGTGGGATCGCGCCAGGGCGATGACATCCACAGTGCCACGCATCGGTGCATCACTCGCAGCTTTCATCGCGGTGCCCCCGCTAGCTGGCATGGCTGCGGCGATAATGATCAGCGCCATAGCGCCATCATCCTCGACGGCCGCGGCCGGCGGCAATGGCGGACTGGGTACCAGCTGCGTCGATCCGGTCAGCGTCGCGGCACTCAACGCAATGCCCACCACAACCATCCTTGCTCCGCTCGATATCGGTCCGGATTTGCTGCAACGTACTCCACACAGCGTGGTCGCCACTGGCCACCATCGCAACAATGCGGCCATGGCAATGACGATCAACACCTTTATCGGCCCTGCAGACCAGGCACAGGCAATGGCCCGACGCAGCGCAGCGACCCTGATCGTCATTTGTCCACATGCGCCGGAAACGGCCACCTTTCGGCGGGTGGCACCCGATGGCCTGGCCGCACGACTGAGCCGGGGAGAGGCGCTGGACGGGCTCGATCCGCTACCGCTGGGGCAGGGCGCACAGTTGCGCGCCTGGCAAATCAAGCCCTGACCATAGTCAACCGGCGCGCGTCACCTTGCCGCGATGGGCGCCAACCGGGCCCTTGCGGCGGTTGTAGTTGCGCGGACGATCCCCCTCCTCTCGCCGGTTCGCGGCCT
This sequence comes from Sphingomonas lacunae, assembly GCF_012979535.1. NCBI lineage: Bacteria > Pseudomonadati > Pseudomonadota > Alphaproteobacteria > Sphingomonadales > Sphingomonadaceae > Sphingomonas > Sphingomonas lacunae. The sequence continues at coordinate 857,406 of NZ_CP053015.1, forward strand.
GCCCCCTTCCGGAATGCCCGCGATTGCCGGCACGCGGGTCCCGTTCGGGACGGGCCGGAGCCGGTTTTGGCATGGCATTCACCTGTGCCACGAAATTCTCGGGCAAGGGCACAACCTCCAGCTTGATGCGGGTGAGCCGTTCGATATCGCGCAGATAGGGCTTCTCGTCCCCGGCGCAGAAACTGTAGGCGACGCCCTCCGCACCCGCGCGGGCCGTGCGACCGATGCGGTGGACATATTGGTCAGGTACATTGGGCAGCTCATAGTTGAACACATGGCTGACACCCGACACATCGATGCCCCGCGCGGCAATGTCGGTCGCCACCAGAATGCGCACGCGACCATCACGAAATGCCTGGAGCGCTGTGGTCCTTTGTGCCTGACTCTTGTTGCCATGAATGGCAACGCTGCCCAAGCCAACGGCGGCGAGCTGGCGGACCACCCGGTCAGCACCATGTTTGGTGCGCGTGAATACCAGCGCCCGGTCGATCGGTTCCTGCTTGAGGGCGATGGCGAGCAGCGCGGCTTTCTCCTTCTGGTCAACAAAAGTCACCAGCTGGCGCACGCGTTCCGCCGTGGTTGCAGCAGGGGTCACTGACACCTTGACCGGATCGGTCAGGAAGGCGCTGCCCAAATCGGCAATCGCCTTTGGCATGGTGGCCGAAAAGAACAGGGTCTGGCGCTGCTGCGGCAGCAAGCCGTGGACCTTGCGGATCGGCACGATGAAGCCGAGATCCATCATCTGATCGGCTTCATCGAGGACGAAGATTTCGACACCCTTGAGATGTACTGCGCGCTGGTCAATCAGGTCGAGCAGGCGGCCGGGCGTGGCGACGAGCACGTCGACGCCCGAAACCAGGGCGCGGATCTGCTTCTGGATGGGCACGCCGCCGAACACGCAGGCGACCGAAAGGCGCTGGAAGCGGCCATAATCACGAAAGCTCTCGGCAATCTGGGCAGCGAGTTCACGGGTCGGCGAAAGCACAAGAATTCGGGCCGAACGCTTCGGCGGCAGACCCGGATTGCGAGCGAGCCAGTCGAGGCTAGGCAAGGCAAAGGCAGCGGTCTTGCCTGTCCCGGTCTGTGCGATGCCGCAAAGGTCGCGACCTTCGAGAACCGGCGGAATGGCCTGAAGCTGGATGGGTGTCGGCGTCTCATAGCCCTTGGCGGCGAGCGCCTTGCGCAGGGGTTCGGACAGGCCGAGTGATTGGAAAGTAGTCATGGGTGTAGTCTTTCGTGGTGCACGAGCGTCCGCTCTGCACAGGCATCGCCAGCACAAATGCGGCGGGGGGCCAGACAGGGCGCACGTGCGTGCGGGTCTGAAACCGACCCGCGTGATAGGGACAATCTCTTGGATGGCGAAAACGGTGTCCGGCTGGCCTCACCCTGTCTCGGGTGGGCAATCACGCTGCCGTATCATGCCGGGCATTGGGCCCGTGCATCGTTTTCACTCCTCGCCATATAGGCGTGGCCTGTGAACAAAGCAATCAAAGTCGAGAAATAAAATTTCAGAGACAACAGCTGCTCGTCGGCGCACCTTTTACCCGGCCGCCGCCGTAGGGCGAAACGTCAGCGCAGAGCCGTTCATGCAATAACGCTTGCCGGTCGGGCGCGGCCCGTCGTCAAAGACATGGCCAAGGTGCCCGCCGCAGCGGGCGCAATGCACTTCGGTGCGGGGAAAGACAGCCGAGAAATCGCGAGATGTCTCCACACCGCGGGGCAGTGGTGCAAAAAAGCTCGGCCAGCCAGTTCCGCTGTCAAATTTCGTCGCCGAGGAGAAAAGAGGATTGGCGCAACCGGCACAGAGGTAGCGACCGGCGCGATGTTCATTGTTGAGCGGGTGGGCAAAAGGCCGTTCGGTCCCTTCCTGACGCAGAACATAATATTGCATCGGTGTCAGGCGACGACGCCATTCAGCGTCACTGAAACGCACAGGAAAGCGTGGTGCTTCCTGCGCGCAGGCGCTGGTTGCACCAATTGCCAAAGTGGCGCCCAAAATCAGTGTCCCGCCGACCAGGTCTCGACGGTTCAGACGGACGGTGACGGAGTCAATGGAATCGCTGTCTTGGGTCATGCCGGAAACAGGTCGGCCCTTGGCGCGGTTGCGTCAAGGGCCGAATGCATGTCCGCTGCCTATTCAGTCAGTAGCGCTCAAGACTGACTGGCAGGTGGCGATAGCCATGGACGAAACAGGACGGATTATAGTCCGGCTCGCCTTCGATATGGACGCGCAGGCGGCGCTTGTTCATTTCCTCGATCAGCACCTGCAACTGGAGCTCGGCGACGCGGGCGCCGACACAGCGGTGGATGCCATAACCGAAGGACAGGTGACGCCGGGCGTTCTCGCGATCAACCTTGATCGTCTCGCCATCGGGGAACACGCTCTCGTCGCGGTTGGCCGAGGCATACCACATGCCGATCTTGTCCCCAGCGCGGATCTGATGACCGTCGAGCACATAGTCGCTCAGCGCGGTACGACGCATGTGCGCCAGCGGTGTCTGCCAACGGACGATTTCCTGCACGGCATTGGCGATGATCGACGGGTCATTTTCAACCTTGTCACGCTCACCCGGGAACATGTTCATCGTGTGGGCATAGGCCGACATGCTGTGCCGGGTCGTATCATTGCCGCCGACGATGAGCAGGATCATGTTGCCGATGAATTCGCCTTCTTCCATATTGCTCATGGTCTGCGAATGCAGCATCGCGGAGGTCATGTCCTTGCCCGGTGGCTGGGTCTTCTTGCGTTCCCACAGCGCGTGGAAGGCAGCGCCCATCTCATAGGCCACGCCCAGACGGTGCTTGCGCTTTTCCTCGTCGGCAAAACTCTCGATGTCGCCGAGAATATCGGACCAGATCGCCAGGTTGCGACGGTCTTCCCACGGGAAGTCGAACAATCGTGCCAGCATCTGGGTGGTCAATTCCATCGACACCTTGTCGACCCAGTCAAATGTCTGGCCGAGCGGCAGTTCGTCGAGCACGGCGCCTGTGCGGGCAATAGCATCGGCGCGCATTTCAGCGACTGGCGACGGCCCGAGCGAAGGCGCGACGGTCTTGCGCTGTTCGCTGTGCTTGGGTTCATCCATGGCGATGAACATCGGCATTGGCACTTCGTAGGACTGGAGATTCTGAATCCCCTGGCCGGCAAGGGTGATGCCACCCAAATTGCCTTCGGACGAAAAGACGTCGGCCCGGCTTTCAATCTCGATGATCGGCTTGGCGGTGGTGATCGCCCAATAGGGGCCGAAATGCGAATCCTCGAAATAATGGATGCCGCCATCGGCACGCAATGCCGCAAAGGGTTCACGCCAGCGATCTTCACCCCACAATTCAGGCAGGGTAACGTCTTCAAACCGCTCGGAAACGGGCATTTCGGCAGGTGCAGTAGCCATGGCATTCTCTCCGGAAGCATAGGTCGGGGGGGCGCCGGCGAATCCCCGCGATACGGGCCTGCCAGTCTGTTCTTGCTGCCAAGAATGCCATTGTTGACATGATTGTCAACTATGTGGCCACCCTGTCCTCCGCGACAGGTGCCGACGCGCGATTGCCCCACGGCCACCAGCTGCCGCCCGAACGCAAAACACCGGCGCGGAATATCCTGACCGACAGCCAAATGGTGATGGCCACCCACAGCGCCTGCCAACCCAGCGCAACCACATGGGGCCACAGCGAGGCATCAGTCGCGCCACGCGCGGCCATGGCAAAGGGCGAGGACCAGGGCAGCCATTGCGCGATCGTCGCCAATTGGGTTCCGGGGGCATTGGCGGCGGCGCTGGCCAGGCCGAACATCCCGACCTGAAGGAAAGTGATGGGCAGCGAAAGCAACTGGATTTCGCGCACCGTGCCAGCCTGCGCGCCAATGCCCAGAAACACTGCACCGAGCAGCAGGAAGGCCATCAGGAAATAGAGCAGGCCCAGTATCAGGAACAGGGGCCAGCCCAAGGCAGGCGCCAGCGTCAGCGTTGCCAGCACATCGGCGGGTGCCTGCACCAGCACCAGGCCGGCACCAAGGCCGACGAGGGTAGCCCAAAAGCCGATGAACAGCAGCGCCACGCCCAGCATGCCAAGCAGCTTGCCAAAGAAGACGCTTTCCAGACGGATGGCAGCTGCCAATATCTCTATGACTTTGTTGCCTTTTTCCTCGGCCAGCATGCTGACCGTCTGGCCCGCAAGCAACAAGGTCAGCAGAAACAATGTGAACACCGCGCCATAAGCCAGCGCCGAGCGCGCTGCCTTGCCTGGCCCGCGAGCTTCCAGTTCAGTGAAACGTGGCCGGCTTGCAGCGGCGGGATCGGCCGCCCCGGTCAGGCCTTCGCGCGCAACGGCTTCTGCCAGGGTGGCGAGGTAGGTGCCAGCGGCGCCTTGCTTGTCCCGTTGGGCAATCACCGGATTGGCCGCCGTGCCCGTCAATATGGCAAGCACCGCGCCATCGTCACGCCAGCGGGCGATCGCCGCTTCACTGGTGCTGGCGACATCGCGCACCTCTACCAGTGGCGGCTTGCGCATCAGGCTGCGCAAACGGCGGTCCGTTTCGATAAAGGCGGGCCGTTCCATGGCGGGCACAATGATCATCAGCCGATCCATATCCTCGGCATTCTTGACAACTTGCCCCGCACTTACGCCGCCAATGGTCGCAAAACCGACCATCAGCAGCGGAGCCAGCAGGAACAGAAGAAACGTCGGTGTCGCGACAATCGACAGAAAATCGCGCCGGGCAACGACCAGTGATTCGCGGAACAGGTTCATGTCCGGGTCTCCCCATGGCGCTCATCCCGGCTCTGTCCGACAATGCGGACAAAAGCCTCATGCAGACCGGGCCGTTCAATCGACAGGCCCTCGACTCCGTGATGGCCGGCGACCAACGCGGTCAGCAACGGCTCGACACCGTCGTCGGGCAAGTTGAAATGCCATTCTCCGTCACGCTGTTCGGCGCCATCGGGGAGCATCGCCGCCAGCGATGCCATATCGCCTGTCAGACGCGGTCGATAGCGGACACCAAGCGGCAACATCGCCCGCGCTTCGTCGACGGTGCCACGAAATCGGCACTGACCGCCGGCAATGATCGCCAGCCCGTCGCACAAGCGCTGCGCATGCCCCATGACATGGGTCGACAGGATTATCGTTGCCCCCCGGTCCCGCTGTGCCAGGATCAGATTCTCCAGCCGGCCCTGGTTGACCGGGTCCAAACCGGAAAAGGGCTCGTCGAGCACGATCAGTTCGGGATCATGCACCAGCGCGCCGACCACCTGGACCATTTGCGCCATGCCCTTCGACAATTTCCGGATCTTCTCGCCAGTGGCATGGGCAAGCCCGAGCGTCGCCAGGCGTTCGTCAGCTCGCTCCCGTCCTTCCTTCCAGGGCAATCCGCGAAGCGCGCCCATGAAGGCAATGGCATCGCGCGCTGACATGCCGGGGTAGAGTCCGCGCTCCTCGGGCAGATAACCGACCCGTGCCGCAACACTGCGCGGACGGTCGGAACCCAGCAGGCGCCGCTCGCCACTGTCCGGGTCAATCACGCCGAGCAGCATTCTCAGCGTCGTCGTCTTGCCCGCGCCATTGGGCCCCAGCACACCGAAAATCGCGCCCTTGGGAATGGTGAGGTCTATGCCTTCGACCGCTCTATAGCCGCCGAAACTCTTGCCGAGCCCCTTGGCAATAACAACCGCTTCGTCCAATCCAGCCCCCACTGTCCCTGCGCAACGGACCGATTTGCCGTCGCTTTATCGCGCGACCCGCGCCATGATGCAGCGGATTATGCTTCGCATTACAAGCCGGATGTAAAGAATCTCATGACGGCAGCTGCCACCCTCGCCCCGCAACGCACTGATCCAGCAGAGTTGGCCCGCAGGATCCGGACCTTTGCCGCAGCGCATGGCTTTGTTTCCTGCGGCATCGCCCGTGCCGACGCTGCCCCGCGCACCGGCGAGCGGCTTCGCCAATGGCTGGCCGATGGATGTCATGGCGACATGCTGTGGATGGAAAGCCGGGCCGATGAACGCGCCAGCCCGCGGGGACTGTGGCCTGACGTCCAAAGCGTCATCATGCTGGGCATGAGTTATGCGCCGGCACATGACCCGCTGGCACTGGAAAGGGTGACCGACCGGGGGCGCATTTCGGTTTATGCGCAGGGGCAGGACTATCATGATGTCGTCAAGCGCGCGCTGAAAGCCATGGCGCGCGACATGGTGGCGATGGCACCCGACGCCCCGCTGAAGGTCTTTGTGGATACCGCTCCTGTGATGGAAAAGCCCCTGGCCGAAGCGGCGGGCCTTGGCTGGCAGGGCAAGCATAGCAACATCGTCAGTCGCGAGCATGGCAGCTGGTTGTTCCTTGGTGCAATCTACACCAGTTTGGACCTGAAAGCTGATGTGTCCGGTCGCGACAGTTGCGGCAGTTGCGACGCCTGCCAGCGCGCCTGCCCGACCGACGCCTTTCCCGCCCCTTATCGCGTCGATGCCCGACGCTGCATTTCCTATCTGACAATCGAACATAAGGGGCCTATCCCGCACGAGTTCCGGCGCGCCATCGGCAATCGCATCTATGGCTGCGACGATTGCCTGGCGGTGTGCCCATGGAACAAGTTTGCGCAAAGCGCGGCAGCCAATCGCGCTTTCCTGCCCCGTGCCGAACTGGTAGCGCCCAAATTGGCCGACTTGCTGGCAATGGACGATATCGCATTCCGCGCCATCTTTGCCGGATCACCCATCAAGCGCATCGGCCGCAATCGCATGGTACGCAACGCAGCCATCGCAGCGGGCAACAGTGGCGACGCGTCATTGGCTCCGAAGCTGAATCAATTGACTCAAGACGCCGACCCGGTGGTCGCCGATGCCGCGTATTGGGCACTCGGCCAATTGTCCTGACTCAGCGCCTGGGCAAGGTGGCGATACAGGCGTCACGGGCAACATCGGCACCGTCGGGACTGCGCGTGTCGACATGGCTGGCGACCGGTTCTGCGCCCGCGCGCGGAGCGTAGAGATAGGCGTCCATGACGCACCGATCCCCGGCGAATTGCAGCTTGCGTGCGGGGCCTTCGGTGACATCAAGCCGGGGCGTGCCAAAATCGCGAATCAACTGGGCCGCGGTGCGGCCCATTACCTGTCCGCCACCACCAGCGTCATTGTGCGTGCGGCCCGGCAAGGTTCCGTCCCGATGCAGATTGGTTGGCGGCAATTGACCCGCCGTCACCGGACCACGACCGGCTGGGCCAGTGGCCGTTGCCCCGCCACAAGCTGCGAGCGTCAGTGGCAACATAAGGACTGCCAGGGAACGGAGATGTCTGGTCACGAGCGATGCTCCGGATGGGCTGCACGCGGGGGCAGGTGCAACAAATGGACCGCCAGCGCGGCCCCGAACAATGGGGCAAAGATGTTGGCGACAGGAATCAGGAACAGTGCCGATGTGCTCAGGCCAAGCAACCAGCGTCGGCGGCTGTCCAGCGGACGCGATGGGCCTGTAGGGTGTCGAGCGGCAACCATGGCTTCACAATCGCGCGCCAGCAGTACGGCATTGACCAGCCACATCAGGACAAAGGGACCAATGCCGGTGATTATCAGGGCGATGTAGAATGGAAGGGCCAACAGGTTCCAGCCAATGGCTCGACCCAGCGAAGCAAGGCCCAGGCGCAGGCCCATGGCAAAGGAGACATGACGAGCGCGGGCTGCTGCTTCTGGATAATGCTCCTCCTCCACCGAAGCGACAATGCCATCAGTGAACAGGCCCATCACGGCTACGGCAAGGCTGCGGAACAGGAAAAAAGCCGCCAGCACGTACAGAATGAGCAACAATGCTCCAACCCATCCGCCGGCATTGTCGGTCAAGGCAGGCAGGATCCAGCGCTGGGCCGCCCAGCCTCCCAAGAGGCCCAGGACGGCAAAGATAAGCAGAGTGATCAATGCGACCCATAGGACAAGCCGCAACGTCGCCGGATGACCAAGTTGGCGAAAGGCGAGGGTCATGGCGTAAAGCATCGCGGGAGACATGCCCCCGCCGGTGAGCAAAGGTCAATGGCGCGATGGCAAGCCATTGAGACGCAACTGCGCTTTAGCCCATCCGATGCCCTTGGCCTGCGCCACCACTTGGCCTAAGGCGCGGACTTTGCCACTGCGGCACATCAACCGGAGCCTACCCCGTCCATGACCAGCACCCCGCGTTTCGACGTTGTCGCCATCGGCAATGCGATTGTCGACGTGATCGCCCGCGCCGAAGATGATTTCATCACTGAACGCGGTCTCGACAAAGGCTCGATGCGGCTCATCGATACCGGTGAAGCCGAGAATCTCTATGCCGCCATGGGTCCCGGCATAGAAATGTCCGGTGGCTCAGCAGCCAATACCCTCGCCGGCATGGCCGCATTGGGCCGCACGTGCAGCTTTATCGGCATGGTGGCCGATGACCAGTTGGGCAAGGTATTCCGCCACGATCTGACCTCGCTTGGCGTCCATTTCGAAACACCCGTCGGTCCGGCCGAGCCGCCGACCGCACGCTGCCTGATCCTCGTGACGCCGGATGGTCAGCGGACGATGAACACATTCCTTGGTGCCTCGCAGAATCTTGGCCGACAGGCGCTTGATGCCAAAGTCATCGCCGACGGCGCAGTGCTCTATCTCGAAGGCTATCTGTGGAACGCCGATGCATCGCGCGAAGCAATGGCCGAAGCCATCGCCATGGCCAAGGGGGCAGGCCGCAAGGTCGCCTTCACCCTCTCAGACAGCTTTGTCGTGGCGCTGCATGGCGATGACTTCCGCCAGATGAGCGAGGCCGGTCAAATCGACATTTTGTTTGCCAACGAAGCCGAGATCACTGCACTGGCAGGTACAGAAGAGTTTGATGCTGCGGTCGCCGCCGTGGCTGCCAAGGTGCCACTGCTGATCGCGACCCGTGGAGAACATGGCGCCTGTGCCGTTGAAAACGGCGTCGTGACCCATGTGGCCGCCGAGCCGATTGACAAGGTGGTCGACACCACTGGCGCTGGTGACCTGTTCGCCGCAGGTGTGCTGGCGGGGCTGGCCGAAGGACGGTCGATCGACCAGTGCCTGACCATGGGCGCTGTGTGTGCCCGCTCGATCATTGCCCAGGTCGGTCCCCGCGCCCAGGAGGATTTGCGCGCGTTGGTCGATACCAAATTGGGCTGAGCCGTTCAGCCTTTCTTTCCGGATTTGAGCAGCGCCCGGTCTGCCGGACCAAAGCCGCGGGTCCAGATGATCCAGCCATAGATGCCCAGGATAATGGGCACGCCAAGGATCAATTCCGCCCATTCGGGCAACTGCGTCGCGCCGTAGCCCAACAGCATCGCTCCACCTGCAGCAAAGAACAACGCCGCTCGCCAACCATGCACCGGTGCGTCGCACAGGCGGGCAAGGCTGTGAGCCTTGATGACAGACGCAGTCGCCAGTGCAATGACAAGCGCACCCGCCACAGCCACCGCATGCCAAATTTCGGGGATGTCACCGACGGCAATCGCATAGCATAGGGCAACGCTCAACGCGCCCTGCAGGGTGATCATCGCCAGCGAATATATGAGGTTGCGGCGCGGTGCGAGATAGACAAGGGCCGCTTCGCTGGTCACCGCGGTTGAGGCGACCACCTCCGCCGCCAATAACAGGGCAAGGGCGCCCGCTCCCGCGACAAAGCCCGGACCGGCAAGGCCCATCACTGCCTCTGCCGGAATGCCCAGCGCCAGGGCAACGCCTGTCTGCGCCGCCAGCACCCAAAATCCGACCTGCGCCACCTGGGCAGCCACATCCTTCAGCCGGTTTTCGGCCACCCCACGCGATATGACCGGGCCAAGAATGGGATCAAAACTGGACTTGAGCTTTTGCGGCAGCGAGGCGACCTGTTGCGCAACATAATAGATGCCGACAACTGTTGGTGACGCAAACAGCCCGAGCACCGCAAGATCAAGGCGTCGCGAACCCCATTCGATCGCATCGGCGCCCGCGAGGGGCAGATTGTCCCGCGCCAGAGTGACAAGGCGCAACGGATGCAGATCCCACGCGCGCGGCAGGCCATAGCTGCGGAACAAGGGCACAAGCGCGGTTACCCAGGCCGCGAGCATTGCCACAACATAGGAGAGGATCAGCCCATCCCTGAGCGAATAAAAGGCGAAAGCAAAGGCCGCGATGCTGATGGCCCACGGCTCGACAATCGCCCGCGCCCATACAGTCGCCCCGATATTGTAGCGATAGGCCAGCGCCGCCAGCGCTATGTCTGTCCCGGCAATGGCAATGATGATCAGCGGCAACAGCCGGTCAAACTGGTTGATGCCGCTGTTGGGGAACATGACCTGCGGCACGGCGATCAACAGCGCCGCCAGCACCACCGAGGCGAGCAGCGTGACCAGCATCGCGTCCCACACGATATTGGCGTGGTCATCAGTATTCGTTGTCGCCGACAATTGCTGGGCCAGACCGCGCTTGAGCCCGAGCGTCGCCAGCTGTGCCGCGAATTCGACGACCAGCACAGCATAGGCAAAGCGTCCGAGGGCTTCGGGGCCATACCAGCGGCCTGCGAAATAGAGAAAGGGCAACCGCGCCACCAGGCGCAGGATGAAGCCAAACACACTCGTCCGCCCGCCCTTGGCGAGAGCCTCGACTTCCTCGCTCGCCGCCGGCGGTGCGGATGCTGGGGCCACCGGATCAGCCAAGCCGGTTCCAGCCTTCGCCTGTCAGCGGGCGCGACAGAAGTTCGCCGATGACCTCGCGCACTGCCACTTCACCGGCGATGAGTCGCGCGACCGCATGGCAAATCGGCATGTCGACACCACGTGCGCCGGCATCAGCAACCAGCACCGCCGCGCTGAATGCCCCTTCCGCCACCGTGCGGCGGTCGGCCATCAGGCTGGCGGCATCGCGGCCTTCACCCAGCCCGCGTCCCAGCGAAAAATTGCGGGACGAGGTGGAGGAACAGGTCAGCACCAGATCTCCCAGACCAGCCAGACCGGCCAGTGTTTCCAGTCGGGCGCCACGCGCGAGGCCATAGCGTGTCATTTCGGCAAAGCCCCGGCTGATCAAGGCGGCCCTGGCGTTCTGACCCAAACCCGCGCCCTCGACCACGCCACAGGCAATGGCGAGGACATTCTTGACGACCCCGCCGATTTCGGCGCCAATGACATCATCCGAAACATAGGGGCGGAAAGCCGGTCGGGCCAGCAGGGCGGCGAGACCCTCAGCTGTTGCGCGGTCCTGTGCCGCCAGAGTCACCGCAGCCGGAAGACCGGCACCGACTTCATGCGCAAAGGTCGGCCCGGACAACACGGCGACAGGCCCCGACCAGCCGACAGCCTCCACCACTTCGTTCATCAGGCGGGCACTGCCCTGCTCCATGCCCTTGCTGCACAGGATCAATGGCTGGCCATGGTCAGGCAGCTCACCGATCAGCCGGCCAAGATGCTGAGCCGGAGCAACTACCAGCACAGCGGCGCAATCCTGCAGGTCAGCCATGGCGCCGGTCGCGACAATCGAGGCGTGCAGTGCTACACCCGACAGGAACAGCGGATTGGCATGGTTCCGGTTGACAGCGTCCACCACCTCGGCCTCATAGGCCCACAGGCGCACAGCTGTGCCATCGCTGGCCACCATCTGGGCCAGCGCCGTGCCCCAGGCTCCACCGCCGATGATACCGATTGGCTGGGCAGCGCTCATGCCTTTACCCCCGCACCGCGCACCGTTTCGGCATCGGGATCGAGCGGCCATCGCGGACGGGCCGGGACGTCGAGCGTATCCGTCAGGCCAGCAGCAAAACGCTCCGCCCCGGCCCAGGCGATCATCGCCGCATTGTCGGTGCACAGCCACATGGGGGGCGCGACAAAGGGCAGGCCATAGTGTGCTGCCAGACCAGTCAGCGCGGCACGGATGGAGCCATTGGCCGCGACGCCGCCAGCCACCACCAGCGCCGTTGCTCCCGGTGCTCGCTTAATCGCCCGCCCAGTCCGGTCGATCAGGCAATCCACCACCGCCTGTTGAAAGGCGGCGGCAATATCCTGTGGCCGGTGCTCGCCTGAATGCACCGCCCGGGCGACCGCACTCTTGAGCCCGGCAAAGCTGAAATGGGGTTCGGAGCTGCCCAGCAACGGCCGGGGCAAGGGTACAGATGCGGCATCACCGGTGGCGGCCAGCTTTTCAAGCTCCGGACCGCCCGGATAAGGCAGACCCAACAGCTTCGCCGACTTGTCAAACGCCTCACCCGCGGCATCATCAATAGTCGTCGCCAGCCGACGATACCGGTCAACACCTTCGACCAGCAACAATTGGCAATGGCCACCCGATACAAGCAGCAGGAGATAGGGAAAGGCCAGATCCGGATCGGCCAGACGCGGGCTCAGCGCATGGCCTTCCAAATGGTTGACCGCGATCAGCGGCTTGCCTGTGGCATGGGCCAGCGCCTTGCCAGTGACGAGGCCGACCATCACGCCGCCGATCAAGCCGGGCCCGGCAGTGGCCGCGATGGCGTCCACGTCCGAGAGTGTGACTCCGCTGTCAGCCAGAGCCTGCTCGATCAACGGCATCAATTTGTCGACATGGGCCCGCGCCGCGATCTCCGGGACCACGCCGCCAAAGGGGGCATGGGCCTCAGCCTGCCCTGCGAGCGCATGCGCGAGGATACGCCGGTCTGATGTGACCAGCGCCGCTGCCGTTTCGTCGCAGCTTGATTCCAGCCCGAGAATGATGGCCATGCTGTCCGTTCGTTACCCCCGATGGGGGCTCTCCATACGCCCCCCTTCCCTCACCCTGCAAGTCGGGCTAGGCGAGATGGCATGAATCAGCCCTTTTCCGATCGTCCGTTGCGGCTGGGGACCCGCGCCTCCCCGCTCGCCATGCGCCAGGCAGAGATGGCGCGCGATGCCCTGTTGGCCGCGCATGGCTGGTCCGCTGACGCGATCGAGCTGGTGCCGATGGTCGCCTCCGGCGACAAGATACAGGACCGGGCGTTGGCCGAGGTTGGCGGGAAAGCCCTTTGGACCCGCGAACTCGACCGGGCGCTCGCCGATGGTGACATTGATCTGTCGGTTCATTCGATGAAGGATGTCGAAACCATCCGTCCCACCCGCTTTGGAATCGCCGCCATGCTGCCACGCGCCGACGTCCGGGACCGGCTCGTAGGCGCCAGCAGCATCGATGCGCTGCCACATGGCGCGACAATCGGCACCTCAAGCCCGCGCCGCAGCGCGCAATTGCTCCGCTTGCGGCCCGACCTTAAGCTCACCCTGCTGCGCGGCAATGTCGGCACGCGGCTGGGCAAGATCGCGGCGGGCGATGCTGATGCGACCCTGCTCGCTGCCGCCGGGCTCGACCGGTTGGGGATGCATGACACGGGTCACGCCATCCCGCTAGATATCATGCTGCCAGCGCCGTCACAGGGGGCAGTCGGCTTGGAAGTGCGCGCCGATGATGCCCATGTCCGCGCCCTCGTCTGCGCTGTCGATGATCAGGCTACCCGCCGTTGTGTCGAGGCAGAGCGCGCGTTGCTGGCCGCCCTTGGCGGCGATTGCCGTTCACCCATCGCAGCGTTGGCCACCATCGAAGCGGATGGCGCAATGCGGCTGCGGGGGGAAATCTATGCCATGGATGGAAGCGATGTCGTCAGGACCGACGCGCTGATCTCCGACGCCTTGACCCCGGCAGTGCTGGCGCACGACATGCTGGATCGAGCCGCACCCGCCGTGCGGCGACTGTTCGCTGGCTGAGGCAGCAATGCGCCGACCCCTGCCGCTGATCATCCTGCGACCCGAACCGGGAGCCAGCGATACAGCCAAGAGGGTGCGATCGGCAGGACTGGATGCGGTATCAGTGCCGCTGTTCGCTGCCGGGCCAATCGCCTGGACCCCGGCTGACCCGGCAGACTTTGATGCCTTGCTGCTGACCAGCGCCAATGCACCCCGCTTTGCCGGACCGGGACTGGAGAAATTGGCCGCGCTGCCGGTCTGGTGCGTCGGAGCGGCAACCGCCGCAGCGGCCACAGCGGCGGGACTGAGCGTACAGCATATCGGGCAAGGCGGGGCGCAGGCCGTGTTGCAGGAGGCGGCGGCCCATGCCATCGCAAAGATGCTGTGGCTGGCGGGTGAAGATCGCACCCCGCTTGACCCGCCGGCGTCACTGCATCTGACTATAGTCACGGTTTATCATGCCCGCCGACTGCCAGTGGCCAAGGAACTGCTCGCCGGACCTGCGGTTGTGCTGGTTCACAGCCAGCGAGCAGCTCGCCGACTGGCCGAACTTGCACCGGCACGCGACAGACTCAGAATCGTGGCAATCAGCGATCCGGTGGCCCGGACATTGGGCAAGGGCTGGGCGTCTGTCAGCATCTGTGGGATGCCAGATGACCGGGAGATGGTGGCGATGGCCGCCAAGCTGTGCCATGAAGGCGGATGAAAGCCATACGGGGCATAAACGAAACCATGACCACAGCTTTTCAGGACAATATCGCCGATGTCGCAGAGCCGATCATCTATCCCGCCACGGTGGAGGGCCGTCCCCGTTCGCAATGGCGGCTGACGCTGGTGGCGCTGTTGCTGGCGTTGATCCTGGGCGCTGTCGGCGGCGGCTGGATGGTGCTCTACTATAATGAGCAGACGGTGCGGCAATCCGGCGGCACCGCGCCGGCAGCCCTGCTGCCTGCCGGTGACAAGGTGCCGCTGGCGCGACCAGTCGCCACCGCGCCTCAACCGCTTGTGCCACAACCTGTGACCAATACCGATGCCAGCAGCATGACAGCCCGCATTGCCCAGATAGAAGAACGGCTCGCTCGCCTTTCGATGACCGCCGAAAGCGCTTCGGGCAATGCTGCCAAGGCTGAGGCGATCCTTGTCGCCTTTGCAGCGCGCCGCGCGCTCGATCGCGGGTTGCCGCTTGGCCCGATGGAGGCACAGCTGCGTATCCGTTTTGGTGAAAGCCAGCCCAATGCTGTCCAGTCAATCCTCAGCGCCTCTGCACGACCGGTTACACAGGAAGATCTCCTGCGGCGTTTGGACGCCATGCGCCCGGTTGCGATGGCCGACAGCAATGCTGGCTGGCTGACCCGCATGGGCAACAGCCTGTCCGGCCTGATCGTGATTCGCCCGGCCGATGCCCCCAGCGCGGCACCAGTCCGCCGCTTTGAACGCGCCCAGCGGGCCATCGCAGGCGGGCGGGTTGATGAGGCCATTGGTGAAGTCATGGCCCTGCCTGGCGCCGACAACGCACTGATCCGGCAATGGCTGGACGACGCCCGCCGGTACAACGACGCCCGTCGGGCGCTGGATTTGATCGAGACAGCCGCCATCATCGAGCCGGGAGAAAACCGGGAGGCCGGCAAGGCGCAAACACCTGCGCTGCTGACCGGCCAGCGCTGAACTGGCGACGCGGCGGCGCGCTGCCGAGGCGCAGCGGCTCGGAGTCGGTCAGGCGGCGGCCCGTCCCTCTTCGGTGATCACCCCGGCTGCGGCATCGACAAGTCGTTTTTCAAGTGTCTTGAGCCGGGTCTTGTTCTCGATCTTTCCGCCCAGCAGATCGGTCACGTAAAATGTATCGACAGCGCGCTCGCCATACGTGGCGATATGGGCGCTGTGCAGCATCACCTTTGACTGGAACAGCGCATAGGCCAGCTGGTTGAGCAGCGCAGGCCGATCCTGCGCATTCACCTCGATCACCGTGAAACGGTTCGACGCCATATTGTCGATGATAGCCGATGGTTCGATGCGGAATGCATCAGCCCGAGCGCGCGCCATTGGTTTGGCGACCAGCCGGTCGACCAGACGATGCCGGTTCGCCAGCGAATCGGCAATGGCCTGTTTGAGTCGGGCGATCTGGGAGTCTTCATTGAACGGCCGCCCGAGCGGATCCTGCACCAGGAAATTGTCGATGGCGAGGCCATCGCGTGTGGTGTGCACCCGCGCATCGATGATGTTGCCCCCGGCCAGATGGATACCCCCGGCGATGCGATAGAACAGCCCGGCATGGTCAACCGCATGGACCGAAACCAGTGTCGCGTCCCGTTCGGCATCAAAGCTGGCCTCTATCGCCAGACCGTCCTGGGTGCCATGGCCAATCATTGCCAGATTGCGGGCCGCGACATCTGCCGGCTCGGCAATCCAGAAACTGTCGGTCATGCGCCGGGCAAGCGGCACAAAAGTGGCTCCGTCCATGCCCAGTGCCGCGGCCACCGCCGTCTTCTTCTCGGCAATGCGGGCATCCCGGCCACGCTGCTTGTGGCCCAGCCGCAGCACTTCCTCGGCGCTGTCATACAAGTCGGTCAGCAATTGTCGCTTCCAGCCATTCCAGACGCCGGGGCCAACGGCCCGAATATCGACCACGGTCAGCGCCAACAGGAGCTTGAGCCGCTCGGGGCTCTGCACGACTCTGGTGAAATCAAGGATGGTCTTGAAGTCGGCCAGGTCGCGTTTGAACGCGGTGGCCGACATCAACAGATGGTGCCGGATCAGCCAGGATACGGTTTCGGTTTCCGCAGGGCTCAGGCCCAGACGCGGGCACAGCCGTTCCGCCACTTCCGCGCCCAGGACCGAATGGTCACCCCCACGGCCTTTGGCGATATCGTGCAACAGAACCGCCACATAAAGGGTGCGCCGCGAAACCAGCTGGCTGATTATGACTGTTGCCAGCGGGTGATCTTCCTTGAGGTCACCCTTTTCAATGCGGGCCAGCAGCCCGATGGCGCGAATGCTGTGCTCATCGACCGTATAATGATGATACATGTCGAACTGCATCTGGGCGACCACCCGCCCGAAATCCGGAACAAACCGCCCGAAAACCGCCGCCTCATTCATCCATCGCAGGACGGTTTCAGGGTTGTTCCGGCTGGTCAGAATATCGAGGAACAGGGCGTTGGCGCGCGGGTCCTTGCGCACTTTTGCGTCAATCATGCCGGCATCGCGTCGCGCTGCGCGCATCGCTGTCGGGTGAATTTCCACCTGATGCTTGTCGGCCAGGGCGAACAGCTCGATCAGACGGACGGGGTCGGTCTGGAACCAGTCGTCTGACGGAATGGTGATACGCCCGCGATCAAGTTCAAACCCTTCGAGCTTGCGGACCCGCCGGACAAAGGCCGGCAGGAAACGGCGGCCCCGCTGGGCCAGCTGGTCATCGAGATGGGCGAGGAACACGCCGGTCACATCGCCCACCGTCTTGGCATGCAGGAAATAGAGCTGCATGAACCGCTCGACCGCCGACTTGCCGGGGCGGTCGGCAAAATTCATCCGCGCCGCGATCTCCCGCTGCACGTCAAAGGTCAGCCGGTCTTCTGCGCGGTTGGTAAGGATATGCAGGTGACAGCGGACCGCGAGCAGGAAATTCTCGGCCTTCTCGAACTGACGCAGCTCATCCCGGGTCAACAGGCCGCTGTCGACCAGTTCACCCACAGTGCGGACCTTGTGGAGATACTTGCCGATCCAAAACAAGGTGTGCAGGTCACGCAGCCCGCCCTTGCCTTCCTTGACATTGGGTTCGACAACATAACGACTGTCGCCCATGCGCTTGTGCCGCTCGTCGCGTTCCGCCAGCTTTTCCGCGACAAACGCCTTTTCCGTCCCACTCACAACCTCAGCCAGGAACCGCGCCGTTGCCTCTTCGTAAAGCGCACGGTCACCCCAGATATAGCGCGATTCAAGCAAGGCGGTGCGGATGCTGAGGTCGCTCCGCGCCATGCGGACCATTTCGTCTAGCGAGCGCGAGCTGTGACCAACCTTAAGCCCGAGATCCCACAGGGTATAGAGCATCGATTCGATGACCTGTTCGACCCAGGCCGTCTGTTTGAAAGGTGTCAGGAAGCCGATGTCGATGTCGCTGTGCGGCGCCATCTCCCCCCGGCCGTAACCGCCCACCGCGATCAGCGTCAGCCGTTCCCCCGAAGACCGGTTGGCCGCAGGATAGAGGTAACCGACGGTGAAATCATGCAACAGACGGATGATCTGGTCGATCAGGAACGCCTGCCCCGATGTTGCTTCGCGTCCGCGCGACGGGCTCTGCGCGAGCCGCCGGGCAATCTCCGTCCGGCCATCACGCAGCGCATCCTTGAGCAAAATCGCCAATGACGCCCGTTTCTGGGCTGTTGCCTGTTCGCTCGTGCCCAATTCGTCGAGCACATCCGCCAGTGCGCGACGATCGATGATCGCGCGGCGGTCTGGCAGGGAGGCGAAACGGTCAGCCATGCAACTGATCTAGGCCCGACCGCCGTCGACCGCCAGCCCCTTGAGCCTATAGATGGCTTCCAATGCCTCACGCGGTGTCAAGCTGTCCGCATCTAGGGCGGCCAGCGCCTCGCGCAGGGGATCGGTCTCTTGCGGTTCCGCCTCCGCCAGCGAGGCAAACAGCGGCAGATCATCGAGTCCAGCAGCAAGCCCTCCCGTCTGGGCCTTGCCTGCCTCCAGCTTTTTGAGCACTTCCTTTGCCCGGGCAATCACCGGTGCAGGCACACCGGCGAGCCGTGCAACAGCAAGCCCATAGCTGCGATCCGCCGGCCCCTCGCCCACCTCATGCAAGAGAACCAGGTCACCCTTCCACTCGCGCGCGCGCACATGGTGCAGCGACAGTGCGTCGAGCCGTTCGGCGAGCCGGGTCAGCTCATGATAATGCGTCGCGAACAGGCAACGGCTGCGGTTCACCTCATGCACCGCTTCAACCACAGCCCAGGCCAGCGCCAGACCGTCATAGGTGGATGTGCCCCGCCCAACCTCGTCGAGGACGACAAAGCTGCGTTCGGTGGCCTGAGACAATATTGCCGCAGTCTCGACCATCTCGACCATGAAGGTCGATCGCCCCCGCGCCAGATTGTCGGACGCCCCCACCCGGCTGAACAGCCGGTCAACCAGACCCAGCCTGACCCGGCTCGCCGGCACGAAACTGCCCGCCTGTGCCAGCAGGATGATCAGCGCATTCTGCCGCAGGAAGGTTGATTTGCCGCCCATGTTGGGGCCGGTGACCAACCACAGCCGGTCTTCGGGCGCGAGGGCCAGGTCATTGGCCACAAAGGGCTCACCCTGCGCCGCCAGCGAAGCCTCGACCACCGGGTGCCGCCCGCCCGACACATGGAGGCAGGGCTCGTCAGCAATCTCGGGCCGGCACCATCCTCCCTCGACCGCGCGCTCGGCAAGCGCCGTCGCAACATCAATCCGGGCCAGCGCATCGGCAGTGGCAGCAATAGGGTCCGCCCGTGCAGCCACCATCGCCAGCAAGGTTTCGAGATGCGCTGTCTCCGCGGCCAGCGCATGGGCACCGGCCTGTACCACCCGCGCCGCTTCTTCGGCCAGATCCGGCGCGTTGAACCGCACCACCCCGGCCAATGTCTGGCGATGGGTAAAACCGGAATCCGCCGTCATCAGCGCATCGGCATGTTTGGCCGTCACCTCGACATGATAACCCAGCACCGCATTGTGCCTGATTTTGAGCGAGGCGATGCCGGTGCGGTCGCGATACTGCGCCTCAAGCGCGGCAATCGCGCGCCGCCCGCCCGCTGCTGTCTCACGCAGGGCATCGAGCCCGGCATCATAACCCGCCGCAATATATCCGCCACTGGCGCTTTCGGTCGGCGGTTGGGGGACCAGTGCGCGCTGCAATTCGTCGACCAGCGCGCCATGCCCGTCAAAGGCAGGCAGCAAGGCAATGAGGAGCGCCGGCAATCCCGCCAGTCGCCCCAGCCGTTCGCGGAGCGAGCGAGCGCCATCGAGCCCATCGCGGATCGCACCCAGGTCACGCGGCGAACCCCGCCCTGCAACAATGCGCCCCAATGCCCGGCCGACATCGGGCAACGATGCCAGCGATTCACGCATGGCAAAGCGCTGCCCATCCTGATCCACCGCCCATTGCACCAGATCATGGCGCGCGTTGATCATCGACGCATCGGTCAGGGGAGCTGACAGGTCAGCGGCCAATTGCCGGGCGCCCGCGCCGGTGATGGTCCGGTCAACCGCCGCCAACAGACTGCCCGCCCGGCCGCCATTGGCACTGCGCGTGATTTCGAGACTGTCCCGCGTCGCCGCGTCAATCAGCAGCGCCTCGCCCGATTGCCTGCGCCTTGGCCGCTGCAACCAGGGCAATTGCCCGGCGCCTGCCCGGTCAAGCCAGGCCACCAGTGCGCCCGCCGCTGCCAGTTCGGCGCGGGTAAAATCGCCCAGTCCATCAAGCGTCGAAAGCCCATAAAGCCCGGTCAATCGGGCTGCGCCGCGCCCGGAATCAAAATCCCCCCGTGGCCGTTCATGCAACAGCACCGGCGGCACTTCGGCCACCATCGGACCACCTTCCGCAACCAGCACTTCTGCCGGGGACAAGCGCGCCAGTTCAGCAGCCACCCCATCTCCCAACGGGCCCAATTCGAAACAGCCGGTCGAAACGTCAACAGCCGCCCAAGCGCGCTCCCCGGCCGCTTCGGCCAGCGCCACCAGCCAGTTGCTGACCCGACTGTCGAGCAGCGCATCCTCGGTCAGCGTGCCTGCCGTGACAAAACGGACAATCGCCCGTTCGACCAGCGCCTTGGAGCCTCCACGCCTTCTCGCCTGTTCAGGCGTTTCGACCTGTTCGGCAATGGCTACACGGTGGCCGGCCCGGATCAGCCTTGCGAGATAGCTTTCGGCCGAATGGACGGGCACTCCACACATGGGAATGGCCTCGCCACCCGATTCCCCGCGCGTGGTCAGGGCGATGTCGAGGGTTTGCGCCGCCACCCTGGCGTCATCAAAAAACATCTCGAAAAAGTCGCCCATGCGATAGAAGAGCAGGCATTGTCCTGCCTGCTCCTTCAACGCATGATATTGCACCATCATCGGTGTCATGCCGGCCGGTGCCGTTGGTTGCCCCTTTGCGCTCATCGCCCCAGCCCTAGCCGAGCCATCGCGCCAAGCAAAGCATAGGCCGCATCAAATTCCCTGCAAGAAAAGCATGTCTGCGGGCTGGACAATCCGCCTGTTCAGCGCGATTGCCCCTGTCACCATAATGCCGCTAACGTAGCGGAAAGCGTCGCGCAGGCTGTGAGAGGGTTTCGAGTGAACGACCGCACCAAGAATGAATTTTCCGATCGGGAAGCCTTGTTGTACCACAGCCACGGTCGCCCCGGCAAAATCGAGATCATCGCTTCGAAGCCGATGGCGACCCAGCGGGACTTGGCCCTCGCATATTCCCCGGGCGTCGCCGTCCCGGTGCGCGCTATCGCCGATGATCCGGCCACCGCCTACGACTACACTGCAAAGGGCAATCTGGTTGCTGTTATCTCCAACGGCACCGCAATCCTTGGCCTGGGTAATCTCGGCGCCCTTGCCTCCAAGCCGGTGATGGAGGGCAAGGCGGTCCTGTTCAAACGCTTTGCCGATGTCGACTCGATCGACATTGAGGTGGCAACCGAAGACCCAGAGGCCTTCATCAACGCGGTGCAGCTGCTCGAGCCAAGCTTTGGCGGCATCAACCTTGAAGACATTGCAGCGCCCAACTGTTTCATCATCGAACAGACGCTGAAAGAGCGGATGAACATTCCGGTGTTCCATGATGACCAGCATGGCACCGCCATCATCACCGCCGCCGGATTGATCAACGCGGCCTGGCTGACCGGGCGCGAGCTGGAGGACATGAAGGTGGTGGTCAATGGCGCCGGCGCGGCCGCCATTGCCTGCACCGAGCTGATAAAGGCGCTCGGCGTGCGACACGACAATGTCATCATGTGCGACCGAAAGGGCGTCATTTGGCAGGGCCGCACCGAAGGCATGGACCAATGGAAATCAGCCCACGCCGCCAAGACCGAAGCGCGTACCCTCGAAGAGGCGCTCAAAGGCGCTGATGTCTTTCTGGGCCTGTCCGCAGCAGGCGCGCTCAAGCCCGACATGGTCATGGACATGGCCAAGGCACCGATCATTTTCGCCATGGCCAATCCCGACCCTGAGATTTCTCCGCCCGATGCCAAGGCAGCACGACCCGACGCGATCATTGCCACTGGCAGGTCCGATTTCCCGAACCAGGTCAATAATGTGCTGTGCTTCCCCTTCATCTTCCGTGGAGCGCTGGATGTCCGCGCGACGACAATCAACGACGCCATGAAGATCGCCGCCGCCCGCGCCATCGCCCAGCTGGCGCGCGAGCCGGTGCCCGAAGAAGTGGCCGCGGCCTATGGCGGGCGCGCTGCCAGCTTCGGCCATGAGTATATTATCCCGGCGCCCTTTGACCCGCGCCTGATGGAAGTTGTGCCGGCCGCCGTCGCCCGTGCCGCCATGTTCTCAGGTGTCGCGCAGCGGCCGATCGAGGACATGGATGCCTATCGCCAGAGCCTGCGGGCCCGCCTCAACCCGACAACGTCGGTGCTGACCCTTGCCTATGAAGCGGCAAGGAAAAATCCGCGCCGCGTCCTGTTTGCCGAGGCAGAGGAAGAGGTCGTGTTGCGCGCCGCCATCCAGTTCCGCGAGGGCGGATACGGCATTCCGGTTCTGGTCGGACGCGATGGTGTACGCGACAAGCTCAAGGAACTGGGCGTCGCCGATCCCGACAGTTTCGAACTGCACAATGCCAAGCACAGCCCGCTGGTGCAGGATATGACCGACCGGCTTTATGAAAGGCTGCAACGGCGTGGCTATTTGCGTCGGGATTGCGAGCGCATGGTCAATCGTGACCGCAACATTTTTGGCGCGCTTTTGCTGGAAATGGGCCACGCCGATGCCATGCTGACCGGTGTTACCCGTACCTATGCCCAGACAATGCGCGAATTGCGCTATGTGCTGGATCCTGCCGAAGGCCGCACTCCGTTCGGCATCCATGTTCTGGTCGGGCAACATCACACCGTGTTCATGGCCGATACCACGGTCAATGAACGTCCTTCGGCGGAACTGCTGGCCCAGATCGCCCGTGAAACCGCCGCTGTCGCCCGCCGCATGGGCCACGAACCGCGCGTTGCCTTTCTCTCCTATTCGACCTTCGGTAACCCGCCGGGCAACTGGCTGGACAATATCCGCGATGCGGTGGCCATTCTCGATGCCGAAGGGGCCGAATTTGAATATGAGGGCGAAATGGCACCCGACGTTGCCCTCAACATGAAGATGCTGGCCAAATATCCCTTCGCCCGCCTTTCCGCTCCGGCCAATGTGCTGGTGATGCCCGGCCTGCAATCCGCCAATCTTTCGGCCAAACTGCTGCGCGAGCTGGGCGGTGATTCGGTGATCGGGCCAATGCTGGTCGGTATGGAAAAGCCGGTCCAGATCGCGCCAATGGCGGCATCAGCGAGCGAACTCGTGACCTTGGCCGTACTGGCCGCTGGTGGCATCGCCAACTGACCGGCCAGATCAGGCAAACAAAAAGGCCCCGGAGCAGCGCTGATCCGGGGCCTTTTTTGTTGCGCCGTGGCGGCAATCAGCCGCCGGGGCCACCACCGGGCCCGCCGGCGCCAGCTGCGCCCACTGTCCCGATGTTGCCAAACAATTCCTCAAAAAAGCTGCGTTCGCGGCCAAGTGTCGGCGTGCTGTCCGATTCGGGCCGAATATTGGCAACCGTCTCCACCCCGGTCCGATCAATAGCGACAACATTGCCGGCGGCATCGAACCGGACGCGAACGAGCATCTGTTCCACCGGGCGCGGGCTGGCAAAGGCAAGCTGGCGGGTATTGCGCGACAGATAGTACCAGTCGCTGGCCTGATCCGCCGTAACAATCTGTGACTGGCCGCCAACCACGCCAAACTGGCTGGCGAAGGTAGGGCGGCCGAGCGTCCGTTCGACCGAGGCGCGGTTGTCGATGCCGACGGCCACCGAATCAAGCAAAAGCGAATCAACGATATAGCCCTGATGCGAGCGCAACTGTGTGCAGCCGCTGCTCATCAGCGCGGCGGGCAGAACAAGGGCGAGAGCGGTCTTGAGGGCACGGGTAGAGCGCATGCGGCGCAAATCCTTCCTGGGCTGCCGGATGGGCCGGCGTTGGGCTGGCGGGCTTTGCCCCGTCGCCGCGACGGCGACCAGCCCTGACGCAGCCTTAGGCCATCTGCCCCTTGCCGCACAAGGGGCAGCACACCGGTCCCGACAGCCCCTTTGCATTGCGCGCGCACCGCCCCTATCTGGCGGTCATGAACCTGTTCCAGCGCCTCTTTGCCCGCCAGCCCGATCCTCGTCAGGCCTATCGCCCCGCCTATGAGGCGATCGTTGCCCGCGGCCGCGCCCCGGCATGGTATCTGGGCGGCGTGCCCGATACGCTCGACGGACGCTTCGAGATGATCGCCGCCGTGCTGGCCCATGTCCTCCTCCGGCTCGAAGCTGATCCAGCCATGGCCCAGCCCAGCGTCCACCTCACCGAATTGTTCGTTGATGACATGGACAGCCAGCTGCGGCTTATCGGCACCGGTGATCTTGTTGTCGGAAAGCAGGTAGGCAAGATGATGTCGGCCCTTGGCGGCCGTCTCACGGTCTACCGCGAGGCCGGGGGTGAAGCCGCGGCACTGCGCGCCATCCTTCTGCGAAACCTCTGGGACGGAGACGATGCCGGGGAGGCAATTGACCGGACCGCCGCCCGGCTTGCCGCCTTTGCCGCCGCGCTGTCCCCCCTGTCGGCCGACACCATCCTGGCAGGGCAATTGCCCGACGTGGCGGATTAGGCTGTGGCCGAAGATCGCGACATTGACCGCCCTGCCGACGCGCCCGGCGATGCCGGGACCACCGGAGAAGGGTTCCACCGACTGATCACCGCCGCAGAGGCTAGGCGGCTGACCGGCCCGCTCGAGATCGTGGCCAATGCTGATGAACGCGTAGCGGTTGCCACCCGTTTCGATCTTGTTGCGCTCGACCGGTTCGAGGCGCGGCTCGAGTTGGTGTGTGACGGCGAGGACCTTGTCGTCAGCGGGTCAATTGATGCCGATGTCGTGCAACGCTGCGTCGCCACCGACCTGCCGCTGCCGGTGCGGGTCGAATCGACGATAGCGGTGCGCTACGTTCCGCTAGCCCGGCTGGAAGCCGCTGAAAATGAAGCGGAAATTGAGTTGGGCGAGCAAGACCTCGACATCATCGGCGTCCCCCCCGGTACCAAGATGGACCTCGGGGACATGCTGTCAGACTCGCTCTATCTTGCCCTCTACCCCTTCCCGCGCCACCCCGACGCCGATACCTTCCTCAAGGAACGCGGCGTCCAGAGCGAAGCGGAAGCGGGTGCCTTTGGCGCGCTCGCGGCACTGCGGGACAAGCTGAGCGGGCCTGAATAGATCGGTAACCGGTCAGAACGGCACTTCGTCGTCGAGATCATCCGGGAAGGGTGATCCGCCGCTGCTGCGGCCGCCACCAAAATCATTGCCGCCACCCGGGCCGCCGCCCTGGTCCCAGCCGCCCGAGCTGCCGCCGGACGATCCGCCCCAATTGCCGCCTGAACGGGCACCGCCGCCAGCGCCGCCGCCTTGCGCGCCATCAAGCATGGTCAGAACGCCACCGACACCCACAGAGATTTCGGTCGTGTAACGGTCATTGCCGTCGCGATCCTGCCATTTTCGGGTTCGCAAGGAGCCCTCGATATAGACCTTGCTGCCCTTTTTCAGAAAGCGTTCGACAACGCCGACCAATCCTTCGGACTGGATGACAACATTATGCCATTCGGTGCGCTCCTTGCGCTCACCGGTGGCACGATCTTTCCAGCTTTCGCTGGTGGCAATGCGGATGTTGGCAATCCGCCCGCCATTCTGAAAGGACTTGACCTCCGGATCAGCACCCAGATTGCCGACCAATATGACCTTGTTGACGCTGCCCGCCATTATCGTTCCACTCCGTCACTGCGGCCGGAAGCGATCAGCCCAGCCCGAATGCCACGGCAACCCAATAGGTCACCCCTGCTGCGACATAGGCCAGCGCGAACAAATAGCCAACCATGAAGGCAGGCCATTTCCAGCCATTGGTCTCTCGCCGGGCGACCGCGATGGTCGAAATACACTGCGGCGCGAACACAAACCATGCCAGGAAGGCGAGGGCCGTTGCCAGCGACCAGCGTTCCGACAGGCTGTTGGCGAGAGTCGTCGTTGTCGCATCCTCATCATCACCAGCCTCAATCGCATAGGCCGTTGCCAAGGCCGAAACCGCGACTTCTCTCGCAGCCATGGCGGGCAGGATCGCGATGGCGATTTCATGATTGAAGCCAATCGGCTTGGTGACAACTTCGATAACTGATGCGATCCGACCGCCGGCACTGTATTCGAGCTGGCTGCCCGGCACGCCATCGGGAAGCTTGGGATAGCTGAGCAACAGCCAGAGCGCGATTGTCGTCACAAAGATAATCGTGCCGGCTCGACGCAGGAAAACCCACGCCCGCTGCCACAGGCCAAGCAGCACATCGCCCGGGCGCGGCATCTGATAGCGGGGGAGTTCCATCAGAAACCCGCCCTTGGCACCCTTTGTCACTGTCCGGCGCAACACCCATGCCACGAGAAAGGCACCAACAATCCCGGCCAGGTAGAGGCCAAACAGGACCAGTCCCTGCAGACCGACCCCCGGTCCGACAGGGTGGGCGGGAATGAAAGCACCGATGATCACTGCATAAACCGGCAGACGTGCCGAACAGGTCATCAATGGCGCAATCAAAATGGTGGTCAGCCGGTCACGCGGATCGGCGATGGCACGCGTGGCCATGATGCCGGGAATGGCGCAGGCAAAGCTGGACAAGAGAGGAATGAACCCCCTGCCGGAGAGACCTACCCTGGCCATTAGCCCATCCATCAGAAAGGCAGCACGCGCCATATAGCCGGTGGATTCGAGCAGCAGGATGAAAAAGAAGAGGATCAATATCTGCGGGAGGAAGACGACAACCCCGCCAACACCTGCAATCACGCCTTCGACGATCAGGCTACGCAAAAATCCGTCAGTCATCGCGGCGATGACTGCATCCGCCAGCATCCCTTGCCCGGATTCGATCCACCCTATGGGGGCTTCCGCCAGACTGTAGACAGCCTGGAACATGACAAACAAGAGACCGAGCAGGATCAGGAACCCAAAGATCGGGTGGAGGAACAGGCTGTCCAGCCGCTGTGTCCAGCTACGATGAGGGGTTTCAGAAATGATGGCGGCTGCGCTCAGTTGCCGTGCGCGGTCACGGCGCTGGCGCTCATCCAGAACTGGCTGCGTGACCGTCACTCCGCCATCAACGACCGAAGCCAGGGCCTCTTGCAACTCGGCAAGCCCTCGTTTCCGGACAGCGACGGTCGGAATGACAGGCACCCCAAGCTCCGCCGAAAGCCGGACCGGATCGAGTTCCAGCCCATCCCGCTCCGCCATGTCCACCATGTTGAGGGCCACCACGGTTGGCAAACCGAGCGCCAGCAGTTCAAGTGCAAAGCGAAGATGATTGTCGAGATTGGCAGCATCAACAACAATGATCAGCCCGTCCGGCCGTCGTTCGCCGTCCTGGCGGCCAAGGAGAACATCCTTTGTCACCTCTTCGTCCGGACTGCCAGGCGTCAGAGAATAGGTGCCGGGCAAGTCAATCAGCTCAACCGGGCGGCCATCGGGAAATTTGGTCCGGCCTGAATGGCGCTCGACGGTGACGCCCGGATAATTGGCGATCTTTTGGCGCGCACCGGTCAAGGCATTAAACAAGGAACTTTTGCCGGCATTCGGATTGCCGACAAGCGCGACCAACGGGAGTATCGTGGTCATGCGCCTGACAGACCTCCAACAGGTGAGGACGCTGCTTGAGCTGCATCTTCGGGTGCCACCAACGAGATGGCAGCTGCGTGCACTGCCCGCATCACAACGCGCATCCGACCAATGCGAATGGCTAGTGGATCACGAAAGAACAGCGATCCGCGGTGCAAAATTTCTATATCCATGCCCTCATAGATGCCAAATTCGCGGATCCGGCGAGCCTCTCCTGAATCAAGCCTTGCCCAGTCAATATGGGCAATGCGGGCGACACGGCCGACCGGCAACCGGTCGAGGGACAGGGGGTGGCTCATTTGCATTTGCGAGCCATTATCAAACAAGCGGGGTGGTGGGAAGCAAAAGACGAAGGTCGCACCATCAGGCCAACCGGTCTCACCGACCCAGCATCAACGCTTGGCGGGATAGCGCAGACGCCCGACAAAACGGGTCAGGCTGGGGCGATAGTCCGATCCGCGTGACCAGCCGGCCTTCCACCTTTCAAACCGCATGACCCCGTCAATCCTGCGCGACAAAAAAGCACGAGTTTCAGTCAAGTCCTCGCTCTCATCGTCCAGCAACACCGTCATGGTGGATGCATAGACGGCAGAGAGGGTGAGCCTTTTGGTATAATGATTATAGTCAGTGGCGGTGTCCCCGGCGAGCCGCCACATCCGGTCGACAGTCCGCCAGCCCAGCCGGACCGCGCGCGGCGCATTCTGCGGCATGGCCAAAAGAGTGGCGGCGCGACGGAGCGCTTCACGGTCAGGCGCAATAATGTCGATCCGCGCTTCCACCAAGGCAGTGATCCGTTCCCTTATTTTCATTGCGGCGAGCTTGGCCGAAGGAAGGCGTTCTTCCATGCGCGCATCAATCGACGCAAACCAGGCGTCAATCATGTCCACCGGCCCATCGGCAAAGGCAAGGCGGGCCAGATCTGCATCAACCCCGTGCATGTCGGCTGCAGCCGTCACCGCCGCAACCGTCCAGCCATCAAAAGCGGCATTGGCGGCGATGTCACCAATCAAGCCAAGGCGGATTTCGTCGAGTGTGGGATCAGCGGGGATCGGCTGGGGGGTCATGGGCGATCATCCTTCGAATCCTGTCTCTGCACAGGCTAGCGGGCAGGTTCCGCCGTGGCATTGCCGCCGCCTTGAGGCAAGCGAATCAGAACAAGCGCCACCGCAACCATCAGACCGCCAACCAAATCTATCGCACTGAGGCGTTCCTCGTACAATATCCACCCCGCCATGGCCGCGATGGCTGGCTGGCTGAGCAAAGTCAGGCCCACCACCAGAGCCGAAAAATGCGGCAAGGACCATATCAGCAAGCCTTGCCCGATAATCTGGCTGGTTAGCGCCAGCAACAAGACGGCAGTCCAGTCCCCCGGAATGATCCTTTCTCCCAGCAAGGTCGCAAACAAAAAGAGCGGGACAATTCCAGCTGCACTCGACAAGGCCAGTGTCGGCCAACTGGGCAGACTGTCCCGCGCCCGCTGCATCGCCAGAACGTAACCGGCATACAGCACGCCAGCGAGCAGACACAGGAGATCCCCGATCAACCGGGCCTGCCCTTGCTGGCTGCTTTCGGTCATCAGCAGGACCGCCCCTGCAAAAGCCAGCACCAGAGCAAGGCCTTCAAAACCGCGCGGTAACCGCCGGGCAAGCAAAAGGGTGGTCACGGCCAAAATCAGGCTGGCTGCATTGCCGAACAGCGTCGCATTGGCCATTTTGGTCTGCAATATGCCCAGATGCCAGCTGCCGAGATCGGCAGCAAAGAAAACGCCACCCAGCAAGGCCAGACCCCATACGGAACCGGTCGGCCAAGGCAAGGGCGCCCCGGCCTTTCGTGACAGGCTGCGCCATTGCCAGGCGGCGAAGGCGAGCAACAGCGGCAGCGCAAGGGCGAGCCGCCAAAAAGCCGCGGCCACGGGTCCGACATCGGCTTCCCGGACAAAGGCCGGGCCAAAGGCCAACGCCGCATTGCCGCCCAGCAGGGCGACAAAGGCAAGTGGAGAACCACTGCTGCGCTGAGCATCCCGGGTCATTGGCGCGTTATCCTGCTCATCCGAAGACTGATGCCGTGACAAGTTTTTCTTCGCAACGGAAACGCTTGCGTGGCTGTGCCACGGCTCCTAGCTTTTGCCTGACCGCCTGTCTCGGCGAGAATGCGGAAAAGACAAGAGAAGGAACGTTTTGATCGATGCCCAACCTGTTTGACCCTATCCAGCTTGGCGCAATTGCCGCCCCCAACCGCATCCTCATGGCACCGCTGACGCGTGGCCGGTCCAGGGATGTCCACGTGCCGATCAGCGACTTGAAGGCTGATTATTATGCCCAGCGCGCCAGCGCCGGCCTGATCATCGCCGAAGCGACCGGCATCAGCCAGGAAGGAAGCGGCTGGCCCGCCGCACCAGGCATCTGGAACAATGAACAGGTGGAAGCGTGGAAACCGGTGACCGATACGGTGCACAAGGCAGGCGGTCGGATCGTCCTGCAGCTGTGGCACATGGGCCGGCTGGTGCATCCGGACTTTCTCGGCGGCGCCCAGCCGGTTTCTGCCAGCGCGACGACCGCGCCGGGTGATGCCCATACCGCGACCGGCAAAAAGCCTTATGTCGAGTCGCGGCCGCTGCGGCTGGACGAAATTCCAAGGTTGATCGGCGATTATGTCAACGCCGCCCGCAATGCGATGTCCGCCGGATTTGATGGAGTGCAACTGCATGCAGCCAATGGCTATCTGATCGACCAGTTTTTGCGCGGCAACAGCAACTTTCGCGACGATGACTATGGCGGGTCGATCGACAACCGCATTCGCCTGTTGCGCGAGGTGACGACAGCACTGGTCGGCGAAGTCGGTGCGGGCAGGACGTCGGTGCGTCTGTCACCCAACGGCGAGACACAGGGGTGTGACGATGAGCAGCCTGTGGCATTGTTCACTGCCGCAGCCAAGGCGCTGCAGGCGCTCGACATCGGTTTCCTCGAGCTGCGCGAACAAAAGACTTTCGGCAATTTCGGGGCCAGCGACGTTCCGCCCGTATCCCCCGACATCCGCAAGGTCTTTACCAATCCGCTGATCCTCAATCAGGAATATACGCTCGCCACGGCGACCGCCGATGTCGCCTCCGGTCTGGCGGATGGCATCAGCTTTGGCCGGCCCTATATCTCCAACCCGGACCTGGTCGACCGGCTGCGCGCCGGGGCTGACCTCACCCCGGACAATATGCGCACATGGTATTCGACCGGCCCCGAGGGGTACACCGATTATCCCACACTTGCGGCAGCGTCCGCCGCCTGAGTTCCGGAATGACCGCTCCGCCTGCTGGCAGCCGGAGCGGTCATTCAAGCTTGTCGAGCCACTGGCCGATGCGGTCGCGAATGCTGTTGTTCAGCCGGAACAGGATGAAGCCCAGCACCAGCAAGACCGGCCACCCGATGATCAACCCCACGCCCAGCGCCATCACCAGCGAGAAGGCCAGAACGATGGCAAGGCCATTGAGTCGGGCGAGGTGCGGCGCCGTGAGCACAATCAGGCGGGGACCGCGCGGATCATAGAGGCGATGTGTGGTGAGCGAGGCGCCACCGCGCCCATCCGGTTGCAGGCGGAAAAATGCCTTGGTCAGCGCATTGGCACCCTCGCCCGAACCGGCAGCCCCTGCCATTCTGGGAGAGGAGGACGCGCTTGCCGCGGTCGGGCGAGCGGAGGCTCTGGCCGCCGCCTGATGCGACGCTGCCTTGGCTGACAGGGCGCCAGGCGCGACGCTGGCAGCCTTGCCGGGCCTGACCACATCGGCCCGTGCGGGCATGGTCCCCGTCAGTTCGACATTGCCAGCCCATTGGTCAATGACGATCAGCCGCCGGCCGCGTTCCTCAATGCGATAGCGCGAGGGCGGCAAAGGCGTCATCGGCTCAGGCGTCGAACCGTTGGCGCAGCTTCAGCATGGCAAGCGCTGCCTCTGCGGCGCCGCCGCCCTTGTCCAGTTGCTCCGGATCGGCGCGGCGGATAGCCTGCTCCTCATTCTCGGTGGTGAGAATGCCATTGCCGATGGCAAGGCCGTCAAGGGTCAGGGCCATGATCGCCCGGGCGCTTTCGCCGGCGACAATCTCGAAATGATAGGTTTCGCCGCGAATGACCACGCCGATGGCGACATAGGCGTCATAGTCATGGGTGGCGGCGGCCAGAGCAATGGCGCCAGGCACTTCGAGCGCACCCGGGACAGTCAGCGTCTCATGCGTATGCCCTGCGGACTCGATAGCGCGGCGGGCACCGGCGAGCAGCATGTCGTTGAGATGGTCGTAAAAGCGGGCTTCGACGATGAGGATATGAGCCATTATGCCGCTTCTCCGGGAATGTTGCGTTCGGCGACGACTTCGAGGCCATAGCCTTCAAGGCCGACGAGGTTGGTGTGGGTCGGCGTCAGAAGCTCCATCTTGTGCACGCCAAGGTCTGCCAGAATCTGCGCACCAATACCATAGGCGCGCAAGTCCATGCTGCCCGGCGGGCTGGCACCCGCGGCCAGCGCGGCTGCGGCGTCGGAGCCAGGCAGCGGCGGCATGAGGACAACGATCAGACCCGAGCCCTCGGCGCCAATGGCTTCCATCGAGCGTTGCAGACGGCGCTTGCGCGGGCCGGGTGCGCCGAGCAGATCATGGAAAGGGGACATGGCATGCATCCGCACCAGCGTGACGCCATTGGAATCGACCGCGCCCTTTTGCAGGACCAGGCTGATCGAACCATCAACCTTGTTGCGATAGCTTTTCATCCGCCAGTCGCCGCCATAATCCGACTGGAACGGCTCATCATTGACGCATTCGACAAGGCTGTCGTTGCGATGACGATAGGCGATGAGATCGGCAATGGTTCCGATTTTCAGCCCATGCTTGCGGGCAAAGGGGATCAGGTCGTCGAGCCGGGCCATGGTGCCGTCGTCATTCATGATCTCGCAGATCACGCCCGACGGATTGAGCCCGGCAAGACGACTGATATCGACCGAGGCTTCGGTATGGCCGGCGCGGACGAGGACGCCGCCGTCGCGCGCAATCAGCGGAAAAACATGGCCCGGCGTGACAATGTCATCGCGACCACGCGAACTGTCGATGGCGACCGCGATGGTGCGGGCGCGGTCGGCAGCGGAAATGCCGGTGGTCACCCCTTCGCGCGCTTCGATTGACACGGTGAAGGCGGTTTCGTGCCGCGTGCCATTGGCGCGACTCATCAGGTCGAGGCCAAGCGCTTCGACGCGGCTGCGGGTCAGCGTCAGGCAGACGAGGCCGCGACCATGGGTGGCCATGAAATTGATGGCGGCGGGCGTCGCCATCTGTGCGGGAATGACGAGATCGCCCTCATTTTCCCGGTCCTCATCGTCGACAAGGATGTACATGCGGCCGTTGCGCGCCTCGTCGATGATTTCCTCGGCAGTCGCCATCGGCGAGCCGTCGGAGCCATAGGCCAGCCAATCCTCGAGCTTGCGCAGCGTCTCCGCCGTCGGATTCCACTCAGGCGAATCAAGATCGCGCAAGGTGTTGGCGTGGAGGCCAGCCGCACGGGCGAGGCCGGATTTGGTGATGCTGCCTTCCTCGACGAGGACGCGGACACGATCGATGATGTTGGTGCTCATGGCAATCCGCTATCACACTGAAATGTGATCGGCAAGTCCGTGATCACATTGAGCGCCAGAAAATTGAGCGCCCGATTGTAAAGTCACTTGTCAGTTGGTTGGCACTGGTTGACACTCCAGCGCGGGGCAAAAACGGCTAGCTGCGGGTTTCAGTGTGCGCGCGTGTGCCCTCACTTGATGTGCCGAAAACAAGGGAGTCGGCCGTCGGGCAAGCGGGCGGTGCGATGAAGCGGGGGGAACGACACTGTCTGCATGACCAGCGTGTTTCATGCAGTAGCCAATGCAGGAAAGCGGGAAATGGTGCCTGATCGGCCAGATCGCTGATCAGTTCCCCAGCACATCCCGCATCCGCTGGAGATAGCGGGCCAGTGTGTCGATTTCGATATTGACCGCCTGTCCTTCGGCCAGATCGGCGAAGGTGGTTACATCCCATGTGTGCGGGATGATGTTGAGGTGGAAGCGGCAATCGTCGGCCCCATCCTCGACTGCATTGACCGTCAGCGAGACGCCATCGACAGTGATCGAGCCCTTGGTTGCAACAAAGGGGGCCAGGTCGCGGCTGATGCTGATGACGACATGGTGCGAGCCGCCTTCCTCACTGATCGACACGACCTGTCCAACGCCATCGACATGGCCGGTGACGATGTGGCCGCCCAGTTCATCCCCCACCTTGAGCGCACGTTCAAGGTTGAGGCGGCGCCCGGTCGCCCACATGCCGCTCGCGGTTTTGGACAGGGTTTCGCCGCTGGCATCGACCGCGAACCAGTCCGCGCCCTTTTCCACCACCGTCAGGCAGACGCCCGAACAGGCGATGCTGGCACCGATGGCGACCCTGTCCATCGCATAGCCACAGCCAATGACGAGGCGAATGTCGCCGCGCTGCTCGCTGCTGCGGATGGTGCCGATGTCGGTGACGATGCCGGTGAACATGGTTTGACGCTTTCGAATAGGAGCTTGATCGTGCGGTTAGAGAAAGGACAGTCCTTCGACAAGCTCAGGACGAACGGGAGCAGTTAGCCGTCGCGTTGATATATCTCGACGCGGTCAGGGCCGAACTGGCGTGCGCCGGCAAGTTGCCACTGCCCATGCGCGTCGGAAAGGCTGGCGAGGCCAATGTCGCCGAGGCAGGGGCGCCCGCCGCCGATGAGGATGGGCGCGCGATAGAGGATCAGCCGGTCGACCAGCCCGCCGGCGAGGAAGGCGGCCGCCGTTCCTGCCCCACCCTCAACCAACAGATGCTGGACGGTAGCATGATCTTTTATCGCGTCGGGACGGGCGAGACTGGTCCAGCCGCTGGCACTGGCGGGCAAGGGTGACGAGGTCAGGACAAAACGGACGGGCGAGCGAAATTCAAGCCCGGGGAGCCGGACATCGAGCGCTGGCCGATCCGCGTCGAAAGTGCCTCGACCCACGAGGATGGCGTCACAGCGGGCGCGGAGCAGATGGGCATGGGCGCGGGCACGGTCAGCGGTAATCCAACGGCTTTCGCCCGACGCCATGGCGATGGCCCCATCGAGGCTGGTTGCCAGCTTCAGCGTGACAAAGGGGCGAGTCCGCGTGACGCGCGACCACCAGCCGGGCATGGCCGCCCGCGCCGCCACTTCCCCGACGCCGCAATCGACCCGGATGCCAGCGGCGCGCAGTCGGGCGATTCCTTCGCCGTTGGTGCGCGGATCAGGATCGGTGGTGGCAACCACCACCCTGGCCAGTCCGGCGGCGATCAGCGAGTCAGCGCAGGCCGGGCCACGGGTGCTGGCATGGGCACAGGGTTCGAGGGTCACATAAGCGGTGGCCCCGCGCGCGCTGTCGCCCGCCCCGGCCAGCGCCATCGCTTCGGCATGGGGGCGGCCACCGGCCTGGGTCCATCCGCGCCCAACCACCCTGCCGTCGGTAACAATCAGGCAACCGACATTGGGGTTGGGACGGGTCAGCCCTTCGCCGCGCGCTGCAAGGCTGATCGCCGCAGACATCCAGCGCGTGTCGCACCTGTCCGGCATCAGCGCTTGGCCGGTGCGGCGGCGGCAGCGGGGCCGGCAGGCTGTTCAGCCGTGGGCAGCGGCGGCAGGGGCAGGCCATTGCGTTCGGCATGGTCAAGGTCGGCCAGGGCCTTGTCGATCTGGGCATGGGCTTCGGCAAATTCGCGGTCAGCCTTGGCCTGGTCGAAATCCTGGCCAATCGCCTCCGCCAAGGCGCCGGCTGCGTTGCGCCGTTGCTGATTGGCCTCGTTGGCGGACCGGGCACGCAACAACCAGTCGCGGCGAATGTCAAAAGGCGACCGGTCGGCGCTCCAGCTTTCGACATAGATGATCGTCCGCTTGGGCGCATCAATGCTGCTGAAACTGTCAGCGATGAACCAGAGGATGACCAGCGGAATGGTGATGGCGAGGCCCAGCGCCGGCCAGCGGTGCGGGCGATCCTGGCGCATATAGTCCCATATGTCCCGGAACGGATTCACCCCGGCGGTGACCTCTTCCCGGTCGATCATCTTCATGCTTGGCAAGAATTTCATGCTGTCCAGATAGTCCCACCGGCAGCGGTTGGCGAGAGCTATCCGCCGTTGCGGTCGAGCCAGTCGGCAAGCAGCCGGTTGACTTCAACCGGTGCATCCTGCTGCACCCAGTGGGACACGCCGGGCAACAGGTGCAGTTCGAGGGCCGGCACCCACTGGTCGGTGCCATGGGTGCAACGAACATCGAGCGCGACATCATTGTCGCCCCACAGCATCAGCGTCGGCACATCGACCATCCCGTCGCCAGCATCGCGCCCATCGGGCGTGCGAAACAGGGCGCGATAATAGTTGAGCATCGCGGTCATCGCGCCGGGACGCAGCGCAGCATCGGCATAGACTTGCTGCACGTCCGGGGTGAAATTCTGCTTGTTGAGCGCGTCGTTGACAAAGATACGCCTGATCGCGGCGGCACCATCGCGCGTCAGCGACCATTCGGGCAAACCGGGGATCTGGAAAAAGAACATGTACCAGCTCTTCTTGAGCTGATGCCAGTGCCTGATCTCCCGCTGCGCGCACATCGGGTGCGGGACATTCATGATCACCAGCCGGGTAAGCGGCCGCAGACGGCGGATGGCAAAGTGCCAGGCAATGATCGCACCCCAGTCATGGGCGATCAGCATCACCTCCTGGGCACCGCTCGTGTCGATCAGCGCGGCGACATCCTCGACCAGAGTGTCAACACGATAGTTGATCCAGCCCTGGGGCTTTGACGAGGCACCATAGCCGCGCATGTTGGGCGCCCACACCCGCCAGCCGCGCGCTGCGAGCAGCGGCATTTGCGCCCGCCAGCTGTAATTGAGTTCGGGAAATCCATGCAGGCACAGGGCAAGGCGCGGCGAAACGGGATCGCCGCATTCGGCGAGTTCAAATGTCTGGCCGTTGGCGTCGATGAAACGCTGGCTGATGCCGCTGGCGGGATCTGGCGTCCAGGTGAAGGGCGGCAGGCTGGTGGTCGGGTCGTCGTTCATGGCGAGGCAGGCTAGGCCGCTCGCAAGCGGTTGGCGAGAGGCAAGTGTGACAGGATGCGGCTCCGGTCACCTTCAGGGCAGCCAGAGCAACATCCCGTGCGCACTCCCCCTAACGGTCGGCACTGATCCGGAAACGGACGGTCAGCGTCTGGCTGGTCTCGGTCGGCGTGCCATCACGCGTTGCCGGCACAAAGCGCCACTGGCTCAGCGCATGTCGTTCGGTGGCGCGGAAAAAGGCGGGATCGGTGCACCCCGCATCACGCACTTCGGTCACGCGACCGCCCGCATTGATCGTCACGCTGACCGGGCAACTGCCCTCAATCCCTTCGCGCTGCATGGCGGAGGGATAGGGCGGCTGAAACCGGTCAAGAAAGCGCGGATGGCGCGTGGCCTCGCGCCAGACCGGCACATGCGGCGGGAGAGGGTCGGCGACCGGTCCGGTTTCCGCCTGTCCGGTGACGGGCGTGATGGGCGTGAGGTCAGGTTCGCTGACAGGAACCACAGGAGACTCGCCGGTAACGGGCGGCAGCTTCGTGGGCACCGTGGTGATCCGGCTTTCGGGCGCCGGGGTTCTGGGATCGGCCTGGGGCGGAGGCGGATCGGACTCGGTCGGCTTGGTCGGTACCGACCAGCCCTCAAAGGGATCGGGCAGGACCTTGTCCACCTGTGGCATGACCAGCGCGGACACAAGCCCCAGGCCGACGCCGCCGGTAATCAGTGCGGTCAGCGTGGCGGCCGCAGTTTCATGACGCCCCGTGGGCCGGTAACCGGTTGAGGCATCGACAATCGAGGGCTGGCGCGACCGGTGCAAGCCGGCGGTCAGGAGCATCAGGGGCAAGGCCATGGCAACTCTCCTTCATCCACGCCGCGCACGGGATGGCAGATATTGCCCAGCTTTCCCTAGCGGCATGTTGAAGTATGTTACAACATACCATATCTGTCAATGCGCTTCATGGACAGGCCTCGGCCGGCAGCTGTGACGCGGGAAAAGTTGATCGTCGCGGCCTATTCAGCGGCGGCGGCAAGCCGGGCAATGGCCTGCTGCTCGCCGATCAGTGGCAGCAACGCCGCCATGTCAGGCCCATGCGCGCGTCCGGTCAGCGCGAGCCGCAACGGCAGGAACAGGGCCTTGCCCTTGCGACCTGTTGCTTCCTTGAGAGCACCGGTCAGCCCGTGCCAGGGGTCTGCCGTCCAGTCGAGCGTCGCCGCCACAGCCGCCGCTTGCGCCAGATAGGCGCGATCATCGTCACCCAGCGCAGCTTCGGCGGCAAGGTCAGGCGCGGCGCCGGTAACGATGCTCCACCAGTCGGCGGCACCGGCCACTGTTTCCAGATTGGGCCGGATCGCTTCCCACGCCGCCTTGTCCATACCGGCCGGCAGCCGGTCGGCCACCGCCTCAAACGGCAGCTGATGGATGATTCGGGCATTGAGTTGAGCCAGTTCCGCCTCATCGAAACGGGCAGGCGCACGACCGAAACGGCCGAAATCGAACGAGGCAATCAGCGGTGCCGGATCAACGAAGGGCTCGACCGGATCGGCGGTACCCAACCGGGCGAGCTTGGCGATCAGCGCCGCCGGTTCAATGCCGGAGTCACGAAAATGCGCGATACCCAATGAACCGAGCCGCTTGGACAATTTGCCTTCACTGCCGGTCAACAGGGCGGTGTGGGCAAAGGCCGGAACCGGTGCGCCCATGGCGGTGAACATCTGTATCTGCGTCGCCGTGTTGGACACATGGTCTTCCCCCCGGATGACGTGGGAAATACCCATATCAGCGTCATCAATCGCCGATGGAAGCATATAGAGCCATGAACCGTCGGCACGGCGGATGACGGGATCAGAGAGCAATCTGGGGTCGAAATGCTGTTCACCACGGACGAGGTCCTGCCAGATGATCGGCGCGTCATGGTCAAGCCGGAAGCGCCAGTGCGGGCGAATGCCCTGTGCCTCCCTGTCGACCCGCTCGGCCTCGGTCAGGGCCAGCGACGTTCGCTCGTAAACCGGCGGCAAGCCCCTCGAAAGCAGGACCTTGCGACGAATGTCGAGTTCCTCGGCGCTTTCGTAGCAGGGATAGATATGGCCCTCATCACGCAGCCGTTCAAAGGCGGCTTCATACAGGGCGAACCGTTCCGACTGGCGCTCCTCGCCATCAGGCGTGATGCCCAGCCAGGCCAGGTCAGCGCGGATCGCATCGACAAAGCGCTCCTCGCTGCGGGCAGGATCAGTATCATCAATGCGCAGCAGGAAACGGCCGCCGTGCGCGCGGGCAAACAACCAATTATGGATCACCTGCCGCAGATTGCCGACATGCAAAAGGCCAGTGGGCGACGGCGCAAAGCGGGTGGTGACAGGCAGGATCGGGTTCATGCCGCGGCCTATAACCGATTTTGCACCGACGACGAGCATGCAAATCGACAGGGGTGGCAGATCGCCATGGAGCCAAACTTTTTAATCGTTGCCACAGCTGTTTAACACCGCCTTTACCCTGCCAGCCCTAAACCCCTGCCTATGGTGGCTGCGCTTGCATCCGGCCTCAGGTGCCCAACAGCGCGCTTTGCGTGGCGATCCGTCCCGGAGGAAATCCGGGACGAGCTCGACCGCTGGCGGTTCCAGCGGGTACGCGATCAGGTGCCATTGCTCTATCTGGCGCTGCTGTGTCTGGTAACGACCGCCAGCTTCGCTGTCTCGGCGCCGGTGCCGCCAATCGTCCGTTTCGCCATCCCGCTGTTCATCCTGATCCTGTCGGTGATCCGCTTGCGGCTGTGGCTGCGCCGCCGCCAAGAGGAGATCAGTCTCGACAGGGGGCGCAGGATGATGCGCACCATGACGCTTGTGTCGATGGCCATGTGTGCGCTGTGCAGCCTGTGGGGCGTGATGAGCTGGGTGCTCGCCCTGCCCGAGGACCGAAGCTATTTCCCGCTGTTCATGGCAATGGGCAGCCTGTCGGTGGCGTATTGCCTGTCCCCCGTCCCGTCTGCGGCAGTCGGCAACCTGACCATCGGGCTGCTGCCGATCACCCTTTGCATGCTGTGGTCGGGGACGCAGATGGATCTGGCCGCTGGCACCAGCATTGTCGCCGCGACGCTGTTCCTGCTCCGGCTGATCGTGCAGCAGAACAACCAGTTGATCGACATACTGCTGTTACAGCGCCAGATGCGGCAACAGGCGATCACCGACCCGTTGACCGGCATCGCCAACCGGCGCGCCCTGTATGAACAGTTGGCACTGGCCATCGACCAATCCACGC
The DNA here is from genome assembly GCF_012979535.1 of Sphingomonas lacunae. Classification (NCBI taxonomy): domain Bacteria; kingdom Pseudomonadati; phylum Pseudomonadota; class Alphaproteobacteria; order Sphingomonadales; family Sphingomonadaceae; genus Sphingomonas; species Sphingomonas lacunae. The sequence goes on from NZ_CP053015.1 coordinate 897,295, forward strand.
CCGACCGGCCAACGGCTGTGGCTCTGATCGATCTCGACGGGTTCAAGCCGGTCAACGACGACCATGGCCATGCCACCGGAGACGATCTGTTGCGGCAGGTCGCCGAACGCATGGTCGAAAGCTGCGGCCATGATGCGATGATCGCGCGGCTCGGCGGCGACGAATTCGCGCTGTTGGTGCCGGGAACCAGCAGCCTGCCGGTCCAGCGCCATGTCGAAACCGTCCTGGCCGCCTTGGCACGGCCATTCAGCGTCGGTTCCCGCCAGATCAACATTGCCGCCAGTGTCGGGATGGCGGAATGGCCCGAGGGCGGCTCAACCGCCGAAGAACTGATAGCGTCCGCCGACCGCGCGCTCTATCGGGCCAAGGCCCTGCGTCAGCCTGCGCCGACGCCGGGCAGCGGGCCTGCGGTTCCCCTGCGCGCCGGATGAAACCGCCCGGCGGGACACCGCGCCGGGGTTATGCCGAACGGAAACCATGGGTGATGGGATAGCGCCGGTCGCGGCCGAAATTGCGGCTGCCCAGTTTCACGCCCGGCGGGGCCTGCCGGCGCTTATATTCGGCGATGTACAGCAACCGTTCGATCCGCGCGACTGTCGCCCGGTCATGGCCACGCGCCACCACATCATCCACCGACAATTCCTGTTCGACCAGCCCCAGGAGTATATCGTCGAGCACATCATACTCGGGCAGGCTGTCCGAATCCTTCTGGTCAGGGCGCAGTTCCGCACTTGGCGGTTTGGTTATGATGCTCTGGGGGATGACCCGGCCTGGCCGGCCCAGGGCGATGGACGGCAGATTGGCATTGCGCCATTCGGCGAGACGGAAGACCGTGGTCTTGTAGGCATCCTTCAGCGGATTGTAGCCACCAGCCATGTCGCCATAGATGGTCGCATAGCCGACGCTCATCTCGCTCTTGTTGCCGGTGGTCAGCAACATCGGCCCAAACTTGTTGCTGATCGCCATCAGTGTCACACCACGGATACGCGACTGGACATTTTCTTCGGTGATGTCGACGTCCTGGTCAGCAAAGGTGCCGGCCAACATTTGGTCAAAGGCCTCAACCGCCGGGACAATAGGGATAATTTCATGCTTCGCGCCAATCAGCCGGGCGCATTCGGCAGCATCATCGAGGCTGAGCTGGCTGGTGAAACGCGATGGCAGCATAACGCACCAGACCCGGTCCGGACCCAGCGCATCTGCCGCAATCGCCGCGCAGATCGCCGAATCAATCCCGCCCGACATGCCAAGCACGACGCCGGGAAAGCGGTTGCGCTCGACATAATCCCTCAGCGAAAGCACCATCGCGGCATAAATATCCCCCGGATGGTCCAGCCAGTCGGCCAATTCTCCCGGAGCGCATGACCAGCATCCTTCGGCGCCACGCGTCCAGTGCGTGACGCGTTCTTCCTCGCGCCAATCGGTCAGTCGGTGAACCATCGTGCCATCACCGTTGATGACGAAGGAACAGCCATCGAACACCAGCTCATCCTGACCGCCGACGCGGTTGAGATAGGCAAGCGGCAGGCCGGTTTCGGCGACACGCTGTCCGATGATCTTGCTTGCGCGCAGTTCATCCTTGTCAATCTCGTAGGGGCTGCCGTTGGGCGACAGCAAAATTTCGGCACCGGCCGCCTTGAGCGCGGCACAAACGGTGGGGAACCAGACATCCTCGCAGATCGGAACGCCGATCCGCACCCCCCGGAACAGCAGCGGTTCGGGCAAGGGGCCGGGCGAGAAGAGGCGCAGCTCGTCAAAGGTGCCATAATTGGGCAGCTCATGCTTGATTGCCATGCCGGTGACGGCACCGGCGTCAATCAGCGCGACGGCATTGTAAAGCCGCCCCTCACAGCGGTGGACCGTGCCCACCAGCACCGCCGGGCCACCATCCCCTGTTTCCGCCGCAAGGCGCTGCAATTCGGCCTCAGCCCGTTCGGCCAGCGCCGGTTTCAGGACCAGGTCTTCGGGAGGATAACCGACCAGTTGCAATTCCGGCACGAGGATCAGGTCCGCACCGGTGTGGCGTTGCCGGAGCGCACGGACAGCATCGGCATTGCCGGCGACATCGCCCACCGCATGGTTCAGCTGGGCAAGGACGATGGTGAGCGTGTCGGCGGGGGCGCCGCTGGAAGATTGGGTCATGCCGGCTGGTTTAGCCCTGCCGGCAGCCTTTTCAACCTGAGAGAGATCAACCGGACAGACTGGTGAACAGCAACCGGCCCGGCATCAGGGCAAAGGCACCGGCGATGATCAGGCCGATATAGACACCGCGCATGCAGGCGATATGGCCTTCGATATCGCCCTTGCGCGCCAGCCATATGCCCCTGGGGATCGACACCAGCGTGATGACCGAAAAGATGTGGATCGGCCCAATGCTGCCGGTCATCCCCCTGATCCAGAAACTGTCGATGGCGGTGATGACCATCATCAGCGCCCATATCCGGCCTGCGGCCTTGTGGGCAGGTGTCCCCTTGCGGCTCCACAACACCCATGCGCCGAGCGGCACTGCGGGAAGGACGGTGGCGAGGTGGATATACACGGCCCAGGCAGGGGTCTGATAGGTCGTCCCCTGTTCGGGCCTCAGCCAGAAGGCGAGCGGCACAAGCACCATCATCGCCGCCAGCGTGCCGATGATGTTGGGCCAGATCCTGCTCTTGGTCGGCGTGGCGGTGCCTGTGTGGCCTGACGAGGAGATAACGGTCATGGTTCGGGTCCATTGGGTAGGGGCACGAAGGCCGGTTGATCTGATACACCGACCCTGCCGCCCGGCCATTGACGGGCAAGTGCCCCTTCGTGAAAGTGGCGGAAAAGTTCGCCAGCGCGGCCCGGACGCCAATTGACGAAACGCGAAGCGGCCGACACAGTGCGCACCATGGGCCGCCGTATCGCCATCGAAACATTCCTGATGATCGCCACCGGCCTGCTGTTCGGCATTATCGGTCCGTTCGGAACATTTGACATTCCACTCGTGCCGCGCGTGCTGTTGTGGATCATGATGATCCTGGCCGGCTATCCGATTTTCCGGGCATTGGGAGCCGTTGCCAGCTGGCTGGCGGAAACAACCGCGGTGCCCTATTGGATCGCCCTGCTGTTGGCACTGACGATCGCTGCCATGCCGATGAGCTTCATCGTCGCGGGCCTGTTCATGCGCATTGACCCGCTGGCGGCGATTTACCAGCCGCAGTTCCTGGCCTTTTACCTCCAGGTCTGGGTGGTCGGGCTGGTTATCCATGGCGCCATGACCTTGCTGATGCGCCAGCCGGCAATAGAGGCGGCAACCGGAATCGAAACCGGCCAGCCCCCCTCCTCTGCCGATACCGCACCGGCCAATATTGCCTCACCGTCCCTCACCGCCACCGAAGCGACATCAGCTGTACCGGCGGCGGCGGAGCCCTCACCAGCCCTGCCACTGCCACCCGGCTTTGGCCCGCTGCTCGCGCTCAAGGCGGAGGATCATTATTTGCGCGCCTATGCGCCAGACCGCGAAGAATTGTTCCTGATGCGACTGCGCGATGCGGTGGCACTGTTGCCGGTCGAGAGCGGCGTGCAGGTGCACCGCAGCTGGTGGGTCGCAAGCGAGGCCGTCACCGCGCTGAAACGGGAGGGTCGCGGCGCCACATTGATGCTGAGCAACGGCTTGGCCGTGCCCGTGGCACGCGACCGGATGGCGGCGGTCAAGGCGGCGGGCTGGCGCTAGACAGACAGAGAGACAAAAGGGGAGAGAGAGGATGGATGCACGGATTTTTGCGGACGCCGTGGCGGCTGCCGGACTGGCCGGGGCCGTCGGCCTGATTGGAGGCAGGGACGGCACGCGGTTCAGCACCGCCACGGGAGCCAGCAACACGGCGACCGGCGAGGCGATGCGCGAGGACCATCTGTTCCAGATCGCCTCGATGACCAAGGCGATTGCCAGCGTCGCGGCGATGCAACTGGTTGAGCAAGGCCGACTCAGCCTCGACGGCCCGATCGGCGATGTCCTGCCCGATCTCGCCGATCCGCAGGTCATTGCCGGATTTGACGAAGCGGGCGTGCCGCACCTGCGTCCCGCCGCCCGTCCGGTGACCCTGCGCCATCTGCTCACCCATACCAGCGGTCTCGGCTATGATTTCATCAGCATGGATCAATTGCGCGCGCGCCAGGGCGTCATGCCCGCGCCCGGCAGCAAGGCGGCGATCACCACCCCGCTGATCTTCGATCCCGGCGAACGTTGGGAATATGGCGTCAATACCGACTGGGTCGGCCTCGCCGTCGAGGCGGTGAGCGGCATGACCCTGGGCGATTATCTCGAGGCGCATGTCACCGGGCCGCTCGGCATGACCGACACGGCATTCCGCGCCGTCGCCGGAGCGGAACCGCGCATGGCCGCCATCCACGCCCGCGCACCCGACGGCAGCCTGATCCAGGTGCCTATGAGTCTGGGTGGGGGGGAATTCAACAGCGGCGGTGGCGGCCTGTCCTCGACCGGTGCCGACTATATGCGCTTCCTGCGCATGGTGGCGAACGCCGGCACGCTGGACGGGGTGACCATCATCAAACCGGACACCGTGGCCGAGTTGTGCCGCAACCAAATCAGCGGCTTCCCCGCCGGACGGATGGGCAGCACCATGCCCGAACTGGCGCCACCCTATGATCCCTTCCCCGGCATGGAGTGCGGATGGAGCCTCGCCTTCCTGATCAATCCTGAACCGGGGCCCAATGGACGAAGCGCCGGCAGCCTTGCCTGGGCAGGGATTTTCAACAGCTATTACTGGATCGATCCGGTCCAGGATGTGATTGGCGTTTTCCTCTCCCAGCATATGCCCTTTGGCGATGCCGGGGCGCTGGCCGCGGCGGGCACACTCGAACGCATGGCCTACGGGCTGGCCTGAAACCGCAATATGGCGGGGGCAAAGGGGGGTTGGGTCAAGCAGGTGACACAAACCCCCTTCCCCGTTCGCCCTGCCCTGTCTAAGGGGGCGTCACTTCCAGACATCGGCGGGGGACGCGCAGCATGAAACTGATTTCGGGCAATTCCAACCTGCCGTTGGCCAATGCTGTTGCCGATTATCTCGACATGAAGCTGACCGATGCCAGCGTCCGCCGCTTCGCCGACGAGGAAGTGTTCGTCGAAATTCACGAAAATGTGCGCGGCGAGGATGTCTTCATCATCCAGCCGACCAATTTTCCGGCCAACGACAATCTGATGGAACTGCTGATCATCACCGATGCGCTGCGCCGGGCCTCGGCCGCGCGCATAACGGCGGTCGTCCCCTATTTTGGCTATGCCCGACAGGATCGCAAGCCGGGACCGCGCACGCCCATCTCGGCCAAGCTGGTCGCCAACCTGATCACCACCGCCGGCGCTGACCGCGTGCTGGCGGTTGACCTGCACGCCGGGCAGATCCAGGGCTTTTTCGACATACCGACCGACAACCTCTACGGCGCACCGGTCATGAGCGCGGACATTCAGGCACGCTTCGGCTCGAAAAACCTGATGGTCATTTCGCCTGACGTCGGCGGGGTGGTCCGCGCCCGGGCGCTGGCCAAGCGGCTCGACAACGCCCCGCTCGCCATCGTCGACAAGCGGCGTGAAAAGGCCGGCGAATCCGAAGTGATGAACATCATCGGCGATGTCACCGGCCGTTTCTGCATCCTGATCGACGATATCGTCGATTCGGCCGGCACGCTGTGCAACGCTGCCGGCGCGCTGAAAGCCGCGGGCGCAGAGGATGTCGTCGCCTATTGCACCCATGGCGTCCTGTCGGGCGGCGCGGTTGCCCGGGTCGAGGGGTCGCAGCTGTCCGAACTGGTGATCACCGATTCGATCCAGCCGACGCCAGAAGTCGCCGCATCCAGCCGCATCCGCACCCTGACCATCGCTCCCCTGCTGGGTGAGGCGATCAAGCGCATTGCCGACGAAAGCAGCGTGTCGAGCCTTTTCGACTGAGCGGGGACGGCGGCAGCGCCGGGCTGGGTGGATTGTCCAACGGGCATACCGCTCATTTGTCCAATCCATCCAAAGACATTGCATCCGGCATGATCATGCCGCTAGTCACCGGGCATGAGCCTTTCTGACGACATTGCCCTTGCCCAGCGCCTTGCCGATGCTGCGGGTGCCGCGATCCGGCCGTGGTGGCGGTCCAGCTTTTCCTTGGAGGACAAGGCCGACGCCAGCCCGGTGACCCAGGCTGACCGTGAGGCAGAAGAGGTTATCCGCCGCATCCTCGACAGCGAACGGCCACAGGACGGCATCATCGGGGAGGAATTTGGCGCCAGCCGGCCCGGTGCGGCACGGCAATGGGTAATCGACCCGATCGACGGCACTACCAGTTTCATCGCCGGCCGCCCCATCTTTGGCACGCTGATCGCGCTGATGCAGGATGGCTGGCCCGTTGTCGGCATCATTGACCAGCCGATAAGCGGCGAACGCTGGGTCGGCGCGATGGGCCAGACGACGCTGTTCAATGGCGCGCCAACCACGACCCGCCGCTGCCCCGACCTGACACAGGCGCTGCTGGCCACAACCAGCCCGCATCTGTTCAGCGAACATGAGGGCGAGCATTTCATCAATCTGGCCGGCAAGGTGGCGCAACGCCGCATCATCTATGGCGGCGACTGCTATAATTACGGCCTGCTGGCCAGCGGCCATGTCGACCTCGTTTGTGAAGCGGGACTCAAGCTGCACGATCTGGCGGCACTGGTGCCGGTGATCGAAGGCGCGGGTGGCATGATGTGTGATTGGAATGGCGAACCGTTGCATGCCGCCAGTGAAGGCCATGTGCTGGCCCTGGGCGACCCGGCCCGGCTCGAAGATGTGATGGAGGCGCTTGCGTGCTCACACTAGAGGATGGCGAGACCAGCGCCTCCTGCTTTATCGCTCCGCATCCGCGGGTCGCACCCTATCTCTCCACTTATTATTTCACGGCCATAGAAGGGCCGGATGGGCAAGAGATACGCGACTGGATGAATCCGGAGTGGGCTAGCGTGCGCTTCTGCTGGCTTGGGCAGACGCGGGGCAGCATCTATGACGGACCGTTCCGGGACGTGCCGCCGGCGCACTTTGCCGGCCCGACGACAGTAACCCAGCCTTTTTCCGCGGCACGGGCGCACATCGCCAGCATCGGTTTCCTGCCGCTTGGCTGGCACAGGTTCATGCGCGAACCGGCGGCGAACTGGGCCAACCGGATCGATGAAGCGTCACTGGTCAAGACCATATTGCCGTTCGACAGCATGCTGGATCAGGTCAGGGACGCGGCCAGTCCGGAGGCGGTCGCCGAGCTGTTCGATGCCATTCTGATCGCGGCGATGGACGGCCATCCGCTGACCGACGCCGAGGCAGAGGAGGAACAACGCATCATTGCCGCCCATGCTGTGCTGGTCGACCCCGCCACCAGCACCGTTGCCCAAATGACTGATCGGCTGGGCATGACCGTAAAGCAACTCCACCGCTTTTCGCTGAAACTGTTCGGCTTTCCACCCAAGTTGCTGATCCGGCGACAGCGATTCATCCGCACCATGGCAGCGGTCATCCACAATCCGGCGGCCAACTGGGCCGATGCGCTGGATCTGCAATATTATGACCAGCCACACTTCAACCGCGATTTCCGGGAGTTTTTCGGCATGAGCCCGGACCAGTACCGGCGCCTGCCCCATCCTGTGATCAGCGCCGCCGCCAAAGCGCGCATGAAGGCCCTGGGCGACCCGCTCCAGGCGCTGCAGCGGCCCGAAGGCACGCCGCCGGCATGACGGGCATCATGGCACCACCCATCGGCTTTCGTTTTGCACCCGTCGCCACCGGCCTGGAACGCGCCGCGCTCATTTATTGGGAAGTGGCGACCAATGTCTCCGGCCCGGTCATCGACCAGCTGCACCCTGACTATGCCAACATACGGTTCAAGCTGTCGGGCGACTGGGCTTATGGCAGCGCCCGGTCGCGGATGGTGCCTGTCACCGATTTTGCGACCGTCACCGGACCGACCAGCCAGGGCCAGTGGGCGAGCGTGGAGGATGGCCATGGCTTCAACATCACGCTGCTGCCACTCGCCTGGCTGCGGCTGTTCGGCGGCACGGCGGCTCAATGGCACAACCGGCTGCGCCCGCTGTCCGACCTGATCGGCCCGGACCAGGCCACGTCGCTCAGCGAGGCCATGGCGCGCTCGTCAGACTTTGCGGAAAGGGTAGCCACTGCCAATGCCTTTTTGCAGCGCCTGTGGGCAGACAGCGTGCCGCACCCCCGCGAGGCCGAACTGGAAGCGATCGAGCACGCATTGCGGGATCCGGACTGTGGCACGGTGGAGGAATTGTGCCGCCGCGCGTCCCTGCCCCGCCACAGCCTCTGCCGGCTGACCCGGTGCGCCTATGGCATGTTGCCCAAACAGTTGCTGCGACGCGAACGTTTCCTCAGGATGCTGAGAACCATGGAAGTGCGCTCCTATCGGGAATGGCAGGATTTCCTCGACCCGCAATATGTCGACCAGAGCCACATGATCCGGGATTTCAAGCATTTCCTCGGCCTGGCGCCCAGTCGCTATTTCTCACTCGACCGGCCGATGCTCGAATCCTCGCTGATTGCCATGCACCAACTGTGGGCCAGTGGCGTCGACCCGTTCCACTCGGCACCAAAGCCAGATCAGTCATGACTGTTTCAGCCGGGGGAAAAAGCCCTCCGCATGGCTTTATCCCTTGCCTTTCGGGCGACTCCGCTATAGGGGCCGCGCTTCCGAATGGAACGCCCGGCTAACATGGGCTGCCGTGGCGTGTCCGATACGGACTTCAAAAGGAGACCAAAATGCCCAAGCTCAAGACCAAGAGCGGTGTGAAGAAGCGCTTCAAATTCACCGCTTCCGGCAAGGTAAAGCACGGCGTCGTCGGCAAGCGCCACCGCCTGTCCAGCCACAATGCGAAATATATCCGCTCGAACCGCGGCACCAGCGTGCTCAGCGATTCGGACGTTGCCCACGTGCGCCTCTGGGCGCCGTACGGCCTGAAGTAAGGAGCGTCTGACCCATGTCCCGTATCAAACGTGGCGTAACGACGCACGCCAAGCACAAGCGGATTCTCGATCAGGCGAAGGGCTATTACGGCCGTCGCAAGAACACCATCCGTATCGCCCGTCAGGCTGTCGAAAAGGCCGGCCAGTACGCTTATCGCGACCGCAAGGTAAACAAGCGCAACTTCCGCGCCCTGTGGATCCAGCGCATCAACGCTGCCGTCCGTGCCGAAGGTCTCACCTATTCGCAGTTCATGCATGGCGTGAAGCTCGCCGGTATCGAACTCGACCGGAAGGTCATGGCCGATCTCGCGATGAACGAAGGCGCCACCTTTAGCGCGATCATCGCGCAGGCCAAGGCAGCGTTGCCCAGCGCGGCATAACGCTTCCAACCTTGGATGAATGCGCAAAGGGGCGTGGGCGGCTTGGCCGTTCACGTCCCTTTGCTTATGCGGTGCACCGGCGCGGCCGGTAAGCGGGAATGACGAAGATGAGTGACGTTGACAGCCTCCAGCAGCAACTGCTGTCCTCCATCGAAGCCGCCGACACGCTCGACGCGCTGGAAACAGTGCGCGTGGCCGCGCTCGGCAAGCAGGGCAGTGTCTCTGCGCTGCTCAAATCGCTGGGCGGCATGACCCCCGAACAGCGCCAGAGCGAAGGCCCGCGCATCAACGGCCTGCGCGAAAGCGTCACCGCTGCCATCACCAGCCGCAAGGCCAAGCTGGAAAGCGCCGCGCTCGAGGCGAAACTCGCTGCCGAGCGCATTGACATGACCCTGCCCGCCGATGCCGCACCCAAGGGGTCGGTCCATCCGGTCAGCCAGGTGATGGACGAGCTTGCCGAGATTTTCGCCGACATGGGCTTCGCTGTCGCTACTGGTCCGGAAATCGAAAGCGAATGGTATAATTTCGACGCGCTCAACATCCCGCCGACCCATCCGGCGCGGGCGATGCACGACACCTTCTACTTCCCCGAAGAGGCTGAGGGCGGCGGCCACATGCTGCTGCGCACCCACACCTCACCGGTGCAGATCCGCACGATGACGCAAGGCAACACACCGATCCGCATCATCGCGCCGGGCCGCGTTTATCGCAGTGACAGTGACGCCACCCACACGCCGATGTTCCATCAGGTCGAGGGGCTGGTGATCGATCGTGGCATCCATATGGGCCATCTCAAATGGACGCTCGAAACCTTCCTCAAGGCCTATTTCGAGCGGGATGACATCGTCCTCAGGCTGCGCCCCAGCTATTTCCCCTTCACCGAACCCTCGGCCGAAGTCGATGTCGGCTATGCCCAGGAAAAAGGCCGTCGCGTTGTCGGGGGATCGGGCGACGAGCCTGGCCATGCCTGGATGGAATTGCTCGGCAGCGGCATGGTCCACCCAAAGGTCATCGCCAATTGCGGGCTCGACCCCGATGAGTGGCAGGGCTTCGCCTTTGGCGTCGGCGTCGACCGGCTGGCGATGCTCAAATATGGCATGGACGATCTGCGCGCCTTCTTTGACGGCGACCTTCGCTGGCTCGCCCATTATGGCTTCAACGCGCTGAATGTCCCAACGCTCAGCGGAGGGATTTCGGCATGAAGATCACGATCGACTGGCTGCGCCAGCACCTCGATTTCGACGGCGGCGTTGATGAGGTCGTCGCGACTCTCAACCGCATCGGCCATGAGGTCGAAGGCGTCGACAATCCCGCGGCCAAGCTCGCCGGCTTCCGTATCGCCCGCGTGCTGACCGCCGAACGCCACCCGCAGGCTGACAAGTTGCAGGTGCTCAGCGTCGATACAGGCGACGGCACCCCGTTGCAGGTTGTCTGTGGCGCCCCCAATGCCCGCGCCGGTCTGGTCGGCGTGCTCGGCCTGCCCGGTGCCGTCGTTCCCGCCAATGGCATGGAGCTGAAGGTCTCGGCGATTCGCGGCGTCGAATCGAACGGCATGATGTGCTCGACGCGCGAGCTTGAACTGGGTGATGACCATGATGGCATCATCGAACTGCCCGCCGACGCGCCGCTGGGCACGGCCTTTGCCGACTATGCCGGAGCCAATGACCCGGTAATCGATATTTCGATCACCCCCAACCGGCAGGATTGCATGGGCGTGCGTGGGATTGCCCGTGATCTCGCGGCGGCAGGCCTCGGCACATTGAAGCCACTCGACGTGCCGGTCGTGGAAGGCCACGGCCCCTGCGCGGTAGACATCCGCACCGACGATCCCGAAGGCTGCCCGGCCTTTTATGGCCGCACCATCAGCGGTGTGACCAATGGCAGTGCGCCCGAATGGATGCGCCGCCGGTTGAACGCGGTGGGGCAGCGCAGCATCTCGGCACTGGTCGACATCACCAACTATGTGATGCTCGATCTCGGCCGCCCGAGCCACGCCTATGACCGCGCCAAGCTCAACGGCGCGGTGGTTGCCCGCAAGGCCACCGAGGGCGAGACGGTCACCGCGCTCAACGGCAAGGAATACACGCTGTCCGCCAGCATGACGGTCATCGCCGACGAGAGTGGCGTGCATGACATTGCCGGCATCATGGGCGGCGAACATTCGGGCTGTTCGGACGACACCCGCGATGTGCTGCTCGAAGTCGCCTATTTCACACCCGAGCGTATTGCCCTCACGGGGCAAGCTCTCGGCCTGACCAGCGACGCCCGCAGCCGCTTCGAGCGCGGGGTTGATCCCGCATTCCTCGATGATGCGACGGCGATCCTCACCGCCTATATTCTCGACATTTGCGGCGGCACCGCTTCCGAGGTCGTGCGCGCCGGTGAACCGCCGCTGGCGACCTCGGCCATCGCCTATGATCCCGCGCGGGTGACGACGCTCGGCGGGCTCAATGTCGCGCCTGATCAGCAGAAGGCAATTCTGGAGTCGCTCGGCTTTGGTGTGGCCGCAGACTGGACCGTTACCGTCCCCAGCTGGCGGCGCGATGTGCATGGGTCGGCCGATCTGGTCGAGGAAGTCGCCCGCATTGTCGGCTTTGACCATATCCCCTCGGTGCCGCTGCCGCGTGACGCCGGTGTCGCCAAGCCGACCGCGACCCCGTTGCAAATGACCGAACGCCGCCTGCGCCGCGCCGCCGCTGCCGCCGGTTTTCACGAAGCCGTGACCTGGAGCTTCATCTCCGAAGCCGAAGCCGCGCATGTTGGCGGCGGAGCATGGGCCCTCGCCAATCCGATCAGCGAGGATATGAAGGTCATGCGGCCGTCGCTGCTGCCGGGTCTGCTTTCCGCCGCTGCCCGCAACCAGAATCGCGGCGCCACCTCGGTGCGCCTCTTTGAACTGGGCCGACGCTACCTGTCCGACAGCGAGCGGCAAACGCTGGCCCTGCTGATGGCCGGTGAGCGCCAAGCGCGCGGCTGGCAGAGCGGCAAGGCACAAGGCTTTGACGTGTTCGACGCCAAGCGCGCGGTCATCGACCTGCTCGACGCTGCCGGCGCCCCTGCCGACCGGCTGCAGGTCATGCCGGTCGAGGACAGCGCGGCCACCATCTGGCACCCCGGCCAGTCGGCTTCACTGCGGCTGGGCCCCAAAACGGTGCTGGCCGAATTCGGTGCCCTGCACCCGGCCCTCGCCAAGGCGTTCGATGTCGACGGCACGGTGATTGCGGCGCAAGTCTATTTCGACGCCATCCCCGCGAAGCGCAGCAGTGGCCCCGTGCGTGACGCCTTCACCCCGCCCGCGCTGCAATCGGTCAGCCGCGATTTCGCCTTCCTTGTCCCCGAAACACTGCCTGCCGGCGACCTCGTCCGGGCAGTGCGCGGTGCGGACAAGGCGCTGATCACCGACGCACGGCTATTCGACCGTTTCGCCGGACAGGGCGTGCCCGAGGGCCACGTCAGCCTCGCAGTGGACATCACATTGCAGCCGGGCGACAAGAGCTTCACCGATGCCGAGATCAAGGCCGTCAGCGACAAGGTGATTGCCGCGGCTGCCAAGCTGGGTGCGGTGCTGAGGGGGTAAGTGCATGGAGTGGATTTCGATGCTGGCGGGCGCGCTGGTCGGTCTGGTGCCGATCATCCTCATCATCCGGGCATCGGACGCCACCCTGCTGCGCTGGTGGATCGCCTGTCTGTTGGCGACGCTGTTCGTTTTCGGCTGGATGCTGGCAACACTGCCCCGGATGTGCCGCACCGGCGAATGTTTTGCCTTGCAGCCTTGGGCGCCTCTGGTGGCGGGCGGCCTGCTCGTCGCCACGCTGATCGGGGCGATCCGCTGGCTGGCCAGCAGGGGGAAACGGCCGTGGTGATGTCATGAAGACGTCGCGGGCGGGCTGGATCATCATGGCGGTTTCGCTGCTGCTGGTGGTCCTGTTCTCCTTTTATCTCGCGGCGAAAAACGAAGGCACCACCCCCGGCACATTTCTGGCGGCGTGGTTGCCGGTCTGGGCCCTGTTCCTGCCGGTCATTCTGCTGCCGCGGCGTGTCGCGATCATCAGCGGCGCTGTGTTTGCCTGCGTCTTTACCCTGATCGGCGGCATCCTGCTGGTGCTGGTCATGGCACCGCCGAATGGCGGGAGCGATAGTGACGGTATGTGGAAGATCGCAGCCTTTTTCATTGCCCTGCTGACCTTGGTGCTGGCGCTGATGCAGGCCGGCGCCGCGCTTGCCCGCTGGTATTTCGGCCGGACGAAGGCATGATGCCTGTCGGCTGAATCACTGGACTTTCCCGCGCTCAGGCGGCAGGGGCAGGGCCTCTGCTTTCCCTGACATGATGACCCCGCGCCCATGACCCTCAACCGCCGCACCTTTGCCATCATTGCCCATCCTGACGCGGGCAAGACGACGCTGACCGAAAAGCTGCTGATGGTTGGCGGCGCGATCCATCTCGCCGGGGAGGTCAAGGCGCGGGGTGCTGCCCGGCGTGCGCGCTCGGACTGGATGAAGATCGAGCAGCAGCGCGGCATTTCGGTCACCTCATCGGTGATGACCTTCGAGCGCGACGGGATCGTCTTCAACCTGCTCGACACACCGGGGCACGAGGATTTCTCGGAAGACACCTATCGCACGCTGACCGCGGTCGATAGCGCGATCATGGTGCTCGACGCTGCCAAGGGTATCGAGCCGCAGACGCTCAAGCTGTTCGAGGTCTGCCGCCTGCGCTCGGTCCCCATCATCACCTTCATCAACAAGGTCGACCGCGAAGGCCGTGACCCGTTCGAACTGATGGACGAGGTCGCCGACCGGCTGGCGCTCGACGTCTGCCCGATGAACTGGCCGGTGGGCATGGGCGGCGAGTTTGAGGGGCTCTATGATTTCGCCAGCGGCCGACTGTCGCGGCCCGAGGGGGACAGCCGCGAATTCCTCGGCGACGTGTCGATGCACAGCGGCGTCACAGACCCCAGCCTTGCCGACAAGCTGTCCCCCGCCGCCTGTGAGCGGCTCGCCGCCGAGGCCGAGCTGGCGCAGGCCGGTTACCCCGAGTTTGACCCTGCCGCCTATCGCAACGGCGACCTGACACCAGTGTGGTTCGGCTCCGCGCTCAAACAGTTCGGCATGCCCGAGCTGCTCGCCGCCATTGCCGAACATGCGCCGCCGCCGCGCCCGCAACCCAGCGATCAGGGCGAGGTCCTGCCGACGCAGGCCGACGTCACCGGCTTCATCTTCAAGGTGCAGGCCAATATGGACCCGCAGCACCGCGACCGCATCGCCTTCATGCGCCTTGTCTCGGGCACCTTCCGGCGCGGTATGAAGCTGACCCCGTCGGCGCTGGGCAAGCCGATCGCGGTCCATTCGCCGATCCTGTTTTTCGCTCAGGACCGCGAGATCGCCGACAGCGCCGAGCCCGGCGACATCATCGGCATCCCCAACCATGGCACGCTGCGCGTCGGGGACACCCTCTCCGAAAAGAATGATCTGCGCTTCACCGGCTTGCCCAATTTCGCCCCGGAAATCCTGCGCCGCGTCGTCCTCAAGGACCCGACCAAGACCAAACAGTTGAGGAAGGCGCTCGACGACCTCAGCGAAGAGGGCGTCATCCAGGTGTTCACGCCGGAGATTGGCGCCAACCTCATCGTCGGCGTCGTCGGCCAGCTCCAGCTCGACGTGCTCATCTCTCGCCTCGAGGCCGAATATAAGGTCGAGGCTGGGCTCGAGCCATCACCCTTTGACACCGCCCGCTGGATCAAGGGCAGCGACACAGCGCTCAAGGATTTTGCCCAATTCAACCGCGACAAACTGGCCAAGGATCGCGATGGCAATCCGGTGTTCATGGCCAAGAGCGTGTGGGACGTGAATTACCAGTCCGAGCGCCATCCCGAGGTTGAGTTCAGCGCGACCAGGGAACGATAGGCGCCAGCCCTGCACCCCTCGGCCCCTTCAAGGGAGCGCAAGCACAAAAAGAAGCCGGGAGATTGCTCTCCCGGCTCCGATGATGTGATCCGGGGAGGGCCGGACCTGAACTGTCATCCTCAGAAGCGGATGGTGCCCGTGACAAAGACCTGGCGCGGGTTGCCGTAAAAGGCGGTCAGCGTGCCTTCGCGGCCCAGTGCCGAGGTCGGCAGGCCATTGCCGCCGAGGATCGGGGCGCCGGTCGTCGGATTGGCACCGATGAAGGTGTAGCCCGACGTCTTATACTCCTTGTCGGTCAGATTCTTGCCATAGAGACCGATGCTCCAGCTGTCGCCCGGTGCGGTGTAGACAATGCTGGCATCGAGCAGGGCATAGCCCGACTGGTCGATATAGGGGTTCGGCACTTCGAACTGATAGGTGCGGCTGCGGTAGGACAGCGTCGTTCCCAGATTCAGGCGACCGTCACCCATCGGCGTCACATAGGCGATGGTGCCGCTGGCGGTCCATTCGGGCGTGTTCTGCACTTCACGGAAATCAGCGACATCGGTCGGCACGCCGCCAATGTTGGTGATATATTCCTTATAATCGGCGTTGATGTAGCCGAGCGTGCCGAGGAAGTTGAGACGGTCGCCATCGGCCATCAGGCCTTCACCCAGGCGGGCGTTGAATTCGGCCTCGACGCCCCAGAAGGTCGCCTGACCGGCGTTCGACACGACGCCGCAGAAGGAGGGCAAGCCACCCACCGTGCAGGCTACCGAACCGGGGATCTGCACATCGGTATAGTCGGCATAAAAGCCGGCGAGCGCGACATAGAGCCCGCCGTTCATCAGATTGCCCTTGTAGCCCACTTCATAGCTGTCAACCGATTCCGGACGGAAGCTGAGGAAGGCGGCCACTTCGTCATTCTCGCGAATGCCGTTGGCGTTGAGGTCAGGCGCATTGGCGCCGACGCCGCGCGGGTCAAAGCCGCCACCCTTGAAGCCCTGCGAGAAGCTGGCGTAGATGTTGGTGTCGCTGTTCGGCTGATAGCTGATCGAGACGCGCGGTGTGAACTTGTTGAAGTCACGATCACCGGTGAAGTTGGTGCTCGGTGCGCCAAGGGCGATGCCGGCTCCGCCAAAGAAGGGCGAGCCGCCACCGAGATAATTCTGACGCAGGATATTCGCTTGGCGATTGTCCCAAGTGTAGCGGCCTCCGACCGAGAGGCTGAGCTGATCGGTGAGGTCATAGGTGAAGTCACCGAAGACAGCATAGGTTTCGGTATCGACTGCCGCATTGGTGAAGGCGGTCAAGCCTGCGACGGTGGTGAACAGGCGCACGTCGAACAGCGTGTCAGCCGTAGCATCCAGATAATAGAAGCCGACAAGGCCGCTGAGCGGGCCAGCATCGATCTGCAGCTGGACTTCCTGGCTGATCTGCTCGTTGAAATAGGCACCAGGCACATCGAGATCGGCCGACGGCAGCGCGTCAAAGTCGATCGGCGAATAGCTCGAATCCTTGCGCCAGGCACTGATCGAGCGAAGCGTCAGAGACTCGGTCAGATCCACAGTGACGTTGAGCGCCAGTCCATAGGCTTCGACATCCTGTTCCGGCGTGACCAGACCGCCCCGGCTGTCAAACACATCGTCGAGGACCGGCGCGCCCGAGAGCAGGCCCGGCATGAGGCGGTGGCCGCCGCGCGGGGCGCTGCGGTCACGGCTGTAATCGCCCGACAGGCGGATGAAGACGGGTTCGCCGTTGCCGCCGAATTCGACGGTGCCACGGCCTGCCCACACATCCTTGTTGTAATTTTCAAGGCCGGTGGTCAGGTTGTCACCAAAGCCGCCGCGCGACAGGCGGGCAATCGATCCGCCGATGCGCAGCAGGTCGCCGACCGGTGCCGAAACGGTCACCACACCTTCGGCCTGGTCATGAGTGCCAAAGGTGCCGCGCAAGCGCAGCGAGAATTCGTCGGGCAGTTCGCGGGTGACATATTTCACCGCACCGCCGATGGTGTTGCGGCCATAGAGCGTTCCCTGCGGACCGCGCAGCACCTCGATGCGCTCAACGTCATAAATGTCGAGCACGGCGGCCTGCGGACGGTTCAGATAGACGTCGTCGAGATAGATGCCGACGCCCTGTTCAAAGCCGGAAACCGGATCCTGCTGGCCGATGCCGCGGATGAAGGCCGACAGGGTCGAATTGGTGCCGCGCGATGTTTCGAGCGTGGTGTTGGGCGTGATATTGCCAATGTCGGTCAGGTCGACCGCCCCGCGCGCTTCGAGCGCGGCACCGGAAAAGGCCGAGACGGCCACCGGCACGTCGATCAGATTTTCTTCGCGGCGACGGGCCGTGACGACGATGACACTGTCGTCAAATTCCTCAGCCGATGCGGCGGCGCTGTCCTGGGCAAAGGCGGGCATCGCCATAAGCGCCGGGGCGGCCACCGAGGCCAGCACGATGGATCGCAGGGTGCGCTTCACGGATGTCATGCAATGTCTCCCTCGGGGGCGCTCCAGACTACCGGTCAATCACCGGTTGCGCCCTCTCGCATCGCCGTATAATGAAAGTTGAACCATGTTTCAACTTGTCATGGCGGCGGGAGAAAAAGATTGGCCAAGGGACGTGACATCGCTGCAACAAGCGGGCACGCTGGCCAAGAGGCAGGGACGGGGATGGCCAAGATGACAGGAACCAAGACCCCGCGCACCGCCCGGGGCGAACGCACCTTGCGGGCACTGCTCGATGCCGCCGCAGCCGAATTTGGCGAAAAGGGATTCCACGACGGCTCGATCAGCGGGATCACCGGCCGTGCCGGTGTCGCGCTCGGGACCTTTTATACCTATTTCGAATCCAAGGACGCGATTTTCCGCGCCTTGGTCACCGACATGTCGGGGCGGGTAAAGGATCATGTCGCGCCGGCCATGGCCTTGGCGCCGGACCCCGTCACCGCCGAAGGCGCGGCGCTCGCGGCCTTCTTGCACTTCGCGCGCGATCACAAGGAAATCTACCGGATCATCGACGAATCCGAATTCGTCGATCCCGCCAGTTTCCGGGCGCATTATGAGGTTACCGCCCAGCGCATCGCCCAGCGTCTGCGCCACGCTGCAGAGGCGGGAGCGGTCCGCGGCGATGTTGGCGAGGTGCACGCCTGGGCCATCATGGGCATGAACGTCTTTCTCGGCCTGCGCTTTGGCGTGTGGGAGGATGGAGCCGATCTCGACAGCATTGCCCGGACCGCCAATGATTTCATCGCCCGCGGCCTCAAGGGCGGCGACTAAGTCAGTAGACCGGCACGGCAAAAAACCGCCGGCAACAAAAAAAGCCCGGCTCGTGTATCCACCAGCCGGGCCTCAAGGTCTGGTATCACCTTCTGGGAACAGTCGGAGACACCTTCGGGTCGCCTCCGCTAGCTACATCCAAAATGGCGACATTGCCGTGACGGCGGTCACGGTTAATCGAAATATCTGCAATGACTGGCTAAATGCCTGCATCCTCGACAGCAAGCGGCCCCGCAAAGCGCAGGAAAAGGCTGGCGGAGAGAGGGAAAAGGGACAGGAGCGCCATCATTCGCTACTTGCCGGCAGATGGCTTACGCTTGCCGGGGAAGGCGCCCAGAATGATAGGCGCTGACCCTGCCCGGTTTCCGCCGGTGCGAACACCTTTGGCCCTTGGCACGGTCAGCGCCCATTTCGCCGGTATGGATCGCTGCGCTGACCGAAGACGGGATCCGGTGAGGGATTATGTCTGGCCGTTGCACCGCCCGATCCGGCGGATGGTTCAGGATTTCGGTCGCCTTTCGGATTCCTTGGCCCTGCACCTGGACCTTGCCTCACCGTCCGCACCTGGCTGGCTTGCGCCCGCTGGTTTCAGACCTTGAGTCCGGTCCCTTCGCTCCGGTTCCGATCTCGCCGGCCTTGCGTTGCCGCTGCCCTGCGATGGATCACCTTTGCTACGGAGTTCCGCGGTTTTCCTTCACTTTCCAACCATCGCTTGCGCTTGGACTTCCAGCTACCGGATGAACCGCTTCGTTCCGATAAAGGGAAGGTCTCACGGGTGCGGTGAGTCGCCAAGGGAGCAAATCGCCGAATCATCCACAGGGCCAATCGGAATCTGTGGATAAGTCCGACAGCTCAGCTTCGCGATCCCAGATCGCCCTTGCCCACCGTATTGCTCGCCATTTCGAGCATCCGGTCGAGGCTCTTCTTGGCCTTCAGCCGCAATTCCTCGTCGAGGTGGATTTGCGGGCTCAGGTCACGCAACGCGACGTAGAGCTTTTCCATCGTGTTGAGCGCCATATAGGGGCAGATGTTGCAGTTGCAGTTGCCGTCGGCCCCCGGCGCACCGATGAAGGTCTTTTCCGGCACTGCCTTTTCCATCTGGTGAATGATGTGCGGTTCGGTTGCCACAATCAGCGTGTCGCCGGGCATCGTCTTTGCGTAATTCAGGATGCCGCTGGTCGATCCGACATAATCGGCATGATCGATGATGTGCGCCGGACATTCGGGATGGGCTGCGACCGGGGCATGAGGATGCTGCGCCTTGAGCTTGATCAGCTCGGTCTCGCTGAACGCCTCATGGACGATGCACACGCCGGGCCACAACAACATGTCGCGGCCGAACTTGCGGTTGAGATAGCCGCCCAGATGCCGGTCAGGGCCAAAGATGATCTTCTGCTCCGGCGGGATCTGGCTAATGATCGTTTCCGCCGAGGAGGAGGTGACGATGATGTCGCTGAGCGCCTTCACCGCCGCCGAGCAATTGATGTAAGTCAGCGCAATATGATCGGGATGCTGCGCGCGGAATTCGGCGAATTTCTCTGGCGGGCAGCTGTCCTCGAGGCTGCACCCCGCGTCCATGTCGGGCAGGATGACGATCTTGTGGGGGGACAGAATCTTGGCCGTTTCCGCCATGAAGCGCACACCACAAAAGGCGATGACATCGGCATCGGTCTCCGCCGCGCGGCGGGACAGCTCCAGGCTGTCACCGACAAAGTCGGCAATGTCCTGTATCTCCGGCCGCTGGTAATAATGGCCGAGGATGACGGCATTGCGCTCCTTTTTCAGGCGCTGGATTTCGGACACCAGATCAAGTCCGGTGAGGGTCTCGCGGGGCTGTGCGGTCATGGCTTATTGGTCCTCACGAAAGCGGGCGACGACCCGCGCATCCAGGCCAGCCGCACGCAGCGGCATGGCAAAACTTTGTTCGACAGCGCGAATGGCAGCGGTCCTGGCCAATCGCAAGGGGACCGGTCCGCGCGCCTGCGCCAGCAGTTCCCTTTGCGCCGCCGCCCGATTGGCGTCGTCCAGCCGATCCTCCGCATTGGTGAGCAGCATCAGGACTTCACCATCCCGATATTCGCGGATGCCATCAATGTCGATGTCCGGCCCGGCCAACCTGAGCGGCGGCAGGGTGACGGTCAGCGTCGCTGTGTCCGGCCGCCAGTCGAGGTCATCCTCACGCAGACTGGCAAGGTCGATCTCGTAACGGACTGTCCCGGGCATGATCAGCGTCTTTTGCGCCGCCAGTCCCAGCCGCTGCTGCTTTGATGTCACCACCGCGACATAGCGGGCGGTGAAGGGGACAAGGACAGTCTGCTCCTGCAAACCCTTCAGGCTCGCCGCGACCACCGTCTCCGGGGCGGGACCATCACGCCAGGCGCGCAACTCCACGACCGCCCACCAGACCAGCGCAATGAAGGCGATCGGCAGCGCCATTGCCAGAAGGCGCATCGACCAGCGCAGCGCCGTGGCCGGGGGGCGGCTTGCCGCCATGCTCAGGCGAGGCTCCATTCCTCGCCCGTCACCCGCACTGTCCCGCGCGATTCGAGATCGACGAGGTGAGCGAGCACTGAACGCCCCGCAGCCCCGGTCAGGCGCGGATCGAGCCCCTTGTACATTGCCGCGACCATCACCGGGATGGCGCGGGGGCCTTTTTCCAGCTCGCGGATGATCTGCCGCTCACGCTGTTTCCTGTGACCCAGCATGCCGCGCACCAGTTGGTGAGGATTGGTCACCGCCGGGCCGTGTGCGGGATAATAGACCCTGTCCTGCGCGCGATCATACAGCCTGGCCAGGCTCGCCATATAGTCGGCCATATTGCCATCGGGCGGGCTGACGACGCTGGTCGACCAGGCCATGACATGATCGCCGGTGAACAAGGCGCCGCTTTCAACGAGGGCGTAACAGAGATGATTGGAGGTATGGCCCGGTGTCGCCACCGCCTCGATCGTCCAGCCGTCACCGCTGATCCGCTCGCCATCCGCCAGCACCCGGTCGGGCGCATAGTCAGGGTCAAAGGCCGAGTCGGCGCGCGGGCCATCATCACTCAGCGCCAGCGGCGCACAGCCGATGATCGGCGCGCCGGTCTGAGCCTTGAGCGGCGCGGCGGCGGGCGAATGGTCGCGATGGGTGTGGGTGCACAGGATAGCCGCCACCCGCTTGCCCGCGACCGCCGCCAGGATCGCCTCGACATGGCCCTCGCCATGGGCATCGCCCGGCGCTGCCGGATCGCCCACGCTCGCCCCGCTGCCGGTTGGGCCGGGGTCGATGATCGCCACATCATCCCCCGCGCCGACCAGCCAGGTCTGGGTGCCGGTAAAGGTATAGGGGGAAGGATTGGGCGCAAGGACGCGCCGCACCAGCGGTTCATGCTGCTCACATCCGCCGGCGCGGATGCTGTCAGGCCAAGGGGCAGTATCAGTCACAGGACCCATGTGGCACCGGCAACCGCAAAGGAAAAGGGGCAGGCGCACCCCCGGTCCATCACCCTTGTCGGAAAATCTTACAACCCCCGGCCCTCGTCAAATTGTCTTTACCATATTGACGCCCGGAAAAGCGCCATTCCTCAAAATTGGCACACCCCCTGCATAGTATCCCATGTTCCTGAGGGTATTCGCCCACATGAAGCGGGTTGGGGCAAAGTCTGGTCCCTTTGATCCCCAACCCGCTTCACCCCGGCCCCTCGGTTCCTTCCCCGGCATCTCCGCAACACCGCAGCGCCAGCGCCTCGCTGCCTGCCCTTTGCTGTCGCGCAAAAAGGGCCGCCGGATCGCTCCGACGGCCCCTGCGAAGCAGATGCTGAGAAGAGGTTCAGCCTTCCTTGCCGAACAGCTGGTGCAATTCGCCAGCCTCGTACATTTCCATCATGATGTCCGAACCGCCGACAAATTCGCCGTTGACATACAGTTGGGGAATGGTCGGCCAGTCAGAAAAATCCTTGATGCCGGCGCGAATGTCCTGGTCCTGCAACACATCGACGCTGCTGTATTCGACGTCCATCCGGTCCAGGATGGCAACAGCGCGGCTGGAAAAGCCGCACTGCGGAAAGAGCGGCGTGCCCTTCATGAACAGGACAACGGGGTTTTCGGTGACGATCTGACTGATACGGTCATGGGTGGACTGGGTCATGAGCGGGGGGCTCCTCTCGATCATTTGGGCCGGTCAATCGGGAACGGCAGTGGTCAGTTGCAGCGCGTGCAGCTCCCCGCCCATCCGGCCGCCCAGCGCGGCATAGACCGCACGCTGCTGCTGGATGCGCGGCTTGCCGCGAAAACTCTCCGAAACGACGCGCGCGGCATAATGATCGCCGTCGCCCGCCAGATCGGTGATGGTCACCTCGGCGTCAGGAATGCCTGCGCGAATCAGCGCGACAATATCGTCAGCCGCCATCGGCACGGGTCAGACGCCCTCGATGAACTGGCGGCGGGCTTCGACACCCTTGGCATCAAGCGCGGCACGCACGGCGGCTTCGTCGATCTCGACACCGGCGCTGAGCAGGTCGCCAAGCAGTTTGCGGATCACATCCTCGTCGCCGGCTTCCTCAAAATCGGCCTGCACCACAGCCTTGGCATAGGCGTCCGATTCCTCGGCCGTCAGGCCCATCTTGTCCGCTGCCCATTCGCCCACCAGACGATTGCGGCGGGCAACGATCCGGAATTGCAGGTCCGCATCGCGGGCAAACTGGTTTTCAAAGGCGCGTTCGCGATCATCGAAGCCGGTCATGGCTCACCCCTTGCTGAAAGTCAGGCGGACGGGCCGGGGACGGCCATCCGTTCGAAGGCGATGTAGGAGCGCGGCGGCGGTGACGCAACCGCAAAGCCGACTTTGGTGGCGTCAGTGGTGGACTGCCCGGACTCCGGGCGTTGACCTGAAGCGCCCAGTCGCGCAATTGGCGAACCATGACCGAAACCGTGCCCCTGACGCTGTTCAACAGCCTTACCCGACAGCTTGAGCCGTTCGAGCCCGTCCATCCGGGCGAAGCGCGCGTCTATACCTGTGGCCCGACCGTCTATAATTACCCGCACATCGGCAATATGCGCGCCTATGTCTTTGCCGACACGCTTGGCAGGGCGCTGTCGTTCAAGGGCTACAAGCTCACCCATGTCATCAACATCACCGATGTCGGCCACCTGACCGACGATGCCGACGCCGGTGAGGACAAGATGGAAAAAATGGCCGCGGCCAAAGCCCAGTCGATCTGGGACATCGCCCGCCATTATACCGAAGCCTATTGGGCCGATGTGAAGGCGCTGGGCATTCGCCAGCCGGCGCACTGGTCGATCGCCACCGACTATGTGCCCCAGATGATCGCCTTTGCCCAAAACATCGCGGACAAACATTGCTACCTGCTCGACAGCGGGCTCTATTTCGACACATCAACCGTGGCCGATTATGGCCGGTTGGCGCGCGCCGCGACCGAAGAGGGCGAAGGCCGGATCGAAGCTGTCGAGGGCAAGCGCCACGCCGCCGATTTCGCCATCTGGCGCACGACCCCGCCGGGCGAAAAGCGCCAGATGGAATGGGACAGCCCATGGGGCAAGGGCGCGCCGGGCTGGCACCTCGAATGCTCGGTGATGAGCAAGGAATTGCTCGGCCTGCCGTTCGACATCCACACCGGCGGCATCGACCATCGCGAAATCCACCACCCCAACGAGATAGCCCAGAATCAGGCGATCACCGGCTGCGGCTCGCTCGACTGCGCCGAACACAGCGGCGCGCGGATGTGGATGCACAATAATTTCCTGATCGACCGGACCGGAAAGATGTCCAAGTCGTCGGGCGAGTTCCTGCGCGTCCAGCTGCTGATCGACAAGGGCTTCCATCCGCTCGCCTACCGCCTGATGTGCCTGCAGGCGCATTACAGGAGCGAGCTGGAATTCAGCTGGGATGGGCTGCAAGCGGCGCTGGTGCGGCTTAAGCGGATGCTGATGGCGCACCGCAAATGGATCGACAAGCTGAAGGAAGGGCGCATGACGCCCGGTGACAGCTGGGAGCGCGATCGGGTGACAAATGCCCTGGTCGCCCGGTTCGATGCGGCTGTTTCCGGCGATCTCAATACGGCTGACGCGCTGACAGTGCTGGAAGAGACACTTGCCCTGAAGGGGACCTCGCCCGAATGCGTGGCAACCGCCGTGACGCACATGGACAGGGTCATGGGCCTTGGCCTCGACCAGCTTGATCGGGCAGCCCTGCGGATCCGGCCAAAAGCCTCCACCATCGCAGAGACCGAGATCGAAGCGGTCCTCACCCGGCGCCAGGAAGCCCGCGCCGCCAAGGATTTCGCCACATCCGACCGGCTGCGCGACGAACTCGGCGCCCAAGGTGTCGAAGTGATGGACGGCGACCCGCTAGGCTGGGATTGGCGGATCGAGGTTTAACCTCTCCGTCACGGGCTGCGCCCGCACCACCTCCCCGATGCAAGTCATTGGGGAGGGCAGTCGCAAGACCGTCCTGCATTGACTCCATGATGGACAGCAGCCTGCTTTCGGTCGACTTCAACGGTCCGACAATCCGTCGCCTTGCGCATCGACCGGCAGCCCGCCCTTCCCCTGCAAATATCCTCCCCATCGACTTGCTATGGGGAGGTGGCAGCCCGCAGGACTGACGGAGGGGCAGCGGTCAGGCGCCATGCCCCGCCGCTTGACAGGCCCCGGCAGATGATGGTTACTCCTCCGTAACCGGGGGGGGGGTGAACGACAGCAACCCTTGGTAACGATCGCAACAATTGGGGGGTCGGCGGAACTGTCGCCGGACGATCCGACCAGAGGGGTTAAGTTCATGGCTGGAGAAAAGAGCAAGATTGTCGCGGCGTTGCTCGCCTTCTTCCTGGGGATGCTCGGCATCCACAAATTTTATCTTGGCAAGACCACGGCCGGTATCATCATGCTGATTTGCGGCACCATCGGCTGGCTCTTGCTCGCGATTCCACCGATGATCATCGGCATCATCGCCTTCATCGAATTCATCATCTACCTCGTCACGCCGGACGATGAGTTCCAGCGCAAATATGTTGAGGGCGACAAGTCCTGGTTCTGAACCGGACCCACCCGATGGTCTGAACCGTCAGATCTGGCACAGGCCCTGCCCGCAGTGCGCGGCGCAGGGCCTTGTTGTCTGGGGCTGGCGCCCATTGCTTACAGGCGTGTCAGTTATTATGCTGGGCCATGTTTGACCGTTTCCTGTGGCTGCTGCTTGCCGCCGTCCATGCCCTGCCGGCTCTAGCCCTTGTCCGCCCGGCCATGATCACCCGACTTTATGGCGTGGCGCCGGCTGACGATCTTTTCCTGATGATCCGGCATCGCGCGGCCCTGTTTCTCGCCATTGTGGTGATTGCCATCTGGGCAGCCGTTGATCTGGCCACGCGCCGCATGGCCGGGGTCGCCATCGCCATCAGCATGCTCAGTTTCCTGTGGCTTTACTGGCAGGCCGGGGCTCCTCCCGGGCTGCGGCTGATTGCGCGGGTTGATCTGGTTGCCCTGCCGGTGCTGATACTTGCCATGTGGCGGGCATTGGCGCAGTGACAGCGGCGACATGCATCTCCCGAAGGTTACTGCCCGATGACCACCCTCGTCGCTTCCGCCATGGCGCGACCCTTTCTCGAACCGCGCTTGCCGGCATGGGTGGTGCCGCGCTGGTTTGCGACGACAGCAGAACTGTTTGACCTTGCTCCCGAAGCGGACATCGGCTGGTTCGATCTCTACAAGAAAAGTGACATGGCCGAAGCCGTCCGACGCGCGGCCAAGCTGAAATGGCTCAACTCCATCTATGCCGGGGTTGATGGCATGCCGCTCGACCTGATGGCCGAACGCGGGGTCATCTACACCAACGGCAGCGGCATCAACGCCATCACCATCGCCGAATATGTCATCATGGGCATGTTGACGATGGCCAAGGGCTATCGGGACGTGGTGCGGGCACAGGACCGGCAGGAATGGCTGCTCGATTCGCCCGGCAAGGCGGAATTGTTCGGATCACGCGCACTGTTGCTTGGCTACGGCGCGATCGGCAAGCTGGTCGAGGAACGGCTGCGGCCCTTTTCAGTGGATGTCACGGTGGTGCGCCGCTCACCCGGGCCGGGGGTGCTCGGGCCCGATGAATGGCGCGCACGGCTGCATGAATTTGACTGGGTGATACTGGCGGTACCGGCCACCCCCGAAACAGACGGCATGATCGGTTCGGCGGAGCTGGCGGCGATGAAACGCTCGGCGGTGATCGTCAACATCGCCCGCGGGACTGTGATTGATCAGGATGCGCTGGTAGCTGCCTTGACCGAAAAGCGGATCGGCGGCGCCTTTCTCGATGTCACCACGCCCGAACCCTTGCCCGCCGGCCACCCCCTGTGGTCGCTCGACAATGCCCATGTCACCATGCACCTGTCGGGCCGGGCGCAGGACAAGATGTTCGCCCGCTCGGTTGACCGGTTCCTTGCCAATCTTGACCGATGGCATTCAGGCGAACAGGTCGAACCACAGGTGGACCTCAAGCTGGGGTATTGATCATGATCGCCGCCAGGGATCGTCGCGACGCCATTCTCGAAACCTTGGCCGATTTTGTGCTACAGCACGGCCTAGACGCGGCGCAGCTGCGGGCCATGGCGCGGGCCTGTGGCACCAGCGACCGGATGCTGCTCTATTATTTCCCGGACAAGGCCAGCCTGCTTGCCGCGGTGCTCGAACGGATCGCGGGGCGCATTACCGAAATGATGAATGCGGTGGCGCCGCCGCACCCCTTGCCGCCGGACAGGCTGCGGGCAAGGCTGGTGCCGCTGCTGCTCGATCCGGCGCAATGGCCATATATGCGCGTATGGCTCGCCATCGCCAGCCGCGCTGCGCATGGCGACCCGCTGTGCCGGACCGTGGGGGAGCAATTGGGGCGCGGATTCCTTGCCTGGGGCAGAGCCCATGTGGACGCCTCCGATGAGGCCGAGCGGGACCGGGAGGCAGGGAAATTTCTCGCGCTGATTGAAGGGCTTGTGCTCTTGAAGGCGCTCGGCCTCGATGATGTGGTGGAGGGGGTGGGGGGCCCCGTTTAGTCACTCTATCTCGCCCTCTACCGGCGCGGCTCAGCGCGCCATCAGCGCCGCATTCCCCCCCGCCGCCGTAACATCGGTGCTGACGGTCTTTTCCTCGGCAAAACGGAGCAGATAGTGCGGTCCGCCCGCCTTTGGCCCGGTACCTGAAAGACCCCGACCGCCAAAGGGCTGTACCCCGACAACTGCGCCGATTTGGTTGCGGTTGACATAGATGTTGCCGACCCGCGCCCGCGCCGCAACATGCGCCGCCACTGCGTCAATCCGGCTGTGCAGACCCAGTGTGAGCCCATAGCCGGTTGCGTTGATCGCATCGATGACCGCGTCGAGCTCATCGCCCTCATAGGTGACGACATGCAGCACCGGCCCGAAAATTTCGCGCCTGAGATCGCTGATCGCATCCAGGCGGATCAGTGTCGGCGCAACGAAATGTCCCACTTCCGCCCTACCTGTCATGCG
Organism: Sphingomonas lacunae; assembly: GCF_012979535.1. Classification (NCBI taxonomy): domain Bacteria; kingdom Pseudomonadati; phylum Pseudomonadota; class Alphaproteobacteria; order Sphingomonadales; family Sphingomonadaceae; genus Sphingomonas; species Sphingomonas lacunae. The sequence goes on from NZ_CP053015.1 coordinate 925,297, forward strand.
ATGTGCCCGGGCAATAACCCGCCCTGCCGCTTCCGCCTCAGCGACATAGGCGGCGATGGCCTCCCGCGCCTCAGCGTCGATGATCGGCCCGACATCGGTGGCGGGATCAGCCGGATTCCCCACCGCGAGTTCTGCCATCGCTCCGGCGATCATCTCGATCATCGGTTCAGCGACGTCACGCTGGATGATCAGCAGCCGCAGTGCCGAACAGCGCTGTCCCGCGCTCTGGAACGCCGATGCCACCGCGTCACGCGCCACCTGCTCGGGCAGCGCGGTCGAATCGACGATCATCGCATTGATGCCCCCGGTCTCGGCAATCAGCGCAGCGATCGGGCCATCACGATCAGCCAGGGTGCGGTTGATGATACGGGCCACTTCGGTCGAGCCGGTGAAACAGACACCGGCAATGGCCGGGTGGCTGGTCAGTGCCGCACCAATGGTCTCGCCCTGGCCGGGCAGGAAATGGAGCACTTCAGGCGGTACTCCTGCCCTGTGCAGCACCTCCACTGCCGCAGCAGCGATCAGTGGCGTTTGCTCGGCTGGTTTGGCAATGACTGCATTGCCCGCCACCAAGGCGGCACTGACCTGCCCAAGGAAAATGGCCAGCGGAAAATTCCATGGGCTGATGCAGACGAACAGGCCCTTTCCTTCCAGGATGAGTTCGTTGCGTTCACCGGTGGGTCCCGGCAAGCTTGTCGCGCGGCTGAAATGGCGTCGTGCCTCGCAGGCATAGTATCGCAGGAAATCAACCGCTTCGCGGACTTCGGCAATCGCGTCGGTCAAGGTCTTGCCGGCTTCCTCCATCGCCAGCGAAAGGAATCGCGCCTCTTCCGCCTCAATCAGGTCAGCCGCCCGTTCAAGCCTGTCGGCGCGGAAATCTCCGCCCGCCAAGCTCCAGTCCGTCTGTGAAACCAGCGCCGCCTCAACAGCCATATTCACCATCGCGGCATCGCCTTCGATGACCATGCCAACAGGCGCACCGGTTGCGGGATTGAGGACGGGAAGCCGCAGTCCGCTCAGGGCTCTGCCGGAAATAACGGGGGTGGCCAGCCGAATGGATCGGCTGCTGGCGGCCATTGCATCGAATAGTGCCTCGGGCACCCCAGGCTCGCCAAGGTCATGCCCAATGCTGTTGCGCCGATCCGGCAGATAGAGATCAAGCCCTGTCGGCAAGGCTGGACCTGTTGGTCGCGCCGCCGGTTCGCGCGGATCGAGCGCCAGTTCTTCGACGGTGACATGCGGATCGGCAAACTGGTGGACGAAGCTGGAATTGGCTCCGTTTTCCAGAAGCCGCCGGACGAGATAGGCCAGAAGGTCTCGGTGCGTTCCAACCGGCGCATAGACCCGCACCGGTCGCCCGGGCCGAGCAACGCCCATCAGCGCGTCATGCGCACCTTCGCCCATACCGTGCAGTCGCTGCAGTTCATGGTCGGCACTCTGGCCAAACAGGCTGGCGATATACGCTATGGTCATCGCATTATGCGTCGCGAACGCCGGATAGATGCAGTCCTGCAAGCCGTGCAACAGTTGCGCACAGCGCATGTAATTGATGTCGGTATGGTTCTTTTCGGTGAACACCGGGAAGTCTGCCAGACCGGCGACCTGCGCGCGTTTGATCTCGCTGTCCCAATAGGCGCCCTTGACCAGACGAAGAGCCACCTTGACACCGAAAGAGCGGGCAAGCGACCCGACCCATTCGATGACCGCGGTTGCGCGCTTTTGATAGGCTTGGACGACTATGCCCAAGCCAGGCCAGCCGTCAGCGATGCCCTCTTCAATCAGAGACTCAAAAATGTCGAGATGCGGTTCAAGCCGATCGCTCTCTTCAGCGTCGATCATCAAGGGAACATTGGCTTCACGCGCAGCCCGTGCCAAGGAAACGACAACCGGCAACAGCTCTTTGCGGCGCCGATCAGCCTGAAGATACTCATAGCGCGGATGCAGTGCCGACAATTTTATCGAGATGCCGTGATTTGCGTGGGGATCACCCGCCTTTGCACCTGCGCCCAGGGCAAGGATGGCGTCCCCATAAGCCCGGGCGTAGCGGGCCGCATCGGCTGCGGTTCGCGCCGCTTCGCCAAGCATGTCGAACGAAGCCAGGTCGCCACTCTCCCGATTGGCCCGTCGGATAGCCGCCTCAATGTTCTCTCCCATGACAAACTGCTGTCCCAGCAGCTTCATGGCCGCATAGGCCGCCTGTCGGATCACCGGTTCGCCTGACTTGCGGACCATACGCCGCAAAATGGCAGCAGGGGTTGATCGACTACCGATCTGATCAAGCAGCAAGGTCGCAGATCCAAGGCTGAGGCCAAATGCGCTCATCTGGATGAGGAAGGAGCTGCCGTCTCCGTCCTCTTGACCCTCGGTCCAATGGCGGCCCGCAATCTTGTCCCGGATAAGGGCATTTGCTGTGTCGCTGTCTGGCACCCGCAACAGAGCCTCTGCCAAGCACATCAGCACGACACCTTCCTCGGTTGAGAGGCGGTATTTGTTCATCAACGCCCCGACCAACGTATCGCGCTCGCCTTCGGCCTTGGCGACGGTGATGATACGCCGGCCAATGGACTTGACCGTGCCGATATCCGGCCCCGCCGCAGCCAGTGCGGCAAGGTTCGAGGCTACAATGGCGGCTTCATCCTGACGGGCGAGTGAGCGAATGGCGGAGCGAGGTGGCTGAATCATGACTTCCCCTAGCGCAGGGCAGTTGCATTTGAAACCGGCTGCCGGTGCCCACGTCTGTCACATCACAAAAATGGTGAAGGCCAGAGCGGCAAGCAGACTTGCCAAAGTCGCGCCCATGACCGGCATCACCGCTTGCCAGCCCATTTGCATGATGAGATCCATGCGGCTGCGCATGGCAGTCGCCGTGACCGCCAACAAAAGCAGGGCCTTTGACAAGCTCAGCGACCATGTCGTCGCAATTTCCGGCAGGCTGATCATCGAATTGAGCACGACAGTCGTGAGAAATGCTGTGATAAACCAGGGCAGGGCGAGACGGCGCCAAATGGGAAGTCTTGCGCCCGGATCGTCACCGCCGGCGGGAGCAAACGCTAGGGCGACCAGGGCGACAACGGGTGCCAGAAGTGCCACCCGGGCCAATTTGACGATGGTCGCATAGGAACCCCCCTCGTCCGAGAAGGCATAGCCTCCGCCTATCGCCTGCGCGACATCATGAATGGATGCACCGATCAGAAATCCTGCCTGTCGATCCGTCAGATGCAACAGATCGGCGATGATCGGATAAAATGACATGGCGAGCGCGGACGCTACAGAAATGCCGACTAGGGTCAGAGCGAACTGCGCCTGACTCAGCTTTTCTTTTCCCAGCACGCTATACAGCGCGAGTGCTGCTGAAGCTCCGCAAATGGCTGTCGCCCCGCCAGCCAGAACTCCAGATTCAGGCTTTTGGCCTGCAATCTTCGCACCGAGCATACCGCCAGCAAAGGCCAGCAGCATGACAAGGGCAAGGCCTACGAAGGGCAGCAGGCCAAGTGCAGTGATCTGGGCAATGGTCACTTGCGTCCCGAGGATGACAATACCGACGCGCAAAAAAGTCCGTGAAGCAAAATCAAGGCCGCGATGGGTGCGCTGATCCGACGCGACAAAGTTGAGGGAGAGGCCCAGAAGCAAACCCATCAGGATGATGGGCATCCCATAATGTTCCGATAACCAGGCCGCAGCGCAACTGGCTATCACACAAATCGCAAGACCGGGAAGAAGCGGCTGGCCGGGGGCCTTGCTGCCCGATTCCGCCAAGGTCAGCTCACCATAAAGATCGCCCGCATATTGGTTGGGATCATTCGCCAACTTAACCATCTGTGTCGATCAAGGCGTCTGCCTTGCTCCCTTGGAATTTGATACCACGAGCGACGTCCTTCACACAGCCTTCAAAGCGCAACGCTAGCCAATGCGCCTTCATCGCGTCGGATCGACGGCATCAGCAGATGCAGCCACAAGAGGGCGAGCAGATAGGATGCGGAAGCAAAGATGAACAATGGTGCAAAGCCGAGGCCTGCATCAAGCACCCGTCCCGCAATGAGGCTGATGGCCACGCCGCCCATGTTGCCCATGAACGCTCCAAAGGCGGTCACACGCGCGACCTTGGCTGTGGGAACAACATCGGTGATCACGGAAAAGATTGAGAGAGAAAACCCCTGATGGCCGGCCATCACCAATCCCATCATCACCGCCACCGGCCAAAAACTGTCGAGTTGGGCAACCAAGGGCAATGGCGCAACGATCATCGCCGATGCCAGCATGACAGTCTTGCGAACCCGATTAACTGTCCATCCGTTCTCGAGCAGTCGGGTTGAGACCCACCCTGCAAACAAGGCTCCGATACCTGAACCGGCAAATGCAATCGCCAGCGGAACAGCCAATTCCAGCGTAGAGAGGCCGAATTCCTTTCGATAATAATCAGCAAGCCAGAAGTTGATGAACCACCAGGTCATATCGGACAATGCTTTGGCCACGCCGATTGCCCATGTGCGGCGATTTGCCAAAACCGATCCGTAGGCAGCATGTTGAATGTCATCCCCGGCACTGTCCGGAGAACGAGCAGTGGCGGGGACAGTGGCCAATACCGAGCCAACCCCCCGAGCCAGCCACATCCAGAGGAAAAGCGAGAACAAACCGCCAACACCCCCGACAACCAGTGCTCCGCGCCAGCCAAAGAGAAAGGCTAGGGCGGGCACGACGAATGGCAAGACAATGGTGCCGGTACTGGCGACCAATGTTGCCACGCCGAAGGCGAATGAACGGCGATCCGGTTCAAACAATGTGGCAACAGTCTTGATCGTCAGTGGCGTCTGAACCGCTTCTGTCACACCTAGACCCGCTCGAGCAGCCACGACCTGCCACATGGTGGTCGCCCAACCATGGGCGATCGCGGCCGCGCTCCATGCGGAAGCACCCAGTTGCATCGATCGATTGACCCCCAGCCGGTCAACCAGCCAGCCGGTGAAGAGAAAGGCAAAGGCAGCCGAAAATTGCGTGACCGCAGCGAGATCACCGAAATCACTGTCAGTCCAGCCGAAGTCAGCCATCATATCTGGCTTGAGTATCGCAATGACAGGCCGATCCATCGCGTTGAATATGCCTGCAAGGCACAAGGTGGCGAACAACGCCCAACGCAGATTTCGAGATATACCTGTCATCGGCATCTATCCTGAGCGGCAGGGCCGATCATGGCAATCCCCATCCCCTGGCTGCCCGCCCGGAGGCAAGTGCGCAAGGAATGGGGATCGCAGATTTTGCAATCAGCGCATCTTCACACGCAGACCGATGCCGAAATAGCGGTCGGCGTCGCGCGGAATGTGGAGGCGCTGACCTGCACTGGTGTTGAGCAGTACATAGCTGGTGTCACCAATATTGCGGGCCATGAGTGACAGCCGATAATTGTCATCCGCATCGCTGATGCCGATGCTGGCGTTCCAGATTCCATAGCTGTCAATCGGACCGGCATTGCCGAGGTCGGAGAACTGGCTGCCAGTATAGCTGTAGCTGGTGTTGGCATAGAACCGCATGCTGTCACCGATCGGCGTTTCATAGTCCGCGCCAACATTCCAGCTCCATTCCGGTGCCAACGGCAGACGGGTGCCGTTGAGCGCGCTTGGCGCGTTGGTCAGCGGGTTCGGGTTGAAGCGACGCACCTTGGCATCGGCATAGGCGATGCTGCCACGCAGGGTAAAGCCCTCAGCCGCCTCGATAACCGTGTCGACCTCGAAGCCGGTTGATCGCACCTGACCGGCATTGGTCAGGTTTGAAACCAGAACTGGTGGCGTTCCAAGCAGGATGAAATTGTTGGCCTGGAACCCGTCATAGGTCACCTGGAACGCGGTTGCGTTGAACGTCACGATATCGGCGAACTGGCTGCGCAGACCGATTTCATAGCTGTCCGAAGTTTCCTCATCAATCGCGACCGCATTGGTGGGAGCGGTGTGGTTGAAGAAGACGTTGAACGCTGGCCCCTTGTAGCCACGTGTATAGCTGACATAGAGCATCAGGTCATCGCTCGGCTCATATTGTGCCGACACCCGGCCAGACCAGTTGCTATTGTTGCTGTCACCGGTCGACGTGTTAGTGCCATTGCCCGGCGGCGTGGCGGTCGTCAGGCCGCCAGCAGGGTTACCCGACACGCCGGCACCCGTTGCCGGCAATCCGGTCCGGGCATCGACACCCGGCGCACGGGTATGGGTGTAGGACAGCTCATCCTTTGTCCAACGCAGGCCTGCGGTCAGGCTGAACTGGTCGCTGAAGCGATAGGTTGCTTGGGTGAACAGCGCATAGTTGGTGGAATCGACGTCGCTGGTCGACGAGGCGGTCGGGAAAATGGTGTTGTTGGCCGCATCAAACACGGTGGTGTTGCACGGGATGGCTCCGCCCGGCAGCGCCGGCAACGACGACAGGGTGCACTGGATGTTGCTGCGGCGGAACAACTGCGTGTTGTGCGAATACCAGATAAAGGCACCAGCTTGATAGAAGAACGCTTCATTCGGGTCCGAAGCGATACGCGCCTCAAAGCTGTACTGATCGGTGTTGACCGTGCCGCGGTCATGGAGTTCACCGCCGCCGATCACCGCACGCGGCAAAAAGTCACCTTCACGGATTTCGGTGTTTTCCCAGCTACGGTAGCCAGCGACGAGGCTGAGCGTGTGGCTGTCGCTTACGTCAAAGTCGCCAGACGCGGTCAGGCTCCACTGCGTATCCTTCGTCCGGGTTACAAGATTGTGGTTGACGATACGCTGGTCTTCACCACGTGCATTTCCGCCCGGGATGGCAAGCAGAGCATCAAGAGTTGCACCTCGCGAGACACCGGTAACTTCGGCGCAGCAATCATCATTGCCGCGGAAATAATCCGCAATGAAGCGGATTTTCGATGTACCATTGTCGTAATCGACAATAGCGCGCAGGCCATAATGTTCATAGCCGTTGACGTCGGAATTCACAGCGGGGTTGATATTGCGGATGTTACCATCATAGCTGCCGTAGAAGCCGGTCAAACGACCCGAGAGGCTATCGCCCAGCGGACCCGAAAGCGATCCGCGCAAACGATACTCCTGACCTTCGTAAAGCTCTGCACTGGCTTCGGCTTCAAAGGTGTCGGTTCCGCCACGACTGATGATGTTGATCAAACCGGCACTGGCGTTCTTGCCAAACAGTGTGCCCTGCGGGCCGCGCAGAACCTCGAGGCGGTCGATGTCGACGAGATCGATGAAACTCTGGCCAGAGCGGCTAAGCACGACGCCATCGACAACGGTCGACACGCTGGGCTCGGCCGCGACCGAGAAGGTGATGGTGCCAACGCCGCGCATGACAATCGCGCTGTTTGCACTGGTCGTGCCCTTGCGGAACGTCACCGAGGGAACGATGTCACCGATGTTCTCGAGGCTGTTGGTGCCGCTGTCGAGCAGGCGATCACCCGAGACCGCACTGACGGCGATCGGCACATCCTGAAGATTCTGTTCGACGCGGTTGGCTGTGACGATGATGTCACCGCTGTCTTCATCAGACGCCGTCTGGGCGAATGCAGGGGCGGCAATGGCGAGGGCGAGCCCCGACGCGCTGATTGCGAGCAGGCTGCGGCGCAGCCCGGTGGAAATGCGGGTCATGAAAATTCCTCCCTATGGCGCGCCGGAGAGTGCGCGCAATCGCCCGGCCCTGCTTCGTCGCGGCAGGCCATGGCAGCAAAAGTGTTGCGTGAGGCCAGAGCATATGTCAAGCGGTGTCATACGATCTCGACGAGAGGCTCGCCATGAGTGATGCTTTCCCGCAACAGCAGGGAGTCTCAGGTTTCGTGGCGAAAGGGAGTGTCGGAGTGACAGGGCGTTTTGTCGTGGCGGGACCTGAAGATAAGGGCGGCGGGTTTGACCTGTTGCTCGGTGATCGGGTCATCCTACGTCATCGCGTTGAAGCACCCGCGTTCCGTATTGCCAAAGGCAATCCCAGCGTCACGATGGTTCGCGGCAATTTCCGCATGGAGGATGCGCCGAGTGACGAGCGGGCACTTCGGTATATGGTGCTGCCACAGGCGGCGATGACGCGCATCGGCTGGGCAGACGGCATAGCCGGGAATCTGGATAAAGGCTTCGTTTTCCTTTCTGATTCGCCAGACGGGCCGCCATTGCTCGACCTGTTCTTCACTCTCGACATGTCGTTGTTCAATGCCAACGGCCGTGATCCGTCATTTGACCGGATCAGCGTTGACTGGGTTGTTGAACCGAACACCATGGTCTGGGGTGGTGGTGAACAGATGAGCCATCTGGCGCTCAACGGTCGAAACTTTCCGATGTGGACGAGCGAACCGGGGGTTGGCCGGGAGCCTGGCACCGCTTTGACTGATGTGATGAGTGCCGATGGGTCCTTTGCTGGTGGGGATTTTTGGACAACCAACTATCCCCAACCGACCATGATTTTCTCAGGAGGCCATGCCGTACAGATAGAAAACAGCTGCTACACTGAGCTGGACCTGACGAGTGCGGGCCGCGCCACCACCCGTCTTTGGACAGGCAGCGCCGATTTCGCGCTGTTTGTCGGAAGGGACGTTGCAGATTTGGTGGGGCAATTGGCCCGTGACGCTGGACAACGGCCTGCCTTGCCTGACTGGACCGCCGGTGGTGCCATCGTTGGCCTTAAGGATGGCGGGAACAGCTTTGAGCGGCTCGAAAAGATCATTGCGGCGGGCGCGGCGGTGGCCGGCCTGTGGTGCGAGGATTGGGTTGGCATTCGCCAGACGAGCTTTGGCCGCCGCCTGTTCTGGGACTGGCAGTGGAACGCGGCGCGTTATCCGAATTTGCCCGAGCGGATTGCGGAATTGAAGGCACGCGGCATCCGCTTCCTCGGCTATGTGAACCCCTATTTGGCCGTCGATGGCCCGCAATATGCCGAGGCCGAACAGCTGGGCTATCTGGCGCTCAAGCAGGATAGCGACGAGCCTTTTGCGGTCGATTTTGGCGAATTTGGCGCGGGCGTGGTCGATTTCACCAACCCCGCCGCCGCCGCCTGGTTCGCCGAGGAAATTATCGGCAAGCAGATGATCGACTTCGGGCTCGACGGCTGGATGGCCGATTTTGGCGAATATCTGCCGGTCGACTTGAGGTTGCACGATGGCGACCCGATGGAGATGCACAATCGCTGGCCGGTGCTGTGGGCCGAGGTCAACCATCGTGCCGTCGCCTCGCGCGGCAAGACCGGCGAGGTCGTATGGTTCATGCGTGCAGGCTTCACCGGGGTTCAGGCCTATTGCCCACTGCTCTGGGCAGGCGATCAGTCGGTCGATTTTAGCCGCCACGATGGCATTGGCACCGTCATCACCGCAGCTCTTTCCTCGGGTCTCGTCGGCAATGCCTTTTCGCATTCGGATGTTGGCGGTTACACCAGTCTGCATGGCAACATTCGGACTGAGGAGCTGATGATGCGCTGGTATGAACTAGGCGCTTTTTCGCCGGTCATGCGAACTCATGAAGGCAACCGGCCTGACGATAATCTGCAGATCGACTCTACGCCGGATCTGCTCGCCGGCTTTGTCAGGTGGAGCAGGGTACATGAGGCTCTGGCTCCGTGGATACGGCATCTGCGCGACGAAGCGACGACGACGGGATTGCCGGCCCAACGCGCGCTGTTCCTGCATTATCCCGATGACCGAGAAACCTTCATCATACAGGACCAGTATCTCTATGGAGCCGAGCTGATGGTAGCGCCGGTGATTGAGGAAGGCGCGGTGTCGCGTCGGGTGTATCTTCCGGGTGACAGCGCGACAGTCTGGCGGCATGTCTGGTCGGGCGAGGACCGCGGCCCGGGCTGGCATGTAGTAGTAGCGCCAATCGGCGAGCCACCAGTGTTTTACCGGCCAGACACTGCCACAGCACCGCTGTTTGCCAGCCTGAAGCAAGTAAGGGACCGGCAATGAGTGAAAGAGCCAACAGTGAGCGGGCCAATATCCGCGATGTGGCTGCAAGGGCAGGGGTGGCGATCAAGACGGTCAGCCGGGTCCTGAACGACCACCCCTATGTGAGCGCCGATACGCGCGAGAAGGTTGAACGGGCCATGCAGGAGCTGGGGTTCAAACCCAGCGTCGCTGCGCGCATATTGGCCGGGACGAAGTCGAACCAGATTGCCCTAATTTACGACAATCACAGTCCCTATTACATGCACCAGATCCAGTCGGGATGCTGGGACCGCTGTCATGGCGCGGGGGTGCGCTTGCTGGCGCAACCAGTCAACGTCGACGACCCTGATGTCGGCGAGCAGGTGCGTGGCCTGATCACCGAAACCCATGTTGATGGAATCATCCTCTCTTCCCCAGTGACCGACTGCGGGCCTGTGTTGCGCGCTCTTGAGGCAATGAACATTCCTTTTGTTCGCATTTCGCCGGGCACCAACCATGCGCTGACGTCCAGCGTTTTCATGGATGATGCCCAGGCAGCCGATGACATGACCACCCATCTCATCAACCTCGGGCATCGACGGATCGGCTTCATAAAGGGACATCCCAACCATATGGCGTCGGACGAACGGCTGTTCGGATATCGCCGCGCGCTCGATCGGGCAGGGATCAGTTTCGAACCTTCACTCGTGGCACTTGGCCGTTTCGATTTTGACAGCGGCACCGAAGCAGCGACCGCGTTTCTGAGCATGGATCGTCCGCCAACCGCCATTTTTGCCAGCAATGATGATATGGCCGCCGGGGTGCTGGCTGTCGCGCATGACCGTGGGGTAGACGTTCCGGAACAATTGTCGGTGGCCGGTTTCGACGACACCACACTGGCACGCACCGTTTGGCCTCCGCTCACAACTATTCGCCAGCCCGTTTTCGAACTGGCTGACACCGCCGCCCAATTACTGTTGGGTGGCGGTGACATAACCCACAAGCGACTGCCGCACGAGTTGATCGAACGGCGCTCAACCACCCAATGCCCCGCCAAAACACACAGGAATTGACATGAGTTTGTTGCCTTCACCACCGACCACCCGCACACTTGGCAAGAGCGGGATTGCCGTATCGAGCCTCGCTTGGGGCATGTGGCGATTTTCCGGCCAGAGCCTTGAGGCGGCAACTCGCCTAGTCCATAGCGTGCTTGATGCGGGGATCACCCTGTTTGACACGGCTGACATCTATGGTTTTGATGGCAGTGGCGGCTTTGGTGATGCCGAAGTGCTGTTCGGCGAAGTGATGGCGGCTGACCGCAGCATCCGTGAGCAGATTGTGCTGGCGACCAAGGGGGGGATCATGCCACCTCTCCCTTATGACCAGAGCGCCACCTATTTGTCTGGCGCGATCGACGCGTCGCTCAAGCGGTTGGGGGTCGAGCGGGTCGAGCTTTACCAGATTCACCGGCCCGACATCCTGACGCACCCGCAGGAGGTAGCGCGAACGCTGGCGGATGCGGTGGCAGCGGGCAAGATCGCCAGCGTAGGTGTTTCGAACATGACGATAGCGCAGATCGCCGCGTTGCAGACGTTCCTCGGTGACATTGCCATTGTCGCCACCCAGCCGGAAATCTCGCCGGTGCGGATCGACTGTTTTGAAAATGGCGAGATGGATCAGGCAATGATGCAGGGGCTGACGCCGCTCGCCTGGTCGCCGCTGGGCGGTGGACGACTGGCGGCGCCGACGACGGAGCGGGAGCGCGCCGTCGTGGCTGCACTAGAGGGTGAGGTAGAGCGGCAAAACGCCCCTCTGGCTGCGGTGGCTTACAGCTGGTTGATGGCGCATCCTGCTGGAATCATTCCGATAATTGGCACCCAGCGACCCGAGCGCATCGCCGAGGCGGTAGAGGCCTATAAGGTGCGATGGACCCGCGAGAGCTGGTACGCCGTCCTGGTCGCCGCACGCGGCGTGCCATTGCCCTGAAGCCGCCCCCAATCGCTTTTCACCGGAGCCCCCGTTCCCAAGAGTCAGGAAGGCAAAGCCATGACCCAACAATGCGAAATCAGCTGGTTTTCCGCACTGTGTGACGATGATTACGAATTTCTGGGCGTCCCCGACCCCGCGCTCCAGTCAAGCTGGGAGCATTGCCGCAACATCGTGCTGACAGCGGAAAAGTCCGGTTTTGACAATATATTGCTGCCATCGGGCTATCAGCTGGGCGTGGATACAACGATGTTCGCCGCCGCCATTGCCCCCTACCTGCAGCGACTCAAGCTGTTGATGGCGGTGCGCATCGGCGAGGACTGGCCACCTGTGCTGGCCCGCCGGATCGCGACACTGGACCGCATCCTCGGCGCCAATGCCGCCGGCACCGGTGGCAGGCTCAACGTCAACATCATCTCCTCCGACATCCCCGGCGAAGTGATGGAAGGCGGCCCGCGCTATGCCCGCACCATCGAAGCGATGCAGATTGTCCGCCAGCTGTTGAACGGCGAAGCGGTCAGCCACAAGGGTGAGTTCTATGATGTCGAGGTCGCCCCGCCGCGTATGACAACGCTGTCAGGCAAGTGCCCGCCCTTTTACTTCGGTGGCCTGTCCCCGGTGGCGCGTGACGTTGCCGCCGCGGCCGCTGACGTCTATCTGATGTGGCCGGACACGATGGACAATGTGAAGGCGGTGGTCGCCGACATGACAGAACGCGCTGCCGCCAAAGGCCGCACGCTCAAGTTCGGTTACCGCGCCCATGTCATCGTTCGCGAAACCGAGGATGAGGCCCGCGCCTATGCCGACCGGTTGCTCTCGAAACTCGATGCACAGGCCGGCGACGCGATCCGCAACAAGAGCCTGGACGCCCAGAATTTCGGCGTGCAACGACAGGCTGAGCTGCGCAGCGCGGCGGATGGTGACGGCTTTGTCGAGGAAAATCTGTGGACCGGCATAGGCCGGGCCCGGTCAGGCTGCGGCGCCGCGATTGTCGGCAACCCCGATCAGGTGCTGGCCAAGCTGCGCGCCTATCAGGCGGTCGGCATGGAAGCCTTCATCCTGTCCGGTTACCCGCACGCGGCCGAATGCGACCTGTTCGCCCGGCACGTCCTGCCGCACATCGAGCATGGGCCGCTTAATTTCTGAGCGGCCCATCGGCCCACCGCAGGTTCAGGGAATGGCGTAAGTGACCGTCGCCTGTCCGACCAGCCGGTCGGGCGAGGCGGTCCATATCTGCACGTCGCTGACCGAAAGGCGGCGGCCAAGCTTGAGCAGGCGGACATCGGCGTGGATTCGCTCGACCGGGCAGGCGCGCAGGAACTGGTAAGTGAGCGACGAAGTGACCGTCATCGCAACCGGCCCGATATGCGCGAGCGTCATGGCATAGGCAGCCGTATCCGCCAGCGTCATCAGCGTCGGGCCAGAGACGATGCCGCCGGGCCGCAAATTGCCGTCACCCGGCATCAGCGAGAGCCGGGCGCGACCCGGCGAGACACTGTCTATCTTCGCCAGTCCTTCGCGGCCGCCCGGAAACAGCGATTGCAGAAAGGTATTGAGCGCATCGGCATCCATTTGCACTGTTGCCATGTCGGCCATGATCGTTCCGCCCCTTCTCTTGCCAGATTGACCAGCATTCATCGCAGGGACAGGCCGTGGATTGCAACTGACAGGCTTGCCCATTGGCATCGGAGCCGACCAAGGGGCCGGCCTTCGCTTTTTCCTCTTTTCAGCCCCTGTTGTATCGAGATAATACAGCCTCAACATGCGTGACGATGACTTTGATTTGCCGGAAGGCTATGGCGGGACAGGCGCCGGCAACGAGGATGCCGCGGCACGCCGGGCGCGGTTGGCGCAACTGGAAGCCGAAGTGGCCGCATCATCCGCACGCGATGCAACTGTTGGCCAGCATGCCCCTGTTCCACCGTTCAGCACGACCATCAGCCGCGAGCCCGTGCCGCCGAGCCGCTGGCCCTGGACGCGGCGCTGGAAATGGATAGGTCGCGGATCGCTGGGTCTGGCGATTCTGTTGATGCTCACGATCGGTTGGCTGGCGATCACCGCGCCACTGTCCAAATCACTCCAGCCGATTGCCCCTCCACAACTGACGCTGGTTTCGGCCGATGGTCGGCCGATTGCCCGCAATGGTGCGATTGTCGACCGGCCAGTCGATGTGACCAGGTTGCCACCACATGTCATTCACGCCTTTCTGGCGACCGAGGACAGGCGTTTTTATGATCATTGGGGGGTCGATCCGCGCGGTATCGCAAGGGCGTTCTGGACCAACCTGACCACCGGACAGCGTCATGGCGGCAGCACCATTACCCAGCAACTGGCCAAATTCACCTTTTTGACCGCCGACCAGACCTATACCCGCAAGGCGCGGGAAATGCTGATTGCCTGGTGGATGGAAGCATGGCTCACCAAGGACGAGATCCTCTCCCGCTATCTGTCGAACGCCTATTTCGGCGACAATGTTTACGGGCTGCGGGCGGCATCGCTGCATTATTTCTATCGCCAGCCGGAACGACTTACCCTGACCCAGGCGGCGATGCTGGCAGGGCTGGTCAAGGCCCCGTCCCGCCTCGCCCCGACCCGCAACCTGCGCGCGGCGCAGGAACGGGAAAAGGTCGTGCTCGCCGCAATGGTCGAGGCCGGTTACCTGACCGAGGCAGAGCGGCGCGCGGTGCGGCTGGCGCGGACCGACACGCGCGCGCGGTCCAGTTTGCCGACGGGCACCTATTTCGCCGACTGGGCAATGCCACAGGCGCGGGCCACGGTGCAATCGGGCTATGGCGAGGCGCAGGTGACGACGACGCTGGATGCCCGCTTGCAGGATATTGCCCGGCGGGTCACCGCGCGCGGTGACCTGGGCCGGGCCCAAGTGGCGCTGGTCGCCATGCGGCCCAATGGCGAGGTTGTCGCGATGATTGGCGGACGCAATTATCGTGACAGCCCGTTCAACCGGGCAACCCAGGCGCGCAGGCAACCGGGATCGACGTTCAAGCTGGTGGTCTATTATGCCGCCTTGCGGGCAGGCATGACCCCTGAAACCATGGTCGACGACAGCCCGATCACCAACGGCACGTATCGGCCCGCCAACAGTGGCGAGCGCTACCGCGGGATGATCACGCTGCGCGAGGCCTTTGCCCGGTCGAGCAATGTGGCGGCGGTGAGGCTGTACCATCAACTGGGCAGCGACGCGGTCAATGATGCGGCCCGCGATCTGGGCGTTGCCAGTCCCCTGGCAGAGAATGCCAGCGTCGCCCTTGGCAGTTCGGGTGTCACCCTGATCGAGCTGACTGCGGCCTATGCCGCCTTTGCCGGGGGTGAACGACCGGTTGAGCCTCATGCACTGCGGCGCGAGGAGCAAGGTTTTTTCGAGAGGCTTTTCGACGGACGATCAGCCATTGCCAGCGATGAGCGGGAGGCGATGCGCAGCATGTTGCGCGCCGTGGTTGAAGAGGGCACCGGGCGGCGGGCGCGCCTGGCCATTCCGGCCTATGGCAAGACAGGCACATCGCAGGACAATCGCGACGCCTTGTTCATCGGTTTTGCCGCCGAGCTGGTCGTTGGCGTGTGGATCGGCAATGATGACAACAGCCCGCTGCGCCGCATCAATGGCGGCGGGTTGCCCGCCCAGATCTGGCAGGATTTCATGAGCCGGGCTATCCCTGGTGCCGCGCCGCGACGCTCTCCCGATCCGCGCCCCGAGCCGGAAACGCCACAGATATTCGATGATCTGCCGATTGCGATTGGCGAACCGCAACTGACCATTGACCCCGAAAGCGGCGTGGCGGTGGACACGCGCATCGGCGAGATGGGCATCACCATTGACCGGAACGGCGTGTCGATCAGGCCCGGCGGCGGCAACGAACCGCAGGTCCGACCTCCGCCCGGTTCCGCCGGACCGGTCAACGGTTCAGGCGAAAGCCGCCAGCGCTAGCGCCGAGGGACAGGATCAGATGTCGACGACAATCTTGCCGAAATGACTGCCGCTCGCCTGATGACGGAAGGCATCGGCAAGGTCGGCAAGGGGGAAGTGGCGGTCGATCACCGGCCTGATGCCGTTGACATTGATCGCATCGATCATGTCGAGCTGTTGCTGGCGGCTGCCGACGGTGAGGCCCTGCACCCTCAGCTGGCGCGCCATCAGGATGGCGGTGGTGACCGGGCCGGCGAAACCGGCGAGCACCCCGATCAGAGCGATATGGCCACCGATGCGCGTGGCGATCATCGACTGGTCGAGCGTGCCCGATCCGCCGATCTCGACAACATGATCGACGCCCTTGCCGCCCGTCAGCCCCAGTGCGGCAGCCCCCCAAGCGGGATTGTCCTTGTAATTGATCAGCTCATCCGCCCCCATAGCCTTTAACCGGGCGAGTTTTTCGTCGGAGGAGGAGGTGGCGATGACGCGGGCGCCCATCGCCTTGGCAAATTGCAGGGCAAAGATGGATACGCCGCCGGTGCCCTGGATGAGGACGGTGCTGCCCGCCTTAAGCTGGCCATCGACAACCAGCGCCCGCCATGCGGTGAGCCCGGCACAGGTCAAGGTTGCAGCCTCGGCCGCGCTGTAACCGTGCGGGACATGGGTGAAGCTGGTGGCGGCAGCCACCACCTCTTCCCGGGCATAGCCGTCGATACCGTCCCCCGGCACGCCGGTGAAAGCCGTCAGCGGCGGCGTGCCGTCCAGCCATTCGGGAAAGAAGGTCGAGACGACAAGGTCACCGATGGCAAATTCGCTGACTCCTTCGCCAACCGCTACCACTTCACCCGCGCCATCCGACATGGGGATGCGGCCATCGGCGGCCGGGATCATGCCCGTAACAACGGCAAAGTCATGATAGTTGAGCGAGGATGCGCGCAAGCGGACGCGAATCTGCCCCGGTGCCGGCTGGCCCGGATCAGGCAGGTCAACGAGGGTAAGGGTGTCGAGCGAGGCCGGAGCCTTGACCTGAATGGCTTTCATCTGTCTCTCCCGTCTGGTTGGACTGGCTTTGGTCCAACGAGTGACCCAGCAGAGACCGAATGACAAGCGCGATGGGGCGCACCCTGCCATGAACGGCAGGCGGAGCGCCCCCGCTGACTCAGCCGCGCGGGACCATGCGGTAGAGGCGACCCTGACCATTGCGGCTGCCGTCTTCGAGAAGCCACAGGCCTCCCGAGGGATCCTCGGCAATGGCGCGGACGCGGAACTCCAGATTCCAGCGGTTGGCCTGACGGGCATTCTCGCCATCAAGATCGACATGGACCAGGCCGGTGCCGCTGAGGGCCGGGATGAAGGCATCCCCGCGCCAGGCGGCGAAGGTGGCGCCACGATAGATGAGGAGGCCGCCGGGCGAAATCGCCGGGTTCCACCACAGGCGCGGCGCAACGAAGCCATCCCCCGCGCTGTGATCAGGAATATCGCGCCCGTCATAATGATCACCGTTGGACACGGTCGGATAGCCATAGTTGCCGCCACGGGTGGCAATGTTGAGCTCGTCACCGCCGGCTGGGCCCATTTCCATTTCCCACAGGCGGCCATCGGCATCAAAGGCGATGCCGAGCGGATTGCGGTGGCCGAGCGACCAGATCTGGGCCGTCACCCCGCCCTGCGCGGCGAAAGGATTGTCTGATGGCACGGCACCGGCATCGGTCAGGCGAACGACCTTGCCGAGATTTTGTGCCATATCCTGTGCGGGCGTGAACTTCTGACGCTCGCCTGAAGCGATGTAGAGCATGCCATCCGGGCCAAAGGCCATGCGGTGGCCGAAATGGCCATTGCCATCAACCTTGGGCGATTGGCGCCAGATGATCTCCAACCCTTCAAGCGCGGGGGCGGCCAGATCCAGAGACAGGCGGGCACGGGCGACGACCGCGCCCTTGCCACCCTCTCCTTCCTCCGCCCAGCTGAGATAGACGAGGCGGTTGCTGGCAAATTGCGGGTGGAGGACAACGTCGCCCAGCCCGCCCTGACCGGCGTAGGAGACAGGCGGAATACCACTCACCTCAACCGTGCTGCCGTCGAGGCGCCACAGGATCAGCCGGCCAGCCTGTTCGGTGACGAGGGCCGATTGACCATCGGGCAGGAACGTCATGGCCCAAGGATCCTCAAAATCACCGCGCTGTTCGAGGGTGAAGGGCGCATCGGCCAGCGCGGCGGCTTCAAACGGGCCGGCATTTGCGCTGTCGGCCAAGGCGGCGGCGGACGGTTGCTGGGCCTGACAGGCAGTGACCGCGAGACTGGCGGCAGCAAGGCCAAGTGGGGCGAACAAGGCGAAACGGAGCGACATTGGGCATTCTCCCTGGGGGGTGGGGCGGTCCGCGATCAGGCAGGAGCCGGGCGATGAATGACCCGGCTTGCTTGTCATGGCATTTGCGCCTATATCCGCATTGCTTCCTGACATCGCAAGAGGTTCGGCAGCGTCGGCACCAACAGGGACCGGCGACCCTCACCCCTTGCCGTTGCAGGACCAGAATCGCGCAGCAACCCGGAGACCCCATGGCGGATATCGCCACCATCACAGCATTGGTCGAACCCGAGGTGAAGGCTTTGGGCTATGAACTGGTGCGCGTGCGGTTCCAGGGTGGCGAAGACCTGACCTTGCAGATCATGGCCGAGCGCCCGGACACCGGGCAGCTGACCATCACCGACTGCACCGAGATTTCCCACCGCCTGTCCGACCTGTTCGACCAGCTGGAAGGGGAAGGCCGCGACCCGATGGACGAGCCCTATCGTCTGGAGGTCAGCTCACCCGGCATCGACCGCCCGTTGACCCGTGTGCAGGACTTTGCCAACTGGGCCGGGCATGATGCCCGCGTCGTGCTGACCGAAGGCGTGGTGCCGCCGGTCGAGGCCGGCATCGGCGACGGCGCTCGCAAAAACCTGTCCGGCAAGCTGATGCATGTCGACGAATATGCGGCCTCCGAAGATGCCGACGAGGCAGAGAGCGAGTTTTTCATCACCATCGACGACCGCAAGGCGGGTCCGCTGACCTTTCCCTTTGCTGATGTCGTCGATGCCAAACTGATCCTTACCGACAAGCTGATTGCCGCCACCCGTCCGCTCGACACGAGCGGTGCGGACGATGTGGTGGAAGTTGGCGCAGACGAATCCGAAGCAGAGGACTGAGAGACCCATGGCCAACGCCATTTCCGCCAACCGGGCCGAATTGCTCGCCATCGCCAATTCGGTGGCCAGCGAAAAGCTGATCGACAAGGCCATCGTCATCGAAGCGATCGAGGAGGCGATCCAGCGCGCCGCCCGCGCCCGTTTTGGCCAGGAAAATGACATTCGTGCCAAGCTTGACCCGGTGACCGGCGACCTTCGCCTGTGGCGTGTCGTCGAAGTGGTCGATCTGGTCGACGACTATTTCAAGCAGGTCGATGTGACCCGCGCCAATGAGTTGCAGCCGGGTTCCGCGGTGGGCGACTTCATTGTCGACCCCCTGCCCGCCATCGATCTGGGCCGCATCGACGCCCAATCAGCCAAGCAGGTCATTTTCCAGCGCGTCCGCGAAGCCGACCGTGAGCGGCAATATGAGGAATATAAGGACCGCACCGGCGAAGTGATTACCGGCGTGGTCAAATCGGTTGAATTCGGCCACATCATCGTCAATCTGGGCCGCGCCGAAGGCGTCATCCGCCGCGACCAGCAGATCCCGCGCGAAATGGTCCGCATGGGCGACCGCATCCGCGCCATCATCCTGAAGGTCGTGCGCGAAACCCGCGGGCCGCAGATTTTCCTGAGCCGCGCCCACCCCGACTTCATGAAGAAGCTGTTCGCGCAGGAAGTCCCCGAAATCTATGATGGCATCATCGAAATAAAGGCCGCCGCCCGCGATCCGGGCAGCCGCGCCAAGATCGGCGTCATCAGCTATGACGGCAGCATCGATCCGGTCGGCGCCTGCGTCGGCATGAAGGGCAGCCGTGTGCAAGCCGTCGTGCAGGAATTGCAGGGCGAAAAGATCGACATCATCCCGTGGAGCGAAGACACCGCGACCTTTGTCGTCAACGCCCTCCAGCCCGCCACCGTCAGCCGCGTCGTCCTCGATGAGGATGAAGGCCGCATCGAAGTGGTCGTCCCCGACGATCAGCTGAGTCTGGCCATCGGCCGCCGTGGCCAGAATGTCCGCCTCGCCAGCCAGCTGACCGGCCGCGCCATCGACATCATGACCGAGGCCGATTCGAGCGAAAAGCGCCAGCGCGAGTTCCTCGAACGGTCAACCATGTTCCAGGAAGAACTGGACGTTGACGAGACGCTGGCCCAGCTGCTGGTCGCCGAAGGCTTCACCGAGATGGATGAAGTCGCCTTCATCGCACCGGAAGAACTGGCCGCCATCGAAGGGTTCGACGAGGAACTGGCCGAAGAGCTGCAGAGCCGCGCCCAGGAAGCGCTCGAGCGCCGCGAGGCTGCAGCCCGCGAACTGCGCCGTTCGCTGGGCGTCGAGGACGCTCTGGCCGAAATGCCGCACCTCACCGAAGCCATGCTGGTGACGCTGGGCAAGGCAGGCATCAAGACGCTCGATGACCTCGCCGACCTCGCCACCGACGAACTGGTTGCCAAGAAGCGCAGCGAGCCGCGTCGCGGTGGCCGTGAACGGCCCGAGGACAAGGGCGGTGTGCTGGCCGAATATGGCCTGAGCGACGATCAGGGCAACGAGATCATCATGGCCGCGCGGGCCCACTGGTTCGAAGACGAAGACGTCAGCGAATCCAACGGGGAGGCCGCCGATGCGGACCCCGCACAATGACCGCGAGCTGACGCCGACATCCCAGCTCCCCGAAGGGGGAGAGGCCCGGGTTCCGGGTCAGGAAATCCGCGCGCCCAAACCGGTGCGCAAGCCCGCCGCCGATGGTGACGGGCCGGAGCGGCGCTGTATCCTTTCGGGCGAGCATGGATCGCGTGAGGCGCTGATCCGCCTCGCCCTGTCGCCCGATGGCGTGCTGGTGCCCGACATCATGGCGCGAGCACCGGGACGCGGCGCCTGGATCGGCGTTGACCGGGCGGCGCTGGAAGCTGCCATTGCCAAGGGCAAGATCAAGGGCGCTCTCGCCCGCGCATTCAAGGGTGCGCCGGTGAACCTGCCGGCCGATCTTGGCGCGCAGATTGATGCCGCTTTCCACCGCACGCTGATGTCCCAGCTGGGACTGGCAGCAAAGGCCGGCGTCTTGTTGACCGGCGCGGAAAAGGTCGATGTCGCGGCCCGCTCCGGGCAGGTCGCCCTGCTCTGCCACGCCAGTGATGCTGCCGACGATGGCCGCCGCAAGCGCGACCAAAGCTGGCGGGTGGGCGAGGATGCCGAAGGATCGGGTATGACAGGCCGCGTCCTGCCGGTGGACCGCACCGCCCTGTCTGTGGCATTGGGCCGCGACAACGCGGTGCACATCGCCATTATCGACGCCGGATGGGGAGAACGCCTGTCGGCGTTGCTCGACCGCTGGCACCAATTTGCCGGATCGTCTATGGACCCTCAGGGCTCCGATGCGACGACCACCGGAAACGCGTCACCGACCGAAACGGTCGATGGCGGCCATGCTGCTGTTTGAAGGATAGAATCAGGTCAATGAGTACGGATGATCAGGACAAGTCGACCCTCACCCGCAAGCCTTTGGGGCTGAAGCGGACGGTCGAGGCTGGCCAGGTGCAGCAGCAGTTCAGCCATGGACGCAAGAATACTGTCGTCGTCGAGGTTAAGCGCCGCCGGATGATCGGCAAGCCGGGAGAGGCCGAAGCGGCTACGCCCGAACCCACGCCGGCACCGGCCCCGGTCGAAGCGGCGCCCGAGGTGGCGGCTCCCGCTCCCAAGCCGACGCCGGCACCGACCCCTTCACGCGCACCAAGCGATAGTCTGGAATCCCGTCAGGAGCGGCAGGCCCGCCTGCTGCGCGAAGCGGAAGAGGCCCGGCTGGCAGCCCTGGAAGAAGCACGTCGCCGCGAAGAAGCGCAGCGCGCCGCAGCCAGTGAGGAGGAAAAGCGCCGCGCCGAAGAAAAGCGCCGCGCCGAGGAAGAAGCTGCAGCGGCCGCGGCCAAGGCTGCCCCTGTTGTCGCTCCTGAACCCGCTGCTGCGCCAGCCGAAGCGCCGCAGTCGACCGAAACGGTCGCTGAGCCGGCCGATAGCACCGCCGAGGAACCGGCCAAGGACAACGCAGGCGAGAAATTCCCGCCACCGCGGCGCTTTACCCCGGTCGAGTCGCCCAAGCGGCCCGAGCCCAAGGCGCCGGCCCGCGACAAGCGTGTGCCCGACAATCGGCGCCAGTCGGGCAAGTTGACCGTGACCAAGGCCCTGGGCGACGATGAAGGCGCCCGTGCGCGCAGTCTGGCCGCCCTGAAGCGCGCCCGTGAGAAAGAACATCGCCGCAGCTTTGGCGGTTCGTCACAACCGCGCGAGAAGCAAGTGCGCGATGTCGTGGTGCCTGATTTCATCACCGTGCAGGAACTGGCCAACCGCATGGCCGAAAAGGGTGCCGATCTGGTCAAGGCTTTGTTCAAGATGGGCACGCCCGTCACGATCAACGAAACCATCGATCAGGACACCGCAGAACTGTTGGTCACCGAATTTGGCCACAATGTCACGCGTGTGTCCGAAGCCGATGTCGACATCATCACCGACAGCGATGTCGATGCACCCGAAACGCTGAAGGCCCGCCCGCCAGTCATCACTATCATGGGCCATGTCGATCACGGCAAGACCAGCCTGCTCGACGCACTGCGTGGCACCAATGTGGTGTCCGGCGAAGCCGGCGGCATTACCCAGCATATCGGCGCCTATCAGGTGACGACCAAGGATGGGCAACAGCTGACCTTTCTCGACACGCCGGGCCACGCCGCCTTTACCGAAATGCGCGCGCGCGGTGCCAACATTACCGATATCGTCATTCTGGTGGTTGCCGCCAATGACGGCCTGATGCCGCAAACCATCGAAGCCATCCGCCACACCAAGGCGGCAGGCGTGCCGATGATCGTCGCGATCAACAAGATCGACCTCGACAGTGCCAATCCGCAAAAGGTGCGCGAGCGGCTGCTCGAGCATGAAGTTGTGGTCGAAGCGATGGGTGGCGACGTGCAGGACGTCGAAATTTCCGCCCTCAAGCGCCTGAACCTCGACAAGCTGATCGACGCCATCGCCTTGCAGGCGGAAATCATGGAGCTCAAGGCCAATCCCGACCGCAGCGCCGAGGCGACGGTGGTCGAAGCCAAGCTCGACAAGGGTCGTGGCCCGGTGGCGACGGTCCTGGTGCGTCGCGGCACACTCAAGACCGGCGACATTTTTGTCGTCGGTTCGGAGAGTGGCCGCGTGCGCGCGATGATCGACGACAAGGGCAAACAGATCAAGGAAGCCGGCCCGTCGGCCCCGGTCGAAGTCCTCGGTCTGGGCGGTGTGCCGTCCGCCGGTGACACGCTGACCGTGGTCGAAAGCGAGGCCCGCGCCCGCGAAGTCGCCGCTTTCCGTGCCGAACAGGCCCTGCGCAAGCGCACGGCTGTTGCCCCGGCGAGCCTCGAGAACATGTTCTCCGCGCTTGAGAACAAGGCCAGCGTCATCGAATATCCGGTGGTGGTGAAGGCCGATGTGCAGGGCTCGGTCGAGGCGATCGTCAGCGCGCTCAACGCCCTGTCGAACGACGAGATCAAGGTCCGTGTGCTGCATTCAGGCGTCGGCGCGATCACCGAGAGCGATGTGACGCTGGCGTCAGCATCGAACGCACCGCTGATCGGTTTCAACGTCCGTCCCAATGCCAAGGCGCGTGACGTCGCCAAGCAGCGCCAGACGCGACTGAAATATTTCGATGTCATCTATCACCTTACCGAGGATATCGCGAAGGAGATGGCCGGCGAGCTGGGCCCCGAAATCATCGAAACGGTTGTTGGCCGGGCCGAGGTCAAGGACGTCTTCCCGGCGGGCAAGCGCGACAAGGCGGCCGGTCTGCTGGTGCTCGAAGGCATCATCCGCAAGGGACTGCATGCCCGCCTCACGCGGCAGGATGTCATCGTTTCCAAGACGACCATTTCGTCGCTACGCCGGTTCAAGGACGATGTCACCGAAGTGCGCGCGGGGCTCGAGTGCGGTGTCTTGCTGGCGGATACCAACGACATCAAGCCGGGCGACAATCTCGAAGTGTTCGAGGTCGAAGAGCGTGAACGCACGCTCTGAGGCCCTGATCCGCTTGCCGGAATTGCAGCGATGAGTCGCCGTCCTGCCGCGCAGGGCGACGGCCCGTCGGTGCGCGTGCTGCGTGTTGGTGAGGAGGTGCGTCACGCCCTGTCCGCCGTGCTGATGCGCGGCGAGGTGCATGACCCGGTGCTGCAGAGCCATGTCGTCAGCGTCACCGAAGTGCGCATGTCACCCGACCTGAGACATGCCACCGCCTTTGTGAAGCCACTGCTCGGCAAGGATGAGGAGGCGGTGCTGAAGGCGCTGCGCACCAACACCGCCTATCTGCAGCGTGAAGTGGCGCGCTCAGTGAAGCTCAAATTCGCGCCACGCCTCAAATTTCTCGCTGACGAGAGTTTTGACGAGGGCAGCCATATCGACGCCCTGTTGCGGGCGCCCAAGGTCGCGGCTGATCTGGCAAAGGATAACGGGGACTGAAGCGGTGGGTGGCGGTGGCCGCCTGTCCTGCTAAAGACCGCGCATGGCCAAGCTTTATTTCTATTACGCCAGCATGAACGCCGGCAAATCGACAACGCTGTTGCAGGCGGATTTCAACTATCGCGAACGCGGCATGGAAACGATGCTGTGGACTGCCGCGCTCGACGACCGGTATGAGGTCGGCGCGATCACTAGCCGCATCGGACTTAAGGCCGAGGCGCACAAGTTCACGCCCGAAACCGACATCCATGCCGAGGTGTTGGAGGAACATGCGCGGCGGCCGCTCGCCTGCGTGCTGGTCGACGAGGCGCAATTCCTCTCCCGGGCACAGGTGCTGGGGCTGGCGCGACTGGCCGATGAGGCGAACATCCCGGTCGTCACCTATGGGTTGCGCACCGATTTTGCCGCCGAGCTGTTTCCCGGCTCCGCCGCGCTGCTGGGCATTGCCGACGCGCTGGTCGAGCTGAAGGGCGTGTGCGAATGCGGGCGCAAAGCCACCATGAACTTGCGTGTCGATGGCAGTGGCAAGGCAGTACTAGCGGGTGCACAGACCGAAGTCGGCGGCAATGACCGCTATGTCGCGCTGTGCCGCAAGCATTTCATGGAGGCGCGCCGTGCCGCCGGTTGATGATGGTCTCTATGTGCCACTGGGCGATGATGACCTGGAACTGGTGCCGCTCGCCGAAGAGCATCGCGAAGGGTTGCGCGCGGCCTGCGATGCCGATGGCGAGATCTGGCAGATTTATCCGTTCAGCTATGCCGGCGAAGCGTTTGACCGGCAGTTTGACCTGATGCTGTCCCCCGATCGGCCGCGGCGATGCTATGTCGTCATGCTGGCTGGTGAGATTGTCGGCATGACCGCGTGGATCGAGCATGGCGCGCCGGGCCATTCGATTGAGATTGGCAACAGCTACATCATCCCGCGCCTGCGTGGCACCGGCTTCAACCGGCGGGTCAAGACTTTGCTGCTCGACCATGCCTTTGGCCAGGGGCTGGTGCGGGTGGGATTCAAGGTCGACGAGATCAACCAGCGATCACAGGCGGCGGTGCTCAAGCTGGGCTGCACCAAAGAGGGCGTGTTGCGCTCTGAACGCGTCACGTGGACGGGGCGGATGCGGGACACCGGCGTGTTCAGCCTGTTGGCCAGCGAATGGGCCGCGCAAAGGGCCGCTGGCGCGTGAGCGGTGGTGAGCGTGACGGGCCGGCGCTACATGGCTGGATGATCCTCGACAAGCCGCTCGGACTCGGCTCGACGCAGGGTGTGAGCGCGGTGAAGCGGGCGCTGCGAGAGGGTGGCTATGCCAAGTTGAAGGTGGGCCATGGCGGCACCCTCGACCCGCTGGCGACCGGCGTGCTGCCGGTGGCGCTGGGCGAGGCGACCAAGCTTGCCGGGCGGATGCTTGATGCGAGCAAAGTCTATGACTTCACCATCGGTTTTGGCACGCAGACCAGCGGACTCGATGCCGAGGGGGAGATTGTCGCGACCAGCGAGGTGCGCCCGACACTCACCGATGTACAGTCGGTGCTGCCCCGCTTCACCGGGCTGATCGAGCAGGTGCCACCGGTCTATTCCGCGATAAAGATCGACGGGCAGCGGGCCTATGACCGCGCTCGTGCTGGCGAGGATGTGCCGATGGCGGCGCGGGCGGTGACCATTCACACCCTATGCGTCAAAGAGAAAGATGGCCCTTCAGCAAGCCCAGCGCGAGCGGATTTGAATGGTGCGCCACTCGATTCGATCACCCTCACCGCCCATGTCTCCAAGGGCACCTATATCCGCAGTCTGGCCCGCGACATCGCGCTGACGTGCGGGACAGTGGGGCATGTGACGATGCTGCGGCGGGTGCGGGCCGGGCCGTTCGGGCTCGATCAGGCGATTTCGCTGGACAAATTGGCGGATATGGCTAAGGCCCGCAGCCTTGAAGAGGTGATCTTGCCATTGGAGGCAGGGCTGGACGGTATCCCGGCTCTCTCTCTCGCACCCGGCGAGGCAAGGTTGATCCGCCAAGGGCGGACCCTTCCGGGGCAATCCGTGGACGACGGACTTTATCTGGCGATGGACGGTGATGTGCCGGTCGCGCTGGTCACGGTCCATGCCGGCGTGCTGGCAGTCGAACGCGGGTTCAATCTTTAGACTCGATACCGTGAAAGACTGACATGACGATCACCACCGAGAAAAAAGCCGAAGTCATCAAGGACAACGCCCGCGCCGCTAACGACACCGGTTCGCCGGAAGTGCAGGTCGCGATCCTGACGACGCGCATCAACCAGCTGACCGACCACTTCAAGGCCCACCACAAGGACAACCACTCGCGTCGTGGTCTCCTGATGATGGTCAACAAGCGTCGCTCGCTGCTCGACTATCTCAAGCGCAAGGACGTAGCCCGCTATCAGGCGCTCATCGCCAAGCTCGGCCTGCGCAAGTGACGTAAATGCTCGGCTCCCCACTGGGGAGCCGATTTGCATTTGCGTCATCCCCGCGAAGGCGGGGATCCAACTGATGCCATCTCCATCGGCTCTGTCGGGAGATGGGCTCCTGCCTTCGCCGGGGCGCTAACAGTAAAGGGGCTCTCCCGCACACGGCGGGATGGCCAAGGGGCACCAAGCAGCCCCGCACCGCCGCAGGCCGGTTTGCCTGCTCCAAGAAGAGGCCCCGCACGTAATAGGGCGAGCGGGTGATACACATATGACAATGTTCAAGACTGAAACTGTTTCGATAGAATGGGGCGGCAAGACGCTGACCCTCGAAACCGGGCGCATCGCGCGCCAGGCGAATGGCGCGGTTCTCGCCACCTATGGCGAAACCGTGGTGCTGTGCGCCGTGACCGCCGCCAAGTCGGTCAAGGACGGGCAGGATTTCTTCCCGCTCACCGTCCATTATCAGGAAAAATTCTCCGCAGCCGGCCGCATTCCGGGCGGCTTCTTCAAGCGTGAACGCGGCGCAACCGAAAAGGAAACGCTGGTTTCGCGCCTGATCGACCGTCCGATCCGCCCGCTGTTCCCCGAAGGTTTTTACAACGAAATCAACGTCATCGCTCAGGTGATGAGCTATGATGGCGAGACCGAGCCCGACATTCTGGCGATGGTCGCCGCGTCGGCTGCACTGACCATTTCGGGCGTCCCCTTCATGGGCCCGATCGGCGCGGCACGTGTTGGCTTCAAGGATGGCGAATATCAGCTCAACCCGTCGATGGCCGAAGTCGCCGAAGGTCGCCTCGACCTCGTCGTCGCCGCCACCGATGAAGCGGTGATGATGGTCGAATCGGAAGCCAAGGAGCTGACCGAAGAGGAAATGCTCGGCGCGGTGATGTTCGCCCATGCCGAAAGCCGCAAGGTCATTGGCGCGATCATCGATCTGGCTGAAAAGGCCGCGAAGGATCCGTGGGAAATCGACCTCACCGACAATACCGCCGACATCAAGAAGAAGCTGAAGGATCTGGTCGGCGCTGACGTCGCCGCTGCCTACAAGCTGACCGACAAGTCGGCGCGGTCGAATGCGCTCAACGCCGCGCGTGACAAGGCCAAGGCTGCTTTCGCCGACGAAACGCCGCAGACCCAGATGGTCGCGATCAAGACGATGAAGAAGGTGGAAGCCGACATCGTCCGTGGTGCGATCCTGAAGGATGGTCAGCGCATTGACGGTCGCACCACCACACAGATCCGCCCGATCGAGGCGATCTGTGGCTTCCTGCCCCGCACCCATGGTTCGGCGCTGTTCACCCGCGGTGAAACGCAGGCGATCTGCACCACCACGCTGGGCACCAAGGACGCCGAGCAGATGATCGACGGCCTCGACGGCCTGTCCTATTCCAACTTCATGCTGCACTATAACTTCCCGCCCTATTCGGTCGGTGAAGTCGGCCGTTTCGGCGCGCCGGGTCGTCGTGAAGTCGGCCATGGCAAGCTGGCCTGGCGTGCGCTGCACCCGGTGCTGCCGTCGAAGGACGAGTTCCCCTATACCATCCGTATCCTCAGCGACATCACCGAGTCTAACGGATCGTCATCGATGGCGACTGTCTGCGGTGGCTGCCTCAGCATGATGGACGCCGGTGTGCCGATCGCCCGTCCGGTGTCAGGCATCGCCATGGGCCTGATCCTCGAAGGCAAGGATTTCGCGGTTCTCAGCGACATCCTTGGTGACGAAGACCATCTCGGCGACATGGACTTCAAGGTGGCTGGCACCGCTGAAGGCATCACCACGATGCAGATGGACATCAAGATTGCCGGCATCACCGAAGAAATCATGCGCAAGGCGCTGGAACAGGCCAAGGAAGGCCGCCAGCATATCCTCGGCGAGATGGCCAAGGCGCTCGGCGAAGCCCGCACCGAACTGTCGGCCCATGCTCCGCGCATCGAGACGCTGCAGATCGACAAGTCGAAGATCCGCGACGTCATCGGCACCGGCGGCAAGGTCATCCGCGAGATCGTCGCCACCACCGGCGCCAAGGTCGACATTGACGATGAAGGCCTGATCAAGGTGTCTTCGTCCGACCTCAGCCAGATCGAAGCCGCGATCAACTGGATCAAGGGCATTGTCGAGGAAGCCGAAGTCGGCAAAATCTACAATGGCAAGGTCGTCAACATTGTTGATTTCGGTGCGTTCGTGAACTTCATGGGCGGCAAGGACGGTCTCGTCCACGTTTCCGAAATGCGCAACGAGCGCGTCGAAAAGCCGACCGATGTCGTGTCCGAAGGCCAGGAAGTGAAGGTCAAGGTCCTTGAGATCGACCCGCGCGGCAAGGTTCGCCTGTCGATGCGCGTTGTCGATCAGGAAACCGGTGAGGAACTGCCCGACACCCGCCCCCCGCGCGAACCGCGTGAAGGCGGCGACCGTGGCCCTCGTGGCGACCGTGGCGGTCGCGACCGTGACGGTGACCGTGGTGGACGCCGCCGACCGGGCGGTGACCGTGGCGGTGATCGCGATCGCGGTCCGCGTCGTGAACGCAACGATCGCGATGGTGGCAATGGCGGTGGCGAAGGCGACGGCGGTCTGCCGGGCTTCATCACCGGCGAATAAGCCCACAACCACATGGTTGAATAGCATGCGAAGGGGACGGGCAACTGTCCCCTTTTTGCTTGGGCGGCGGCCAACCAAGAGAGCGGGCGCCGCCGCGCTCCTGTCAGTTGGCGACCAATTCCGTGGCCTTGCCAAGATCGACTGACACCAGCCGGCTTACCCCCCGTTCGACCATCGTCACACCAAACAACCGGTGCATGCGTGCCATCGTCACGGCATTGTGGGTGACGATGAGGTAGCGGGTCGCTGTTTCGCTGACCATCCGGTCCAGCAGGTCACAAAAGCGTTCGACATTGGCGTCATCGAGCGGCGCGTCGACTTCATCGAGAACACAAATCGGCGCCGGATTGGTAAGAAAAAGGGCAAATATGAGGGCGACCGCGGTCAGCGCCTGTTCCCCGCCTGACAAAAGGGTGAGCGACGCCAGTTTCTTACCGGGCGGTTGGGCCATGATTTCAAGCCCTGCTTCGAGCGGGTCATCCGAATCGACCAGGGCCAGATGGGCCTGACCGCCGCCAAAGAGGGTTGAGAAAAGGCTGCGAAAATGGCCATCGACCTGCTCAAAGGCTTCCGTCAGCCGCTGCCGCCCCTCGCGGTTCAGATGGCCGATTGACCCGCGCAGGCGATTGACCGCGAGTTGCAATTCCTCTGCCTCGGCAGCAGAGCTGGTCTGCTCGACCTCGAGATCGGCGAGTTCCTGGGCGGCGACAAGGTTGACGGGCCCGATTCGCTCGCGCTCGTGGTTGAGCCGCTCATGCGCCTGGCTTTCATCCTGAGGGCTGCCAACCTCTGCTGCATCAAAGCCTGCCTTTTCTGGCAATAGCGGTGGCGGGCAGGAAAAACGTTCGCCCGATATCCGACCCATTTCAATCCGCCGTTGCTCGGCGTTTTCGGCGCGGGCCATGGCTCCCGCGCGGGCTTCTCTGGCAGCGGCCAGTGCCTCGCGCACCGCTTCAAGCTGCTGATCGGCGACGCGCGCGGCTTCGCCGGCAGCCCGTTCGCCGGCCACTGACTCGGCAACGCGGGCGGCGATCGCGGTAACGGCGGCTGCAGCCTCGGCAATGGCCGTGTCGAGCGCCTCGGGCTTTCCATGAAGGGTGCCGAGTTCAGTGCCGATGTCATTCAGCCGCTCATTCATCGCGGCGATGCGGCGGGCCGCTTCTCCGGCGCGCGCTTTCCAGCCACGCACCTCGGCCTGCGCCTCAATTTGAGCCTCTCGCAGACGGGCGACGTCGCGGTCAAGCAGGGCCAACGCCTCCCGGTCGGCAGCGAGCGACTGGCGCGCGGTGGCGGCATGATCATCGCGTTCACGCAGCCGGGCAGCCGTGGCCTCACCATCAGGCAGCGCTGCCAAGGTGGCAGCGGTAGCTGAATGGGCCGCGCGTGCCTCACCCAGTTCAAACCGCGCGGCATCAGTGCGATCGGCGATATGAGCCGCTGTGGCTGTGTAGCGTTCCAGCGCCGAGTCGGCAGCATCCGCTGCGCGACGGGCGGCGCGGGCGACATGTTCGGCAGTAGCCAAGGCCTGGTGCGCGGCCTGCTGCGCTGCGTCGGCGGCAGCAAGCGATCGTGTCTCTTCTGCCAAGGCAGCAGCGATTTGATCCACCCCTGCGCGAACATGTGGCAGCTGTTTGGAGACGGCGTCACGGCGATTTCTGCGGGCCAATCGTTCGGCGGTAGCGGCTCCATCACCGATCGAGACGAAACCGTCCCAACGGCGCATCTGACCATCGCGGGTGACCAGACGCTGGCCGACCAGCAAAGCTTGCCCTTCATCGCGATCTGCCACACCGATCTGGGCGAGCCGCCGCGCCAGCGCCGGAGGCGCAGTGACATGGTCGGACAAGGCGGTCAGCCCGGCAGGCAAGTGGGGATCGGCGGCCCCGGGAGGATCACCCGCACCTTGCCAGCCGCGTCCTTGCATATCCGCCCCATCAGCCAGCAGTGGGGCAGTGAGGTCTTCACCCAGCGCGGCCGCCAGTGCGGCCTCAAAACCCGGCTCGGCCCGGAGATGGGCAAGCACTTGGTCATCGCTGACCGCAGACGCCTGAAGCGAACGGTCGAGGGCGGCAGCTTCGCTTTCAAGCGCCGAGAGAGCGGCCTTTGCCTCGGCAAGCGCAGCGGCGGCCTCGGCGTGCCGGTCGGCAGCGACAGCCCGAGCGGCCGTAGCGGCTGCCAGTGCGGCATCACAGGATCCGATCGATTCCTGTGCGCGAACCACATCCCGCCCGGCCTGATGAGCGGCGCCGGTCAGCGCATCGCCATCACCAGCGGCGCTAGCTTCCTGCTCCAGTCGCGCCAATTCCGCCTCGATCCTGGCCAGGCGACGGCCCGATTCGGCGTGCGCCGCTTCGGCAATGCGGCGCTCGGCGCTTTCATTGGCGGCTTCGGCCCGCGCCTCGGCAAGCGCCACCTCGGCGTCACGCAGACGATCCGCGCCGGCCATCAGGCGTGCGTCAAGGCCGGGACGCTCCTTTTCGCGCGAGGCAATTTGCCGGGCCGACTGGCGCGCCAAGTCCTCAAGACGTTCGATTGCGGCCGCCCCTTCACGGGCCAGGGCATCCTCAGCCTCCCGGTCGCGTTCAATCCGGGCTTGTTCGGCAGCCAGATCGGCAATGCGACGATCCAGCGTCTGCCGCTCGGCCCGCAACTGCGTCAACCGCGTCGCAGCACCATGCTCGGCCTCACGCTCACTGGTCGCCTGATCGCGCAGGTGGACGAGTGCCGCCATGGCTTCCGCCTGAGCGGCAGATGCGGCTTGCTGGTCGGCGCTGGCGGCTTCTACTCTGGCTTCGGCAGCCTGTGATTCGGCCCGTGCAGCATCCGCAGCGGCAGCCGCATCACGCCACCGGGCGAAGATCATCCGTCCCTCGGCCACACGTATCTGATCGGACAGGCGGGTATAGCGCTCCGCGGCCCGTGCCTGACGCCGCAAAGCTCCGGCACGTTGCTCCATATCGCCGAGAAGGTCTGCCAGTCGGGCGAGATTGGTTTCGGTGGCTCGCAATTTCTGTTCGGCATCTTTGCGACGCACATGCAGACCGGCGATTCCCGCTGCTTCTTCAAGTAATTGGCGCCGTTCCTGCGGCTTGGCAGAAATGATCCCGGCCACCTTGCCCTGGCTGACCAGCGCCGGACTGTGGGCACCGGTGGCGGCATCGGCAAAGATCAGGGCGACATCGCGGGCGCGGACATCCTGCCCGTTGGCGCGATAGGCAGAACCGGCACCCCGTTCAATGCGACGCACCACCTCCAGTGCATCCCCGTCACCAGCAGCGACAAGGCCTGGCAACGGTGCTCCCTCGGTATCACAGACCAGTGCCACTTCGGCGAAATCCCGCGATGGGCGGGTTTCAGTCCCGGCAAAGATGACATCATCCATGCCGCCCGAGCGCATGGATTTCGGACTCGATTCGCCCATGACCCAGCGGATCGCCTCAAGCAGGTTGGATTTGCCACAACCATTGGGGCCAACGACACCGGTCAGCCCCGGCTCGATCCTGAGTTCGGTCGGCTCAACAAAGCTTTTGAAGCCGGTGAGGCGCAAACGGCTGATCCGCATCAGCGGTGCTGCCCGAAAGTCAGTCCAAGGACCACGCCCCGCCCCCCGGCGTCAGATGATCAACGGGCTCCTGCAGCCTGCAACCGCTGACGCAAGCTCGGCCAATCGGCAGTGCCCGCCAGAAGTTCGCCATTGAGCACAAAGCTGGGCGTTCCGCTTATCTCGAACTCCTTGCTGTTGCGTTCGGTCGATTCGGCCCAGTGATTGACCTTGGCGACATCGGTCAGGCAGCGATTGAGCTGATCCGCCGGCAGGCCGCGTGCGGCAAAGAAGGTGTCGATCTTGAGCCCCTGAGCCAGAAAGGCAAAGCGTTCCGCTTCAGGCTGGGCCGAAGCTTGTTGCAACAGATCCTGCGGCGCAGAAGAGAAACCGGCCTGCAACTCTTCCTGCGAGGCATAAAGATTTTCGAGCAGCGGGAAATAGCGGTCGGGCCCGGCACAATTCACACCGCTGGCCAGCACCAGGTCGATTGCATTGAGCATGAAGGGCCGGATTTCCAAGCTGACGCGACCGGAATCGACAAATTCACGCTTCAGCGGTTCTGACCCGGTGCGGGAAAAGTCTGCACAATGGCTGCACGTCGGCGAGACGAATTCAATCAGCTGCAAGGGGGCATCCGGGTTGCCCATGCGCATACCATCCGGCGTTGCCTCGACAACTTGCGACCAGCTCTTGCCCGCGGGAGCGGCAACAGGTTCAATCCTGTCACCACCCGATGTGGTGGTGTCCCCGCCGCCACAGGCGGCCAGCGCCAATGCCAAGGCGGTTGTGCCAGCAACGGCAAGCGAACGAAGCGAAGTAGCAATGGGCATCATGTCATCCTTGGTCAACAAAGACTGTGAGAGAAGGAATAGGCAATAGTCGCTCAGCGCGCCAGTGCCGCGTCGAGCGCAGGGCGCAAGGCCGTCCAGCTATACGCGTTCGGAACCAGCGTCCCGTTAAGCGTGAAGGAGGGCGTCCCCTGAACCCCAACCGTTGCCGCCTGGTTCGACTGATCGATCAGCCGCTGTGCCATGGTCATGTCACTTAGACACTGGTTGATTTGAGCGGGAGTAAAGCCCCGACCCCGCATCCATGTGGTGACGCCACTATCGTCGGCGACACGGCGCAACCGCTGCGCAAGCGGAAGGGCTCCCCATTGTTGCAAGGTCGCCTGCGGCAGGGCCCGGACCCGGTCAAGGATAGCGCTTTGTTGGCCCATCATGGATTCATGGCGGGAAAAAAAGCGGTTCGGCGCACCGCAATTGGTCGCCGCAGCCATCGCCAGGTCAACCGGATCACGAACGACATGGCGCACCTCCACACTGACGGTGCCCCGTGCGACATAGTCACTGCGCAGGACCCGGCCTGCCTCCGCAGAAAAATGTGCACAGTGGGGACAGGTGTAACTGACATATTCAGCCAGGCGGACACGCGCAGACGGGTTGCCGAGGATATGGCTGCCCTGATCCCCGGTGCGAACCATCGCTGTCCATGCCGGTGCTGCCGGAGCAGCTTGTGCCAATAGGGCCTGACTGCCAAAGGAAAGAGCCGCCGTTGTCCCGGCCACCATGATGGCGCCTTGCATCGAGCGGCGACGAAGCAGGGCAAAGATGCTGTTTGCGGACATGGGCATCCCAGTAACTGGCGGGCCATCAGCCCTGATGGAGAATGACGGGCGACTTAGCTGATTTTAGGCAGGGCGTCACGCCTTGCCAGACTGGTCGCCAACCCTTCCAGCACAGCGCGCAATTCGGGATCGGCTATCCCATTGAGAGTAGGGGAAACCGGCACCGTCGGAGCACTTGCACCGGGTTCGACGAGTGGCAGGCGAGCCGTCGGCGCCTTGCGCCGGACCACACCCTGGTTCAGCCGCACGCGGGAGACCGCCGCATAGCCAAAGAAGCGGTTCACCCGTTCGATGATGTCCGGCACCACATGCTGAACCACGGTGGCATGAGCGCTGCCAACAGTTATCGACAAAGTTCCATCCGCTTTCCTGCCTTGCGGAAAGCGGAGCGATTCGGGTGACGTCACCATCGCCAGCTTGGCTCCGACGATTTCCGGCCAGCGTGTAATGATGGAACTTTGCACAAAACCGAATTTGCGAAAGGCCATTTCACCAATGGCCGGCACCAGATCAGCAACACGCCGGGCCTCCCCGCCGCGGGGACGGTCAGGCCGGACGTTGGCCGGAGAAGCCTTGCGCGCCTTTTGGCCGCTGTCAGGAGGAGACGCTTTCGTCATTCTGCCTGCCATGCCATAGCCACCCCATGCCCGTCGAGAGCCAGTCCGCCCAATCCATCGCAGCCCTAAGGTCGGCGTTGTTGCGATGGTATGCTGCCCATGCCCGGTCCCTGCCCTGGCGCGCTCCGCCAGGGACCAACGCCCGCCCCGATGCCTATCGTGTCTGGTTGTCGGAGGTCATGCTGCAGCAAACAACCGTTGCCGCTGTTACGCCCTATTTTGAGCGGTTCACCCGGCGATGGCCGACACTATCCGACTTTGCGGCTGCAGAATCAGCGGACATTCTCGCGGCCTGGGCGGGCTTGGGTTACTACAGCCGGGCGCGCAACCTCGTGGCTTGCGCCAGACAGGTCGTTGACGAACATGGCGGCATGTTCCCGGCCAGCGAAGCGGCTTTGCGCCAATTGCCAGGCATCGGCGACTATACAGCGGCCGCCATCGCCGCCATTGCCTTTGGCGAGGCAGCGGTGCCGGTTGATGCCAATGTCGAGCGGGTTATCGCGCGCCTCTATGCGATTGACGAACCCTTGCCGGGTGCACGCAAGGCCATTGGACAAGCTGCGAGGGAATTGTGGCCCGCAGATGGTGCCGCGGGCGATTTTGCCCAGGCCATGATGGACCTCGGCTCATCCATCTGCACCAACCGCGCACCCGCTTGCCTGACCTGTCCGCTGGTCAGGCAATGCCGCGCCGCGTGTAGCGGCGCGGCAGAGTCCATTCCCGTCAAACCGGCAAAAAGGCCGCGACCCGTTCGCCACGGCGAAGCGCGCTGGATTGAACGCAATGGTGACGTCTGGCTCATCAGACGGCCCGAAAAGGGCATGCTGGGGGGCATGCGGGCGCTACCTGGGGGGGAATGGCTGGATCACGCAGAGACCCCCCCGGCCCCGGACGGAACATTGGGCGTGGTTCGGCACCTCTTCACCCATTTCGAGCTGAATCTGAGGGTCGTGCGCGGTGAAGCATTCTCAGATGCCGTAGGGGAAGGCGAATGGTGGCCCATCTCGCGACTTGACGAGGCAGGCCTGCCGACGCTCTATCGCCGCGCGGCAGAGATCGCAGTGGAGGAGAGACCATGAGCCAGACAGCGCAACTGGAACGGAAAACCACGTTCATTGCGACCCGCAGACAGATGTTCGGCTGGGCACTGGGCGGTGCGGCGCTGGCCGCAACCAGCAGTCCCGCACGGGCTTTCTGGCAATCTACCGAACGCTTTGCCGGGCTGCGTAGCTATATCAATGACTATGTGTCCTCGCGTCGCTTGCCCGGCGCGCTGGCCGCCTTTGCCTTTGGCCAGGGGCCGGTGCAAACCGTCGCCGCCGGAACGCTGGCGATGGAAAGCGACACCAAGGTTGATCTCAACAGCCTGTGGCGCATCTATTCGATGACCAAGCCGATAACCGGCATGGCTGTGATGCAATTGATCGAACAGGGACGCCTGGCGCTCGACCAGCCACTTTACGACCTATTGCCGCGTTTCCGCACGATGCGCGTGCTGACCAGCGCCGATGCGCCGATTGACCAAACGGTCCCTGCCGAGCGGGCAATCACGATGCGGCACCTGCTTACGCATACCGCTGGCCTTGGCTATTCGATCGTCCAGCGGGGCCCGATCAAGGACTATTATGAACAGCATGGCATCGTGCCCGGCCAGGTCAGCCGCCTGTCGATCCCGGGACTTGATCGTGGTCGCCCCGCGCCGAGCCTGGAGGCCTTTGCCGATGCACTGGCCGATGCACCACTGGTCTATCAGCCCGGGACAAGGTGGAGCTATTCGATCTCGCTGGACCTGTTGGGCCGGGTGATAGAGGTTGTCAGCGGAATGCCGTTCGACACCTATCTGAAACAGCAGATTTTCGAACCGCTGGGCATGACCAGCACCGGTTTTCGGGTGCCCCAGACCAATATTCCGCGGCTGTCGACCAATTATGCGCCGGTTGGCGGCATACTCCTGCCGATCGATCCGGCGAGCACAAGCATTTATCTCGACCAACCGGCCTTTCCCTTTGGCGGTGCGGGACTGGTCAGTTCGGCGCATGATTATGACCGTTTCCTAGCCATGCTGATGAATGAAGGCACGCTGGACGGAGAGCGCGTTCTGGCGCCCGAAACGGCGAGACTGGCCATGTCCAACCTGTTACCCGAAGGAATCGATACGCGTGGCACCTTTGCCGACGGCGCCGGTTTTGGTGCCGGGGGCCGGGTTTCACTGCCTTCATCGCCCGATGGCGAGGGCACTTTTGGGTGGGGCGGCGCCGCCGGCACAATCGCCCTGGTCAACAGTCGCCGTCGACTGCGTTTCGCGGGCTATGCCAATTACATGCCGTCCGAAGCCTATGACTTCCAGCGGCGGGTTGCCGAAGTCTTTCTGGCCGATCTGCGCGCTATGGTGGGGGCATGAGCATTCCCGGATTCACCGGCGCTCGCATTGACCGGTGCGACGCCACCCGCAATGACCCCGCCTTGCTGGGCGAAGCCATGGCATCAATGTCGGCCCGGCTGTTGCGGTTGGAAGGTATCGATCCCGTCGATGATGGCGAGGGGCGGCTGGCATGGGGATCGATGGCCGAAGCGGAACCTGATGCGGACCTTTTGTTCCTCGGCAAGCTCGACGGCAAGCCACGCTTTGTCGCGCTGCCCGGTCAAGGATCCGGTCTCAACGCACGATCGCGCAGCTGCATGCGCATCCTGCCTTTTCTGGCCCCGGAAGAGGTCGCCCTTTATGGCGCGGCGCGCAGTCTCGTCGATTGGCATGCCCGGCACCAATTCTGTTCGAACTGCGGGGCCCCCACAAGGGCGGCAAAGGGCGGCTGGCAGCGCAGTTGCAGCAGCTGTGGGGGCGAGCATTTCCCGAGAACCGACCCGGTAGTCATCATGCTTGCTGAACATGGCGACGATGTGCTGGTCGGCCGCCAGCCCATGTTCCCCAAGGGCAATTATTCGGCGCTCGCCGGCTTTGTCGAACCGGGTGAATCCCTCGAAGAGGCGGTTTCCCGCGAGTTATTCGAAGAAGCGGGCATCAGGACATCGTCGGTCCGCTATATTGCGAGCCAACCCTGGCCATTTCCGTCATCATTGATGGTGGGCTGTGTCGCGGTGGCGACCAATCGTGACATCACCCTCGACACAACCGAACTGGAGGATGCGATGTGGGTGAGCAGGGATCAGGTTCTTGCCGCACTCGCGGGCGACCCCGAGTCACCGTTCAAGGTGCCGCCACCCATGGCCATTGCCCATACCTTGTTGACGCGTTGGGCTGCTGGCGCCTGAACAGCGGCACTGGCGGGAAACCAGGTCATCGTCCGGTTGCTATAAGGGTGAACCGGGTCTGGCGACCATCAATGTAGCGCACGCTGTTGCCATCGAAGAAGGCATTCTCCTCGGTCCGGAAGTCAACCCGCTGCCCGCCCCATTCGGGCACTGCGGCATAGGAAGTCAGCTCGATGGACCAGGCGGTGTTGGGACGGACTGGCCCGGCACCCCTGGGGTCAGCGTTTTGATTGTCCCAGAAACCGATGGAAGGCCCGGCGCCGTGGCCATGCAACCCGATGGGGTGGGAATAGATCGACGGATCAAGCCCGGCAGCCAGCGCCTCCGCCCTGGCCAGTGCCAACACTTCATTGCCGCTGCGGCCTGTGGCGAAATGCCGCGTTAGAATATCCTGCACCCGGTTGCTGTTGGCCAACCCTTGCCTGAGCCCGGCAGGCGCGTCAGTCTCTCCAGGCTTCAGAACATAGGCTAGATGCTGTGTGTCGCTGCTCAGCCCGAGATAGGTGATACCGAAATCGGTCCACAGCAGATCGCCGGGCTGGATCACCTCGTCCCCTTCGAGCATGCCGGTCACACCTTGGCGCTGGATACCCACCGAGGGGTGGAACCAGGGATCGAGACCGAGTTGCAGAAGCCGGTCCCGATACCACCACTGCACCTGTTCGGCAGTGGTGACGCCCGGCGTGATGACTGCCGGCGAAAAGGCCTCGGCAATCAGCGCATGCGCCGTGCGCAAGATGGTTGGATACAGGTTCATTTCACCCGGCGTGCGCGTCTCAAGCCAACGGATGGCCAGCCTTTCCCCGCTAACGATCCTCGAACGCAGTTCAGCGGGCAAAACAGCGTTCAGCCGGACATATTGGCTGAGCGTCATGCCGTCAGCGAACTGATAGAGGTCGGAGCTGTTGATGGCGATTCGGGCAGGATCGCGCGCGGCGATGATGTCCGCGACCGCCTGCCACTGATCCGGCTGCTCGGCCGGATTCCATGCAGGTGCAAACAGACCGCCCAGCCCATAGCGGCTGACCGTAAGGCGTTCGATCGGCTGACCATTACCCGGGTCATGAAAGATCAAGATCGTCCGCCGCCGCGCATGCATGTTTTCGGCATCCAGCATCGATGCGACCACCGGCTCCTCAAAATATTCGCGCGCGACGAGCAGCCACAAATCTATGCCTTCTTCGCGCATGATGGCAGGGATGAGGGTGTCAAGCCGCTCCGCCAGGACGCGATTGGCCGTTTCAGCCCGGTCCCGGGCTGAAAGAACAGGAGGAACCGTGGGCGCTGCCTCTTCGGTCTGTGACATTGTGATCGGCGCGGACCCGGCCGCATCCTGGGCCGTCAGGGGCCAGAGGGTCAATGCTGCTGCCACTATCGCCCACTTTGCCATGCTGACCCCGCCAGTTGTAACAAGACACTGACACTGGCCGTTGGCCGCCCCCGGATCAAGCGCAGGCTTTGGCATTCGCACCGATGATCCAACGCCGCACATATATTATATCTTGCTAATATCATTGATATCTAATATTGCTTGATCCTTGCAATGGCGCAAGCCGGGCGG
Organism: Sphingomonas lacunae; assembly: GCF_012979535.1. Lineage (NCBI taxonomy): Bacteria > Pseudomonadati > Pseudomonadota > Alphaproteobacteria > Sphingomonadales > Sphingomonadaceae > Sphingomonas > Sphingomonas lacunae. The sequence goes on from NZ_CP053015.1 coordinate 965,353, forward strand.
GCGGCCTTCCGCTGCCGGTCGATCAAAACCCAGGCGAGGAGCTCGCATCTCCATGAGCAAAAGTCATGTCAAGGACTGGCCCGACATGGCCAGCAAGATGAACCCAGCAGTGGGCGAGCTGCGTCGCAGCGCGCCAGACACAATGGCCAGCTTTTCGGCGATGGGGAAGGCTGCGCTCGCCCCCGGCGCGCTCGACACCAAGACCAAGGAGTTGATCGCTATGGCCATCTCGGTCGCGGTCCGCTGCGATCCTTGCGTCACTTACCATTCCGCCGCCGCTGTGAAACAGGGTGCATCGCGGGAGGAAGTGGCCGAAGCCATGGCAGTCGCGATGTACATGGGTGCAGGGCCAAGCGTCATGTACGCAGCGCAGGCGTTGGAGGCTTTCGACCAATGGGCCGAACAGGCCTGATCACCGCGCATCAAAGCGACACCGCTTCTTGATGACAATCGGCCAGCGTTGGCTGGCCGAATCCCCTCAAGCTGAAAAGTGGCAGATGGTTGGCGTTTGATGCTGGTCAATGAACTCTGGTCGCGTCTGGTTCACCGGGCAAGCATGGTCATGGCAGAGCCCACATGAAAGTTCCCGGCCACTCGCGAATGCCAAGCATGCGCCGTCAGCTGACCAAGAACCGCGGCTTGGCCTTGGCCTTTCTCGCGTTCGCCCTGCTCATCCGGGCAATGGTTCCCGCAGGCATGATGCCAGTGGCGACGTCGCTTGGCTTGTCCGTACAGATCTGCTCGGGCCAATCACAAGCACTGACACATATTGTTGTGCCCCTGAACCGAGAGGAACAGCACAAGCGGCCTTTATCGGCCCTTGGTGATGGCGGGCCATGTCCATTCGCCGGGCTGAATGCCCATGCCTTTCCGTCAAAGGCCCCGGTTTTTAGGCAGCCCGGACTTCCCATCGCTGCTTTGGGCCTAGTGGCGGACCAATCAACCCTCGCTCTCGACACATTTCGATACCGACTGCCGCCATCACAGGGGCCACCTCTCAGACTTTGACAGTCCGCGGGGCGCACTTGCCCCGCTCCACCCAGAGTCCCTGAATGTCTCAGCGCTGACCAGTCGGGCCAGTTGCTGACGGCACACTGTTCGAGATCCACCATGAGAATTTCACTTTTCGCCGTCGCGGCAGCACTTGGCGCGCCTCTCCCCGTCTATGCGGGGGACCTTGACACCACATCTCCGGAAATGATCGTTGTTACCGCTCCTCGTCTCACGGCAGTCGACGACCGGAAACAAGCAGATGAGGAATTGGTGTCAGGGCCAGACGCCGCTGCCTTCCTTGCCCGGCAACCGGGCATGGATCTGGTCAGCAACGGGCAATTGTCCGGCCAAGTGCAAATGCGCGGCCTGTTCGGCGAGCGCATCTTGCTCAGGATCAATGGCCAAAGATTCGCGACCGGAGGGCCCAATGCGATGGACCCGGCGATGCATTATGCCCCAATGCCATTGCTTGACCGATTCGAGATTGCCCGAGGCATCTCCCCGGTTCGCGATGGCCCCGGATTGGGAGGCGGCATCAATGCCGTCCTCAAACAAATCGGATTTGGCGACGCCGGACCACTTGCTCCCCATGTCGATCTTGCCAGCCAGTATCGCACGGTCGACCAAGGCACCGCGCTGGGCGGTCTTGTCGGGCTATCCAACGACTGGTTGCGCATCGGGGCGACAGCCTCCCGCGAGCAGGGTGATGATGGCCGCTTTCCCGGCGGTCGAATTGCTGCAACCTCATACAACCGGGCGGTATACGGAATTCACGCCGGCGTCCGCGTCGGATCCGGCGAAGTGTCGATCGAATATCGGCGGCAGAATACCGGTCGGTCTGGCAACCCGCCTTTTGCCATGGATATCGTCTATTTCCACACCGACTTCGTGCAGATGGGCTTTACCGGCACCCTTGCGCCGACCATCGAACTGCGCGCCCGTGCCAGCTATACCGCTGTCGATCACCGGATGAACAATTACAGCCTTCGCCCGGCACCAGCCACTGCTGCTCACCGGCAGTCAGATACATATGCCGACACCATGACGGCAGATGCCGCGCTCAGGTTCGGCACGGCCACACGCCATGTGCAAATCGGCATCGATGCAGAGATCATCGACAAGGGCTATATGCTCTACGATCCCCTGCAGCCCGCCTTCTTCATTCATCCGCTCGATGGCGCAACGACCCAGCGGATCGGTGCCTTCGTCGAGTGGCGTACCGCGCTCGGGCCAATAGAAGCAGAAGCAGGCATCAGGCTCGACAATCATCGCGCGAGCACTGGCGATCCACGCTTTGGACCCGGCGTGCCAGTCGGGCCAGTCAATCTCGCGCGCAGCTTTAGTCAGTTGGATCGCCGCTGGTCTGCCAGTAGCGCTGACATCGCTTTGCGATTGTGGTCCGAACAAGACGACTGGACGCCACGTCTGACTTTGGCCCGCAAGACACGCGTCCCCAGTCTCATCGAACGATTCTCCTGGTTGCCGACAGAAGCGAGCGGCGGGCTGGCGGATGGAAACATCTATGTCGGAGACGTCAATCTGAAGCCCGAAACGGCATGGGTCGCCGAAATCGGGACAGACTGGGCGACGAATGGTTTTTATGCGCGTCCGGTCGTCTTTTATCGGCGCATCGACAATTTCATTCAAGGCGTTCCGTATGACTCCACGCCCGGCCTCATCAACACCCCGGTTGAAATGGTAGCGAGCGCAAGCGGTGACAGCACTCCCCTGCGCTTCGCCAATACCGACGCGACCCTCTATGGATTTGATATCGCATTCGGCGCGCACATTGTCGGCCCTTTGCGATTCGATGGAATGTTCAGCCACGTGCGGGGCAAGAGACGGGACATCAAAGACAACCTGTATCGAATGGCACCTGATAACGGCCGCATTTCAGTAAGTTGGGTTGACGACAGTTGGTCGGTTTCTGGCGAAGCCGAATGGGTCTCGACCCAAAGGAAAACTTCCGCAACAAACGGGGAGGCCGCGACTGCAAGCCACCTGCTGGTCCATGCTCATGCCCGTTGGTCACCGACGCCCAATCTTCGACTCGATGTCGGAATCGAGAACATCTTCAACCGGGCCTATGTCGATCACCTGGCAGGTTACAACAGGATAGCTGGCTCGGACGTCGGGATTGGTGAACGCTTGCCCGGCCTAGGTCGGTCCGCCTTCCTCAAGGTGAGCTGGGCAGTCTAGGCATGCTCGCCTGCGCGACATTCGTCCATGACCAAGTGTTGCGTGCATCCAGCGCTTGAAGCCCTGGCCCACAGCCGAAATGACAAGATCATCCCGGCTGTGGGCAGCAGGAGCAGGAAAAAGTCAGGTATTCCTAACCGCTTCGCGGAGACAAGGAGGCCGCATGCACACTATCCGAGCCCGCATGCGGGCCGCTTCCACGCCCTTTCTGGCGTTAGCGAATCGATTTTGGGAATTCGCGCAACTGGTTGGAGGCCCGAGCCGGAATCGAACCGGCGTGCAAGGATTTGCAGTCCTCTGCGTCACCACTCCGCCATCGGGCCTCACCAGTGGTTTGAGATTGGCGCGACTAGCGCAGAGAGCAGGCCATTGCAACCGTCTGTGCGCCGGTTGGGCCGCTATCTGCCGGCTCTGCCGGTAATCACATCCGACCTTTGCATGGAAGCACATGAGTGGGTATGGGCAGATCGATCAGACCCTCGTGGTGTATTATGGTTGCAACACGGAAGCGCCGCTTCTATGTTCGTGCCGAAAGCAGGAAAGTCCGTTCAATGACCGCCGCTTCCGTTCAGGCCGTTTCCACCGACAGCACCGCTTTGCGGCGTGCGATGGTCGACAGCCAGCTGCGCACCAATGAAGTGAATTCGCCGGCCCTGATTGCGGCGATCGTCGCCACCCCGCGCGAAGCCCATGCCCCAGAGACGTCGCGGGCCGGCGCCTATAGCGATCGCGCCCTGCCATTGGGTGGTGGCCGCAGCCTCAATCCTGCCTTGACGACCGCCCGTTTGATCGCCGAACTCGGCAATGTTACGGGTCGTTCGGTCCTGTTGATCGGAGCGGCAACCGGCTATGCCGCTGCCATTCTCGCAAGGCTCGGTGCCCGGGTTACCGCGGTAGAGGAATCAAAAGCCTTGATGGACATGGCGCGGACCGCTCTCGCCGGCATGGCAGGCGTCACCCTCGTCGAAGGGCAACTGTCTGCTGGCGCGCCTGACCTTGCGCCTTTTGATGCGTTGATCATCGACGGAGCGATCGAGCAATTGCCCGCCGCCCTTCTGGGCCAGCTGGCCGAGGGTGCGCCCATCGTCACCGGCATGAATGACGGGGGTGTTACACGGCTTGGGCGGGCGATTTATGCCTCTGCATCACCATCGATTCGCCCGCTGTCCTTCATTGATCTCGAATGTGTTCGGTTACCTGGCTTTGCCCCGCCCGAACGCTTTTCCTTCTGATCGGAACTCCATGCGCATTTCTCCCCGCTCCCTGTTTTTCGCCGGGACAGCCCTGTTGGTATCAGTATCGCCTGTCCGGGCTGAAACGCTGCGCGATGCGCTGATCCGCGCGTATGAGAGCAATCCGACGTTGACTGCCGCCCGATCTGGGCAGCGGGCCAACGACGAGAATGTTCCTATTGCCAGAGCGGAAAGCCTGCCGAGCCTAACGGCGACCGGCAATTATAGCGAAACCTTTGACAACAGTGCCGCCACACTATTCACGCCTGACCGTACGCTGGCCTCGCAGGCCAATCTTTCAGTACCCCTTTATGCCGGTGGCGTGATCCGCAACACGATCAGGGCAGCCGAGACCAGGGTCGAGTCAGGCCAGGCGCTGCTTCGGGGCACCGAAGCCAGCGTGTTCAGTCAGGTGGTGGGCGCCTATATGGATGTCCTGCGTGACGAGGCGGTTGTCGCCCTCAACCGTAACAATGTCGAAGTTCTCGGCGTGAATTTGCAAGCCACACGCGACCGGTTTGACATTGGTGACCTGACGCGGACCGACGTGGCGCAGTCGGAAGCAAGGCTAGCCCTTGCCCAAAGCCAGTTGCAGGCCGCCGAGGCACGACTGATTGCCAGCCGCGAAGCCTATGTCAGACTGGTAGGTAATCCGCCCGGAGAACTAGCGGCGCCGCCACCTCTCCCCGGCTTGCCGTCCACTGTGGATGCGGCGGTCGAAGTCGCCCTGGCAGACAATCCGGATTTGGAAGCGGCGAGGATAGACGCAGAAGCCAGCGGTTATGATGTCCGCGCGGCCCGGGGAACCCGCTTGCCGCGGGTTACACTGACGGGGACGGGCGGATACACTGACTTTCCCGGTAGCACCAATCTGGCTGCCATTCATTCGGCCAGCGCCGGCCTCAATGTTTCTATCCCCCTGTTTCAGGGCGGCCGCCCGGCAGCGCGGGTCAGGCAGGCCCAGGCGCGGGAAAGCCAGTCTTTCGAGCGGTTGATCGGAACCGAACGGAATGTCATCGCCCAGACGCGGTCGGCCTTTGCAAGCTGGCAAGCGGCGAATGCCGTGGCCGAATCCAGTCTTGTCGCTGTCAGCGCCAGCCGATTGAGCCTCGAAGGTGTTCGGGCGGAAAATAGTGTCGGCACACGGACCATTCTCGATATTCTCAACGCGGAACAGGAGTTGCTGAACGCTCAAGTGCAGTTGGTAACGGCTCGACGCGATGCCTATGTCGCCGGCTTCACGCTTCTGGCCAGCATGGGCAGGGCTGAAGCCGAGGATTTGGGTCTGGATGGTGGCGCCCTTTATGATCCTGATGCCAATTACGAGCGTGTCAGATCCATCATCGGTGATTGGAGCGATGATCCCGCCCCTGAACCGGTCGCCACACGAACCAATGGTGTCGGGGCACAAACGGCAACTGTTGCTGAAACCGACACGCCGCAACTGGCACAGTAGGTTTCGCTCGCTTGCAAGCCGTGCAAGAATCGATTTCGTCGCCGTCAAGACTTGACCAGAGCGTGCCAAACAGGGACAAGGCCGCGACCAAACCACGCTTGGCTTGCGGTGGGGGCAGTCAACGGGGAAGTCAGTTCAATGGGTGATATGTCTCGTGAACCGTCGATGGAGGAAATACTCTCCTCGATCCGACGTGTCATTTCCCGGGATGAATCGGCGCGCGCCACGGGTGGGTTACGGCATGCACATGCCACACAATCTGATACTGACGACCTGACCGGCGACGGCGAAGAAGCTCAGGACGATGTCCTTGAACTGACCGAAATGAGTGGTGTTGACATGGCAAGGCGGCCTTCTGCCAGTACCAATGAAGACAAGGCAGGCGCGGCCGCTTTCGACAGCGCTGATCTGGTCTCTCCGACATCTGCGGCTGCCTCGCGGCAATCGATAGATGCCCTGGCCGCCGTTTTGGCAGGCGGTCGCGAAACAGTTGCTCCTGCGTCGGCCATGGCGAATGGGGATGTAACGGTGCAGGCAATGGTAGAGGCCGCCCTTCGTCCGATGCTGAAGCAGTGGCTTGATGCCAATCTTCCTTCCATTGTCGAACGAATCGTCGCCACGGAAATCGCCCGGATCACGGGAAGCCGCTGACGAACGGAATCTTGGCCTTTCGGCCTTGACCAGACAGGGTGTGGCGCCCAGTTGGCAGCCATGCCGCTTCATCTCACCAGAGTTGCCTTTGGCTGCAGCAGTTTGGCCGTGCTCGAGTCGCGGCTCCATGTTGCTGACCATGAAGCACGACTGACGACCCGTTACCGCCCAAAACAGGCGGACGAAGTGATTGGCGGATCACTGTACTGGATCATTGGGCACCAGCTGGTGGCTCGCAGCCCAATTCTGCGCTTTGATGATGCTGAGGCCGGCCGGACCCATATTGTGGTTGAACCACGCTGTATTGCTGTCGTTCCACGGCCCCGCCGGGCCCATCAGGGTTGGCGGTACCTTCATGAACAGGATGCGCCACCGGATTTGACTGCATCCCAACCGAATGACGCGGCCATGCCCGAGTCATTGCGGCAGGAATTGGCCATTCTGGGTCTGTTGTGAAGCCCGGATCATTCGGGTCAGGATGAGCCGGAGCCCGCCATCTGCGCGCGCGCAGCGCCTTCAACCTTGGCACGGTCGGCCAATGTGAGTGTCGAGCTGGCCTTGGCCAGAATCTTGCCGGCACCGTCAACCAGTCGGCCTTCGAAGAAGCAGTTTGAACGCCCCCGCTTTTCCACCCAGGCCTCGGCGAATACTGGTCCCGGCCGCGTAGGCGCAAAAAAGCTGACCTTTATCTCCAGGGTCATGGGCACAACATCTGGGCCAGACATGGCAATTGCCGCATGCGCCATGGCAGCATCCACCCAGCCAGTGACAAAACCGCCCTGCACCACCCCACCCGAGTGGCACATGTGCGTGCCGGCAAGATATTCGATCCGCGCACGGCCCGCAGGGTCCATTTCGATGACCCTTACCAGTCCCAGGGCTTGGGACAATTCATCAGCGGCAGGTCTGATCGACATTGGTGGCGGGCCCTTCCCTTGTTGCGAGGCCACAGGCGTTAGCGGGCTGGTGACGCCTTGGTCAATTGACCGTGGGGGGAAGAAGGTCCCGGCGTGGCTGATCGGTGGCTTGACATGGCGTCGGTGAGGCGCGAAGCGGGGAGCGACGGGCGGGTGTAGCTCAATGGTAGAGCAGAAGCTTCCCAAGCTTACGACGAGGGTTCGATTCCCTTCACCCGCTCCAAGGTTTTCCGCCATTTTGGCCGGTGTGTTAGTCGCCTGTTCCGACTTTATTCTTGTCGGAATTCCGACTCGGTGGCGTATTTTCCATGCGGGCGACGATGGCGCGGGCGGCCATTTTGGTGGTGCGGGGCATATAGACTTCGAGGATCTTCTTGATCGTTTCGAGCTTGTGCCCGGTGATCGCGGCGATCAGCGGATCCTCCAGCCCCAGCTCGCCCAGGCGGACGACGCAGGTGCGGCGCAGGTCGCGGAATTGCAGGGTGGCCAGCGTCTTTGCCAGATCTGTCTGGCCGGCCTGTTCGGTGGTGGCGATCGCGGCGGTGCGGACGGCGGCGAAATCCCGGATGAAATGGCGTTCGCTGTAGGGCAGGCCGGTGCGATCATTGATAATCAGGTTGGCGACGGCGACAGCGCCGGGGCGCTTGGCGCGTTCAGCATTGGCGGCAATCACCGCCTCGACGCGGCGGCGCATGTCGCCGGCGACGGGCACGCCGACCCAGCGGCTGGTCTTGCCCTGCCGAATCGAGAAGCCCATGACCTGCCCCGCGTTCGGCCCGTCATCATGCGACAGGGCGGCGGCCGTCGCGGGATCCAGCCCGAGAACCTCCCGCCACTGGTTGCTGGTGAGTTTCAGCAGGTCGGCCTCCCGCTGGCCGATGCATTCGGCCAGGTGCAGGGCGAAGGCGATGGCCGGTCGACCAAGGGCGATCGCAGCCGCGTCAAAGGCGGCGATGGCGTCGGCTTCCCATATCTGGTGCCGGGGCGGCGGTGCGGCCAGCCCGAATTCCACAAAGGGATTGTCGGCCATCAGCTCCTGTCGCTTGGCCCATGCGCACACCTCCCGCCCGACCTTCAGCGTTTTGAACGCGGGATCGGCCGACAGGTTTTTGACCAGCGCATCGCGCAGCACGCGGACGCGGGCGCGCGTGATGTAGATGGTCGGTTTATCCCCAGCCCATTGATCGAGCCGATCGAGCGCGACCTTGTTGACGCGCTGGGTGCTCTTGGCCTTGCGGGGCAGCTCCTCTGCCCGGTAGCGGGCGATGATGCTGCCAAAGGTGCGCGGCGCGGTGAAGCGGCTGACGGCACGCGGCCGCGCCCCGCCCATGCGCCATTGCTCTATCTCGGCATTGCGCGCCTCGGCCGCCTTGACCGCTGCCGCGAGATCCGTGCCCAGCGGCAGCGCCGTCCATTTGGCCCGCCGTTCGGCGGCGTTGGGTTCCCAGAAAAAGCGGATGCCGCTGGCGCAGGGTTTGGCCCGCAGGCCCTTGACCGAGAGTTTCATGATTCGGCCCTCGGAGTGAAGAGCGGGCACGCCCGGGCGTTGAGCGCTGCGGCATATGAGCTGGCCGGATCAAAGAGGGCAATGTTCATCGGCATACCCTCTGGATAGCGAAGCCAGAAACCACCAAAGGCGGGCAGGACCGGCGTTGCGGTGCATCGCCAGAAGTCCCCGCCCGCCCCGTTCAATTCCGGCGCGGCAACCCGGTTTGAGCAGTGAGGGCAGGTCCGGCCAGCCGGAGCATTTGCTGCTGACAGGCTGGTATCATATGAAAAATCGGTCATGCCTCTGTCCCCAGATGATCGGCGATGATGCGCACGAGGGCGCCGACGCGTTGGCGGTGGGCGATCAGTTCGGTGCGGACATCGGCCAGCAGTGATTCGCGGCAGCGGCGTTTGCCCGCAGCGAGGGCGTAGATGGTGCGTTCCCCGATATCGAGTTTCTCCGCCAGCGCGCGATAGCCGATCAGCTCCGCCGCCGCGCGGACGAGGGCGGCACGTTCGATTTCCTGTGGGGTCAAAACGGAATCAGCGGCCATGGGCCTGTTCCTCCTGGTCTGGTGAGGGGCGCGCCGGCCAATTGCCAGCGCGCCGGGGATGGTGCGCCCGACCGGGCGCGGTGTCAATCGCGGCGAGGGTGATAGTGGGTGGGTGTGCGCTCGATCGCCATGGGCTGTTCAAAGCCCTGTCGCGGATAGACCCATTGGCCATCGAGCCATGCGGCGCGGTAGAGCGTCGCCTGATCATCCATGACGATGTAGTTGCGGCCGTCCTGGGCGGCGGGCTCGATCGGCAGGAAGGTGAGGCCGTTGCGGGTGACGGTGCAGGCGCTGCAAATGTCCGGCCCGGTCCAGTGGCACGCCTCCCCATTGGTGACGCAGGCCCGCTGTTCGGTGCAGCCGCAGAAGCGGCAGGCGCGGATGGGGGTGGTGTCAGTCATTTGAGGGATTCCGCTTTTCGCGTGCAAGTCTGGCGCGCTCCTTGCCGGTGGTTGATCGGTAAGAGCTCGGTTTCCCGGTCGGCCCGCCGAAAAGGACGGTAACCGGGATATTGTCCCTGTTCGGGCGTGACGAATTGTCAGTCATGGGGTTGTCTCCGCGTTGGCGGCAGAGCCATGCTTCAACAGATTGCTTGCTGCCTCGCTGCGCTCCTGGATCAGAGTGACCAGTTCATCCCAACCGTTTCCGGAAAAACTGATGCCCCAGCATGCAGTGGCGTGTTCCGCGTCAAGGGAGCAGAAATCAAATGACGCCTCCTCAAATCGTCCGTCAGCTGTATCGAGCGGAGCAAATTCCTCGCGTGGTTCGGGCAGGTCGTCTCCCTCCGCGCTTGCAGTGACATAAGCTTGGAGCCGAATGCCGCCGAGACGGGATGCGGCCAGCAGCTCAAGCACAAGATCATGGATCGGCTGTTCAATGGCAGGGCCAAAGGTGCCCAAGATGGAAATGAGACAGACCGGCTCTTTGACGCCAATACCTTCGGCGCTTTCATAGGCGTAGGGCAGTGCGCTATGCAGGAAGTTGAAGACTTGCTGCCAAGTGTCATCGCCGACAGCATCGGCGCGACAATAGAAACCCATGATGTCTCCCGAATCCATGTTAAAGTAAATCGGGTTCCACCCTGTTATGGGTTTTTCACTCGCATTGCCTGCCCAGATCGGAAAATTTGCCTCTTCCAATACAGCGGCTTCGGCATTGTGTTCTGCCAGTGTGATGTTGGCAAAGTTGCCAAACATAGAGCGGGTATAGCGCCGGGTCCACAGGCGGAATTGTTCAGCAATAGCCTGCACTCTGGGACAGACATCTTGGGGTGCGGATGTCAGGATGGATGTGTCAGTCATGATCGACCTTTCCGGTGGATTTTTGGATGATGATGGTCAGCGCACCCTGGTCGGTTTCGACGGTGCCGCTGTGTTGGATGATGAAGGATCCGTTTTCTTCCGAGCTGCCGACAAATCTGGCTTTGCTGTGCAAGTCTTGGGCGATGGCTTCGAGCTTGTCCCAGAGGCGATGCTTGACCAGGACGACGGTGGCAGGGCGCTGATAGACGGCCATCCATGCGCCGCCGAAGATCGCACCGCAGGCGTACCAATTGAGCATCTGAAACAGGTCGTGGATCACGGCGGGCATGGCGAAATCAGACCGCGACGATTTCGGTGTGCGGCACATAGGGGAAGGTGACATAGACCCGGCTGTCTTGCGACGTGTACCGGCCTGTCGCATCCTCAAAGACCTTGCCCTCGATGTCATAGGCGCGGCCGTCGGGATCCTTGAAAACGCGGCTGCACCGCCTGTTCTGCCATCGGCCGCCCCCCAAATCGTTCCATTCATGATCGGCGCCGGTCAACGGCGAAAAGGGCTCAAAGCGCAACGCGGCATTGATGTAGTGAAGGGCGTAGCTGGCGCTACCGCCGCTGTGTCCTTCGGCGCTGAACATGGCCACCATATCCAGCACATGTTCGCCCATTTGCCGCTGCATCTCGCAGTCGCCGGGGAAAGACAGCGCCCATTCATCTCGTGCATGTAGTAGGCTGTTGCAGTCGCGTTGCGACCAGCGGATCAAGCGACGGCCAAGCCGAGCGGCGAGTTCGTTGATCCGCCACCCATATCGCCAATTTAATCTTGAGAGCATGGTTCACCTCAAATGTGGGTCGGAAAATTAAACAGGGGCGGCGGTGAACCCACTTCGACCGCCGCCCCTGCTGTGCGTCAGGCTGCTTTGGCGGCGGGGGATTCAGCGTCGCTGGCGCGGCCTGCCGGACAGGGTTGGCACGAGAGCAGGTAGCGGATGCCATCCATGGTGGTGGCGATGGGATCCGGCATGTCGGATTCGATGCTGCGGACATAGCGAAGCTTGATCTTTGAACCATCGGCGGTGCGGCCGTCGATCGTGATGCCTTCGCCCGAACGGCGGGCGGTCCAGTCGTGGATGCTATTCATGCTGCTTGCTCCTGTTGCGGTGGAAAATTGTGGTCCGGCCTTTCCCGCTCGCAGGCGAGCGCGGCATCGGTGAGGGGCATCATCAGTCGGCTTCCAGCATTTCGGCCGAGGCGCTGAACGTGATCGATGGGGGTTGGCGATCAGAGCAATGTGGGCGGATGTCGAGCACGCAAAAGGTGGGAAATTCAAGGGCGAACAGGCCGTCGGCGGTTGCCTCGTTAATGGTCAGGAACCATTCGCCCTTCTTGTTCGCCTTGGCAGTGAAGCGACCTGCGGTGGCGTCCACGGCGATCCTGATCTTGCCGGCATCGGTGCCTATGCCGAACAGGACCGAACAGAGCAGCTGTTGCCCATGCAGGGCCATGTCCTTGGCCAGTTTCTTGCCGATATCGATACGGATGTAGCGCACGAATTTCTGTGGCTCATTGCCCCGCACCTTCAAGCCCAGCCGCTGCGCGGTGACGCGGACGCCGTCGATCGGGACCGCCTTGGCTTTCGGGGTGACGGTTGGTCCGACATAATCCAGTGCTTCAAACGGCATTGCTTTTCTCCTGACGGGTGGCGCGCAGGGCGTCGAGGACGTCCATGGCGGCGATGGTGAGGGCGGCGGACTTGGCCAGCCGGGCGTAGATGACGTGAATGTCGCGATCAGTGAGCGCATCGATGCTGCCGATGGTCTGATCCAGTGCCATTTGCTGATGATCCCGCGCGGCGTCGGCCATGCGGCGGGCGGCGCGCAAGGTGGCGCCATGCGCCATGTCGATCAGCCGGTGCGCCCCGGCCTGCACATCCTGATCGAGCGTGTGGCCATGGGCCTGTTGCTGATCGAGCCGGACGCGAATGACCGATTCAAAGGCGCGGGTGAAGATGGCCAGCGGCTGGCCGGCAGGGTGGTGCTGGGCGGTCATGCGTCGATGTTCCGCTGCTCAACGTCAAAGCTGATCGCGGTGACCCATGGGTTGGCTTGCCATGCACCTCGCCCATGGATGCTGTTCCAGAGGGTGGCGTAGCTCTTGATCGGGTTTCGGACCCAAATGCGGCCTTGCTCGACGGAATAGTCCATCCAGTACCCGTCAGGGACGACGCCGCTGCCATTACTGGAGCTTTTCACCCCCTCGGCAATGGCGTCCGCTTCGCTGATGTCCTGCAACCGCTGCACCCGAACATCGGTGACGGTGAGGGTCAAGCGGCTGGCCCAGCGGGGCATGTAGATGGCGGGGCGAACTTTTCCGTGCTGGTCGCAGTTGTCGCGCTCGTCGGCTTCATGCCAGACACGCGTTGCATCAATTGCGCTTGGCTGTTCTGCATCCCATCGCCGGTGGGTGCGCCAAGTTTCCTTGACCCAAAGGCGGTCGCCGATGGCGTAGGGCAGCGGCAAATCGGACTGGCGATGATCGCACCAGCAGCCATCGGCGCGGCGAAAGTGCCAGTCATAACCAGGTGTGTCGCTTGGCCCGAATTCACTGAATTGCTTGTGACGGCGGAGCTTCAACATCCGCCGTGTCTGGGTCTTGCTGCCTTCAATCAGGGCGCGGACCATGGGGGCGGAGAAGAGGATGGGGCGGTCAGTCATGCGATGCCTGCCTTTTGCAGCCAGAGGTCGAAGGTGGCTTCGACACAGGTCTTGGCGCCTTCGATCGTCCGGACGCTGATCCATTCGATGGCCTGCCGGTTGAGGGTGAAGAGCCAGCGCGGCGAGTTCTTCTTTCCGCCGGTGGCCATGGCGCGCCCGATCTCGACCTCGCCCATGTAGAGCACCTCGATATCGCCTTCGGTGCGCCATTCGGTTGCGGGGCGGCTCATGCTGCACCTCCGGGCAAACCACCGTGATGCTGGTTGCAGCTGCACAGTGGCGTTGCGCCGGAGGGTGGGGCGCAGCCATCCATTTCGATCACATCGACCGGCGGGCACATTTTGCCGTCGCTGCATTGATGCCAGCCGGCGGCGAGCAGGCGGCGGATGCCTTCCTGTTCATCGACCTGTTGTGCGGTGAGAATGGCATGTGCGGTCATTTTTTCCTCCGTTGCAGCCAGGTGCGCCAGGCCAGCGCGACGTCGGCAAAGGTGGTGCCAGTGATGATGACGATGGAGGCGACGGCCGCGCCGATGAACAGCAGGCCGGAGAGCAGCGAGCCCAGGGCAATGGCGGCGGGGGTCATGCGCGGCCCGCCCCACGTTCCGCTGCGCCGGGGTTCGCCAGAATATCGTTCAGCAAATCCCTTTGCTCAGGTGGAATTACGCACAATGTTGAGCTTCCATCTTTGCGATGAACGCCAATGACCATGCACAATCCGTAAGTCGGAATTTCAGTTTCACTGACCACGAGACCTTGAAAGCCGACCGGCAATGTGGAAACTGCGCCTTCGGATTCAGCAACAATGCCCGTAACGGCGCGCATCATTGGCGCGACGAAGATATCTGTATCACTCATGCCGCAGTCCTCCCGGCAGAAAGGGGCGGGCGATCGGTATGGGGGACCGGATCGCCCGCCAGTGGGCCGTCGCCTCCGGGGGCCAGAGCAATGGGGTCGCGGTTGGCCCAAGCGACGGGTAAGGTGAGGCTGGTGAAGCTGTAGTGTTGGTGCAGGATGGTGCGGACGCGGGCGACATAGTCGGCCAGTCCGGCGCGTTCGAGCATGGCGAAGTCTGCCAGTGTGAAGGCGATGCCAAAGGCGCGTTCGATGCCGATATCAAAATTGACCAGATCGGTTTCGATGATGCCGGGGAAGCTGCCGAGCGGGCGGTACCAGTCTTCCTCTGTCACCAGAACCGGGCAGCGCAGGCCGAAGTTTTCGCGCAGCAGCTGGTGCAGGCGCGCGGTGATGAAGTCGGGCCTTTCCCGCTCGCAGGCGAGCGCGGTGTTTTCTGGCCTTTCCCGCTCGCAGGCGAGCGCGGTGTTTTCTGGCCTTTCCCGCTCGCAGGCGAGTGCGGTGTTTTCTGGCCTTTCCCGCTCGCAGGCGAGCGCGGTGTTTTCTGGCCTTTCCCGCTCGCAGGCGAGCGCGGCGGGATCTATGACGGTGGGACTGGCGGTCATGACAGGATCCATCGTTGAAAGGTGAGGCTGGCGGGGGTGGTGAATGGCAACCGCCCCCGCCAGAGGTTGGCCGCGAGAGGGGAGCGGCCAGCCATTTCCATCCCGCCCGAGAGACAAGACGGCGGATTCATGATCAGTGGGCCATGGCCCAGAGGCAGCCGGCAGCGCTCATGATACCCGACAGGGCCAGCGCGGCGACGATGCGCCAGCGTTCGGCCGCGCTGGCGTCGCGATCAGCGAGCGGGGCGAGGCGGCGGGTCATGGAATGATCCTCCAATCGCGGGAAAAGGTGCGCCGGGGGCGGGTGAGGTCGCGCCAGATGCTGCGGCCGCACAGGACAAGCAGGACGGCCCAGAGGGCGGCGCTGATCCAGGGCAGGGCGGCGGTCATGACCGGCCCCCCTTGATGGTGCGCAGGCCGATGGCGGCGGCGCGGGCATCCAGATCCTCCGCAGCGGCGCGTTCGGCGCGGGCGGTGGTGCCGCCGCCCTGTGGCAGCTGGACATCAAACCAGTAATCGACCGCAGCGGCGGGCCAGCGGCTTTTGACGCGGGGCATGGTGTCGACCGTGTCGCCATGTTGCAGCGGCAGCGGTGCCGGGAAGCCATGGCCATCGATCAGTTTGGCGACATAGGAGAGGAGCCAGCGGGTCGAGCGGTCCATCTGGCCCAGCCGGACCTGAATGTCCGACAGGGAATAAGTGAATTGCGGCAGCGCAAGGCCGGGAAGCGGCCTGAGCTGGGGAGTGGAATGTGCGTGTGCCATCAGGGCCTCCGTTGCTGTACGGCCCTTTTGTTCGCAAATCGCTTACAAGGTCAAGAGAAAAAATTCTCGTTTCGCTTACTTATGCAAACACAAGCAGAACAGATTTGCGACGAGTTGCACGAAAAAGCGGGAGTTTTGGCCAAAAAGCCGTGCGCAGAGCGCGAACGGCTGGTGCTGCCGGCGATGATGCCTGGCAAAATCGGGTCGTCGCGAAAGAGCAACGTTTCGTCTGGCTGGGGTGCGCCTGGCGCGGGTCAGCCGGTGCGGCGGGTCGGTTCAAAATGACCAAAACCGCTCAACGCCTCAGTCACGCGCAAGACATTGTCGCGCTGTTCGGGCGGGGCATTGCGGTAATTCGCCAATAGACGCCGTTCATCGGCGGTGAGTTGCAACGGATTGTCTGCCGACGACAGTAAATCGGCGGGCGTTACACCGAGAGCATCGGCAATCCGCCGCATCCATTCGGTATCGAGGCGTGGTTTTCCTCTTTCAAGGCCGCTGATCTGAACTTTTGAACAGCCGACAGCTTCGGCCAGCCGGTCCTGCGACCAGCCCCGGCCAAGCCGGATTTCACGAATGCGATTGGGATATTCCGCCATAATGGCGAATAATAGGACATCGGCGCTCATGCCGCTAATCATGGACTGCTAACGCCCCCTTGTCAAAATGTAAGCATTTCACTTACAAGGGGGGCATGCAGAACAGAGCCGGACAGTTGATGCGGGCATGGCGCGGCGAGCGATCGCTGGCCGAGGTGGCGCATCTGGTACCATCATCGCGCGTCGCCTGGCTGGACTGGGAACGCGGTGCGCGGATCCCCAACCGACGGATGATGCCCCGGGTGTGCGCCGTGGTGCCGGGGCTGGAGCCCGGCCATTTCCACGAACCGGCGTGGCAAGAGGCGGCCTGAGCGGTGCCGGCGCGCACGGACGAGCTGATCGGCCATGGGCTGGTGCCGAGCGAGGCGCGGGTGATGGACCTGTGGGACAAGGGCCTGTCCAACCGCGATATCGCGCGGCAGCTGGGCATGGCGCTGTCGACCGTGCGGCAGATCACCAAAATCTATCACACGCCAGAGGATGGGCAGGCGGCGCGCGACGCGGCGATGGCCAATATCCGGTTCATTGACCGGATGCGCGCCATTTACCCCTGGCGGTTCGGCACGGCGACACTGGACGATGATGGCGCCGGCGAGGGGTTGGTTGCGTGAGCATCCCCATGGCCGTGTCCGAAATCGAGGCGATGCTGAAAGACCGGGTCGAGCAGCTGGCGCGCGAGCTGTTGCCGGGCGGGCGCAAGGACGGCAAGGAATGGTGCGTCGGATCCATCCATGGCGAAAAGGGCCAGAGCCTGCGCGTGTCGTTGCGCGGATCCAAGCAGGGATGGTGGCGCGACTTTGCCGCCGGTGAGGGTGGCGACTGCCTGAAACTGATCGCCGCCGTGCTGTTTCGCGGTGACCTGGGCAAGGCGGTGCAATGGGCCAAGAGCTGGCTGGGCATCGACCATGTCGATGCGCCGTCGATCGAGCGGTTCCGCATCGAGGCGGCGGCGTTCCGCGAGGCCAAGGCGGCCGAGGCCGAAAAGGAACGGCGCAACCGGGCGGCGTCGGCGCGATCGCGCTGGCAGCAGGCGGTGCCGATCCCCGGCACGCTGGCCGAAACCTATTTGCTGAACCGGGCGATCGACCTGCGGCGGCTGGGCCGCGCGCCGGGGTCGCTGCGGTTTCACCCCCGGCTGATGTACGGATATCAGGGGCCGGAAGCGCCGGCGATGGTCGCGTGCTGCACGCTGTTGTCGGGCGAGCATGTCGCGACGCACCGCACCTGGTTGAAGCGCGATGGCAGCGGCAAGGCCGGGGCCGACGAGATTGGCTGTGATGCCGAGGGCAGGCCGAATGACCCGAAAAAGGTGATGGGCCTGTATGCCGGGGCGCATATCCCGCTGTGGAAGGGGACGCACCGCGCGCCATTGCGCGACGTGCCCAAGGGCACCGACATTTATGCCAGCGAGGGCATAGAGGATGGCCTGACCGCCGCCTGTGCCGACCCGTCGCAGCGGGTCATCTGTTTCATATCGCTGTCGAACCTGGGCGAGCTGGAGCTGCCGCCGCAGATGGGGCGGTTGATCATCCTGGCGCAAAATGACCCGAAGGGCAGCCCGGCAGACAAGCAGCTGAACCGGGCGATCGCGGCGCACCGCGCCAAGGGGCGGACGGTGCTGATCGCGCCGCCGCCACCGGGATTCAAGGACCTTAACGATCTGGTGCGGGGCATCCGCAGTGATGAAGCCCGGGGAGGGAAAGCCGCATGAGTGATTTGTCTTTGGTCGCGGCCGCGCTGGACCGGGCGCATGAACCCGGCATCGATGTTCCCCCCGCCGAAAGCGGCGGCGATGGCGACGGCGACCGGGGTGCGCGCAAGGGCAAGTGGCTGCCCGAGGGATGCCCGGTGACGGCGCTGGGTACCGAAGGCGGCATGTTCTATTTCCTGACGACGCTGGGCGAGCTGCGCGGCCTGACGGCCGACAAGGTGGCCAACAAGCATATCCTGGGCATGTTCGCCCCCGATTGTGATTATCTGTTTGACCAATGGCCGCGCAAGAAAATGGTCAAGCGCAAGGACGAGCATGGCGACGAGGTCGAGGAATGGATCGTCACCGGCTGGCGCACCGATGATGTGTCGATGCTGTTGATGGATGCGGCGGCAACCCGGGGCGTGTGGAACGCCCAGGAGCGGGTGCGCGGCCGTGGTGCCTGGACGGCCGATGACGGCAGCCTGATCCTGCATCTGGGCACCCATGTCCTGATGCATGGCCGGTGGCTGAAACCGGGGATGTATGAGGGAAAGGTCTATCCCGCCGCGCCGGCGCTGCCCAAGCCGCACCCCGACCCGGTTTCCATCGACGAGCTGGGCCCTGGGCATCAGATGCTGAATTATTTTCGGACATGGAATTGGGCGCGGCCATCGCTGGACCCGATATTGTTGCTGGGCTGGATTGTCGCAGCGCGCATGGGCGCGGCCATCGAGTGGCGGCCGATGGCGTGGATCACCGGGGACAAGGCGACCGGCAAATCGACCCTGCAAAAGCTGGTCAAATGGACGTTTGACGGCGCGCTGTTGCAGACAACCGACGCGACCGAGGCGGGCATTCGCCAGATATTGGGGCAGCAGAGCCTGCCGGTCGCAGTGGACGAGGCCGAGGCGAGCGAGGACAACCGCAAATTGCAGGCGCTGCTCAACCTGGCGCGACAGGCGGCGAGCGGCGGCATTGTGGCGCGTGGCGGGCAGGACCACCAAGGTCACCAGTTCCAGGCGACGAGCGCGTTCCTGTTCAGTTCCATCTATACCCCGCCGATGTTGCCGCAGGACCGCAGCCGCATGGCCTTGCTCGAGCTGGGCGAATTGCAGGCGGGGCAGCGCAGCAAAACCGAGTTCACCATGCCGGTGTTCCGTGAGCTGGGCGCGCAAATATCCCGCGTGATTGCCGACCGGTGGCACGAGTGGCCCAAGATATTGGAAGCCTATCGCGACGCATTGATCGATGAAGGCGGGCAGGGCGGCCGCGCGGCCGACCAGTTCGGCACATTGTTGGCTGCGGCGCACCTGGTCATCGAGGACGGGCTGCCCCATGCCGAATCGCTGCGCAGCTGGGGCGCGATGCTGAACGTGTCGGTGATGGCCGAGACGGCAGGCGCGGAAGATGACAAGATGTCGTGCCTGCAACATCTTATGACCTATCCGGTCATGCTGGAACGTGGCGGCACGCAGCGGCTGGTTTCCGAATGGCTGTTGCAGGCGACGAGCGGCCTGAAACCCGGCGAGTTGCCCGGTGACGAAGTGGTGCGGCAGCGGGCGGCGGCCGAGGCGCTGGCCCGGATCGGCGTGCGGGTCGCCAGCAATCTGAAAGGCATGACGCCGGGCCGGCACTATCTGGCGGTCGCCAGCCGGCATCAGGGGCTTGCCCGGATCTATGAGGGCACGCACTGGCAAGGCCGATCGGGTGCCGAGGGCGTCTGGGCGCAGGCATTGAAGCGCATATCCGGCGCCATGGCCAATTACACCATCAAGATGGCCGGCACGACGATGAAAGCCACGCTGGTGCCGCTGGAAGTGGCGATCGAGCAAGACGCCGACGAATGGGCGCGGGCCGACCGGGAGCTGGTGGAGTGAGCCAGCCAGTTTGCAGATGCGGCTGGAAGGGGCCGAGGCAGCGCGGCCGTTGCTGCCCGGAGTGCAAGGCAACGCCGCTGGAAATGCAGGCGTGGGTAAACCGCCAAGACAAAGCAAATCTGTCGGCGCGAGCCAAAGCTGAACGTGTTGGCCTGTTTCATGATTGCGGCCATGAGGTCGGCCATTGGGTGGAGCGATCGCCCCTATGCCCGGATTGCGAGCGGCAAAGCTTGCGGCCTGAGCGCATTCCCGCCGTGTTGACCATCACCATCCGCGACAGCGGCAAGGTGCACCGCTTTGCCATCCCCAATGGCATGGTGCCGGCGAGATTGCGCAGCCCTGGCCGTCGGCGACGGGCAGGCCGGGCATGACGGCGGCCACACAAGCAAAGGGCCCCGGCATTGCTGCCGAGGCCCCGAACCCGTGGCGGGTGACGCGATCAGAGCAATGTGGGCTCAAACAGGGGCAGGCCGATGACGTCGCTGCTGTGCCGGCCCGCGTCGCCCATCGGGCGCAGCGGTGCGGCGGCGCGCAGGGCGATCAGCTGCGATTCCTTGGCCGTCGGTCGCATGGCTGCCATGCTCTTTTCCGCTTCGCGCTTGGCATGCGCCAGTTCGCCCCTGATGCGATATTCATGGGCGCCGGTGCCGCGTTCAAGCCAGCTCCAAAAGCCGCCCGTGCTCCAAGACAGAGCGCCGATGACTTCGCCGGCGCTGTTGTAGGCGACGTGATGCGTTGCCGTGTGCCGTTGCCAATGATGAGCGAGATCAACCATGATTGCGCGTCCTTTCTGACGATCGCCCCGGCCCGTTGCCAGCGGCTAGTTTGTGCAGATAGTCTGCACAAACTGACTTGTCAAGCGGGTGGTGCACCAGCGGGGTGGCGGACGCGCCATGCGGCGTCGGCGCTTTCGGTTTGGACGAGACGCCATGCGGCGTCTCGCGGCCAGCGGCAGGCGATAGCCTGGCGCGGTACGGCCGCGTCCTTCTGCTCTCTCCTTCGCCCTGGCGCCGATCGATCAGCGGCCGCGCCCCGGCCCCTGCCGCCTCGATCCTTTCCCCCTCTTTATTTTTTTGACTTGCACCCCCGCCCCTTTGCGGCAAATAAGGGGTGCAGCGGCGTTGATCGCCCGACAAACGGGCCGGGGGGTAACCCGGTAACCGCATCGGTAACCGGACAGGTAACCGACAACCATCTGAAATTGCAGGACAATTGCGCCGGTTACCACGGTTACCGCCTTCGCGCGCGTGTAATACACATGCGCACACGCGCACGCGCACGCACGTATAGGGATACAAACATACAGGTAACCTCGGTAACTTGTATAAATATCCATCTAAATCAGGGCTTTAGCAGTTACCGAAAGCGGTTACCGGGCGGTTACCGCCTGTGGCGACCGGTAACCGGGCGCACCTTTCGATCAGCCAAAACGGCTGAAATCCGCCATTTTCAATAAAATAGAGGGAAAAAGCAGTGTCGGGGACGGGCGGTGTGGAGAAATTTTCGGGCGACGCGATGCGCGAGCTGCGGGACGAGTTCGAGGCCGTCCAGGCGGCGTCGGCCGGCGAGCAGGTGGCGCTGCCGATCGACCTGACCGAGAGCGATGCGCACCATGCGCTGCCCGACGCCAGCGAGATCGTCGCGATCCAGATGGAGCTGGGCTGTGACGTCGGCGAGGCGGTGCGCGAGCATCGGCGGCGCGGGCGCGGTGGCAGGCCAAAGGGGGCCAAGAATCGCAGGACCGAGGAATTCAGCCGCTACATCCTGCAATTCGGGCCGCATCCGGGGGTCACGCTGGCGCGGATACAGGGGCGACCAACCGAAGTGCTGGCAAAGGAGCTGGGCTGCTCGATGGAAGCGGCCATGGGGATGCAGATCCGCGCGGCGGCGGAGTTGTTGCCCTATGTCGAGGGCAAGAAGCCGGTCGAGGTCAACATGCACCACGGCGGGCACATGTCGCTCGTCCTGGAGCAGGGCGGGGCGATGGACGGCGGCCTGATCGAGGGCGCGGCGATCGAGCCGATGCTGGCATTCGCACCGATGCCCGACGATGGGGTAGAAATGGCGGAAAAGCGTGGGTTTGACGAGGCAGAAGAAGGGCATTCGGAATGACATTGTCGGAACGCTGGGCGCAATGCCTTGCAAAATCTCGCTTTTTGGCGGGGAGTCGTAAGCTTTCGCAGCTTCACGGCCTCGCCGCCCTGGTCGGTTTGCAACCGACCCCCCCGGCCCCCCCCAGCCGGTCGATCCCAATCCCTCTCCGGGTCGCGCACGCGCGGTTCGGAATTTTTTGCCGGCCCTTCGGGCCCGCCCCGACCCTCTTGACCGGTTCAGGAGCCGCGAAATTTCGTCGGCCTGTAGTGGGGTCGGGGATATGAGCGGGGTCGAGCGGGTCATGAAACCGGTAGGGCCGGTTGCAGGGGCGTTCATGGAAAGCCGCGCGGTGATCGCCGGCATCATGGGGCCGGTGGGCGCGGGCAAGACAGTGGCGAGCATCGCCCATTGTGTCAAGCTGGCCAGCTGGCAAAATGCCGTATGGGATCCCCAGCGCGGCTGCCACGTCAAGAAATGCCGGATCGCCGTGGTGCGCGACACCTATCCGAACCTTGACCGCACGGTGATCAAGAGCTGGCACCAATGGTTTCCGGCGACGATGGGCAAATGGAGCTGGGGTAGCCCCAGAACGCATAATTTCACGATGACCGCCGGGACCAAGGGCCTGCGGGGTTACCATGAAATCGACATGGAGATGATCTTTACCGCCATCGGCGAGCACGCGGTCGAGGATGTGCTGCGCGGGCTTGAGCTGACCGGCCTGTGGTTCAACGAGGCCGACCTGCTGCCGCGATCGGCGGTTGACGTCGGTATCGGCCGTATCGGCCGGTACCCATCGGCGATCGAGGGTGGTTGTGCCGTGTCGCAGATCTTTTGCGATTTCAACGCGCCCGACGAGGACAATTGGGCCTATGACCTGTTTGTCGACCAGAGCATCGATCCTGAGATTCGCCAACAGATCGAGGAGGAAATCGGCCAGGATCAACCGCTGATCGCTTTTTACCGGCAGCCCGGCGCGCGGGAAAAAGGTGCAGAGAATCTGCACAACCTGCCCAAAGGATACTATGCAAAACAATTAGTTGGGATGCGCGCCGATAAAATTCGCCGTTTGATCGACAATCAGTTTGGTGCGGTCAAATCGGGTATGCCGGTCTATCCCGAGTGGAATGACAGTCTGCATGTGGTCGACAAGCTGGCCCCGGTGCGCGGCCTGCCGCTGCGGATCGGGATGGATGCCGGCCTGACGCCAGCGGCGGTGATAGGCCAGCGCAACGCGCTTGGCCAGACACTGGTGCTGGCCGAACTGGCGGTGTTCATCGATGAGGAAGACGGTTCGCTGGGCAGCATTGGCCCCACGGCGTTCGGCGAGGCATTGGCTGACCTGTTGCAAAGCCGGTTTCCGGGGTTCCCGGTGGAGTGGGCGGCGGTCGATCCTGCGGCGGCGGCGGGGACGGATGGCAGCGGTAACGAGCTCAACTGGTTGCAGATTGCCGCCAAGGCGTCGGGCCTGCGGATCAGGCCTGCCCCGGTGCCGAACAATTCGCTGGATGTCCGGTTGGAAGCGGTGCGCAAGCCGCTGTCGCGGCTGGTTGAGGCCGGTCGGCCGGGCCTGTTGGTGTCGTCGGAATGCAAGGTATTAAGGCGCGGCTTCAACAGCGGCTATGTGTTCCGCCGAACCGCCCTGGCTGGCGGCGATGGCCGATATGAGAACAAGCCGGTGAAGAACCAATACAGTCACGTCCATGACGCCTTGCAGTATCTGATGGTGACCAGCGGCGAAGGCCGCATGGCCGCCGCTGCGGCTGATGGCGGGCGGCGAGGTTCGGGCCCGCGCGTCCAAGTTGTCGGCGAGTACAACCCTTTTGCGTGAGGATGATCCGATGAAGGCTCTCGGAAAAGTCGGAAAGGCGCTGGTTTCCCCGCTGGGTGCGGCGGTTGGCGTGTTCAAAAAGCCCAAGATTCCGGCGCCGACGCCGGTGGCGACCCGCGACAATGTGCGCATGTCCCAGATTGCCGAGGACCGGATGCTGAAACGGCGCGGTGGCCTGGCTGACCTGTTCACCGGTGCCACTGGTGCCGAACCTGCCCCGGTCGGGGCGAAAGCCCTGTTGGGGCAGTGATGGAGACGATGATGGCAAAAACCACGACAGAAGCCCCGGCCAGCGAAGGGCTGGGCGGCCCGGGCCTGACAGACCTGGCGACCGATCCGGCAGCGGCGCCCTCCACCGATCCGGCGCCTGTTGACGAGCCGACCCCGCTGGAAACGGCGGTGGCGGCGGCGGACGCTGCGCCGGCAGATCCTGCTGCCGATCCGGCAGTGGCATCCGCTGAGGCCGAAGCCGAAGCCAAGGGTGCGGCTGACGAGGCGGCAAAGGCCAAGGGTTTTGCCAATGCGCAAGCCGAAGCGGATGCCAAGGCCGCTGCCGAGACGGGGGACAAAAAGGCGGCAAAGCCGCGCCAGCGCAAGCCCAAGGCCCCGGTTGCAGCTGACTTGCCCGAGCTGGCTGACTGGCTGGCATCCGGCCATGGCGAGCTGTCGATCGGCTTTGGCGATGTTGCCGCGCCAGCGGCATCGATGCCGTCAACGCCGGTGGCAGGAATGACCCGTCGCGGCGGCCGATTTGTTACCGATGGTGCGGTTGTGCCGCGCACGGCACGGCTGCCGGGTGCGCTGTCGGTAACCCATGCCTGGCTGATCGATGGCACCACGCCGATCGCGCGGTGCGAGCTGGGCGCGGCCATGACCCTGCAACCCAATGTGCAGGTCGAGTTCAAGGCCGGATCGCTGGCCTTTTCCTGATCCTGACCCACGTCAAAGGAGATTCCCATGGCTGCAACGGAGCAGGTTGACGACATCCTGCATCGATTTTCCGAGATGGAAAGCGCCCGGCAGCCGTGGGAATCGGCCTGGCGCGAAATTGATGAGCGGATCAACCCGCTGGGCCAAGGCGGGTTTTCGACCAAATCGCAAGGGGGTGTGCGTGGTGTCGATATTTTTGACCATACGGCCAGCGAGGGGCTGAACCGTTTTCAGGCCGCCTATACCGGCATGATCATCCCGCGCGGCGAACGCTATCACCAGCTGATCACGACAGATTCGGCGCTGAACGATTTGCCGGCAGCCCAGCGGTGGCTGGAAGAAGCAAACGACAAGCTGTTTGCCATGCGGTACGCGCCCATGGCCGGGTTTGACCCGGAAGCCGGCATGAATATCCGTTCGCTGGGTAGCTATGGCTGTGGCCCGCTGTGGATCGATCATTGGGTTGGCCGCGGCATTTTCTACAAATGCCTGCACATGTCCGAGGTCTATATTGCCGAGGATTTCCGGGGGCGGGTTGATACTGTGGCCCGCAAGTTCAAGCAGACGGTGCGCCAGTTCCTGCAACAGTTCGGCAGAGACAATCTGCCGCCGTCGATCGCCAAGGCGGTCGAGGGCAATGAGTTGTCACGCGAGTTTGACGTGCTGCATGTCGTGCGGCCGCGCGCCGATGTCGATCCCGAGCGGCTCGATTTCCGGCGCCTGTCGATCGAAAGCCTGTATGTGCTGATGGCCGACAAGGTCATCGTGCGCGAGGGCGGATATTCGTCAATGCCGATCACGGTATCGCGCTATGTCACCGGCCCGCGCGAGATCTATGGCCGGTCGCCGGCGCTGCAAGTGCTGGGCACCATCCGCACCGCGAACGAGATCATGAAAACGCTGCTGCGACAGGCGCACAAGGCGGTCGATCCGCCGCTGTTGCTGCCGGAAGATGGCGTGCTGACGCGGGTAGGAACAATGCCCGGCGGCGCCAATGTCGGCGGCCTTGACTTCAACGGCCGCCCAATGGTGGTTCCGTTGCAGACAGGCGGGCAGCTGGGCATCGGCATGGACATGCTCAACAATGAGCGCGAAGTCGTGCGCGATGCGTTCCTGGAAAAGGTCTGGTCGCTGATCCTTGACCGCAAGGACCGCATGACGGCAACCGAAGTGCTGGAAATCAGCCGCATGCAAGGCATGTTGCTGGCCCCGATGGCCAGCCGGCAGGAAGCCGAATGGCTTGGCCCGCAAATCGAGCGCGAGCTCGATATCGGCATGTCGTCAGGCTATATCCCGCCGATGCCGCCCGAGATGCGCGAAGCCGGCGCGCGGGTGAAAGTGATCTATGACAACCCATTGTCGCGGGCGGCCAAGGCCGAGGAAGCCATTGGCTTTTCGCGCTATATCGAGACACTGATTCCGTTGGCCAATATCGTCGGCGAAGAGGTGTTCGACGTGATCGACACTGAAGCCGCCCCGCGCGAGTTGGGAAGAGCGTTGGCCGTGCAGCAGAAGTATATGGCACCGCCAGATGCGGTTGCAGCCAAGCGCGAAGATCGCGCACAGCGAAAGGCGCAAGAGTCTGTCTTGGCCGCGCTGCCTGCCGCCGCTGGCGCGGTGAAGGATCTGGCATCGGCGCGAGCACAGGAAACCGCCTATGCCGGATGAAAGCCATCTGTCGGTCATTGAGCGGGTGCAGCGATGGTGGAATGCCCGCCGGGCGCACCATTACCGTGAAACCTTTCTGGGCCCGGACGGCACGCCGCATGTCCATGCCCGCAAGGTGCTGGCCGACCTGAACCGTTTTTGCCGGGTCAACAGCAGCACATTTGACCCAGATCCCCGCACGCACGCGCTGCTCGAAGGGCGGCGCGAAGTGGCGCTGAGGATCCTCGCGTTCCTGAATATCGATAGCGCGGATATCGCGCCCTATGTGGAGGTGCAAAATGAGTGAAGCTGTTGCTGGCGGCGATGCCGTCGTGGCGCCCCCGGCTGATGCCGGGGCTGGTGGTGCTGATGCGGGCGGCGCGGCCGCACTGTTGTCCGGTGGCGGCGACGGTGCTCCGCCTCCCGATGGTGGGTCGGGTAATGGCGGCGGCGGCGATCCCTGGTATGCCGGCCTGCCGGACGAGGACCGCAGCTGGGCGGAAAAGAAGGGTTTTGCCGACCTGCCCGCCGCGCTGAAATCCTATCGCGAGCTGGAAGGGCGCTATCTGTCGGGCGACAAGCTGGTCGTGCCGAAGGAAGGTGACCCGCAAGAGGTGTTCGATCGCTATTATGCGGCGATCGGGCGGCCCGAAGCGCCGGACAAATATGAGTTCAAGGCCCCCGACGGTCACGAGCTGGACGCCGACCTGACGGGCCGGATCGGCAAAAAGGCGTTCGAGGCGGGTGTGCCGCAAGCGATGCTGGCCCCCTTGGTCGATGAATTCAACGCCTATGTCCTGGAGCAACAGCAGACCGCCGAAGCGGCCCGGATTGCGGCCAAGAATGAGGGGGTTGCCGAGGTTCGCCGCGAATGGGGTGACAATTTCGACAGCCGGATTGCCCAGGCCAATCAGGCGATGCGAATGCTCGAACTGACGCCGGACGACATTGGCGCGCTGGAGGACGCATGGGGTACCCCGCGCGTGCTGCGGTTGATGCACAAGCTGGGCGCCGGCATGGGCGAGGATGCCCTGATCGGCGGCGGTGCGGCGCAACGGTTTTCGCTCAGCCCCGCCGAGGCGCGAGCCGAGCGTGAGCGACTGGAATCCGACCCGGATCATATCAAGCGATACATGTCTGGCGACAAGGCGTCGCGCGAGCGGATGGCGATGCTCAACCAGATCATTGCGGCCGACGAGGAGCGCCGTCGCAACGGCTGAGGCGGGTGGTGGAAAGCTCGTCCCCGGTTGGGGAAATGTGGGCCGGCAGCATTGGTATTAATGGGGGCGGGTCCGCAGGGATATACCGCCCCCTTGTCTGACAAGCCCAAGGTTTCCCGATGTGGCCCGGACTCGTCGCCCCGCAGACAGGGGTCGCCCAAGCGGGCGTTACCGCCAGAAAGGCCCGGCCCCCGGCTGACAAGCCCTTCGCTCTGATGAACGAACCCATCCCAGTGAAGGAATTGACCCATGTCCCAGTTTGTTACCGCGACCCATCGCGAAACCTATGGCAGCAACATGCGCATGGCGCTGCAACAGCGCGTGCCGAAGCTGCTTTCGGCGATCACCACGCGCACCGTATCGGGCGAAATGCACAAGATCGAGGACGTTGTCGGCGCGGTCAATGTGCAGCGCAAGCAGACGCGCCATGCCAACACCACCTATAACGACACGCCGCACGACGGCCGCTGGCTCGGGATGCCCGAACCGATTTTCTATGCCGACCTGGTCGACAAGGAAGACAAGCTGGCGTCGGGCATCGACATCGAGGGCGGTTATACCAAGGCCGGCGCCATGGCGATCGCACGCGGCACCGATGACGCGATCATTGGCGGGTTTTTCAACCCGGCGCAGACCGGCAAGAAGGGCACGATCCTGACGCCGTTCGATACCAGCAACATCGTGCCCTATACCGAGGGCGCAACCGACGGCATGAACGTCGAGAAGCTGGCCGCTGCCCGCGAGATCCTGATCGGCAATGATGTCGATATCGACATGGACGAGCTGTATGTCGCCCTGACATCCAAGCAGGAACGCCAGCTGTTCAGCGATGTCACCGCTACGTCGCGCGATTTTGGCGCGACCGGCATGGAGATCCGCGAGGGCAAGCTGTCGCGCCTGATGGGTTTCAACCTGATCGTCATCGAATTGCAGAGCCCGCGCTTCACCAATGCCAGCCTTACCGTCGATGGCAGCAGTCGGCGCAAGAACCCGTTCTGGGCCAAGAGCTGCATGTTTGGCGGCATGTGGGAAGAAAGCTTCACCAGCGTCGATCAGCTGCCGACGAAGCATTTTTCCGCCCAGGTCTATGCCCGTCGCCAGTTCGATGCCTGCCGCACCGACGAGGGTGGCGTGGGCTACATCGAAAACGTCGAATGATGATTTGCGGGCGGGTGGGGTGACCCACCCGCCTGACCGCATCGATCCCGCGATCCTGCCCGCTGTTGCCGGCAAAAGAGGAACAACATCATGCCACAGACATTTTCCCGTGAAACCAATGGCAAGCTGGATACTGCCGGCCTGTCACTGCTCGATGGCCGCACCTATCGCGCCAAGGTCAAGTCGATCCGCGCCACCATCGATTATGATGGCCAAGCGTCGGGCGACACGATTGTCCTGGGCGAGCTGCCGGTCGGCGCCACCTTTCTCTATGGCGTCCTCATCGCGTCGGCGACCGCCGGTGCATCGGCGACCATCGCGATCGGCACTGCCGCCGCCGCTGGCAAATACCGGACGGCCGCAACCTTTACCGCCGCGAACACGCCGACGATGTTTGGCAATGCCGCAGCGGTCGATGATGACCTGCTGGCCGCCGCCGAGCGCGTCATTGCGACGGTCGGCACGGCCGCCCTGCCGAACAGTGCCGATTTCCTGATCGTCGAACTGTTCTACGCTGACGCCAGCTGATGATTGCCGTCCGGCGCCCGAGACGCCGGACAGCAAGGACGTGCCCGGTGGCGATGCACCTTCCCCACCGGGCCGTTTTCTCCCTTTCCCTGCCCCGATATGAGCGGATGACGCCATGGTTGACCGTGTAGCTGTTTCCAATCTGGCCCTGTCGATCATCGGGGAAGATGACCAGCTGGTTGATCCGCTGGATGATACCAAGGCCGCCCGTACGATCGCCGCTGTGTGGGATGCTGTCCGCGACGAGGTGTTGCGCAAGCATCCGTGGAATTTCGCCATCCGCCGGACGATGCTGACCGCTGTCGATGGCTATGCGCCGGTCAATGATTTCACCCATTTGTACACCCTGCCGCCCGATTGCCTGCGGGTGCTGGACGTGGCGATCGGCGGCACGCTGACCCGCGACTATGCGATCGAGGCGCAGGGGCTGTTGTCCTATGGACCCGGCCCTGTCGGCCTGCGCTATGTGTCGCGGGTCGAAAATGCCGCCTTGTGGGACAGTTGCTTTGTCCGGGCATTCGCCTGCCGTCTGGCCTGGCAGATCAGTGAGCGGATCACCGGCGATCTGAACCGCAAGGCGGCCATTGACCGGGATTACCGACTGGCGCTGGCCGAGGCCAAGGCGGTTGACGGCCGCGAGAACCCGCCCGAACCGGCCATGGACAGCAGCTGGATCACGTCGCGCATCACCGGCCCGTCCGGCATCGGCGAGGGCAGTGGCTGGTGAGCGGTACGAATGTCATCCAGGCCAGTTTCAACGGCGGCGCGCTGTCGCGCCGGCTGCAATCGCGTGTCGACACACAGATTTACGGCACGGCGGTTGCCGAGCTGACCAACATGATCCCGACAGTCGAGGGGCCGCTGATCAAGCGCCCCGGCACGCGCTGGCGGGCAGAAGCGCCGGCCAGCGCAAGCTGGTTGAGCCCGTTCGTGTTCAATGCGACGCAAGCCTATGTGCTCGTCTGGAGCGATCAGCTCGTCCATTTCATGACCAATGACGCGGTGTTGCTGGACGAGAGCGACAATCCGGTCGAGGTCGAGGTGCCGTACAGCGAGATCGAGGCGACGCAGGTGTCGCAGATCCAAAGCAATGATGTGCTGCGGCTGGCGCATGAGAATCACCCCCCGGCCAAGCTGATCCGCACCGGCGCGGCAACATTCACCTATGCCCCGCTGGCGCTGAAAGTGGAGCCGTTTGCCACGCCTAACAGCAATGAGGCGGTGTTTGTCTATGCTGATGACGTGACCGGCACGGTCACGCTGAACGCGATTGGTGGCGATGTTTGGCAGGCAGGCCATGTGGGTGCTCAATTTCGTATTGAAGCCGAGGATTTCAGCGATATCGAGGCATGGCAGCCCGGCATTGACGGCATTACCATCGGCACGTTGCGGCGATCAGAGGGCAAGGTGTATCGGGCCGAAACCAGCGGGCGCACCGGCAATGAGCAGCCGCTGCACACACGCGGGGCCGAATGGGACGGATCAAGCGGCACGGACATCAACAGCAAGGGCCCCTATGGCGTCCGCTGGGCCTATGTTCATGACCGGTTCGGCATTGTGCGAATCACCGGATTCACGTCGGCAACAGAGGTCACGGCCGAGGTTGTCCGCCGCATTCCGTCAAGCGTGACGACAACCGGCAGCTATCGCTGGTCGCATGGCTGGATGTCCGACGCGGCGGGATGGCCGCACCTGGTCACCATCTATCGCGGGCGGTTGTGCCTGTTCAAAGCCAATGAATTCGCCGGCAGCGTGCTGGGCGATTATGAGGATTTCAGCGAGTATAACGAGGATGCCGAGCGATCCGAGGATATGGGGTTCCGGCGCCTGATCGATGCGCCCGACAGGCCCCTGTGGTGCCAGGTCGATGGCGACGCCCTGTTGATCGGCACGAGCCGGGGGGAGTTTTCGATCACCCCGCAAAACACGTCCGAGATTTTCTCTGGCGGCAACATGCAGATCAAGCCGAACAGCTGGCATGGCAGCGAGGCGGCCGACACGGTGCAGACCGCGACTGAAACCATTTTCATCCAGCGCGGCGGCCACAAGATCCGCGCGGCGCGTTATGCCATCGAACAAGACCGTCGCACGGCGCGCAACCTGTTGCTTTATGCCCGGCAGATGGGTCGGCCGAAGCTGACGCAGCTGGCCTATCAGGCCGAGACAGAGGAATTGCTGTGGGCGCTGCGCAGCGACGGGACGGTTGCAGTGCACAGTTACAACCCCGACCAGGATGTCAAGGGATGGGCCATGGGCCTGTCGATCGAAGGGGCGGCAGTGCGTTCCATCTGTGTTATCCCGTCAACCGACGGCAGCCGCGATGACCTGTGGCTGCTTGTCGATCGCGGCGGGACCATCAGCGTCGAGCAGCTGGCCGAATGGTGGGACGAGGATGCCGGTTTGACGCCGGCGGACAGTTACCATCTGGACAGCGGCGTCAGCCATGTGGGCGCCCCGGTGAGCAGCATCGGCGGCCTGCTGCATCTGGCCGGCGAGACTGTCGCCATTTTGGCCGATGGCGCCATTCAACCGCCGCAGGTGGTGGCAAACGACGGGACGGTGACCATCAGCCCGGCAGCATCCAAGGTTCATGTCGGGAAGCTGTACACTGCCCGGATGACGACGCTGTCGCCCGATGTGCCTATGCGCGACGGCACGAGCCAGGGGCGGCGCCGTCGCCTGAATCGCCTCATTGCCCGCCTGATCGACAGTTTCCGGGTGTTCGGCGGTGACAAGGGTGGCAAGCTGGATGAGCTGACCGATCGGCCGAACAGTGCCCTGATGGGCAGCGGCCCCGGCCTGTTCAGCGGCACGGTGACCCGCAGCGTTGGCGGCGGGTGGAATAGCGATGGGCAGGCCACGCTGGAATCACGCACGCCCTTCCCCTGGATATTGTCGGCGATCATCGCGCGGATCGAGCTGGGGGATCAGTGATGGCGCGGATCCGTGCATTCCAGCCAACCGATGCGGTGGCCATCCATTTGCAGCAAAGCCAGATTGGCCAGATGGGCGCGTTCGAGCCGGTGCGCAACCTGCGCTATGGCATGGAACTGGACCTGATGGGGCCGGCCTGGACAGCCGTTGACGATGCCGGCGAGATATTGATGTGCGCCGGGCTGGGCGAAGTGTTTCCCGCTGTGCAAGTGACGGCATGGGCGCTGATCGGCAAGCTGGGCGTGCACCAGCTGAGCGTGATGCGAGAGATGCGCCGGATCCTCGACAGTCAGCCCTTTGTCCGCATTGAGGCGCTGGCCCGGGCCGCCGTGCCATCCGAGGGGCAGTTTCTGCGGCTGGCAGGGTTCCGGCTGGTTGCCCGGCTGGCCAAGTGGGGGCCGCTGTCCGAAGATTATGAGCTGTATGAGAGGGTGCGATAATGGCGCAGCTAGCGGTTCCGATGATGGCAGCGGGCGGTATCGTCAAAGCCGTTGGTGGCGTGCGCGCCGGTCTGTTCAACCAGGCGGTTGCCCAGACGCAGGCTGATGAAGCCCTGGCAATCGGCAATGCCGAAGCCATGCAGGTGCGCGATGCCGCGCGGGCGACGATGGTCAACCAGTTGGGCAGCATGGCCGAAAGCGGCTTTGCGATTGGTGAAGGAACGGCGCTGACCGTGCTGGAGCAAAGCCTGTTGAACCGCGAGGTCGATGTCATGCAGGCCCGCCGCAACGCCGCCGGCAAGGCGGCTGGGCTGCGTGCACAAGGCAGGATGGCGATGGAGCAGGGCCTGTTCGGCGCGGCGGCGGAGCTGATCGGCGCGGCAGGTGCCATTGGCAATTACCGGGCGGACTATGCGGCGGCACGCGGACCTGTTGCGCCACGTGGATCGAACCAACCCGGATCAAGCAGCGGCGGCCGTGGTGGCCCGAGCAGCGGAAAGGGGCAGTAGATCATGGCCAGCGTCTATCGTCCCCAGATTGCCCCGCAGATGACGAGCGGGGCCCTGCCCACGGCCAATCCCGACAGTTTCGGTGCCGGCATCGGCGATGCCATTGCCGGTATCGGCATGGACATTGGCCAGCGCGCGGTGCGCGAAGCCCGGATGGAAGCCGAGCGCAAGCGCGACATCGATGTCAGTCAGGCGATGGCAGGTCTGGCAACACTGCGCGGGGAATTGGACGCGGCCGACAATGAAGCGCGGATGACAGCCCGCGCAGGCGCCCCCGGCCATGCGGCGGCGATGGGCCAGTTGTTTGACGAGCGGGCCGCAGCATTGCTGGACAGCATCGGCGACCCGGACGTGCGTGCCCGCTTTGCTCCGCAAATTGCGGCGGCGCGGGCAAGTTTTGTCAGTGAGGCGGATGCCTTTGAACGGGGTCAAACGGTACGGGCAACGGTGGACAATGTGGGCGTGGCCGGCAATGCCTTTGCCAATCGCGCAGCGCGGGCGGCGACGCCCGAAGCATTGCAGACGGAAATTGACGGATTCACCGCATCAATCAATGCCCTGTCGCTTGATGGCCGGACCAAGGCCGAATTGACGCGGCAGTACCGGCAACAGGCGGTGGCGGGATGGGTCGGCAACCGCCCGCCCGAACAGATTGGCCCCTTGCTCGCCAGTGGGGCATTTGATGCCGAGCTGACGCCGCAACAGCAGGACGCGCTGCGCAATGGCGCGGATGTCGAGATCCGCCGTCGCGAGCTGGCCGCCCAGGCCGAGGCCCGTGCAGCGGCGGCGGCGGCCAAGGAGGAGATCGACCAGCTGCAACGCGAGGCGGCCGACGGCATCCCGATTGATCCGGCACGGCTTGACCGGGCCCGCGCGAACGCCGCGACCTATGGATTCACCGGCGATGCCTATGACATGGCGAAGCTGGCAGTAAAGGACGCGCTCAACCGGGAGTTCCGTTCGGCGACGCCATTGCAGATCGAGCAGCGTCTGCGCGCCCTGAACGGACAGATTGCCCAAGCTGGCGAGCGGGCCGAACCGGCCTGGATCATTGCGCGCGACCATTTGCAGTCCATGTTGGGTGCCCGGACAACACAGGTGGACAATGATCCGCAAGCCTTTGGCGCGGCGCTGGGCATCCAGTATGAACCGATCGACCTATCGAATCGAAGCAGTGTCGGCCGACGGGTGGCGGCAGCCAGAGCGACAGCCGAGGCAACAGGCAGGCCACCGGTCTATCTGTCGCCGCAGGAGGTGACCCAGATACAGGCCGACATGGACACGCCGACAGGGCGCCGGCAGGCGCTGGCGACGGCACAGGCGTTCATGGGTGTGGATCCGCAGGCGGTGCGACAAGTAGCGACGCAGTTGGCGCCGAATGATGAGTTGTTCATTCATGCGGCGGGCCTGCCCGGACAGGTCGGTGGGCAAGTCCTGGAAGGGCGTAGTCTAATCGGCAACAGCTATACCGCGCCGCGTGCGCTGGATGCCGGGTTGCAGCAGGCGATCGGGGCGGCCATGGCACTGATGCCGCCGCAATCGCGCAACAATGTGCTGGCGGCCGCGCGATCGCTCTATGCCTATCATGCCAGCCGGGACAATGTGCCGGATACGGCGGAATCGCGGGTGGATCCTGCCCGCGCGCTGCGCATGTTGCACCTTGCGACCGGCGCGACGACGCGCAGCGATGGCCAGCGGCAGGGTGGCATCGGCAATTGGGAAGGGCAGCCGGTCCTGCTCAATCCCCGGCTGACGCAGCGCGAGTTTGAAAGCCGCATGGCATCGCTCCGCACGACAGGGCTGTTCATGCGCGACGGTACGGAAATCAGCGGTGAGATGTTGAGGACCAACTATCTGCCGGTCATGCAGGCGGATGGCCGCTATCGCTTCCGCGACCGGCGGGGCGGCTTTGCCGTCCTGCAAAATGGCCGGGTCGGTGCGATTGACCTGCAAAGGCTTGGCCGGTGAGTGGCGGCGGTGTCTTTGGCATTTATGCCCCCGAACCGGAAGCGCCCGTAACCGCGAGCGAGGGGCCGGATTCGGGCTTTCTTGAAACGATTGGCGCGGCGTTCCGGCTGGGTGTTGATGAGCAGGTGCTGGTGCAGGATGGCCGGCTGGCCGAACGCTATGTCGGACTGGTGCGTGACCTGCAAGCATTGGGCGTTCCCCGTGACCGGCTGTGGAAGCCGCAGGAAATCGACATTTCTGCCCGCATGGGCAATGGCCCGACGCCCGCCGGCATGGAAGAAATTGACCGGGATGCTGTGTGGCGCGAGATTGCGGCGGCGCGGGCGCGCGGTCATCGCGGCTTTGCCAGTCTGCCGGCGACGCGCGACGAGTTTGACCGTGCCATCCTGACCCGGAACGGAGAACGGGCACGCGACCAAGGCATTGTCGATCGCGGTGGCTTCCTGCCCAATCTGATCGGATCGGCGGGATCATCCTTTACAGACCCGGTCAACCTGCTGACGCTGCCGATCGGCGGCGGCGGCAAGACATTGTTGCAGATATTTGCCCGCGAGGCGTTGGCCAACAGCGCGGTCGAGCTGTTGCAGACGCCGATGTTCATGCAAGGCCGTGCCAATCTGGGCGAGGATGTCACCGCCAGCGATGTCGCCCGTAACGTCGGCGCGGCTGCGCTGTTTGGCGGCACAGTGGGCGTAGGCGGCAGGGTTCTGGCCGATGCCGCAATGACCGCGACAGCCCCACTGGCGCGGGCATGGAATGAGCGGGGCAGTGTTGACCAGCAGATTGCGCGTGCGCTGTCTGGCGCGGTGGTGGACGAGAATAGCTGGCGCGGTGTGCGCCTGTCGCAGGATCTGTTTGACGGACTGTCTGACATGGACCTGGCCGAGGGTGTCCGCGTGGCGCGCGACGGTGTGCTGACGCCGACCGAGCGGGCGGCTGTGGCGGTGATCGAGCGGCAGGCCGAGATTGACACGGTCAACCCCTATCAGGGACCCAATGCGGCCGATGCCCATGCCGAACGGCTGGGTGATGCCATCAGCCGCGTGCTGAACGACCTGCCGGCGATCGATTATGAGGCGGCCGCGCGTGCGGGATTGCCGCAGGTGTCGGGCGAGCTGGCGACTGCGTCACCGATGCCTAGCGCCCCTGGCCGAGCAGCAGCGGCGGGTGAGGTCACGTCCGTAGGTGGTGACGCCTGGCGTGTTGTCAAAAACCGGATTGGCCATTTTGAAAGCGGCAATGGCCGCGCCTATAACAACGGCACTGGATCTAATGCTGCCGGCATATATCAGTTTATGCCCGACACATGGGTCGGCCTGTATCGCCGCCGGTTTGGCAATGACGGTCGAACCCGCGCGCAGATTTTGGAGTTGCGGCGTAGTCCGCAAATGCAAGAGCAGCTGATGGATGATGCCGGCGCAGGTTACATGCGCAATTTGGCCAGTTGGGGATTTCCAGCGACGCCAGCAAACCTGTATTTGCATCATCATTTCAGTCCCGCCAGTGCCCGTGCCATATTGGCATCACCGCGCGGCCGAACATTAGAATCGATTTTTCTCGAGGCCGAAGGCGGGCGGATGACTCGCCTGATCTTTGATCAGAATCCCCATTTGCGCCGCACCATGACCGCTGGTGACATATTGGACGAAATGGCGCGCCGGACCAGCGCAAGGCCCGGAAGGGCGCCACGCCGACCGGCAGCAGAGACGGCGCCGCCACCATCGAGTAATCCGGTTGCTGATACCGGCGTAACCACAGAAGCCTTGCGGGCCGAGGCGACGGTGCTGAACCAGCAGGCGATGATGTTGCCCGACATGAGCACGCTGACGACAGCGCGGTTTCGCCCTGACGAAGTGGATGTCGATGCCGAGCTGATGCAGTTCAAAGGCGGTGGCGATGCCTTTGGCGTCACTGAGCGGCTGCAAGGGGTCGAAACCTGGAATCCGGTGCTGGCCGGTCGCACCATTGTCTGGGAAGCCGAAGATGGGCGCCGCCTTATCGCTGATGGCCATCAGCGGCTGGGCCTTGCCCGGCGCATTGCCGCTGCTGATCCCGGCCAAAACCCGATGATTGACGCGATCGTGATGCGCGAGGCTGACGGCTGGGACGCGCAGAGCGTGCGGACCTGGGCGGCGTTGAAGAACATTGCCGAGGGCAGTGGCACGCCGGTTGACGCGGCCAAGGTGTTTCGTGCCATGGGGCCCGACGCGGCCGCCCGCTATCTGCCGCCGCGATCGGCGCTGGTGCGCGATGCTGGCGGTCTGGCACGGCTGGGTGACGAAGCCTTTGGCGCGGTGGTCAATGAGCTGGTTGACCCTGCCCATGCGGCGATTGTCGGCCGCGCGGTCAATGACCCGGGCACACAGGCGGCGCTGGTCAACCTGTTGATCCGTCTGCAACCGCGCACGCTGGGCGAGGCCGATGGCATTGTGCAGCAGGGCATTGCCGCCGGTTTCACGCGCGAAACGCAGGCCGACATGTTCGGCACGCTGGATTCGACCGTATCGCTGATGGTCGAGCGGTCGCGTGTGCTCGATCGCGGCCTTGCCGAATTGCGCAAGATGCGCCAGATTTTCACCACGGCGGCAAACAATGCCGAGACATTGGGCACGGCGGGCAACCGCATCGATGTGACCCGGAGCGCGCAGGAGGCGCTGGACAATGCGACAGCCGTTGACATCATCGCCCGCCTCGCCTGGCGCGCCGGTCCGGTCAAGGACGCCATCGACCGGGGGGCAAGAGCCCTTGCCGACGGCCAGCGGCAATCCGACGTCGTCCGCCAGTTCGTCCGCGATGTCCGGGCCATCGATGTCAACGAGCTTGTCCGGCGCGGAGCCGAAGTGGAAGGACCCGGCGTTGACGCGATCGATGGTGTCAATGCTGATGCAATCGGACGCGGAAGCGATGTTGCGGGAGAGGATGCTGGCATACCGCCGCAGTCAGGCTATTCCGACCAGCCCGACCTGAACGACAATGCCTGGCCGAGCCGTGCCGAGATAGAGGCGGCGGGCCAGACCGGTTTTGCCCTGTTTGACGAGCCGACGCTGCGGCCGTTTGATGATGCGGCCGAAGGGCCCGGCCCGCGTGCCCAGGTGGACAGCATTGACCATGACCTGAAGGCGCTGGCCGACGAGCTGGCGCAGGACGGCCCGGACATGTTCGCCCTGGATGATGGCGACCCGCGCCCGCTGGCCGACATTTTCGACGAGTTTGACCGTGACGCGGCCGCCATCGAGGCGGTGCGCGGATGCCTGTGAAGGGTAAGCCATGAGCCTTGATGTCTGTATTCCCGACCTGGTCGCCAAGGGGCAGCTGACGCAGGAGCAGGCTGACGAGCTGACCGGCCTGTATGGCGAGCTGAAGCGCAATTACCGCCGCCAGTTTGGCGATCAGACCGCTGCCGGCATGGCGACGCAGGAGACGCTTCGGGCGATGGAGCAGGCCGCCGCGCTGAAAAAGCGGCGGACGCTGTTGCAGGTGCAGGCCCAGCGGCAGGCATGGCTCAACATGCAAAGCTATGGCACTGGTGCGGGCGGCTTGCGCGTGCTGGATCCCGACCGGCCCGGCCATATGGGCGAGGCGGCCGACGCATTGCTGGCCCGGCGCGAATATGCGCCCTATGCCAATGTCGAGTATCAGGCGGTGGCGATCAAGGGGCAGGCCCATGCGACTCTGGCCGGATTTCTGGCCCGTCACCGCCGTGACATCATTGGCCGGGTGCAGGACAAGGCCGGGCTGGACGACATTGTGCGGGCGCTGTTTGGCGAGACGGTCGAGAATGCCAATGCGCGCGAGCTGGCCGACGCGGTGCGCGAGACGTTCGAGATGCTGCGGCTGCGGCGCAACGCGGCGGGGGGCAATACCGGCAAGCTTGACAATTATGGCCTGCCCCAGAGCCATGACAGCCAGGCCATATCCGATGCCGGCTATGCTGTCTGGCGCGACGAAATCTGGCCCCGGCTGGACCGGCAACGGATGATCGACGAGCGGACCAATGCGCCGTTCAGCGATGAGGCGTTGGAGCTGGCGCTGCGCGATGTCTATGAGACGATCAGCAGCGACGGCATCAGCAAGATGACCCCCGGTGCGTTCACGCGGGGCAGTCTGGCCGGACAGCGCGACCACAGCCGGTTCCTGCATTTCAAATCGGCCGATGACTGGATGGCCTATGCCAACCGCTTTGGCGGCAAGGGATCCCCGTTCGACACGATCATGGGCCATATCGAGCATATGAGCCGCGAGATCGCCGCGATGGAAATGCTGGGCCCGAACCCGGCGCAGACGGTGCGGTGGCTGGGCGACATGCTGCAAAAGGATGCGATCGCCAAGGGCGGCAGCAAGGCGCGGCGAGAGGCTGCCCGGCGCGCGGGTGACCGGGTGCAGCGGTTTTATGACGAGTTCATCGGCACCAATCGCCGCCCCGACAGTGAGACGCTGGCGCTGGGGTTTGGCGCGTTGCGGGCATGGCAGGTGGCGACCAAGCTGGGCAGTGCCGTGCTGTCGACAACGAGCGACCAGGCGACGCAGATCCTTGCCCGCCGATTCAACGGCCTGCCGGTGGCACGCATGATCCGCACACAGGCCGGCCTGTTGAACCCGGCCAGCGATGCCGACCGGCAATTTGCGGTCCGCGCCATGCTGACATGGGAGGGTGCGGCACAGATAGCGGCGGCCCAGGCGCGCATGACCGGCGAGGAAATCACCGGCGATATCGCCCGTCGCACGGCGGAAGGCGTGTTGCGCGCCAGTGGCCTGAACGCGATGACCGATGGCGGCCGCTGGGCATTCGGCATGGATTTCCTGTCCACCATCACCGGCAACCGGCATCTGCGATTTGCCGAGCTCGATCCCGATTTTCGCGGCAGTTTCGAGCGGCATGGCCTGACGGCGAGCCAGTGGGACGCGCTGCGCGCCACGCCGATCGAGAACCACAAGGGGGCCGAATGGATCCTGCCGGGGAACATTGGCGACCAGAAGGTGCGCGACGCCGTGCTGCGCATGATCATGGCTGAAACCGACATGGCGGTGCCGGTGGCAACGCTGCGCACGCGGGCGGCGTTCAACAGCACGTTGCAGCGCGGCACATGGGTCGGTGAGGCTGGCCGGACCATGCTGCAATTCAAGGCGTTTCCCATCACCCTGATGTGGCAGCAGATTGGCCGCATCATGGCGCAGCAGGGTTTTTCCCGCGCGACCTATGCGGCCAACATGATGATCCTGACGACATTGGCCGGGGCCGCCGCGATCCAGCTGAAAGAGGTGAGCAAGGGGCGCGACCCGCGCGAAGTGTATGACCCTGATGATCCGCAGGCGACAGCGTCATTCTGGGCTGCGGCATCGCTGCAAGGCGGCGGGTGGGGCATAGTCGGCGATTTCCTGAAAAGCTCCACCAACCGGTTCGGATTCGATGTCATGACGACCGTGGCCGGTCCATCGGCGCAGACGATCAACAATGTCGGCAACCTGTTGCTGACGCAGCCGGTCAAATATCTGATGGACGATGTGCCGGGCGATGGCAGCGGGGATGCCAACCCGGGCCGGGCGGCGGTCA
This sequence comes from Sphingomonas lacunae, assembly GCF_012979535.1. Lineage (NCBI taxonomy): Bacteria > Pseudomonadati > Pseudomonadota > Alphaproteobacteria > Sphingomonadales > Sphingomonadaceae > Sphingomonas > Sphingomonas lacunae. The sequence continues at coordinate 1,006,018 of NZ_CP053015.1, forward strand.
GGATCCTGAAAAGCGAAACGCCGGGCGGCAGCCTGTGGTATGCGCGGCTGGCATTCGAGCGGATCATCCTCGACAATCTTTCGCGCTGGGCCGACCCCAATCATGAAGATGGTTTCCGCCGTCTGGGCCAGCAGGCCGAGGATATGGGCACCGAATATTTCTGGGCCCCGGGCGCTGGTATTAATGAGGCGCGGGCGCCTGATGTAACGGGCATTGTGGCCAGCGAGGAGCCATAGCAGCCGACGGATTTACCGATGACCGTGCCCGTTTCCGAGCCCATCGCAACCTATAGCGGCGATGGAACGGCCAACCCGCTGAGTTTCCCGCACCGGTTCTTGACAGTCGGCGACCTGAGGGTGACGGCCATCGCCGCCGATGGCGGCGAGACGGTGCTGACCATAAACATCCATTACACGGTGACCGGCGCCGACAATCCGGCAGGCGGCACAGTGACCCCATTGGCAGTTCGGCCGAGCGGTACGAGCTGGCGGATCGAGCGCGTTACACCGATCGAGCAACCAACCGATTATGTCAGCGGCAATGCCTTTCCCGCCGAAAGCCATGAGCGGGCGCTGGACCGGCTTGCCATGATTGCGCAGGATCAAGCGCGCGATGTGGCTGATATTGCCGCGCGTGCGCCGATGGTGGCATTTGGCGAAACCGCGCCAGCCATCGGTGAGATCAGCGATGGGCAGTTGCTGGGGCAGGTTGCCGGCAAGCTGGTCGGCATTAACGCCGATGTGTCGGGCGCGGCGCAATATGTTGCGGATGCAGCCGAACAGGCGGGCATAGCGACGGATCAGGCAGACTTGTCGTTGATCCGTGCCGCTGCGGCGCTTGGCGGGCAGGAGGCAGCCGAGGACGCGGCGGCGCTGGCCGAGCAGCAGGTTGACCTGGCCGAGATACAGGCTGACCGCGCGGCATCGGTGGCGTTGGTCAATGGCTGCTATCCGAACGCCTATGCCGCCGCCGTGCCGCGCGGTGTCACCGCGCTCGCCTTTGTTGGTGGCTCTGGCTACACCAATGGCACCCATGCGTTGGTGGCCAGTGGTGGGCCGACTGATTTTGCTGGAACGATCACGGTGGCGGGTGGCGCGATCACCGCCGCGACGATCCTCAATCCCGGCCTGTCAACCAGCGGCACCGCGCCAACGCTGACATTCCCGGCGGCGGGGGCTGGCACTGGCGGTTCGGTCACGGCGACGGTCGGTTATCGGGTGCCGCTGGGTGAAACCTATTGGGCCGCCGACGCCAGCGGGCGGGTGGCCAATCAATGGCGCAACACGGCGGGCAGCCCGGTACCGGTGACAAGCGGCGGGGTGCAGCATTCGCATTCGCTGCGACCGATGGTCGAGGAAGCGCTGATTGCGCACACGCCGTTGCTCAATTCGGCCATATTGTCCACGCGGCCCGAGCTGCGCCGCCTCAAGCGGTTGTGGATGCTGGACAACAGCAAGGAATATGCGGTGCAGTGGTTCGACCGGCAGACCGGCTTGCTGCGCTGTCGCTTTGCCGAAGTGGCGGACCCGACCAAGGTTTATTATGCGCACCTGTTCGGCGGCAACCCCAACCCTTCGACCGATCCCGGCCTGAACGGCGGTGTCGGCAAAGTGCTGGTCAATGTCATTGGGCCGACTGCCGGGGTGATCGCCGGGCAGGCGTTGATCGATCTGGACGATGGTGCCAACTATGGCCCGCCATCGATCCTGACGCTATCCACCACGCGGTTGGACCCCAACGCGCTGGGCTTTACCGCGTTTGAGCAGCAAGCCATCCTGACGGTGATGAACAGCGGCAAGCCGCCGGACTATGGCGTTTTTCAGCCGAAGGCGACGGTGACGGCGCTCAACGAATTCATCACCTGGATTGGTTGTGACCATGTGCCCGCGTCCTCTCGGGAAAGCCTGTATGTCAGTCAGGTGATTTTGCAGCGGCCCGGCGCTTCAACGACATGGACCGCGCGGCTGACCGTATCGTGCGAGCGCATGGGTGTGATCGTCGGCACGTTCTACACTTCGATTGAGAGCGCGACGAACCCGTTTCTGGCCGGGGGGTATTTCCCCACCAACCTGTCCCGCATGACTTTGCGCATCGCCAGTCTGACCGGTCCCGCCGTCAACAGCGGCATCGAAGTGCATTTGCGGCTGGACTGGACGAAGATGTCGGGCTTGGCGAACCTGACCTATACCAGCTATTCGCAGACAGGCATCCACCCGCGCAACGTCCGCACCCCGCGCACGGTGCGCGCCGAGGCTCGGGCCAGCACGGTTGAGCCCTATCGCACCATCTTTTGGGGCACCGGGCTGGACCCTGTGACGCCAAACGTGTCGGGCCTGACCGGCTATCCCAGCTTGTTGGCGGCGGTGCAGGCGCAGATGTTCCCCGGCACAACCTATGACATCTCCAATTTTGAGATGTTCCAGATGATCGCGCCGGGTGCGCCGATCCTGTTCCAATGCGTGGTTGACGGTCATGTCGAGGACATCACCTATCGCAATGTGCCGGGGCGCGGCCTGATTTCCGACCTGATTATCCCGCATGGGGCGATCATCCGGGGTCTTGGCATGGGCAACACGGTGCTGCGCACTGACGGAGGCAGCGATGTTCGCCCGGTGTGGGAGCGCATTTTCAGTTCCGAGGTTGAGGACTTGACCATCTATAACCGCAATGCAGGCGGTTATGTTGAGCATAACGATAATCAGTCTGAGCGGTCGAAGGCATCTGGCGTCGGTGAAAAAATCCAGAATTTTGCCATCACGCAAATTGCGCGGCGGGTCGAGTTCAAGACCGATAATGCCACACAGTCCGGCGTTGGTATGGGCATTTCGTCCGATCAGCTGGGTCGATACGAGGAATGCGTTTTCAAGCGCACTGTCTCGTCAACGCTGCCGTTTTTCTACAGCCATGGCAGCGTGACGACGAGTAACCCGACGCGAAAAGGGCGGCTCGAATTCATCAACTGCCGCGATGAAAGCCACCCCGATTGCCTTAACTCCATCGCGACGGCGGCGAACGCCGGGCAGGACACTTTGCCGCACGAGCTGCTGGTTTCCGGCGGCACGCTGCGCGCGATCACGCTGGCGAGCAACTGGCGGAGGATTGGCGGATGAGTGAGCGCCGCACGCTGACTGATGCTGACGTCGCCGCCATCGCTGATGCGTTGGAAACCAAGCTGGAGAGCCGTTTCTATGCCAACCTGGGCAAAGGCGTGTGGGCCATTGTCTGGAAAGTGATCATTGCCGCTTTGTTGTTCATCGCGGCCTATGGCGCGGTCAAGGGCGGGGTTATGCCACCAACGGAGGTGAAGCAGTGAAGCGCGCCATTACCCTGATCGCTGTGCATTGCACCGCCACGGTCGAGGGCCGGCCCTTTACCGTCGAAAGCATCCGGTCGATGCACAAGGCACAGGGCTGGTCTGACATCGGCTATCACTGGCTGATCGGCATTAACGGCGAGGTGTGGGCTGGCCGCCCGGAAGCGGTGCAGGGCAGCCATATCAAGGGTCATAACCGGGACAGCATCGGCATTTGCTATGTCGGCGGAATCGGTCGTGACGGCAAGGCGAAGGATACGCGGACTCCTGCACAGCTGGCCGCGCTCAAAACCCTGTTGGAGATGAAGCGCGCGGAAAATCCGGCTGCGAAAATCCGTGGCCACCGGGATATGTCGCCCGACGCGGACGGCGATGGCAAGGTGGAGCCGCATGAGTGGCTGAAAATGTGCCCCTGCTTTGACGTGGTTTCGTGGTGCAAGGCCCAAGGGATTGATCCCCTATGACACCGCCGCGCCCCGAATGGCGCGTGTGGCTCTATGGCCTTGCCTGGCTGGGCGGCGGCGTCGCCGCCTTTGGGCTGGCGATATGGCTGATCGTGCTGATCCGATGGGACTGGCCCGCCGCCACGGCGGCCCAGCGGCTCGACATCCTTGGCAAGGGGCTGTTCGCCGCGTTGGGCATTGTCGCCCTGGTCGCCTTTGGCCTGACCATGCGGGCGGCCATCCGCAATTTCAAACTGACCGGCGCCATGGGATCGGCCGAGGCGCACAGTTCGGCAGAGGATGACCGATGACGCTGCGCCTGCGCCCGACCCCTCCATCGCCGCAGCGGCTGGCGCGGCGGCAAGCGTTGGTCACCAATGCGGCCGTGGTCCAATCAGCATCGATCGCATCGGTCGCGACGGCCGATGTCGGCGAGCTGCAAGAGGTGATCGCGGCACAAGCCGAAACCATCGCCACCATCAACGAACGGCTGGACAACGCCGACATTCCATAGGAGCCCGCCATGGACCTGCTTGCCCTTGCCCGCCGATTGACCTGGCCGTTCCTTGCCGCGCTGATCCTGCTCGGTCTGGTCGCTGTCACCTTTCAGCAATGCTCAAAGGCCCGGCAGGCAAGCAGTGCGGCCGCTGTGGCGCAAAGTCAGGCAGGGGCGACTTCCGCGTCAGGGCGCGACGCCGTTACCACTGTCGGACGCACTGAGCGCCATTCTGACACTATCGACCAAATGCACCGGGAGAATGCCCATGTCATCCAATCGTCGCCGGGCGCTGATGCGCCTGTGGATCCTGCCCTGTCTGGCGCTGCCCGTCGCGGCCTGTGTCGGTACGCCGCCAATCGTGGCAAGCCCGAGTGCGTGCAGCTCGCTCCTGCCGCCGGAGTGGCAAGCGGGCGTTGAGGGTGCGCCGCTGCCGGCAGGCGAGACGATCGGCGAGTGGATCAGCTATGCCGACGCGCAGACGGGGCAGCTCGACAAGGCCAATGATCGCTATGTCGCGGCGACGGGCATCATCAGCCGTTGCGAAGAACGCGACCGGCAGGCCATCGAGCGCAACCGTCGGCGGTGGTGGCAGATCCTTTGATCATTGAAGTGCCTTCCCAGGAATGGTACATGCTGAACATCCCTAGAGGTGGGAACCGCCACCCCACGCACCCGCAAGGGTAGAGGCTTCGAGCCGAGAGATCGCGGATGGCATCGCGCTAGGGACTGTCCACTGTCTTTGTCAGGGGATCTCGGAAAATCCCGTCGAGCGATCGGCGGGGTTTTTCGTTTCATCTGCGGCCGCGCCACACGGCGATCGCCAGAATCACAATGACCAGGAGCAGAACCGCGCCGTCGATCAGCAGCAGCTGGTGCTGATCGGCAAAGGTGGGCGGGCCTTCGCTGATTGTGACCGGCCCCTCTGGTTCGGGCGCGTATCCATCAAACACGTTGGGGGGCGTGCCGATAGCTAAAGGGGGTTGCTCTTCAACAGGTATCGTGGCCATTACGCATTGTACCGCATTCCGACAAAATGCGGAAGCTGATGCAATTTCGGACTGTTTTTGGAAAGCTAAGTTATTGAAAAATCATAATAGCTTGCAGCTTCCCAAGCTTACGACGAGGGTTCGATTCCCTTCACCCGCTCCAGCTTGGGCAATGGTCGTTCCGACCGGCAGATAGAGGGCGAGTTAGAGTGACCTTGCGCCCTCTGCACCCCCTCCCTTTTTTGACTGGAAAGCAGACAATACAGGCTGGAATTGCACAGAGACTTTCAGGCGCGCCGGGATATTTTACGCGCCACAATAAATGCTTGCTGTGACTCTTTTTGCTCTAATATCTCCTGATTCTCTGGCGTCGCGGGCAGCGTCGAGCGATAAGCGATGAGCAAACGACCGCATGCCATCCTGTTCATTGTTGCGACCATTTTTGTCGACGCGATCGGCTTTGGCATCATCATGCCGGTGCTGCCACAGCTGGTGATGGATGTGGCGAACAAGCCGTTGGACGAGGCCATCAGCATCGGCGCCTGGATCGGCTTTGCCATGGCGCTGGCGAGCTTTTTCGCCGCACCCATCCTGGGCAACCTGTCCGATGCCTATGGCCGCCGCCGCGTGCTGCTGATCGCGCTGGGCGGTCTCGCGCTCGATTATCTGTTGCTGACGGTCGTACAGACATTGCCATGGCTGTTCATCGCCCGGATCATCTCGGGCGTGGTCGGCGGCAGCTATGCCGCAGCGCAGGCGGCGATTGCCGACATCACCGCGCCCGAAGAGCGCGCCCGCAACTTCGGCTTTGTCGGCGCGGCGTTCGGCGTCGGCTTCATCGCCGGACCGGTGATCGGCGGCCTGCTCGGCGAGATGGGCCCGCGCGCGCCCTTTATCGCCGCCGCGATCCTCGCCGGGCTCAATTTCCTCTATGGCCTGACGCTGTTCCCCGAGACGCTGCCGCCCGAGCGCCGCCGCCCGTTCGACTGGCGCCGCGCCAACCCGCTCGGCGCGCTCAACACCGCGCGCGCCGTGCCGGGCGTGATGGCCGTGGTGGTGATCCTGACGCTGTGGCAGGTCGCCAGCCTGGTCTATCCGTTGACCTGGACCTGGTATGCGATCGCCCGCTTTGACTGGACCCCGGGCATCATCGGCGCGAGTCTGGCGGGGGTTGGCGTGGTACTGGCGCTGAGCCAGATTTTCCTGACCGGCAGGGCCGTGGCGACACTGGGCGAGCGCAACGCCGCATCGGTCGGCCTGGTCGGCGCGTCAGGATGCTTCCTCGCCTATGCCTTTGCCACACAGGGGTGGATGGCGGTCGCCGTCACCCCCTTCCTCGCGATCGGCGCGCTGGTGCAGCCCAGCCTGATGGCGATGCTGTCCCGCCGGGCGTCCGCCGACACACAAGGGGAAATGCAGGGCGTTGCGTCGATGGCAATGGGCGTGGGCTCGCTGGTCGCACCGCTGTTGCTGACCGGCACGATGGCCCGCTTTACCGGCCCGGATGCCCCGGTCGATTTTCCCGGCGCGGCCTTCATCGTCTCGACAGGCTTTGCGCTGGCGGCGCTGGTGCTGCTACGCCAGCTGCCCAAGGCGAGCCCGGCCTGACCGCCGCCGGCCGGCTCAGATACCGCCGGGGGTCGACTCATAGCCGAGCGCGGCGAGGCCGGTGGCGATGGCGGTGCTGCATGCCTGTGCCGCGTCGGCATCGGTCGAGCGGGTGACGAAATTGGCACCGACACGCCCCTCACGGAAGAAGGGATAGCTGCCGATGGCGCAGCCGTCATGCGCCTTTTCGGTCGAGCGGAGCAGGTCCGACACTTCGCTTTCCGCCACCCAGGCGCCGAGCGTGATCGAGACCACCGGCTTGCCGCCCTGAAGCGTGCCGGTCAGCGCGTCGAGCATGCCGGCGGTGATGTGCGGTACGCCGGCCATGACGAAGATATTGCCGAGCCGGATGCCCGGCGCGCCCGACATCTTGTTGGGGATGAGGTCCGCCCCGTCTGGCACACGGGCCATGCGCAGCCGTGCCTCGGTCACGCCGCCCCGCGTTTCATAATAGCGGGTGAGGATGGCGACGGCATCGGGATGATGGACCACGCCGACGCCGAGCGCGGCGGCAATGGCATCCACGGTGATGTCATCATGCGTCGGGCCAATGCCGCCGGTGGTGAAGAGATAATCATTGCGGGCGCGCAATATGTTCACCGCCTCGATGATCGCCTCCTGATCATCGGCGACGACGCGCACTTCGGCGAGGCGGATGCCCTGCACATTGAGCCAGGCCGCGATCTGCGCGACATTCTTGTCCTGCGTACGGCCCGAAAGGATCTCGTCGCCGATCACCACCAGAGCGGCGGTCCAGATTTTTTCCTGCGTCATGATGCCTGCCATAGCCGAGCGCGCAGGCATGGCAAACTGTCGCGTTTGCCATTATATCCCCCTCCATGATCGATTATGTCACCGTTTCATCCGCCGACACACCCGTCCGTGACGGAGCCATCCGCCTGCATGGGCCCGAGGGCTTTGAGGGGATGCGCAAGGCGGGGCGGCTGGCGGCGGCGGCGCTGGACCATATTGTCCCGCTGGTCGTGCCGGGTGCGGTGACGCAGGTGATTGATGATGCGGTGCGCGATTTTGTGCTGGCGGCAGGCGCGCTGCCCGCGACGGTCGGTTACCGCGGCTATGCCCATTCGAGCTGCATTTCGATCAACCATGTCGTGTGCCACGGCATCCCGTCGGAAAAGGCGCTGAAGGATGGCGACATTGTCAACATCGACATCACGGTGATTGTCGATGGCTGGCATGGCGACACCAGCCGCATGTTCCTGGTCGGTGATGTGCCGTTGAAGGCGCGGCGGCTGGTCGATGTGACCTATGAGTGCCTGATGATCGGCATCGAGCAGGCCAAGCCCGGCAATACGGTGGGTGACATTGGCCATGCCATCCAGAGCCATGCCGAGAAGCAGCGTTATGGCGTGGTCCGCGATTTTTGCGGTCATGGTCTGGGCCGGTTGTTCCATGACGCGCCCGAGATTGTCCATGTCGGGCGGCCGGGGCATGGGCCCGAACTGCGCCCCGGCATGTTTTTCACCATCGAGCCGATGATCAACCTCGGCAAGCCGGGGGTGAAGGTGCTCGACGACGGTTGGACGGCAGTGACCCGCGACCGGTCGCTATCGGCCCAGTTCGAGCATAGCATCGGCATCACCGAAACGGGCTGTGAGATCTTCACCAAAAGCCCGGCTGGCCTCGACAAGCCGCCCTATCAGGGCTGAATTTCCGGGCAGCGGCCTGCCTGAAAAACGGGCAGCATTTTGGGCGCTTGCCCGATTTTCTTGCAGCGGCCTCGGGGTGCCGGAGCGAAGTGCGGCGGGATTCGCGGGACTCCGCCCTGTGGGCAAAGTGGCACAGTTCCTGCATCCAACCGGACACACACCTCATCCTGCGCCAGTGGCGGGCATTTGCCCCGTGCCGGCGGCAGCGTGGGAACTGATCATCACGTCGACCGACATTTGCGGGGGATGCATGAAAAAGATCGAAGCCATCATCAAGCCGTTCAAGCTGGATGAAGTGAAGGAAGCGCTGCACGAAGTCGGCGTATCCGGCATCACCGTGACCGAGGCCAAGGGATTCGGCCGGCAAAAGGGCCACACCGAACTGTATCGCGGCGCCGAATATGTCGTCGACTTTCTGCCCAAGGTGAAGCTGGAAGTGGTGGTTGATGATGTGATGGCCGAACGCGTGGTGGAAGCCATTGCCAACGCCGCGCAGACCGGCCGCATCGGCGACGGCAAGATTTTCGTCATGCCTGTCGAGACCGCCCTTCGCATCCGCACCGGCGAGCGGGACAACGACGCCATCTGATCCCTTTTTCACGAAATTGATGGTCGTCATTCCGCCCCGGGGCGGGCGGGACCACAATAGACCAACCCAAACGCCCAATGGCCCAACCGCCACAGGCACTGCAGACGAGGACTCACACCCATGGCCAACACGCCGAAAGACATTGTCGCGATGATCAAGGACAAGGAGATCGAATGGGTCGATCTCCGCTTCACCGACCCCAAGGGCAAGTGGCAGCACCTGACCATGACCGCCGCGCTGATCGATGAAGACCAGCTGGAAGACGGCCTGATGTTCGACGGTTCGTCGATCGACGGGTGGAAGGCGATCAACGAATCGGACATGATCCTCAAGCCCGACCTCGATGCCATCCACATGGACCCGTTCAGCGCGACGCCGATGCTCGTGGTCTTCTGTGATATTGTCGAACCGTCGACCGGCGAACTTTATGCCCGCGACCCGCGTTCGACCGCCAAGCGCGCCGAAGCCTATGTCAAGGCAACTGGCATCGGCGACACCATCTATGTCGGCCCCGAAGCCGAATTCTTCATGTTTGACGATGTCCGTTTCGAAAATGGCTATGCCGGTTCGGGCTACACCATCGACGATGTCGAGCTGCCGACCAACACCGGCCGCAGCTATGATTCGGGCAATATGGGCCACCGCCCGCGCGCCAAGGGCGGTTATTTCCCGGTCGCCCCGGTGGACAGCGCCGTCGACATCCGCGCCGAGATGACCTCGACCATGCGCGAAATGGGCCTCAACATGGACAAGCACCACCATGAGGTGGCCGCTGCCCAGCACGAACTCGGCCTGACCTTTGACACGCTGGTCAAGACCGCCGACAATATGCAGATCTACAAATATGTCGTGCACCAGGTTGCCCATGCCTATGGCAAGACCGCGACCTTCATGCCCAAGCCGATCAAGGACGATAACGGCAGCGGCATGCACACCCACATGTCGATCTGGAAGGGCAAGGAGCCGTTGTTCGCCGGCAATGGCTATGCTGGCCTCTCTGACCTGTGCCTCTATTTCATCGGCGGCGTCATCAAGCACGCCAAGGCGCTGAACGCCTTCACCAACCCGACCACCAACAGCTACAAGCGCCTGGTGCCGGGCTTTGAAGCCCCCGTTCTGCTGGCCTATTCGTCGCGCAACCGCTCGGCATCGTGCCGCATCCCCTATGGTGCGGGCACCAAGTCGAAGCGCGTCGAGTTCCGTTTCCCTGACGCGATGGCCAACCCCTACCTGTGCTATTCGGCGCTGCTGATGGCGGGCCTCGACGGGATCCAGAACAAGATCCACCCCGGCGACGCGATGGACAAGAACCTCTATGACCTGCCGCCCGAAGAACTGAGCCAGGTGCCGACGGTCTGCGCCTCCTTGCGCGAAGCGCTGGATTCGCTGTCGGCCGACCATGACTTCCTGCTCAAGGGCGACGTGTTCACCAAGGACCAGATCGAAGCCTATATCGAGCTGAAGTGGAGCGAAGTGCACCGCTGGGAAATGACCCCCAGCCCGGTCGAATTCGACATGTATTACAGCTGGTAACAGCGACGCCCGGGCAGCCGTCCGGAGCGGGAAGAGAGGGGGTCGCGAGGAAGCTCGCGGCCCCCTTTCGCTTGGGAAGGGGAATCTTGCCCAGGATCGGCACGCAGAGGCGGCAGGTGCTTGCACCCTGCCATGGCGCTGCTAGGCTGGCGTCATGAAGAGATTTGCCCTGACCATCGCCCTGTTCGCCGCAACCATGCCCTTTGCGGCGGCGCCGTCACCAGTGTTGGCCGCTCCATCGTCCGCAGAGCGCCGCATGGCGGACTTTGTCGCCAGCGATGCCCCGCGCGGTGAGGCGTTGCTCGAACGGCTGGTCAACCAGAACAGCGGCACCCTGAATCTGGAGGGCGTGCGCGCCGCTGGCGACATGGTCCGTCCCGAATTTGAGGCGCTGGGCTTTGCCGTCAGCTGGATCGACATGGCCGAGACCGGTCGCGCCGGTCATCTGGTCGCCACGCATCGCGGCAATGGCCGTGGCAAGCGCATCCTGCTGATCGGGCATCTCGACACGGTGTTTGAACCGGGCAACCCGTTCCAGACCTATCGTCGGGAAGGCAACCGGGCGATCGGACCCGGCGTCGGCGATGACAAGGGCGGTGTGGTGGTCATCATCCAGGCGCTGCGCGCGATGCAGGCGGCCGGGACGTTGCGGGGTGCCGACATCATGGTCGTGCTGACTGGCGACGAGGAACGGACCGGTGACCCGTTACCCATTGCCCGGCGTGACCTGATCGCCGCCGGCGAGTGGGCGGATGTCGCGCTGGAATATGAAAATCTGGCGACCAGCGGCGAGGGCGAAACGCTGGCCGAATATGGCACGGTGGCCCGCCGCAGTTCAGGCAGCTGGGAAATCCGCACGACCGGCGAGACTGGCCATTCGAGCGGGATTTTTTCGGAACGGCAGGGGTATGGCGCAGCCTATGAACTGGTGCGCATTCTTGACGCCTTCCGGCGCGAACTGCCCGAAGCCAATCTGACCTATAATGTCGGTGTTATGGCGGGCGGCACACCGGCGAGCATCGATGCCGCCGGGGAGACAGTAAGCGCCACCGGCAAGACCAATATCATAGCCTCGACGGCCATTGCCCGGGGCGACATCCGCACGCTGACCGTGGAACAGGACGAGCGCGTGCGCGCCGCGATGCGGGCCATCGTCGGCCAGCACCTGCCGGGCACGACTGCCACAATCAGCTTTGATGAAAGCTACCCGCCGATGGCGCCCACTCCCGGCAACCGCGCACTGCTCGAGCGACTGAACGCGGTCAACCGGGATCTGGGCCTGCCGGTGATGGCGGAATATGACCCGGCACGGCGGGGAGCGGCCGATTCCAGCTTTGTCGCGGCTCTCGCCGACACGATGGGTGGCTTGGGCGCAGCAGGTGGCCTGGCTCATGCCGATGGCGAGTGGATCGACCTTGAAAGCCTGCCACGCCAGGCGCTGCGCTCCGCCGCGCTGATCAGCCGCCTGTCCCGCGAGCCCAGGTGAACGGGAAAGCCCGCTCGTTTCACCTCGTGCTTCCGCCAGCTTGTCTCTCCATCCGGGCTGGATAGGGTTGCATCCTGAAACGGGAAACCCCATGCCTGTGGGGGAAGGATTCATCCTGTCAGGAGAGAGAGCATGCGCGAAATTTTGCAGCATTATATCGACGGCCAATGGGTCGACAGCGAGGGCGGTGCCCGTCGCGAAGTGATCAATCCCGCGACCGAGGAAGCCTGTGCGGTCATTTCGGTCGGTACGCAGGCCGATGTCGACAAGGCGGTCGCCGCTGCCCGGCGGGCCTACAAGACATTCAGCCAGACGACACGCGAGGAGCGGTTGGCGCTGCTGGGCCGGATTGTCGAGGAATATAAGAAGCGCGGTGCTGATCTGGCCGTCGCCATGGCCGAGGAAATGGGCGCACCCGTCTCCTTTGCCGGAACCGCACAGGTCGGCGCCGGCATCGGCGGTTTCCTGAGCACCATCGCCGCGCTCAAGGATTTCAACTTCATGGAAGACGGCCCCGGCTACAAGGTCGCCTATGAGCCGATCGGCGTTGTGGGCATGATCACGCCGTGGAACTGGCCGCTCAACCAGATCGCGCTCAAGGTCGCGCCAGCTTTGGCAGCGGGCAACACGATGGTGCTCAAACCGTCGGAAGAATGCCCGACCAACGCCAAGATCTTTGCCGAGATCCTCGATGCTGCCGGTGTCCCGCCGGGCGTGTTCAACCTGGTGCAGGGTGATGGCCCGACCACCGGCAACGCCATTTCGAGCCACCCGGACATTGAGATGGTCAGCTTCACCGGATCGACCCGCGCCGGCATCGCCGTCGCCATCGCCGCCGCGCCGACGGTCAAGCGCGTCCATCAGGAACTGGGCGGCAAGTCACCCAACCTCGTCCTGCCCGATGCCGATTTCGCCACCCAGCTGGCGCCGGTTGCGATGGGTCCCCTGGTCAACACCGGCCAGTCCTGCATCAGCCCGACCAAGGTGCTGGTCGCCAAGGAACGCGAAGCGGAAGCGGTCGCTTTTTATACGTCCATGTATTCGGCAACCAAGGTTGGCGATCCGATGGCCGAAGGCGGTCACCTCGGCCCGCTGGTCAACAAGGCGCAATATGACAAGGTGCGCGAGCTGATCCAGTCGGCCATTGACGAGGGCGCCAAGCTTGAGACCGGCGGCACCGACCTGCCGGCCGAAGTCAATCGCGGTTTCTTTGTCCAGCCGACCGTCTTTTCGGGCGTCACGCCCGACATGCGCATTGCCAAGGAGGAGATCTTTGGCCCCGTCGCGACCATCATGACCTATGATGACCTCGAACAGGGCATTGAGCTGGCCAATGCCACCGAATATGGCCTGTCCGCTGCGATCACCGGTGACCCGGAAAAGGCAGCGCCGGTCGCCGCCAAGCTGCGTGCCGGCATGGTAGCGATCAACAACTGGGGCCCGACACCGGGTGCGCCGTTCGGAGGCTACAAGCAGTCAGGCAATGGCCGCGAGGGCGGCCTCGCCGGCCTCAAGGACTTCATGGAAATGAAGGCGATCAGCGGCATTCCCGCCTGATCCAAAGGCTCAACGGAACAAGAAAGCCGGGGCAGCGATGCTCCGGCTTTTTTGATTGGCTTTCCCGCCGGCAGGCCGGCGCGGCCTCTTGTTAGCCTTTCCCGCCGGCAAGCCGGCGCGGCCTCTTGTTAGCCTTTCCCGCCGGCAAGCCGGCGCGGCTATCGGGTCAGCAAAAACACCGCATGTTCGGCGCGGAAATTGGCGGCGGCGGGGCTGATTGGCTTGTCGCCGTTGAGAAACCAGCTTTTTTCGACCTTTATGCCGCGTTCGGCAACGAGAGCGCGGAAATCATCGACTGTGACGTGGTGGATGTTGGGCGTTTCATACCACGCGATGGGCAGCAGCCGCGTCACCGGCATCCGGCCACCCCACAGCAGGCTCAATCGCACGCGCCAATGGGCGAAGTTGGGGAAGGAAACAAAGGCGCGTTTGCCGATGCGCAGCAATTCCTCGACCACCAAGTCGGGCCGCATGGTCGTCTGCAAGGTCTGGCTGAGGATGGCGTAATCAAAGGCATCGTCGGGATAGAAGGCGAGGTCAGTGTTGGCATCACCCTGGATCACCGGCAGGCCGCGCGCCATGCAGGCGGCAACACTGTCGCGATCAAGCTCCATGCCGCGCGCATCGACGTGCCTGTCATGACGCAATGCCTGCATCAGTTCGCCATGGCCGCAGCCGACGTCAAGAACGCGACTGCCCCGCGCGACTTCGGCAGCAATGACGGCAAGGTCGGGCCGCAGTGCGGTCATTGCCCACCGCCTTTCACAAATCCGTCAATCACCCGGTCGAGGCCCGGTGTATCCATCAAAAAGGCATCATGGCCAAAGGGACTGGTCAGTTCGACAAAGCTGACCGGCGCGCCCGCCGCATTGAGCGCGTGGACGATCACCTTGGATTCCGCGGTGGGATAGAGCCAGTCAGTGTCGAAACTGACGAGGCAAAAACGGGTCCTGGTGCCGGTGAAGGCATGCGCCAGCACGCCGCCATGATCCTCTGCCAGATCCCAATAATCCATGGCGCGGGTGATATAGAGATAGGAGTTGGCATCGAACCGGTCAGTGAAGCTGATCCCCTGATGCCGCAGATAGCTTTCGATCTGGAAATCGGCGTCAAAGCCAAAAGTCTTGGCGTCACGGTTTTGCAACTGGCGGCCGAATTTTTCGGTCAGCCCCTGTTCGGACATATAGGTGATGTGCGCCGCCATGCGCGCAACGGCGAGGCCGGCATCGGGCGATTGGCCGTCGGCGTAATAATCGCCGCCACGCCATTGCGGATCGGCCATGATCGCCTGACGCCCAACCTCGTGAAAAGCGATATTCTGGGCGCTGTGGCGGGCGGTCGAGGCGATGATCATCGCCGCCTGCACCCGGTCGGGATAAGTCGCCGCCCAACTAAGTGTCAGCATCCCGCCCATGGACCCGCCAATGACGGCATAGAGCCGTTCAATGCCCATCTGATCGAGCAGCATGGCCTGCGCCCGCACCATGTCGCGGATGGTGATGACCGGAAAGCGCATTCCCCAGTGGCCACCATCGGGGGCCATGGTTGATGGACCCGACGAACCCATGCAGCTGCCGATGACATTGGGACAGATGACACAGAAACGGTCGGTATCAATCGGCTTGCCCGGACCGACCATGTCCATCCACCAGCCCGGTTTGCCGGTGATCGGGTGCGGACTGGCAACATGCTGGTCCATCGTCAGCGCATGACAGATGAGTATGGCGTTCGACCGGTCGGCATTGAGCTCGCCATAGCTTTCATAGGCGATTTCGACCGGCGCAAGGCTCTGTCCGCCGTCGAGCGCCAGGGGGCCAGGAAGCCGGATATGCCGGTTAAGACCAAAAAGCGGATTTGCAGTCATTGTTTGGGGGGCTAGGGGCCAATGGCCCACCTTGTCAACGCGGGCAATCAAGCGTAGCGGGGAAAAGATGACCGTTTCAAATGAAACCAGTTCGGTGCCGGTGCCCAAGCCATGGGTGATGGGCATCGCCCCCTATGTGCCCGGCCGCGCCACCGGCGATGATGGCCGCCCGCTCGCCAAGCTGAGCGCCAATGAAAATCCGCTGGGCTGCAGTGCGAAGGCACGCGAGGCCTTTGTCGCCGAGGCGGACATGTCACGCTATCCCGATCCCGGAGCGACCCTGTTGCGTGAGGCTCTGGCAGCTGAATATGACCTTGATCCCGCACGGATCCTTTACGGCACCGGTTCGGACGAGCTGCTTCACCTCGCCGCCGGGGCCTTTGCCGCGCATGGCGACGAAGTCGTCTATGTCCGCTATGGCTTTGCCGTCTATGATATTGCCGCCCGCCGGGTAGGGGCGACACCGGTGATTGCGCCGGACAAGGATTATGGCACCGATGTCGATGCCATACTGTCGGTCGTCACTCCGCGGACGAAGATCGTCTATCTCGCCAACCCCAACAATCCGACGAGCACGCTGGTCAGCCGCGACGAAATCGCCCGGCTGCACGCCGCCCTGCCCAAGGATTGCCTGTTCGTGCTCGACCAGGCCTATTCCGAATATCTTGAGCCGGAACAGGATGATGGCGGACTTGAGCTGGCGAAAAGCCAAGACAATGTTTTTGTCACACGCACCTTTTCCAAGATTTACGGCCTTGCCGCAGAGCGTATTGGCTGGGGCTATGGCAGCGCGGCGATGATCGACGCGATGCACCGCATCCGTGCGCCATTCAACGTCACGACAGCAGGTCAGAAAGCGGCGATTGCCGCGCTGCACGACCATGAATTTGTGGCCATGAGCCGGGCGCACAACGCCAAATGGCGGACATGGCTGGCTGAAGAAGTGGCAGCGCTGGGCAATCATGGCCTGCGCGCTGTGCCATCCGCCACCAATTTCCTGCTGATCCTGTTCGAAGGCGATGTCACCGCCGAGCGGGCCTATAAGGGACTGATGGAAGCGGGGTATATCACCCGCTGGCTGCCCGGACAGGGCCTGCCCAACGCACTGCGCATCACCATCGGCACCGAAGAGGACACGCGCGGGGTGGCTGCGGCGCTGCGGACACTGGTCGCCGGCGCCTGAACGGCCTGCTAGCGGCGTACCTGATCAAGCAGCACGCCGGCCCGTCTGACAAACTCCTCGACCACTTCGGGGGCATAGGGATTCAACGTCTGGATGGCGGTGAACAATTCGAAACTGTCGTTGCCGATCAGGCCGGTGAGATCGAGCAGATGCTGATAGGTCTGGGTCTTGAGCATTTCATCGGGAATCCGCATCTGCGCGAGGCTGCGTCCGATGAGGTGGGTTAGCGCCTGGACATAGGCCATTTCCCGGTCGTGCTCTTCCGCCGAAGTGATACGGACGCGCAAGCCGAGCGCCTCGCCCAGCGCCGCCACCTTGAGATGGCGATCCCCGCGGATCGGGCAAATGACCAATTGCCGTCCCTCCAGCCCGCGCACCGCACTTTGCGGCCCGAACAGGGGGTGCGTCGCGACGATATGCGCGCTGTCGGGAATATGCCGACTGAGCCACTCACTGGGCAGCATCTTCACCGACGCGACATCGATGACCGTCGCGCCGGGACGAACATGGCGACCAACATCGGCCAGTACCTGTTCCATCGCCTGAACCGGCACAGCGACAAGGATGATGTCGGATGCCGCCGCATCCTTGAGCGATTGGGGCGCAAAGCCCGCGCTGCGCACCTCTGCTTCGGCCACTTGCACATCATGCACGCCAATCGCGAAGCGACCGGCCAATTGGGAGGCGGCAAGCCGGCCAAATGCGCCAAAGCCGATGATCGCAAGCTGTTTCATGTGCCCGCGCCTATTGTCGCAGGGCGGGGAAGTCCACCCTAAAGCGGGCGGTTGAGGGCATTGATGGCACGATGGGCCAGCGCCTCTGCCTCTTCGCGCGCCAATCCGGGCGGAATGACCGGGCCGACGCGATAGGTGATGACCCCGGGATAACGGCGCCAGCCCCGCTTTAGCCGGCCGCTATCAAGCGCCACCGGATAGACGGGCAGGCCAAGCAATTTGTAGATGCCGGCAAAGCCTGAATGGATCGGCGGCTGTTCGCCATGCGGCACCCGTGTGCCCTCAGGGAAAAGGACCAGAGGCCGCCCCTGTGCCATGGCACCAAGGGCGGCCTTGCGCATCGCACGCAGGGCGCTGGCGCCGGCCGTCCTTTCAATCGAGATCAGCCCGTAGACATGGGCAAGCCGCCCCCACAACGGTATGTTGAACAATTCCTGCTTGGCAAAGACCACCGGCCGGACAAGCAGCATCGGCATGTCGATCGTTTCAAACTGGTCTTCATGCTTGAACAGGAAAAAGGCCGGACCTGCCGGCAGATCTCCTTCGACCCGGACCCTTTGGCCGAGCAGTACCCTGGCGCAATAGCGGTTCCACCCGGCCCAACTGCGGACAATCGCGACAAAGCCATCGCGGGAGAAGGGCGCCACCAGTGCCGCAAAGGATACCAGCAAAGCCGATCCGCCATAAAAGAATGGCATCCAGACCAAGGTTCGAACGGCAGCAAGCACATGCTTCATCGGTCAAATCCCGAGCAGCGCGCCGATACTGCGCAGGATCAGCTTGTGATACTCCACCCACAAGGTGCGGAACGATGGACGCGACGGGACTGCATCGGAAACAATGACAACTTCAGCCGGCAAGGATTGTTCAAGCTCGAAGCGGGCACGGCGCATGTGCCAATCGGTCGTTACCAGCCGGATCGAACGATAGCCTCGCCGCTCGACCCAGCGGGCGACTTCCTGACCATTGGACCGTGTGTCCACCGCCTCCCGACCGAGCGCAACGCAGCAGTCGAACAAGGCGACCGGGCGCCGATAGGTGGCCGCAAGATCCACCGGGCGGACATCGAGGCCCACACCAGAGATCAATACGCGCTTGGCCTGCCCTGCTTCGAGCAAATCCAGAGCGCGGCTGATCCGGTGCGGACCGCCCGTGAAAACCACGATGCCGTCAGTCCGCCAGTCCCCCAATGGCTGGGGCAGGAACATGGAAAACCACACGAAGCCGAGCAACCAGATCAGCGCCAGGGCCGAAATGAGACGGCGAATCATGGCATTCGCCTCAATGCACGCAAGACCGCGATGCGGGCCGTCACCACCGCGACAGCCAGAACCAGCGGCGGCACCAGCAACAGCCACAGGAAGTGGAGCGGCGCCGGGGCATCGCCCACCAGGCCCGAGACCACCCCCTGCATCTGCCAGGCGACACCCAGAACAATGGCCAGGGCGAACACGCCGCCCAGCGCCACGCCCGCGAGCACATCGCGGGCCGTGCGTCGTTGAAAAAGCCGGGCTATCTGGACATCGGTGGCACCAACCATGTGGAGCACATCAATCGTCGGCCGTTGGGCGGCAAGGGCGGCGCGGGCCGAGACCATGGCCACAGCGGCGGCGGCCAGCACCAACAGCAGGGCGATGATAGCCGCAATACCACCTATCAGCCGGATGAGACCAGCGACAGGGCCCAGCCAGTCGGCGTGGGCGATGACCCGGGCAGCCGGCACTGACTGGCTAACCACCGAACGCAACCGGGCCAGGCCTGCACCGCTGTCTCCCGGAACCAGATCGACATCAACAAGCGCCGGGAGGGGTAACCCGGTTTCGCTGACCCCTTCACCAAGCCATTGGCTGGCCATGCCCGCGAGTTCGGATTCGGGAACCGTGCGCAAATCCATGACATAGGGTTGATCACGCACGGCATTGCGGACAGCCGCCACCGCCGCGCGCCGCGCCGTGACATCAGGTTCGACAATCTGGATCGTGGCGCGGCCACTGATCTGCCCTGACAGGGATGCCGCAGCCGGTGCCAGAGTCAGCGCAGCAGCAAGCCCGAGCATGGCAAGACAAGTCATCACCGCGACAATCCAAGGCATTGGCCCGCCAATGTCACGGTTCGACAGAACCCCCGACAAGCCAACCATGCGGCTGACCCGATATTTGGTGGGCCGGTTCATACCAGAGGTCCATCAGGGACGAGGCGCGACGCAGGCGGAAAACGCAGAGCCCCGGTAGGATCGGCCAGCCGGCCCTTGGTCACTCGCATCATCTGGGCACCCGGCACACGGTTCATCAGATGGATGTCGTGGGTGGCAACCACCACCGTCGTACCCATCCGGTTTAGCCCTTCAAACAACTGCAACAGACGAACCGCCATATCGGGATCGACGTTGCCGGTCGGTTCGTCGGCCACCAGCAGTTCAGGCCGGGCAATGACCGCGCGGGCAATGGCAACCCGTTGCTGTTCCCCCCCGGACAAGGTCGATGGCAGGGCATGGGCCCGAGCCGTCAGATCAACCCAGTCAAGCATTTCATTGACCGGTCCGATCAGGTCCGGTTCGGAAACCCCCGCAACGCGCAGGGGCAAGGCGACATTGTCAAAGGCGGAGAGATGCGGGACGAGGCGGAAATCCTGGAACACCACGCCAATGCGTCGGCGAAAGCCGGGCAAGCGGTTGCGCGGCAACGTCACCATATCCGACCCAAAAAGTGTTACCAAGCCGCGGGACGGGCGCAGGGCCAGATATAATAGCTTGAGCAAGGTGGTTTTGCCCGCACCTGACGGGCCAGCGATGAAATAGAAGCCACCCTTGGCCAGACTGAAGCTGATGTCCGACAGGGTTTCGGCACCCGTGCCATAGCGCAGTCCCACATTGTCGAACCGCACGATTTCCGATGATGTCGTGCGCGTGGTTGCTGTCACAGCCCGTTCCCGGCCCGACACGGACAAGCGCCTGTGGCATCTGGTCCGGCAGACAGGCCCTTTTTCACCGGATGGCCACCCCGGCACCCGTTTCCGTCGCCACGAATGGCCTTTTGCGGGACATTTCGCAAGAGGACATGCAGCGTGATGCGGCAGTGCTTGCTTAGGGCGGGCAAGGCAGCTTAGAGCATGGGCATGATACTGAGCTGTCCTGCCTGCCACACCCGCTATGTCGTGCCAGACAGCGCCATCGGTCCCACCGGCCGGTCGGTGCGATGCGCCTCCTGCGGCCATAAATGGTTCCAGGCGCCCGCTGGCGTGAATCTGGACGAGGATCGCGCCCCTGAACCGGTCGCGACAGCGCATGAAAGTCGCCCGCTCGATGAGGTGGCGGAGGCCAGGACAGAACCGCGAATCACCCCCGCGCCTTCAGAACAAGATATTGATAAACAACCTGAAATAAGAAAATCGTCGGAACCGGCGCCGCGCCGCGACTTTGACGAATTGCCGCCACCACCCTTTGGCCCCGGATCAGACCGCAGCGACAATCCGTCTGAGTCAGGCGATCAGCCATTGGGCAATGGCCTGTCAGACCGCCGCAAGCCCAGCCGCAACCCGGCCCGCCGCTGGACGATGATTGCCATCCTGTTTGCCCTGCTGGTCAGCGCAGCCGGTGGCGCGATTGCCTGGTTCGGGCTGCCGGACTGGGCAGATGACTGGCTGGTCGGCAGCGCCGCCGACCAACCTGACCTGATCATCGAGCTGCCGGTCGAGGATCAGGTGCACCGGACCCTGCCCGATGGCACCATTTATTTCGCCATCAAAGGCAGCGTGGTCAACCCGACAGACCGGCCGCAACGGGTGCCGCCGATCAAGGCGGAATTGCGCGATGCGAGTGGTGCGATTGTCTTTGACTGGATCATCAATCCACCGGTCGATGTGTTGCCGCCCGGTGAGCGCGTCGGTTTTGACGGCGCCAAAACGGACATTCCGCGCAGGGCCGTATTGCTGACAGCAAGCTGGGCGTCCCCGCGCTGAACCGCCGTGTCCTTTCGGCACAGCGCGGTTGATCACGAGCCATGAAAAGCTTGGCATAGGGCAGTCTTCCCCTTGCGCCCCCGTCCCCGCTTTGCTAACCGCTCCCGCCTGCCCCGCCGTTCGTGCGGGCGCTGTTCCCTTGGCTGCGGTCGTGGCGGAATTGGTAGACGCGCAACGTTGAGGTCGTTGTGGGCGAAAGCCCGTGGAAGTTCGAGTCTTCTCGACCGCACCAGAGGAACAAGGAAGGGCCGGCCAAACCGGCCCTTTTCTTTTGCCTGAATCACAAGGGCGAAGGCCATGCCGCCCGCTGGCTCATCGGGCTGATGTACTCGGTGCCGAATCGGCCTGTGGCGTTCCCTCTGCCGGCGGTGCGCGCGCCAGTTGCGAACGGGCATTGACCGACAGCGGTGGCAGGCGGACACGCTGATGATCCCGATCAAGCCGAAGAGTCGCCAGAGTCGGCACGAGGCCAAGAGCCTGGGCCGAAAGGTCGGCAATGCGCAGCGTATAGTTCCCATATGGCACTGATTCAAATAGGAAAAACCCATCGAAATCGGTGCGCGTCGTGGCGCGGACATGGCCGCTTGCATCGACGACTTCGAGATCAACGCCCTCTATGCCAGCGCCGCCGGCACGGATCAGGACGCCTTCCACCTCTCCCGCCGATACCAGCGGCAGCGCGAGGCTGGTAAAAACACCGGGGCGCGGCGTGACCACGATGCCAGGCACGGCCGGGCGAACCAGCGGATTGCCGATAGATGTTTCATCTATGCCAATGACAACCGGCCGGAACGGCGTCAGTTCACCAACGATAGTCTGTCCATCGGCCCCGGTTGGCGCATCGGCAATAGCGCTGCCAGCCGTCAGCACAACGCCTTCGGCCAGCCGCTCTCCCGCCTGGCGCAAACCATCGCCATTATCGTCATAAAAAACGGTTGCCAGAGCCTGACCTTCGGTCGCGAGTCGTTCCCGGGACACGCGGATGCCACCGCCGCGCGGATCCGGCCCAATGCCAAAGGTCAGGGTAACCCCGGCGCCATAAGAGCCGTCGCTGGCCGCTTCGGCAAAAGTTGTGAGCGAAAGGCGGTCAAAGCGGCGGGTATAGCCGATGCCGAAGCGGGCGCGACTGGCGGCGGCCTCATAACCCAGCTCGACACGCCAGTCCGACCGCTCAGACTGGCTCCATTCGGTGACAATCGCCACCCTATCCTGACCCGATGAGCCGGCGACACCAAGCTGTGCCTCTCCTCGCACGCGGAATTTGCCGATTCGAGCGTTGGCGAGGAGCGTGGCGACCACATCATCAGCATCCCCTGCACCTACAACCGCTCCGCCACGACCCGCTGCGACGCTGTGCAGCCAGTCGAGCTGGCCGGTCAGCGAAATATGGCGCCAGTTGGCCGAGACACGGGCGGAGGCTTCCATTCGGTTTTGCCCATCCACACGCTCAAGATACCGCGCTTCGAGATGAAGCGGAACAATAGTCGATGCGCCAAGACGAACCGACTGGTCCCAGGAGAGGCTGTGAATACCGGTGACGCCCAGTGCAACCCGATCCGAACGATAGCCCTGGCCAGCCATGATTGATTCGGCTTGAAAAAAGCTGTTGCCCCACTGCCCGAGCCAGAACAGTCTTGCCGCCCGACCACCGCCAGACTGATAGCTGCCCGACAATTCGACCAGACTTGAGGCAAAGGAGCGACGGACACTGGCATCAACCATGGTGTACCGCCGATCATCGATCATCAGCGTGGTCCCCCAGGCACCGATCGACGTTCGGCGGTTAAGGCCGCGTTCGATCCCGAATGTCCCGCGCCATCCACGCCGATAAGGGCGCCGGTCCCCGGTAAGGCGGATAAGATCACGTTCTTCCTGGAGAATTCCGGCCCAATAATAGCTTTGCTGGGGCGGAATGGCATCAACCCCGACCGGGATGGAGTGGATCTCCCGCCGCACCTGACCTTGTGGACCATACAGCACGATTTCAAAGCGGTTCATGCCGTACATCAGGCGGACATCGACGAATTCGTAGCGGCCGTTGGCATCAGGCGAGGCAAAGCCCAGCAACTGGCCATTGCGATACAGTTCGGCTTCCCAACCATCAGGCAAGTCACCACGAAACGTGGTGCGGTCAAAGCTTTCCGGCAAATCCAGCGGACGGTTGGTGACGATGGCACCGCGCCCGGTCACAGTCTGTGTCGCAAGCGGGCTGGTAAAGCTGCTGACGTCCCCAGCCGCGACATGGGTAGCGGCAAGCGGCCCGAGCAATTCGCCCGACGGATCCGAGCGATACGCCCGGACACGCAGGCTTTGCGGCCGCGCCGCATTGTCGGTCGCGAAGCGTGCGTCGACCGATGCGCCGAGCAATTCCCCGCTGGCAAACAGTTCAAACCGGGTCTGGCGGGTCGTACGGCCAATCCGGGCATCATGAACACTGGTCGCCGAAGCGGCAATGTCCACAGAGGGCAACTCCACAATGCGATAGGGCCGACGCGCCTGAGGCAGATCGGCAAGGCTGAACTGAGCCTGTGGGCGGATCGCCGCAGCACGTGCACGCCGCTGGGCGGCGAGCTCGAACGGCAGGGGTTGATCGGATTCGAGCCGGATGATCGAGTTCGACAGGTCGGTGGCCAGGGTGACACCAAGCCATTCGCCCAATTTGTCCGGATCAACGCACCAGCCCTCTGGCGTATCGACGATGGTGCCGGGCTGCAGCACCTCACTGCGGCTGGCGATGGTTGCCCGGCCATCTTCCCGATCGATCAGAAGCGTGCGCCGTTCGTCAAAGGCCCAGCCAGTTGCGCGGCGCAACTGGCGATCAAGCCGGATCGGCAGATCAAGCGCCAGAATCAGGTCGCCAAGATCGACACAGGTCCGATCGCCATTCGAATAGCCGCGGACACCGTTACCCAATGTGTACCGGCTGGTGCGCACCTCAAACAACCATTGTTCGTCAGGATCGGGGCGCCAATCCGCCGTTTGGGCCTGTGCCGCAGATACGCCAAGGCTGCCAGGGACAAGCCCCAGCAGCATCGGAAGCGCCAGCATTGCGGCGAGGAGGCTGCGGATCATCTGCATGGCGACTGGCCGACCCGATGAGGCTGGCCACTGGTCCGTCGCGCCGTTTCAGATCAGAGCACAGCCTCGACTTCGGCAAGTGTCGCGCCACCCACATCCCGATCCTCTATGTAGCGGACGATCACCGGGCCGCGCATGACCGCAGCCTGTTCGGGACTCAACGGCAATGCCAATGTACGCTGGTCACGTTCGGTATAGACGGCGACACCGCGCGCCTGCATCAACACCTCGCCGCTGCCCTGCCGCAGCACCTGTATCTCCCCATAGACCGAGCGATTGCCCTGGCGGCTGATTTCCAGTTCGAGCGTCGGATTGGGTTCGCCGGCAACGATCCGCGGATTGGCAAGGCCGGCCGTCGCCTGCAGCGTTCCCTGGCGGATGATGACGGGGATGGTCACACCATAGATGGGGGTCAGGCTGATCGAAACGCCGCGTTGCGGGTCCCCTTCGGAAGCGACAACCGGACGTGCTTCCGGCACGGCACGGAACAACAGATGGGCCCGATATTCGCCATCAGCCAAACCCTCCGGCGCCCGCGCACCAAGACGGATGGTCTGCGGCTGATTGGGCGGCAGAGTGACCCGCCGCGGGCTGTAAAAGAGCATGTCGAGCGTGGCCCGTTCCTGCGGTGTCGCATTGTCGAGCGGAATGTCTTCCAGACTGCCGTCGGCGCGCATCCGTCGCAGTTCGAGGGAAATGCGATAGGTCGCCGGCGCGCTGCCGATATTGTTGAGCACCACCTCGGCACCGCGCGGCCCATCCAGAACGATGCGGGTCGGGGCCACGAGCAGGTCTCCGGCTGCGCCGGCAGGCGCAGTCAGGCCGGCCATCACCAAAAGGGCGGCGAAGGGCGCGGAAATGCGCCGGAAAATCGCTGAAAACATGAATTGATCCTCTGCTGGTCCCGGCCAGGTCAATGCCCCGGCCCTCATCGCTTGAACGCTAGGCCGATCATGGTTTCCAATTTGCTAACCATGGCCCGGCAAGCGCCGGATTCCCGCCAAACAACGCGCTTTTCATCAGCGTCAAACGAACAGGGGGCACCGGATTGTACCGGGCCCCCTGCGTGCGCCGCTCCCTAAGGGCGGAAATGACTGCCGCAGGCCTGCTGACCTGCGGGCCGGCGATTATTGGTAATCGACCGAAACGTTGAAGGTGCCGGTGTAGGAACCGTCAGCCTGGTTGGCATCAACGCCAAGCGAACCACCAACGGTGAACGAGCCGTTGACCGCGCCAGCGGCCAGGGTCAGCGTCGAGGCGCTGCGCGTCAGGGACGCCGTCATGGTGTCGGTGCCGTTCGACAGCGACACGCTGTTGTCGCCCGAGATGGTGACAACCGAGGCAACCGTGCCGGTGATGTTGAAATTGGCGGCCGAAACGGTGCCAGTGCAGGTCATGCCGGCGCCGCAGGTGCGTGCACCAGCCGTCGAAACGTCAAGGTTGGCAGCCGATGTGCCGGCGACAACCGTTCCGAAATCCAGGTCGCTGGTGTTGGCGACCGTGATCTGCTTGAGAACAGCTGCACGTGCCGTAGCCGAAGCATTGGCCGGAGCAGCCTGGGCGGCACCAGCCGACAAACCGAAGGCAGCGATGAGAGCGCCAGCGACGGCGCGATGCATGAACTTGCTCATAGATATTTTGGTCCCTGATTAGCCGAGACATTCGGCTTCCTAGATGCCCGACTCCCCGGTCGACCATGTATCTAGTTAGGACCAAGGCTGTTCAGGAAATGCTGAT
This sequence comes from Sphingomonas lacunae, assembly GCF_012979535.1. Lineage (NCBI taxonomy): Bacteria > Pseudomonadati > Pseudomonadota > Alphaproteobacteria > Sphingomonadales > Sphingomonadaceae > Sphingomonas > Sphingomonas lacunae. Next base: position 1,032,255 of record NZ_CP053015.1, read on the forward strand.
GACCATGGTTAACGTAACGAAACGGATTTTTCCCGTTTTATTTCAATTGATTGGGGCGAATCCAGTTTAGATGGGTTCACCACTGAGCCGCTGACACAGCATGTCCAGCTGTTCAAGACTGCTGTACTCCAGGCTCAAGGTCCCGCCACCGCGGCCCTGCTCGTGGGTGATTCGCACCCTGACCCCGATAAGGTCGGCCAGATGCGATTCGAGAGCTGCTATATCGGCATCCGGCATGCTGCCCGTTGCCAGAGTGCCGGTTGCGCGGCCCCCGCCCGGCCTGCCATCCGCCCGGTTACGGCGCGCAGCGCGAACCAGCGCTTCGACCTTGCGCACGGAAAGACCCTGGGCAACCGCCTTCCGGGCCAAAGCCTCGGCATCCTCATGACCGATCATGGCCCGTGCATGCCCCATGCCGAGTTGCCCTGTGGCGACCAGCGCGCGCACTGATTCGGGGAGATCAAGCAAACGCAGCAGGTTGGCGATGTGGCTGCGCGACTTGCCGGTCATGCTACCGATGGCTTCCTGACTATGGCCGAGCTGATCGCGGAGCCGGGCATAGGCCTCGGCCTCTTCTATCGCGGTCAGTTCCTGTCGCTGGATATTCTCCACCAGGGCGATAGTGAACGTGTCGTTGTCGTCCAGATCACGGACGATGGCGGGAATCTGGTGAAGACCAGCCCGCTGTGACGCACGCCAGCGGCGTTCGCCCGCAACAAGTTGCCAACCACGCCCGGATGGCGCCGGACGCACCACAATCGGCTGGACAAGGCCTTTGGTGCGAATCGAGGCTGCAAGTTCATCAAGCGCCGCGTCATCGAAATGCCGTCGCGGCTGATCGGGATGCGGACGGACATCAGCGATAGGCAACAAGGCAAGGCCATCACGGACAGCGCCGCCATTGCCGGCCGCGCCGCCAACAGCCACCGGCACCGCACTATCAGCCTGGACATCGCCCAGCAGGGCCGACAAGCCGCGGCCCAGGCCAGCGGGTCGTTTTGCCTTGGTCGCAGGTGTCAACGGGTTGCTGTTTTCCTGTGTCATCGGCTCGAAACTTCCTTATGCCGCCTGTCGCAACGATGGCAGCCGGGCGATCACTTCCCGTGCCAGTGCAATATAGGCCACCGAACCCGAGCAGCGATGATCATACACCAAAGCTGGCAAGCCATGACTCGGTGCCTCGGAAAGACGGACATTGCGCGGAATGACGCTGTCAAAGACGACCGGCCCAAGACATTCACGGACATCAGCGGAAACCTGATCAGTCAGGCGATTGCGGCGGTCAAACATTGTCAAGGCCACACCCAGGATCGCCAAATCAGGATTGAAGCGTGCCCGTATCCGTTCAACCGTCTGTAACAACTGACTTAATCCTTCGAGCGCAAAAAACTCGCACTGGAGCGGCACCAGCAATGAATTGGCGGCCGTCAGCGCATTAAGGGTGAGGAGGCCAAGCGACGGCGGACAATCGATCAGACAAATGTCCCATTGGCCGGCCGGCACATCGTCGAGCGCCCGATCAAGCCGATGCGTGCGATCCTCCACAGAGACAAGCTCAACTTCCGATCCCGAAAGGTCAACAGTCGCGGGAATGATATCAAGCCGGGGGATGCGGGTTGGCTGGGCTGCGTCCACCACCGAAGATTCACCGGCAAGAATGTCATAGGTCGTGACGTCACGCGACGTGGTGGCAATGCCGAGACCAGTGGAAGCGTTACCTTGCGGATCCAGATCGATCAGCAACGTCCGCCAACCCGTGGCCGCCAGCGCGGTGGCGAGGTTGATCGCCGTCGTTGTCTTGCCGACTCCACCCTTCTGATTGGCGATTGCGATGCGAATCATGCGCCTGTCCACCCCTGCTCGATGGTACCCGGACCGAATCAGTCCGAAACAATGCCCTGCCCAACCAGAATGCCAGCTTCGGCATCGGTCACACTGGGTTCCACGTGAAACAATCTTTGCCACGCGGGCGCGATGCTTGAAAGCTCATTTACTGCATTTCGACCTTTTGGCAGCAACCAACGCGTGTTTTTTCCGGCCAAATGGACAGAATTGGCCAACAGCTTTGACAAAGGCGCGAACGCCCGGGCCGAGATCACGTCATGGCCAGCGGGTGCGACCTGCTCGACTCGCCCCTCGATGACGTTGACATTGGTCAGGCCAAGCTCGCTGACACAGTCCCGCAAAAAGTCACATCGCAATCGACGCGATTCAACCAACCGGACCGACCAACCTTGCAAGAGTATGGCGATGACCAGACCAGGCAAGCCGGGGCCGCTACCCAGATCAATCCAGCGACCCTCGCGCCGCAGTGGAAACAGGGTCAATAGTTGGGCGCTGTCGGCTATGTGCCGCACCCACATGGTCTCACCAACCGTCGAGGCTGCAACGAGATTCTGGCTGGCATTGGCGATTCGCAGCCGTTCGACAAATTGGTCGAGAGTCGCCATCGTTTCACGTGAAACAGATGGCAGTGCTGCCAACCAGGTCCGGGCCTCAGCCTCGTTCGCCAACACCATCAGGCAGCGCTCCGGCGCCGGCTGTGAACCATGATCGCCGTCAAAGCCGCAGGTGTCACTCCCTGAATCCGGCTGGCCTGACCAAGGGTTTCTGGCTGGGCAGCGCTGAGTCGCTCAACCATCTCGTTGGAAAGCCCGCCGATCGCGCCATAGTCGAGAGCCGGATCAAGGTGGATGGCTTCATTGGCTGCCAACGCTCGCAACTCTGCCTCATGCCGAGCGACATAGGGCGCATAGCGCGCATCTTCGACCAGTTCGGCACGGATTGCAGGTGGTAAAACCGATAGCTCTGCATCAACGGCAGCCAGTCGGTCAAAGGCTGTGGCATCGAGAGCCGCCGCCCATTCGGCAAAACTCCGCTTTACCCCATCAGGCGGGAGAGGGAGGTCAGCGCCGCGCAGCCCGGCTGTGCCGACCTGACGCGCCAGGGCTGCCCTGCCCTGCTTGCGCTGACCCTGGCGGATCTCCACGCCTTCGGCCCGGGATTCCGACAACAAGCCATGATCCGCTGCCACGCCTGACAGGCGGCTTTCGCCATTATCGGCTCGCAGCCGGAGGCGATGTTCGGCGCGGGCCGTCAACATCCGATAGGGTTCCGTCACACCCTGAAGCACCAGATCGTCAATCATCACGCCGATGTAACTTTGCCAGCGTTCGAGGATCAGCGGCGCCCGACCCGCCACTCTGAGCGCAGCATTGGCTCCGGCAATCAGACCCTGTGCCGCGGCTTCCTCATAACCCGTGGTGCCGTTGATCTGGCCAGCGCAGAACAGCCCGGGAATCGCGCTCACCATCAACGTCCGGTCAAGGGCTCGTGGATCGATATGATCATACTCAACCGCATAGCCGGGCACTTCCATCACAACGTGTGACAATCCCGGCATTGTCCGGAGCATGGCCAGCTGCACATCAGCAGGAAGCGACGTGGAAATGCCATTGGGATAGACAAGATGTGTATCCAGACCTTCCGGTTCCAGAAAAACCTGATGGGACTCACGGTCGGCAAAGCGGTGAATTTTGTCCTCGATTGAGGGGCAATATCGTGGACCCCTTGCCCCGATAGCGCCTGAGAACAGCGGAGATCGATGCAGATTGGACCGGATAATATCATGTGATTCGGTAGTGGTGCGGCTGATGAAACAGCTGAGCTGCGGCAAAAGGCGCCCGGCCGTCGCGGCGGACATGGTCCAGTCACCCCCATCGCTCGGCTGTTCGGGAAGACTGGCCCAGTCGATGGTGCGCCCGTCCAGGCGGGGGGGCGTACCCGTCTTGAGGCGGGCCATCGGCAAGCGGGCTTCACGCAACTGAGCCGCAAGTCGACTGGCGCCCGCTTCACCTATGCGACCGCCTTCGATGATGTCCTCTCCACGGAACAGGCGGCCGCCAAGGAAAGTGCCTGTGGCCAGCACCACCGCATGCGCCGACAGATGTCTGCCATCGGCAAGGTCGACACCAGCGACAGCACCATCCGGGCCCTCGACCAAGGCAGCAGCTTCGCCGGCGATGACGGTCAGCCTCTCCTGGGCGACCACCAGCCGGCGCACTTCGGCACCAAAGCGCGTGCGATCAGCCTGAACCCTGGGGCCCTGAACCGCTGCTCCCTTGGAGGCATTAAGCATGCGGTGATGGATGGCTCCGGCATCAGCTGCGCGGGCGATGATGCCGTCAAAGGCATCAACTTCGCGCACCAGATGACCCTTGCCGAGTCCGCCGATCGCAGGATTGCAGGACATGGCACCAATCATGGCCGGATCAAAACTGACCAAGCCCACAGTGAGACCCTCACGCGCGCCCGCCCGAGCAGCCGCACAGGCCGCCTCAACCCCGGCATGACCGCCGCCTATTATGATGATGTCATAGTGCACGAGCGGGCCTTAGCCCAATTGCGCGGTCCGGCCTAGACGGAAGGCAAGACAGAGGCTGATTCGCACGCAGAGTTGACCTCCCGTCAGAGACGCGCCGTCCTGTTTCACGTGGAACACTATTGTCGGTGGCTCGTCTATTTCCCGATGCAGAAACGTCCAAACAGGGCATCGAGCATGGCCTCCGTTCCTGCCCTGCCGGTGATTCGGTCTATCGCCACCCGGGCTGCCCTGAGGTTTTCGGCAATCAACAGGAGATCAGGCGGCGTGGTGGCTAGCGCCGCAGCTGCATCGGCAAGAGCTGCTGCCTGACGCTGGTTGATCGCAACCTCTCCGTCGCCCGGCAGCAATGTGCGGGCTGATTCAACCAGCCATTGGTGCAATGCGTCCAACCCCTGCCCCGTCCTTGCCGATACAATGACATCGGCGGCGCAGCTGCGGTCGGCCCAATCAGCTATCGCTTCGGCACGGTCGGCTTGCGCTGCCACACGACACAGGCCGGGGTGCGTCGGGGCTTCCGCTGGATTGCCCAGCCAGAGCAAGAGATCGGCGCAGTCAATCCAAGCCCGTGCCCGTGCCATGCCCTCAGCTTCGACAAGATCGCCTGTGCCTTCGTGCAGCCCGGCCGTATCGGCAATACGGAAGGGCATACCCGACAGAGCCAAAGGCACTTCTATGATGTCCCGTGTTGTGCCTGCCATCGGAGAGACAATCGCGGCATCACGCCCTGCCAAAGCATTGATCAAGGTCGACTTGCCGGCATTGGGCGGGCCGGCGATGGCAACTCTGATTCCATCGTGCAGACGTTCTGCCCGTGGTCGGGCCAACCAACCCATCCATTCAGCATGCAAGGCGGCAATACCTGACTGCAACCCTGCAATATCGACAGCATCAGCACCGACATCATCCTCATCGGCAAAATCGAGCAATGCCTCCACCCTGGCCGAGAGCATCAGCAACTGCTCCTGCCAACCGGCAACGGCGCGTGACAAGGCACCACCCGCCACCGCGATAGCGGCCCGCCTCTGTCCCTCTGTCTCGGCGGTCAGCAAATCGCCAAGCCCTTCGGCCTCTGCAAGGTCGATCACGCCATTGGCCAAGGCGCGGCGGGTAAACTCCCCCGGTTGGGCCGGGCGAAGATGCTGAACGAGGCCAAGCGCGGATTCGACAGCGCGGACAATGGCGCGACCACCGTGAAGATGCAGCTCGGCCAAATCCTCACCCGTGGCGGTAGCCGGTCCGGGAAACCAGAGCATCAGGGCTCGATCAAGCAACTGACCATCCAAAGGATGTCGAAGCGTCGTCAGCGATGCCCGGCGCGCGGCGGGCAGCCGGCCGGCGAGCGCTCTCAACGCCTCCCCTGCCCCCGGACCACTTATACGGATAACCGCAATCGCAGCAGGCGGCAGCCCACTGGAGAGGGCAAAGATGGTATCGTTCGTCATGGCACTTTGGCGCGTCGCTCGAATCAGCTTTTGCCAGCCTTGCCAGCCGCGCCCTTTGTTCCACCACCGGTCAGCGTGCTGCCAATCTGGCCGAACAACTGCTGGGCTATGCCCAAGCCAACATCCCCCATATTCGACCAGCCCTTCATCATCTCGCTCACCAAATCTGGCGTCACACCCTGCTCGACAAGCGTCTTCATCCGTTCGAGATAGATGTCATGGAGCGGCGAAACATCGGGAAGGCCAAGAAAGGCGCGCGCCTCGACCGGTGTGCAATCGACGGTGATCTTTATCTTCATCGCGCATCTCCCCGCGCTTGAGCCGGTGCCCTGTCGCCTGTTAGACTGGCGCATGACTTATGCACCGCATCACGCCACGCTGGCAACGCCGATCGGTCCGGTGACGATCAGTGGTGATTCGCATGCCGTCCATGGCATCCGGATTGGCCATCAGGGTGAGGCAGTGACAGATTTGGTCGACGCGCCGCATGGCAGCCCGGTCGCTGAGGCAATGCGGCAGATCAAGGACTATTTCGCCGGCGTCCGTCAGGGCTTTGACCTGCCGCTGGTATCGTTGGTCAGCGCGAGGGGTGAAGCCTTGCGCCAGGCGATTGCCGCCATCCCCTATGGCGAGACGATGAGCTATGGCGCGCTGGCCAACAGCATCGACAGCGCCGCCCGGGCAGTCGGCGGTGCCTGTCGGCGCAATCCCTATCCGATCATCATCCCCTGCCACCGGGTCACATCGAGCAACGGCGCCCCCGAACATTACAGCGGCGGTGACGGGCCGACGACCAAGGCCTGGCTGATCGCGCATGAGCGACGCCATGCCGTCATAAAAACAAGTAATTGAAACAAGAGAGGAAAATCATGACCACCAATGCCAAAGTCGGAGAAATGGGCGTCTATGTCGCCGCTCCCAAGGGTGAAGCCAAAGCGGCAATCATCGTTGTCCCCGAGATTTTCGGAGTGAACCCCGGCATCGTCAAGAAATGCCAGAAGCTGGCTGCCGAAGGTTATCTCGCGGTGGCGCCGGAAATTTTCTGGCGCTTTGCCGCCGGGGTCGAGCTCAATCCCGACGTCGAATCCGAGCTTCAGCAGGCATTTGGCTATTTCCAGCAATATGATGCCAATGACGGTGTGATCGACATTGAGGCAACGATCAAGGCGATCCGCGCGGGCATCGCTGGCCATGCACCGGTCAGCAAGGTCGGGCTGGTCGGATACTGTCTGGGTGGCAAGCTCGCCTATCTGGCGGCAGCGCGCACCGATATTGACGCCTCGGTCGGCTATTATGCGGTCGGTGTTCCGGACATGCTGAACGAAAGCCATGCCATCGCCAATCCGCTGGCGCTGCACATCGCGGGAGCGGACGGCTTTGTCCCTCCCGAGGCGCAGGCGGCGATGCACGCCGGGCTTGATGGCCATGCCAAGGTGACGCTGTTCGATTATCCGGGGCTCGACCATGGCTTTGCCACCGAAGAGGGTGACCGGCGCCATGAAGAAGGTGCGACTCTGGCTGACAGCCGCACCGCCGCCTTTTTCCGCGAGCATCTGGCATGAGTGGCGCGCAGCTAGGCCGCGAACGCTGGCATGCCTATTTCAGCGGGGGCAAGGATCCCGCCGACCTCAGGGCAATGCTGGCCGAGGATGCGGTGTTCCACTCGCCCGTGGTGCACAGCCCACAAGCCGGGCGCGACAAGGTGTTCATGTATCTCGACGCCGCGAGTGAAGTGCTCGGCGGCGAACCGAGCTTCACCTATGTCCGTGAACTGGTCGACGGCGACCATCTGATGATGGAATTCACCGCGATGATCGATGGCATTCACATCAACGGCATCGACCTCGTTACCTTTGATTCCGACGGAATGGTCAAGGATTTCAAGGTGATGGTCCGTCCGCTCAAGGCGGTGAACATGCTGTGGGAAAAGATGGGAGCCCAGCTCGCCAAGGCGGGGTGATGTCACCTGGACGGCTTTGAAACAGGAAAGGGCCGGGATCGCTCCCGGCCCATTTTCTGTGACGCACGAGGATGGCTCAGCTGAACAAGGTGCCGATACCAACAGCCGGATCAACCCAGCCTTCGTAGATCATCTTGGCCGCGACATAGACGATGACGGCAAGGCCGATGTAGGCAATCCAGCGATAACGCTCGATATATTTGGCGATGATGTTGGCGGCGACGCCCATCAGCGCGACGGCAAAAATCAGGCCAACGATCATGATACCGGGGTGCTCGCGTGCAGCCCCTGCGACAGCGAGGACGTTGTCGAGGCTCATCGACACGTCGGCAACGGCAACGGCCCAGGCGGCGCCGGCAAAGCTCTTGGCCGGGCGAAGGCCGGAGTGCTCGTCGCCCTGGACCTCCGGCGAACCTGGCGATTCAGTGGTGTGGCGCAGTTCCCGCCACATTTTCCAAGCCACCCAGAACAGCAACACGCCGCCAACGAAGATCAGGCCGACGATTGCCATCAGCTGCGTGACGACGAGGGCAAAGGCAATACGCAGGACAAGAGCGGCAAGGACACCAATTATGATGACCTTGCGCCGCTGCTCCGCAGGCAGCCCTGCGGCAAGAGCACCAACAACGATCGCATTGTCCCCGGCGAGCACCAGGTCGATCAACAGCACCTGGACAAATGCGGCGAGTGCCGAAGGAGAGGTGATGTTCGAGAAATCGGCAACAATATGCTGCCACATCTGCGCCGGGCCACCGAGATCGGCCGAAACGGATGTCAGCATGGGCAAGAGATCGATCATGTCAGTATCGCGTCCTTGAAATAGGTGACGCCGGGCAGGACGTCATAATAAGGGTGGAGCAGAGCCCGCCACTCCTGGTATCGGTCCGAACCCCTGAAACCGATGCGGTGATCATCTATGGAGTCCCATCGAACCAGCAGAAGATAGGTTCCCGGCTGGTCGGCCGAGGGGCGAAGTTCGAGACCGCAAAAGCCCGGAGAGGCGGCGATGAAGGGGCGGGCGCGAACGAAATCGGCTTCGAAATCCGCGACCCGCCCGGGTGCCACCTGCAAGAGTGCCTGTTCGACGATCATCGCCCCATCCCCCGATGGCGAACGACGGCCTGTGGCCGGTTACTGGTTCATGCTTTCGAAGAAATCCTCGTTGGTCTTGGAATTCTTCATCTTGTCGAGCAAAAACTCCATCGCGTCGACGGTGCCCATCTGCATGAGGATGCGGCGCAGCACCCACATCTTGCTGAGCTTGTTCTTCTCGACCAGCAGCTCTTCCTTGCGGGTGCCGGACTTGCCGACATCAAGAGCCGGGAAGATGCGCTTGTCAGCAACCTTGCGGTCGAGGACGATTTCGCTGTTGCCGGTGCCCTTGAACTCTTCGAAGATGACTTCGTCCATCTTGGAGCCGGTATCGATCAGCGCGGTGGCGATGATCGACAGCGATCCGCCTTCCTCGATATTGCGCGCGGCGCCAAAGAAGCGCTTGGGACGCTGCAAGGCGTTGGCATCGACACCGCCGGTCAGCACCTTGCCCGATGAGGGGACAACGGTGTTGTAGGCGCGGCCCAGACGGGTGATCGAGTCGAGCAGGATAACGACATCCTTCTTGTGCTCGACGAGGCGTTTGGCCTTTTCGATCACCATTTCAGCGACCTGCACGTGGCGCGAGGCGGGTTCGTCAAAGGTGGACGAGACGACCTCACCCTTGACGCTGCGCTGCATGTCGGTGACTTCCTCCGGCCGTTCATCGACCAGCAGGACGATCAGGAACACCTCCGGGTGATTGTCGGTGATCGCCTTGGCAATGTTTTGCAACAGTACGGTCTTGCCGGTGCGCGGCGGCGCGACGATCAGGGCGCGCTGGCCCTTGCCCTGCGGGCTGACCAGATCGATGACGCGGGCCGACATGTCCTTTTGCGTCGGGTCGATCGTATCGAGGGTTAGCTTCTCATCGGGATAGAGCGGCGTGAGATTGTCGAAATTGACGCGGTGACGGACGGCTTCGGGATTATCGAAATTGACGCTGATCAGCTTGGTCAGGGCAAAATAGCGCTCGCCATCCTTGGGCGCCCGGATCTCCCCTTCAACAGTGTCACCTGTGCGCAGGCCATAGCGGCGGACCTGGTTGGGGCTGACATAAATGTCATCCGGACCAGCGAGATAATTGGCTTCGGCACTGCGCAGGAAGCCGAAACCGTCGGAGAGCACCTCGATAGTGCCCGAACCAATGATTTCCTCCCCATCCTCGGCCATCGCCTTGAGGATCGAGAACATGATGTCCTGCTTGCGCAGGGTCGAAGCACCCTCGACGCCCAGCTCTTCGGCCATTTCGACCAGCTCGGCGGGGGTTTTCTTCTTCAGGTCTTGCAAATGCATGATGGTGGTTCCGGTGGGAAATGGCGCGGCGGCAACAAAATGGAGCAGGTGCCGATGCGATGGGGAATCGCTACAACGCGCAAAAGCGGGAAAAATGACGCGACCTGCTGCCGCGACATACCCTGCCAATTAGGTATTGCGCACGAACCTGTCAATCAGCCGGGGACCAGACGAGTGCGTCCCGCGTTCAGAAGGGTTTGACAAAGACCAGTATGACAATGGCGATGGTGGCCAGCCCTGGTACCTCGTTGAGCAGGCGCAGCTTTTTTCCGCTCAGCCGATGCTCACCACGGCGCAATGCCTTCATATAGCCGATGACCCAGCCATGATAGGCTGACAGGCCGATGACCAGTGCCAGCTTGACCAGAAACCACCCGTCCAGCCAGAATCCACCATGAGCGGCCAACACCATGCCGAATACCCACACCAGGACAATCGAAGGGTTGAGAATGATCGACCGCAGCTTGTTCTCCCGATCGATCCAGCGGTCGATTTCCGGTGATCCCGGCTCGCATTCCTGATGATAGACGAAAAAGCGCGGCATCATGAACAAGGCGGCCATCAGGAAAATGACGAAGATGACGTGCAGCGCCAAGACCCAAAGATAGGCACCGCCAAGAAATCCGATCCAGTTTTCAAGCATGGCTTATGCCGCTCCGACGCCATTGCTGCCTTCATCCAGCCGTACACGCCGCACCAGTTGCTCGACATGGGCAATCGGCGTGTCGGGCAAAATGCCGTGACCGAGGTTGAAGATATGTGGCCGCGTCGGGAAAGCGGCGCGGATGGCATCGATCCGGGCGTTCAGCGCGTCTCCACCAGCAATCAGCAGCAATGGATCAAGATTGCCCTGGACCACCATCTTTTCCGGCAGGACGGCATTGGCCCACACCGGATCCACGGTTTCATCAAGGCCGATGACGTCAGGTTGCACACCCAGAGCATAAGCCAGCAGCTTGGCACCGGCACCCTTGGGAAAGCCTATCACCGGCACGCCCGGGCAGGATGCGCGAACCCGGTCAACAATCGCCCGGTTGGGGGCAATGACCCAGCGTTCAAATTCATCGGGCGCCAGACTGCCGGCCCAGCTGTCAAACAGTTGCACCGCATCAACGCCCGCCTCAACCTGTTTGATCAGATAATCGGCAGTGGCATCAACGATGGCATCAATCAGCGCGGCGAAACGGTCGCGCTGCGTATAGGCCATCCGCCGGGCGGCGCCATGATCCTTGGAGCCTTGCCCATCAACCATATAGGTGGCGACTGTCCAGGGACTGCCCGCAAAGCCCAGCAGGGCCCGTCCTGACGGCATCGACTGTTTGAGCAGGCGGATGGTTGCATAGACAGGCTCCAGCCGCTCAGGGGCCGGTGTGAGCGTCTCCAGCGCGGTTTCGGCGAGGCGGGGAGCGAGACGGGGGCCTTCGCCTGCCTCGAACCACAAATCCTGACCCATCGCATGCGGGATGACGAGGATGTCGGAGAAAAGAATAGCGGCGTCAAAATCAAAGCGGCGCAAAGGTTGCAGCGTCACCTCGCAGGCCGCTTGGCTGTCATGCACCAGTTCGAGAAAGCCGCCCTTTTCGGCCCGCAGTTCACGATACTCCGGCAGATAGCGCCCGGCCTGGCGCATCAGCCACATGGGTGGTGGCGTGACACGCTCACCCCGAAGGACGGTCAGCATGGCGTCGTCGCGCAGGGCAGGCGGGCAATCCATCATAATATAAAGAGACTCTTGATTGATGATGATAGTTGGGCCGTGGATTGCGGGGGCATAGTCCCCCCTGCCCGAATTGCCAACAGGCCGGTGGAATCGACTCGCGGGTTCATGACGAGTCGCGGAATCTGTCCCGACTATCCACAGGCTGTGGATGATCGGCAGATATGGTGGACCATCCTGTGGACAGAATCGGTGCGGCTGTGGGGCAATGGCGATACCCGCTTTCATCCCTTGAATTATCCACAGCTTGCCCACAAAGATCGGGCATCAGGGCATGGCTGCCCGGTAAGCGGGACCCGTCATTGAAACTGCACCTTCACCTGTTATCCGATTCTACCGGTGAAACGCTGGAGAATATCGCCAAGGCGGCACTGGCCCAGTTTGATGATGTTTCGGTCACCCGCCATTTCTGGCCGATGGTCAGGTCGGCGGCCCATCTGGAGCGTATATTGGGTGAAGTGGCGGACAATCCTGGTCTGGTGCTGTTTACCCTGGTCAATCGCGAATTGCGCGCGGAACTGGAACGCCGCTGTGCTGCATTGGGCTTGCCGGTGGTTGCCGCGCTTGATGCGGTGACGGATTCGCTTGAACGGATGCTGGGTCAGCAGGCCAAGGCGCGGCCTGGACGCCAGCATATGCTTGATGCGGCTTATTATGCCCGGGTCGAGGCCATTCATTACACCATGGCGCATGATGACGGGATCGCGTGGGAAGATTGGGAAGAGGCCGATATTGTGCTGGCCGGCGTCTCCCGCTCATCGAAGACGCCGACATCCATCTATCTCGCCAATCGCGGATACAAGACCGCCAACATCCCGATTGTCCCGGAATCGCCGCCACCGCCTATCCTCTATGGACTTCAAAATCCGTTGATCGTCGGCCTGACCACCAGTGCCGACCGATTGGTTGCGGTGCGGCGCAACCGGCTCTCCGCACTGGGGGAGGACCGGGCGACCGCCTATGCTGATGAGGAAGCGGTCAAGACCGAACTTGCCTATGCCCGGCGGATGTTTGCTGACAATGACTGGCCGGTGATTGATGTTACCCGCCGGTCGATCGAGGAAACTGCCGCGGCGATCATCAAATTGTGTGAGGACCGTCGCGGCGAGCGCCGCGCCAACGGTCATGAACCGTCATGACTGGTCCGCTGATCCTCGCTTCCCAGAGTTTCAGCCGCCGGGCGATGCTGGATGCGGCTGGCGTCAGCTATGACGCCTGTCCTGCCCATGTTGACGAAGATGCTGTGAAACAGGCGTTGCTCCGGGAAGGACAGCCGGCCCGCGCGGTGGCCGATGCCTTGGCCGAGCTCAAGGCCCTGAAAATATCCCTGGCCGATCCCACTGCACTGGTGATCGGCAGTGACAGCGTCGTGTCGGTTGACGGGCGCCTGTTCGACAAACCGGTCAGCCGCGCCAATGCCGCCGAGCATTTACGTGCCTTTTCGGGCAAGACCATGCTGTTGACCAGCGCGGTTGTGCTGGCTGAGGGGGGGCAACCGGTCTGGCGGCATGTGGGCGAGGCCAGGTTGGACGTCTGGCCGCTGAGCGAGTCTTTCATTGACGCCTATCTTGACGCTGAATGGCCGGCCATCGCCGGCTGTGTGGGCTGTTTCCGTATCGAAGGACCGGGGGTCCAGCTTTTCTCGGCCTTGCATGGCGACTATTTCACCATATTGGGCATGCCTTTGCTGCCGTTGCTCGGCCAGCTTCGCCAGATGGGACATATGCCCGCATGAACCAGTTGGACATCGCAACACCTGAAACGCCCGCACCGGGCGGTCGCTATGCCGAAGTCATTGGCGATCCCATTGCCCAGTCGAAATCGCCGCTGATCCATGGCTTCTGGCTCGACAAGCTGGGTCTGGAGGGGAGCTATCGGCGGTGCCATGTTCGCGCTGACCAGCTGGGCGACTATGTTGCGCGCCGCAGTGCCGACCCGGACTGGCGCGGATGCAATGTCACTGTTCCCCACAAGCTGGCCGTACTCGATCACGTCCTTGATCCTGGCGGCGTTGGCGACAGCATCGGTGCGGCCAATACATTGTTCAGGAGTGAAGGCGGGGCGTTGCACGCCACGAACACCGATGCGGCGGGTTTTTTTGCGCCGATTGCCGACGTCGATTGGGCAGACAAGCCGGTTGTGGTCATCGGCGCGGGGGGTGCCGCGCGGGCGGTGCTGTTTGCGCTCGCGCGCATGGGTGCAGGTCCCGTGACGATCCTCAACCGCAATGTCCTGAAAGCCAGCGCCTTGCTGGCGGCGATGGGGCTGAAGGGTAAGGCACTGCCTTTGGGTTCGCGGATTCCGCCGGCGGCCCTGCTGGTCAATGCCTCTTCGCTGGGCATGGTCGGCCAGGATCCGCTGGAGATTGACCTTGCGCCCTTGCCCGCTGACGCGATGGTCTATGATCTGGTGTACGCCCCGCTGGTCACCGATCTGCTTGCCCAGGCCGAAGACCGGGGGCTCGTGACTGTTGACGGGCTTGAAATGCTGGTCGGGCAGGCGGCAACCGCCTTTGAGCTGTTCTTTGGCGTCGAGGCGCCGCGCCAGCATGATGGCGAATTGCGCGAAAGGTTGATGGCATGAGCGCGCCACCCTCCCCGGTTGACCATGGCCGGCCGCTCCTGGTCGGGCTGACCGGATCCATCGGCATGGGCAAATCGACCGTAGCGGCGATGATGCGTGACGAAGGGGTGGCAGTGTTTGACGCCGACGCCGAAGTCCACCGTTTGCAGGCGCCCGGCGGCGCCATGCTGCCGTTGATTGAAGCGGCCTTTCCCGGCACCACCGGGCCGGCCGGGCTTGACCGGGCCGCCTTGGGTGCACGGGTGTTCGGCGATGATGAGGCGTTACGCACGCTCGAACGGATCGTCCATCCGGCGGTGGCCGAGAGTCAGGCGGAATTCATGGCGCGTCACAGGCATGATCCGCTGGTGGTTCTGGACATTCCGCTTCTGTTCGAAAAAGGTGGTTTTTCGGCGGTTGACCGCATCATCGTGGTCTCCGCGCCAGCCGATGTCCAGCGTGAAAGGGTGCTTGCCCGGCCCGGCATGACGGTCGAAAAGTTCGAGGATATTGTCGCTCGCCAGACGCCCGACGCCGACAAAAGGGCGCGGGCGGATCATGTCATCGATACCAGCGCCACACTGGACGAAACACGGGCCCAGTTGCGTCATGTCCTCGCTTGCCTAAGGGCCGAGAGGGGCGCATAGTTTGCCCAGACCATGCGCGAGATAGTGTTCGATACCGAGACGACAGGGCTCAATGCCGGAGGGGGAGACCGCCTCGTAGAGATAGGCTGTGTCGAACTGGTCAACCGGGTTGAGACTGGTCGCGTTTTCCACGCCTATTTCAATCCCGAACGGCCGATGCCGCCCGAAGCCCAGGCGGTTCACGGCCTTTCTGACGCTTTTCTGGCTGACAAGCCGCTGTTCGCCGATGTCGTGGACGAACTGCTCGAATTTCTTGGCACCGACGCCAAGCTTGTGGCGCACAATGCCATGTTCGATTTCGGCTTTGTCGATGCTGAACTGGTCCGGCTCAAACGCTTGCCGCTCGACCGGACCCGGATGATCGACACGGTGGCGATGGCGCGACGGATGCATCCCGGCGCCAAACACAGTCTCGACGCGCTGTGCACCCGCTATGGCATCGACCGCAGCCATCGCGTCAAGCATGGCGCGTTGCTCGATGCCGAATTGCTTGCGCAACTTTACGTGGAAATGACCGGCGGTCGTCAGATCGGCCTTGAGCTGGGCGCGCAGTCGGCAACCCCGGACAGCAGTCCCATGGCGGCGGTGGGGCGGGCGATGGCTGACCGCAAAAGTTTCCGACCGCCCAGGCCCCATGCCGCCACGAATGAGGAACTGGCCCGTCACGGCGCCTTTATTGCCTCCATCAAGGGCGCGCTTTGGGACGATCGGCCCTAGACCAAGACCATAAGAAACCAGGGAGACAGAAGAGGGGAATTGAAGCGTTACCAACCGAACCATCCAGCAGACGACATAGAAAAGGAGAAATATCATGGAAATCCGTGTTTCGGGTCATCAGATCGAAACGGGCGAGGCCCTGCAAACCCATGTCGCTGACCGGATGAACGCCATTGCCGACAAATATTTCTCCCGCGCCATTTCGGCCCACGCGACCTTTGGCCGCGGCCCGCATGACTCGATCACCTGCGATATTATTTCCCACGTCATGCAGGGAGTGGTGCTCAAGGGGCATGGCCAGGCCCAGGACGCGCATGTCAGTTTTGAATCGGCAGCCGAAAAGATAGAAAAGCAGCTGCGTCGTTACATGCGTCGGCTCAAGGACAAGGGCGCGGCCAACGCTGCCGGCAACGGTGCCGACGCACCCACGCTCGACGATCTTGATCTGGATGCGGGTTACACCGTGTTCGAGGCGACCGAGGCAGAGGAAGAGGGGGGTGATGCCCCGGCTATCATTGCCGAAACACGGGTTGATATCCCGACCGCCAGTGTTTCGGATGCCGTGATGATGCTCGACTTGCGCAACACCACCGCGCTTTTGTTCGTCAACGCCCGAACAGGCGCCCACAACATGGTCTATCGCCGTCCGGACAACATGATCGGATGGGTAGAACCGAAGCGCAACTGACGCTGTCTTGTCGCCAGTGGTGATGGCGTTTCCTTGCCGTCACGTCATCACTACTGGATATTTGCTTCCGGCGCGGCTATGGGCCCGCCAGTCTCCCCTTGCCGGATGGCCGCGCGGCCTGAGCCTTGATCATCAGCCCAGGGTCGTTTCACGCTGTCATCCCATGATATTGCGAACCCGATGAACCGATTGACCAACCTCGTCTACCCTGCGACCGTAAGGGCGCAATTGCAGGTAGAATCCAAAAGGGCATTCTTTCCCCTGGCTGGCGCTATTGCCGCTACCGCGCTAGGCCTTGACGCCAGCGAAGTGACCGAAGCCCTTCTCGAACGCGAACGGCTTGGCTCGACGGCCTTTGGCCGGGGCATGGCCCTGCCGCATGCCAGGATTCCCGGCCTTTCCGGAGTACGCGGACTGTTTCTCCAGTTCAGCCGTCCGGTTGATTTTGACGCCATTGATGCTTTGCCGGTCGATCTCGCCTTCGTGCTTTTGTCGCCAGTGGATGCTGGCGCTGATCATCTCAAGGCGCTCGCCCAAGTTTCTCGTTTCCTGCGTGATGATGCTACGGTTTCACGGTTGCGAGGGGCCCGGTCGTCGGAAGCCGTCTACGCGATACTGACCGGGGAAGAGGCGCGTGACGCGGCCTGACCGGTCATGAGCGGTGCCGATGCAATGGCTGCTACGTCAGGAGAAGACGTCCATTTCCGGGCGCTTGAGTCCCTTTATGCCGCCGCGCCGATCAATCGCAGCTTTCCATCAAGGCTGGAGATCATCCGTGCCGGCGAGGCGCGCATCCTGTTTGATGTTCAGCCCGAACATTTTCACGCCGCCGGTGCCTTGCATGGCACCGCCTATTTCAAAATGCTCGATGACGCCGCATTTTATGCCGCCAACAGCCTTGTGCCAGACCGCTTTCTGCTGACGACCGCGTTCAACCTGCTGTTTACCCGGCCGCTGCGGTCCGGGCCGGTGACCGCCCATGGTCGATGGATCAGCGGCCGACGCCGTGTCTATGTTGCCGAAGCCAGTCTGACCGATGCCGAGGGTGAGGAAGTCGCACGGGGAACGGGTACCTTCATGCGCTCCAACTATGCGCTGTCCGGTCTGCCCGGCTACAGCATGGCGGCAGACTGATCCGCTGTGACGTATGCCCCGCCGCCCCGGCTGACCAGCGCCATGCTGGTTTCGGCGATGATCAGGCGGGTACAGGCAGCCGGGGGATTTGCCGCGATCATCCAGCGCGGCGATGATCAGGCCGGTGCCATATGGGTAGAATGTGCCGACCGCGGACAGACGCAACTGCTGCTCGAACGAACCACCGGCTTTGACGGCACGGATCAGTGGCGCGTGGCCGATCCGGACCCTGCCGTTGATGCGGAGCGCTATCGTGAGCGGATGGAACGCCGGCGACGGAGTGACCCCGACCTGTGGGTAGTTGAACTTGATATCGCGGATGCGGCTCGCTTCGCCGCCGAAACGATTGGCGCGGCTTGACCTTTGCGGTCAGCGCGGCCAAGGGCTCTTTCCGTAAACGTCAACGCGCAGGTTACCCGTGTCACCGGCATCGTCCTCCGGACAGGCCGTGTGTCGGTTCCCATCCAGGGCACCACCGGGAAAACACGCAGACGGACGGCGCGGCGAGTCGGAATGGCTGTCTTGGGCAGCATGTGCCCGGCTCTCTCCGCGACCATCCGCCCATTTGGTCGAACACGTGAGTCGTATTTTCCAGGCCGCCTCGGTGCTGGCCATTGGCGCAACCGCGCTGCTTGCTGCTCTTGTCTCTGTGCCTGTTCTGGCCGGCGATGTAGCCCCTGCCCCTGTTGCGGAGCCTGCTGCTGATATCACTGCCGATGCAGCTGACGCAGCAATGACTCCTCCTTCAATTCCCTTTCCTCCCGCTTCGTCCGAGACACAGCTTGTCATCCGTCATGACAGCCTGGCTGCGCTGGTTGCCGCGACCCCGCATCGCGAACCCGAAGACAATGATCTGCGCTGTCTCGCAACCGGTGTTTACTTCGAATCCCGCGGCGAGCCGCTCGACGGACAGTTGGCTGTCGCCAACGTTATCCTCAACCGCGCCAGCAGCGGCCGTTTTGCCAGCAGCGCCTGTGCCGTGCTGACTCAGCCCGGCCAATTCTCCTTTGTCCGTCGCGGTGTCATCCCGTCGCCGTCAACGTCTGCCGCCTGGCGCGCCGCCGTCGCCGTTGCCCGCATTGCCCGCGAGGAACAGTGGCACAGCCCCGCCCCTGGTGCGCTTTTCTTTCACGCCCGCCACGTTTCCCCTGGTTGGGCACGGCCGGTTGTGGCCCGGCTGGGGAACCACATATTCTACCGTTGACAGGCTGGCCAATCAGCAAGGGTCTTGCTTTGTTCCCTGCTGCGGCTAGACTTTCCTGATGACGGGCTTGCTTGATATTTCCCGCGCGGATGATGTGGCCCGCGGTCTGTCGCGGCTGTTTCACCGCCGGTCCCTCACGGTTTTGTGCGAAGTGCCGCTGCCCAATGGCCGCCGGGCAGATATGGTGGCGATTGATGGCAGGGGCCAGATCAGCATCGTCGAGATAAAGGTGTCGAGGGCCGACCTCTTGGCCGACAGCAAATGGCCGGATTATCTGGACTGGTGTGACCGTTTTTACTGGGCGCTGTCGCCCGCGCTGGATCCGGGGCTGATAGCGGGGCCGGCCTGGCAGCCGCAGCGTTGCGGCCTGATCATTGCCGACCGTTATGATGCCACTGTCCTGCGTGAAGCCGCCGCCTGCGCCCTGGCACCTGCACGGAGGCGCAGTGAATTGCTGCGTATCGGCCGGTTGGCAATGCGCCGGCTGATGGTCAGCCTTGATCCCGATCTGGCCGTCCATGCCGGCGAACAGGATATTGGCTTGTAAAGGGAGATACCAGCGTGTCCCGAAGCTGTCAGCGCGGGCCCTGGACTGGTCCCTGGATAACAATGCCGGTGGTGTTTGATGTGCGCGGCGCATTGATTGCCGCCAGAACAGCGGCGGAGCGCCGATCTTCGCTGGCATAATCGCGTGGCGACTTGCCTGCCAGATTATCGGTAATGTCCGCATCGGCGCCAAGATCCATCAACAGCCTGACCATCGCCACATCGCGACGATGGACGGCGGCGTGGAGGGCGGTTTCGCCGCCGCCATTGGCGTGGTTGACGCGGGCGCCGCGTTCAATGAGCGCGCGAGCTCCCGCCACATAGCCGGCCTGCACCGCAGAGATCAGGGGCGTCACACCCTGACGGTCGGCAATATTGGCATCGGCACCGCGGCCGAGCAGATAGTTCATCCAGCCGATATCCTGCCGACCCACGGCAATGAGCAGCGGCGTTTCCCCGCTGGTTATGTCCCGCGTGTTGACCAATTGCGGTGTTGCGTCGATCAGTTCGCGCGCCTTGGCCAGGTCGCGGTCGCGCACCGCTTCAAGCAGACGATAGGCCGGAGATCCCTGAGCGGTGACGGCAACTGGACCAGCCAGTGAAGCTGCCGTCATGCCACCAAACAGCAAGGCAAAGGCGAGACGGCGGGACAGATGGCGATGCATGTGACGAGCGAACCCCAATTCTATGCCCTTTTGCGCGCAGGGCGGGATAACAGGACAAGCGGACAACGACCGGTCGCACCGCTGTTGATTTTCCATCCGTGCCGACGCAAGGCTGAGCCTGTCATGAACAGCACTCCTCATATCGCGCGCTCGCTTGCCCTTGCAAGCCTGATGCTGACCGGAACCATGTTGACTGGCTGCAGTGGTCAGCCCCCCGTGGAACCTGCACCATTGGAAGGCGCCGCCATCGGCGGCAGTTTCTCCCTGACCGACCAGACCGGACGGACAGTGACCGATGCCGATTTCAACGGCCGCTATCGGCTGATCTATTTCGGTTACAGCTTTTGCCCTGATGTCTGCCCGGTTGACCTCAACTGGCTGATGCTGGGGCTCAAGCAGTTTGAACGAAGCGAACCCGCCCGGGCAGCCAAGATTGCGCCGATCATGATCACCGTTGATCCGGAACGCGATACACCAGAGGTGATGGCCGCCTATGTCAGGCAATTTCACCCACGGCTTACCGGCCTGACCGGTTCGCTCGACCAAATTCAACAGGTTGCCCGTAAATATGCGGTATCCTTTCAGAAACAGCCCGGTGTCACGCCGGGCGCCTATCTCGTCGCCCATGTCCAGATTGCCTATCTCATGGGTCCTGACGGGAAACCCGTGGCCTTGATCCCCGTTGATCAGATTGGCACCACCGAGGTCAATGAAGGTTCGCCCGACAAGGTCGCTGCCGAACTGGCCCGCTGGGTCCGCTGACCGGCGTGGCCAGTGAGCCGCCATTCTGGGAACGCCCGCTGTCCAGCCTGACCCGGGACCAATGGGAGGGGTTATGCGACGGGTGCGGCAAATGTTGCCTGCACAAGCTGGAAGATGAGGATAGTCATCCCGACGAGGTGCGGATTTACCCGACCAATGTCGCCTGCAAGCTGCTCGACCGGGACAGTGGCCGTTGCACCGATTATCGCAACAGGCGCAAATATGTTCCGGACTGCCTGCAACTCACCGCTTCGAGGGTTGATGATCTGCCCTGGCTGCCGCTGACCTGTGCCTACCGGTTGCGGGCGCAGGGCCGGCCGCTGCCTGACTGGCACTATCTTGTCTGTGGTGATCGGGAAGCCGTGCACCGGGCGGGGCAGTCCGTGCGCGGCTGGACGATCAGTGAAATTGATGCAGGACCGCTCGATCACCATATTGTTGACCGCCCGGTCTGAACGATGGGGTTGCTGGACCGCTTGTTGTCGCCGCGTCAGCCTGGGGCCCGCCGCGTGCCCCAAATGGCACCCTCCGGGCGGATGGTAGCGTCGTCGACCAGCGACTTTTTCATCACATTCGGTGAAGAAAGGTTGCTGGTCAGGGTCAGGCGCCATCCACGGGCCCGCCGGTTAAGGCTGCGCTATGATGCGGCACTGGGTGAACTCAAACTGGTGATTCCGCCCCGCGCTGGATTGGGTGATGCTCGGCGCTGGGTGGAAGGGCAATCAGCCTGGATCGAACGGCAGCGGGCGATCCGACCGCAGGGGGAACCCGTCCAGCAGGGAAGCGTCCTGCCCTGGCGCGGAGGCACGCTGACCGTCTGTTGGTCCGCGCAATCCCCTCGAACGCCACGTATCGATGGTGACAGGTTGTGCCTCGGAGGTCCGCAATCAGCCATTGGCCGCCGCATCAGGCGCTGGATGGAACAGGAAGCCAGGCAAGAATTTGCCGCGGCCAGCCAGGCAATGGCTGATCGTGCCGGCCTGAAACTGTCGGCGGTAAGCGTTGGCGATCCACGCAGCCGGTGGGGCAGTTGCACATCGACCGGGCGTATCCGCTATAACTGGCGGCTGGTCATGGCGCCTGATCATGTGCGGCTGGCGATTGTTGCGCACGAAGTGGCGCATCTGGCGCATCTCAATCATGGACCGGCCTTTTATGATCTCGTCCACAGCTTGTGCGGGGATGCGCACGACCGCTCACGCGAGTGGCTCAGGCATCACGGATCGGATCTTCACCGCTGGCGGTTTGACGGGGTTTGAGCGGGCGGGTGGGGGCCTACGGCCCGCCTTGACCCGATCCCCGCTGGCCGGTGGCACGATTGCCATTGTCACCACCGCTGCCAGTGACTTCGTCGATCCAGCGTCGGTCCAACCGCGGCTTGTCTGCAGTGTCCGGGCCGGGGCCATCTCCAGGTGTATCTCTCGGCTGAGGGCCCGGTTGAGCGGGATCCAGCTCGATTGGCTGGCCGTTCTCGTCGACAAACTGCGCTTCGAGTGACGGGTCGCCATAATAAGCTTCCTCGTCACTTTCGAGCTGCCACTGGGGGAGCTCCACTTGCGTGGTGAACTCCTCAACCGGACGGTTGGCCACCGCGACACGCATGAAATCAGCGAAAGCGCGGGCAGGCGCGGCGCCGCCCTGTAATCCCGTGACCGGCCGGGCATCATCACGCCCCATCCACACACCTGTGGTCAGCCCGCTCGAAAAACCGAGGAACCAGCCATCCTTGTTGCTGCTGGTTGTACCGGTCTTGCCGGCAACCGGGCGACCGATCTGGGCCGCCCGACCGGTGCCAGTGTTGACGGCGGTCTGTAACAGATCGGTGATTCCGGCGGCCACCCAGGCATCGACCAGTATGTTTTGCGGTGGCGGCGCACGCTCATACAAGGTGCGGCCCTCGGCAGTGGATACTTTGGTGATCCCGTAAGGCTGGATCGACTTGCCCCCGGCCGATACGGCGGCAAAGGCGGCGGTCAGGTCGATGACCCGGACATCCGCGGTCCCCAGCACCATCGATGGCTGCGTGTTCAGTTCGGAGGTGATACCAAAGCGGCGGGCCATGTTGGCTACGGTCGAATAGCCTATCGAATCACCCAATTTGGCAGCTACCGTGTTCACCGAATAGGCAAAGGCGGTGCGCAGATCGATCGTGCCGGAAAAACGGCCATTGCTGTTTCGCGGGGTCCAGCCATTGATCGTCACCGGCTCGTCGACGACCTCGTCATCGACCTTGTAGCCGGACTCGAGCGCCGCCATGTACACGAACAATTTCCACGCGGAGCCGGGCTGACGCTCTGCCTTGGTTGCGCGATTGTAATTGGAACTCACATAATCGCGCCCACCGACCATCGCACGCACCGCACCATCGCGATCAAGGGCCACCAGCGCGGCTTGGGCCCCTTCGGGGGTGTTGGACTGGATAGAGGCCGTGGCGGTGCGCTGCATATCAAGATCAAGCGTTGTCCATACGTCGAGCGGCTCAACACTCTCGTCGATCAATGCATCCAGTTGCGGGATGGCCCAATCGGTGAAGTAACGGGCGCTGTTCTGGTTGGGTTCAGAGGCCAGCCGCACTTCGGCAGGCGCCGCTGAGGCGCGCTGCGCCGGGGTGATCACACCGGCATCCACCATCACGTCCAGAACAACATTGGCCCGACCAACCGCCGCCTGGGCATCGGCTGTCGGTGAATAGCGGGACGGCGCCTTGACCAGGCCGGCGATGATGGCCGCTTCTGACAGGCTCAATTCTTCGGCACCATGGCCAAAGAAGGTACGTGAAGCCGCATCCACGCCATAGCTGCCGCCGCCGAAATAGACCTTGTTCAGATAAAGTTCGAGGATTTCGTCCTTTGAGAACTTCCACTCTAGGGCCATGGCGAGAATGGCTTCGCGGGCTTTGCGGGCCATCGAATAATTGTTCGACAGAAAGACGTTGCGGGCCAATTGCTGGCTGATGGTCGATGCGCCCTGCAAGCGACGACCGGTGCCGCGCCGTTCAAAGGCGACCTTGACGGATCGGGCAAGGCCAATCGGGTCAACGCCAAAATGGTAGCGGAAGCGGCGGTCTTCGACCGCGACCATGGCATCGCGCATCACGGCCGGCGTTTCAGACACTTTCAGCCAGCGACCGTAATTGGGGCCGATCGAGACGATAACCGTGCCGTTGACGTCGCGAAGCCGGATGGTCTGCGCGGTGGGGGAGCGGCGAAGCTCCTCGAAGCTCGGCAGGTTCCTGACCGCTGCTGCCACGGCGACAGCGACGCCCAGCGCAACCAGCAATGCCAGAATCAGACCATAAGTGATGGTCTTGCCAAGGATGCGCCGAAACCGGCCTTGCGTCGGCTCAGGCGCCGATGACCTTGATGAGCGTGCCATGCGGACGCCTGATTAAATCGCCGAGGGCGCGGCGACAAGCGGTTTCACCGGCGTCTCTCCGCCATGGCACCGGTCGTGGCGTCTCAGCGCGACGAGTCCGCATCGCGATCCTCAAAGCCCAGTGCGACGCTGTTCATGCAAAAACGCAGGCCGGTGGGATTGGGGCCATCGGGGAAGACATGGCCAAGATGGCCGTCGCAGCGCGCGCAGCGCACCTCGTCACGGATCATGCCATGGCTGGTATCGCGATGAATGGTAACGACATCTTCAGACAGGGCGGCCCAGAAGCTCGGCCAGCCGGAACCGCTTTCATATTTGGTTTCGCTGTCAAACAGGGCGGCGCCGCAACCCGCGCAGACATAATGGCCATCGCCCTTGTGCAGGTTGAAATGGCCGGCAAAGGCGCGTTCGGTGCCATGCTGGCGCAGCACATGATATTGCTCAGGGGTCAGGCGTGCACGCCATTCGTCGTCGGTGAGGTCGAGTTTGTCCATGACGCTATCATGGCCTTGAATCCCCGGCCTTTCAAGCGTTGCCAGGCACCCGGGTGCCGCGCGCCAGCACCCCGGTCAACATCGGCAGCTGTTGCAGCAGGGCAACTCCGGCACCGTTCCAGCGAGGATGTTCGGCCAGTGCCCAGATAATCCGGGCCAGCGTCATGGGCGGGGCGAGTCGGCGCGCCATGCGCCGTTGCCAATCGGCAGACCTGTCCCCCTGACGCCATGAGGCCACGGCCGACGACGCTGTGGACAGGGCGATACCCATGCCCTCCCCCGCCAGTGACGGGATCACCGCCGCCTGATCGCCCAGATGCCACAGGCCATCGGGTCCGCTCGAACGGCGCCAGCCATAGGGAATGGCGGCAATGGCATCAATCGGCCCGACCGGATCGGCAGCCGCCAACCGCTCACCCAGGGGGCCATTGGACGCACCCCATTGGGCTATCAGCACCTCGGGCTTTCCTCCTGCTTCGCTGAGCCGGGATTTGTGGACGGCCAGACACAGGTTGGCCGTGCCATCTTCTTGCCGAACCAATCCGGCATAACCACGGTCAAACAGGAACAGCTCGACCGCCTCACCCACCAACATCGCTATCTGCCTGGTTGCGCTGAGACGCAGGCGCAGGCCCACAACAGGGTCGGCCGCCACTTTGGCGGGAGGATGTCGTTGATGGCCCGCCACGCCATATTTGCCATGAGCGACGAACAGATCAGCCGGCTTCAGTGTGGCACCGTCCGACAACATCACCGCATCCGGGCCATAGGTGCGAACACTGATGCCCCGCTCGACCGAGGCACCGGCCGCCAGCGCCTGGTCAAGCAAGGCCGTATCCAGCGCCCGGCGGGAGAGGCCCATACCGCGCTGGGGCAGGGGCGCGCGGGCCATCCGCCGGCCGGCAAACAGGCGGACTTCATTGACCGGCTGACCGCCAAGCAGTTGTGGTGACAGCCCGAGCCGTTCGAGTGCGGCCAACGATTGCCAGGACAGGAAGCCTCCGCAAATGGCGTCCCCGATCTCGCGGTTACGTTCGATGATCAGTGGTCTTTGGCCGGCGCGGGCCAGGTCGATGGCCGCCGCGGCGCCGGCAATCCCGCTGCCAATGATCAACAGGGGCAACGTCCCCGTCATCGGCGGATGCGCTCGACACACAGCCGCCATGGGAACCAGCGCCGGACCCGCGCTTCCCGGATTCCGGCTTGCGCCAGGATCGACTGCCATTCGCCAACCCGGAAACTGCGCGCGATCGACAGTTGCCCGTCGCGCCGGACGATCGGGTCCACCCACAGCAGGCTGGCAAGCAGGGGATAGCCGACAAAGGGCAGGCGCTGGCGATGGAGATCGTTGATCAGCCAGCCTAATCGCGCTTCGCCTTCCATGAAATGGAGGAAGCAAAGCCGCTCCGCTTCGGTCATGTGGTGGGTCACCAGACTTGAAATCACTATGTCCCAGCCTTGCCCGGCGAGTGCCTGATAATCGCCGGTAACCCACCGGATCGGCAGGTGCGGATCGCTGGCCGCGCGGGCCGCCATTTCGCTGCGCGGGTTCAGATCGACGCCGACCAGATCGACTGGCCGGCCATGCACGCGGGCCATTGCCGCGATGGCGCGCAGCATGTCGCCCTGCCCGAAACCGACGTCAAGCAACCGTAGCGGCCTGGTGTCATCGGCAGTCAGGTTCATGATATGTTTGATGAAAATCAGGGTCGGGCGCTGGGCCATTGTTACAAGATTGATTCTTGCCAGATCATTCAGGACCCGGACATAGCGTTCATCAGGCAGGTCGAGCGCGTCCATTTCCTCTTCGCGGATCACAGGCCTGTCCAACGCGGTGAAGGGGTTCACGGGATGAAGTCCAGCCGTATCGCTTCGGCTGCCAGTCCCGGCCCGAACGCCAGTGCCAGCCCCGGCCCGCTGGCCGCGTCCCGCCGCAGCCGCTCGATGACAAACAGGACAGTTGCCGATGACATATTGCCGCATTCGGCCAGCACAGCGCGGCTTGCGGCCAGAGCCTGTGGCGGCAAGGCCAACGCCCGTTCAACGGCGTCCAGAATGGATCGTCCGCCGGCGTGGATGGCAAGGTGCGTTGGCGCGTCGTTGCCAAACAGCGCGGTCTGGGTCGATCCGTCGTGCAGGGCTGCCTCTATGCGGGCCGGGACTTCGCCCGACAGCCGCATGACAAAACCCTGCTCGCCAATGTCCCAGCGAATCAACTCGTCCGACTGTGGCAAGGCGAGGCTGATGCCGTCTCCCAACATCACACCGGGGCCGGATCGCCCGTCGATGATCCCCGCTGCGGCACCATCGCTGAATTGCAACATTGCCAGCAAGGGTTCGATCGCGTCCGTATCTTCCAGATGCAACGTTGACAGCTCGACACTGACCATCAGCACCACAGCATCAGGTTGGGAGCGCACGATATGGCGTGCCGCACGCAGCGCGGTGACGCCCGCATAACAGCCCATGAAGCCGATCAGCAGTCGTTCGACAGACGGCGCCAGATGCAAATGCCGGGCGATGATCTGGTCAATGCCGGGCGCGACAAAACCGGTACAGCTGGCGACCACGATATGCGTCACCTCGGCGGGATCAAAGTTCAGTTTCTCAATGGCTTGCATCGCCAGTTCGGGTGCCAGCCGGGCATAGAGAGCCATGCGTTCGGATGTCCCGGGTGCATGTTTGCCGGCATAGAATCCTTCGTGATCGACCGGCGACCCGCCGTTCTTTCCGGGAGGCAGCACCGACCAGCGATGATCAATGGCTGACCGGTCGGCCATGCGTTCAAACAGACGCCGGGTGCGCGGGTCGGCAATCCGGTTGGCAGCCCAGCGAATGAACGCATGATGGATGTCCTGGCTCGGGCGGGCACAGGCCAGCGCGCGCAGCCTCGCTGTCCCGCTCATCGCTTGCAACTATAGGAAATGGCGGACAATATACCCTTCCTTTACCATGTCGGCGCCAGATGGAACCATGGTGACATACCGTCCCTTTGCCCTTGTGCTGCTGGCACTTGGCTTGCTTGCGGCCCTTTCTCCCTCGGAGATTTCGGCGCAATGCCTGCTGTGCACTGACAGGGACACTGGTAGCACGGTCACGGACAACAGGGCCAGCAATGATGAGGATCGCATCCCGCTGAGGGTCACCGTCGTTGCGGATCTTGATTTCCCGCTGCTGGTCAGTGACGGTCGAGGCGGCAGCATAACGCTCGATCCTTCTTCCGGGCAAAGCCGGGCTGACGGTACGGTTTCGACCATGGGCGGTTCGGGATTTTCCGGCCGGGCCGTCGTCGAGGGGTCACCCGGCCGCACCATCCGTATCGATTTGCCGCAAGAGGTGCGGCTCAGTTCGACAGGCGGCGGTGAGGTGCGGATCACGAATATTGTCAGTTCCCTGCCCCCCCGTGCGCGGCTGGGCCCGGACGGCAGGCTGGAATTCTCATTCGGCGGGCGGCTTGAGCTCGATGGCCGGGCCGATGGCGACTTTCGCGGACGTATTCCGATCACCGTCAGCTATGAATAGCGTTGTGTAGCCAGTCAGCGTGCACTCGCCGCGGCCCGCGCAATATCCGTCAAGGCGTGGCGAAGCAGCAGGGTTTCTGCATTCATCGGCGCCTTGAGTTCACGTTCCAGCTGGTGCAACCGTTCGATGAGCCGGGCGAGGCGGGGACTGTCCCATTTGCCTAGCTGGCGGGTAATGCCTTCCTTTTCTTTCCAGAAAATGGCCTTGCCCTGCGCCTCGACCACCTGCCGCGGTGACTGCCCTGCATCGACCTGACTGCGTAAACGGGCGAGCAGGTGGGCGCGTGTCGCAAGAGACCGGACCAGCCGGATATCCGCGACGCCGGTTGCCGCCAGGGTGATGAAGAGATCAGGCAGATCCGCCACCTTGCCTTCAAACAGCAGATTGACGGCGGCGCCCACATCCTCCTCTGGCAGGTCGGCGCCGATCGCCCGCCAGGCCTCGATGCCCACCTCGACACGCCCACCGGGTTGCGCATCGACAAACAGGGCCAGCTTGGTAACTTCCTGAGCCATCAGGCCCTGGTCACCACCTGTTGCCGAGGCAATTGCCCGCGCCACGTCGCGGGACAGCAGCATCCCCTGTTCCGTTGCCAGCTCTTCGGCAATCCGGCCTGCCTCATCGGCGCTCGGGGCATAAGCGATGACAGCGATGGCGGCCGGGTCCTTTTCCGCCAGCTTGACCAGCCTTGATTTGGCGGTCAGCGATCCGCCGATCACCACCACCGGATTGCCGGCTGCAGGCGCGGCCAGCAGATTTTCGATTGCCGGCAGCACATCATCCCCACCACCGGAAAAGAGGGTGACGCAAATCCAGCGCTGTCCGCCGAACATGCTGATCGATGCCGCCTCATCCGCCAGCAGCGCGGGATCATCCTTTAGCTTGGCCGGGGTGAAATCGATTCGCTCCGCCTCCTTGCCGACGGCCCGGGCGATGGTTGCCATTAGCGAGCGGGACAACGACTCGTCGGGTCCAGCCAATACATAGAGGCGGATGGCGGGGTTGAGCGTTGCCAGCGTTCGCGCCGCGCCCTGCGCCTTGAGCAGCATCAGTTGGCGGCAGGCTGGGCCGCGCGATTGCGGGCATAGACAGCGACGCGGGCGACTATCTGGTCAGCCACCGCCTCTGATAAACGCTCCAGCGCGGTGCGCTCGGCGGCGATGGTGGCATATTCGCTTCCCACCACATCCAGGCCGGTGTCCGATCCGGCGGTATCGTCGATCAACGTTGAACCATTGCTGGTATCAACCAATTGCCAGCGGGCACGCAACGTCCGCCGTTCCCGCGTTACCGAATCGTCGGCGCGCACGCCAAAGCCGGCAATCTCGTCACTCAGCCGCACATCGATGCGATAGCGGGTCGCCGTTCCATCGCCCGCCGCGCGCAGCCTGTCGCGCAGCGCGCCGCGCACCAGCCAGCCGGCCTCTCCCTCGATCGGGGCGACCGACACCGACGAAAGGGTGCTGCCGACAGCGCCGCCGGTGCCGCCCGCATAAAGCGGCTGCAATCCGCAGCCGGCCAGCAGCGGCGCGGCAAGCAGCGAAAGGGTGAGGGCGGCGGAGCGTATCATGCGACGATATTGACCAGCCTGCCGGGAACGACAATCACTCTTTTCACCGCAGCCCCGTCAAGCGCCCGCTGGACATTCGCCGATGCCAGCGCCAACGCCTCAAGGTCAGCCTGGGCAATATCCTTCGCGACAGTAAGCGTATCGCGCAATTTGCCCATCACCTGCACCGCGACCGTTACTTCATCATCGACCAGCAGTGCCGGGTCGGCCACTGGCCAAGCGGCGTCGGCAATCAACCCGTCCTCACCCCACCGCGCCCAGATTTCCTCGGCAATATGCGGCAACATTGGCGACACCAGCAGCACAATCGTGCGTGCCGCATCGTCCCGGCTGGCACCGGCTTTGGCCTTTTCAATGGCATTGGCCAGCGCGTAGAGCCGCGCGACCGCCTTGTTGAAGGCGAGCGCGTCGATGTCGGTAGTGACGCCGGCAATCGTCTTGTGGGTCAGCTTGTCGAGCGCGATGTCGCGCTCACCGCCGGTCCGCTCGGCCGTGGCAAGGCGCCACAGCCGCTGGACGAAGCGCCAGCATCCCTCAATTCCACTCTCCGACCATTCAAGGTCGCGCTCGGGCGGCGAGTCCGACAGCATGAACCAGCGCACCGCATCGGCGCCATATTGGTCGATGATGCCATCGGGATCGACGACATTCTTCTTGGACTTCGACATCTTGATGACCCGACCGACGTCGACCGGTTGGCCGTCGCTGCGCAAGGTGGCACCATGGCCGGTGCGCTCCACCTCTTCGGGGGTGAACCACAGCGGGGCAATGCCCTCACCCTGATCACGACTATAGGTTTCGTGGGTCACCATGCCTTGCGTGAACAGGTTGGCGAACGGCTCCTTCACATCGATCAGGCCGATATGCGCCAGCGCCCGTGTCCAGAACCGGGCATAGAGCAGGTGCAAAATCGCATGCTCGATACCGCCGATATATTGGCCGACCGGCAACCAGCGGCGGATTTCCTCCGGGTCGAACGGCTTGTCCTTGGGCTGGCTGGCAAAGCGCAGGAAATACCAGCTCGAATCGACAAAGGTGTCGAGCGTGTCGGTCTCGCGTCGTGCTGCCGCACCGCAGGACGGACAGTCGACATGTTTCCAGGCCGGATGCCGGTCGAGCGGATTGCCCGGCACGTCAAATGTCACATCCTCAGGGAGGGTTACCGGCAACTGGTCCTTGGGTACCGGTACCACGCCGCAGGCATCGCAATGGATCACCGGAATGGGTGTGCCCCAATAACGTTGCCTGCTGACGCCCCAGTCGCGCAGACGCCAGACGGTCTTGCCCTCACCCCAGCCTTCCTGCTCGGCCTTGGCAACCACGGCCGATTTGGCGCTGGCAATGTCCATGCCATCGAGGAAGTGCGAGTTCACGATGCGGCCGGGACCGGTATAGGCTTCATCGCCGATGAAATGCGGGTCGGTCTCGTCCCCGTCGGCGACGACGCGGATCACCGGCAGATCATATTTGCGGGCGAAATCAATGTCGCGCTGGTCATGGGCCGGGCAACCAAAGATGGCGCCCGTACCATAGTCCATCAGCACATAATTGACGACCCACACCGGCAGGTGCCAGTCTGGATCCAGCGGATGCTCGACGCTGAGCCCGGTATTGAAGCCCAGCTTTTCGGCCGTGTCGAGTTCAGCCTGCGCCGTGCCACTGGCGCGGCAGGTGGTTATGAACTCGGCGAGTTCGGGCGCATTCGCCGCAAGCTGCTCGGCAAGCGGATGATCGGGCGCAATGGCGACAAAGCTGGCACCGAACAGCGTGTCGGGCCGGGTGGTGAAAACAGCGATGCTGTCTTGCGACGCCGGGAATTTGAACCGGAACTCCAGCCCCTGCGACTTGCCGATCCAGTTTTCCTGCATCAGCTTGACCTTGTCGGGCCACTGGTCGAGCGTACCGAGGCCATCGAGCAGTTCGTCGGCAAAATCGGTGATCTTGAGGAACCACTGGCTCAGCTTGCGCCGTTCAACCGTCGCGCCCGAACGCCAGCCCTTGCCATCGATCACCTGTTCATTGGCCAGCACGGTCATGTCGACCGGGTCCCAATTGACGAAGCTTTCCTTGCGGGTCACGAGCCCCGCCGCCATCAGGTCGAGAAACAGCGCCTGTTCATGGCCATAATAGTCGGGTTCACAGGTGGCGAGCTCCCGGCTCCAGTCGATCGACAGGCCCAGCCGCTTCAGCTGCGCCTTCATCGCTGCAATATTGCTCCGGGTCCAGCCACCGGGATGGACGCCCTTTTCCATCGCGGCATTTTCGGCCGGCATGCCGAATGCATCCCATCCCATCGGGTGCAACACGGCGTGTCCGGTCATGCCCTTGTAGCGGGCAATCACATCGCCCATCGTATAGTTGCGGACATGGCCCATATGGATGCGGCCGGATGGATAGGGAAACATTTCCAGCACATAGGCTGCTGGCCGGTCCGGGAAGCGATCAGCGCGGAAGGACTGTTCTTTTTCCCAAGTGGCCTGCCATTTGCCATCGGCGGCGAGCGGGTTGAACCGCTGGTCGGTCATGTCATTCTTCCCATGCTTTGTCCGGTGCATTGCGGCATGGGGCCCTTGTCCCGGCCGGTCACCGTGCATCTGCTTCGTTCAAATGGGTCGGGCCAGTCGGGCAATGGACCGGCACATGGCCTGATCCACGCCCACTGGCCCGTTGAAGTCACCTGATGCACCCGTCAGGCCGGGCGCAACACACCAGGTTCACTCCCCGGCGATCGCCGTACGGCGCAGGTCGCGAGCCTTGGTAAGGATGATTTCCTCGATCCGTTGCACTGTGGCTGCCTGCAACGGCGCGTCGACCCAGTTTCCAGCCTGGGCCACCTGGCGCGAACCCGACACGCGCAGCGCATCGGCACGCAAGTCACGGTCGAGGATGGCAACCGTCAGCTTGACGCGCTCGCCCGGATTCTGCGGATTGGCGTACCAGTCGGTGACGATCACGCCGCCATTGGCATCGGCTTGCAGCAGTGGTGCAAAGGACAGGGCGTCGAGGCTGGCGCGCCACA
The DNA here is from genome assembly GCF_012979535.1 of Sphingomonas lacunae. Classification (NCBI taxonomy): domain Bacteria; kingdom Pseudomonadati; phylum Pseudomonadota; class Alphaproteobacteria; order Sphingomonadales; family Sphingomonadaceae; genus Sphingomonas; species Sphingomonas lacunae. Next base: position 1,065,051 of record NZ_CP053015.1, read on the forward strand.
GATAGGCGTTGACGCCAATTGTCGTAACATTGGATGCGGCGAGGTCGGCGCGCGGACGCTCCTGCCCACCGCCGCAGCCGGCAAGAGCCAGCGCAGCGGCAAGCGGGGCGGCCATCGCAAGGCGCCGCAGCGCGGCTGTACGACGGGAAAGCACGGATTGGGGCAGAATGGGCATGGCTTCGGCTGTCTTCCTTCAGCACGATGGTCCGGACAGGCAGGGCGCGGGTGCACCCGGCGCACAGCCGGTCGGTCAGGGGCTTCTAGCGAGCCTGCGGGCTGGCCGCAAGCCGCGCGGAGCCGGGCACCTTGGGCCTGGCACCGGCAATGCTTTGCACCGAAGCGGTACGCCGGCAACAAGTTGCCGGGGAAACCACTGTGCATAACATGCAACACATGCACTAAATCCATGCGTCAGTGCTGGCATTCCGTTGTGGAATGGTGATATGACGGTGTCCCGACAGGAGAGAATGACCGGTCATGATGTCCGATCGCACCTTTGCCGCCCTTGGCCTGACTGCCCTCGTCGCAGTCGGTCTTGCAGCGACTCCTGCGATCAGCGCTATCAGCCACAGCGCTACCGACCGTGCAGAGGCCTTGTCCGCGCTGGTGGGGCGCTTCACGCCTGCAACCGGCGACCCTGTTCTGCTTCAGAGATACGCCAATCTGCCGGATGAAGCGCGCCGCAATTTCCGGTTCACGCCTGCCATGTCGCGCAGCGAGAATCGCGCTGTAACGCTGGTCGTGCGCGCCCGGCCGACGACGATGACGAGCGCTGCCGCATCCTCGACCGGCGAATCGGCCCGCCCGGCCCAGCCTATTGCCATCGCTCCGGTCACCTACCGACTCGGCTCGGCGGTGGGATACACATCGTTCGCCAGTTCAACGGCTTCGCGCGAATCGGTTGATATTGCGACTCTGCCGCAGGCGCGTCAGCCGGTCGATCCGACAATTCGCCCGTCGCGCTTTGGCGCTGACATGCGACTCGACAGCCGCTCGCTGCCCGGCGCCTCAGAGCGTGCGCTGGATCCTGATCGCGCCTATTCGGTTGATGTGACTGGCAGCTATCGCCTGTCGCGCAATGTCGATCTGACGGCTGGTGTCCGCCTCCAGCGTGAGAATGACCGTCTCGCGCCTCTGACCGATCAGCGTCAGGACAGCCAGGCTGTCTATGTCGGAACCCAGTTCCGCTTCTGATTTTCAGGCAAGTCCCGACACAGTGTCGAACGGGATGATGTCCGTGCGGACCTGACTCACGCCGGATCGACCTGCCAGCCATCGATCGCCGCCCATCCATTGGCGCCATGGCGGCGCAGGGTCCGGTGTGACCGGGCTGTCATCCCGCCCAGCGCGATGACGTGGGTATCCTTGCGCAGCCGGGCTGCCAGGCGGGCAAAGCCCCGCACGCCCAATGTCACCGCGCCCGGATGGGACCGGGTCGCCCACACCGGGGAAATAAGGCACAGGCTGACCTTGGTCCTGAGTGCTCGGGCTGCCTGGCGTTCATCATGCACGGGCATTGATTCGATGCCGTTTCGACACGGCTGCGGCAGCCGCGTCACAGCACCGCCGCGATGACGACCGTCAAAGCCCGCCGCCCGGGCATCGGCGATCAGCAGCACATGCCGCTTGGCCCGTCCTGCCCGGCGGATGCTGCGGATCAGGGCCGCCCGGCCATCGGCCTCCATCGCATAGGGGCGGACAATCACGCCGGACCGTGGTGGCATGGCCGCAACGATACGCGGCATCGCTGATCCCAGCCGCCGGTCGGTCATCAGCCAGCAGAACGGCATCGGCGTTCGACGCCGGACAGGCTGGTCAGCGGAGGCAAGCGGGGACTGGCGCGGCAGCATGGCCCTTTCTATAGCGCCAGACCATGACTGCACCAGCCACGCCTACCGCGAACGTGACCGACCCGGCACGCGTCCGTCTCGAAACGATCAGCAGCGGCATTGCCCGCGCCTGTGCCGATGCGCGTCGATCTCCAGCTGATATTACCCTCATCGCCGTTTCCAAGACGCAAGCGGCTGACTCGATCATGCCGCTGATCGAGGCAGGTCATCGCGTCTTTGGAGAAAATCGAGTCCAGGAAACAGCTTCCAAATGGCCACCTTTGCGCGAACTGGTACCGGATCTCGAACTTCATCTGGTCGGCCAGTTACAGAGTAACAAGGCAGAAGAGGCGGTGCGGCTGTTCGATGTCATCCATTCGCTGGACCGGCCCAGCCTGCTCCATGCCCTCGCACGTGCGATGGACAAGGTCGGCCGGCACCTGCCCTGCTTCATTCAGGTCAACCTTGCCGGGGAAGAACAGAAGGGCGGTTGTGCGCCGGCTGAACTACCCGCCTTGCTCGACGCCGCCCGTCTCGCCAATGTGCCGGTGATTGGCTTGATGACCGTTCCGCCGGTCGATCGCGAGCCCGCACCATGGTTTGCCCTGCTCGCGAAGATCGCCGATGACCATGGTCTTGCCGGTCTGTCGATGGGCATGTCGGATGATTATCCGACAGCCGTGCGCATTGGCGCCACGCATATCCGGGTTGGCACAGCCCTGTTCGGGCAGCGCAACTGATCGTCCGGTAACGTCCATGAAAAAGGGCCCGCCTTGGCGAGCCCTTTTCCTTTTTGCCGTCGATGGGTCACCGGTTGCCCGGCGACCGACCCGATCAGAAGCGCGTACGGACCGTCAGGCCATAGGTGCGCGGTTCGGCGAGGAACATCGAGAAGATCTGGCGACCACCCGGATATTGCGGATCGACGAACGGAGCCGCGGTCGCACCAGCCTGGAACGGCGTGTTGAACGCCACCTGAGCATAATCGACGTTGAACAGGTTCTGGGCCCACAGCTCGACCGACCAGCGATCGTCCGGACCACGCAGGCCGACGCGTGCGTTGATCACGGTGAACGCATCCTGTTCCTTTTGCGGGAACAGGTCAGACCCGGTGTTGAAGTCGCTGGTCATGCGGCCATCGATATAGACCAGACCCGAAAGTCCGCTCGAACCGATTTCCGGGGTCCAGGTGATGGAACCCGTGGTCACCAGTTCCGGCGCGTTCGACAGATTGTCGCCCGGCAGCTTGCGCAGGGCCGGATCGAGCGGTGCACCGTTGCCGGTACCCACCAGATTGTTGCGATAGCTGGTGTTGGCATAGGTCAGGCCGGCGGCGACGCGGAAGTTGCGGGCCGGGACCAGCGAGGCCTCGACTTCAACGCCCTGCGAACGGACACCATAAGTGACGTCGCCAGCGGCACAAGCACCGGTGGCGGCGCTGGTGTCGCGGTCAGCACCGCCCAGGTTGGTGGCGCAACCATTGACATTCTGCACCAGGAAGACGGTGCCGTTGAAGGTGTTCAGCTGGAAGTCGCTGAAGTCCTGACGGAAGCCAGTGACGGTCAGGCTGAACGGACCGGTCGAATATTTGGCACCGATTTCATAGGCATCGACGGTTTCGGCATCGAATTCCAGATTGCGGACCAGATTCTGGGCGCCGCCCACCGAAGCGAAGCTGGCGATCGGCGACTTGAGGGCCGAACGGTCAAGGTTGAAACCGCCCGCCTTGTAGCCATGCGAATAGCTCGCATAGACCATCAGGTCGTCGGTCGGACGCCACGACAGGTTGAACGTGCCACTGAACTCGTCTTCGGTGCGACGGTTGTTGATCGTCACGCCGTTGAGTTCGGCGGTCGAGTTGCCCTGGCAGGACAGGCCGATGATGCCGCCGGCCAGAGCCGCGAGACCGGGATTGGTCAGGAAGCCCGACAGCGCCGCCTGGTTGGCGGTGCAAACGGTGTTGTCATTGCCAAAGCGCGCATCCAGCGTCTTGCGCTCGCTGGTGTAACGCAGGCCCAGCGTCACGTCGAACGTGTCGGTCACGTGGAAGATATTGTGCGTGAACAGGGCCCAGTTGCGGCTGTTCTGTTCATAGCGGTCAATCGTCGAACCGACATTGCTCATGCCGTCAAGCCGCGTCAGGCTGGCCAGAATGGCCGGGGCCGCCGCGCCAAAGGCACCAGTGATGGTGGCCTGGCCAACGCCCGGGATGATGCACGACGGGCTGGTCGGCGAATAGAGGCCGTTGAGGCCGCTGCCCGAAATCAGGCGGCACGCGGCAAAGCGGCCATATTCGCTGCCGAAGCGCAGATTGTCCTGAAGCGTCAGGTCTTCATTGGCGAAATAGCCGCCGATCAACCAATCGAGCTTGCCGTCAAAGGCTTCGCCCTTCAGGCGCAGTTCCTGGCTGAACGTCTGGAACTGGCGGAACGCATCATCGCTCGGTGCACGATAGAGGATATCGACCGCGCTATAGTCCACGTCGCCGCCCTGACCGCTCTTGTAGTCGCGATAGGCGGTGATCGACGTCAGCGTCACGCCGCCGAACTCGATATTGGCCTCGAGGCTGACACCGCCGTCGGTGGTTTCACCGGCAAAGCTGCGGCCGCGGGTCACCCAGATGTCACGGCTGTAGCCCTGGTTGAAGCCCGAGAGCGGCTGGCCAAGATCACGCAACACGTTGATGATGTTGTTGCCGGTCGTCGAATTGAGCGGCGTCGCGACATTGTTGAGGTTGCCGATGTAGGGATTGACCGACTGGTCGACATAAACGGCGCCGCAGCAGCTTTCGGTGCGGCGGGTATAGTCACCGATCAGGCGGAAGCTCAGCGTGTCAGACGGTTCGAACAGGAACTGGCCGCGCACGAAGAAGCGGTCGCGGTCATTGACGTCAGTGCCGTTGCGCACATCGTTGAGGAAGCCGTCACGCTGGACATAGACGCCGTCAAGACGGGCGGCGAGGGTTTCGCTCAGCGGGCCGGTGATCGATCCGGCCAGGCGGATGAAGTCATAATTGCCATAGGTGGCTTCGAAATTGCCACCAAGCTGGAATTCGGGCTTCTTCGAGAAGATGCTGATGACGCCGGCCGACGCGTTGCGGCCACCCAGCGTGCCCTGCGGACCACGCAGCACTTCGACACGGTCGATTTCGCCCAGTTCGTTGAGGCCGATGCCCGAACGCGAACGATAGACGCCATCGATGATGACCGCGACCGAGCTTTCCAGGCCGGGGTTGTCACCCACGGTGCCGATACCGCGGATACGGGCCGAACCATTGGCTTCCGAACCCGTCGACGAGACGAGCAGCGACGGGGCCACCTGGTTCAGCTGGCGGATGTCATTGGCGCCGCTGTTCTGCAGCGTGACGGCCGAAACGGCCGAAACGGCGACCGGAACGTCTGAAAGCAGCTGGGCGCGGCCCTGCGCGACGACGACGATGTCGCCCGTGTTTTCCGCTTCTTCGCTGGTCGCTTCATCCTGCGGGTTGGCATCCTGCGCCATGGCGGGGCTCGCAATGGCGGCAACGCTCGCAGACAGGAGCAGCGCGCCGAACAGGGCGCGCGACTGGGGGGTACGCATGGGACTCTCCTCATCCTCAAAAATGCCGGACACAGGCACGCTGGGTGGCCGTTTCCGATCAAACCGCTTTTATGAAAAATCGCCGGAAACTGCCAATGCCGACTGGCCTTGCCTGCCCCGATTTGCCGGGGTGTGCGGCATCCATGCCACAGTTGACAGCTTGACTGCCGCATCATCCGGACGTCTGGCGCCGACTCCGGATGGGTCTGTCTGGCCTGTCATCGGCCAGCGGCACCCGCAATAGCCGATGCCGGGTGGCCACCAAAGCCTCGCCACCCTGCGGAAACAGCGCCATAATTGCCGGCGAACGCACGTCCAGCCCGCCGGTCAGGGCACCAAAGGCTGGCAGGATGATGCGGTTCGACCCGATGACCGCACACGGGCGGGACATGGTCCGCATCGCCGTGGCAATCCGCACCTTGGGATGAAAATGACCGGACAGTTCGGGCATTGGCTCGTCCGGTCTTGCCTCATGCCTCAGGATCAGCCCGTTCACATCGGCTTCCTCCATCCGATCCCCAGGCATGGTGGCGGCGGCATCATGGTTGCCTGCAATCCAGACCAGCCGCCGCCCGCGGGCGATGGCATCGATCAACCCCCGGGATTCGGCGTCCAGCCGCTCTGGACCGACCGCGTCGTGAAAATTATCCCCCAATGCCCAAAGTTCGCGGGCGTCACAGGAATCGGCGATCGCCGCCAGCCGGGTCAGGGTGGCCCGGCTGTCGAACGGCGGCAGCATTTGTCCGGTGGCGGCAAACCAGCTCGCTTTTTCCAGGTGCAGGTCGGCCACCAGCAATGCACGGCGTGAAGGCCAGAACAGCGCCCGCTCGGGCAGCAGGCGAAACTGCTGGCCGGCAAATTCGAACAAGGACATGGGCGTGCTCATAAGCGCCGGCGGCAACCGCCGGCAAGGGGGGGGGCAGCGGTTTGCCAGTCAGCGCGCTGGCACCAGTCCGCGCAGATCGAGCGGCTGGCTTCGCGATCTTGCGCGCGCGCCACCGGGCAGGTCAAACGTCACCCGGCGATTGGCAAAATCGACCCCGACCCGGTCGAACATCTGCAAACTGTCCATGCCGAGCAACAATGCCGGTCGCTCCTCGAGGCCGAGCACCGCAAAGACCGGGGAGTCGGCATAGGCCACCGGCACATTGTTGAGGTCGATGCCGGCGATGCTGATCACGTCGATACTGCCCATTTCCACCGCCAGCTGTGCCCCGGTGACGCTGGTCAGTTGCCCGTCGGTCAACCGGTTGCCGCGGCGCCCGGCCTGCACCAGACGCCTCAGGGCCCGGTTGCCGACGCTGGACTGCCCGCCGGTATCAATCACCAGATCGACCCTGCGCCCGTTATAGGTCGCGCTCGACAGGATCATGCGCCCGGCTTCACGCCGGGCCGTCACGACAATGGCGTCGCTGTCAAATTCCGGTTGGCGCTCACGCCTCCGGGTCCGCTGCGATTCCAGTATGTCGATCTGCCTGGTGGTGAAATCGATCACCAGCCGGTGGTTTTCCAGGCTGTCGATACCGATCAGGCCCGGCCCGCCGATGGCCGCCTGACCAAAGGCCGGCACAATCAGGCTACCGAGCTGAAGATGGTTGAGGTGAACCGAATCGATATGGAACAGATCGGCCATGGTGGCTTCGGCAATGCCGACGACCCGCGCCTGTCCCGCACTGGCCAGACCCAGCCGCGCGGCCAGCTCGCGCGAGACCACAGTGCGCTCCGCGCCAGTGTCGACGATGAAGCCGAATGGCCCCTGCCCCCCGACCCGGACCGGCAAGGTCAGCCGGTTATAGCGGTCCTCCCGCATCATCTCCACTAGCAGCGGCGCCTCTGCCGTCGTTTCCAGCGGATCTGCCGGTGCATGGACATGCGGCGGCGAATTGGCGAACGAGGCGGCCGGCGCCAACAGGCTGGCGATCATCGCCAGGGCAAGGCCTCGCAAGCGGAACCGCGATATGGCGTCTGCCATCATTGCTCTCCTCGGCGTGCCGGCCATTCTGGTCCGCGCGGGAGTGCGCGTCGGCCGGCTTCACCGTCTGAGGGACAATCTAGGGTCGCGAAGGACAAGCGGCAAGCGGGACGACAAGGCGATTGGCCAACGGTTCAACGGCGTGCCGCTGTCGCCTCCACCTGCCGCATCACCCGCAGGATATTGCCGCTCCAGATCTTGCCGACATCCTCTTCGCTATAGCCCCGTGCCAACAGGGCGGCGGTGATGCGCGGCAGGGCGGCGACATCATCCAGCCCGGCAACGCCGCCGCCGCCATCCCAGTCGGCACCAATCCCGCAGTGGTCGACGCCGACAACCTCCAGACAATGGAACAAAGCCCGCATGAACAGGTCGAAATCGCCCTCATTGACCCGCTCGGTCCGGTCAAGCGAAGCCCAGTCCGCCGCCAGCCTGCGCTGCTGCTCCGGGGTCAGATGTTCAATGTCGTCAAACTGGTCATACAGCGGCGCGCGTGCCGCGCTGTTGTTGAATCGGGAGAGAAAGACGCTGTTGATGTGGATCACCCCGCCCTGTGCAGCGACTTCGCGCGCCAGTGCGTCATCAACATTGCGGCGATGGTCAAAAATCGCCTTGAACCCGGAATGGGAGAGGATCACCGGTGTGGAGGAAAGCGCCATCATCTCCCGCAACGCCGCGTCGGACGAATGGCTGCCGTCAATCACCATGCCCAGCCGGTTCATCTCGGCCACCCACTGCCGCCCGAGCGGTGAGAGGCCGCCCCAGCGGTTCTGCCCGGTCGCACTGTCGGCAAACTGGTTGTCGCGACTGTGGACCGGTCCGGCCATGCGCACGCCCCGCGCATACCAGTCGGCCAGTCCCGCGACGGATTCGCCCAGCGGATAGCTGTTTTCAATGCTGATGTAGCTGATCCGCCGGCCGGTTGCGGCAATCCGCGCGGCATCGTCCGCCCTTGTGGCCAATGTCATCGCTTCGCGCTGTTCGCGCAATATCCGCTCAACCGATGCCAGGCGGCTCTCGGCATGGCGGGCCGCGGCGGCATAGCCTGCGGCATCGACCGGCCCTTGCGAGGTATAGACGACGAAAAATCCGCCATCGAGGCCGCCTTCACGCATGCGCGGAATATCGACATGGGTCAGGTGGCTGGCAAATGTCTGCCGTTCGGCAATCGACCAACCCGGCCGATTGAAATGCATGGGCGTGTCGAGATGTGTGTCGAGCGCCAGCACCCGCTCATGGACCGCCGCCGGGTCGTTGGACAGGGGGGTCGGCGCGGGTGACGTGGCTGGCGCACAGGCGGCCATGGTCAGAAGGGCGGGCAGGATCAGCGCGGGCAACGCATGGCGGGTCAGACGTGTCATGCCGGACAGCCTAATGCAGCCCGGCGCAGGGTGCAAATCCCCTAAGCCATCGCCCGCTCGACCAGTGCGGCCTCCATGTCGAGCAACGCCTCTTCGGTCGCTTCGGTGCTGACACCTTCGCGGCCGATGATGGTCAGGACCGGGACGGCAAGCGGACTGAGGCGCGACAGTTGCTCATGCACCATCGTCGGCCCGGCACGTTCGATGAGGTCACCCAATCGTCCGACATCGGTCAATCGCGCCCGGGCATCGGCCCAAGCCGCCTCGATCAGCAGATGGTCGGGCTGGTAGCGCATCAGCACGTCAAAGATGAGGTCGGTGGAAAAGGTGACCTGACGCCCGGTCTTGCGCTGGCCAGGATGCTGGCGCTCGATCAGCCCGCCGATCACCGCCACTTCCCGGAACGCGCGTTTGAGCAGATGCGATTGTTCGACCCATTCGACAAATTCGTCGGCCATGATTGTCGCGGTCAACAGCTCGGCCGGCCGCTCGACCGGCTTCACGCTCCAGATTGCGAGGGCATAATCGGTCGCCTGAAAACCGAGCGGTTGCAGCCCGGCCCGCTCCATCCGCTTGGTCAGCAGCATGCCCAGCGCCTGATGCGCATTCCACCCCTCGAACGGGTAGAGCAGCCAGTAGTGACGCCCTTCATGGGGGAAGGTTTCGACCAGCAGCTGGTCGGGGCGCGGCAGGCGGCTTTTCCACATCTGCATGCGCAGCCATTCGGCGACATCATCGGGAAAACCGCGCCACTCATCGGGGTCGGCAATCATCCGCCGTACCCGCTCGGCAAGATTGGTGGTCAGTGCCATGCGCGCGCCCATATAGGCGGGAATGCGCGCCGATTTGCTGGTTGCCCGGACCAAGAGGTCGCTATCCCTGATTCCTTCCACTTCCAGCGCGATGCCCGCGAACTGGAATGTGTCGCCCGGGACCAGGGTCGAGGCGAAATATTCCTCTACCGTGCCCAGCTTGCGGCCATTTTTGAAGCGGACGGTGAGCGCCGGTGCCTCGACGATGATGCCGGCATTCAACCGGTGCTGTTGGACAAATTTCGGCCCGGCGATGCGCCACTGTCCCGGCCCCGCCGGCGCCAGGCGGCGGAACCGGTCATAGGCCTTGAGCGCATAACCGCCATCGCGGACGAACCCCAGCGTCCGGTCGAACGTCGCCCGGTCGAGTGTGGCATAGGGCAGGGCGCTGCGCACTTCGGCGAACAGCGCGTCCTCGTTGAACGGCCCGCTGCACGCCACCGCGGTGATATGCTGCGCCAGCACGTCGAGGCTGCCGGGGCGGAATAGATCGGCGTCGCGTTCCCCCGCCTCGATCGCATCGAGCGCGGCGCGGGTTTCGAGCCATTCAAAGCGGTTACCCGGCACCACCATCGCCCTGGACGGTTCGTCGAGCCGGTGATTGGCCCGGCCGATGCGCTGGATCAGCCGGCTTGCGCCCTTGGGGGCCCCCATCTGGATGACGCAGTCGACATTGCCCCAATCAAGCCCGAGGTCGAGGCTTGCCGTCGCCACCAGCGCCCGGATGCGCCCGTCGGCCATCGCCTCCTCGACCTTGCGCCGGGCCTCAAGGCTCAGGCTGCCATGGTGGATGCCGATGGGCAGACCCTTGTCATTGGCCTTCCACAGCTCCGAAAAGATCAGTTCGGCTAGGCCGCGCGTGTTGACGAAGACGATGGTCGTCCCATGCGCCTCGATCGCCTCCATCACTGCGGGTATCGCATATTTGCCCGAATGGCCCGACCAGGGAACCCGGCCTTCGGGCAGCAGGATGCCGATTTCGGGATCGGCCCCCGCCTCGCCCACGACCAGCCGCACCGCTTCAATATCCCCACCAGGCGCAAGCCAGCCTCGCCAGTTGTCGGGATCTGCAACTGTGGCGGACAGGGCGACCCGGCGCAGCGCAGGGCGCATGGCCTGCAATCGCGCCATGCATAATTGCAACAAGTCGCCGCGCTTGCCGGTACCGAATGCGTGAACCTCGTCGATGACTATGCAGGCAAGGCCCGAAAAAAGGTGCGCCGCATCCTCATGGCTCAACATCAGGCTCAGCGATTCAGGTGTCGTCAGCAAAATGTCGGGCGGGTTGCTTTTTTGTCGCGCCCTTCGGTCTGCCGGCGTGTCGCCAGTGCGCGTTTCGACCCGGATGGACAGGCCCATTTCCTCGATCGGCATCAACAAGTTGCGCCGAACATCGGTGGCCAGCGCCTTGAGCGGGCTGATGTAGAGCGTGTGGACCCGCCCGCTGCCTCCGCCCCGATGTAGTTCGATCAGGCTAGGCAGGAATCCCGCGAGCGTCTTGCCCGCCCCGGTTGCTGCGACCAACAGGGCATGACGGCCAGTCGCGCCCGCCTCGATCATCCCGCGCTGATGTGCGCGCAGGCGCCAGCCGCGCCGGACCAGCCAGTCGGCGAAGACCGGCGGCAGCAGGTCATGGTCACCGGATTCGACCGATGGCTGGGGCAGGGTGGATTCGCCGCTCACAGCCGCCATATAGGCAAGATGGACGCGCTTGCTCAGCCCCTCTCTCCGTCACGGCTCGGCCGCTGGATCGAACCGCGCCGCCAGGGCATCTATGTTCCTGCCGCCGATGTCTGGATTGACCCGTCCATTCCTGTCCCTCGTGCGCTCGTCACCCACGGCCATGCCGATCATGCCCGTGGCGGCCATGGCGCGGTTTGGGCAACACCGGAAACGCTGGCGATCATGGCGGTCCGCTATGGGGATCAGGTCGCCGGGCACAGCCAGCCGATCCGTTATGGCCAACCACTTGGTCTCGGCGGTGGCGTCACGGCTTCCTTCCATCCTGCCGGCCATGTGCTCGGCTCGGCCCAGATATGCCTTGAAAAGGATGGGGAGCGGATTGTCGTTTCGGGCGATTACAAGCGGCGTGCCGACCCGACCTGCACCCCTTTTGAAGTTGTTCCCTGTGACGTCTTCATCACCGAGGCGACCTTTGGCCTGCCCGTCTTCCGCCATCCGCCGACTCAGGACGAGGTTGCCAAATTGCTGGCCGCCCGTGCCGCCAATCCTGACCGCTGCATCCTTGTTGGCGCCTATGCGCTCGGCAAGGCGCAGCGGCTGATTGGCGAGTTGCGTGCCGGCGGATATGGCCGCGCGCTGTTTCTTCATGGTGCACTGGTTCGCCTGTGTGACCTCTACCGCGAACATGGCGTGGATCTCGGCGAGTTGCGCCTGGTGTCAGAGGTGAAAAAGGCGGATCTTGCCGGAGAAATCATCCTCGCTCCGCCCTCTGCACTGGCCGACCGCTGGTCGCGCAGCCTGCCCGACCCAGTCACCGCCATGGCGTCAGGCTGGATGCGGGTGCGTGGCCGGGCGCGGCAACGCAATGTCGAACTGCCGCTGATCCTCTCCGATCATGCCGATTGGGACGAACTGCTCGATACCATCCGCGATGTCGGTCCGCGCGAAGTCTGGGTCACCCACGGGCGCGAGGAGGCGCTGGTGCACTGGTGCCAGACGCACCAGATCAGGGCCCGCGCGCTCCACCTCGCCCATTATGACGATGAGGATGACTGATCCCTATGGGGCTGGCGGCGCAGGTTGAGGCGCCACCCGCCGGGCTGATGTTATCCGCACCGGCTCGGCAAGCATCTGTCCGCGCATCACGCCTTCGCCTGCATTGGGGTCGGTTGGCAGCGCCATGATCGCGCGGATCAGGTCCATCCCCTCGACCACCCGGCCGAATGCCGCAAAGCCATCAGGGTCTCCGCCGCTGCCCGCCGGCTGCGCGTCCAGACTGACCAGATCTCCGACTGTGATAAAGAAATCTCCGGTGCCGGTGCCGGGGGCCAGCCGGGCCAGGCTTATTGCGCCATCCGTGTGTGACAGGCCGGTCTGGCTGGTGGGTTCATGGGCCACCGGGCGAAGCGTACGTTGCGGCATCCCCCGCGTGCCCATCTGCACCAGCCCATAGCCCTGCCCCAGGTTCATCGCCCGATAAAATGTCGTGCCGTCCAGTCGGCGCTGGTCGACATAGCGTAGGAAATTGGCGGTGGTCAGAGGCGCGCGCTGTGTTTCCAGTTCGATGATGATGGTCCCCAGGCTGGTGGTCAGCGCCACTCTGGGCAGGCTGGGCGCGGGCGTCGGCGCGGCAGGCTGAGCTAGCGGCGGCGCGGGCGGCGGCGTGCCTGTCTGTGCCGACACAGGGGATGCGCTCAGCAGCATGAAGGTCGAAAGGGCGGTGAGCGGGAATCGCATGGTCATGCCGACAGGATTAGCCCGCCGCACCTGAACCGCAAGTTTCTCCTGCGCCCTGCCTATCCAGCCAGTGCCTTGGCCCGCCGCCGCTGCACGCTCGACCCGATGCCCATGGCCTCCCGATACTTGGCCACGGTCCGCCGGGCGATGTCGCACCCTTCCTTGCCGAGCAGTTCGACCAGCGTGTCGTCAGACAATATCGCCTTGGCGCTTTCTCCGTCGATCAGTGCCTTGATCCTGCTCTTGATCGCCTCGGCGGACATGCCGCCTTCGCCATCGGCCGAGGCGATGCCGCTGGAGAAGAAATATTTCAGCTCATACATGCCGCGCGAGCAGGACAGATATTTGTTGCTGGTCACCCGGCTGACGGTCGATTCGTGCATGGAAATCGCCTCGGCCACCTGCCGCAGCGTCAGCGGTTTGAGCGCCGATACCCCATGCAGGAAAAACCCCTCCTGCTGTTTGACGATTTCGCGCGCGACCTTGATGATCGTCTGTTGGCGTTGGTCGAGCGCCTTCACCAGCCAGTTGGCGCTGGCCAGGCAATCCGCCAGCCAGGCTTTGCCGTCCCTGGCGCCGGGGCCCTTGCCTGCACCCGCCGCCAGTTCGGCATAATATTGCCGGTTGACCAGAACGCGGGGCAATGTCGCATTGTTGATTTCGATCGCCCAGCCTTCGCTGGTCTGGCGGACGAACAGGTCGGGGACCACCGGCGTCGCATCCGATGCTGCAAAACGCAGGCCAGGCTTTGGGTCGTAGCCGCGCAGCTCGCGGATCATGTCGGCCCAATCTTCCTCATCCACCCCGCACATCCGGCGCAGTTGTGCCGACTGGCCCTTGGCCAGCATGTCGAGATTGTCGATCAAGCGCGCCATTGCAGGGTCATAACGGTCGGCCTCGCGCGCCTGTATGGCAATACATTCGGACAGCGACCGTGCGCCCACACCTGCCGGGTCAAAATGCTGCACTGTGCCCAAAACGCTTTCAACATGCCCGCGCCCCACCTCCAGCCGCAGCGCCAGCTCATTGAGGTCGGCATCCAGATATCCTGAATCCTCGACGGATTCGATCAGCGCGACGGCAATGGCATGGTCGATGCCGGACAGGCTCTGGCCCGCCTGTGCCAGCAAATGATCCCGTAATGTCGTCTCGGCACAACGGAAACTGTCAAAATCAATCGCTTCGCCGGCCTCGCCTGCCCCCGCTTCGCCAATGCCGGAAAAACCCGGGCCTTCGGCATTGTCCGGACCTTCCGCGGCCGCCACCGGTTCCCATGCCGAATCAGCGGGCGAATCATGGTGGAATGTTTCGCTGCTGAAATCGACGTCCAGCTCTCCCGGCGCGGCGCCCATGCCACTTTCGAACAGGCGGTCGGTGGCTTCGGCGCGGTCGCTGGTCGGCGTTGCACTTGTCTCACCGCTCTCGCCGCTGTCGAGCAGAGGATTTTTGGCGAGTTCCTCGGCCAAAACCCCTTCCAGTTCGAGGTTGGACAGCGCCAACAGCTTGATCGCCTGCTGCAATTGAGGCGTCATCACCAGCGATTGCGTCTGTCTCAGATCGAGGCGGGGAGCCAGCGCCATGGTCTGCCCTAGAGCGAAAAGCCTTCGCCGAGATACAATCGGCGGACATCGGGATCGGCAACAAGTTCCTGTGGACTGCCGGCAAACAGCACCGACCCGCCATAGATGATGCACGCACGATCAACGATATCGAGTGTTTCGCGCACATTATGGTCGGTGATCAACACGCCGATGTCCCGGGTTTTCAACTCCTTCACCAGATCCCGAATGTCGGAAATGGAAATGGGGTCGATACCGGCGAATGGCTCATCGAGCAGCATGATCGATGGGTCAGCAGCCAGGGCCCTGGCAATTTCGCAGCGCCGCCGCTCGCCACCCGAAAGCGCCATGGCCGGGGAGGTGCGCAGCCGGGTCAGCCCGAACTCGTCGAGCAGCTGGTCAAGCCGTGCAGCCCGCGCATTCTTGTCCGGTTCGACCAGTTCAAGAACCGCGGCAATATTCTGTTCGACTGTCATGCCGCGGAAAATCGAGGTTTCCTGGGGCAAATAGCCCAGGCCAAGAATCGCGCGGCGGTACATCGGCAGCGGCGTAATGTCCGACCCGTCGAGCATGATGCGGCCCGAATCGGGTTTGACCAGGCCCATGATTGAATAAAAACAGGTGGTCTTGCCCGCGCCATTGGGGCCGAGCAGGCCGACGACCTCACCCCGCGCCACCGAGAGCGAAACGTCAGACAGCACCGATCGCTTGTCATAGCTTTTGGCCAGGGAAACGACAGAAAGCCCCCGTCCCGGGATCGCCGAACCGGCGGTGGAATCTGGCTGGCCCTTGGGGGCTTCAGGGTCGGCGAGTGCGGTCATGGGCCATCCAATTGCAACGGCAGTGGTTATCAAATGCTCACTGACGGCAAGCATTGGGTCCAATTTGGCAGGATGCTTGCATGGAAACAAGCTGGACCGGCGCAAATCGTCGCTTTTCGGCGATCTGTCGCCCGTCGGCCAGTCCGGTTCCGCCGGTCAGTTGCGTTCCGGCACCGTAAAGCGGCCGGTGACTCGCCCGCCATTGTCGCCGGCGGTCCCTGCTCCGACCGTATCACTGGCAACGCCTCGAGCGTCCCCGTCAACCGTCGCCCGTCCGCTTGTCAGGTCGATTACCAGCCGTCCGCCAGACAGGCGGTTGCCGCCCTGGTTGAGTTCGACGCCGCCCACCAGGGTGATCAGCCGACGGTCGAGATCATAGACGGCCGCATTGCCGCGTGCGCTGTCCGCGCCTTTGGTTACGGTCACGCCCCCGACCGCGTCGATGCGGTTGACATCGACGCCGCTGCTGTCGGCATAGGCGACGGTCATCCGCTGCGCGGTCAGGGTCAGGCCGGCCTGACGGACAACGACATTGCCAGCGATGACAATGCGGTCCGCGCGCGATTGCACCTCGATCGAATCCGCTGCGAAATCCACCGGCGCCGCGCTGTTGTGATTGATCAGCGCCTGCGCTGCGGCCTTGTCGCCCCAGGAACCTGCGGTGATCACACCCGCCATCAGGACAAAGCCGGTCACCCCGCTGGCCAGCATGGTGGTGAACTGGCCGCGAAACAGCCTCGACATCATCGTTTCTCCGGTCGGGCGCCTCAACGGACGACCCCTTGGTTGATCCGCAGCCGGGCGTTGCCGCTCAACCGGACGGTGCGTCCGACCAGATCGGCACTGATCCGGTCGGCGCTGAAATTGCCTATCGGCAACTGGCCGGTCACCGGTTCCCCACTGCTCAGCCTGCGGGTGGTCAGGTCAATGGAGACACTGCCGGTCTCCAGCCGATACCCATCGGCGGCAGTAAAGGCCATCCGGCCATCGACCATCACCATCTCGCGTGTCGGGTCATAGCGGCCTGCGGTCGCGGTGAGCCGTGCCGGACCGTCGTCCATCATGATGTCGCCGATCAGCCCGCGCATTCGAACCACCGGATCCGCGGAGCTTCGCTGTACTGCGCTGACGGCCGACAAGTTGAACGGGCGGCCCAGCTTGTCGGTGCCGCGATAGCGCGCTTCCTTGACCTCGATTCGCTGGTCGGTGACCTCGATCCTGTTCTTCGCGAGCAGGAAGCTGATTTCGCCTCGATGACTGAACGGCGCGAACAGCAAGACCGCTGCCAGAGCGCCTACCGCCAGCGGCAGGCCGATCTGCAATGCGCGCACCAACCGGTCATGCGAACTGCCGACCGCTGCCCACAGGCGGCGCTTGTTGCGTTCGGCGTCGGCCAGCTGGGACATGGGTCAGCCCGCCTCAGCCATGCGCAAAAATGTCGATGTCCGGCCAGCCGGCCAGGTCGATCCGCGCGCGCATCGGCAGGAAGTCGAAACAGGCCTGCGCCATGGCGGTCCGGCCCTCGCGGGCCAGCCGCACGTCAAACGCTTCTTTCAGGGCATGCAGATAGCGCACGTCGCTGGCGGCATAGTCGCGTTGCGCCTCGCTGATCTCGGGCGCCCCCCAATCGCTGGACTGCTGCTGCTTGGACAATTCCTGGCCCAGCATTTCGCGGCACAATTCCTTCAGACCGTGGCGGTCGGTATAGGTCCGCACCAGTCTGGAGGCGATCTTGGTGCAATAGACCGGCCCGGCCTCGACGCCCAGATATCGTTCGATCGACGCCAGGTCGAACCGCGCGAAATGATAGATTTTCAGTCGAGCCGGGTCGGCCAGCACGGCTTTCAGATTGGGGGCGGCAAAATCACTGTCCGGCGCGAATCGCACCAGATGCTGGTCCGGACCGCCATCGCTGATCTGGACCAAGCACAAACGATCACGACCGGGCATCAGCCCCATCGTTTCGGTATCAACAGCGACAGGTCCGGGGGCGAGCACGCCCTGCGGCAGGTCTTCTTCATGGAAATGCACGGTCATGACCGGCCCTTAGGCCAAGTGGGCCCGCGCCTCAATGCCCGATCATGGGGCAATGACAGGCCGTTGCGTTGGCGCAACAACTGGCCATCACCTGTTGCCCCCGCGCTTTTTTGTTAGCTGTTGCATATTTTTGGGTTATGGTGGGGTGGGCATGGAAGTAATTTCCTGACTCGTGGCGCCGCATACTGGTCCGTTCGGGGTGGTCTGCCAGTTTAGCAGGACGGAATTTGAGTGTTGATTGGCGCATGAGTTTTGATCGGGAACGCCGCGGTGGTGGCGGCAATGGCAGCAAGCGTGGCGGACGTGGCCGGCGCGACGACTTCGGACAGGATTTCTACGGCGGTGGCGGTTTTGGCGAACCCCCGCGCGGCGGTGGCTTTGGCGACCGCGACCGTGGCTTTGGCGGCGGCGATCGTGGCGGCTTCGGCGGTGGTGATCGTGGCGGTGGCTTCGGCGGAGGACGCCCCGGCGGCGGTGGCTTCGGTGGCGGCGACCGTGGCGGTTTTGGCGGCGGTGATCGTGGCGGCGGTGGCGGTTTCAGCCGCGGCCCGCGCCCGCAGATGCCGGCCCAGGTTGTTGGCGAAGGCACTGGCGTCGTAAAGTTCTTCAACAAGGACAAGGGCTTCGGTTTCGTCGCCCGTGACGATGGCGGTGAGGACGTGTTCGTTCATATCAGCGCTGTGGAACAGGCCGGTCTCGAAGGCCTCGCTTCGGGTCAGACGCTGGCCTTTACCCTGGTTGATCGCAATGGTCGCATCTCGGCCATTGATCTCAAGATCACCGGTGAACAGCTTCCGCTCGACGCCCCTGCCGAACGGCCGCAGCGCGCCCGTCGCCAGCTGACCGGCGAACGCGCATCGGGTGAGGTGAAGTTCTTCAACGGGTCAAAAGGCTTCGGCTTTATCAAGCGTGACGATGGCGGGGCGGATTGCTTCGTCCACATCAGCGCGGTTGAACGCGCCGGCATTCACAGCCTCAACGAGGGCGACCGGCTCGAATTTGACATCGAAGTCGATGATCGCGGCAAGTATAGCGCGGTCAATCTCGCTGCGTCGAACTGACACGGCCTGATCAATTCACAAAAGGCCCGGGCGCTCAGCAAGCGTCCGGGCCTTTTTGATTGGGCCGTGCTGGCCCTGCTTGACCGGGAAACGCCCCGGCACCCGCTTTTGCGGGGCCGGGGCCCGTCTCACATCAATGGGCATGCCCTTCCTGGCCGTCCGTCGCTGCATCGGCCGCGGTTTCGGGCGGCGCGTCGGCCGCGATCAGCGTGTAATGGCCCGTATCGCTCGACAACGGGCTGACGCGGATCAATATGGTTCCCGTCGTCTTGAACTTGACGCGCAGGCGGCTGTTGAGCCCGTCATCCTCGCCACCGCCATCATCGTTGGATGACATGACGGCAAAGCCCAGCGGTGAATCCACCCCGGCTTCGAGGAAGGCATCAAACTCTTCCGAATCAAGACTCAGCAACACTTCCTGCCCGGCGGTGCCGCTGAAGGAATAGAGGTGGTAGGGGCGCGACGACTCGATGATGGACGTCCCCATTTCGCTGTCAAAGCCCTCACCCCACATCGGTTCCACTGCTTCTTCGATCACCGCGTCATTGGCGGTGAGTTCGCCCTCGACCTTTTGGCCCAGCGCAAGGGTGATGGGTGCCGGCGGCGGCGGCAGCGCTGGCAGTGCGGTCAGCGTCAGGTTGAACTTGCCAACGCCGGTGTCTCCCAGCGACCGGGCGCGGATCACATAGGTGCCCGTTTCGGGCAGGCGGGCGACAAGCCTGCTGTTGAGGCCGTCCTCAGCGCCGGCACCGTCGTCGTTGGAGCCCATCGGGACAAAGGTGCAGCCATCCATCTTGCCAATCTCGACCATGGAATCGAAATCATCGGCGCTCTGGGTGATCTGGACGCGTTGGCCGGCTTGCCCCTGGAAGCGATAGCTGCGCACTTCCGGTCCGTCAGGTGTGCAATTGGTACTGGTCGATGCGGCCGCAAGCGTCCCTTCGACCGACTGGCCAAATGTGATGGTGGCCGGCGCTGCGGTGCGGCCGCGCTGGGCCATGGCGGGGGAGGCGATGGCAATGGCTGCCACGCCGAGGGCGAGAAATGTCCTGGTACCGATCATGCTGAGTCCCCTGTCTTCTGACCGGATGGCAAAACGCCAGGCTTGGGCCGGTCGTCCCCTTTGCTAAGGCCATAATCCTTGCTGCACCCTGACTGACAGCAGATGCCTGTGCGGGATAGTAAAAAATTCCCGGTTGGTGTCGCGCGGGTCCGCTCAGCCGGTGCCAGGCCCGTCGATCATCGCCATCAATGTCGCGACATGGTCGGCTTCTGCCGCAGGCTTGTCCCGCCGGATGCGGGCAATGCGGGGAAAACGCATGGCCAGGCCGGATTTGTGCCGTCGCGACGCGTGGATCGAATCAAAGGCCACCTCCAGCACCAGCGAGCGGTCCACTTCGCGCACCGGTCCATAGCGGGCGACCGTATGGTCCCGCACATATTTGTCGAGCCAGCGCAGTTCCTCGTCGGTGAAACCCGAATAGGCCTTGCCCACCGGCAGCAAGTCGCCGTCCGACCCGGGATCCCCCGACCAGCAACCGAAGGTGAAGTCGCTGTAATAGCTGGACCGCTTGCCGCTGCCGCGCTGGGCGTACATCAATACGCAATCGGCGCGCAGCGGATCGCGCTTCCATTTGTACCACAGGCCAACGCGCCGTCCCGGCACATAAGGCGAATCCCGCCGTTTCAGCATAACGCCCTCGATGGCCGAATCGCGGGCCCCGTCGCGGATTGCCGACAGCGCGTCAAAATCCGCCGCCTCTATGATCGCCGACAGGTCAAACCGGTGAGGGGGCAGTTCGGCCATCAACGCTTCCAGCCTGTCCCGCCGCCGATGCCAGGGCAGCGCACGCAAATCGTCGCCCTGATGATCGAGCACATCATAAAGGCGGACAAAAGCGGGGGAATCGCGCAGCATGGCCGCGCTTACACTCTTGCGGCCAAGCCGCTGCTGCAAGGCATTGAAACTGGCCGCGCCCCCTGCGCTGCCGCCCTGCACCTCGCCGCGCACCAGCAATTCCCCGTCGAGCACGGCGTCGATGGCGAAGTCGCCAGCCACATCGGGAAAGGCGGCGGTAATGTCATCGCCGCCCCGGCTGTAGAGCCGCGTCTCCCCGCCACAATGGACCAGCTGCACCCTGATGCCATCCCATTTCCATTCGGCGACATATTCGGAAAGATCCACGCTGCCGTCTTCCAGCGGATGGGCCAGCATGAAGGGGCGGAATGTCGGACGTCCGCGCAGGTCAGGGGCCCCACCGCGGCCCTCGGCCCAGTCAAACAGTTCGGCATAGGGCGGTGCCAGCCCGTGCCAGACCTGTTCAATGGCATCGACCTCCAGCCCGAATGCCTCCGCCACCGCTGTGCGCGCCAGCCGCCCCGATACGCCGACGCGCAAGGCCCCGGTGGCCAGTTTGAGCAGGGCAAAGCGGCCACCACTGTCGAGTCGGTCGAGCATGGCTGCCAGCACAGCCGGCCCCTCGCCACGTTTGAGCGCGGCCAGCCGTTCAACAGTCGCGGAGAGGGACAAGGTCTCCTCCTCCGGGACTGTCTCGCCAGGCTCAGGCCACATCAGCGCCACCGTTTCGGCTGTGTCGCCGACATAATCGCGGCTCATGCGGAACAACAGCGGGTCGACGCGTTCCTCGATCATCGCGCGAATGGACGCCGGCTTGACGGCGGGCAGGTTGACCTCCCCTGTCAGCGCCGCCAGCGCCCAGCCCCGGTCGGGATCCGCCGTCCCCTTCAGATAATCGCCGATCAGCCGCAACTTGGCGTTGCGGGACCGTGTATAGGTCAGGCGGTCAATCAGCTCGGCAAAGGCGCGCATACGCCTGTCCTAACAGAAATTGGCGGCTGATGGTCCCCTTTCGCGGCTTCAGCCGATCAGATCCCACAGCGCCCATCCACCCAGCAGGGCGAACAGCACGGCCGTCGCCGTCCGCATCCAGTGGAGCGGCACCAGCCGTGTCATCCGTTCGCCCAGGAACACGGCCGGCACATTGGCCAGCATCATCCCCAATGTCGTGCCGATCGCGACCAGCAGCACATCCTGATATTGCGCGCCGAGCGCGACGGTGGCGATCTGTGTCTTGTCACCCATTTCGGCAGCGAAAAAGGCGATGGTGGTGGTCAGGAACGCACCCCGCGCCGTCCCGTTGACGCCGGTGTCCGCCTCGTCAATCTTGTCGGGGATCAGCGTCCAGGCCGCCATGGCCAGAAAGCCGATCGCCACAGCAAAGCGGAACCACCATCCTTCGAGCAGACCCGCCACTGCCGATCCGGCCCAGGCCGCCAACGCGTGATTGACGATGGTGGCGGCAAATATGCCGGCAATGATTGGCATGGGTTGGCGGAAACGCACCGCCAACAGGATGGCGAGCAGCATCGTCTTGTCGCCGATTTCGGCAAAGGTGACGAGCAGGGTGGAGGCAAGCACGATCGACATGAGCAGATTCCCGGCCGGGCGGATTTGACACGATAACGATCAACCCACCCCGCCCGGCATGGCGGAGGGCCGTCGTCATCGGTCTCGCCCGACAGGTCATGGTGACCCGCCTGATTGCGCCATGGCCTCTCGGCCAAGCATGTTGACGCACATCACCGCAATGTTGCGGTCGGCTACTCCCCGGTAGACAGATGGGCCGCTAGGCCAGCACTCGTGCCGGGTCAAGCCTTGCGGCCTCTCCCTACAGCCGTCCCAATGCCGACAGGGCAACGATCAGGCCGATCAGCAGGAACAGCACACCGGCCACCCAGCGGATCCGCTGGATAGCCTTCACGCTCAACAAGCCGGGCGGCATCATCATGGCCGCCAGCGCCGAGGCCCCAAGCCCTGCCACGCCGCCAAAGCCGGCGAGCGCCGCATCGCCCGTGCGCGCGGCAGTAGCCAATATGATGAAGGGTGCGCTGTCGCCGATCAGGGCGGCGAGCAACAGGATGGTGGCAGTCACAGGCCCTTTCGCCCCGGCCAGCATTTTGTCGCTGGCTGCCTTTGTCGGCCAGCACAGACCCGCTCCGGCTGACAATATCGCCAGCGCAAGGAACAGCAGCATGCCGGGCCCGCGAATCTGCAGGGCCATCTGACCGCCAAATATGGCCGACGCAGCCACCGCGACCAGCGTCGAGACCGCCAGCGCGCTCCCCAGCTGTACGGCCGGCAGCCGTCCCGCCATGCCATGCGCCAGCATCCACCAGCGCCCGCCAATGGCACCGATGGCACTGGCCAGCAGGCAAATCATGATTGCGTCCATGGTGGTGCGGTGCTCCGCTCTGGCCGTCGTCGTGCCTCAGTGGCCGACGCGCAGCGCGACCGACGCCAGCAAGGCCGCTTGTGCCGGTGAACGCATCGGCTCCAATGTCACCGCATCGTCCATGGCATCGAGCCAGATCAGCAATGTCGCCGGTGCCGTATCGCGGCCGAGCGCTGATTCGAGCCGTCCGGCGAGACTGGCTACCGTCGCAAAGCCATAGGTGCTGGCTATTGTCCGGATGGTGTCGACACCTTCGACCAGTTCGACGCGGCTGAGCCGACCCTTGTCGCGGGCCAGGGACGCGATTCGCCCGTGCAGTTCCTGCCTTATCCGGCTGGCCCTTGCCTCGGTCATCGCCATAGCCTGTCTCCCGCCTGCTGGGGCCCGCTGGTTGCTCACCGGCCCGGTTGGCGGGCGCTGTGCCCCTGGCTGCAACGCCCGCCGTCCGGTCCCTGTTGATCCCTGCATCATGCGCCCGCATGGTTAAGGGCGCGCTAATGGCGTGCGGCGAGCGGTATGTCGGCGACTCTGCGCTTGACAAGGCGCCGCTTTTTGCCCAATTGCGCCGCGACATGCGGGCGGCTTCGCGGCTGCCCTTTTTCTTTTGATATCGACTGGACAGGATACGGGTCATGGCAAAGCCGACCACCGTCAAGATCAAGCTTGTCAGCACCGCTGACACCGGCTTTTTCTATGTGACCAAGAAGAACCCGCGCACCAAGACCGAGAAGCTCTCCTTCTCGAAGTACGATCCCGTCGTGCGCAAGCATGTCGAGTTCAAGGAAGCCAAGATCAAGTGATCCATGCCGGGGCGGCAGTGCTGCCTTGAGCGTCACTTGATTCGCATGCTGCCAGATGGCGCAGAATCGCACCGGCGATCCTGCGCCTTCTTCGCGTGCGGTGCTGATGCCAATTGGGGGTGGGCATGTCGGGCAAGGCGGTAATTTTCGATGTCGGGCGGGTGCTGTTCCACTGGGACCTGCGCCACCTGTTCGGGCAGCTGATAGCCGATCCGGCCGAGCTTGAATGGTTCGTCACCCACGTGATCAGCCCCGAATGGCATTTCCAGCATGATGCCGGGCGCGATCTTGATTCGATGCTGGCCGAGCGCATTGCCGAATTCCCCGGTCACGCCCCGCTGATCCATGCCTATCGCGCCCGCTTCAACGAGACGATTCCCGGACCGGTCGAGGGGATGCACGATCTGGTGCACGACCTGCACCAGGTGGGCGTGCCGCTGTACATCATCAGCAATTTCGGCGCCGAATTCTGGGACGCGTTCCGTCCCACCCAGCCGATCTTCGACCTGTTCGACGATCTGCTGATCTCCGGGCGGGAGAAACTGATCAAGCCCGACCCCGCCATCTACCGGCTGGCGCTCGACCGCTTCGGTCTGACACCTGAGCAGGCGCTGTTCATCGATGATGTGCCCGCCAATATTGCCGGGGCGCAGAGTGTCGGCATTGCCGGCCATGTCTTTCGTGATGCCGATGGTGCGCGCGACTGGTTGCGTGGCTTTGGCCTCCCCTAGGTGCTGCCGCCGGGTTTATTCCACGCCCAGCTCGGTCAGGATGAACGCCATTTCCTCGGCATCCTCCTTCAATGATTCGAACCGGCCCGATTTGCCGCCATGCCCCGCGCCCATGTTGGTCTTGAGGATCAGTGTGGCGTCATTGGTGCGCGTCGCGCGCAGCTTCGCCACCCATTTCGCCGGCTCCCAATAGGTGACGCGCGGGTCGTTGAGGCCGGCGGTGACCATCAGCGGCGGATAGGCCTGGGCTGACACCTGATCATAGGGGCTGTAGCTGGCGATCAGGTCATAGGCGGCGACATCCTCGATCGGATTGCCCCATTCGGGCCATTCGCCCGGCGTCAGTGGCAGGCTGGCGTCGAGCATGGTGTTGAGCACATCGACGAACGGCACATGCGCGACCGCCGCGCCCCACAGTTGTGGTGCCATGTTGATCGCGGCGCCGACCAGCTCGCCACCGGCGCTGCCGCCGGCAATCGAGATGCGCCCCGGCCGCGTCACGCCCCGGTCCACCAGCGCCTCGGCAATGTCGATGAAGTCGTGGAAGGTATTGGTCCGCTGGGTCAGCTTGCCTGACTGGTACCAGTGACGGCCCAGATCATCGCCGCCGCGGATATGGGCGATGGCATAGACAAAACCCCGGTCGAGCAGGCTGAGCCGGTTGGTCGAGAAACCGGGCGGGATGGCAATGCCATAGGCGCCATAGCCATAGAGGTGGAGCGGCCGGTCTTGTGGCAGGGCGCCCTCGGCTTCGCCCGCCCGCTTCCAGACGAGGCTGACCGGGACAGCGGTGCCATCGCGCGCGGTGACCATCAACCGGGTGGTCGCATAGAGGCTGGCCTCATAGCCCGAGGGCACCTCCTGCACCTTGCGCACGGTCAGGCTGCGGGCCTTGACGTCATAGTCATAGACGGTGCCGGGGGTGACCATCGATTCATAGCCGAGCCGCAACGTGCCGGTGCACCATTCGGGATTTTCGCTGAGGCCCGCGTCATAGCTGGCTTCGGGGAAGGCGATGCGCTCGACGCGGGCGGGGTCATCATAATAGCGGACCTCGATCTGATCGAGGCCATCCTCGCGCCCCTCGACGACATAGAAGTCGGCAAAGGTCGTCACGTCGGTCATGTAGAATCGGTCCGACCCCTCAATGAGGCCGGTCCACTTGCCCGGATCGGCGAGCGGCGCGGTGGCGAGGCGGAAATTGGGGTGGCTATCGTTGGTGTGGATGAACAGCGTCTCGCCATGATCCTCCACCGCATATTCGACGCCCTTGCGCCGCGCGGCGACGAGGATCGGCTCGGCCAAAGGATTGTCGGCAGGCAGCAGCCGCACCTCGCTTGTCTCATGGTCGCCGGTGGTGATCACGAGGAACCGCTCGGACTGGGTCACCCCAACATCGACGCGGAACCCCTCATCGGCCTCGCGGAACAGCTCGATATCCTCGGCAGGATCGCTGCCCACCCAGTGCAGGCGCGCATTGTCGGTCCGCCACTGCGCATTGGCAAGACCATAGAGTAGCCCGCGCGAATCGGCCGTCCAGGCAAGTGAGGACAGCGTGCTGGGGATGGTGTCGGGTAACAGATCACCGCTGGCGAGGTCGCGCAGATGGACGGTAAAGCGCTCCGACCCGTCGGTGTCGGTCGAATAGGCGAGGGTGCGGCCATCGGGGCTGACGGCAAAGGCCCCCAGCCGGAAATAGTCATGCCCCTCGGCCAGCGCAGGCTCGTCAAGGATGCACTCATGCCCCGACCCCTCGGGCGCATCGGCCGGACGGCGCCACCAGGTGCGATATTGCGCGCCCTCGGCAAATTCGCGCCAGTAAAGCCAGTCGCCCTCACGCGCCGGGACTGATCGGTCCTCTTCCTTGATGCGCCCTTTCAGCTCTTCATACAGCCGGTCGAGCAGCGGCTGGTGCGGTGCCATATGCGCCTCAAACCAGCGGTTCTCCGCCTCCAGATGCGCCAGCACCTCGGTATCCTTGACCTCGGGATAGCCGGGATCACGCAGCCAGGCATAATCATCGCTGAGCGTGCGGCCATGGTGGCTGGCGCTGTGCGGCTTGCGGGCGGCGATGGGGGCAGAGGCGGGGGCGGAAGCGGGCGTCGTTTCGGTCATGCTTGCCATGTAGGCGATTGGCCGACAGAAGGAAGGGGAAAGCGGGAGGCAGGGGACCGGATGATGCGCAGGATAGGGATTGGGCTGGCCTCGGCCTTGCTTGCCAGCGTGACGACTGTGGCACAGGCGCAGGATAGCCTGCCTTCCGCGCCCGTGGCGCCCCCTGCCTCACCGGCCCCGCCCTGTGCCGGAGCGATCATCCGTGCCGTCGATGGCACTGTCCATTGCCTCACCTTCGAAACCCGGCCGATGATCCGCCTCGCAGGATCGGCCCAGCGCTGGGTTGCCGGCGCGTTGCTTGACTGGATCCGCTGGCCAAGGGCGCTCAATGCCCCGGCAGACTGGATCAGCGAGAGCGAGCCGGCTGTGCAGCAATGGCTGGCCGACCCGGCCCGGCGCAGCCGTGGGATTACCTATCTGCTCGACGTGGGTCCCGACGGTGGCGTGCGCGGCTGCACCATCCAGCGCCACACAGGCTTTGCCGAAGCACCCTCACCAGCCCACGCCAGCCTGTGCGACACCTTGCGGCGCACGGTGCGGCTTCGCCACGCGCTGGATGCCAATGGCCAGCCTGTTGCCTCGGCCTTCGAGGTCACGGTCGATTTTGCCATGGCGATGGTTCAGGCGGGCGGGCCGCCGCAGCCCCTGATCACCGAACTGCAACTGTCGCCGGCCCCGCCCCCACCCCCGCCGGCGGTGCCGCAATGGCCACCGTCATGGGCCCAGTTGCCAACTGCGGTGACCATCCCCCTCGCTCAAGGCGGAACGACGGCCTTTGCACCCCACACGCCGGGGTGGACGGGCGTGCTGGTCACCTCGGGCCCGGATGGGGTGCGCTCATGCCAGATCGTTCGCCCCTCCGCCGATCCCCGTTTCGACCGGCGTGCCTGTCAGGCCGCTTCGCGGCGCGGTGCCCTGAGCTATGACTGGCCGACCAGCGGGCGGGTGTATCCGATGCGCACCCCGATTCACTTTGTGCCGGTCGATGGACGGCCCCACGCCATCATGCCGGTTGCCCGGGGTGTTGTCGGCGCCGCTATCCCTTCCGAAGTCCTGCAAATGCTGGCGGATCGTGCTGCCGCCGCCGCGACCGGACAACCCGCGCCGGATCTCGCTGCCCTGCGCCTGTCGGCCGGCTTTGACCGGACGGGCCGCGCCACCCGCTGCGAAGTGGTGGAAACGAGCGGCAATGATGCCGCTGATGTGGCGGCCTGCACGGCCTTGCGTTCGGCGCAAGGCATCCTGCCCGGCCATGACATTTTTGGCTGGCCGGTCGAGAGCACGACCTATGGCCTGTCGCTGGCCCGCGCAGCCCCCTAGCGAGGGCGGGGCGCTGGTCCTATAGTGCGGCCATGACTGAACAAAGTGATACGCTGCTGAGCGCCGCCGCCCGTCCCGACCACCCCGCCCATGCGCGCACCGCCGCGTTGAGGGCCGAGCTGGCAAAGGCCGGGATTGACGGCTTTGTCGTGCCGATCTCCGACGAGCATATGAGCGAATATGTCGGCGCCTATGCGCAGCGACTATGCTGGCTGACCGGCTTCAATGGCTCGGCCGGGACGGCGGTGGTGCTGACCGATCCGGCCAAGGGCGCCGCCATCGCCATTGATGGCCGCTATGAACTGCAGGTGCGCGATCAGGTGCCAGCGGGGCTCTATGACTATGTCGACACCCCCGGAAAGACGCTGTCGGGCTGGCTCGCCGGCCACGCGGGTGAGGGCGCGCGGATCGGCTATGACGCCTGGCTGCATGGCGAACAGTGGGTCAAGGCGATGAGCGACGCGCTGAAGCCCGTCGGCGCCACCATGGTGCCGGTCGACTCCAACCCGGTCGATGCCGTCTGGACCGACCGTCCGCGGCCGAGCGATGCCCCGCTGCGGGTTCAGCCCGATGTCGTGGCCGGACAGGGTTCTGCCGACAAGCGGGCCAAGGTTGGCGAGTGGCTGAAGGAGAAAAAACTCGACGCCACGGTCATCACCGCGCTCGATTCGGTGGCATGGCTGTTCAACGTGCGCGGGGCGGATGTCAGCCGCACACCGGTGCCGCTGTCCTTCGCGATTGTTCATGCCGACGGCACGGCGCAGCTGTTCGTCGATGATGTGAAGCTGCCGCCCGAGGTGAAAGCGCATCTTGGCAATGCCGTGCGCGTCGCCCCCTATGGTGAGATCATCCACGGGCTCGACGCACTGGCCGGCAAGAAGGTCGCGGTCGATCCTGAACGCACGGTGCAGGCGATCATCGCCCGGCTGGAGGCGGCGGGCGCCCAGATTGAACGGCTCCGTGACCCGACGATCCTGCCCAAGGCGGTGAAGAATAGTGTCGAACTCGACGGCATGCGCGCCGCGCACGTCCGCGACGGCGGTGCGCTCAGCCGCTTCCTGCGCTGGGCGTCGCTGGAAGCACCCAAGGGCGGGATCGACGAGATCAAGGCGGCCACCCAGCTGGAGGCGTTCCGCCGCGAAACCGGCGAACTGATCGACCTGTCCTTTGACTCCATTTCGGGCGCCGGGCCCAATGGCGCGCTGATGCATTATCGCGTCAGCGAGGAGACCAACCGGCCACTCGAGAATGGATCGCTCTATCTGATCGATTCGGGCGGCCAATATATTGACGGTACGACCGACGTGACGCGCACCATCGCCATCGGCACGCCGAGTGAGGAAATGCGCCGCCGCTTCACCCAGGTGCTTAAGGGGCATATCGCGCTGGCCACTGCCGTTTTCCCGGCAGGCACGCGGGGCAGCCAGCTCGACACGCTGGCACGCATGCACCTGTGGGCCGATGGGGTCGATTATGCCCATGGCACCGGCCATGGCGTCGGCCAGTTCCTGTCGGTCCATGAAGGGCCGCAGCGGATCGGCAAGTCGGCCGGCGGGCAGGCGGGAACCGAGGAAGTGCTGCAGGCCGGCATGGTCCTGTCGAACGAGCCAGGTTATTACAAGCCCGGCCATTATGGCATCCGCATCGAAAATCTGGTCATCGTCGTCGAGCGCGAGGTCGCCGGGGCAGAGCACAGGATGCTGGGCTTTGAAACCATCACCTTTGCCCCCATCGACCGCAACCTGATCGACCTTGAGATGCTGTCGGGCCCTGAACAGCGTTGGGTCGATACCTATCATGCCGAAGTGCTGACCAGGGTCGGACCGTTGGTCAATGCGGAGGAGCGCGCCTGGCTCGAAGCGGTCTGCGCGCCGCTTGGCAGCGCCTGAGCGGAACCCGCTGCTGATGAACCGTAATTGGTGGCAGGTCCCGGAAGACCGCTTTGCCAGCCACACGCCGACGCGTGTGCGCTATAATGAGATCGACCATCAGGGGATCGTCTTCAACGGCAATTACCTGATCTATGCTGACATTGGCGTGACCGAATTGTTCCGGGCGCTGGGTGAAGGGACGCCCGGCCCCTTCTTCGCGCAATATGGCACCGACATTGTCATGGTGAATGCGGAGATTGACTATCACGCCTCGGCGCGGCTCGACGAAATGATCGTCGTCGCGGCGCGGGTGGCGCGCTTTGGCAGGACCAGCTTCACCATCCATGTCGGCCTGTTCCGCGATGACGGGCAGGGCGGGCGGGAAAGGCTCACCGACATGGCGCTGACCTACGCCCATGTCGAACAGGATCTGTCCAAGGCGGTGCCGCTGCCCGCCAGCTTCATTGCCGATGTCCGTTCCTTCCAGCCTGACCCGCCCGAACAGGCGGCCGCCAGGGGATAGGGCCTGTCGCCAGGCCCTGTGGCTGGCATGCCCTTGGCCACCAGAACCGCTCTACTCTTCCCGCGCGATAGACAAAAAAAGGGCCGCCCGGAGGCAGCCCTTAAGGAGGATTGGGAGAGAGTGCCTCGAAAGGCACCCCCTTTATGGGTAGGCGCGGCTTATGCTGCAACTGCGAAAGGAACAAGGAGGGTTGCATTTTTTGCAACCATCTGGCCAATGGCAAGGGTCAGTGGCCTGCCTGTGCTGTACGATCAACGCCGCTCAGCGCCAGCTGCCGGTCAATCTCGGTAACCAGCCGCTGCAGGCCTGCCTCATCGCCAGCCTCCGCCCGCGCAACCAGCACATCCTGGGTGTTGGATGCACGCAATAACCACCAGCCATCGGCGGTCATGACGCGTGCACCATCGGTGCGGTCAACCTTCGCGCCATCGGCAGACAGGCGATCAAGCACTTCATCGATCACCGCGAACTTGCGGCTCTCGTCGACCTGGAACCGCAGTTCGGGGGTGTTGACCATCGGCTGCATGGCGCCACGGGACTGGGTGACAGAACGCCCCAATTTCCCCACGGATTCAATTAGCTGCACTGCAGCATAAAGGGCGTCGTCAAAGCCGTAATATTTGTGGGCAAAAAAGATGTGGCCGCTCATCTCGCCTGCCAGCGGGGAGTGCACCTCTTTCATCTTCGCCTTGATCAGGCTGTGGCCGGTCTTCCACATCAGCGGCGTGCCACCCAGCGCCTCGACCTTGTCGAACAGGGATTGGCTGGCCTTCACATCGGCAATGATGGTCGCCCCCGGTGCCTCTTTCAGCACCATTTCGGCGTAAATCTGCAGCAACTGGTCGCCCCAGATGATGCGGCCTTCACCGTCAATCGCACCGATCCGGTCGCCATCACCATCAAAGGCAACACCGAAATCGAGTCGGTTGTCGGCGACAAGCTTGCGCAGGTCGACCAGATTCTTCTCCTCGGTCGGATCGGGATGGTGGTTGGGAAAATGCCCGTCAACGTCAGTATAGAGCGTCAAATGCTCCCCCGGCAGGCGCGCGACGAGCGCTTCTACCACCGGCCCGGCGGCTCCATTGCCGGCATCCCATCCGATTCGCAGCGGCGGGCCACTGAAGCCCTGCACCAGCCGGTCGACATAGGCATCGAACACCGCGACCTGTTCGACCTGCCCGGATCCGCTGTCCCAGTCGCCCGCCGCTGCCATGCTGCCGATTGTCCGGATCTGCTCACCATAAAAAGGTGCGCCATGCGCCACGAATTTGAAGCCGTTATAGTCGGGGGGATTATGGCTGCCGGTTATCTGTATGCCGCCATCGGCTGACAGGTGGTATGTCGCAAAATAGAGCATCGGCGTCGCCGACGGGCCTATGGCCAGCACGGTGCAACCGGTGGAAACCAGCCCGGCGGTCAGGGCCTCGGCCAGCATCGGTGACGACAGGCGCCCATCATAACCCACGGCCACCCGGCTGCCACCGGCGCGGCGGATCATCGTGCCGAAACTGCGGCCAATGGCATTGGCATCGGCGGCGCTCAGGGTCTGGTCGATAATGCCGCGAATGTCATATTCACGCAGCATGGTCGGGTCGAATTCATGGGTCATGGTCGCTGGTCCTGCTGAATTGGCCGAAATCAAACGGCGCGGTCTGTCGTCGCCTGACGACGGGAGGCGATGGCCGCGGTGTCGGGCAGCGCCAGTCCGGCCAGCATCTCCCGCAATTCCTGCCTGGCGGCAATGTGGCTGGTGCCCAGTTCACCCAGCTGCCCCTTGTCGAGCAAGGTCAGGCCGGCGGGGAAAAGTTCGCGAAAGATGACGCGTTCGGACAGGCCGGGGACAATGCGGAAACCGACCCGCCGCGACAATTCGCTCATCGCGTCGCCGACCCGGCGCTTGTTGCGCGCTTCCAGGTGCTGGATGCGGTTGCGCAAAACGACCCAGTCGATCGTGCCGCCGTCAATCTGCGCACGGGTCTTGCGCGCGTTCCAGATCAGCTCGGCATAAAAACTTGGGCGGGCGAGGCGGAAACTTTCTGCATCGACCTGGCCGATCAGGTCGAAATCGACGAAACTGTCGTTCATCGGCGTGACCAGCGTGTGCGCCAGCGTGGCCATATATCGCGCCAGCGTATCGTCACGGCCCGGTGTGTCGACCACCAGGAAATCGACGCCGTCGATCAGCTCTAGCACCTTTTCCTGCAACGCTTCCACCGGCGCGTCGCCCAGCACGCCGAATCGCGGGATAGGCAGCTGGGCATTGCGCCGCTGAGCGGTGTTGGTGCGATTCTCGAGATAGCGGTAAAAGGTGCGCTGGCGATGGTCGAGGTCGAGCCCGGCCACCCGTGCGCCCATGGATGCCAGCGCCACGGCGACATGCACGGCACAGGTCGATTTGCCGGTGCCGCCCTTTTCATTCGCAAAGACAATGATGTGTGGATTGGATGACACAGTCTGCCCGGTCTCTCACATTAGGGGCTGGCGCGGCCAGCAATGCGGTTGCTACTGGCACGGCTCTAATCACAGGGACGGCACCATGCAAACCATCCGTACGCTCGGCGCGTTGCGCGCCGCCACTGCAGCCTGGCGCAAGGCGGGCGAGCGAATCGCGCTGGTGCCGACCATGGGCGCGCTTCACGACGGCCATATGACGCTGGTGCGCGAGGCCCGGCGCCTCGCGGATCGGGTAATTGTCTCGATCTTCGTCAACCCGATGCAGTTCGGTCCCAATGAGGATCTGGATGCCTACCCCCGGCGAGAGGCGGCCGATGCGGCCTTGCTGGTTGCCGAATCGGTTGATCTGTTGTGGGCGCCCGATGCTGCGGTGATGTATCCACAGGGCCATGCCTCCCGAATCAGCGTCGCCGGGCTCGATGCGCCGCTGTGTGGTGCCGCGCGCCCCGGCCATTTCGACGGGGTCTCCACCGTCGTCGCCAAATTGTTCAACCAGACGGCCCCCGATCTCGCCCTGTTCGGTGAAAAGGACTGGCAACAGCTTGCCATCATCCGTCGCATGGCGCTGGATCTCGATTTTGATCTGGACATCGTCGGTGTCCCGACCGTGCGGGAGGCCGACGGCCTCGCCCTGTCGTCCCGCAACGCCTATCTGACCGCAGAGGAACGGGCGGCCGCTTCGGCCCTGCCGCGGACCATGGCCCAGGCGGCCACCGCGATCAGTGGTGGCGAATCGGTGGCCGCCGCCCTCGACACTGCCCGTCAAGCACTGCTCGCGGCCGGCTTTGCCAGCGTCGATTATCTCGAACTGCGCGATGCCGACTCTCTCGCGGCGCTTGATTCACCGTGCGACACTGCCCGCCTGTTCGTCGCCGCGCGGCTCGGCAAGGCCCGTCTGATCGACAATATTCCATTGAATTGACACAGCTTTGGACAATTTATTGATCTGGTAACGAACGCGTTAACCATTTGTTGACCCTGTTGGGGTGAATTTCCGTTCCGGAGCAAACACGCTCCGTAATGGGGAAGACCAATGGGAACCAAACTTTCAACCGCCAGCCAGCTGTTCGACAGTCATCTCGCCGCCGCCTCGCGGGGCAGCGCCGAAGCCTATTTCGAACTGGGCGTCGCCTATTCGACCGGCACCGACGGTTGCGAAGTCAACATGATCGAGGCGCATAAATGGTTCAACCTTGCCGCCCTGTCGGGTGTGCGTGAAGGCGGCCTGTTGCGCGCCGAAGTCGCTGCCGAGATGGACCGCGAGGAAATCGCCGAAGCCCAGCGCCAGGCCCGCGCCTGGATCGCGGCGATGAGCGGCAACAACCTGCGCAGCGCCGCCTGACCCAATCGCCGGTCAGCCGTCGCCGCGCCTGAACGGTGCATGCCCGGCCAGCCACTGGCTCTCCTGCTCGACCGCCGCGATCTCCCGCTCGAGGAAATCAGCCACTGCCGCACGAAAACCGGGGTGCGGAATGAAATGCGCCGACCAGGTCGGCACCGGTTCATACCCTCTGGCCAGCTTGTGCTGCCCCTGCGCCCCCGCCTCGACCCGTCCGAGGCCGCGTGCCAGCGCAAAATCGATCGCCTGATAATAGCATAGCTCGAAATGCAGGCAGGGGATGTCGGCCAGGCACCCCCAATAGCGCCCATACAGCGCATCCGTCCCGATCAGGTTGAGCGCCGCCGCCACCGGCCTCCCCGTGTCGCGTTCATGCGCGACCACCAACAGCACCCGGTCCGCCATCCGTTCGCCCAAAAGGGCAAAGGCCTCGCGCGTCCAATAGGGCGTGCCCCATTTGCGCGCGCCAGTGTCCTGGTAACAGGCCCACATCACGTCCCAATGCTCGGGCCGGATGGCATCGCCGGTCAGCGCCTCGATGCGCACCGCCGCCTGCGCCGTGGCGCGTTCCTTGCGCAGATCCTTGCGCTTGCGTGAGGACAGGGCGGCGAGAAAGCCGTCGAAATCGCCATAGCCGCGGTCAAACCAGTGGAACTGGCTGTCGCGCCGGATCAGCCAGCCGGCCGCGCGGAACGCGTCAAGCTGATCCTCTGTTACAAAGGTCGCATGGGCTGACGACAGGCCATTTTGCGTCACCACCGCTTCCAGCGCGCCGATCAGTGCCGGGACATGCGCCGCGTCACGGGTCAGCAGCCGCCGCCCCGGCACCGGGGTAAAAGGCACCGCCACCTGCAATTTCGGATAATAATCGCCGCCCGCCCGCCGCCAGGCATCAGCCCAGCCATGGTCGAACACATATTCGCCCTGGCTGTGTGCCTTGAGATAGGCCGGCGCAGCGGCCGCCAGCCTCCCGTCCGGCCCGTCGATACAGACAGGCGCGCTTTGCCAGCCCGTCCCCGGCCCGACGCTGCCCGATTCCTCAAGCAGCGTCAGAAAGGCATGGCTCAGAAACGGATCGTCACCGCCGGCCAGCGAATCCCACGCGTCGGCCGGCACAGCGGCCACACCGGAGGCTATGCGGGCAATGACGGGGTCGGATTCGGCCATGGAGTCGATATGGGCCCTGCCACTGCGGCGCGAAAGGGGTGTCAGTCCCTGATCGCGATCACCGCGTCCACCTCAACCGCCGCACCGCGCGGCAGGGCGGGCACGCCAACGGCACTGCGCGCATGGCGACCGGCATCACCAAAGGCCAGCAACATCAGCTCCGACGCGCCATTGGCGACGAGCGGCTGATCGGTGAAATCGGGGGTAGAGGTAACGAACACGCCCAGCTTCACGATCCGCTCGACGCGCGAAAGGTCGCCCAGCGCTGCCTTCATCTGGGCAATCAGCATCAGGCCGCACAGCTCCGCCGCTGCCTTGCCTGCCTCGACATCCATTGTCTCGCCCACCCGGCCGGTGACAACCGCGCCATCCTTGAAGCTGACCTGACCCGAGATGTGGAGCAGCTTGCCGACCTGCACCGTCGGCACATAGGCGGCGATCGGCGCAGCGGCCTGGGGAATGGCATGGCCGGCTTCGGCCAGCCGGGCTTCGGGTGTCTGGGTCATGATGGTCTCCTGAAAGGGGTGAACGGGTCAGGCAGGGTCGGCGGCTGGCTCGTGGCGGGCAATGGCGGGGGCCGGAACGGCCTCGGTCAAGCGGTCGAACAACCAGCTTTCGGCGCTCGCCCAATCGTCGATCCGGGCGTGGGCGCGCTTGGCGGTGGGAATCTTGGGGGCAATCACCGGTTCGCCGACCATGTGCAACCGCCACACATCGGGGATGACCGACGCCACCGAACTGTGATGCTGCGGCAAATCGTCGATGAATATGGTGACGCTCGGCTGCATTTCGGCGATCAGCGCCGCGACAGGCTCGCCCTTGGGGCCGCGATTGCCGATGACACGGTGGTTGAGCCCGATGTCGGCAAGCTGGGCGATGCGGCGGTCCTGATGGTCCGGGCCGACATTGGTGAG
Organism: Sphingomonas lacunae; assembly: GCF_012979535.1. NCBI lineage: Bacteria > Pseudomonadati > Pseudomonadota > Alphaproteobacteria > Sphingomonadales > Sphingomonadaceae > Sphingomonas > Sphingomonas lacunae. Next base: position 1,100,989 of record NZ_CP053015.1, read on the forward strand.
GATGACGATGTCGGCTATGCCGGCCAGCCGGTTCATAGCCTCGACCGCGCCTGCGATTGCCGTCTGGCGGTGCATCTCGTGGCGGAAAAAACCGTCGAGCAGCGGCCATACTTCGGCCGCCTCCAGCGGGGTGCCACAGGCACGGCGCTTCAGCGCATTGCCGAATGTCGCATCTTCCAGTTTGAACTCAATGTCATGGTCATCGGCGAGCCAGGCACCGAATGGCACGACCATGTGCATGAGCACTTCGTCACAATCACTGATGATCAGGGGACGGGGCATGGATTATCCTGTCAGTCGGCCCGCCGCCGCGGCTAGCGTGGCAGGGGCAAGGGAAAGGGCATCGGCACAGGCGATCAGGTCGGGCTCATGGTCGGCGAGAAATTGCCCCACCGCAGCCAATATTGCCGGTTCGGTAGCCCGTGCCCGCAATTCGCCGACATCAATGCCGGTCAGCGCCAGGAAACGGTGCGCCCGGTCATCCTCCGCGCACACCCAGGCCAGCGCGCCGAGCAGCACCACGGACGCGTCCGTCTCACTCGTCTTGCCCCTGTCATCCGACAGCATGATGGCGGTTCACCCAATCTGTTTGTTTCCCGTCCGTCCTTGGCCTATGAGGCGCCCGTGGGCAAGGGTGTGGGGACCCGCCTGACTGTGCAGGGAGCGGGAAAGCATATGGGCGGCGGCAAAACGGTGCTGGTGGTCGAGGATAATGAACTCAACCTGCGGCTGTTCTGCGATTTGTTGACTGCCCATGGCTATGGCGCCGAGCCGGTGCGCGACGGGCGCGATGTCATGGCCCGCGCCACGGCCGTGCGCCCGCATCTCATCATCATGGACATCCAGTTGCCGCATGTCAGCGGCATGGACCTGATTGCCGCGGTAAAGGCTGATCCTTTGCTCAATGCGACGCCGATCCTTGCCGTTACCGCCTATGCCGGGCGGGATGATGAACAACGCATCCGCGACGCCGGGGCCGAAGCCTATATCTCCAAACCCATTTCGGTCATCCGCTTCATAGAGGCTGTCAGCGCGCTGATCTGAACTGGCGCTTCATTGTGCGTCGGGGCCGACCGACCTCACCCGTTCCCAAACCGTGACAGTTCAGGCGAACGTCCACGTCAAAACCGCCCCCGGGTTACCCCGACGGCGGTTGAAACCTCACCACATCGACGGGGCCGTGGCCCCGGCCCGTCAGCCCTGGCGGGCCTTGAAACGGCGGTTGGTCTTGTTGATCACATAGGTGCGGCCGCGACGACGGATCACGCGGTTGTCCCGGTGCCGGTCCTTGAGCGACTTCAGGCTGTTGCGGATCTTCATGTCTCTGGCTTTCGCTTGAAAAACTTGTTGATGTGCCTCCTGCGGCCGGCGATTGCGGTCACCCATGCGCGACAACAGGATATTGGCGAAGGCGCGCCACTATGGCCTGGGCCCGGCAAAGTCAACCGGACTCTGGCCTGCATGGCCATGAACATGTGTTTTTGCCGGTTCCGCCGTTCATTGCCGGGCCAGCTGTAAAGCCTTAGGTTGCTCCTGCGCCGCCCGGCTGGCGGATCGCACCGGTTCAGAAAGAAAGTCGCCATGCGTAGCACCGCCTTTTTCACCCTGCCCTTGCTGGCTGCCACACTTGGCGGCTGTGCGACCGCCCTGCCACCGATCGAAGCGACCCGGTTTCACCGTGTTGATTCGCCGGCAATCGCGCCCGGCACCTATGTCTTTGTTGCCCAGGGCAATGCGGCTGGTGATGCTGCCGGTGACGCGGGTTCCGGTCTGGCCAGCAGGGGCTATGAAATTGCCGTGGCGCGCCAGCTTGATCGGCTCGGCCTGCGGAATGGCGGCGCCGCTGCCTCCGATCAGGCCGACTATCAGGTCAGCCTGCGCGTCTCGCGTGACCGGGGACCGGCTGATGCCTCGGCCAATGGCACCGGAGTCAGCGTCGGGGTCGGGGGCGGGACCGGCGGCTATCATTCGGGGGTTGGTGTCGGGGTCGGGCTCGATCTGACGCGGTTGCTCGCCGACCGGCGCGATGTGGTGACCACGCGGCTGGCGGTGCAAATCACCCGTCGCGGAGATTCGCTCCCCCTGTGGGAAGGGCGGGCGCAAAGCGTTGCCCGGGCCGGCTCACCGGCGGCCCAGGCAGACCTTGATGCGGACAAATTGGCGACCGCGCTGTTCCGGGACTTCCCCGGTCGCTCCGGGGAAACTATCACTGTCCCATGACCATCCACATCAGTTCAGCCTTTGACTCGGGCAATATCGTCGTTGACGCCATTGCCGGTCACACTGCCACCCTGTCGATCCGCAAGGATCAGGACAGTGACTTTTACCAATGGTTCCATTTCCGGCTGGTCGCACCGGCAGGGGAAACGGTGACCTTGCGCATCACCGGCCTTGCCGGTTCGGCCTATCCGGATGGCTGGCCTGGCTATCGCGCCCGGGTCAGCACCGACCGGCAGGATTGGCGGCTGGCTGATACCAGCTATGATGCCACAGAGGATGGTGGAACGCTGACCATCCGCTACGATAGCGACGGGGCGCCTGCCTGGTTCGCCTATTTCGCGCCCTATTCGATGGAACGCCATCATGATCTGGTGGCAGAGGCGGCCTCGGCGCCCGGCGTCACCTATCGCCTGCTCGGCCACAGCCTTGATGGCCAGCCGATCGACTGCCTCGAACTGGGGGAGGGGGACCGGCAGGTCTGGCTCTACGCGCGCCAGCATCCCGGGGAATCGATGGCCGAATGGTGGATGGAGGGTGCGCTCGCCATGCTCACCGACGAATCGGACCCGCATGCCCGGCTGCTGCGGCAGAAATGCCGCTTCCACATCGTCCCCAACATGAATCCCGATGGCTCGCGGCGCGGGCATTTGCGCACCAATGCGGTCGGCATCAATCTCAACCGCGAATGGGCGACGCCGAGCAACGACAAGAGCCCCGAAGTGCTGTGCGTGCGCAATGCGATGGATGAAAGCGGCGTCGACATTGCCATGGACATCCACGGGGATGAGGCGATCCCGGCCGTGTTCATCGCCGGCTATGAGGGTATTCCGGGCCTGATCGACGCGCATCGGGCGCGCTTGCACCGCTACACACAGCGGCTGGCGGCGCGTACGCCTGATTTTCAGACCGCAAAAGGCTATCCCGTTTCGCCGCCGGGTACCGGTAATCTCGCCATGTCGACTAACCAGCTCGCGCACCGCTTTGGCGCGATGGCGCTGACGCTCGAAATGCCGTTCAAGGACCATGACGATCTGGCCGATCCGCGCGCCGGTTGGAGCCCCGAACGCTCGATGCAGCTCGCCCGCGATTGCCTTGCGACATTGGCGGAGCTGATCGACGAGGTGTGAAGGGGGCTAGCGCAAGGGGATGGGGCAAATGCGCATCATCGAAGACGATCTTTCAGGGGCGGCGATCCGCGCCCTGCTCGACGTGCATTTTGCCGGCATGCTCGCCAACTCCCCGCCGGACAGCTGCCATTTTCTCGACGTCGAGGGGCTGAAGGCACCGGGCGTCACCTTCTGGTCGATCTGGGATGGCGATGACCTCGCCGGCATGGGAGCCCTCAAAAGGCATGATGCCGTGCTGGGGGAGGTCAAGTCGATGCGAACGCATGACGCTTTCCAGCGGCGCGGGGTGGGCGCGGCGATGCTCACCCACATTGTCGCCACGGCGCGGGCCGAAGGGCTTGGGCAGCTCAGTCTCGAAACCGGCTCATCGCCCGCCTTCGATGCCGCCCACGCCCTCTACCAGCGTTTCGGCTTCTCTTATTGCGAACCGTTCGCGGATTATCGGCCCGATCCGTTCAGTCGCTTCATGACATTGAAACTGGGCGATTAAATTTTGGGTGGACTCGCGAATACCCACTCTAACTGGCCGTACACTTCACCCCGCCCTTGCGCCCTGCCCGCCCCCGCCCTAATCGCCGCGGCACATCCCCGAAACGGAGTCCCGCCATGCCCCAGCTTGTCCTCATCCGCCACGGCCAGTCGCAGTGGAATCTGGAAAACCGCTTCACCGGCTGGTGGGATGTCGACGTCACCGAAAAGGGCGTCGAGGAAGCCCGCGCCGCCGGCCGCCTGATGCGCGACAAGGGTCTCGATTTCGATTGCTGCTTCACCAGCCTGCAAACCCGCGCCATCAAGACGCTGAACCTCGCGCTGGAGGAAATGGGCCGCTTATGGCTGCCGGTCGAAAAGGACTGGCGCCTCAATGAACGCCACTATGGCGGACTTACCGGCCTCGACAAGGCAGAGACCGCAGCCAAGCATGGCGACGATCAGGTAAAGATCTGGCGCCGCAGCTTCGACATCCCGCCGCCGCCGCTTGAACCGGGCAGCGCATTCGATCTCAGCAAGGACCGCCGCTATGCCGGCATCGCCATCCCATCGACCGAAAGCCTCAAGGACACGATCGCCCGGGTCCTGCCCTATTGGCAAAGCCGCATCGTCCCGGAACTGCAGGCCGGCAAGCGCGTGCTGATCTCCGCCCATGGCAACAGTCTGCGCGCGCTGGTCAAGCATCTCTCGAACATCGCCGATGCCGACATCACCGGCCTCGAGATCCCCACAGGGCAGCCAATTGTTTATGACCTCGCCAACGACCTGTCGGCCAATGACCGCTATTATCTGTCGGAACGCTGACCGGGCTAAAAGGTGCCGCTGATGGTCAGCACGCCGATCAGGTGAATGCGACGGGTCTGAATCTCGCTGAAATCAATAGGCCCGTCGCGCCGGTCAACATAGAAATCCCGGCGGATATAATCCTCGCCGTTGAGCACATTGCGCAGGCCCAGCCGAACCGTGAAGCCGGCGACATTCTTATGCTCGACAAACACTGTCGCGATCGGTTGATCGAGATATGTTTCAAACAGCTGGTCGAGTCGAAACGTCCGGGCTTTCAACTCTTCGGATAGGGATCCGCCCCATGCGATGTCGGTTCCGGGGATGTCGTGCCTGATATCGACGCTCCAGCGTCTCACCAGATCCTGGCTGATCCGCCGGAAGGTGCCGGTAATGGGATCGCGGACACGCGAGTCGCGAAATTCGCTGCTGGCGTTGATCCGTCCGCCCCGCCACCCGATCGTGTCCAGCAGCAATGTCCCCCGCGCGATCATTCCCCATCGCCGCGCTGTCGGCAGATTGCCGATACTCTCTTCGGTGGCATTGACCGGAATGCGGTCAACAATGTCACTGATCGCTTCGCCATAGCCACCAAGGGTGACTGAACCTGCGCTGCCGAACGATCTGACCAGTTGGCCTTCGAAGCGCCAACTTTGCTCAGGTACCAACGCAGTGTTGCCGGCATTGGTTACCCCATTGATCAGGTCAACGGCGGCACTGAAATCGAGAAAGTCGAGTTGGCCCACCTGTCGTTCGAGGCTCGCGTTGAACGTCAGGCGCGGACTCATTGTCCACGACAGGGTAGCTGAACCCTTCGGCCGCCAGAACTGCCGAGACAGTCCGCCGGCACCCGTTTGCCGTATTTCGCTAAACTCCGCGCCAATCAGCGTTTGCAGGGAAACGTGCTCATTCAGCCGCCAACCGCGAGTCAGTGAGATGTTGCTGCGCCATTCGTCGACAAAGATATTGCCACCGCGAAGAATGGTCCGCGAATAGCTGCCATCGGGACGCAAGGTTCCGACAGCAGAAGAAACCTCCAGAAAATTATAGGCACCCTCGAACGCGGCTTGCCACTTTTCTTCGTCCTCGCCCCAAACAAATTCGGCACGCAGAACGCTCTCGCCGTCGCGGGCTGTCCGTTCATAAAGGGTCCCGGTCGCCACTGCACCCAGCAGTGACTGGCGCGCGCGCGAGGTCGCCATAAGTGGCCCATGGGCGTAGCGCTGCAACCCTATAAGCTTGAGTCGGCCCGGGCCGACCGGAAATTCGTAATCTGCTCCAGCTTCGACGTTCCAGCTATTGTCGGTTTGACGAAATGTCTCCTCGACCAAGGGCTCGGGGGGCAGCGGCGTGGCGATGCCATCGAAAGCAACTCTGAAATCATAACGCTCTGCCGACAGGCTTGCGTTGAAAACCGATCCTGCTGCAGACTCCCGGTGAATGGTTCCTGCCAACCTCGGGCTGTCGATGAAGAACACATCGCGCTGCCAGCGAGACAAAAGCAGCTGGCCATTGCCGTCGAGGACCAGTTCGGGGCCTTGGCCACCGCGCCGGGACGCGTCATTGTTTGACAGGCTGAGTGTGAAGTCAGTCGTTCCCAGCCGACCGCTTGCCGACATGGATGCGCTCGTCCATTGATCCGGGATATTCCGGCGGTTCTGCAGCTCCCAGCGAAATTGTACACTGATTTGCTGGTTTCGGACGATCACATTGGCCACTCGGCCACTCAATCCGGGAATGCCGAGTCGCGCTCCGTCTGTGACCTCGATTCTTTCAACGGCATCGGCCGCGATCTGGCCCAGTGTTGTGCGGGCGTCATTGCTCTTTCCCGCGACCCGCTGGCCGTTAATCAGGACATTTTGGCTGGCCTCTCCAAGTCCCCGATCATCTCTCGTTTCCGAAAGAGAGAAATCTGGGATCTTGTCGACAATATCCAGAGCAGTGCGAGGGGCAAAACGCGCAAATTCTGAAGGCAAATAGACTATGGTGTCGGCCGTTCCGACACTGGCAGCCGCACTGTCGGAGTGTTGCGCCGAAGCACCAACCGGGTCCAGAACGGACAGAAACGCAACGCCAGCGATACAGGGGGTGCTTCGCGCTTTTGTCCAGAACGTCATGATGCTCTCATAGGCGCCCAAAGGTTACCGTCAAATAATCGACAACATGCTGTGAGCACTTATTCAGTCCATTGTGGCGCAATTGACACGAATAGTTTCGTCAATCGCGCAACAGGTCATTGATTGCAGTCTTGGCTCGAGTTTGAGCATCGACCCGTTTTACGATAACCGCGCATGACAGGGCCGGGCCGGCACTCCCATCCGGCAGAGGCTTGCCGGGGATCGAACCCGGAACGACAACCGAGTAAGCTGGCACGCGACCGATGAAGACTTCTCCAGTCGTCCGGTCAATGATTTTGCTGGTCGATGAAATGAATACGCCCATGGCCAGAACAGCACCGCGTTCCACCCGGACTCCTTCCACCACTTCCGATCGGGCGCCAATGAAACAGTCATCTTCGATGATTACTGGCTCGGCTTGCAGGGGCTCCAAAACGCCGCCGATGCCCACACCTCCCGAAAGATGGACGTTGGCACCTATTTGTGCGCAGCTGCCGACGGTAGCCCAAGTGTCGACCATCGTGTTCTCGCCAACATGTGCGCCGATGTTGACAAAACTCGGCATCAGGACAACCCCTTTGCCGATATGGGCACCCTGCCGCACGATGGCGCCGGGCACTGCGCGAAAGCCCGCGGCACGAAACTGTTGATCAGTCCAATGGCTGAATTTGGAAGGAACCTTGTCGAACCAGTTAGCGTGATCCGGGCCTTCTATGACCCGATTGTCGTTAAGCCGGAATGACAGTAGGACGGCCTTCTTAAGCCATTGGTGGACCTGCCAGGAACCGTCTTCCCGTGCCTCTGCGACCCTCGCCCTGCCGGAATCCAGAAGCGCGAGCGCTTCCGCCACAGCTGCGCGCACCGGGCCGGACGTGGAAGGATTGATGGCAGCTCGATCCTCCCAAGCGGCTTCAACAATGGCCTTGATATCCTCGCTCATCATCTTTCCTCGTTCTCATTAAGGCCGCAAACGCTCAGCAGCCGGTGATGGCACGGAGCCAGTCATGCAGGTTGTTGATGTGGTGATCGACATGGGCCGGATCATGGTCCCTGTTGCCAGCCTCGCTTCCGTTATCGAGCCAGACTGTCGTGATACCCAAAGCATGAGCAGGTCGCAGATTTCGGGACATGTCGTCGACAAACAATGTGTTCGTCGGCTGCATATCAGGGATAAGCCGAAACAGATGCCCATAGGCGTCCTGTTCGGGTTTGGGCGAATAGTCAGTTGCCCTGATGTCGACAATAGATTGGAAGAGGTCATCAATGCCGATTCGCGTCAATATTCGCGTAGCGTAACTGGCGTCGGCATTTGTGAAGATGTGGCGTGACCCCGGGAGTTTTGACAGCGTTTCGCGCAAAACAGCGTCAGGTTCGAGATTTGCCAAGTCAATGTCATGAACAAATTCAAGGAAGTCATCGGCAGCCACACCATGATGACGCATCATTCCTGCCAGAGTGGTGCCATGATCATGAAAATAGCGCTTTTGGATTGTCCGGGCCTCTGTGGCGTCGCATCCGACAATTTGCATGATGAAGGCGCCCATCCGCACGTCAATCTGCGCGAAAATTCCAAGCTTGGGTGAATACAGCGTGTTGTCGAGATCAAAGATCCAGCAGTCGATATGCTGCGACAGCAGGCTGACGTCGAGAAGCGATGGCATCGGCGGCTTTAGTCATGAAAATGCTTGCGCTGCAAGCCTCTGCTAACCCTTTGTTGACAGGCTGTGGTCCATCGCATGGCCGGGGATCAAGTGTGCCGATCATCTCGGCAGAGGCATGGCAGGACATGGGCATGACAGCCAGATTCAGGCCCAATGGGCAGGAGAGGCGGCGCTTTTTCAATGGCACCTTGCCAATAGGCGCCTTGTTGCTCGGTGGTTGCGGCGGTGCTGGCCAAACGGCGCCCTCCGTTATCGCGGCTCCGCCGCCCCCAGCCGTGTCGACGCCCGCTCCGACGCCGACGCCGCCTTCCGTGCCGGTCGAAAATTTCAATACCCAGGAGTATCTCCGGTCTGATGGCGCGAATTATCATGACGCCAGTATCGCTTGGGGCCGCGGTGTCAGTGGTGCAGGCGTGACAGTGGCGATCATTGACTCAGGCATTGATGCCGACAGTCCCGAGTTTGCCGGGCGCTTGCATCCCATGTCTGCAGATGTTGCCGGCGGCGCGAGAGGTTTTGATGATGTCGGCAGTGACGGGCATGGGACCAATGTTGCACAGTTACTCTTGGGGGCGAGAAATGATCGAGGCACTGTCGGCATAGCCTGGGGCGCCACATTGCTGGCTTTGCGCGCCGATCGGCCGGGCAGCTGTCTGGATGGTAGTGCGTCTGGACGCGACCGCGGATGCCGCTTTTCTGACGTAGCAATCGCAGCCGGCCTGGACCGCGCCGTTTCGGCCGGCACGCGGATAGTCAATATTTCGCTTGGTGGAGGGGCGCCCACATCGGTCCTTCTCGATGCCGTTGACAGGGCTACGGCTGCAGGGGTGCTCATTATTGTGTCCGCGGGCAATAATGGCGAGAGCACTGATCCGGCAGTTGACCCGTCCAATCCCGACCCGTTTGCCAGAGCCGTGCTGCAAGCGGGTAACGGACTGGTCATTGTCGCAGGCGCGAACAGTGAAACGGGCGCAATCTCCAGTTTCTCCAATCGTGCCGGCGCCAGTGCTTCAAACTATCTTCTCGCGCTGGGGGACCGGCTGTGTTGTGATTATGACAATGGCGATCTGCGCCGGGAGGTGACGACCGATGGCAGCTTTGTCTTTGTGGTCAGTGGCACATCCTATTCGGCCCCGCAGATTGCCGGCGCTGCTACGCTGCTGGCCCAGGCCTTTCCCAATCTCAGCGGCAAGCAGATTGTCGATCTTTTGTTGACTACGGCCACGGATGTCGGGCCGCTTGGAACCGACAGTGTTAACGGGCGCGGTATCCTCAATATTCCCAGGGCCTTTGCCCCACAGGGTGCGACGACATTGGCGGGCACATCAATTGCTCTTCCGGCAGACAGGCTGCTTGGCGGTTATTCCGGAGCCATGGGTGATGCGGCCGTGCGTGACGCTGCGCCTGCCGTGATGCTCGACGGATATCAGAGAGCGTATGAACTCCATCTCAATCGCCTAATGGCCATGCCGATGAATGGCCGACCTGCCTTGTTTCCCGCTCTGGCTGCAAGGGGTCGCGATTTTTCCGCCGGCGGTTCCGCTGTCGCCTTTTCCGTTTCGGTGGATCCTGGGCGCGGCCATGCTGATCTGATGCCGCTTCACGTTGGTCCCGACCAACGCCACGAAGCGCGCCTGCTCGCTGGCAGCATGATCATGCGCCTGTCTTCCGTGGCCAGCGTTGGCCTCTCGGCCAATCGGAGCGTCGATGCGCTGACTGCCATGATGGGCGGGCGCGATGGTAACGCCTTTGTCGTGGCCGATCCCGCCTACTCTGCCCGTCTCCTGGGCTTCCGCAGTGTCACTGGCTCGGCAGTGCGCGTTGCGGTGGCGCCGGGATCGACACTCGCCGTGTCGGCGGAACAGGGCGACGTGGATGCTTTGCTGCGCGCCAGGCGACAGCATGATCCGGCGATGCTGGATCGGCAGTCACGCTATGCCTTGTGGTCGTTTGGCGTGGATCGAACTGTTGTGGTCGGGTCCTCACAATGGGAAGGGCGGCTGACGGCCACGATGCTGACGGAGAACGCCAGTTTGCTTGGCGCTCGCTGGTCGGCGCTTTTGGGTGGCGCCGGTGCGCGGAGCGTGCTGATCGATGGCCATGCAAGGGTGGAACTGGGTCAGCGCTCGCGCATCGACCTGCAATGGCGCGAAGGGTGGACCCATGCGCGCTCGGCGGGTCTGGTCGCGGGAAGTTCGCCGATCCGCACCCGTGCGTGGGCGCTGGATGTCGCGCAACGGGACCTGTTGGTCGCTGGCGACCATTTGGCGCTGCGGGTGGCGCAGCCTCTCCGCGTTGAGGCCGGCGGCTTGTTGCTCGATGTGCCGACCGGCTATGATTATGCGACATTGATGGCCACCCACGGGCGCGTCACTATGCCACTGGCGCCGGTCGGGCGGGAGCATGTTGTCGAAGCCGCGTGGACGGTTCCTGCCTGGGGCGGTGTGCTGACACTGAACGGATTCTGGCGCGACGAGCCGGGGCATGTTCAGGCGGCGGGCGACGATCTGGGCGCAGCGGTTCGGTTTGCGCTGGGCTTTTGATGTTTTGACAGGCGGTGACGGCTTTGCCACTCTGGTCGCGACAGCGGGCAGGTAGATGGCGAGGTAGAGCGGCTATTCGGCTCCGCAGCAGCCTCTACCAGACCCTGCCGAATGAGGGTGAGGGGGAAGCCATGCCGAGTGTAAGTGCCAGACTTTTTGGGAGTTTTTTGCGGCTTACGGGCTATGTCAGCAAGAATTTCAACGGCGGCCCGGATATGCCCAAGGTGATCGCGGCGGCGCGGGCCCTGCCTGTGCCATCACCGACCGCCAAACACCGTTCCCGCATTGATGTGCGCGAAGAGAATTTCAACGGCCTGCCGATGTTTCACCTGTCACCCAGGGGCGGGGCGACGCCCAAGGGGCATATGCTGTTCTGGCATGGCGGCGGCTATGTTTTTGCCATCAGCCCCTTCCACTGGAATGCCCTGGTCAACATTGTCGAACGGCACGGCGTGGCAATCACTGTGCCCTATTATCCGCTCGCCCCTGAACATGATGCGCTGGAAACGACGGCTCATGCCATGGCGGTCTATCGGCACTATCTGGATCAGGTGCCAGGTCCGTTCGTCATGGGCGGCGATTCGGCGGGTGGCGGCCTGACGGCAGTGACAGCGATGGCGGCGCGCGACGCCGGCCTGCGCTTGCCTGCCGCGCTCAGCCTGATCTGTCCCTGGCTCGATGCCGAGGCGCCCCATGCCGAACAGGCCGAAATAGAGAAGCGTGACGCCATTTTGCGCATCCGCGGCATTCGTGACGCCGGCAAGCTCTATGCCCGCGATCTGCCGCCGAGCGATCCGCGCGTTTCCCCGATCCACGGCAATTGGGACGGATTGCCGCCGATGCAGGTGTTTGCCGGGGGCGATGACATATTGGTCATGGATTCGCGCAGCCTCAAGGCGAAGCTGCCCGGTATCAGCCTCGACGAGCGCGCCGGTATGATCCACGATTGGCCGATCTTCTTTTTCCCCGAGGCGAAACAGGCACAGGATGCCATCGGCGCCCATGTCGCTGCCGCCCGCTAGGGGGACGGCAAGCGGCAGGCCCGGTTTCGACCGCAACCATTGACGGCGGGCGCGTCTGGCGCTAGGGGCGCGCTCGTCCGAAAGACTTGGGGTCGCTGGTTTGTCCGGCGGATTCGCGGATTTCGGGCAAACACATATTGCCTGAACACTGTTTGAATCGGTGATCGGTCCGGGGGCGTTCGCGCCATCCGGCACTTTTCGCGTTCATGGGACAAGCGTCCGATGGGCAAGCCGCTGATGCAGAGTAACCAGCTATTAGGTGAAGACTTCATGCCTACGATTAACCAGCTTGTCCGCAAGGGCCGGGTTTTGCAGAAGACGAAATCCAAGGTCCCGGCGATGGAAGCGAACCCGCAAAAGCGCGGCGTTTGCACCCGCGTTTACACGACGACCCCGAAGAAGCCGAACTCGGCTCTCCGCAAGGTGGCCAAGGTCCGTCTGACCAACAGCCGCGAGGTCATCACCTACATCCCCGGCGAAGGCCACAACCTGCAGGAGCACAGCGTCGTGCTCATCCGCGGCGGCCGTGTGCGCGACCTTCCGGGCGTGCGCTACCATGTGCTGCGCGGCGTGCTCGACACGCAGGGCGTCAAGGACCGCAAGCAGAGCCGTTCGAAGTACGGCGCGAAGCGTCCCAAGTAATCGGCCGGGATAAGGAGACCTACCATGGCACGTCGTCGTCGTCCCGAACGTCGGGAAATTCTGCCGGATCCCCGTTTCGGGGATGTGGTTCTGACCAAATTCATGAACAGCGTGATGTATGACGGCAAGAAAGCCGTCGCTGAAGCCATCGTCTATGGCGCGCTGGAAACCGTTGAAGCCAAGGCGAAGAAGGAGCCGCTCGGCGTGTTCCATGACGCGCTGAACAATGTGAAGCCGGGCATTGAAGTGCGCAGCCGCCGCGTCGGTGGTGCGACCTATCAGGTGCCGGTCGAAGTCCGCCATGAGCGGGCTCAGGCCCTGGCCATCCGCTGGCTGATCACCGCCGCGCGCAACCGCAGCGAGCCGACCATGGCCGGCCGTCTGTCGGGCGAAATCCTCGACGCTTCGAACAACCGCGGCAACGCCGTCAAGAAGCGCGAAGATACGCACCGCATGGCCGAAGCCAACCGCGCCTTCAGCCACTATCGCTGGTAAGCGCGTTCCGGTTTTCCCCTTCCGCCACAATGACTGTCACCGGATTGTCATGACTGGCTGGAAGGGGCGACCGAACCCCTTCATTCGCACCGCCGCCCCCGGCACAGCACCGGACCGGCACAGGAGTAAAGACCATGGCCCGCAGCCATCCGCTCGAGAGATATCGCAATTTCGGTATCATGGCGCACATTGACGCCGGCAAGACCACGACGACCGAGCGCATCCTCTATTACACCGGCAAGTCCTACAAGATCGGCGAAGTGCACGATGGTGCCGCGACGATGGACTGGATGGAGCAGGAGCAGGAGCGCGGCATCACCATCACCTCCGCCGCCACCACCTGTCTGTGGAAGGCCGAAGAAGGCAATGGTCCCGAGCATCGGCTGAACATCATCGACACGCCGGGACACGTCGACTTCACCATTGAAGTCGAGCGTTCGTTGCGCGTGCTCGACGGTGCTGTCGCCGCCTTTGATGGCGTCGCCGGCGTTGAGCCGCAGTCGGAAACCGTGTGGCGCCAGGCGGACAAGTACAAGGTTCCGCGGATGTGCTTCATCAACAAGCTCGACCGCACCGGTGCCAATTTCTATTATTGCGTCCAGACGATCATCGACCGTCTCGGCGCTACCCCGGCTGTCCTCTATTTGCCGATCGGCGCCGAAGGCGACTTCAAGGGCCTGGTCGATCTGGTCAACCAGCGCGGAATCATCTGGAAGGATGAAAGCCTGGGCGCCGAATTCGAATATACCGAAATCCCCGACGACCTGAAGGACAAGGCCGCCGAATATCGCGAAAAGCTGATCGAGCTTGCCGTCGAGCAGGACGATGACGCGATGGAAGCCTATCTCGAAGGCAATGAGCCCGACGTCCCGACGCTCAAGGCGCTGATCCGCAAGGGCACGCTGAAGCAGGCGTTCGTTCCGGTGCTGTGCGGTTCGGCGTTCAAGAACAAGGGCGTTCAGCCGCTGCTCGACGCGGTCGTTGACTATCTGCCGTCGCCGCTCGACATTGAGGACGTGCAGGGCGTCAACCCCGACACGGACCAGCCGGACAGCCGTGCGACCGCCGATGATGCGCCGTTCAGCGCGCTGGCGTTCAAGATCATGAACGACCCGTTCGTCGGTTCGCTCACCTTCGTCCGCATCTATTCGGGCACGCTGACCAAGGGCAGCTACCTGAACTCGGTGAAGGGCAAGAAGGAAAAGATCGGCCGCATGCTGCTGATGCATTCCAACAACCGCGAAGACATTGAAGAGGCCAATGCCGGCGACATCGTCGCGCTCGCGGGTCTGAAGGAAACGACGACCGGTGACACGCTGTGCGCCGAACGGGCACCGATCATCCTTGAGCGCATGGAATTCCCCGAGCCGGTCATCGAACTGTCGGTGGAACCCAAGACCAAGGCTGACCAGGAAAAGATGGGCATCGCGCTCAACCGCCTGTCGGCCGAGGATCCCTCGTTCCGCGTTTCGACCGATCACGAATCGGGTCAGACGATCATCAAAGGCATGGGCGAACTGCACCTCGACATCATCGTCGACCGCATGCGTCGCGAGTTCAAGGTCGAAGCCAATGTCGGTGCGCCGCAGGTGGCGTATCGTGAAACGCTGGCCAAGCCGGTCGATGTCGACTTCACCCACAAGAAGCAGTCGGGCGGCACCGGCCAGTTCGGTCGCGTCAAGCTGAAGGTCCAGCCGGGTGAGCGCGGTTCGGGCATCACCTTTGTCGATGAAGTCAAGGGCGGCAATATTCCCAAGGAATATATCCCCTCGGTTGAAAAGGGCATGCGCGAAACGGCCGAAAACGGCCATCTCGTCGGCTTCCCGATCATCGACTTCCAGATCACGCTGTATGACGGCGCCTATCACGACGTCGACTCGTCGGCACTGGCGTTCGAAATCACCGGCCGTGGTGCGATGCGCGAAGTGGCATCCAAGGCTGGCATCAAGCTTCTCGAACCGGTGATGAAGGTCGAGGTGGTGACGCCAGAGGAATATATGGGTGACGTGATTGGCGACTTGAACAGCCGTCGCGGCATGATCCAGGGCACTGACAGCCGGGGCAACGCCCAGGTCGTCGAAGCCATGGTGCCGCTGGCCAACATGTTCGGTTACGTCAACCAGCTGCGTTCCTTCACCCAGGGCCGGGCGAACTACTCGATGCAGTTCTCCCACTATGAGGAAGTTCCGCAGAACGTCGCCGACGAGGTCAAGGCGAAGCTTGCCTGATCGGACAAGAGTGATTAAGGGCGGCGCCTGATTCAGACAGGCGCTCGTCCGACTGATGAAACAACCCTTCGTTTTTGAGGAAGTGAACAATGGCCAAGGCTAAATTTGAGCGGACGAAGCCGCACTGCAACATTGGTACCATCGGTCACGTCGACCATGGCAAGACCTCGCTGACCGCTGCGATCACCAAGGTGCTCGCCGAAACCGGTGGCGCCACCTTCGTTGACTATGCCAACATCGACAAGGCTCCCGAAGAGCGTGAACGCGGCATCACCATTTCGACCGCCCACGTCGAATATGAAACCGAAGCGCGCCACTATGCGCACGTCGACTGCCCGGGTCACGCTGACTATGTGAAGAACATGATCACCGGTGCTGCCCAGATGGACGGCGCGATTCTCGTCGTTTCGGCCACCGACGGCCCGATGCCGCAGACCAAGGAGCACATCCTGCTCGCCAAGCAGGTCGGCGTGCCGACCATGGTCGTCTTCATGAACAAGGTTGACCTGGTCGACGACCCCGAAATCCTCGAGCTGGTCGAGCTGGAAATCCGTGAAGAACTGTCGAAGCGCGATTTCGACGGCGACAATATTCCGATCATCAAGGGTTCGGCCGTGGCTGCCCTCGATGGTTCGAACGACACCATCGGTCGTGAAGCCATTCTCGAACTGATGCGCGCTGTCGACACCTGGATCCCGCAGCCGGAGCGTCCGATCGATCAGCCGTTCCTGATGCCGATCGAAGACGTGTTCTCGATCTCGGGCCGTGGTACCGTTGTCACCGGCCGTGTCGAAACCGGCGTCATCAACGTTGGTGAAGAAGTCGAAATCGTCGGCATCAAGGACACCGTCAAGACGACCTGCACCGGCGTCGAAATGTTCCGCAAGCTGCTCGACCGCGGTGAAGCCGGCGACAACATCGGCGCGCTGCTGCGTGGCACCAAGCGTGAAGACGTTGAGCGTGGCCAGGTTCTCGCCAAGCCGGGTTCGATCACCCCGCACACCGAGTTCTCGGCCGAAGTCTATGTCCTGTCGAAGGACGAAGGCGGCCGTCACACGCCGTTCTTCAACAACTACCGCCCGCAGTTCTACTTCCGCACGACCGACGTGACGGGCGAAGTGATCCTGCCGGAAGGCACCGAAATGATCATGCCTGGCGACAATGTCACCATCGGCGTGAAGCTGATCGCTCCGATCGCCATGGACCAGGGTCTGCGCTTCGCCATCCGCGAAGGTGGCCGGACCGTCGGCGCAGGGGTTGTCGGCACGATCACGAAGTAATATAGGCACGCCAACGCCGCCCGGGTCAGGTGATTCGGGCGGCTTGGTATTTTGCCAAACAGTTGGAATTGACGGGGTGTCCCGCAGCAGGCTTCGGCCTCTTCGGGTGGCCCCGTTCGGCTCTTTCGCATCGGTAAACGGGATTATTTGGGTAACACCATGGACACGCAGAATATCCGCATTCGCCTCAAGGCCTTCGACCATCGCGTCCTTGACCAGGCCACCAACGAAATTGCGGAAACCGCCCGCCGCACCGGCGCGCTGATTCGCGGTCCGATCCCTCTGCCGACGCGCATTGAAAAGTTCACCGTGAACCGCGGCCCGCATGTCGACAAGAAGTCGCGCGAGCAGTTTGAGGTTCGCACCCACAAGCGGCTGCTCGACATCGTGCAGCCGACGCCGCAGACCGTCGATGCGTTGATGAAGCTCGACCTGGCTGCCGGCGTGAACGTCGAAATCCGACTGGCCTGACAGCCGGTCAAACTGCCCGGAGACCGATAGGTTGCCGGTCAGCAAGGGATACCGCCGGATCATCCATAAACGATCCGGGCTGCGTCCCCCGTCTCGCCAGCGCCGCAAGGCTTGGCACTTCAGCCCGGACGGGGCGACGCATGACAATCTGGGCTGGCAAGCCCCCGGCAATGGTGCAGGGGGCCTCTGTAGGAGCAAAGATCATGCGCACTGGCGTGATCGCCAAGAAGGTGGGGATGACCCGGCTGTTCCAAGAGGATGGCCGTCATGTTCCCGTTACCGTTCTGGCCCTTGAAGGGTGCCAGGTCGTCGGTCAGCGTACTGCTGAAACCGATGGCTATGTCGCTCTTCAGCTGGGTGCCGGTTCGGTCAAGGCGAAGAATGTAGCAAAGCCGCAGCGTGGCCAATTCGGCAAGGCCGAAGTCGAGCCAAAGGCGAAGGTTGTCGAATTCCGCGTCGCGGACGACGCCCTTGTCGATGTCGGCACCGAAATTTCCGCAGACCATTTCGTCGCCGGCCAGATGGTCGATGTCAGCGGCACCACGCAGGGCAAGGGCTTTGCCGGTGCCATGAAGCGTTGGGGCTTTGGTGGTATGCGTGCGACGCACGGCGTTTCCATCTCGCACCGTGCCCATGGTTCGACGGGTAACCGCCAGGATCCGGGCCGCGTTTTCAAGAACAAGAAAATGGCCGGTCACATGGGTGCGCGCAACCGCACGCAGCAGAACCTCGAAATCGTCCGCACCGACGCCGAACGTGGCCTCCTCTTCGTCAAGGGCTCGGTCCCTGGCTCGAAGGGAGCATGGCTGCTCGTCCGCGACGCGGTGAAGATCGATCGCCACGCCGAAGCGCCCTATCCGGTCGCCGCCCGCACCGCGCAGGTTGTTGCTCCCGTCGAACCGCAGGTCGAAGCCGCCCCGGCTGCTGACGCCAACGAAGCAACGGAGGCTTGAGCGCCATGAAGATCAAGATTCAGACGCTCGACGGTTCCGCCGCCAAGGGTGACATCGAACTCAACGATGCCATCTTCGGTCTGGAGCCGCGTGCAGACATCCTGCACCGCGTCGTCACCTGGCAGCTCGAAAAGCGCCGTGGTCCGGCCCGTGCCGCCCGCGAGCGCAGCGAAGTTGCCCGCACCGGCAAGAAGTTCGGTCGCCAGAAGGGCGGCGGTACCGCCCGTCACGGCGATCGTCGCGCCCCGATCTTCATCGGTGGTGGCAAGGCGCATGGTCCCCGGGCCCGCACCTTTGGCCATTCGCTGAACAAGAAGGTTCGCGCACTCGGTCTCAAGATGGCGCTCTCGGCCAAGGCCAAGGGTGGTTCGCTGATCGTTGTCGACAATCTCGACGTCGCCAGCGGCAAGACCCAGACTCTGGCCGGCCAGCTCGCCAAGCTCGGCGTCAACCGCGCCCTGTTCATTGACGGTGACGCGACCAACGTCAGCTTTGCCCGCGCATCGGCCAACATCGGTGGCGTCAACCTGCTGCCGGTGATCGGTGCCAACGTCTATGACATCCTGAAGCATGACACGCTGGTGCTGACCCGTGCCGCTGTCGAACAGCTGGAGGTCCGTTGCAATGGCTAAGAAGCAATCAGCAGCGGTCGACACCCGTCACTATGACGTGGTGCTCAGCCCGGTCATCACCGAAAAGTCGACCATGGCGTCGGAACACAACGCTGTTGTCTTCCGCGTCGCCAAGGACGCGACCAAGCCAAGCATCAAGGCAGCGGTCGAAGCCCTGTTCAACGTCAGCGTCACCAAGGTGAACACGCTGATCGTCAAGGGCAAGACCAAGAAGTGGAAGGGTCGTCCCTACACGCGCTCCGATGTCAAGAAGGCCGTCGTGACCCTCAAGGAAGGCGACAGCATCGACGTCACGCAGGGGGTCAATAACTAATGGCACTCAAGCAATATAATCCGACGAGCCCCGGCCGCCGCGGCCTGGTCCTCGTTGACCGCTCTGCCCTGTGGAAGGGCAAGCCGGTCAAGTCGCTGACCGAAGGTAAGCGCAAGACCGGTGGCCGCAACAATCAGGGCCATGTGACCTCGCGCGGGATCGCCGGAGGCCACAAGCAGCGCTATCGTTTCATCGATTTCAAGCGCCGCAAGTGGGACGTGCCCGCGACCGTCGAGCGTCTGGAGTATGACCCCAACCGCAGCGCGTTCATCGCCCTCATCACCTATGAGGACGGCGAACAGTCGTACATCATCGCTCCGCAGCGCCTCGCTGTCGGTGACAAGGTGGTTGCCGGCTCCAAGGTTGACGTGAAGCCTGGCAACGCGATGCTGTTGTCCCAGATTCCGGTCGGCACGATCATCCACAACATCGAGATGAAGCCGGGCAAGGGTGCGCAAATCGCCCGTTCGGCCGGCACCTACGCCCAGCTCGTCGGTCGTGACCGCGGCATGGTGATCGTGCGTCTCGGTTCGGGTGAACAGCGTTACGTCCGCGGCGACTGCATGGGCTCGATCGGTGCCGTGTCGAACCCCGACAACGCCAACACCAATCTCGCCAAGGCCGGTCGCAACCGCTGGCTGGGCAAGCGTCCGCTGACCCGCGGCGTTGCCAAGAACCCGGTCGACCACCCGCACGGCGGTGGTGAAGGCCGGACCTCGGGTGGCCGTCATCCGGTTACCCCGTGGGGCAAGCCGACAAAGGGTGCGCGCACCCGTCACAACAAGTCGACCGACAAGATGATCATCCGGTCGCGTCACGCGAAGAAGAAGAGGTAAGCCATGGCCCGCTCTGTCTGGAAGGGTCCGTTCGTCGAACTCAGCCTTCTCAAGAAGGCCGAGGCTGCTGCCGAAAACGGTGGCCGCACGCCGATCAAGACCTGGTCGCGTCGCTCGACCATTCTCCCCCAGTTCGTTGGTCTGACGTTCAACGTCTACAACGGACGCAAGCATGTCCCCGTCTCTGTGACGGAAGACATGGTCGGCATGAAGCTCGGTGAATTCGCACCGACCCGCTTCTTCCCCGGCCATGCCGCGGACAAGAAGGGCAAGCGCTAATGGGTAAGCCTGCTGCACCCCGCCGCGTTGGCGAAAAGGAAGCTTTGGCTGTCGGCACCACCATCCGTGGCTCGGCCCAGAAGCTCAACCTCGTTGCCGCGCTGATCCGTGGCCGCAAGGCCGAAGACGCGCTCAACGTCCTGACCTTCTCCAAGAAGGGCATGGCGGTTGACGTTCGCAAGGTTCTGGCTTCGGCCATCGCCAATGCGGAAAACAATCACAACCTCGATGTCGACGCGCTGGTCGTCAAGGAAGCCAGCGTTGGCAAGTCGATGACCATGAAGCGTTTCGCAACGCGCGGTCGCGGCAAGTCGACCCGGATCCTGAAGCCTTTCAGCCGCATCCGGATCGTCGTCGAGGAAAGGGAAGAGGCGTAAGATGGGCCACAAATCCAACCCGATCGGCCTGCGTCTCCAGGTCAACCGTACCTGGGACAGCCGCTGGTTCGCCGAACGCGGCGACTATGGCCGCATGCTTCTTGAAGACCTCAAGATCCGCAAGTTCGTGATGAAGACGCTGCCGCAGGCTGCCATTTCCAAGGTGGTCATCGAGCGTCCGGCCAAGCTGTGCCGCATCGCCATCTATGCCGCACGCCCCGGCGTGATCATCGGCAAGAAGGGCGCCGACATCGACAAGCTGAAGAAGCAGCTCCAGGCGATGACCGGCAGCGAAGTCAGCCTCAACATCGTCGAAATCCGCAAGCCGGAAGTCGATTCGAAGTTGGTGGCCCAAGGCATCGCTGATCAGCTCGAACGCCGGGTCGCCTTCCGTCGCGCCATGAAGCGCGCCGTGCAGTCGGCCATGCGTCTTGGCGCCGAAGGCATCCGGATCAACTGCGCCGGCCGTCTTGGCGGCGCGGAAATCGCCCGCACCGAATGGTATCGCGAAGGCCGCGTTCCGCTGCACACCCTGCGCGCGAACGTCGACTATGCCGAAGCCGAAGCCCACACTGCTTATGGCGTGTGCGGAATCAAGGTGTGGATCTTCAAGGGTGAGATCTTCGCCCATGATCCGATGGCCACTGACCGGCTGATGCTTGAGGCGCAGACCTCTGGCGTCCGCCCGGCACGCTGACGCCTTAGGATAGGAACAAGCAGATGCTTCAACCGAAAAAAATGAAGTTCCGCAAGGCGCACAAGGGCCGTATCCACGGCGCTGCCAAGGGCGGTACCGATCTCAACTTTGGCGCCTATGGCCTCAAGGCCCTGGAACCCGAGCGGATCACCTCGCGCCAGATCGAAGCGGCCCGCCGTGCGATCACGCGTCATATCAAGCGTCAGGGACGCTTGTGGATCCGTATCTTCCCGGACGTTCCGGTCAGCTCCAAGCCGGCCGAAGTCCGTATGGGTAAGGGCAAGGGCAGCACCGATTACTGGGCAGCCCGCGTCAAGCCTGGCCGCATCATGTTCGAGCTGGACGGCGTTCCCGGCCCGCTCGCCGCCGAGGCATTCAGCCGCGCGGCCATGAAGCTGCCGATCAAGACCAAGGTCGTGGCCCGTCTGGGCGACACCTCGCACCTCGGAGGCGAATGATCATGGCAAAGGTTACTGACGATCTGCGCCAGAAGAGCGACGACCAGCTGGCCGAAGCCCTGGGCGAATTGAAGCGCGAGGCGTTCAACCTGCGTTTCCAGGCGGCCACCGGCCAGCTTGAGCGCCCGGCGCGTGTGCGTGAAGTGCGTCGCACCATCGCCCGCATCAAGACCCTGCAGACCCAGCGCTCCGCCGCTGGCGCAGCGAACTGAAGGACAGACTGATGCCGAAGCGCATTCTTCAGGGCACTGTGGTGTCCGACAAGGGCGACAAGACCGTGGTGGTCAAGGTGGAGCGCCGGGTGAAGCACCCGCTCTATGCCAAGATCATCCGTCTTTCGAAGAAGTATCACGCCCATGACGAGGGCAACGAGTTTCGCGAAGGCGAGACCGTCCGGATCGAGGAGACCCGGCCGATCTCGAAGCAGAAGACCTGGCGTGTGCTCGACCGTGTCGACACGCACACCAAGCCGAAGGCCGCGGCGGAAGCCTGAGCCCCCTTTCGCGGGAATGTTTTTGGAACTCCCGGACTTGTTCCGGAAAGCCAGTTGAGAAGGAAGCGGATCAATGATCCAGATGCAATCCAACCTCGACGTCGCGGACAACAGTGGCGCGAAGCGCGTCCAGTGCATCAAGGTACTGGGTGGCTCCAAGCGTCGCACCGCCGGCGTCGGCGACATCATCGTGGTGTCGGTCAAGGACGCGAGCCCGCGTGGCCGCGTGAAGAAGGGTGACGTGCACCGTGCCGTCATCGTGCGTACTGCCAAGGACATCCGCCGTCCCGACGGTTCGGTGATCCGGTTCGATTCGAACGCGGCCGTCCTGATCAACAAGAATCAGGAGCCGATCGGCACACGCATCTTTGGCCCGGTGGTCCGCGAACTGCGTGCGCGCGGTGCGATGAAGATCATCAGCCTGGCTCCGGAGGTGTTGTAACCATGGCATCCGCCAAGATCAAAAAGGGTGACACCGTCGTCGTCCTGTCCGGCAAGGACAAGGGCAAGACCGGTGCCGTGACCCAGGTTCTCCCGCGCGAAGGCAAGCTTGTCGTCGCCGGCGTGAACATCGCCACGCGTCATCGCAAGCCGACCCAGACCAACCCGCAGGGTGGCCTGGAGCGCAGCGAAGCCCCGATGGCCATCTCCAAGGTGGCGATCGCCGACCCGAAGACCGGTCAGGCCACGCGCGTCCGTTTCGAAACCCGCGACGGCAAGAAGGTCCGTGTCGCCGTCAAGTCCGGGGAGCTGATCAATGGGTGATCGCTACATTCCGCGCCTCAAGCGCGATTATGACGAGCGCATCGTCAAGGCCATGGTCGAAAAGTTCGGCTACACCAACCCGATGGCGGTTCCCCGCCTCGACAAGATTGTCCTCAACATGGGCGTCGGTGAAGCCACGCAGGACAAGAAAAAGGTCGAGACGGCGGCTGCCGAGCTGGAACTGATCGCTGGCCAGAAGCCGGTCATCACGAAGGCGAAGAAGTCCATCGCGACGTTCAAGCTGCGCGAAGGCATGCCGATCGGCGTCAAGGTCACGCTGCGCCGTGAGCGCATGTATGAATTCCTTGACCGTCTCGTCACCATCGCGATGCCCCGCATCCGCGACTTCCGTGGCCTGAATCCGAAGAGCTTCGACGGTCGTGGCAATTATGCCATGGGCCTGAAAGAGCAGCTGATCTTCCCGGAAATCAGCTACGACAAGATCGAAAAGGTCCGCGGCATGGACATCATCATCGCCACCTCGGCGAAGACCGATGACGAAGCCCGCGAGCTGCTGCGTCTGTTCAACTTCCCCTTCCCCAAGGAAGGTGAAGAGAAGCAGGCCGCCTGAACCCATAACGCGCTGCCCTTCGCCGGGCAGCGGACAAAGGAAAAGTGAACTTAAGTCATGGCGAAACTGAGTTCGATCAACAAGAATGAGAAGCGCAAGCAGCTGGCGAAGAAGTACGCCGGTCGTTACGCGCGGCTGAAGGCTCAGGCAAAGGATGAGTCGCTCGATGAAACCGAGCGCCTGATCGCCCGCCTCAAGATGGCGGAAGTGCCGCGCAACGGTAATCCGACGCGCATCCGCAACCGCTGCGAGCTGACCGGCCGTCCGCGCGCTTACTACCGCAAGTTCCGGCTTTGCCGCGTCCAGTTGCGTGATCTGGCCAACAAGGGCCTGATCCCTGGCGTCGTCAAGTCGAGCTGGTAAGGATCATACGAAATGGCAATGACCGATCCTTTGGGTGATATGCTCACCCGTATCCGTAACGGCCAGCGCGCCAAGATGGACAGCGTGATCACGCCGGCTTCCAAGCTGCGTGCCCGCGTCCTCGACGTGCTGCAGCGCGAAGGCTACATCCGTGGCTATAACGAAGTGCTGCTCGGCCGCTTTGAACAGCACAAGGGCATTCGCATCGAGCTGAAATATTTCGAAGGCGAACCGGCGATCAAGCATGTCGCGCGCATTTCGAAGCCCGGCCGCCGCGTCTATTCCGGCTCGAAGGAACTGCCGCGGGTCAAGGGTGGCCTTGGCATCACCATCGTCTCGACGCCCCGCGGTGTCCTGTCGGATGCCGAAGCCCGCGACGCCAACGTCGGCGGCGAAGTCCTGGCGGAGGTGTTCTGATATGTCACGTATCGGCAAAAGGCCTGTGGCCATCCCCGGTGGCGTGACCGCCACCATCGACAACGGTATGCTTGCTGTGAAGGGCCCGAAGGGTTCGCTCAGCATGCCCCTGGCGGACGACGTCACCTACACGCTCGAGGACGGCGCCATCAGTGTGAAGCCGGCCAACGCCACCAAGCGGGCGCGCTCCTTCTGGGGCATGCAGCGCACGCTGGTGCAGAACCTCGTGACCGGTGTTACCGACGGCTTCACCAAGGTGCTCGAAATCACCGGTGTCGGCTATCGTGCGACGGCCCAGGGCAAGGTGCTCAAGCTGCAGCTCGGATACAGCCACGACGTCAACTTCGACGTGCCGGACGGCATCGAGATCAAGACGCCGGACAACACCACCGTGGAAATCACGGGCATCGACAAGCAGAAGGTCGGGCAGGTTGCTGCCGAAATCCGTCGCTGGCGCAAGCCGGAACCCTATAAGGGCAAGGGCATCAAGTACCGCGGCGAATTCATCTTCCGCAAGGAAGGGAAGAAGAAGTAATGGCACTGAAACGCACATCTTTCGACAAGCGCCGCCAGCGCGTGCGCACCGCCATCCGCAAGCGGGCGGGCGATCGCAAGCGTCTGTCGATCCATCGCTCGGGCCGTCACATCTACGTCCAGCTCATCGACGATGCAGCCGGCGTGACGCTCGCTTCGGCCTCGACGCTCGAAAAGGATGCCCGTGGCACCTCGGGCGCCAATGTCGCGGCGGCTGCCGAAGTCGGCAAGCGCATCGCCGAAGCGGCCAAGGCCGCTGGCGTGACCCGGGTCGTGTTCGACCGTGGGGGCTTCCTGTTCCATGGTCGCGTCAAGGCGCTGGCCGATGCCGCCCGTGAAGGCGGATTGGAGTTCTGAACATGGCTGACGTTACTGAAATCCAGAGCCAGGACGGCGCTCCCGCCGATGCTCCGCGCGGCCGTGGCCGTGGTCGTGGCGGTCAGGGCCAGGGTCGCGAAGGCGGCCGTGGTCGTGGCGACCGTGACCGTCGTCCCCGCAACGCCGAGGAAGAAGGCGGCGAGGAGTTCATCGAGAAGCTGGTCCACATCAACCGCGTCTCCAAGACGGTGAAGGGCGGCAAGCGCTTTGGTTTCGCCGCGCTGGTCGTCGTCGGTGACGGCAAGGGCCGTGCAGGCTTTGGCCATGGCAAGGCCCGCGAAGTGCCGGAAGCCATCTCGAAGGCCACTGCCGCCGCCAAGAAGGCGATGGTTCGCGTGCCGCTCAAGGAAGGCCGCACCCTGCACCATGACGGCGTCGGCCACTTCGGTGCCGGTCTCGTCAACGTGCGTTCGGCCCCTCAGGGCACCGGCATCATCGCCGGTGGTCCGATGCGCGCCGTGTTCGAATCGCTTGGCGTCGCTGACGTCGTGTCGAAGTCGAACGGCACCTCGAACCCCTACAACATGGTCCGCGCCACATTCGAGGCGCTCAAGACCCAGACCAGCCCCAAGGCTGTTGCCCAGCGTCGTGGCAAGAAGGTCGCCGACCTTCTCCGCCGCGGGGCCGGCGTGACTGCCCGTGAAGCTGATGCTGATGCGGCCCTGACGGAGTAATCGAGCCATGGCTGACAAGAAGACCTTCAAGGTGAAGCAGGTCGGTTCTCCGATCCGCCGCCCCAAGTCACAGACTGCCATCCTGATCGGCCTCGGCCTGAACAAGATGCACCGCGTCGTCGAATTGGAAGACACGCCCGCGACGCGCGGCATGGTCGCCAAGGTCGCGCACATGGTGCAGGTCGTCGACTGACATTGACTTTCCCCGGCTATCAGCCGATGGGCGGGGTGAATGGAACGGGGTGGGGCTTATCAGCCGCCACCCTTTTCCCATTTTTTGGCGCGAACAAAGCGAAAGCGAGTGCAAGACATGAAACTGAACGAACTGCGTGACAATGATGGTGCCCGCAAGGGCCGGATGCGCGTCGGACGCGGAATTGGCTCGGGCAAGGGCAAGACCGCCGGTCGCGGTCAAAAGGGTGCCAAGGCGCGCTCGGGTGTTGCCATCAACGGCTTCGAAGGCGGCCAGATGCCGCTCCACATGCGCATTCCGAAGCGCGGCTTCAACAATATCTTCGGCAAGGACTATGCCATCGTCAACCTGGGCATGGTCCAGAAGCTGATTGACGCCGGCAAGCTCGACGCCAAGGCCGTCATTGACCATGCCGCCCTCAAGGCCGCTGGCGTTGCCCGTGGCGGCAAGGACGGCGTCCGTCTGCTCGGCAAGGGTGAGCTGACCACCAAGAAGCTGAACTTCAAGGTTGCCGGCGCCTCGGCTGGCGCGGTTACCGCGGTCGAAGCAGCTGGCGGTTCGGTCGAACTGCCGGCCGCTGCTCCGGCCAGCGAAGGCTGAGTCATTGCGGGCGGGGGCTTGCGTCCCCGCCCGTCCCGCCCCATTTGTCGGGGCACGGGTAGGGGTGGACCTGCGGACTGGCTGATGGCGTGACGACGCAGCCGCCGGCAACAAGCAAGACCCTCCTTTACCCGTCGGAATGTTGCCCTTAACGGGTAACAGCATTGCCCGGTCCAGACATTGCGGCTGCCGGGCCTTATCGAGGCAGTCATCATGGCATCTCGCGCCGATCAAATGGCGATGAATCTGGACCTGAGCAAATTCGGTCAGGCGACCGAATTGAAGAACCGCTTGTGGTTCACGCTCGGTGCGCTCGTCATTTTCCGTTTCCTCAGCTTTGTTCCGCTGCCCGGTGTCGATCCGGTGGCGATGAACCTGCTCTACACCCAAACGGCTTCGGGCGGCATTCTCGACCTGCTCAACACTTTCTCTGGCGGCAGCCTGGAGCGCATGAGCATCATCGCGCTCGGCGTCATGCCCTATATCACCGCCTCCATTGTCGTGCAGCTGGCATCCGCCCTGTCGCCTACCCTTGCCGCTCTGAAGAAAGAGGGTGAGGCGGGACGCAAGAAGCTCAACCAATATACCCGTTACGGCACGGTCTTCCTGACCATCATCCAGGGGTATTTCATCGCCACCAGCCTTGAGGCGCAATCGGCTCAGAACGCGATCCAGGCGGTCATCAATCCCGGCCTCACCTTCCAGATTTCAGCTATTGTCAGCCTGGTGGGCGGCACGCTGTTCCTGATGTGGCTTGGCGAGCAGATTACCAGCCGTGGGATCGGCAATGGCGTTTCGCTGATCATCATGGCCGGCATCGTTGCCACCCTGCCGCGCACCTTGGCCCAGTTGTTTGAACAGGGACGCACCGGTGCGATGAGTGGCATGGTCATTCTGGCCCTGCTGGTTGGCCTGTTTGCCACCATCTGGTTCATCAGTTTCATGGAGCGTTCGCAGCGCCGGGTCCTGGTGCAATATCCCAAGCGCGCCACGGCCCAGGGTATGGCGCAGCAAGAGCGCAGCCACTTGCCGCTCAAGGTCAACACTGCGGGCGTGATCCCGCCGATCTTTGCCTCTTCTCTGTTGCTGATGCCGTTGACGATCACTCAGGCACTGGGCCAGCGGGTCGATGAAAGCACGACCTGGGGCAGCACCCTGTTGACCCTCAACCAACTGTTTGCCCACGGGCAGCCCCTGTACATGTCGCTCTATGCTGTCGGCATCATCTTCTTTGCCTTTTTCTACGTCGCGGTCGTCTTCAATCCTGAGGAAACCGCCGACAATCTGAAGCGGCAGGGTGGATTCATCCCCGGCTACCGTCCGGGCACCGCGACCAGCGACTATCTGGACTATGTGCTCACGCGCATCACCGTCATCGGTGCGGCCTATCTGGCGGTGGTCTGCCTCATCCCTGAATGGGTGACGGCCTCGACCGGTGTCGGTCTGGCGCTTGGTGGCACCAGCCTGCTGATTCTGGTCAACGTCACCATCGACACGGTGTCGCAGATGCAGGGCCATTTGATGGCGCACCAATATGCCGACCTGATCAAGAAGGCTAAGCTCAAGGGCCGCATGCGCTGATCGGCAAAGCCGACAGACAGACGGGCCAGCCAAAAGGGGAAGACAACGCCGATGGCCATCGACATCATCCTGCTCGGCCCGCCGGGGGCCGGCAAGGGCACCCAGGCAACGCGGTTGCAGGACGAGCATGGCATGGTCCAGCTATCGACTGGCGACATGCTGCGTGCAGCCGTCAAGGCGGGCACGCCGATCGGCCTCCAGGCCAAAGCGGTGATGGAAGCAGGCGAACTTGTCTCTGACGAAATCGTCTCCGGCCTGATAGGCGAAAAGCTTGATGAACTGGGGCCGGACACGCCGGTGATCTTTGACGGCTATCCGCGCACCGCAGCCCAGGCCGAATCGCTCGATGTGCTGCTCTCGACCAGGGGGCGCACGCTCGATCATGTGATTGAACTCGACGTCGACGAAGATGCACTGGTCGAACGGATCACTGGCCGTTTCACCTGCGCCAGTTGCGGCGAAGGTTATCACGACCGGTTCAAGCAGCCCGTTGTCGAAGGCACCTGCGACAAATGCGGCAGCCATGAATTCAAGCGTCGGCCCGACGACAATGAGGAAACGGTGCGCACCCGCATGGCGGAATATCGCGCCAAGACGGCGCCGATCCTGCCCATCTATGAAGCGCGCGGCATTGTCTCGCGCGTTGATGGCATGGCCAGCATGGATGCGGTGAACAGCGCCATTGAGGCCATTCTCAAACCGGCCTGATCATGGCACCATCCCCCTTATGCCGGCCGCTACATCAGCCGCCATGCCCAAGAGGATGATGAGGACCATGGCCCAGTTTGTGATCCGGAGCGCCCTGGCCCCTGCTGCGGCGCTGATGCTTGCCATGGTCACCGTGCCTGTGGCAGCCGAAGTCGTCAGCAGCGACGAATATGGCTTTTCCATCCGCATTGAGCGCAGCACCAACGCGGCTCCTGACGCAGCCTTTGCCTTGCTGGCCAACCCCGCCCGCTGGTGGGCGGACACGCACACCTGGAGCGGGGATGCCGATGCGATGAGCATTCAGCCACAGGCGGCGGGTGCCTGTTGGTGCGAACTGTTGCCCAATTTCGGGTCGGTCGAACATGGTCATGTCATCCGTTGGGATCCCGAACATGGCCGTATCCAGTTCCGGGCCGAACTGGGCCCGCTGCAAAACCTCCCGGTCAATGGCAAACTCGAATGGATTGTGACCGCCGCCCCGGACGGCAGCACGCGTGTGGCCATGCGCTATGAAGTGGCAGGCCGTGGCATGGCTGATCCTGATGCGCTTTCCCAGGCGGTCGACCGGGTGCTGACCGAACAGGTTGAGCGGTTTGTCCGCGTCGCCAACGGCGGCAGTGCATCAGACTCCTGAAGCCGAGGCTATCCGGCCCCGAACCCCATCAACTCCGGCAATCTTCGATCACTCGCGCGAGTTCGGGTTGGGTGGGAACGATGATTGGCGCTTGACGAGTGGCCTCGATCAAAAAGCGACCGCGGCTGTAGATAAGCTGGTCCCACAACGGATCCGCCGCCGGGAGGGTGGCGGTCAACATGCGGTGCGCGGTGTCGATGCGGATCGGCAGCGACCGTTCGGCAAAACTGTTGCGGATGTTCAGCATGACCGCCATGTCTGCTGGGATCACGCCTGCCCGCGCCAGGGTGATTTGCCCATTCGTGCAGCTGATGCTGGCCTGAACCGGGCCTGATCCGCTGACGAATCGGGCCATGCTGCCGCGCTGGGAGGATGCATAATGCCATTCACCCGGAGCGACATCAGCGACTGACCAGTCGCCACTGTAGCGATCCACAGTCGGAGGCGTCACGGGAAAGGATGGCGCCGGGGCCGGTGCAGGCGCGGCGACCGGACGGGGCGGTGCCACCGGCGCAGAGGGGCCGACGCAACTGGCCAGCAGCGGGATCAGGGCAAAGGTTGGGAGGAGCCGTATCATGCGCCGGTTATGCCGCCATGAGCCGCGGTCGGCAAGCATTGCTCAAACCGCCGGCAATGCCCAGTCGACGGGTGACACCCCCTGATCCGCAAGCCATTGGTTCGCTTGCGAAAAATGGCGGCAGCCGAGGAAGCCGTTATGCGCTGACAAGGGAGATGGGTGCGCCGCGGTCAGCACCAGATGCCGCTGCCGGTCAACAAAGGCGGCCTTGCGCTGGGCATAGGCGCCCCACAAAAGGAACACGACCGGTTGTTCCCGTTCATTGACGATGCGGATGACGGCATCGGTAAAGCGTTCCCACCCCTTCCCGGCGTGGCTCGCCGCCTGACCGGCCTCAACCGTCAGCACGCTGTTGAGCAGCAGCACGCCCTGCCGGGCCCAATGGTCCAGGAACCCGTGGCACGACCGGGCGATGCCCAGGTCCGCTTCCAGTTCCTTGAAGATGTTGACCAGACTGGGCGGGATGCGGACGTTGGGGCGAACCGAAAAACACAGGCCATGCGCCTGCCCCGGCCCATGATAGGGGTCCTGGCCAAGGATCACGATCCGCACCGCTTCGGGCGGCGTCAGTTCCAGTGCCCGGAACCATTCCCCGCCCCTGGGATAGATGGTCTTCCCGGCCGCCTTTTCCGCAACAAGGAAGGCGCGCAATTGCGCCATATAATCGGCGTCAAATTCGGGTTGCAGCGGCTCGCGCCATTCGGGACGCAGGGCGACAGAGGCGGCGGTGCTCATGCTCTCCGGCCTGCCGGGCGGGCCAGACCAAGTCAAGCGCTGCGGTTCTGTCGTCGCGCACCGCCAGCCGGGCGTAGGCTGCCGAGCCTGCACCAGCCCGCTTCGCCTGGCCGTTGCACCTCCCAGAACAGCCAGCCATTGGTCGCGCTGCCGGTAATCATCCTGGCCGCCTGTGACGGGCTGGTCCGCCGGGAACCACTCTCGCGGTCGAACCAGCGGCCCTCGATAATTTCTGCGAAATACGTCTTTCCCTTGAATGTAGCGCGCAACAGGCTGCCATTGGGCAGCGACACACCCTTCCAGGCCAGTTCCGGCGCGACATGGCCACCCCGCACCCCCTTGCGAGAATGGAGCGCGGCATGATCGGCCATCAGTCGCTCAATCACCTTGTCGAGCGTATCACGCTCATTCTCCAACAGGCCGGTGAGGCGCTGCCAATTCTGAAAACTGATATCAATCTGCATCCGCCCCGCGTCCCCATGTCGCGACTCGATATGCTGTGATTACGCATTTGTTGTTACGATGGCGAGTCGATCAATAGATAAGGAAAGGCGCCCGGCGTTCAGCGAAGCGGGCCAGCCCATCTTCCCAGCCCGCCTCAATTGTGGCGATTGATGTGCCATCGAGCAGGGCTGGACGGACCCATGCCTGGCCAATCAGCCGATCGAAGAAGGGCGGACCGCCTTCAAGGAAGCGGACCTGAGCGGGGTAAAGGCGCAGAAGCGCCGAGATGATCGTCAATCCGGTGCGGACTGGCCGGAAAGCGGAACCCTCGCTGGCCCATATTTCAACCCCTTCACAGGGCTGGCCGGCATATTTGGATGCCGTCGGTGTGAACAGGGCCGGGTCGAACTCGACACCTGCCAGTCCCGCTTGCGCCAGGGCCGCCGCCAGGGCCTCGCCCTTGATGAAGGGAGCGCCGATGGTTTCGAACGGGCGGTCGCTGCCTCTCCCCTCCGACACATTGAGCCCCTCGATCAGCACGGTGCCAGGATAGGTGATGATGGCTGACGGTGAGCGCAGGTTCGGAGAGGGCGGGACAAAGGGCAGCTGGCCGGCAAGGAAGGGTTCGAAACCGTCACTTCGGTTCCAGCCGAGCATCGGCACGATGTGAAGACCGGCACCGATTCCCGCCTCCCGGTTGATCATCCCGGCGAGTTCGCCAAAGGTCAGGCCATGCCGCAGCGGCACATCATGGGCGCCGACAAAGCTGGCGAGCGCCGGATCGAGCATCGGCCCTTCCATCTGCTCTCCGCCGAGCGGATTGGGACGGTCAGCGACGATAACCTGTGTCCCGGTGCTGGCCGCAACACGGAGCAGGGCTGCCAGCGTTGAGCTGTAGGTGAAGGGACGCGCACCGCAGTCCTGAAGATCGACCACCACTGCATCGACCCCGCCAACCAGCGCCGAGTCTGGTTCGCGGCGCGCACCATAGAGACTGTGCACTGCGAGGCCGGTGGCGCTGTCCACCGTGTCTCCGACGGAAGCGCCGGCAGCAGCCCGGCTGTCGAGGCCATGCTCGGGGGACAACAGGAAGGCAAGGCGGTCGCCGGCATGGGCGGCCAACCGATCGACCGCGCGGACCCCATGCCGGTCGACAGCGGCGGCATGGGTCAACAAGGCGATCCGTTTCCCGGCGATATGATCGGCATGGTCCCCGACCAGCCGCTCCAACCCGGTGAGCAAGGGCTGCGGATCGGCACTGGCTGGCGTTGCGGACAGACCCGGGGCGGCCATCGCCGCCACCGCCGCGCCGGCCAGGCCCTGACCGACCTGCCGCCGGGATGGCCTCAGCGCCCCCACTTGGTCTTGCCCTGCTTGCCAAAGCGGCCTTTGCGCGTTCCCGGCTTGCCCTCATTGCTGCGGCCAATGCGCGGCGCGGCGCTCGGCGCAGAGCCGATGCCGAGTTCGTCGGCTTCGAGCTTGCGGATTTCGTCGCGCAAGCGGGCGGCTTCCTCGAATTCGAGGTCACCGGCGGCCTTGCGCATCTTGCCTTCCAGCTCCTCAATGTAGGCGCGCAAATTGTGACCGACGAGGTTGTTGCGGCCGTCCTCCAGGTCGAGGTCGACCTGCACACTGTCGCCCTGGCTGACGTCGGCGACAATGTCGGCAATGCCACGCTTGACCGATTCGGGCGTGATGCCGTGCAGTTCATTATAGGCCTGTTGCCGCGCGCGGCGGCGGTCTGTTTCAGCGATGGCGCGCTCCATGCTGCCGGTCATGCGGTCGGCATAGAGGATGACGCGGCCGTCCACGTTGCGCGCGGCGCGGCCGATGGTCTGGATCAGCGAGGTTTCGGAGCGGAGGAAGCCTTCCTTGTCGGCATCGAGGATGGCGACCAGACCGCATTCGGGGATGTCGAGCCCTTCGCGCAGCAGGTTGATGCCGACCAGCACGTCATAGACACCCATCCTGAGGTCGCGGATCAGTTCGATGCGCTCCAGCGTCTCGACGTCAGAATGCATGTAACGGACCTTGAGTCCCGCCTCGTGCAGATATTCGGTGAGATCCTCGGCCATGCGCTTGGTCAGGGTGGTGACGAGCGTGCGATACCCCTTGGCGGCCGTCGCCCGCGCCTCGGCGATCAGGTCATCGACCTGCTCCTCGATCGGGCGGATGATGACCGGGGGGTCGATGAGGCCGGTCGGGCGGATCACCTGTTCGGCGAACACCCCTTGCGTCCGTTCCATCTCCCAAGGCCCCGGCGTGGCGGAGACAAAGGTCGTCTGCGGGCGCATCGCGTCCCATTCGTTGAAGCGCAGCGGCCGGTTGTCGATGCAGCTCGGCAGGCGAAAGCCATATTCGGCGAGCGTGATCTTTCGTCGGTGGTCTCCGCGCGCCATCGCGCCGATCTGTGGCACCGTCTGGTGGCTTTCATCGACGAACAGCAGCGCGTTTTCGGGCAGATATTCGAACAAGGTCGGCGGCGGCTCCCCCGGCAGGCGACCGGTGAGAAAGCGCGAGTAATTTTCGATCCCGGCGCAACTGCCAGTGGCGGCGATCATCTCGAGATCGAAATTGGTCCGCTGTTCGAGCCGCTGTGCTTCCAGCAGCTTACCCGCTGCCACCAGTTCCTTGAGCCGCTCGGCCAGCTCATGCCTGATCGCCTCGCTCGCCTGTTTCAGCGTCGGACCGGGCGTCACATAGTGGCTGTTGGCATAGACGCGGACGCTGTTGAGGCTGGCGGCCTTCTTGCCGGTCAGCGGGTCGAACTCGGCGATCTCCTCAATCTCGTCGCCAAAGAAGGTGATGCGCCAGGCGCTGTCCTCATAGTGTGACGGGAAGATTTCGAGACTGTCGCCGCGGACGCGGAAATTGCCGCGGGCAAAGGCGGCGTCATTGCGCTTGTATTGCAGCGCGACGAGCTTGCGGATGATCTCCTGCCGGTCGGCGACCTGCCCTTTCTTCAGGTCAAAGATCATCGCCGAATAGGTTTCGACCGAGCCGATGCCATAGAGGCAGGAGACCGATGCGACGATCAGCACATCGTCGCGTTCGAGCAGGGACCGGGTGGCTGAATGGCGCATCCGGTCGATGGCCTCGTTCACGCTCGACTCCTTTTCGATATAGGTGTCGGTGCGCGGCACATAGGCTTCGGGCTGGTAATAGTCGTAGTAGCTGACGAAATATTCGACCGCATTGTCGGGGAAAAAGCTTTTGAACTCGCCATAAAGCTGGGCGGCGAGGATCTTGTTGGGGGCGAGCACCAGCGCGGGGCGCTGCATCGTCTCGATCACCTTGGCCATGGTGAAGGTCTTGCCCGATCCGGTCACGCCCAGCAGCACCTGGTCCTTTTCCCCCGCTTCGGCGGCGGCGACGAGCTCGGCGATGGCGGTCGGCTGGTCGCCCGCCGGCTGATATTCGGATGCCAGCACGAAGGGCTTGCCGCCTTCGGCCTTGGGCGGTCGCGCCGGCCGGTGGGGAACAAAGCCTGCGCCGGTTTCGGGCTCGTCGAGCGTGGTGCGGATTTCGATTGCCATAGCCGCCTATATGGAGGAGCAATCAGCGCATCACAATTGCGACGGCCGCGCCGTTCGCAGGCAAGAGGGACAAACCGATGCGCCACCACGCCCTGAAGCTGAGCGCCGCGCTCATGTTTTTGACCGCCTGTGGGGACAGCGAAACGCCCAAAGCAGATGATCGGGGGGCGGCGGCGACGGCTGCCGCTGCGGCCGAGCTCAAGCAGATTGAGCCGGGGGAGTATGAGAATAGCATCAGCATAACCCGCTTTGAATTGCCGGGGTTGCCGCCCGAAATGCTGGCTGAGGTCCGCAGCCAGATGGAACAGACGATGGCGGTTCAAACCCGGGTCTGTATTTCGCCCGAAGAAGCCTCGGGCGGCCGTGAGGAACGGATGCGCAAGCTGGTGCAGGGCAATGGCGATTGCCGTGTCGAAACAATCAATGTCGATGGCGACGCGATTGAAGGGCGGATGCTCTGCCAGACTGACAGCGGTGCCAATGGTACCATGACCTTTACCGGCACGATGGCGGCTGACCGGTCCGACGTCTCGATCGCCACCGAATTGTCGGAACCCGGACAAACGGCGGGCAGTGCCAAAATCGACATGCGGGTCGTATCGCGCCGGGTTGGCGATTGCGCGGCAGGAGCGGGCATCGCGCCTTGAACGCGGGTGCACCGGCCGCCTCCTGCCGTCCGGCCAGTCTTTGCCTGGCCCAGCTTGCATTGTAGCAAAACCCGGCTAGAGACGTGTCGGTGACCCCGGGCGCGCCCTGAATGACGCCCGGCTACTCAGGGGCCACACATGAACGGCGTCGAAACGCTGCTCTCTCCCGTCATTCTGTTTTTCCTGCTGGGTGCCGTTGCGGCCTTTGTCCGGTCTGACCTGTCAATCCCGGAAGCCATCGCCAAGGGCATGTCGCTCTATCTGATGGCGGCGATCGGCCTGAAGGGCGGAAAGCAGGTAGCCGAAGCCGGCTTTTCCATCGAAATCCTTGTCGCCGCAGGGGTCGGCCTGCTGCTCAGCCTGATGCTGCCGCTGCCCGCCTTTGCCCTGCTGCGCCGGCTGGGCGGGCTCAACCGTACCGATGCCGCCGCCTGTGCCGCCCATTATGGTTCGGTCAGTGTTGTCACCTTTGTGACCGGGGTCGAAGTGCTGACCGCTGCCGGCATGCCCCCCGCCGGCTATATGGTGGCCGTATTGGCGCTGATGGAGACACCCGGCATTGTCGTCGGCCTGCTGCTGGCGCGACAGGCAGGCGGCAGCGCCGTCGCGGGCGCACAGGGGAGTCGGTTGCTGCACGAAACCTTCTTCAACGGATCAGTCATGCTGCTGGTCGGCAGTTTTGTCATCGGCCTTGTCGCACCCAAGGACGCGCTGGCCCAGACCCTGCCCTTCTTTGACGGGCTGTTCCGTGGCGTCCTCTGCCTGTTCCTGCTTGACATGGGGCTCATTGCCGCCCGCCGTTTCCGTGATGCGCGCGCCATGACCTGGCGGGTCGCCGGATTGGCGCTGCTGTTGCCGATCATGAACGGGCTGATTGGCGTGACGCTGGCAACATTGGCTGGCCTTGAGCCTGGTTCCGCCGCCGCGCTCGGCATTCTTGCCGGCAGCGCTTCCTACATCGCCGCGCCGGCGGTGGTACGCATGGCCTTGCCGGAGGCTGACCCCGGCCTCTATCTGGGCATGTCGCTGGCCGTCACCTTTCCGTTCAACATCATTTTTGGCATCAGTCTGTTCAGCCTGTATGCCGTTTGGATCGCCCCATGAGCATCGAGACCATCCGCCGCCGCCGTATCGAAGTGCTGGTTGACGCTCCGCTCGCCCGGCGGGTGGTGGACCATGCGCTGGCGGTGGGCATTGCCGGCTATACGCTGATGCCGACGCTCGAAGGGCAGGGCGGGTCAGGTCATTGGACGGATGACCAACTCAGCGGTGCCCAATCCAAGCTGATGTTCCTGAGCGTCACCAATGCGGCCAAGGCCGACGCCTTTGTCGATCGGATCAGCCCGCTGCTCGACAGTTACGGCCTTGTGCTGCTGCTCAGCGATGTTGATGTGGTGCGCGCCAACAAATTCTGACGATTTGTCCGAAATCACCCGCAATGGAAAAGGGGCGGCGCCGTGCGGCACCGCCCCTTGCTTGTTCCCTTTAAGGCAAGCTTGATCAGTGGGTTGGTGCGGTTTCCGTGCCGCGTGTCTTCCAAAGCGACCAGGCAATGCCGCCAAGGATCAGGCCAAAGGTCACCGCAAGGCTCAGCACCGGCGGGAACTTCTCTCCGCCCAGCAGGAAGTCGGAGATGAAGATTTTGGAACCGATGAAGACGAGCACGGCAGCAAGCGCATATTTCAGATAGTGGAAACGATGCACCATTGCGGCGAGCGCGAAATAGAGCGCCCTGAGGCCGAGCACCGCCATGATGTTGGAGGTGTAGACGATGAACGTATCGGTGGTGATGGCAAAGATTGCCGGCACACTGTCAACCGCAAAGACAAGGTCGACAACGTTGATCACCACCAGCGCCAGGAACAGCGGGGTTGCCGCCAGCACCATCTTGCCGCTCTTGCTGT
Source organism: Sphingomonas lacunae (assembly GCF_012979535.1). Classification (NCBI taxonomy): domain Bacteria; kingdom Pseudomonadati; phylum Pseudomonadota; class Alphaproteobacteria; order Sphingomonadales; family Sphingomonadaceae; genus Sphingomonas; species Sphingomonas lacunae. The sequence goes on from NZ_CP053015.1 coordinate 1,138,366, forward strand.
CCAGCACACGGACAAAGAAATGCTGTTCGTGCAATTCAGGCGTCACGCGCATGATGCGCGAGATGAACTTGACCGCCGGATTCTGGGAGACGTCCATCGGCTTTTCGCTCGACACCATCATCTTGATGCCGGTGGCGATCAGGAACACGGCAAAAAGATAGAGCACCCAATAGAACTGCTCGACCAGGGCCGCGCCGAGCGCGATCATGATGCCGCGCAGAACGATCACGCCGATGATGCCCCACAAAAGCGCGCGATACTGATATTTGGCGGGAATGCCGAATGTGGTGAAGATGAGGCCGATGACGAAGATATTGTCGATCGACAGCGCCTTCTCGATGAAGAAGCCGGTGTAATATTTCATCGTCAGGTCGGTGCCGATGGCGGTGCCATAGTCGGCGGTCTTCTGGAAATAGACCCAGATGCCAAAGGCCAGCGCGATCGTGATGTAGAAGGCCGAAAGCTTGAGCGATTCGCCAATGCCCATCTCGCGGTCTTCCTTGTGGAGGATGCCGAGGTCAAAGGCCGTCAGGGCGACAACTATGCCCAGAAACGCCATCCAGAACCAGACTGGCGTACCCAGCCAGTCGAGCATTAAAAATTCCACCTGTTCAATCCTTGTTATTCTGTGTGACGAGCGAACCGGGCCTCATCCCTGTGCGATCCTGGTGATGGTCACCCTGATCATGATGCCCGGTCGTTATGATTGGGGAATGTGGAATGCCGCCCGCCGGGCTGGCAAGAGGGGGGGGATGGGACCAAACCCGGCGGGCGACACCCCGTCAGCTGCCGCTGCGGGCTGGCCGCTGCCGGGTGATGAAGCGGTGGATCATGTCCTTGATACGGAGCTTGAGCCGCTTCAGTTCATTGATGCGCTGCCAATCGGCCCCGGCGCGCTGCTGCTCCAGGCGCAGCGCATCATCGATGCGGGCATGGCGCTCGATCAATCGGAAAATGCGTGTGGACATGTGCTACTCCTCTTGGATGGTTCAAATCCAATCGGGGCACCGGTCTTGCGGACCGCTCGCGTTTGGGTGCGAGATTGCGGGGGGATGCAGTCGGACCCGCAAGTACCGGTGTTACCCGATACGGTCCGACATCACGCATGTGACAAAGAGGGGGGGGATGCTGTCACACACGCCAGAGGGGCCCGGCCCGCTCGAAGGTTATATTACCGGATCAGTATTATTTCAAGGGGTGATTTCAACAATCAGTGCATTTCTGCCAAAGCGCCGCTAGCATAGACGCATGATCAGTCTCTTTGCCCTTGCCGCTGCTGCGGCGCTGCCAACCAGCGCCGCCGTGAATAGCGCGCCAGCACAAGCTGTTGCGATAGCAGAATCCGCTGCCCCGCCGGCCCCGGCGCCCGAGCCGGCGGCCGCAGTGTTCCTGTCCTTTGACAGCACCGGCGCGCAGCAAACCCGGGTCGCCCGGGGCCTGCTGTATCGTGGATCGGAGCGTCCGGTTGATGCCGACAGTCTGGTCCGGGTCGCGTCCGTCTCCAAACTGGCGGTTGCGCTGGGGGTGATGCGGCTGGTGGACCAGCGTCGGCTCGATCTGGACGCGGATGTGTCCACCTATCTCGGCTGGCAGCTTCGCCACCCGGCGTATCCCGAACGGCCGATCACGCTCGCCATGCTGTTGTCGCACCGTTCGGGCCTTGCCGATTCGATTGATTATGTGCTGCCGCTCGATGCCGATCTCGAGGCTGAGCTGCGACGGCCGGAAGCATGGGAAGCCGCGCGCCGCCCCGGTGGCGGATTTCGCTATGCCAACATCAATTATCCGGTCATCGCCGCAGCCATGGAAGGCGCCACCGGTGAGCGGTTCGACCGGCTGATGCAGCGGCTGGTCTTTCAGCCATTGCGCATCGATGCCTGTTTCAACTGGACGACGTGCAGCGATACGGCGGTATCCCGGGCCGTAACCCTCTATCGCCCGACCGGCGAAGTGGCGCGGGATGATCTGAACGGTCAGCGGCCCGCCTGTCCGGTCGTCCCGGCCCGCGACGGCAGCTGTGATCTCGCCACCTATCGCCTGGCTCGCAATGGCGCGAGCTTTTCGCCTCAGGGCGGCATGCGCATTTCGATGCGCGGCCTCGCCCGGCTCGGCGAAGTGCTGTTGCGCGATGGGGACCGGTTCGTCAGCCGCCGCAGCTTCCACCGCATGACCCGGTTGCAAGCCGTGGCCGAGCCTGAGAGCGAGGGCGGCCTTTACTGTGGCTATGGCCTCGCGGTGCACAGCATCGGGCCGGCACGCGGGGATGCGGCCCGCTGGTGCCGCAGCGATCCGTTCGGCGATGCAACGCCCCAGATCGGCCATGCCGGGGAGGCCTATTCGTTGCGCTCGGGCCTGTTCGTTGATCCGGTGACCGGCACCGGCGTCGCCTGGTTCGTGACCCAGCAACCGGAATTCAACGCGCCGCTGGGGGCACGTTCCATCTATACGGCCGCTGAGGAAGCCATGTTCGCGGAAGCCGGCCTCACCGGTCCGCGCCCGGTCCAGCCCCGTCGCCGCTGAAGCGTACCCGAGGCGCTTACTCGCCCGGCGGCGGCCCTTTCAGCCAGGCGACCGTGCCGACGTTGAGCATCGTATAAATGCCATAGAGCAACAGTGCAGCCATCCAGCTATGCTCTGTCGCCAATGCGGCGGTGAGCAGCAGGATGAACTCGACGACATAGGTCGAATGGCGTCCCAGCGTCCGCCGCATGGCCCCGGTCGCCGCCTCAACCGCCGGATGGCCGCTTTCCAGCATCCAGCGGTGCATCGCAAAATTGGCGACTCCGGCCAGCAATATGGCGATGAGGGCGATGATCATGGCGTCGGCCTATGCCACCAGCGCGTTCAGTCGTCGAGAGGTGGTCACAGCCCACCCCACAGCGCCAGCGCCACCCCGGTGCCGACCAGCACCAGCCCGCCGATCTCGAAGCGCTTGACCCGTTCCTTGAGATAGAGGCGCGAGAAGCCGAGAGTGAAGATCACCTCGACCTGCCCCACCGTGCGGACGAGCGCGACTGGCGCGGTGGCAAAGCCGGTGAACCAGCAGGCCGAGCCGAGCGCCGCCAGTGCGCCGACCTGTGCGGAGACGCGCCATGTCCGCAGGACGGCGGCGATCTGTTCGGGCTCGCGCAGGAGGACATAGCTCCCCTGCATCAGTGTCTGCCCGGCCTGCACCACGACGAGGGTCAGCAGCGCCGCCAGCACCAGATCATCGGTGGCAATGTCCCTCGTCGCCAGCTTGACGAAGATGCTGGTCATGGTGAAGCCAAGACCCGCCCCCAGTCCGCACAGCGCGGCTGGCTGGGCGAGATCGGCGAGGCGCGGCCGCGCTCCCCCGGTTGACAACAGGATCACCCCCGCCACACCCACGCCAATCCCGGCCCAGGTCAGCAGCGCCAGCCGCTCCCCCAGCAGCAGCAGCGAAAGCAAAGCGCCCTGGATTGCCTCGGTCTTGGCATAGGCGGTGCCAGCCACATAATTGCGATAGCCGAACGCCATGAGCAGCAGGTTAGTGCCGATAATCTGGGCAAAGCCCGCCGCCATCGCACAGGCGAGGAAGATCCAGCCGACTGCCGGAAGGCTCTCCCCTCGCCACAACAGGTAGGCGGCAAGCAGGACGATCCCCACCGGCAGGCCATAGAGATAGCGCACCAGCCCGGCGGCGTTGAGCGACAAATCGGCCCGCACCCGTTGCTGCACAGCCGTCCGCCATGCCTGAAACAGCGCCGCGAGTAGCGTGGCGGGGAGCCAGATGGCTGTCATGCGCCGACCGGCGGAATCATTGCGGCGCGTCTGTCCAATAGCCCGCCATCAGCTCTTGTGACCAGGCCGGTTGGCTGATGTCGCCGCGCGGCAGAAATTCCCGCATCACGGGTTTGATGTCGATCACCGGGGTGCCGTCAATCGCATCGAGGCCGGCGACCTCGAGACTGCGCCCGGAAATGCGCAGCAACCGACAGGTCGTCAGCCCGATCCGGTTGGGCCGATTCTTGCCGCGCTGGGCAAAGATGCCGACCATCGGCCAATCGCTGCGACCGCGCGGATGCCGCGCTCCCGTCTCGATCCGCTCTAGCGGCACCCGATCGAACAGGAACAGGATGTCGACATGGCTGAAACCGTCCAACCCGGCGAGCGCTTCCTCGCCATAGCCATCGGCCAGGATAATCGTCGCCCGTTCGGCATCCCAATTATCGTCGACCGTCTCTCTGCGGGTCGAGCGAACGTAAGCAATCGGTCTGATCTGGAATGTGGGCTCGGTCATACTGCTGCTCCTGCTGCTGCGATGGAATCGCTTGTTTCGATCCACTCCCAGCCGCCAAAGCCTGCCTTGTCGAACCCCGGCCCGGAGTTGAGCCGTTCGACCGCGCCGTCGGAGAGGCAGGAAATCCATGCGCCCTGATCGCACCACAGCCACGCCAGCCGCTTGCCGCAGTCCGCAGCCTTCAGCGCCCGCGCCAGCGCGACATGGATATGCGTCGACAGATATTTGCCCGCCGGGGCGTAGCACAGCGTCACCGGCTCGCCATTGACCGTCATGCCGATGGTGCAGGGCGGGTGCGGGCCGGGGCCATTGAGCAGTGTCAGGTCAATCGCCACATCGCGCACGTCGAGCGCGCCGCACGCCAGCCGCACCAGATCGGCAATTTGCCCGCGCAGCACCTCGGCAAATTGTTCGGCATGGCTGTCATGCAGCACGACATTGGTCATGCAGAGTTCGGGATCAAAGCCGGGGTGCCAATAATTGGCCTCGGCCAGCGCGCCGAGCACGGCGGCCTGCGTCACCGGCCCGTCCCAATCGGCCACCCCTTCGAACAGCATGGCCGGGTCGGGGACATCGGGGGCAAAGACACCCTCATCCCCCATCAGCTTGACCACCCGTCGCACCAGCCCTTTGCGCGCCGGGGCCAGCAGCGGCCGGTCGGCTGACGCATGGACGGGCAGCGCCGAAGGCGCCGTGCCGCGCCCACGAACCAGACCGATAAGGTCAGCGATCAAGGCCGGAATTCCAGCGAAGGACCAGACGCCAAAGCCGGCAAAGGCGCCCAGAAAAATGCTCATCAGCAGCCTCGCGCTGTTGCCCGTATCGGGACTGAAGTCGACAAGGAAATAGACCAGCAAGGCGGCGATCAGCCCGGTGACAATCGCCACCCTGCCTGAACCGCTGTGCAGGAACTCCATCATCTCCCTCAAACCCCCGCGAGCAGCCCCTCTTCGGCGATCTTCTTCTTCCACAGCATCGGCGCGGTGACGTGGACATTCTCGCCCTTGCTGTCGACCGCGACGGTCACCGGCATGTCCTTGACGGTGAACTCATAGATGGCTTCCATGCCGAGATCGGCAAAGCCTACGACTTCGGCTTCCTCGATCGCCTTGGCGACGAGATAGGCCGCGCCGCCGACCGCCATCAGATAGGCGCTGTTGTGGTTGGCGATGCTCTGGGTCGCTGCCGGGCCGCGTTCGGCCTTGCCGACCGATGCGAGCAGGCCGAGGTCGAGCATCATGTCGCTGAACTTGTCCATGCGGGTGGCGGTCGTCGGGCCGGCCGGGCCGACCACCTCGTCACCCACCGGATCGACCGGGCCGACATAATAGATGACGCGGTTCTTGAAGCTGACCGGCAATTCCTCGCCCTTGGCCAGCATGTCGGCGATGCGCTTGTGCGCGGCATCGCGCCCGGTCAGCATCTTGCCGTTGAGCAACAGCCGGTCGCCCGGCTTCCAGCTCGCCACCTGTTCGGCGGTCAGCGTGTCGAGATCGACGCGGATCGCCTTGCTGTCGGGCGCCCATTCGACCTTGGGCCATTCGTCGAGGTTGGGCCGCTCGAGATAGGCGGGGCCGCTGCCGTCGAGGGTGAAGTGGGCGTGGCGGGTCGCGGCACAATTGGGGATCATCGCCACCGGCTTGGATGCGGCGTGCGTGGGCCAGTCGAGGATCTTGATGTCGAGGATGGTGGCGAGCCCGCCCAGACCCTGTGCGCCGATGCCCAGCGCATTGACCTTGTCGAACAGCTCGATGCGCAGCTCCTCGATCGGGTTCTGCGGCCCGCGCGTCTTGAGTTCGGCCATGTCGATCGGGGCCATCAGCGATTGCTTGGCGAGCAGCACCGCCTTTTCCGCCGTGCCGCCGATGCCGATGCCCAGCATGCCGGGCGGGCACCAGCCGGCACCCATCTGTGGAACCATTTCGAGCACCCAGTCGACGATCGAATCGCTGGGGTTCATCATCTTGAACTTCGACTTGTTCTCGCTGCCGCCGCCCTTGGCCGCGACGTCGATATGCACCTTGTCGCCCGGCACCATTTCGACATGCATCACCGACGGCGTATTGTCGCGGGTGTTGACCCGGCTGAACGCGGGATCGGCGAGGATCGAGGCGCGCAGCTTGTTTTCGGGGTGGAGATAGGCCTGGCGGACGCCTTCATCGACCACCTGTTGCAAGGAACGCGGCGAATCGAGCCGGCAATCCTGCCCCCACTTCACGAACACGGTGACGATGCCGGTGTCCTGACAGATGGGCCGGTGCCCCTCGGCGCACATGCGGCTGTTGGTCAGGATCTGGGCAATCGCATCCTTCGCCGCCGGTCCCTGCTCCAGCTCATAGGCTTTGCCGAGTGCCCGGATATAATCCATCGGGTGAAAATAGCTGATATACTGCAGCGCGTCGGCGACGCTGGCGATCAGGTCGTCCTCACGGATGGTCACGGTCATGGCAAAGGCCCCCGGTTGGCGGTGGAAGAGTCTGCGCCCGGCCATAGCGGGGGCGGGCGGTGCGTCAATATGCGCATGTTCCCCTGTGCAGGGCAGCAACCTTAACCGCCTCAACGCTTGCCCTCTTCTCCATCTCGCGCCACGCTGGCTGCATGACCAGCCGTCCGACCGATCCCGAACTGGCCCGTTTCCTGCGGGAAGAGCTCGGCGTCGATGCGGAGCCGCTGGCCGCTCCTCAAGCCGGCTGGCAGGTCAACGGCATCGTCCGTGTCTGGCGTCCCGCCGGCACCAGCGCCGGTGAAACGCCATCCGCCTGGTATTTCCTGCCGATCAGCGGAGAGGTGGCTGAGGTGATTCGTGCTGCTACCCGTGGCCGCACCGGTGGTTTCGGGTCGGTCAAGGTCAGCGCAACTATCGGCGCAACCAGCTGGCAAACCTCGATCTTTTCCAGCAAGGATATCGGCGGCTACCTCCTCCCGCTCAAAGCCGCTGTGCGCAAGGCCGAGGGGCTGGAGGAGGGGGCCGCCGTTGAGGCCATGCTCCGTCCTGCCTGACGGGCGGGGCCGGCTTCAATTGTCGTTGGCCGGCAGTGCCGGTGTCGCGCCGGGTGGCAATTGGATCGGTGTGGCGTTGGTCGGTTGGCGCTGTGCTACCGTCCCGTTGCTGTCATTCTTGGGATTGTCCCGCGACAATTGCAGGGCGCGTTCAGCCGCTGCGGCGGTCGTGTTGAGCAGGCTGCGCATGCCCAGATAGCTGCAGATATTGGCATAGCGCATGATCACTGACTGGGCGGTGCCATAATCGCCGGGCAGGGTCGAATCGCTGGCCAGCGTGCGCGCGCGAAAATCGTCCTGCGCCGCCAGCACCAGCGTCCGCACCTGTGCCAGGTCCGGACCGGCGACAAAGGCATCATCATAATTGCGGAAGGTCGAATCGAGCACGCCAAAGCCGGTGGCAATGCCGGTGACAACATCCTGACCCGCATTGGCGAGTCCCAGTACCGCGCTCATCGCCGTGCCGACGTCATTGGTTGTTGACCGGGCAAAGTGGCGGCGGCGTTGCGCCTCGTCGGTCAGGCGGAAATATTCGTCGCAATATATGTCGCTCAGGGCGAAGCCGGCGCCAAGGTAGCGCCGCATGTTGGAAGAGTCGGCCTCGGCCAGCGTGGCGTCGCCTTCCTCCTCACCGCCGTCGGTGGAGATCGCTTCGCGCAGGACAGCATAATTGGCGGCAATGAACGGCGGAACGGCCCTTGCCGCGCTGGCCGATACGCCACTGTTCGGGTCGGAAAGGACCGGTCGCGGATTCTTGTTCGGGTCGATACTGTCGAATCCCCGCCGTATGCCGGTGGCTGTGCCGGTGCAACCCGCCAGACTGGCGGCCAAGACAACGCCCATTACCGATTTCCACATCATGCCGCCCCTTTCCGAATGATTCGGTGGTCCCGCCGCCGGGCGAACTCCTGGCGTCTGTGCCCTGTCCCCCGCATCGGCGGGCAGACCATCCGTTTTCTCTGGGCGATTGCGCGTGACACCGGTCACGCCAAGCGGCTGTTGAGCGCACACCCGTTGCGGTCTCGATCCTGCTGGAAGCCGGGTCCCTCGTCGATGCCGTGTCCCGTTACGCACGATCATTGATTTTTTCGTTTGTGCTGCCGCACGACGGCAATTTTTTTCCGTCCACGGTTCGTTCTCTTGCCTTGGTCCGAAATCGAGGAAAGTCCACGCGTCGCTGCATTGCAACAGGGCCAAATTTGCGACGAGCCGACTCGTCTCAGCGATGAATGGAAGGCTGAACGGCTCGTTAATCTTGTTGCATCCAGATTCGACTGTGGCACTATAGGTGGTGGGTCAGCCGGTGAGGGCACCCTACAGATTGTGTCTGACAGCGCGGTCCGCTATATCGGCAGGCCGAAGGAGGGCGGTTTTATCCCGCTTTTCCGGGCCAACAGGTGCGACCCTCGCCTTCGCTGGAACAAGCGAAATCAGGGGGGATTCCTGATTCGAACAGAGATAGAACATTTGGGGGTGGCGAATCGGCGCGCCTCCCGGCAGACTGGTGTGGGGAACAAGCTGATGGATTTTCGCGATACGCGCGCTGAGGAGACTGGAAACGTGGCAACGCAACTGGATGAACGGCCGGCCAATGCCGGGGATGCCGCGGTCGCCGCAGCCACCGCTACACCCATGTCGTCCAAGACGGTGCAGGAGCGCCGCTTTCCGGTGACCACCGATGAGTCGCGCGATTCGCTGCTGACCGACTTCGGCAAGGAGACGCTGCGCGACCGCTATCTGCTGCCCGGCGAATCCTATCAGGACCTGTTTGCCCGCGTCGCCGCTGCTTATGCCGACGATGCTGATCATGCCCAGCGCCTCTATGATCATATCAGCCGCCTGTGGTTCATGCCGGCTACCCCTGTTCTGTCGAATGGCGGCACCGGGCGCGGCCTGCCGATCAGCTGCTATCTCAACTCGGTGGATGACAGCCTTGAGGCGATTGTCGGCACCTGGAACGAAAATGTCTGGCTCGCCTCGCGCGGTGGCGGCATCGGCACCTATTGGGGCGCGGTGCGCGGCATTGGTGAGCCGGTCGGCCTCAATGGCAAGACCAGCGGCATCATCCCCTTTGTCCGCGTCATGGATTCGCTGACGCTGGCTATTTCGCAGGGCTCGCTGCGCCGTGGTTCGGCCGCCTGCTACATCGACATCCACCACCCGGAGATTGAGGAGTTCCTCGAAATCCGCAAGCCGTCGGGGGATTTCAACCGCAAGGCGCTCAACCTGCACCACGGCGTCCTCATCACCGATGAGTTCATGGAAGCGGTGCGCGATGGCGCCGAATTCAACCTCAAGAGCCCCAAGGACGGCAGCGTCCGTGGTTCGGTCGATGCGCGCAGCCTGTTCCAGAAGCTGGTCGAAACCCGCCTCGCCACCGGTGAGCCCTACATCATCTTCATCGATCAGGTGAACCGGATGATGCCCAAGCACCACCGTGAACTGGGGCTTAAGGTCTCGACCTCGAACCTCTGCTCGGAAATCACCCTGCCGACCGGCCGCGACCATCTCGGCAATGACCGCACGGCGGTGTGCTGCCTGTCGTCGCTCAACATGGAAACCTGGGATCAGTGGAGCGAGGACAAGGGCTTTGTGGAGGATGTCATGCGCTTCCTCGACAATGTGCTGCAGGATTATATCGACCGCGCGCCCGACGAGATGGCCCGCGCCAAATACAGCGCGATGCGCGAACGTTCGGTCGGCCTCGGCGTCATGGGCTTCCACAGCTTCCTCCAGGCGCGCGGCCTGCCGTTCGAAGGGGCGATGGCCAAGGCGTGGAACCTCAAGATCTTCCGCCACATCCGCGAACAGGTCGACACCGCCTCGATGATGCTGGCGCAGGAACGCGGGCCGTGCCCCGACGCTGCCGATCAGGGCGTGATGGAACGGTTCAGCTGCAAGATGGCGATCGCGCCGACCGCGTCGATCAGCATCATCTGCGGCGGCACCAGCGCCTGTATCGAGCCGATCCCGGCCAACATCTACACGCACAAGACGCTGTCGGGCAGCTTCTCGATCCGCAACCCGCACCTTGAGGCGATGCTGATCGACAAGGCCAAGAACAGCGAAGCGGTGTGGAACTCGATCCTCGAACGCGGCGGTTCGGTCCAGCACCTCGACTTCCTCAGCCAGGAGGAAAAGGACACGTTCAAGACCAGCTTCGAGATTGACCAGCGCTGGCTGCTCGAACTCGCGGCGGACCGCACGCCCTATATCGACCAGGCGCAGTCGCTGAACCTGTTCATCCCGGCCGATGTCGAAAAGTGGGATCTGATGATGCTCCACTTCCGCGCCTGGGAATTGGGCATCAAGTCGCTCTATTACCTCCGCTCGAAATCGATCCAGCGCGCCGGTTTCGCCGGCGGGGTGGAAGCGGACAATACGCCCGACGCGCCCAAGTTCGAACTGGCGACGACCACCGATTATGACGAATGTCTGGCCTGCCAGTGATCATCTGCCCCTCCCCTGCGGGGGAGGGTGTCTTTGCGACGAAGTTTTAGGAAAAGCCCATGTCCCTCACCGAAGCCCGCGCCCAGTACAAGCCCTTTGAATATCCCTGGGCCTATGATTTCTGGAAGCGCCAGCAACAGATCCACTGGCTGCCGGAGGAAGTGCCGTTGGGCGAGGATTGCCGCGATTGGGCGCAAAAGCTCTCGGATCATGAGCGCAACCTGCTGACGCAGATTTTCCGCTTTTTCACCCAGGCCGATGTCGAGGTGCAGAATTGCTACCACGAACATTATGGCCGCGTGTTCAAGCCGACCGAAATCAAGATGATGCTGACCGCGTTCAGCAACATGGAAACGGTCCACATCGCCGCCTATTCGCACCTGCTCGACACCATCGGCATGCCCGAAAGCGAATATGGCATGTTCCTTCAGTACAAGGAAATGAAGGACAAGCACGATTATCTCAGCACCTTTGGCGTCGATAATGACGAGGATATCGCCCGCACGCTGGCGATGTTCGGCGGATTTACCGAAGGGCTGCAACTGTTCGCTTCCTTCGCCATGCTGATGAACTTCCCGCGCTTCAACAAGATGAAGGGCATGGGCCAGATCGTCACCTGGTCGATCCGCGACGAAAGCCTGCATTGCGAGGGGATCACCCGCCTGTTCCACGCCTTTGTCAAGGAACGCGATTGCCTGACCCCCGCGGTCCGGGATGACATTCTCGATTGCTGCCAGAAGACCGTGCGGCTCGAAGATGCCTTCATCGACCTCGCCTTTGAACAGGGGCCGGTGCCGGGCATGACGCCCAAGGAAATCAAGCGCTACATCCGCTACATCGCTGATTGGCGCCTCGGCCAGCTCGGTTTCCAGCCGATCTACATGATCGACGAACACCCGCTCCCCTGGCTCGCCCCGTTGCTCAACGGGGTGGAACACGCCAACTTCTTCGAAACCCGCGCCACCGAATATGCCAAGGCCGCCACCCGCGGCGACTGGAACCAGGTGTGGAGCAGCTTCGACCAGCGCCAGAAAGCCAAGGCCGGCGACATCCTCCCCGTTAACGACGACGGCGACGACATGTTCAAGGCCGCAGGAGTGGCGGCGGAGTGATTATTCCTCCGTCCAGACTTCTTTCATAAGCTCGATATGCCGAATCAGATTTGATAAAGCTCGCTCACTCGCGGTTCCGACCAGGCGAAGTTCTGCCGTGCAGTCTTTGGTTAGCGGGATTCGGACCAAATCTATGCTGGACGAACTTTGAACGGAGCCTTGTACGTCAATTGGAGAAGATGCCTCCGGCACCCTAGGTTCATTGATTGCGAGATAAACGTTTTCGTCCGGAGCGCCCGAAGTGCCTAAAACTTCGGTCAGATAAGCATCCGTCTCACGCAATGCGGCTATCGTTTCTTCTGCGCCGGCCTTTGAGAACCCGAGATCTCTGATCAGATACGCCCTGATGGGTTCGTCAGCAGTCGGAATTCGCCCGCTGAAGCGATCGTACAAAGAGCGAAAGACTTCCGGTTTTTTCGAGGCATTTCCAAGAGCAGCCTGCAATTCAAGAGAGTCGTTCGGCTCGAAAATTGTCAAAGCAAGTTCGCTCACCCGAGTTTTATCACCTACGCCATCTATTAATCCGAATTGTCGGATTGAGCCTAATGCAGTAGAACTAGCCCCATTCTTACCAGAGAACCCCATTAATTCTAGTGCAGTTAGGGAATCTATAGAGCTTCTATGAACTGCTTCATAGATCTTCTTTGTATAATCGAGAGATTGTCGCAAAGAATGCTTTGGCGCCCTAGGGCTGCGACTGCGATCGCTAGGAGTTAAGGCCATGTTCCTTACCTCGTTCTAAGTTTCCACAAGAGCAATTTAGTACATTCTCCGTCCGAATGCAACGTACGACAAAGAAGGGTCCATACGGGGAAAAGCCACGTTTTGCGATATTCTTAGCAGGCCGTCTCAGATTGAAGCCCAGCCCATGGAAATTTTAGACGTCAGCGTTCGTTATAATAAACGTCCAATATGGGCCATTTAGAACTTTTCGGTTGACGGCCGCCAGCCACCCAACTATTCTTTGCAATGCAAAAAGGCCAGAGTCGCTCTCGAGCAACTCTGGCCTCCTGAACCGGGAGTCGTTGTAGCGACTTTCCGGTTGGGTTGGGAATAACCCCGCACCCTATCCAAGTGTGGCGTTACTCCTCGATTTGCATTTGTGCAATCGGCAAAGGAGATTTGCCATGACGACGACGACAAAAGCCAAGATTGGCACTCGTGCAGCCACCGGCACCATCTGCCCTGAAAGCGGCGTGTGGAAAGTTGAGGGCACGCCTTCAACGACAGCGCCCATCGCCAAGGGTAACCGCATGCCGCCTTATGGCGGCAAGGCGGTGGTGTGGGTCCTGACGGCCTACGCTTGATCGATTGGGAAGGGGCGGGCCATCGGTTCGCCCCTTTTCATTTGGAGGCGTTCAAATGCACTACTTTTCTTCGACAGCCATTCGGGCTGCGTCATACGATGTGAGCACCCGCGTCCTGAGTCTGCAGTTCACCTCTGCCGTCAAGTGGTATGACTACCCCGGCGTACCACGGCACATCTATCAGGGGCTTCTCGACGCCACGTCAAAGGGAACATATTTCAATCGCTATATTCGGGATCAGTATTCAGTAGCGGTTTGAGATGGGCAGTGCCGGGACACATGGTTGATGAGTTCCGGCTCAACCCAACCACCCCATCCCGCCCTAATCACCGCCGCCATCACGGCATCGCCCGGCCACCTCTCGAACGAAGATGCGCCCTCTCCATCAAACCCCTTTGTGCCTTCGTGTCTTCGTGTGAGTCCAAACAATCTCGCACAAAGCCACAAAGCCACGAAGAGTCAGCGCCGTTCTCCACGCGATCGTGAGGCGCGGGCATCGAGCTCGCGGATCATCGCGTTCACCTGTCGGACAAACCAGTCATCGACCCGGCGGGCACCCGCGCCGGCAGAGCGATATCCCACCACATGGATGCCGACCAGCCTCAGACGACTGCCGTCGCGTTGCCACACCGGTCCGCCGCTGTTGCCGGTGGTGGTGCGGATGAAATAGCTCAGCCGCCCCCTTCGGCTGTCTGCCACAACCGGCCCAGTCGCGGCGTACATTGTCCTTGTGTCGGCAATGCCGGCGCCCGGATAGCCCGCCAGTTCAACCACTGCACCGGCAGGCGGCACATCGCTGGCCAGTTCGACCGGGGTGGAGGTGGGCAGTTCGCGCGGCAGGCGGATCACGCCCAGGTCATGCGAATAGCGGCGCCATCGATAACCATTGGCCGTCGCCCATTCGCGTCCGGTCAGGATGAAATCCGGCGCGCTGTCGCCGATGATGCGACGGCCACAGCGAACCTCAATCCGGGTCACCCTGTTGTAAATGGGGCTGGAGACATTGTGCGCGGCGGTGATGAGGTAACGCCCCCGATACAGCACGGCTGAGCCGCTGCCACCATCCCCGCCCAATCCGACGCGCTCCGTCTGCAGATGACAGACATTGGCATAGGGGTCGTTGGGACCTGCTGCAGCCACCGGCTGTTGCTCAACGGGCCGGCCGGCCGGTGTCACCAGTGATGGGCCAGTGCATCCTGCTGCGGTCAATGCCATCGCGGCGCCAGCCCAAAGCCTGTTCATGCCAATCCCCTTCGCAATTCAACTTTCATCCACAAATAGTCCGGATGGCGGGCGCTGGCGCGTGACAGGTCTCACACTCGCTTGGCCCCTTGGCGTCTTGGCGTGAACCCGTTTCCCGCCTTCGCCTGATCCTACTCCGCCAAACCGGACACAGACCCGCTTTCCTACATCATGCCGCCTGTGAGACCCTCTCGGCATGTCCCCGAACCATGTCTGTCAGCCGGTGCGCGCCGTGCGCCGGGTCCGCTTGCGCGGTCGCCGCGATGGCTTGCGTGGCGGGGCGGGTCACGCCGTCGCCGGGGCGCTGCGTTGCTGTCTCAGGTTGACACCACAGCTCCAATACGGCGCTGAAACCCGCAGGCGTCCGTTGTTTCCCCGCGCTGGAGTGTCAACCAGTGTCAACCGGACGGGCGCCACAGTGGGGCGCATTTTTGTCCCGACGTGGGTGTTACCCTGTGGTACCCTGGGGTCGCACACGCTTCATGGGGCGTGACGTTCCCGGGGTCACCACAACAATGTTTCGGGGTCGGGCATCGGCTCCTGTTTTTGCGCGCGGGTCAGGCTGAACACGCTGCGCACCACCAGTTGCACCATCGCGGCCAGCAACAGCGGAAAACCGATCAGCAGGAACATCAATGGCACCGATATGACCGACAGGATGAACCCGATCCAGAATGTCCGGATCAGATAGGTCATGTGGCTTTCTTCCCAGCTGCCGCGCACCTCGTTGCGCCAGACATAGCCCAGCACCAGCCCGACAATCCCGGTGATGCCGAACAGGAAGGAGGATATATAGAGGATGGCAATGATGGTCGGCTTGTTGACGCTGTTCGCCCCGCCGCTGGTGCCGGGCTGGCCGGATGGATCGGTCATCGCTTTATTCCCCCGCTGGCGCGGCCAGGGCTGCCCTGCCGCTCTGTGCGGGGGGGATCATGCCACCAGCGGTCGCGCCTGACCAGCCCTCCGCCACGTCCCGGCGCCGCTCTCCGCGCCCCGATTTATCGTGCAACGCGGGAACCATCGGCGGACCTGTGCATTGGTGCCGGCATGGGCAGGTGAGAGCATGGTTTTCGCGCGGCCCGCGATCCGCTCACCCGCCTTGCGCGGTCGACCCCCCTCGACTGCCCATCGCCCCGGAAACTGCCCCCCGCCGTTTCCGGGGCGATTTCCGCTGTGCCGTGCCGCCCGCCTCCCATCCTTGCCTCTCCCAACCTTGTTTGGCGGGATTTGACCAATGTCAAAGACGCCGTCCGCCTGCCGTGCGAACCAGCCTTCAACACGCGGTCAGGCAGGCCGCAAGCGCACCAACGGACAGGGGAAAGGCAAGCATATGTCAGAGCATCTCACCCAGGCACCCGTGCTGATCTTTGTCGGCATGATGGCGATTTTCGGCCTCGGCATCACCTATTTGTCGGTTGAGGATGCGTTGCGCAGCCGCAAATGATCGCATCCGGGGCGGGCGCCGTATCGCCTCCCCTCGCCAGACAGGGACAGCCGGGCCCGCATGACCCGGCATCCCCCAACAACTCCTCCACTGCCCGGCCTGATGGCCGGGTTTTTGTTTGTGGCTCGGCTCAGCTCAGCTCAACGACAGGCTGATCTTCTGTTCGTGCTTTTTGCCCATCCACAGCATGGCCCCGACCAGCAACAGCACCGACACGCCTTCGACGATGATGGATTGCCGCACCGACCCGGCAAAGGGATCACCCAGCATCACGCCGAGCAGGCGGCCGCCCAGCGCCAGTCCAAAGGCGGC
The DNA here is from genome assembly GCF_012979535.1 of Sphingomonas lacunae. Taxonomy (NCBI): domain Bacteria; kingdom Pseudomonadati; phylum Pseudomonadota; class Alphaproteobacteria; order Sphingomonadales; family Sphingomonadaceae; genus Sphingomonas; species Sphingomonas lacunae. The sequence goes on from NZ_CP053015.1 coordinate 1,154,494, forward strand.
GATGGGCACCAACAGCACCTTGCCATGTTCGGGCCGCAGCGCCGCCCAACAGGCCGCACCACCCGCCAACAGGAAAAAGGCGGAAAAATCGGCGCGGATCGTGTTCATCGCCGCCGCATCGCCGCTGATGCCAAAGGTGTCGACATAGGTTTGCGGATCGATCAGACCCGAAACACCCATCCAGCCAAAGAAAATTCCCCACAGGGCAACGACCCCGCGCACAATCCAATCCATCATCCCATCTCCCTCAGGCGACCGTTGCCGCTCTTGCGGGGAAGAGGCTAGCATTTTGCCGTCCGGCTGCAAGCCATCCCCGAACGCCGTGCGCGCGAGGGAGTGGGCGTCACATGCGGGCGAGCAATGTCCGCGCCTGTCCGGCCAGTTGGGCGAGCATGGCCGGCGACGGATTGGGATTGGCCCTGGCACGCTCGATGAATGTGCGGAATTGCTGCACCCGTCCGCCATTGCGCGCCAGCCAGTCAGCCATCGCCGCCACCGGATCGCCCCCCAACCGACCGATCAGGTCGAGCCGTATTTGCTGGAAATCCCTGCCGAGCCCTGCGACCAACAGTCGTTCCCACGGGTCACTGGGTGCCATTTGCATGGCAATGCCCTGCGCCCAGTCAAGCCCGGTCGCATGGCCCAGTGTGGTGAATGCTTCGGTAAGCGCTACCGGTTCGGCCCCGATCACGCGGGACAGGGCGACAATGCCGATCGACCCGTCAATCTCAGCCAGATGGACAATGCGGTCTGCCAGATCCGCCGGCGCTCCTGCGGCGATCAACCGGGCAGCAAAACTGCGCGCCTGTTCCAGCCCCTCCGGACGCAACAGGCTGTCGCTTGCCTTGTCGAGCGCCGCGACGCCGGGTGACAGATCAGCGACACAGGCAGCCATGGACCGCTCGGCCACACCATGGCGGATCAGATCGGCCATGTGCGCGCGCAGTTCCACCGCCACTTCGCCAAACAGGTTCAACCGCGTGGCTTCGGCCATGTCGGCACTGTCAATCGCGGCCCAAAGCGCCGGGATGTTGAGCAATTTTTCCGCGACAACAAAGGCCTCGACGACATCGCCAATGCCCACACCTTCTTCCTCGGCCAGTTCAAAAGGATGGATCACGCCCATTCGGTTGATCATCCGGTTGGCGACCTTGGTGGCGACAATCTCGTTGCGCAGCTTGTGCGCCACGATGGCATCGCGATGCGCGCTGACCATGGCCGGCGGGAACGCAGCGAGCAACTCGTCTTCCATCAGCGGGTCCATGCCAATCTGCCGCTCCTCGGCGGCATCCTGCACGGTCAATTTGGCGGTCGACAGAATGACCGCAAGTTCGGGCCGGGTCAGGCCGCGTTGTTCCTGGGCACGGCGCATCAGCTCGTCATTGGCCGCCAGGCCTTCGACCGTGCGATCCAGCCTGCCATCGGCCTCAAATTGCTCTATAAGCCGGATCATGGTCGGCAACGCCTGGGCACCGCCCCGCTCGGCAATCGACAGCGCCAGCGCCTGCAACCGGTTGTCGGCCAGAACCAGTTCCGCCACATCGTCGGTCATGCCGGCCAGCAACAGGTTGCGGCTGTCTTCGGCCAGGCGGCCTTCGCGCACTTCCGTATTGAGCGCGATCTTGATGTTGACTTCATTGTCCGAACAATCGACGCCCGCCGAATTGTCGATGAAATCGGTATTGATCCGTCCTCCGCGGGCGGCAAAGGCAATGCGCGCGGCCTGGGTGATGCCCAGATTGGCGCCTTCCCCGACCACCTTGACCCTCAGCGCCTCGGCATTGACGCGCAACCGGTCATTGGCCGGATCGCCAACTTCGGCATTATTCTGCGCGGCTGCTTTGACATAGGTGCCGATGCCGCCGAACCACAACAGGTCGGCAGGGGCCTGCAATATGGCGGACATTAGCGCCAAGGGTTCCATGCTGTCCGCCTGGATGCCCAGCGCTGCCTGCGCCTCGGCTGATAGCGGAATGCTCTTTTGACTGCGCGGGAACACTCCGCCGCCCGTGCTGATCAGCTGGGGGTCATAATCGGCCCAACTGGAACGAGGCAGGTTGAACAGCCGGGACCGCTCCTGCCAGCTGGCCGCGGCATCAGGGTCGGGATCGATGAAAATGTGGCGATGATCAAAGGCGGCGACCAGCCGGATCGACCGGGACAACAACATCCCGTTGCCGAAGACATCGCCCGACATGTCACCCACGCCGACCACGGTGACCGGGTCGGCCTGCACATTGACGCCCATTTCGAGGAAGTGGCGTTGCACCGACAGCCAGGCACCGCGGGCGGTTATGCCCATGGCCTTGTGATCATAGCCGTTGGATCCGCCGCTGGCAAAGGCATCGCCCAGCCAGAAATCCCGTTCCAGAGCAAGGGCATTGGCCACGTCGCTGAAGGTTGCGGTGCCCTTGTCCGCCGCAACGACGAAATAGGGGTCTTCGCCGTCAAGCACTGTGACGTCGGCCGGGTGGACAACCGTGTCGCCGGACAGATTATCGGTGATCGACAGCAATGTCCGGATGAAGATGCGATAGCATTCGGTTCCCTCAGCAAGCCATGCGTCACGATCCGTCGCCGGATCAGGCAATTGTTTGGGATAGAAACCGCCTTTGGCGCCGGTCGGCACAATGACGGCATTCTTCACCCGCTGCGCCTTCATCAGGCCCAATATTTCCGTGCGGAAGTCGTCGCGCCGGTCCGACCAGCGCAGGCCGCCGCGTGCCACCGGGCCGGCGCGCAGGTGGATGCCCTCGACACGGGGAGAATAGACAAAAATCTCTCTCCAAGGCAGCGGTTTGGGCAAACCGGGCACGCGGGCGCTGTCGAGTTTGAAGGCCAGGGCTTCGCTGGCGGCCGGTGCAAAGGCATTGGTCCGCACCGTGGCCTCGATGAAGGCCAGGATCAGTCGCAAGATGCGGTCATCGTCGATCGCCGCAACTTGATCCAGCCCAGCCATGATAGCGGCATGTGCGACCTCTGCCTCCTTGGCTGAACGGCGCTGCGGATCATGGCGGGCGATGAACAACGCCATCAGGGCGCGGGTCACAACCGGCGCGCCACGCAGCGCCTGGACAAAGGTTGCCAGCCCATAGGTGACACCGGCTTGGCGCAGATAGCGAAAGGCCGCGCGCAGCCAGACAACCGCATCGGGATCAAGGTCGGCGCTGATCACCAACTGGTTGAACGCGTCATTCTCGGCCGCCATTGACAGGACGGCGGCTATCGCCTGTTCGGCAATCGCTTCCCGGGTCGCATCGCCGAAAGGTGAGGGGTTCCCCGTTGCGCTGCCAAGCAGGAAGTCATGGATATGCGAGTGGCCGTCGGTCAGCGCGGTCGGCTGCTCCTCGATCACGGTGAAACCGAAATTTTCAAGTGCCGGCACGACCCGGGACAAGGCAAGCGGGCCTTTGCTGCTATAGACTTTCAGACGGAACGGGCCGTCGGCATCGGTGCATGGGATCAACCTGACACGGATCTGTTGCTGCTCGTTGAGTTCGCGCAGACTCAATATGTCGCGCGCCGCCTCTTCCGGTGCGTGATTGATGCGATAGGCTTGGGGGAAGAGCGGGGCAAAGCGATGGGCGAGGGCCGTCGCCCGGCCTTCGTCGCCCAATGCCGCCAGCGCCTCCTCTATCCCCGGTGCCCAGCCACGGACCATGGCCTCCAGTTCACGATCCAGTTCGTCCAGATCTGGAACCACACCGCCATCGCGCAGGTCGAGCGTATAGCGCAGCAGGGCGGCGCCGCCGTCTTCCATCGCGACGCTCCAGCCAAGCAGCTTCGCTTTCGCCCGTTCGATCAAAAGCGACTGGATCGCCAAGCGCCGGCTGGTCGAAACCTCATCCCGTGGCAGCCAAACAAAGGCGAACAAATGGCGTTGCAACGGCGCTTCGAGCAGATGCAGCTTGGGTCTCGGCCGATCAGCAATCGACATGGCGGCCAGCGCCAGTGACTCAAGCTGGGCCGAATCGGCCGCAACCAGCAGATCATGGGGCAATTGTGTCAGAACATGCGCCAGCGCCTTCCCGGCATGGCCGGCAGGGTCGAAACCGAATTTCTGCATCAGTTCGGCGAGCGCCGTTCGCAGCAGGGGCACGCGCTCAGGCGGCGTCGAGAGGGCGGCGCTGGTCCAAAGGCCGGCGTGGACCGACAAGCCAGCCACCCCGCCTTCTCCATGAATCGGCAGGATGATGAGGTCGATCAACACACGCCGGTGAACCGACGAAATGCGGTTGGATTTGACCATCAGCGGCACACGTCCGCCGCCGGCAAACCAGCCAAGAGCCGCGTCAATGGTGGCGTCGGCCAGCAATGGCGGGCCTTCCGTCCGGCATATCCCCAACGCATCCTGTCCGCGGGCCTTGCCGACATGGCGTTCATGACCCAACTGGGTGAAATTGCGATCGAGAAACCAGCGCAACAGTGCCGATGCCTCACCGTCGCCAATGCGGCTTGCATCATCCTGCATCGCCGCCTGCATTTTCAACCAGTCGCTGACTGCCGCCCTGACATCACGCAGGACATCGTCGATGGCGGTGACCAGATCACGCCGGACGCGCGCGTCCGCGCGTTCAATCTCCATATAGATAAGGGATTCGCGCCGTTCGCCGCTGGCGTCGCGCCCCAATAACTCGATCAGCTTGCCCTCGGCGTCGCGACGCACCGCGACCACCGGGTGAATGATGCTGTCGACGGTCAATCCTGCGGCAGCCACGGCACCTGCGACTGAATCAACCAGAAAGGGCATGTCATCATTGACAATGCCCAAACGCATCCTGCGCGATCCCGCGCTGCCGCTTACGGTTTCCAGTCTGACGGAAGGCTGCCCGCCTTCGCGCTGCATGGCCAGTTCGAGCATGAACCGGGCTGCATCGGTCCAGCCTTCCCGGGTCCGGCCAAGCTCATCATCAGGCAGGGCGCTGTCGATCAGGGCGGATTCAATCGCGCGGGCCAGGGGATTCAGGGGATTATTTGCTGCTGCGCTGTCCGACATGGTGCCTCGGCCTGTTTGCCGCGGGTCGTTTCGTCCGTTCGGTCGTCGGGCCATCCTGCCCATTGGCGCACCGTCGACGAGCCTCTCCCGCTCCTCAGGGTGAAGCCTGTTCTATGCGCCTGTCGGCTCCGGGGCTCAACCCCCCAGTGCGAACTTTTGTACAAAAAAGGGAAATAAAATTACTATCAACTGCAACCGGTTTGGGCCGGATTTCAGTCCAAAAGGGTGCGAGCGGCGCGTTTGAGAGCTCTTTGGGTCAGGGTCTCGGACTGAGGCAATTGGGCAACGACGGACAGGGTGCCGCTCTGTTCGCGTCGAGCCACAAGGACGATGAATTCTCCATCATCGTTGCCGGAGCCCATTGCAACGTCGCCAATTGCTGGCGCAGCGCGAAGGGTGGCGATCATGTCGGCCGTGTCACCTGCCTGCGTGTCTTGGCCCCGGCTGGAACGCCTGATGTCTCTGACCAGCCCTTTCAGGCCGCCCTGATAGGCCGAAAGATAGGCCGGCAGACTGTCCGGCGCTATTTGCTCGCGCGCGGCATGGACTAGCACGGCGGCATATTCGGCCAGCCGTGTCTTGTCGTGTCCGGCGCCAAACACAAGTTTGACGATGGGCGTCATTGGTGAGCGGGTGGAATGCTGCAAACCTGCTTCCTGCAGCAATTCGCGATAATCTTCAGGGGCTGATTGGGTGGCTATGGCAAAGCCCCATGCCCTGCCAATCGCATTATAAAGGGCGGCATGGCCGCGCGCATTGACGTGCGCCGCCGTGTCTGCGCTTTCACGCGCGCTGGCGAGCCAATCGGCGAGGCTGGCATCAGCCGGATCGAACAGTGGCGTGTCCAGAGTGAGCACGTCTTCGTCATTTTCGTCCCCAGTCAAGGGGAGGCTGGTCGCCGCCGGTTCGCCATCCCGCAATGAGGCATTGGGGCTGTCTTCGCGGGAAATGACCATCTGCTTGCGCGGAGCGCGAAGGGGGCCTTCCTCCATCAGCGAGGGCATCAGCGGCCTGTCGCTGTCCGAATCCGGACCATCCGCCCACACTGGCGCGGTTGGCCGATGGTGCACCGGCACATTGGAGGCAGCCTCCATTTCCGCAGCCAGTGCATCGACCAGTTCAGGCTCGGCGGCTTGTTTCCAGTTGATGACACCCAGAATGAAGTCAATTGTGTCGTCATCCGACGAAAAGGGCAGCAAAACGCCGCGATACAGGATGGTTGCCCCACGCGAGTTGACGAACTCGGCTTCGAAACCGATCGGTGCGCGGTTGGCGATGATCTGCAGATAATGGTCGGTCAGCCGCGACAGCAGTGAACGACGCGGGACATCGGCAATATAGTGGATGCTGTCGTCCAGCTCGCATTCGCGTGCCAACGATTCGCCGACGAAGCCGAGGGCCGGGTTTTCGATCCCGCTGGTGAAATCCAGCAGCACCGCATTGGGGCCGAAATCGCCCAAATTATCGAGGTCGAGTGAATCGATCGCGGGAAAGGAGCGGCCGTCGAGGAGCTTGGCCCAAAAGTTGTAAGCGCGCACATGCATGCGCCGTTCGTCTTGGCCGATCATCGGCGGCGCCTCTATCCCCGGCGCATCCGTCGACAATCCGTCACTGTCATAGCCTCTGCGAAGACTGTCCATTTGCCAAGGGTCCCGGGTTGCACTCGACGCGATTATGGACCGTGGCGAGTAAACAGCGGGTTAAGTATGCCGCGACAAAGCGCTCAAATGCTTGGTCAAAGCTGGTGCAGGCAATCGGCCAACTGTTCGGTGTCGGTCGCCGTCTGGTAAAGGCCGAACCCGATGCGCAGCACATCGCCCCGGACATCGGTGACAACATCCATCCCTGCCAGGGCGGCTTGCCATGCGGTCGCATGGGGAGATTGCAGCGCCAGAAAGCGGGCCTGATTATGTCCAAGGCTCGGCGGGTTGAGCAGAGTCGCCCCGGCAAGGGCGCTGGAATCCAGCGATCCCAGCACGGCATCGCGAATTGCCGCGCAATGGGCAGAGATAGCGTCGGTCCCCAACCCGGTCTCAGCCAGCATGTCGCGCACCGCAACAAAGCGGTAGAGGCCCGACGGATCAAAAGTGGCGCCCATGAACCGGGACGCGTCGTTGGCATAGCCCACCATGCCTGGCGGCAGGGACAGATCGTCAAACTCCGCATACCAGCCGGTCAGTAGCGGCCTTGGCACAAATCCCGGGGGGCAATGCATCAGCGCGATGCCTTCACCAGCCATGGCGTATTTGTATCCGCCGGCCAGATAGAAGACGCGGTCATGGATCTGGGACAAATCAGTGTCCAGCGCCATGAAGGAATGATAGCCGTCAATCGCAACCCAAGGCCCCGCTGGATCAGCCAGATCGGCCAGAGCGTCCAGCCCGTCTATCACATGGCCGCTGCCGAACTGGACATGGCTGGCGACCAGGATATCAGGTTCAAATCGTCCTGCGGCTTCGATCAGCCTCGCCGTTGTGCCCGGCCCGGCCGGCACCGTCTCCAGCACAGCCAGACCCGCTTCCACCCAGCGCGCGGCCTGCCTGCGAAAACTGTGGAACTCGCCGTCACTCGCCAACAGGCGGACCGGGCGTTGTCGGGGGCCACGATCCACCGACGCGAACAAGCGGATAAGGAAGTCATGGGTATTGCCGGCAAAGACAATGCTCGAAGGATCGGGCAGGTTCAGTTCGGCGGCAACATGCCTCTGGGCGGCAGGCCATATTTCGCCCATCACCCGGTCCCATTTGTGATCGGCCAGGCGCGCCGCATCCTGCCATGCTGCCATTTGTCCGACATAGCTGGCATCAGGCCACAAATGATGGCTGTGCGCGGCAAAGTGCAGCCGCTCAGGCGCGGCCGCCAGTGTCCTTTGGAACAGGTGTCGCCAATCGCCAGCCGCTGATCCGTTCACAAGGCGGTCCTCAGCGACCAGAGTTCGGGAAAGGCGCGCTTGCCCAGTGTTGACTGGAGATAGGCGACGCCAGCCGTGCCGCCGGTACCCCGCTTGCCCCCCATCACCCGCGATACGGTGAGGACATGGCGGTGACGCCAACTGGCAAGCGCATCATCAATATCGACCAGCTTTTCCGCAAGCTGATAGAGCGCCCACCAACGCCCTGTGTCACGATAGACCTCCACCCAGCCACTTTCCACCTCCGCCATCGGCTCATAGGGTTGCGTCCAGTCCCGGGCGAGCGCCGTCGGCGGCAAGTCAAATCCGGCGCGGGCAAGCGCTCCATTGGCTGCATCCCATAGGCTCGGTCGTGCGGCGGCGGCGGCGGTCAAGGGGCCATGCCGTACCGAATCGCGCACACCCAGCATGACTTCAAGTGCACGGAACTGGTCCGACTGGAAGCCGCTGCTGCCTCCCAGAACATGGCGAAACCTGCTGTAATCGGACGGAGTCATTGTCGTCAGCACGTCCCAGGACATGGTCATCACTGCCTGGATCCGCGATACGCGGGCCAGCGCCTTATAGGCTTCAACCAGTTGGTCCTCGTCGATAAGTCCGATTGCGGTGCCTACTTCCAGTATCGCCTGCTTTAGCCACAATTCCTTGGTCTGATGGATGATGATGAACAGCATTTCGTCATGTTCGTCAGACAGCGGATGTTGTGCCGACAGTAATTGGTCGAGGCCCAGATAACGGCCATAGGTCATTGCCGCATCGCTGGCTTCGGAACGGGTGGGGTCTTTGTCGGTCATGCCGCTGCCTACCCCAAACTGGTTGCAATGGAAACTAGTGTCGTTCAGCCTTCCACAGCGTATCGAGATAGCGGTTGGCTGCGTCGCGCTGCACCGGATCGTCAAAGGCCTCGGCTGGTGGTGGGGCTGCTGCGAAACTGTCAAGCAATACCCACAGTGCAAAGCGCCGTTCGGGCGAGCGCTCCATGCCGAAATCAATGGCCAGCCGTCCAATACCGGCGCTCAGCGTCGTCTCGTCCAGCGTGTCGGGGTCATCGCTATGAAAATAGTGAAGGAGCAGGGCGTCAAGATCCATCATCCAACCATGCGCCCTCTGTCATGCCTTGCGCAAGTCTTGCCGATGCCATGCGGCTGGCGCATGAGGGTCCCCATGCGCAGCATTTCGCTTGAACATCCTGTCCGCCTGTATCTCCTCGACGATGCTGTCGAAGGTGGCGCAGCTATTACCCTCCTCTACGGAACATTGGCCGAGGCGCTGGCAGAGGCCGCACGCCAGCCTGAAGAGGTACAGGCGGGGCTGATCATCCAGACCCAGGATGATGTCGTCGCCTATCTCGACATAGTTGATTGATGACCGGGGCATGCGGAGTGCTTCGCGCCTTGTTTCGATTCGCGGATGAAGCGGCAAGTCCAAGCCTGAAAGTTGAACCGGCACCATGACTCGATCCTATGACGCGATCATCATCGGCGGTGGCCACAATGGCCTTGTCTGCGCCTTTTATCTTGCGCGGGCGGGCTTGAAGGTTCGGGTGCTGGAACGGCGGCATCTGGTGGGTGGCGCGGCCGTGACAGAGGAGTTCCATCCCGGATTCCGCAATTCCACCGCCAGCTACACGGTCAGCCTGCTCTCGCCCAAGGTGATTGCCGACATGGGGCTGATGGACGAGGGGTATCGGGTGATCGAACGGCCGGTGTCAAACTTCCTGCCACAGGCCGATGGCGGATATCTGCTGCTCGGCGGCGGGCTCGAACGGACTCAGGCGGAGTTTCGCAAATTCTCCAAGCATGATGCCGACATCCTGCCGGCTTATTATGACGCGCTGGAAGGCGTTGCCGATGTGCTCCGCGACCTGACGCTGAAGTCCCCACCCAATGTCGGCGATGGATTGCGCCTGTTGGTCGATGGCTTTTCGCAAGGACGGCGATTGACCGGCCTGTCGCTGGAAGCCAAGCGCGACCTGCTCGACCTGTTCACCAAATCGGCCCGCACCTTCCTCGATGGCTGGTTTGACAGCGAGCCGGTCAAGGCTGCGTTCGGTTTCGATGCGGTGGTCGGCAATTATGCCAGCCCGGACACGCCGGGCAGCGCCTATGTCCTGCTCCACCATGTGTTTGGAGAGGTGAATGGCAAGAAGGGCGCGTGGGGCCATAGCGTTGGCGGCATGGGCGCCATTACCCAGGCGATGGCGCGGGTGTGTGGCAGGGCCGGGGTAGAGATCAGCCTTGAGGCCCCTGTCGAGCGGGTTCTGGTCGATGGCGGCAAGGTCGCCGGGGTGCGGCTTGAGTCGGGTACGGAAATCCATGCGCCGATTGTCGCCGCCAATGTCGGTCCGCGCCTGCTCTACGGCCGGATGGTCGATGGCGGCGATCTGCCCGCCGATTTCCGCCGCCGTATCGGCTCCTTCAAGGCGGGATCGGGCACCTTCCGGATGAATGTCGCGCTCAGTGAATTGCCCAACTTTTCCTGCCTGCCCGGCGCGGGGGATCATCATCAATCGGGCATCATCCTCGCCCCGACGCTCGATTATATGGACAGGGCCTTTACCGACGCGAAAGTCCATGGCTGGTCAAGGGCGCCGATTGTCGAAATGCTGATTCCCTCGACGGTGGACGACAGTCTCGCACCGCCGGGCCGGCATGTTGCCAGTCTCTTCTGCCAGCAGTTCGCTCCCGACCTGCCTGATGGTCGCAGCTGGGATGATGAACGTGAGGCCGCAGCAGATACGATTTTTGATACGATCGAGGCTGTGGCTCCGGGGTTCAAGGCGTCGGTTATCGACCGACAGATCCACTCGCCGCTCGACTTGGAACGCAAGTTCGGCCTGATCGGCGGAGACATCATGCATGGCAACATGACGCTTGATCAGCTGTGGTCTGCCCGTCCGATGCTCGGTCACGGCAATTATCGCGGGCCGGTAAAGGGCCTTTACATGTGCGGTGCGGGCACACACCCTGGCGGCGGAGTTACTGGTGCGCCAGGCCACAATGCCGCACGGGAGATTTTGCGGGACCGTTGATCGGCCTTTCATTTCGCGATCACGTCGCTTGATCGGCGCCGGGCATGACGACGGGACGGAAAATCCTGCGATCAGCACTCGCATTGATCGCAGGACGGGCATATGTCTGGTCGGCGGCTGACATTGGCGATACCTTGGGTGAGGCAGTGTCGGTCTGTCAGTAATGCGTGCGGCTCTAGATCGCCCGCGTGCCAACATGATTGCGGGTCCGCCCGCGACAGGGGATTTTTGTGATGACCGTGATCCGAAAGCTTGCCTTTGCGTCGCTCGCCGTCTCGGCGCTTGGCCTTGCCGCTTGCGGCCAGCCGGCGGACAGCGACTCTGCTGCTGATGCGGCATCGTCCGCACCAGCCGATTCCGCGCCTGAAGCGGCGGCTGTCACTTTTGCCAGTCTGACAGGGGATGCCGCTAAGGGTGAGACTGTCTACAATCAGTGCCGGGCCTGCCACTCGGTCGAGCCTGATCGCAATGGCGTCGGTCCCTCGTTGCATGGCGTGGTCGGACGCGTTTCGGGGGCTGTGCCCGGCTATGCCTACAGCGAAGCGAACAAGGCCGGCCATCTGACCTGGACACCCGAAGTGCTGTTTAACTATCTCGAAAATCCGTCGCGAATGGTGCAGGGAACGAAAATGTCGTTCATGCTCCGTGATCCACAACAGCGGGCGGACGTGATCGCCTATCTTGAAACCTTGAAATAAGGGCGGACCGGCGAGGCCGCCCATGGGAGTGACCATGACGGCGGCCTTTTCCTCCATCCCCTTTCCCTTGGCCGGGCGCACGGCTCTGATCACCGGGGCCTCCTCGGGATTGGGTGCGCGCTTTGCTCGGCTCTATGCCGCTGCTGGCGCCAATGTCGTTTTCGGCGCCCGCCGTCTCGACCGGGTGCAAGGGCTCGCGGACGAGATCAATGGCGCGGGGGGACAGGCGCTCGCTCTGGCGCTGGATGTCACTGACGAAGCTTCGATCATCGCCGCCTATGATGCTGCCGAAGGGCGCTTTGGCACGGTCGATACAATCATCGCCAACGCCGGGACCAGTGCGGCCGGGCGTTCGACCGAAGTGTCGGCCGACGACATACGCATGGTCACCGACACCAACTTCACCGGCGTCTACCTTACCGCACGCGAAGGGGCGAAGCGCCTGGTGGCCCGCAATCTTGCGGACCCTGCCTTTCGCGCCCAGGAAAGGGGCCGGATCATCCTGATCGGTTCGATTACCGCCCATCTCACCGCGCAGGGCGATGTCGCCTATGCTGCCGGCAAAGCGGCGGTTGCTCACCTCGGTCGCAATTTCGCCCGGGAATGGGTTCGACAGGGAATCAACGTCAATGTCATCCAGCCAGGATACATCAGCACCGAAATTGCCGGCGACTGGTTCGATACCGCAGGTGGCAAGGCCCAGATCGCAGGTTTTCATCGTCGCCGGATGCAGGATGCGGCTTCGCTTGATCCGATGATGCTCTATCTCGCCTCGGATGCCTCGGCGTCGATAACCGGGGCGGTGATTGATCTCGACGACGGCCAGTCACTCTGACCCTGGCCTTCAACGGGCCGAACAAGCCATCAGTGCGGTCAATCGCTCCGCTAGGACGGCCCCGTCGCCGCGTATGAGCACGCGCTTGATGCGAGAGGCGTCGCCCGCTTCCAACAGGGCAGCGCCCTTTGCGACACCCAGCGTCTTGGCGATAAAGGCCAGCAGTGCCGCATTCGCTGCGCCATCCACAGGTGGTGCGGTAACGGCGACAGCAAGCGCCGGTCCATCAGGAAGTTCGACCACTCCCTTGATCGCGCTGCGCGATGCCTTGGGGTTGGCCTTGACACGGATGCTCAATCCCTCTGGCGTCACCAACCAGGGTACAGGCAGGCTCACAGCGATCGCAGGGCTTCTGCCGGACGCACTGACATCAGCGGGATGGAGCCCACCAGCCCGATGCCGAGTGTTATCACGGCTCCGCCGGCCAGCGTTGACAGCACCACCACCCAATCCGGCGACCATTGAAAGTCGAACACACCGGTGATCACATACCAGGCCGCCAATCCGCCCAACACCAGCGCCACGCTGGCCAGTATGGCAGCGAGCATCGCATATTCGATAAACTGAGCCCCCAGCACCTGCCAGCGCGTGGCACCCAGAGTCTTCATGATGACGCTGTCATAGGCGCGTGACTGCCGCGACGCAGCAATCGCGCCGATCAGCACGGCAATCCCGGCGAGAATGGTGATCGAGGCTGCGGCAAGAATCGCGCTCGACATCTGCTCAAGCAGTCCGGTGACCTGGGTCAGCACTTCTCCCACGGCGATGATGCTGACCGAGGGAAACTGGCTGAGCAATGCCCGGGATACCTTGCCCTCGCGGGCCGGGTCCATGCTGATGGTCGCCGCGAATGTGTGGGGTGCACTGGCCAGCGTGTTGGGGGAGAAGACGAGGATATAGTTGAACCCCATCGTGTCCCAATTGACCTGACGCAGGGACGCAATCTCTGCCTCTATCTCTCGACCCAGCACGCTCACGGTCAAGCTGTCGCCGACCTTCAGGTCGAGCAGATCGGCCGCCTCCTGGTCAAGGCTGACCAATGGCCGCCCCGCATAGTCTTCGGGCCACCATTCGCCATCAGTGATTTCGCTGCCCGGTGGCAGGTCTTTGGCATAGGTCACACCACGCTCACCGCGCAGGAACCAGGCGCCCTCGGGAATCTCGGCAAGATCAGCGACGCGTATATCCTTATAGGCGATGATCGTCCCGCGCAGGGCTGGAACCATTTCAATTTTCGCGTCCGGCGCCTCGCGTTTCACGGCGGCCCGGAATTCAGCCTCCTGGCCGGACGGGACATCCAGCACAAATTGCGTCGGCGCCGTTGCTGGCACTGTTCGTTCAATCTCGCGGTTCAGGCTGGTTTCGATGGCCGCCAGTGTGACAAACAGGGTCAGCGCCAGCCCCAGCGCGATGACCAACGCAGGAGTCTGTGCGCCGGGGCGATAAAGGTTGGCCACCGCCAGCCTCAACAATGGCTTGCGCGGTCGCTTGATCCGTTGTGCGGTCCAGCGCACACCCCATCCCAGCAGGAACAAAAGGCCCAGAACCGCGGCGACCGACGCCAGCACCATCGCCGAGAAAAAGGGCTCACGCGCGGTCAGCAGCGCAACGGCCAATATGCCCGCGACAGAGGCTGCCACGCCTGCCAGCGTCCGCCGGTCGATGCTCCAGCGCCCTTCGACGGTGGCCCGGAAGATGGCTGCGGCCGGCTGGGTCCGTGCACGCGCCAGCGGCGGCAGGGTGAATACCAGCGTGATAAGTACGCCATAGGTCGCCGCGACCAGCAGGGGTAGCGGTTGCAGGGAGAGACCCGGTTGCACCGGCAAAACATCGCCAAGCAGCGCGATAATCGCGGGCGGCAGCAATGCCCCGATCATCAGGCCGGACAGAATGGCCACCCCGGCAATCGCCGCAACCTGCAACAGATAGATGCGCATGATGTCGCCCGATCGCGCACCCAACACCTTGAAGGTGGCGATGCCGCCGCGCTTTCCGCCGAGATAGGAAGATACGCCATTGCTGACGCCAATCCCCGCAATGACCAGCGCGGTCAGGCCGATCAGGCCCAGAAACTGCCCCATGCGTTCAAAGAAGCGATTGGCACCGGGTGCGGCCCGGTCGCGATTCTTGATTTCGACACCGGCGGTCGCCATCGCCTTTTTCAGGGTGTCGGCCTGTTCTGCGGCATCAGCCCCTGCGGGCAATCGCACGCGATATTTGCTGGTGTAAAGGCTGCCCGGCTGGATCAGGCCGGACCGCATAACGCCCTCGACATTGGTCAGCGCGACCGGGCCGAGAGTGAAGCCTTCACCGACCCGGTCAGGCTCATTGCCGATGATACCCGCGATACGATAGGCGGCGTCGCCATAGCGCAGCGTGTCACCCACCGACAGGTCCAGCCGGTCGACCAGCGACTGGCCAACAAGGATCGTTTCGGCGGTCAGCGGGGGCGGTGCGCTGCCATCCTTGAGCGTCAGGCGGCCATAGAGCGGATAGGCACCATCAACCCCTTTCAGCTCGCTCAAAATGGCTGTCGGAGCGCCGTCAACCGCAACATCCTCCGGTCGCTGCGCCATGGCGCGCATCCGGATGGTTGCGCTGGTTGGTCCCAGCGCTCGCAATTGAGCCAATTCCTGTTCGCTCGCCTGACGCTGCGACACAGCGACCTCCAGGTCGCCGCCAAGCAATGTCTGGCCGCGCGCCGCCAACTCGGCAGTGATGCTGGCGGTCAGGCTACCAATGGCCGCCAGCGTGCCGACTCCCAGCAACAAACAGATGAACAACAGCCTCAGACCGCGCAGTCGGGCGTTGAGGTCGCGCCTTGCCAGCGTCCATGCCTGCTGCCAGCTGATGAGCCCTTGTGTGCCGTTCATGCTGCTGCCGCTGCGATGCTGTCGGCAATGATGCGTCCGTCACGCATTTCGACGACGCGGTCACACCGTGCCGCCAGGGCCGGATCATGGGTGATGATCACCAGTGTCGCTTCGCTCGCCTTTTGGCGCTCGAACAACAGGTTGATGATCGAGGCACCGGTTGCTGCGTCGAGGTTGCCAGTCGGCTCATCGGCAAAGATGATTGACGGCCGCCCCGCCATGGCGCGAGCGATGGCCACGCGCTGTTGCTCGCCGCCGGAAAGCTGTGCCGGATAATGGTCGATCCTGTGCCCCAGGCCAACTGCCTCCAGTTCGGTGGCAGCCCTGGCAAAGGCGTCAGCCTGCCCGTCCAGTTCCAGCGGAACCGCGACATTTTCGAGCGCTGTCATCGTCGGCAACAGGTGAAAGCTTTGCAGGACAATGCCGATCCGACCGCGCCGGGCGGTGGCCAGCGCGTCCTCGTCAAGGCTGGTAAAATCGATCCCGGCGACCTGCACCGTGCCGCCGCTGGCCTTTTCCATGCCGGTCAATGTGGCCATCAGGGATGATTTGCCTGAACCCGACGCTCCCAGGATCGCGATGCTGGCACCCCGATCAATGTCGAGGTCCACTCCCTTCAATATCTCGACCGGTGCCTCACGCGTTCCCAGCACCAGCGTGACATTGCGCGCGCTGACGGCGATACTATCTTGATCGGTGGCCGATTGGCTGGTCCCATGCATGGCGAAAGGCGCTTCCTTGATGAAAAACTTCCGGGAAATCGGGTTGGCAGTGTTCACCTGCCTGGCTGTTACTGGCTGTGGAGATGGTGCGCCTGCCGCGACGGACAAGGTCTCGGTAGCGGAAAACACTGTCCAGACTGCAAATGCTGCCGTTGATGCTGATACGCGGCTGGTGGTGGTGTTCGGTGACAGCCTCTACGCCGGCTATGGCCTCGACCGGGAAGAAGGCTTTGCGCCTGAACTGGAAAAGGCACTCAAGGCGCGGGGCCTGACGGTCAGCGTTCACAACGCCGGCGTGTCCGGCGACACGACTGCGGCGGGTCTGGCCCGGCTTGGCTTCGCGCTCGATGGCCTGCCAAAGAAGCCGGACCTCGTCCTCGTCGGCCTTGGCGGGAACGACATGCTGCGCGGGATCGGGCCTGAACAGACCCGCGCCAATCTTGACGCCATCCTTGCCGAACTGGACCGCAGGCAGATACCGGCCATGCTCACCGGCATGCTCGCTGCGCCCAATCTCGGGGCGGATTACAGTGCCGCCTTTAACCCGATCTTCCCCGAACTGGCGCGCAGGCACGACGTGCCGCTGTACCCATTCTTCCTGGAAGGTGTGGTTGGCAATCCGCAACTGATGTTGCCTGACAGCATTCACCCCAATGCCGCCGGGGTTGATGTCGTCATCGGCAAGCTGACCCCGCAGGTCGCGCGAGCGCTTGCCGACTGAGGCGATCAGCCGCCGCCAGCCATATAGGCGTCGAGCGTCTCATGATAATGGCGGATGCGGCTTTCCTGATAGCGGGCCAGCGTCACCCCCGGCTTGCGTGAGGCACGCAGTCCTTTTTGGATACGCATCAGATTGTCGGTGTCCTGATCAGCGACCATCGCGGCTGATCCCAGTTCCGGCGCATCAGACCAGTTCTGGTCCGGGCCGAGCATTGTCATTGTGGCGGGCGCCGGGTGGCTGCCATCGGGCGCCTTGGAGAACAGGAACATGATCTCCATGATCGAGCTTTCCGGATCGTCGCCATTGGGCCTGAACCGATAGGTGATCGGCAATGCCTGTCCACCCCAGGGGACCATGTTGGGGAACAGCATATATTCGATGAGGTCCAGCGATTCCGTATCCGAAAGGTCGGACATGTCGCGGCCGATGGATTTCGATATCCGTTCACGAGCCCGTTGCGCCAGCTTGCCGCGCGCCGTTTCGCCGTCATCAACCTCTATCGGCTTGCCGGCAAAGAAGGGGACATCGCGGCGCATGTCGGCAATTGTCCGTTCAGGCGGCAGATGCGCCATTGCGGGGCTTGGTACACCCTGCACGCTGATCATCCGGCTGGTGTGGCGCATACCCGGCCACACGTCATATTGGGTATTGGTGTCGCCATAATAGCCGAGCACCTGCGGGTGGGCGGAAGCGACATGATAGGCCTCGACAAAGGCCTCCATCGCCAGCTTCCAGTTGCACGGCATGATCTTGGCGACATGCGCCGCCTTGTACCGGTCCTCTAGGTTGAATGCGGCAAAATGATCGGGCAGGTTTTCGAGATAGCTGTCGAGCGGTTCGCACTCGGTATCGAAATTGATGAAGACAAAGCCGCCCCATGTCCCGACCTTGGCTTGGGGCAGGTCCATCGCCGCCTTGTCGACATGCGGGAAATCCCACTGGCCGGGCAGCGCGGTCAACTTGCCCTGCAAATTCCAGGTCCAGCCGTGAAAGGGGCAGCGCAGATGTTTGACGCACCCCCCCTCAGTCCGCAACAATGTGCCCCGATGGAGACAGCTGTTCACATAGGCACGGATCTCGTCGGGCGCGGTGCGGATGACGATCAGCGAATCATGGACGATTTCATAGACGATATGGTCGCCGACATTCGGGATCTCCTCGACCCGGCATGCGAGCTGCCAGCATTTGCGCCAAACCTGTTCAATCTCCCGTTCATGCCAGGACCGGCTGTAATAGCGATCGGCCGATACGTCCTCGGTGGACTGGCCCTTGGCCGGGGACTCTTCCCGCATGACTGCCGGTGCCGGGTTGGTGTCGCCGGCCAGCACCTCCTGCACCGAAGGGCCGGGGCGTCGCGATATCAGGTCCATATTCTCTCCTTTCGCGCGGTTCCGCGCTGCTTGTCATTTGGCCAACACAGTGCGTTCATGCTACCGGCCATGCAATGACCAATCTTGTCCATTCGCCGCTGATGACGCTCAGCCTCACTGTCGATTTCGCCGCCATGCGGATGATCGGCCAGACGCCCGCCGGCCTGCGCCGCATTGCTCCGGTCACCGGCGGCACATTTGTCGGGGAGAGGCTCAACGGCGCAGTTCTCCCCGGCGGAGCCGATTGGGTGATCAACCGGCCCGACGGCGTCATGGTCATCGACGTCCGACTGACGCTGGAGACTGACGACAAGGCACTGATCTACCTCACTTATCAGGGACGCTTCCTCGCCGAACCCGAAGCGATGCAGCGCTTTGCCAAGGGCGCGTTGCTCGACCCCGCCGACTATTCGCTGGCGGTCACCGCGCGAATGGAATGCGGTGCAGCGCAATACAACTGGCTCAACAATGCCATCATCGTCGGCACCGGCCAGCAGACCGCGACTGGCCCACTCTATTCGCTGTTCACGGTGGGCTGAGCCATGGCCAAGGAATCATTCGAGCGGCACCGCCAACCGTGGCGGCCCGATGAAACGCAAAAGCTTCACCAGCTGGCGGCCAAGGGCATGGCGTTGAAGGCCATTGCCAAGGCACTGACCCGTAGCGAGGAATCGGTCAAGGACAAGGCCCGCGCTGACGGGATCTCGATCGCGAAGCTGCGCTGAGGCCGGGCCGCATTCGATGACAGCGCACAGCTTTGACGCCATCATCCTCGGCGCGGGGGCGGCCGGCCTGTTCTGCGCGGCACAGGCGGGGCAGCGCGGCCGGCGGGTGCTGCTGGTCGATCATGCGGATGAACCGGGGAAAAAGATCCTCATCTCGGGTGGCGGGCGCTGCAACTTCACCAACATCAATGCCGGTCCCGCCAACTACCTCTCAGCCAATCCGCATTTCGCCAAGTCGGCATTCAGCCGCTACACTGCCCAGGATTTCATCGATCTGGTCGATGCCCATGGCATCGCCTGGCACGAAAAGACGCTGGGTCAGCTGTTCTGTGACGGATCGGCGAAACAGATTGTCGCGATGCTGATGGCCGAATGCGCAAAGGGCAGCGTCACCCACTGGTTCTCCTCACCAGTTGATACGGTCAGCCATGCCGATGGCCACTTCACCCTTTGCAGCGGTGGTCGCACCGCCACGGCACCGCGCCTTGTCCTCGCGACCGGTGGCCTGTCGATTCCCAAGCTTGGCGCAACCGGGCTTGCCTATGATCTTGCCCGACAGTTTGGGTTAAAGGTGGTGGAACCGCGCCCGGCGTTGGTGCCGTTGACCCTCGGCGGGGACGAGGTGCTCTTCCGGGAATTGTCGGGTGTCGCCGCGCCGGTAGAGGCGCGCGCAGGCAGCGGCAAGGGCCGCGCCCTTTTCCGCGAAGCCGCCCTGTTCACCCATCGCGGTTTATCGGGTCCCGCCATCCTTCAGGTGTCCAGCTATTGGCGCAAGGGTGAACCCATCGCGATCAACTTCCTGCCTGACTCCACCCCCGACTGGTTGCTCGCTGCCAAGCGTGAGCAGCCGCGCACGAGCCTGCGCAAATTGCTTGGCGGAGCCCTCCCGTCGCGTCTGGCCGATGCACTCTGCGACCAGCTGGGTAAAATGTTGCAGTGCGACATTGCGCTCGCCAACTGCACCGATCCTGTGCTAAGAGCGGTCACAGCCCGGATTTCCGACTGGCAATTCCACCCCAATGGCAGCGAAGGCTTTGCCAAGGCGGAAGTGACCGTCGGCGGTATCAGCACCGCCGAGCTGTCCTCGAAAGACATGGAATCGCGGCGTGTGCCGGGGCTCCACGCGATCGGGGAAGCCGTGGACGTCACCGGCTGGCTCGGTGGCTATAACTTTCAATGGGCGTGGGCGAGCGGATGGGCCGCAGGCCAGTCGCTCTGATTCCCTGAAGGTGGTGCAACCGCATGGTTTTGCGGGCGCTTCCTGTTTGCTATTGGAAAAACAATGTCTTTCTCTTCCGTGCCCGCCATCTTGGGTCAGGCCCTCACCGAACGTGGCTATGAAGCGCCGACCCCGGTGCAGGCTGCCGTTATTGAAGCCGAAGCGCATGGCCGCGATCTCATCGTCTCGGCGCAAACCGGCTCGGGCAAGACCGTCGCTTTTGGCCTTGCCATGGCCGACGATCTGCTCGCTGATCCGGCGACGCTGGCGCTTGCGCAAAGCCCGTTGGCGCTGATCATCGCGCCGACCCGCGAATTGGCGCTTCAGGTCAGCCGGGAACTGCTCTGGCTCTATCGCGCCACCGGTGCGCGCATTGCCACCTGCGTCGGCGGCATGGATGCCAGCCGCGAACGGCGGATGCTTGGCCATGGCGCGCACATTGTTGTTGGCACGCCCGGCCGCCTGCGTGACCATCTCGAACGTGGCGCGCTCGACCTGTCGGGGCTCAAGGTCGCCGTGCTCGATGAGGCGGACGAAATGCTCGACATGGGCTTTCGCGACGACCTCGAGGAACTGCTCGATGCCACGCCCGAGGGCCGCCGCACGCTCCTATTCTCGGCCACCATGCCCAAGCCGATCGTGGCCCTTGCCAAGCGGTACCAGCGCGACGCCCTGCGCATCGAAACCCTGGGCCAGGATCGCGGCCATGGCGACATCAGCTATCAGGCAGTGACCGTCGCCCCTGCCGACATTGAACATGCGGTGGTCAACCTGCTGCGTCTGCACGAAGCGGAAACGGCCATGTTGTTCTGCGCCACGCGGGACAATGTCCGCCACCTCCACGCCAGCCTGACCGAGCGGGGTTTCGCGGCTGTAGCCCTGTCGGGTGAACACAGCCAGTCGGAACGCAACCACGCGCTTCAGGCGCTGCGCGACCGTCGCGCGCGGGTCTGTGTGGCTACTGACGTGGCGGCGCGTGGCATTGACCTGCCGACGCTCAGCCTCGTCGTCCATGTCGAAATCCCGCGCGATGCAGAGACGCTGCAACACCGTTCGGGCCGCACCGGCCGCGCGGGCAAAAAGGGCACGGCAGTCATCATTGTCCCCTATCCTCGCCGTCGCCGGGTCGAAATGCTGCTCCGCGATGCCAAGGTCAGCGCCGAATGGATGGGACCGCCAACGCCCGAAGCGATCCGCGAGCAGGACCGCGCGCGCCTCATCGAAACGCTGATGGCGCCGGTTGAGACCGATGAGGAGGATGCCATCCTCGCTGCCCGCCTGCTGGAGCAGAAAACACCCGAAGAAATCGCCGCTGCACTCGTCCATGCCCATCGCGCTTCGCTGCCGCAACCCGAGGAACTGCTGATCGACACTGGCCCCGCCCCGCGCGCCGGCCGTGAAGACCGTGCAGATCGCGGCCCGCGTCCCGGTTTTGAGGACACCGTCTGGTTCCGCATGGATGTCGGTCGCCGCCAGAACGCCGATCCACGCTGGCTGCTGCCGTTGCTTTGCCGTCGCGGCCACATCACCAAGGCAGAGATTGGCGCGATCCGCATCAACCCCACCGATACCTTTGTCGAAATTCCCCGCGCCATTGCTGACCGCTTTGCCGAGGCGCTGCGCCGGACCGAACGTCCTGATGCCGAGGATGAGAGCGGCATTGCCATTGTCCCGGCGCCGCAGGGTCCGGGTCAGGCAGACCGCGGTCCGCCGCGGGGAGGTCCGCGTCCCGGTCCGCGTTCGGGTCCGCATGATGGTCCGCCCCGCCGCAAGCAGCTGGCCCCTCGCGGTGAAGGCCCCCGTAGCGACAACTATCGTGCCGACGGACCCCGTGGTCCCCGCGGCGATGGTCCCCGCGGTGCGTCGCGCCCCGGTGGTCCGGGCCGTCCCGGTGGGAAGGGCCGTTCCTTTCCGCCGCAGGCTGGTGGCCGCCCGCCGTTCAAGGGCAAGCCGCCCAAGCGCTGAAGGTCTGCATGGCTGTCCTGATCTTCGTCGATGCCGATGCCTGTCCGGTCAAGGACGAGGTGTACAAGGTGGCGTGGCGGCATGAGGTGCCGGTCACCCTTGTCGCCAACAGCCATCTGCGCATTCCCGACCATCCACTGATCAGCCGCATCACCGTCAGCGACGGTTTCGATGCGGCGGATGACTGGATTGCAGACCGGGCAGGGCCTGCGACGATCATCATCACCGCCGACATATTGCTGGCGGATCGATGCCTCAAATCGGGAGCGACAGTGCTGGCCCCCAATGGCAAACCCTTCACCGGCAGCGGAATCGGCAATGCTGTCGCCGTCCGGGCGATCATGGCCGACCTGCGAGCCGGGGCGGTGGGCGCTCCGGTCGGCGGTCCGCCGCCGTTCAGCAAGGCTGACCGCTCGCGTTTCCTCTCCGAACTCGACACGGCGTTGGTCCGGCTCAAGCGACTGCATCCGGGCGCGATTTGACGGGTTGGTCCCGCCGATATGGCAGGTCCTGCCAAAAGTGCCAGCTTTGCTTTACGTGCACGTAAAGCGGCTTGACTCGGCTCGCCTCGTCCCCGCTAATCATCGGCGTGACTGATAAAGACGCCTTCGCCCAACGCCTGTCCAACGTCCTGTCGCGGATCACGCCGGGGACCATTACCTCGATGCAGCGCCTGTCGGGCGGCGCGAACATGGAAAGCTGGTCAATCGACTGGACCAGCGGCGATAGCGTCCACGGCTATATCCTGCGCCGCGCGCCCTCGGCAGAGTGGATGGCGGGCCGCCCCTTTGGGCTCGATACCGAAGCGGCGCTGGTCATGGCGGCGCGCGCTGGCGGCGTGCTTGCCCCTGAAGTTGTCACCATCCTCACCCCCGGCGACGATTTGGGTGAGGGCTATGTCATGGTCCGGGTCGAGGCGGATGTGAGCCCCGCCGCCATCCTCGCCAGCGCCTCGCCGACACTGATCGAAGATATTGCCCGCGAACAGGCGCGAATCCACGCCCTGCCGATCGACAGCCTGCCCGCCAATATCCCGCCGATGGATACCGCCGCCGCTCTGGCTGAACTCAAGCGCCGCTTCATCGCCTATGGCGGTGACCGGCCGATCATCGCGCTGGCGATCCGCTGGCTGGAAGATCACCTCCCCGATCCCGCGCCGCCCGCGTTGGTCCATGGCGATCTGCGCATGGGCAACATCATGGCAACGCCACAGGGGCTCGCCGCCGTGCTCGACTGGGAACTGGCCCATATCGGTGACGCGCATGAGGATCTCGCCTATGGCTGCATGACAGTCTGGCGTTTCGGCCAGATCGACAAGCCGGCCTTTGGCCTGTCCGATCTCGAACGCTATTTCGCCGCCTATGAAGCAACTGGCGGTCGCCCTGTCGAGCGCGACCGTTTCCACTTCTGGCTGGTCTATCGCACCCTGTGGTGGGCGCTTGGTTGCCTGCAAATGGGCGAATTCTGGCGCTCGGGATCTGACCCCAGCCTTGAACGCACCGTCATTTCCCGCCGCACCAGCGAGAATGAGCTCGACCTCCTCATGCTGCTCGAAGCCGAGGCGCCCGAGGCCGAGCGCAGTGCGCCCTTGCCGCCGCCCGCAGCTGCCCTGCCGGCACCAACCGGTGAAACCAGCGCATCGGAAATCCTTGGTGCCATCAGCGACTGGATGGCAGCTGACCTCAAGCCCAAGGCGTCTGGCCGCGACAAGTTCATGGTCGTCGTCGCGATGAATGCGCTTGGTATGGTCCGGCGCGAACTCGATCGGCCCGTCACCGTGACCGACA
Organism: Sphingomonas lacunae; assembly: GCF_012979535.1. Taxonomy (NCBI): domain Bacteria; kingdom Pseudomonadati; phylum Pseudomonadota; class Alphaproteobacteria; order Sphingomonadales; family Sphingomonadaceae; genus Sphingomonas; species Sphingomonas lacunae. The sequence goes on from NZ_CP053015.1 coordinate 1,178,347, forward strand.
AGGCGCTCGCCAACCAATTGCTTTCCGGTCAAGCCAGCCTTGCCACCCCCGGACTGTTGCCGCGCCTGCGCCGTGCCGCGCTCGACAAGCTGACCAACGATGTCCCCAAATATGCCGCGCTGGCCAAGGCGCGGACGGCGTGGGGCGACACATGACCGATTGATCTGGCGCATGGCGGGCGGGACCTCAACGGGCAATGCCTGCCAGCGACCCAAAGGAGAGAGATGATGGATTTCAACCTGCCAAGCGACCTCGTCGCCTATCTCGCCGAATTGGACGAGTTCATTGCCAATGAGATCAAGCCGCTTGAGGAGCAGGACGACAATATCCGCTTCTTTGACCATCGCCGCGAATGGGCCCGCACTGATTTCGAAAATGGCGGTCTTCCGCGTCACGAATGGGAATTGCTGCTCCGTGAAGCGTCGATCCGGGCTGACAAGGCGGGTCACTGGCGTTTCTCCGCGCCCAAGAAATATGGCGGCAAGGATGGCTCGAACCTGTGGATGGCGGTGATCCGCGACCGCTTCGCCGCCAAGGGGCTGGGCCTCCACAATGACCTGCAGAATGAGCACAGCATTGTCGGCAACTTCCCGTTTGTCGCCATGTTCGAACATTTCGGCACGCCCGAACAACAGGAGGAGTTCATCCTCGGCGGCTTTGCCCGGCAAAAGCGGGTGGCCTTCGGCCTCACCGAGCCACACCACGGCTCGGACGCGACGCATATGGAAACCACGGCCGTGCGTGAGACGCGCGATGGCGTTGATGGCTGGCTGATCAATGGCGAGAAGATGTGGACCACCGGCATGCATGTCGCCACCCACTGCGCCACTTTCTGCCGAACCAGCGGCAAGAATGGCGATGCGCGCGGCATCACCTGCCTGCTAGTCCCCAATCCGACCGAGGGGCTGGTGATCGAGGAATATCTGTGGACGTTCAACATGCCTACCGACCACCCCCGCATCAGTTTCACCAATGTCTGGGTGCCCGACAGCGCGATGCTGGGCCCGGTTGATGGCGGTCTCGCCATCGCCCAGAGCTTTGTCCACCAGAACCGCATTCGTCAGGCGGCCTCCTCGCTCGGCGCTGCGACCTATTGCGTCGAGGAATCGGTGCGCTACGCCCGTGAACGCAAGCCATTCGGAGAGGAACTGGCCCGCAACCAGGGCATCCAGTTCCCGCTGGTCGAGCTTGCCACCCAGTGCGAGATGCTGCGCGCCTTCATCTACAAGACCGCCTGGGAAATGGACCAGATGGAGCATGTCGAGATCGAACGCGCGCTCAGCGACAAGATCAGCATGTGCAACTATTGGGGCAACCGTCTCGTCTGTGAAGCGGCTGACCGTGCGATGCAGGTGCATGGCGGTATCGGCTATTCGCGGCACAAGCCGTTCGAGCACATCTATCGCCACCATCGCCGCTATCGCATCACCGAAGGCGCCGAGGAAATCCAGATGCGCAAGGTCGGCGCCTATCTGTTCGGCTACCTCGGCCCGAGAAAGGCCCTGTTCGCCAAGTGAAGGTGAGGGGGGTGGGCCAACCAGCCCCTTTTCGCTGTCCGCTGCCTCCAACCTGTGACAGGTTGCGCTTCGCTACCGACTCATATGCAATGCCGGTAACGCTTCAGAGCGGGCCGAGTCCGCCGGGCAGTGGAGAGAGAGCATGACCTACGATCTTGTCATCCGTGGCGGCACCATCGTTGATGGCAGCGGCGGCGAACCTTTTGTCGGCGATGTCGCGGTGAATGGCGACCGCATCGTCCAGATTGGCTCGGTCAGTGGCGCCGGCAAGGAAGAGATTGACGCCTCGGGCTGCATTGTCACCCCCGGCTTTGTCGATGTGCACACCCATTATGACGGCCAGGCGACTTGGGACGCGGAAATGGCCCCGTCGAGCTGGCATGGCGTCACCACCGTCATCATGGGCAATTGCGGTGTCGGCTTCGCTCCCGCCCGCCCCGATCGCCACGAATGGCTGATCAGCCTGATGGAGGGGGTTGAGGATATCCCCGGCACGGCGCTGGCTGAAGGTATGACTTGGGACTGGGAAACCTTCCCCGAATATCTCGACGCGCTCGAAAAGCTGCCACGCACGGTCGATGTTGGCACCCATGTCCCGCATGGCGCGGTCCGCGCCTATGTGCTCGGCGACCGTGAGCGCCCCGGCGCGATCCCGACTGATGAGGACATCGCCGAAATGTCGCGCATCGTTGAGGAAGGCGTGCGCGCGGGTGCGCTCGGATTTTCCACCTCGCGGACCGTTCTCCACAAGTCGATCGACGGGGAACTGGTACCCGGCACAACAGCCACCGCCGAGGAGCTGGTGGCCATCGGCCGTGCGATGGGCCGCGTCGGCTATGGCGTGTTCGAAATGGCATCCGACATGCGCCGCGAATGGAATGAATTCGGCTGGATGGGCCAGTTGAGCCGCGAAACCGGACTGCCGGTCACCTTTGCCGCGCTGCAAAGCATCGCCAAGGAATTGCCGCTCGAAGAGCAGATCAGCTCGATGCGCGCTGAAAATGACAATGGCGCCAACATCGTCGCGCAGATCGCCTTGCGCGGCAATGGCATCATCATGGCCTGGCGCGGCACCGTCCACCCCTTCCGCTTCAAGCCGGCCTGGACCGAGATTGAGGGCCTGTCGTGGGATGAGCAATATGCCCGCCTGTGCGATCCCGCCTTCCGCCAGCGGATGATCGAGGAAGAGAATATTTTCCCCGAAAGCGACATCATCGATTTCCTGCAAACCGTCGCGCTTGGCTGGCCGGTCCATTTCGAGATGGACCCGGATTTCAACTATGAACCGACCATGGAGGAAAGCGTCGCCGCCCGTGCCGCCGCTGCCGGTGTCTCGCCCGCCGCCTATGCCTATGACCTCCTCATGAAGGATGAGGGCAAGGGCTTCATCTATTTCCCGATCCTCAACTATCGCGACGGCAACCTCAATTTCCTCGAAGAGCTTCAGGAAAGCGACGATTGCGTCAATTCGCTGTCGGATGGCGGCGCCCATTGCGGCACCATCTGCGATGCCGCTTCGCCGACCTTCATGCTCCAGCACTGGGTGCGTGACCGCAAACGCAAACGCATCACGCTGCAAAATGCCATCAAGCGGCAATGCCGCGACACCGCTGTCCTCTATGGACTGCATGATCGCGGCCTCATCGAACCTGGCCTCTTGGCAGACCTCAACATCATCGACATGAACCGCATCAAGCTGGGCAAGCCATGGCTCGCCTTTGACCTGCCGGCTGGCGGCAAGCGCCTGTTGCAAAAGGCGGATGGCTATGTCGCAACGATCAAGTCGGGCGTCGTCACCTTCCGCGAAGGCGTGATGCAGGGGCCGGTGCCGGGCAAGGTGATCCGTGGTCCCCAGCGCGTCGAGCTGGCGATCGCCGCCGAATGACATGAACCGCTGCCGGTTTCGGGCCATTGCGCCAGGTTGGAGCAATTGCCTGTCCTGGCTGCTGGTCGCGCTTGCCAATGTCCCGGTTCACGGGCAATCAGTCTGGCATGACAGGCTGGGCTGCAGACGGAAAAAATGGGGTTACGTCGCGCCACGCGCTGGCGCTTGGTCGGGTGGGCCGGGCGACGATGCTCTTGTGTTTGCTGCTCGTGCCTGCTGCGCCGGCGATGGCGGCTGCGCCTGGTGCTGCTCCGGACAAGGCTGTTGATGCTGCCCTCATCGAACGGGTGATCCGCGACGGCGACATACAGACCAGCTTTACCGTGCCGCCTAGGCAAAACCCGACTCCGGCCCCGCAATGGTTGACCGACCTGTTCGGCTGGATGTTCGGTGACGGCAATGCCCTGGTAAAGGGTTTGGGCTGGTTACTGGTCGTGCTTGTGGTTCTGGGCGCCCTCTATCTCACTATCCCCTGGGTGCGGGATCTGGTCGATAGTCTGTTCGCCCGATTCCGCCGCAAGGCTGAAGATGATGATGGGGATGATTTTGAATGGCGGCCTGACGAAGGAGGCGCCCGCAATCTGCTTGCCGAGGCCGATCGGTTGGCCGAACAGGGCCGCTATGGGGAGGCCGCGCACCTTGTCCTCGGCCGCAGCCTCGAAGATATTGCCAATCGCCGTCCCGGCTTGCTCAAGCCGGCGCTGACCGCCCGTGCCATTGCCCTGATGGATGAACTGCCTTCACCGGCGCGCACCGCCTTTGGCCGCATTGCCGTGGTGGTTGAGCGCAGCCTCTGGGCGCGCCAGCCGATCGACCGATCCGCTTGGCTGGATGCGCGCGGCGCCTATCAGGATTTCGCTTTTGGTGCCCACTGGCGCGGGGGGACACCATGAGCGCCCAGACCAGTGGCGGTTTCAATGCCCGCATCATCGCCGCCGTCATCATTGCCGGTATTGTTGGCTTTATCGGCTATTGGGCGCTGACTGCCTTTGCCCCGGAACTGGGCTCGGGGCGTGATGGCGCTGCGCATGGCTTGTCCTCATCGGCCGCTGGATACAGCGGCGTCATCGCCCTGCTGAAGGAGGTGGGCGAACCCGTCAGCATTGTTCGCAATGCCGAAGCAGGCGCGCCGAAATCGGGCAATACGCGGTTCGGAGGCTTGCTGGTGCTGACGCCTGACCCCCGCACCAGCCCGGACGCCATTGTCGAGCGTCTGGAAAGGGTTGATGGACCCGTGCTGATCATCCTGCCCAAGCATCGCGTCTTCCCGGACATTCTCCACCGCGGCTGGGCCAGTCGGGCCGGGCTGGTCGAGGCTCCGGAATCGATCCTCAAGATCAGCAACTGGGGCCTTGATCCAAAGACGGACACCCGCTCCTTTTCCGGCGTCAACCGGATGGTTTCCTTGTGGGACGAGGCGCCGTTCCGGCTGGTGATGAACGATGAAGACTTGCGCTCGGTCAGCGGAAAGGGGGTGACCCCCTTGCTCCAGATCGAGGGACAGACCGTGCTCGCGGAGCTTGCTGGCCGGAAAGACCTGTTTGTCCTGGCCGATCCGGATTTCGTCAACAATCGCGCCCTTCGGGATCCTGCGCAGGCCACATCCGCGATTGCCTTGTTGCGCGGCATTGCGGGACCGGGGGAGCCCATTGCCTTTGATGTCGTGCTCAACGGCTATGGCGCGAACAGCAACTCGCTGCTCAGGCTGGCCTTTGTGCCGCCATTCCTCGGCCTGACCCTATGCCTCATCATCGCCGCCTTGCTCGCCCTTTGGCAGGGCTTTGTCCGCTTTGGCCCGCCCTGGCGGGAAGGGCGCAACGTTGCCTTTGGCAAGGCCGGTCTGGTTGCCAACAGTGCCCGCCTTATCGTCCAGGCGCGACGCATCACCAACTTTGCCAGCCGCTATGGCGCGATGGTGCGCGAATCCGCCGCCCGCCGCCTGCATGCGCCACCCGGTCTGACCGGTACCGCGCTCGACCAGTGGCTCGACCGTTTTGCCGATCGCCGCGGCCAGCGTTTCTCAACCCTGCTGGCCCGTCTCGAAACGGCTGGAAACCCTGTGGAAATTGTCCAGTGCGCTGCCGCATTGGGGCAATGGCGAAAGGATGTGCTGCGTGAAAGTGACTGACGTTCAGGCTTTGGGCCAGGCCATATCGGGCGAAGTCGCCAAGGCGGTGGTTGGCCAGCAAGAGCTGGTCAATCGGCTGTTGGTCGCGCTGATGGCGGGAGGGCACGTCTTGCTCGAAGGGCCGCCGGGCACCGCCAAGACGCTGCTGGCCCAATGTTTCGCACGGGCAACCGGACTGCAATTCGGGCGCATCCAGTTCACGCCGGATCTGATGCCCGGGGATATCCTCGGATCGAACCTTTTCAACTTCCAGACTTCGGCCTTCACCCTGACCCGCGGGCCGATCTTCACCGAAATCCTGCTGGCTGACGAAATCAACCGCACCCCGCCCAAAACGCAGGCGGCGTTGCTCCAAGCGATGCAGGAACGGCGTGTGACGCTCGATGGCGAAACCCATCACCTCTCGCCCCGCTTCACCGTTATCGCCACCCAAAACCCGATCGAAAGCCAAGGTGTCTATCCGCTGCCCGAAGCCCAACTCGACCGGTTCCTGTTCAAGCTCGCCGTCGGCTATCCGGACCTGGACGAGGAACGGCGCATCGTTGCAGGGCACGGCAGCCTGTTTGAACGGATCGATGCCGAACGGATGGGCGTTATCGCCGTGTGCAACGGCGATATGTTGGCACAGGCGATTTCGGCGGTATCGACCGTCACCATGGCGTCTGAAATCGTCGATTATATCGTCAGCCTGGTCCGCGCGACGCGTGAATCGCCTGATCTGTCGAGCGGTGCCAGCCCGCGCGCTGCCGCCTTGCTCGCCCGCGCTTCCAATGCCGCTGCAGCACTTGCCGGGCGCGATTATGTGATTCCGGACGATGTCCAGTCGATCGCTGCCGACCTGTTGCGCCATCGCTTGCTGCTCTCCCCTTCGGCGGAAATTGACGGGCGACAGGTGGATGCCATCGTTGCAGATCTGATTGCATCGGTGGAGGCGCCCCGGTGATAGCCCCGACGGGCCGCCTTATCCTGCTGGCCGCCGCTGGTGCGCCCGTGGCGATCCTGCTCGGGTTGGCCCGTCCCGAATGGTGGGTGGCCGCGCCTTTGTGGCTTGGCCTGTGTCTCGCGCTGTTTGCCCTCGATGCGCTGATTTCGGCATCCATCACGCGGACAGGCCTTTCGGTCCGATCGCCCGCGGTGGTGGGCGTGGGGGAGGATGCCATGGTGCGCCTCGCCGTTACCACCGAAGCGGCGGGAGGCGCGCGGCAAGCGCGGGCCGCGCTTGACGTCGACAGCCGCCTGTCGGCTAATGGCCGTATCGAAACACCGCTGCGCCATGCCGAAGATGATCTGCCCGGCGATGTTTCTGCCACTTTGACGCTCACTCCGCGTCGCCGTGGTCGCGCTGGCATCGCGACCGGTTGGGTCAGCTGGCTGGGCCCGCTGGGCCTTGTCCGCAAACAGCGCCGCGTCTCTGTCGATCAGGCCATAGCCGTCGTCCCGTCAATCCGCCCGGTTCGGGAAGAAGGCGCCAAACTCTTTGCCCGCGACGCCATGGTTGGCCAACGGTTGCACGCACGGCTGGGGGAGGGCAGCGAGTTTGAATCGCTCGTCCGCTTCATGCCGGGGCTGGACCGGCGCGCCATCGACTGGAAGCAATCGGCCCGCCACGCTGATCTGCTGGCCAAACAGTTCGAGACGGAACGCGACAATCGCATTGTCTTTGCCGTGGACTGTGGCCGGATGATGAGTGAACCGGTCGTCACGCCCGATGGTCACACGGAACCCCGGCTTGACCGGGCTGTCTCCGCCGCGCTCACGCTTGGCTATGTCGCGCTGCGGCTTGAAGATCGGGTCAGCCTGTTCGCCTTTGCCGGTAAGCCCCGCCTAGCCAGCCGCGAATTTTCCCGCCTGTCGGATTTCGCCGCCCTGCGCCGCGCCGCCGGCGACATCGACTATGGGGCGGAGGAAACCAACTATACCCTCGCTCTCGCCAGCCTCGGCGCCTCGCTCAAACGGCGGGCGATGATTGTCATTTTCACCGAATTTGCCGACGCCAACAGCACCGAACTCATGCTGCGTGCAGCCGAACGCCTTTCCGCCAAGCATCTGCTCCTGTTTGTCGTCATGGCTGACAGCGAATTGGAAAGCATTGCCAACCGTGTACCGGTCACTGCCGAGGACATGGCGGGGGCAACCATCGCCGCCGAACTGTTGCGAGACCGGCAACTGGTGCTTACCCGTCTGCGCCGAATGGGCGCGCTGGTGCTCGAGGCGCCGGCCAGCGGCGTATCGGCGAGCCTGCTCGCCACCTATGTCCGGGTAAAGCGACAGGGCCTGATCTGATGAGGAGCAACTGATGGCCAATCCTGCCCCCATCGCTTATTCGACCGCAGCTTTCCGCAGGGAAAGGGAAGCTGATTGGCAGGCGTTCGAACAGCTGGTGCAGCGTCTCGAAAGTGGATCGATCCGTCGCCTCAGCGATGATGATCTTTTGGCCCTGCCCCGCCATTATCGCGCCACCCTGTCGTCGCTGTCACTGGCGCGTTCGACCAGCCTTGATGTCGCGCTGATCGATTATCTCGAATCGCTCGCCATGCGTGGCTACTTTCTCCTCTACGGCATCCGCGAATCGCGCAGCCACCGGTTCGTCCAATTTTTCCGCACCAGCTGGCCCGCCGCCGTCCGCGCCTTGTGGAAAGAAACGCTGGTGATTGCCCTGCTGCTCGTTCTGGGGGTGGCGGTTTCCTGGTCGCTGGTTGCTCATGACCCGGAATGGTTCCACCGGCTGGTCGGCGAGGATATGGCCCAGGGCCGCGTTCCCGGCGCCAGTGTCGCGACCCTGCGCGACACTGTGTATGGCGAGCCAAAAGGTGGTGGCCTCCATATTTTCGCCGCCTCCCTGTTCACCCACAACAGCCAGGTATCGATCACCGCCTATGCGCTCGGTTTTGCCTTTGGCCTGCCGTCGATGTTCCTGCTGATGTATCAAGGTCTGCCGCTTGGCTCGATGATGGCGGTATTTCATCAGGCCGGACTTGGCCTCGATTTCGCCGCCTGGTTGTCGATCCATGGCACGACAGAATTGTACGCGGCCATTCTGTCCGGCGCCGCCGGTCTCAAGATCGGCAGCGCCTTTGCCTTTCCCGGCCACCGTTCGCGGATGACTGCGGCGGCAGAGGCGGGCAAGGCGACCGGCGCGGTGATGATCGGGGTCATCATCATGCTGTTGTGCGCCGGCTTGCTTGAAGGCTTCGGGCGCCAGCTGATCCAGTCGATGACCCTGCGTTTCGCGATTGGCGGCACCCTTCTCGCCTTCTGGCTCAGCTATTTCTACATCCCCCGCAACCGTCTCGCGCAACAGGCTGGCCCGGCGTGAACGCCCCTGCACACAGCCCGGCTGCTGCGGCGGCCCGCGCCGGCCGTCGCCGGCATGACAAGGTGCGGCACTTCGTCACACCGGAAGGTGTCGATCTCAGTCTTGAAATCGCCAGTGCCGGCCTGCGACTGGTGGCGCTGTGCCTCGACCTTTTGCTGATGCTGGCGGTGTTGATCATGGCCAGCATCATCCTTGGCGTGCTGGGCCTGTCCAGCGGCGAAGACAGTGCCGGTTTTGTCTCGATAATCTGGTTGCTGGGGTTTTTCCTGTTGCGCAATTTCTGGTTCGTCCTGTTCGAACTCGGTCCCCGTGCCGCCACACCGGGCAAGCGCGCGGTCGGAATCCGCGTCGTGGCACGTGATGGCGGACGGCTCACCGTTCCCTCGGTGATGGCGCGCAACCTTGTCCGTGAAGGGGAGATTTTCCTGCCGCTGGCCTTCATTACCCAGTCGATGGCGGAAGACAGTATCAGCCAGGCGATCGCTGTTTTTGGGATGATGTGGACTCTCGGCCTCGGCTTTTTCCTGTTGTTCAACAAGGATCGCATGCGGCTGGGGGATCTTATCGGTGGCACCTGGGTGGTCATGGCCAAGCGCAAGAAAATGGCGGTTGATCTGGCCGAAACCCATGTCGGAACCAGCCCCGGCGCTCCTGTCTTCACGCCTGCCGAATTGTCGGTTTATGGCATATATGAACTGCAAGAGCTGGAACGGGTCCTGCGGCAACGCGATCCACAAACGATGATTGCCGTGTCCGATGCGATCCGCGCCAAGATCGGCCATGCGCATGGCGTGGATGATCAGGTCTTCCTCACTGCCTATTATCGTCAGTTGAAAGCCCGGATGGAGCGTGATCTCCTGTTCGGGAAACGCCGTGAAAACAAATATGAGGAATTGAAATGAGCCTGCCTGGCCCGTCCACCACCGTTACTGCCGCCATGCGCGACCGCCGCTCGGTGCGCGCCTTCACCGATCAGCCGGTCGATCGGGCCCTGCTTCGCACCATCCTCGAAACCGCGCAGCGCGCGCCGTCTGGCGGCAATGTCCAACCCTGGCAGGTTAGCGTGCTGACCGGGGACTCCCTCTCGGCGATGATTGCCGCCGTCGGTGCCCGCCTCGCAATGGGGGCAGCCGGGTCACAGCCCGAATATCAAATCTATCCCGATCCCACGCCCGATCCGTGGATGGCCCGCCGCTATGGCGTTGCCTATGCCATGTATGAATCGCTCGGTATCGCGCGTGAGGACAAGATGGGCCGTGCCATGGCGATGGCCAATAATTTCAAGGCGTTCGGCGCGCCGGTTCTGCTCTTTGTCCATTGCCAGCGCTTCATGGGCCCGCCGCAATGGGCCGACATGGGTATCTGGTTGCAATCAGTGATGCTGCTCTGCCGCGAAGCCGGGCTTGATACCTGCCCCCAGGAAGCCTGGGCCAATTTCGGCCAGACCGTGCGTGACCAGCTGGGGCTGGGGGACGATCAAATCCTCTACACCGGTCTCGCCATCGGTCATGCCGATTGGAGTGCGCCGGTCAATAATTTCCCGGTCGATCGCGCCCCGCTCGACGAAGTGGTCAGCTGGCACGGCTTCTGAGCAAAGGTCGTCATTGCGAGGAGCGCAGCGAAGCGGCAATCCAGTGTTCGCGAAGCTGGCCCTGGATTGCTTCGCTCCGCTCGCAATGACGGGACCTTATTCCCCGATGGTCACGACCAACTTGCCGACCGCCTTGCGGTCACCCAGCGCGGCAATCGCCTCACCACCGCGCGCCAACGGATAGGTGCCGGTAACGCGCGGCTTGATCTGGCCTGCTTCCCACCATGTGAACAGCTGTGCCACCTCTTCCCGGTTGCGCTCGGGTTCACGGGCAACGAAGGCACCCCAGAACACGCCACATACGTCACAGCTTTTCAGCAGTGTCAGGTTCAGCGGCAGGCGGGCAATGCCGGCCGGGAATCCGACTACCAGGAACCGTCCTTCCCATGCGATAGAGCGCAACGCCGGTTCGGAATAATCGCCCCCCACCGCATCATAGATGACGTCCGCGCCATTGGGGCCAACGGCGGCCTTGAACGCTTCGGCCAACGCCTTTGACTGATCCTTGTCGAACGGTTGCTGCGGATAGATGACGACATCATCCGCACCTGCCTCGCGAGCCACAGCGGCCTTTTCCTCCGACGACACGGCGGCGACAACACGCGCGCCCATTGCCTTGCCGATTTCAACAGCGGCGAGGCCGACGCCACCCGCGGCGCCGAGCACCAGCAAGGTTTCCCCGGCCTTGAGGTGACCACGGTCCTTCAGCGCATGGATCGATGTGCCATAGGTCATCAGCATGGCCGATCCTTCGACAAAGCTGATACTGTCCGGTAGGACATAGGTGTTGCTGGCCCGTGTCTTGACCTTCTCGGCCAGCCCGCCATTGCCGCATCCGGCAATCACCCGGTCGCCGACCTTGAGGTGGGTCACGCCCTCGCCCACGGCGGAGACAATACCCGCCACTTCGCCGCCTGGCGCAAAGGGCCGAGCCGGCTTGAACTGATATTTGTCGACAATGATCAGCGTGTCAGGAAAATTGATTGCGCAGGCGGCAACGTCGATCACCACTTCACCTGCATCCGCGACCGGATCGGGCAGTTCACCAATGGACAGCGTCTCGGGTCCACCCGTTGCGGTCGACAACAATGCTTTCATGAACATCAACTCCCCAAATCCATGCCCCCGGATCGTGTCGAAGGGCTGTTCTGTCTGACAGATTCGCCTTGTCCGCCACTCACCGTGCGGATGCAACCACCATATCCGTCAGTCGGGGTGCCAGGTCACTCCGCCGCCGGCACCAGCCAAGGGTGATCGGCTACGCGCTGCGCCTCATAGCCGCTGATCGCCGCATCCTCGCCCAGCGTAAGGCCGATCTCGTCGAGACCTTCCATCAGGCACATCTTGCGGAACGGATCGATGGCGAATTCAAACCGGTCCTGAAACGGCGTCGTCACCACCTGATGTTCCAGGTCGATGGTGATTGGCTGCTCTTTGGCCACCTCGATCAGCCGGTCGACCGCCTCCTGCGGCAGCACCACGGTCAGCAGGCCGTTCTTGAACGCGTTGCCCGAGAATATGTCCGAAAAGCTCGGCGCAATTACCGCGCGGATGCCCAGGTCATTGATCGCCCAGGCGGCATGTTCACGGCTCGATCCACAGCCAAAATTGTCACCGGCAATCAGGATTGGCGATCCGGCATAGGCGGGGTCGTCAAACACATTGCCAGGCTGTGCCCGCACGCTCTCAAACGCGCCCTTGCCCAGCCCCTCACGGCTCACTGTCTTCAGCCATTCTGCCGAGATGATGACGTCGGTATCGACATTCTTCTGGCCCCAAGGGTAGGCGGAACCGGCGATGGTGGAAACCTTGTTCATCAGTTGAGCTCCCGCACATCTGTCAGCCGACCGGTCACGGCCGCCGCTGCCGCCATGGCTGGTGAAACCAGATGCGTCCGCGCCCCCGGGCCCTGCCGGCCTACGAAGTTGCGGTTTGATGTCGATGCGCTGCGTTCGCCCGGCGGGACCTTGTCGGGGTTCATGCCAAGACAGGCCGAACAGCCCGGCTCACGCCATTCGAGCCCCGCCTCGATGAAGATGCGGTCGAGCCCCTCTTCCTCGGCCTGCCGCTTGACGAGGCCCGATCCGGGGACGACGATCGCCCACTTCACATTGGCGGCCTTGGTCCTGCCTTTCAGCACGGCGGCGGCGGCACGCAGGTCCTCGATGCGGCTGTTGGTGCAGCTGCCGATGAAGATGTTCTGTACCTCGACCTCACGCATGGGCGTGCCTGGTGTCAGGCCCATATAGTCCAGGCTCTTGCGCGCCGCGTCCTGCTTGGACGCATCGGCAAAGCTCTCCGGTGCCGGGACCACGCCGGTGATGGGCACGACATCCTCGGGAGACGTGCCCCAGGTCACACTTGGCGCGATATCGGCGGCGTTGAAATGGACGCTCTTGTCGAATGTCGCCCCGGCATCGGTCACCAGACTGCGCCAATAGGCGACGGCTGCTTCCCACGCCTCCCCCTTGGGGGCCAGCGGCCGGCCCTTGAGATAGGCAAAGGTCTTGTCGTCCGGTGCGATCAGGCCGGCGCGGGCGCCCGCCTCGATCGCCATGTTACTGACCGTCAACCTGCCTTCGATGCTCAGCGCCTCGATGGTACTGCCGCGAAATTCGATCACATGGCCAGTGCCGCCGGCGGTACCGATGGCGCCGATCACGTGGAGGATCAGGTCCTTGGCGGTGACGCCCGGACCCAATTCGCCATCGACGCGCACTTCCATCGTCTTGGACGGGGTCAGCCACAGGGTCTGCGTGCCCAGCACATGCTCGACCTCGCTGGTGCCGATACCAAACGCCAGCGCGCCGAGCGCGCCATGAGCCGCCGTGTGGCTGTCGCCACAGACCATCGTCAGGCCGGGCAGGGTGAATCCCTGTTCGGGGCCAACCACATGGACAATGCCCTGCCGCGCGTCGACCGCGTCGATATAGGGCACGCCGAATTCAGCGACATTGGTCTCCAGCGCTGCCAGCTGTGCCGCGCTTTCCGGGTCGGCTATCGGCAGGCGGGCGCCAGCCGCGTCGATCCGCGCGGTCGTCGGCAGATTATGATCAGGCACCGCCAGCGTCAGATCGGGCCGGCGGACCTTCCGGCCATTGGCCTTCAGACCTGCAAAGGCCTGCGGGCTGGTCACTTCATGGACCAGATGCCGGTCAATGAAGATCAGGCAGGTGCCGTCGTCACGGCGCGAGACGACATGGGCGTCCCAGATTTTTTGATACAGTGTTTGTGCTTGGGTCATGGCGAAAATTGCCTAGGCAGGCTTGTCAGCGAAAACAAGCGTCTGTTGATGCTCTTTCGCGATCAAATCTGCCTGTCCGGTCTGCGGTCAATCTGGCCCCGCGCGGCGAAAGCGGCTATGCTGTCGGCATGTCGATACTCAGCATCATCGCGATTGTCCTTGTCACCATTGCCGCGATGGAGGGCGTGGCCTGGTCCAGCCACAAATATATCATGCATGGCTGGGGCTGGGGCTGGCACCGCGATCATCATGAACGGCACGACGGCATGTTTGAAAAGAATGATCTTTACGCCTTGGTTGGTGCCGCGATGAGCATCTCGATGTTTGCCATCGGCAGCCCGATGATCATGGGCTCTGCCGCATGGGAGGCCGGGACGTGGATTGGCCTTGGCATCCTTTTTTACGGTATCCTCTACACGCTGGCGCATGACGGCCTCGTCCATCAACGCTATTTCCGTTGGGTGCCGAAATCGGGCTATGCCAAGCGGCTGGTGCAGGCGCACAAGCTGCATCACGCCACCCAGAGCAAGGAAGGCGGGGTCAGCTTCGGTTTCCTCTTCGCCCGCTCGCCTGATGCGCTCAAGGCCGATCTCAGGCGTCAGGTGGAACAGGGAAAGGCGACCTTGCGGGACGCTGGCTGACCGGGCCAGCCCTGGTCCTCAACGTCGCGGCAGATGGCGACGCTGTCTTTGCCGCCGCAGTCAGTGCCGCGCTCAGCCGCCCGCCTGCTTCAGGCTGAGGTTGTTGCCTTCGGGGTCGTTGAACCAGGCGATCATCGTGCCGCTGCCGGGGTCGGTCCACACGCCATCTGGATCCTGACCAAAGCCTTCATAGATCTCGAACGTGAGGCCCTTGGCCTTCAGTTCGGCGATGGCCGTGCGAATGTCAGTCACATCCCAACCCATGACAGTGTGCGGGCCAGCCACATGATCGGCAATACTGGTCAGCCGCATTTCAGTGCCGGCCAGGTCATAGGTCACCGAATATTCGTCCTCGCCCACCTCATTGAGGCCAAGGGTGCCAGTGTAAAACGCCCTGGCGGTCTCCCGGTTGCCAGTCAGGATGAAGGTAACGGCCTTGGCATTGGTCAGGATGGTCATGGCTGGTCTCCCCGCGCAATGTGCGCGGGCTGCAGCCTATCATGGTTCACGCCTTGCGATAATCGGCAATGATCCGCCCTGCCGCGGCCAGTTCCGCCTCATGGCTGTCCTCGCGCCAGCTTTCCGCCAGCGCTTCATCTTCCCACTGCCGCATCGCGGGCAGGGCCAGCATCATTTCGACCCACGCCTGTCCGGCTTGGCCGACGTCCAGCCCATAGGTGCGTACCCGATAGGCGACGGGAGCAAAAAAGGCATCCACCGCTGTGAACCTCTCCCCGGCAAGGAAAGGGCCGCCAAAGCGCGACAAGCCTTCGCCCCACAATTCGGCCAGCCTGGCAATATCCTTGGCCAGCGCAGCGCCGGGGGTATAGGGTTCAACCCGCACGCCGACATTCATCGTGCAGGCATTGCGCAGGACGGCGAATCCCGCATGCATCTCCGCCGTCGCGCACATTGCCCAGCCCCGTGCATCGACCGCCTCGGGCCACACCGCCGGATAGCGGTCGGCGAGATAGAGGGTGATACCCAGCGAATCCCAGATCGTCCGCTCGCCGTCAATCAGCGCCGGCACCTGGCCGGTGGGGGAAAAGGCACGAAAGGCGTCATAATTGACCGGCGCGGCAAAGGGCTGAACGTCATCGACAAAGGGGATGTCCAGCGTCCTCATCAGCACCCACGGGCGCAGCGACCAGCTCGAATAATTGCGGTTGGCCGTAATCAGTCTGAGCATGGTCCCTGCCTTTCCTCGGGTCGGATTATTTCGCCAGTTCGGCCTCGATAGCCGCGACGATCGCCGCATCATCAGGCGCCAGCGTCGGGGCAAAGCGTGCCACCACGGCGCCGTTGCGGTCGATCAGAAACTTCTCGAAATTCCAAAGCACTTCGGGGTCGGCGGTCGGCGTCATGCCAAACCCGCGCAGCCGCTCGCGAAAGCCGTCGGCATCGCCGGTCTTGCCTGGTACTGCGCTGGTCAGCGCGGCATAGAGCGGATGCTTGCCCTCGCCGGTCACGACGATCTTGGAAAACATCGGAAAGCTGACCGAGAAGTTCGTCCGGCAGAATTCGGCAATCTCGTCATTGCTGCCCGGCTCCTGCGCGCCAAAATCATTGGCGGGAAAGCCCAGAACGGCAAAGCCCTTGTCGGCATAGGTTGCGTGCAGCTTTTCCAGCGCCTCATATTGCGGCGTCAGGCCGCATTTCGACGCGACATTGACCAACAGCCGTACCTTGCCGCCATGGTCGGCAAGGCTGGCCGGCTCGCCGCTTATCGTGTGGAGGGGAATCGCTTCAATCGCGCTGGTCATCGCTTGGCTCCTCGGTTGCAGGCTATCGCTTTGTGCGGGCCTCTTATGCCAATATGGGAAGCCGTGACAGCGAAACGACCTGTCACTCTTTGCCATCCCTCGGGGAAAGCACTCAGGTCACATAATGCGCCGTTGTCTTGGCGGCGATTTCGTCGGCGGTCACACCGGGAGCGATCTCGACCAGCCGGAACGGGCTGTCATGGTCAGGCCGCTGGAACACGGCGAGATCGGTGATGATCATGTCGACGACATTCTTGCCGGTCAGCGGCAACGTGCACGCCGGGATGAACTTGGGGCTGCCGTCCTTGGCGCAATGCTCCATGACGACGATGATCTTCTTGACCCCTGCCACCAGGTCCATCGCACCGCCCATGCCCTTGATCATCTTGCCGGGCACCATCCAGTTGGCGATGTCGCCATTTTCGGCGACCTCCATCGCGCCCAGCACGGTCAGGTCAATATGACCGCCCCGGATCATCGCAAAGCTGGCGGCGCTGTCGAAATAGGCGCTCTGCGGCAGTTCGCTGATCGTCTGCTTGCCAGCATTGATCAGGTCGGCATCCTCTTCGCCCGCATAGGGAAAGGGGCCGATACCCAACATGCCATTTTCCGACTGTAACGTCACTTCGACACCGTCGGGAATATGATTGGCGACCAGCGTCGGGATACCGATGCCCAGATTGACGTAATATCCGTCCTGCAATTCCTTTGCCGCGCGTGCGGCCATCTCGTCTCGGGTCCAGGGCATGATGACCTCTTGTGGCTTGTTCAGGGTTGGGTGGAGACTGGCGCGGCAGCCGCAGCCAGCGGTTGGGGAGCAAGAAACCATCCGGCGCCGATCATGCTGTCGCTCTGGATCGGCAGGTCGGGGTTGCGCAGATAATCGTATAATTCGTCAAAATCGGCCTTGCGGTCGCCGGCAATGGCCAGAATGCAGTGGGTCTCGGCTATGGTCTTTCGCCGTTCCTGCTTGCGTTCACTGACAGTGCGGGTGAGCACGATGGTGTCGGCGCCACTCCTGTCGAGACCGCTGCTGCGCAGCATGCCGGCGATCGCATCGAACCGGTCAAAAGGCTGGCTGGTCATCCAGATGACGGCGATGTCGCGCTGGCGCAGTTGTTCCAGTCCTTCGGACAGCCCGCCAGGGGCCACCACACCGCTGGCCATATCCGCCGTCGCCAGATTCAGGCCAGCGCCTGTGCCATCGTCCAGATCGATGATCACGGCAGGGGGAAGAAACCCGCATGGCAGCATCCGCATCAAGCCGTTGAGCGGCGGACCCGCCAGCATCACGGTTTCCTGTATCTGTCCCGCTTCGCGCCGCTCGGCCTGTTGCAGCGCAAAGCGGATGAAGTCGTCATAGGGCTGGTCGCCGCGCGGCGCATAGACAGGCAAGCGGTTGCGGATCTCGGCGAGCATCGTCTCGATCGGCGCCGCTTCGCCGGGCAGCGCATTGGCGTGTGCGGCCGCTGGCGCGGTTGTTGCAACGGTGGAGGGGACGGCTGGCGGCAACGGCACGGCCATGCCGAGCGGACTGGCGCTGACTGTCCCCATGGCCATCGGTGGTGGAGGCGCCTCGCTGATCGGTGGCGGCAACGTATCTGCCGGGAGTGGCAATGTCGCAGCCGCGGTTCCTGCGCTGGCAGCCGGCGGGTCGGGCAGCACCTCGACGGTTGGCCTGTTCTCGCGGGTCACTTCCTGGCGTGCGACCGCCCCGGCGGCGACCAGCGGCAGGGCCGCCGCGACACAGCCCGACACCAATGGCGCCGCCGCGCCAGCCAAGAGGATGGCGGCCCAACGAGGCATCAGGCTGGCACCTTCTCCCGCGTCGTCCGGAACTCGATCTTCTTGTCATAGGGCGCGCCGACAATCATGCGCTGCACATAGACACCCGGCAGGTGGATGGCGTCGGGATCAAGGCTGCCGACCGGCACAATCTCCTCGACTTCGACAATGCAGACCTTGCCACAGGTCGCCGCCGGCAGGTTGAAATTGCGCGCGGTCTTGCGGAACTGCAAATTGCCGGTCTCGTCCGCCCGCCACGCCTTGACGATGGCGAGGTCGGCAAAGATGCCGCGTTCGAGGATATAATCCTGTCCGTCGAACCGCTTCACTTCCTTGCCGTCGGCCACCAGGGTGCCGACGCCGGTCCTGGTATAAAAACCCGGAATGCCCGCGCCGCCTGCCCGCATCCGCTCGGCCAGCGTCCCTTGCGGGCAGAATTCGACTTCCAGCTCGCCTGCCAGATATTGCCGCTCGAACTCCTTGTTCTCGCCGACATAGGAAGAGATCATCTTTTTGATTTGGCGGGTGCGCAGCAACTTGCCCAAGCCTTCCCCGTCAATGCCGGCATTGTTACTGGCGACGGTCAGCCCCTTGACCCCGCTGGCGACAATCGCGTCAATCAACCGCTCGGGGATTCCGCACAGGCCAAAACCGCCGGCAGCGATCAGCATGTCGTCTTTCAGCAAACCGTCGAGTGCGGCGGCGGCATCGGGGAAGAGCTTTTTCATGGCATGGCCCTCTGTTGGGGATGATCGCATCTTCAATAGGCGGGCTCTGACCATGTCGCAAGGAAAGTTGAACGGCGATTCAACTTTGTCCTGCCAAAGCCAAGCGCGTGAATAGGTCAAAAAAGGGGCCGATTGATCCAAATCATGGGAACCCGCTGAAATCTCGCGCACTCTTCCGTCATTCCGGAGCGAAAGGCCCGGTTCTGGCAGGAGAAAACAGATGCGCTCGATTCTCGTTCACGCCGACGGACACAATGCCAATGAAGGACGGTTGCAGTCCGCACTTGATCTGTGCCGTGCCGTGCAGGGTCATGTCACCTTGCACATCAACACGCCGCTACAGCGTTTTGTCGCCATGGACCCATTCGGCGGGGTCTTCCTTTCGGCCGATGCCATTGCCGACGCCCAGGCGCATGATGCCCAGCTGGTTGATCGTTTCGCCGAACGGCTGGGGCATGAAGATGTCAGCTGGAACATTGAAACCAGCTCGGGCGAACTGGTCGACGGTCTGACCAGCTCGGCCCGGCTCGCTGACCTGATCATCGTTTCGCTGCCTGCCACCGGGGAAACAAGTGCCGGCACCGCCGCCCCGGTCGGGGGCATTGCGGTGTCTGCTCGTTGCCCGGTGCTGGCACTGCCAGCGGCCGCCGCCCGTTTCCCTGTCGAAGGAAAGGTGATGGTTTGCTGGGACGGCGGTCATGAATCCGCCAATGCCTTGCGCGCGGCCATTCCGCTGCTCGCCCTTGCTTCCCGTGTTGATGTCGTCACGGTCACCGAAAAGTCGGATGGATTCCCCTCAACCCAGGCGCTCCGGTACCTGTCGAATTACGGCATTCATGCCGAGCTGCATGAACGTGAGCGGCAACAACTCAGCATCGAAGAGGTTCTCGACAATGCCGCTGCCGAGCTTGGCAGTGACTGGCTTGTGCTTGGGGCCTATGGCCACAGCCGCTTGCGTGAAACCCTGTTCGGCGGCGTCACCCGCTTCTTCATCGAATCGGGTAATCGGCCCTTGCTGCTCGCGCATTGATGCGCCCCGCCGGTCGCCGGCTTCAATCCAGCGGCCAGCCCGGCGTCAGCCCCAGCACCGCGCCAAGGTCGGCCAGCGCCTGTTCGCCGCTGGTTACCTTGATTGCGTGCATTCCCAGTTGTGACGCCGGCTTGCAGTTGATGCCCAGGTCATCGAGATAGATGCATTGCGCTGGCTCCAGGCCCAGAGTCTCGCACATCATCAGGTATATGCGCGGGTCGGGCTTGCGTACGCCGGCCTTGCTCGATTCGATGACATGTTCGAACCGGGCGAAAATCTGCTCCAGCTCGTCGCGTGCATCATGGCTCCGTGCCATGCCCGCGCCATGGCCGGATGGCACATTGTTGGTGATGCAGGCGAGGCGGTAGCCATCGCCCTTGAGCCGGTCGAGTGCCGTCACCATCGCCGGTCGCACCGCCCCGGCCAGCACCGCCAGCACCGCGCTGCCTTCCAGTGCATGGCCCAGCGCCTGGGCTTCCTCGGCAAACATCCGGTCGAATGTCGCCGGGTCGATCTCGGCCCGCTCGAACAGAGCCCATGCATTGCCGTCGGGATTGGCCGCATTGACGCTGCGGATGAAATCCCTTGGCAGCCCCCGCTCCGCCTCCAACCGGTTGAACGCCTCGAACGGGGAGGAGGTGATGACCCCGCCGAAATCGAAAATCACAGCCTTGAACCGGTCTCTCATGCGCGCTTGTCCTTCCGTGCGGGCCTGTCTGCCGCCGGTGCGCCATGGCCTTGCGGCCATGGCTTGTCACCTCTTTGCCCCGTGAAAATCAGTATTGCAGCTTCAGCCCCGGCCGGGCCCAGTCGATCGCCGCCAGCCGCCCGCTGCCGGACAGCGTGACATAGGCGGCCTTCCGGTCAGGCCCGCCCCAACAGATGTTGGTGGTGAAGATATCGTCGGTTTCGACAAATTCGACCAGTTCGCCTTCGGGAGAAATGACCGAAATGCCGCATTCGCCGATCGTCGCGACACAGATGTTGCCGCACTCCTCGACCCCCAGCGAATCAAAGAATTTGTAGCCTGCCGGACGATAGACCGGGATGCCCGGCCCGCCCGGTCCCGCCGCATCATCCACCTTGCCCGGCGCGATGACGTTGAATTTCATCAACCGGCATGTGTAGGTTTCGGCGGCATAAAGGCTCTTGCCGTCAGGAGACAGGCCGACGCCATTGGGGTTGTTCGACGGAAAGATCACTTCTTCAAGGAAGCTGCCATCCGCCTTGGCATAGAAAATGCCCACAATGTCATGCGCCCGCGCCGCATAGTCGACCTTGCCATGGTCGGTGAACCAGAAGCCGCCATGCTCGTCGAACACGATGTCGTTCGGTCCGCGCAACGTACAGCCGAAATCACCGCTTTTGTAGAGGATCTCGACCTCGCCCGTGGCAATGTCGATCCGCTCGATCCGCCCGCCCGAATAGTCCGATGCAATGCCGTGTGGCGCCAGATAGCCGCCCGCCTCGTTCCAGTTGAACCCGCCATTGTTGCAACAATAGAGCTTGCCGTCCGGCCCCATCGCCAGGCCGTTGGGCCCGCCACCGGGCTTGGCCACCACGCTCTTGGTGCCATCGGGTGCGACGCGGGTGATCTGCCCGCGCTCGATTTCGGTCAGGATGACACTGCCATCGGGCATTGCCACCGGCCCTTCGGGAAAACGCAATCCGTCGGTGATGATCCGCATGTTGGCCATAATCAAATCTTCCCTCTCCATTCGTCCTGAGCCTGTCGAAGGACCGTCTTTTCTTGTAGAGACAGCCTAAGTGAAGCCCGTTGCCTCGACAAGCTGACAGGAGTGACTCCCCGATGACCACCGCCTATTCCGCCGATCTTGCCCTGTTCATCGACGGCGCCTGGCAATCGGGTGAGGGGCGCGATGCCCTCCCGGTACTCAATCCCGCGACTGCCCAGACCATCGCCGACCTGCCAAAGGCCAGCGCCGATGATCTTGCGGCCGCGCTTGCCGCCGCCGAACGCGCCTTTCCGCTATGGCGTGCCACCGATGTCGACACACGCGCCACCATCCTGCGCAAGACCGCTGAGCTGTTACGACAGCGCGCCGAAGAGATCGCCGTGATGATGACGATGGAGCAGGGCAAGCCCATCGCCGAATCCCGCAGCGAGGTCGTGGGCAGCGCCCAGCTCTTCGAATGGTGTGCGGAGGAAGCCCGCCGCATGTATGGCCGGACCCTCGTCCGGCCAACAGGGGCGCGCTCAATGGTGCTGCAACAACCGGTCGGACCGGTGGCGTTGTTCACGCCCTGGAACTTCCCGCTCTACCTTATGGCAAAGAAGGTCGCCGCCGCGCTCGCCGTCGGCTGTTCGGTCATTGCCAAGCCGGCGGAGGAAACGCCCGGCTGCACCACCGCGCTGATGCGTTGCCTCGCCGATGCCGGCCTGCCGGCCGGTGTTGCCCAGCTGGTCTTTGGTGATCCGGCGATGATCTCCTCGACGCTGATTGCCTCGCCGGCCATCCGCAAGATCAGCTTCACCGGCTCGACCGTGGTGGGCAAGCATCTGATGCGACTGTGTGCCGACAATGTCACCCAATCGACGATGGAATTGGGCGGCCATGCCCCGGTGCTGATCTTTGCCGATTGTGACCTTGAAAAGACGCTCGATCTCGTCGTGCCGCAAAAATTCCGCAATGCCGGGCAGGTGTGCGTCTCGCCGACCCGCTTCCTCGTCGAAGCGCCGGTCCACGATGCCTTCGTTCGGGGCTTTGCCGAACGAACCGCCGGCGTCACCATCGGCAACGGGCTTGATGCCGCTTCCAAAATGGGTCCGCTCGCCAATGCCCGCCGCCCTGATGCGGTTGCCGCCCTTGTCGAAGATGCCGTGGCCAAGGGCGCGAATCTTGCCGTCGGCGGCGCTCGCGAAAATGGGCCCGGCAATTTCTATCGGCCAACGCTGCTCGCTGGTGTCCCCGATGCTGCCGACATCATGCGCGTCGAACCGTTCGGCCCGGTCGCCGTCACCCGCCCGTTCGAAACTTTTGACGAGGCGATCCACATCGCCAATTCCACCCCCTTCGGCCTTGCCGCTTTTGCTTTCACCGAAAATGGCCGCCGCGCGAATCTGTTGGGGGATGCGCTGGAGGCCGGCATGGTTGGCATCAATGGCTTTGGCATTTCGGTGGCCGATGCACCGTTCGGTGGTGTCAAACAATCCGGCTTTGGCAGCGAAGGCGGCCAGGAAGGTCTCGCCAGCTATTGCGTGACCAAGGCTGTGCACCAGGTCTGACCATCATGGCGCAGCCATCCCTCAGCGTCCCCGCGGGCACCATAATGTTCCGGCCGGACGATCCCTGCAGCGGCTATGTCGTGGTCCGGTCCGGGTCGATCCGCGTGGTGCTCACCGCTGAGAACGGCCGTGAAATCGTCCTTTATCGCGTCCGTCCCGGGGATGTCTGCCTGCAGACGTTCAGCTGCCTGGTCGACCATCGCCATTATTCGGCGGAAGGGATCGCCGAAACCGATCTGGAGGCGGATATCATCCCGCCGCCGGAATTCGATCGTCGGATGGCCGATGACGCGGCCTTCCGTAATCAGCTGTTTGCGGCGGTGGCCCAACGCTTTGCCGATCTGGAACAGTTGGTGGAGGATGTCGCCCTGACCGGCTTTGAAGCGCGACTGGCCCGGCTGTTGCTCAGGCTGGCCGACCCTGCCGGTCGCGTCGAGGCGACTCATGAATCGCTGGCGGCAGAGGCCGGTTCTGGCCGTGCCGTCGTAACGCGCCAGCTCGGTCGCTTTGCCCGCGACGGGCTGGTCAGCATGACCCGCGGCCAGTTGCAGATTCTGGATCGCGCAGCCCTCGAAATTTTATCGCATGAAATGTGACTTGGTCACCGACAGGGGCATCGGCAAAGCCTAGGCAGGGTCAGTCAACATCTGTTGGAAAGGACCTTAGTCATGCCCCGCAACGAAGGAACCATCGACCGCGCCCTGCGCGTCATTCTCGGCCTCGTCCTGATCGCCCTTGTCTTTGTCGGCCCGCAAACCGTCTGGGGCTGGATTGGCGTCGTGCCGCTGCTTACCGGCCTCGTCGGCTTTTGCCCGCTCTATCGGCTGGTCGGTATCAACACCTGCCCGACGCGCTGATCACACAATGTCCTGCTTCCCCTGGCAAGGCAGGGGGCCATCTCCTGTTCTGGCGTTGCCTCAGCGGCGCAAGTGCAAACCGGTCTGACGCCTGCTGATCTGTTCGCTCGGCCGGCGGATACGGCAGGTGATGGGCTCCTGCCTTTGCAGGATTGCAGCATCAGGCCCATAGCCAGCGTGGCTCGCTTGCCCTAGGACGGCAGGCATGGCTCGCGGCAGGCTCTCCGCATGACACCGTTGATCTGGCGCATTGCCGGACTGGCGGCGCTCGCGCTTGGCGCGCTTGGCGCCTTTCTGCCGCTGCTGCCAACGGTCCCGTTGGTTATCCTCGCCGCCTTTTGTTTCGCCAGGGGGCAGCCCGCTTGGGAAGCGCGCTTGGTTGCTGATCCGCGTTTTGGCCCCCACATCCAGCGTTGGCGGGAAAGGGGCGCGGTTAGCCGCAAGGGCAAGGTCGCAGCCACCGTCGCCTTCGCCGTCAGCAGCGCCGTTTCGGTCGTTGCGGCGCCTTGGCCCTGGTTGCTCGCAACGCCCATTGCCGCGGTGGTCTGCCTCAGCTGGTTGTGGACCCGGCCCGAGGCCTAGGTTGCGAGCCTAGTCCTTGAGCCGCATCCGGAAAAAGTCGAGGATCTCGTCGATCGCTTGCCGCGTCGGCTGACCTGCCTCGTCGATCAGGTGCAGTGTCACCACCGAATGCGGATTCTTGTACGGCGTATCCGGATTGGCGGCGCTGTCGGGCAGCACCTTCCCTTCGAACCGGTCGCCCAGCGCCGCGGCAAAGGCGGCAAAGCGTTCGGCGCGGCAGAAAGAATCCCCGTCAAAGCGATAGGCTTTGACCGTCAGATCCTCAGCCACCATCCGCGCCCTGATCGCGGTCATCTCGTCAGCTGATATGTGTGTTCCACCTTTCCGGAACAGCGGCAACGAAGGCTGCGCCATCACCGGCGCCAGCACCGCCGGTTCAAGCATCATCGCCAGGGCGAAATTGCCGGTAAAGCACATGCCGATGGTCCCTACGCCCTTGCCGCCGCATTCGCTGTGGGCCTGTGCCGCCAGCGCCCGCAGCCATTGCGTGATCGGTCCGGCTGCAAGCGCGCGGAACTGACGGCTGACACAGCCCTTCGCAAGCTCCTTGACCGCATAAAGCGCCGTGGGTGGCTCGCCATCCTTGCCGAACAGGTGCGGCATATAGACGGTGAAGCCGGCGTCGCGCACCCATCGGGCAAAGCGTGCCACATGCGGGCTGATTCCGGGCATTTCGGTCATCACCACCACTGCCGGGCCGCTTCCGCCCACATAAACACGCCGAGTTTCGCCCAGCAGCGTCAACACGCGCCGGTCAAAATCCTCCAGCGTGTCGCGCTGATCCAATGGCCGTTGCCCCATGTTGCCGCTCTCCCCGCCCCATTCCGTTGCCTTGTTTCGGTCAGCATGACAGGCGCGCATCTTTCGTCAATCGGCAACAGGCGTTAGGACAGGGGGTATGACCACATCGCTTCATCCCCGCACCGGCGGCCGCCTCCTCGTCGATCAGCTCGTCATCCAGGGGTGTGACCGCATCTTCACCGTTCCCGGTGAGAGCTTTCTCGCCGTCCTCGACGCGCTGCATGATGTGCCTGCCATCGACACCGTCGTCTGCCGTCAGGAAGGGGGCGTGGCCTTCATGGCCTGTGCCGATGGTGCGATGACCGGCCGCCCCGGCATTGCCTTTGTCACGCGCGGTCCCGGCGCGACCAATGCCAGCATTGGTGTTCATGTCGCCATGCAGGATTCGCAGCCGATGATCCTGTTCATCGGCGATGTCGACCGGTCGATGCGCGACCGTGAAGGGTTTCAGGAGGTCGACTTTCAGGCGATGTTTTCGCCCCTGTGCAAATGGGCGGCACGGATCGACAGTGCCGAACGGATTCCCGAATATGTCGCCCGCGCCTATGCCACCGCCATGGCCGGGCGCCCCGGTCCGGTCGTTCTGGCCCTGCCCGAAGACATGTTGCTCGATGAAGTGGCGGTCCGCGACCGGCCCTATGTCACCCCGCCTGAACAGGATCCCGATGGGGAGGCAATGCAGGTGTTCATGGACCTGCTCAAGGATGCGACCGACCCCATCGCCATTGTCGGCGGCGCGGGCTGGAATTTGGGCGCGTCGCACTATTGGTCACAATTCGCTACCCGCGTTGGCTTGCCGACAGCCGCGGCTTTCCGCCGCCAGGATGCGCTCGACAATGATTGCCCGGTCTATGCCGGCAATCTCGGCTATGGGCCCAATCCGAAATTGCTCGATCGCATCCGCTCCGCCGATCTGATCATTGCGGTCGGGGCGCGCTTGGGTGAAGCGACGACGGATGGCTACAGCCTGATCACTCCTGATCATCCCGGCCAGACGCTGGTCCATGTCCATCCTGACCCGGTGGAGCTCAACAGTGTCTATCGCACCGATCTGCCTATCTGTGCCTACCCCTATGAGTTCGCCGAAATGGCGGCGCTGTGGCTCGACGACATCATCCCCTTCGATGCCGGGCGAGCCGCGCATGAGGAATGGCGGGCATGGAATGCCGTCACCCCCTTTGCCGATACGCCGCTGGATCTCGGCCCTTGCGTCGCGGCGATGCAGGCGGCGCTGCCGGCGGATACGATTATCTGCAACGGCGCGGGCAATTATTCGGGCTGGTGGCATCGCCACTGGCGTTACGCGGGGCCGGTCTGCCAGTTGGCACCGACCGCCGGCGCGATGGGCTATGGTGTGCCGGCCGCTATCGCCGCTGCCCGTCGCTGGCCCGACCGCACCGTGGTTGCGCTCGCTGGTGACGGGGACTTCCTGATGAACGGACAGGAACTGGCGACGGCTGTCCAATATGGCGTCAACCTGCTGGTCGTCGTCGTCGACAATGCCTCCTATGGCACCATCCGTATGCACCAGGAGCGGGAATTTCCTCATCGCCTGTCGGCGACGACGTTGGTCAACCCGGATTTCGCGGCGCTCGCAAGGGCTTATGGTGGCTGGGCGACCACGGTGGAACGCACTGACCAGTTCGCTCCGGCGCTTGCAGACGCCATGGCGCAAAAGGGGCTGCGGCTGCTCCATCTCAAGACCGATGTCGAACGCATCAGCAATGCGACAACGATCAGTGCAATGCACGCCAAAAGATCAGGAAAAGCCTGATATTACAGTGACTTGGTAAAATGTAGAGCTGTGCCGGGTCGCTCTAGTTGGGCCTCTACCTCATCCCGGATCAGCCTGAAACAGCCTCGCCCTCGCTGGTCGCCGCATCGGCCTTGCGCGGACGTCCCCGCCGCTTGGGCGCAGGCGCTGCCTCTTCGGCCCCGGCTGCGGCCTCCTTCACCTCGTCCCGCATCGGTTCAACGCCGATCGCCGGCGGCAGCACGGCAATGTCGATACCGACGGCAGCATCATCTTCGCGCTCGGGGCGCTCCCGGCGATTGCGGCGCGGCCGCTCTTCGCGGTCGCTTCGTTCAGCACGTTCCCCGCGCTCGGGCCGTTCCTGACGTTCGGCCCGCTGGCCGTCCTCCTCTGCCCGTTCGTCGCGCTCAGCCCGCTCGCGGCGCGGTTCGCGCTGGCGGTTGTCGCGGTCACGGCCCTCACGATTACCGTCACGCTCGCGTCCTTCGCGTCCACGATCACGGTTGCGGGGCGCCCGGCCGATCTGATCGATCGCGTCCAGCGTGTCATCGCCGTCCTCGGCCTCATTGCCCTGGCCGTCGCTGTCGTCCTGCTGTCGGTCGCCACGCTCCGCGTCACGGTCTTCGTACCGGGCGCGCTGTTCTTCCTGACGCTGGCGTGTGTCAGACAGGACGCGGAAATAATGGTCGGCGAACTGCAGATAATATTCGGTCATCACCCGGTCGCCGGCCAGCTGGGCATCGCGCGCCATGTTGCGATATTTTTCGAGCAGTTGCGCGGCATTGCCACGAGCACGGCTATCGATCCGGTTGCCCTGATCGATATTGCGGTTGCCGCCGCTCATGCCGCCCTGCGGACGTTGGTTGTTGTTACGACCGCGACGGCGCCCGTTCTGACGATTGTTCATCGACACTCATCAATCCTTGAAGAAATTGCTCTGCCTGCCCCGTCTCGCCTCTTGCGCGTGCGGCCTGTTAAGCCCTGTGTTCGCGCTGGGCCTTGAGACCGCAGGCGATGGGCATTGTGCCGCATGGGATCGTGATGCTTGGTGGCCGATCGTCTGTAGGGAGAGCGCTGGGCCAGCTTTTGCGATACCAGCCCTATACGGCTGCTTGCGCAAATCCAAGCAAAAAACGTCAGGGCTGCTGACACAAAATAGCGCGATCCCGTCCAGCCAGATCGCTGCGACATTTAACGCGCAATCCTTCTAGCTCGGCCAATGCACTCACAGCGTCACGTTGGCCGGCGCCAATTTCGACCACGGCCAGCCCGTCGGGAGTCAGCAAGGGCGGGAGCATCGGCAGGATACGCCGGTACTCGTCCAGCCCCTCCGGCCCGGCGAACAGAGCCCCGGCAGGCTCGAAATCGGCCACTTGCCGGTCGAGCATCGTGTCACTCTCGACATAGGGCGGGTTGCACAGGATCAGGTCGAATACGCCGCCCAGCCCGGTCGCCCAATCGCCTGTCCGAAACACCGCGCGGTCGTCCAGTCCCAGAGACGCCGCATTGGCCCGCGCATAGTCGAGCGCCACATCCGATGCATCAATCCCAAGCCCATGTGCCTCGGGCAATTCGCTCAGCACCGCCAGCAACAGCGTCCCCGGCCCGGTACCCAGATCGAGGATGCGCAGCGGCGCTCTCCGCTCAGGAAAATGCGCCAGCGCCGCCTCGATCAAGGTTTCGCTATCTGGCCGGGGTATCAGAACGCCGGGGCCGACAGCCAGACGGATCGTCCAGAAATCCCGATAACCGATGATATAGGCAACTGGTTCATGCGCCATGCGCCGTTCGACCATCGCGGCAAATCCATCGGGTATCGGCAACCTGTCACCGTCCAGCAGCAACCGATCACGCTCAATGCCAAGGGCGTGGGCCATCAAAAGTTCGGCATCGAGCCGCGCGGTGTCACTGACATCGGCCAAACGGGTTGATGCCGCAACGATCGCGGCGCGCACGCTCATTCCTCACCCACTGCCGCTAGCCGTTCAGCCTCATCCTCGGCAATCAGTGCGCCGATCAATTCGTCCATCGCGCCCTCCAGGATTTCCGGCAGGCGGTGCAGGGTCAGGTTGATACGATGATCTGTGACCCGCCCCTGAGGAAAATTATAGGTGCGTATCCGTTCCGATCGGTCACCGGAACCGACCATTGCCTTGCGTTCGCCCGCCCGTTCCGCGGCGATGCTCTCGCGCTGCACTTCATACAGCCGAGCGCGCAGGACCTGCATGGCCTTTTCCTTGTTCTTGTGCTGGCTGCGGCCATCCTGACAGGTTACAACGGTTCCCGAAGGCAAATGGGTGATACGCACAGCGCTGTCGGTCGTATTGACATGCTGACCGCCCGCCCCCGACGCGCGATAGACGTCGATCTTCAAGTCGCCTTCATTGATCTGAACATCAACTTCTGTCGCTTCCGGCAGAACCGCGACCGTTGCCGCGCTCGTATGGATCCGCCCCCCAGCCTCCGTGACCGGAACCCGTTGCACGCGATGCACACCGCTTTCGAACTTCAACCGAGCGAATACACCGCTACCGCTGACGCTAGCGACGACTTCCTTGAAGCCACCCACGTCCGACGCAGACTCGGAAACAATCTCGACCCGCCAGCCCTGGCTTTCCGAATATTTCGAGTACATGCGCAGCAGATCGCCGGCGAACAAGGCTGCTTCGTCTCCGCCGGTGCCAGCGCGGATTTCGAGCATCGCTGACCGTTCATCGGCTGCATCGCGGGGGAGCAGGGCGATCGCCAGCGCATGCTCGGATTCAGCAAGCGCAGCGCGTGTTGCTGCCATTTCGTCCTCGGCCATTGCCTTGAGTTCTGCATCGCTACCGCAAGCCATTTCCTCAAGGGACGCAGCCTCGCTGCGCAGGCGGGCCACTTCGGCCGCAGCCTTCACCACCGGCTCTAACTCAGCATAGTCTTTCGACGCTGCGACGAACGCCGGCCCTTCGAGATTGCCCGAAGCCATTCGTGCTGCGAGCTCCTCATGCCTCGCTGCAATCTGCGCAATGCGTTCGTCCGAGATCCGGGTCATGGGGCCAAGCGTATAGTGAGGCTGATCCGTTCGAACGCGGCCTGAATGTCTGCTGCGAGGTCCGTCTCAGCTTTGATGACCCGCAATCCTTGGGTTTTCACTCCATCTCGGACATCCAGCGAAATCGCGGTCAGGGGGTTCAGTGCCATTGCGCGGCTGTACCGCTTTTTGGCAGACCCCGAAGCAACGAGCTCGGCGGCAAATCCCGCCTGTCGAAGCTGTGCCGCCAGCGCAACAGCCTCGCCGGTGCGCTCATCATTTTCGGACACGACTGCAACTTGCACCGGATTGGTGGGGACTTCCTCCAACAGCATCGCCAGTCGCTCGATCCCGGCGGCCCAGCCCACTGCCGGCGTTGCCGGACCGCCCATCGTTTCGACCAGCCCATCGTAGCGCCCGCCGCCCAATATGGTCGATTGGCTGCCAAGCTTGTCTGCGACCACGCTACCCGCATCAGGCACAAACTCGAACGCGGTGTGGCGGTAATAATCCATGCCGCGCACCAGCCGCGGTGCGGCTACCCATGCCACACCTGCCGCTGCAAGACCTGTCCTGACCTCCTCGTAGAAGCGCCCGGCTTCGTCGGTCAGAAACGTCTCAATTGAGGGTGCAGACTCCGCCGCTGGGCGGTCGCGCGGGTCCTTGCTGTCGAGAATGCGAAGCGGGTTGCGCGCGAGCCGGGCCAGGCTGTCTTCGGAAAGCTCGCCTCGATGCGCTTCGAAATGAGCGACAAGCGCGGCGCGCCATGCTTCACGGCTGACGCTGTCGCCCAGCGTGTTGAGGTGGAGGCTCACCCCCTCGGTGATGCCCAACTCTTTCAGCAGCTGGTCGGCAAAGGCGAGGAGTTCAACGTCGGCGAGCGGGCTTTCACTGCCCAGGACTTCCGCATCGAGCTGGTGGAACTGGCGGTAACGCCCCTTTTGTGGCCGCTCGTACCGGAAAAGGGCTCCATGGGTAGCGACCTTCAGCGGTGCATGTTGTTGCCAGCCGTTGGTAATGTAGGCACGCGCGATTCCCGCTGTGAACTCAGGCCGCAGCGTAACCGAATCGCCGCTGCGGTCTTCAAAGGTGTACATTTCCTTGGAAACGATGTCGGTCGTCTCACCCAATGATCGGGCAAACACTGCGGTGGGCTCGATCACAGGCACTTCTATCCGCTTGAAGCCATAGAGGCGACGGACGCGGTCGAACGTGTCGACGACATGCTGGAAACGGTCCGCCGTCTCACCGATCATGTCTTGGGTGCCGCGAACGGGCTTGGGAGTTTCGATGCGTTTCATGCTGCGGCGCACTAGTGCAAATTTGTCGCGTTCGCCAGTCCATCGACAGTCAGTGCCATGACGTTGATCCGTGCATACTGGACGACCGGCCGCTTGCGCGGCATGGATGATGACAGGATCAACCTGGGGCGTCACCAATCTATCGTCCGGAGACTGTCTTTGCGCCATTCTGCCCGCTTTTTCCTGCTTCCGCTGCTTGCCTTCTCTACGGTTGCCACTGCTCAGACCTCAGCGCCCGCTGCGGCGACGACAGTCACCCGCACAATGCCATCAGCACCGTCGGGTCTGCGGGATGCGCCTTATCCCGGTGTTATCCAGCTTGAAGTTGACGCGACTGATGTTGCCCGCGCCATCTACAGCGTGCGCCAGACGATACCGGTCACCGGTACGGGTCGGCTAACGTTGCGCTATCCTGAATGGCTGCCCGGAAAACATGCTCCGCGCGGTGCCATAGCCGACATTGCTGGGCTCACCTTCACGGCGGGAAACCGCACGCTCACGTGGCGGCGGCAGGCCACCGACGTCTATGCCTTTGATATCGATATACCTTCGGGTGTTCGCCAGATAGAGGCAAGATTCCAGTTCCTTTCGCCGACCCGCAACAGCGAAGGGCGGGTGGTGATGACGCCCGCAATGCTCAACCTTCAGTGGGAACAGGTCTCGCTCTATCCCGCCGGTCACGCGACCCGTGCCATACGCATCCAGCCCACTGTCATCCTGCCACAAGGATGGACCGGTGCCGCAGCGCTCGATGGTCCGCAAGTGAGCGGCAACCGAATTCGCTATGCCGCCACCGACTATGAAACCTTGATTGATTCGCCGATGTTTGCAGGGGCCTATTTCCGTCGCTGGGATTTGGGCAGTAATGTCCGTCTGAACGTTGTGGCTGACGACCCGTCTGCGCTCGAAGCCAGACCAGAACATATTGCCGCGCATATGGCGCTGGTTGAAGAGACGCTTGCACTCTTCGGTGGTCGTCACTTTGACCGGTACGAATTCCTGCTTGCCTTGACCAATGAACTTGGCGGAATTGGCCTTGAACATCATCGCAGCTCGGAGAACAGCAGGGATCCCGACTATTTCACGGGCTGGGATGCCAACGGGTCGGAACGTGGTCTGCTGCCACATGAATTCGTGCATAGTTGGAACGGAAAATATCGCCGTCCAGAACGGCTGTGGACCGCAGACTTCGCCACCCCAATGGATGACAGGTTGCTATGGGTTTATGAGGGGCAAACCAGTTATTGGGACCTGATCCTCGCTGCTCGTTCCGGCTTGCAGTCCCGCGAAATGGTGCTGGCTGAATGGGCCCGCTACGCTGCAATTTACCAATCCCAGCCTGGGCGCTCCTGGCGGAGCTTGGAGGACACAACGCTTGACCCCATCATCGCAGCACGCAAACCGCGGCCATTTCCCTCGGCGACCCGGACCGAAGATTATTACAATGAGGGCTCGCTGATCTGGTTGGAAGCGGACATGTTGATCCGCCAGCAATCGGGCGGTCGAAAGAGCCTTGATGACTTTGCGCGGGCCTTTTTTGGCGTGCGGGATGGCGACCGTGGAGTGCTAACCTACAGTTTTGACGATGTGGTCGATACGTTGAACAGCATTCAGCCTTACGACTGGGCCGGATTCTTTCGCACTCGCGTGATGGAACCGGCTGCTCCCGCGCCGCTGGCTGGCCTAACCCTTGGTGGTTACCAGTTGGTGTACCGGGATACGCCCAACGTCTTCGATGCGGAACGGGCGCGTGAATCCAAGATACTGGACCTTACCTTCTCGCTTGGCGTGGTTGTCAGCAAGGATGGCGATGTCTCATCGGTCCAGTTTGGCGGGCCGATGTTCAACGAGGGCGTTGTCAACGGCACCCGCATCGTCGCAGTCAATGGCATGGCCTATGAAGAGGGGCGCATGCGTGCGGCCGTAACTGCGGCCATGGATGGACGCACGCCGATCAGCCTCTTGGTCGAGCGTGGAGGTCGTTATCGCACCATTACACCGGCATGGACCGGTGGCCTGCGCTACCCTCATCTTGCCCGTGTCGGCAGCGGACCCACTTTGATCGACCGGTTGCTTGATCCGCGTCGACCTGCCAATGCCGCAGCGTCGGTTCCCTGATTTGGCAGGTCCGATCGGGACCAACGGGTAACAACTGTGTAACGGCCCTTGCCATAAGGGAGCCGCACGGCTGCAAGGTCCCGCCGATTCTCTCTCCCCCAACAAAAGGGACATATATGAATATCAACGCCATTCCGGTTGGGAAGGATGTTCCCAACAGCGTCAACGTCATCATCGAGGTCCCAGCAGGCGGCGAACCGGTGAAGTATGAGTTCGACAAGGAATCGGGCGCGCTGTTCGTTGATCGCATTCTCCACACCCCGATGCGCTATCCTGCCAATTATGGCTTCATCCCTCATACGCTTTGTGACGATGGTGATCCGCTCGATGCGCTGGTGATTGCCCGTTCGCCCTTCCTGCCCGGCTGTGTCGTGCGTTGCCGCCCGATTGCCGTCCTGCAATTGGAAGACGAGCATGGCGGGGACGAAAAACTGGTCTGTGTGCCGGATGACAAGACTTTCCCATACTATTCCGATGTGGCGGAGAAGGAGGATCTGCCGGACATCGTCTTTGCCCAGATCGAGCATTTCTTTACCCACTACAAGGATCTCGAGCCTGAAAAGTGGGTCCGCGTCGGCAAATGGGGCGGCGCTGCCGAAGCACGCGACATGGTGCTGAAGGCGATTGAACTCGCCGGCAAGCCAAAGGGCTAAGTCAACTCAGGCTTGGGGCGCTGCATCCTGTGCGGCGCCCCGCAACTCCACGTCAATTCGTGGATAGGGCAGGGTAATGCCATGCGCCCGAAAAGCGTCCCATATCGCCATGAACACTTCGCCCTGAACGTTGCCCAGCCCCGATTCCGGGTCGGCAATCCACAAGCGCAATTCATGATCAACCGCTCGTTCGCCAAAACCGGTGACCCAGACCATCGGTTCAGGTTCTGCCAGCACGCGGGCATTGCCTTTGGCTGCGGCGATAATCAGCGACTGTGCCAGCCTAAGGTCGCTGTCATAGCCCACGGGTACCTTCATCCGCACCCGCACATCAGGGTTCGAGTAGGACCAGTTTTCCACAGGCTGGGTCATCAGCAATTCATTGGGAATCAGGTGCTTTTTGCCGTCGCGCGTGATGACTGAAACGGCGCGCACCCCAATCTTCGCGACTCGGCCGACATTGGCAAAGCCACCGTTGTTGCCGCCTCCTATCGCAGATCCATCACCAACGACTATCACGTCGCCCGGCTTTATGGACCTGTCCATCAACAGGATGATGCCGGCAATCAGATTGCCAACCGTCTTTTGCAGGCCAAAGCCGACCGCGAGGCCCAGCGCTCCGGAAAAGACCGCCAGTGCCGTCAGGTCTATGCCCAGCAAATCAATCCCGGCCAGCGTTGCCACGCCGAACAGGATGATGCCGGTCAGTTTTTCGATCAGCAGTCGCTGCGTCTCGTCAATCTGGTCGTTACGGCGGAGCAGCCATTTGATTGTCCTCAACGTCAATCGAACGGTGAACCACAGCAGCAGCCCAACCAGAATTGCTGAAAGAAAGCCGTAAAGCGACAAGCGATAGGCACCAATATCGATGCCGATCGCGCGGCTGATCTCGGTGGCTTGGGCAATGCCTTCCAACAGGCTGCTGCCTGCTGCACTGGCCACAGCGCCCATCAGACCAGCCCCGCGGTGGCCATTGCCGCCGCCAGATCAGCGATCAAGTCGGCCGGATCCTCCAGTCCGATCGACAGGCGGACCAGCGGTCCGTCTGCCAGCACGCTTTTGCTCCATGGTTCAGCGCTGCGCGGCGGATCACTTGGTACCACCAGGCTTTCATAGCCACCCCAACTATACCCCAGTCCAAACAGGGTCAGTGCATCGACAAAGGTCGTGCGCTGCGCCTTGCTTGCACCCTTCAGGGTAAAGCTGAACAATCCGCTCGTGCCGTTGAAATCGCGTTGCCACAGCGCATGGCCGGGGCAGGATGGCAGTGCAGGATGCAGCACGCGCCCAACAGCCGGCTGTTCAGCCAGCCAACGGGCAACGGTCAGACCATTTTCGCCATGACGTCGCATCCGGACATCAAGTGTTCTGAGCCCGCGCAACATCAGCGCGCATTCATCGGGACCAACAGACAGGCCCAATTGATAGCTGGCCCCGCGCAGTCGGTCCCACAATCCCGGCCCTGTGGTCAGGCTGCCCATCATTGCATCACTGTGCCCACCCACATATTTGGTCAGGCTCATCATTGTTACATCGACCTGTTTGTCGAGCGCGGTGAAGAGCAGAGGTGTGGCCCAGGTGTTGTCGAGCATCGTCCAGATGCCCCGTGCCCTGGCGATGGCCGCTATCGCCGGCACATCCTGCACTTCGAACGTCAGACTGCCGGGGCTCTCGAGGAATATCAGTCGCGTTTCCGGCCGGATCATTGTCTCGATGCCGGCACCGACCGAAGGCGGATAATAGGTGGTTGCGATTCCCATCCGTTTGAGCAGGCCGTCGCACAGCGAGCGGGTGGGGTCATAGACAGAATCGACCATCAGCACATGGTCGCCGGGGGACAGCAACGCCAACATGCCCGCCGCAATGGCTGCCACGCCGGAAGGATAGAGCATTGTTCCGGCCGCACCCGGTTCCATCAGCGTCAACGCGTCGGCCAAGGCCCAGACAGTAGGCGTGCCGCGCCGACCATAGAACAGCTTGTCATGTGTATTGCGTCCACGCGTCTCAAGGTCGGCGACACTGTCATACAGGATCGTCGATGCCCGCCAAATCGGCGGATTGACTATGCCCCCACCCAGCCTCGGGTCACTTGTCCACTCCGCTCTCCGTCCGGCATTGACCAGTAAAGTGGCAGGCTTGGCGGGTTTGTCGGGGTCAGTGCTCATGCCATGGGCATATCACGCACCGGTCGAAAAGCGAATCCGTGTCAGGC
Source organism: Sphingomonas lacunae (assembly GCF_012979535.1). NCBI lineage: Bacteria > Pseudomonadati > Pseudomonadota > Alphaproteobacteria > Sphingomonadales > Sphingomonadaceae > Sphingomonas > Sphingomonas lacunae. The sequence goes on from NZ_CP053015.1 coordinate 1,214,512, forward strand.
GGCGCCGGTCGCCTTGGGCGTATCGGGGTCCGCGCCCCATTCGGTCCAGCTGCCATCATAGAGTGCAACATCTTCCTTGCCGATCAGGTGGGCCGCAAATGCCAGGACAGCCGCTGTCATTCCGCTGCCACAGGTTGTGACCAGTGGTTTGTCCAGATCGATACCCGAAGAAATGAAGGCGGCGCGCAGTTCGTCTGTGCTTTTCCAGGTGCCATCGGCATTGAACAATGTCGAATGCGGCAGACTGCGCGATCCGGGGATGTGGCCGCTGGCCATGCCGGGCCGTACTTCAGCTTCTTCGCCGGTAAAACGTGCAGCCGGGCGGGCGTCGGCCACCTGTTCGGCACCGCTCGCCACATTGGCCAGCATCTGGTCTTTGGTCCGCACCACATTGGCGTCTCGCCACACTGTGAAATGACGGTGGCGCAGGCTGTGGTTGCCTTGCTCGACCGGTCGCCCTTCTGCCTTCCATTTGGCGATACCGCCATCCAGCAACGCAACGTCATGAGCGCCAAAAAGCTTGAGCAACCACCAGGCGCGCGTTGCGCTCTTCAACGGGCTGTCGTCATAGAGGACAATGCGGCTGCCATCGCCGAGGCCAAGGCTTTGCATTCGGCTCGCGAACTTCTCTGCCTTGGGGGCCATATTGTCGATCGGGTCATTGGGGTCGACCAATTCGGCCAGATCCATGAATACGGCGCCCGGGATATGGCCGGCCTCATAATCTGCTCTGGCGTTGCGCTCGCTTCCCGGAAGGAATTTGGTGGCGTCCACGATCCGCAGGTCGGAAGCGCCAAGTTCCTTGGCCAGCCAGGCTGTGGTGACAAGCGGTTCCATATCTGCTCCCGTCGCTACGATGCCCGCCTGATGTGGACGGGCTATTCTGGTCCCGGCTCGTGCCAAGAGGGCGACTATCCTATGCCGCGACCGACTCCTTGGCAAGCAAGGCCGCGATGCTTCTGCACGATTTTTGTTGCGATGCAACACGGAACGATGGCTGAATCGCCACTGATCAGCCACCCTTGAGGGAAAAGGGCGATGCTGGTTCTACTCGGTCTTGCTGATGCCGGTATCGCGCTGACCAAGCGGGTGAAAACTCATCGGGCCTTGATCCAGCCGGAACGGCGCCAGCTTGGCACCTTCGACCCCGGTTTCCCGTCCGACCACATAGGCTCTGGCTGTCTGTCCGTCGAGTAACGCCTCGCCGGGACCATGGTGATAACGCGCGTCAACCGCGACGAGCGGGATGGCCATTGACTTTCCGTCGATGACCAATGGATTGAGCGCATCCAACGGGGCGGCCAATTCCCCTTCAAACCTTATTGTCTCACCGGGCGCTATGGTCTCGATCCGGTGATGTCCGTCCTCGAGCGGCTGTTCATACCAGCTTGCTATACCCTGCGGATGGGCCTGATGCCCTGCGAACAAGCCTACTCTGATATCGACAGTACGCGCCATGGCGTCGCCTTCATTGCGCAGGGTGATGGCATAGCGCAGTCGGAAATTGATCAGTGTCGATTGGGCATTCAACGTTTCGAAATTCTGGCTGATGTTGGCTCGCCGCGCGATTGATGCCTTGCCGCCAGAGTCGGCCACGCTGCCGGATGGTTTCGATTGCGCATTGGACCGGGCATCCGGCTGGCTGCTTTCAGCTGGTCCGGTGTCAGGTGCCATTGATCGCTTGGCAGCGGACTGTGGCAAATCACCATCACCATAACCTTCAACGGGCGAAGTTGATGGTGCGCCTGCTTGCCGCCGCCGGCCGCGCCAAAGCCGCCATCCGCCAAGTGCAAATCCGGCGAGCCCACCCAGAGCTGCCAACGGTAACCACTCGGGTCGCTCGACCCTTTGTGGCTCATCCACTGCAGTTGGTGAAACCGCAGGCGGCACAGTCGTTGGTGTTGCCGGGCCACTGACACTTTCACCGGACGGCTCGACCTGCTCTGGTTCTGCCCGTGCGGCTGTCCTGTCATCGCCAATGGGTTGGGCGGGCTCGCGCTCCGCCGGTGCAGCGCGCCTGGCGGGAGCCGGCGCGGGTGTTGGTGCGGCGGCCGTGCCTCGTTCCTGAACAGGGGTGGGTGCTGGTGTTGGTATCGTCTCTGGGACCGGCGCCATGACCGGGGGAGGCGGTCGTGTACCCCCTGATGGCGGCGGTATCATCCCGTCTGGCGGCCCTTGCACCGGAGCAGGCACGGGTGATGGATTTGGCAAAGCAGGCGCGGCGGCCATCGCACCTGAAACAGGCCCCGTCGCCATACCCAAAATCACCGCTACACAGGTGAATCGCGCCAGCCTCTTGGTTGCCTGCCAGGTCTGCTTCATGGTCCGTCTGCTGATCCGTCGTCATATGTTCTTGTCGGGTCACCTCGCCATGGCAGGTGACAGCGTCGCAGCCAGACGGTAAAGCGCCGCCATGGTCAACCCCCCTTCACCCCGCTACCTCGGCCAATCGAGTGCCTTGCCCGCCAATCCGAGCGAGGCTGAACTTGATTATGTCCCCAATCCGCGTCCGGGTGAACTCTACCTCGTCCGCTTTGTCAGCCCGGAATTCACTTCGCTGTGTCCAGTTACCGGCCAACCCGATTTCGCCCACATCGTCATCGACTATGCGCCGGCGGACAGCATTGTGGAATCAAAGTCGCTGAAACTGTTTCTCGGCAGCTTCCGCAACCACGCCGGCTTTCATGAAGATTGCACCGTTGGCATTGGCCGGCGCCTGTTTGACGAGATGCACCCCCGCTGGTTGAGGATCGGTGGCTATTGGTATCCGCGTGGCGGCATTCCTATTGATGTCTTCTGGCAGTCCGGCACCCCGCCCGATGGCCTCTGGCTGCCCGATCAGGGCGTGGCTGGCTATCGCGGCCGCGGTTGACCTGACCGTCGGTTACACCGAAATCTGCGGTGAACCGAGGATCTCCTGCCTTGCGGCAGGGCGGGCTTACATTATTGTCAGTTCATGGATCAACAGCTGACTTCCGCCGCAACGAGTCATCACCATGCCATCCGTGTCCAGCCATCGGACATTGATTTCATGGGTCATGTCAACAATGCCAATTATCTCACTTGGGTGCAGGATGCGGTTCTGGCCCACTGGCGCAGTATCGCGCCGCCGCAGGCCGTGGCCGAACATCTGTGGGTCGCGCTCAAGCATGAGATTACCTATCGCCGCCCGGCCTTCCTGCATGATGAGGTGATAGCCACCGTCATTCTTGAACGCATCCACGGTACCCGTGCCTTTTACGACACGATTATCCGCCGGGGCGAAGAGGTTTTGGCAGAGGTCAAGTCGAGCTGGTGCTGCGTCTATGCCGAAACCCTCCGTCCGGCCCGCATTGCTCGTGATGTGGCGGCGCGCTTTTTCGGCACGACCGCCACCGATTGATAGCCCTTATCGTTGCCGGATGAAGGCGCGAATGTCGCGCGACAGTTTTGCCCTGTCCTCGTCGCGAATATACATCATGTGGCCTGAATCATAATATTCAAACTGGATCCGATCGCGCGGAAAGCCTGATCGGGTCAGGGCATATTCAGCGGCGAAAAAGGGCGTCGCGAAATCATAATATCCCTGGCCGACAAAGATGCGCAGGCCCGAATTTTCCCGCAGCGCTGTGGAAATATAGGGCGCAACATTCATATAGGTGTCGCTGTCGCGACCAGCATTGAGCCGCCAGTCCCATCCGCGCACGCCGCCGATCGTCACATAGTTGCGGCTAGTCTCATATCCCAATGTTGACCGGGCATAGGCGTTCATCGCCGCCGTGTAGCCGGCATCGATGCCGTAAAAGCTGGGGTCATTGTCCGGCCCTTCCCCAGCGCTGTCTGCATCAACGCCAGTATATCTGGAATCCAGTCGGCCCACAGTCAGCCCGCGGTCGCGCAGCAGCTCCTTGTAGAATCGCTGCGGGGTGATGCGGATGTCGGCGCGGTCCAGCCAGGCTTCGCTGATCCCGGTGTAGCGCGACAACTGCGCACGGACAGTCGCCCGTTGTTCCGGGGGCAGGGCATTGCCCTGCATCAGTGCGGGCAAATAGGTCTGCATTGCCCATTGCCGGGTTTCCGCCGTCAATTGCTCGACCGTGCCGGGATAGTCGATCTTGCCATGGAATTTCGCGGTGGCAGCCATGCTCGGCAGGTTGAGTGCATAACTCACCTCATTGCCCGGGGTGTCGGCCCCTGCGCCAAAGTCGAGCACAGTCGAAATCAACAACACCCCATTCAGGGCAACATCATTATACTGGCCCTCCAGCTGGTTGAGCACCGCTGCCGACCGGGTCGTGCCATAGCTTTCGCCGCCCAGATATTTTGGCGCGTTCCAGCGACCATGTTCGTTCAGCCACAGGCGGATGAACTGGGCAATCGACCTCGCATCCTGTGTCACCCCCCAATATTCCGAAGGGTCTGTACCAGGCATCGCATAGGAAAAACCGGTGCCCACCGGGTCAATGAACACCAGGTCAGTCACGTCCAGAAGGCTGTCCGGGTTTGGCAGCATGGGATAGGGAGGCGCCCCGTCGTCACGGGCGTCAGAGGGAATGCCCACCCGAACTGGACCAAAGGCGCCCATGTGCAGCCACAGCGATCCGGAACCCGGGCCGCCGTTGAACAGGAATGTCACCGGCCGGTTGGGATCATTGCCCTCACGGATATAGCTGGTTGAAAAGATGGCCGCCTTGGGCTTGCCGGCCTCATCGGTCAGGAATGTCTCACCAGTGATCGCCCGATAATCGACCCTGACGCCATTAAAGGTGCCACTGTGCCGCGTGACCGACCGGTTCGGCCGTGGTGCTTCGGTCGTGCCGGGCGCCGTTGTTGTCGCACCGTTTTCGGCTGCCCGGCTCTGCGCTGTAACCGGTTGGCTGGTCGCGATCAGCGCCACCAGGGCGCAAGCAAGGGCAATTCTCGACGTCGGCATGGCTTTCCCCGTTATGATTCAGAGCAGTATCCGCTCGGATTAGACGATCATCGCCGCGGTGCAATGGGCAGCGTCGAGCAATATCAATCGTCTCCCCGGCAGTACCGACTTCATTTGCCCAACAGGCTGCCCAATATGCCGCGCACCAGCGATCGGCCGAGGCTGCCTGCCACCTGCCGTCCGATTGAGCTGGCGGCAGATCGCGCCGCCGATTGGACTATCTTTTCAGTCATTGAGGGCTTGGCAGCCTCACGGGCGGCAGCCCTTTCTGCCCGCTCCCGCTCGCGGGCTTCTGCCGCCTCGGTCCTGAGCCGCTCGCGCTCGCGCTGGGCGGCCAGCTTGGCCTCCTCCTTGGCTCTGGCGGCATCCAGTTTGGCCTGCTCCTCAGCGGCTTCGGCTTCCTCTGCAGCAGCGACAGCGGCCTGAGCCTTGGCCGCCAGCAACTCTTCGGCGGATTCGCGGTCGATGACATGGTCATATTTGTCACCCACCAGGCTGGTTGACCGGATGATCGCCCTCTCACGTTCGTCGAGCGGCCCCACACGGCTCGCGGGCGCCTTGATCAGCGTGCGTTCCACTGGCGACGGGGCGCCATCGGCCATCAGTGTCGACACCAGGGCCTCACCCACCTTGAGCTGGGTAATCACCTCTTCGACATCGACGTTGGGATTGGCGCGGAACGTCTCGGCGGCCGCCTTGATCGCCTTTTGCTCACGCGGTGTAAAGGCCCGCAGGGCGTGTTGCATGCGGTTGCCCAACTGCCCGGCAACGCTGTCGGGAATATCAATCGGGTTCTGCGTAACGAAATAGACACCTACCCCCTTGGATCGGATCAGCCGGACAACCTGCTCCACCTTGTCAAGAAGGGCCGAAGGGGCCTCATCAAACAACAGATGGGCTTCGTCAAAGAAGAACACCAGCTTTGGCTTGTCCGGGTCACCCACTTCGGGGAGGGTTTCGAACAATTCCGCCATGAGCCACAGCAGGAATGTCGCATAAAGTTTGGGACTGGCCATCAACTTGTCAGCGGCGAGGATGTTGATGACCCCGCGTCCCTGATCGTCGCACTGGATCATGTCCATGATGTCGAGCGCGGGTTCGCCAAAGAACTTGTCGCCGCCCTGATCTTCCAATGTCAGCAATTGCCGCTGGATTGCGCCAACGCTGGCCTTGGTGACATTGCCATAGCGGGTGGCGAGGTCCCCTGCATTCTCGGCGCACCAGGCCAGCATCGCCTGCAAATCGCCCAGATCGAGCAACAGCATCTGTTGTTCGTCTGCGATGCGAAAGGCGATCGACAGAACGCCTTCCTGCGTCTCGTTAAGGCCGAGCAACCGGGCGAGAAGCAAGGGCCCCATTTCGGAAATGGTGGTCCGCACGGGATGACCCTGCTCGCCGAACAAGTCCCAAAAGGTGACGGGATTGTCACGATAGGCCCAGTCGCTTTGGCCAATCTCGGCAGCCCGCGCCGCAAAAATCTCGTGCAACTTGCCTGTCGGTGTTCCCGCGAGCGCCATGCCGGACAGGTCGCCCTTCACGTCGGAAACGAAGACCGGGACGCCGATGGCCGAGAAACTCTCTGCCAGACCCTGTAACGTCACCGTCTTGCCGGTTCCGGTCGCACCGGCGATCAGTCCATGCCGATTCGCCCGCCGCAGGTTGATGACCTGTCGTTGCCCGCCTCCTTGGCCGATGAAGATGTCGTTGTTCATAGTCCCTGTATCGGTCATGGTCTTGCTGCTCCCCAGCGCAGTTGTTGCATTGCGACACCAAAAGGGCGGATCGTTGCCGACCCGCCCCGTCAGTCCTGACCCTTGACGCGATTCAAATCAAGCGCGCTTGCGGGCGGTCCTTTGCTGCCGGTCAGTTACCCAGCCGCAGCGGAATATATTGCGGGCGGATGCCACGGCGAACCACCTGCACCAATATGGCGGTCCGTCCCTGGCGCTTCGCTTCGGCAATTGCGTTGGCCAGATCAGCATTGTTGGCAATGGGTCGACCATGGGCATTCAGGATCACATCGCCCCGCTGCAGTCCCTTGGACGCGGCATCGGATGATCCCGAAACAGCTGCAATGACAACGCCCACCGTATTGCTGTCCACGCCAATGGCGCGGGCAATGTCTGGGGTGATGCGCTGCGTCACCAGACCCAACTCGCTGCGGATCAAGGCATCACCGGTTTCGGTCGGCTGTTGCTGCTGGTCAAATTCCTGTTGTGCTTCAGGGTCGAACTGCTGGCCCGTCAGTTCTTCGGCTGACGGGCGAACGGCTACCACCGCCGTCACTGTCATCCGTCGGCCATCGCGCAACAGTTCGATCGGCACACGGGTGCCAGGCCGGATATTGGCAACGATATAGGACAGGTTGTTGTCCGGGGTCACATCCTGACCATTGATCTTGACCACAACGTCACCCGCACGGATCCCGGCGCGATCCGCCGCTCCATCCGGTAGCACCCGGTTGATGAATTCGCCGCGTTCACGGCTTATGCCCAGCGCATTGGCCAGGTCTTCGGTCAGCGGTCCCCGCTCAACGCCCAGATACCCGCGTTGGATGGTTTGGCCGGCAATCAGTTGGCGGACGATGGGTTCGGCAACCTCGGACGGGATGGCAAAACCCAGGCCGATGTTGCCACCGTTGGGGGAGATGATCGCCGAATTGATCCCGATAACCTTGCCCGCCATGTCGAACAGCGGTCCGCCGCTGTTGCCCTGGTTGATCGCGGCGTCGGTCTGGATGTACCGGTCAAAGGCGCCACCTGAGCCGACGCCAGCCGGGCCTACGTTGCGATAGAGGGCAGAAACAATCCCGGCAGTCACCGTGCCGCCAAAGCCCAGTGGGTTACCGATCGCAATCACCCAGTCTCCAACGCGGGCGTTTGTGGAATCGCCAAACGCAACATGCGGCAGGTTGCGAGCCTCTATTTTCAGCACGGCAAGATCGGAGTCGGGATCACGACCGACCAGCCGTGCGACATATTCGGTGCGGTCCGGCATGGTCACGGTAATCTGCTCGACCACCGCGCCCTGGGCGCCAGGTGACACGACATGATTGTTGGTGACGATATAGCCGTCAGCAGAAATGATGAAGCCCGATCCAAGCGATTGGGCACGTCGGGTTTGCGGCTGCCCCTGTCCCTGCCCTTGCCCCTGTCCCTGGCCGCCACCAAAGAAATTCTCGAAGGGCGTTCCTGCAAAGGGATTGCGGGGCAATTGAACACGCTGGGTAGTGGAAATGTTGACCACTGCCGGCTGCAATTGTGCCGTCAGTTCGGCAAAACTGGTGGGGGCGCCGGCCCGCGGCACGATCGCGGTGGAAGAAGTCGCTGGTTCAGAAACCTGCGCGCTGAGCGGCATCTGCGAAGTCAGCGCTAGGGCGGATCCACCCAGCAGCAGGGCCGAAGTTATCGCATAGACGGTACGCACTGGGGATAATCCCTTTCCTTGCAATGGCTCCCGGTAGGCCGACATTGAGGTCGTTCGCCAGACCGGGCCACTGATTAATGCAGATCGATTATGAACTGCTGGCAACAGGGTGAACACCCTGAAACCGCAGTCCGTCCCGACACAATGTGCCGGTCGCCGATTTACTGGCCACCGTCACCGAATTCCGAAAGGTAGCCCTGATTGGGTGGCAGGACAAAGGTGGGCGCTGGCGAGCCTTCACCGTTGAATGTCCGCTCATAGGACTGCATGGCCCGCCAAAAGGCATAGAAGCGCGGGTCTTTGCCATAGGCTTCCGCGGAAATGCGGGCAGCCTCGGCATCTGCGTCGGCCAGGATAAGCCGCGCCTGCTTATAGCCTTCGGCCTGGATCGCCGTCGCTTCCTGCTCGCGGGCGGCGCGCATGCGGGCAAAAACCGAATCGCGAGACTGGTCGGGCAGGTCGGCACGATTGATCCGCACGTCGATGATCTCGACGCCATAGCGCGTGGCGCGGCGGGCGAGTGCTGTCTGGATCTGTTCCATCACCTGCCCACGTTCCGGGCTCAACAGGCTGGCAAATGTCCGCTTGCCCAGCTCGTTGCGCAAGGATGTGCCCAGCAGGGTCGCAAGCTGGGTCTTCAGCGTCTCTTCGTCCCTGATACTTTCGTACATCCGCCGCGGGTCGGTGATACGGAACCGGGCATAGGCATCGACCTGCATCGACAATTGGTCGCTGGACAACACTGGCTGGTTGTCCAGCGTCACCCCCATCACAGTCTTGTCGATCAACTTGATCTGTTCGACAAAAGGAATGCGGGCAACCAGGCCTGCGCCGGTGGCGCCAAAGCGTTCACGAGGTGACCAAGGATTCACTTCCCGCTCGATCTGACCATAACGAAGGATCAGGCCTTGCTTCGTCTCGGGCACGACGGTGAAAGTCATGCTCGCTATCACGGCCAACGCCAGCAGGGACAGGGCGATGCGCACCGGGTGGCGCGTCACATAATCAACCATACCCATTATCGTCTTCCCGAATTGGCTGCGTCTTCGGCTGCCGGCGCCGCACGGCGTACTTCGGGCAGCTGCATGTAGGGGGTTACGCCACGGCTATCGACGACCGTCTTTTCGCCGCGTGCCAGAATGCGTTCCATGGTTTCATAATAGATACGCCGCCGTGTGACCTCGGGGGCGAGCCGATATTCCGCGTACACCTTGTCAAATGATGCCGCTTCCGCTTCTGCGGTTTGGCGTACCTGTTCCGCCCGCCCGCGTGCCTGCTCGGCCTGTGTTGCCGCTTCCTGTTTGGCGACATTCACCTTGTCAAACGCGTCCTTCACCTCCTGCGGCGGTGCTGAATCGCGAATGTTGATCGCTTCCACGCGCACGCCGGCACCATAACCGTCCAATATGGCCTGCAACCGCTGCTGCACCTGCAATTCTATGTCACCTTTGCCAGTAGTGATCGCCTGCTGCAGGGTGAAATTGGCGATGGTAGCGCGCATCGCGCTCTCCGCTGCCGACCGGATGGCACCGGTCGTGTCGTCGAGCTGAAACAGGAAATGGGCGGGCTGTTTCACGCTCCAGCGGACCGTGTACGTCAGATTTATGATGTTGGCATCGCCAGTCAGCATCAGGTTCTGACCATCACCCGACGGAATATCGGTCGTCTGACTGGTACGGACCGGGACCTTGATCAACCGTTCGAATGGCGCCGGATAGGTGAAGTTGATGCCCGGGCCCACAGTGCGGGAATAGCTGCCCAACCGGACGATGACGCCATCTTCCTGACGGTCCAGCTGATGGACGCTGGTGAACAGAACCCACAGGGCCAACAATCCGCCACCGATCGCAAGCCACAATGTCTTGCCCTGAGGCAGGCCTGGCAGTTGTGGCCCGAATGGACCCCTGCGAAGCATGTCGTCGAACCCGCGTGGGCGCTTCGGTCCGCCGCCGCCACTGCCGCCGTTGCCGCCATGACTGGGTGGAAGCCAGGGCGAACCCTTATCCTCCCGACCGCCGCTGCCACCAGCGCCGCCGTCCTCTCCGGAACCGCTACCCCATGGGCTGTTACTGCTCATTGCCGACGGATGCATGGCCGCCGGTCCCTCGCTTGACCGTGTCATAAGCCATTTATAGGGACGCTTGCGGCGAAAAACAGTGGCATTGCCGAATTCGGTCTATAACAGCGCAAATATGACATCCGAAACGCACAGCAATGATGAACTGCGCACCCGCATAGAGGAGCGCGCCAAGGGGCTTTCCGGCGGGCGATCGGGCGGGGTTCGCCTCCAGGATGGCATCGTGACCGTCGCGCTCGATGTCAGCGGGCTCGATGCTCCGGTCCGCGAAGATCTGTCGGCGCAGCTTCGCGATGGCCTTTTGCTGTTACCTGAAGTCACCGATGTGCGCGTGGCCATGACAGCACAGCGAAAGGCGCGCACTATCATCGCGGTCGGCAGCGGCAAGGGCGGTGTCGGCAAATCGACCCTCGCCACCAATATCGCCATTGCCCTGTCAAGGCTGGGCCGCAAGGTCGGCATGGTCGACGCTGACATCTACGGCCCTTCGCAGCCCCGCCTGCTGGGTCGCGAAGACACAAGGCCCGAGGCGCAGGGCGACAAGCTCGTGCCGGTCATGAGCCCGCACGGTATCCCGTTCCTGTCCATGGGGCAGCTTGCCAAGCCGGGTCAGGCGATTGCCTGGCGCGGTCCCATGGCCGGACGGGCGCTCGAACAATTGACCGACGCGCATTGGGGCGATGTCGACCTGCTGATTGTCGACCTTCCTCCCGGCACTGGCGATATCCAGCTGTCGATGTTGCAAAAGTTCAAACCTGCCGGTGCAGTGATCGTCTCGACGCCACAGGATCTGGCCCTGATCGACGCCGCTCGCGCCATCACCCTGTTCCGCGATGCGGGTGTGCCGGTGATTGGCATGGTTGAAAATATGGCCGGTTATGCCTGCCCTCACTGCGGGGAGGTTAGCGATCCGTTTGGTAACGGCGGCGCGGAAAGCGAGGCCGCCGCTCTCGACATGCCCTTCCTTGGCCGGGTCCCCCTGGACCGGTCGATCCGACTCGGAAGCGATGCCGGCGTGCCTCCGGTAGCGCAGGGCGGATCTTTGGCCGAGCCCTTTACCGCCATAGCCGCCCGTATCGATGGCTGGATCACCAGTCAAAGCGCGGGAGGATAGGGCATGCCGTTGAGCCGCGACGAAGATATGCGCGCATTGCTCACCGGTGTCCGCCGTATCGCCATGATCGGCGCCTCCATCAAGCCCGACCGGCCCAGTCATGGTGTCATGCGCTTCCTGCTTGATCATGGCTGGCAGGTCATTCCGGTCAATCCCGGCCTGACTGGTCAGACTATCCTCGGCCAGCCGGTCGTTGCCTCCCTGTCCGACATCGACACCCCGGTCGATATGGTGGATATCTTTCGCAGCAGCGAAGCAGCGGGGGAGGCTGTTGACGCCGCGATTGCCCATGGTGCCCGTGCCGTGTGGCTGCAACTCGGGGTGATCGATCCTGCCGCGGCAGCGCGCGCCGAATCGGCAGGACTGGCGGTGGTGATGGATCGCTGCCCCAAGATTGAGGTCCGCCGCCTCGGGATCAGCGGGCCGGCATGAGCCGCTATTCCGACCTGCGCGAATCGATCGGCCGGGGCAGTTGGCTCCCCCGCCCTGACCGGCGCACCCTGCTGATCGGCGGCGGGGCAGCCGTCGGCCTGGCTGTCGCCTGGGCCGTGTGGCCACGCGCGCCCGGCCTCGCGATCAATGCCGCGCCGGGTGAACAGATACTCGGGCCCTATCTCAAGATCGGCATGGATGGCCGTGTCACTGTTCTCGTGCCCCAGCTGGAAATGGGTCAGGGCAGTTTCACCCTGATCGCGCAGGTGGTGGCCGACGAGCTGGGTGCAGACTGGCGGACTGTCGCCGTGGAGCCCGCCCCGCTCAGCGGCATCTACGCCAACGATCTCCTGCTGGAAGAAGATGCACAGATGGCAATGCCTCGCCGCCTTGTGCCTGAAGCGGTCTCTGCGATGGGTGGCTGGCGAAGGACAATGCTGGCGGCGGATGCGCGTGCCATGCTCACCGGTGGCTCGACAGTGTTGCGTCAGTATGAGCAGCCGGCGCGAGAGGCGGCGGCCGTTGCCCGTGCCCTGTTGCAAATGGCGGCGGCAGACCGGTGGGACGTGTCTTGGGACGAATGTGACGCGGCCGATGGTTTTGTGACAAACCGCAACCGCAAACTGCGTTTTGGTGATCTTGCAGAGGCTGCCGCCCTCCTTGACCCGCCGGAATGGCCGCCACTGCGGGCACCCGGAACAGGTGCTTTGTTCGGCGAATCCCCCCCTCGGCTTGACCTGCCCTCAAAGATCGACGGCTCGTTCAGCTTTGCTGGTGACATCCGTCTGCACGATATGGCCTATGCAGCTATCCGTCAGGGGCCGATCGGGGATACGCGGGTCAAACGTTATGACCGAAAGGCACCGCGGGCGGTGATGGGTTATCTTGGCGCTGTACGGCATGAGCGTTGGATCGCAGCTGTTGCGACCAATAGCTGGGCGGCGCAACGGGCGCTCAACGCCATGAACCCGCGGTTCACCACTGACGGACAGCGGGGTGATTCCGCAGTGGCGGATCGGCGGCTCAAGGCGGCCTTTGCCGAATATGATGGATCGCGCTTGGTGGACGAAGGGTCGGTCAGTGATGCCTTTGCCGGTCGTCCTGTGCTCACTGCCGAATTTCTCGTAGCCCCGGCGCTGCATGGCACAATGGAAACCCGCACCGCGACAGCGGCCTGGGAAGATGGTCGAGTGCAGCTTTGGGTTGCCAGCCAGGCCCCCGGCGTTTGCCGGGCGATGGTGGCCAGGGCTCTCGGTATTGGCGAGGGCGATGTGGTCCTTTTCCAGATGCCGGCTGGGGGCAGCTTTGATGCTGCCTTTGAACATGATGTCGCCGTTCAGGCAGCCATTATTTCCCGCGCGATGAAGCGACCGATCCAGCTTGTCTGGTCCAGAACAGAAGACATCATGCGCGATCTGCCGCGCGCTCCCGCCCGCGCCCGGCTCAGCGCGACACTGTCCTCGGGTACCACAATCGACGGTTGGCACGCGGCCATTGCCACCCCGTCCAGTCGACACGAATGGCATGGCCGCCTCGACGGGCTCAGCCCGCAACACGCGATGGAAGAGGCCGCTGGCAAGGCAGATGCTGCGGCGATTAACGGCGCCAGACCGCCCTATCTCATCCCCAATGTCGCGATCGACCATTTGCCCGTCAACACGGCAATCCCGTCAGGTCAATGGCGTGCCAATGCTGATAGCTATACCGCCTTCTTTACCGAAGCCTTTGTCGACGAACTGGCCCGTGCCGCCGGTACTGATCCTTTTGGTTTTCGTATCGCCATGCTGGGCGAGCAGCCTGAACTCGCCCGCTGCCTGCAACGCGCGTCCGAAATTGGCGGCTGGTCGGGGGGAGAGGCCGGCTCGGGCCAGGGCCTCGCTTGCCTGTCGATGCGTGGCAGCCATATTGCCCTGATGGCGGTGGCCCGTCCCGGGGCTTCCGGTCTGGTTGTCGAACGAATCGTCGCCGCTGCGGATGTCGGCCGCGTACTTAATCCCGCCATTGTCCGGCAACAGATAGAAAGTGGCATCGTCTTTGGTCTGGCGGCGGCTGTCGGGGCCACGACCCGCTATCGGCGCGGTCTGGCCAATGCGCGCACTCTGCGGGACATCGGCCTTCCCAATCTGGGCCAGATGCCCGCCATCACCGTCGAATTGCTGCCCAGCAACCGTGCGCCCGGCGGCTTTGAAGAAATTGGCGTTCCCGGTGTCGCGCCGGCCATTGCCAATGCCCTGTTCACCGTGACCGGTCAGCGACTGCGCCGGCTACCCCTGAGTGTCAAACCCATCCCATGACTCACACTTCAGATTTTCCTTCGGCCCCCGCTGGTGCCAACGGCCCCATGCTGCCTGCGGGCCATCCGGCGGTACAATCCCCCAAAATTGGTGTGTTGATCACCAATCTCGGGACGCCTGATGCACCCGAAACCGGTGCCGTTCGGCGCTATCTTGCCCAATTTCTGTCAGACCGGCGTGTTGTGGAAATCCCGCCCTTGCTCTGGCAACCGATCCTGAGAGGGATCATCCTCAATGTGCGCCCGGCCAAATCCGCCGCTGCCTATCGCGAAGTCTGGGGCCCGGATGGATCGCCGCTGGCCAGCATTACCAAGGCGCAAGCCCGCGCGCTTCAGGCGCGGATGGGGGAACAGTTGGTGGTCGATTATGCGATGCGTTATGGTAATCCGGGTATCGGAGAGAAAATTGCCTGGCTGAAGGCACATGGCTGTGAACGCATTCTGCTCGCACCGCTTTATCCGCAATATTGCGGCGCGACGACAGCCACAGCCAATGATGCCGCCTTTGCCGAACTGGCGAAGATGCGGTGGCAACCGGCCATCCGGACATTGCCTCCCTATTATGATGACCCGGCCTATATCGATGCCCTCGTGATTGAGGTCCGGCGTCATCTGGCCGCGCTTGATTTCGAACCTGAGCGGCTGCTTGCCAGCTTCCACGGGATGCCTCAACGAACCCTTGATCTGGGCGACCCCTATCATTGCCACTGCCGGAAAACGGCAAGGCTCCTCGCAGAAGCCCTGGGTCGGCCGGTTGATGTAGCGTTCCAGTCACGTTTTGGCCGGGCCAAATGGCTGGAACCCGCGACCGACGATACGCTCGAACAGCTTGCCCGTGACGGCGTCAGGCGCATTGCGGTTGTCTCGCCCGGCTTTTCCGCCGATTGCCTCGAAACGCTGGAAGAAATCGCCATTCGCGGACGCGAACAGTTTCTGGAAGCCGGCGGCAGCCATTTTTCCTATCTGCCATGCCTCAATGACAGTGATGCCGGCATGGATATGCTGGAAAAACTGGTACGGCGCGAAGTGTCGGGATGGTTTGCAGGCTGACCGGCAGACCTTCCGGGGCCGGCCGGTCAGATCAACCCATTGTCAACCAGTCGCGCCGGCCAACCGCTGCTGTTGTGCCGCTGCCAGCCAGCCAAGATCTATGGCCGCGTCAAACGCAAGACCGCACTTCTGTTCGGACCACCAGGCACAGCGGACATTGAGAACAGGTCCGTCCTGGATGGCCAGTTGCCCTGTTGTTCCAGGCGGAATGTACCCGGCCATCTCGATCATCGCCCCGGTTTCGGAAATGTTGCGCATACGCACCATCACCGGTTTGCCATCGATCATCAACTGGGCGCGTCGCAGAACGGTCAGGCGCGGTGCGCGGCTTACCTTGTGGCCAACCTTGTTGGCGGCGTTGCCGTCCAGACCCATCTTGTTGATCAGTTCGCTGACTTCCAATGGTGGCCCGTAATAGAAACCTTGAATGTGCGAGCAGCCAAGTCGGCGGATCAGTTCGATTTCGTCCTCGGTCTCCGCGCCTTCGGCTGTGGTTTCCATGCCCAGCGCCTCGGCCAGGGTGACAATCGACCTGATGATCGCCGCATTCTGATTGTCGCCACGCGTTGCACCGCGGACAAAGCTCTGGTCGATCTTGATCTTGTTGAGCGGCGCGCGCTGCAAATAGCCCAACGATGAGTAACCGGTGCCAAAATCATCGAGGGCAAGGCGCACGCCAATACGTTTCAGCGTTTCGAACTGGCGTTCGGCGTTGCTGCCTTCGGCCATGAAAACGCCTTCGGTGATCTCCAGTTCCAACCGTTGCGGGGCCAGGCCGGTTTGCGCCAGCACCTGTGCCACCAGATTGGGGAAGGCCGGATTGGCAAACTGGGTCGGTGACACATTCACTGCAACACGCGCTGGTATGGCCCATCGCGCGGCTTCTTCGCAGGCCTTGCGCAACACCCATTCGCCGACCCGTTCGATCAGGCTCGACTCTTCGGCTATGGGGATGAACTCGCCGGGCGAGATCGGCCCGTGCAGTGGGTGATTCCACCGAAGCAAGGCCTCGAAGCCGGTCACACGTTCGCCTTTGCAGGAAACCACCGGTTGATAGACCAGACGCAACCCGTCGCGTTCGACCGCTTCGGTCAGATCCTGTTCCAGCATATGGCGCCGGTCAGCGGCGGCATGCATGATCGGCTCATAGAAGCGGTGGACCCCGCGACCAGCAGCCTTGGCTGCATAGAGCGACAAGTCGGCATTGCGCGTCAGTTCCTCGTCATTGCGCCCGTCGTCAGGGGCAATGGCGATGCCCACCGAGGCACCGATCGACACCTGGTTGCGCTCGATCAGATAGGGCCGGGACACGGATTCAATCAGTGCCTTGGCCAAGGCCTCGATCTGTGACCGGCTCGACTTGCCCGGCAATACAACCTTGAACTCGTCGCCGCCCAGGCGGCCAACATGGCCATGGGATCCGATGACGTTGGTCAGGCGCTGCGACACCTGTTTCAGCAAGGCGTCTCCGGCCGGGTGGCCAAGCGTATCGTTGACATTCTTGAACCGGTCGAGGTCGATCAGGAACAGGGCCGCCGGGCGAGTGACGCCGCCCTGACCCAACAGCGCCTGTCGCAACAGGTTGCCGATTTCGGCGCGGTTGGCGAGGCCCGTCAATGCGTCAAATCGTGCCAGGCGTGCGACTTCTGCCTCGGACCGGCGGATTTCGGTCAGATCGGTGCCTGTGCCGATGAATCCGCGCAGCTGGTTGAACCGGTCATAGACGGGACGACCGGAAACCGACCACCAGCGCTCGTCATTGCTGGCAGCGCGAATCGACAGGTCGGAAAAGGCGGTCTGGGTCGATAGCAGGAAGGGAATTGTCCGTTCGCCGACCGTGGCGCTGTTGCCGTCCTTGGCTTCCGCAGCGATGCTGGCAAGCGGTCGTCCGACCATGTCCTCCGGGCGCTTGCCCAGCGCCGTCGCGATTCGCGCTGACAGATAGAGGATGCGGCCGCGCCGGTCGGTTTCCCAGAACCAGGCGGACCCACTGTTCTCCAGCTCGTCGAGCAGGCGGGCGGGCCGGCTTGCTTCGAGTTCCGCTTTCCACAGGGATCGCGATTGGCTGAAATCCGAGCGGGCCGATGCAATGGCAACCAGCAGGGTGCACAATTCCATCGGCATCAGGATGATCAATGCCAGCGAGGATTGCAGCGAAATCACCACCATCGCGATCAATGCGGTGGTAAAGGTCAGCATCGTCACCGGCAGCCGCGCCAGTGCCCCCATGATGACAAAGCCGGACGCGCAGATGAAAAGCAGCTGGGCCGCAGAATAGGAATCGCTTGTCGATATGGCGATGGCCAGGCGGCCACAGCCTGCACCCAGCGCGGCACTGACCAGGGCCAGCGCGATGATTCGCAGGTGTGGTTGAATCCGACGGACCGGGCCGACATAGAATATGACAAAGGGGATGATGGCCAGGACAGCCATGGCGATCAGCGTGATCATGCCGCCCGCTTGACTGGCAATCCAGCTCATCGTTGGCGCCACGCTAAGCACCGATGCCATCACAATAACGGGCCAAAGCCTGGCAAAACTGGCAATTCTTGTGTCGAGTGCCTCGCTGTCAAAAGCGACGTTGCTCGGAGCGATGCCGAGTTGCACGGACAGGCCGGCGGAGCGTTGCCGCCCGCCTCGTTCCTCGGCGTGATCGTCTGAAAGATGGAGCCTGGTCTTCATAGCTGGGGGCCTTGTGCCACCAAATTCCAAAGCAAGGCTTAATGACGACTTCACTCTTCCTATTTTCTTTGTGGTTCCGTGCCTTGACTCGACCCTCCTTACGTTCCCGGCAACTTGCATGGCCTCATCCCCATGCTACGAAAAGTGGCTCTAACTGATCGTCTAATTGCAGCGGAGTCAGGCATGACCAGAACAGCCATCGTCACTGGAGGAACTCGCGGAATCGGCGAGGCCATCTCCCTGGCGCTGCAACAGGCGGGGATGTCCGTTGCTGCGAACTATGCGGGCAATGACGAAAAGGCAGCAGCTTTCAGCCAGCGGACCGGAATTCCGGTCTACCGCTGGGATGTCGGTGATTATACCGCTTGCCAGGAAGGCTGCGAACAAGTCGCCGCCGATCTCGGGCCCGTTGACATTCTCGTCAACAACGCGGGCATCACCCGTGACGCGACTCTGCAACGCATGTCGCTCGACATGTGGGAAGATGTCATCCGCATCAATCTAGGCGGCTGCTTCAACATGGCGAAAGCCGTCTTTGGCGGCATGAGGGACCGCGGCTGGGGCCGAATTGTCAACATTGGTTCAATCAATGGCCAAGGCGGGCAATATGGTCAGGTCAATTATGCTGCGGCAAAGTCAGGCATTCACGGGTTCACCAAAGCTCTGGCTCAGGAAGGTGCAAAATTCGGCGTAACGGTCAACGCACTTGCGCCTGGCTATATCGATACGGATATGGTTGCAGCAGTTCCGGAAACGGTGCTGGAGAAAATTGTGGCGAAAATACCCGTTGGCCGACTGGGCAAAGCAGAAGAAATTGCCCGCGGCGTTGCATTTCTCTGCTCTGAAGATGCCGGGTTTCTGACCGGATCAACCCTGTCGATCAATGGCGGTCAGCATATGTATTGAAGGACGAAAGATGGGGCTCAGGGGTGGGTGACGGTGTGCCGGAAACAACCAGACAAATTTTCCAGCCTGCTGCCAAATTTAGCGTGACAATTGCCGGTCATGCCACTTCATTACGAATTGAGCCGCTATTCTGGCGTGCATTGGTTAGAGAAGCCGAAAGACTGAACTTGCCAACCAATGCGCTAGTAGCCCGAATAGATGCCGAGCGATTAGCGCAAGCGCCGTCGCCCAACCTCGCCAGCGCGATCCGGCAGTGGCTGTTTAGCCGGGCAATGACTCTTACCCAAGATCAATAGAATCCGGGAGCAACAATTTGGGGTGCCTGTTGCCAAGCACCCCAACTGATATCTCCAGCGTGTAAGATCACGCAATGGGTCCAATATCTTCCGGTTCAAACCGGAGGAATGGTGTCACCCGCTTGGTCTTTGCCGGGGCGGAAAAAGGCCTCGGCCAGAATCGACAACATTATTGCGCTCCCTTTTTTGGTTGCGCGCTAATGTTAATCTGTTGCTAACCAAATGGCAACTCCGTCACTGTCTCCTGATGAAACAAAGAAAACACACTTAAACATATGTTCACCTAGTTCCGGCAATCAGGCACTATGTTGCCTCCGTTCCGACCGTCTAAATCGCAGCAGCCTTCCAATTCGGCAGGTCCTGAGGCCTATGCGCGCGGGGAGGTCGGCCGCGGATTGCTCGGGGGCGAGTTTAGACTGGATTACCAGCCCAAATTGCATGCCCGCCGTGGCGTTATCGATAGTGTGGAAGCACTGGTTCGTTGGGACCACCCGCGCCTAGGGATGATGCTTCCTGACCGATTTATCGAGCAATGCGAATCGTCGGGTACCATCAACCAACTGACACTTTGGACCATTGAGCGTGCCATTGAGGATCAGCTCGAAATGCGGCGCCAGGGCATCTCACTCAGGGTGTTTGTCAATCTTTCCGCTCAGTTGTTGACTGAAGAGCGAACAGTTGCCGCTTTGTGCTCGCTGGCAATGGGGCCAGGAGTGGACATTGGCATCGAAGTAACGGAAAGTTCGGTCATAGCCGATCCCGAGATTGCCTTTGCCAACATCCGACGGTTGCGCGAAGCTGGCCTGTGCATTGCAATTGATGATTACGGAGCCGGCCTGTCATCGCTCACCTATCTCAAACGGATCGAGGCTGATGAACTCAAGATAGACAAGAGCTTCGTGACCTCCCTTGGGACTAGTCACCGTGACCCCTTGATCGTCCGATCAACAATCGACCTCGCTCACGCACTAGGTATGTCCGTTACCGCAGAAGGTGTCGAGACGCCTGCCGCACATGCGCTGCTCACTGTCATGGGTTGCGACATGATGCAGGGCTATTTGATTGGTCGCCCAATGGCACCGCAAGCTCTCATTCGCTATTTGGCCACGTTCAACCCTGCTTCCATTGCTGTCCCACCTGATAGCAGAGCTCTACGCGACAGTAAAATTTGGAAGCGTGCATGACACGCAGAGATTTCTGGCGCGGGTGTCTGTTTTTTTTGCTGACATTTGCTGCGTTGCCGTCGTCAGCTGAGGGCATTGGCCGAGACTATTTGACTGAAATGTCTTTGCCATTGGCAACTAATCCTGAAATTGCAGATTCTCACAGTCGGGAGCGGATCAGGAGTTTAACCGGGGATTACCGAGCCGCTAATGGTGACGCATTGGCTGAAGCGTTGTGGGTCAATGCCAATGCCAAGTTTCGCTTGGGACAAACCGATGAAGCTCGGGAATTGCTGGCAAGGGTTGAGCGGATGGCGCGGAGCGAGGGCGCTTCAAGCCGAATGCTTGCTTACGTTCAATTGCTGCGCGGAGCGATGGACCGATCCGCAGGTAACCTAGGTTCCGCGCTTCAATTTTATAGGCAAGCTCAGCAGCGATTCATCGCCCTTTCAGATGATCGAGGGCATGCCTTGGCTTTACAGTCGTTGGGCGAGTTATATGCTGCGGTGGGCGACAGCGAGAACGCCATAAATTACCTGAAGATGGCTCAAGAGACTTATGAGGGCGATCCCGCGTTTCTGATGAGTCTTTATAACAATCAGGGCGTGGCCTACCAAAATGGGGAGAGGCACGTAGAGGCTATCTCAAGTTTTCTGAAAGCGATTGAGTCTGCCGAGGAAATTGGGTCGCCGAGCGTAATAACACGTATCAGGCTGAACATCACTATGTCAGCCCTATGGTCTGGTCAACTCAATCTTGCACGCGCAACTTTAGATGATATCGGGCGGCCTGCCGCATACTCAAATGTAGCGCAGCGATCCGACATTTTCGCTTTCCAGGCATTTCTGGCTCTAAAAGAGGGCCGGCTGCGGCAAGCTCGAGAGTTAATTGATCAGGCACTATCGGGCATTGACAGCGGCACAACCACATCGAGCTTTGGCAAAGTCCACGTTATCGCTCACGAAATTTATGCGCGGATAGGCGACAGTCGCCGCGCGCTTGAACAGTTGGAAGCGGTTCGTCGCTTGGACCAAAGTGACGCTCAGATTACGGCGTCGAACCGCGCTGCGGTTATCGCAGCGCAGTTCCAATTTGCCGCCCAAGATGCGCGCATTGCTCGACTGAAGGCTCAGCAGCGCCAAAAGGCAATCGAGTATCAGCGCAACGTGGCTCTCGTTTCAGTGTTCGGGAGCCTTGTGGCCCTGTCATTGTTGTTTGCCTTGCTCATTTTGGCGATTCGCAGCCGCAACCGGGCGCGCCGCGACCGAGCGGACCTGGCTGTAGCGAACGGTCACCTGCAACGGGCCCTTGCTGCCAAGGCTGAATTCCTCGCTTCCACCAGTCACGAACTTCGCACGCCGCTCAACGGGATTTTGGGCATGACCCAGATCATGCTGGCCGACTCAAACTTGTCGGATCGGCTGCGCAATCAGGTCGACCTGGTGCATGATGCTGGCACTACGATGCGCACGTTGGTCGATGACATTCTGGATGTTGCCAAGATCGAGCATGGCAGTTTCATCATCACGCCGCGACCAACGGACGTGGTGTCGCTAGCAGCGCGAGTCATCCGGTTGTTCGAGGCGCAATCGCTGGAACGAGGGATTGTCCTGCACCTTGATGCTGACACTATGCCTGAAGGCCGACTGTTGGTTGATCCTGATCGGATGACGCAGATATTGTTCAACCTTGTGGGCAACGCCCTGAAGTTCACGCACGAGGGGTCCGTGCGTGTCGAGTTGTCGCGCATTGAGGATGATGGCGGGCAGCGGTTGCTGTTGAGTGTTGTCGACCAAGGGGTCGGGATTGCGCCCGAATGGCATGAGGCGATTTTCGACATGTTCCGTCAGGTTGATGGGACGCGGACGCGCCAGTTTGGAGGCACCGGCTTGGGCCTGGCGATTTGCCGGCAACTGGCGCGGGCGATGGACGGGGACATCGGCGTCGAGAGCGTTGTTGGCGAGGGGTCGCGCTTCACTGTGTCGCTGCCGTGGCAGGAAGTAGAGGCCGAGGTAGAGCCACTATTCGTACCCGGGCTGGGGGGTGAGTCGAGCGGGGAATTGGTACGCGATGAGGACATTATCGTCGTCGCGCCGGACCCGCTGCGGGCTGCGTTGCTGGCGGCAATGGTGCGCCATGCCGGCCTCACAGCAGTGATCATTGACGCGCCGGAACAAATCGCCATGCTGGCGAGTGATCCGGGCAAACTATGCCTTGTGGATGTCCGGGCCATGGCCAAGTTGGTCGAAGCGTGTAACCAAAGCGGGACCAACCCGTTGGCGCGCATGATAATTGCTGGTCAAGGGGACGAGGTCGTGCCTGAACAGATCGCTGCACAGTCGGTGCAGGTGGAATTCGCCCGCAATTCGGTCGCCGCCGCGATCCGCGCTGCCGCCGCCGAGCGCGAAACCAATGGTCAGGGTAATTGCAGCTTGCATCAAGGCCTTACAAGGGCCAACGCGGATGCTGGGGCCAATCGGAACAAGCGTCGGTCACGCGCCATGAGCGGGATGTAATGCGAATTTTGTTCATAGAAGATGACGCGATGAACCGTCGTGTTGTCCGCGACATGCTGCACGTTGCCGGCCTGCCACTGGCCGAGGCGGATGGCGGTCGCGCCGGCATAGCCCGGTTGGAACGCGAAGAGTTCGACATTGTCCTGCTCGACCTGCGCATGCCGGAAATGGACGGATTTGATGTGATCCGTGCCCTGCGGGGACGCAGCGATCATCTGCGTAACATTCCCATCATCGTGGTGACCGCCGATGCCTCACCGGGCCTTGAGGAGGAATGCCTCGAAACAGGGGCTGATGCGGTCCTGTTCAAGCCGATTGCCATGCAATCGCTGTTTGACAGCATTGCCGCCCTGTTCGTTGATCGCAGCGATCCCGACCAGCCGCTGGCTTGATCGACGACCTTGTCGTCCAGCTGATAGTGCGCCGGAAGCGGCCCCTACTCCACCGGATCGAGCGGTCTTGGCCGCTTGTTGTCATCAAGGGCGACAAAGGTGAAGACGCCGCTCGTCACCGGCACATCGACTTCTCCCCGATTGCGGGTGGCCACTACATCGATGCGGATGGCGAGCGATGTGCGCCCGCGCCGTTCGACCGAGGCATAGACCGAGATCAGGTCCTGAAGCAGGATTGGCGCGATAAAGGCCATCGATTCAATGGCAACGGTCGCGCAGGGACCATTGGCAATGCGCGAGGCGACAATACCACCGGCAATATCCATTTGGGACAGCACCCATCCGCCAAAGATATGGCCGTTATTGTTGATGTCCCCCGGCCGGG
This sequence comes from Sphingomonas lacunae, assembly GCF_012979535.1. Taxonomy (NCBI): domain Bacteria; kingdom Pseudomonadati; phylum Pseudomonadota; class Alphaproteobacteria; order Sphingomonadales; family Sphingomonadaceae; genus Sphingomonas; species Sphingomonas lacunae. The sequence continues at coordinate 1,238,156 of NZ_CP053015.1, forward strand.
GCACGACCCTGAGTATGGGGTCCCGCCCGTCATGGACGAGGTTGGGCACGGCCGGTGCCGGCGGGTTGCCGCTCATGGTTTGTTGCGTTCCTCTTCCAGCCGGTCCTCGATCGCCTCGTCATGACCGGTACCGGAGGAGAGGAAGACAAGGCCCATCAGTGCCGCACCCAGCATGACCGAAAGGAACACGCCGCCCGCCGCCGCGATATAGAGGTGCACGCTGGCGTCGGGGTTCCGCATGTGGAGGATGATGATGGCGATAACCGTGGCAACGGATGCGGCACTGGCCATCCACCACATCAGCCGCCGATAGCGTCGCCAAGCATAGCCGGAGACATCCGGATCATCGAGATTCGAGGGCAGGGTCATGCCTGTCCTCATAGGCCCGGAGCGGGCGAAGGAGCAAGCGCCCTGCCTTCGTTTGCGCCCGGCAACAGGGGATTTTGCCATGTCCGCGCATCATGTTAGCCTGTCAGTGGCAAGGCGACAGCATTGCCGCCCGCAAAAGGCTCCAGCGCAGCAGGGAGACAGGCACAATGACGATACGGGCGATTTTGGCGGGCCGGAACGGCCCCGTTCACACGGCAGAGGGCAGCGAATCGGTGACAGCGGTGGTGTGTCGCCTGACCGAACAGCGAATCGGCGCGGTGCCGGTGATGGACGGTGAGCGGGTGATCGGCATTTTTTCCGAACGTGATGTTATCCACTGCCTCAACGCGCATGGCGGCGATGCCCTCGGCCTGCTGGTCCGCGATGTCATGACAGCGCCGGCTATCACCATCGACGCGGACACGCCGATCCTCGGCGCCCTGTCGCTGATGACCCGCCGGCGTATCCGCCACCTGCCGGTGGTCGCGGGCGACGCGCTGGTCGGGTTCATCTCAATCGGGGATCTGGTGAAATACCGGATCGAATCAATCGAGGCCGAAGCCGCGGCGATGCGGGATTATATTGCGGGGAGTTAGCGCCCGTCCTTTTGTTGAGCGATCGTTGGTCCCGCAACCCTGTGGGGGATATGGCATAGCGTTACCGGCAGCCCGGCCAGTTTCCGGTCTACTCTCTATCAGCGTCGATTCTGCCGTTGCCAGGCGCGGATGCGTGTTGCGATATTGGCCCTGATGCTGGCGTAGAACAGACCAATCTCATGATAGTGCAAAACGCCGCCGCCGAGCGCGTCGAGCCCCAGTGAAGGGTCACGGTCAACAAGCAGAAAGCCGCTGTCGCAGCGCGCGCCGGCCAAACCACGGCGAAGCGGCTGCATAGCCCCTTCGCCCGGTGCTCCGGGCACCGATCCCGGATTGGCGGAGGGCGCCACGGCGACAGTGTCCCGCCGCCAGCTGAGCGGATTGACGCACAGCGGCGTCCGTCCTTCGTCCGTGCCGTAACGAGCAGCATAGCGAGCCCCGGAAAAGCGATGGAACACTGTCAGGTCAGCGTCCGCTGTCATGGCATTCCATGCCAGCACGCAGCCGGTTTGCGCAGGTGCGCTGCAGGGTAGCAGGTGCGGATAGGTTCGCCCGAAATCGCCCTCCGTCAGGTCCAACCCGATGACATAGGCAGCGACCATGCGGTGCGCGGCCGGCTGGCCGTCGATGCGGTCGATCAGCAACCTGCGGGCCATTTCCGCCCCCTGGCTATGGCCGGCGATGATGAAGGGCCGGCCATGATTGTCGTTCGCCATATAATGGTCAAAGGCGCGCAGCACATCCGAATAGGCCAGCGCATAGGCGCGACCACCATCACCGGTCATCATCCGGTCGGCTGTCGCAAGGAAGGAGGCCTGACGGTAACGCGGGGCAAAGATGCGGCAACAGCCGTTGAATACACCGGCCTGCCGGGCGATGACACTGGCGTCGGTCCAGCGATTGACCCCGACATCGGCGATATCCTGATTCCAGCGATCAGGGCTGCGGAATGTCGTCGGGTGGATGTAGAAGACATCGGCATCGGGACGGCGCGCGGGGCGACTGGCGTTGACCGGGCGCGAAACACTGGCTCCTGGCGCTCCGGGTCGCGCCGCCCAACTGGTCGGCACGGCATAATCAGGGGCAGGGGGCGCAGGCTGGTCAGCAAAAGCCGGTGGCGATGGTAGAGGGGCGTTCTGGGCTGACAAGGGTGCCGCGCCCAGCAACAGGGCGAAGGCGGCAAGGCGAAGTGTCGTCACGGGCATGGCGGGCTCCCCAGCGCGGGCAGGTTCATCCCGCCTTCAGCCATGCAAACAGAATTGGCGGACGGCCTGCAACCGCCATGTCATACTATCCGCTGGGTGGACGGGCGGCCCTGACCATTGGCGAACAGGGCTTTGTCGGTAACAATGGCATCATGACGCATATCGCAGATCGAAGGACCATAGTTCTTGGCAGCCTGTCGCTTGCCGGCATCTCGCTTGTCACGGCCCGGGCCGGACGGGCCTCGCAGGTCGCGACAGGGCAGGGACAGGCATCAACCGGTTTGACCAGTGAACTGGTGCTGGCCGACGGCCGTCCTGTCACCATCTGGTCGTGGCTTCCCACGCATCGGCGTCCCCGCGCGACCATCCTCTTTTCCCATGGTGCCGCATCGGCACCGTGGAAATATGAGCATTTGATCCAGCATTGGGTTGCTGCCGGCTATATGGTCCACGCGCCATTGCACGTTGATTCAACCGACCACCCCGAGCGTGACCGCTTTTCGCCCGCCGCAAGTTGGCCAGCGAGGATTGCCGACATGCGGGCGCTGGCCGAGCACCATGGGCGAGAGCGCTATGTTGCCGCCGGACACAGCTATGGCGGGTTGATGGCGCTGGCGCTGGGCGGGGCCGCGCCAACAGTGCCACCCGGCATTGCAACGCCCTTGCGTGATCCACGGGTGCAGGCCGTTGTCGCCTTCTCTCCGCCCGCACCCATCCCCGGCTTTGTCGATGCCGCGGCCTTTGCGCCGCTGGCGGTGCCCGCCCTGATCCAGACCGGTACCGACGACATGCCACCGGGAACCAGCGACTGGCGCGGCCATCTCGTCGCATGGGAAGCCCCTGCCGCAGGTGGCAACCGCTATGCCCTCGTGCTCGACGGGGTTGATCATTATTTCAAGGGGGCCATCTGCCGCCCGGAATTGCCCGGTCCGCCGCAACTGGCCGAACTGGCGCAGGCTGCCGCAATTTCCATTGAACTGATCGAGGGCTTTGCCCGCAACCGCCGCCGGGCCCGCCGTGCGCTTGATGCACGGATGAGCGCCAGCGGACCGGTGCAATTGCTGCGCCGCTGAGCGCGGTCAGTTGACCGCGATCTCGGCGATTGTTTCGCGATACTTGTCCTCGCTGTCGGCGGCAGCCGCTTCGGATGCCTCTTTGCGAGCCAGATAGAAGAGCCTTTCGAGGAAATCCTGGCGCCACGCCTCGCGCGCTTCTAGCGCTGCTGGATCAAGCACAAGTGCATCAATGCCAGGCGCGAGATCGATGCCATGGGCTTTTGCCACCCGCTCGCCCGCATCAATGCGGTCGTGCAGGACGTTAATCTCATTGGCGAGAACCATGACCATGGACATCAACTGGTCTATCCCGTCATTCGGAAAGAATTGCGGGCGCTTGCCCTTGGCGTCCTTGATGACGTGCGGACGATCCTGTGCCGGGTTCATCATGCAGCCTCCGCCTGGGCGACCGGCTTTTGCGCGATCAGTACTTCCCAACCACCGCCAGGGGCGAATTCGCCCGCGGTGAACTCACGGTCGGCCACGGCTTCGGTCGTTGCCGCATCATAGCCATCTCCGCCATTGCCGGCGAATTCCATCACCGCCATTGGCGCGGTATCAAACCGGATGCTGTCGTGCCGGAATCCCGCCTTTTTGGCCATGGCGATCTGGTCCATGTCCCGCATCGCGCCCCAAAAGGGTTCGTTATTGTACCAGGTCTCATTGTCGAGAATGAACTGGGTGAACGGATCCATCAGGTCAAATGGCGGCAGGTCGGCGTGGATCATCAATCCGCCGGGCGCGAGCAGGCGGGACGATTCCTCGAACACGCGCGGCATCGCCTTGCCGCTGGTTTCGTGCAGCAGGATGTGGCTGACAACCAGATCGAAATAGCCATCCTCGAAACGCGTTTCCTCGGCGTTCATCTGGGCAAAGTTGACTTCGCGATCAAGCGCAACGGCCCGGGCGTGGGCATAGCGGACCACCGGCGCGCCTACATCGATGCCCCATACTTCGGCATCCGGGAAATATTCCTTGTAGGGCAGGGTCGAATGGCCGACCGTGCACCCCATGTCGAGAATGCGGCGCGGCTTGAAATCGGGCATGTTGCGCCGAAGGTAATTGCACACTGAACGGCCCATGTCGTCATTATGAGGACCGCCATAACCCATGGCATAGAGGTGGACACCCCGGTCATAGAGGATACCGGCAGCGACGTCGTCCTTCGTCACCTCGCTGCAATAGCCACCGGGCATGCAGTGGATGTCGATAGCGGAAACATAACGCGGCGGGACAAAGCCCTCCGGAATATCGAGCTTCGCGGGCGTGCTCGCGGACAGCGCCTTTGCCCGTTCGATCAATTCGGGCAGCTCGCGCTCGACGCTGATGTTGGTGGTTTCCCAGATCAGCTCCTGCGCGATCCTGTTGATCGCGGCATAGAGCTGGAAATAGCTGTCCTTGACCATGCCGTGGCGGATGTCACTGCGATCCTGCGGCGCACGGCCGTGTTCGCGTTCAAAGGCGCGGGCAACGCGCTGGCGATACACGGGTTGCAGGCCCGGCAGCAACCGCTGCTGGATGAATCCTTTGAGGCTTTTGGCAAACTCCTGCCGCGACGCTTCATCATGCGTCAGGGTCGGCAGCATGTCGTGGTGGCCTTGCTGAAACGTATTGAGCATAGTGTCAGTCTCCGAGTGGGGGGAACTCGACCTAAATGATATAGGCGGCAGGCCGCACTGCACAACCGGCGGGGGCGCTATCCAAAAGGCGGATAGTCAGTCCAAGGCCGCTACGCCTTGACCTGCGGTCGGTCATCCTCAAGTCAACCGGGTCTTGCACATGGCCATCCATGTGATTTGTCCCGCCTGAGGAGACCAAAATGGACGATTCGAAATCCGGCCTGTCGCGGCGCGAAAGCCTCGGACTTGGTGCCAGCGTCTTGGCCACAGCCGCCACCAGCGGGCTTTTTGCGACGGAGGCGGGCGCCACATCTCGCCGACACTCGTCCAGCCGCGGAATCGATTTTGTCAGCCGCATCGACTTTGCCAATCCGCAATGGAACCGCGACACCTATGCCCGTATCGATGGGGAGCTTGACGTAACCAAGCAGAAAGTCAGCCGCATAACCGGCAAGGTCTATGGCGTCCGGGACAATGAAAAAGTCCGCCCGCTGTTCAAGATGGACGGTTTTTCCGTGGTGCGCACCTTGCGCCTGCCGGATGGCAATTGGCGCCGGGTCCTCAAGGAAGTCGTCTTCTATCGCGATCTCGCCACGGGCCGGATCATGGAAAGCTGGCGCAACCCCTACACCGACGAGGATGTGCGGGTGGTGCCAATCGCCAATGATCCGTTCAACTATGACATTCGCGACACCAAGCCGCAGCCGCCCAGCTACGGCGGGTTGAACCGTGACACGCGCCCGCCGGAGCCGTTCCTGCTCGACTGGAGCGAGGGACCGGACGGCACATTGATCCTCGAGACCGGCATCGACCTCTTCTACCCGGCCGCCCTGCAGCCCAGCCAGTGGCCCCGCGAATCTGCCGGCACGTTCAACCGGGTTTCCGAACATTTCCTGTTCTTCGTCAAACGGGCAGACATTGAGAACCGCCGTCTCACCGCATTGCCGGTGACCGGCAGCTGGTCGCGCATCACGCCATGGCTGCCATGGATGCTGATGGGCCAGGCCCCGGGGTTCATCAACTATTTCGCCAGCTTTGCCACCATGACCAATGGTATCGCCGACTTGCCTGACGATCTGGTTGCTGCGGCACGCGCCATCAATCCCGGCTACCTCGAAGCGCCGACCGAGGATTATGGCCCTTCGCTTTCCAGTCTTGAACATTATGCGCGTGAACAACGACCGGCCCCTGTTCCGGCGGGCTGGTCACCCCCGCAGCCCCCACCTCCGCCGCAGTTGCCACCCATGCCGCCGCGGGGTGGATGACCGTGACGGGCGAGACACTGGTGGCTGCTGTCAAGCCGCAGGGGCGCGGGCAGGGCCACCGGCTCGCCTATGTCGGCTATGGCGTCGGGCAGATCGCGGGGCAGGTGTTCCGCGATGTGCCGTCGCTGCTGCTTCTCTTCTTTTTGTCAACGGTGGTGGGCATTGATGTCGGCATCGCCGGCGCAGCCATCTTTGTCCCCAAATTTGTCTTTGGCATTGGCAGTGACATGGTTGTCGGCATCCTTTCGGATCGCTGGAAGGCGCGGATCGCCCGCCGCTGGTGGTTGCTCATCGGGGCTGTGCTGGCCCCGTTGGCAATGATCCTGCTCTTTCACGTGCCCGAGGGCAGTGACGCGCTGCGCATCAGCTATGTTGTCGTCGCGTTCAGTCTCTACATGGGCGTTTTCGCCAGCTTTTCCGTGCCCTATCTGGCCATGGCCGGGGAAATGGCGTCCACATCAACCGACAGAACCCTGTTGATGGCCTGGCGACTGGTCTTTACCGCCATCGGCGTGCTGGTCGCCGGCGCACTGGCACCGACACTGGTCGAACGCTTTGGCGGCGGTCAGGAAGGCTATGAAAGCATGGCGATAGTGCTGGCCGTGCTCTGTCCCATCTCGCTGCTGATCGCCTTTTTCAGTACCGCCCGGATGTCCGAAGCGCCGGTCGCTGAGACACTCAATGTCCGCATCGCCGGCATGACCGTCCGGCAAGTCGCGGCGGTGCTTTGGCGGCCCCGTTTCAGGACATTGTTCACCGCCAATCTGCTGCAACTGATCGGCAGTGGCATGGGGTATGCCGCGCTGATGTACTTCCTCAGCTACAATATGGGTCGGACCGATGCCCTCACTGTTGTCGGGCTCATCGTGCTCGCCGCATGCGCTGGCATCATCGTCGCCCAGCCAATGTGGGTTTGGGTGGCCGGACGTTTTGGCAAGGTCCAGGGCTATGTTGCCGGTTCGATCATTTATTCGCTGAGCTATCTGGTATGGATGGTCAGCGCGGATGCCGGTGTCGGCTTTGCGGTCTTTTTGTCCTTTGCTGCGGCGATTGGCAATTCAGGCTGGGCCATGACCAGCTTTTCGATGCTTGCCGACATTTCGGGGGAGGATGAAAGCAATGCAGGTCTTTATTCGGCTGCTTGGGTAGCGGCCGACAAGATAGCCTTTGCGCTTGGCGGAACGTTGCTGATTGGCCTCACCCTCTCGGCCTTTGGTTTTGATACACAGGCCGCCATGAGCGGCGCACCGCAAAGCGAGACGGCCTTGCTGGGTGTCGCCATTGCCTTTGGCCTGATCCCGCCGCTGCTTAATCTCAGTGGAGCCCTGCTGCTCGGGCTGTGGAGCCGGCGTAATCCGGCATGACGGCAAAGGCTGTGGCTGACATATCCAACCGGCGGCATTAATGTCCACCAGTCGGATAATCTGCCAGCTTTCCTACAGGCGGCATCAGTCTGCGACATAGTCCGTCGGCAGGCCATGGTGCGATTCATCCGCAAAAGCGGAGTTTTTTGCCGTCAGGGGAGTATCAGGCGATGAAGGGTGTGCCGATCCAGTCATTCAGTCGGGCCATTTCCGCGCTAAAGGCGATCAACCGTCATGGGTCGATGACGATGATGGAGATCAGCCGCGCGGCTGGCGTTCCCTATCCCACCGCCCACCGCATTGTGCAGACGTTGATGTATGAAGGGCTGGTTGAGCAGGAACCTGCCCGCAAGCGATACCGGCCGACAGCGCTCGTTCAATCGCTTTCAAGCGGTTATCAGCAGGACGGCATGCTGGTCGAAATCGCCCGGCCCGAGATTGTCGCCCTGACCAAGAAGGTCGGCTGGCCGGTTTCCATCGCCATCCGGGTCGGAAAGAACATGATGCTGCGGGACAGCACCCATGCCAACACCTCACTTACTTTCTCACAATATTATCCCGGCTTCACACTGCCACTGCTCGACAGTGCCTCTGGCAAGCTGTCTATGGCCTATGCCGATGATGATGAACGCGAACAGATTTTGAAATGGATGCGTGCCGATCAGGACATTGATCCGGACTATCTTGCAGAAGCCGAGATGGCGCTGAACCCGGAAGGAATTCGGGCCAAAGGCTATGCCGTGCAAGGCCGCAACTATTTCAATCACACGCCGGGCAAAACATCATCGATCGCCGTTCCGATTTTCAACAAGGGGCGGTTCGAGGCGGCAATGACACTCGTCTATTTCGTCTCGGCCATGTCGCTCAACAAGGCACTCGAAACGTATCTGCCTGAAATGTTGGCGACAGCGCAAAACATCACCGCCGGCCTGGCCCGGCACAAGCCGGACGCCAATCTCTCTGCGGCCTGATGGCCGGTTTGATGACTGGGCTGTCCGGTGGCGCCACGGCCTACAAGCGTGCGGTCACCGCCTTGGTCTCCAGATAGTTGGACAGACCTTCGGTACCGAATTCGCGACCCCAGCCGGATTGGCCATACCCGCCGAATGGTACATTGCTTCCCACGGCGCCATGGCAGTTGATCGACACATGGCCTGAGCGGATGCGTGATACCAGCCGGTGGGCGGTCGACAGATCCTGTGTCCAGACACTGCCTGACAGGCCATAGGGCGAATCGTTGGCAAGGCGAGCGATGGTATCGACATCGTCGCTGTCAAACTTCATCACCGCCATGACCGGGCCGAAAATCTCGTCTCGGACAATCGCCATGTCGGGCGTGCAATCGGCAAAGATGGTGGGTTCGACAAAGGTTCCTGGCCGGTCGAGCCGCTGTCCCCCGGTGACCAGCCGCGCACCTTCGGACAGGCCGCGCTCAATGTAGCCCATCACTTTGCCACAGTGGATTTCGGAAACCATCGGGCCGATCATGCTGGCCGGGTCGAGACCATGACCGACGGTCAGCATCTTGGAAAAGGCTGCCAGTCCTTCGACCAGCTGGTCATGGATCGCGGCATGGGCAAAGATGCGCGTCCCCGCCATGCAATTCTGGCCGCCGAGGAAATAGGTCGCCATGCCGACACCGGGAATGGCCAGGTCCATGTCGACATCGGGCATGACGACGACCGGCGATTTGCCGCCTAGTTCGAGTGTCACTTTCTTGAGATTGCCCAGTGCGGCCTGGACAATGGCTCGACCGGTTGCGGTCGAGCCGGTGAAGGCGATCTTGTCCACATTGGGATGAGCCGCCAGGCGCGCCCCCACCTTACTGCCCAGACCATTGACGATGTTGACAACCCCGTCTGGCAAGCCGGCCTCGCAGACCAGCCGGCCCAGCAGCAGGGCGGTCAATGGCGTTTCTTCCGAAGGCTTCATCACCACGGTGCAGCCCGCTGCAAGCGCCGGTGCCAGCTTGAGAATGGCCATGGACATTGGCACGTTCCAGGGGATTATCTGGGCGGCCACGCCTACCGGCTCTCGCACCGTATAGGTCAGGGCTTCGGCCTGGTCGGCAACCCACGTCGGCGGTGCAAGCGTCGACCCCTCGATCTGCCAGGCAAGGCCGGCATAATAATCGAGCATCTCGACGCAATTACTGACCGTCAGCCTGGCGATCATCTGGGGCATGCCATTGTCGATGATCTCAAGCTGGGTGAACAGTTCCGCATTGCTCTCGATCAGGGCGGCAAGCCGACGCAAGGCTGCTGCCCTGACCTTGGGCGAGGTGCGACCCCAGCCGCCTTCAAAAGCATTGCGCGCCGCCGCTACCGCGCGATCAGCATCCGCTGCACCACCCACGGCAAAGCGTGCCACTGTCAGCCCGGTAGCAGGATCGCGGCTCTCCAGTGTCTCACCCTCGGTACCGTCAGACCATTGGCCATTGATCAGCAGTTGGTGCCGCTCGCCGAGAAAGGCCCGGGTTTCGTCGAGGATCGGGTGACCGTCAAACGGCTTGCCATCGGGGTGCATCAATCGATCCTCTTCTCAAACCGGAACGGTGCAGCAATCATATTCAAACAGCCCCAGAGTCTCCTCATTGCGCAGTTTGCTGAGTCCGAACAGGTCGGTGTCTTCCCCCTGCATCCGGTCGGCATTGGCGTTTGATTCAAGCTGGATGAAACTGGTCCGTTCGTGCCGGGCGCCGACATAGCGGGTGAGGCCGGTGGCAATGCTGTCGCTGTCGGCAAGCGCACGGGCCAGCACCACAGCATCCTCTATGGCACAGGCCGCCCCCTGACCGAGGAACGGGGTCATGCCATGCGCGGCATCGCCGAGCAGTGTGACACAATCGTCGATCACCCAGCGGTCGAGCGGGGTGCGGGCGTTGATAGCCCATTTGAAATGCGGAACAGCTTCCGCAGCGGCGATCATTGCCATGCAGTCGGGCGACCAGCCGGCGTAGGTGGTGGCAAGGTCCCCCGGCGCGCAAGGGATGGTCCAGCCATCCTCTTCCCACCCTGACTGGCGGGCAAAGAACACCAGGTTGAGCATCGACCCGCCGCGCACCGGATAGCGGGTGATCATCCGTCCCGGCCCTATGTGGATGCCCGGATAATCGGTCACCTCCCGTAGTGCGTCATCCACCTTTACTGTCGCACGCCAGGCGACATGGCCGGTAAAGTGCGGAGGCTTCGTCTCAAACCGCTGGCGGATGACGGATTTGACCCCGTCGGAGCCGACCAGCAGATCAGCTTCGACACGTTCACCATTGGCAAGGATCGCGGTCGCCCTCTCGCTACCAACCACCGCCGCGCCGGGGCGCAGGGTCACACCGGCATCGCGCGCGGCATCGACAAGGATGGCGTGCAGGTCGGCGCGATGGATGTAGACATAGGGAGCACCATATTGCTCCCGCGCATTGGCGCGTTCCATGGTGAACAGCGCACGATCATCCTGCCAGTGCTGGATGCGCTGACGATGAGGCTCGACCCCGGCGCTGGCCACCCGCTCCATCACGCCAATGAAGTCCATGCCGCGCATCGCATTGGGCGCCAGCGTCACGCCTGCCCCCACCTCGCCAAACTCCGGCGCGGCTTCGAGCAGCGTGACGGCATAGCCGGCCTGCGCCAGTGCCGTGGCCGCCGTGGTGCCGCCGATGCCGCCTCCGGCGATGGTAATGCGCTGCCCGCTCATGCGAGTTGCCCTGGAATATGACTCTCATGATTGGCGAGATACCAGTCGGCAATCTCCTCCCGCGTCGCCCACCACACGCCGGGCAGCGACTGGGCATGTTCGATGAACTCGCGGATGGCGCGGATCCGGTGTGCCCGGCCCGAGACGTGCGGGTGCAGGCCGATGTTCATGATCCGGCCGGTCGTGGCCCCTTCTTCATACAGGACGTCCAGTTCCTCGATCAGCGCCTGAGCGAACTGGTCGGTTGTGTAATTTTTGCGGGTGATGAAGGTGAAATCATTGATCTCGTTGGAATAGGGCACAGAGACAATCGGCCCGCTCGGTGTCTTGAGCAGATAGGGCTGATCGTCATTCATGATGTCGCAGTAAAAGGTGCAGCCTTGCTCGGCGAGAATGTCCGCGGTTTGCATTGTCCCGCGCAGGGATGAGGACAGCCAGCCTTTGGACTTGCGCCCGGTGTGTTTCTCAAACTCGGCGAGCGAGGCGAGGATGATCTCCCGCTCGCGCGCCGGGTCATGGGCGAAATTTGTCAGCAACTCGCCCTGTTCCCAATTGTGGGTGAGCAATTCCCAACCGCGCTCCAGCACCGCATCGGTCATCGCCTTGCGCCGCTGGAAAGTGACGGCATTGGTGGTGCAGCTGGCCTTCGCGCCCAGCGTGTCGAACAATTCGAACAGGCGCCAGATGCCGACACGCTGGCCATATTCGCGCCATGTGAAGTTGGGGAAATCGGCGACATTGCCGGGCAAGACGTCCGGCAGGATGGCCGGGCCGCCGGCATAATAGGGCTTGTCGGTGTCCTTGGTCAGGTCCCAGGTTTCGAGGTTGAAGGTGATGAGCAGCGCCACCCGCGCGCCACCGGGCCATTTTAGCGGCTGGCGCTGTGGCAGCGGGATATAGTCATACTCCATCGTCGGGCCTCGTCAGTCTGGGCAAAAGGGGAAAGGCGACATGGCGATCACAGGCCGAGCACGCCGGGGTTCATCAGGCCGCGCGGGTCGAGCTGCGCCTTGATCGCGCGGAGCAATGCCGCTTGGGCAGGATCGAGCCGGTCCCGATAGGGATAGGCGCGGCCGATCTGGAAATGTGCCGCGCCAAAGCGGCCGAACAGGTCGATCACAGCTGATTTGAACTGTTCGGCATAGGCGCGGTTGTCTGTCGATTCGGGATAGGCCGGCAATGCGGCCAGTGTCGCCTCGTCGAGCGTGGCCCGGTGATAGGGCGTGCGCGCATCTGGCCAATAAAGGGCAATCTCATAGAGGATGCCGGTCGAGCCGACGCTGCTGAACATGGTGCCGACAACCAGCCCATGCGCCTGCATTTCCGCCTGTCGATCGGCGAGAAACGCGGTGAAGGCTTCATGGAAGGGCAGCACCTGATCGTGTTGGAGTATGCCGTGGAAGGGCACCCAGCGCTCACCCTTTGGGCCCAATATGTTGGTCAACGGGGCAAAGGGCATGGCACGCACAAAGGCCGGGACGGTATTCGCAATCTCGATCCCGATGGGCCGGGCGATAGCGCGGAGCCGCCCTGCCTTGGCCTGGACTTCTTGGTCATCGACCCCTTCGACAATGAAATGGGCCATGTAATTGGCCGCCGTCAGCGCGCCTTCCCCGGCCACGGCCATGCTGGCAAGTTGCCGGAGTCCGGCGAAGAAGCCGGGAGCCGAGCGCATGATGTCGCGGGCGATGCCTACCCGTGCACCAATGCCCTGCTGCTTGCCGATCTGCCCTTGCGACAGCACCAGATCAACGCCGAAATGCTCATCATCCAGCTGTTCGAGCGAGGCATTGCTGACCATCGCGTGATAGCCGCCGAGCGTTTCAAAGGCGAAGGATAGCGCCTCGAAGGCGGGCTGCGCCTTGAGCAACGGCAGGATCAGAGCCGCCTTGAAACCCAGCGCACCGCAGTCGCCAGTGAACAGGCCGGTCATGTCCGGGCCAAAGCTGCGGGTCGCGCGCGATGGCGAGCTGTGCATCAATGTGCCGTCGGCCAGCACCACTTCAATATCAACAACCGAACCGGCCGATATGCCGTGGCGTCCACTGCCGTGACTGATCGTGTTCTGGCTGACGCTGCCGCCGATCGTGGCGGCAATGCCGGAAAAGGGGCCCCAAAAGGGCGTGCGCAGGCCGAACGGATCGAGCGCGGCCTTGAGCGCCGCCCAGGTCGTGCCTGCACCGACCCGGACGACCGCATTGGCGGCGTCCACCTCGACAAAATCGAGCGCGCCGAGATCGAACAGGACATGCCCGCCGCCGGGCAACAAATAGCCATCGGTATAGGAGGCGCCGCCGCCACGCGGCACCATCGCCACGCCAGCAGCGGTACAGGCGCGAACCGCGGCTTGCAGTGCAGGAATGTCCGCAGGGCGGACAACTGCAAGCGGCTCACCGCCCGAGGCATAGACATCGTGACTGGCGAGAAGCCGATCAGCTTCGCCATCTAGCAGCGCCCCGGCGCCGACTGCCGCGACCAGCGCATCGCGCAACCCCGCTGCAGCTGGCGCTTTGGTCACGGTTGTTGTCACCTTTGGGTCCCCTTGTCGGCCAAATCTGAACTGACCTTATGCTCACCACAGCGCTCCGGCAAACGGGACGGGGCAGGCGGAAACTATCCACCCTGCGGCTGGCTCTGGCAGCATCGGCTGACTGCGGGCAATATCCAACCATAGTCACCGCGTTGCAAAAGGAAGGCTGGATCATGACCCTTACCCGCCCGTCGCTCTCACAAGCCGCCCACCAGTTTCTTGACCGGCAGCAGCGGGGCAGCCGGTTGCTGATCGGCGGTGCATGGGTGGAAGCTGGCGGTGGCGAGCCGATTGCTACTCTCGATCCGGCGACTGGCGAGACGCTGGCGCTGATCGGGCGCGCCGGACTTACGGACGTTGATGCCGCTGTCGCTGCTGCCCGCACCGCATTGCCGGGGTGGTCAGCGACCGTGCCAGTGGAACGCGCCCGCATCCTGTGGGCCATCGCAGACATCCTCGACAAGCATATCGACGAATTGGCCGAGCTGGAGACGCTCGATCAGGGCAAGCCGCTGTTCGTCGGACGCTGGGCCGAAATTCCCGGAGCGGTCAACCAGTTCCGGTTTTTCGCGGGACAGGCGATGACAATCGAGGGGAACACCATCGAATCCTCGATCAACTACCAGCCCGCCGGCAAGCAGGTGACCAGCTGGACCCGCCGCGAACCGGTCGGCGTTGTCGCCGCCATAGTGCCGTGGAATTCGCCGCTGGTGTTGACCGCGATGAAGCTCGCCCCGGCCATTGCTGCTGGTTGCACCGTGGTGCTCAAACCTGCCGAGGACACATCGCTGACCGCCATTCGCCTGGCCGAACTGATGCAGGAAGCGGGATTGCCGGCTGGGGTGCTGAATCTGGTCACGGGTCTCGGCAGCGAAACCGGTGCGGCGCTGGCGGCCCATGGCGATGTCGACAAGGTCGCCTTCACCGGATCAACCGCGACCGGCCGCGCCATCCTCGATGCCGCCAAGGGCAACCTCAAGCGGGTGACGCTTGAATTGGGTGGCAAGTCGCCGGTCATCGTCATGCCTGACGCCAATCTCGACCTGGCCATCCCCGGTGTCGCCAATGCGATCTTCTTCAATGGTGGACAGGTGTGCGTGGCGGGGTCGCGCCTTTATGCGCATCGCTCGATCCATGACCAACTGGTTGAAGGCGTCGCCGCTTACGCCAAAGGGCTGAAACTGGGTCACGGCCTCGACCAGACGACCCAGATGGGCCCGCTGGTCAACGCGGGGCAGGCTGCGAAGGTCGCTGCCTATGTCAGCGATGCGGCCAGCGCGGGGGCTCAGGTGATCACTGGCGGCGAACGCTCCGGCCCGGCCAACACTTTTGTCGCGCCTGCTGTGGTCACAGGTGTGACACCCGACATGGCGATTGTCCGCGAGGAGATTTTTGGCCCCGTTCTCGTCGCGCAAGCCTTTGATGATGTCGATGAGGTCATCGCCGCCGCCAATGACAGCGATTATGGGCTTGCCGCCAGCATCTGGACCGAGGGTCTGTCCAACGCGCACCGCATCGCCAATGCGATGAAGGCGGGCACCGTCTGGATCAACTGCCATTCGATGTACGACGCCAGCCTGCCAATAGGCGGCGTCAAGCAATCGGGCTGGGGCCGCGATTCCGGCCGTCTCGCGATGGACAATTATCTCGATTGGAAGACCGTGTGCGCGGTCTTCTGATCCGGCCTGAAAGGCAGCGTCATGTTCTACGAGGATTTTCACAACGGCCTGTCGCGCCGGTCCTTTTTTGGCGGCGCGGCTGCCATGGCCGGCCTTGCGACGACGGCAACCATTGCCTCGACAGCTGCACAGGCAACGCCCGGAATGAGAGGCCCCATCCGCCCGCTCGACGTGACGGACGCGCGTGACAATCTCTATGGCTTTGCCAAGATGTGGGGGACGATCGGCGACCGGGCCGTGCTGTCCGGCTATCAGGGCGTCCAATATGCCATCGTCGGCAGCGAGAGGGCCAAGCCGCTGTTCGGCTATTGCGGCTTTGGCAACATCCGCAACGTGATCCAGCCGGATGGTTCGATCAAGGTGATGGGCAAGGAATGCGGCTATTTCACCGATCTGGCGTCGGGTGAGATCATCGATGTGTGGGACAATCCCTGGACGGGAGAGCGCTGTGACGTCTTTGCTTTCCTCAACGATCAGTTCCGCGGTTCGCTGGGCCTGACACGCAAGGTGTTCCGTGTCGGCGATGGCGAGACTGTCAACAACGACCATGGCAATGCCCGCCCCGACGAGCCGTTCCGCCTTCCTTGGCAGGCGATTGGCGACCAATATCTGCTCGGCTGGGACTATGCCCATGAATATAGCAACCCGGTAACACCCGAAGGCTGGCCAAAGGCGTCGACCGGGCCGCGCGTCAATCCATCCGAGCATTTCACCCTTTTCACCCCGCGCGCCGAAATTGATGACCGGTCTGTGGTATCGGCCCGCTATCATGCCGGCTTCATGCGACAGGCCCCATGGTGGCCGTGGATGAAGATGGGACAGAGCGGCGTCCATGGCGTGCTGATGGGCCGGATGCACAGTTACAAGATCACTGGCGGGATGGATGATGTGCCGCCTTCTGTTCGCCGACGGGTCGAACGCGACCGGCCCGACCTGTTCGAGGAACCGGTGGACGGCCCGGACCTTGGCGTCATCGGGACGCTGGAACGCTATGCCGAGGATGTGCCGCCCGAAACGCCGGGCTATGTGCGCCCGCCCGCGACAGGACGATAGACAGTCCCGGTCAGCGGCGGCGCAGGCCGTCGATCAACAGGTTGGGCAGGTAGGCATTGTCCCATTCGGGACTGCGCGGCGGGTTTGCCCCCATGCGCAGGATGATCAACCGATGAGCGGGAGAGATATGGACCGTCTGGCTGGCATTGCCATCAAAGAGGTACAGGCCGGGATCGCGATAAGGGGCACTGTGCAGCACTTGCGGGCCAGGAGCGCCCGGTGCCCCAAAGCCGCGTCTTTCCTGCCAGGGACTGCCCAGCCAGACGCCAAGCCCATAGTGCCGGTTTTCGGGGGTCCCGCGAAGCATCTCGGCCACATAGCCGCGGGACAACAGGCGGCGATTGCCCACCCGGCCATCATTGATCAGCAGAATGGCCATGCGCAGCCAATCCTGGGCGGGCAGCATCAGGCAGCAGCCCGAATGGGCAAGGCCTCCGGCCCGGTTGATCCAAATCTCCCCGCCTTGCGCGCCGATAGGCCGCAGCACCTCGCGCCCGATGAAATCGGCATAGCGTCGGCCGGTAGCTCGCTCGATGACCAGCGCGACCAGCTCGCTCGGTGCGTTGGCATAGCCATAGCGGGTGCCGGGGCTATGGGTAAGCGGATAGTGCTCGACAATGTAACGCCCATGGTCGAGACCCAGAAAAGCCTGATTCCATGGGTGATTCGGGTCAGGGCTGAACCCTTGGTCGAGCAGGCCCGACCGCATGTCGAGCAGGTGGCGGATGCGCATAGTGGCCCGATCCGTCCCGCGCCATTCGTGGATGAAATCCGCCACAGGTTGGTCGAGTGAGCGGATATGCCCTAGGACGATGGCTCGTCCCACGGCGATCGCGGTCAGTGGTTTTGACAGCGACTTGGACGGCAGCAGCGTGTTGGCCCGGGTGCCGCCGAAATATTGTTCGCTTTCCAGGCGTCCGTCGCGCCAGACGATGAAGGCGGTTGACCGGTTGGCTTCTGCATAGCGGACGGCCGATTCAAGCGCGGTGGCATCAATGCGGCTTTCTCCCGGACGGACCTGGGCAATCGGCCGGTAGCGGCGCACCCCCGTCACAGGCTCGACTGGTTCATAAGCGAAATTGGTCGGATCGCGCATGAAGCGCTCGAACCGCTCGCGATAGACACTCGCGTCATCCTGCTGCGCTGCCGATACGCCGGGGCTGGCAAGCAAGGCCAAAGCCGCAAGACGTGTGAGTCCGCGCAACCAGCGCTGCATTACAGCCGCCCCATCACATCCAGTGCGGCAATTTCGCCGGTTTCCATGGCCGATTCCATCCCCGGTTCCATGCGGCGGAGATGCTCGCCAGCGAAGTGGATGCGGCCATGCGGCAGGCCCATGTCCTTGGCGAAATGCCTGACCTGCCCCGCGCAGAAGACATGCTTGTTGCCGCCGACGAAGGGATTGGCTTCCCAGCTATAATCAAACAGCGGCTGGAGCGCGCCACGGATGGAGGGCCGCGCTGCCTCCATTTCGGCAAGGATCAATGCCAGTTGCGCCTCACGCGGCATGGCGTGAATGCGGGTCGCGCCGTCGCCATTGAGCCAGACGGTGTAGCTGCCATGCTCTCCGCCGCGATTGGCAATGTGGAATCCGCGCTCATAAAGACGGTCACTCCACAGTGATGGAGGCAGCCCATCCTCTTCCCAGAATTTCCGCAAAACACGGAAATGGAACTGGGTCGTCGCCGAATAGGCGGCGCCCTGCACCGCGTCAGCCTGCACCGCAGGCAGGCCGGGGTTGAACCGGATGTGGCGCACGGCAGAAAATGGTGCCGCCATCACCATGAATTTGCTGCGAATGCGTGTTCCGTCGAACAGGCGGGCTTCAACCTCTACGTCGGTCTGATCCACCTGCACGACTGGCGCGTTAAGCCTAACCATCCCGCGCAGCGACGCGGCCATGGCCCGGGGGAGCATGTCCGATCCACCCTCGATGAAGGCGCTCAGATTGGCATTGTTGCTGTTGTTGCCATATTGCGGCCGGGTAGGATCGCGAAAACCCTCAACCTTGATGCGGGCCATGTCCCGGAAAATGCTCATCGCCGAAATCGCGGCGAGGCTCGGCCCGTTCAGATCAACATCGGCAAGCCGGATAGCAGCTTCTGACACGCCCCGGCCGCGCATATATTCGGAGGCCGAGACGTCGAGCGGGAAATGCGCCTCGTTGAGCCAGTCAGCAGGGTCCTCGAACGGCAACCAGTCAAAAAAGAACCGGTTCTGGATCAGGAACGGCAAGATTTCGCGCTCATTGCCACGCGTCAGATTCTTGTCTGATGCGGACCAGTTGGCGGGGAGGATCATGTCGCCGCCAATGTCGAGGACAAAGGGCGATGAACGGGGTGCGTTGGTGTTCAGACCGACATTGAGCCTACCGCAGGCATCACGCACCCTGCCGTAAAGCGGGCCAACCTCGCTGCCCCCCAGTTCGGCAACATAGCCATCGGCACGGCCAGTGCGCAGGCGGCCACCCACCCGGTCGGATGCCTCGACCAAGGCCACACGGAACCCCTGCTGTTCAAGCAATTCAGCAGCATGAAGGCCGGCGAGACCGGCGCCGACGACCAGCACATCATACACTTCGGGTGCGCCGCCACGCGCCGACCGGGCGCTGCTCTGCGTGGCAAAGCCGGGTGTTGCCGCCATCGCCGAGGCCGCGCCCGCAGCAGCAAGGAACGAACGGCGGGAGAAGCGGGAGTGGCCAGATGTCATCGTCATGTCCCCTAGATTGCGCACCGCCATGCTAGGAGCAAGCGGCACATCCGAGGTGGAATGGCAAAGGCCTGTCCGCCCAATGGATAGTCAGCCGCCAACCTGCACAGAGCCACTGGCGAGCAGTCGCTCAATGTCGGCATCGGCAAAGCCAATACCGGCCAAAACCAACCGGCTGTCCGCGCCGGGCTGCGGCAGGGCGGCGGCTGCGGCCGGTCGCCCATCACCCATCATCAGCGGGAGGGTAGGCAGCCGCGTCTCCCGCCCGTCTGCCAACGTTACAGGTTCAAGCCCGTCTGATGCCGCCAGATGCGGGTCATCGAACATGTCCTCCGGCCGGCCGATCGGCGCAAAGGGCAGGCCACTGCCTTCCAGCCTGGCGATGACTTCGTCACGGGTGAAACCGGCGATCAGGTCGCGGATGCGCGGCATCAGGCGCTCACGCGCCTGCACGCGGTCATTGTTCCGCCGCAGGCCCTCGTCGGCCCAAAGGTCATCGAGACCGAACAGCGCGCAGAATTTCTCCCACAGCGGGTCGGAGACAACGCCGATGAACAGTGGTTCGTCCTTGGTCTCAAAGACATCATAGATGGCCCAGGCCGAGATGCGCGCCGGCATCGGGGCGGCTGCGCTGCCGGTAACAGCGAATTGCGCCATGTGCTGGCCGACCAGATAGACGGTCGTCTCGAACAGCGAGGCGATGACCTTTTGCCCCAGCCCCGTCCGGTGCCGTTCCTCGATCGCGGCAAGGATGCCGATGACACCGAACATGCCGCCGGTCACATCGATCACGCTTGCCCCGGCACGTAGCGGGCGTCCGGGCGGGCCGGTCATATAGGCGAGACCGCCCATCATCTGCGCCACTTCATCGAGCGCGGTGCGATCCTCATAGGGACCGGGCAGAAAGCCCTTCTCCGAACAATAGATCAGGCGCGGATTGGCCGCGCTGAGCACATCATATCCCAGCCCAAGCCGGTCGAGCGCGCCGGGACGGAAATTTTCGACGAGGATGTCGGCCCGCTCACACAGCGCCCGCGCCACTGCCATGCCATCGGCCGATTTGAGATCGAGGCAGATCGACTGCTTGTGCCGGTTGTACATGGCAAAATAGCCCGCGCCGGAACCCAGCAAGCGCCGGGTCTGGTCTCCGCCGATCGGCTCGACGCGCACCACTTCGGCGCCGAGACTGGCGAGGATGTGGCCCACCGTTGGCCCCATGACCATATGGGTGAATTCGACAATCTTGAGGCCTGCCAGCGGCGTGGGAGAGGTCATGTATCTGATCCTGAACGATAATCGAGGGGCAATCCGGCATCGGGGGTGAAACCGTAGAGCGGTTCGCCGGGCAGGGCATTGGCGATGATCCCGCGCACGGCCATCAGCCGGTCGAGATTTATGCCGGTCTCATAACCCATGGCAGCGAGCATGAAGACAAGGTCTTCGGTGACAATATTGCCCGATGCGCCGGGCGCGAACGGGCAACCACCGAGCCCGCCGAGCGAGGCATCAAGCGTGGTGATCCCCTCATCCAGCCCAGCCAGTGCATTGGCGAGGCCCAGCCCGCGCGTGTTATGCAGGTGCAGCGTCGTCAGCAGTCCCGGCCCGACCGCTGCGGTCACTGCGCGCACCAATCGCCGTACCTTGGCCGGATCTGCATAGCCGGTGGTGTCAGACAGGCTCAGCTCTTCTGCCCCGGCTTCCACCGCCGCCACGGCGAGCCGCACCACCCTATCCTCGTGCACAGCGCCTTCCATTGTGCAACCGAAGGCGGTCGATAGCCCGACCGCACAATGCACACCGCCTGCCTTGGCCACTGTTGCCACCTCGGCGATTTCAACCAGCATCTCGGCATGGGTCTTGCGGACATTCTTGATGCTGTGGGTTTCCGACATGGAAAAGGGGATGGACAGGCCATGCACTCCCGCCTCGACTGCCCGCGCCGCGCCCTTCGCATTGGGCACCAACGCGACGACATTAAGGCCCGGCAGCGTCCGGGCAAAAGCAACCAGTTCGGCGGTGTCCGCCATTTGCGGCAGCAGTGAAGGCGGGACAAAGCTGCCGACCTCAATCTCGGGTACACCGGCCTCTGCTTCGGCCTTGATCCATGCTTTTTTGGCCTCAAGCGGCATGACCCTGTCGATCGATTGCAGCCCGTCGCGCGGGCCCACCTCGCTGATGGTGATAAAGGTCACACCGGTTTCTCCAGATAGGCCCATGGCCGGGACTCGCGATCGGCATGGCGCCACGCCTCGATGGCATCGCGGTTGAGCAAGGTAAGGTCGATTGCATCGAGTCCGCCCAAGAGCATCGCCTTCGCCTCACCGCCGATGGCAAAGGACCAGCCTTCCCCGCCGTAGCTCACCATCTGCGCGGCGAGATCAATGTGCACCGATTGCCCCGCCAGTCGGGAAATCACTGCCTTGTCGAGTACCACCGGCAACAGGCCGTTGCGCACGCAATTATTGTAAAAGATCGGGGCGAAGCTCTCTGCCATCACGCAGCGGATACCATATTCGGCAAGCGCCCAGACCGCATGCTCGCGGCTCGACCCGCAGCCGAAATTGGCGCCGGCAGCAAGGATGGTAGCCCCGGCAAAGTCAGGCTGGTTGAGTACAAAGGCCGGATCACCAACCCGCGCATCGGCATCGAGATAGCGCCAGGGGGCGAACAGCCCGTCCTTGAGGCCGGTCTTGCCGGTTGAACGCATTTCGCGCGAGGGAATGATCGCGTCGGTATCGACATTGTCGCGCAGCAACGGCGCAGCGATGCCGCTGTGGTGAGTGAAGGGGGTCATGGCGCGCTGATCCTTCCCGCCAGCGCGCTCGCCGCGACGACTTCGGGACTGGCGATATGGGTGCGGATACCTGGGCCTTGCCGCCCCTCGAAATTGCGGTTGGTCGAGGAGATCACCCGGCTGCCCTCGGGGAAGCGTTCGCCGCCCACAAAGAAGCACATGGAACAGCCGCTTTCGCGCCATTCGAAACCGGCGTTGGTGAATATCCGATCAAGGCCCTCGGCCTCCGCCGCGCGCTTGACCGCACTTGAGCCCGGCACGACCAGTGCCACCTTGATCCGCGGCGCGATCCGCTTGCCGGCAAGGATGGCGGCGGCGCGGCGCAAATCACTCAGCCGCGCATTGGTGCAACTGCCGATGAAGGCGACATCGACTGGCACCCCGGCAATCGCCTGTCCCGCGCCAAGGCCGATGTAATCGAGCGCCCGCCTGTCAGCATCATCGGGGACCCGGCCGGATAGCGGAATCGATTGACCCGGCGAGGTACCCCAACTGACCATCGGTTCGATGGCCGAAGCGTCGATGACAATTTCCCGGTCAAACCGCGCGCCGTCATCCGAAACCAGATCCGACCAGTCAGGGAGGGGTTCGGGCGCATAACGGCGACCGCTGAGATAGGCGCAAGTCACATCGTCCGGCGCGATGATGCCGGTGAAGGCGGCAAATTCTGTCGCCATGTTGCACAGCGTCATGCGCGCTTCCATGTCAAGGCTGCGCACCGCCTCCCCGGCGAATTCCAAGACATGTCCTGCGCCGCCACCCGCCCCTTCACGGGCGAGCAGCGTCAGGATCATGTCCTTCGCAGTGATGCCGGGCCGCAGAGTGCCTGTGAAGGTCACACGCATCCTCTTTGGCTTTTCGACCCGCAGCGTGCCGGTGGCCATGGCATGTTCGGCCTCGCTGCTGCCGATGCCCCAGGCAAGCGCGCCGAAGGCGCCTTGCGTGCAGGTGTGGCTATCGGGCGCGATCAGTGTCAAGCCGGGCAAGACAATGCCCAGTTCGGGCGAGATGACATGGGTGATGCCTTGCCGGGGATCATCGACATCAAACAGCGTGATCCCTGCTGCCCGCGCCGCCTCACGCGTTTCGCTGATGAAAGCTTGTCCGCCCGGCATCAGAGTCTGGTCGCTGCGTCCCGTCCGCGTATCGACGATATGGTCCATCACGGCAAAGACGTGTGCCGGGTCAACCACCGTTCTGCCCGCCGCCGCCAACGACTTGAGCGCCGAGGCACCCGTGCGCTCATGCAGGAACAACCGGTCAATCGCGATCAGGCTGCTGCTGCCGTCGAGATCGAGGATGCAATGCTGGTCCCACAGCTTGTCGAACAGAGTTCGTGGGCCGCTCATGCGATACCTCCGGCCTGCCGGGCAAGATGCAGTGCCTGCGCCGCCGTGCCAGCCCGGATCAGCGCCAGATGCTCCGCCGCCAGCCGCTCCGGCGCCATTGCCGCCGGGTCAATTGGCCGGGCATGGGCGATGTTGACAGCATAATGCGGGGCAAAAACGTGGCTGGCCCTGACATTGGCCCATGCCGTAACCAGATGATGGCCATAGCGGTCAGGTGTCAGGTCGGGGAAGAGCAGCACCGCCTCGCCACAGGGGAGCGCTTCGTGCGAAACAGCCTTCGCGCCTAGGTGTGCCGCCGCCGCGTCGATCACTACTTGCCAAGCGGCCCAGTCGGTCGGCGGTTCGCCCGGCCACGGGTCAGACAAGCCGTGGCCGGGCAAATCAATCATGACCCCGTCTTCGGAGAGCAGATCGAGCGAGCACCCCGGCCCGTGCAGGTGGAGCACATCCCCCTGCCCACGCCAGTGAATCAGGCCATCGAACCTACCCGCCTGCACAGCGATGAACCCGCGATGCCGATCCTCGGCGAGATCCGCCGCTGGTGCCGGATGGTGCGACAGAAAGTCTGCGCAGACTGCAAAGTGGGCGTCACGCGTCGGCTGCTCCGCCGCTTCCCAGCCGTCGGGCAGCGGAGGGAATCGGGCGATATGCGCGGTCATCGGATCGCCGGCATAGCTGGCGATCAGGGCAGGCGGCACGTCGCTGCCGGCAGCGGGCACGTCATAAACCGCGGTCAGCGCTGCCCGATAGCCGTCGCGATAGGCATCGCCTGCCGCCAGCAGGTCCATCACCATATCCTGCACCGCCATCGGATCGGCATGGGCCAGCGACATGCGTCGGCGATCATCAGGCATGTACCAGGGGAAATACCAGCTCTGTTCAAGCAAGCGGTTCCACGCCCAGACGAGATGCTCGCCATAGGGCATTGGCTTGAAAGACGGCAGATAAGCCTCACCCACGTCGGCGAGCTCTTCAGGCCTGAAGCAGGGATAGCCACCCACGGCCAGGGCAACGAAACGCTCCGGATGGCGGCGCATGGCGTTCATCAGGAAAATGCCGCCCGAATGAAAGCCATAGGCAGCAATGCCGCTCAGGCCGACCGCTTTGGCAAAGTCGAGCACCGCGTCGGCATAGTCTTCAGTTGTTGGCGCGCGGAATGAAAAGGGGTCAGATTGTCCGAAGCCCGGACTATCGGGTGCAAGACAGGTGAATTGCCGCCCCCATTGCCGCATCACCGCCTCATATTCCCTCGAGGAGCGCGGGCTCTGGTGCACCAGCAGCACCGGCGGACCCTCGCCGCAGCGGCGATAATGTACCCGGCGCCCCTTGACGGTGAGATAGTGACGCGTGATCCGCATGGGCAAAGTTGTCCGGACAAATTTGGCTCGACAGCCGCATAGCCGCTGGGCACTATGCGGACAAGTCAGGGGGAACAGATGCATGACTTTGGTGGGCACGAAAATGATCAGCGACGGAAAGACCGCCAGACAGATATTTGAAGAGCTGATGGCCAACCCGGCCCGCCGAAAATTCGGCTTTGGCGAGAAGCTGGCGATCATCAATGTCGATTTCCAGCAGGCCTATACGCGCACCGACCTGTTCCCCACCGCCTATGAAACCGATCCGCGACAGATCGAGCATGCCAACACCATCTCCCGCCTTGCCCGGGCCTGCGGGATGCCCGTGGTGTGGTCGCGCGTAGGCTATATGGACAATGCCGATGACGCTGGCGTCTGGGGCACCCGCACCAACACGCCCGACAGCTTGCAGAATATCAAATATGGCTCAGACCGGCACGCCTTTGATCCGCGCTGCGAGATCCAACCGCATGACCTCCAATATACCAAGCGCATGCCGAGCGCCTTCTTTGAAACGCCGCTGGCCAGTTTCCTGATCTGGCACCGGGTCGACACGGTCGTCGTCACCGGTGGCAGCACATCTGGCTGTGTCCGGGCCACGGCGGTCGATGCGCTCAGCCATGGCTATCGCACCATCGTCCCCATCGAAACCTGTGCCGACAAGCATGAGAGTTATCATTTCGCCAATCTGACCGACTTGCAGATCAAATATGCGGATGTCGAACCGGTGCAGGTGGTGATCGATTGGCTGGAGGCGCGGGCATGATCGAGGGCGCCGCCGACCCCGGGCTTTATGATTTCGCGCCGTATCGCGCCCGGCCCAAGATCACCTGGCCCGGTGGCAAGACGGTCGCCGTCTGGGTCGCGCCCAATCTGGAATATTACGAGATTGATCCGCCCAACCACCCACAGCGCAAGGCGTGGGCGCGGCCGCATCCGGATGTCGTCGGCTATGCCCATCGTGACCACAGCAACCGCGTCTCGCACTGGCGCATGGCCGAGGTGATGAGCAAGCATGGCTTCCCCGGATCAGTCAGTCTCTCGGTCGCGCTGTGCCAGCATCACCCCGAAGTGGTGGCCGATGCCAATGCGCGCGGCTGGGAGTTCTTCAGCCACGGCATTTACAACACACGCTACGCCTATGCCATGGACGAGACTCAGGAACGCGCCATCATCGAGGACAGCATCCGCACCGTGCGCGACGCGACCGGCCAGACGATCCGTGGCTGGCTGGCTCCCGCCCTGACCCACACGCCGCGCACACTCGATCTGATCGCCGAATATGGCCTCGATTATACATGCGACCTCTATCACGACGATCAGGCACAGCCCGTGAAGGTTGGAAAGGGCAGCCTCGTCTCGATCCCTTACAGCCTGGAGGTCAACGACCATTATGGCTTCTTCATCTATAACATGAGCCCGCGCGAATACGCCGACACGCTGATCCGCCAGTTTGAGCGGCTGGCGGCGGAGGGCGAACAATCGGGGACCGTCATGTGCATCCCCTTGCACGCCTATCTGATTGGGCAGCCCCACCGCATCGGCCCGTTTGAGGAAGCCTTGCGCCACATTGCCGCCGATGGCCGGGCATGGATCGCCCGCGCTGGAGACATAGTCGACGCATGGAAGGGGCAGCAGCCATGACTCTCGACCCCGCCTATCTTGATTATCCCCGCCGCCGTCACGGCTATGACCATGATCTCTACCCCTGGTCGGCACTGCATGAGCGTACGCCAGTGCAATGGCCGGGCGGCAAGAGCGTGGCCGTCTGGCTGTGCGTCAGCCTCGAATGGTTCCCGATCACGCCGAGCGACACGCCATTCCGCGCGCCCGGCCACATGCAGACCGCCTATCCCGATTTTCGCCACTATACCGCACGCGATTATGGCACGCGCATCGGGGCTTATCGTCTGCTCGACGCCTTCGCCAAAGCAGGGGTGCGCGCCAGTTTCGCCACCAATGCGGCGATTGCCGAACGCTATCCTGCACTGGTCGCGGATATCCTGGCTGCGGGGCATGAGATCATCGCCCATTCGACCGATATGAACGGCACCATCGCCGGCACCCTGCCGGTCGACGAGGAGCGGGCTCTGATTGCGGAGTCGCTCGACCGCATGGAAGCGGCCAGCGGCATGCGACCGCAGGGCTGGCTGTCGATCGCCCGCTCGCAAAGCTTTGCCACGGCGGATCTGCTGTGCGACGCGGGGCTCCGCTATACGTGCGACTGGGTCAATGACGAACTGCCCTATCGCTTTAGCAACGGCCTGATCAACCTGCCGCTCAACCATGAACTAAGTGACCGGCAGATCATCACCGTGCAGCAGCAATCAGTCGACAGCTATGCCCAATCGATGATCGACGCCTTCGACTGGCTAGCAGGCGAAGCAACGCACTTCGGCGGCAGAATGCTGCCGCTGCACCTGACGCCCTATATCATCGGCCTGCCATACCGGATTGCCGCCTTTGAACAGCTGATCACTGCGCTGGTGGCGCGGCCCGAGGCATGGTTTGCAACGGGCGGAGAGATTGTCGACAGCTGGGCGGAACAAAACCTGGCGTGACGGTTATCGCTTTAGCTCAACCAGCTCATACCATGTCATCATGTATCCGCCGACACCGCCCTTGAGGAAAATGCCGTCCTCATCGTCGGTGACCCACAGCTCATAGGGCGGATGGGCACCGTCCATGCCGCTGCTGCCATCGTCGATGAACTGGAATTTGCGCGCGGCAAAGGTGCCCGCCGCGACCGTCACTGTCTCCCGCCCCAAATATTGGGCGTCAATCTTGATCTGAGCGATTTGCGGCGGAGTTGCGCCACGATGATCGGGCGATGGCAAATAGCAATTGAGCTTACGCACCTGCCCTTCCTCCCAATCGAGGTTGGCCAGCATATAGCCGTCCGACACAATCGGATGCGTGCCAAAGCCATCAACCGGCAGTTCGGCCTCAACCCGCTGACTTAGCCGGCCGAGCGAGGGGCTGAAACTCTCGCACTCGACCGTCTTGCCATCGAACCGCAACCAGCCTGATCCCATGAAGGCATCGCCCACCGTCAGCCGGACATGCAGATCCATCGGCTGGCCATGTTCATCGAGCGAATAGATGATGTCGCGCATCACCGTCGGCTCGGGCTCTTCAATCTCGCAATGCGCGCGCAAGCTGACCTTGCCGTCGCTGTGACGGGTGAACATGAAGCTTTCGAAACCGCGGACGCGGCCCTCCATCCCCGGCTTGCGGCTGGTGTAGAGTAACCGCCCTTCGATCAATCTGTGCTTCATTGACCCACTCTCCTGTTCCCGCCGTCATAGGGGCTGGAATTGACATGCCAAGCCGCGCGGGCGCCAAGCATCTGCTCTGCGGATAAGGGGAGGAACCAATGCATTTCGCCGAACTCGATATCATGCGCTGGGTGCACATCATCTGCATGGTTTATTGGCTGGGTGGCGAATGGGGCGTGTTCCAGACCAGCTACAACATCACCAATCTGTCGCTAAGTCTTGAGGAGCGCCGCCGCCACCTCGAAACCGCCTATCGGATCGACATTCTGGCGCGTACCGGCATCGTCCTGCTGCTGCCGCTTGGTCTGCATATGGGTGTGATTTACGGCTTCATCCCGTTGCTCGAAGGGCATCTGACATGGATGTGGCTCTTCTTTGCCGTCTGGCTTGGAATGACCTGGACCGCCTTCTTCCGCCGCGAAACCGATATCGGGATTGCCGTTACCCTGTGGGAAGAACGTCTGCGCTATCCGCTGATCCTGGCCATCGCCACAGTCGCAGTCATGTCATTCTATGGCACGGGACCGATCCAGTCGGGTGAAGGCCTGTTCTGGTATCCGGCCAAGATGGCGCTCTATGCCTTCACCCTGTGCATCGGCCTGTTCCTGCGCCTTGTCATGCGGCGCTGGACCACGCGGTTCCGCAAGCTCGCCATGGGTCCCGATGCGGCTGAGGAGGCGGCGCTTCAGCGTGAGATCGTCCAGGCGCGCATTGCCGCCTATGTCTACTGGATCACCATTGCCGGTATCTGCTTCCTTGGGGCGACCAAGCCCTTCTGACAGTCAGATCCCGGACAACCCGGCGGAGCTGAAATGTTCCGCCATCTCTCTCCAAGCAAGCACCAACTCAAAAGGGGCGGTCACCAGCCGGTGCCGCCCCTCTTTTTGGTGTGATGCAAAATCTGGTGCCGCGTCATTTCTCCATTTCGCGCACCACCTCGTCGATGGTCGGTTCGTCGAGTGCCATAGCTTCGACCTCCTGCTGTGGCCCGCGCATGATCCGCGCGATATACTCGCGGATTATCCGATTGCGTTCGAGCCCCGTCTCGAGATCGGGCGCATAGCGTTCGATGTCCTCGCGGGAAATCGTCCCCTTGGCCTCGAGCAACCGCTCGACTGTGTCGAGCCGCTCGCGGATTACCGACACTTCGCCGACCAGCGCCATAAGCATCGACAACAGTCGTTCGTCATGGCGGTTGCCCAGGAACTCGGGCCGCTTGCCCTTGGGCTTTGCGCCTGACCGGGCGATCCAGTCGATAACGTTGCTCATGACCGTGCCTCCGGTTTCCACGCGCCATAGGCGTTCCATATGGCGGCGCGGCCGTAATCCTCCTGCGCGCCTGATGGCGCGGGCGGAAAGATCGTCTCGTCGACCACCGCTTTCACACCGATGGTGAACTGCGCGTCCTGGGGCAGACCGGCAGCGGCCATCACCTGCTTCATGTCGAGACCGTGCATGGCGGACCAATAGGGCTCGTTGTTGTTGAAGGCGTCCCAATCGCGCATGAACTGTTCGAACAGGGGCATCGCGTCTGAATATTCGGGCTGCTCGATATGGAGCATCAGGCCGCCGGGCTTCAGCACCCGCGATCCTTCGGCGATGATCCGCGGTAGTGACTGGTTTGACAGTTCGTGCAGGAACATGGTCGTTTGCACCCAGTCGAAACTGCCATCGGCGAATTCGGACAGATCCTCGGCATCCACCTGACGGAAGATGATATTCTTGACCCCCAGCGCCTGTGCGCGGGCATGTCCGTAGCGCAGTGACGGCGCCGCCACGTCAATGGCGATCACTTCGGCATCGGGATAGGCCTGTGCCAGCGGCACCGCATTGTGACCAATGGTGCAGCCGATATCGAGGATGCGTTTGGGCTGCCAGTCGGGCCGTGTCGCCTTGGCCCAAGCCGCGACTGCCTGACCGCCGCCATCGTTGAGCGCACCCAGCGCCCCGCCGGTCGTAGCGAACAGGCCGCTGTCATAATTGGCCCCGGCCGAGACGTCACCCGGCCGCTCCTCGCCATAATAGGAACCGGGCATACAGTGGATGTCGACTGCCGTCTGATAGGAAGGGATCGTCACCGACGGGTCGAGTTGCAGCGTATTGCGCCCCTCATTGAGTTCACGCGCCTTGGCGTCGAGCGCGTCTAACTGCCGCAACACGGTTGCGCGTCCATTCTGCTGGCGCATTTCCATAGAATTGCGCTTCATTGCCGACCAGAAGCCATGCCAGGGGTCGCGGTTCATCGCCGCCCGCACCTCATGCCGGTCAGCTGGTTCGCGGCCATGCTCAGCGACAAAGGCGGGCAGAACCCGCCGCTCATAGGCGAGCTTGTTGCCACCGCCGAGGTCACCCGACAGATAGCGGTTCAGATTGGCGAGAAAATTGAACCGGGCGGCTTCATCATGACGCACATCGGGGAACATTTCATGCCGGGTTACTGCCGTATAGGGCGGCGGCACATCGGGCTTGCTCATCGCGCATCCTTTCCATCACATCATATCATAGCCTGCCAAGGGTAGAATAGCGGCGTTGCCCCGGCTGTGCTGGGGCGGGCGTCGTTTCTGTTCGCAGGGTGATAAGCCCGAACGTCGGCCTACAGCCCCAGAGCGCCCGGGTTCATCCGCCCTTCGGGGTCAAAATGTGCCTTGATCGCCTCGATTGCCGCCCAGCGGTCCGGGCCGCTGCGATCCTTGAGCGGATAGGTGCGACCGACCTGGAAATGCACGCCTCCCATCTGACCCACGACATCTATGACACCCGCTCGGAGCCGTTCCACCAGTGCCCGTGCTTCCGGGTTGGCGGGATAGCGGTTGAGCTTGGCAAGATGTGCCGGCTCGATCGACTGTTCATGCAGGCCCCACAATTCGTCCGGCCAATAGAAGCAAGGCTCGATGATGAAGCCGGTCGTGCCGAACGTCAGGAACATATAGCCGGCGCCAACACCCAGCGCGTCCATCTCTGCTGCATGAGTCTCGAACAGGGCAGTCAGTGCCTCGATCATCGAGGGCGCCTTGGAATGGCGGACGATGCCGTGCACCGGCAACCAGCGCCCGCCATCCGGTCCGGCCATCGAATTGACTGGCACAAAAGGATTGGCGCGGAGGATCTTCGGGATTGTATTTTCCACCACCCGACCATTGTTGGCGCGAACGATCCCTTCGATCCGGCGCATGTCCTCATCCGCCGCCGCCTGAATGCGCCCTTCGACAAGACAGTGGATGGAGAATTTGGCGTCGTCGAGGAAGGATCGTCCTGCGGCGACAACCTTTGCCCCTTCCTTGATCCCTTTCCAGAAGCCGCCTTGCGACTTCATCATGGTAACGAGGCTCTTGGCATCGCTGGTCAGGCTGTCGCGCCGCATCCTGAGCGATTGCAGATAAGGGTCAAAGCCAAAGCTTTCGCTGGCGAGCCCCGAGCGAGCGATCTCGCTCATCGCCGCGCAATAATCCGCAGGTGTATCAAACGCAAAGCTGCCATAGGCAAAAGCCTCGGCCTCGCGGATCAGCGGCATGGTGACATGCGCCTTGATACCCAGCGCGCCGGCATCGCCGGTGAACAGGCCGGTCAGGTCAGGGCCGAAAACGCGGGCAAAGTCGCAGCCGGTTTCCATCACCGTGCCATCGGCCAGCACCACCGTCAGGCTGATGACATTCTGGCTGAACGGGCCGTGGTTGGCGCCCCAAAAGGTCCCATTCTGTCCCATGCCGCCACCGACGCTAGCCTTGATCCCTGACATGGTGCCCCAGGCAGGTGTCCGCAGGCCGTGCGGTTTCAACGCCTCGTAGAGCGCGTGCCATGTAATGCCAGCCTCGACTGTCACCGTCATGTCGGTGGAGTTTATCTCCAACACCCGGTTCATGCCGCTCATGTCGATAGCCAGAGCATCGGGACGGTCGGCGACATAGCCACCGGTATAGCTCATGCCGCCGCCGCGCGGGACAAGCACCAGTCCCTGAGCTGCGGCCGCCTTCACACCTTGCGTGAGTTCATCGATATTGGACGGCCGCAACACGCCTGCGGGAGCCGCCCCGCGAACGAACACATCATGCGACATGGCGTCGCGTCGCGCTTGATCGGTCGTCACCGTCCCGGCGGCGAAGGTGTCAGTCTTCATTGTGGCTCCATTTCAGGCGGTCATACCCGCCCATCAGCAGCAGCAACGCCCCGCCGGTCACAAACATCAGAGCAGCACCGGCCAGCATGGGATCGTAACTGCCGGCGGTGTCGCGAACGATGCCGTAAAGCACAGGCGAAAGCGCCGTCATGGTGGCGAAAGGCATGTAGAGAAAACCGTATATCCGCCCGAACTGGGCCATGCCGAAATAGCGCGCAGCCAGGAAGGCAATGAGGTCGCTTTCAGCCCCGGCTGCAAAGCCCAGCAGGAAAGCCGCGAGGGCAATCATGGCAAAATCACTTCCTGTTCCGAGCAAAAGGTAACAGGCCAGCGCAGGAAGACACAGGACAGGGAAACCAACGCCCGGTCCCCAGAAGCGGTCAAGCAATGCCCCGACGATCAATCGTCCGGACAACAGGCCAAGGCCGACGATTCCCATGATGCCGGCCGCATCGCCAATGCCGAGGCCATGGTCCTTGATGATCGCCGGCATATGCGTGTGCGCACCGCCATAGGCCAGGCTGATCAACAGGATCGACACCCAGAGCAACCAGAACTGCCGCGTCCGCATGGCCTTGCCCAGCGTCATGCCGGCAACAGACCCATCGGCTCCCGCGCTGATCTGTGGCGGCATTTCGTCGGCACGCGGTTCGCGAAACAGGGCGAGAACCGCGGGCACAGCAATGAGGATCGGCAACAGGGCGACTGCAGGAAAGATCATCCGCCAGCCGCCAAATTCGATGGCCGCAACGGCGATGCGCGGCACGACTATGGCTGCGGCGCTGGTTCCGAGCATCATGATCCCCAACGCAAGCCCGCGATTGCGAACGAACCACAGGCCGATGGCCCTGCTCCAGGAGACAGGTGTCGATCCGATGGCGACCAGGCCGATCAGAAACCAGATGCCATAGAAAAAGGCCAATTGTCCTGGCATCAGATAGAAACTGGCAAAAATCACTGCAAAAGCTATCAGCGAAGAGATGCCGACCCGCTTCACCCCATACCGGTCACACATTGCGCCATAAAAGGGAGCCAGCAGCGCGGCAGTCAGGCCATAGATGGTGACGCCAATGCTGATTTGGGTCTTGCTCCAGCCAAATTCGGCATTGAGCGGATCGAACAAGAACCCCAGTACATTGACCGGTAGCGGGGAGGCCCCGCACATGGTGCCGAGAAACGCCGCCAGCAGCGTTTTCCAGCCCAGGGAAAATTCGGATCGCGATCCCGCCGGACCTGGCACGGCCGCCGCTTCATTTGATCGACTGGCGGTCATCACGCTGCCCTCCCCCTTGCAAGTTGTCCGGACAAATTTCATTCGCAAGAGTGAAGTGTCAAGGTGAAAGGTCAAGGCGCAAAGGCCGACTCGCCACCCTGCGGACAGGAAAGGAAAGCCCGGTGCCCGGTCCCGCTGTTGTGCAGAGCATGTTGTTCGTTCCCGGATCGCGCCCCGAACGGCTCGACAAGGCAATGGCCGCTGGCGCCGACAGTGTCTGTATCGACCTTGAGGACGCTGTCCCGGCGGATGGCAAGGAGACGGCAAGGGCTGCTGCGCTTGCCGCCATTGGCCGCCCCGGCCTTGCCATCCGTATCAACGGCGTTGCCACCCGGGCCGGCATTGCCGACCTGCTCGCCCTCGCCGAAGCACCAGCGCGCCCGGCGCACATCTATGTGCCGATGGTCGAAAGCCCCGCCGAGCTGAAGATCATCCGCTCGGTGCTGGCCGATGACAGTGTCGGCCTGATCCCGCTGATCGAAACCGTTGAGGGGCTCGACAATGCTCCCGCCATCGCAGCCGATCCCTCAGTCGAGATGGTCATGTTCGGTGGCGGGGACTTCTCCGCCCAACTCGGTGTCGCGCTTGAATGGGAGCCACTGCTGCTTGCGCGACAGCGCCTCGTCATGGCCTGCGCCGCGGCCAACAAGCCGGCGATGGACGTGCCCTTTATCAAGCTCGATGATGCCGATGGCCTGGCTGAGGAAACCCGCCGCGCCAAGGCCATCGGATTTTCGGCCAAGGCGGCAATCCACCCGGCCCAGCTTGACGGCATCCACAGCATCTTCCGCCCGACACTCGCCCAAGTGGCCGAGGCCGAGGAAGCCATCGCTGCTTTTGCTGCCGCCGGGGGTGCGGCCATCCGCTTCAACGGTCGCATGCTCGAGGCGCCGATCGTGCGCCGTTACCAACAGATTTTGGCAATGAAGGACAAAGCCCATGCGTGATGGTGTGATCGAAGTCGGGCCGCAACGGTACCGCGAAACCTATGGCCGCTATTTCGAGGAAATGATCGTCGGCGACATTTATGAGCATCGTCCCGGCCGGACGATCACCGAGGCGGACAATACCTGGTTCACCCTGCTGACAATGAACCAGCACCCCAGCCATTTTGACGCCGAGTTCGCGCGCAAGACGGAATTCGGCAAATGTATCGTCGCCTCGCCGCTGACCGTCGCGATCATGACCGGGCAGAGCGTGTCGGACGTCAGCCAAAAGGCTGTCGCCAATCTCGGCTGGAAGGAAATCCGCCTGCTCAAGCCGGTCTTCGTCGGCGACACCCTCTATTCGGAATCCGAAGTGCTGGAAAAGCGGGAGAGCGAGAAGCGCCCGCAGCAGGGCATCGTCACAATCGCGACGCGCGGGCTCAACCAGCATGGCGATGTCGTGTGCGATTTCACCCGTGTGATGCTGATCTGGAAAAAGGGCTTCGGCCCGATGGACGAGTAAGGATATAAATCATGGCAGAACCCAGCACCGCCCGTCCGGCGATGGATCCGGACGAAGAAGCCGCCCTGCTCGACGGCATCCAGAGATGGATGGACAAGGAAGTCCGTCCGGTGGTCATGAAACATGACCATGGCGACATCTGGCCTGCTGAGTTGGTCGCGCAAATGGCTGAGATGGGCCTGTTTGGTGCAACAATCGACACCGAATATGGCGGGCTGGGACTGCCGGCACAGACCTATGCGAAGATTGTCATGCTCATTTCCTCCTACTGGATGGCGCTGACCGGCATTTTCAATTCGCACCTGATCATGGCCTGCGCCGTCGAACGCTTTGGCACGCCCGAGCAAAAGGCGCTGTGGCTGCCGAAATTCGCCAGTGGCGAAGTGCGCGGCGGCCTTGCCCTGACCGAACCCAATGCCGGTACTGATTTGCAAGCAATCCGCACGACGGCGGTCCGCGATGGCGACGATTATGTCATCAACGGCACCAAGACGTGGATCTCCAACTCGATCAACGGCAGCTGTTTTGCCATGTTGGTCAAGACCGACCCGAAGGCCGACCCGCGCTACAAGGGAATGAGCCTTTTTATCGCTCCCAAGGGCGAGGGGCTGAGTGTCGGCAAGAAGTTCGACAAGCTCGGCTACAAGGCGATCGATAGCGCCGAACTGGTGATGGACAATTACCGTCTGCCCGCCGCCAACCTGATCGGTGGTGTCGAGGGCCAGGGCTTTTTCCAGGCGACCGGTGGTCTGGAACTGGGGCGCATCAACGTCGCCGCGCGCGGTGTTGGCATCGCCGAGGGCTCACTGCGCCTCGCCACCGAATATGCCCAAGTCCGCCAGACCATGGGTAAGCCTATCTCCGAGCATCAGGCGATTCAGCTCAAGATTGGCGAAATGGTGACCCGTGCGGCCGCCTCACGACTGCTCACGCTGGAGGCCGCCAAGGCCTATGACCGGGGTGAGCGCTGTGACATGGAAGCCGGGATGGCGAAATATTTCGCGTCAGAGTCGGCAGTGACCAACAGCCAGGAGGCGATGCGCATCTATGGTGGCTACAGCTATTCCAAGGAATATGACATCGAACGCTATTATCGCGACGCGATGCTGATGTGCATTGGTGAGGGGACCAACGAAATGCAGCGAATGATCATCTCCAAGCAATGGGTCAAACGGAACCCCGCATGAGCCAACGCCCTCTCCCCCTTGCCGGTTACCGGATCATCAGCGCCGAGCAATATGGCGCCGGCCCCTATGGTACGCAGTTCCTTGCGCAGCTGGGCGCCGACGTCATCAAGATCGAGCCGCCGCACAAGAGCGGCACGGGCGGTGGGGACACCGCCCGTGCGGTCGGCCCGCATTTTCTGAGGGAAGGCGAGAGCCATTACTTCCACGCCTTCAACCTCAACAAGCGCTCGCTGACCCTCGATCTCAACAGCAGCGAAGGGCAGGCGGTGCTGCACCGACTGGTCGCCACCGCCGATGCGGTGGTCAACAATTTGCGCGGCGATCTCCCCGCCCGTCTGGGTCTTACCTACGCCGCGCTCAGCGGGTTTAACCCCGCTATCGTTTGCGCCCATCTCTCGGCCTATGGTCGGGACAATGAAAGGGCCAAATGGCCGGGCTACGACTATCTGATGCAGGCGGAAGCCGGCTTCTGCTCGCTGACCGGCGATCCGGATGGCGAGCCTCAGCGCTTTGGCCTGTCGATGGTCGATTATATGACCGGTACCCAAATGGCGGTCGGCGTGCTCGCCGCGCTGCTCGATGCACAGCGCAGCGGACTGGGGCGCGACATTGATTGCGACCTCCTCTCCACCGCTGTTCACCAGATGACCTATCCGGCAGTCTGGTATCTCAACGAAGGCAGCGAAACCGGTCGCACCCCGCGCTCGGCCCACCCGACGGCAACGCCGAGCCAAATGGTCAAAGCGCAGGACGGCTGGATGTTCGTCATGTGCCAGCTACCCAAATTCTGGGACATATTGGTCGAGCGCGTCGGCCACCCCGCGCTCAAGGATGAGCGGTTCGCCACCAACCCCGGTCGCCTCGCCCATCGCGGCACGCTGACCGACGCGCTCGACGCCATCTTCGGCGAGCATCCCGTTGCCCATTGGCTGGCGCTGCTGCAAGGTCATGTCCCGGTCGCGCCGGTGCATGACATCGCCCAGGCGATGGACAATCCCTGGCTCGACACCATTGGCATGATCGACACCGTCAGCCACCCCGACCGGGCAAATCTCCGCGTCCTCGCCAGCCCGATCAAGGTCGATGGTCAACGCGTGCCAAGCCGCGCCGGGCCACTGCTTGGCGCCGATGCCGATGATGTGCTCGGCGAACTCGGCTATGATGCCGACGCCATCGCCACCCTGCGCCAACAGGATGTCATCTGATGGGCAAGCTGAGCGGCGTCCGGGTCGTTGACCTGTCTGTCTTCCTCCCCGGACCGGCGATGACCATGATGATGGCCGATCAGGGCGCCGAGGTGTGGAAGGTCGAGACCGCCGGCGGTGATCCGGCGCGCGCCATGGAGCCGATGGAGGCTGGCCAGTCAGTCTGGTTCCGTAACCTCAACCGGGGCAAGAAAAGCATTGTCCTCGACCTCAAGAGCGAGGAGGGCAAGGCCCGCCTGTGGCAATTGATCGATGAGGCTGATGTCTTTGTCGAAGGATTCCGTCCCGGCGTCATGACCCGGCTCGGCTTTGACTATGCCGCCGTCTCCGCCCGCAATCCGCGCATCATCTATTGCTCGATTTCCGCATTCGGCCAGACCGGCGAGATGGCGCACCATCCGGCGCATGACATGGCGGTACAGGCGCTCGCCGGTTTCCTCTCGGTAAATGACGGGCCGGATGGCACCCCCGTCGTCCCCGGTGTTCCTTCGGCCGACATGGCCGCCGGCCTCACCGCCCTCTCTGCGACACTCATGGCGCTGATCGGCCGGGAGCGGACGGGCAAGGGTGATTACATCGACTGCGCCATGTTCGACGCGATGCTGCCCTGGTGCGCGCATATCGCCGGCAGCGCGATTGCCGGCGGCCCCTCACCGCGTTCGGCCAGCCAGCGCTCGCTCGGCGGCGCCGCCTTCTATCAGGTCTATGCCACTGCCGATGACCGCCATGTCGTCCTCGGCGGCCGGGAAGAAAAATTCATCATCAACCTGCTCACCGCCCTTGACCGGGCGGACCTTATCGCCGTCGCCAATCGTCCGGCAGGCGAACAGGGCGAGTTGATCGCCTTTCTCCGCGCCACCTTTGCCAGCAAGACCCAATCCGAATGGATCGACTGGTTTGCTGACAAGGATGTTGCCTTTTCCCCTGTGCTCGACTTTGCCGAGGCACTGGCCCAGCCGCATGTCGCCGAGCGCGGCCTGCTGGTCGAGCATGATGGCGCTCATCAGATTGGCCCAGCCATCCGTTATGCCGGGGAAAGTTGGTCACCTGCCAGCGCACCGCCACTGGGCAGCGACTGCTGACACCATGCCGCGCGCCACCGCCTCAGCCATCGACCTCGATATGCATGGCATAGGCAAAGCGGTCGCCGGGGTGATAGCTCACCGACACTTCGATGATGCCGCCATCGCCATCGCGAAAACTGCGGATGATGCGCAGCGCCGGGTCACGCCGCGTCATGCCAAGCGCCTTGGCCACAGCGGCCGGCGGACTGACCGCCTGAATATCCTGCGTCACCTGCGCCACCCTGATCCCGCTCAGCGCTTCCAACTGGCCGAAAATGGTGTCGACATTGGGCGCAACCTGCCCGACGATATCGCGCATCCGCTCATGCACATAAGCGTCGGTAAAGGCGATGGGCAGAGCATCGCCGCTGACCAGACGCAGCCCCTGGAATCGGAACCAGCGCCCTCCCTGCACAAGGCCGATCTGTTCGGCAATTGCGGCAGGCAGCGCCCCCTCCCCGGCGGGCCGGAAACTCGAGGTGGAATTGCGCGCATATTGCAGGATTTCGCCCACATTCGACAGCGGCTGGTGCAGCGTGCCGCCGCGGGCCGACGGGCTCTGGATCACAGTGCCCGATCCGCGCCGCCGGGCAATCAGCCCCTCTGTCTGCAAGGCGCGCAACGCCTCGCGCACCGTGTGACGACTGACGGCAAAGCGGGCGCACAATTGCCCCTCGGTCGGAAAGGTCGAGGCAGCAAAGCGCCCCGCCAAAATCTCGGCGCGCAATTCATCGGCCAGTTCGCGGTAGCGGGGTTTGCGGACCAATCCTTGCCTTCCTCTCTGTCGCTGCATCGGCCCTACAACCAAAGCAGCGGGCCTGCCAAGCAAAGGCCGAGCGCCTGCCCGCAGGGTGGCCACTAATGCCGGTCGCTCCCGACAGCGCAACGGCTCGGCTTGTCGCCTTCGCCAGCGACCCGCACAGCTTGCCGCCCGCAGTCCGCGCCGATGCGCTGCGATTGCTTGCCGATACGCTGGCGGTGGGTATCGCCGGATCGACTGCGCCGGGGATGGACGGCGTACTCGCCGTCGCGCGCGGCTGGGGTGCGGGCGATGAGGCCCGCCTGCTGGGCCGCTCCGATCGTCTGCCCGCGACCAGCGCCGCCTATGTCAATTGCTTCGCTATCCACGCGCTTGAATGGGACGCGGTGCATGAAGGGGCGGTGGTCCATGCAATGACTGCCGTCACCGCCGCGCTGATGGCGGCGATTGACCGGCGCGGCGGCTGTGATCCTGACGAGGCGCTGACCGCGCTCGCTGTCGGCGTGGACATTGCCTGCGGTCTTGGCCTCGCCGCGACGAGCGCGCTCAGCTTCTTCCGTCCGGCGATCACCGGCATCTATGGCGCTGCCGTCGCCGTCGCCCGCATCGAGGGCCTGCCGCCCGAACGCTTCGCCGATGTCCTTGGCCTCGCCCACGCCCATGCGGCGGGGACGATGCAGGCGCATACGGAGGGGTCGATTGCCCTGCCGCTGCAATTTGCCGCCGCCGCCCGCTCGGCGATCCATGCGGTTGACTTGGTCAAGGCCGGCCTTGGTGGCGCGCATGATGTATTCGACGGGCCTTTCGGCCATTTCACCCTGTTCGACCGGGGAAGCCTGTCGACCTACACTGATGGTATCGGCAGCCGCTGGCTGATCAGCGAAATCAGCACCAAGCCCTTTCCCTCGGGTCGCGCCAGCCATGCTGTTGTCGGCACCCTCGCCGAGTTT
The DNA here is from genome assembly GCF_012979535.1 of Sphingomonas lacunae. NCBI lineage: Bacteria > Pseudomonadati > Pseudomonadota > Alphaproteobacteria > Sphingomonadales > Sphingomonadaceae > Sphingomonas > Sphingomonas lacunae. The sequence continues at coordinate 1,278,071 of NZ_CP053015.1, forward strand.
CATGGGCAGGCAGTGACAGCGGTCGAGGCGCATGTGCCACCGCTGATCCGTCACCTTGTCGGTCGCCCGCCTGTCGCCGCGCCGACCCCCGCCTATGCGCGCCTTTGCCTGCCCCTACTGGCCGCTTTCGTGCTCGACGATGGTACGATTGACCCACGCCGTTTCACCACCGAAGCGCTGGCCGACCCGGCATTGGCCGAGCGCGCTCGCATCCTGACGCTGGTCGATGACGGCAATGTCGATCCCAATGCCCTGTCACCCCAGCGGCTGGTCATCACTCTCGCCTCGGGCGAGACAGTCGAGCGCCATGTCCCTGCCACGCTCGGCGCACCTGGCCATCCGCTGACCCCGGAGCAGGCCGCAGTCAAGCGCCGCCTTGCCCTGTCACTCGCCGCCGAACCACTCGACAGCTCGGCCGCCAGCCGCTTGGCCGACGACCCCCTCTTCTTTCTCACGGTGCCCCAATGACCTTCCCCACCTGGTTCGAGTCCTTTGATATCAAGGCGATGCTGGCCGATTACCCGGTAGGGGACGCCTTCACCCGTCGCTACACCGGTATGTCGCGCGATGAGCTGTTCGCCCTGCAGAACGATCGTTTTCTCACCGTCATGGCACGTGGCTGGCAAATTCCTTTCTACCAGCGACTGTGGGGTGCACAGGGCATCGAACCCGGCGACATCCGCAGCCTTGCCGACATTGCCAAGCTGCCGACCTATGACAAGTCCGACCTGATGGCCTCGATTGCCGCGCACCCGCCCTATGGCGATTTTCACGGGATGGGCGGAGCGGACCGTCCGCCGCAGGTGCTGCAAACGACATCGGGTACTACGGGCCGTCCGCAGACGCTCTTGTTCGGTCCCAAGGGGCGCGAGGTGACCAACCTGCTGGTTGGCCGCATGTATCGCTGGATCGGCGTCAACCACAGCGATGTTGTCCATTCGGTCTATGGCCATGGCATGATCAACGGCGGCCATTATATCCGCGAGGCCGTCACCCATTTCACCAACGCCCTGTTTCTCTCCGCCGGGACCGGGATCGAAACCCGCTCGGTCAATCAGGTCAATCTGATGGCCGATTTCGGCGCTACGGTGATGGTCGGCTTTGTCGATTACATTCGCAAGCTGAGTGAGGTTGCCCGCGCCGAAGGACTGGCCGAGCGCATTCCGCTGCGGATGATCATCGGCCACCTTGGGACCGAGGACCGGTCAATGACGGAAAAAGCCTGGCCTGGGGCCAAAGCCTATGACTGGTATGGCATCGCCGATACGGGCAGTGTCGCCGGTGAAGGGCCAGACCGTGACGGACTCTATGTCTGGGAGGACGCCCATTATCTCGAACTGCTCGACATCGCCACGGGCCAGCCGGTCGCACCGGGCGAGACCGGCGACATGGTCGTAACCTGCCTGTTCAAGGACGACATCTGCCCGGTGATCCGCTTCAATTCGCATGATGTGACGCGGCGGCTTGCCGGGACCAATTCGACCGGCATGGTGTTCGACCGTATCGCCGGTTTCTGCGGGCGCAGCGACAACATGGTCAAACTGCGCGGCATCAACCTGTTTCCCCATGCGGTTGGAGCGTTGATAGAGAACCGCCCTGACCTGACCGGTGAATATGTCTGCCGCCTGACCCGCGGTGCTTCGGGACGCGAGGATATGCTGGTCATGATTGAAAGCCGGGGGGGCAGCAATGCCGTCGCACTCGCCGCATTGCTGCGGCAGGGCCTCGGCGTCGAAGTCGGAGTCGAACTGGTTCCCCCCGGTGGCACGGCCGCGCTGACCCAGATCGACATGCGGCAAAAGCCATTGCGGCTGATTGATGAGCGGGCCGCCTCAGCTTGATCGACCTCGCCGCCCTCAAGGCCGCCGATGCCGCAACCCGTGCCTTTGTCGATTGGGACGAAGAAATAAACGATCGCGCACATGTGGCCGGACCGCTTTCCGGGCTGACGGTCGGCATCAAGGCGAACATCGCTGTCGCCGGCCTGCCCTGGACCGGCGGCATGGGCCTTTATCGCGGACGCATTGCCAAGCAGGACGCCGATGTCGTCGCCCGGCTGCGTACCGCCGGGGCAACCATCCTCGGCACGCTCAACATGCATGAGGCCGCGCTCGGCGCGACAACCGACAATCCCTTCTACGGCCAGACGCAGAACCCGCACCGCATCAGCTACACTCCGGGTGGCTCGTCGGGCGGCAGCGGAGCGGCAGTGGCCGCTGGCCTCTGCGACATCGCCCTCGGCACCGATACGCTTGGCTCCATCCGCATTCCGGCAGCCTATTGCGGCGTCTATGGGCTCAAACCAACGCATGGCGTGCTGAGTCAGGACGGGCTGATTTGCCTCGAACCTTCGTTCGACGTGATCGGTCCGCTGGCGGCTTCGCTGGCGATGGTGGAGGCGGGCTGGCAGGTGTTGGGGGGTGCTGCGGACACGGATGCTCGCCCACTTACCCGTCTGCTCTTGCTCGACGAGCTCGGCGGTGTGGCGGTCGAACCGGCGGTCAATCATGGCTATAGCCGCGCTATCATCGCGCTGGACGTTGAGTCGCAAAGTGTGACCCTTGATGATACCCCCGCCAGCATCCGCGAGGCCGGACTCGGCTCCTGCATCGCCTGGCTGTCCGCCGAACTCGGCGAGGCCGCACGGGGCGACCGCATCTCGCCGGCTCTTGCCGGAACCCTCAAACGTGCTGACCGGCTCCCTCCGCGCCTCGACGTCATCGCCCGCGCCAAGGCGCAACTGGTCGATGGGCTGGGCGATGATGGCCTGTTGCTTCTGCCAACCGCGCCGCAGACCGCCTTTGCCCATGGCCAGCGTCCGCCCGCCAACCAGGCCGATTTCACCGCGCTCGCCAGTATCGCCGGCCTGCCCGCGATCAGCCTGCCTGCCGGATGGAGCGATGATGGCATGCCGGTCGGAGTCCAGCTCATCGGCCCCGCAGGTAGTGAGGCCGCTCTGTTCGCCGTGGCCCGCCGGCTCGATGCAGAACTCAACGCTTATGGCCGCCCGCCACAGTTCGGCATCAATATGTGAAAGAGTGAGAGAGAAGGGGAACCATCATGCGCATCATCGTCCTGTTCAATCTGAAAGCCGGTGCAGACCGCGCCGCTTATGAAGCCTGGGCCACCGGCACCGACATTCCCGGCGTCAACGCGCTCGGCTCGGTGAAAAGCTTCTCCGTCCATCGCGCCACCGGCCTGTTCGGCTCGGATGCGCCCTCACCCTATGCTTATGTCGAGGTGATCGACATTCACGGCATGGATGGTTTCGTTGCCGATGTCTCGAACCCCGAGTTCCAGCAAGTCGCGGCAGCATTCGGCGATTTCGCTGACAATCCGCAGTTCATCCTGACAGAGGACCTGTGATGCGCTTTGCCCGCAAAACTATCGTCGTCACCGGCTCGGGCAAGAACAAGGGGCTGGGCCAGGGCATCTTGCAGCGCTTCGCCGATGAAGGAGCCAATTGTGTGGTTTCCGACATTTGCATTGATGATGAAGCCGAGGCTGTCGCTGGCGAATTGCGTGGACGGGGCGCACAGGTTGCCGCCATAGCCTGCGACGTTTCCCAAGCTGACCAATGCGAGGCGCTGGTCGCTGGCGCGGTCGATGCCTTTGGCGGGGTGGACATCTTCGTCAACAACGCCGGGATCGGCTTTATGATGAAACCCATGTTGGAAGTGGATCCCGCAGACTGGGCAAAGGTCATCGCCGTCAATCTTTCTGGTGCCTTCTACGGCACACAGGCGGCGGCGCGGGCGATGATCGCGGCGGGCAAGGGCGGGCGCATCATCAACATCGCCAGCCAGGCGGCGAAGACCGGTTTTCCCCACCTGCCCGCCTATGTCAGCTCCAAACATGGCATGATCGGCCTGACCCGCGCCTCCGCCATCGAACTCGGCGCGCATGGCATCACGGTCAACGCCGTCTGCCCGAACCATGTCACCACCGGACTTGGTGCAATGCAGAACGACTATTTCTCGAAACTGCTCGGCTTTGACAGTGTCGAGGCCTATCTCGCCAATATGAGCGCGAAAAACCCCATGGGCCGCCCCGGCCTGCCCAGCGACACTGCCGCCGCCTGTGCCTGGCTGGCGAGCGATGATGCCTTTTATGTGACTGGCGAGGCGATCAACGTCAGCGGCGGCGAGGAAATGCACTGATGCAGGAAGAACGGATCGACTGGCCGGGCGGCGCGCGCATGGCGCTGTCGATTGTCGTCAATGTTGAGGAAGGCAGCGAACAATCGGTCGCCCGTGGAGACAAGGGGATGGAGCCGGTCGACGAGCTCGGGATCCACATCAAGGCGCCGATCCGCAATTATGGCAATGAATCCAACTATCTCTACGGCATCAAGGCTGGCGCCCCGCGCGTCGTCAAGCTGCTGCGGCAGTTCGGCTTTGCCGCCAGCTGGACGGTGGCGGCACAAAGCCTCGAAAACCACCCCGAGATTGCTGCTGCCATCACTCACCTTGGCCATGAGCCGGTCAGCCACGGCTGGCGCTGGGTCCATCAGTTCAAGATGGACGAGGACACCGAGCGCGCCTTCATTCGCAAGGCGGTGGAGAGCATCACCCGCACCTGCGGTGTCCGTCCTTATGGCTGGCTGTCGCGTTACATGCTCACCGACAACACCCGCCGCCTGCTGATCGAGGAAGGCTTCACCTATCACATGGATGATTACAGCGGCGACGTGCCCTACTGGGACCGCGACTCCGTGCCCGGCCAGCCCATCGTGATTGTCCCCTATCAGGTCGACAACAACGACATGAAGATGTGGACCGACCCGGCCCTGTCCCCCGCCGACTGGCTCGACTATGCCACGCGCAATTTCGACCAGATTTATCGCGAAGGCGTGGAAGGGAACCCGAAGATGATGAGCCTTGGCCTGCACCTGCGCATCATTGGCCGACCGGGGCGCATATGGGCGCTGGAGGAATTTTTCCGCCATGTCGCCGCACATGATGGCGTGTGGGTTGCCACGCGTCAGGCGATTGCCGAGCATTTCGCCGCGACGGTGCCAGCATGACGCTGCGCCTCGAACGCGACGGCGCCATCGCTCGCCTGCTGATCGACCGGGCGGACAAGCGCAACGCCTTCTCCATCGATATGTGGCAGGCGCTGCCCGGCCTGCTTGATGAGGCAGCGGCCGATCCCGCCGTGCGCTTGCTGATCGTCCAGTCTGCCAACGACGGCGCTTTCTGCGCCGGAGCCGACATCGCCGAATTGCTGGCCAACAAGGATGATGCCGGATGGCGCGCGGCCAATCAGGCAGCCATCAACCGGGCGCAATATGAACTCACCCGCTTCCCTCTGCCGACCATCGCCCGGGTTGAGGGCGATTGCATTGGCGGCGGCTGCGGCCTTGCCCTCGCCTGTGACATGCGCGTCGCTGGCGACCGGGCACGTTTCGGCATCACCCCGGCCAAGCTGGGCCTCGTCTATCCGCTCCACGATGTGAAGCTGCTGGTCGATCTCGTCGGCCCAGGGCAAGCCCGCCGCCTCTTGTTCAGCGGGATGCTGGTCGATGCTGCCGAGGCCCACCGCATCGGCCTCGCCGAGCTGCACCTCGACGGGATGGACGCGCTGGTCGCCGCGATCCTCGTCGCCTCGCGCCACTCAACCCGGGCGATCAAGGGCTTTGTCCGCAGCGTGCTCGACGGCCAGTCCGCCGACGATGCCGAGTCCTTGCGCATCTTCGCCGAAGCGTTCGAGGGTGAGGATTTCCAGGAGGGCACCAGCGCCTTCGTCGCCAAACGCCCGCCGCAGTTCCGCTGAGGGAGGCGGCGCATGACCCCGTTCCAGAGCCACGGCCGCGTCATCGCCGGTACCGTCACCGTCCCGTCGCTCGACGCGGCGCTGACCCTCTACCGCGACCTGTTCGGCCTTATTGAGGTCGAACGCCGCCCCGTCCCCGCCGATCTTGCCGCCAGTTGGGGCTGCCCGGCCAATGCCGGCGCGCCTTCCGCCCTGTTACAACCGGCCAGCGGCGCGCCCTGCTTCATCCGGCTGGTCGAACAACCGGTGCCCGACGCCTTTGTCCCGACCACCAGTTTCGGCTGGGCGAGCTATGAGATCAGCGTCCAGAATGTCTTCGACTGGGCTGACCGCATTGCCGCAGCCGGTGCCGGCGTTTCCATCATCGGCCCGCCAAAAGAAATCCCCAGCCTGCCTTTCTTCGTCGCGATGCAGATGCATGGACCGGGCAAGGAAATGCTCTATTTCAACGAAGTGCGGATGGATACGCCGACCACCGACCTGCCCAAGGCACAGTCTCCGGTCGACCATATCTTCATCACCATCCTCGCCGCGCATGACCGCGCCGCCTCGGTCGCTTGGTATCGCGACATCATCGGGCTCGACGAGGCCGACAGCTACACATTGAATTACACGATGATCAACAAGGCGTTCGGCCTGCCCGACGGCACCCAGTCAAGCCTGACGATGATGCAGGCCGGCCGCATGCCGATCTTCGAGATTGACGATTACCCCGCCCAAGCCACCACCCGCCCCTGCGACCCCGGCCACCTGCCCCCCGGCAATGCGCTGGTGACTATGGCCGTCCGCTCGTTCGAAGGCCTTGCGGTCGAATGGGTCAACCCGCCCATGCGGCGCGATGGCGCTCTGTATGAAGGTCGCTTGACCGCCACCGTGCGCGGGCCTTCTGGCGAATTACTCGAGCTAGTCGAGATGGAGCAGGGCTAAAGCGTCGTCAGAGGCTTCGCCGCTTTTCGTGTTTTAATCGACTGTTGACGGCTGTGGTGTTACAGAAGCCCGGCGAGAGTGGGGGCTCGAGCAGGCGATACTCCCTATGTCCGTGCGTGACAGATTGATTGGTTGGGCCGAGACTGCGGCAAGGGCAGTCGGCTATGACAAGACCCATATAACCCGGACCATTCCCTATCGCGCGGTCGATGCCTTTTTCGACACGCTCGACTGCGGCGCGATGGACGCGCTTGAGGTTTCTGCCGGTTGGAAATGGCGGCAGCGTGGCTGGGGCAGTTTCACCGAAATGAACTGGCCTGAGCATGACATTTGCCGGGACCGGCTCGACCGCCAGTTCGATGTGATCATCGCCGACAATGTGTTCGAGCATCTGCGTTATCCCGGCCGGGCGGCGGACAATGTGCGGGCGATGCTGAAACCCGGCGGCTGGTTCATCAACATCACCCCCTTCATGATCCGCCACCACCCCATCCCCATTGACTGTACCCGCTGGACGCAGACGGGGATGCTCCATTTCCTGGAGGAGCATGGATTTGACCCCGATGGCATCATGACTGGCGGCTGGGGTAATGCCGCAGCGGTGAAGGCCAATCTGTTCCGCTGGGGGAGAACCGGCTGGCGGCGGCGCTTGCCCAATGATGACCGTTTCCCGGTGACCATCTGGGCCATAGCGAAAGGGTGAGGGCGATGATGACACCGCGTCGCTGCATCGCCGTTCTCGCCCATAATGAAGAAGCGCGGATTGGCCGCTGTCTGGCTAGCCTGTTGCCTCTTCGCGAGGGCGACCATCTCCATATCATCGTCAACGGATCAAGCGATGGCACAGCGGACATTGCGCGGGCGATGGCTGAACGGCACAAGGGGGTGACCGTCCATGACTGGCAGCAGGGTGGAAAGTCGCGCAGCTGGAGCCGCTTTGTGCACGACGAGTTGCGCGAGGTTTCGCCAGTTCACATTTTCATTGATGGTGATGCTGAAGTGTTGCCGGGCACCCTGCATGCGCTGGAAGTAACGTTGCTGACCCGGTCGGGAGTCAATGCTGTTGCCGGTGTGCCCGGCAATGGCCGTCGGGCGCTGACCTATCGCCGATCTCTGGCGGCGCGGCATGGCCTGTTTGGTGACCTGTACGCCCTGTCGGGGGATTTTGTCGCGCGGATGCGGGCCAGAAACATTCGCCTGCCCGACGATTGCATTGGCGATGACGGGCTGATCGGCGCGCTGGCCAAGATTGACCTCGGCACCTTGGCCGAGTGGCGCAATGAACGGGTGGAGGTGGCGCAGGATGCGATTTTCCTGTGTGAACCGGTCAGCCTGTTCAATCCGCAGACCTGGCGTCTGCAATATCGGCGGATGATCAATTACAGCCAACGCCACTATCAGAATCTTTTGATCAGCAGCTTGCTGGAAAGCGGCGGCGCGACGGCTCTGCCTCGGGAGTTGACGCCATTGTACAAGGCGGCGCTGGGCGATTGGCGCCCGCGCCTGGGTGTTGCAGGCTGGTTTGACCGGCTGGCGTTGAGGCGGATGGCTGAGGTCGCCAAATAGGGCCGGCCCTTTAGCTCAAGCAGCGGATTTGCGTCCCCTTATTTGGGCAATGGCATCGCCGAGCAGGGTAGGGGCCAAAAGCTTGAGACCGGCAAGATAGGCCAAGCCACCGGTTCCAACCAGCACGGCCAGGTGGGCTGGCGCCCATAGCTGGAGCGGGCGCAATAGCCATTGATCGACCGCCAGCACCACCGCACCCATCGTCAGCGCCGCGCCAGCAACAGGGGCGAGGGCCATCGCCAGATCACGGATCGGCACATTGATCAGCCGCCGACTGAACAGCATCGTCATCATGAGCAGCGCCGGAGCGGCGATCAGCCAGACCGCCGCCATGCTGTGGATGCCGGTGCGTGAGGCGATGAAGAAGCACAGGAAGAAGATTGCCGCTCCCGCCATCGCTGAACGCATCGGCACATCTGGTCGACCAAGAGCGTTGAGAGCAGGAGCGAACATGATCTGCAGGGTCATGAACGGCATGGCGAGCGCCACCAGCGTGACCAGGGGGGCAATCTCCAGCCACTTTGGCCCAAACAGGGTGGCGACCAGGGGCTCTGCAGTGACCGCCATGCCGATATAGGCGGGCAACACCACCAACATCACCAGCCGGGCAGCCTTGAGGAAGGCCCAGCGCATGCCGACCGGATCCTTTTGCAGCTGTGCATAGGCCGGAAAGGCGACCTCGTTCAGCGGCGGCACGAACTTGGCCATGATAATCTGCGCCAGAAAGAGCGATTCCGAATAAAGGCCGATGTCATGCGGTTCGAACCGGCGGCCGGCGATGAAAATGTCCGACTGGGTCTGCACCAACCAGAACAGCTGGGTAAACAGCACCGTCGTGCCAAAGCTGACGATGCCACCGCATCCGCGGAAATTGAATGTCGGCATCACCAAGGACCGCGCCATGAAGGTCAGGCCGATAGCGCGAACCCAGAACATGGCGATCGGCGCAAACACCAATGTCCAGACGCCATGACCACGCCATGCGAGGGTTAGCGCCAACGCGGCCCCGACAGCAGCGGAGGTCAAGTTGACGATGGCCTGTTTGCGAAATTCCAGCTTCCGGCCCATCAGCACTTCAGGCAAGGCGATGAACGGCGTTGACATATATATAACGGCCTGCACACGCAGCATGTCCGCAATCATCGGCTGCTGATAATAGTCGGCCACCAGCGGGGCAGCGATCCATTGCAGGACTGCGAGACTGCCGTTCATCAGCAGCAACAGACCGAATGCCTGCCGGATGCGAAAGTTGTCGACGGTTTCCGACTGGATCAGGGCGCTGGCAAATCCATAGCCGTTAAGGAAGGACATGAAGGCCATGACCACCGCACTCATGGCAAACAAACCATAGTCGCCTGGTTCGAGCAGTCGAATGACGACCAGAGTCGACCCCCAGGTGATGGCTTGGGCAACTATCTGACTGCCGGACCGCCAGATGACAGCCTGCCGCACGCGTGCGCCGAGCCCGTTCATCCCGCCATCACTGGGCGGATCTGATGGTTTTGTGGGCGATTCTGTGCGCGAAAGACTGGATTCGACGTTGTTCATTCCATTCCCCTAGCATGTCTTTGTTGACGAAAGCCTGTCAGCTCGCAACACAAACCACGGATTTCTGCCATTTTCTCAAGCCTCCCGAAAAAGCCGCAACAAAATTGCAAAAAGCTGTTGACCCGAATCGCGAGCGCCCTTAGAGGCCTGTTCACCGGACGGCGCTGCCACGCAGCAAACGCCCGGTCGCCAAAATCGACGGACACGCCGAAACCCGGTAGCGATACAGGGAAGAGGTTCTTGTCCGCCGCGATTTTTTCGGTGAAGCTCTTTGACATTGTGATTTTGTATGAAGGGACATGTGGGCGGCGGCCCCGGGTCTTGCAGCTTCAAGGTGCAAGTAACTCGGTCAAAAAGCCAAGCCTGTCTGCATGTCTTTTACGTTCCATAACGTGAGGCATCCTTCAAAAGATGCCTCGACATTTTGTGCAGGCAGGCTCCTTGAAATGAGCTTGCCGATCGGGGTCTATTCCACCTCGATCGTCAGGAACATCAAACTTGAGAGTTTGATCCTGGCTCAGAACGAACGCTGGCGGCATGCCTAACACATGCAAGTCGAACGAGACCTTCGGGTCTAGTGGCGCACGGGTGCGTAACGCGTGGGAATCTACCCTTGGGTTCGGAATAACTCAGAGAAATTTGAGCTAATACCGGATGATGTCGAAAGACCAAAGATTTATCGCCCAAGGATGAGCCCGCGTAGGATTAGCTAGTTGGTGAGGTAAAGGCTCACCAAGGCGACGATCCTTAGCTGGTCTGAGAGGATGATCAGCCACACTGGGACTGAGACACGGCCCAGACTCCTACGGGAGGCAGCAGTGGGGAATATTGGACAATGGGCGAAAGCCTGATCCAGCAATGCCGCGTGAGTGATGAAGGCCTTAGGGTTGTAAAGCTCTTTTACCCGGGATGATAATGACAGTACCGGGAGAATAAGCCCCGGCTAACTCCGTGCCAGCAGCCGCGGTAATACGGAGGGGGCTAGCGTTGTTCGGAATTACTGGGCGTAAAGCGCGCGTAGGCGGCTATTCAAGTCAGAGGTGAAAGCCCGGAGCTCAACTCCGGAATTGCCTTTGAAACTAGATAGCTTGAATCACGGAGAGGTCAGTGGAATTCCGAGTGTAGAGGTGAAATTCGTAGATATTCGGAAGAACACCAGTGGCGAAGGCGACTGACTGGACGTGTATTGACGCTGAGGTGCGAAAGCGTGGGGAGCAAACAGGATTAGATACCCTGGTAGTCCACGCCGTAAACGATGATAACTAGCTGTCCGGGCACTTGGTGCTTGGGTGGCGCAGCTAACGCATTAAGTTATCCGCCTGGGGAGTACGGCCGCAAGGTTAAAACTCAAAGGAATTGACGGGGGCCTGCACAAGCGGTGGAGCATGTGGTTTAATTCGAAGCAACGCGCAGAACCTTACCAGCGTTTGACATGGCTAGTATGATTTCCAGAGATGGATTTCTTCAGTTCGGCTGGCTAGCACACAGGTGCTGCATGGCTGTCGTCAGCTCGTGTCGTGAGATGTTGGGTTAAGTCCCGCAACGAGCGCAACCCTCATCCTTAGTTGCCATCATTCAGTTGGGCACTCCAAGGAAACTGCCGGTGATAAGCCGGAGGAAGGTGGGGATGACGTCAAGTCCTCATGGCCCTTACACGCTGGGCTACACACGTGCTACAATGGCGACTACAGTGGGCTGCAAACCTGCGAGGGTGAGCTAATCTCCAAAAGTCGTCTCAGTTCGGATCGTTCTCTGCAACTCGAGAGCGTGAAGGCGGAATCGCTAGTAATCGCGGATCAGCATGCCGCGGTGAATACGTTCCCAGGCCTTGTACACACCGCCCGTCACACCATGGGAGTTGGTTTCACCCGAAGGCAGTGCTCTAACCCGCAAGGGAGGAAGCTGACCACGGTGGGATCAGCGACTGGGGTGAAGTCGTAACAAGGTAGCCGTAGGGGAACCTGCGGCTGGATCACCTCCTTTCTAAGGATTTCGACTGAAAGCGCCGATCTTCGGACCGGAAGAGCTTCTATCGAATTCTAAGAACATTGCCGCCGTCCTCATGTCCCTTCATCTTGGATTGCAACTGTCTTCGGATGGTTGCCAGCCTGGGCAGGCCCTACTTGTCCGCGCCAAGCGTGGCCCTTTCGGGTCGGCTATTGGCGCGACGGTTTGGGGCCGGTAGCTCAGGTGGTTAGAGCGCACGCCTGATAAGCGTGAGGTCGGAGGTTCAACTCCTCCCCGGCCCACCATCGCAAGACATGGTAGGGGGCCTTAGCTCAGCTGGGAGAGCACCTGCTTTGCAAGCAGGGGGTCATCGGTTCGATCCCGATAGGCTCCACCAGTCTTTTGAAATCCAAGATGAAACGGAAACGGTTCCGTCAGCTTCGGCTGATGGTTGGTGCGCCAGACGCTGGCGCGCTTCATACAAGTCTTTGACATTGTGAATGGTAGCAATCGATGCCGTGATGGCCGATCGCACGGGGCATGAAGCCTGGCACTCTCCTTGGAGGGTTGTCGACTTCGCCTCTTCGGTCATCACATATATGGCTGAGAAAATTGTGCCGCATTGCCAGGGTGGTTCTGCACCGGTCTCCGGACCGTTCTTCGCAGGGTTGCCGTTGGTGGTGTGGACTCTCAAGCGTGAGGTAAGGGCATTTGGTGGATGCCTTGGCATGCAGAGGCGATGAAGGACGTGGCACGCTGCGATAAGCGTGGGGGAGCCGTGAGCAGGCTTTGATCCCGCGATTTCCGAATGGGGAAACCCACCCTCACCATTTCTCTTCGATACTGCTTCGGCAGTGGCGGAGTGAGGTGGATAGGGTATCACTAAGCTGAATACATAGGCTTTGGTGAAGCGAACCCGGGGAACTGAAACATCTCAGTACCCGGAGGAAAGGACATCAACAGAGACTCCCGTAGTAGTGGCGAGCGAACCGGGACCAGGCCAGTGCCTTCATTTCAACTAGCAGAACAGTCTGGAAAGGCTGACCATAGCGGGTGACAGTCCCGTATGCGAAAGTGATGATGAAGGACTTGAGTAGGGCGGGGCACGTGAAACCCTGTCTGAACGTAGGGGGACCACCCTCTAAGCCTAAGTACTCCTGCATGACCGATAGCGAACAAGTACCGTGAGGGAAAGGTGAAAAGCACCCCGATGAGGGGAGTGAAACAGTACCTGAAACCGAATGCCTACAAGCAGTCGGAGCATCCTTGTGATGTGACGGCGTACCTCTTGTATAATGGGTCAGTGACTTAATGTATCGAGCAAGCTTAAGCCGTTAGGTGTAGGCGCAGCGAAAGCGAGTCTGAATAGGGCGACTGAGTTCGATGTATTAGACCCGAAACCCGGTGATCTAGGCATGACCAGGTTGAAGGTGGGGTAACACCCACTGGAGGACCGAACCGATCAATGTTGAAAAATTGTCGGATGAGTTGTGTTTAGGGGTGAAAGGCCAATCAAACCGGGAAATAGCTGGTTCTCCGCGAAATCTATTGAGGTAGAGCGTCGGATGAATACCGTGGGGGGTAGAGCACTGGATGGATGCGGGGGACGCGAGTCCTACCAATTCTAACCAAACTCCGAATACCCATGAGTACTATCCGGCAGACAGACGGCGGGTGCTAAGGTCCGTCGTCGAGAGGGAAACAGCCCTGACCTACAGCTAAGGTCCCCAAGTCACGTCTAAGTGGGAAAGCATGTGGGATTTCCAAAACAACCAGGAGGTTGGCTTAGAAGCAGCCATCCTTTAAAGAAAGCGTAACAGCTCACTGGTCTAAATAAGAGATCCTGCGGCGAAAATGTAACGGGGCTCAAGACGTGCACCGAAGCTTAGGGTGTGCATTTATGCACGCGGTAGCGGAGCGTTCCGTAAGTCAGTGAAGCGGTCTGGTAATGGGCCGTGGAGATATCGGAAGTGCGAATGCTGACATGAGTAGCGATAAACAGGGTGAGATGCCCTGTCGCCGAAATCCCAAGGGTTCCTGCTTAAAGCTAATCTGAGCAGGGTGAGTCGGATCCTAAGGCGAGGCCGAAGGGCGTAGTCGATGGTAATACGGTTAATATTCCGTAACCTGGAGGTGTGTGACGGATCGCGTATGTTGTCTGGTCTTATTGGATTGATCAGGCTTCGAAGCGGTTCCAGGAAATAGCCCCTCCGTATAGTCCGTACCCTAAACCGACACAGGTGGGATGGTAGAGTATACCAAGGCGCTTGAGAGAAGTCTCCTGAAGGAACTCGGCAAATTGCCTCCGTACCTTCGGAAGAAGGAGGCCCCACATTTGGGCAACCATTTGTGGGGGGCACAGGCCAGGGGGTAGCGACTGTTTAGCAAAAACACAGCACTCTGCTAAGTCGGCTTCAAGACGACGTATAGGGTGTGACGCCTGCCCGGTGCTGGAAGGTTAAGAGGAGGGGTGCAAGCTCTGAATTGAAGCCCCAGTAAACGGCGGCCGTAACTATAACGGTCCTAAGGTAGCGAAATTCCTTGTCGGGTAAGTTCCGACCTGCACGAATGGCGTAACGACTTCCCCACTGTCTCCAGGAGATGCTCAGCGAAATTGAATTCTCCGTGAAGATGCGGAGTACCCGCGGTTAGACGGAAAGACCCCGTGCACCTTTACTGCAGCTTCAGAGTGGCATTAGGAAAGAATTGTGTAGGATAGGTGGGAGGCTTTGAAGCCGGGGCGCCAGCCCTGGTGGAGCCATTGGTGAAATACCACCCTGTTGTTTTCTGATGTCTAACCTGCATCCCTGAACCGGGATGAGGGACCCTCTGTGGCGGGTAGTTTGACTGGGGCGGTCGCCTCCCAAAGAGTAACGGAGGCGCGCGATGGTAGGCTCAGGACGGTTGGAAACCGTCTGCAAGAGTGCAATGGCATAAGCCTGCCTGACTGCGAGACTGACGAGTCGAGCAGAGACGAAAGTCGGTCATAGTGATCCGGTGGTCCCGAGTGGAAGGGCCATCGCTCAACGGATAAAAGGTACGCCGGGGATAACAGGCTGATGATTCCCAAGAGCTCATATCGACGGAATCGTTTGGCACCTCGATGTCGGCTCATCACATCCTGGGGCTGGAGCAGGTCCCAAGGGTTTGGCTGTTCGCCAATTAAAGTGGTACGTGAGCTGGGTTCAGAACGTCGCGAGACAGTTTGGTCCCTATCTGCCGTGGGCGTCGAAGATTGAGAGGAGTTGACCCTAGTACGAGAGGACCGGGTTGAACATACCTCTGGTGTACCTGTCGTCACGCCAGTGGCGCAGCAGGGTAGCTATGTATGGACGGGATAACCGCTGAAAGCATCTAAGCGGGAAGCCTCCCTCAAGATAAGTCTTCATCGAGCCGTGATAGACCATCACGTTGATAGGCCGGATGTGGAAGTGTGGTAACACATGGAGCTAACCGGTCCTAATTGCTCTTTCGCGCATTGAGAGTCCCGCCATCAACGGCAGTCCTGCATTGGACAGCCTTTGGTGCGGCACATATCAGCCAACCAACAGGTATCGATTGCACATCATCTCCCGAACGCACGGAAGCCTCTGGTTTCCCAGTCGCGCCGGCTCCATTGCTTGGTGACCATAGCGTCAGTGACCCACCCGATCCCATCTCGAACTCGGCCGTGAAACCTGACAGCGCCGATGGTACTACCGCTTAAGCGTTGGAAGAGTAGGTCGTCGCCAGGCATTGCAGCCGGCGCGCGCGTGAGGATTTGATGCGACCATTCACATGCCAAGGGGCGCGATCCGTACGGGTCCCGCCCCTTTGGTGTTTTTGCCGCTCTCGGGCGGCTGATATTGGCGCGGGGTGGAGCAGCCCGGTAGCTCGTCAGGCTCATAACCTGAAGGTCGCAGGTTCAAATCCTGCCCCCGCAACCAATAATCCCTTTGAAAAGCCGCCTTCGGGCGGCTTTTTCTGTTTGGCCAACCGCGGCCCGTCAACTGTCGCTCGCAAATGGACATGCTCACGCCCCACGTTTGGCGTTGCAGCCAGATCAGGTGCTGCCTTGGCATGAATCAACCTGTCGGAGCGTCCAGCAACCCGGCAGCCGTGAGCCGTTCCACGATGATCGGCACCAGCTTTTCCGGGATGTCGGGCATCGGCGGATGACTGGTGAATGTGCGCGAATCCGAATGGACCTGTTCACCCTGCCGGATGACAAAGCCTTCATAGCCCTTGTCGGCGACGTCCTGGCAAATCTGTGTGTAGGTGTTGAGCCCGCCCGCATAGGGCATGAACATCCTTGGTTTGCCAGGAACATTTGCGCCCATGTACCAGCTGTTGGCTTGTGGCAGCAGGCTCGGCGTCACGGCCTCGGCGACATGGCGTACCCAAGCCGCTTCGGCTTCCTCGCTGGCTTCGATGCTGGTCTGCTGGCGCTGATGCAACACTGTCAGACAATCAGCGATCCACTCGACATGCTGTTCGATCGAATTGATCATGTTGGTCAGCACGGACGGGCTGCCCGGCCCGGTGATGGTGAACATGTTGGGGAATCCGGCCACCATCAGTCCCAGATAGGTCCGCGGTCCCTCGGCCCAGTGATCCTGAATGCGCCGCCCGCCGGCGCCGCGAATATCGATGCGGTCAATCGCCCCTGTCATCGCGTCAAAACCGGTCGCCAGCACAACGGCATCAAATGTGTAATTCCGAACTTCGGTCTGGATGCCGGTTGAATCAAACGCCACCAGCGGTTCGCTGCGCAAATTCACAAGCTCGACATTCGGGCGGTTGAAAGTGGCATAATAGCCGGTGTCGACACAGGGCCGCTTCGTGCCGAACGGGTGATCCTTTGGCGTCAGCAAGTCAGCCACTGCCGGGTCCTTCACCTGCTCACGGATCTTGCTGGCGACAAAGTCCTGGACCATCCGGTTTGCTTCGGGATCGATGGATGTATCGGCGAAGGCGCCGAGAATGCGAAAGCCACCCCATGCCCAGCGCCGCTCCAGTTCAGCGCGAACTTCCTCGGGCGGGGTATCGGTGGCCAGCGCCTCGCTCGCCTCATTCTGGAAACCGCCAATAGTGTCCTTTGACGCCGCGCGATAGGCTCGCGGATCTTTGGCCCAGGCTTCAAGGTCAGCCTCAGGGATCGGTCCATTATGGGCAGGCATGGAATAGTTGGGCGTGCGTTGGAATACTGTCAGCCGCTCGGCCTGTTCGGCGATGATCGGGATTGACTGGATCGCCGATGATCCGGTGCCGATGATGCCGACGCGCATGCCCGAGAAATCGACGCCCTCATGTGGCCAGCGCGATGTGCGATAGACCGCGCCGCCGAAACTCTCGATACCGGGGAAGGTCACCTCTGTCGGGATCGAGAGGCACCCCGTAGCGAGGATCAGGTGGCGGCAGGCGATCGTCTCACCGCCATCTGTCGTTACCCGCCATTCCTGCCCGGTTTCATCCCAATGGGCCGTTGCCACCCGCGTGTTGAGCAGGATATCGCGTTTCAGATCAAAGCGCTCGGCCACATGTTCGGCATAGCGCAGCAATTCGGGCTGTGGCGCATAGCGTTCCGACCAGCGCCATTCGCGCTCAAGACCTTCGTCAAACCCAAAGCTGTATTCGAGGCTCTGGATGTCGACCCGCGCGCCTGGGTAGCGGTTCCAGTACCAGGTGCCGCCCACGCCCGCGCCGGCCTCTACCACCTTGGCATCCAGTCCGGCGCTTCGCAATTTGTGCAGCATGTACATGCCGGCGAAGCCCGCGCCGACGATCAACGCATCGAGGCGTGATGCCGCGGTGACAGATGCTGTGGTGGCCGATGTCGCCATGATATTATCCTTGTGCAACGTGGAAAGCCGTTGCTTTCCTCTCCCTGCTCCCGAGTCTGTCAGACTTCGCCGGACGTGGCAATTTGTCACGACAAGCAGGTTGGCGGGCCGCACCCGCTGGGTGCGTAATTTTATTACAAACCCCTTGGAGCGCCTCGCGAAGACGGTTATCGGTGTTGGCGAGGAGACAGTGCATGCTCGATTTCGCCCTGGGTGAAAGCGCCGACATGATCCGTGAGACGGTCAGTCGCTTTGCTACCGACAAGATTGCACCGCTGGCCAAGCGGATAGACGCAGACGATTGGTTTCCGCGCGATGAATTATGGTCGGCCATGGGGGATCTGGGTCTCCACGGCATTACGGTCGAGGAGGAATGGGGCGGTCTGGGCCTTGGCTATCTCGACCATGTTGTCGCGGTGGAAGAAGTGTCGCGGGCATCGGCATCGATCGGCCTCTCCTATGGCGCCCATTCCAACCTGTGCATCAACCAGATCCGCCGCTGGGGCAATGACGAGCAGAAGGCCCGCTATCTGCCAAAACTGATTTCGGGTGAGCATGTCGGCTCGCTCGCCATGTCCGAAGCAGGCGCCGGCTCTGATGTCGTCTCGATGAAGCTGCAGGCGCGCGAATTTGACGATGGCTATGTGCTCAACGGCACCAAATTTTGGATCACGAATGCGCCCTACGCCGACACGCTGGTCGTTTATGCCAAGACCGCGCCAGATGCCGGTTCGCGGGGTATCACCGCATTCCTGATCGAAAAGGGTGATGCCGGATTCAGCATCGGGCAAAAGATTGACAAGGTCGGCATGCGCGGTTCGCCCACCGCAGAGCTCGTCTTCAGCGACTGTTTTGTACCAGTCGAAAGGGTAATGGGTCCGCTGCATGGGGGCGTTGGCGTGCTCATGTCGGGTCTCGATTATGAACGGGTGGTCTTGGCCGGGTTGCAGCTCGGCATCATGCAGGCCTGCCTCGACGTGGTCCTGCCCTATGTCCGGGAACGCAAACAGTTCGGCCAGCCGATCGGCTCCTTCCAACTGATGCAGGGCAAAGTTGCCGACATGGTCGTCGCGCTCAACTCTGCCCGGGCCTATGTCTATGCTGTGGCAAAGGCCTGTGACGCCGGTCAGACAACCCGTCATGATGCGGCGGGCGCGATCCTGCTCGCCTCCGAAAATGCGGTGAAGGTCGCCAATGAGGCGGTGCAGGCGCTGGGGGGAGCTGGCTATACCCGTGACTGGCCGGTTGAACGCTATATGCGCGACGCGAAGCTGCTCGACATTGGCGCCGGCACCAACGAGGTTCGGCGGATGCTGATCGGTCGCGAAGTGATCGGGGCCGGTGGCTGATGAGCGCGGCAGGGGACCAGACCGGCCGACAGCAAGGCGGCTTTCTCGGCTTCGTCGAACGGGTCGGCAATCTACTGCCCGATCCGACAATCATCTTCATCTGGTTGATCGGCGCGCTGATGCTGCTGTCGGCGCTGGGGGCCTGGCTCGGCTGGTCGGCATCGATTGCCTATCCGGGCGACAAGGCACCTGACTTTGCCACGCTGGAAAATGGCGTGCTGACCTATACGGCCTCCAGCCTGTTTTCAGAAGGCAACATCAGCCGCCTGTTCACTGACATGCCCAAAACCTTTGCCAGTTTTGCGCCGCTCGGTCTGGTGCTGACGATCATGATGGGTGCAGCGGTGGCGGAGCGTTCCGGCCTGTTTGCCGCGCTGATCCGCCTGTCGCTCAGCCGGACGCGGGCATCCCTGCTGACGCCGCTGGTGGCGATCATCGGCATGGTGTCGCACCACGCCTCCGATGCCGCCTATGTCGTGTTCATTCCACTGGCGGCCATCATGTTCGCCGTCTCGGGGCGCCATCCGCTGGCCGGACTTGCCGCCGCCTTTGCCGCCGTGTCGGGGGGCTATGCCGGCAATGTTGTGCCGGGGCAGATTGATGTGCTGCTGTTCAGTTTCACCCAAGAGGCCGCGCGGATCATTGATCCCGCATGGACGATGAACCCGCTCGGCAACTGGTATTTTATTGCCGCGATCGTTGTCCTGTTCACGCCTGCCATCTGGTATCTGACCGACCGGGTGATCGAACCACGCCTGGGCCGCTGGGGTGGCGTGGCGGACGAGGAATTACAGGCCGAACTGGCGCGCAATGATGTGACGGCGGACGAACGGCGCGGCCTGCGCCATGCGGGACTGCTGGCATTGCTGCTTGTCGCCGGCTTTGCCGCGCTCGCCGTCGTCCCCGGTTACACGCCGCTGATCAATGATGAGGCGACCGGTACGGCCCGCTTGCAGCCACTTTACGCCGCGCTGATCGCCTTTTTCTTCCTGCTGTTCCTCTCCACCGGCGCGATCTTTGGCCGGGCGGCGGGAACGGTACGTTCAGCCGGTGATGTGATGGAGATGATGCAGCATGGGGTGCGAACAATGGCCCCCTATCTCGTTTTCGTCTTTTTTGCCGCGCACTTTGTCGCCATGTTCAACTGGTCAGGCATCGGCCCGATCATCGCCATCAATGGCGCCGAAAGTCTGAAGGCAATGGACTTGCCGGCACCGGTCTTGCTTGTCAGCGTATTGTTGCTTTCGTCCTTCCTTGATCTGTTTATCGGGTCGGCGAGCGCCAAGTGGAGTGTGCTGTCGCCGGTTGTCGTGCCAATGTTCATGCTGCTCGGCATCAGCCCGGAAATGACCACCGCAGCTTATCGCATGGGCGACAGCTACACCAACATCATGACCCCGCTGATGAGCTATTTCCCGCTGATTCTCGCCTTTGCCCGGCGTTGGGACAGGTCGATCGGTGTGGGTTCGCTGCTGGCGCTGATGCTGCCCTATGCATTGACCTTCATGGCATTGGGCATCAGCATGACCATTGCCTGGGTGGCGCTGGACCTTCCGCTGGGCCCTGGTGCGCAAGTACATATTGCGATGATGACAGAAAGTGGACGATGAGCGCCCCCATCCTTTCGACCAACCATAATGCTGATGACCCGCAAGCACGGCAGAGGTCTGTGCACAACCGTGCGCTGCGTGACGAGCTGTGGGCAAGGGTGGCCGAAGCGGCGCTGGGTGGCCCGGAAAAGGCGCGCGAACGCCATACCGCGCGGGGCAAATTGCTGCCGCGAGAGCGGGTTGAGCGGTTGCTTGATCCGGGCTCGCCCTTTCTCGAACTAGGCCAGCTCGCCGCCAACGGCCTTTATGGCGAGGATATTCCGGGGGCTGGCCTGATCTGCGGCATCGGCCGCGTCTCTGGCCGCCAGTGCATGATCGTCTGCAACGATGCGACGGTGAAGGGTGGCACCTATTATCCGATGACGGTGAAGAAGCATCTCCGCGCGCAGGAGATTGCGCTCGAGAACCGGTTGCCGTGTATCTATCTGGTCGATTCGGGTGGGGCCAACCTGCCGCATCAGGACGAGGTGTTCCCCGACCGCGAGCATTTCGGCCGGATCTTTTTCAACCAGGCCAATATGTCGGCGCGGGGAATCCCTCAGATTGCCTGTGTCATGGGCAGTTGCACCGCCGGCGGTGCCTATGTCCCCGCCATGTCTGACGAGACGGTGATCGTCCGCAATCAGGGCACGATCTTCCTCGCCGGCCCGCCGCTGGTGAAGGCCGCGACGGGCGAGGAAATCAGCGCCGAGGATCTGGGCGGCGGGGATTTGCATGCGCGAAAATCGGGCGTGGTCGATCATCTGGCGGAAAATGACGAACATGCGCTGACTATCGTGCGCGACATAGTTTCGCATCTCGGACCTCCCCGTTCCGGGGAGGTGAACCGTTTGGCGCAGCCGAACGGTGGAGGGGTTAGGGAGCCACGCCCACCCAAATACGACCCTGAAGAGCTATACGACATCATCCCTGACGATGTCCGCGCCCCCTATGATGTGCATGAAGTCATCGCGCGGATCGTCGACGGCAGCGAATTCCACGAATTCAAGGCGCTTTATGGCAGCACCTTGGTGTGCGGATTTGCCCATATCTGGGGGATGCCAGTCGCGATCCTCGCCAACAATGGCGTGCTGTTCAGCGAAAGCGCGCAAAAGGGCGCCCACTTCATTGAGTTGGCACAGCAGCGCAAAATCCCGCTGTTGTTCCTGCAGAACATCTCGGGCTTCATGGTCGGCGGCAAATATGAGGCGGAGGGGATCGCCAAGCATGGAGCAAAACTGGTCACTGCGGTTGCCACCGCGACCGTGCCCAAGATTACCGTGCTGATCGGCGGCAGCTTTGGCGCGGGCAATTATGGCATGTGCGGCCGGGCCTATAGCCCGCGTTTCCTGTTCACCTGGCCCAATGCGCGGATCAGCGTGATGGGCGGCGAACAGGCGGCGAGCGTGCTGGCGACGGTGCATCGCGATGCGGAGAAATGGACGCCAGAAGAAGCCGAAACCTTCAAGGCCCCGATCCGCCAGAAATACGAGGATGAGGGCAACCCCTATTACGCGACAGCGCGGTTGTGGGATGATGGCATCATCGACCCGGCGCAGACCCGCGATGTGCTGGGGCTGGCGCTGGCGGCGACGCTGAACGCGCCGGTCGAAGACCGTGGCTTCGGCGTGTTTAGGATGTGAAGACGATGATCACCTCCCTCCTCATCGCCAATCGCGGCGAAATCGCCTGCCGGATCATCCGCACCGCGCGAGCCATGGGCATTCGTACTGTCGCGGTCTATTCGGATGCCGATGCCAAGGCGCTGCATGTGCGGCAGGCGGATGAGGCGGTGCATATCGGACCTTCTCCGGCGCGCGAATCCTATCTGGTGGGCGAGAAGATCATCGCTGCCGCCAAGGCGACCGGCGCGGAGGCGATTCATCCGGGTTATGGGTTTCTCTCCGAAAATGCCGAGTTCGCGCAGGCGGTGATCGACGCTGGCCTGATCTGGGTCGGGCCGCGCCCTGCCAGCATCACTGCGATGGGGCTGAAGGATGCGGCCAAGAAATTGATGGCCGAGGCCGGCGTGCCGGTCACCCCCGGCTATATGGGCGAGAATCAGGAGGCTGCCTATCTAGCTGATAAAGCAGGGGAAATTGGCTATCCCGTCCTTATCAAGGCGGTCGCCGGCGGCGGCGGCAAGGGGATGCGCAAGGTGGATGCGGCGGCGGACTTCGCCGACGCGCTCGCCTCTTGCCAGCGCGAGGCCGCAAGTTCATTCGGCAACGATCATGTGCTGATCGAGAAATATATCCAGCGCCCGCGCCATATTGAGGTGCAGGTGTTCGGCGACATGCATGGCAATATCGTCCACCTGTTCGAACGCGATTGCTCGCTGCAACGCCGCCACCAGAAGGTGATTGAGGAAGCCCCCGCGCCGGGCATGGACGAGGCGACCCGCGAGCAACTGTGCGCCGCCGCCGTCCGCGCGGCCAAGGCGGTCGATTATGTCGGCGCGGGCACGATCGAATTCATTGCCGACGCGTCCGAAGGCCTGCGCGCCGACCGCATCTGGTTCATGGAAATGAACACGCGGTTGCAGGTCGAACATCCGGTGACGGAGGAGATCACCGGGGTCGACCTCGTCGAATGGCAACTCCGCGTGGCGAGCGGCGAACCGTTGCCGCTGCGCCAAGACCAGCTGGCCATCAACGGTTGGGCGATGGAAGCGCGGCTCTATGCCGAGGATCCGGCGACTGGCTTTTTGCCCGCGACGGGCATCATTGCCAACTTCAACGTCAAATCGAGCGGCTGGGTCCGGGTCGATACAGGCGTGTCCGATGGCAGCGAGGTGTCGCCCTTCTACGATCCGATGATCGCCAAGGTCATAGCCACAGGCAGCGACCGCGAGGAAGCGCGAACCGCCTTGCGTAACGAACTGGAGCGGTCAAGCACCTGGCCGCTAACCAACAATGCCGCCTTCCTCTACAGGCTTGCAGATCACCCGGCCTTCGCCGCTGAAGAGGTGCATACAGGGTTTATCGCCGACCATCTCGACGGGTTGATCGTTGAGGCGGTTCCGGACCAATCTCTGATTGATGCCGCAGCAACCTCGCTCGCGGCAGCGGAACGATGGGGCGATGCCGCCGGGTTCCGCCTCAATGGGCCGCGCCAGTTGACCGCACGCGTCCGCGAAGGAAGCCGGCTGTTCGTCGGAGCGATCGGCGAATGGGCCGAGCATGGCGCGGTGAGGCACTGGACGCGGGGTGACGGCATTTTGGCGGTCGATCAGGGCGCGAGCTTCTGGTTCACGCGCGATGAACCACGCGGATCGGCGGCAGGGGGTGTCCACGACGGCGCCATCCTCTCCCCCATGCCGGGCCGCATCATCGCGGTCGATGTGGCGGCGGGGCAGGCGGTGACCAAGGGGCAAAAGCTTGTCACGCTCGAAGCGATGAAGATGGAACACAGCTTGACCGCGCCGTTCGACGGCGTCGTGGCCGAACTGAACGCCACCGTCGGTGGGCAGGTGCAGGTTGAGGCGCTGCTGGTCCGGATTCAGGCGACGGAGTAGGATCTGACATGGCAGGCAAATATTTCGAGGAATGGACCATCGGCGAGACGATGGCGCATGAGATCCGCCGGACGGTGACCGAGACTGACAATCTGTTATTCTCGACCATGACGCACAATCCGCAGCCGCTGCACATCGACCTTGAGGCGGCGAAGGCGAGCGAATTTGGCCAGATCCTCGTCAATGGCACCTTCACCTTTGCGCTGATGGTCGGTCTCAGCGTCGGCGACACGACGCTGGGCACGCTGGTCGCCAACCTGGGTTATGACAAGCTTGTCATGCCCAAGCCGGTGTTCATCGGGGACACGATGCGGGCGACCAGCGAGGTGATCGGCCTCAAGGAGTCGGCGTCGCGGCCCAATGCCGGTATCGTCACCTTCCGACACGAATTGTGGAACCAGCGCGATGAATGCGTCTGCCGCTGCGAACGCTCGGCGCTCATTAAACGCCGGCAAGCCTAAAGCGTCTCGATCCGGTCCAGCAGCGCGGCGGATTCAGCGCGGATGATCGCCTGTTTGCGCTCGTCCATCCGGTCCCAGGTGCGCACCATCTGGGCCATGCGCGGGTGTTTGCGGAAGCGGTCGCCGTGGCGGGCGATGAAATCCCAATAGAGCAGGTTGAACGGACAGGCCTTGGCCCCCGTCTTGGCGCTGACCGAATAGGCGCAACTGCCGCAATAGTCCGACATGCGGTCAATATAGGCGCCGCTCGCCGCATAGGGTTTGGAGGCGAGCAGGCCGCCGTCGGCATATTGGCTCATGCCCACGGTATTGGGCAGTTCGACCCATTCATAGGCGTCGATGTAGACGGCCAAATACCATTGGTGCAGCTCGTGCGGATCGACACCGGCGAGCAAGGCAAAGGTGCCGGTGACCATCAGCCGCTGGATGTGATGGGCATAGGCGTGGTCGCGCGTCTGTTCGACGGCGGCGCGGACACAGGCCATGCGGGTTTTGGCTGACCAGTAAAAGCCGGGCAGCGGGCGGCGTGCATCGAGCGCGTTGCGATGGGCATAGTCCGGGCCTTCGCGCCAATAGATGCCGCGGACATATTCGCGCCAGCCAATGATCTGGCGGATGAAGCCCTCAACCGCGTTCAACGGCGCGCGCCCGGCGTGATATTCAACCTCGACCGCGCGGCACATCGCCAGCGGATCGAGCAGGCCGCAGTTGAGGTAGGCCGACACGACGGCGTGATAGAGGAAGGGCTCACCCTTGAGCATCGCATCCTGAAAATCGCCGAAGCGAGGCAGGGCAACCTTGAGGAAATGGCGGAACGAGGCTTCGGCCTGCTCCGCGGTGACCGCGTACCAGAAATCATCAAGGCTGCCGAAATTGTCGGGGAAGCGTGCGGCGACGAGGGCGACGACCTCCTGCGTTATCGTGTCGGGCGCATGACGCAACGGGCGTGGCATGAACAGGTCGGCGCTGGCCGGTTTGCGATTGTCGGCGTCGAAATTCCACTGCCCGCCTTCGGGTTCATCACCGCGCATGAGGAGGCCGGTCTTGCGGCGCATCTCGCGATAGAAATATTCCATACGCAGCGATTTGCGCCCCTCGGCC
Organism: Sphingomonas lacunae; assembly: GCF_012979535.1. NCBI lineage: Bacteria > Pseudomonadati > Pseudomonadota > Alphaproteobacteria > Sphingomonadales > Sphingomonadaceae > Sphingomonas > Sphingomonas lacunae. The sequence goes on from NZ_CP053015.1 coordinate 1,303,673, forward strand.
CAGGTGGCGAATTCCTCATGGCTGGCGATAAAGCGGGGGTCGGGCAGGATGGTGACGGAGATGCCGAAGCGATGCTGCCAGCCGTCCATCTCCTGTTTCAGCCGCCATTCGCCTGCCTCGGTAACGGTCAGCAATTGCGCGCGATGACGGACGATGGCGCGTTCCACCTCTCCCGCCAGCGAACCGCTGTTGCCCGGATCATCGAGCGTCACATAGTCGACGCGCCAACCGGCCTCGCGCAATTCCTCGGCGAAATGGCGCATGGCGGAAAAGAGGAAGGCGATCTTGCGGCGATGGTGCGGCACATAGGTCGCTTCCCCCAATACTTCCGCGATGAGGATGACGGTATCGGCCGGATCAGCGCCATCCAGTGCGCTGATTGAAGGGCTGAGCTGGTCGCCGAGAAGGAGAATGAGCCGGGTCATGCCCGGCGGCTGTGGCGGCAGGTAGCCCGCTTTGCAAGCTGCCTGCCGCGTCAGACGGGGGTCAGCGCCTCAGATGCTGGTCGAGAAAGCGCACATAGGCTTCCGAGGCAGCGATGTTATTTTCGCGGCGGAGGAAGCCATGGCCTTCGTCAGGGAACAGCAGATATTCAACCGGCACATTATTGGCGCGGACGGCGGCGACCAGTTCGTCGCTTTCGACCTGCAGCACGCGGGGATCATTGGCACCCTGCACCACCAACAGCGGCCGGCGGATATTGGCCGCGTGGAATAGCGGGGAGATGGCGCGGTGCCGTTCGGCATCAGTCGCGGGATCGCCCATCTCGTCAAACAGGGCGGTGCGCTGTGCTCCCCACCAGGCGGGGATGGATTGCAGAGTGCGCGTCCAGTTGGTCACGCCAAAGATGTTGATGCCAGCGTCAAAGGTAGTCGGATGGAAAGCCAGCGCCGCAGCGGTCATATAGCCGCCATAGCTCCCTCCCATCACTGCTACCCGATCCGAAATCCAGTCCTGCCCGGCCAGCCAGTCGCGCGCAGCGGTCACATCGCGCAGGTCGACATCACCATGGCGCTTGTCGTCCATGTGGAAGAAAGTCTTGCCATAGCCCGACGAGCCACGGTTGTTGATCGCGTAAACCGCATAGCCGTGGTTGACGAGATGCTGGACCATCGAGCTGTAGCCGCGACGGCTCTGACCGCCGGGACCGCCATGGACGAGGACGATGGCCGGCACCGGATTGGTCGCGCTCGCTTCATGCGGGCGATAGAGAATGCCGGGGATTTGGAGCCCGTCATAGGAAGCAAAGCGGGCCACGCTCGCCTCAACCAGGCGCGCCTCGTCGATCGCCGGGTTGAGCGCATGGGTCAGGCGGCGGGCCTGGCCGTCGGCGAGGTTGGCGACGAAAATGTCGCGCGGGCTGGTGTCGCTATTGACTGTGAACGCGACCGAGCTTTCGTCGGCGTTGAACTGAACACCTCCCAGATCGCCCGCCGGGACTCCGCGCAGTGCCACCGGCTGGCCGGTACGGGTATCGATGATGCTGAGCGCGGTCGATCCATCAGCGTTGAGGGCCTGTATCCGGTACCGGCCGGAACGCGACTGATCAACAAAGGCGACATCCCAGTCGGCCTGGACCAGCGGCGCGCGTTCGCCACTGGCCAGATCATAGGTCCAGGCCTGGGCAAACTCACCATGTTCATCGGTTGCATAGACCAGTGCCCGGCCATCGGGGGTGAATCCATAGGCGCCATGGTTGACATTGGCATCAGGGCTGGTGGCAATCAAACGTGGCGCTGAATCCGATGCCGCTTCGGCAAGATAGAGGTCGCTGTCCGCTGCGCTCAGCTGTTGTTGCAGGGCTATGTGCTGCCCATCAGGGGAAACGGCGACTGGAAAGACACTGCCGCTGTTGCGGAAGATCATCCGCCGCTCATAGCTCGTCGCGTCATAGGCATAGACGTCGAAGGCAGCCGGATCACGCTCATTGGTGGCGATGAAGAAGGTCGCGCCATCACGGCTCCAGCCAGCGAACTGAGCCTTCAGCCGATCGCCAGGGGTCAGGTCACGGACGGTGCCGTCGGCGGCGCGGACATAGATGTGGTCAAGTTCGTTCCCACCGCTGTCGCCTTCGAACAGGATACGCTCATCCCGCGGGAAAAAGGAGACAGCAAAGCGGCCGTCGGTGGTCGAACTGGTCAGTGCCACTGGTTCACCGCCGCCAACAGGCATGGCATAAACGTTGAAGGTTCCGGACTTGTTGCTTGAAATCAGCAAATGCGTGCCGTCCGGCGAAAAGGCATGGCCACCGCCGCCAATGCTGTAACTGGTCGTTTCGAAAAATTGCGCAGCGGTATAGCGGACCGGAGCTGCTGCGGTCTCTGCAGCCGCCGCCGGGGCGGCCGGGCTGGACTGTGCGGCGGCGGGAACGGCGAGAGCGCCAAGCGCGCAGGCAATCAACAGGCGATGGGACAAACGGGTCATCACAGGCTCCTCAGGAACTGTATCATATGAACAATACAGTGGCCTGCGGTGCCTGTGCTGTCAAGCGGTGTTGACCCAATTACATTTCGACCATTTCAAAGTCGATTTTGCCCGATCCGCACTGCGGGCAAATCCAGTCTTCGGGAATGTCGGCCCAGCGGGTTCCAGGGGCCAGGCCCTCGTCAGGATCGCCCGCTTCCTCATCATAGATGTAGCCGCAGTTGAGACACTGCCAAACCTTATATGCTTCGTCGGCCATGGCCCACTCCCTTGATCGTCAGCCTGTTTGTTCCCCATCACACCGGATGGGCGCGAAGGTCAATTGACAGTATAGCGAACCGGCACATGCTTGGGACCGCAGACAAAGCTTGAGCGGGTGCGCTCGGGCGTGCCGTCAAGCTCGACCGATCCGAGCAGCGGCAACAGTTCCTCCCACAGCACGCGCATTTCCATCCGGGCGAGATGCTGTCCCAGGCAGACGTGCGGGCCATAGCCAAAGGCAACATGGCGGTTGGGCTTGCGGTCAATCGAGAATTCGAAGGGATTGTCGAACACATCCTCGTCGCGGTTGGCCGATTGATAGGGCAGCATCAACCACTCGCCAGCCTTGATCTGTTGCCCGCGAAACTCGGTGTCTTCGACGGCGGTGCGCATGAAATGCTTGACCGGCGTGACCCAGCGGATGCTCTCCTCGGTAAAGGCACCGATCAGCTCAGGCTCGGCCTTCAGCCGGGCGAACAGTTCAGGCCGTTCGGCCAGGGCCCACAGTGCACCTGCGGTAGTGTTTGAGGTAGTGTCATGCCCCGCCGTCGCGGCGATGATGTAATAGCCCATGATCTGTCGATGGTTGAGATATTCGCCGTCGATAGTCGCATTGGCGATCAGGCTGTTGACCGCCGCATCATCAGGGTTGGCGCGAAACTTCTTGGTGACCTCGGCGAAATAGGCTTCCAGATCGGCATTGGTCTTGAGCAGGCCTTGCAGCGCCTCCTCGGCGGTCACTTCCTTTTTGTCGCGGTTCATTTCCGGGTCGGAGGCACCGAACAATTCCTGCGTCAGCTTGAGGAGATAGGGTTCATCTTCCTGCGGGACGCCAAGCACGCTCATGATCACGCGCAGTGGGTACCAAAAGGCAATATCCTCCGCAAAGTCACAGGCGCCACCCTTGTCGAGCATCTGCTGGACATAACCCTTGGCGATACGACGGACATCATCTTCCAGACCGCGCACCTTTTGCGGGGTCATGGCCGGAAAGACGATCCCGCGAAGCGCCTTGTGCTCGGCTCCGTCAACCGCGACGAGGCTCCGGATCAGGTTGGACTCTCCGCCGGTCAGGAATTTGACCACGCCCTCGGTCGCCTTGGGCGAAATGGTCGATGATCGCGGGCTGTTCTGGAATAGACTGGCCTGCTTTTCGATTTCCATGACATCGGCGTGGCGGCTGACCACCCAGAAATTGTCATATTCGCTCGCCTGGGCCTTGGCGAATGGGCTGTCGCGACGGATCGCCTTGAACGCTTCATCAACCGCATCGCCATTCTGATAGGCCAGCGGGTCAACAATGATGTTCGAAAGGTCGGGGGAAATGGTGGCGGTCATGACAGTCTCTCTCAGCAGGTCCGGTGAGCCGGATCGGGGGGTGGGCGGGCGTTCTGTTTTATCTTCTGACAATCCGCATGCTGTTACACATTTGCTATACAGTCAACAAATAAGTTGCTACAGCTGTTGCCAATGACAGCCTCCGGTTCGCCCTCTTCCCCCCGCACAGCGCGGAGCAAGCGCCTGCCGCGTCATGCTGCCCGGGCTCCGGCAAAGGTCACCGGCCCGGCGCGTCGCCGCAGCCAAGCCGAACGGTCGGATGAGAGCGAGATACGGCTGCTCGAAGCCGCTGCCCGGGTCATTGAAGGCGAAGGCTTTGCCGCCGCGACATTCGACCGGATTGGTGAACTTGCCGGCTACAGCCGCGGCCTCGCCAGTGCCAAATTCGGGTCAAAGGACGGGCTGGTCCGGGCGGTCATCGCCTTTGTCCAGCGGCGACTCGAAGCGCGAACAACTGCTGCGCTTGCCATGTTGGACAGGCCTGACGCGACCGAACTGATCCTGAGCTGGACAGACACACTGCTGGAAGTGGTGCAGACGGACGAACTGGTGCGCGCCTATTTTGTCATGATGGCGGTGGCGGTCGGCAACCGGGCGGATAATCGCCCGGCCTTTCTCGATGCCCATGAGCAGGTTCGCGTGCGTTTGCGTGACCTTATCGAGGCAGGGCAGGCATCAGGGACCATTTCCGCAAAGGTTGACGCGGATGCCACTGCGCTCAGCATCGGCAGTCTGCAACTGGGCATTGCGGTGGAACTGCTGTTGGATCCGACGCTCGACATTGGGCGAATGCGGGCAACCGCGCGACAGGCGGTTCGAGGCATGCTGGGCATCTGACTGATATTTTGCTATGTACCAAGAGTAACGTTTTTGATTCCGGTTTGTCCTGTTTTTGGGAGAGTTTGTCATGCGCACCCTTATCTTTGTCGATGAAGCCAATTTCCAGAAGGGCGCTCGCGCCGCCAATTATCGCCCCGACATTGTCGGCCTGAAGAATTGGCTGAGTGATCGTGGCCGTCGCCAGATTGTTGAAATGGTTGTCTATCTGGGCCTCCCACCGGAAAGGCGGGCCGAGGACATGCCTGAAAATTGGCAGCGGGCCTATGACAGCAAGCATCGGTTGCGCATGGCTCTGGAAAATCATGGCATCATGGTGGTCGCCTGGCGGGGCAAGCAACTCTTCGGCTATGATCCGCCCCGATTTGCTGCCAACATCGACATGCTGATGGCAATGGATGCACTTGAATTTGCCATTGATGCGCGACCGGATGTGGTTGTGCTGGTCACCGGCGATGGAGATTTCTCCTATCTTGCAAACAAGTTGCGCCGCCGGGGAATCAGGGTTGAGGCAGCCGCTCTGGCATCAACCCTGTCTGCCGAACTCAAGCGCGCGGTGCACCAGGTGATAGATCTCAGGGAGTTTTTCCGTGATCAGCAGCCAGAGCCGGCTGGGGCCGAAGACGAACCCTATGATGACGATGATGACTGGGACGACGACGATGATTGGGATGAGGAAGAGGATTGATCCTCTTCGCATCGGCCTGGCCTAGCTACCAATCCTGCATTTGTGCATCGGCAAAACCGGCGTATAGCAGTGGCTGCGCCCAATGCCGGGTTGCGCCATCAGAGAAGCACCATGTCCGACGAATTCTACCGCATGAAGCGCCTGCCGCCCTATGTCATCGCTGAAGTGAATGCGATGCGGGCCGCCGCGCGGGCCGCGGGTGAGGACATCATCGATTTGGGCATGGGCAACCCTGATCTGCCACCGCCGCCGCATGTCATCGACAAGCTGTGCGAGGTGGCCCGCGATCCCAAGGCACATGGCTATTCTGCATCAAAGGGCATTCCCGGCCTCCGCCGCGCGCAGGCCAATTATTATGGTCGCCGTTTTGGTGTAACCGTCGATCCCGAAAGCGAGGTCGTGGTCACGCTCGGTTCCAAGGAAGGGCTTGCCAACCTAGCCCAGGCGATCACCGCGCCGGGCGATGTCGTGCTGGCGCCCAACCCCAGCTATCCCATTCACACCTTTGGGTTCATCATCGCCGGCGCCACCATACGCGCCGTCCCGACGACGCCTGACGAACGCTATTTCGAGAGCCTCGAACGCGCGGTCCGCTTCACCGTGCCAAAGCCGAGCGTGCTGATCGTCAACTATCCGTCGAACCCGACTGCCGAAGTCGTGGACCTCGCCTTTTACGAGCGCGTGGTTGCCTTCGCCAAGGAACATGGCCTGTGGGTCCTCTCCGACCTCGCCTATTCCGAACTCTATTATGACGGCAATCCGACGCCCTCGATCCTGCAGGTGCCGGGAGCCAAGGATGTTGCGATCGAATTCACCTCACTGTCGAAAAGCTATTCGATGGCCGGCTGGCGCATCGGCTTTGCGGTGGGCAACAAGACGCTGATCGCCGCGCTGACCCGGGTCAAATCCTATCTCGATTATGGTGCCTTCACGCCCATCCAGGCGGCGGCGGTGGCGGCTCTCAACGGCCCGCAGGACATTGTCGAACAGAACCGCCAGCTGTACCAGAAAAGGCGTGACGTGCTGGTCGAAAGCTTTGGCAAGGCCGGCTGGGAGATTCCGGTGCCCAAGGCGTCGATGTTCTGTTGGGCGCCCCTGCCGCCCGCGTTTCGCGAAATGGGCAGCCTTGAATTCTCCAAGCAAATGCTGACCGAGGCCGGCGTCGCCGTCGCCGCTGGTGTCGGCTATGGCGAGGAAGGCGAAGGCTATGTCCGCATCGCCATGGTCGAGAATGAGCAGCGAATCCGCCAGGCGGCGCGCAACATCAAGCAGTGGTTCCGGTCAAAAGGCGTCAACAGCGCCGGGGCATCCGCCGACGCCGCATGACCAACGGTTCCGCGAAGACGCCAAAGGGCCCTGTAGCAGTCTATGGCACTTTGCGTCCCGGTGGGCGGGCCTATGCCGCGTTTCATCTTGCCGAACGCACCCGATTCCTCGGGCCGTGTCGCATAGCTGGTCGCATCGTTGATCTGGGAGGGTACCCCGGCCTCCTGCCGCCGTCGGAAAAATCATCAACCCAGGTGGCCGCCGATCTGCTTGAGGTGCTCGATCCTGCGCTTTGGTCAGAGCTCGATCATTATGAGGGGCCCGATTACGCGCGTGAAACCGTCAGGCTGGCAGAGCCTGATTGCATGGCCAATGTCTGGATCTGGCGCCATGACGCAGGCGATGCACCACCGGTTCCGGACAATGACTGGACGCTGCGCCAATCAGAAGAGATAGACCCGGCGGATGATCCCGCAAGCCGCGATAGCAGCAGGGGCCGCTGCTGATGATCGCCGAAACCATCCAGCTCAGCCTGGTTCCGGCTTTTTTGCTGGTGGCGACGGGGAGCTTCCTCAATGTTGTAACCGGCCGGCTGGCGAGGGTGGTCGACCGCGCACGAGACCTGCAACAGCGCTATGGTGATACCGAGGGGCTGGAACATGAACGGGTGGTGCGCGAATTGCGGCGGCTCGACCGGCGCATGGGCGTGATCAACTGGTCGATTGCGTTGTGCGTTGGCTGCGCCATCGTCGTCTGCATCATGGTGGCAATGCTGTTTGCCGTCGGTAATGGCCGTGACGATCTGGCGACGGCAGTGGCTGCCGCCTTCATCCTCGCCATGCTGTTGCTCACAGCTGGATTGATCGCCTTTCTTGTCGAAGTCCGCCTCGCCATTCAGACCATCCACGTGCCCCTTGAGATGCTGGAACGCGAAGGCGCAGAGAAAATCAGGCGTGGTCTCCTGCCGCGCATATATTGAATGGATAACGGGGCGGGTGTGGCACGGGCAGGCTTAGGCCGCCTGGCGCCAGCGGCCGATCAATGTTCCCTTTGCCCCTCGCCGGTCATGGTCGAACCGCATGGCGGGCCAGCGTTGGCGCCATCGGCGGACGACCAGCCGCTCGCCGGGACGGGCCGCATCGTCGAGCAGGATCATGGCCTTGTCGGACAGGCGTGGAAAAAGGCTTTCCGCCGCGCCACGCACCAGCGGATGCAGCGCCCATGGAGCCCCATCTATAACCAGAAGGTCGATTGCGGCTGGCACATCTTCAAGCTGATACCATAACCCCGGCCAATCACCCGGCGGCGTGCCCAATGGCGCATGGCGCATGTCTGCGGCAAGGCCATGACCGGCAAGCCAGCTGCCGGTTGCAGCTGTGAAATTGGCATGCTGGTCATAGCTGATCAGTGGGCCACCGCCGTGCAGCGAGAGCGATTTGGCGATGATCAGGCTGCTCGCCCCGCATCCCAGTTCGACTACCACCTGTGGGCGCAGTACTTCGACGGCGTCAGCAATGTGCATCAGGAAACGGGTATCGGCTTTCCAGCTGCCAAGGTTGGGCAGGGCGTCTTCTGACAGGCCGAGGCGCTGCAACAGTGCGGCTTTCTCTGTTCGGCTTCCGCCACGCAACGATCTCAACAGCCACGGCCACTGGATCGCGCCAAAGGCAATGGTCTCGATCCTGTCGCGCAACGAACGCGACAAGATGCCGTCGTCTCTAGACAACAGACTGGTGGTTTCTCAGCTCGTCATGCGGCGACCTCTCTTTCCGACCCCGTATCACATGTGGCGGGACGCGATGTGACCGGTGCCGATCCCTCCACTCCGTCTGTCGCATTTGTCGGGCGGTCTGCTCGCAGACTTTGACAAGTCGGTCGCCGCGCGGCTTTATGGGGGGACAAGAATAAGTGGAGAGAGACACCGTGGCCTACCCCCCAACAGCCACCAGTGGCGTTGCCGCGCCGACTACACCTATGCCAGCCGCGCGGGCCATGCTTTGGGTCCTGTTGCTGGTTTATATCCTCAACTTCCTCGACCGGCAGATTCTCAACATATTGGCGGAACCCATCAAGGCCGAGCTCGGGCTCAGCGATACGCAGCTAGGCCTGCTTGCCGGTCCGGCCTTCGCCGTCTTTTACGCTGTCCTCGGCATTCCCATCGCCCGCTATGCCGACAGGGCCTCCACCAACCGGGTGACACTGATTTCCGTATCTCTCGCCGTCTGGTCATTGATGACCGCATTGTGCGGCTTCGTCGGCAATTTCTGGCAGTTGCTAATGGCCCGCATTGGTGTCGGCGTGGGCGAGGCGGGATGCACCCCATCCGCCCACTCGCTGATCGCTGATTCTGTGCCAGCGGAGCGCCGGTCCTCGGCCATCGCCTTTTTCGGCCTTGGCGTGCCGATCGGCAGCCTGCTCGGCCTGATCATCGGTGGGACCGTCAACGATCTTTACGGCTGGCGAGCCGCTCTTTGGCTGGTCGGAGCGCCCGGCCTGCTGCTCGCGCTCGTCGTGCCGCTGCTAATCAAGGAACCGCGCAGCCCCGCGTCGCGAGCCGCCGCGCGAGAAGCCGAACGTTCACCCGATCCGTCGGCGCCTGCCAGGCAATCGGTCGCTTCGGCCATCCGGGAGGCTTTTTCGTCAAAGGCCTTTACCTGGTTGTTCATTGCGGCGTCTGTCACGGCTTTTCTTTCCTATGGAAAGGGATTGTGGACGATCAGCTTCTTCATCCGCAGCCATGGCCTGTCGACTACCCAGGCCGGCCTGTCGATGGCAATCGCACTCGGTGTCGCGGGGATCATCGGCACTTGGTTGGGGGGCAAGATCGCTGACGTCTATGGCACCAAGGACAAACGCCACCTGCTAACCTTCCCGGCCTATGGCATGGCCATTGCCGCGCCGATCCTGTTCCTCGGTTACACGGTGGAAAGTTGGCAGATCGCGGTGCTGTTGCTCATCGTGCCAACCATTCTCAACGCTGCCTATTATGGCCCCGCCTATGCCTGTGTGCAGGGGCTCGTGCGTCCCGAACTTCGGTCAGTGGCTGCGTCAATGGTCGTTTTTGGCCAGAACCTAATCGGTCTTGGTGCCGGGCCGCTCGCTTTTGGCATGTTATCCGACTATCTCCAGCCTGTGGCCGGACAGGAAAGTGTCCGCTGGGTCCTCTATGGCGCTGCCTGGCTGGGCCTGATCCCGGCCTTCTTCTTCTGGCGTGCCAGTTTGCTGCTCGGCAAGGAGATGAAGAGCGGCTGATCCAGGGCCGCGATCCCCCTGCCTCAATCGGTGAAGGGGTCGCGGATCAGGATGGTGTCCTCGCGTTCGGGACTGGTCGAAACGAGAGCGATCGGCGTTTCGATCAACTCCTGCACGCGCTGGATATATTTGATCGCCTGCGCCGGCAGGTCGGCATAGCTGCGCGCACCTGCGGTTGTTTCCTGCCAGCCGGGCATCTCCTCATAGATGGGCTCGACGGCGGCCTGATCAGCCGCATGGCTGGGGTAATAGTCGAGCACCTGTCCACGCAGGCGATAGCCGGTGCAGATGCGGATCGTCTCGAACCCATCGAGCACGTCAAGCTTGGTCAGCGCGATGCCGGTCACGCCCGATACGGCACAGGCCTGTCGCACCAGCACGGCATCAAACCAGCCACAGCGGCGCTTGCGTCCGGTGACAGTGCCAAATTCATGGCCGCGCTCGCCGAGCCGCTGACCGATTTCGTCGTCCAGTTCGGTCGGGAACGGACCTGAACCGACGCGGGTCGTATAAGCCTTGGCGATGCCCAGCACGAAGCCGATGGCGCTGGGGCCAAGGCCCGACCCGCTGGCCGCTGTGCCCGAAACGGTGTTCGAGCTGGTGACGAAGGGATAGGTGCCATGGTCAATGTCGAGCAGCACGCCCTGTGCGCCCTCGAACAGGATGCGGGCACCGGCCTTGCGCACCTGATTCAGGCGCTTCCACACCGGCTGCGCATATTGAAGGACAAAGTCGGCAATCCCGCCAAGGTCGGCGAGCAGCTTGGCCCGGTCGATCGGCGGCTGACCAAATCCGGCGCGTAGCGCGTCATGGTGCGCGCACAGCCTGTCGATCTGCGGGTCGAGCTGGTCGAGATGAGCAAGGTCACAGACGCGGATGGCCCGGCGGCCAACCTTGTCCTCATACGCCGGGCCAATGCCGCGCCCTGTCGTGCCGATCTTGCCACTGCCAGCCGCCGCCTCTCGCAGACCGTCAAGGTCGCGATGGAAGGGGAGGATCAGCGGGCAATTGTCGGCGATGGCAAAATTGTCCGGGGTGATGACGACGCCCTGACCGCGCAGCTTTTCCACTTCGGCCTGCAAGGCCCAAGGGTCGAGCACGACGCCATTGCCGATGATCGACAGTGTGCCGGTGACGATGCCGGAGGGGAGCAGCGAGAGTTTATACACATTTTCGCCCACCACCAGCGTATGGCCGGCATTGTGACCGCCCTGGAAACGGACAACGGCATCGGCGCGGCTGGCCAGCCAGTCGACAATCTTGCCCTTGCCCTCGTCACCCCATTGGGCGCCGATCACCGCGACATTTGCCATGGATATGCTCCTCCACCCCGCCAAGGTGGATCCTCAACACGCCCTTCGACAGGACTCGGCGTGGGGATGGTTCGTTGGGGCCAAAGGGTGCCCCGGCTGTTGCTGCGCGGATAGTGGGATGGCCCGGTTGGGTCAAGTCGGGACAGGACGAAGCGGAAGACAATCATGGCAAAGACTTTCAATCTTGTGCGACATTTGGACTTTAGCCCTGATGCTCGATTGACGCGTAACGACCAGCGAGGACCACCATGCTCACCCTGTCGCTTGCCCTGATGTTTGCCACTCCAGGATTTGCCGCGGCCGAACCGGCGCAGCCGGCAGCACAGTTGCAACGACGTTCAGGACGCCTTGGTGGCATGCTCGCGCGGCGACGTGGCGGCGATTCAGAGGCGGGAGCCGGTACTACGGCCCTGCCTCCTGGTTCCACGCTGATCCGCTATGGCAACAGTGAGGCGCAACGCATCCGCTTCTGGCCGGCTCCTGGCGGCGCAGGCACGGGAAGCCGCCGCCCTCCGCTGGCCATCTATGTCCACGGTGGTGGCTGGCAGCATGGCGCACCGGAGATGGTGGCCGAAAAACCTGCGTGGTTTGCGGCACATGGATGGGCCTTTGCCTCTGTCGGCTACCGATTGCTGCCCGAAGCCCCGGTCGAGGAGCAGGCTGCTGACATCGGACGGGCAATTGTCCGGTTGCGCAGTGAGGCTGCCGAGCACGGTTTTGACCCCGATCGCATCCTGTTGCTCGGTCACAGCGCCGGGGCGCACCTTTCGGCTCTGGTGGGTACTGACCCGCGCTATGCAGGTTCGGGCTTTGCAGCAATCCGCGGGGTCATCCCGATAGATGGGGCCGCTTATGATGTGGTACAGCAGATGCAGGAAGGCGGTCGATTCATGATGCGGCGCACCTATGTCCCCGCCTTTGGCACAGATCCTGTTCGCCAGCGCGCCTTGTCTCCCACCACCCATTCGGGCGGCCAGGATGCACCCGACTGGCTGATCCTGTTTGATAGCGGCCGCGATGACGCTGTCAGCCAGTCTGCACGGCTGGCCGGTGGGTTGGAGCGAGCGGGCGCACGCGTCCAGCAGCAGGGCATCCACTTTGACGACCGGAGCGTGATGCAACGACACCGCCGCATGAATGTCGAATTCGGCACGCCGGGCTATGCGGGCAATGCGTCGGTAGAGGCCTTTATGCGGCGCATCGAGGGACGGTGATCAGAGACTGACCGCTGCTCCACCTGCCAGCTTGTGGGTACAGCCCAGCGCTTGCGGGTCATCGCTGTCGGCGAGGGCGGCGATGGTCACCCAGCCTTCGCTGCGCAGACGAGCCGCCGCTGAGACATCATGGCCGATCGGCAGGAACAGCGCCCTCGCCTCGTTCACCTCGACACCCAGTCCCGCACCGATCAATGGATCGGGATAGAGCGAGAATCCGACCGCCGGTTCAATGCGGCCATCAGGGTGCGTGATGGCATAGCTGCCGCCACGGCCAATGGTTACCGCATGACCGGCGACGAAGATCGAAAAACCGATCCAGCTTTGATATTCAAAACCATGTCGTTCGGTCGGGTCAAGCGTGACGGTGACCCGGTCCCCAACGCTCGCCGCGAGCGCCTCCAGCGCGGCAATGCGGCTGGCCAGGACCCCGCCGGCATCGATGGCGCGCAGCCTGTCAAGCGCCTTGGGGAAGGGGCCGGTAGCGGCAATCAGCGGAAGATACGCCTGTGCCCCCAATCCGGCCAGCGCGCCGGCATCCTTAGCGTCCAGTTCTGCCTTGACTGCTTCAATCGCATCGGCATCCAGCGGAAAGGCTGTGGCCGCAAGAGTGTCCACCAGATCGGGCAATGTCAGGTCGACCGTAATGCCCGTGACACCGGCGGCGATCAGCGCGTCGACGGCCACCGTCAGTACTTCGGTAACAGCGGAGAGACTGTCATTGCCGATCAGTTCGGCGCCGACCTGCATCATTTCCCGGTCGGGCCAGAGGGTCGTCGCGGTCAGTTTCACCACTTGCCCGGCATAGGACAGGCGAAGCGGGCGTGCTGCAGACGACAGGCGCGAAGTGGCAATGCGACCGACCTGCCGCGTGATGTCCGGACGAATGGCGAGCGTGCGGCGCGATACGGGATCAGTGAAGCGCAACAGGTCGCGTGAGGCGGGGTCGTGCGCGTCTCCGGCCAGTGTTTCGCGAAACTCGGCGATCGGCGGAGCGATCCGGCGATAGCCATGGCCGGCCATCGCGTCGATCAGTGCGCGGGTCACGCGTGAAGCGGCCTCGGCCTCTTCGGGTAGCCGGTCACGCAGGCCTTCGGGCAACAGCTTCGGAGTCGTTCGGGTCATGTCGCGACTGCCTTAATCCAGCAGAATAGCAATGCAAACCATGGCGTGCCCGCACCCCGGAGCGGGAGAGTGGGTGCGGGGGCACGCCATGGAACGGCCTTGCGCGGATCGCTGATGGCCGCGCGGCCGGTTTTGCGGTCCGTTCAGAAACGCAGCGCCTTCACCTTCTTCACACCGTCGAGTTGACAGATTGACCAAAGAACCGGTTCGGGCACCGCGCCATCAACCGACAGCAACAGCACGGCCTCGCCGCCGGCATCGCGGCGACCCAGGTGGAACGTGCCGATATTGACGTCGGCCTGACCCAGTGCGGAACCCAACCGGCCGATGAAACCCGGCGCGTCGACGTTGACGACGAACAACATGTCGCCATCGAGATCGGCTTCGACCTTGATGCCATGAATCTCGACAAGGCGCGGCTCGCCTTTGCCGAAAATGGTGCCGGCTACAGAACGCGAACCGTCCGCGGTCGTCACGGTGATGCGCAACAGCGTCGCATACACGCCTTCACGGTCATGGCGCACCTCGCGGACGTCAAGCCCGCGTTCCTTGGCGAGGAACGGTGCGTTGACCATGTTCACCGTGTCAGAATAAACGCGCATCAGTCCGGCGAGGACAGCGGCAACAATCGGCTTCTGGTTGAGCTGGGCCGCGGCGCCTTCGGTTTCGATGGCGACGCTGGTGATGGCATCGCCTTCCAGTTGGCCGACCAGACGGCCGAGCTTTTCCGCCAGCGCCATATAGGGCTTGAGCTTCGGCGCTTCCTCGGCTGACAGGCTCGGCACATTCAGCGCGTTGGTGATGCCGCCATTGACCAGATAATCGGACAACTGCTCCGCGACCTGGATCGCGACATTGACCTGCGCCTCGTCGGTCGATGCGCCGAGGTGCGGGGTGCAGATGAAGTTGGGCGTGCCGAACAGCGGCGAAGCCTTGGCCGGTTCCTCGACAAACACGTCGAGCGCAGCCCCAGCGACATGGCCGCTGTCGAGCGCGTCCTTGAGCGCCGCTTCGTCGATCAGGCCGCCGCGCGCACAATTGATGATGCGCACGCCCTTCTTCGCCTTGGCGAGATTTTCGCGGGACAGGATGTTACGGGTCTGTTCGGTCAGCGGGGTGTGCAGCGTTATGAAATCCGCCTTGCCCAGCAGCGTGTCGAGATCAGCCTTTTCAATGCCCAGTTCAACGGCGCGTTCGGCGGACAAGAAGGGGTCATAGGCGACCACCTTCATCTTCAGGCCGAGCGCGCGGTCGGCAACAATTGAACCGATGTTGCCAGCCCCGATCAGGCCGAGCGTCTTGCCGGTCAGCTCGACGCCCATGAAGCCGTTCTTGGGCCACAGCCCTTCCTGGGTCTGGGCATTGGCTTCGGGGATTTGCCGGGCGAGGGCGAACATCATGGCGATGGCATGTTCGGCGGTGGTGATCGAGTTGCCGAATGGCGTATTCATCACGATCACGCCCTTGGCCGAGGCATAGGGGATGTCGACATTGTCGACGCCGATGCCGGCGCGGCCGATGACCTTGAGGTTGGTGGCGGCGTCGAGGATCGCCTTGGTCACCTTGGTCGAAGAACGGATGGCGAGGCCATCATAGGCGCCGATCATCGCGGCCAGTTCTTCCGGCGTCTTGCCGGTGATGACATCGACTTCGCAGCCGCGCTCGCGAAACACCTCGGCGGCGCGGGGGTCCATCTTGTCGGAAATCAGGATTTTGGGCTTGGTCATGGCTTTTTCCTCGTTATTCCCGCGAAGGCGGGAATCCATCCGGCCACATCGCGGTTTGGGAAATGTCAGGTGATGGCTCCCCGCCTTCGCGGGGATGACCGGATCAATATTCAGGCAGCCTTCAGCGAAGCCCAGGCCCAGTCGAGCCAGGGTCCGAGCGCTTCGATGTCGGCCGTGTCGACGGTCGCGCCGCACCAGATGCGCAGTCCCGGCGGGGCATCGCGGTATCCGGCGATGTCATAGGCGGCGCCCTCCTTTTCGAGGAGGCCGGCAAAGGCCTTGATGAAATCGGCGTCCGCCCCTTCGACCGTCAGGCAGACGCTGGTGGTCGAGCGGGTGGCCGGATCAGCGGCGAGATGGCCGAGCCAGGAGCGGGCGCTGACAATCGCGTCAAGCGCAGCGGCATTGGCATTGCTGCGGGCCTTCAGCCCCTGCAAGCCGCCGACCGCCTTGGCCCATTCCAGCGCGAAGATGACGTCTTCGACAGCCAGCATCGACGGCGTATTGATTGTTTCGCCCTTGAACACGCCTTCGGCCAGCTTGCCCTTGCTCATCAGGCGGAACACCTTGGGCAGTGGCCAGGCCGGGGTGTGGTTTTCCAGCCGCTCAACCGCGCGCGGCCCGAGGATGATGACGCCATGCGCACCTTCGCCGCCCAGCACCTTCTGCCAGGAAAAGGTCGTCACATCGAGCTTGTCCCACGGCATGTCATAGGCAAACACCGCGCTGGTCGCGTCGTTGAAGGTCAGGCCTTCGCGGTCGTCGGCGATCCAGTCGCCATTGGGAACGCGCACGCCCGACGTGGTGCCGTTCCAGGTGAAGACGACATCGTTTGAGAAATCGACCGCCGACAGGTCAGGCAGTTCGCCATAGGGCGCGCCCAGCACGGTGGCGTTGAGCTTGAGCTGTTTGTTGACGTCGGTCACCCAGCCTTCGCCAAAGCTTTCCCACGCCAGCATGGTGACGGCGCGCGCGCCAAGCATCGTCCAAAGCGCCATTTCGACGGCGCCGGTGTCCGATCCGGGAACAATGCCGATGCGGTGTGTGTCGGGCACCTGCAGCACGTCGCGCATCAGATCGATGGCCAGTTGCAGGCGCGTCTTGCCGATCTTGGCGCGGTGTGACCGGCCCAGTGATTCGGTGGCGAGCTTTTCAAGGGACCAGCCCGGCGGCTTGGCGCAGGGACCGGAAGAAAAAAATGGCCGTGCGGGCAGCGCCGCAGGCTTCACAGCATCAGTCATGTCTTCTCTCCTTGCAGAGAGCTCGCGCACCGTTGGGGGAGCGTGGCCCGTCGCCGCGTCTAGGGGCACGCGGCGGGAAGTCAAGCAAATGTGATGCACTGCACCAAAGACCCTCGCGCAAGTGACAGGAAAAATCATGCCAATCCGGTTGTTTATGGTTGCCAGTGATTAACCATCCTTTCACCAGCCATAGGTAGAACCAAGGGGATGAACCGCGTCTTTCGCCTTTTTCCGCTTGCTCTTGCGCTGTTGGTCAGCGCCTGCGTTGGCGGTGGGCCGGAACGGCGTGGCGATGGCCCGCCATCGACCAGCCGGCCGACGGCTTCGCGACCGGCCTTGCCCGCGCCTGCGCCTGCCACCCGCGCCTGCTTCGCCCAGCTCAATGAAACGGGTGTGCGCTTCACTCCCTTGCCCGATCAGGACTTCGGCGGCGGCTGCAGCGCCCGCGGCAGTTTGCGGCTCAACGACATCGGCACCCAGACAACCAATCTTGGCGTGATGACCTGTCCGCTCGCCCGCAACTTTGTTGCCTGGGTCAATCATGCGGTAAAACCGGCCGGACGTCAGATTTATGGCCAGGATGTCGTGCGGGTTGAAACCTTTGGCACCTATAGTTGCCGCAATATCTATGGTGGACGCTCGGGTCGCTTGTCGCAACATGCCTTTGCCAATGCGATCGATGTTTCCGGCTTTGTCCTTGCCGATGGTCGCCGGGTGACAGTGCTCGATGGCTGGAACGGTGATTCGCGCGCTCGACAGTTTCTCAGGCTGCTGCATGCTTCGGCCTGTCGCCGGTTCGGCACCGTTCTGGGGCCGGACTATAATGCGCCTCATGCCAATCACTTCCACTTCGACATGAGCGGCGAAGGCTATTGTCGCTGAAGCATTGGTGCCGGCTTTCTTGTGACCTTTACAGATTCTCGTTAGACTCCCGCCAATGACAGACCAGAAACCCAATGGTTCGCGCTTCCATCATGCGCGCGAAGACGCCCGTTTTGCCACGCAAAACCTCCCCACACCCCAGACAGAAAGCCCGGCGTATAGACTGGCCTTTCAGGACACGGATTTCCTGCTGCGCGAGGATTTGCGCCCGGTCCGTTTCCAGCTCGAACTGCTCAAGCCCGAACTGCTGCTGGATGAGGCGAACATTGCCTCGATGCTCGTCATCTATGGCTCGGCCCGTATTCCCTCCCCCGACCATGCCGATGCGCTGGTCGCGGCCGCTAAGACGCCCGAAGAGTGCCGGGTCGCCGAACGGCTCGCGGCCAAGGCACCCTATTATCGCGAGGCCAAGCGGCTCGCGGCGCGGGCCAGCGCGGTGCCCCGTGATGCGCAGGGTAGGCGGCATTTTGTTGTCTGCTCTGGTGGCGGTCCCTCTATCATGGAAGCCGCCAACCGGGGTGCCCATGAATGTGGCAAGGAATCGGTCGGCCTCAATATCGTCCTGCCGCATGAGCAGGCGCCCAACCAATATGTCACCCCGTCACTCAGCTTCCAGTTCCACTATTTCGCTTTGCGGAAGATGCACTTCCTGCTGCGCGCCCGCGCCGTTTGCGTCTTTCCAGGCGGCTTCGGGACGTTTGACGAGACGTTTGAATTGCTCACCCTCGTCCAGACCGGCAAGATGAAGGCGATGCCTATCGTGTTGTTCGGCAAGGAATTTTGGAACCGGGTGGTCGATTTCGATGCGCTGGCCGACGAAGGGGTCATCAACCGTCGTGATATCGACCTGTTCAAATTTGTCGAAACCGCCGAGGAAGCCTGGGCGCACATCTGTGATTTCTGGAAGGATGATCCGCTTGGTGCGCTGGCCCGCAGTGAGCCTGACCAACGGCCCGAATGCTGGGACTGGGCGCCGGACGCCGACTGAGCCGGTCGTGTCCCGCCCAAACAAAAAAGGCACCGGATCGCTCCGGTGCCTTTTTGTTTGGTTCAGCGTTCGCTTAGCTGGCGGCAGGGGCCGCAGCGGCAGCAGCATCAGCCGGCGCAGCAGCTGCGTCGCCCTCAGCAGGGGCCGCCGCCGCGTCGCCTTCAGCCGGAGCCGCATCAGCAGCAGGCGCCGCAGGCAGCGGGATATTTGAACCCTGCGCGTTCAGATAAACCATCAGATTGGCCCGATCTTCAGCGCTCGAAAGCCCGGCGAACGACATTTTGGTGCCATCGGCAAACCGGCGCGGGCTAGCCAGCCAGGCATCCATATTGGACCAGTCCCAGTTTCCGCCATGGGTCTTGAGCGCGTCGGAATAGGCAAAGCTCGGCACATGGGCACCTATTGCCGTGCCCATGACGCCATAGAGGTTCGGGCCAATGCCATTGGCGCCGCCCGCATTGATCGTGTGGCAAGCGGCGCACTTGCCGAACACCGCTTCACCCTTGGCTGCATCGGCAGTCTGCAACAGCGTTTCGATGGCCGGGCCAGCTGCCGCGCCACCGGCGGCCCCACCGGCACCTTCAACGGCATAGCCTGCCTTTTCAGGCGCATGGGGAGCAAAAAACTTCGTACTGACGCTGGTCAGCCCCAAAGCGACGATGCCGGCACCCAGCACCCAGCCAAAGATCGTGTTGTTGCGGTTGTCCATCGCCCCGGAACCATCCTGAAATTTGAGCGGCACACGGTGCACGCCAGAAACGCGCAGTCGTGGCGACCCCATGTGGAATCTGCGGCTCCCCTTAATCGCGGCATGGCGTGGGCGCAAGCGGGGAGTCGGTGCTTTTGCATTGGCAGTGCTTGCGCCATCGTTCCGGCTTGTCTAATCGCGCCAGCCCATGGGCAGCTATTCACCTTCGGCTCAACGCCTCGTCGATCAGATGGTTGCCGCCGCCGCTGCGGCTCCGGCCCGCGCCTTTGCCTTTCAGGGGGCGCCGGGCGCCAACAGCGATATAGCCGTGCGCCAATATGACGCCGACGCCCTGCCGCTGCCCTGCTACAGTTTCGAGGACGCGATTGACGCGGTCCAGTCCGGCGCGGCGCTCAGGGCGATGATCCCGATCGAAAATTCGCTGCATGGCCGGGTGGCCGATATCCATTTCCTGTTGCCCGAATCGGGCCTGCACATCGTCGGCGAGCATTTCCTGCCGATCCGCTATGGCCTGATGAGCCGCGATCTTGCGCCGGTGACGCGGGCGATGAGCCATGTTCAGGCGCTGGGCCAATGCCGCCACTGGCTGCGCGCGCGGGGCATTTCCCCGGTCAATTACATCGATACGGCCGGTGCCGCCGCCGTCGTCGCCGACAGTGACGAAGCGGGCCTCGCCGCCATTGCCCCGCCTCTTGCCGCCGAACTCTATGGCCTGACGCTGCATGAAACCGGCATCGAGGATGCGGACCATAACATGACCCGCTTTGTCGTTCTGGCCAAGGAAGCGATTGACCCGCCCCGCGACGGCCCGGTGATGACGACCCTGGTGTTCGAGGTGAAGAATGTTCCCGCCGCGCTTTACAAGGCGCTCGGCGGCTTCGCCACCAATGGCGTCAACATGACCAAGCTCGAAAGTTACCAGTCGGGCGGCAGCTTTGCCGCCACCGAATTTTACGCTGACATCGAAGGCGCACCGGGTGATGCCAACATCGACCGCGCGCTCGCGGAACTGGCCTTCCACTGCAACAGCGTCCGTCTCCTCGGCAGCTATCGACAGGCCCGCAAACGGGGGTGACTCATTTCGGCCCCATTTGTCGAATATTAACCATGACAATGCGAGGAACGTGCCATGGAACTATTCACGATCGGCTATGAAAGAGCATCTGTATGTGATTTCCTCGTGACGCTGCAACGCGTTGGTATCGAGCAAGTAATTGATATCCGCGAACTGCCACAGTCACGCCGTAAGGGCTTTTCTAAGAACCAGCTTGCTGGACACTTGGAAGGCGCAGGCATCATTTATCGCCACTTCCGTCAGCTTGGAGACCCGAAGCACGGCAGAGAGGCAGCTAAGGCTGGGCTATTTGACGAATTTAAAGCCATTTATAATGCACACTTAGATTTAAATGCATCGCTGTCAGCGTTGAAAGATGTTGCTAGTCTAGCCTTTGAAAAAAAGTCTGTTTTGCTGTGCTATGAGCGTGACGCTCGGTATTGCCATCGAAAAATCGTTGCAGACCGCCTTTCTGTTCTTTATTCGTTCCGAGTTAACCACTTGGGCGTAAGGGAGGGAATAGGTGAAGCCGATTCATCCAGGCAAGGTCGGTCAGAGTTCGCTCGAGCATCGATCTGACGAGGCCTATGTCATCGTAAAGGCGGCCCCTAGAGCGAGCCGAACTCACGGTGAAACGGTATGTACTGCTGCATTGACGAGAGACGGCGATTGGGTTCGATTGTATCCAGTTTCCTTTCGGTATCTGGATGATTCGAGAAAATTTTCCCGCTGGAATAAAATAAAGTACCGTTGGCGGGCGCCTAAAGCCAGTCAAGATCAGCGACATGAATCTCGCAGAGTAGATCATGATTCAATTGAGATAATTGGCAACCTTCCTCCAAAGGAGAGGAATGCTTTCATTCAAAGAGTGGCAGTGCGTTCGTTGGATGAGCAGGCAAAATTAGGCAAAAGTCTGGCTTTGCTTTCTTGTCAAATTATTGATTTTGTTTGCGAACCTCGCTCGCGAGACGAGCTTCAGAAGCAAGAGATGATTTACAGCAATCTACGATCCCAAGGCGATCTATTCGCATCCAGTGAAGTGCCACGTGAAACCTGTTCCCATCAATTCCGATACCACTTTCGCGACAACGACGGTGAGCACTGGGGTACGTGCCAAGATTGGGAAACCGAAGCCACTTTTCTGCGTCGACGCAGCGAGACAAATGAACAGCAGGCTTTAGAGTGGATGCGCTGGAAATTCGGGGAAGATTACCCATCGCGGGGAATGGCATTAGCGATGGGCACCCATCGCTTGCGAGACTGGCAATGGCTAATCAATGGCGTGATACGCATGACCGAGGAAGACCAGTTGAACCTGCTTTAAAAATGCCGCTGGGTTAGCAACCGCCAACCTCCTCAGTGCGCCGCGCCCCAGTTCGCGCCTGTTCCCACCTCGACGTCGAGCGGCACGCTCAGCGTCACGGCAGGTTCGGCGGCGTGGCTCATCACCCGCCTGATCACCGGGATGGCGGCGTCCACCAACCCCTCGGGGGCTTCGAACACCAGTTCGTCATGCACCTGCAACAGCATCCTGACCGATGACAGGCCGGCATCAGCCAGGGCACCATCCATCCGCACCATCGCGCGCTTGATGATGTCGGCGCTGGTCCCCTGGATCGGCGCGTTGATCGCGGCGCGCTCCGCCCCCTGCCGCTCGCCCTGATTCTTGCTGTTGATGCGCGGGAACCAGGTCTTCCGCCCGAACAATGTCTCGGTGTAGCCACGCTCGCGCGCGCCTTCGAGCGTGCGCTGCATATAGTCGCTGATGCCGGGGAATCGCTCGAAATAGCGGCTGATGATCGCCTGCGCCTCATCGTTCGAAATCTCCATCCGGCTGGCGAGGCCATAGCGGGATATGCCATACAGGATGGCGAAATTGACCGTCTTGGCCTTGGCGCGCGTGTCGCGGGTCACCTCGCCGAACAATTCCTCCGCTGTCAGGCTGTGAATATCCGCCCCTTCGGCAAAGGCGGCTTTGAGTTGCGGCACATCGGCCATGTGCGCCGCCAGACGCAGTTCGATCTGGCTATAGTCGGCGGCGATCAGGACATTGCCCGGCGCCGCCACAAAGGCTTCACGAATCTGCCGACCTGTCTCGCTGCGGATCGGTATGTTCTGCAAATTGGGATCGGTTGAGGACAGGCGCCCGGTTTGCGCGCCGACCAGGCTGTAACTGGTGTGGACACGCCCGGTCACCCGGTTGATCTGGTCCTGCAAGGCGTCGCTATAGGTGGATTTGAGCTTGGCAACCTGACGCCACTCGAGGATCATCCGGGCAATCGGCACGCCATCGCGTTCGAGCCGTTCGAGCTCGCTCTGGTCGGTGGACCAGTCGCCGGACTTGCCCTTGCGCCCTCCCTTCAGGCCGAGCTTGTCGAACAGCACTTCACCCAGTTGCTTGGGGCTGCCGATGGTGAAGGGGCCGCCCGCCTCGGCATGGATCGCCGCTTCCAGCCGCGCCATGTCCTGCGAAAATGTCCCGGACAGGCGCGACAGTGTTTCCCGGTCAACCAATATGCCGCGCCGCTCCATCGCGGTGACGGCGGCGACCAGCGGCCGATCGACCATCTCATAGACTTTCGTGCCGCCCTCCTGCCAAAGCCGATGGCGCAGCAACATCCACAGCCTTAGCGCGACCTCAGCATCCTCGGCGGCATATTCCGTGGCGCGGTCCAATGGCACTTCGGCAAAGCTGATCTGCGACTTGCCCGTCCCGCATACCTCCTTGAAGGCGATGCACTGATGCTCAAGGTGCAGCTTGGCCAGTTCGTCAAGCCCATGGCCATGTTGCCCGGCATCGAGCGCAAAGGACAGCAGCAGCGTGTCGTCGAGCGGCGTGATGGTCAGGCCATGCTGCGCCAGCACCGCCATGTCATATTTGAGGTTGTGGCCGATCTTGAGCACCGCATCATCGGCGAACAGCGGCTTCAACCGGGCCAGCGTGACGTCCATCGGCAATTGCTCTGGCTTCTCTGAGAGCAGGTCATGCCCGCCGTGACCGAGCGGGATGTAACAGCCATTGCCCGGCGCGGTGGACAGCGACACGCCGACCAACCCGCCGGTGATGGCGTCGAGGCTGTCGGTCTCGGTATCGATCGCGACATGGCCGATGGCCCGGGCCTCAGCGATCCAGCGGTCGAGCGCGTCGAGTGTCGTCACCGTCTCATAGCGGCTGCGGTCAATCGCCGGATGCTCGGGCAGGGCAGGCGCGGCCGGAGCGGTAGAGCCATTGCCCTTGGGTTGCCAGGCCTCACCCAGCACTCCGCCGCCCATCGCCGCCGCCCGGTTGGGACCCGCGCCTGCCGCCGGAGCGGGCGCATCGCCGCCGATCCGCGCCGCCATGCTCTTGAACCCGTGCAGCAACAGGAAATCGCGCAGCGGTTCGGTCGGGATGCCGTCGAGCCGCAATTCCTCGAGCGGTTGCGGCAGCGGACATTCGCGATGCAACTCGACCAGCTGGCGGGACAGGCGCGCCATGTCGGCATGCTCGATCAGATTGTCGCGCAGCTTGGACGGCTTCATCGTCTCGGCCCCGGCCAGCGCCGCTTCCAGTGAGCCATATTCCTGAATCAGCTTGGTCGCCGTCTTCGGTCCCACACCGCGCACGCCCGGCACATTGTCGACACTGTCGCCCATCAGCGCCAGCACATCGCCGACCAACTCGGGGCCGACGCCGAACTTCTCGAACACCGCCTCACGGCCCATGCGGACATTCTTCATCGTGTCGAGCATGTCGACATGCGGCTCGTCACCCTTGGGATCGGGCGTGACCAGCTGCATCAGATCCTTGTCGGAGGAAACGATCGTCACGTCCCATCCCGCCGCCTGCGCCGCGACGGTGTAGCTGGCGATCAGGTCGTCGGCCTCATAGCCCTCCATCTCGATGCATGGCAGAGAAAAGGCGCGGGTGGCATCGCGGATCAGCGGGAATTGCGGGCGCAAATCCTCTGGCGGCTCGGGCCGGTTGGCCTTGTACTGGTCGTAGAGGCTGTTGCGGAATGACTGGCTGCTGTGGTCGAGGATCACGGCCAGATGCGTCGGCCCCTCAGCCTTGTCGAGCCCGTCGGCCAGCTTCCACAGCATCGCCGTATAGCCATAGACCGCGCCGACCGGCACCCCCTGCGGGTTGGTCAGCGGCGGCAGCCGGTGATAGGCGCGAAAGATGTAGCTGGAGCCGTCGACGAGATAGAGGTGATTGCGAGCCATAGCGCAGGGGATAGCAGCGGGCGGCGCATGTGGCGAGGGGGTGACGGCTTGACCGTCTCTCGGCTTTGGTGGCGGGACGGAGTTGGCCCCTGTCCCGCCGCAGCTGGATCAGGCCGACGCGCTTGACCTCGCACCGACCCGCGCGAACCATGCGCTCAGGTTCTTGAACTCCGGATTGAGCGGCTGGCCCACCGCATTGCCGAATGTCTGGAAACAGAAGAGCAGGATATCGGCCATGCCGAAGGTGTCGCCGCCGATATACTCCTGTCCCGCCATCCGTGCATCGAGCCACGCCAGCCGGTTCTGCGCCATCGCCTTCAGGCCCGGCGCGGCCTCGGGCACGCAATGCACCCGGTCCTTGAACATCGGCAGGCCCTCGGCAAAGCGGAAGCCATTGCCCATCGGTTCACAGACGTTGAGGTCAACCCAGCGCGTCCAGCGGCGCGATTGCGCCCGCGCTTCGGGCGTCGCGCCCAACAGGCGCTCGCCCGGCTGCGTCTCGTCGAGATATTCACAGATGGCGAGAATTTCGCTGATCACGCTGCCATCGTCGAGCAGCAGCGCCGGCGTCTGCCCGGCCGGATTGACCTTGAGGAACTCGCCCTTCCGATTCTCGCCGCTGGGCAGGTCGACCATCTCGGTCGGCAGGTTGATGCCGCGCTCGGCCATGAACATCCGCACGACATGCGGGTTGGGGCCAATGCTGTTGTAAAATTTCATGGAAACCTCTCCTGCATCGCTGGTCTAGTGTTTTCACCCTACGCCTCGGCGATGGTCGCTCGCTTGTCAACGGCAGAGCGGCTGTTTCGCGCCCCAGCCTTGACTTTTCCCGCCTCTCCCCGCCATGGCCGTGGCCATGAGCCAGATGATCACAATCACCCTTCCCGACGGCAGCGTGCGCGAAGTCGCCGCCGGCACCACGCCCGGAGACATTGCCGCCTCCATCGGCCCCGGCCTTGCCAAGGCCGCACTCGCCGCGCGCGTCGATGGCGAACTGGTCGACATTTTCCGGCCACTGATGGCTGACGCCCAGCTTGCGCTGGTCACCGCGCGCGACGAGGCTGACGCGCTTGATCTCGCCCGGCACGACTATGCGCACATCATGGCCGAGGCGGTGCAGAACCTTTTTCCCGGCACGCAGATCACCTTTGGCCCGTCGACCGACGATGGCTTTTACTATGACTTTGCCGCTCCGGCAGAGCGCGGTGCCTTTACCGAGGATGACCTGCCCGCCATCGAGGGTGAGATGCGCCGCATCATCGCCGCTGACCAGCCGCTGCGCCGCGAAATTTGGAGCCGCGCCGACCTGATCGCCCGCTGGACCGAACAGGGTGAGAGCTTCAAGGCCGAATGGGCTGCTGAACTGCCCGAGGGTGAGGAACTGACCGTCTATTGGTCGGGCGACAAGTGGATGGACATGTGCCGTGGCCCGCACCTGGCCTCGACCGGCAAGCTTGATCCCGCCGCCTTCAAGCTGATGCGCGTCTCGGGCGCCTATTGGCGTGGTGACCAGAAGAATGCGCAGCTGACGCGCATCTATGGCACCGGCTGGCTCAACAAGAAGCAGCTCGACGCCCATCTCACCCGGCTCGAGGAAGCCGCCAAGCGTGACCATCGCCGCCTCGGCGCGGAGATGGACCTGTTCCACCTCCAGCAGGAAGCGCATGGCAGCGTCTTCTGGCACCCCAAGGGTTATCGCGTCTGGCGCGAGCTGGAGGCCTATATGCGCCGCGCCATCGACGGTGCGGGCTATCGCGAGGTCAAGACGCCGCAGGTGATGGACGCCCGCCAGTGGGAACAGTCGGGCCACTGGGGCAAATATCGCGAGAACATGTTCGTCATCCCCGACGAAGTGCCCAACACCGAAGATGACGGACCGGTCATCAGCGGCGAGGCCGACTGGATGGCCTTGAAGCCGATGAACTGCCCGGCGCACGTCCTGATCTTCCGTCAGGGGATCAAGAGCTACCGCGACCTGCCGCTGCGCTTCTACGAAAATGGCTGCTGCCACCGTAACGAGCCGCATGGCGCGCTGCACGGCCTGATGCGCGTCCGCCAGTTCACCCAGGATGATGCCCACATCTTCTGCCGCGAAGACCAGATCGTCGACGAGGTGCAGGCCTTCTGCAAACTCGCCGACCGCATCTATCAGGATTTCGGCTTCACCTATGCGATCAAGTTGGCGCTGCGTCCGGCTAACCGCTTCGGCACGGAGGAAATGTGGGACAAGGCCGAGGCCGAGCTGCGCGATGCCGTCCATCGCGCCGGTCTCGCGTCGGAGCAATATGGCTGGGAAGAATTGCCGGGTGAGGGCGCTTTCTATGCGCCCAAGCTTGAATGGCATCTGACCGACGCGATCGGCCGCACATGGCAGGTCGGCACCATCCAGTCCGACCGCGTCCTGCCCGAACGGCTCGACGCCACCTATGTGGCAGAGGATGGCGGCAAGCACCGACCGGTCATGCTGCACCGCGCGATCTTCGGTAGCTACGAACGCTTCATCGGCATCCTGATTGAGCATTTCGCCGGCCGCTTCCCGGTCTGGCTCGCGCCCGTTCAGGCGGTGGTTGCCACCATCGTCTCCGACGCCGATGACTATGCCAATGACGTTGTCGCCAAGCTCGAAGCCGCCGGCATCCGGGTGGAAAGCGACCTCAGGAACGAAAAGATCAACTACAAGGTCCGCGAACACAGCCTCGCCAAGGTCCCGCACCTGCTGGTCGTCGGCAAGCGCGAGGCCGAAGAAGGCAAGGTCGCCATCCGCACCTTGGGTCAGGAGGGTCAGCGCATCATGACCCTTGATGATGCTATTGCGATGCTGCGCGAAGAGGCCACCCCGCCGGACCTGCGGGTTAATTGAGGAAAAACAGTGTGCGTACGTTGATTTTACCTGTTGCTGTCACCTTCAGTGCACTGACGCTGACGGCGTGCTCACAGTCCGAAGATGTCCCTTCAGAAGCCGCCAATGTCCATGGCGATTCCCATGGCACTTCATCAGAAGGGACCCCGCCTGATCGTTCGGCGATGAACGAAGCGCAACTGGCCTATGCCGAAGCCAACGACCGCATGCACAGCGCGATGGGCAGCAACATTCCCGCCGATGCGGATGTCGCTTTCATCCAGGGGATGATCCCGCATCATCAGGGGGCGATTGATATGGCCCGCATCGTTCTGGCCCATGGCAAGGACGCGGAGGCCCGGGCATTGGCCCAGAGCATCATCACCGCACAGGAATCGGAAATTGCCCAGATGCGCCGCTGGCTGGAGAAAAAGGGAGAGGCTGTCGCGCCCCCGGCAACTGACGCCCCCGCCCCCGCGGCTCCGGTTGATCACAGCAAGATGGGTCATTGACGGCCATGGGGTCTGAGGCTTTGTCAGGCTTGCGGCCCCGGTCTTGACGGCCCTGATCGCCACCCACCTCGGCCTGACCCCCGCAGCCTTCGCTCTCGTCGCACTGATGACCTTTGGGGCGGCGCTGATCCGTGGGCTGACCGGCTTTGGCATGGCGATCATCCTTGTGCCCTTGCTCGGGCTCGTCATTCCGCCGGTTGTCGCGGTGACATTGGCGATATTTCTGCAATTGCTGATCGGCCCCGTTGGCCTGCCGACCATATTGGCCGATGCGGACAGGAAAAGTGCGCTCAGCCTTGCCGGGGTGGCCATGTTGACGACGCCACTGGGCATAATGTTGCTGGCTGCGTTACCGGTCGAAAGCGCCCGCATTGTTCTGGCTGCCATCGCCATTGGCGCCTTCCTGCTGGTACTGCTGCCGCCGCACGCCGATGGACGCAGGCCCGGTGGTCTGGCGACGCTGCTCACCGGCCTTGCCTCGGGCGTACTGACCGGATTTGCCGCCATGCCGGGGCCACCGGTCGTGCCTTACTATCTCAGGCAACAGATTGAACCAAAGGTTGCCCGCGCCTCGATGATGCTGGTCTTTTTCGGCACCGCCATCGCCGGCAGCATCGCCTCGGTGGTGATGGACGTGGCGAACTGGCGAGAGGTCTGGCTGGCGCTCGCCCTGTTCGTGCCGATGTGGCTGGGCAATTGGGCGGGCGGCAAGGCGTTCGGGCGCATCCCCCCACTATGGTGGCGCAGCGCCGTCGCCATCATCCTTGGCATCGCCGGCGTCTCGGCGGTGCTGCGCGCCTTTTAGCCGAAGCCAAAGGCCGCAAGTGCGGCCCGCGCGATTCCTTCGCCCTTTTCCTGCACGAAATGCCCGCCGTCAGCGACTTCCATCGGCGGCGGACAACCGCGAATGTCAGCCCTTAGCCGCGCCATAACCTCCGGACCGAGCACCGGGTCGGTCATGCCGACCGCCATGAAGGCAGGCCCGCTCCATTCACTCCGCCACCAGTCGCGCGCTGCCCGCGCCAAATCTACCCCGGCCATGCCGGGATCGGTCATCACCAGTTCGGGGAAGTGCCGCACCCCTGCCTTGTAGCGTGCACCGGGGAAGGGCGCGGCATAGGCGGCGGCCTCGGCCGCGCTCATGTCGGGCTGCGACCGGCGCATCAGGCCCGCGATGTCGAGGTCGGGCTGACTGCGGTTGAACGTCCGCCAGCTGTCAAAGCCGTCGCTGACCGGCTCGCCGACCGGGATGGTGGTGTTCATCACCAGCAGGCGGGTGAAGCGTTCGGGCATGGCCGGCGGGATCGTCAGTCCGATGATGCCTCCCCAGTCCTGGCACACCAGCAGGATGTTGGAGAGGTCGAGCCGCTCGATCAGCGCCATCAGCATGCCGCGATGAAAGGCGACCGTATAAACATCCTCGTGAACCGGCTTGTCCGACCGGCCAAAGCCGAGAAGGTCGGGTGCGATCACGCGAAGTCCGGCCTCCGCAAAGACCGGGATCATCTTGCGATAGAGATAGCTCCACGTCGGCTGGCCATGCAGGCACAGCGCCGTCACCGCCGCATCACGTGGCCCCTCGTCAAGATAATGGACACGCAAGCCCGCATAGCCGGGCAGGTCGTCAAGATACTGCGGCGCAAAGGCATAGCCGGGCAGACCGGCGAAACGCTCGTCGGGAGTGCGCAGTGCCTCCATCAGTATCGGCTCAATTCGACCATCAGATGCTTGTAGCCGTGGACAAAGCTCGCCGGGACACGCTCGGGCTCGCCCACCGGATTGGTGCGCAGGCGGCGCTTGGCCATTTCCTCGAACAGCGTCACCAGTTGCAGTTCGGCGATGCGCGCGCCGACACAGCGGTGGATGCCATAGCCGAACGACAGGTGCCGTCGTGCATTTTCCCGGTCGATGATGATACGGTCGGCGTCGGCAAAGACTGTCTCGTCGCGATTGGCAGAGATGTACCACAGTGCGACCATGTCATCCTTCTTCATCCGGACACCATCGATTTCGGTATCCTGTGTGACGGTGCGCCGCATGTAGGACAGCGGTGTCTGCCAGCGGATGATTTCCTGCACCGCATTGGGTATCAGCGCCGGATTGGCTTCCAGCCGCGCCCGTTCCTCGGGGAATTGCGCCAGCCCCCAGGCATAGGCCGACATCGAATTGCGCGTCGTGTCATTGCCCCCGACGATCAGCAGGATCAGGTTGCCGATGAATTCGATGGGGTCCATCTCCTTCATCGAGTCGGACTGGAGCATCACTGACACCAAGTCCTTGCCAGGATTGGTCATGCGCTCCTGCCACAGCGCGCCAAAGGCGGTCGCCATTTCGTCCATATGGGTGTGAAAACGCTCCCACCCGCCCGGGCCGATCGCGGTGTCGACATCGCCACCGACGTCGGACCACAGTGTCAATTTGTGACGCTCCTCCCAGGGGAAGGCAAAAATCTTGGCGAGCATCCCTGTGGTCAGTTCGATCGATACCGTCTCAACCCAATCGAAAGGCTCGCCAATGGGCAGGCTGTCGAGCAATGCGCCGGTCCGTGCCTGTGCTTCGGCCTTCATCGCCGCCACTTCGCTCGGGCCGAATGCCGGGGCGACTGTCTTGCGCTGGCCGGTGTGGTGCGGCGGGTCCATTGAAATGAACTGCGGCAGCCGCTTTTCGCCGGGGCGCATGCTGTTCGGCTGCATCGACAGGGTGATGCCGCCCTTTTCCCAGCTCGACGAGAAAATCTCCGGTTTGCCCTCAATCTCCACAATGTGGCGATAACTCGACACCGCCCAATAGGGGCCGAACTTCGATTCCGGCACATATTGGATCGGCGCCTTGGCCCGCAACGTGCGGAACGGCTCCTGCCATCGATCCTCGGTATAAAGGGCGGTGTCGGTGACATCGATCTGCGCGATGGCCGATGGGCTGCGGTCGGCTGCATCGATCATGGCTCTCTCCCGTTGCGTCGCTTGTCTGCGCGGTTCAGGCCAGTCTGGCCCGCTCATCCCCCAACAGCAAGGCCTTCATGTCACCCCCGGTGCGATGCAGGTGCCAGGTCACATAGATTGACAGGAACAGCATCCCGCCATTGAACGCCAGCACGGCCAACAACAGTCCTGCCGGGCGGAACTGGTGACGCCACGCCACCCAGACGGCCGACAGCATCAGCATCATCATGAAGTCGAGATTGAACTGCCCTGGCCAGCCCATCGCCGCCATGTCGCCAAAAAAAGTCGGGAAGAGATTCCAGCCATGATTGCTGATGGTCACGGCGGTATAGCCGATCAGCACGATCAGGCAGGCGATCAGGAACAGGCGGAACGGGATCATGGCGTTTCTCCTCAATGGTTTGTTCTGAAGGTCGGGTCTGCGGCGAGGCGGCGGTCCTCAAGCCAGAGCAGGCGGGCGAGCATCGCCGACAGGCCGATGCAGCCGGTGCACACTATGACAATCAGCCATGGCCAGGGCCGCATATGCACCGCCCGCGCGCGTGGCAGGATCAGGGTCCAGCCGATACCGATGGCGATCAGCAGGTCGAACCAGATCTGGTTGCCCCATGCACCGCGCTGATGCTCGGCCCAGAATCCGGTCACGCCCCCTGCAACCAATGCATGGACAGTCCACCCCGCAAAGCAGCACGCCAGCATCGCGGGCCAGACCCATTGATGACCGGATCGCCGGCCATCACGCAGGGCTTTCCTAACCATCACAACGGCCAAGGCCGCGGCAGCAATGGCCGGGAGTGAGGCATAAACGGAAGCGGACAAGGTCATCACGCAGGCCTATGTAGCAATCGCTACAGGGCTAGCATGGCGTAGCAAATGCTACAAGGGGGGTGTCAAACTCCCGCCAACCACTCGTCACACGCCGCCACCGCCACCGGCAGCAGGTCGGGTCGCTCGACATAATAATGGTCGGCGCCGACCACATCGACATAGGTTTTGCGATCATGTCCCACTGCGTCGAACAGGCGGCGGGCGTGGCTGGGCGTGCAGGCGAGGTCGGCTGTATTGTTGATGACCAGAACCGGGCAAGTGATGCGCGCAGCATTGCCCAGGCCGGTTGCGTTGGTGTCCTCATAACTCCACTGCGACAGCCAGGACCTGAGCGTGGTAAAGCGCGCCAGCCCCACCGGCCCGTCATTGGCGATGCGAGGGGTCCCGAGGTAGCATTCATACGGGCGGCGGTCGCTCGGGTCCTGCGTCGGGTCGGTCCAGCGGACATCGGCCATGGTGCCGTGGACGACAAAGGCTCGCTCCGCATTGGGCGTGTCGCTGGCGCGGATTGCGGCCAGCTCATCCTTGACCCATGCCGTGATGCGCCGGTTGCGTGCAATCTGCGCCGCACGGAACCGCTCGACAAAGGCAGCGTCATAGGGGGGCTGCACGGGACAGGCAGGATCATAGATGTTGAGCGCCGGGTCCCGCTCAAACGGCCTTGCCTCATCGCTGATGCTGGGGTCCATCCATTCGGTCAGCGTCACCGCCCTGCTAATGTGTGCGGCAAGCAGCATGATGCCATCGGCTTTCGGGAACGTCATCGCGGTGAGGTCATAGGCATCACCCGCCGGCGTGTGTGTCAGTGTCGGTCGCTCGGCCTGATCCTGATAGAAAAGCGACAGTGATCCGCCGCCCGACCAGCCACCAAGGATGATCGATTCATAACCGAACCGCGTTTTGGCATCCCTGATCGCCGCGCCCAGGTCGGCGACGCACTTCTCCATGATCAGCGCGCTGTCATTTCCCCGGTAGCGCGGATTGACATAGAGGACGTCATGCCCCGCCTTGGCCAGCGCGGTGACCAAAGGCAGGAAGCTGCCGCCGCCAACCGGGTGCGAAAAGACGATGGCCCGCCGCGCCTTGTTCCCTTCGGGCGCGATGCGCATGCATTCGACAAAGACGCTGCCTCCCGCGCCACCATAAACGTCCTTGAACGCGGACATTTCCTTGTAGACCACGGCATAGGGTTCGCGGACGATACGGCTCATTGCTGTCTCTCCCATCGCGCAGGGCCTGACCTGTCACGTCTCACCCTTGCTTCTGCCGTCCGCCCGTCTAGCCTGCAAGCTGACGGAGAGAGCAGGGATATTCGCCATGAGCCACAGCGTTGCACCGACCGGCATCCACCACATCGCGATCATGACCGCCGACATGAAGGGGCAGATCGCCTTCTTTTCCGACGTGCTTGGCGCGCGGCTGGTGGCGATCTTCGACATGCACGGCGTGCCCGGCGGGCTGCACGCCTTTCTCCACCTCGCCGATGATTGCCAATTCTCGCTCGTGCAGCTGCCGGCGGTGGCTGACATCGCCATCGAGCTCGGCCGCACCCATGCCGGCTCGGGCTCGGGCGTCAGCGCCCCCGGCACGATGCAGCACCTCGCTTTCAAGGTGGACAGCCGCGAGGCGCTGCTCGCCATGCGGGATCGCATCCGTTCGCGCGGCGTCAATGTGTTCGGGCCCATTGACCATGGCATGTGCCAGTCGATCTATTTCGCTGGACCCGAGCAACTCGCCCTCGAAGTCGCCTGGAGCGATGCAGCGATTGATCCCGCCCGCTGGATTGATCCCGCCGTATGCGCCAAGGCGGGGATCAGCGCAGAGGAGGCGAAACGCTTTGCCAATCCCGCGCCCTATGCGGGGGAAGCTGGCATGGTGCCGCAGCCGCCCTATGATCCGGCCAAGCCGCATCAGGCGATACCCGATCCGATCTATCAGCACATACTCAAGGCCCCCGACGAGGTCATATGGGCCACTGCGTCACACGCAGAGCCGCCGGTTCCCGCCTGAGCGCCCTCCAAGGGTTGCACGTTGCAGCCCCGCCACATGGCGCGCGCAAAAGCGTCACTATGACCCTAGCGGGTGCTTTCCCCGCGCAACCAAATGGTTTACAGCGGCCTCTCGCAAAGTTTCGCAACGACTGGAGTCACGACTATACCACCGCCCACCATGCGCCCCCGGCTGGCGCCTCCTCCGCCCCGCAGCGGACCTCGCTTCAACCATTTCATCACCGTCCCCCGGGTCCGCGTCATCGATGATGAAGGCGAAAACCTCGGTGTCATGCTGACGGCGGAAGCCATTGAAGCCGCAGCCGAAGTAGGTCTTGATCTGGTAGAGGTTTCACCCAACGCCGATCCGCCGGTGTGCAAATTCCTCGACGTGGGCAAGTTCAAGTACGAGGCGCAGAAAAAGGCGAATATCGCCCGCAAGTCGCAAAAGACGCAGGAGATCAAGGAGATCAAGATGCGTCCGAATATCGACGACCACGACTTTGATACCAAGATGAAGAAGGTCGTCGACTTCCTCAAGGAGGGCGACAAGGTCAAGCTCACCATGCGCTTCCGCGGTCGCGAAATGAGCCACCTCGAACTGGGCCTTGCCGTGCTCAAGCGCGTCGCCGAACAGACCGAGGAAATCGCCAAGATCGAGGCGCATCCCCGCACCGAGGGACGCCAGATGCTGATGGTGCTGGCTCCGAAATGAGCTTGAGGGCAGGCCCCGAACAACCGGGCCTGCCCCTCACTGATCGGCGGGCCTTGCTCGCTACCCTTTCCGCGACATTGCTGATCGCTGGCTGCTCCCGACCAGCCCTCTGGTCCGGTGGCGCACCGGCCGACCTTGACCAATGGTCACGCCATCTCGTCGCGCTCAAGGATCAGCTGCGCAGCGGCAGCATTGATGTCCTTGCATGGCAAAGTCAGGTTGAGCGGCTCAATGGTGAAGTCCCGGTCGAGGAACTGGTCCGCTATCTCGACGCTGACCGCCTGACTGCCGCCTTTGCGTATGACTCGGCCTTTGCCGAAACCGCTGATCCGGTGCTGGGCCCGGAGATTGTCGGTGCGGCGGGAATGCGCGGATGGTTTGTCCGGATTTTCGGGATGCGTCAGGGTGGGGCGATTATCCCGCATGTCCATAATGGCATGGTGTCGTCGCATCTGGTGATCAGCGGCAGCTTTCACGCACGCACCCATGACCGGGTGGAGGATTTGCCCGACACTGTGCGACTACGCCCAACCCGCGATGGCTTGCTGACGCAGGGAGAGGTTATCTCGATGTCTGACCGGCGCGACAATCAGCATTGGCTGGTGGCGCAACAGGACCGGTCGATGACCTTCGATGTCGGCATCGTCAATGTGGCTCCAAGCTGGCGCTATGGCCATGAGGCCAACGAGTATCACATGATCTTCGTTGATCCGACTGTCATGCCCGAGCGCGATGGCACCATCCTCGCGCCGATCATCAGCTTTGATCAGGCTGGAGAGAAATTTGCTGCTGGCTAAGGTTCAATCGGCCCAGTCGGCCTGATACAACCTCGGATACATCGCCCGGAAATTGGCCAGCTTGGGTGCGTCCCACTGGCGAATATAGCTGTCGTCTGGGTTGAGCTCCATGAAGTCGAGATGCTCAGGCTCAGCCCGATAGAAAATGCGAGGTGTTTCGATCCGTGTGACGATTGGCTTCTCCCAGAATCGCCCCGCGCGAAGTTGCGCCAAATAGGCCTCAGCCACTCGCTGTTGGGTGTCATTGGCCGGGACGATGGCATTGCGATACTGTCGGCCGGCATCCGGTCCCTGACGATTGAGCTGGGTAGGGTTGGTCACAACCGAGAAAAAGATACGCAGTAACGTGCCATAGCTAACTATGCGCGGATCATAGGTGATGCGCACCGCTTCCGCATGGTTGGTGAGACCTTCCGTCACCGCGTCATAATGGCCGTCGGCCGCAGTTCCGCCATGATAGCCGGCGTCGACGCGGATCACGCCGCGTACATGGCTGAACACCCCCTCCACGCCCCAGAAGCAGCCGCCGGCTAGGATGGTCGTCGCGACGACGCGATTGTCAGGCGGATCAAGCGTGGGGGCGGGGACAGGAACTGGCTTCTCTGAAGAAACAGCAGGCACACAGGCGCTGGTGCCCATCAGCACAACGGCAGAAAAAGCAGGGAGTGCCCAGCGAACCGGGCGAGAGCTCATCGTGTCTGATGGGTCGACGCTATTGGCGTATCAGCCTGCGCAGGGTCCGGTTGGGTCAGCATCAGACCGGCGCCCGCGACAAGAAAGCCAGCGATCAGCAGGCGGGCGGTTTCAGTGCGGAGCATGCGGATAAGGGCCATGGGAGAGACCTGTCGGCTGGTGTTCTTGTTCGTCTGTTGCCGGTCTATCCGCAGGCCTGACCCAGGGCAGTGACACCGCGCACAACCGATAAACCGTTCTTGCCCCGCCCTTTATGAGCGTTTGGTGAACGTTTCCGCGCCGTTTCTACTTCAGGTCGGCGCAAGCCACCTGAATGCGACGACATGCCTCTTTCAAGAGATCAATCGAAGTCGCATAGCTGATGCGAAACGCCGGAGAGAGGCCAAAGGCACTGCCGGGAACCGCCGCAACCCGCGCTGCCGACACAAAATAATCGATCAACGCCGAATCACTGTCGATCACCGTGCCGTCCGGCGCGGTCTTGCCGATGCAGCCGCTGGCGTCGGGATAGACGTAGAATGCGCCTTCAGGGGTTGGACAAGACAGGCCCGGTGCGTCGTTGAGCATGGCAACGACCACGTCACGGCGGCCCTTGAAGGCTTCGTTGCGTTCCTCAAGGAAACCCTGTGGGCCGTTGAGCGCCGCTGTCGCAGCTGCCTGCGCGATCGAACAGGGGTTCGACGTCGACTGCGATTGCAGCTTGGCCATCGCCTTGATGATCCAGGCCGGGCCGCCGGCATAGCCGATACGCCAGCCGGTCATCGCATAGGATTTGGAACAGCCGTTGACCG
Organism: Sphingomonas lacunae; assembly: GCF_012979535.1. NCBI lineage: Bacteria > Pseudomonadati > Pseudomonadota > Alphaproteobacteria > Sphingomonadales > Sphingomonadaceae > Sphingomonas > Sphingomonas lacunae. The sequence goes on from NZ_CP053015.1 coordinate 1,340,303, forward strand.
TCAACGTGCGGTCATACAGGCCCGGACACACTTCGGCGATCGTCGCGAACGGCGTGTCGGCGTACCAGACATGCTCATACATGTCGTCGGTCAGGATCAGCACATGCGGGTGACGGCGCAGCACCTCGCCCAATGCTCCCAGTTCCGTCGCGCTATAGGCCGCGCCGGTCGGGTTCGACGGACTGTTGAGGATCACCCAGCGCGTCTTGGGCGTGATGGCCGCTTCGAGCTGCTCGGGGGTGATCTTGTAATTTTGCGCGGCACCGGCGGGGACGAACACCGACGTGCCCCCGGCATAGGCGACAATGTCGGGGTAGCTCACCCAATAGGGCGCCGGGATGATCACCTCGTCACCGGCATCGACCGTCGCGCACAGCGCGTTGAACAGCACATGCTTGCCGCCGACGCCGACGATGATCTGGTCGGTCGCATAGGTCAGCTTGTTGTCGCGCAGGAACTTGCCGGCGATCGCCGCCTTCAGCTCGGGCGTGCCACCGACATCGGTATATTTGGTCTGGCCGTTGCGGATAGCCGCAATCGCCGCTTCCTTGACGAAATCGGGCGTGTCGAAATCGGGCTCGCCCGCCGACAGTCCGATGATGTCAACTCCGGCACGCTTCAGCTCGCCGACGCGCTGGGTCATCGCCAACGTGGCAGAAGGCTGGATGCGGTTCACGGCTGTGGCAATGCGTGTCATGGCTGTTCCCTGGGGCAAGTCACCGCCATGGGATGATGCTGCAATGCAGCGACGGTGAACGCGCGCGCCTTAGCCGTGGCATGGCAATGGTGCAACCGTGCTCCGGCGCATTCTGACAACAAAATTGCGCGGATCAGGCCAGCCGCGCCGCCATCAACCCGCGAAGCGCATTGCCGATGAGAAATCCGTCGGCCAGATCATCAATGGTCAGCTCCGATTCGCGGGCCTTTTTCCCGGCGATCAGCTCAGTTCGCAGCACTCCAGGCAACAACCCCAGTGTCAGCGGCGGGGTCAACAGAACTCCGTCGCGTTCCACAAAGATGTTGGTGAAACTGCCTTCTGTCAGCCGGCCCTTGTCATCGGTGAACAGCACCTCAAACGTACCGCTTGCCTTGCGCGGTTCGTCGTAAAAAGCGCGGTCGCTCGTCTTGTGGCGCAGGCGAATGTCCGCCGCATCGACCGGCAGGGGGCTCACCGCGACCGCTACTGGACCCTGCGGTGTCTCGGGCATCGGTTCGACCAGCACCGCGACATGGCCATCCCGGCTCAGTCGCAACCGGATGCGCGCCGCTTCGCGCTGGCGAAATGTAGCATGCTGCAGCATGTTGCGGATGCCATGACGGTCAAAGGCAAAGCCGAATGTTCGGGCACTGTTGCCCAGCCTTTCCATATGACCATCGATCCGCAAGACTCCGTCAAGCGGGTCGAACGCCATCGTCTCGATCAGGTCAAACGTCGCTGACGCCACGCGAATATATTCCCCCTTGGCCAGGCATTCCTGCCACTCGGCGTCTGCCTTGCTGTCCGCCACCACGCCTGAGCCGAGCCCGACTGTGGCGCAGCCCGCGCCATCGCGCAAGGCAAGGGTGCGGATCGCGACATTGAAAGCCGCCTCGCCTTCACCGGAATCGCCCGGACCGACAAAGCCGATCGAACCGGTATAGGCGCCGCGCGGTTCGCTCTCCAGCCGGTCGATCACTTCCATCGCGCTGATTTTCGGCGCCCCGGTGATTGATCCGCACGGGAATGTTCGCGCCAGCACGTCAGCCAGCCCGGTCTCCGGGGCCAGTTCGGCGGCAATGTCCGAAACCATTTGGTGGATCGTCGGATAGCTCTCGATGCGGAACAGTGACGGGACCGTCACGCTGCCCGGCAAGGCAACGCGCGACAGATCGTTGCGCAACAGGTCGACGATCATCAGATTTTCGGCGCGCTGTTTGGGATCGGCGGCCAGTTCGGCCACTGCGGCCTTGTCGGCGGCCGGGTCATTTTGCCGCGCGGCCGTGCCCTTCATTGGCCGGGCCATTACCATGCGGCCCTTGATCGACAGGAACAGTTCGGGGGATTGCGACAGCAACCAATGGCTGCCGGTAAAGACCACGCCGCCATAGCCGGCGCGTGCCTTGGATCGCAGCCGGGCATAGGCGGCCAGCGGTGCGCCATGCACAGCCACGCTCGCGGCAAAGGTCAGATTGGCCTGATAAATGTCGCCGGCGCGGATATGGTCCAGCACCTGCTCCAATGCCTTGCGATAGGCCGCCCAATCCATCCGCGGGTTCGGTGCGCTCAATGCTGCGCCCGCCGGGTCGGGCAACAGTGCGGGGACATGCTCGGCAGCGATGCGTTCACACCGGTCAAAGCGTGCGAACCAGCCCAGCGGCCAGCCATCGGGCAGAGGCGCAGCCCTGTCTGCGAGTCGCGGTTCAATGGCATGGCCCGCCTCATAGGCAATGTAGCCTGCGGCATGGGCACCGCTCTCGTGCCAGGCGCCAATCCGTTCCAGCAGTGCAGGCACCTCGTCCGGGCGTCTGGCAACGGTGATCTCAGCCGGCCTGGTCAACAGGCGTGCCGGTGCTGCGCCATGGGTCCGCGCGTCATCCAACAGCACAAAGGGTGCCTTGCCATCGGTCAATCTGGTCACGTGGGGCCCGTTCGCTGGCAGGGGGTCAGCGGGTGCGCATCACTCTCAGGGAACCACGGCCTTCGACTGTGGCGACATAGCTGCCCAAGATGCCCCGCCGGATGGTGACGGCAGCGCCGGCAACCGGTGCCCGGCCCCGGTGGGGTTCAATCTGCACCCATTGCTGGCCATTCTCCAGCACGAGCAGTCGTCGCCCAGTCGTATCGCCACCGATGCTGGTGATCCGCGATTCGATGAACGTTATGCCTTCTTCCTCAACCTGTGCCTCATCCGCACTGTCTTCATCGCCACTGCCACCAAACAGGTTGCCCAGGTTCGGCAGACTCAGGCCAAAAAGGCCCCGTCGTGCCTGGCGCACCTGCTCGCGGTCAACAATGCGGACGTCATTGTTGGTCTGCGCCGTCTCCAGCGCCGCCACCTCGCGGTCGAAACAGGCCAGGCGTTCGGTCGCGTCACTGATCGCGCGGCAGGCGTAGACGCGGGTGACAATGCCGCCCGATGCCGCTGCCTCCTGCGCTGCCACCGGACTGGCGACCAACGCGCCGCCTGTCGCCAGGGTCAGCAATCCGCCGCTCATCGCAAAGTCTCGCATTGCCCTCTTCTGCATGATTGCCTCTCGCCTCTCTCGCCATGCCGGCGTCGATGGTTGCGTTGCTCTGGCCTGCATCCTAGACGCTGCGCATCATGGCTGGCAACCGGCGCGATCCCGCGCTGTCGATGCCGCCGCTGCAGGAGCATTGTGACAATGGCCGAGATGGCACGCTTTGATTGGGCAGACCCTTTCTTCCTCGATGATCAGCTGACCGACGATGAAAGGATGATCCGCGACGCCGCCCACGCCTTTGCGCAGGATGTGCTGCAACCGCGCGTCACCAAATCCTTCGCGGATGAAGTTGATGATCCCGCCCTCTTCCCGCTGATGGGCGAACAGGGCCTGCTCGGCGCAACCGTCCCGGTCGAATATGGCGGCGCCGGAGCCTCCTATGTCGCCTATGGCCTGATCGCGCGGGAGATTGAGCGCGTCGACTCGGGCTATCGCTCGATGGCCTCTGTCCAGTCGTCGCTCGTCATGTATCCGATCCACGCCTATGGCTCGGAGGAACAGCGGCGCAAATATCTCCCCGGCCTTGCTGCCGGTACGCTGATCGGCTGCTTTGGCCTGACCGAACCCGATGCCGGTTCAGACCCCGGCGGCATGACCACCCGCGCCCGCAAGGTCGACGGCGGCTATATCCTCTCCGGCGCCAAGACGTGGATCTCCAATGCGCCCTTCGCTGATGTCTTCGTCGTCTGGGCCAAGTCCGACGCGCATGGCGGCGCGATCCGTGGCTTTGTCCTCGAAAAGGGCATGAAGGGCCTTTCCGCACCCAAGATCGAGGGCAAGCTCTCCCTGCGCGCCTCGACCACCGGCATGATCCTGATGGATGATGTCGAAGTCGGCGAAGATGCGCTCCTCCCCAACGTGGAGGGATTGAAGGGTCCGTTCGGTTGCCTCAACCGCGCCCGCTACGGCATCAGCTGGGGCGCGATGGGTGCCGCCGAATTCTGCCTCCACGCCGCCCGCCAATATGGCCTTGACCGCAAGCAGTTCGGCCGCCCGCTCGCCGCCACCCAGCTATGGCAGAAAAAGCTCGCCGACATGATGAGCGACATCGCGCTGGGGCTTCAGGCCAGCTTGCGCGTCGGCCGGTTGATGGACGAGGGCAAATTCGCGCCAGAGATGATCAGCATCGTCAAGCGCAACAATGTCGGCAAGGCGCTCGACATCGCCCGCGCCGCGCGCGACATGCACGGCGGCAACGGCATCTCCCTCGAATATCAGGTGATCCGCCACATGGTGAACCTCGAAACGGTCAACACCTATGAAGGCGCGCATGACGTCCACGCCCTCATCCTCGGACGCGCCATAACCGGCATCGCCGCCTTCTGATGCCTGCCTTCTGATGAGCGACGCAGCCCCGCCCAAAGCCGTCCGGGAAGCACCACTCAAGGGCGTGCGCGTCCTTGAACTGGCGCGCATCCTCGCCGGGCCCTGGGCGGGGCAGTTGCTCGCCGATCTCGGCGCCGAAGTCATCAAGGTCGAAAGCCCGGCGGGCGATGATACCCGCACCTGGGGCCCACCCTTTGATGCCGACGGCACGGCGGCCTATTATCACGCGACCAATCGCGGCAAGGCGTCGATCATCGCCGATTTCACCAAGCCCGAGGATATAGCCCGCGTCCGCGCCCTGGCGGCCGAGGCCGATGTCCTCATCGAAAATTTCAAGCTCGGCGGCCTCGCCAAATATGGGCTTGATTACGCCAGCCTTTCGGCGCTCAATCCCGGCCTCGTCTATTGCTCGATCACCGGTTTCGGGCAGGACGGCCCCTATGCCCCGCGCCCCGGCTATGACTTTGTCGTGCAGGGGATGGGCGGCATCATGGACCTCACCGGGGATCCGGCGGGGGAGCCGCAGAAAATCGGCGTCGCCTTCGCTGATGTCTTCACCGGCCTCTATGCCACCGTCGCCATCCAGTCGGCGCTGCTGATGCGGGCACGGACCGGCACCGGCCAGCATATCGACATGGCGTTGCTAGATGTGATGACCGGCGTCCTCGCCAATCAGGCGATGAACGCGCTGTTCGGCGCCCATCCCACCCGCATGGGCAATGCCCACCCCAATGTCGCGCCCTATGCCGCCTTCCCGGTCAGTGATGGCTGGTTCATCCTCGCCGTCGGCAATGACAGCCAGTTCAAAAGCTGCTGCGACGTGCTCGCCATTCCGCAAGTGCGCGACGATCCGCGCTTTGCCAGCAACAGCGGTCGCATCACCCATCGTGAGGCGCTGACCCCGCTGATCGCCGCCGCGACCAGCCGGTGGAAACGGGAGGATCTGCTTGCCGCGTTCGAGGGTGCCAATGTCCCCGCAGGGCCGATCAACAGCGTCAATCAGGCGCTCGCCGACCCGCAGGTCACCCATCGCGGCATGGTCATCGACGTGACCCGGCCTGATGGCACCAGCTTCCCCGGCGTTCGCGCCCCGATACGCTTTTCCGATGCCAGCCTCGCCCTTGGGCGTGCCGCCCCGGCGCTTGGCGGCGATAATGCCACAGTGACAGGATTTCGTCCGCGCGACCCTGTCAGATGATTGCCCTTGGGCAATTCTATGGCATAAGTAGAGAATGCTGTCGCAAAAGACCCGCTATACCATTCGTGCGCTTCAGCATCTCGCCGATCATTATGGTGAGGGGCCGGTTCCGCTTGCCTCGATTGTCGCGGCCCAGAATATCCCCGCCAAATTCCTCACCGTTATCCTTTCGGAAATGGCCCGCGCCGGTATTGTCGCGACCCAGCGTGGCCGCGACGGCGGCTATTGGCTTGGTGTGCCTCCGGTCGATGTGCGCTATGGCGACATCGTCCGCTTGACCCGCGGCAGCCTCGCCCTCGTGCCCTGCGCCAGCCGCTTTGCGTCGGAAACCTGCAAGAATTGCCTGCCCGAAGCCGATTGCCGCTTGCGCAAACTCATGCTCATCGTGCGCGATGAAACCGCCGCCGTGCTCGACAGGTTGACGCTGGCTGACAAGATCGAGGTCGACGAGCTGTGATCCCCTCTCCCGCGGACGGGAGAGGGATGCGAAGACTTGGTGAGCGAAGCGACGCTGGGTGAGGGTGGTTAGCTCACGCCTCCAGCGCCAGCAGGGCAAAACTCGCCAGCCAATGCTCGCCCATATAATCGCCTGCAATGTGTGGCATAGCCGCGTCGAGATGCCGCTCCGCCGCCGCGCCGAACAAGGGTGAAGCCCCGTCTCCCAGCGCCCGCGCAATCTCCCGCCAGCACCAGGCGCGGGAGAGGTTGAGCCCGTCGAGATGGGCGATCTTGCCGTCGCTCCGATCAGAAACAAAGGCAGGGGTGAACAGCGTTTCGGGTCGCCCCGCCGCCGCATCAGGCAAAAATGCGTCGAACCACGCGGAAAAGCCGCCGCGCTCCATCGCCCGGCCCATCAGCATCGCCTCGGTCAGCGCGGAGGAGAGGAATTCATCGCCCCCCGGCTCCCACGCCTGACAGCCGCGATCCTCTCCAAACCACTCCAGCGCGCGCCGCCCGATCAGGGCTGCCAGCGCTACATCATGGGTCCGCGCCCAGTCGAGCGCCAGCGCACAGGCAAAGCTTGAATTGAAATGCGTCCCCACCCGGATCGGATAGGTCATCTTGGTCAGATACTCGCCCAGCCGCCGCGCCAGCAATCGCGCCAGCGGCTCCAGCGCCTTACCCCATGGCGCGTCGTGACGCGCCAGCTCGCCATGCAGCGTCAACAGCCATGCCCAGCCATAGGGCCGCGATGCCCCCGCGCCGAATGGCCGCTCAAACCAGGCAATCTCCCCCGCCACCTTCTCCGGCACCAGCATTGCATCGGCCCGTGCCCGTGCCACTGCCGCTTCCGGCAGGTCGGGGAACAGTCGCGCACAGCGCATCACCTGCCACCAGCCATGCACACAGCTGTGCCAATCGAAACTGCCGTGGAAAATCGGGTTATGCTCAACCGGCGGTCGCGCATCCTCTGGTCCGGTCAGCACCAGATCCATCTTGTAGGGGTACTGCCGGGTCAAATGCCCGCCCGTCAGCGTCATGAACCGCGCCGCCATGCTGGCATCGAGTGTGTGGGTCATCGGCGATCCTGTTCCTTGAACAATCCTTCTCCCGCAAGCGGGAGAGGAAACCATCAAAAAGCGAGCCACCAGATCAGCCCGATATTCACCACCAACAGCGGCAAGGCCGTGCCAATCTGCGCCTTGATTACCCCGTTGCGGTCCTTCAGCTCCAGCAGCGCTGCGGGTACGATGTTGAAATTGGCCGCCATCGGCGTCATCAGCGTGCCGCAGAAACCGGCGAGCATGCCGATGGCACAGATGATCGCCGGGTCACCGCCATGCTCGCGGATCAACAGGGGCAGGGCGACGCCAGCGAACATCACCGGGAATGCGGCAAAGGCATTGCCCATCACCATCGTGAACAACGCCATGCCCAAGCCAAAGGCCAGAACCGCGCCGAACAGGCTGCCTTCGGGGATCATCCCGCCAACCAGCTCGCCTACCACATCCCCGACGCCGGCCAGCGCGAATACTGCGCCCAGACTGGCCAGCATCTGCGGCAAAATCGCCGCCCAACCGACGCTGTCGGCAAGGCCACGCCCCCGCTCGAACGGCTGCAGCGGGGAAGGCTTCAACCAAACAATGCCGATCAGCAGGGCCAGCACCACCCCCAGCGTCAGCGCAACCAGCGTCACCTGCTTGGCATCGAACAGGACCGGCATTTCCTTGAAGGCAAAGGTGCCGATCAGTGCCGTCAAGGGGATGACAAGCGCCAGGAGGAACAGGCGGTTGCCATGGCGTGCCGCGCCTGCCGCCCGCTCCGCCACATCGTCGCTTGCCGGACCCCGGCCCATCTGGCCGGTCCCGGCAATCGCCACCAGTGCCAACACCAACAGGCCATTGCCCAGATCACCCAGCTGGTCGCCCGCAAACATCGACACGGCCAGCAGGCCCCAGAATGCGGCGTTGCCAAACCGCTTGGGGTTGCTCGCATCGCGGATGCCGAGCGCGGCGAACAGGGTGAAGACCAGCCCGGCGGCGGTGTAGATGAACGGCAGGCCGATCATGGCTCGATGCTCCCTGCCGTCCGCGCCCGGACACGGCGGTCATGCCACCACAATCTTGCCCCATGAATGGCAAAGGCGGCAATTGCCGTCGGAATTGCCCATACCGACAGGTCGAACGGATCGACGATGATGCCAGCGCTTTCCAAAATTCCTTTCATCAGCAGGATGGAGCCGATGGCGATGAAGATATCCTCGCCAAAGAACAGGCCGATATTGTCGGTCCCGGCGGACATGGCTTTGACCTTTTCGCGTTCGGCCTCGCTGACATCGGGCTCCGCCATCTCTGCTGCCGCTTCGGCCATTGGTGCGACCAGCGGACGCACTGTCTGGGCATGACCGGCAATGGAGGTCAGCCCCATGGCAGAGGTGACCTGCCGGATCAGCAGATAGCCGGTCAGCAACCGCCCGACCGTAGCCCCCTTCATCGCCCCGATCAGGCCCTTGGCCCGTTCTTGCAGACCATGCGCCTCCAACAGACCGACCACCGGCAGGACGATCCAGATAACGCTGATGTAGCGCGTGTCATTGAACGCCTTGCCAAAGGCCGCGATGATTGCCAGCGGATCAAGCCCCGCCGCCACCCCCGTCACCAGCGCCGCCGCCACCACAACCAACAACGGATTGAAGCGCAGGACAAAGCCCAGCACAATCACGCCAATCCCGGCCAAAACCCACATGACTAAAATCCTCCCCCTTGGGGGAGGGGGACCAGCGCAGCTGGTGGAGGGGCACTGTCGCCAATCTCCAACCTTGGTCGCAATCGCGCCTGCCCCTCCACCATCCCGCGGATGGTCCCCCTCCCCGTATCGGGGAGGATCACGTCACCCCGCATCGCCATATCCCCCGCCTCCCGGCGTTAAAATCTCGAACACATCGCCGGCCCCGACCTGGACACTCGCCGTCGCCGGCAGTTCCTCAACCCGGCCATCGGCGCGGATCACCCTGTTGATGCCCGGTGCGCCGTCATCACCGCCGTCCAGACCGAACGGGGCCACCTTGCGCCGGTTGGCGAGCATGCCTGCCTGCATCGCTTCAAGGAACCGGACCCGTCGCACGACACCGTCGCCGCCTGTGTGCCGGCCCCTGCCGCCCGATCCGCGCCGGATTGAAAACTCTTCCAGCAGCACAGGAAAGCGGCTTTCCAGCACTTCCGGGTCGGTCAGGCGGCTGTTGGTCATGTGTGTTTGCACCGCTGACGCCCCGTCAAAGTCCGGCCCGGCCCCCGCTCCGCCCGCAATCGTCTCATAATATTGGTGGGTGGCATTGCCGAAGGTGAAATTGTTCATCGTCCCCTGGCTTGCCGCCATCGCGCCAAAGGCACCGAACAGGGCATCGGTCACGACCTGGCTGGTCTCGACATTGCCGGCTACAACCGCTGCCGGGAACGCGGGCCGCAGCATTGATCCCTCAGGCACGATCAGCGTCACCGGCGCCATGCACCCGTCATTCATCGGGATCGGCTCGTCGATCATCGTCCGCAGCACATAAAGGACGGCGGCGCGCACCACCGGCAGCGGTGCGTTGAAATTGTCGGGCAGGGTAGCGCTTGTTCCGGTGAAGTCGATGGTCACGCTGCGGGCTTCACGGTCGACCGTTACCTTGACCCGGACCTCGGCACCATTGTCCATCGCATAGTTGAACGCGCCATCATCGAGCCGCGCGACCAGCCGCCGCACCGCTTCCTCCGCCTGGGCCTGGCCGTGGCGCATATAGGCGCTGATGGTGTCGGCCCCATAAAGCGCGGCGACCCGGTTGAGCTCCGCCGCGCCCCGGGCACAGCTCGCCACCTGCGCGGTCAGGTCGGCGATGTTGAGCGCCGGGTTGCGCGACGGCCAGCGTCCGCCCTCCAGCAGCGCCCGCACCTCATCCTCGCAGAAGCGCCCCTCATCGACAATCGGCACATTGTCAAAGAGGATTCCTTCTTCTTCTACCGAGCGGCTGTCCGGCGGCATGGAACCGGGAGAAATCCCCCCGATATCAGCATGATGGCCGCGTGCGGCGACATACCAGCGGGGGCCGTTTTGTCGCTCTAACTCGCCCTCTACAAACACCGGCATGATCACCGTCATGTCGGGCAAATGCGTCCCCCCGTCATAGGGGGCATTCAGCGCATACACATCCCCCGGCCGCATCCCCCGCCCGTCGATCGGCAAGCCGTCAGCCCCCGTCCCCCGCCGCTTGAGGATGGTCCTGACGCTCTCGCCCATCGATCCCAGATGTACCGGCATGTGCGGCGCATTGGCGACCAGCCGCCCCTCGCCGTCAAACAGTGCACAGGAAAAATCCAGCCGCTCGCGAATATTGACCGATGTCGCGCTACGTTGCAGCGCCCCGCCCATCTCCTCGGCAATCGCCATGAACAGCCCGTTGAAAATCTCGAGACGTACGGGGTCAACCGTCTCCGCATCGCCCGCCAGCATCGCCCCGTCGCGCGGCGTTATCCGCCTCATACGCAATGTGCCGTCGATTTCGACCTGCACTCGCCAGCCCGGCTCGACCATCGTTGTCGCCAGCGCATCAACGATGAGGCATGGGCCCTCTGCCGAAAATCCCGCTGCCAGCCGCGCCCTGTCGTAGAGCGGGACCACATGCTCCGCCCCGCCGCACCACAGCCTTGCCGTCTCAACCGGCCCGTCGCTGCTCGGCGGCAAGGGAAGCGAGAGACCAGCCATTGCCGCATCATCGCCTGCCATCGCCTCACACCGTATGCGATCAACCACCAGAGTCGCCGTCGGCGCATAGCCGAACTGCTTTCTGAAGGCTGAAGCAAATCCGGCAGCCAATGCCTCAGGTGAGGCAAAGGGCAGTTCTACACATGCCTCGCTTCCTTCGGTCCGGACAAAAAGCAATGTTGAGACGCTGACCGCCATGCCGAGTGTATCGGCGGTCAACCGTTCTGCCACGTCCGCCTCGAGCCGTTCGCGCACGGAATCGATGCTGACCATGGCCTCCCGCGTCAACGGGACCGCCAGTGTTTCCTCCGCAATCAGGCTTTCCCGCGCCAGACCCATGCCATACGCCGACAGAACGCCCGCCAGCGGGTGAATCAACACCTCATCCATTGCCAATGCGTCCGCTACCAGACAGGCATGCTGCCCGCCTGCCCCGCCAAAACAGGCGAGGGCGTAACGGCTCAGGTCATGGCCGCGCGCCACCGAAATCTGTTTGATGGCGTTGGCCATATTCGCCACGGCAATAGTCAGGAATCCCTCTGCCAGTGATTCAGGCGTGACGGAATGGCCGGTCGTCGCGGCTACCTCCGTAGCCATCATCCCGAACCGATCTCGCACCACATCAGTATCGATGGGTTGGTCGCCACCCGGCCCGAACATCTTTGGAAAATGGTCCGGCCGTATCTTGCCGAGCAGGACGTTGCAGTCTGTCACGGTCAACGGCCCGCCCCTGCGATAGGCAGCAGGCCCCGGCACAGCGCCGGCGCTTTCAGGCCCGACCAGCAGACGATGGCCATCGAAACGGCAGATTGAGCCACCCCCGGCCGCTACCGTGTGGATCCGCAACATCGGCGCCCGGATGCGCGCGCCTGCCACCATTGTCTCATTGTCGCGTTCGAATGAGCCCGCATAATGGCTGACGTCGGTTGATGTACCGCCCATGTCAAAGCCGATCACCCGCATGGCTCCCACAGCTTCCGCAGTGCGCGCCATCCCGACAATTCCGCCGGCCGGGCCGGACAGGATCGCATCCTTGCCCTGGAATCGGGCATGGTCGGCCAGCCCGCCATTCGACTGCATGAATTTTGGAGCCGACGCCGGGCCAAGGGAATTCCTGAACTGGTCAATATAACGTCGCAGTATCGGGGACAGGTAAGCGTCGACTAATGTCGTGTCGCCGCGGCCGACAAATTTGATCAGGGCGCTTGTTTCGTGGCTTACCGAAATCTGATCAAAACCGATGTCGCGGGCAATTGCCGCCAGTCGCTGTTCGTGGCGATGATGCCGATATCCATGCATCAGGACAATTGCGACACTCTTGATCCCCAGGGCAAACGCCGCCGCCATGGCAGAGCCCGCTGTTTCTTCGTCGAGTGGGATCAGCACCTCGCCCTGCGCCGTCACCCGTTCGTCAATCTCGATCACCCGATCGAATGGCGGGTGAGGCAGGTGGATGGCCCGGGCAAAAATATCTGGCCGATCCTGATAGCCGATGGTCAGCGCATCGCCGAATCCTCGGCTGGTGACCAAAAGTACCGCCTCACCTTTTCGCTCCAGCAATGCGTTGGTGGCCACTGTCGTGCCCATCCGGACATCGCATGGTGGTAATGGGCCAGTCGTCACGCCAGTCAGATGGCGTATCGCCGCAACGGCGGCATCCTCCTGGCGTGAGGGGTCTTCAGACAATAGTTTGGCGGTAGTCAGCGATCCATCGGGTCGGCGTGCGACAACGTCGGTGAAGGTCCCGCCCCTGTCGATCCAGAAACGCCAAGTCTGCTCTTTGCTCATCCTGCCCTGATAAGCTGCTCGCCCTGCCTGTCCAGAGGCTGGCGGCGCCGCCTGGTTCAGGGCTCCAGCTCAATGTCCCAATACAGCCAGTCCAGCCAGCTTTGGTGCAGATAATTGGGCGGGAATTTGCGGCCATTGTGCTGCAGTTGCCAATTGGTCGGGCGATAGGGGGCTTCCATGATGTGCATGCGCGCCTGCTGCGGGGTTCGTCCGCCCTTCCTCAGATTGCACGGCGAACACGCCGTGGTAACATTTTCCCAGCTGGTTCTGCCGCCAAGCCGTCTTGGCACTACATGGTCAAAGGTCAGTTCCTTGCCCGATCCACAATATTGGCACTGGAAATGGTCGCGCAGGAACAGGTTGAACCTGGTGAAGGCGGGATATTCGGATGGCTTCACATATTGCCGCAGAGCGATGACGCTGGGCAGGCGCATGGTCTGGTTGGGCGAATGGATTTCCCGTTCATAGCTGTCGATGATGTCGACCCGGTCGAGGAACACTGCCTTGATCGCGGTCTGCCATGGCCACAGGCTCAAAGGATAATAGGATAACGGTGTGTAATCGGCGTTCAGTACCAGTGCCGGGCATTGGTCCGGATGGCGTGTCAGGTCAGGATGGAACATCCCTGTGCAGCCTTCTCGTTCGTCACGACACGGCCTATGCCTCCAGCGCGTGACAACGCCTTTACACCCCAAGCTGATTCCTGACGTCAAGGGGTCAAATGCTCCCGTGGCACAAAATATGGTGTCTCTTGCCATGGTCAGGATACATCATGCTTGCCCTTGGCCGCTGAGCCGATAGACCGCTCGCTTATGGCAACCACTCGCTTCGCACCCTCGCCAACAGGTCAATTGCACCTTGGCCATGGCTATTCGGCGCTGGTTGCGCATGATCAGGCCCGCCTGACCGGCGGCAGCTATTTGTTGCGCATTGACGATCTCGACGCCAGCCGTGTGCGCGATGTCTATCGGTCCGGGATCGATGACGACCTTGCCTGGCTAGGCATTGTTCCCGATGCACCGCCACTCGTCCAATCGCAGCGGTTGCCGGCCTATGCTGAATTCCTCTCACGGTTAAAGGGCGCCGGACTGGCCTATCCCTGCTTCTGCACCCGCTCCGAAATAACCGCACAGATTGCCGCAAGTGTGGCCGCGCCCCATGGGCCGGATGGCCCTGTCTATCCGGGCACGTGCCGAGGGATCGCCGCTTCGGTGGCGGTGATGAGGATCTCGTCAGGGGAGCCGCATTGCTGGCGACTCGACATGACAGAAGCGCTTGCCCGCGTCGGTGGACCGCTCAAGTGGCGCGATGTGATCAAGGGGGTCGTGGTCGCCGATCCTGCACCCTTTGGCGATATTGTTCTGGCCAGACGGGACGCACCGGCTGCCTATCATCTCGCCTCGACGATTGATGATGCATATCAGGGCATCACGCTGGTGGTGCGTGGCGCTGATCTGTTCGCCGCAACACATGTTCATCGCTTGCTCCAGGCGTTGCTTGAGCTGCCGACCCCGGCTTATCATCATCATGCTCTGATTGCCGGTCCGGATGGACGCCGACTGGCCAAGCGGGATGATGCGGCCAGCATTGCGTCGCTACGGCAAGGCGGTACGGACCCTGTCGAGCTGATTGAAGCGCTCAGGTCGGGGCAACTTCCCCTTGGATATGGCTGGTTGAACGCCTAGATAGGCTCCAACCAGACAGGATAGACACCATGAGCTACGCCATCATCATTGCCATTATCGTCGCTGCCGGCTTTGTGCTCTACAGCTTGGTGCGTGGCCTCATCTACTTTGCCCAGACCAGCGACAACATGGCCAATGGAACCGGGCCCAGCCATGGCCACCTGATGCAGAACAAGATGATGTTTGCCCGTGTCAAATGGCAGGCTATTACCATCCTGTTGCTGGTGATTATCGGCGCGATGGCCGCAGCGGGTTGAATCAGCGGTTGATCACAGCGTGGTAAAGCTCAACAAAATATACACGCGCACCGGGGATGATGGAACGTCGGGGCTGGTAGATGGTTCGCGCCTGCCAAAGGCGGATGCCCTTTTTGCCGCCATGGGCGATGTGGATGAAGCCAACAGCCTGATCGGGCTGGCGATAGTTGCCCTCGATCAGGGCAGTGGCTTGGCGAGGCAGTTGACGGTCATACAGAATGACCTTTTTGACTTGGGCGCCGATCTCGCCACGCCGGGCGCAGAAGGGCAGGATCCATTTGCCCCGGGCGAAATGACATTGCGCATCATTCCGGCGCAGGTTGAACGCCTGGAACGCGAAATCGACTTTATGAATGAGCAGTTGTCGCCGCTTACGAGCTTCATTCTGCCGGGCGGCAGCGAAGCGGCGGCGCGCCTGCATGTCGCCCGTGCCACCACGCGCCGCGCCGAACGCAGCGCGGTCAGCGCCTGTGCTGGCAGAGCGCTCAATCCAGCGGCACTCGCTTATCTCAACCGCTTGTCAGACTGGCTGTTCGTGGCTGCCCGACATGTCAATGCTTATGGCTCGGGCGATGTTCTGTGGGTTCCCGGCGCCTCGCGCGGGGATTGATCGGGCAGTAGTTACTGTTGCGCGCACGGCTTTGCTGCGGCAAGGGCGCTCCTCTGCCGTAAGGGCATGGTAGCGGGAGCATGACAGGTGAAGACAATCGGTGTGATTGGCGCGGGACAGATGGGCGCCGGCATTGCCCAAGTGTCGGCGCAGGCTGGCTATCGGGTGCTTTTGTCCGACATGTCGGTCGAACTGGTTGAAAAGGCCAAGGTCGGCATTGGCAAGCTGCTCGCTCGTAATGTCGCCAAGGGCAAGATGTTGCCCGAAGAGGTCGATACCGTGCTCGGCCGCATCACCCCCGCTGCTGACCATTCCGATTTTGCGCCTTGTGACCTGATCATCGAAGCTGCTTCCGAACGCGAATCGACCAAGCGCGCGATTTTCGAAAGCGTTGGCAAGCATGTCGGCCCGGAAACGCTGCTCGCCACCAACACCAGCTCGATCCCGATCACCCGCCTCGCGCAGTCCGTGCCCGATCCCGCCCGCTTCATGGGGGTCCACTTCTTCAATCCCGTGCCCGTCATGGGCCTCATTGAACTGATCCGTGGCCTCGCCACCGTCGATGCCACTGTGGATGCCATCGAAATCTATGGCCGCAGCCTTGGCAAGAACATCATCCATGCCGATGATGCCCCCGGCTTTATCGTCAACCGCATCCTGATGCCGATGATCAATGAAGCCTGCTTCGCGCTGGGTGAGGGCGTCGCCAATATCGCCGATATCGACATGGGCTGCCGCATCGGTCTCAACCACCCGATGGGTCCGCTGACGCTCGCCGACTTCATCGGTCTCGACACCTGCCTCGACATCTGCCGCGTCCTTCACGAAGGCACCGGCGACCAGAAATTCCGTCCCGCCCCGCTGCTGATCAAATATGTCGAAGCCGGTTGGCTCGGCAAAAAGACCGGCCGCGGCTTTTACGACTGGACCGGCCCGGAACCGGTACCGACGCGGTAACCCGACACGGGGCGTACCCACCACATTTGACTGTCGACAGCGTCACAATGCTACCTCATCCTCGGGCCAACCATTCAGAGGATGACAGCCATGCACGTCGGCACCCCGCGCCCCTTCACCATCGACATTCCGCAAAGTCAGCTTGATGATCTCAAGGCCCGCCTTGCCCTGACCCGTTGGCCGGAAAAGGAGACGGTCGATGACTGGGACCAGGGCGTACCGCTCGCCTACGCACAGGAACTCGCCAGCTATTGGGCCAGCGACTATGACTGGCGGCGCTGCGAGGCGCGGCTCAATGCGCTGCCCAACTATCTGGTCGAGGTGGATGGTCTCGACATCCACATCATCCATGTCCGCTCGTCCAATCCCGATGCACGGCCCTTGCTGCTGACGCATGGCTGGCCCGGTTCGGTGCTCGAATTCCTCGATGTCATCGAACCACTCAGCGCCGACTATCACCTCATCATCCCGGCGCTCCCCGGATACGGATTCTCGGGCAAACCAACCGAAGCCAAGTGGAGCGTTGAGCATATCGCCACCGCTTGGGACGCGCTCATGCGCAGCCTCGGCTATGACCGCTATTTCGCCCAGGGCGGTGATTGGGGCAGTGCCGTCACATCTGCCATCGGTGCACAAAATCTCGGCGCCTGTGCCGGCATCCACGTCAACATGGTCGTTGTGCCGCCGACGCCCGAGATGCTCGCCGGAGCGACGCCCGAAGAACTCGCCGGCCTCGCCCGTGCCGGCTGGTACCAAGCCAAGGACAATGGCTATTCAACCCAGCAAGCCACCCGCCCGCAGACCCTCGGCTATGCGCTGGCTGATTCCCCGGTGGGGCAGCTGTGCTGGATCGTCGAGAAATTCCACGGCTGGACGGATTGCGGCCACCAGCCCGGCGGCCAGTCGATCGGCGGCCATCCGGAAAAGGCGATTTCGCGCGATCATATGCTCGATAATGTCATGCTCTACTGGCTGACCAACAGCGCCGCCTCGTCCGCCCGCCTCTACTGGCACAGCTTCCGCAGCTTCAGCGGTGGGCAGATCACCATCCCGACCGGATGCAGCATCTTCCCCAACGAGATTTTCAAGGTCTCGCGCCGCTGGGCCGCGACCCGATACACCAACATCGTCCATTGGGGCGAATTGGAAAAGGGCGGCCACTTCGCCGCCTTCGAACAGCCAGAGCTGTTCGTCAGCGAAGTCAAAGCGGCCCTTGCGGGAATGAGCCTTTGATCACGTAACTGGCGGTGGCCTCGCGGACATCTTGCTTTCAGCATCCGCCGCCAGTCTGGATGCTTTCAATCAGGCGCTCGGTGCCTATCACTGTGGTTGTCACCACCGCGTTACCTTGGCACCGCGAAGCACCGGCCGCATAACTATAGCCCACTTGCGCATGGTCATTGTCGATGGGCCTGATGGACTCTATCCGCAGCGGTTCGCGCAAGGTGCCATAAAAGCGACTGAGATTCGCCGCACGAAAGGCGGCTCTGGACCGCTTTTCTGGCACAATGAGCTGATTGGCACTCACCCCGTCACCTCGGCTCAATGCGTCGTAAAAGGCATAAGCCAAGGTGCGGGCGTTGGCTGCGGTGGTGGGGTGCCCGTCATCGTCCTCGGGCACATTGCCGAGGATCATGCCGTCAACTGCAGGTGGAACGGTTGGACTGATCGGCATCGGCACCGCGGCGGCTGACCGGGTTCCGTTGCCAGGAGCCAGAGCAGATAGGATGGCTTCGGTCAGCCTCTCTTGACCTTTAGCCGTGTACACAGGCGAGCGCTGTTCGTCCGAAAACTGAACCGAGTAGAGAATGTCGGCCGAAAGGCGTGTTGCGCCGCCAAATCGATCAGCCAAGGCAGGCGGGATGTCCAGCTTCAGAGTGGCCGAGCAGTCGACCCGATGAATGTCGCGCCGGACCGCATTGGCGACGGCGCGGTGCAACGTGGCAGTCAAATTTGGTTCAATATCGGCCGGAGAATCAGCTTCCCCAGCCGCGCCTTCACGCGCCTGAGCGAACAATAGCGCCTTCAATCCAGCCGTTGTTTCAGGGGCCCAACACACGTCATCGCTTATCGCTCCTGACCCCGTGATGCTGCATCCGGCGATGAACAAAACCGCGGAAGAACACCCAAAGAGCACACAAATCCTGTTGCCCATACTGACAATGCTTCCCGCTGTTGCGTCAACGAATGTGAGTTTCGATGAAACAATCTCGGTTTGCAATGACTGGAACGCTTTTCACGCAACGGAAAGCTCAATTGCCTTACCAACCGGCACCGCCGTCCAGGCCTCGGTCAGTGTGGCAATGCGCTCCCGCACTGCCGCAATGTCGGCCTCATCCACCGGCAACATCGGGCACCCCCGCGCTTCGCAGGTCACGCGATACAGGTCGATCATCTCGGCGGCGGGAGTCGTTCCGCCCGACCAGCCGTCGCCCTGCATCACTTCGACCAGCCGCTCGACGCCGTCGCTTTCCGCTTCGGCGGCCATACGGAACGATGCGGTCTCGCCCCCGGCCACGCGCCCGATAAAGCCACGCAGCCTAAGCGTGTCCTCGACCGCATAGTGCACCATGTCATGCGGGATGATACCCTGTTTCGGGCAGTCGATCCGCTCGACCGCCCCGTCCGGCCGGACGACCTCCATCAGGTCATATTTGCCGTTGCCCTTGGTGAAGCGCAGCCGCACGCCGCTGCTCACAGGCTGAGCATCAGCCCGGCCAGCGCCGCCGACATCAGATTGGCAAGGCTGCCGGCGATCAGCGCCTTGATTCCCAGTCGCGCGATCATCGGGCGCTGGTTGGGGGCGAGATTGCCGGTGACTGCCATCTGGATCGCAATCGAGCTGAAATTGGCAAAGCCGCACAGCGAAAAGATGATGATCGCGACGGTTGCCGGGTGCAGCCCGGCCTGCACCTTGCCCAGTTCGATAAAGGCAACAAATTCGTTGAGCACCATTTTGGTGCCGAACAATCCACCAGCGATTTCGGCCTCATGCCATGGGATGTTCAGCATATACATCACCGGCTGGAACAAGGTGCCGAGCAGCGACTGGAAGCTCAGGCTGGTGAGCCATTCGCTGACCCCGGTTGAAAAGGGCATGCCCCAATAGGCGGCAGTGTTGGCAATCCCTGATCCAATCCCGCCCAATATGCCATTGGCCAGGGCGACCAGCGCGACAAAGGCCAGCACCATGGCGCCGACGGCCACGGCCAGTTTCACTCCGGTCTGCGCGCCTTGGGCAGCGGCCATGATGACATTGGCCGGGGGTTCCTCGTCATGGCTGGCGACAGCCAGTTCGACCGGTTCTATGCCGATGTCCTTGGGGTCGTCGGGCATGATGATCTTGGCCATCAAAATGCCGCCCGGTGCCGACATGAAACTCGCCGCCAGCAGATAGGGCAACAGATGCTCGCCGATTGTGCTGGCATAGGCGCCCAATATGGTGCCGGCAACGCCAGCCATGCCGACGGTCATCAGCAGGAACAGCTGCGGCGCGGTCAGTCCGGCCAGATAGGGCCGGATGACCAGCGGGCTTTCGCTTTGACCCACAAAGATGTTGGCTGCGGCGCCGAGGGACTCGATGCGTGTTATGCCCGTCACCGCCTTGATGGCGCCGCCCACCCAGCGGATGACGAACTGCATGATGCCGAGATAATAGAGCACCGAGATCAGCGAAGCGAAAAAGATGATCACCGGCAATGCGGCAATCGCGAAACTGGTGGCGCCCATGTCCGGCCCGGCCAGCGGGCCAAAGATGAAGTCGGTACCCGCTTTGGCATAGCCGAGCAGGTTGGAAACGCCACGGCTCATTCCCTCAATGACCGCGCGGCCCCACGATGTGTAAAGGACAAGAAAGGCGATCCCGGCCTGCAAGCCAAAGGCTGCTCCGACCACCCGCAGGCGAATCCATTGGCGATTGGAAGACAGAAGGACGGCGATGCCGAGGATCAGGGCGATGCCTGCCAGGCCGATCAGCAATTTCTCGATCATGTGTGTATGCGTTCCCCCGGGGCCCGTCAGGCCGACTGTCTTTCGTTTCAGGTCATAGCCGCGCAATGCGCCCGGTCAAAAGCGAAATTGCGCGAACGCCCTGCACGCTGCCGATGTGGAACCGACCTGCTCTTTCCCCTCGTGTCAAAATCCGCTAACCGCCCGTCATGGCGGAACAACACAGCACCCCTTCCCGACAGGCGACGCCGCTGACGCGCTCGCTTTTCCTCATCAGCATCATCTATGGCGGCATGGTCTGTGTCGCGGGTGTGCTTGGCAACAAACAGGTTTCGATTGGGCCGCTGGCGGTGGAGGCGGGCATCTTTGCCTTTCTTCTGCTCGTCATCATGTCGAGCGCAGTGGCAGAATTGCACGGGGAAAAAACCGCACAGAAACTGGTGCGCTATGGCTTCGTGCCCTTGCTGCTGTCCATGGCCTTGGCATTGATTGTCTGGGCGCTGCCCGCTTCACCCAAGATGTTGCCGGAAAATCGTGATGCCATCCAGTTGGTTCTCTTTTCCAATCTTCGTATCTGGCTCGCCGGTATCATTGCCTATGGGACATCGCAGACCCTCAATGTGATGATTTTCGCCCGGTTGCGCGGTGACGGGGTCGGTCGCCATGTCTGGCTCAGGGGCGCCGTGGCTGCGGTGCTCAGCCAGATTGTTGACACATTCCTGTTCGTGACCATCGCTTTTTATGGTGAGTTCCCCATCACCGATCTCCTGCTGGGGCAGATGTTGGCAAAGGTGGTGCTTTCAGCACTTCTGGTGCCGTTGCTCGTTTCGGCATGTGTCGCCTGGGGCAGGAGGATTGACGCATGACCACTCCCGATCCCGCCGTTGCCCTCAAGGCGGCTACCCTCACAGAAGCGCTGCCTTATCTTCAGCGTTACGCCGGCAAGACCTTCGTCATAAAATATGGCGGTCATGCGATGGGCGATCCCGATGCCGCGCGTGATTTCGCGCGCGATGTGGTGCTGTTGAAGCAGGTCGGCATCAACCCTGTGGTTGTCCATGGCGGCGGTCCACAGATCGGCCAGATGCTGGAAAAGCTCGGAGTGAAATCCAGTTTTGTCGATGGCCTGCGGGTCACTGATGCGGAAACCGCGCGGATAGCCGAAATGGTTTTGTGCGGTGGCATAAACAAGGAAATCGTCGGCTGGATCGGCCAGGCTGGCGGTCGTGCCGTGGGCCTGTCCGGCAAGGACGGCAATCTCGTCGTCGCGACCAGGATGCACCGCAAAAAACGCGACCCGGAAAGTAATATCGAAAAGGTCGTCGATCTCGGATTTGTCGGCGATCCGCAAAGGGTGGACCGGACCATCATCGACACACAGCTCGCTGCCGGCCTCATCCCGGTGATTGCGCCGATCGCTATTGGCGATGATGGCCATACCTACAATATCAATGCCGACACTATGGCGGGTGCCATTGCCGGTTCGCTGGGTGCAGCGCGGTTGTTCCTTCTCACCGATGTGCCTGGCGTACTCGACAAGGCGGGCAATCTGGTGCCCGAGTTGACGCCCCACATCATCGCCCGGTTCAAGGCGGACGGGACCATCCACGGCGGTATGCTGCCCAAAATTGATACGTGCACCCATGCGGTTGCCGCCGGGGCGGAGGCTGCGGTCATCCTTGACGGTCGCGTGCCGCACGCCATGTTGCTGGAAATCTTCACCGAAGCGGGGGCGGGCACACTTGTCCGCCGCCAGAGCTGATCTTTCGACGAGTCGCCAACAAGGACCAAGCCCCCATGACGCCGGCCCTCATGCTGATTGAAATTCTCGACATCCTGCTCACGGTTGTGCGCTGGATCATTATCATCCAAGCGATCATGTCCTGGCTGCTTGCCTTCAATGTCATCAATCGCACCAGCGATTTTGTGACGACCCTTTGGATGACTCTCGAACGGCTGACCGAGCCACTCTATCGTCCGATCCGCAAGATCATGCCTGATTTTGGCGCGCTTGACCTGACGCCGATGGTCGCGCTGATCATCGTCATCATTTTGCAAAGCGTGGTGTTGCCGCGCATCGCCTTGTCGCTGATTGGCCTGTGAGCACTGCCCGCCTCATCGACGGCAAGGGTTTTGCCGAAGGGCTGCGGGGCCGGATTGCCGACAAGGTACGGGCTTTTGCGTCTGAAACCGGTCGTGTTCCGGGCCTCGCGGTCATCCTTGTCGGCGACGACCCGGCCAGCCGCGTCTATGTCGCCAACAAGGGCAAGCAGACCGTAGAGGTCGGCATGGCCAGCTTTGAACACCGCCTGCCCGCCGACACCGCTCAGAATGATCTGATCGCTCTGGTCCAACGGCTCAATGCCGATCCGGCGGTTGATGGTATCTTGTGCCAATTGCCGTTGCCAAAACATCTCGACGAACTCGCGGTCATCGCCGCGATTGATCCTGACAAGGATGTCGACGGCCTGCATGTCGTCAGCGCCGGCCGTCTTGCCAGCGGTCTCCCCGGGCTCGTCAGCTGCACGCCCTTGGGCTGCATGATGCTGATCCGCGATGTGCTGGGCGATGATCTGTCGGGCAAGAGCGCTGTCGTCATCGGCCGTTCGATCCTCGTCGGCAAGCCAGTGGCGCAGCTGCTGCTCGCTGCCAACTGCACCGTGACCATCGCTCACAGTCGTACGCGGGATCTGCCGTCGGTCGTGCGCGGTGCCGACATTGTCGTTGCCGCTGTCGGCCGACCGGAAATGGTCAAGGCTGACTGGATCAAACCCGGCGCGACCGTAATCGATGTCGGCATCAACCGCGTCCCCGCTCCGGAAAAGGGTGAGGGCAAGACGCGGTTGGTCGGTGATGTCGCCTTTGCCGAATGCAGCGATGTGGCCGGCGCGATCACGCCCGTTCCCGGCGGCGTCGGTCCGATGACCATCGCCTGCCTGCTCTACAACACCCTGATTGCTGCCCACCGCCGCGAAGGTCTCGCGGAACCGGAGGGGTTGTGATTGGACGGGCCGCCCTGTTGGTTGGCCTTGGCCTGTTGTTCAGTGGATCCGCCGCCATGGCCCAGCAGGGCCCACCGCCGCCACCGACTGACTTTCAGGCGCTCATGGACGCGTGGGACTCTCCCGAGGAAGATGCCCAGATTGCTGCCCAGGCCGCGGATGCGGTTTTGGCGGCTGAAGCGCGCTTTGCGGAATTGGCCAGGACGATTGGCCAGTGGCGCGCCTTTCATGCCACTGCCCATGTCGATGCCCGCATGTTTGTTCCCCAGGAAGTGCATGCCGTCAGCTGGCTTGCCGACCGGCCCGATCCACCGGTTGCGGTGAGCTGGCAACCACAAGCCGTCTATACCAGTTGCAACGGCCGGGCCGCTGTGACGACCGGCGGTTGGCACCATCCAGCGGACGGTGTTGGCTATTTCACCACCGTCTGGCAGCAAAGTCACAGCGACGGTTGGCGGTGGGTCGTCGATCATGGTGACCGGTTGCAAACGGCCAGGCCCACACCGGCTGAGGTGACGCGGCGTGCCGCATCCTGCGCCAATTTTCTGGCCCGCTCCACCGCTGCCCGACATTTGTATAGTTCCATGACCCGGCGCACATGGTTTTCGGATGACTCCTCGTTAGTCGTCGAATGGCAGGTCGGCGCGATGGGTGAGCGGGAGCTCTGGGTTCGAATGTGGAATGGCACTGACTATGTCGAGGTCATTCACGATGTGGTGGGTGCATCCGACCGATGATCGACCTTTTCATTTCTGCCTTTGTCACACTGTTCGTCATCATCGACCCGCCGGGGTGCGCGCCGATCTATGCCAGCCTGACAACCGGGGCCAATCCGCAACAGCGCCGCAACATGGCGATTCGCGCAACGCTGATTGCCGGTGCCATCCTGCTGTTCTTTGCCCTGTTTGGCGAAGTGTTGCTGGGGGCACTCCACATAGATCTCGACAGTTTCCGGATTGCAGGTGGCATCATGCTGTTTGTCATCGCGCTCGATATGGTGTTCGAAAAGCGCACCGAACGGCGGGAAAAGCGGGCTGAGGAAATACTCGCCACACCACAGGTGGAGGATGTCTCCGTTTTTCCCATGGCTATGCCGATGATTGCCGGGCCGGGGTCTATCGCCTCGGTGATGCTGCTGGTCAGCCAGAATGAAGGGCTCGACCGTGCGATGGTGATTTTCGGCGCGCTGTTCGCCGTACTGGCACTGACACTGGCTGCCCTGCTGGCGGCTGGCCCGATCATGCGCGTGTTGGGTGCAAAGACGGAGGCGGTGATTACCCGCCTGCTCGGTGTGCTGCTGGCGGCTCTCGCCGCGCAATTTGTCATTGACGGGCTGAGGGCGAGTTTTCCAACGCTGGCCTGAATTGAAAGGGGCGCTTACCGTCACCGGCAGCGCCCCTCTTCCGTTTCAGCAAATGCGAATGCTCAACCAGCCGCGTTAACGTCGTTCTGGGTCACCGGTGCGATGCGGATTTCAACCCGCCGGTTGCAACGATAGCCTTCCTCGCTGGTTTCCGGGCACTTTAGCGCCGTTTCGCCATAGCCGCGTGCCGCAATTCGCGCCGTTTGCACGCCCCGGCTCGACAAATAGCTCGACACCGCATTGGCCCGCCGTTCGGACAGGCCCTGATTATAGACTTCGGACCCGCGCGAATCGGTGTGGCCGTAAATGTCGATATAGGTGCTGGGGTAGTCGCGCAGCGTCGTGGCAACCTGATCGAGCGTCGACTGGAACTGCGGTTGTACCGTGGCGCTGTCATAATCAAAGGTCACGTCACCGGGCATGTTCAGCACCAGCTGGTCCCCCTGCCTGTCGACAGTGATACCCGTGCCTGCTGTTTGTTCGCGTAGCCGGCGTTCCTGCCGGTCCATATAGGCACCTACTCCGGCCCCTGCCACGGCGCCTATGCCAGCGCCAACGATCCGTTCGGTCCGGTCCCGCTTGCCACCGACCAGATCGCCCAACAGATACCCGGCGCCAGCGCCAAGCACCCCGCCGATGGCAGCCCGCGATATGGTCCGATTTCCGGTTTCGGGGTCGGTGACGCAGCCGGTGGAGCTCAACGCGATCACCGCCGTGCCGAGGGCGATGCCTGCCAATTTCAATCTGTGCATCTGTCTATCCTTCACATTGACAAGACAAGTGTCCGCTTGCCTGCGCACATCGCTTGCCGGACATAATTCCCGAGCCCGGCCATTGTTCCGTTGCATGTCCGAACCAATGCTGAACGGCTGCGCCATGGCCGGTTCACCACTGTCCCTTGTCGAAAGCCGTCACAGGGCCGTATATGGGTCCTCGGTCGCCCTGTTCAGGGGAAGGCTTTGGTCCAGCACAGGCGGAAGAGTTGAACGGATTTCCTTGGGGCGACGTCGCCATCATCCTAGCGCTGGTGGTCGTCAATGGTTTGCTTTCCATGTCGGAACTGGCGATTGTCTCAGCACGTCGTCCCCGGCTCGAGGCCATGGTTCGCCGCGGCAAGTCCGGCGCACAGGCCGCGATAGACCTTGCGGCTGATCCTGGCCGATTCCTGTCGACAGTCCAGATTGGCATCACGCTTGTCGGTATCATCGCCGGGGCCTATTCCGGCGCCAGTCTGGGTGCGCCGGTGGCCTTGCGGATGGAAGCATGGTTGGGCGTGAAGCCTGACATTGCGGAAACTCTGGCCTGGGTCATCGTCATTTCGATCACCACCTATCTCTCACTGGTTGTGGGTGAACTGGTGCCCAAACAATTCGCTTTGCGCTCACCCGAACCGATTGCCGCACTGGTCGCCAAGCCGATGCAGTGGATCGCCCGCCTGACCGCGCCGCTCGTCTGGCTGCTTGATGGCAGCAGCTCGCTGATCTTTGCCGCCATCGGCCTGAACCGCGAAAGCGACAACAAGGTCACGGCGGAGGAACTGCATCTTGTGGTTGCCGAAGCCAGCCGCTCTGGCGTGATCGAGGAAAGTGAACGGGCGATCATTTCCGGTGTCGTGCGGCTCGCTGACCGCCCGGTACGTGAAGTGATGACTCCGCGCACCGACGTTGACTGGATTGATGCCGATGCCGATGCCGACGCGATCCGCGAACGGTTGATGGCGACCCCGCACACGCGCCTTCCGGTGGGTGCCGGTGCGGTTGAGGACCTGATCGGGGTCGTCCAGGCGCGCGACATTGCAGTCGCCCTTTTCCGCGGCGAGAGCATTGATCTGCGTCGTCTGGTCCGCCGCGCGACGGTGGTGCCTGATCAGCTTGATGCGATGGATGCGCTCGAAGCCTTGCGGGTATCAGAAGTGCCCATGCTGTTCGTCCATGACGAATATGGCCATTTCGAAGGGCTGGTTACACCGGCTGACCTTTTGTCTGCCATTGCCGGCGAATTTGCGTCCGATCAGGATATTGGCAACGATCCGCAACTGGTTGAGCGAGAGGACGGCTCATTGCTCGTTTCGGGCTCAATGCCTGCAGATGCGCTGGCCGATCGGCTTGGCATCTCTCTCGATGAAGATCGCGATTACGCGACCGTCGCCGGCCACGCCCTGTACCTTCTGAAACATCTCCCGACCGTCGGGGAGAGTTTTGTCGATCAGGGCTGGCGTTTCGAAATCGTTGACATGGACGGACGCAAGATTGACAAGCTGCTGGTCAGCGAAGCCGCCGAGGATTGAAGGCGAGCAGCCCCTGCACCGCCCCTTCCCTTATTT
The DNA here is from genome assembly GCF_012979535.1 of Sphingomonas lacunae. Lineage (NCBI taxonomy): Bacteria > Pseudomonadati > Pseudomonadota > Alphaproteobacteria > Sphingomonadales > Sphingomonadaceae > Sphingomonas > Sphingomonas lacunae. Next base: position 1,367,163 of record NZ_CP053015.1, read on the forward strand.
GTTTTCACTGCCCACCGCGCCAAACCGCGCGGCAAAGCCGGCATGGTCACCCCGGGCCAGATACCCCGCCTGCTCGACCCAATTGTCACGCGTGATGCGGCCCTTGAACGAACCCAGATATTGATCGACTTCGGCAATGTCGGCATCGCTCCATGCGGCAATCTGGTCAAACCGGCTGATGCCAAGTCCGGCTAGCAGCGTCTTCAACTTGGGGCCGACCCCCTTGATCAGCGACAGGTCATCGGCCTCGCCAACGGCAGGGGCAATCTTGGGTTTGGCGGCGCTCTCACCAGCAGTTGCTGCCGTCACGGCCGGTGTTTCCGCCACAGGCGCCACAAACTTCACCGGCTCGGCAACATCGATCACCGGCTTGACCGGTTCCAGCGGCGATGGCGCCGCAGCCGTGGGCTTGCCGATTTTCCCTGCCGGCTCGTCAATATCGGGAAGGTCGCTGGGCGCCGATCTGGTCGGCAGCCATATCCATGCAGCCGTAACAATGCCGATCAGCAGCGCGATCAGGCACAGATACCAATAGTCAATGGCCCAGTTGATCATGTCACACTTCCTTGTCGTCGCCGTATCGCGCCATTGCCCCGCCGTGTTCCAGCGTCAATGGAAAAGCGGCGGCCTGACGGTTCAGGCCTCGCGCCGGCCCCACAACAGCCAGCCGATGATGACCCCCAAAAGGTAAAGGCCGAGCAGGACCAGCAACGATTCGATGAACAGGTTCATGGCTCAATTCCCCGTGGCAGCGGTTGGCGCATTGCTCGCCACCTTGAAGTCGATCCGGCGGTTGGCGGAATCAGCCGCAGCTCCCCGACCCGGTTGCACCGGTTGGCTGGAGCCATAGCCCTGGGCTACAAGGCGCTGAGCCGGAACGCCCTTGCCGGTCAGAGCGGCAACAATAGCGTTGGCGCGAGCCAGCGACAGGACCTGATTGCTGACGGGATTGCCGGAGGCGTCGGTATGGCCCGCTACCTCGACAACCACGCCCTCGCACGGCGCCAGTGCAGTGGCCAAGGCGTCGATCAGCGATTGCGACTCCGCCTTGATGGTCGCGGCACCGCTGTCAAACTGGATGGCCTTGCCGGCGACCACACTGTCCACCTGTCCCTGACAGGCGTTGACCTCGGCCACGGTGGCTGCTGACTCGGCCTTCGCGTCGGTCGCCAACGGTACGGCCGACCTCGCATCGGCCCAGTGCGCGTCCTTCATCCCCGGCACCGCGCGCACGGCCGCCAACAGCCGGTTCCGCGTCGCTTCGTCGGCCTCGCCGGACAGTATCGCTACACGGTTGAGCGCCGGCTCGCGCTCCATGGTCAGATTGATTGTGCCACCGCCCGCATTGCCCAATGCCGTCTTGGCCCGGCTTTCCAGCCGTTCGACAAAGCCAGCGCCGCTGCCCAGGCCACTGTGCGCCGCCATGGCCAACAGCGACGTGGCCACACCGCCGATGACGAATTTGATCAAGCCGTTCATGTTGCCCCCCATAGGCGTTTTTCTGGCGAAGCCTCGCCACCAGACGCCGCATGATAGGACTTCGGTCCCCGGGGTGGCAATCGTCCCTTCGCCGGACGGGTCAAGCCGTTCCGTTCTCGCGTGCCACTTCGCGCCAGCCAATGTCCCGGCGGCAAAAACCGTCAGCAAAATCGACAGCATCCACAGCGGCATAGGCTCTGGCCTGCGCCTCTCTCGCCGTGGGGCCGCGGGCGGTCACGGTCAAAACGCGCCCGCCGCTTGCGACAATGTCGCCGTCCCGTTCGCTCGTGCCGGCATGAAAGACATGGGCGCCATTGGCTTCGGCGGCCTCGATCCCGCGAATCACGCCGCCCCTGGCCGGTGTCCCTGGATAACCCTTTGCCGCCATCACCACGGTCAGAGCGGTGTCCTTGCTGAACCGGACCGGGTCCGCCTCCGCCAGCCTTCCCTCGGCGGCATGCAGCATCAGCGAAACCAGGTCACCCTCATATCGGCTCATCAGCACCTGGCATTCGGGGTCGCCGAACCGGCAATTATATTCGACCAGCTTGGGCCCTTCCCCGGTCAACATAAGCCCGCAATAAAGCGTGCCGGTATAGGGCATCCCATCGCGGGCCATCGCTCGGACAGTCGGCTCGATGATCTCGGCAAAGGCCCGTGCTTCCAGTTCCGGCGTCAAAACCGGAGCAGGCGAATAGGCGCCCATTCCTCCCGTGTTCGGGCCCGTGTCCCCATCGCCCACCCGCTTGTGGTCCTGTGCTGACCCAAAGGGAATGATGGTTGTGCCGTCGGTGATGGCGAACAGGCTGACTTCCTCGCCACGCATGAACTCCTCGATCACCACTTCGGCGCCGGCATCGCCAAAACCGCCGCCGAACATATGTTCCAGCGCCGCTGCTGCATCTTGCGCTGTCTCGGCAATCACCACGCCCTTGCCGGCTGCCAGCCCGTCCGCCTTGATCACAACCGGCAGGCCGAACCGGCCGATGTCGGCGAGCGCTTCGGCCTTGCTGCGGTGGCGGGCATAGGCTGCTGTCGGGATGTTTTCCCGGGCGCACAGATCCTTGACGAAGCCCTTGGACCCTTCCAGCTGCGCGGCAGCCTTTGACGGGCCATAGACAGCAAGTCCATGCAAGGCGTCAGCCAGCCCGTCGACCAGCGGTCCCTCGGGTCCGACCACGACGAGACCGATTGCCTCGGCCTCGCAAAAGGCGCGAACCGCAGCATGATCATTGACATTGATCGGCACCAGTTCCGCATGCCGGGCAATGCCGGGGTTGCCCGGCGCGGCGAACAGCGTATCGCACAGCGGTGATTGCGCCAGCTTCCAAGCCAGCGCATGTTCGCGCCCGCCGGATCCGATCAGGAGAATGTTCATTGCCGCAATCCGTCCCGTTTGATGATGTGCCCGATGAAAGCGGGCGGCTGGTAGCGCAGCCGCGCGGCGGGGACAATGCCGCGCCCCTTTCGGTTGGCGAATTGTCGATGGCACTCAAGCGGATGGTTGAGCAGGGGTTCGGCCATGTCAGGGTGCGTGGTGAAATATCCGGCTTCAAGCGGGCAGCGTCAGGCCATGTCTACCTTGCGCTCAAGGATGCTGACGCGCTGATCGACGGCGTTATGTGGAAAGGGCAAGCGGCGCGCATCCCCTTCCGGGCCGAAGACGGTCTGGACGTCATCGCGACCGGAAAGCTCACTACCTATCCCGGTCGCAGCAAATATCAGATCGTCATCGACAGCATGGAACTGGCAGGGGAGGGCGCCTTGCTCGCCTTGCTCGAAAAGACCAAGGCAAGGTTGAAGGCAGAGGGCCTGTTCGATCGCCCACGCAAACGCTGGCCCTACATCCCGCGAGTCATCGGCGTCGTCACCTCGCCAACCGGTGCTGTCATCCGGGACATTCTCCACCGCCTTGCCGACCGGTTCCCGACCCGGGTGCTGATTTGGCCGGTCATGGTGCAGGGTCCCGGCTCGGCCAACCAGATCGCGGAGGCCATTCGCGGATTTGATGCCTTGCCAGCGGAGGGGGCGATTCCGCGTCCGGACCTGGTGATAGTCGCGCGCGGCGGCGGCTCGATAGAGGATCTCTGGTCATTCAACGAGGAAATCGTTGTTCGTGCCGCTGCCGACTGCTCGATTCCCCTGATCTCCGCCGTCGGTCATGAAACCGATACGACCCTGATTGACTTCGCGTCGGACCAGCGAGCGCCGACGCCGACAGCAGCGGCCGAGATGGCGGTGCCGGTTCGTGCTGATCTGGTCGCGACGGTCAACGACCTGTCGGCCCGCGCCGCGCGCGGCTGGGCGCGCATCACGGGGCAGCAACGCGAACGGCTCGACGCCTGCGCCACCCGCCTGCCCGGGCTTGACCGGCTTGTTGCCCCGCATCGCCAACGGCTCGATGACTGGGGTGAACGATTGCCACAGGCGTTGCGCCTGACCCTCGCTCAAGGGGAGCAGCGATTCGCGCGCGCCGCCTCCGCCCTGCGTCCCTCGCTGGTGGAACAGCGTATCATGTCCGGCCGGCAACAGCTTGATGGCTTGTGGCGTCTGGCAATGTCGCTGGATCCGCGCCGTATGCTTGAACGCGGCTATGCGCTTGTCGTGGATGGCAATGGGCATGTGCTGACCAGCGCCGCGAGCGCGCGCGCTGCGGGCAGCTTGTCGCTTACCTTTGCTGATGGCGATGTGCCTGTCATCATTGCTGAAAATGCGTCCGACGCATCGGCGCCTGGCCACTCCGCTCCCTCGCCCCGGCGCCCGCGTGGCAGTGGGGGGGCAGGGGTGCCGGGCCAACCGGGGCTATTCGATTGATCCTGCGGCTGGGCTGCTAGAGCGGCAACATGGTTAGCGCGGCTTGCAATTCCGTGGCGCGATAGCCAAAATCGGCAGTATGTTGATGTCTTCGGCTTCGCGCCTCGCCAAACTTTTTTACCAACCCGGCAGCTATCGCATGCTGTCAGCCGGTGACCATGTCGTTTGCGCCTCCTCTGGCGTGAAGATCCCGCTGGACGAATTGCGTTACTGGTCGGCGGATCGGCAGGAAGCCTATGCCAGCTGTGAACTGGCGGTCCGTGCGTTGACCGGTCGTGGTCCGGCATCGGCCGGGGATTGACCGATGGCTGGAGGACGAGCGGGATTCATGTCCGATATGCGTTCCTCCTCGCTCGCGCTGGGGCTGTTCGGCGTGCCGCTGACGATGGTGCTGGCCAGTTGCATTCCGCCGGTCTCGGCGGCTTCCCCGCCATCTGCGGCCAACCCGGCCACCACGCACTCTGCGCCTCCGCCTGCGCGCCCCCAGGTGCAGCCGGCGATCCATCTTGACAGTGCTGCGATCCGCCAGGGGGATCTGGTGCGCGGTCGCATCGAACCCGCTGACGCCAGCCTTTTGCTCAATGAAGAACGGCTCAGCGTTGCGCCGGATGGTTCGTTCATTTTCGGTCTGGATCGGGACGCGCCCGCCACCGCCGCGCTGGAGTTGCGCGTGGCGGATGTGGTTGTGGCCCGGCGGGATCTGACTGTGGCGCCCGGCAACTGGTCGATCCAGCACGTCAACGCCCCCATGCGCGGCGCGGCACGCAGCAATGCCGAATTTGAAAGCCGTCGTCCCGGCGAATTGGCCCAAATGGCCGCCGCGCGGCGGACTGTGGTGACCAGTGATGGCTGGCGGCAACAGTTTATCTGGCCGGTGCGCGGCCGTATCTCCGGCGTGTTCGGTTCCCAGCGCGTGTATCAGGGCACGCCGGGCAACTATCACAATGGTGTCGATGTTGCCGCCCCCACTGGGACGCCTTTGCTGGCGCCGGCCGACGGCGTCGTCATCCTTGCCGCGACTGAACCCTTCACGCTGGAGGGATATTTGCTGATGATCGATCACGGCAATGGCCTGTCGAGCGTCTTTCTCCACAACAGCCGGCTTGATGTGCGCACCGGGGACAGTGTCCGGCAGGGGCAGGTGTTGGGGGCCGTTGGCATGACCGGTCGGACAACCGGGCCGCACATGCACTGGGCGATGCGCTGGAACGGCCGGAAAATCGACGCGCAACGGGTCGCCGGGCCAATGTAAGCGGGTGCCGCTTGCAGAGAGGCATGGCAAAACCGCTATCACCGCCTTCGTTGCCCGCAAACGGGCCTGCAACTGTCTTGCGCAATAAAATAACACCAATCCGGACATGGTTGTAATCTCAATACCCCGCCTGTCCGATGCTGTGGCAAAACGGCCACAGCTGGTAAAAATGGACCCCCGCCAAGGCCCTTGTCCCTTTACTCCCCCGGCCTGAACGGCCAATCGTGCACGAATCCGGACGACCGCGCTCTGAGCGTGCGCCGTTCAGGGGGAAGTAACCAGACAAAGGAACTGGACTGTGAAGACATCACGCATCGCGCAATTCAAGGCGGGCTCCGCCCCGCTGGTGCTCGGTTTGGCACTCATTGCCTCGCCGGCATTCGCTCAGGATGCGGCCGAAGACGAATCGAATCAGGACATCGTCGTCACCGGCTCGCTCATCACCAACCCGAACCTTGAGCAGGCTCAGCCTGTCACGGTCGTCGGCGCTGAAGAAATTGATCTGCAGCAGTCGAACGTCGCCGAAGAACTGCTGCGCGAACTGCCGGGCGTCACCCCGTCGGTCGGCTCGGCCGTTAACAACGGCAACGGCGGTGCGTCGTTCGTCAACCTTCGTGGTCTCGGCTCGAACCGCAACGTCGTCCTGATTGACGGCTATCGTCTGGCTCCGGCTGAACTGAACGGCCGTTTCGACCTTAACAATATTCCGCTGGCCCTGATCGAGCGCGTCGACCTGCTGACCGGTGGTGCTTCGACCACCTATGGTGCCGACGCTGTTGCCGGTGTTGTCAACTTCGTCACCCGTCGCAACTTCTCGGGTCTCGAAGTCAACCTGTCGAACCAGCTGACCGAAGAAGGCGACGGCCACACCATCCGTGCTGACGTCACCATCGGCGCCAACTTCGACGACGGCCGCGGCAATGCCGTGTTCAGCATTGGCTATCAGCAGTCGGACCCTGTCTATCAGGGCGCTCGTGACTATGGCCGCTTCGGCCTCAGCTCGGCTTCGGGCGGCGGCGGCGGTTCGGGTACGGCTGTGCCTTCGCGCTTCACGCTGGGCACCGGCGGCACCCGTCAGATGCTCGAAGATGGCTCGGCCTTCTCGGGTGTTTCGCTGTACCGCAACTTCAACTTCAACCCGTACAACGTGTATCAAACGCCGTTTGAGCGTTACAACATGTTCGGCGCTGCCAATTATGAAATCAGCGACGCTGTTGAAGTCTACACCCGTGGCATCTTCTCGAAGAACACGGTTGACACCATCATCGCTCCGTCGGGTTCGTTCGGCGTTGCGGTTCAGGTGCCGATCAACAACCCGTTCCTGACCACGGCCATCCGTAACAGCTTCTGTAACGGCAATGGTATCTCGGCTGCCGACTGCGCCGCCGCTGCCAACCCGGCCCTGCGTCCGGGCGATGCCGCCTACCGTCAGGTCACTTCGGCTCTGTTCCGTCGTGCCACCGAAGTGGGTCCGCGTATCAGCGAATACACCACCACCTACTTCGACTATCGCCTCGGCTTCCGTGGCGGCGTGACCGACACGATCAACTGGGATGTCAGCGGTTCGTACGGCCAGTCGGAAAACCTGCAGCAGATCAAGGGTTATACCCTGAACTCGCGCGTTCGTGACAGCTTCCTTGCGTCCAACACCACGAGCTGCTTCAGCGGCACGGCTGCTGGCTGCGTTCCGATCAACTGGTTCGGTCCGGAAGGCAACTCGAGCTGGACGCCTGCGGCTATCGACTTCCTCAATGAAGTTTCGACCGTTCGCACCACTTCGACCCTGGCCCAGGCCCGCGCCACCCTGAATGGTGACTTTGGCGTCGCCAGCCCGTTCGGCAGCGATCCGATCTCCTTCGCCGTTGGTGGTGAGTATCGCGAATATTCGGCTGCTCAGAACTCCGACCTCCTGGCCGCCGGTGGCGACCTTGGTGGTGCAGGTGGTGCGGCTCCGAACATCGACGGTGGTTACAACGTCTATGAAGCCATCGGCGAAGTCATCATCCCGCTGGTCCAGGATCGTCCGTTCTTCCAGGATCTGACCATCGAAGCTGGTATCCGTTACTCGAGCTACAGCATCGACGCGCCGACCAGCCCGTCGTACAACACCACGACCTGGAAGGTCGCTGGTAGCTGGACTCCGGTCGACGGTATCAAGTTCCGCGGTAACTATGCCCGCGCCGTCCGCGCTCCGAACATCGCCGAGCTCTTCTCGCCGGTGAACACGGGCCTGACCAACCTGGCTGACGATCCCTGCGCCGTGTTTGACGACGCCGGTGTCCGCATCCGTGCCAACCCGACCGGTGAACTGCGCGCAGTCTGCTTGGCTCAGGGTGCAACGGCTTCGACCATCGACAGCATCGCCCAGCCGATCGCCGGCCAGGCGAACTCGACGGGTGGTGGTAACCTCAACGTTGGTCCGGAAGTCGGCAAGACATGGACCGTCGGTGCGGTGTTCGAACCCGACTTCGTGCCGGGTCTGACCATGACGGTTGACTACTACAACATCACCATCACGGGTGCGATCACCTCGCCGACCCCGGGTGATGCCATCTCGGCCTGCTTCGGCACCAACCCGACGTCGCCGGCTGCCGGTGCTTCGGCCACCGACGCCTGCCGCATCATCCGTCGTGACCCGCTGACCGGCGGTCTCAACGGTGACCCGAACACGACCCCTGGTCTGTTCCTGTCGCTGTCGAACCTCGGCCGTCTGGAAGCCAGCGGCATTGACTTCCAGCTGAACTACACCCGCGACATCGGCTTCGCCGACCTCAGCGTGGCTGGCGTTCTCAACTGGCAGGAAACCTCTTCCTTCCAGTCGGCTCCTGGTGGTTATGTCCGTGACTGCGTCGGCTACTTCTCGTCGAACTGCGGTCAGCCGACTCCGGAAATCCAGTGGTCGGTCCGCACCACCCTGTCGTTCGAATCGTTCGACGTGTCGCTCCTGTGGCGCCACATCGACGGCACGGTCTACGAAGGTCAGGCTGCTGACTTCGCTGCCCGTGGTTTCGCCGCCAGCGGTCGCGCCCTGTTCAACGGCACGCTGCCGGCTTCGGCTGGTTCGCTCGCCGGCACGCAGGAAAACTTCACCACCATCGGTTCGGCTGATTACTTCGACCTGACCGCTCGCGTGAATGTGAACGACAACCTGACCATCGTTGGCTCGGTCCAGAACCTGTTCAACACTGCTCCGCCGCTGGTGGGTGGTGAAGCCGGTTCGACCTCGTTCAACAGCGGCAACACCTTCCCGTCGACCTACGACTCGCTGGGTCGCCGCTACGTGCTGAGCGCGAAGATCCGCTTCTGATCCTTCGGACCAGAAACGACCACAATCAGGAGGGGCGGACAGCAATGTCCGCCCCTTTTGGCTTGGTTGAGATTTCAAGGCGGAAATGAAACTGACCCGACCGAAAACCGGTCAGCCACAGGCAGCGAAACCTCCTGCCGCACTAGGAAAATGTTGGCCTTCAGCTGACCAAGGCGTGTGGCAGGGTCATCGCAATGCCCGCCCGGTCGGCAACGGCGTGCGCCCAATGTTCGACCTTGTCGATTTCATCACCATGCGCCGCTTCCGCGGCCTGACGCTCGGCGGCTCGGTCCGCTGCTGAAAACCTCTGCCCGGATTTGCTGTGTCGGGTGAAGGCTGGCCCATCCGCCACTTCCGCCGCCACCTGCGCACCCATCGGCAGGGCAAACAGCCTCCCCGTCGCCTCGACAACTTCGGCGGTTCGTCCGGTCAACAGGTCAGAATTCAGCGTCGCCATCTGGGCCGGCCCAAATTGTCCGGCAAAACGATGAAACATCGCATGCTGGGCCAGCCAACCCACGGCTGCCACTTGCAGGTCAGTCAACCGGAAATAGTCTCGGTCCTCAAATCCCAGCTGCACCGCGCCCTCACGCAACAGACCCTCCAGCAATTCACGAACCCACAGCCTGCACCACAAGCCCTTGCGTGCGACGGAAGAGAGGAACTGACGCAGGGGGGCGTGCAGGAGCACCGCCCGACTTTCTGGGCGAAGGGCCATGATTGCCGGGATCAGTCCGTTGACGATGTTCGACGGCTTGATCGCCACCGCATGCGTATCCGGCCAGCGGCGGCCCAGCAAATGCAACGCATCATCAGCCAGCCTGGCAATGTCGGCCCCGCGCATCTCTGCTCTGCGCCGGATACCCACTATGTCATTCAACAACACCGGTTCGGACAGGCTCATCGCAAGGCCGGGCCTGTCCAGTCCTCTGGCCAACAGCGTTGACCCGCAAAAGGCCGAATGAAAAATGAAATGGACCGGGCCCGACAGGTGCCGCGCAGGTTCCGCCAATGCACTGCGCTCGATCCATTCGCCGGGCCGATCACCGACCAGTTCGTCGGTCAGAAACGGCCCTTGGCTGTGCAGTTGCTGGGGAACATGGCGAAACAGAAACCGGTCGCTCGAACGGTCATACCGGTGGGCCAGCCAAGTGGAGTCGGCCAGATCGAACGAAGGTGTACCCGCTGCCATCAGCGCTGCTTGCCGCAGCTTTGCAATACTGGCAAGCCGCTTGGAAACAACGGATCGGAACGATAGAGACACGATATGGCATCCACACCGCCCCCAGCAGCCCTAGAGGCAAACAGCCGCGGCCTTGATGCCATGCGCCGTCAAGCTTTTGCCGAGGCAGCCTCCCATTTTCGTAAGGCACTGGAAGCTGACCCCACGGCCATCGGTCTTTGGGCCAATCTCGCCCATGCCTGCCGCGAAGCCGGGGATCCTGCCGGTGAACAAGCGGCACTGGAATCGGCTCTCGATCTCGACCGCCGCAATATTCCCACGCTGATCAGGCTCGCCCAGTTGCATGAACGGTCGGGCCATGGCCGCGAAGCAATGATCCAGTGGGAAGCGCTCCTGCAACTGGCCAAGGGCATTGACAATCCGTCGTCTGAACTGCTGGCCCTCCTCGACCATGCGCGAAGCTATGTCGATCAGCACAAGGCCACGCTGGAACAGGGGCTTGCGCGGACCCTGCGCCAAAGCATAGCCGACCTTGACCCGACCGCGCGCCGCCGCGCCACCGCCTTTGTCGACCATTCACTGGGATTGCGGCCCATTTACACCAATGAATGCGCCGGCCTGTGCTATCCCTTTTTGCCGGCCGACGAATTTTTCGATGAATCCCATTTCCCCTGGTTCGCCGATCTAGCCGCTGCAACCGATGCCATCCGCGCGGAACTGCGCGCCCTGCTGGCCGATCCGGGCGATGCGCTGCGGCCCTATGTCAAACTCGATACGGGGACGCCGCAAAACAAATGGAGCGCGCTCGACAATCAGCTCGATTGGGGCGCCTGCTTCCTGTGGGAATATGGCCAACCCAACCAGCCGGTGCTTGATCGGTGCCCGGCCACTGCGGCGGCGCTTGCTGCTGTGCCTGCGGCGCACATTCCCGGTCGTGCACCCAGTGCTTTTTTCTCGATCCTCAAACCGCACACCCGCATCCCGCCGCATACCGGCGTCAGCAACACGCGGGCGATCATCCATTTGCCGTTGATCGTTCCTGACCATTGCGGTTTCCGGGTTGGCGGCGAAACGCGGCCCTGGGTGGAGGGTGTGCCCTTCGCCTTTGACGACACCATCGAGCATGAAGCATGGAACGAAAGTGACGAAGTCCGTGCCGTTCTTATCTTCGATGTCTGGAACCCGCATCTCAGCCAGGCAGAGCAAAAGGTCATTGCTGATTATTATGCCACTGTTGATGATCTGGCCAGTTAATCGGGCAGAATCATTGCCTATGGCGCTTTGACTTGTTTCCACGCGGCCGCTGCATTATGGACATCACACACTTGCACCGGAGTCTCCCCATGCGCATCCGCCTGTTGACCTGCCTTGTCCCGGCCATTGCGGCAACATTTGCTGCCGTTTCGCCAGCCGTTGCCACGGCACAGGCCGCACCAGCCACGCCGGCCAATGCCACGCCCGCCGCCCCCGCGACACCGGCCAATCCGGATGATGTCATTCGCTGCCGCAGCATGGAAGTGACTGGCTCGCTCGCCCGCCGAGAACGCGTCTGCAAGACTGTTGGCGAATGGCGCCGTCTCGCTGATCGCGGCAACGACACTGCGCGCGAAATCATCGATCACAGCCGCGGGCGCCCCAGCGGCATGTAACGTTGAATGGCGGGCGTCTCGCCATGCCCGAATCACGCCAAAAAACTGCCATTATGGCAGCGTTTTCAGTCGCTTAGCGGGAACGAATTGCTCGTTCACGCAGGGTCAGCCGCGACAGCCGCTGCCTATCCAACTGGTTTAGATTGAAACTTTGTAACAACTGAACATCGGTTCATGAAATCATGTCACACCAATGTGGCTACTGCGCCACATTGGGTTAAAATATGGCTTCAGATCAAGCCATTACACTTTACTCCTAACATCAGCGAAAGCACGGTCGCCCCAATCTGTTCCGGTAGGGTCAATTTTGCGTGCCCGGTACAGGGGGGAAGCCTAAAAATTAGGGGAACAAGCTGTGAAAATTTCGCGCATTTCTCGTTTCAAGACGGGCGTCGCTCCGCTCGTGCTTGGCGTCGCTCTGCTCGCCACTCCGACGATGGCTCAGGAAGCCCCGGCTGATGAAGAGGAAGCGCCTGCCGCATCCGCTTCGGCCGGCAACAACGACATTGTTGTCACCGGTTCGCGAATCCGTCGTCCGAACCTCGAATCAACCGTGCCGATTACCTCGATCAGCGGTGAATCCTTCATTCAGCAAGGTCAAACCAACATTGGTGACACTCTGAATGATCTGCCACAGCTGCGTAGCACCTTTGCCCAGCAGAACCCCGGTCTGGGTATCGGTATCGCTGGTCTCAATCTTCTCGACCTTCGCGGCTTGGGCACCCAGCGCACGCTGGTGCTGGTGAATGGGCGTCGTCACGTTGCGGCAGACATTCTCGCCAACGCTGTGTCGCCAGATATCAACACCATTCCGAACGATTTGATTGAACGCGTTGACATCGTCACCGGCGGCAACTCGGCCATCTATGGTTCGGACGCCATCGCCGGCGTCGTCAACTTCGTTCTGCGTCGCAGCTATGAAGGGCTGCAACTGCGCGCTTCGGGTGGCATCACCGAACAGGGCTTCGGCGGCAACTATTATGCGTCCGCCATGTGGGGCAAGAATTTCGCTGACGGTCGCGGCAACATCACCCTGCATGGTGAATATGCGCACAGCGAACGTGTTTTCGCTTCGGACGTTGATGCTTTCCGCAGCAACGACAACTTCGGGGTTGTGGACACGGACGGCGGTGCGGGCATCGTCTTCGGTGGTGACGGCGTGCCTGATCGCCGGTTCTTCCGTAACCTCAGCAGCACCACGATCCATTTCGCCGGTCTGATTCCGATCAACCAGCGCAACATTCCGGGTGCCGGTGCCTGTGGCAATGCGACCACGCCCAACAATGGCGCCCCCAACAATCTGGGTGCTGCGTTCAACTGCACGTACATTTTTACACCGGAAGGTCGCCTGATCCAGCAGACTGGCACCCGTTTCGGCACCGGCATCAACAGCGGCATTTATGACAGCAACGGCCAGACCGGTCGTGAAGGCAAGACTGTTTCGGTCCTGCCGTTCACCGAACGCTACAACTTCAACCTGCTGACGCGCTATGAATTCTCGCCGGCGGCCGAAGTGTTCCTTGAAGCCAAGTGGAACCGCGTCAACGCGCTGGGCAACAATGCCGGGCCGTCCTTTGTCCAGGGCACGGGCGGCACGGTTGACTTCCGTGAACGTCCCCGTCTCGACAACCCGTTCCTCAACCCGGCCGATCGTACCACCCTTGCGAACCTCCTTCTCGCATCGGGTTGTCGCTCTGACTTGCTGGTTACCTGCCCGGCTGGCGGGAACCTGACCGCTACCGATATCACCAATATCAACAACGGCAGCTATCGATTCGTTCTTGCGCGCAACCTGCTTGATGTCGGTTTGCGTGATGAGCGGTTCCAGCGTGATACCTGGCGCGTGGTTGGCGGCATCCGCGGCACGTTCAACACTGATTGGTCGTATGAGGTCTCGGCCAACTATGGCCAGTTCCGTGAAGATGTGACGACGAACGGCTTCATTGATCGTCAGCGCTTTGCCTTGGCGATGGATGCCGGTCGCAATCCGAATACCGGTCAGATCCAGTGCCGTTCGCAGTTTGACCCGGCATCGGCGGTCCAACTCGTCGGCTTTGCCGGCTCGGCAGCCACCAATGCTGCCCGTCTGGCTCAGGATATCGCTGCCTGCGTGCCCTACAATCCGTTCGGCACCCAGGACAATTCGGCCTCGGTCGCCTATTTCGCGCGTACCTTCACAGCCAACTCGGGCCTGTCGCAATTTGTCGGTTCCGCCTTCGTTTCGGGCGATACCAGCGGCTTCTTCAACCTCCCGGGCGGCCCTGTCAGCTTTGCTGTCGGCGCTGAATACCGCCGTGAAACGGCGTTCTACCGTCAGGATCCGTTTGTCACCGGTGGTTTCACCAATGGCGTCTCGATCCCTGCCTTTGAACCCCGTGCGTTTGACGTGAAGGAAGCCTATGGCGAATTGCGCGTACCGATCCTTTCGGACGTGCCCTTCTTCCATGAACTGACCCTCAGCGGTGCCGCCCGTCTTGCCAAATATCAGGGCAATGTGGGTACGGTCTGGTCATATAATGGTGGTGTCGACTGGGCTCCGGCCGCAGACATCCGCTTCCGTGCCAACTACAGCCGCGCCGTCCGTGCTCCGAACGTGTCGGAAACCGGCTTCCCGCTGGTGCCGAACTTCTCGAACGGCTTCGTTGACCCGTGCAACCCTGACCGTATTGGCACCGGCCTGCGTCAGCAGAACTGCTTGGCAGATATCGGCGCCGCCAATCTGGCGGGCTTCACCAATATCACCCAGTCGCTGCCGATCGTCAGCGGGTCCAACCCGAACCTGATTTCGGAAGTGTCGGATTCCTACACCATCGGTGTGGTGTTCCAGCCCAGCTTCATTCCCAACTTCAACCTGTCGGTCGACTTCTATGACATCACAGTGAATAACGTTATCGCGAGCATTGCTCCGAATACGTTGGTCAACCTGTGCTACGACACCCCGCGCCCGAACATCTTCTGTGGTCAGTTCGAGCGTTGGGCTGGTCCTGGCACGGGTCCGTTGGGTGAGCAGCCTGGTCGCCTTCTCGGCAACTCGCTGATCAATGCGCCGGTCAACTTCGCCAAACGGGTCCGTCGCGGTATCGACGTCAACTTCAACTACCGCCGCGATCTCGGTTTCGTCGAGTTCAGCACCGATCTGGTCTACACCCACAGCCTGATCAACAGCAACTATCAGGACCCGACCCGCCCGAACTTCGAAACCCGTCTTCTGGGTCAGTTGGGCGATCCGAAGGACGAGTTCCGCTGGGACTTCAACTTCAGCCGTGGACCGGTCACGCTGGGCTATCGTGCGCGTTACATCGGCCCGATGTTCTTCAACGGTTACAACACCCTGTTCCCGTTGAACGGTCTGGATCCGACCGACGTCGATGCCTTCCCCGACACCAAGTTCCCTGCTGTCTGGTATCACGATCTGCGTATCGACTACGAAATTGACCGTGAAGGTGGCAATTCATACCTGCTCTACGCTGGCGTCGACAACGTCCTCGACCGCGGCGTGCCGGCGGGTGCCACCACCGCTACCGGTTCGGGTAGCGCGATCTACTCGTTCCGCGGCCGAACCTTCTTCGCGGGCATTCGCGCCCGCTTCTGACGGGTTTTGCGCGGACAAGAACAGGAAGGGGCCGGAACGAAAGTTCCGGCCCCTTTTGCCTGTCGGTCATGCCGAACGGCTTCAGTCTACCACCATCATCAACGCACCATCGCCCTCATCGACCTTGATCGTAGCACCGTCGGGCACCTCGCCTTTCAGGATCAGGTCGGCAAGCGGGTCCTGCAGATGACGTTGCACTGCACGTTTCAGTGGCCGCGCGCCATAGACCGGGTCATAACCGACCCGCCCCAGCCAGGCCCGGGCGCCATCGCTCAGTTCCAGCCTGATCTTGCGATCGGCGAGCAGCTTTTGCACCCGCTCGACCTGGATATCGACGATGCCGCCCATATGCGCCTGCGCCAGCCGGTGGAACAGGATGATCTCGTCGAGCCGGTTGAGGAATTCGGGGCGGAAATGCCCCCGCACCACATCCATCACCTGCTGCTCGACCTTGTCGACATCCTCATCTTCGCCAAGGCCGGCGATGAACTGGCTGCCGAGGTTGGAGGTGAGCACGATGATCGTGTTGGTGAAATCGACAGTGCGGCCTTGACCATCCGTCAGCCGCCCGTCGTCGAGCACCTGCAACAGGATGTTGAACACATCGCCATGCGCCTTCTCGACCTCGTCGAACAGCACGACCTGATAGGGGCGCCGCCGTACTGCCTCGGTCAGCACGCCACCTTCCTCATAGCCGACATAGCCGGGAGGGGCGCCGATCAGCCGGGCGACGCTGTGCTTTTCCATGAACTCCGACATGTCGATACGGACCATCGCCGTGTCGTCATCGAACAGGAATCCGGCCAACGCCTTTGTCAGCTCGGTCTTGCCGACACCGGTCGGGCCGAGGAACAGGAAACTGCCGAGCGGCCGGTTCGGGTCCTGCAATCCGGCGCGTGAGCGGCGTACCGCCTTGGCAACCGCATCGACCGCATCCTTCTGACCGATCACCCGGCCACCGATGATCTCTTCCATGCGCAGCAGTTTCTCGCGCTCGCCGGTCAACATCCGCTCCATCGGGATGCCGGTCCATTTGGCGACCACGGCGGCAATGTCATCGCCGGTCACTTCCTCGCGCAGCATCGCGCCTGCGGCTGCGCCTGCGGCCTCGGCCAGTTGCTTTTCGAGCTGGGGAATGCTGCCATATTGCAGCTCGCCGGCGCGGGCCAGGTCGCCGCTGCGTTGCGCCTGTTCAAGCGCCACCCGGGCGGCATCCAGTTCGGCCTTCAACGAGGCCTCGCCGGCAATCTTGTCCTTCTCGGCCTGCCAGCGCGTGGTCAGCTCGGCCGATTGCTGCTCCAGATTGGCGAGGTCGGCGCGCAAGGCGTCGAGCCGGTCCTTTGACGGCTGGTCGCTTTCCTTGGCCAGCGCCATTTCCTCGATCTTCAGCTGGATGATCCGCCGGTCGAGGACCTCAATTTCCTCGGGTTTGGATTCCACTTCCATGCGGATGCGGCTGGCCGCCTCGTCCATCAGGTCGATGGCCTTGTCGGGCAGGAAACGGTCGGAGATGTACCGGTTGCTCAGCGTCGCCGCCGCGACAATCGCCCCATCGGTGATGCGCACGCCATGGTGCAGCTCATATTTCTCCTTGAGGCCGCGCAGGATGCTGATCGTGTCCTCGACCGTCGGCTCGCCGACGAATACCGGCTGGAACCGCCGCTGCAACGCCGCGTCCTTCTCGACATATTTGCGATATTCGTCGAGCGTCGTCGCGCCAATGCAGTGCAGTTCACCACGGGCGAGCGCGGGCTTCAACAGGTTGCCGGCGTCCATCGCGCCTTCCCCCTTGCCCGCACCGATCAGCGTGTGCATTTCGTCGATGAACAGGACAACGTCGCCCTCGGCCGCCTTGACCTCGTCAAGCACGCCCTTGAGCCGTTCCTCGAACTCACCGCGATATTTTGCCCCGGCAATCAGCGCGCCCATGTCGAGCGCCATCAGGCGGCGGCCCTTCAACGTGTCGGGCACGTCGCCATTGGCGATGCGCAGCGCCAGTCCCTCGGCAATCGCCGTCTTGCCAACGCCGGGGTCGCCGATCAGCACCGGGTTGTTCTTGGTTCGCCGGGCGAGGATCTGCACGGTGCGGCGGATTTCCTCGTCGCGACCAATGACGGGATCGAGTTTGCCGCTCTCCGCCGCCTCGGTCAGGTCACGGGCATATTTCTTGAGCGCGTCATAGCGGTCCTCGGCGCCCGCCGTATCGGCGGTGCGGCCCTTGCGCAGATCGTTGATCGCGGCGTTGAGTGCTTGGGCGGTCAAGCCTGCTTCGGTCAGGATTTTGGCAACCGCCGTCCCCGACGCCATCAGCATGGCCAGCAGCAACCGCTCGACGGAGACAAAGCTGTCGCCCGCCTTTTCCGCGACCTGCTCAGCCTGATCGAGCAGGCGCACCAGATCATTGTCGACGCCGGGGCTTGCCTGTGCGCCACTGCCGCTTACCGCCGGCACCTTGGCCAGGGCGGCATCGACGCCCGCGAGCGCCATCCTGGCATTGCCGCCAGCCTTGGTGATCAGGCCTGCGGCCATGCCCTGCTCATCGTCAAGCAGTGCCTTGAGCAAATGCTCCGGGCTGATCCGCTGGTGGTTCATGCGGATGGCAATGGTCTGGGCGGCCTGCAGAAAGCCCTTCGCGCGGTCGGTCAGTTTCTCGAGGTTCATGTGTCAGTCCTGTCTTCCTGTCCCCTGCGCCTGCTCATCGAATGTAGGCGCGACTTGCGGCCTAGGTAGTGTTGCATTTGTGCAACACAAGGGGGTGCAGGGCAGTGGCGCGCATCAAAGTCTTCAAAACGTAATCGCCAGGCCACCGAACTGTCGCGGCTTTGGCAGGCTGGCTGTCACATACGGATCCTAGTGCGCTCGCAACCGGGCGGACGCCAACAGGTCGCTCCCGGTCGATTCACTCCAGAACCTGACAGGGGGTCTCCCACATGAAATTGTCGTTCGCATCCTTGCTGCTGACCAGCTGCGCAGCTTTCTCTGTCCCCGCCTATTCCCAGGCCGTTGCCATACCGGCGGACGAAATGGCTGAAGCCGTCACTGATGACATTGTCGTTTTTGGTCGCGGCGAAACCCGGCAAGTTCAGGAAATCAGCGCGCAGGACGTCACCATCCTCGCGCCGGGCACCAGCCCGCTTAAGGCGATTGAGATGTTGCCGGGGGTCAATTTTCAGTCGGCCGATGCGTTCGGCACCTATGAATGGTCGCAGCGCATTTCGATCCGCAGCTTCAACCAGAATCAGCTCGGCTTCAATTTTGATGGCGTGCCGCTTGGTGACGGCAGCTACGGCAATCACAATGGCCTGCACATTTCCCGCGCGATCATCGCCGACAATGTCGGATCGGTCCGCGTGTCACAGGGTGCAGGTTCGCTCGGAACGCAGGCGACCAATAACCTCGGCGGCACGATTGAAACCTTTTCGTCGGACCCGCTGGGGGAAAGCGCCCTGCAAACCAATCTGACCTATGGCAGCAACGAAACACTCAGAGGCTTTGTCCGGGCCGATTTCGGCAGTGACAATGGCGCATCGGGCTATGTCTCTGGTCTGTTGGGCAACAGCGACAAATGGAAGGGTTTCGGCGAGCAGAACCAGCGCCAGGTCAACGCAAAACTGGTCGTGCCAGTTGACAACGTCAATCTTGATGCATGGTACAGCTTCTCCTTCCGCGCGGAGCAGGATTATCAGGATCTCTCGCTCGAACAGATTGGCCGTCTGGGCTATGACTGGGACAATTTCGGCGTCAATCAATATGATCTTGCACTGCGCGTTGCAGATATCGCCAACAACCGTGGTGACACTGGCGCACCGGTCAGTAACGCTGCTGCCGGTACGGTCTATCCCGGTGCCATCATCAGCGTCGATGACGCCTATCTGGATGCCGCCGGTATTCGCCGGGACCATCTCGCCTATGTCGGCGCCCATGGCGACATCGGTTCCAATGGTTCTTTCCTGCTCCGTGGCTATTATCACAACAACAAGGGGCAGGGCCTGTGGGGAACACCCTATGTGCCCAGTCCGTCGGGCGTGCCTTACTCCATCCGCACGACCGAATATGACATGGATCGCACCGGAATTTTCGGTACATTGACCCTGCCCTTGGCCATGACCGAACTCACCGTGGGCGCATGGTATGAGAACAATGATTTTCGTCAGGCTCGCCGCTTCTACGGCCTGACCAGCCGCACGGACATTGGACGGAGCTTTCAGGAGTTCCAGGAAAATCCCTTCTTCACCCAGTGGGAATATGAGTTCAACACCGAGACCCTCCAATATCATGTCGAAGACAAGATTGATCTCGGTGCATTGACGATCAACCTCGGCTGGAAGGGTTTCAGCGTCACCAACACCGCGACGCCTGTTGTTGCCGGCAATCTCGCGTCGGGCACGGTGAAGGTCGAAGACTGGTTCCAGCCGCATGTGGGCTTTGCCTTGGAACTGGGTGCCAATGCTGAACTCTTCGGCGGCTTTACCCAAGTCACCCGCGCTTTCGCTTCGGCGAGCACAACCGGACCCTTCGCGACGACTCAGGCCGGTTTCAATGCCATCCGCACGACATTGAAACCCGAGGAATCGGATACCTATGAAGCCGGCATCCGCTACAATAGCGGTGCGTTCAACGGTGTGCTGGCGGCCTATTATGTCGACTTTCGCAACCGTCTCCTCGGCTTTGCCAGCGGAGCCGGCATCGTCGGCAACCCCGCTGTTCTCCAGAATGTGGGTTCGGTGCGTGCTGTCGGATTTGAAGCGGCTGGTGAAGTACGCCTTGGGGGTGGTTTCCGCCTTTATGCCTCTTATGCCTACAATGACGCGACCTATCGCAACGATGTCCGGAACGCTGCGGGCGTCCTGATTGCCGCGACCAATGGCAAGCGGGTTGTTGACTCGCCCGAACATATGCTCCGTGCAGAGCTTAGCTATGACTCGGATCTGCTGTTTGGCCGGATCGGTGCCAACCATATGTCGGAACGCTTTTTCAACTATGAAAACGACCGGTCGGTTGGCGCCCGTACGATCGTCGATGCAACGTTGGGCGTTCACCTCAGCGACCGGATCGAGTTCCAGTTGAACGTCACCAACCTGTTCGACGAAGAATATGTGGGGACCGTCGGGTCGAACGGCTTTGGTTCGCGCGGCGACAATCAAACCCTGCTCGCTGGCGCCCCGCGCCAGATCTTCGGCACGATCAAGGTCGGCTTCTGATCATGCGGCGTGATGTTTCGCGCCGCGCTGTCATCGCAGGGGCGGCAGCCAGTGCCGCCCTTGCCACTACCCCCTTGGCAGCGGCGCTGCCGGGGGGGCGCGCGCTTGCGGGCGAAGGGCGGGCACTGACCCGCATCGCTTTTGGTTCCTGTGCCCGTCAGGATAAGGATCAGCCCATTTGGGACGTGGTCAATGCCTGGCATCCTGACCTGTTCATCTTTCTTGGTGACAATATCTACGGCGATACCGAGGATATGGCTGTCATGCGGGCCAAATATGACATGCTCGCCGCCAAGCCCGGCTTTCGCACTTTGCGCCGCCAGAGCATGGTGATCGCGACGTGGGACGACCATGATTATGGCGTCAATGACGGTGGCAGCGAATATCCCAAAAAGGTGGAAAGCGCCGCGCTGTTCCTCGATTTTTGGGGTGTGCCGGCCGGGCATGAACGCCGCAGCCATCCCGGCATCTATGGCAGCTACATGTTCGGACCAGAGGGGCGCCGGGTTCAGGTCATCCTGCCTGACAACCGCACCTTCCGAACGCCTTTGCTCGGCTATAGTGTCGAACCTGAGGACAAGGGCGGCTATGTCGTCAACCCAGATCCGCACGCGACGATGCTCGGTCAGGCGCAGTGGGACTGGCTTGAAACCGAACTGCGCCGGCCTGCTGATCTGCGCATTCTTGCCTCGTCGACCCAGGTCCTTCCTGACGCACCGGGTTATGAGGCGTGGATCAACTATCAGGCGGATCACCAGCGGCTGCTGGACCTGATCGATTTTGCTGCGGTCGACAATCTGGTCATCATTTCGGGTGACACCCATTATGCCGAACTGTCGCGGCTAGAGGAGCGTATGCCATATCCGCTCTTTGAACTGACCTCGTCCGGCCTGACCGAAGTCTGGCCGGTTTTTGGTCCCAATCGTCATCGCATGGCGCAGGCTCCATTGGCACCCAATTACGGCCGCCTGACAATCGAATGGGACAGCATCGACCCCAAAATTATCATGGAAGTACAGATGCTTGATGGCAGCATCGCGATCCAGCATGCGGTCCCGTTCAGTGCCCTCAAGCAGGGGGCAGGTCGTTGATTCAGCGGGCTTTTGCTTGCGCCACAAGCCCCGGCGGCATAGCCTGACCCCAACAGCAAATACCCGCTCTGACTGGGTATCACTTTCGGGGGAGAAACGGCCATGCGCCGCTGGTTCAAACGCGTCGGATTCAGTCTCCTCGCGCTGCTCATCATCACCGCCATCGGCCTCGCCGTGTGGGAACCACTGACCGCCCGCGCACCCGCCGCTGTCGCTTATACCCCCACCGACATTCGGATCGCTCGCGACAGCTATGGCGTGCCCCACATCTTTGGCGAGACCGACGCCGACGTCGCCTATGGCGTTGGCTACGCTCATGCCGAGGACGACTTTTCGACGCTGCAAGAGGTGCTCGCCATGACCCGCGGCCGCCTCGGCGCCATGACGGGTGAGGACGGAGCAAAAGTTGATTTCGCTGCCTATGTCATCGACGGTCGCGGTACCACCGATCGGCAATATGACAGCCTGCCCGCTGACGTGAAGTTGCTGTTCACCGCCTATGCCGCCGGTCTCAACCGCTACGCCGATAAACATCCTGAGGAAGTGCGCCTGACGGGCCTCTTCCCTGTGACGCCGCAGGATGTGGTTGCCGGCTTTGTGATTCGCTCGCCCTTTTTCTTTGGGCTCGATGGCGTGCTTGGCAGTTTGGTGGAAGGTAAGCCGCTCCCGCGTGAAGGCGGTCCCGCCATTCCCGGTTTTCCGGCGCCCACGTCCAAAACTGCAGCGTCGACCTTTTTTGATCAAACCCTGTTCGGCAACCGGGAGCAGGCCAATGGTTCAAACGCCTATGCAGTCGCACCTTCGCGCACGACCGATGGGTCGACTTGGCTCGTGTCCAATTCGCATCAGCCCTGGCGCGGGGGTGTTGCTTGGTATGAGTTGGTCGTCCACTCCAATCAGGGTTGGGACTTTGCCGGCGCAAACTTCCCCGGTTCGCCCTATCCTTTTCTGGGCCACAACCGGAACCTTGGCTGGACCAACACCGTCAACCGGCCCGATCTGATCGATATCTACCGGCTGACTATTGATGACAGCGGCTCCCGCTATCGCTTCGACGGGCAATGGCGTGATCTGGAAAGCAAACGCGTCTGGCTTCGCGTGAAATTCGGACCGTTCACCCTGCCTGTACCCCGCACAGTCTATCGCTCGGTCCATGGCCCGGTGATCATCAACGACGAGGGCGCCTTTGCCATCCGTTATGCCGGCATCGACCAGATTGACATGGTCACCCAATATTACCGCATCCAGAAAGCCCAGAGTTTTGATGAGTGGCGCACCGCCATGAGCGGGCAGGGCGTACCGGCGACCAATTTCATCTACGCCGACCGGGAAGGGAATATCGGCCTTTTCTACAACGCCATGATTCCGGATCGCCCGGCCGGCCATGACTGGCGGACGGTTCTGCCCGGAGACAGTAGCCGCAACCTGTGGACCCGCACCTTGGCGTTTGACCGACTGCCGCAACTGGTCAATCCGGGGTCCGGCTACGTCATGAATGCCAACAACACACCGTTTACTGCTGCCGGGCCGGGAGACGAACTGGACCCGGCCGCATTTGACCCACGCATGGGTGTGGAGCTTGACGAAACCAACCGGTCGCTGCGTTCCATCGCGCTGTTTGAAGCCGCCGGACTGATTGACGAGGCAGGCCTCAAGCGCATCAAGTTCGATACCGGCTATGAACGCGCGGGTTATGCCGGTGCCTTCATCAATCGCCTGCTCGCCTTGCGGACTGACGATCCGCAATTGCGGCAGGCCCAGGCCATTCTGGCGCGATGGGACTGGACACTGGATGGCCTAGGGCAGGGTGACGCACTCGCCTTGATGGTGCTCCGTCCTGCGAACCGCGCCCATTATCTGCGCAATGGCGAAGTCCCGGATGCGCTGGCCATCCTCGCTGAATCGGCATCGCACCTCCAGCGCCACTTTGGCACGCTTGATCCGCCGCTCGGCAACGTCCTCCGGTTACGTCAGGGGGAGGGCGCGACCCGCGTCGATCTCCCGCTCGACGGCGGCAATGACACCATCCGGGCCTCGACCCTGTGGGATGTTGACGATGACGGCCGGCTGTCGGTCCGTCACGGCGACAGCTTCCTGATGTTTGTCCGGTGGGATCGCGACGGGACCTTGCGCAGCGAATCCATCCAGCCGTTCGGCGCTGCCACCACCCGCGTCAATTCGCCTCACCACACTGATCAGGCCCGCTTGTTCGTCCAGCATCGCTTGAAACCGGTGCTGTTCGACCGGGCCGCCTTTCTGGCCACCGGTCCACGCTTCTATAGACCTTGAGCGGCAATTTGTTGCTGTTGCAACGGGTCGCGCTTGCCAAGTGCGGCTGTGCCGTCATAAACCCTTCCTATGGCTGCGCCTTCCCCCCGGTCCGTGCGCGCCCTGACCCAGAATATAAGGGATCTGCCTCTATGCGTCTTGTCGCTCTCCGCCTGTCTCTGCTTGCCCTGGCTTCAACTACCATGCTCACCTCGGTGTCGACGGCCACGGCACAGGATCGTTCGACTGCGGCGGCCACTGCGGCGCTGGTCGAAAGGATCAATATTCCATACGAGCGCTTCACGCTCGACAATGGCCTGACGGTCATCGTCCATACTGACCGCAAGGCGCCGGTTGTCGCCGTGTCGGTCTGGTATGATGTGGGATCCAAAGACGAGCCGGCCGGCAGCACAGGCTTCGCGCACCTGTTCGAACATCTCATGTTCAATGGCAGCGAGAATGCGCCGGGAGACATCTTCACCTATCTTCAGGATATGGGCGCCACCGATACCAATGGCACCACCAATCCTGACCGCACCAATTATTTCCAGACTGTCCCGACCGGTGCGCTGGACAGGGCCCTGTTCCTTGAAGCCGACCGCATGGGTCATCTGCTCGGCGCGGTAACGCAGGAAAAGCTCGATAATCAGCGGGGCGTTGTCCAGAACGAAAAGCGTCAGGGCGACAATCAGCCCTTTGGTTTGCTGCGCTACTACATCTTTGAAAATCTGACCCCGCGCGGCCACCCCTATCATCACAGCACAATTGGCTCGATGGCCGATCTCAATGCCGCCAGTCTGGAAACGGTGCACAGCTGGTTCCGCAACAATTATGGGCCCAACAATGCCGTCCTTGTCCTGGCGGGTGACATAGATGCCGCTACCGCCCGTCCGATGGTGGAGCGTTGGTTCGGCGGCATCCCGCGCGGTCCCGATGTGGTCGAACGGCCAATCGAAGTGCCGACGCTGCCAGCCCCGTTGGCCCGGGAAGTGACTGACCAGATTGCCACGACGCGCATTTTCCGCATGTGGGCGGTACCGGGCTGGACCAGTGAAGATTCGCCCACCCTCGAAGCGGCGGCATCGATTCTCGGCGGTTTGTCCTCGTCCCGGCTCGATAATGCGCTGGTGCGTGACGAACAGATTGCTCTCAGCGTTTCGGCCGGTTCCCAGCCTTTTGAGGACATGGGCCTGTTCATCATCTCAGCAGACGTCAAGCCGGGTGTTGACCCGGCGCTGGTCAGTCGGCGGCTGGATGAAATCACCAACCAGTTCCTCACCGAAGGTCCCACGGCTGACGAAGTGCAGCGGGCTGTGATGTCGGGCCTGTCTGGCGAAGTGGATGGACTGGAATCGGTTGGCGGTTTTGGCGGCAAGGCTGTCGCCTTGGCTCAGGGTCAGCTTTACACTGGCGATCCAGCCTTTTTCCGCACCCAAATTCAGCGTTTCGCTGCCTCGACGCCGGAAAGCATCAGGGCAACCGCCCAGCGCTGGCTTTCGCGTCCTGTCTTTTCACTGACCTATCGCCCCGGTCCTCGCACTGACAGCGGTGATGGGCGTGGCGGTGCTGCCGTCGGGGCGGATGCGGCGGTCGCCGCTGCCGTCAGCGGCAACTATTATCGTGCACCGACCAGCGCGACCGAACGTCTGATGGCATCGCCCGGCGGACTGTTGCGCTTTAGCACCCAGCCCGCGCCTGAACCTGTGGCGCCGCCTGCGCAACCGGCGGCCGACCCGGCACCTGCGCGTCCGGCCATCGCTATGCCCGACCTTCGCCCTATCGGCGATCTGGACTTTCCGGAGATTGAACGGGCCACGCTGCGCAACGGCATTCGCGTCTTTTTTGCTCGCCGTTCCGCGGTTCCCGTGATCAGGGCTCTGGTCAGCTTTGATGCAGGCGCCGCGGCCGATCCTCGTGATCGCATGGGTACGCAGACGCTGATGCTCAATCTGATGGAAGAGGGTACGACCAGCCGCGATTCACGGGCGCTGGCGGAGGCCCAGGAACGGATTGGTGCCAATATATCGACCAGCTTTGACAGTGATCGGACCAACGTTGGCCTCTATACACTGTCGACCAATCTTGGTCCGGCGCTTGATTTGCTGGCTGATGTTGTACGCAACCCCGCCTTTGCGCCAACCGAGATAGAAAGGTTGCGCACCCGTCAATTGGCGGGGATCGCCCAGGAACTGAACAGCCCCAATGGCCTTGCCGGGCGGGTGACAGCCCCGACCCTCTATGGGCCCAATCACCCTTATGGGGCGATCGCGGGTTCGGGCACCGTGTCAACCGTGCGCGCTATCACCCGCGACGATCTCGTCAGCTTTCACCAACGCTGGATCAGGCCGGACAACGCCACCATCTATGTGGTGGGCGATACTTCGCTGCGCCAGGTTGTGCGGCAACTGAACCGCAGCTTCGGTGATTGGCGTGCGCCGGCAGTGCCCGCTGGTTCGCGGGACTTTAACGTCCCAATCCCTGAACAGACCCCGCGTATCCTGTTCGTCAATCGTCCCAATTCGCCGCAGTCGGTGGTGATCGCCGCCCAGGTGCTCGGCGTGCGCGGCCGTGACGATCTGCTTGCCCTGCGCGCGGCCAATGATGTGCTGGGCGGTAACTTCCTGTCACGTATCAACATGAACCTGCGCGAGACCAAGGGTTGGTCCTATGGCTCGCGCAGCGCCATCGGTGGCCAGGAAGACAGGGTCAGCTTTCGCGTGATCGCGCCGGTTCAGGCGGACCGGACTGCTGATACGATCCGTGAAATTCAGTCGGATGTAAGCGCCTTTCTGACCGATCGCGGCGTCAGCAGCGAAGAGTTGGCACGCACGGTCAATGGCAGCATCCGCGAATTGCCGGGCGAATTTGAAACGGCCGGTTCGGTGCTTGGCGGCATTCAGGCGATCGTCCAGCTGGGTCGCCCCGATGATTATTATGAACAGCTGGCAGCCCGCTATCGGGCCATGACGCCCGCCGATCTTGACTCTGCGTTGCGCGCGCAGGTTGATCCTGCGCGTTTCGTCTATATTGTCGTGGGCGATGCCACTGTCGTTCAGCCCCAGCTGGCCGGTCTCGGTCTTCCGGTGGAGACTGTCGATCCGGCAACGCTGGGTGGACAATAAGCAGCATTCATCAACTACGCTTTGGAGAGGACTAGAACATGTCGATTGATGGCAAGTGGGACTGCATTACCAAGACCCCGATGGGCGACCAGAAGTCGGTCCTTACCCTGACGACCAATGGCAACACCTTCACCGGCGTCAACGCCGGTGCCATGGGTTCGATGGATATCGAGGAAGGTCAGATTGACGGCAACACCCTCACCTGGAAAATGGAAATGAAGGTGCCGATGCCGATGACACTCAAGGGCACCGCCACGATTGACGGTGACACGCTGACCGGTTCGGTCAATGCCGGGGCCTTTGGCAATATGGCTATGACCGGCACCAAGCAGGCCTGAAGCACCCGCCAAGACCAGTTTGAAAGGCGCCGCTTCCGCATTGTCGGGGGCGGCGCTTTTTTTTCTAAACCGGCCGCGCCAACAGCCGTTCTTTTGCTTGTCCTGTCTCGGGGGACGGGAAAGGAGCAAGCAAGGTGCAGCAGTGGAGGTCCCTCCCTGCGGCCGGGGCGGCGCATGACCGGTGCGCAGTCACGGGCCGCCGAACTGTGTCTGACCATGGTTGTGATAGGGTGCAGACCGATACTGGCCGCGCCCTATCCGCTTTGCCAACCGGCCTGTCCCCTGATGCGGCCGCCCGACCCGGCGCCATGGCACGCCTCATCCTGCGCCGGGTCGGCATTACCCCCTTGCTGTCCCTGCTGGCCGGATCGCTTCTGGTCATTCTCCCCGCTCATCCGGCGAGCGGGCAAACCATGGCAGCCCACGCCCTTGCCCGGGTGGTGGTCCTGCCCCATGCCGTCCGGCTGCAACGGGGACAGGTCACGATCATGCGGCAGGGCCAGCCTGCAACGATCACGCCGCCGGAGTTGTCCCTCCCGGTCGCTCGGCCCTGCCTGATTGATCGGGATCAACTGGTGAATGGCTCCTGTCGCATGGTCATCGTTGATCTTCCCTGATCATCCTGCGTTCCGGCCTTTCTTTGCGCGCCGGGACAGCCTATCTGGCCCGGATGCCGCCGGATCACCCCTCAACTTCCGCGACGCTGCCCAGCGCCGATCCTCCGGCGATGGAGACGCTGCGCCGGTTTCTTCCCTATCTCTGGCCCAAGGGTGAGCCGCGCCAGCGGTTGCGCATAGTCGGTGCAGGCATGCTGGTGCTCGCCTCCAAGGCGGTTCAGCTGTCGATGGGCTTTCTCTACGCGGCGGCCATCAACCGGATGCAGCCCGGCATGGAGCCGTCGGTCGCCCTCGCTATCGGTTTGGTTGTGGCCTATGCGGGCGCCCGCTTTGGTGGAGTGTTGTTCGACAATCTCCGCAATACGGTGTTCGAAAGGGTCGGGCAAAACGCCACGCGTCATCTTGCGGAGACGGTCTTTGCCCATCTGCACCGGCTCAGCCTGCGTTTCCACCTCTCCCGCCGCACCGGGGAAGTCACAAAGATCATCGAACGGGGCACAAAGAGCATCGATGTGATGCTTTACTTCATGCTCTTCAACATCGCCCCGACCGTCATCGAACTCGCTGCGGTGCTGGTCATCTTCACGCTCAAATTCAGTTGGGGGCTGTCATTGGCCACAGCCGCCATGGTCGGCGCCTATCTTATCTTCACCCGCAAGGTCACCGACTGGCGCAATGCCCTGCGCGTCCGGATGAATGATCTCGACACGCTGACCATCGGTCGTTCGGTCGACAGCCTGCTGAATTATGAGACGGTGAAATATTTCGGCGCCGAAGAGCGAGAGGTGGCTCGCTATTCCGCGGCCGTCCGCCGCTATGCCGACGCCGCGGTCAAATCGGAAAACTCGCTCGCCTGGCTCAACATTGGCCAATCCTTGATCACCAATGTGATGATGGCCGGCGCCATGGCCTATACCGTCTGGGGCTGGTCGCGCGGTCAATTTTCGACCGGCGATGTAGTACTGGTCAACACGCTGCTGGCCCAGCTGTTCCGCCCGCTCGACATGCTCGGCATGGTCTACCGTACCATCCGTCAGGGGCTGATCGACATGAGCGCCATGTTCCGCCTGATCGATACACAGGCCGAAATCGCTGACGCGCCCGACGCACGCCCGCTTGCCGTGCGCGGGGCCGAACTGGTCTTCGATGATGTCCGCTTTGCCTATGATCCAGAGCGGGAAATCCTCAAGGGCGTCAGTTTCCGTGTGCCCTCCGGCGGCACCCTTGCCATCGTCGGTCCCTCGGGTTCGGGCAAATCGACCATCGCCCGGCTGTTGTTCCGCTTCTTTGATGTCTCGTCGGGCCGCATCCTGATCGACGGTCAGGATATCCGCACCGTCACCCAGTCCAGCCTGCGTGCAGCCATCGGCATCGTTCCGCAGGACACGGTGCTGTTCAACGACACGATCGGTTACAATATCGCCTATGGCCGCGAAGGGGCGGATGAGGCTGCCGTCCGCGCCGCCGCCCATGGTGCCGCCATCGGCAGCTTCATCGAAAGCCTGCCCGAAGGCTATGCCAGCGAAGTCGGCGAACGCGGCCTGAAACTCTCCGGAGGGGAAAAGCAGCGCGTCGCCATAGCCCGCACCCTGCTCAAAAATCCGCCATTGCTGATCCTTGATGAGGCGACCAGCGCGCTCGATAGCCGCACCGAGACCGAAATCCTCGACACGCTCGAAAGCATCGCCGCCACCCGCACCACCATCACCATCGCCCACCGGCTCTCGACCATCGCCGGGGCGGATCAGATCCTCGTGCTCGATGGCGGCGAAGTGCGCGAAATCGGCACGCATGAAGAGCTGCTGGCAAAAGGCGGCCTCTACGCCGAAATGTGGGCACGTCAGGCGGTTGAGCAGGGTGAGACGGTGGATCCTGCATGACGATAGCCCAAACCGGCGTTGCCGATCCCCATGAAACATTGCACCGCGTCTTTGGTTTCCCCGCCTTTCGCGGGATGCAGCAGGCTGTGGTCGACCGCGTGCTCGCCGGGCGGCATACGCTCGCTGTCATGCCGACGGGCGCGGGCAAGTCGCTGACCTATCAGTTGCCGGCAGTCACCTTGCCCGGCACCGTCGTCGTCATCTCGCCGCTGATCGCGCTGATGCATGATCAGTTGCGCAGCGCTGAAGCGGTCGGCATCCGCGCCGCCACATTGACCAGTGTCGATACCAACCGGGCGGAGACGGTCGACCGGCTGCTCGCGGGGGAGCTTGACTTGCTCTACGTTGCGCCCGAACGCGCCTCGCAACCCGGCTTCCGCGATCTCATCGCCCAGGTGCAACTCGCCCTGTTCGCCATTGATGAGGCGCATTGCGTCAGCGAATGGGGGCATGATTTCCGGCCCGATTACCGCCTGTTGCGGCCGCTGCTCGATCATTTCCCCGACACGCCGCGCCTCGCACTGACGGCAACGGCGGATGCGCACACCCGCGCCGATGTGCTGACCCAGCTCGGCATAGCGCAGGACGGCCTGATCGTAGCCGGGTTTGATCGACCCAACATCCAATACACTATCCATCCCCGTCAGGGGATGACCCAGCAGATTGCCGATGTCGTCGCCCGCATTCCCGGCCCCGGCATCATCTATGCCCAGACCCGCGATGGCACCGAACGGCTTGCGGCCTCGCTCGCCCGCTCGGGCCGCCCGGTGCGCATCTACCACGCCGGCCTTACCCCGGAACAGCGTGCCGCCAATCAGGCTGCCTTTGTTGCCTCCGAAGACATGGTGATGGTCGCCACCATCGCCTTTGGCATGGGCATCGACAAGCCCGACGTGCGCTTTGTCGCCCATGCCGGCCTGCCCAAATCGATCGAGGCCTATTATCAGGAAACCGGGCGCGCGGGGCGGGACGGTGATCCGTCAGAGGCCATCATGTTCTGGGGCGCGGAGGATTTCTCCCGCGCCCGGCAGCGCCTTTCCGAAGTGCCGGAGGAACGCCGCGCCGGGGACCGGGCAAGGCTCAACGCCCTCGCCGCGCTGGTGGAATCGCCCGGCTGCCGTCGCGCCATCCTGCTCCGCCACTTTGGCGAAAGCCCGCCCGCTGAGTGCGGCAACTGCGACAATTGCCTCAACCCTCCGCAACGCATCGACGCCTCGGTCCTGGCACAAAAGCTGCTGTCCGCCGTCTATCGCACGGGTCAAAATTACGGCATCGGCCACATCGTCAATGTTTTGACCGGCGCCGATGATGCCAGGGTGCGGGATCGTGGCCATGACCGCCTCTCGGTCCATGGCATTGTCAACGCCGCGGAGGCACCGCTGCTCCGCCCCCTTGTCCGCACCCTGATGGCACAGGATGTGCTGGCCGAAACCGAGCATAAGGGCTTGGCATTCGGGCCTGCCGCCCGACCGGTGCTAAAGGGGGAGGCACCCGTTCTGCTGGCGATCCAGCCCAAACGCGAACGGCGCCGTCGCGGCAGCGCGGCGGGCGCCACGCCCAATCCGGTCGGCAATCCGCTGTTCGAGGCCTTGCGCGCCCGCCGCCGCGAGCTGGCTGAGGAGATTGGGGTGCCACCCTATGTCATCTTCCACGACAGCGTGTTGCGCGACATGGCCGGCCTCAAGCCGCAGACCCTCTCCGCCTTGGGCGAACTCCCGGGCGTTGGCGCGCGCAAGCTGGAGGCCTATGGCGACGCCTTCCTGACGGTCATACGGCAGGCCGGCTGACCTGCCTTCTTTGCGGCTACGACTGGCGCCCGGCTTTCAGCTTATGCCCTGGTCTGATGCGGTGCTTGACCGTTCGGGCGATATGATAGCTCAGCTGTGGCAACTGCCGTACAACTGTCATCCGGTGCGCTTTCCACGCTTCCTGCAACAGCTTGCACCGGAAGGTAAGCGTATCGGCGCGCAATTGCACCATCAGCGCGCGCGCGCGCAACTCAGGCTCACCAATCAACTGGGTTTCCCTCAGGATCAGCCGCGCGACCAGACTCTTGATGCGCTTCATGCGCGTGTCGGTCATGCTCGCGGCATGGCGACGGTAGAGGTACAGATCCTGATGGACCGGGGTCATGGTGAACTGCCGCGCAGCCCGCAGCCAGAAGTCATAGTCTTCCGCCCCGCTCAGCGTCTCGTCATAGCCGCCCAGTGCCCGGGTGACCTCGCGCCGGTACAGGAAGGCGGCGCCGACAGGATTGGTGAACAGCCTCTCCTCGGGATTGGCCGGGGGCTGATAGCGGATGAAGCGGCCCTGGGCATCAATCACCGTATAACCGGCATAGACAATGTCGCTGTCCGGCTTGGACTTCAGCGCCTCGACCAGCGTAGCCAGCATGTTCGGGCGCAGCATGTTGTCGTCGCTGGTCCAGCTGTGCAGATGACCGACGGCTTCGGCAAAACCTCGGTTAAGGGCTGCCGGCAATCCTGCATTCGGCTGGGTGACGATTCGGATTCGGCAATCGCGCTTGGCCATCGCGGCCAGGATGCGGGGTGAACGGTCTGTCGATCCATCATCAACACAGATCAGCTCAAAGTCGGTAAAACTCTGACGCAAAACGGAATTGATGGCTGACTTCAAATAGGTCTGGCCGTTGTAAACGGGCATGACGATCGAAACGCTTGGCCGCCAGGGCATGTCCGGTCCTCAGTCTAGCGATATCCCCTCTGTGCCCTTCATAGCATGGACGATTGTCTATTCCGTAAATTCCGAGTCTCACTTAAGGACATCGTCACTTTGAAGGGATCGCATTCCGATGTTCCGAACGATCGATACGCATTTCCTCGCCGCGCCGCAGATCAGTGTGGACGATGTCGCCGCCGCCGCCACACTGGGGGTGACACTCATTGTCAACAACCGCCCCGATGGTGAGGAACCCGGCGCCCCTCAGGGGGAGGATATTGCCGCCGCCGCCGCGGCGCATGGCATTGCCTATGTTGCCATACCAGTGACCCATGCCGGCTTCAGCCATCCACAGATTGACGCGCTCGCCGCGGCGATGGAGCAGGCGGGAGATGGCACCATCCTTGCCTATTGCCGCTCCGGTACCCGCTCGACAAACCTGTGGGCGCTGACCCGTGCCCGGCTTGGTGACAATGTGGATGATCTTTGCGCCAAGGCGGCGGCCGGCGGCTATGATCTCTCTGGGATCCGGCCGACGCTGGATGCGCTGGCTGCGGGAGCGCAATGAGCCTCGACGCGTTTTTCCCCCGGTTACTGGCACTCGCGCCCGAACTGCTGCCGCTGATCGGTTCGCTGATCGCCATCCTGCTGCTCGCCCGGACCGCGCGGTGGATGGGTTTGGGCACAGAGTATCGCCGCATCCGCGATGAAGACCACGCCATCCGTCTCGCCGAAGAGGCCGAGTGCGGCTTTGGCGGTGTCGCCGCCGATGTCGACGCCGCCGGCTATGGCGCGATTGTCCGCAATGCCGCCGGGTCCATGATGCTGGTGCGCATCCACGGCAACCGCTATGTCGCCCGCCGACTGGACCGTAGCTTCACGACCCGGCTTGACCGCAACCGCCTCCACCTCGTCAGCAGCGAACCCACGTTCGGCAGCGTCGATCTCGACTTCGGTGATCAGGCCGGCGTTATCGCCAGCCGCATGCGGACCCTTGCCTGATGCCCACCCTGCCCAACCCCATCGACTATGCCGTCCCTGGCTTTGTCCTGCTTGTCCTGTTTGAAATGTGGTTGTCGCGCCGTCGGGACCGCTCCGCCTATGAACCGCGCGATACGCTTACCTCGCTCGGCCTGGGTCTCGGCAGCACTGTCGCCGGCCTCGCCACAGGAGCGGTCGTCGTAGCGCTGGCCTTTGCCGTCAGCCGCCATGCCATCTTCAATATCGGTTGGCAGTGGTGGGCCTGGGCTGCCTGCTTTGTGCTCGATGACCTCGCCTATTACTGGTTCCACCGCACCGCGCATCGCGTTCGCTGGTTCTGGGCCAGCCATGTCATCCACCACAGCAGCCAGCATTACAATCTGTCGACCGCCCTCAGACAGACATGGACCGGCTTTTTCAGCCTCGCTTTCGTCTTTCGCCTGCCGCTGTTCCTTATCGGCTTTGAACCGGCGATGGTCTTCTTCTGCGCCGGGCTCAACCTCATCTACCAGTTCTGGATCCACACCGAAGCGATCCGCCGCCTGCCCCGCTGGGTAGAGGCGGTGATGAACACACCGTCGCATCACCGCGTCCATCACGGCGTCAATCCGCGCTATCTCGACACCAACTATGCCGGCGTCTTCATCATCTGGGACCGCCTGTTCGGCACCTTCACGCCCGAGCGGGATGATGACCCTGTCCGTTATGGCATCATCAAGCAGCTGGGAAGTTTCAACATCCTGTGGGCGGCCTTCCACGAATGGGTTGGCATCGCCCGCGATGTCTGGTCGGCGCCATGGCGCGCCAAACTCGGCTACATCGTCATGCCCCCCGGCTGGAGCCATGATGGCAGCCGCGACACCAGCGACAGCATAAAGGCCCGCTGGCAGGAGCGGCAGCCACCGGCTCCGGGCCAACAGGATTGACGCATCTCCCGGCTTGCACTCCTCGCTAATGACATCCATGTAAGCGGCGAGTGACCGCTGAAGCGGCAGACCGGGAGAGTGAAGCGTGGATCAGTTTGACATCATCGTCGTCGGTGGCGGTTCGGGCGGCAGTGCCGTCGCTGGTCGCCTGTCGGAAGATCCCGCGCTCAGCGTCTGCCTTCTCGAAGCTGGTGGAGACAATAACAAGGTCACGGTCAAGACGCCGGGGCTCATGCCGTTCATCGGCGAAAAATCGAACTGGCGCTACGAAACCGTGCCGCAACCCGGACTCAATGGCCGCACCGGCTATCAACCGCGCGGCAAGGGGCTCGGCGGTTCCTCGGCGATAAACGCCATGCTTTATGTGCGGGGCAACCGCTTTGATTATGACCAGTGGGCCAGCCTGGGCGCGTCCGGCTGGAGCTATGATGATGTGCTGCCTTACTTCAAGCGGTCTGAAGGCAATTGCCGTGGCGCTGACGAGTATCATGGCGGTGATGGCCCGCTGAGTGTCAGCGATCAGCATTGGTCGAACCCCACCAGCAACCGCTTCATCGAAAGCGCTGCCTCGCTGCAACTGCCACACAATGCCGATTTCAACGGCGCCACGCAGGATGGTTTCGGTCTTTACCAGACCACCCAGCGCAACGGGGAACGCTGGTCAGCCTCACGCGCTTATGTCGACCCGGCACGCTCGCGGCCCAATTTCACCGTCCGCACCGGGGTATCGGTGGACCGCTTGCTGATCGAACAGGGCAGGGTGACGGGCGTTGTCGTCCGCCGCGGTCGCGACACACAGGTCCTGCGCGCCCGCGCCGGTGTGATCCTTGCGGCCGGTGCGTTCAACACGCCGCAATTGATGATGCTCTCTGGCCTCGGTCCGGCGGCGCATCTCGCTTCGGTCGGCGTCTCACCGCTGGTCGATTTGCCTGGCGTCGGCGAAAATCTCCAGGACCATATCGACTATGTGGTCAGCTATCAGACCGAGTCAAAGGATGCGATTGGCGACTCCCTCGCCGGCACTTTCCGCATGGCAAAGGCGATCATCGAACATCGTTTTCGCCGCACCGGCATCATGACGACGCCCTATGCCGAAGCCGGCGGTTTCTGGCGCACCACATCCGACGCACCGGCACCCGATGTCCAATATCATTTCGTCCCGGCGATGCTGGAGGATCATGGCCGGGAAAAGGTGAAGGGCCATGGCTACAGCTGCCACACCTGTGTGCTGCGTCCCGAAAGCCGGGGCACTGTCCGCCTGCGCAGCAGTGACCCCGCGGCCGCGCCGCTGATTGACCCGGCCTTTTTCAGTGACGAACGCGATCTTGCGGTTATGCGTGCCGGGGTGCGGTTCCTCGATCGGATCATGACGTCGCCGCCGCTCAGCGACTATAATCCGGTCAATCGCCATCCCGTCGACATGCGGGATGATGCTGCGCTTGATCATGAAATCCGCAGCCGCGCCGACACTGTCTATCACCCGGTCGGCACCTGCCGCATGGGCAGTGACGATGGCGCGGTGGTTGATCCGACGCTCAAGGTTCGCGGTCTCGAGGGACTGTGGATTGCCGATGCCAGCATCATGCCACGGCTTGTCAGTGGCAACACCAATGCCCCCAGCATCATGATCGGTGAACGCGCTGCCGATTTTGTGAAGATGGCCCTGCGGGCCTGACAGCAGGGCGTCCTGGTCCCCGTTTCACCGCCGTCTGTCCGCCGATTCCGCTCCCGGGAATCGCTCGGGATGAGGTCTGTCGTGCTGGTCACTGTGGCGAATCAGCCCTCAGACCCGCGGAGTAGATTCGGCTGATCCGGGCTCCTGATCCGACATATTATGTCGGCAATTCCGCCCAGAACGTCCTTTTCGCACGTGCAGCAAATGGCGGAATATCGGGATTTTGGGCATTTGATTGGCTGCCGCTCACCCGGATCACGGACAAAAAAACGGGCCGGAGGCGCATGACGCTCTCCGACCCAGCCTTCCGGGCTCTCCCCTCCCGAAACTCGTGATGATCTTATGGCGCGCTTCGTGGCGTTAGAAAAGAGAAAAATTACACCCAGATGAACAGGGACGCAGCGCGTCCGGCGAAACCCGCGCAATTCCTACCGTTTCACTATTGATATGATTGCAAAAAATGGCCGGAGCGAAATGCGCTCCGGCCAGTGGGTTCGCAGGAGGAACCTGGGTGGGGACCGCTCCCGCCTTCCCGGGAAGGGAGAGGAGAGGGAGGGTGGCAACGGTCCCGAGAGGGTCTGCCTGGGGGTGGCGTCTCTTGTTTGTATCCGGCCGGGCCCCCCGACCCGGCCGGACATGTCGGTCAATAGTTGTAAGCCCGCTCGCCATGGTCGGTGAGGTCGAGACCTTCGCGCTCGCCCTCTTCGGTCGGGCGCAGACCAATGGTCAGCTTGGCGGCATAGAGGGCGATAGCTGTGCCGATTGCAGCCCAGATGACCGTGGTCCCAACCGCATAGAGCTGGATGAGCAGCTGTTCGCCGATCGCTTTGCTGCCATCTCCCGGGCCGCCGAACTGGGGTGCAAAGACCACAGCCGTGCCGAGCGCGCCGACGATGCCGCCTACGCCGTGGATGCCAAAGGCATCGAGCGCATCGTCATACTTCAGCTTGGTCTTGAGCCAGGTGACGGCATAGTAGCAGATCACTGAAGAGACGGCGCCGAGGATGATGGCTCCGAACGGTCCGCTGTTGCCGGCAGCCGGGGTTACCGCGACGAGCCCGGCGATGATGCCCGAACAAAAGCCCAGAGCCGAACCCTTGTGGCCATTGACGCGCTCGGTCAGCATCCAGAACAAGCCCCCGGCAGCGGTCGCCACAAAGGTATTGATCATCGCCAGACCGGCCGAGCCATTGGCTTCCAGTGCAGAGCCGGCGTTGAAACCGAACCAGCCCACCCACAGCAGACCGGTGCCCACCAATGTCAGCGTCAGCGAGTGCGGAGGCATGATTTCCTTGCCATAGCCGATGCGCTTGCCAAGGATGACCGCGGCCACCAGTGCGGACACGCCGGCATTGATGTGGACGACCGTTCCGCCGGCAAAGTCCAGTGCGCCCATCTCGAAGAACAGGCCGCCACCGGCCCACACCATGTGGGCAATCGGGAAATAGACGATGGTCAGCCAGATTGCCGTGAACAGCATGACAGCCGAAAATTTGATGCGTTCAACCATCGATCCCAGAACCAGTGCTGCCGTGATTGCCGCAAAGGTCATCTGGAAACTGATGAACACATACTCAGGGATTTCGACGCCCTCAGAGAAGGTCGCGGCCTGGCTTGACGCATCCACGCCAGCCAGGAACCATTTACCCCAGCTGATATAGGCATTTCCTTCGGGGCCAAAGGCCAGGCCATAGCCGTACATCACCCAGATGATCATGGCGAGACAGGCGACAGCGCCCACCTGCGTCATGACCGACAGCATGTTCTTGGTCCGGGCCAGGCCGCCATAGAAAAGCGCCAGTCCGGGCAGGATCATGAGCAGGACAAGAACCGTGGACGTCATCATCCAGGCCGTGTCGCCCTTGTCTACCGTGGCGACAACTGCTTCTGCCGCTGCCGGAGCAGCTGCGGCAGCAGCGTCTGTGGCGGTCGCAGCGACAGCCTCCGCCGCCTCCTGCGCCCAGGCGCCGACGCTGGTGGCCAGCGCCGCTGCGGCGCCTCCCCAGGCGGCGGTTCGTGCGAGCAATCGCTGCATTCCCCTTGTTCCTTTCTTGTCGCTTGTCGCGATGGCGTTGCTATTTTCGGTCACAGCGCGGCCTCCCCGGTTTCGCCGGTGCGGATGCGCACCGCTTCGGCGACGTCGAGGACAAATATCTTGCCGTCGCCGATGTTGCCGGTTCCGGCAGCCTGCTGGATCGTCTCGACCGCACGAGCGGCGATGTCGGTGTCGCAAACCAGTTCAATCTTCACCTTGGGCACCATGTTGGTGGCATATTCGGCACCGCGGTAAATTTCGGTCTGGCCCTTTTGGCGGCCGAACCCCTTGACCTCGGAAACAGTCATGCCGGTGACGCCCAATTGGGTCAGCGCCTCGCGGACCTCGTCGAGCTTGAACGGTTTGATGATGGCGATGATAAGTCGCATGCGCCCCCCCTTGCAGTTGTGTGGCATGATCATGCCTCGCAAGGAGCGTGCCAGTTCAGGATTCCGGTCGCTTTGGCGAGTCTTGTACCTTTTACGGGTAGTGCGCGCCCGTTTTTCGTGCGTTGCCGGAATGATGCTGCCCGAATTTCAGGCACATGCCTGGCTCATGCCCGGGCACTGGGCGGCCGTTCCCCGATCAGGGCGTCAATCGCGCCCAGACGGGCAGATGGTCTGAAGCCACGGCGGCTGTGGCGCTGTGATGCACGGCGCATTGTTCTACGCTGATGTCCGGGGAAATGATGATGCGGTCCAGCTGTGCAACCGGCCGCCGGGCATGGAAACTGCGACCTGGCGCCAACACTTCATGGCTGCCGGCAAATTCGCGCAGCGCACCGCCGACCGGGGACCATTCGTTGAGATCCCCCATCATCACTGTCGGGCAGGGAGCCGGACAGGCCCGCAGATGGGCCAGTATGGCACGGATCTGGTGACGCCGGCGGATGCCTGACAGGTCCAGGTGCATACCAACCACGCGTAACCGGCGGGCTCCGGCTTGCAGCTCGACGCAGATCGCGCCCCGTGGCTCAAGCGTGGGCAACGGGACCGCCTCGGCGCCCAGCACCTCCAGCCCCTTGCGGACCAGCATGGCATTGCCGTGCCAGCCGATGCTGTCTGGCCGGGTGTTGAGCGGTACGGCCCGCCAGGGACTTTCATCAATCAGGCCCAGGGGCAGGGCGGTGATGCGCCGGCCAAAGCGCCGGTCGGCTTCCTGCAGGGCGATCACATCCGCGTCGATCTCATGCAGCACGCGCATGATCCGCTCGGGGTCGCGCCGCCGGTCGAGGCCCACCGCCTTGCGGATGTTGTAACTGGCAAAGGTCAGCGCAGCGCCGCCGTCCGGATTGCCCGCCGACATGGCTTACCAGTCGGCTCCGGCGGCAATTGCCTCGGCTTCGCCGGGACGGTCTGGACGGCCCAAAGCGGCGTTACGGTGCGGAAACCGCCCGAACCGCTTGATGACCTCAAAATGCCTTTGCGCATAATCACTTAGGTCAGGACGACCAAGGTCACCTATGTGCTTTAGTGCCTCTAGCTGGTCCTCTATCCGCTCGCTGTGTTCAAACGGCAGATAACAAAACAACCTCTCATCCACTGACAGTCCGTGATCGAATCCGGCGGCAACAATGCCCCGCGCAATGGCCAGTGCCAGTGCATCCGTGGCAAAGGCCTCCGCATTGCCGCGATGGACGTTGCGCGGCACCTGATCGAACAGGATCACAGCCGCCAGCGCTGTCTGCGCGTCACCCAGAAAATGCTCCGGCAGCCGATGGCGCAGGGCCTCCCTCCAAGGTTCAAACTGCGCAACCTCGGCATCAAATGCTGGTCCTCCTTTGAACCAGTGACTCTGATCATGATCGACAAACCAGAAACCCAGCAACCGTTCGAACCAGTTCGCTGGCACTGTAAAGGCTGCCGCATCGCCCCAGTCCTGCGGGTCTCCGCTCACGCGGCCGTTCCGCCGACAGTGATCCCGTCGATCAACAGCGTCGGCTGACCGACTCCGGCCGGCACGCTCTGCCCGCCCTTGCCGCACATGCCAATGCCTTCGTCGATCGCCATGTCGTTGCCAATTCCCGTTACCCGCGTCAACACACTCGGTCCGTCACCGATCAGGGTTGCGCCCTTTACGGGAGCGATCTTCTTTCCGTTCTTCACCCGCCACGCTTCGGTACAGGAGAATGTGAACTTGCCCGAGACGATGTCCACCTGCCCACCACCAAAGCTGGTGGCATAAATGCCATCCTTGATCCGCGACAACAGTTCTTCCGGGTCATCTTTGCCGCCGCGCATAAAGGTATTGGTCATACGAGGCATTGGCGCGTGGGCAAAGCTCTCGCGCCGGCCATTGCCGGTCGGTTCGACGCCCATCAGTCGGGCATTCAGCCGGTCCTGCATATAGCCTTTCAGGATTCCATCCTCGATCAGCACTGTCTCGCTTGTCGGTGTGCCCTCATCGTCGATGCTCAGCGATCCGCGGCGACCGCCCGATACAGGGGAGGCGAGGCTGCCGTCATCAATCACTGTCACGCCCGGCGCCGCCACCCTCTGGCCGATGCGGCCGGAAAAGGCGCTGGTGCCCTTGCGGTTGAAATCACCTTCGAGGCCGTGGCCGACTGCTTCATGCAGAAGCACGCCGGGCCAGCCAGGGCCCAGCAGCACCGTCATTTCTCCCGCCGGTGCATCGACCGAGGCGAGGTTGGTCAGTGCCTGCTTCAGTGCCTCGTCAATTGCTCTGTTCCAGGTGGCCGGCTCGAGCAGATCATCATAGAGACGCCGCCCGCCAATGCCGAATGACCCGCTTTCGCGCCGGCCATTTTCCTCGGCGACGATGCTCACATTCAACCTGACCAGCGGGCGGACGTCGTTGGCGGTAAAGCCATCCGCCCGGACAATCTCGATCACCGACCAGCTGCCAACAAGACTCACTGAAACCTGCACGACACGGGGGTCACGCGCCCGAGCTGCTGAATCGATCATCTGGCATAGTGTCACCTTGTCGGTAAACGGCACCAGATCGAGCGGATTGGCATCGGTGTACAGGTGCCGGTTGGTGCGCGGCGGTGGCGCGGTATGCGCTTGCTTCGCCGGATCGATCAGCCGCAAAGTCGCCATCGATCGGCGGATTGCTGCCGCACTGATTTCGCCAGCATGGGCAAATCCGGTCATCTCTCCAGAAACCGCCCTCAGGCCAAAGCCACTGTCTGTCGAATAATCTGCTGTCTTGAGTTGCCCGTCGTCAAAGCCCAGCGATTCGCTCACCCGATATTGCAGGTAAAGCTCTCCGTCTTCCGCTGCAGCTAGCGCCTCCGCAGTGAGGTGCCGCGCATCGTCAGGATCAAGTAGGCCCGGACGATAAAGAAGGGAGCGTGTATCGGAATGCAGTGTCATGCCGATCATATAGTCGGCCAGTGGGCCATTGCGATAGGGGCGCTTGTGCTTAAACGGTGCAATCAGGCTTTTGCTGTATGCGCCCTGTCATGCCCGTCATCGGAGATTACGCTTTGGCCAAGATCGGCAGGGCCACCGGCAAGGATAAAGCGGCGGTCGCAATAACCACAATCAGCGTAGCCGATCGCCGAATCAATCTGCAGCCACACCCGCGGGTGACCTAACGCGGTCCCGGCGACATCACTGGCGCCCATGCACGCGACACGTGGAGAGTTGGTGCGGGATGTTTCAGGTGGTTGAGTCATGGCACGAAGCGATTAGCAGTGCCGGCCGCCACCTGCAATGGCGGCGTCTATTGTGACTATTGATAATCGACTGTCAGTGAAAAACTTCCGGAATAGCTGCCTTCGGCCTGGTTTCCAGCCACCGCCAATACGCCCCCGACGCCAATGACCGACTCGCCGTTGGCGTCAAACTGGCGCGTAGTGGGTCCATCAATCATCAACGACGATATTGTGAGGGTCCCTCCGCTTCCATTGGTCAAGGTCGCACCGCCATCATGGCTGATGGAATAAGTCCTGTTGGGCGTGCCGGATGCAAGAAATTGAGCGGGATGATGGTTCCCACCTGCGCCGCTCACACCACCGCTGACGGATCGACCACTGCCGTCCGCTGCAATCGTAACCTGACCGGCGATTGAGCCGCGTGAAATTGTGCCGAAGTCAAGATCAGCAGTGTTGACCGCGCTGATCTGTTGCAGGACTTCGGCCCGGGCTGTCGCAGTCGCGGTGGCTTGATCTTCGACAAATGCGGTGGAAGCCAACAGCAGGCCGGTAAATCCCGTCAGCATGTTCTAACTC
The DNA here is from genome assembly GCF_012979535.1 of Sphingomonas lacunae. NCBI lineage: Bacteria > Pseudomonadati > Pseudomonadota > Alphaproteobacteria > Sphingomonadales > Sphingomonadaceae > Sphingomonas > Sphingomonas lacunae. The sequence continues at coordinate 1,409,450 of NZ_CP053015.1, forward strand.
CTGGGTCGCGCTGAACCTGATCGAGCGCAGTCCCGTCAAAAGCCTCATCCAATGAGCAGACCATGATTGTCATAGCTGTGGCTCCAAAGCACGACATGCGGCATCGTTGGCATTTCACCGAGCCACTATCACCTTAGCAAGGTGACCTGAAACTTTAGATACATGGTTAAGTGAATGATCAATCGGTAGAATCTTCGGTCCTGCTGCGGACCTGCCAATCTACAGATAATTGAGAGTGATTACGAAAGTCCCGGCATAAGTGCCAGCCGCCTGATTGGCATTCACCGCCAGCCGTCCACCAATGGGGAAGTTAAAGATGCCAGTTGTCGAAGCAATGCGGAAGCGCAGCGGGGTTGTGGTCAAGATGGCTGTAGGCGTCGACCCGATCTCAAACTGGCTAAGCGTCATGGGCGCGCCAGGACCGGTCAGCTGGATGCTATTCGCAGAGACTGATATGTCGACCTGGCGATTGAAGGTGCCCAGTCCCGCAAATCGCGCGGGCTGATGATTTGCGCCGACTAGTGTGATTGAGCCAGTGGCCGTGCGGGTTCCATTTGGGAGGACTCGCACAACTCCGCCAGTTGCACCGGGCACAAAATCGCCAAACTCCAGATCCTGGACCCGAAAGAAGGATAGCGGCCGCAAGATGATCGCTTCGGATCGTGCAGCCTCGCTATCGCCAGCTGTTTGCGCTTGCGCAGGGGCAGCCAGTGCGAATGGAACGAACACTGACGCCATCGCGGCGCTGATCGACATTGAGACATGTCGCATAAATGGCAAAAGGCTGGTCCCCATGCTTCCGTTCTAACTGCCATCACTTGCGATACCGTACACTGGCATGGTTACTAGGGTATTTACCGACTTTTGGCTTTGGCTATGCCCCTTCAGGGATTAAGCGATCAAAATGAGCGATCAAATTGCAATCCGTATCGATGGCCTTTCGAAGACATATGAAGGTGGCAAGCGGGCCCTGGACAATGTCAGCCTTTCTGTGCCTCGCGGCATGATCTATGGTTTGCTGGGTCCCAATGGTGCCGGCAAGTCGACGCTGATCAACATTCTCTCAGGCATGGTTCGCAAGTCGGGCGGCAGGGCCAGTATCTGGGGATTCGATATTGACGAGCACCCACGCAACGCCAAGGCATCGATTGGCATCGTCCCGCAGGAGATAGTCTTCGACCCCTTTTTCACACCCTTAGAGACGCTGGAAATCGTTGCCGGCCTCTATGGTGTGCCTAAGGGCAAGCGCCGCAGTATGGAACTGCTGCGCGCCGTCGGCCTAGAGGACAAGGCCAATGCCTATGCCCGTACCCTGTCAGGGGGCATGAAGCGCCGCCTGCTGGTGGCTAAGGCGATGGTCCATTCCCCACCGATCATCGTCCTTGATGAGCCGACCGCCGGCGTTGACATCGAATTGCGCCAGCAATTGTGGGATTATGTCCGCTTGCTCAACCGGCAGGGTGTCACAGTTGTCCTCACCACCCACTATCTCGAAGAAGCCGAGGAACTGTGTGACCGCATCGCCATCATCAACCATGGCAAGGTCATTACCGATCAGCCGACCCGGGAACTCGTCGGCATGGCGCGGGAAAAGGCGGTGGTGCTGACGCTCGGCGAAGATGTTGCGACGCTGCCGCACCACGCCAGCTTCGAAAAGGTCGAACAGACCGCTCCCCGGGAAATCACCATCAGCTACAACAAGGACCGCGCCAACGCTGGGGACGTGCTGGCGGCTGCCCAGTCGGCGGGCCTCAGCATCATAGACGTGTCGACTCGTGAGGCTGATCTTGAGGATGTGTTCGTCCAGCTGACCAGTTCTGCCAAGGCCGTCCCAACGTGAGTCTGTCCATCGGAGGGCTCAGGTGACTGGCCACGACGTCATCATCATCGGCTCCGGCGCGGCAGGTCTCACGGCTGCGCTGACGTTGGCCGAACGGCACAAGGTGCTGGTGCTTGCCAAGGGCGCGTTGAGTGATGGTTCGACAGCATGGGCACAGGGCGGCATCGCTGCGGTGCTGGACGCCGGGGACACGTTCGAAAGCCATATCGAGGACACGATGGTGGCCGGTGCGGGCCTCAACCAACGTGATGTGGTCGAATTTGTTGTCGAAAACGCGCCTGCCGCCATCGAGCGGCTGGCTGAACTTGGTGTGCCGTTCAATGCCGGGGAGGAAGGAAATAACCTGAGCCTTGGCGAACGGTGGCACCTGACCCGCGAAGGCGGCCACAGCCACCGCCGCATCGTCCATGTCGATGACGCGACCGGCGCGGCGGTGCAGCGGGCACTGGAAAAGGCGGCGGCAGCCAACCCCAATATCACGCTCAAACCTGACATGGTTGTCGTCGACCTGATTACCGGAAGGCATCAGGAACACTATAGCGGCGCCGGCCATGTCTGGGGCGTCTATGCTTATGACCGCGCCACGCAAAAGGTTGAGGCGTTCACCGCTCGCGCCACCATCCTCGCTACCGGCGGGGCAGGACGGACCTATCTCTTCTCGACCGCCCCACGCGGCGCGACCGGGGACGGCATCGCCATGGCCTGGCGGGCGGGAGCGCGCGTCGCCAACATGGAATTCATGCAATTCCACCCGACCTGTCTCTACAATCTCGAGGTCAAGAATTTCCTGATTACAGAGGCGGTTCGCGGTGAGGGCGGCCAGCTGAAACTGCCGACCACCGGCGAGCGTTTCATGCCACGCTTTGACCCGCGTGAGGAATTGGCCCCGCGTGATGTTGTCGCCCGCGCCATCGACCACGAGATCAAGCGGCTGGGCCTTGATTATGTGCATCTCGACATCAGCCACAAACCTGCCGACTTTGTGAAACAGCATTTCCCGAACATCCATGACAAGCTGCTCGGGCTCGGCATCGACATCACCAAACAGCCGATCCCCGTGGTCCCCGCCCAGCATTATACGTGCGGCGGCGTGGTGGTGGACAAGGCAGGCCGGACAGACCTGCCGGGCCTCTATGCGGCTGGCGAAGTGACCATGTCGGGCCTGCACGGCGCCAACCGTCTCGCTTCCAACTCCCTCCTCGAATGCTTTGTTTACGGCGAAGCGGCCGCGCGGGACATCATCGCCAATTTCACCAGTCTCCCCGAACCACCGCCGATCCGACCGTGGGATGAAAGCCGCGTTACCGAAACGGACGAGGAAGTTATCGTCCAGCACAATTGGCGCGAAATCCGCCGCTTCATGTGGGACTATGTCGGCATTGTCCGCACCACCAAGCGGCTTGAACGGGCGATGCACCGCGTCAATTTGCTGGCGCAGGAAGTCGACGATTATTACGGCCACTTCCGCGTCACGCCCGACCTGATCGAGCTCAGAAACCTGCTCGAAGTCGCCCGCCTCATCGTTCGCAGCGCGCTGGCCCGCAAGGAAAGCCGGGGCCTGCACTATACTACCGACTATCCCATGACCCTGCCCGAGGCGCGCGATACGGTGCTTGTTCCTTAAACCCCCAACCCTTCGTTCAGGAAGCGTTCTGCCACCGCAGCGTGCCAGGCCGCGCCGCGGGCCATGACGCTGTCGTCGAGGACCATGTGGTTCGAGTGGAGGCCGCAGCATGCACGCCAATCGTCCCCTTCGTGGCTCGCGCCGAGGAAGAACATCGCGCCCGGCACCTTTTCGAGGACATAGCTGAAATCTTCGGCACCCATGACAGGGGCGTCCATCAGGCGCCATGAGGCTGCGCCAAAGGTATCGCGTACCACGTTGGCCCCGAAGCGCACGGCCCGGTCATCGCACACCGTCACGGGAAAGCCCTCGATAATCTCAATCTCTCCGGTGCAGCCATGGGCGGCGGCAATGGCGGGCACCAGCTGGCGTAACTCCCTGGCGACAGCCGCGCGCTGATGCGCCGAAAGGGTACGGATCGTCCCCTCCATATGCGCGACTTCGGGGATGATATTGTTGGTCGTCCCCGCGACGATCTTGGCGATGGTCACCACGGCGGGATCGAACACCGAGACGCGCCGCGTCACCATCATCTGGATGGCAGAGACAATGGCGCAGGCGACCGGGATCGGATCGACCGCGTCATGCGGCATGGAGGCATGGCCGCCCGCGCCCCGGACGGCAATCTTGATCACATCGGATGAGGCCATTAGCGGCCCGCCGCGCCCGGCAAACAGGCCATGCGGCGCGTTGGGCATGACGTGGAGGGCAAAGGCTGCGTCGGGCAGCGGGCTGATGATGCCATCATCAAGCATATAGCGCGCGCCATGATGCCCCTCCTCACCCGGCTGGAACATGAACTGGATGGTGCCCGACAGCTGGTCACGACGGGCACAGAGCAGCTTGGCCGCGCCGACCAGCATGGCGACATGTGTGTCATGGCCACAGGCATGCATCGCGCCGTGCGTCTCGCTGGCATAATCAAGGCCGGTTTCCTCGATCAGCGGCAGCGCGTCCATGTCCCCGCGCAGTAGCACGGTGCGGCCATTGCCGCCGCCGCCACAGCGCAGCGTCGCGACAATGCCGGTGGTCGACGGCCCTTCGGCCAGTTCAAGCGGCAGGCCGGCGAGCGCCGCCTTGATCTTGTCTCGCGTTTTCGGGTTGTGCAGGCCCAGTTCGGGCTCACGGTGAATGGCGCGGCGCAGCGCCACAAGATCAGGCAGCAAAGCCTCTGCTTCGGCAACAAGGGGGGCGGGCTGCACGGTCATCTCTCACTCCAGGGGTCGCTTGTCTTGCGCAGCATGATGGCTGGTGCAGCAGGGCTTGTCGAGAGACTGGCTGTGGGGGTGAATCAGCGCACTTTGTAAAGGTTGGTGATCGTCAATGTGCCCGGTGGCGGTTACGCATCAATCAAATGTTCGATGGCCCGCAACAAGGCGTCGCGGCCAGCAATGCCGGGCAAGGAGGGCCAAGCGGGGCGTGAGCGACCAATGGTGATCCAGGCACCAATGCTCATGGTCAGGATTGCGAGGGCGCGGCCTCGACAGGTAGTCCCATCAAGCTCTGGCCTGATTGCGCCGAGCAAGGCGGCATAATGATCGGTAATCCAGTGATACCAGCCGCTTTGCCGGGCGAGCAATTCGGCATTGTCGACGTAGTGAGCGAAGGATTGCAGTGCGACGCGATCACTTTCGCTGACGACATAGTCGAGATGCAGTTCGCACAGCATCAGCAGGCGCTGGCGCGGATCATGTCCTGGTTCGAGTAGAACACGCTCCGCCGAGAGGTAGAAGCCACTAAAGATATGGTCGAAGATCGCGTCGAACATGCTTTCGCGCGTCGGAAAATGGTGGCGAAGCGCGCTTTGCGTAATGCCGACGCGGCGTGCCACGGCGTCTTGCGAAATGGCGTGGATGCCAACCTCGTCGATCATCGACTGTACCTCGGCCATGATTCGCCGCCGGGTCCGCCCACCCTTTGATTCGCGTTCGATGTCCAATGCCTCGGTGACTGCCACGCCTGTGCTCCTGTCGCGCGATAGGTGCGTTGATTGGCGTCCATGCTAGCCTTTCAGCGGACCACTTGTCACGATAATTAAAACCACTTGTTAAGTGGTAAAATTGGGCTACTCTGTCTGCAAGAGAGATGAGGAGAGAGCGATGTCCTTGAACGTGCAGAACATCACACCAGTGATTGGCGCCGAGGTTTCCGGGATTGATCTGGCCAAGATTGACGATCTGACCGCCGTCACCCTGCGTAAGTTGCTGGCGGATCGCGGCGTGCTGGTATTTCGGGAGCAACAGCTTGACCATGCGGCGCACAAGCGCGCTGCAGCCTGTTTCGGCACGGGTGAATTGCACCACCACCCCTTGGCAGCGACGGCGGGCGGTGCCGATCCGGCGGTTTTGCCGATCAGGACAACAGCACAATCAGCCTATGCTGCGGGCGATGGCTGGCACACCGATGTGTCCTGCGACACAACGCCGATCCGCGCATCATTGCTGTATATGCACCAAGTGCCTGACTGCGGCGGCGGTGATACTGTGTTCGCCAGCATGACCGAAGCCCATGCCCTGTTGTCCGAGCCAGTGAAGGAACTGATCGGCAAGTTGCGTGCGGTGCACGACGGGGCGCTGCCCTGGCGGCAGGGTTATGGCAAGGAGCCGCCAGTCGGCACCGCCTATAATCGCAACGCTCACCCGATGGTGATTGTCCACCCTGACAATGGCAAGCCGTTGTTGTGGGTCAATCGCGGATTCACCACGCATATCGAGGGTCTCAGCAGGTTGGAAAGCCGGGCGTTGTTGGAAATGCTGTTCCAGCACATTGAATCGACGCCCCGCATTCAGTGCCGGGTGCGGTGGGACGCCCAGACGCTGGTTATCTGGGATAACATCGCGACCCAGCATCACGCCGTGTGGGACTATTTCCCCCATACCCGCCATGCCGAACGCGTGTCGGTTATCGGCGGCTCGTTACAGGCGGCTTGATTGGCACTCGCGCAAGGTGGCCAGCGCAGCCCCTACCTGCTGCTAGGCTTTTTCCTGTTGTTACATGTACTCAATCAGGTTGATCGTAATCTGATTGCAGGATTTGGACCGGAAATCGTGCGCGATCTGGGCCTCAGTCGCACCCAGTTTGGTATCGTAGCGGGTATCGCCTTTACCGCGTTTTACGCGGTAACGGCTCTGGCGGCGGGCGTTCTGGCAGACCGCTTTGGCCGGGTGCGGATATTGGCGCTAGGTCTGGCCACATGGAGTGCATTCACGGCCCTGTCAGGTCTGGCGCGGGGCTTTCTCTCTCTGGTCGCCATGCGACCACTGGTCGCCACGGGCGAGGCGACGCTTATCCCGGCGGCGACAGCTATCCTGTCTGAACGATTTTCGCCGCAACGGCGGGCGTCAGCTATCGGCATCTTTTTCATGGGCGTGCCGCTGGGCGTAGGAGCCAGCTTTTTTCTGGCGGGGCAGCTCGGCCCGATACTAGGCTGGCGCGGCGTTTTTGTCTTGCTAGGCCTGCTGGGCCTGATCTTGGTGCTGGCCCTGAAGCTGCTGGTTGATGAAAATGCCACATCGCGCTCCCTTTCGGATGCAACACAAGATGAGGCACAGCCGTCCCCGTCACGATCGGCTACTGCCGTCCTGGCTGATCTGGGCCGAGAATTGCGGACCAATGCCGACCTGCGGCTTGCCATATTGGGGTCGGTCCTCATGCATGTCTATTTGGCAGGCGGGCCGTTTGTGAAGATTTGGCTGTTGGAAGAGCGCGGCTTTGATGGCAATGGCATTGCCATGACCTATGGTCTTGCGTTGCTTGTTTTCGGCGTAATCGGCGCGGTCGCTGGGGGCACTTTGGCAGACCTTTATGCAAAGCGGTTTCCTGGCGGTAGAGCGATGTTCCTGGCGCTCTTTGTCACCGCGCTGGCGCCGCTGATCATGGCGTTCCGCTTGGCCGATGCTGGATCGATCCTGTTTTACGTCGGAATGGGAGCCGGTATCCTGTTCTTTTCGTCTTTTTATGGGCCGGCGTTTGCAGTGATGCAGTCGGTATCGCCAGCGCGGCTCCATGCCTCAGTCACGGGGCTGGCGATGCTGCTTGTCAACGTATTGGCGCTCGGCATCGGCGGCGTCCTCATCGGCGTTGTCAGCGATGTATTGGTGGCACAAGGCCGCCATGATGCTCTGAGCCTGCCGCTGATCATTGCCGACATAATCTCGCTGCTCACTATATTTTGCTTCGCCCGGATCGGTTGGCGCGAATGGCGCAACAGCGCGCAATCAGTGGCTGGGGCGTGAAACAGTCGGCCGGGGATGTGAGGCGCGTCTGAGCGGTTGAGCCTGCTTAGCGCTTGCGCGCCTTTCGCGCCGCGTAGCGCGCGTCGCGTTCGGCCTTTTTCTCGGCTTCGCTCTTGTTGGCGTTGATTTCGCGCGCGGCTGCATCCTGTTCTGCAGCTTCCTTGGCGGCGGCCTTTTCAGCCTTGGCGGCTTCGATAGCGAGGCGGCGTTCTTCGCGCTTGGCAGCGGCGGCTTCTTCGCGGCGGGCTTGCGCTTCGCGGCGGGCGGCGATGGTGGCTTCGTCCATCACCGGCTTGGCTTGGAATTTGCTGAGGGCCTTCAGCCGCGCCTCTTTTGCGAGGGCGGTGCGTTCCTGAAAGCTGGGGTCTTTGTAGCTCGCCATAAAGGGGATCAAGTCTCGTCTATGCGTGGACACGCGGGGTGCGGGGCCGCTGGGGGATCAGGCAGAAACGACAATGCGGGCGACCATGTTCCAGGCCGCCCGCATTGTCGTTTATTCGGGCTTATGCAGCCTGAAGGTTGACCGCGCTGGTCTTGCCGCGCTGGTCGGTTTCCAGCTCGTACGAAACGCGCTGGTTCTTGTCGAGCGTACGCATTCCGGCGCGTTCAACGGCCGAGATGTGAACGAAAGCGTCGTTGCCGCCATCTTCAGGCGCAATAAAGCCATAGCCCTTGTCGGCATTGAAGAATTTTACGGTTCCGGTGATCATGTTGGGTATCCTTTGTCCCAAGTAATGACGGGCATGCGCCAACGCGACGCATCCCGGCTTCGGCAGACTGGAAAGGGACAAAGGGGGGCAAAAGAGTCGCCCGATATCCGTCGCACAGGACGTCAGCGCGTCATGCTATACGCCAACTCGCGGCCAATAGCAAAAACGCTTGCGCCGGGCGGGCCACAGGCCAGCAATGCGGCCCGACCGGCTGGCATGCGAGGGTTTCTATTCAGCGCCCACCGAACAATTGTCGCCCGGCGAGATCAAGCATGATTTCCTCGCTGCCGCCGCCGATCGCGTTGACGCGCACTTCGCGATAGATGCGCTCCACCTTGCTGCCGGTGATATAGCTGGCACCGCCGAGAACTTGCGCAGCTTCGCGGGCGACATGTTCGAGCATCTGCGTTGCCTGCACCTTGAGCATGGCGAAGTCGGCCGGGCGGTCGCGGCCTTCCTTGACCTGCCAGGCGCACAGATCGACCCACGCCTGTGTCGCGTCGATGCGCTGTGCCATGCCGGCGAGCTTGATGCGGATCGCCTGATGCCCGACCAGCGTCTTGCCAAAGGTTTCGCGTTGCTGGGCCCAGTCTACCGCTTCGGCCAGGCAGACGCGGGCATAGGCACAGCATCCCATCGCCATGCCGAGCCGTTCGCTGTTGAAATTGCGCATGATGCCGATGAAGCCGCCATTTTCCGGGCCGATCAGGTTGGCGGCGGGGACACGGACGTCCTGAAAATAGATGGCCGCCGTGTCACTGCACCGCCAGCCCATCTTGTCCAGCCGGGTGCGGGAAACGCCGGGTGCATCCATGTCGATGAGCAGCAGCGAGACGCCGGCCGCTCCGGGGCCACCGGTCCGTACGGCGCAGGTCAGCCAGTCGGCACGCATGCCGCTGGTGATGAACATCTTGGTGCCGTTGACGATATAATCGTCGCCATCGCGGACGGCGCTGGTCTTGAGGTTGGCGACGTCCGATCCGCCCGATGGCTCGGTAATGCCCAGCGCGATGATCTTTTCCCCCGCCAGCACGGGCGGTGCGATGCGGCGTTTTTGTTCCTCGCGGCCCAGTGCCAGCACCGGCGGCAGGCCGATGCCATGGGTCATCAGCGAGGCACCCAGCCCACCCGCGCCGACTGCCGCCAGTTCCTCGGTCAGGATCAGGCCGTGGAAAATATCGAACCCTTCGCTGTGCCCGCCATATTCTTCCGGATAGCGCAGGCCGAGGATGCCGGCGTCAGCGGCCTTGCGGTGAAGATCGCGCGGCAACTCGCCATCGCGTTCCCACTGGTCGATGAAGGGTGCGATTTCGCGCTCGACAAAACGGCGGACGCTCATTGCAAGCGCTTCATGCGTTTCGTTGTAAAAAGGGGAGCGGGCGCGCCAGTCATCGAAATGGGTCATCTCTCTCCCTCATCGCGCCTGTCCTATGGCGTTCCTCTCGTGTTCACGAGTGACAGGATAAGGCGGTAAGAGGCAAGCCGCGACTTGTGGCAGCGGGTGAAATCTGGCTGATCGACGGCGTGTTGCAACGTTCTGTCGCGCATCAGGACTCGTTCGTCGCAATATGGGTGCAGTGGGCGCCGCTGTGGCGGCATGGCAAGGGCGGGGGTAAGGCAGGGCGTGATGGGTAAACGGGGTATCCGCATGGGTGATGGTCGATCGATAAGGGTCTGGGCCTTGGCTGCGGCTACTCTGGCGCTGGCGGCCTGTGCAGGTACCGTGCCGGAGCCACGCACGACAGCCAATGGCCCGGGTGATAGGCCTTGGTCTCCAAGCGGGCTGCCCTTGCCACAGGCGCGTCCGCCCGCGACGGTACCGGCCCGTATCGATCCCGGCATCAACCGCCCGCCGCCGGGGCTGGAGCCTGTCATCCACGAGATCTGGCGCACCTTTCCCGGTCGCACCGGCATCGCTATCCGCAGGATCGATGGCAATTGGTCGCTGGCACGCCGTGGCGACGAGTTTTTTCCCCAGCAGAGCGTTTCCAAGACCTGGGTAGCCATGGCTGCGCTCGATGCACTCGACCGGGGTCAGATTGCCTTGACCGACAGGGTCAGGATTACCCCGGACGACCTGACTCTGTTCCATCAACCCTTGGCAGGGCGGGTCCAGCGCGAAGGCAATGTCGAAATGACCGTGGCCGAGCTGCTCGAAACCGCGATTACCGGCAGTGACAATACGGCCAACGACAGCCTGCTCCGCCATATCGGCGGGCCGGATGTTGTGCGCCGCTATGTGGAGCGCCATTCTCTGGGCCGCATCCGCTTTGGTCCGGGCGAGCGTCTGTTGCAGAGCCGGATTGCCGGGCTTGAATGGCAGCAGCGCTATTCGGTCGCCCGCAATTTCCAGGTGGCGCGTGAACAGGTGCCGATGTCGGTTCGGCGCATGGCGCTTGAACGCTATGTTGCAGATCCCGATGATGGTGCCAGCCCGCTGGCGATTGTCGATGCGCTGACGCGGTTGGCGCGCGGGGAATTGCTGTCGCCTGCCTCCACCCGGCTGATGATCGAGACAATGGGCCGCACCCGCAGCGGGCCGCAACGTTTGCGGGCTGGCGTGCCAGCCGGCTGGTCAGTGGCGCACAAGACAGGGACGGGTCAGGAACTGGCCGGTACAGCCACCGGTTATAATGATATTGGCATTCTGACAGCGCCGGATGGCACGCGCTATGCCGTGGCTGTGATGCTCGCCAGCACCACCGCTTCCATCCCGCAGCGCATGGCGATGATGCAATCAGTCAGCCGGGCGGTTGCCACCTATCACGGTCAGTGAAGGGCCGGAACAGCACCGTTGCCTCGGTGCTTGCCCCCCGCGCGGCTTCGCGCTAGGGGAAAGGCCAATAGTCCGGCCGCTCCGTGAAGGGGCGGCCCTTTTTATGCAGGAGAACGGGCATGGCCCAGCCGCTGATGCCGCACGCGACCGCCGCCTGGCTGGTCGACAATACCGGCCTTACCTTTCAGCAGATCGCGGACTTCTGTGGCCTGCACATCCTTGAGGTCCAGGCGATTGCCGACGATACCGCCGGCACCAAGCTGACCGGCCGCGACCCGGTTCGCGCCCACGAATTGACGATGGACGAGATCGAAAAGGGTCAGGCCAACCCCGCATACCGCCTGCAGATGATCAAGGGTCCGGAACAGGTCCGCCGCACCAAGGGGCCGCGCTACACACCGGTGTCCAAGCGGCAGGACAAGCCCGATGGCATTGCCTGGCTGATCCGCCACCATCCGGAAATTTCGGATGCTGCGATCGGCAAGCTGATCGGCACGACCCGCACGACCATCGAGGCGATCCGCGACCGCAGCCACTGGAACATCGCCAACATCGTGCCCAAGGACCCGGTAACACTCGGCCTGTGCTCGCAGCGTGAGCTCGACGCACTGGTTGCCAAGGCGGCCAAGAAGGCGGGTATCGCCGCCCCTGTCGATTCGCGTCTTGATGGTGATCGCGCCGCTCTGATCGAAGAGCTGAAGGCTGAGCGCACCGCTGCCCACGCCGCGGCCGAAGCCGCTGCCGCGGCAGAAGCCGCCGCCAGCGAGGGCGATGACTGACGGTCATGACAGCGGGCGACACAGGCGGCTCCGGCCACAGCGGCGCAGCCGCGCGGGCTGATGCCGCGCTCGCCGGGCAGGTCGCGTCGCCTGACGCATCGCTGACCGCTGACGATGGCCTGATTGCCACCAGCGCCGCCGGTTTGACCTATCCCTGGGGCAAGGCCGCGCCCGGCAAGGGCGAGCTGCTCCAGGTGTCGGAGAGCGTCCATTGGGCCCGCATCCCGATGCCAGGATCGCTCGGGCACATTAACAGCTGGCTGATCGAGGATGGCGATGATGCCGTCCCCGCCTATGTCGCGGTCGATACCGGGCTCATGCTGCAGGATTGCAGTGATGCATGGAAGGCGCTGTTTGCTGGCGCACTGGCTGACAAACGGTTGAGCCGGGTGGTCTGCACGCACCTCCATCCCGACCATATTGGCCTCGCCGGCTGGCTGGCAAAGCGCTTTTCAGCGCCGATCCTGATGACCCGCGGTGAATGGCTACAGGCGCGGTACATGATCGCCGATGTGCGCGACGAGCAACCTGCCGAGGTCACGGTCATGCAGCGTGGCTGTGGCTGGGACGACGAAGCCATAGAGGCAGCCAAGGCCGCCGGCTGGAGCCGCTTCGGCCGGATGGTTGCCCGCCTGCCTTTTGGATACCAGCGGCTGATTGATGGTCAGCGACTGAGCATTGGCAAGGGCGAATGGCGGATTGTTACTGGTTCGGGCCACAGCCCTGAACATGCCTGTCTGCTCAATGAGGCGGAAGGCGTACTGATTTCCGGCGACCAGGTGCTGCCTCGCATCAGTTCCAACGTCTCGTCCAATGCCGGGGAGCCTGACGCTAATCCGCTCGGCGAATGGCTGGCGTCGATCGACAAGTTGTTGCGGCTGCCGGCTGACCTGTTGGTCTGTCCGGCGCATGGCGAACCTTTCCGCGGCCTGCACACGCGCCTGATTGCATTGCGCGACGAGCATCATGAACGGCTTGATGCTGTGGCAGCGGCGCTGGCCGAAGCCCCGCGCAGGGTGATCGATTGCTTTGGCCTGTTGTTCCGGCGCGAAATCGGGGCTGATCATATCGGTCTGGCGACCGGTGAGACGCTGGCTCACCTGCGCTATCTGGAACAGGCGGGACGGGTCCGCCGCGAAGATCGCGACGGCGTATGGTGGTGGACAGCAGCCTGACTATTCTCCGGCGGGGACCAGTTCGATCACATCGACGATGCTTTCGAAAGCCGGGCGCGGCATAACAAGGCGCCAGCGGTTCGGGCCAATGCGTTCGATCAACCCGGCCACATCGCGCTGCGGGTCCGAGCCATAATCGAGCGCACGCACCTCATCCCCCAGCATTAGCGTGCCCAGAAAAATCTTTTGCCGGTCATCATCATCAAAAATCAGGCCAACCTGGCGTTGAGAGCCGGTCAGTTTGGTGAAGCTGAAAATATCCTGTTCGGCTTCGACCCGGCAGCGGAAACGGGGATAAGCGACATAGCTGAGCCCCTGCGCCGACTGGGCACCGACCTTGATCGTCCGGCACAGATAGTCGCCGGGTGGGAGGTGCGGATTGGGCAGCGCCGCGTCGGGCGCCAGCAGCGCGCCTTCGGCAGCGACGGCCGCACCATGGCCACCGGCCCGCGCGCTAGCCAGCGCATCGCGCCAGGCGGTCCACCAGCCGCGAATGCGCTGCCGGTCCGCTTCGGTCGCCACATCGTGCCAGTCGTCAGTGCCGATCGCTTCCTGACGGCTGATACTGCCAGTGGGTGCATCGATCATCGCACAGCCGGGTAACACGATGAGCAAGCTGGCCGACATTATCGAAGCAACAAGGCGTCTGTGTCGCATAGAGCGTGAAAAGCGATGGGGCATCGACGACCTCTCCGGCCCTAACGGGCCTTGTTGGGCAGCCAGCCTATTGCGCGGTCCAGCCCCCGTCCATCGAAACATTGGTCCCGGTCATGCCGCTTCCCGAGTCACTTGCCAGATAAAGCGCCATCGACGCGACCTGTTCCACGGTGACGAACTGCTTGGTCGGCTGGGCGGCAAGCAGAACGTCGTTCATCACCTGCTGGCGGGTCAGGCCGCGCGCCTTCATCGTGTCAGGAATCTGGTTTTCGACTAGCGGGGTCCAGACATAGCCGGGGCTGATCGCGTTGACGGTGATGCCATCGCGCGCGACCTCAAGCGCGACGGTCTTGGTCAGGCCGGCGATGCCGTGCTTGGCGGCGACATAGGCTGCCTTGTTGGGGCTGGCGACAAGGCTGTGAGCCGAGGCGGTATTGATGATGCGACCCCATCCCTTGGCCTTCATCCCCGGCACGGCAAGGCGGATGGTGTGGAAAGCCGCGGTCAGGTTGAGCGCGATGATCCTGTCCCATTTGTCGACCGGAAATTCATCGATCGGGGCGACATGCTGCATCCCGGCATTGTTGACGAGGATGTCGATGCTGCCAAATTGGGCCAAGGCTTCGCCCATCATGGCTTCAATTGCGGTCGCGTCAGTCAGATCGTGCGTCGATACCGTGGTCTGCGGTGCGCCGAGGGCCACGAGCGCCGCCCGCTCGGCTTCGATCGCGGCGGCGTCGCCAAAGCCGTTGACAATGATGTTCGCCCCTTGCGCGGCATAGGCTTTGGCAATGGCTAGACCAATGCCGCTGGTTGATCCGGTGATGAGGGCGGTTTTTCCGGAGAGGCCAAGGGTCATCATGACTATCCTTTGATTGGGGTGCGGGGCATTTGAGATGTGGCGCGGGAGAGGGCCGTATAGCCATGCCTTTCCCCAGTGACCGCTATCAGTCAATCAGTGGTGATGATCATGGTTCATTTTGCAGGCCTGGTGGGTTATGCCAGCGCAGGACCACCAGAAAGGCCGAGCCAATGCGCCTAGACGATTTTGACCCCAGCTCGAACACCCGTGACCTCGGCACCAGCGGCGGTGGCGGGTTCAGCGTGGGTGGCGGTGGTGGTGGCGGTCTTGGCGGCATACTCTTTGCCCTGCTGCCCATGCTCTTCGGTCGCAAGATGGGCTGTGGTACCATCGTGTTGATCGGTGGAGCCCTGCTTTTGTTCAGCATGATGTCCGGTGGTGGTGGTCAGATGGTGGCAGGCGATGCCGCTTCAGGAACCGGCGCGCCTGCGGCCAGTGGTGGACAGGCATGCGACACCGAAGCTGAACTTTTTTCATGCCGTGTGCTCAGTTCCACCGAACAGGTGTGGGGACAGATATTCCAGGGCGAGGGTGAGAGATATCCGCCGCCGACCCTCAATTTCTATACGCGGGAAAATCAGTCGGGCTGTGGTGCGGCACAGGCAGCGATGGGGCCTTTTTATTGCCCGGCCGATCAGGGCATCTATCTCGACACTGATTTCTTCAACGACTTGCGGACCCAATATGGGGCAGCAGGCGATGCGGCCCAAGCCTATGTCATCGCGCATGAAGTCGGGCACCATATCCAGACGGTGACTGGTATTTCCCGTCAGGTCCGGGAGGCACAAAGCCGTGCCGGCGAAGCCGAAGCCAATCAATGGCAAGTGCGCATGGAGTTACAGGCAGATTGCTATGCCGGGGTATGGGCGGCAACCGCCCGGACGCCATCGGGCCAGCCTGTGATCGAACCCGGTGATGTCGAGGAAGCCATGACTGCTGCCCATGCGATCGGCGACGATACGCTGATGCGCGGCGCCGGACGGACACCGGTGGAAAGCATGTTCACCCACGGCAGCAGCGAACAGCGGATGCGTTGGCTCAAGCGAGGTCTCGATACTGGTGACTGGCGTCAGTGCGACACGTTCAACGGACGGGTCTGATTAGGGTTCGGGCCTGAACGGCCGTGCAGGGGAACAGAAGGGAATGTGGGGCATCATTACCGGCCTGCCCGAAGAGGCCGATGCCTTTGCCCCTGATCTGGGCAAGCGCAGCCAACATGGCACCATCGCCTTGCGTCAGTTGGAGTGGCGCGGCCTATCTGTGACATTGGCCTGTGGCGGCATCGGCAAGGTGGCGGCAGCGACGGCAGCGACCCTTTTGGCCAGTCACGTCGGAGCGACACGATTGATGGTGATCGGCACGGCCGGGGCTCTTCTCGCGACGGATGGCGCGCCGCTGTGGTTACGGGGCGCAATACAGCATGATTATGGCGCAGCCCGGCCCGACCGCTTTGCCCATTATGAGGCCGGAGAATGGCCGCTGGGCCCCGACGGTGCCTCCGGCCTGATCGCCATGCCCCAGCCTGCGGGGCTGGGCCTAGGCGAGGCGGTGATTGCCAGCGGCGATTGCTTCGTCGAATGCGGGACGCGCGCCGGGCTGATCCGCGATGCGCTGGGCGCCACGCTGGTGGATATGGAAACGGCGGCGGTGGCGCAGGTGGCGGACATCCTTGGTCTGCCCTGGTGCGCGATCAAGGCCGCGACCGATGAAGCTAATGCCGCCAGCGCCGGCGACTTCCACGCCAATCTCGCCGTGGCGGCACGGCGCGCGGCCGAGGCGGCGGAGCGGGCGGTGCGGCTGATGGCTGGTTGAATGGGCACGGGCAGTTTATCCATGCGGTGATAAAGCGGCCCGTGACGAGTTCATCGCTCGGTATTTTCCGTTTCTGTCAACGCTGAGCCATCAAAGCGGAGCAAGTCGCCGGGCTGGCACTCCAGCGCCAGGCAGATGGCATTGAGGGTAGAAAAGCGGATTGCCTTGGCCTTGCCGGTCTTGAGGATCGACAGGTTGGCCAGGGTGATGTCCACCTTTTCGCTCAGTTCGGTCAATGTCATGCGGCGTTGCCACAGCAGGTCGTCCAGATTGACGCGGATTGCCATCACACGGTTCCTTCCAGCTCATCGCGCATCGCCGCGCCTTCACGGAATACCTGAGCGAGGATGAAGAGCATCAGCGCGGCCAGCCAGCCGGTGAGGCTGAAGGTCCATTCGAAGGGACTGGCACCATCACCTGCGCTGAAATCGGCCCACATTGCCACCGCGCCATAGGCCAGATCGAGCAGGTTGATACCGATCAGCGCCCAAGCGATGGTTCGCAACCTATCGGCGTTGACCAGACTGAGGGCGTTGCCGCCCGGGACCGAGTCGATCATCGCGATCAGTCGCGTGAACAGAATATGGACCAGCAGGATGATGGGCGCCGTAATGATGACCACCCAACGCAGCGCAACCAGGAGAGTCTCGGCAGACAGGGCGGGATCAGAGCGGCTCAGTGAGTCTGCCATTTGGCTCGGGAAGACAAAGGCAAGAGCGCCCAAAGCGAGGAGGATAGCAATGCCCGCTATCCAGTTCAGCATATTCATGATCCGCAGGATCCAGCGGCTGGTCGTCAACATGGTCCATCTCCTTTTCTGATATGCAATATATGACATATTGAAAAACAATATGCAATACAATGAAAAACGATGTTTGCGTAGGCCTTGCGATGCAAGCAACCAATTGAACGTCAATACGAAAATCCGCGATCGGGGTTCTTCCCTTTGATTGCGGTCAATGCGCGCTGGCTGGGAACCGGCTCAAAAGCAGGTCGCAGAGGAGAGGTGGAATGAAGGCGATTCTCGGGGTTATGGCGGCTGGACTTGCGCTGTTTGCAGCGGCCGAAGGTGCATCTGCCCAGTCGGCCGACAGCTGTGTCAGCAATTGTCTGGCACGCATGCGGCAATGCGGCGCGACGGAAGAGTGTGCGGCAGAAGCACGCAGCTGCTCGCAACGCTGCACTGGCGATACGGCAGCTCGCACCTTCTATTGCCGGGCGGAGGGGCATAATGCCTATAATGATGGCATGTGCCTTGGCGACGCCGGAGACACTCTGGAAGAGCAGCGCCGCGCATGTGTCCGCCGGTTCACCAGCCAGACAGGAGGGTCGCCATCGAGCGTGACCTGCACACCACAATGAGCGCGCGCAGGCTTTTTGCCTTGGTGGGCTGCAGCCTTGCCTCCACAGCCTGCGCCCACGCGCAGGTACCGGAACCGGTGCAAGGCGAGCGAACTGTCTATGAGTTGCGGGTCACCGGCTATGGCTCACGCAGTCAGGGCGTCCGTGGCGTCCTGTTTGACGCCGCCGGGCAGGAAATCGCTGAAGATGGGGCTGGCCAGTCTGTCGATACGCCGGTCGGCCGTTTCCGCTATGTAGAATGCCGTCATCTGTGGTCGGTTTGCGGTTACTTCCGCGAGGCGGCAACTGTACCAGCCTATCCCGGACCGCCTGTCGACCCGCAAAAACATGAGGTCGTGGTCTGGCGGCTGACGGTGACGGGAATGCCCGCGCCGAACCGCTGGCAAGCCTATCTGTTCGATGATCGCATGGTTGCCGTCGGGGCACCGGAGGGCGGCATCGTTCTTGAGACACCGCTCGGCCTGTTCCGGACTCAATCAGTGTCCTTTGGCGCGGTCGGTGGCGCCGGGCCGTTGCCCGAAGAGTGGGTCAACGGGGCTCCCGCGCAACCTTGACTGTCGATTGCGCCGGTGAGCAATCGGATATGGGTCAAGCCGCTCCATGTTTGACATGAAGGGCGGTTTTCCCTAACAGCTAGCCCGTCCAGCCTGATCGGGACAGGGGTGCCGTCGCGCAGCATCCTCTCGCATGGATCAGGAAACACAGGACTTTCGCGACCGTTGATGAGCCGGGCTGATCCGAAAGGGTGAGCTGTGCGGCCCGTTTGCGCGTCGCGTTTTTGCGTTGGCGAACGACGATTTTTCAACGGGAAGGCACTCCTCCTCATGGCAACCAAGGCTCCGGCGAGCACCACGACAGCCAAGCGTATCCGCAAGCTGTTCGGCAACATCCACGAAGCGATCAGCATGCCGAATCTCATCGAGGTTCAGCGCGAAAGCTATGAGCAGTTCCTGCGCTCCGATCCGTCGATCGGCTATGTGTCGGGCCTCGAAAAAACGCTGCGCAGCGTTTTCCCGATCCGTGACTTCGCCGGCACTGCCGAGCTCGACTTTGTGCATTATGTGCTCGAAGATCCGAAGTATGACACCGAGGAATGCCGCCAGCGCGGGCTGACCTATGCCGCCCCGATGAAGGTGACGCTGCGCCTGATCGTGTTCGAAGTGGACAGCGAGACGGAAACCCGCTCGGTCCTCGATATCAAGGAACAGGACGTCTACATGGGCGACATGCCCCTGATGACGGACAATGGCACCTTCATTGTCAATGGCACCGAACGCGTCATCGTCAGCCAGATGCACCGCTCGCCGGGTGTGCTGTTCGACCATGACCGGGGCAAGACGCACGCTTCGGGCAAGTTCCTGTTCGCCGCACGCGTTATTCCTTACCGCGGCTCGTGGCTCGATTTCGAATTTGACGCCAAGGACATTGTCAATGTCCGCATTGACCGCAAGCGCAAGCTGCCGGTCACCAGCCTGCTTTATGCGCTGGGTCTGAACAGCGAGGAAATCCTCAACCACTTCTACACCACGCACACCTTTGAACGTGCGTCGGATGGCTGGAAGATTCCCTATAACGCCGAAGCATGGCGCGGTGTGAAGCCGTCGTTCGACGTCGTCGATGCCAGCACTGGAGAGGTCGTGTTCCCGACCGGCGCCAAGATCAGCCCGCGGCTCGCCAACAAGGCGGGCAAGGACGGCCTGACCACGCTGCTGATCCCGACTGAAGAAATTTTCGGCCGCTACTCGGCGTTTGACCTGATCAATGAATCGACCGGTGAGATCTACATCGAAGCCGGCGACGAAGTGACGGCTGAGAATCTCGAAAAGCTCGATAAGGCCGGCATTGACCGCCTCGAATTGCTCGACATCGACCATGTCTCGACCGGCCCGTGGATCCGCAACACGCTCAAGGTCGACAAGGCCGAGGATCGCGACCATGCGCTGAGCGACATTTACCGCGTCATGCGTCCTGGTGAACCGCCGACCCGCGAAACCGCCGAAGCGCTGTTCGAAGGCCTGTTCTTCGATGCTGACCGCTATGACCTGTCGGCGGTTGGCCGCGTCAAGCTCAACATGCGTCTTGGCCTCGATGCCGCCGACGATCACACCACGCTGCGCCGCGAGGACATCCTCGCCGTGGTCAAGGAACTGGTCGACCTCAAGGACGGCAAGGGCGAAATCGACGACATCGACAATCTCGGCAACCGCCGCGTGCGTTCTGTCGGCGAACTGCTTGAAAACCAGTATCGCGTCGGCCTGCTGCGCATGGAACGCGCGGTCAAGGAGCGCATGAGCTCGGTCGATGTCTCGACCGTCATGCCGAACGATCTGATCAACGCCAAGCCGGCGGTCGCCGCGGTGCGTGAATTCTTCGGCTCGTCGCAGCTGTCGCAGTTCATGGACCAGACCAACCCGCTGTCCGAAGTGACCCACAAGCGCCGCGTCTCGGCGCTCGGCCCGGGTGGTCTGACCCGTGAGCGCGCTGGCTTCGAAGTCCGCGACGTTCACCCGACCCACTATGGCCGCATCTGCCCGATTGAAACGCCGGAAGGCCCGAACATCGGCCTGATCAACTCGCTGTCGACCTTTGCCCGCGTCAATAAGTACGGTTTCATCGAAACGCCGTATCGCAAGGTCATCGACGGCAAAGTGACCGACGAGGTTGTCTATCTGTCCGCCATGGAAGAGCAGAAGCACACCGTCGCGCAGGCATCGGCCGAAACCAATGCCGACGGCAGCTTTGTTGAGGAATTGGTCTCCGCCCGTGAAGCAGGCGAATTTGTCATGGCGCCGCGCAACACGGTGACGCTGATGGACGTGTCGCCGAAGCAGCTGGTCTCAGTTGCTGCCTCGCTGATCCCGTTCCTCGAAAATGACGACGCCAACCGTGCGCTCATGGGCTCGAACATGCAGCGTCAGGCCGTGCCGCTGGTGCGCGCCGAGGCGCCGTTCGTCGGCACCGGCATGGAAGCGACTGTCGCCCGCGATTCGGGTGCCGCCATCGCCGCCCGCCGCGCCGGCATCGTCGACCAGGTGGACGCAACGCGTATCGTTGTCCGCGCCACCGGCGAAGTCGAAGCCGGCAAGTCGGGCGTCGACATCTATCGCCTGATGAAGTTCCAGCGGTCGAACCAGTCGACCTGCATCAACCAGCGCCCGCTGGTGAAGGTCGGCGATCTGGTCAACGCCGGTGACATCATCGCCGACGGTCCGTCGACTGAAATGGGTGAACTCGCACTTGGTCGCAACGTTCTCGTCGCCTTCATGCCTTGGAATGGCTACAACTACGAAGACTCGATCCTGATCAGCGAACGCATCGTCAAGGACGACGTCTTCACCTCGATCCATATCGAGGAATTTGAAGTCATGGCCCGCGATACCAAGCTCGGGCCGGAAGACATCACCCGCGACATTCCGAACGTCGGTGAAGAAGCGCTGCGCAACCTCGACGAGGCGGGCATCGTTTACATCGGCGCGGAAGTCGAGCCGGGCGACATCCTCGTCGGCAAGATCACACCGAAGGGCGAAAGCCCGATGACGCCGGAAGAAAAGCTGCTGCGCGCCATCTTTGGCGAAAAGGCGAGCGACGTCCGCGACACCTCACTGCGTCTGCCCCCGGGCGTTGCCGGCACTGTCGTTGAAGTCCGGGTATTCAACCGTCATGGCATCGACAAGGATGAGCGTGCCATGGCCATCGAACGCGAGGAAATCGAGCGTCTGCAAAAGGACGCCGACGACGAGCGCGGCATCCTCAACCGCGCCAGCTATGCCCGCCTGAGGGAAATGCTGGTCGGCCAGGTCGCCGCCGGTGCGCCCAAGGGCGTCAAGAAGGGCAGCGAAATCACCACCGACCTGCTCGACGAAGTCGAAAAGGCTGACTGGTGGAAGTTCGCCGTCGCCGACGACAAGGTGCAGGGCGATCTCGAGGCCGTGCGCGCCCAGTATGACGACGCGGTCAAGCTGATCAACGACAGGTTCGAGGACCGGGTTGAAAAGCTGCAGCGTGGTGACGAACTGGCGCCGGGCGTGCTCAAGATGGTCAAGGTGTTCGTCGCGGTGAAGCGCAAGCTGCAGCCAGGCGACAAAATGGCTGGCCGTCACGGTAACAAGGGCATCATCAGCCGCATCCTGCCGCAGGAAGACATGCCGTTCCTTGAAGACGGGACTCCGGTCGACTTCGTGCTCAACCCGCTCGGCGTGCCGAGCCGCATGAACGTCGGTCAGATCTTTGAAACGCACCTTGGCTGGGCCGCGCGCGGTCTCGGCAAGAAGATCGGCGAGGCACTCGATAGCTGGCGGGCGGAAAATCCGAACCCGGTCGCCGGTCAGGCGCCGGAAGCGGTTCGCGAGATCCTGCGTTCGGTCTATGGCGAGTCCTATACTGACGAGATCGACGGCCGTTCGGCCGAGCAGATTGTTGAGCTGGCTGAAAATGTCCGCGCTGGTGTGCCGATGGGCTCCCCGGTGTTCGACGGCGCGGTCGAAGCCGATGTCACCAACATGCTCAAGCTGGCCGGTCTCGATGAATCGGGTCAGGTCGACCTGTATGACGGCCGAACCGGTGACCGGTTCGACCGCAAGGTGACCGTTGGCCAGAAATATGTGCTGAAACTGCACCACCTTGTCGACGACAAGATCCACGCCCGTTCGATCGGCCCGTACAGCCTCGTCACCCAACAGCCGCTGGGCGGCAAGGCCCAGTTCGGCGGTCAGCGCTTCGGGGAAATGGAGGTCTGGGCCCTTCAGGCCTATGGCGCAGCCTACACCCTGCAGGAAATGCTCACGGTCAAGTCGGACGACGTGGTCGGCCGTACCAAGGTCTATGAGGCGATCGTCAAGGGTGACGACACGTTCGACGCCGGCATTCCGGAAAGCTTCAACGTTCTGGTCAAGGAAATGCGCTCGCTCGGCCTCAATGTTGAGCTCAAGAGCATCGACGAGATCGAGGACGGGAGCGATTCCCTGCCCGAGGCTGCCGAATAAGTGACAGTTACGCGGGTGCCGGACTCATCCGGTGCCCGCCACTGCCGCCGCTGACAGAATTTTCCCTCGACTGTGAGGACAAGACATGAACCAGATCACCAACTTCATGAACCCGGTCGCCAAGCCGGAGACGTTTGACCAGATCAAGATCGGCATCGCCTCACCTGACCGTATCCGCAGCTGGTCTTTCGGCGAGATCAAGAAGCCCGAAACGATCAATTACCGCACGTTCAAGCCCGAACGTGACGGCCTGTTCTGCGCTCGCATTTTTGGTCCGATCAAGGATTATGAGTGCCTGTGCGGCAAGTACAAGCGGATGAAGTATAAGGGCATCGTCTGCGAAAAGTGCGGTGTCGAAGTCACCGTGACCAAGGTGCGCCGTGAGCGCATGGGCCATATCGAACTGGCCGCGCCGGTTGCGCACATCTGGTTCCTGAAGTCGCTGCCGAGCCGCATCGGCCTGCTGCTTGACATGCAGCTCAAGCAACTCGAGCGCGTCCTCTATTTCGAGCAGTATATCGTTCTTGAGCCGGGCCTGACCCCACTCGAAAAGATGCAGTTGCTGACCGAAGACGAGTTGCTCGACGCGCAGGATGAATATGGCGAAGACGCTTTCTCGGCCGGCATCGGCGCCGAGGCGATCCGCGTGCTGCTCGAAAATCTCGATCTCGAGGGCGAACGGCTGGCGCTGATGGAAGAGTTGGCGACGACCAAGTCGGAGCTCAAGCCCAAGAAGATCATCAAGCGTCTGAAGGTTGTCGAGAGCTTCATTGAATCGGGCAACCGCCCCGAATGGATGATCCTCCAGGTTGTGCCGGTCATTCCGCCCGAACTGCGCCCGCTTGTGCCACTCGACGGTGGCCGCTTCGCGACGTCGGATCTGAACGATCTCTACCGCCGCGTCATCAACCGCAACAACCGCCTGAAGCGGCTGATGGAACTGCGCGCGCCGGACATTATCGTCCGCAACGAAAAGCGCATGCTGCAGGAAGCCGTTGACGCCCTGTTCGACAATGGCCGCCGTGGCCGTGTGATCACCGGCGCCAACAAGCGCCCGCTGAAGTCGCTGTCTGACATGCTCAAGGGCAAGCAGGGCCGTTTCCGCCAGAACCTGCTCGGCAAACGCGTCGACTATTCGGGCCGTTCGGTCATCGTCACCGGTCCTGAGCTCAAGCTGCACCAGTGCGGCCTGCCCAAGAAGATGGCGCTCGAGCTGTTCAAGCCGTTCATCTACGCGCGTCTCGATGCCAAGGGTCTTTCTATGACCCTGAAGCAGGCGAAGAAGTGGGTTGAAAAGGAACGCCGAGAAGTCTGGGACATCCTCGATGAGGTGATCCGCGAGCATCCGGTCATGCTCAACCGCGCCCCGACGCTGCACCGTCTCGGCATCCAGGCTTTCGAGCCGGTGCTGATCGAAGGCAAGGCGATCCAGCTGCACCCGCTTGTCTGCTCGGCCTTCAACGCCGACTTCGACGGTGACCAGATGGCCGTCCACGTGCCGCTTTCGCTGGAAGCCCAGCTCGAAGCCCGCGTGTTGATGATGTCGACCAACAACATCCTGTCACCGGCCAACGGCAAGCCGATCATCGTTCCGTCGCAGGACATGGTTCTGGGTCTCTATTATCTCAGCCTCGAGCGTGAGGGTGAGCCCGGTGAAGGCATGCTGCTCGCCGACATGGCCGAAGTGCATCATGCGCTCGACGCCGGCGCGGTTACGCTGCACAGCAAGGTCATCACCCGCGTGCCGCAGACCGACGAAGCGGGTCAGACCTATCTGAAGCGCTTTGAAACGACGCCGGGCCGCATGCTGATCGGCGAATGCCTGCCCAAGTCGCACAAGGTGCCGTTCGAAATCGTCAACCGCCTTCTCACCAAGAAGGAAATCGGTGACGTCATCGATCAGGTCTATCGCCACACCGGCCAGAAGGAGACGGTGCTGTTCGCCGACGCCATCATGGCGCTGGGCTTCCGCCACGCGTTCAAGGCCGGCATCTCGTTCGGCAAGGACGACATGATCATCCCCGACGCCAAGATTGAAATGGTCGATGAGACCAAGGCGCTGGTGAAGGATTATGAACAGCAATATCAGGACGGCCTGATCACCCAGCAGGAAAAGTACAACAAGGTGATCGACGCCTGGAGCCGTTGCGGTGACCAGGTCGCCAACGCCATGATGGACGAGATCAAGGCGACGCCGAAGGGCGACGACGGCCGTCTCGCGCCGATCAACTCGGTGTATATGATGGCGCACTCCGGTGCCCGTGGTTCGCAGACCCAGATGAAGCAGCTCGCCGGCATGCGCGGCCTGATGGCCAAGCCGTCGGGTGAGATCATCGAAACGCCGATCATCTCGAACTTCAAGGAAGGTCTGACCGTTCTTGAATATTTCAACTCGACCCACGGCGCCCGCAAGGGCTTGGCCGACACCGCACTCAAGACGGCGAACTCGGGTTACCTCACCCGCCGTCTGGTCGATGTCAGCCAGGATTGCACCATCGTCGAGGATGATTGCGGCACCGAACGCCATCTGGAAATGCGCGCCATCGTCCAGGGTGGTTCGACCATCGCCTCGCTGGGTGAGCGTATCCTCGGCCGCACGCTGGCGGAAGACATTGTCGATGCCAAGACGGGCGACGTAGTGGCACCTGCTGGACTACTGCTCGAAGAGCATCACATCGCCGCGATTGAAGCGTTGGGCATCCAGTCGGCCCAGATCCGTTCGCCGCTGGTGTGCGAAAGCAAGACCGGCGTCTGCGGCAAGTGCTACGGGCGTGACCTCGCCCGTGGTACGCCGGTGAACATCGGTGAAGCGGTCGGCGTCATCGCCGCCCAGTCGATCGGTGAACCCGGAACGCAGCTGACCATGCGTACCTTCCACATCGGTGGTGCGGCCCAGCTCAACGAACAGTCGCACCTCGAAGCGCTCGCCGATGGCACGATCCAGTATCGCGACATGCCGACGATCACTGACTCGCGCGGTCGCCGCCTCAGCCTCGCCCGTGGTGGCGAGCTGGCGATGATCGACAATGAGGGCCGTGAACGCGCCGTCCACAAGCTGCCCTATGGTGCCAACATCCTCGTGGAGGATGGTGCCACGGTGGCCCAGGGCGACCGGATTGCCGAATGGGATCCGTTCACCATGCCGGTGATCACCGAACAGCCTGGTGTGGTGCGTTATCAGGATCTGCTTGACGGCAAGACCCTGACCGAAGTGGTCGACGAAGCAACGGGTATCGCCCAGCGCGTGGTCATCGAATATCGCGCGTCGGGTCGTGGCAAGAAGGAAGACCTGCAGCCGCGTCTGACCCTGCTCGACGAAGCGTCCGGTGAGGCGGCACGCTATCTGTTGGCTTCGGGCACAACCATCTCGGTCGAGGACGGCCAGACGGTGGAAGCCGGTGACGTGCTGGCCCGTGTCAGCCGTGAAGCCGCCAAGACCCGTGACATTACCGGTGGTCTGCCGCGCGTTGCCGAACTGTTCGAAGCCCGCAAGCCCAAGGACAATTCGGTGATCGCCAAGATCAGTGGCCGTATCGAATTCCTCAAGGACTATAAGGCGAAGCGCAAATTCGCGATCGTCCCCGAGGAAGGCGATCCGGTCGAATATCTGTTGTCCAAGTCGAAGCGGATCGAAGTGCAGGAAGGTGACTTCGTCAAGAAGGGCGACACCATCGTTTCTGGTTCGCCTGACCCGCACGATATTCTGGAAGTGATGGGCATTGAGGCGCTCGCCGCCTATCTCGTCTCCGAAATCCAGGAAGTCTATCGCTTGCAGGGTGTGAAGATCAACGACAAGCACATCGAGGTGATCGTTCGCCAGATGCTGCAAAAGGTCGAGATCACTGTGGGTGGCGACACCACCCTGCTCCCGGGCGAGCAGGTTGACCGTGAGGAAATGGACGAGATCAACAGCCGTCTGGCAAAGGGTCAGCGTCCGGCCGAAGGCAAGCCGGTGCTGCTCGGCATTACCAAGGCGAGCCTGCAGACCCGGTCGTTCATCTCGGCCGCGTCCTTCCAGGAAACGACTCGTGTCCTCACCGAAGCCTCGGTGCAGGGCAAGGTCGATACGCTGATGGGTCTCAAGGAGAATGTCATCGTCGGCCGTCTCATCCCCGCCGGTACCGGTGCGGCGATGAACCGTATCCGCGTGACCGCATCGTCGCGTGACGCGGCACTGCGCGCATCAATGCGGGCGGCCAATGAGGCACATCTTGTTGCCCCTGACACGGCGGCGGAAGAGCATGCGGCTGAACTGGCACAGGGCCCGGAAGCTGCGATTGGCGATGATCCGCTGGCTGCGGTCGAAGGTCCGACCCACGGCACCGATGCTGATGCCGGTGACTATCTGAACCCGGAAGCGGCTGACGGCGAGGAATAAGCTCCTCCCGTTCTCCAAGGCCAAAAGAAAAAGCCCCGCCGGTTCAACCGGTGGGGCTTTTTTGTGGTTGGGCCGGCTGGTTGCACCGGCACCGTGGCGCGCCCTCCCCGCCGGGCGGGGAGCGCATCAATCCGCTATCAGGGCGAGGGCGAAGTAGAGCAGGATCGGGAAGCCGAAACCGAGCAATACCGAGCCAATGAAGGACAGGCGCACCAGCAACGGATCAACGTCAAAGCGGGCGGCCAGACCTGAGCAGACGCCCAGAAACTTGCGGCTTGCGCGGTCGAGTTGAAAACTGTTCATCGATTGCTCCTCTTCGGAAAGGGGGAAAGGTCGCGTCGGTTCAGGCAGCGGCGGCGGACAGGGCGGCTACCGAAGGCACTGCCGTGACGGCGAACAAAATGGTCGTCGAAAACAGGGCGATGGCAACGGCAGCGGCATAGCTGGTGGCGGCGGCGGTATCGATTTTGAACATCATGGGTCTCCTCTGAAACATGGAACCGGCGGGTGCCGGACATGCCGCATCCTTTGCAGGGACCGTGCCAATTCGAGAATCCGGCAAATTGGGGAGCTTTTGACAGCCGCACTTGCGAAATATGCGGCGAAAAAAACCAAGGTGAGGTGAAAAACACTTAATCGATGCATTCTACACATAGAAAATGCGCCGTGGCGAGGCTTGCCGCCATAGGCTAGAGCAGGGGCGCATGTTCGTCGCCCGCCTTTCCCTGACCGATTTCCGTAACCATGCGTCCAGCGAAATCGGCGCCCGGCCGGGGTTGGTCGTCCTTGCCGGACCCAATGGGGCAGGAAAAACCAACATATTGGAAGCCCTGTCACTGCTTGCGCCCGGCCGGGGGCTGCGCGGCAGTGCCTTGCCCGAGATGGTACGGGAAGGCGCCACTGACGGTTTCGCTGTCGCCGCTGATTGCCATGGCGAGGATGATGGCCTCGCGCCAATCCACATTGGCACCGGGACGCGAGGATCAGCGCCGGGTCGCCGACGGGTGCGGGTGAACGGGGCAGACGCCGCTGCGACTTCATTGGGAGAATGGTTGTCCTTTGTCTGGCTGACTCCGGCGATGGATCGCCTGTTTGTCGAAGGTGCGGGACAGCGGAGGCGCTTCCTCGATCGCATGGCTTTGGCACTGGAACCATCCCATGCCAGCCATGCAAGCCGCTATGAAGCTGCGATGCGGGCACGCACCCGCTTACTGGGTGAGGATGGTCCCTGGGATACTGTCTGGCTTTCCGCACTGGAGGCTCAGATGGCGGAGCATGGCGAGGCCCTGGATGCTGCGCGGCACAGCCTGGTGACAAGTCTTCAGTCCTGCTTGGCTGCATCGCCCGATTCGGCCTTTGCTCGACCCTCCATTGCGCTGGTTGAGGGTGATTCTTCTCCGGCCCGTCGGTGGAGAGTGGAGGAACTGGCGTCGGCACAGGCTCGTTCGCGTCAGGCGGATGCCAGGGCCGGACGGGCATTGGTGGGGCCGCACCGCGTCGATTTGCATGTGGTCCACGCCAGTAAGGGGCAGGTGGCAGCGCGCTGTTCAACCGGGGAGCAAAAGGCGCTGCTCCTCTCGATTGTGCTGGCCCATGGGGATCTGGTGGCGCGGGCACGCGGCCAGCGACCAATCCTGCTCCTTGACGAACTGGCCGCCCATCTCGACCCGCTCAGGCGCACGGCCTTGTTCGAGCGCCTGACAGCGGGCGGCGGCCAGATCTGGATGACAGGTACCGAAATGGCTTTGTTTGACGGTGTGCCGCCTGACGCGACCCGGCTCGAGGTCGCGCAGGGAGCGATTATCGGGAAATAATTGCAAAACATTCGCATTAGCGATTGCAAATGAGAACGACTCGCATTAACACCCTTCACAGAAGGGAAACCAATGACACTCTCCAAACCGAAGCCGCGCTGCCAGGCACTCGCCGGCCTGGCCATCAGCGCCCTGGCACTTGGCCATCCTCTGCCGGCCCTCGCCCAGTTGGCCAATGAGGCACCGCAAGTCACTGATGATGTGGCCTTCACTGGAGAAAATAACGACATTCTCGTCACCGCCACGCGCGAAGGCTATGCCGTTGCCAACACGTCGAGCGGCACCAAAACGGACACACCGGTTATCGACATTCCCCAGTCGATCAGCGTGCTCACCGCGCAACAGATCGAGGATCAGGCGATCCGAAGCATTGGTGACCTTGTCCGTATGGTTCCCGGCGTTTCACCGGGCCAGGGTGAAGGCAATCGCGACCAAATCACCCTGCGTGGCAATAATAGCACCGCCGATTTTTTCACCGATGGCCTGCGCGATGATGTCCAGCAGTATCGCAGCTTTTACAATGTCGAACGCGTAGAGGTGCTAAAGGGCAGCAATGCCATGATCTTTGGCCGTGGCGGTGGCGGCGGTGTCGTCAATCGTATCCTAAAAAGCCCGGATGCATCTGGCCAGTTCGGTCAGTTGAACGGTTCGATTGACAGTTTTGGGGCATGGTTCGGCACGCTCGATGTCAACGTGCCCATCGGGGAAGGTGCGGCCTTCCGGATCAATGGTCAGTATGAAGAACTCGACAACCATCGCCAGTCTTTCCAAGGCCATCGCTGGGCAGTCAACCCGACCCTGGCCTTCACCCTGGGCAGCAGCCGCATCCTGATCGGCTATGAACATGTGGAAGACCAGCGCATTGTCGACCGCGGCGTGCCGTCGCTCAACAA
The DNA here is from genome assembly GCF_012979535.1 of Sphingomonas lacunae. Taxonomy (NCBI): domain Bacteria; kingdom Pseudomonadati; phylum Pseudomonadota; class Alphaproteobacteria; order Sphingomonadales; family Sphingomonadaceae; genus Sphingomonas; species Sphingomonas lacunae. Next base: position 1,439,349 of record NZ_CP053015.1, read on the forward strand.
CCGGCCGCTGGACGGTTTTGATGAAACCTTGTTCGGCGTGCTGGCCGACAATCACACCGGTTTCAACGGGGATGCCATACGCGCGCGGTCGATCCACGAACTGAGCGGGTCGCTGACCCTGTCGACCAGTTTCCTCTATGGTGACTATGACAAATATTACAGCAACGTTTTCCCCACCTCTGCGGTGCGGACCGTGGGCGGGACGCGGCAACTGGACGTACAGGCCTATCAGGATTTCACCCAGCGGGAGACGCTGATCGGTCAGGCCAACCTGACCTGGCGCACCAACATTGGCGGGATGGATCATGTGTTGCTCATCGGCGCCGAGGGAACCCGGCAGGATGGTACCAGCGAACGGATCAACGGCTATTTTGGCCCGACAGGGACCGGATCGGCGAACCGAACGCAGACCGTTGATCTGGCGGAACGGATGGTTATTCCTGCTCCACGCTTTGTCGCTGGCCCTGCCGGCAACAGCAATCGTGCGGCCAGTGTCACCCTCGATCAGGTCAGCGTCTATGCGCAGGACCAGATCAGTCTGACCGAGCAGCTGCAACTTATCGCGGGCTTGCGCTATGATCGCTTCTCGCTCGATGTCGGCAATGTCTTTACCGGCACCCGGTTCAGCCGGACCGATGAACTTTGGTCACCCCGTGCGGGGCTGTTGTTCAAACCCGACGAGAACAGCTCGCTTTATGCCAGCTGGTCGCGTAGCTATCTGCCGCAGTCAGGTGACCAGTTCAGCTCGCTCGACGCGACACTGGTGACGCTCGAGCCGGAAAAGTTCGACAATTACGAAATCGGGGCCAAGTGGAATGTCACGCCGTCTCTCTTCCTGACAGCCGCAGCCTATGTTCTCGACCGGTCGAACAGCCGAGCTGCGGGTCCAGTCCCGGGGACGATTGTCCTCACCGGACGGCAACGGACCAAGGGCGTCGAACTTGCCCTGACAGGTCGAATCCTGCCGCATTGGCAAATTTCCGCTGGATATGGCTATACCGATGCCGAAGTGCTCGACGGTGATACAGCCGGTCGCCGTGTTGCCCAGGTGCCCCGTCATTCGGCGTCCCTGTGGAATCGCTACGAGGTCAGTCATGAGCTGGCGGTCGGCCTCGGCGTCGTTCACCAGGCGCGTTACTTTGCCAATATCAGCAACACTGTGATCGTGCCGGCCTTTACCCGTGTCGATGCTGCGCTCTTCCTGCGTCTCTCCGAATCGATCGACGCCCAGCTGAATGTCGAAAATCTGTTGGGGGCGGACTATTATTCTGCCGCCCACAGTGATCAGAACATCATGCCCGGTGCGCCCACCAACGTGCGTCTCACGGTCAAGTTCGCCTTTTGACGCTTCTCCCCCCGGAGGCTCCCCTGCATCATTCCTCTCCCCGATGCAGGGGAGCAACGGCGGCGGCTCAGAGGATTTCCTGCACCTTGTCCTGCGGGCGGCACAGGCGCACGCCCTTGTCTGTTTCTACAAAGGGCCGCTCGACATAGGCGGAATGGCTGGCCATCGCGTCGAGGATGGTCGCGTCATCTGCACCGGTCAGGCCGCGTTCCTCCGCGTCAGTGCCCCGCACGCGCAGCGCCTGTCGTGGAGTCAGGCCGGCCGACTTGATCAGGCCGGCGATCCTTTCCCTGTCATACGGCTGCTCAAGGTAACGGATCACGGTCAAGTCCACACCCGGCGCTTCCTGGAGGATAGCCAGAGTTTTGCGGGATGTGCCGCAATTGGGATTGTGCCAGATCGTTGCCTTCATTCCGCTCATCCTCCGTTGATGGCTTCATTGTGCCGTTTGGCATTATGCACATAATGGGCGACCCCCAGCCGCATTTCGGCCAGTGCCATTTCCGGCAGGTCGCGCATCTTGGCGGCGGGACGCCCGCCCCACAGCTCTCCCGACGGGATCCGCTTGCCCGGAGGCAACAGCGCGCCGGCGGCCAGCATCCCGTCACTTTCGATCACGCAGCCATTCATTGTCGTGGTGGAAAGTCCGACGAAGGCGCGGTCCTGCAATATGGTGCCATGCACCATCGCCATATGACCAATCAGCACATCGTCGCCTATGATGGTGGGATAGCCGTCGGGCCGGCGCGGGTCGGGTCCGTCGCAATGGATAACGCTGCCATCCTGTACATTGGTGCGGGCGCCGATGACAATGCGGCTGACATCCGCCCGCAGAACGCAATTGTACCAAATGCTGGACTCCTCACCGATGGTGACATCGCCGACGATGACACAGCCAGGCGCTATAAAGGCACTGTCGGCAATTACCGGTCGCTTGTCATCGAGGGCGATCAGCGTGACTCCGTGGCGGCCATGGTCAGATATGATCACCGGAAAAATCCTTCGGTCATGATGAGGGGTAGAACAGACGCATAATCATCGGTCCACAGCCGCGCCTTGCGGCTCGTGTCGAGTGCTTGCCAACTGCCACGTCCACCAGCTTCGCTGGCGGATGCGGTGACCAGCCGGTCGAGTGCTGCCTGATCGCGGGCCATGGCGACCCAGATCGACCCGGTGCGTGCAAGCTCCTCGTCCTGCTCTGAGGGCTCGTCATGGCGCAGCATGGCATGCCAGCCATCCTGTTGCACCAGCGCGTTGAGGACCGGTTCCAAGTCAATGTAGCGATTGGAGATATGCACCAGCACAACGCCATCCGGCGTGATGGCGCGCTGATAGACACCAAAGGCCTCTCGCGTCAGCAGGTGGAGAGGAATGGCATCAGATGAAAAGGCGTCGATCGCCAAGAGGTTGTAGCTGTGCTGTGGCACCTCCAGCAGCTTTAACCGGGCATCGCCAAGCAGGATCGGCACGCCCTGCGCACAGCGAGGCATGAAGCTGAACTTGCCGGAATCGCGGGCAATTTCCACCATGGCCGGATCAATTTCAAAAAATGTCCATTGCTGGCCCGGCCGTCGGTAACAGGCCAAGGTGCCTGTGCCGAGGCCAACAACACCGATGGAGGCCGTTTCGCCGTACAGGCGCTGTGCCTGGCTGAATGCGAGCCCGACACCACTGGTCGGCCCATAGTAGCTGGTCGCCGTCAACGCCTGACCGGGACCGGTCAGCTGGGTCCCGTGCAATGTGGTGCCATGCGACAGCAGGCGGCGATTGGTCTCAAGATCATCGCGCACCGTATAGACACCGAAATAGCTGCGTACGCGCTGACCGGTCGTGCTCGTCTCCAATGTCGCCGCGCCGCCAAAGCCGATCATCAGAGACACCAATGTCGCAACATAGGCCAAACGCCAGCCAATCGAGGCCAGGCCAATGAAAACCAGCAAGGCGATGGCGGCCAGTTCGGGCTCACGGAACCAGCCGGTCCATGCGCGAACCAGCCATATGCCGGCCAAAACCGCGGCAAGGGCGAGTGCCAGCGCCACGATGCGATGACCCTGTGCGTTGAGTTTGAGCCAGTTGCCCCAGGGTACCAGGGGCGGCAACGGGATCAGCAATGCCGCAGCGAGCAACAGCAACGGATGCTCATAGACCCAGTCGAACAGCAGCGGTGCGATCAACGCGCAGAAGAGCCCGCCCAAAGCGCCTCCGACAGACATCACCAGATAGAATAGGGTCAGCCGGTCCGGCGCTGGCCGCAGGCTATAGAGCCGACTGTGCAGCGATACGGCCACCGTGAACAGCATGATCAGGCTGGTCGCGGCGATGACCATGCCCCCGCTGCCTTGTGACAGCATCGAAATGCCGCCGGTCAGGAACAGCATGGGCGGGGCGAGCAGGGTGAAGAACCCCTTGAACAGCGTGCCTTCGCCAAAGGCGATCGAAAAGCTGAGCAGATACAGTCCCAGCGGGATTGCCCACATCAGCGGCATCGCCATGATGTCGGTGGTCAGGTGAGTGGTGGTCGACAGCATCAGGCCCGATGGAACTGCCGACAACGCAATCCACAGGGCAATCGTCTTGGCGCCCGGCGCCGGGCTGGGCGTGCCATCGTCGTTGCCATCCGTGTCGGAAATGGCGGAGACCGGCCTCGCGGCTATAGCCCGGCTCGCCTGCACGCCGCAGGCAATCACCAGCAGCAACAGCAAGAGATAGAGGACGCTCCAACTCCAGCTTTGCCAATCGAGATACATATTGGGTTCGACCAACAGCGGATATGCGATCAGCCCGCCAAAGCTGCCAAGGTTCGAGGCCGCATAGAGTGCGTAGGGATTGGCACCGGGCGCCCCATCGGCAAACCAGCGCTGCATCAGTGGAGCCTGCGCCGATACGGCGAACAACAGGGGGCCTACCGATGCCAGCAGCAGCCAGGGAACGAACAGGAAAACCTGATTATCGCCTGGAGGGGTCAAGTTGGCGAGGCCCACCGGCAAGGAGATGATTGCCGCAAGACCCAGCAGCCCGCCATGCAACATCACCTGCCGTTTCAGGGTAAATCGGCCGATCCAGTGCGCCCAGGCATACCCACCCAGCAACAGTGCCTGATAGACCAGCATCGCGCTGTTCCATACGGCCGGCGCGCCACCGAGCTTCGGCAGCGCCATTCGCGCAACCATCGGCTGGACCATGAACAACAGGAAGGATCCGACCAGGATCGTCACGGTGAACAGCCAGCGTGACGCTGGCCGATAAGGCGTGTCTGTGCTCATGTGGTCCAATCTTCCTTGTCGATCCGGTAGACGATAATATGCTCGCTACCACCCCCGGCAAAACCGCCCGTGAAATCAAGGTCGCGCGCGCGGACCATGCCTAATCGTTGCATCAGCCCCCATGACGCGGCATTTTCCGCGACGGTAAAGGCGACGACATGCGGTGCGCCAAAACGATGAAAGGCCGCACTGAGGGTGGCCTCGGCCGCTTCCCGCGCATAGCCCAGCCCCTGGGCATCCTCGCGCAGGCGCCAGCCAATTTCATGGTCGCCAACATTGCTGGCGCCATCGCTATTGACGCGTTTCAGCCCGCAAAAGCCGAGGATGGCGCGGTCGGACTTGCGCTCTGCGATCCAGAAACAATGTCCATGGCTCGCGGCACAGGCCCGGTTACGGGCTACAAAGGCGTCAAACTCGGCGTCACTCTGTATCCCGCCCAGCCAGCGCATGACCGTCGGCGTGTTGAGATGAAACTTGAAGGGTGCACTATCCTCGTCGCGCCATTCGCGCAGGATCAGGCGCGGCGTTTCGATGACGACTTTGTCGCCATCCCGCTGCTCCCTGCTGTCCCTGCCCAGTGCCCCCACCATGCCGGCCTCAGCCGCCGAGCAGTCGGGCCGCATGGGCGGCGTGATAGGTCAAAATCCCGGAACAACCCGCCCGTTTGAAGGCAAGCAATGTTTCGAGCACCAGTGCGTCGCGTTCCCCCGCACCGGCGGCCACAGCCGCTTCGATCATCGCATATTCACCGGACACCTGATAGGCGAACACCGGTACGCCGAATTGGGCGCGCACCGCGCTGACAATATCAAGATAGGGGAGGCCGGGCTTGACCATCACGCTGTCGGCTCCCTCAGCCAGATCTAGCGCCACCTCGCGCAACGCTTCTTCCGCATTGCCGGGATCCATCTGGTAACCGCGCTTGTCACCCTTCAGCAGCCCGCGCGATCCGACCGCATCGCGGAACGGTCCATAAAAGGCGCTGGCATATTTGGCCGCGTAGCTCATGATCTGAACGTTGACGAGACCTTCGATTTCCAGTGCGCCACGAATGGCGCCGACCCGTCCGTCCATCATGTCGGAAGGCGCGACAATGTCGGCGCCGGCGCGGGCAAGGGTCAACGCCTGTTCGGCCAACACCTCTACTGTCGCGTCATTCATGACATAACCGGCATCATCGACCAGCCCGTCCTGGCCATGGCTGGTATAGGGATCCAGCGCGACATCGGCGAGTACGCCGAGATCGTCCCCCACGGCATCCTTGATCGCCCGTATCGTGGTACATGCAAGATTGTCCGGGTTCAGCGCCTCGCGCCCGTCCGCGCTGCGGCGATCGGCCGGGGTGTTGGGGAATAGGGCTATGGCCGGGATGCCCAATGTCACTGCCTCACGCGCCTGGGCGACGATCCCCTTGATGCCCCAGCGGCTAACATGGGGCAGGGAAGCGATCGGTTCCTCCCCTTCGCCCGATGTGACAAACATCGGCCAAATCAGGTCCTCAACCCCCAGCCGGTTCTCTCGATGGAGATTGCGGCTCCAGCCGGTGGTTCGGGTGCGGCGCAGGCGAAGGGCGGGATATTGGCTCATGGCTGCCTGCTATTGCCCAGCTTGTCTTGGTCGGCAAGCTTCAACGGGAGAAGAAGGCGCCCCGACCACCAAGGGGTCCATCAATGGGTTCAACGGCCGGCGGTAACAGCACGCGCAACGCCCGGTGTGTTGGGCAGTGGCGCGGCAGCCGCACGGCTTGTCGGTGCGGCGACCGCCGGCCGGGCCGCGCTGCGCAGATGGGCGTTGGGCGCGACCGATGTCAGTTCCGCAAGTCGGGCGCGGAAGGCCGCGAGGTCGGAGCCAGTGAGCACGGCGCGTGTTGTGAACTGAACGGTTGCCGGATTGATCTGGCGTCCGTTGCGGGTCAGTTCATAGTGAAGGTGAGGACCAGTCGACAGGCCCGAAGATCCGACATAGCCGATGATCTGCCCGCGCCGCACCCTCTCTCCGGAACTGACGGCGAGGCGGCTCATATGGGCATAGGCAGAGCCAAGGCCACCGGCATGCGCCAGGCGGATAAACCGGCCATAACCGCCATTGTAACCGGCGAAGCTGACCGTTCCGTCGGTAACCGCATAGACCGGGGCGCCATAGGGTGCGCCAAAGTCTATGCCTGCATGCATCCGCGTATAGCCGAGGATGGGATGGCGTCGGCCACCAAAACCGGATGTCACACGACCGGAGACCGGTTGCACCAGACCGGCGCGCTGCTGTCCAACACCAGACGCTTCATACCATTGTTCGCGACCGTCAACCTTCCAGGGCAGCATGCGCAGCCTCGGGCGACCGTTGCTGATCAAGCCGGCGTACAACAGTTTGCCAACTTCTGTCTCACCTGTTTCCGCGCGGCGATGGGCCACGATGATGTCAAATTCATCGCTGGCGTTAATGTCCCGGCTGACCGAAATCTGGCCGGCGATGGTACGCAAATAATCCTGTATCGCGCTGGGCGGGGCACCAGCAGCCCGCGCCGATCGATACAGGCTTTCGCCGACCCGACCGCGAATGCGCAGCGGCGTATCATCGACCCGAATGGCGATGCGATCCATGTGCAGCCCGCTACCTTCGCGGGAAAGTTCAAGCCGCAGGTCGAGCGCCGCACGAAAGGCGAGTGATTCCACGGGACGTGGATCGGTGCGCACGGCTCGGCGACCAAGCACAAGGTCGATCCTGGTGCCGTCGGGAATGGCAGTCAGCGGGACCGCATCGGCCACCATCGCCGCAATCCGTCCCGCTTCGCCACTGCCCACCCCTGAACGTTCGAGCAGGCGGGTAAAGCTGTCGCCCTGACCCAAAGTGGCGGTCAATTCGATGCGAGGCCGTTCCGGCGCGCTTGCTAGCGGTTGGACAACATCGGTCGCAGCCATGCGCCGGCCCGTATCGGCGCCCCATGCCAGCGGCGTGATCGTCTGTGCTCTGGCCAATTCCCAGTCATCTGACTGCATGGGCGCGGCATGGGCTTCTACGGGCCGCAGCCCCGGCCAGGCCGCTGCCGCTGTTCCGCACAGCATCGCCAGCGTGGCGAGTCCGCGCCACCACCGGCGCGAACCAATATCCTGTCCCAAATCCGGAGCCCAATCGAAATCGGCCAGCCATTCGCGCCAGCTCGTCGGCTCGTCGGCCACAGGCTTGTTGCCAAAACGGCCCGCGCCAAGCACCTGTGCCATGGCCAGGGATGCGGTGCCCTGAGGCGCCTGCTCGCCCGAATGGTCTTGATGATCTTGTCTCAACACACCCAGAGCGACCCCCGATGCGCTGTCCGCCCAACCATCATGGCGGAGAGGACCGCGAGCACATCCTTTTATTGATCGAACTCCTGTAGGCATCGATGGTTAATGTCAATTTAATGGCCGGCGAAACAGCCGTTTCCTGCGGTCACTGCTTCATTTTGCGCGCCAAAATGCGGTGACCGCGTAGACAAGGTGATCCGGCATCGCTTTCGTTTCAATGCCGAAGGTGCCAGCGTAATATTCTGTGCCAATTGGCGACCTTTTTTTGCTTGCCCCGGAGAGTTAGTCGGGCGAGTTAGAACCCATGAAGCCCCATGTTCATGCCGCGCTCAGCGCCGTCCTCGGTCCAACCAACACCGGAAAAACCCATCTCGCCGTTGAACGGATGATGGGCCACAGCAGCGGTATGATGGGCTTTCCGCTCCGATTGCTGGCCCGCGAAGTCTATGACCGCGTGGTCGCTTTGCGCGGTGAAGCCTCGGTGGCGTTGGTCACTGGTGAAGAACGTATCTGGCCGGAAACTGCCCGCTATCTGTTGTGCACTGCCGAAGCGATGCCGATCAACGCCCAGGTGCGCGACCCGGTGAATGATGCACTGCGCGATGTGGCCTTTGTCGCGCTCGATGAAGCTCAGATCGGGCAGGATCGGGAGCGCGGACATGTGTTCACCTCTCGCCTGCTGCATGCGCGGGGCCGTGAAGAAACCATGATCCTTGGTTCAGGCAGCCTGGCTCCGGCTGTGCGCACCCTGCTGCCGGAAGCGCTGATCACCACCCGCCCGCGCTTTTCGACTCTCAGCTATGACGGGCCGCGCAAATTGCAGCGACTGCCGCCGCGCAGTGTCATCGTCGCCTTTTCCGCGGAGGAGGTTTACACGATTGCCGAGGCACTGCGTCGTGTTTCGGGCGGTGCAGCTGTTGTCATGGGGGCGCTGTCGCCTGCCACGCGCAATGCCCAGGTGGCGATGTTCCAGGCAGGCGAAGTTGACTATCTCGTCGCTACCGACGCTATCGGGATGGGGTTGAACCTGGATGTCAGCCATGTCGCCTTTGCCAGCCTGAACAAATTTGATGGCGTCCGCCAACGGCGCCTTACAGTGGCAGAGATGGCCCAGATCGCTGGCCGCGCCGGTCGTCACCAGCGGGACGGAACATTCGGTTCGGTGGGTGGCGAGACGGCCTTCACTGAAGAGGAAATCCGCGCGATTGAGGAACATCATTTCCCGCCGGTCGATTGGCTGTACTGGCGCAATCCCGAACCGGACACTTCATCGATTGCCGCGCTGCTGACCGATCTGGAAGCGGCGCCACCGCATCCGGCCCTGCGTCCTGCCCCCGAATCCACTGACCTGGCGGTGTTGCGCCGTATGGCGGAAGATGCTGATGCGGTTGAACTGGTCGATGGCCCGTCCGCTGTCCGCCGCCTTTGGTCGGCCGCTTCCCTGCCTGATTTCCGCAAATCAGGGCCCGAAGCCCATGGCCGCCTCGTCGCGCGGTTGTGGCAGGATCTGGGCAAGGGCAAGGGGCATATCGATGCCGCTTGGTTCACTGGTCAGCTGCGGGCGCTCGACAATGTCGAGGGCAGTGTCGAACAATTGGCAGATCGCATCGCTGCCGTGCGTACATTCTGCTACATTGCTCATCGCCCCGACTGGCTCGCCGATCCGGCGGGCATGGCGGAAGAGGCCAGGGGCCTGGAATCGCGCCTTTCCGATGCCCTGCATCAGGCATTGACCGCTCGTTTCGTCGACAGGCGGACCACTGTACTGCTGCGCGCGTTGGGACAGGATGCGTCCAACCTGACGGTCAAGGTCAGCGAAGAAGGTCTGGTCCGAGTTGACGGGGAGGCGATTGGCCGGCTCGAAGGTTTCAGCTTCCGTGTAGATCCCTCGGCCCGTGCTGCCGACCAGCGCATGTTGTTGGCTGCTGCGGAACGGCATCTCGCTGTCGAACTTGCCTCGCGCGGGACCGCGTTGGCTTCCGCACCCGATGCCCATCTCGCGCTGGCAATCTCGGCGGATGCCATGCCGGCCATCCAGTGGCACGGATTGACTGTGGCCACGTTGACAAAGGGCAAGCACCGCCTCGCGCCCCGTATCACGTTGGACAAACCTGTGGCCGCGCTCGACAGCCATGTCGTCGCCGCGATCATCGCCCGGCTTCAGGCCTTTCTCGACAATAAAATCGGCCGCCATCTAAGGGTGTTGATCTCTATGGCGGCGCGGATGCGGGAAGCTGATGCCGCGCCCGACCTGCGCGCCATCCTTGCGGCGCTGGTAGATGCTGGCAGCCATGTGCCGCGCGAACCCTTGGACGAAGCGCTGGCCAAGTTGCCGCCTGAGGCGCGCGAAGAATTGAGGCGTTTTGGCATCCGTGTCGGCTCGTTGGACCTGTTCCACCCGGCCTTGCTCAAACCATCGCCGCTGGAATGGTTGACTGCCATTGAAGCGGCCTGGACCAATGTACCTGGATCAGTGCCGCCGCCGCCGGGCATAGCGTTGGTTGCTGCGGAGAGTGATGATCAGTCGCCGATTGCCGGTTTCCGGCGGGTGGGCAAATGGTGGCTGCGCGTCGACCTTGCCGAAAGGATCGCCTTCCACACCCATTCCATGCGCCGTAGCCAACTGGAGGCCTTTGCCACCGAGCGTCAGGCAAGAAAGGCGGGATCAACCGGACAAAAGGACCAGGATGGCAGCTCACTTGCCGGCGAGGCTGATTGCCCGGCCGATGGTGTGGCTGAGCAAAATGCGAAGCCGCCGGTTGCCGATTTGCCATCGGAAACGGACGCGCCGGCAGGGGCAGGGGCAGGGGCAGGGGCAGGGGCAGGGGCAGTGGCAGGGGCCTCGCCGGCTCCATTGGATGAACCGGTCCCTGCGCCGCCCACGTCTCAAAGGCGCCCGGAAGGCAGTTTCCGCATTGATCCGGAACTGGCTCGTTCGATTGGCCTGCCGCTTGAAGACCGGCTAGTGCTGTTGCGGCTGTTGGGGTTTGCTGCGCATGACATGCCTGCCAATCTGACAGTCGAACAGGAACCGCTGTTGTGGTGGCGATGGCATGGTCGAAAGGGCGGGCAAATGCGTCGCCAGCAGGCGCGCGCTCGCCACCTTGCCTCACCAAAGGGAAAAGAACGGCCGCCGCGCTCTGTGACCGGGCAGGATGGTGGCCGGCGCGATGGTGGCCGTCGCAATGCGGACAGGCCCGATGCCAACGACCATCGCCAACGACACAAGGACAAGGGTCAGGGCCGCTATTCCGGTTCAGGCAAATCCGGGCAGGGCGCTCCGGGCCGTTCCCAGGAGTCGGCTCGGGGCCTGCGGCCCGGCCGGACCGGCGCAAAGCAGGGCGTCAATGTGCATAGCCCCTTTGCCGCACTGGCTGGCCTGTTCGACAAAAAGGACAAAACTGAAGGCGATGCCTGACCTTCCTGCCTGTCGCCGCTGCTATTGTTTGGCCGGCAATGGTTGAACCGGTGGACCGTGGTCAGTCCGCCGCTGGGCGGGATCAGGCGGTGATGACCGGGCTGCGGATCGACAAGCTGCTCTGGTATCTGCGGCTTGCTCCGACCCGTTCGGCAGCGCAGGCTCTGGTTGCGGCTGGACACCTGCGGATTGATGGACGGCGGGTCGAACGATCGAGCGCCATTGTAAGGAACGGCTCGCTGCTGGTCATGCCCGGTCCGCCGCGTGTGCGCGTGCTTCGTCTGGTCAGCCTGCCACATCGGCGTGGGCCGCCTGCGGAAGCCGCGGCATGTTACATCGACATGGCCGTCGAGGAAGGAGACGGAAAAGCAGAATCGGCGCTGTTGACCTGATCAGCGGCTTGACGCCCACGCATGCATCGGCATAGCAGGGGTTGAACCGACGGGCCTGATAGACGGGCCTTTATCCAGGGGAGCCTTTCGCAATGACCTATGTCGTCACCGACGCCTGCATCAAATGCAAATATATGGATTGCGTAGAGGTTTGCCCCGTCGATTGCTTCTATGAAGGCGAAAACATGCTGGTGATCAATCCCAGCGAGTGCATCGATTGCGGTGTGTGCGAACCGGAATGCCCGGCCGAAGCCATTTTGCCCGATACCGAAAGCGGCCTTGAGAAGTGGCTGGAACTCAACAACAGCTTCTCCGCACAGTGGCCCAACATCACCACCAAGAAGGACAGCCCTGCCGACGCAGACGAATATAAGGGCGTCGAAGACAAATATGAGAAGTTCTTCTCGCCCGAACCGGGTGAGGGTGACTGAGCCATAGCCGACGTTCCCTAGCGAGGCGGCGATTCGGCTCCCGCCGCTGTCGTCTCATGGACAGCCTGAACCGGCTTTTTTGCCGATGGCATGACCGAAAGCTGGGCTAGATACGGCCCTGCAATGGGCAGGTGGCAGCCAAGAAGTGATGGCTGAACGGAGACTGGGCGCGCGCTAGCAATTTTCGGGCGTTTATGTTACAGGTGATTCCAACAGTGGCAGGGGGCTCGCGTTTGGGCCCGCCGCACTGCCTCCGCTTGACGAAAGTGATTGGATTGTCGTTCGAAAAGTCCCGCGTACGGACAGTGTAGCCCACATGATCGCTGCCTTGTGACGATTGGCCTGTCTCCAGGCCGGTTGCGCAGCCGATTCCGTATGAGCCGGTAGACTTCGGCGCCGACCTTCCTCTCCCACTTGCCGGCGGGTGACATGGAAAGGACAGACTATGACTGCCAAGGCGCACGCGTTCGACGTTGGCGATTATGTTGTTTACCCCAAGCATGGGGTTGGCCGGGTGATGGAGCTTCTCCACCAGGAAATCGCCGGCATGTCGCTGGAACTTTATGTCCTGCGCTTTGAGAAGGAAAAGATGACGCTGCGCGTGCCGGTCAACAAGGTTGAAAGCGTTGGCATGCGCAAACTGTCATCGGACAAGACGCTCAAGGAAGCGCTCGACATCCTCAAGACCAAGCCCAAGGTAAAGCGCACCATGTGGTCGCGGCGCGCCCAGGAATATGAAGCCAAGATCAATTCGGGCGACCTGGTGTCGATTGCCGAAGTGACGCGCGATCTGTTCCGCCCCGATGATCAACCGGAGCAGAGCTATTCCGAGCGTCAGATTTTCGAGGCGGCGTCGAGCCGTCTGGCGCGGGAAATCGCCGCGATGGAGGAAATTGACGAGAAGGCGGCGCAGGCCAAGATTCTGGAAATCCTGAACAAATATGCACCGCAGTTCCATCCGCCGGTGGGTGCCTGACCGGTATAGCCGACGTTCGCGCAGACAAGCCAAAGGGCCGCAGCGATGCGGCCCTTTTCTTTTTGCACCCTTGACGGCTACTGCCGCGTATTATACTGATAATACAGTATCGGGCAGGGGGCTGTCAGGAGATACGCATGCGCAACTGGGCAACCCTGTCGGCCATAGTGGCCATATCACTTTCGGTTTCGGCCTGTGGAGAGGTTCGCTTCGGGGATGACGGGCCTGGCACCCCCGGCACAGAAGTATCCGCGACCGGTAACACCGCAACCCGCAGCTATGCCTTGACCGGTTTCAGCGAGATTGTTGCAGCAGGGCCGGATTCGGTTGTTGTGCGCCAGGGCGATGCCTTTTCGGTTCAGGCCAGGGGTGACCGCGCCCTGCTCGACGGGCTTGTCCTCACAGTGGACGGCAATGCGCTCGAAATACGCCGCCGCAACGGTCTCAACTGGAATGGCGGTCATGCCACCATTACCGTAACCTTGCCTGCGCTCAGCGGCATCGTGGTGGCTGGTTCGGGCGACGTGACCGCAGATACATTGACCGGTGAAAGCGCCGCCGTGACTGTCGCGGGTTCAGGTGATGTCGCGCTCGCTGGCGTCGACGCGCGCAAGCTGGAAATGAGTGTCGCCGGATCGGGCAGCATCACCATCGCCGGCAAGGCGGAGGAAGTGAAATCGACGATTGCCGGCTCGGGCGACATCAGCGCCACAGCTTTCAGTGCGACCAAGGCAGATGTAAGTGTCATCGGATCGGGCGGCGTCAGCATGACCGTCACCGGTACGGCGGATGTCAGCACCGCCGGTTCGGGTGACGTCACCATCACCGGTGGTGCCACCTGTACCAGAAGCAGGATGGGCTCCGGCGAGATCAGCTGCTCTTGACCGGGCATTGGCCGGGGCCAGGGGGACATGCCGCTTGCGCCCCGCGCCACGCCCGTGCCACATCTGTGGCATGACCAAGCCCTTGTCCCTTTTCATCCTGTCGTCAGCGGTGCTGCTGTGTTGTGCGGCGCCCGTTGAGGCGCAGACACTTCAGACCAAGCGCTTTGGCCTGTCGAGTTTCGAGCGGGTCGAGGTGCAGGGTGACATGATCGTCGAGATCAGTGCCAGTCCCTCTATTTCGGCGGTGGCCGAGGGACCATCAACGGCGCTTGACACATTGTCGCTAGAGGTGCGGGAACGGACGCTGGTCATTCGCCACGCCTTTGAAGGTTCCTATGGTCAGCGGCAAGCGCATGGTCAGGGCAGTGGCCCGGTACGCGTCCGCCTGACCGCTCAGAACCTTTCTTCCGTCAGCCTCGCCGGCTCGGGCACGGTCCGGGTTGAAGGGTTGCGTGGATCTTCGATCCAGCTTGTCGTTGACGGGGCGGGCAGTATTGCCGGTTCCATCCCCGATGGTGCGGTGGTCAGCAGCCGCGCGGTCGGCAGTGGCAGCATCACCCTCAGCGGCCGGGCCCGTTCGCTCACCGCCATTACCAATGGCGCGGCCAGCATCAACGCCGCCGGACTGCCGGTCCGGGATCTGACTGTGCAGGCGGTTGGGTCAGGGGCGAGCAGTTTCGCTGCGTCTGCGACGGCCAATATATTCGCAATGGGTTCTGCCAATGTTGCGGTCAGCGGACGACCGCGCTGCACCGTACGCAATGCCGGAGCTGGCACCATTGCATGCGGTGATGATGCGAGGAGCCGCTTGCCGCAAAGCGCTGACAACCGCTGATTTCGGGGTCATGCCCGGTCAGCCGAGACCACCGCGTCAGATGCGCGCAGCGAAGACAATATACTCATCAGATGGGCGACATCCTTGACCTCCAGGTCAAGCTCAAAGCCGTGGAACCCGCCCTCACGCGTGGCCAGCCTGAGGTTCACAATATTGGCCCCGGCTCTTGCGATGATGGCTGTGATCTCTGCCAGCATCCCGGGCTGGTTGCGATTGACCACCATCAGCCGCGCTGTGCCGCCCTCGCTGTCGCGTTGCCAGCGAACGTCGATCCAGTCGGCATCTTCGCCATTGGCCAGCATGTCGCAGTCGATAGCGTGGATTTCGATGCCCTGATCGGGCCGTGACAGGCCGACGATGCGATCACCCGGCACCGGGTGGCAGCATTCGGCCAGCGTATAGGCAACGCCGGGTGTCAGCCCCTCTATGCTGATCGGCCGCGCCGGGTCGATCCGCACGCCCTCGCGTTTCAGGTCGGCGACGATGCCGGGCACCAGCGCCTCCATCACCTCACTGTCGCGCAACCGTTGCCGGCCAACCGCATAGTGCAGGTCGTCCACAGTGCCGAGCTTGAGGCGACCGAGAGCCATTCTGATCGCCTTGTCCCCGATTTTGACCGGAAGGCGGCGGACGATGTCCTCGAACAATTTTTCGCCCAGCGCGATGGTCTCATCCCGTTCCTTGTGCCGGACATGCCGCCGGATTGCCGCCCGCGCCTTGCCAGTGACGACAAAGCCCATCCATGCCGGTTCGGGATTCTGCTTGTCGCTCGTCAATATTTCGACCGTGTCGCCATTCGCCAATTGGGTGCGCAGCGGAACCAGCCGCCCATTGACCTTGGCACCCACGGTCCGGTCGCCCAGTTCGGTATGCACCGCATAGGCAAAATCGACAGGCGTTGCCCCCTTGGGCAGCTGGTGCAGCGCCCCTTTTGGGGTAAAGGCAAAGATCCGGTCCTGATACATTGCCATGCGGGTATGTTCGAGGATGTCCTCCGCATCCTGGGCAGTATCGAGGATTTCGACGAGATCGCGGATCCAACCGGCCTGCCCGTCAGGCAGCGTTCCCTGCTTGTAGGCCCAGTGCGCCGCCAGACCGAACTCGCCCTGCTTGTGCATTTCGCGGCTGCGAATCTGGATTTCGATCCGCATGTTCTCGCCACGCATCACCGTCGTATGCAGCGATTGATAACCGTTGCGCTTTGGTGTCGAAATAAAGTCCTTGAACCGGCCCGGGACCATTTTCCACTTGCGGTGCAATATGCCCAGCGCGCGGTAGCAATCGTCGGCACTGGCGGTGATCACGCGGAATGCGATGATGTCGGTGACCTGTTCGAAACTGACGTGGCGCTCCTGCATCTTGCGCCAGACAGAATAGGGGTGCTTGGCCCTTCCTGTGACCTCGGCCTCTATGCCGCTGGCTGCCAATAGCGCCCGGATTTCCTCGTTGATTTTGGCCACCCGGTCGACCCCGCCGGCGGTCAGCTTGTCGAGCTGGCCGGTGATGGTGGCATAGGCATCCGGTTCCAGCTCGCGGAATGCCAGCAACTGCATTTCGCGCATGAACTCATACATGCCGATCCGTTCCGCAAGCGGCGCGTAGATGTCCATTGTCTCACGGGCAATGCGGCGGCGCTTCTCTTCCTTGGGGATGAAGTGCAATGTGCGCATATTGTGCAGCCGGTCGGCCAGCTTGACCAACAGCACACGGATGTCATCCGACATGGCCAGCAGGAATTTGCGCAGATTTTCCGCCGCCTTTTCGCGTTCGGTCTCGGCGGCAATTTCCTTTTGCTCAATCTGGCTGAGTTTGGTCACACCATCGACCAGCCGGGCCACATCTTGGCCGAACAGCCGCTCAATCTCTTCGGGCGTGGTCAGCGTGTCTTCGAGCGTGTCGTGGAGCAGGGCGGTGATGATCGTGTCCTGATCAAGCTTGAGCTCGGTCAATATGCCCGCCACCTCAACCGGGTGGCTGAAATAGGGGTCACCACTGGCGCGCTTTTGGCTGCCATGTTTCTGGACGGTGAACACATAGGCGCGATTGAGCGCGTCCTCGTCCGCATCGGGATCATATTCCCGAACAGTCTCCACAAGTTGATATTGCCGCAACATAGCGCAAATGTGGGGCAAAGGGGTTTGGTTGCAACCTCTTTGTTGATCAACGGGCCCCTGCTTCTCGAATTTGGCGGCTGCCAGGCGATCCTGGCAGGGAATCCGGCCACAAAAAACCGCGCCTTCCCGAATGGCAGGGAAAGCGCGGTCTTTTGGAGCGGGGCGGCGTTAGAGGGGCACAGCCGAAGCCCGCTCCCCGAGAGAGATCAAACGTCTCAGCCGGCCGATTGGTTGCAACGGGCCAGCGCTTCGGCGTCAAAGGTTTCGCCATTGGCGGTGAAGCTGGTAACCGGGCCCAGTTCACGGACCAGGCGGCCGCAAATCACGCCAGGGCGGCTGGTACCGCGGGGCGCAGTGCAGTTGGTGCCTTCGCAGGCCCAGACGACACCGCCTGCAACCGTGCGCGGTTCTGCCGGTGCGGCATTCAGCGTGGCACTGTAGAAACCGGCGCGCGTCTGGGCGGTTGCGGCCGCACCTGCGAACAGGCTGGCGACAATTACAATGGCACCCGCCATGGAGGCAAAGTGCTGCAACGGAGAAAGACGAAGTGCGTTCATGGGGGGAGAGCCCTTATGTTGGTGGCTCCCGCTTTTGTGCGGGATGCCGGGTTACGTCCTTTTTGGACGGTCAACCAAATAGGTTGCGATCCGCCACCTAGTGTCGTAGGTTGCGCATTGCAACCCTTTAATCGCAAAAAAATGGCTTGGGCTGCAACAATAATCAGGGCAGACTGAGCAGATGGGCATGTTGCGAGAACCATTGGCGGAAATTGGCGAGTGCGGCCTGCCGTCGGCGCTTGAGGTGATGGGTGAACGCTGGTCGTTCATGATTCTCCGCGCCGCGCTCAATGGCGTCCATCATTTTGAGGAATTTCAGAATGAACTGGGCATCGCCCGCAACATATTGTCCAACCGTCTGCAACGGCTGGTAGCGCACGGCATCCTTCAACGGACCGTGATGGAATGTGACCGGCGGAAGGTCATGTATCAGCTGACCGAAAAGGGCTCAGACCTGTTGCCGGCCATGGTCGCTCTGCGCCAGTGGGGAGAGAAATGGGGATCAGGCGTGCCCTCGACCCCGGTTCTCGTTGATGTCTGCGACCTGCAACCCATTTTGCCGGTGTCGATTCAGGCCCATGATGGTCGCACATTGGGCAAGCATGACCTGTGCTGGATGCACGCGCACGAAATCCGGCCGATTGGCGCGCGCGACGGTTCATCGCCCCGTCCCGCAAGGCCCAATGTCTCAGATGTTGAGGACTGCGTCATGGTGGATGCGCATGGCGCGCGCCTGGCAGCGCGGGGCTGACTCACGGCCTGCCATGGCAACTCTTCTGAAAAGCCCTGCGGCTCAGCCTTTTTTTGATGACAAGGTACGCGCATTCTGGACGCTCCAGACATTGGGCTGGAGCGGGTGGTTCGTGCTGCGCGGGGCATCCGGCCTTGCCAATGGCCAGGATTTGTATTTTCTCGTTCCATTGCTGGTTTCGGGCATCACCGGATTCTCGCTGACCGTCACCCTGTCGGTTGTTTTCCGTGCGCTGATGCAACAGCGGGCGCTGATCATGTGGCCGCTCGCCGGCCTGACCGTGGCGATAGCGACCGTCTTTTACAGCTTCATCGACGCGTCGATGGTCGCGATCCAGCCTCGCGGTACCGAGGCGGGTTTTACGACATTGTTTTTAGGTGCTTTTTATCTTGACGCCGTGACATTGGCCGCCTGGTCCTCGCTCTACTTCGCCATCAACTACTTCCTTCGTGTCGAACAACAGATTGACCAGCTTGCTCGTCTGGAAAGCCAGGCCACCGCCTCTCAGCTCGCCATGCTGCGCTACCAGATCAATCCCCATTTCCTGTTCAACACACTCAACAGCATCTCCACCCTGGTGCTTCTCAAGCAAACTGAGCAGGCCAACGCCATGCTGTCCCGCCTGTCGGCTTTCCTCCGCTACACGCTGGTCAATGAACCGACGGCGGAAGTGACGCTGGCGCAGGAGGTGGAGACGCTCAAACTCTATCTCGATATTGAAAAGATGCGGTTCGAGGAGCGCTTGCGAGTGCGCTTTGACGTGGATCCCCGTGTTTCGGAGGCGCGTCTGCCCTCGTTGTTGCTGCAACCCATCATCGAAAACGCCATCAAATATGCCGTGACCCCTTCGGAGGAGGGAGCCGACATTGTGCTGACCGCGCATCTTGTCGGTCAAAATGTTCGGATCGTCGTGTCTGACTCCGGCGGAGGCTTGAATCCGGATATAACCGTCACCACCACCTCAACTGGTGTCGGGCTCGCAAATATCCGTGATCGTTTGGCGCAGGCCTATGGCGAGCAGCACCGGTTCGACGCGCGAGAAGCCCCGGGTGGGGGTTTCACAGTGACAGTCGAATTGCCTTTCGCCGTCGCGCCAGTTCTGGCCGATATGCCGACTGTGGAAACGAAAGCCAGTCAGACCGCATGACCATCCGCACCATCATCGTTGATGACGAAAGTCTTGCCATTCAGGGGCTGACCCTGCGGCTTGAGCCCTTTACCGACGTTGAGATTGTCGACACGGCGCAAAATGGCCGCGAAGCCATACGCAAGATCAAGACGCACAAGCCCGACCTTGTCTTTCTCGATATCCAGATGCCCGGTTTTGACGGTTTCTCGGTGGTCCAGGGTTTGATGGACATTGAACCGCCGCTATTCGTCTTTGTTACTGCCTATTCGGACCACGCGATCAAGGCGTTCGAGGCCCAGGCTGTTGACTATCTGATGAAGCCGGTTGAGCCGCAGAGGCTGGCCGATGCCCTCGACCGTGTCCGGCGTCGTCTGGCCGACAAGCGCGCCGGGGAGGAGGCTGAGCGACTCAAGGAAGTGCTAGCCGAAGTCGCGCCCGAAGCTGTCGATCAGATCACGTCGGACGAACCTGATGTGCACAACACCAACCGCTTTGAAAAGCTGATCAACATCAAGGATCGCGGCCAGATTTTCCGCGTCGATGTCGACAGCATCGAACGCATTGACGCGGCCGGCGACTATATGTGCATCTACACCGCCGACAATTCACTGATCCTGCGCGAAACCATGAAGGACCTGGAAAAGCGGCTCGATCCCCGTGTGTTCCAGCGCGTCCACCGCTCGACCATCGTCAATCTGGGGCAGGTCCGCCAGGTCAAGCCGCACACCAATGGCGAATGTTTCCTGATTCTTGAATCGGGCGCCCAGGTCAAGGTCAGCCGCAGCTATCGTGAAGTTGTCGCCCGCTTCGTCCACTGACCTGGATCTTTGCTTGACGCAGCGAGGCGTCAGGCCATTATTGGACCTGTCTCGGACATGACAGCCAGATGGGGGCACGCGATGATCGACATCGTGGTGGACGGGAAACGCATCAACTGGGCAGGTAAGAAGGCCAAGACCTTCTATGAGAAGGCGGGCAAGGGCTTAGTTGTCCCCTCTGAACCGAGCGGATTTGGACCGCCGGTTGTGGCGGCACAGTTGAGCAAGGCAGATTCGCTTGAGCCCGTGCGCCGCGCGGCCCATCAGTTGCAGCGGAGTATCGCCCAGATGCACGGGCCGCTTATGGCCCTCGCTGATGACATGGCGATTATCTTCACCACCGGAGCGCGCCTGCGGGGGGACCAGATCAAAAGTCTGTGGCAGCACGGTCGATTTGTGGTCAATGACCATATCTATGCGACCAGTCGTGGAGGCGCGACGATTGCCAGCGAGCGCCTTTCCCACATTCGCCACGATACTGTGTCGGGCTATGCCAAGCATGAACCCGGTGGCCTCGAATTCATCATTCTTCACGAGTTCATGCACATGACCGAAGCCGGTATTGCGGTGTTCGCCGATGAATTTGCCGCTTATGCTAAGGCCAGCGGTGACCAACCCGGCAAACGTTATGATGATGGCAGCATTCATTTTCGGCGGACCGAACAATTTGTGAATGCGGCTGCGCGTGAACTGATGCGCGCGGCGGGGCTCAAATTGCCGCTGCAGACCAAGTCAGAGCCGCCTGACAGCTATTCGAAAGACAATATGCCGCCCTATGGTTACGAGATGGAAGCCATCCATTGAGCAGCTGATCTGCTGGCATCGGTCGCAAGGGCATGGCATGGCACGTCCATGACCCTGATTGACCGCATCCGTTCATGGGCGCACGCTCTCAAACGCGACACGCTGGCGCTTTGGATTGCCGCACGCAGTCCGGATACACCGTTCATCGCCAAACTCGTCGCAGCGGCGGTTGCTGCCTATGCCTTCAGCCCGATAGACCTGATTCCCGACTTTATTCCCGTCATCGGCCTGCTCGATGACATCATCCTGATTCCGCTCGGTATCGAACTGGCGTTGCGACTCATCCCGCACGAGCTGATGGAGCGTTTCCGTGCCGAGGCCGAAGCCCGCGAGAATGAACCGCGCAGTTTGGTGGCCGGTGCAATCATTGTCGCCGTCTGGCTGGCCTTTCTCCTGTGGCTCAGCTGGGAATTGCTCAAATATCATTGATGATTTGGCGGGCGTTCAGCGCCGTTCGCCGAAAAACTCTCGCAAAATGGCGGCTGCTTCGGTTGCCATGATGCCGCCATAGACTTCGGGCTGATGATGAACCGTCGGTTGGGTGAACAGGCGCGGACCATTGTCCACCGCGCCGCCTTTTGGATCATCCGCGGCATAATAAAGGCGGCTTATCCGCGCATGGGCAATGGCACCGGCGCACATGGCACAGGGCTCCAGCGTCACCCACAGGTCGCAACCGGTCAGCCGTTCGTCGCCAAGTGCCTTAGCTGCTGCCCGCATCGCAATGATCTCGGCATGGGCTGTCGGATCCTTGTGGCTGCGCGGGGCATTGGCGCCTTCTCCGACGACGCGCCCGTCCTTGACCACCACCGCACCTACCGGCACTTCACCGTCTTGCGCCGCAGCCTTGGCGAGCTCGACGGCGCGTGCCATATGAGGAAAAGGTACAGGGTGCGTCATCGATTTGTCCCTTATCGTGCCTCGTCCTACTTGTCGCGCTTGACGAATCTGTCTGCGGCGGTTAGGCGCACGGCCTTTCCCGGACAAAATACAGCCAAGGGTTATTGAGACATGTCGCGCGTTTGCGAACTTACCGGCAAGGGCCGTCAGGTGGGCCACAATGTGTCCCACGCCAACAACAAGACCAAGCGCACGTTCCTGCCGAACCTGCACAATGTCACGTTGATCTCCGACACGCTGGGTCAGAGCTTCAAGCTGCGCGTTTCGACGCATGGCCTGCGCTCGGTCGAGCATAACGGCGGTCTCGACAACTGGCTGCTGAAGACCAAGGACGACCTCCTGTCGACCAAGGCCCGCCGCCTGAAGCGCGACATTGCCAAGAAGCAGGCTGCCGCCGCCTGATCTGGCCGGGCACCTTGGGTGCCTGTACCGTTCACACCATAGCTGATCGGCCCGGTCACCTTGTGTGCGCCGGGCTTTTCGCTTGCGCGCCCTTGTGACCTTTGATCAACCGGGCCTGTCTGGCCCGGAACCCTCATCAGGGGACTGCAGCAAAACCGGGCCGCGCGGTCGGCATGGCATCGCGTGGCAACAGTAATCTCAGCAACAAGGTGCGTTGCCACTTTGTCAGATTGTCGTCGGAAATCATCCAGATGACGGCGCCTTCCGGGCTGTCTTCGACGGCCAGCCCCTCAAAATTCTCGGTCACCAGCGGCGGGCTGAACAGGGCCAATGTCTGGCTCCGCCAGATGCCACCTGTGCGAATCGTGTCGACATGCGCGACTGACAGGGTGGATACGAATCCGTCGACCAGGGACAGGCGCCGTTGCAGCAACAGAATGCGGCCATCGGGCAATTGGGCCGCGTCTGTCACCCGCCCGCGGCCCTGGGCATCATAGGCGAACTGGATGGGTTCCGCGTTCGGCGACTCCACCGGATCGGTAGGGAACAACAAGGCCGCTGTCCCACCTCCGCCCCGTGCACCGGTCGTCTCGGAAAGGATCAGGAATCGGCCGTCGATAAGTCGTACCATCGCTTCGGCGCCACCATTGGCATGCCAGCGGCGCATGGCAGCGGGCGCCACATGACCGTCCGACCGGGCAAAGCCCCGACTGAACCGCCAGATCTGATTGCTATGCTCATAGGCGGCCCAAAATTGTCCGCGGGCGCGATCGGCGGTCAACGCTTCCATGTCACGGTCGACCTTGAAATTGCCTTTGCCCGGCCCGGCGGGTGGCGGGGCGATGAACTGGCGGTCGATGCGGCCGTCACGGCCCAGCGTGAACCCGGCCAGCAAGCCCGTGTCACTGGCCAGCAGGAACCTTCGCTCATCGAGCAGCGCCATCGCCGAATATCCGCCAAAGCCGGTGTTGGCCGAATCAATCTCCCAGGCTTCGGTAATGATCAGTGTCCCGACCCGGCGATCGCTGGACCGGTCAGAATCGATGGCGACGGGTCTGGCACTGATCAGTTGGCTGTCGTTGCGTTGTGGCGGACGCAAGGATGCAAAGGGCGTCGGCAGCAAGACGAGCGCAATGAGAAAAAGCACAGAAATGCGGGCCCAGCGACTGATATGCGGGACAGGTCGGGAGGTTTGCACCTGATGGGCGATAGGCGTGCCCGCTAGTCTCGGCAAGCATTGCTCCCTGAACCTTAGGCAACAAAGTCGTTCAGGAAGCGATCAACTCTCACTGTGCATAAAGGCTTCAAGACAGGGGTGAACCACTTTTGGCGTTCACCCCGGGCCTGTGAAAACATAGTGGGACCAAGGAGCACGACCATGAAGAAATCGATACTCAGCATCGTTGCCGCCGCGACCATCGCCTCTGGTTTTGCTTCGGTTCCGACCGTCGCCGCTGCCCAATATTA
The DNA here is from genome assembly GCF_012979535.1 of Sphingomonas lacunae. Taxonomy (NCBI): domain Bacteria; kingdom Pseudomonadati; phylum Pseudomonadota; class Alphaproteobacteria; order Sphingomonadales; family Sphingomonadaceae; genus Sphingomonas; species Sphingomonas lacunae. Next base: position 1,463,113 of record NZ_CP053015.1, read on the forward strand.
TGATCGCGGCGGTTATGAAGACCGTTATCGCGACCGTTATGACCGCCGCGAATATCGCCGTGATCAGCGCCGCGAGCATCGCCGGGACTATCGCCGGGGTGACTATTACCGGGGCGGCTATGATCGCGGCCATTACAATGATCGTGGCTATTATGATGGCCGTGGCTATCGTGGTTGTTCGGATGGCAGCGGCGGCACGATCATTGGCGGGGTCGCCGGTGCTCTCGCTGGCCGTGAACTGGCCGGGCGTCGCGGAGACCGCACAGCCGGTGCCATCATTGGCGGTGCCATCGGTGCCCTTGCCGGCCGCGCCATCGATCGCAGCGACAATCGCTGCCGCTGATCATCGATCAAAGGGGGGCTTGCCCGCCCCCCGATGCGCGTCTCGCGCTGCTGACCTGTTCCACCTTGCAGCCCGCCGTTCATTCGGCGGGCTTGTCACTTTGGCCACCAAGCCCTAGCATCATGTCCAAGTACCGCGTCGGCATCTCCCGGCGTGGAGAGCATAAATGAGTGGCGAGCGACAATGGCGGACCAGGGCAACTCCGGCCCCGCTCCCGCTCCAGGCAGTCGGCGGCGGTTCCGGGGGAACGGCGGCGGACGACGGAGCGGCGTGGGCAAGGGCACCCGGACATCGGGTGTGAATGGACCAATTGGCCGGTCGCCGGCGCCACATGCGCCTGCGCAAGCGCCCATGTCCGTGCCGGACGAGGGGCAGGCCCGATTTCCCCGTCGGCCCACTTTTGCCGCACTCGATCTCGGTACCAACAACTGCCGCCTGCTCATCGCCCGTCCGGACGGGCCTGATTTCATCATCGTTGATGCGTTCTCCCGTATTGTCCGTCTGGGAGAGGGGCTCGCCGCCTCCGGCCGGATCAGTGACGCGGCGATGGACCGTGCGGTCGATGCACTGGCCATCTGTGCCGACAAGCTCCGCCGCCGCCGCGTGCTCCTTTCGCGCGCCGTGGCGACAGAGGCGTGCCGCCGCGCGGTCAACGGACGCGAATTCATCGACCGGGTGCGTGATGAAACCGGCATCGTCCTCGACATCATATCGGCGGAGGAAGAGGCAAGGCTCGCCGTGCTCGGCTGTCACCAACTGCTCAGCCCCGGTGAAGGCCCGGCGCTGATCTTTGACATTGGCGGTGGCTCGACCGAACTGGTCCTGCTCGATGACAGCGGTGGTGATCCGGTCATTCTCGACTGGCAGAGCGTGCCGTGGGGCGTTGTCACCCTGACCGAGGCGGAACGCCACGACAGCGACGATCCTTGCGCCCGTGTCGCCGCCTATGAGGCGATGCGCCGCCATGTCCGCACCTCGTTCCTCGCCTTTGCCGACCGCATTTCCCGCCGCTGGCCGGGGCCGAGCGGGTCTGGGTTGCGGTTGCTCGGCACCAGCGGCACGGTAACGACGCTGGCCAGCTTGTTCCTCGACCTCCCCTCCTATGACCGGTCAAAGGTTGATGGCCTCAACGTCGCCACCAGCGACATGCGCGCCGTGTGCGAACAACTGGCCTCCATGTCGCTCAGCCAGCGCGAACAGCTCGCCTGTGTCGGGCGGGAGCGCGCCGATCTGGTCGTTGCCGGCTGCGCGGTGCTTGAGGAGATCTGCGATATCTGGCCGGCACCGGCGCTTGATGTGGCTGACCGCGGCATCCGCGAAGGCGTGCTCCGTCAGATGATGCGGGCCCATGCCCAGGGCGGGCACACAGGATCAGGAGCGGGCGCATGAGCACCGGCACACGCGGCAGTGCGGGCCGTACCCGCGTCAAGACGGCTCGCCGCCGTACCGCGCAATCAACCCGCTGGCTCTCGCGCCAGCTCAATGACCCCTATGTCAAACGCGCCAAGGCTGAGGGCTATCGCAGCCGCGCCGCCTACAAGCTGATCGAGCTTGACGAGAAATTCAGTCTGCTCAAGGGCGTGCGCGCCGTGGTTGATCTCGGCATCGCGCCGGGCGGCTGGTCACAGGTTGTCCGCCGCCTTGCCCCGCAAGCCGCCATCGTTGGCATCGACCTGTTGCCAGTCGATCCGATTGAGGGGGTCACCATCTTCCAGATGGATTTCATGGACGATGCTGCACCCGGCAAGCTGATGGAAACGCTCGGCCGTGCGCCGGATTTCGTTATGTCCGACATGGCGGCGAACACTGTTGGCCACCAACAGACCGATCATTTGCGTACCCTGGGCCTCGCCGAAGCCGCCGCCGAATTCGCCATAGAGGTGCTCGCTCCCGGCGGCACCTTCATCGCCAAGGTCTTTCAGGGCGGCACCGACCGCCAACTCCTCACCCGCCTCAAACAGGAATTCGTTACCGTCAAACACGCCAAACCCCCGTCGAGCCGCAAGGGCAGTCCTGAACTGTTCGTCGTGGCACAGGGGAAAAAACCAAGGGCGGCGGACGAGCGCGAGGGCTAGGCTGCCCGGTGAGCGGAACTGCCAGGTCAGCGCTATGCGGTTCTGGACCCCGATTTTCGTCGGGGTACCCGCACCGCTCGGGAGGGAGGCAAGAAAGAACAAAAGTGGATCAAATTCCGCTTTCCTACATGGCATAGAGTGTGAGACCCTCCCGCCATGCTGGCGATCTTGGTCTTTTGGCTGCAACTGCTTTCCTTCCCCCTTGATGGGGGAAGGTTGCGGAGCCTTGCCAGCTTGCTGGTCCGGCCGAGTTGGACGAGGGTGAATGGCGTCGCCTCTGCGACCGTCTCCGAGGGACAAGGTGCCGCACTGTATTGCTGTATTAGGTTTACACATCACCTCAAAAAACAGCCCTGAAACCCGCAGGCGGGCGTTGAATCACCCCTCTGGAGTGTAAACCAGTGTCAACCGGATATTGTCCCGTTGCGGCGTCCCGCCGCCCGGATTTGCGCGCCCATGGCGTGTCGACCCCGATGATTTTTCCCGTCACTCGGCGTCGACTGCTGACCTGGGAGAATTGGAAGTTGTCCATCCGGCAGGATTCGTCCCCTCCGTCGGCGGAGCCGACAAACGGAGGACTCGCAGGTTCGCTGTACTGGGGAAGAGTTGGCGCGCCCGGCAGGATTCGAACCGCCCGTCGGCGGAGCCGACAAACGGAGGACTCGCAGGTTCGCTGTACTGGGGAAGAGTTGGCGCGCCCGGCAGGATTCGAACCTGCGACCACCCGCTTAGAAGGCGGGTGCTCTATCCAGCTGAGCTACGGGCGCCCGGCGCTTTCCCTAGCGCGCTTTGCAGCAAACGGAAACATGGTTAGACAGGCGTCATGAGCGAAACATCCTCCACCGCCCCGATCCGCGCCATCCGCGCTTCGGAGGTCAGCGGCAAGCCCTTGCGCTACTATGATTTTGTCATGGCGGCCTTTGTCGCGGTGCTGCTGCTCTCCAACGTCATCGGCGCGGCCAAGCTCAGCGAAGTCGGCGGTTTTGTCTTTGGTGCTGGCATCCTGTTTTTCCCGATCAGCTATGTGCTGGGCGACATATTGACCGAGGTTTACGGCTATGCCCGCGCCCGTCGCGTCATCTGGGCGGGTTTCGTCGGCTTGCTGTTCATGGCGCTGATGAGCTGGGCGGTCGTCGCCATGCCGCCTGCGCCGGGCTGGGAGGGGCAGGGTGCCTATGAACAGGTGTTTGGGCAGGTGTGGCGCATTGTGATCGCCTCAATCACCGCCTTTTGGGTCGGGGAATTCGTCAACAGCTATGTCCTCGCCCGCATGAAGGTCTGGACCAGCGGGCGCATGCTATGGACACGCACCATCGGCTCGACCATCGTTGGTCAGGGGTTTGATAGCCTGATTTTCTACCCGGTCGCCTTTTATGGCACCTGGTCGAACGAACAACTTGTCACCGTGATGGTGACCAACTGGGCACTGAAGGTGGCATGGGAAGCGGCGCTTACGCCGGTTACCTATGTCGTCGTCAACACACTCAAGCGACGCGAAGGCCTCGACCTGTACGACGAGGATACGGACTTCTCGCCGTTCCACGCCAAGGTTTGAGCTGGACTAGCCGAACAGAGCATCGTGCCAGAGACTATCATCATGGACTTCCAGCAGTGGAAGCTAGGCGTCATTGAGGCCACCGACCTCGCCAAGGATGCGCTGCACATCCACATCGGGCTTATGGCCTTTGTCCTTGCCCGCCTTTGCTGGCGCTGGCGGGGCGGCTGGTTCGTCGCCTGGCTCATTGCGCTGGCCTTTGCCGTGGGCGGGGAGTGGCTCGACATCCGCGCCGAACAGGCAGAGGGCGCGCTCCAGCCCAAGGCTGCGCATTGGCATGACATATGGAACACGATGGTTTGGCCGACCATCCTTTTGCTTGTCGGGCGGTGGTTGCACCCCCGGTCCAAACCACCGAAGGGGGGGATCCTTGAGGCTGCCGAGAGTTACCCGGAAAAGGAGGAAAGGATAGCGGCCAAATGACCCTGTCCGAGGCGTTCCGGCTGTGCTTGGCTAGGCAATAACGCCCAGCAGTCCTTCGAACATGGCGAGGCCGTCGCGGTTGCCATGCGCGTCCTCGATGGCGCGTTCGGGATGCGGCATCATGCCCAGCACGTTGCCCTTGGCATTCAGCACACCGGCGATGTCGCGGGCTGAACCATTGACACTGTCGGCATAGCGGAATGCCACCCGGCCTTCGGCTTCAATCCGGTCGAGCGTTTCGGGGTCCGCGACGTAGTTGCCGTCATGATGAGCGACCGGGATCGTAACACTCTGACCCGCCTGATAACGACTTGTGAAAATGCTCCGGTTGTTCTCGACCTTCAGCGGCACGTCGCGGCAGACGAAATTGAGACCGGCATTGCGCATCAGCGCGCCTGGCAGCAGGCCCGCCTCGGTCAGCACCTGAAACCCGTTGCAAACGCCAAGGACCGGCACGCCGCGCCCCGCAGCGGCAATCACTGCCGCCATGATCGGACTGCGCGCTGCCATCGCCCCGGAGCGCAGATAGTCGCCATAGGAAAAGCCACCGGGCAGGGCGATGAAATCCGTTCCTGCCGGGAGATCGGTAACGCGGTGCCAGACCATCGCCGGGGCGCGGCCGGTCACCAACTCGATGGCGCTGGCCATGTCGCGGTCGCAGTTGGAACCCGGAAAGACAATGACGGCGGCAGTCATGCGGTGCGCTCCTGGAATCGGTCAGTCAGCTGACGCCGACGATGCGGTAATTCTCGATGACCGTGTTGGCCAACAGCTTTTCGCACATCGAACGGACATCAGCGGCGCTGGTACCATCGGCCAAGTCGAGTTCGATGTAGCGGCCGGCGCGAACGTCGTTGACGCCTGCAAAGCCTAGGCTGCCGAGCGCATGCTGAATGGCGCGTCCCTGCGGATCGAGCACGCCGGGCTTGAGCGTGACGAACACTTCGACCTTCATGGTTTACTTCCCCTTGTTCTTGCGATGCTCTTCTAGGTCGAGCACTGGAGAATCCAATCCTTCGGGCAGCAGGCCGAGGCGGCGTGCCACTTCCTGATAGGCTTCGGTTTCTCCGCCCAAGTCGCGACGAAAGCGATCCTTGTCGAGCTTTTCGCTTGTCGCCATGTCCCACAGGCGGCAACCGTCCGGGCTGATCTCATCGGCAAGGATGATGCGACTCCAGTCGCCGTCAAAAAGGCGCCCGAACTCCATCTTGAAATCGACGAGGCGGATACCGACGCCGGCGAACATGCCACAAAGGAAATCATTCACCCGGATGGCGAGGTCCTGCATGTCATGCAGCTCGTCCTGGGTGCACCAGTTGAAACAGGCGATGTGTTCCTCTGCGATCAGCGGATCGCCCAGCGCGTCATCCTTGTAATAATATTCTATCAGCGTGCGCGGCAACGGGGTGCCTTCCTCGATGCCGAGGCGCTTCGAAATGCTCCCTGCCGCGACGTTGCGGACGACAACTTCGATCGGCACGATTTCCACCTGTCGTACCAACTGCTCGCGCATGTTGAGCCGCTTGATGAAATGGGTCGGTACACCGATGTGTCCGAGCAGGGTGAAGATATGCTCGGAGATACGATTGTTCAGCACACCCTTACCGTTGATTGTGCCGCGCTTTTGCGCGTTGAAGGCGGTTGCGTCATCCTTGAAATATTGAATAAGCGTGCCGGGTTCGGGACCCTCGTAGAGGATCTTGGCCTTGCCTTCGTAAATCTGGCGACGACGTGCCATGGGCAGCGGTGTCCTTGTTGCCGCCGTCCAGAAAGGTGCTCGGCGGGCGTGAAAATATCGAGCCCCGGCCGGGCAAGCGAGGCATCGCTGCACCGGGCCGGGGCGTCGGGCAGCCCTTAACGCAAAGCCGGCACTGGCGCAATTGCCGGGTTGCACCGCATCGCGAGCATGGCAGTTTGTAGCGACGTCAGGATGAAAGCACCGAAAGGGAGAGAAATGGCCGAACCGACCCAGATCAGGATCAGCCGCGAAGGCGCGGTCATGATCATCACCTTGTACCGGCCGGAGGCGATGAACGCCTTTACAGCGGTGATGAAAGACGAAATGATCGCCGCGCTCGACGAGGCCGACAATGATGACAGCATTCGCGCGGTGATTGTTACCGGGCAGGGCGAACGGGCCTTTTGCGCTGGGGCTGACCTTTCGGCAGGCGCGGAAACATTCGACTATGACAAGCGGGTGGAGAGCGATTCGCCCGTCCAGCCGGATGGAAGCATCAATTGGAGCCATGATCTGGTCCGTGACAGCGGGGGCGAACTGAGCCTGCGTATCTTTGCCGCCAAGAAGCCGGTGATCGGCGCGATCAACGGTGCGGCGGTCGGCATTGGCGTAACGATGCAGATGCCGATGGACATGCGTCTCGCGTCGACCAAGGCGCGCTTTGGCTTTGTCTTTGCCCGCCGGGGCATTGTACCCGAGGCGGCGTCGAGCTGGTTCCTGCCGCGCCTCGTGGGCCTGCCGACCGCGCTCGACTGGTGCATGTCGGGGCGGATTTTCGGTGCTGATGAGGCGCTGGCGGCCGGTTTGGTGCAATCGGTTCATGAGCCTGAAGACCTGTTGCCCGCTGCGCTGGCGCTGGCGGAAAAGCTCACCGCCGACAGTGCGCCGGTCTCGATCGCCGCGACCCGCCACATGCTTTGGCGCATGGCGGGTGCGTCGCATCCCAATGTCGCCCACCGCTGGGACAGCCGGATGATTTTTGCACGCGGACGAATGGGAGACGCAAAGGAAGGTGTCGTCAGCTTCCTAGAGAAACGACCGGCAAAATTCACCGACAGTGTGGCGAAAGATTACCCAGTGTTCGAGCCGTTCGACATCGATCCGGGCTATGAGTGACATGGTGAGGTGCTGTCGGGCACGAAGCGCCATGTAGAGGAGCAGTTAGAGCCACCATGCAGGTGCTCTTATTCAATAGAAGTCTGATTTTACAATGGTTTAATGACTCGATCTCCACTAAAGGGACGTGTCCCGTTCATTGGGGGTCGAGTCCTGGACAGGCCGGGCTAGGCCGGCAAGCGGACCGTGTCCCGGTCCCGACCGTCAGATGTTGTTGCACACACGGATATCCCCCGGTGCGGGCCGTGTGCGCGCCCGCACGAACCGGGCGAGATATCCCCCGGCATTGGGCTTTTCGATGAATTCGACGGGCCGGTAGCCCACCGCCTGAAACTCACAGATCAGCAAGGGCAGCGGCGTGCCATGCTGGGCAATCGGGCGGTTGCCGTCGACGACGATCACTTCGCCATCACCGCGCAGCGCGGGCCACAGTCGCCAGAGGAAGGCGTAGGGTTCCTCAATCTCATGATACATATGAACCATCAGCACGCGGTCAAAGCTGTTGGCCGGCAGTTTCGGATCGTCCGGAGCGCCGAGTTTGATCGCTACATTGTCGAGCCGTTCACGGTTGATCCGCACGCCGAGCTTTTCAATCGCTGCAGGCAATATGTCCTGTGCGAGGACACGACCACCCGGCCCGACCCGTTCCGACAGCCGAACGGTGTAATAGCCGTCCCCGGCGCCAATATCCGCCACCCACATACCGGGCTCTATGCCGGCATTGGACATGACATCGTCTGCCTCACCGAGCCGGTCACGAACATCCTCATCAGCCCAGCGTGTCGAAACCGTGGGCGCCACCGGACGGTTTGCGCGCGGAAATTCAGAAGCGCTGCCCGGCCGATCTTCGCCAAACGGCCATTGGTCACAGCCCGAGAGCAGAAAGGCAGACAGAAAGAGGAGGCAGACAGATGGCTTCACGTGACAACCAGTCCCTCACCGGCCGACAGGCGCGGTCGGGGAGTCAATTAGAGCCAAAGCACCATCCGGGGCAAGCACCGGAGGGTGGATGATCAATCCACATCCTCGACATCCACCTTTTCACCTGTGACGCGCTGGGCCAATGCGGCAGCCATGAAGGGGTCAAGGGCACCGTCAAGCACATCGCCGGGCGCGGTCGAGGTGACACCGGTGCGCAGATCCTTGACCAGCTGGTAGGGCTGCAGAACGTAACTGCGGATCTGGTGTCCCCAGCCGATGTCGGTCTTGGCGGCATGTTCCGCGCTGGCTGCTTCTTCCCGCTTACGCAGTTCGGCCTCGTAGATGCGCGCCTTCAGCATGTTCATCGCCTCGGCCTTGTTCTTGTGCTGGCTACGCTGGTTTTGGCAGGCAACGATTATCCCGGTCGGAATATGGGTGATACGGACGGCGGAGTCGGTTGTGTTGACGTGCTGTCCACCCGCCCCCGAAGCTCGGTACGTGTCGATCTTGAGGTCGCTTTCAGAGACCTCCACAACAATATTGTCGTCAATCACCGGATAGACACCGACGCTCGAAAAACTGGTGTGGCGGCGCGCCGAGCTGTCGTAGGGACTGATGCGCACGAGCCGGTGGACACCCGTTTCGGTCTTGGCAAAGCCATAGGCATTTTCGCCTTTGATCAGCAAAGTGGCCGATTTGATACCGGCCTGTTCGCCCGACTGATGTTCAACCAGTTCGACCTTCATCCCGCGCCGTTCGGCCCAGCGTTGATACATGCGCAGCAGCATTTCCGCCCAGTCCTGGCTTTCCGTGCCGCCGGCCCCCGCGTGGATTTCCAGGTAAGTGTCGTTGCCGTCGGCTTCTCCGGCAAGCAATGCTTTGGTCTTGTCCTCATCCGCCCGTGCGGCAAGCGCGGCAAGGGCGGCGACGGCGTCATCGACGAGCGCTTCGTCTCCCTCCGCTTCGGCCATTTCGGCCAGTTCCACCGTATCCGCCATTTCCTGTTCAATGGCCAGGGTTGCGCCAATGGCCTCGTCTAGCCGCCGACGTTCACGCATCACTTCCTGTGCCGCCTTGGGATCATTCCATAGCGAGGCGTCCTCGACCCGGGCGTTCAATTCGGCCAGCCGGACATTGGCGACGTCCCAGTCGAGGAAACGGCGCAGCAGGGCCGTGGCGGCCTTGATGCGATCGACATGGGCTTGCGCTTCAGCGCGCATGGGACACTCCTGCTTGGTCTATACTATAAATCGGAACGCCGGCAGATAAGAAGATGGGCGGCGCCTGTCCATCGCTGAACAGTGTTATGTGGCTGGGCAAGGCGACGGAACAGCCGATCAGTAGATGCCGCCTTGACCCTGCCGATCAAGAAAATCCTCGTCCCGATCGGCCCTGCGCGCGGCTGGGCGATCGCTGGTTGCGCGTTCACGACGCCGCTCGGTAGCGGGACGCTCTTCGTCAATCTCCTCGCTGCGGGCTGTGCGGCGCGGCTCGGTTTCGGGCTTGAACGCTTCCCAGATAACCGGCGATTCAAAGCCGCCGGCGGGCCAAGCGCCGAATACACGCCGACCGGAACGGCGTTCGATGCGGACCATCCTAATTCCTTCGGGGGCAAGGAAAGGGACCGGGGGCTGGCCACGCGTGGCGGCGCGGGCATATTCCTTGAAGATCGGCGCCGCCATTGTGCCACCGGCGGCATAACCGCCGAGATTGCGGGGACGGTCATAGCCGAGATAGACGCCAGCGACCCAGTCCGGGGTCCCGCCGATGAACCAGACGTCGGTCGGCCCGGTGGTTGTCCCGGTTTTGCCGAACAACGGGCGGTTGAGGTCCCGCAGGACCTTTGCTGTACCGCGCTGTATCACGCCTTCCAGCATGTGGACGGTTTGATAAGCGGTCAGCGGGTCCATCAGCTGGCGTCCGCTTGGCGAGAACCGCGGCATCGGCCGTCCGTCCCAGTCCTGGGCATTGCAACCCTGGCAGGGGCGCCAGTTTGCAGGGAAAATGACCTTGCCACGCCGATCCTGAACATAGTCGATCAGGCGAGGCGTGAGAGATCGGCCATGATTGACCAGGACGGCATAGGCATTGGTCAATTTCGACACGGTCGTTTCACCTGCCCCCAGCGCAAACGCCAGATAGGGGCGATATTCACCGATCCCCAGGCGCTTGTAGGTGGCCACAACCTTGTCCATGCCGATCTGATTTGCGGTGGCCACCGTCATCAGGTTACGCGACTGTTCAAGTCCCCAGCGCATTGTCTGTGGGCCTGCCGCGCCGCCGCCGGAATTGCGGAAGCATTTACGGCCAAGCGTGGCGCTTTGATCGACACATAATGGGCCATCGACGATGATCGAGGCCGGTGTCATTTCATTGTCGAGCGCTGTCGCATAAACGAAAGGTTTGATTGTGGAACCCGGCTGGCGTTCGGCCTGGGTGGCGCGGTTGAAGCTTTGCAGGCGTGAATCAAAGCCGCCCTGCATGGCGTAGACGCGTCCCGAATGGGTGCTTTGCGCGATGAAGCCGCCCGAGATACCGGGAACGGTGCGCAACGTGTAGACATTGCCGCTGACCCGTTTGACGAGGATGATGTCCCCCGGTTTCATCGCATTATAGGCACTGCCGCCGCTGCGCGCCGCCATGGCGGCATAACCCGACGGAAGGAGGCCGGTTTCGCCATCCGGGAAGCCGATGCTGGCATCGCCGCCCGCCTTTTCAAGAACAACCGCGACGCGCCAGTCGTCAAAATCGACACCAAGGCCGGAAGATTGCAGGCGCCCTTTCCAGCTGTCGAGCGGGATGGTGGCCAGCGGTCCCGACCAGCCGCGATTCCCATGATAGCGCAGCATGGCATTGCGCATCGCCCGTTCGGCGACATCCTGCAACTCTCCATTATAGGCGGTGCGAACCCAGAGCCCGCCGCCATAGACACTGTGGGGTCCATCATCTGCATTTTCGCCGAAGCGGGTGATCAGCTCTCGGCGGACTTCTTCCATATAATAGCCGCCGACATCCTTGAACTGGGAGCCGCGGCGGGCGACAAGACCAAGGGGTGCGGCGGCCGCGGCGGCACGTTGCTGTTCAGTGATCCAGCCAGCACGCAGCATTTCCCGCAGTACATAGGCGCGGCGGTTGAGTGCCGCCTGTTCCTGACCCCGGCGGCCATATTTTTCAGGTGCCTTGGGCAAGGTGGCAAGAAAGGCCATTTCGGGCAGAGTCAGTTCGCCGACATCCTTGTCGAAATAGGCACGGGCGGCGGCCTGAACGCCATAGGATTGGCGGCCGAGCGGGATTTCGTTGAGATAGAGTTCAAGGATTTGCTGCTTGGTCAGCACGCTTTCGATGCGATAGGCCAGCAGTATCTCCCGAAATTTGCGGGATATGGAATATTCGTCGCCCAGCAGGATGTTCTTGGCAACCTGTTGGGTGATGGTCGAACCCCCACGGGCCCGCTGGCCCGAGCCCAATTTGGTGACATAATCGACGACTGCGCCGAAAATGCCGGGGTAATCGACGCCGCCATGTTCCCAGAAAGTGCGGTCTTCTGCGGCGAGAAAAGCGCGCACCAGCAAAGGCGGGAATTCGTCATAGTCCAGCTGCACACGCCGTTCACGGGCAAAGCTGTGCGTCGGCACCCCTTCAACATCGCGCACGATGGTTGGCAGCGGCGGTTCATAGGTCAACAGGCGGTCTGCGCTGGGAAGATCGCGGATGACAAGCAGCCAGAGCAGGAACAGGCCAAACAGGCCCACGCAGCTGCTCCAGACAAGCCAGCGGAACCAGCGTCGATGCCAGTTGCGGCTGAACCAGTCCCGCACTCCGCCAAACAGCGACCGACCGGCATCAGCCACTCCATCGGCTTCGCGGGTCAGGCGCAGGCGAAGGGATTTCCCCTTGGACACGGTGCTGGCGCTGCCGGTATCGGGTGTCGGGCTGGTGTCAGACATAGACCACCGCCTCTAGCATGAAATCGCTGGCCTGCCAGCGGCCTATTGCAACTGCCTGATCTGGCAGGCGCAATGACCTCGTGTGGCGGGTGGATCAGCGCGCGGCGCCGCGTCCTGCACTGGCAACAGCCGCTTCGCGTGCCGCAATCTGTCTGGCGAAATGGGTCAGTACGGCTTGCCGGATACCCCGAGCGATATTCTGCTGTCCTTCGCGACTGGCAATGCGGGCTGCGTCTGCCTCGTTGGTGATGAACCCGGTTTCGACCAGCACGGATGGCATGTCAGGCGCCTTGAGGACAACAAAGCCGGCGAAGCGGTGCGAATCCGTGCGGAAGGGAATGGTGCCGGCTGCCGCGCGCTGAAGGGTGCGGGCAAAATCGGCGGAGAGGTTCATCGTTTCGCGCTGGGTCAGGTCAATCAGGATGGACCGGACATCGTCACTGCGGCCACCAAGATCAATGCCGTTGAGGATGTTGGCGCGGTTTTCCCGCGCGGCCAGGCGTGCCGCCTCGCGGTCGGACGCGACTTCGGACAGGGTATAGATGGAAGCGCCGGTGGCATGTTCATTCTCCGCCGCATCGGCGTGTATTGAGATGAACAGGTTGGCATTGAGGCGCCGGGCGAGGCCATAACGTTCCTCGAGTACCAGATAGCGGTCGTCTTCGCGCGTCAGGGCAACGCGGACCCGGCCTGTTGCGACCAGCGCGTCGCGGGTTGCCCGCGCAATGGCCAGCGTAACTTCTTCTTCGCGCAGCCTGCCGTCACGCGACAGGGCTCCCGGGTCATGGCCCCCGTGGCCGGCGTCGATCACGACCAGTGGCAGGCGACTGTCTGCCGGGCCATAGACGCGGGGCAGGCCGAGGCCACGGGCAGGGCCGATGGGCACGGATACCTGATAAGGCCGGTTCTCCCGCCGGGCCATCGCCAGCGTCGGCGTACCGGAGACGGGTGACGCGATCAGCCGCTCACCGCGCCGGACCGCGTCGACAAACTGGCTGACCGAAGCGGAGCGAAGCGCGACCGTTATGCTGCGGCCATCGGGTGAGAAGCGCACGGTGTTGATGACGGCAGGCTGACCGAGATCCAGAACAAGGCGCAGCGTATCGGAACCAAAGCGGCCCTGGCGGACCCGGAGCACATCTCCGCTGCTGTCCATCACCGGACGTCCGGGTGAGGCGCCGGCAATATCGATGGCGAGGCGACGCGGACCATCGAGCGCAAAGCTGGCGGCTTCTCCCACCGGCCCGTCGAAACGGAGGGTAAGTTCACCATCTTCGAGTCGCGCAGACTGCAGGGAACCCGCCTCAGCAGGGGACCATCCGGTCAAACAAAACAGGGCGAGCAACAGTTGGAGCACTGGTGCCTTATGCCGCCATTTTCCCTCTGAGGTCCAGATAGGCATTCGAATCCCCTTTGCGACCCGGGCCCGGTTCGACCAAGGTGAAGGGAGCATTAGCCACAAGGGACCAATTGGTTCTGAAGGAAGGCAGTTAACGTGCTGTCATCCATTTTTGCATACCATGAGGGCAGTTCGGGCCCTTACCCAATGGTCAACCGGACGTCTGCCGCCAGCACGGTGCCGATTGGACAGGGGGGGATGCTTTTTGTTGCCCCGCCCCCATGGCGGTGCTAGCACCCAAGTCACCAGTCGACCGGCGCCATCGAGGGCGTCGCCGGATTGGCCATAAGAATTGCGACTTCCGGCCGGAGCGATGGGCTCCCCCGGTAAGTCCAGACCAGGTTGAATGCCAAATGAGCAACACGCTTTCCTTCTGCGACCGCCCCGAAAGGGCAGGCGCGGATGGTTTTGCTGCGTGGCTGATCGGCTTTGACTCGCTTCACACCGCTTCCGGTCTGTCCGGACGCGGCCAACACCCTGAAACCGGGACCTTCTTCGCGACGCAAACCCTGCCGTCGCGCCTGTCCCCTGCCTATCGCGCGGCCGCCAGTGCATCTGACGCCGGCCGCCGCGCCCGGAGTAAAATGAATGACAACGCGCATGTTGATCGACGCGCGGCACCGGGAAGAGACCCGTGTCGCCGTCATCAAGGGAAACCGAATCGAGGAATTTGATTTCGAGTCCGCAGAGCACAAGCAGCTCAAGGGCAATATTTATCTGGCCAAGGTGACGAGGGTCGAGCCTTCTCTGCAGGCGGCGTTCGTCGAATATGGCGGCAACCGCCATGGCTTTCTGGCCTTCAGCGAAATCCACCCCGACTATTACCAGATTCCCAAGGAGGACCGTGAGGCCCTGTTGAGGGAAGAGGCTGAACATGCGGCTGCCGAGGCTGCGATGCGGGCCGAGGATGAAGTTGAATCGCTTGAGGGCGAAATTGAGGACATCCAGCCGCCGGCGCCGCTCGATGAAGACGGCTATGCCGATGAGGACGAAGATCAGGACCATTCAGCTGACCATGAGGATGGTCATGATGATGGCGAGGAATCGCGTGAGGACGGCGATGATGAGGGCGCCCGTTCCGGCGACGGCCGTGGCCGTGAGCGGGGTCGTCGTGGCCGCCGTCGTGGCGGGCGCAGTGATCGTGAACGCAGCGACCGTGACGAAGCTGTCGATTTCCGCCGGTCATTGCATCGCCGTTACAAAATTCAGGACGTCATCCGCCGTCGGCAGGTGCTGCTGGTCCAGGTGGTCAAGGAAGAGCGCGGGTCCAAGGGTGCGGCTCTGACCACCTATCTGAGCCTGGCCGGCCGCTATTGCGTCTTGATGCCGAATTCGAGCCATGGCGGCGGCATCAGCCGCAAGATTTCCAATGGCGCCGATCGCAAGCGACTCAAGACAATCATCGACGAGCTTGGCTTGCCGCCGTCGATGGGCTGCATTGTCCGTACTGCTGGCCTTGAACGCACGAAGACCGAGATCAAGCGCGATTTCGACTATCTCGCCCGGCTGTGGGACGAGATACGCGAGCGCACGCTCAAAAGTGCAGCCCCCGCCCTGATCCATTCTGACAGTGACCTGATCAAGCGCGCGATCCGCGACATTTACAATAGCGGCATCGAGGAAGTGTCGGTCGAGGGCGATGAAGGCTATCGCGCGGCCAAGGATTTCATGAAGTTGCTGATGCCGAGCCATGCACGGCGGGTGAAGCAATATGCCGACCCGGTGCCGCTGTTCCAGCGATATGGCGTCGAGGATCAGCTTGGTGCCATGTATCAGCCAGTCGTGCCGCTGAAGTCCGGTGGCTATCTGGTTATCAACCCGACCGAGGCGCTGGTGTCGATCGACATCAACTCGGGGCGGTCGACGCGCGAGCACAATATCGAGCAGACAGCGGTCAGCACCAACCTGGAAGCGGCCTATGAGATAGCGCGCCAGCTGCGCTTGCGCGACATGGCCGGTCTGGTGGTCATCGACTTCATCGACATGGAAGTCGGCGGGAACGTCCGCAAAGTCGAACGGGCGATGCGCGATGCACTGAAGAACGACCGTGCCCGCATCCAGGTGGGTCGCATTTCCGGCTTTGGCCTGATGGAAATGAGCCGCCAGCGGCTGCGCACCGGTGTTCTGGAAGCATCGACGCGTGCCTGCCCACATTGCGAGGGCACGGGCCTGGTCCGCACGGCTTCGTCCGCCGGTCTGTCGGCTTTGCGCCTGCTGGAGGAAGAGGCAGCGCGGGGTCGCGGCTCGCGTCTTGTGCTGCGCGCCAGCCAGGAAGCGGCCTTTTATGTGCTGAACAACAAGCGGGCCGAACTGTCCGAAATTGAGCAGCGTTATGGCGTGAGCATCGAGGTCCAGTCCGATGGCCAGACTGAAGGGGCGCGGATGACGGTGGACGTCAGCGGGCCGCCGCCTGCCAATTTGCCACGATTTGCCCCGATCATCGATGAGGATGAAGAGGAAGACCTGCCCCTCGACGCCGATGATGAGGGTGATGGCGATGGCGAGGAGCAGCGCGAATCACGTGGTGAGCGTGAGCGGGGCGAGGGTCGCGAAGGCAGTCGCCGTCGCCGCGGTCGTCGTCGGCGCGGTCGCCGGGATGCCGAAGGCCGCGAGGGTGAACCCCAGCGTGAGCGTGATGCCGAGCAGGATGAGGATCGCGAAGCGGGTGAAGTCGATGAGGCCGATCAGGCCGCATCGGGTGAGGCCGGTGACGAGCGGCCAGCGCGCGATGAAGGTGAAGGCGGCCGTCGCCGCCGTCGCGGACGCCGCGGCGGGCGTGGACGTCGCGGTGACCGGGGCGAAGACCGCGGTGAGACCGTGCTCGCCGAAGCAGGGGAAGAGGTTGACCAGCAGACAGCAGCTGACATGGTGGAGCCGGTTGCCGATGCCGAACCCGCGACGGACGAAGTCCCCGCCGCCAAGCCAAAGCGCGCATCGCGCAGCCGCAAGAAGGTGACCGAACCGGTCGCCGAGGCAGCTGTTGAGGAACAGGCTGAAGCCAGCGAAGCGGTGAGCAGCGAATCGACCGACGTTGCCGACGCCGCACCCGCCAAGCCCAAGCGAGCGAGCCGCAGCCGCAAGAAGGCGGAACCGGAAGCGGTTGCCGAGGCAAGCGCACCGGTCGAGGTCGACGCGGATGCTCCGATCGCCGAGGCGCCGGTCAAGCCCAAGCGGGCAAGCCGCAGCCGCAAGGCCGCAGCAGCCGATGTGGCCGCCGAGGCAAGCCTTTCCGCCGAGATCGCTGCAAGCGATACCGTTACGGCAGCCGATAGTGGAGCGAGTGAGATGGTTTCAATTGAAACTGTTGCGCCATCGGCGGAAGATGGCAAGAATGAGGCTTCCGAGGGCGGCGAGCGCCGCCGCGGTTGGTGGCAGCGAACCTTTGGTTCCTGACCATCAATGAACGGCGCGTCATCCTGTCGGGGGGCAGGGTGACGCGCCACTTCATGCCCGGTTCAGTTGCACAAGTGACAGAGGGGCTATGGAGAGAAGTTTGCGATGACATCGCCCTATCCGCTGCCCCCCGGCCTGATGGTCTGTTTCGCCATGATCAATAGCGGTCGCCAGAAGTTGGTCGGCAGCATCCGGATGATGCTGTTTGCTGCAATCGCCATGGTGATGTCGGCCAGCCCCGTGCAGGCACAACAGATATTGCGTGATGCCGAAACTGAGGCGTTGCTTAACGAAATGGCAGAGCCGCTGATTCGTGCATCGGGTCTGAGGCCGGCAGATGTGCGCATTGTTCTGATTGGCGATCGCAGCATCAATGCGTTCGTTGCGGGTGGCCAGATCGTTTATATCCATAGCGGCCTGATCGAGGCGGCGGACAACGCCAATGAGGTCCAAGGCGTGATTGCCCATGAATTGGGGCATATTGCCGGCGGCCATGTCGTGCGCACTGATGGCGCCCAAAAGGCCACGACCATAGCATTGGTGTCGATGTTGTTGGGCGCCGTTGCGATGGCGGCTGGAGGCGGTGAAGCCGGTGCCGGAATCATGGCGGCGGGCCAACAGGCGGCCTTGGGTAGCTATCTTGCCTATTCGCGCACGCAGGAAGCCACTGCCGACGCCGCAGGCGCGCGTTATCTGTCGGCAGCTGGCATCAGCGGGCGCGGCAGCGTTGCCTTTTTTGAAACGCTGCTCAATCAGGAGATGCGGTACAATATACCGCAGGATGATGATCAGGCCTATCGGCGGACCCACCCGATGTCAGGCGATCGCATACGATTCCTGCGTGATACCTACATGGCCGACCCGGCATGGGACACACCGACGCCGCCTGCGCTTGAAGCCCGGTTTCAGCGGGTCAAGGCCAAGTTGGGAGGCTTTATCAATGACCCCCAACTGACGCTGCGCCGTTTTCCCGAGAGTGATCAGTCGGCGAGCGCCCGCTATGCCCGCGCCTATGCCTGGCACAAGAGCGCCCATCCCGAACGGGCGATGGCGGAGGCCGCAGCGCTGGTGGCGATGGCGCCTGACGATCCCTATTTCCTGGAACTGCAAGGGCAGGTGCTGCTCGAATCGGGCCGGCCGGCGGAGGCTTTGCTGCCACTGCGACGGGCCTTTGAACGGTCAAATGCCCAACCGCTGATCGCTGCCATGCTTGGCCATGCGCTGATCGCCACCGAGGACAACGCCAACTTCGCCGAAGCGGAAAGTGTCCTGCGCACTGCCGTCAATCGTGACAATGACAATCCCTTCGCCTGGTATCAGCTCGGAATTGTCTATGCACATGAAGGGGATGAGGCGCGCGCCGCGCTTGCCACGGCTGAACGCTACTCAATGACGGGCCAGGCCGGCCTGGCGCTGATGAGCGCGGAAGCAGCGCTGGGCGGACTGCCCGAACATTCGCCGGACTGGCTACGGGCGCAGGATATTGCACTGGTCGCGCGTGCGCGCTTGGAGGAAGAGCGAAGGCGGGCTAGACGTAATCCCAATCGAGGCTGATGCAGCGAGGCACAGCAGGGGACGGATTTCCCACAGCAGAATGGGAAGTCCGGCCCACCCTGGGGGACGCATGAGCAATAGCAATGACGAACAGGGCGGCAGCCCTAACGCGGCAAGCGAGCATTATCAGCCTTGGTTGCGCAATCAGGCGGGCGGTCAGCAGAGCGTGCCCGGCACCGTTGCCAGACCAGAACCGTTGCCGACGGTTCCCGCCGGAGGTGCGGGACCTGCCGATGCTGAAGCCGTGTTCGCAGCGCAGGCTGCACAGCAACGGCAGCGCCCGGCAACGTTGAGCGCT
The DNA here is from genome assembly GCF_012979535.1 of Sphingomonas lacunae. Taxonomy (NCBI): domain Bacteria; kingdom Pseudomonadati; phylum Pseudomonadota; class Alphaproteobacteria; order Sphingomonadales; family Sphingomonadaceae; genus Sphingomonas; species Sphingomonas lacunae. The sequence goes on from NZ_CP053015.1 coordinate 1,481,875, forward strand.
GATGAGCTGCTGGCAAAGCCGATCGCCATCCCGCCACAGTCGGGCGAGGGTCCTGGATTGCGGCAGCAGGTCGGTGATGTCGGAACACGGATTGCCGGAGCGTTGGGTGCCTTTACTGACCGGACCATCGCATTAGGTCGCAAGGCCGATGTGCCGTCGAGACTGGCGCGGCTTGAGTTGGGACGTCGGGCCCGGGATGCGGGCAGTGCCGCAGCCCGGATCATCGGCAAGGGTGCTGCCGGTACAGGAGAAGCGGCCAAAGCCGCGATGGATGCGGCGAGCCGGGCCGGTGAAGCCGCTGCGCCCAAGATCAAGGCGGCTGCGAGTGCCGCGAAGGACGGGCTGGCCAAGGGGGCCAGTGCGGCGGGGGCTGGCATTGGCGGGGCAGCGCGCAAGGTTGCCGACGCTACAGCATTGCCGATGGCGTCACGGACAGGCACGGGCAAGGGTGAGCCGGCAGTGGAATCGCAGCTTGACCGGCTCCTCGAACAGGAAGCGGCGGCGCCAAGACCGGCCCGTCCTTCCCCGGCCTTGCCACTGTTTGCCGAACCGGTGGCCGAGATCGTGCCACCAGCGGTCACACCACCGGCCCTGCCGGTTGATGTTGCCCCTGCACCTGCTGACAGGCCGGTCATGGCGAAGCCATCCGTGCCACCGAAGAGCATCGCCAGTAATGCGGCAGGCACGGCCTATGCCGGGCTGGGCGCTGGATCAGACTCCGCGAATGGCGGCACGATGGCCGGTAGCAGTGGTGGTCGCGGCAGCGGGCAAGGCGTCGGACGCAGCGATGGCGATGGACCATCAGCACCCGCAGCTGGATCACTGGCAGACTGGGCGCGGCATCCGGCGACCTGGGTACTGGGCGGGATAGCCTTGCTCGGCGCCGGTTTCGGGGCTGGCGCGATGTGGAGCGGCCCGGGTATCAACCGCGAAGCGACTGAACGCACCATTCAGGACTATCTGCTCAATAATCCGCAGATCATCCCGCAAGCGATGGAGAAATTGCAGAGCGATCGGCAAGCGTTGGCGGTCAATCAGCTGCGTGAGCGGATTGAAGCGCCCTTTTCCGGTGCATGGGCGGGAGCGGCGGATGGCGATGTCGTTTTGACCGTGTTTACCGATTATGCCTGTACATTCTGCCGGGCGAGCGTTCCCGACATAGACCGGCTGTTGCGCGAGGATCGCAAGCTGAAGGTCGTGTTCCGGGAACTTCCACTTCTTTCGCGGGACAGCGAGGCCGCCGCGCGTCTGGCGCTCGTTGCTGCTCGGCGGGGTCGCTACATGTCCATGCATCGCGCCTTGTTTGAAACCGGCACGCCGGACAGCAGCGCACGGATCAGGGCCGCGGAATCGTTGGAGGTGCCGGCGGACAATGAGCAGCTGAACGATCCGGCCATCACACGCGAGCTGGAGAATAACATCGCCATTGCCCGCGAACTGGGCTTTAACGGCACACCGAGCTGGGTTGTCGGCAACAAGCTGCTGACCGGGGCGGTGGGCTATGACCAGTTGCGCGCGGCGGTGGCAGAGGCTCGGGCGGACTGACCTGAGCCAATCCGCGGCAGCGCAAGAAATGTCAAAACGGGATGCAAGTGCGGCTAAAGCCAGAATGACGGTGCTCGCCTAAACTTCTCTTCAAATGGGTCAAATGAGCCCAGTTGCGGGAGAGTGACATGGCAGGCTTTACGTATCGGCAGTTGATGCTGGCAGCCCTTGCAGCTTCGAGTTCGACGATTGCACTGGCGCAGGAAGCCGAGGTTGCGGCGGCTGATGGCGACATTGTTGTAACGGCGCAGCGGCGCGAACAGTCGCTGCTCGACGTGCCGCTGGCGGTCTCGGCATTGTCGGGCGACGCGATGGCTGACCGTGGCATCACCAATTCCGCGCAACTGGGCGCAGCGGTGCCCAACCTCCAGATCAACAGCCCGTTCGGCAACACCCAGCCCAACTTCTCGCTGCGCGGGATCGGTGTCGCCAACGAATATAACTCTAACCAGGCGTCGCCGGTCGGTGTCTATCTGGACGATGTCTACATTGCGCCGCGCACCAGCCACGGCATGGGCCTGTTCGACCTGGAGCGGATCGAGGTGCTGCGCGGGCCGCAGGGCACGCTGTTCGGCCGCAACACCACGGGCGGGGCGATCAACTTCATCACCCGCCGCCCCGACCTGTCGGGCAGCGAGGGCTATCTTCAGATCGGCTATGCCAATTACAACACCTTCACGGCGCAAGCCGCGCTTGAGACAACCTTGTCAGAGGATGTTGCCGGCCTGCGTATCGCGGTCAATTATGCCAATGGCGACGGGCAGATCGAAAATGTCTTCCCTGGCGGGCGCGACGGCAATTCGGTCGACAGCCTGCAAGGACGGGTGACACTGGTCGTCCAACCCAGCGACACCGTTGATGTGACGTTGCGTGCCTATGGCGGGCGTGACCGGGGGACGCAGGCGGCCCCGCATGGCATCCTCGCTTTCCGCACCGGGCTCGGCTTTTGGCAGACCAATGAAAGCCGGATGGGCGACAACAACACCGAAGCCTGGGGTTTTTCCGGAACGGTCGGTATCGATCTGTCTGACAGCCTGCGGATTACCTCAATAACCAGCTATGACGGCGGCAACCAGGATTTGCAGCAGGCTGCTGACGGCGCCCCGATCGATGTGCTCGATATCACTTGGCAGTCGCAATATCGCCAGTTCAGCCAGGAACTGCGTGCCAATTATGAAAGCGATGCGCTGAGCTTTGTCGGCGGGTTCTTCTATGGCTGGGACCGCAACATAACCGACAACCGCTTCAACCTGCCGCTGCCGCCAGCGGGCGGATTCTTCCAGCATTACCGGCAGGAGCGCAAATCCTACGCCATCTTTGGCCAGGCCGACATCGCCATTGCCGAGCGTTTGGTGCTGACGCTCGGCGCGCGCTACACGACCGACAAGTCGAGCTATGATGATGGCTTTGCCTATCTGTTCGTCGGTGCGGTTGGCACGCCGGACACACCGATTGCCACGACGGTGCCGTGCGTCACGCCGGCGGGGACCTGCGCCTATAATCCGGCGCTGCGCTATGCGATTGCCGACACCAATCATGCGCTGACCGGGCGGGTGGCGTTGAGCTATACCTTCGAGAATGATGTGCTGCTGTATGCCAGCTACAACCGGGGATATCGCGCCGGGGCGGTGAACGGCGGCGGTTACACCTCATCGGGCGGCATCAACTATATCGAGCCGGAACGGGTGAACGCCTATGAAATCGGGTTGAAGGGCAGGGCTGCGGACAATCGCATCACCTTTGCTGCCTCTGCGTTTTACTATGACTATTCAAACCAGCAGTTGCAGGACACGCGGCCGGGACCGGTCTCCTTCCTGGTCAACACACCGTCATCAACCGTATATGGCTTTGAGGTTGAATCGACCTTGCGGCTCGACCCGTCATTCCGGGTCAATGCCGCGCTTGGCCTGCTCCATTCGGAGTATAAGGGCTTGAACCTGCAAGGCGCCAACCTGTCGGGGAACCAGCTGCCCTTCGCGCCGACCGCGACGGTGCAGCTCGGCTTTGACTGGGACATGGCAGAGATTGGCGGCGGCGACCTGACCCTGTCGCCCAACTTGGCCTATTCAAGCCGGCAATATTTCTCGCCGTTCAATGACACCAATGTCGTCGGCTCGCCGCAGGTGAACAGCGAACTGCAACAGGGTGCCAATGCCAAGGTCAATGTCGCGCTCGGCTGGAGCAACGACAGCATCACGGTGCGCGCCTTTGCCAACAACCTGTTGGAGCGCAAGACCTATGCCTATGGTCTGGACTTGCGCGGGGCGGGTTTCCCGTACAACTTCCTCGTGCCGGCGCCGCCGCGCACCTATGGGGTGTCGGTCCGCTTCGGTTTCTGAGGCGGGGAGGATAGGGATGGGTGATGCGGCGCGCGAGGGCGGGTGCCTGTGCGGGGCGGTGCGGTACAGTATCAGCGGTGAGCCGCTGGTGACGGCGGTGTGCCACTGTACCCACTGCCAGAAGCAGGGCGGCAGCGCCTTTTCCGTGGTCGCGGTGGTGACGGATGCGCAGTATAGCCAAAGCGGCGAAACGCGCGTCTATGCTGACCGGGGCGACAGCGGCAAGGGCGTCGAGCGCCACTTTTGCGGCAATTGCGGCTCACCCATCGTCTCGCTGGTCGAGGCCATGCCGGGGCTGACGATGGTCAAGGCGGGGACGCTTGACGACCCCAGAGGTCTGACTCCGACACAGGAGGTGTGGTGCGGCAGCGCTTGGGATGCGGTTCCGCCCTTTGCCGGAACGACACGGGTTGTCGGGGCCAGCTGACAAACGTGGGGGAGGGGAAGTGATGACGCAGGTCTGGGACAACAAGGCGATCATCAGCGACGTGTTCGGTCGCCCGCCCGAGATAGAGTTGGAGTCCGTCGGGGACGGCTGGTCCCTGTGCCGTTGGCGGCAATTTGTCGGCAGCTATTCGGTGCCGGCGCTGCCCGACCCCATGTTCATCGTCCACATCGCCGGCAAGCCGCAGGTTAAAACGTGGATGCGCGACGGATGGAGCGAGACCAGTTCGATCCCCGGCTGTGCCACGGTGCATCCGGCGGGCACTGGGACAAGCTGGCTGGTCGATGGCGAGCTTGATGTGGTGACGCTGAGCGTCTCGTCCGACCTGTTGCGCAGCGGCAGCCAGCAGGAATTGTTCCGCCAGATGCGCTTTGCCTTTGCCGACCCGCTTGGCGTGGCGCTGACGCGGCAGATACTTGCCGAACTGTATGCGCCCGACAATGATGGCCGGCGCGATTATGTGGCAGCGATGGTCAATGCGTTAAAGGCGCATATCCTCGCCGGGCCGCCAGTGGGCGAAGCGGTCAGCGACATACCGACATCTGATTTCTCGGCTTATCGGCTGCACAAGGTTATCAACGCGGTCCAGGCCAAGCCCGAGGCGGACATGAGCCTGGAGGAGATGGCGGCGATGGCGGGGATCACCCCATCGCATTTCTGTCGCGTGTTCAAGAAAGCGACGGGCATCACCCCGCATCAATATGTGCTCAAGGCCCGACTGGATCGGGCGCAGCAGATGCTGGTGCAGAGCGAGATGAGCCTGGCGCAGGTCGCCGAGGCGATGGGTTTCACCAGCCAGAGCCATTTCAGCCGCGCCTTCCGCAGTTATGCCGGGACAAGTCCGCGCGAATATCGCCAGCGCCGTTGGGGCACGGCCTGATTGGCCGAAAGCTGGCGCGCTTTTTGACTGCATTTGATCGAGCCTTTGCCTGACAGACCGGGCGCGCAATGGTGAGGTAACGATAGGCCAAAGTTGCGGAGAGAAACAATGAACGCGCCGATAACCCCGACTGTCGATGCCCCGATGATCCCGCCCGAACTGGTGGCCCCCGCCTTTGCGCCATCAACCTTTGCGGATCGCGACGCGGTCCACGCGCTGTTCACCCGGTTGCGGCGCGACTATCCACTTAATCAGGTCGAGGTGCCGGGCTATGACCCGCACTGGATCGTCACCAAATATGCCGACCTGCGCGAGATCGCGCGGCAGGATGATATCTTCCATGGTGGCGACCGGTCAAAGACGCTGATCAGCCAGGCTGGTGAGGAACTGGTCAAACAGTATACCGGCGGCCAGTCGAACATCTTCCGCTCGCTGGTCCAGCTCGACCCGCCGGAGCACAAGAAGTATCGCGATGTTGCCGCTGACAGCTTTTCGCTGGCCAGCATGAAGGCATTGAAGCCAATGGTTGATGGCATCGCCCGCGATTATGCCGAGCGATTCTTTGCCCATGCGCCGGAAGTCGATTTTGCTGGCGAGATAGCCTTTCACTATCCGCTGAAAGTGGTGCTCGACCTGATCGGTGTGCCAGAGGCCGACCATCCCAAGATGCTCGAACTGACACAGTGGCTGTTCACCTGGGCCGACCCTGATCTCAGGCGGCCGGGGTCGAACCTTGAGGACCCGACCGAGATCACCAAGACCTGGGGTATCGTGTTCGACGAATTCGAGAAATATTACACGCCGATCATCGAGGACCGCCGGCGCTGCCCGGCGCATGACCTCGCCACGGTCCTCGCCAATGGCAAGGTCGATGGCGGGCCGCTGGAGCATCGGGCGCTCATTTCCTATTTCATCATCGCCTCGACCGCCGGGCATGACACGACGGCCGCGACGACCGGCACGGGTATGTGGCAATTGGCCGAACGGCCCGACATATTGGCGATGCTCAAGGCGGATCCGGCGCTGATCCCTGGCTTTGTCGAGGAGACCATCCGCTGGGCAACGCCGGTTCAGCAGTTCGTCCGTTCGGCAACGCAGGATTATCAGATCAAGGGCCGGACGATCAAAAAGGGGGATCTTGTGTATCTCTCCTACCTTTCGGCCAATCGTGATGAAGAGGCGTTCGAGGATCCCTTCACTTTCAACCCGCTGCGCTCGCCCAACCGGCATGTCGGTTTCGGCTTTGGCGGGCACACCTGCCTTGGCATTCACCTCGCACGGATGGAAATGATCAGTTTCTGGCAACAGGTGATCCCGCGGTTGAAGTCAGTGACGCTGACCGGCACACCGCGCATGGCCGAATCCGAATTTGTCTGCGGGCCGAAATCGGTGCCGATCCGATTTGAGGTCGAACCGGACTGACCTGACGCGGATAGCAATTGCGGGCAACGTCGCCGTGCACCAGCCTGTCGCCAGATGAGAGGGAGAATTGCCATGACCCAAGCCCGCGCCGCCATTGCCCATCAGCCCGGGGGCGACTTCACCGTCGAGCCGATCGAGGTCGACGCACCGCGCGCGGGGGAGGTGCGCGTGGCGATCAAGGGTGTCGGCCTGTGCCACACCGACCTGGTGTTCCGCGACCAGTTGGCTCCCTTTGCGCTGCCCGGCGTGCTCGGCCACGAGGGCGCGGGTATTGTCGAGGCGATTGGTGAAGGTGTCGAGGGGCTGGTGGTCGGCGACGAGGTGGTCGTCGGCTTTTCAAGTTGCGGTGCCTGCCCGCGCTGTGACGAGCATCTGCCCAGCTATTGCCAGAATTTTGTCCCGCTCAACTATGCCGGGATGCGGCTGGAGGATGGCTCGACCGCCTATGCCAAGGATGGTGAGCGGCTGACGTCGCACTTCTTTGGCCAGTCCTCCTTTTCGACCCTCACCGTCACACGCGCCAGCAATGTGGTGAAGGTCGATACGTCAAAGGTCGCGCTGGAATTGCTCGGGCCGCTGGGCTGCGGTTTTCAGACAGGCGCGGGCGGCGTCATGCGCTCGCTGAAGGCCCATGCCGGATCAAGCATCGCTGTGTTCGGCGGTGGCCCCGTCGGTCTGGCGGCGGTGATGGGTGCTGTTATCCAGGGCTGCTCGACGATCATCCTTGTCGAGCCGATTGCCGCACGGCGCGACATCGCGCTTGAACTGGGCGCAACGCATGTCATCGACCCGGCGGCGACGGCGGACCTGACCGCGGCGTTGCGCGAAATCGTGCCTCTCGGCCTCGACTTTGCCTTTGACACATCGGGCGTGGTGCCGGTGATCGAGGCCGGATTGGCTGCGCTGGGTGCGCATGGCGCGATCGGCCTGGTCGGCGTTCCGGCCAAGGCGGAAGCGGCGATCAGCGTCAACATTGCCGCCCTCATGACGCCCGGCCTCAGGATCATCGGCATCATCGAGGGCGACAGCGTGCCGCAGGATTTCATCCCCGAACTGATCGCCCATCATGCTGCCGGTCGTTTTCCCTTTGATCGCTTGATCAAGACGTTCCCGCTTGAGCGGATCAATGAGGCGATTGCTGCGCAGGCGCGGGGCGAATGCATCAAGGTGGTGCTGATCCCCTGATGCCGGATGGTGTGGCTTACTGATGGGCGAGCAACCATAGGGTGGGGGGCGTTGCGAGTGCAAGCAGAGTCCCCAGTGGTAAGCGCATCAGTCGCCAGTCGTGCGTCACGCCATGATCGCGATTGACCGAGCGGGTCACAGCGACTGCCAGTCCGGCCAGTGCGGCGAACAACAGCAGCATCGGCAAGGCGGCCCAGCCCAGCCATGCACCAAGCGCGGCAAGCATGGGCGCATCCCCGCCTCCCAGTCCATCACGTCCACGCAGCATCTTGTATCCCGCGCCGATCAGCCAGAGTAGAGCAAAGCCACTGGCGCAGCCAATCAGCCGGTCGGTCAACGCGGCGTCTATGCCGAGTGATGCCGTGGCAATGCCACCGAACAGCAGGCCGGCCAAGGCTGTGGTGGCGCTCAGCCTATGGGGCAACCAGAAATGGCGGGCGTCAAACAGGGCGAGTGTCAACAGCAGAAGACCGAGCAGAAAGAGGGCGGCGCCTCCTCCGTTCGGGGCGTGCCATAGGCAAAGGCCGCCGATGATCCCGGCCAAGGCCTCTGTCGCCGGATGAAGTGGATCAATCCGCCCCTGACATGTGCGGCAGCGCCCGCGCTGCATCGCCCAGCTGACCAACGGCACAAGATCGCCAATGGCGAGCGTCCGGCCACACCCGTCACAGGCGGAGCGTCCGGTCACGGATTGGGCCCGGCCAGCGCGAATGACCCAGGTCGCAATGAAGCTGCCCCAGACCGCACCCAACAAGGTGCCAGCCATGGCCGCTGTGACTGGAGCAAAGGCTGTCAGAACCGCCCCCGGAAGACACGATGCCAGCCTTCCGCCGTGCTGCTGAAACCAGCAGCGGATAAGGCTGTCGCTGTCATGGGGTCGCTGGCGGCGATACCGAAGCGGGCTTCATAGCGACCAGTGCCATCAATCGTCAGCGTAAGTCTCTCCATCCCTGACTGGCCAGCGAGCGGAATGACCAACGACCGGCCTTGGCAACGGGCACTGCCCGACAGGCCATTGCGCAGATCGAGGCCGGCAATGCGCCCCGCAAGCATCAATTGCACCTTGCCACTGGCAAGGCGGCAGTGGCCATCCCGGAAAAGCACGGAAAATTTATCAAGCTGCACTGATTCGACCGGGAGGCCTCCCAATGCTGTGCCAGTGATGCCGATGGTACCGCTGAGTTGGTCAATCGCGCGCCGCCCGGACGACAGTTCCAGGCTGCCCGCCAATGGCCCGGTGCCACCATTCCCTGCTCTCTCGACAACAAAGTGGGCCCGGCCAAGCAGCAGGGGCAAAGCAGAAAGGCCGGTGTCGACTGTTCCGAGGTGGAAAGGGCCGAGCCGTGACTGTTCGAGGCGGCCTGACCAAATCGTGCCGCTGGCCATTCGGGCCGTCAACCCTGCATCTTCCAGCCCGATGAGACTGACTGCCAAACGCAGCGGCAGGCACATGATGAACGCCAGGATCATTGCCGTGAGGGTCCATAGGTGGAGTCTGCTCATTGTGCCCGCCGGATGCTGGCTGTCATCGCCACGGTGCCGTCGGCATTAGGCCGCAGGGACAGGTCGGTGACTGTAAGGCCCATGCTTTCCAGTCGGGTCAACCATGTGACCAGCGACGATGACTGGGCACTGGCGATGGCGATGGTCGCCGCGGCGTCACCGGCGGGCTCGTTGCGGGACAACGTCAAGCCCTGCTCGGCAGCACCCTGAGCGAGCACGAGTGTCACGGAGATGGCATTGGCGGAGCTGTTGATGGGAGCGGCGCGCGGTCCGGCAGCTTGCAGTTTCCTGATTTCTTTAACCCGGGCTGCAATGACGGCATGTCGTTCAAGTGCAATGGCATGCGTTTCACGTGCGGCAACCAGGGCGGATGTGAGCGGTGCGTAAACGGCAATCCAGCCGACCACAGCCGCGGACAAAGCCAGGGCAATGCCTACCAGCCAGCGTTCGCGCAATGAAAGCCCGCCCCACCATTGGCGCAATCGGACCGTCATCGAACGCTCCTGATCGTTATATCCCCCATGGTGCGTCCATCGGTGCCACTGCGCGGGGTGGCAGTGATTGTGTATCCGGCGGCCTGAAGCGCGAGAAGCACGGTGTTGATATCCTCTGTTCGGGGTGCGGCCAATGTTGCTGACAATGTCCCGTCCGGGCTCCAGGCCAGATTGGTGAGTGCGACGGTGGGCGCTGGTTCCATTGCGGCGACCAAAGCAGCATAGGTGGCCGAGAAGCGCGCGGTGCCGCCACCGAGGTTCGCCAGTCGTTCATCAAGTTGCGGGATGGCCTGAGCCAGCGGAAGGGGTTCGGTCAGGACATTCGCGGCTTGAGCGGTGGCGCGGCGATCCAGAGCAGCGGTATCCCATTTTAGCCGCCCCAGCATCGCGAGGGGGATGGCAATGCTGGCGAGCAGGATGAGGCCAAACAACAGAATAGCCCGGCTTAATGTGAAAGCATCGATCAAGGCGGGCGGGGCCTTGGCCCATTTGCCGCAAAGCAGATCCAGAGGAATGGCCTCGGACAAGTCCTGCATGGCCCGTTCAATGGTGTCAGCGGGGGTATCAATGATCCGCGCGCTATCTTCCACGAGTTGGCTGACAAGCGCAGGATCCGCAACGAATGCTGTGTTATCTGACCGCAGAATTGGCTGATCACCGAGCGTCGCACGAACGAACGAGCCGGGTCGGTCCACCGGTGGTGATGGCAGCAGAAGGGCGGCGGGAACCACATGGTCTGCAACAAGACCGTAGCTTGCGAGCCAGTCCCGCCATCGCGACATGAGGCTGTGGCTGGTGATGGCGATGAGGTGGCTGTTTGCGGAAAAGGATGTGGTGTGGCTTGTGGCTATGTGCAGATCGACTGCCGGAGTTATGCTCTTTTCCGCGGCAAGGAGACGCGCGGTGGCGTCTGCCTGTCGTGCGGTGAGACCAGGAAAATTGGCGCCTTGGAGGGTGACATCAGCAACGGGCGCAAGTGCGACCAGCATGGTCTGGCCATTCGTTGAATCCCCAGTCGCAGCATGCAGGTCATCAAGCGTGTTGCCTGACGCAATCACCTGGCCATCAAGCATATGCCACCAATGGCTGCGGTGGTGCACAGGTTCACCCGGCGCGGCAAGGCTTGCTGCCGGTGGCAAGGTAACGATCAAGACATCTTGTGCGCTCACGGGCACTCCCACTTCATTGATCGATTCCTTCAAGGCGCCGGATGACTTTGGGCGGGGTCTCAGGGGCGCCCGCGTCGATCAGGCTTTCACTGACGGTCATGTTGTTGCCGATTCTGACCCGTGTTTGCAGGCGGAACCAGCGGGTAACGAGTTTGACCTGGGCGGCTGCTTCACCGCCCGGTTGTTGCCCGGCGAGAGCAGGGCCTGCCCAGAAACGATTGAGGCTGCCATAGCCGCCGGTCGGTCGGCTGGCGAGATGAGCGCGCGCCTGAGCCGGGGTCAGCCGTGTGGGCATCAGCATCATCAGCAGCGGTGCCTGTTCCGGCAACAGCGTGTTGACGTTGACCGGCGACAGCTCGCTGGTTGGCAATGCGCAGACCCACGGACGCAGGCGTGACCAGTTTTGTTTGGTCACGCCAGCAACGGCACGCAGTTCAGCCGCGTCGCTCATCGCACGGTCTGCCGTGCGATAAGGCGTGGCGCTGACAGCATAGGCGGCGTCTTCGGCGCCGAGAGCAACGGCGTTCTGATCGGCGTCGATCCAGTCGGCTGCGCTGGCGGCAATGCGGTCCGCCTGGGCGCGATCTATCGAGACGGCCTGCATCAGGGCGATGAACTGTTCAAGGGCAAGCGCGCGCTGGGCACTGCCGCCGACAGTGGAATCGGCGACAAGGCTGTTGAGGTTGAAGCAGTTGCCGCCATCAGTCAGCGTCAGTTCGGCACTGCCACCGCCTGGGAGAGGCAGGATGAAGGGCTTGCCGAGCCAGTCTCCCTCGAGTGTGACCTGTGACTTGCCCTTGACGAGTTGATCAATGCGCCTGAGTGCGAGGGCTTCGGCAGCGAGATGATAGTGGCGCGCCTGTTCGATAGCGCTGGCACTTGCAGCGAGGCGGGTGGCGAGGGTGAGGCGCTCGATCGCGGTGGCCGAGATGACGGCCATGACCGCGACCAGTAGCAGGACGGTGAGCAGGGCGGCGCCTTGCTCGCGGTGAGGCGCGGTGTGGCTCATGTCTGCCCTCCCGCAATCCCCTCTGGAGCGAGGCCATCGGGCGCGACGAGGAAGCGCATGGTGAGCGGTGCGGCATTGCTGCGCTGGACGGTCAGTTCGACCGCCAGCGGCAGGCGCGCGGCGTCACCCGCGGCCCAACTGTCTGACCAGCCGCCATCAGGCCCGCGATAGCGCAGGGCGAGGCTGGTGACGTTGCGCAGCAGCACGGCCGTTTCGCCTTCGCCGGCGCCGTCGAGGGCGGCGCTGGTGCGACGGACGAGGGTGTTTGTGTCGAGGGTGTAGCTGACGCGGGCGAGGGCGGGGCCGCTGTCATCGCCCGCGCTGGCTTGGACGAAGGCAAGGCTGGTGGCGGTACCGGCGAGGGCGGGGCGCAACTGGCCCTGCTCGTCACGGCTGGGGCGGGGCTGGGCAGTGGCGAGTTCGCGTCCGAGCAGGGCGCGCAGCCGGTTGAGGCCGCCGCTGTCATCGAGGCGCGTGCTGATGACCGACTGGGTGTCGATGCTGGCGCGCAGGAGGAGGACGCCGGCAGTTGAGAGCAGCGCGAAAATGGCGAGCGCGACGAGCATTTCGACGAGCGTGAAGCCCTGTTGTAGAGGGCGAGTTAGAGCCACTTTCCGGGGGGTGGGCATCAGCCGGTTACCCGGACGGTGGTGAGGCGGGCGGGGGTGCCGTCGGGGGCGGTGACGCGGATCTCGATGCGCAGGACCGAAGGGTCTGCTGTGGCCGTAACCTGTTGATTTATTGTCCAAACAATGCCGCCATTGGTGATACTGGAGCGGGACTGGCCGATGGTTGGCGGAGCCGGATCGGTGAGGGCGTCGGCGGCGGCGTTGGCGGCGACGATGCGCGCGATCAAGCGCGTGTCGAGATCGGTGGTCGAGCGTACGGTGAAGGCATCAAGCCGGACCAGGGCAAGCGCGGCGATCGACAATATGGCGAGCGCGACGAGCATTTCGAGCAGGGTGAAACCCGACTGGTCCGTGGCATGGTGGTTGGTCATCGCACACTGACCTCCCCGCTGGCACTGACGATGACGCTCGCGCTGGTGCCGCCACTGGTGAAATCAATGCGCAAGGGCGCACTGGGCAAGCCGACCCGGTCAAAGGCGAGGCGGCCCTGACTGGCGCCATTGATGCTGACCGCCGTGCCGCTGGCCCAGTCATCCCGGGCAAGACGGCCATCCTCTAGCGGTTGCCATTGGCCACCGCTGCGCCGTTCAAAGCCATAGCCCGAAGCGGTGACCCACAGGCCATGCGGGCGAGCATCAATGACCGCCGTGTCGCGCAGCGCCGCGATCCGGGCGGCAAAGCGCGTCGCCTGCCCCATCGCTCCGCCGCCTGACGGGGGCATCGACAGGATCACGGCGGTCGCGGCAAGACCAACCAGCGCCAGCACAACCATCAGCTCGACCAGCGTGAAGCCGGCTTCGCGGGTCAGGGGAAGGCGATCAGTTCGAGCCACCGTAAATGTCGGCCTTGTCATCGCTGCCACCCGGCGCGCCGTCGGCACCCAGCGAATAGATGCTGAACGGGGCACCATTCCGGCCCGGGACCTCAAGCTGATAGGGACGACCCCATGGGTCATCGGGGAGGTCGCGGACATAGCCGCCTGACCGGTAACGAGTGGGATCGGTGAGGCTGGCCGGCGGAGTGCGCAGCGCGGCGATGCCGTCGGCAGCGGTCGGGTAGCTGAGATTGTCGAGCCGGTACATCTCCATCGCCTGTTCGAGCGTGGCGATGTCCGCCTTGGCCTTGGTCACCATCGCCTTGTCCTGACTGGGCAGGACATTGATCAGCACGATGGTGGTGAGCAGGCCGAGGATGAACAGCACGACCATCAGTTCGGTGAGGGTGAAGCCCTGTTCATCGCGGGGCCGCTTTGGCAGCGGTCGGCGGGTGAGGAGGCGGATGAGGGAAGGCAGCATGGATCAGGGTCCGGTCATTTGCTGGAGTTGCAGGATGGGAAGCAGGATCGAGAGGATGATGAGCGCGACGATGACGCCCATGATGACGATGATCAGCGGTTCGAGAAGCGCCATCGCGGTCGAGGTGAAGCGGTCGAATTCGCGTTCAAGATAGTCGGCGGCGCGTTCGAGCATCGTGTCGAGCTGTCCCGCGCTCTCGCCACTGGCGGCAAGATAGACGAGCAGCGGCGGGAAGACATTCGCGCTGCGCATGGCGGCCGAAAGGCTGCCACCGCCGCGCACCTGTTCGACAATGTCGGCGGTGGCAGCGGCGAGGACGCTGTTGCGGATGGTCGGGATGGTCAGGCGCAGTCCCTCGATCAGCGGCAGGCGGCTGGCCACCATCGTCGAGAGCGTGCGGGCAAAGCGGGCGGCGTGCAGATCCCGCAGCAGCCGCCCGAGCAGGGGCAGGCGCAACAGCCAGCCGTCAAAGGCGCGACGCGGGCCAGGTTTCCGGAGCAAGGCCCAGCCGCCGGCAGCGACAAGGCCGAGAGCAATCAATACTGCCCACCACCAATTGGCGGCAAAGGACGAGAGGGCGATGACGATGCGGGTGAGCAGCGGGAGTTGCTGGCCGACCGTGTCAAACTGTTCGACCACCTTTGGCACCACCCAGATCATCAGCGCGGCGATGACCGACAGGGCGACGAGCGCAAGAACGACGGGATAGGCGAGCGCGGAGATCAGCTTTCCCCGCACTTCGGCCTGCCGTTCGAGCAGGGCGGAGAGGCGGGTGAGGATGGTCGGCAGCGAGCCCGAGCTTTCACCGGCGCTGACCATGGCGCGGTAGAGGGCGGGGAAGCTTTTGGGTTCTCGCGCCATGGCGTCGGCGAGGCGGCGTCCTTCGACAATGCCTGCATGGACATTGCCGATGATGGTGCGGACATGTGCCGTCTCGGACTGGCGCGAGGCGGTGCGCAGGGCTTCCTCAAGCGGAGTGACCTCGGTCAGGGTGGCGAGTTGGCGGGTGAACAGTGTCAGCTCACGCTGGCTGATGCGGTTGCGGGTCAGGGTGAGGAGGGACTGGCCCTTGATCGGAGCTGTGCCGGGGGTGCATTCGACGACGAACAGGCGGCGCTGGACCAGCTTGGCCTCGGCAGCGGCGCGATCCTCGGCGCTGATGTGGCCGCGTTTTTCCTTTCCAGCGGGGTCAATGGCGAGATAGCGGAAATCAGCCATGGCTCATCCCGCCTCGCCCTCTTCGCGGCGCGAAATGCGGATGGCTTCCTCGACCGTCGTTTCGCCCTGCTGCACAAGCGCGCGGGCGGCGCTGGTCAGCGTCGGGCCGGATAGAAAGGCGTGGGCGGCGATGGCGCTTTCGTCGGCGCTCTCGTTGATCAGGCGACGGATGGTCTCATCAACCTGCACCGCCTCATAGACGCCGATGCGGCCGCGATAGCCGCTGTTGGAGCAGGCGGGGCAGCCAGTGGCGGTGAAGATGGCGGTGCCGGGGGCGATGCCGACCATGCCGGCGATGCTGGCGTCGGCGGGCACGGCACGGCGGCAATCGGGACAGAGGCGGCGGACGAGGCGCTGGGCAACGACGGCGCGCAGCGAGGAGGCGATCAGGAAGGGCTCGACCTTCATGTCGCGCAGCCGGGTGATCGCGCCGACCGCGTCATTGGTGTGGACGGTCGACAGGACGAGGTGGCCGGTGAGCGAGGCCTGCACGGCGATGTCGGCCGTCTCCCGGTCGCGTATTTCGCCGACCATGACAACATCGGGGTCCTGCCGCAGGATGGCGCGCAGACCGGCGGCAAAGGTCAGGCCGACCTTTGGATTGACCTGTGTCTGGCCGATGCCGTCGACCGCATATTCGACCGGGTCCTCGACGGTGAGGATGTTGCGGCTGCCGTCGTTGAGCCGTTTCAGGGCGGCATAGAGGGTGGTTGTCTTGCCCGATCCGGTCGGGCCGGTGACGAGGATGATGCCATTGGGTTCGGCGAGCGCGGTGGTGAGGATGCGTTCTGCCTCGCCCGACAGGCCGAGCCGGTCAAAGTCGATGCCCGCCGTATCCTTGTCGAGCAGGCGCAGCACCACGCGCTCCCCTGCGCGGCTGGGCAGGGTGGAGACACGGACATCGAGGCTCTTGCCGCCCAGCGTCAGGCCGATGCGGCCGTCCTGCGGCACGCGGCGTTCGGCAATGTCGAGCCGGGCCATGACCTTGATACGGCTGACAACGACGGGTGCGACATGGGCCGGCATCCGCAGCACTTCGCGCAGCAGGCCGTCTATCCGCATGCGGACGACAAGGCCGCTTTCATAGGGTTCGATGTGAATGTCGCTGACGCCCTGACGCGCGGCGTCGGCGATGATGCCGTTGATCAGGCGGATGGCGGGGGCATCATCCGCGCTGTCGAGCAGATCCTCGGCGGTTGGCAGGTCGGTGGCGAGCAGATCAAGGCTGCCTTCCCCTGCGGCAATGGCTCCGGCCATGGCGGCGCGGCTGTCCATCGCATAATGATCGGCCAGCAATTCGTCGAAGCGGCTGGCGCTGACCAGATCGACGGCAAAGGCGTGGGTGAGGTGGCGGCGGACCTCAATCAGCACGCGTGGGTCGCTGCCCTCTCGCAGGGCGACGACAGGTGCACCGTCGCGTTCCCCGGCCAGCAGCACGCCCTGTTTCAAGGCAAAGGCATAAGGGATGGGTTCGACGACCATGGTCACTGTGCCCGTCACTGGCCCTGCGGTTCGGATGAGGGCTGAGGTGGGGGTGGTGCGAGGTCGCTCGGTGGAACGGCTGTGCTGGCCATTGGCGCATCGGGCGCGCGCCATTCGGTGAGCGGACCGCCGCTGACCGTGACATCGTCGGCGCGCGGTTGGACGGCGGGCGGGGTGGTGCCCAGATAGTCGCGAACGAGCAGGTCGATCTCCGGTTCCGCTTCCGGATCACGCGCCAATTGCTCGGCGCGGATGAAATTGTAGCGGCGCGCGGTCATCGCCGCATTGTCGGCAGCATTTTCAAGAATGGTCGGGCGGATGAAGACCATCAGATTGGTGCGGGCGTGGCTGCGCGAGCGGGAGCGGAACAGTTCACCGAGCAGCGGAATGTCCGAGAGCAGGGGAACCCGCTCAAGCGTGCGGCGCTCATCATCATTGAGCAGGCCGCCGATGGCGACAATCTGGCCATTGTCGGCTGTCATTACCGTGTCAAACCGCCGCTTGTTGAGGACGAGGTCACTCGAACGGCTGGAGACGGGCCCGGCGACACTGGACACTTCCTGAGAAATGTAGAGGGTGACCTCGCCGGAGGCGTTGATCTGGGGCGTGACCTCCAGCTTGATGCCGACTTCCTCACGCTGGACGGTGCGGAAGGCATTGTCGAAATTGTTGGACAGGCGCTCGCCGGTGGTCACCGGCACTTCCTGACCGACGAGGAAGCTCGCCGGGCTGTTGTCGAGGGTGACGATGTGCGGCGTGGCGAGCAGGTTTGAGGCAGTGTCCGACTGGACCGCGTTGATGATCGCGCCGAACACCGTGTTGCGGCCGACATCCCCGGCGAAGCCGGCAAAGCCGCCGGTCGCGGTGAGCAGGCTTTGCGCCGCTGCTTCGGAGACGGCGCTCCCGAACGGGTTGGTCGAGGTGGTGGTAACGACATTGCCGTTGATTGTCGTCGTGTCGCGGGAGAGTTCATAGCCGGCGACGGCAGCCCCGATGCTGAGGATATTGGGGTTGGCGTTGCTGTAGTTGGTCGCGACGAAGGGTGTGTTCTGGCCGCCAAGAAGGAATTGCACGCCAAGCTGGCGGGCGGCGTCATTGCCGATTTCGACGACGATGGCCTCCACCAGAACCTGGCGGCGGCGGATGTCGAGCTGGCGAATCAACTCGCCCAACTGCCGCTGCACATCGGCATTGGCAGCGACAATGATGGCATTGGCGCCTTCGTAGCGGGTGACGATGGCTGGCCCTCGCTGGACGATGCTGCCGCGACCGCCGGCGGTTGTGGTGGCCGGAGCCGAGGGGGCCGGGGCCGGGGCGGCGTTGCCATTGCCTTCACCTGCCGATGATGGTGCTGCGGGCGGAGGCACCGGGTCGCTGCCGCCGCCGACCAGTTGCTGGAGCGTCGGCAACAGACGGGCAGCATCGGCATGGTTGAGCCAATAGACGCGCACTTCAGCCGAGGAGGCGGAACGCTGGTCAAGCTCGTTGGCGAGGGCGGCAAAGCGTTCGACGGCGGCAGCGTCGCCACGGATCGCGATGCTGTTCGAACTGTCAAAGGCGGCGACAGTGACCGCGCCGGTAGCCGGAGCACCATTGGCGCCGGCCTGTCCCGCGCCAAGTTGCTGCAGCGAGGCGGCGATTTCCCGCGCGCCGGCATTGCGCAGGTGAACGAGGCGCGTGGCGCTGGCGTCGCGGTCAATCGAGGCGACGAGGGCGCGGATGCGGCGGACATTGTCGGCAAAATCGACGACCACCAGGCTGTTGGCGTTGCGGTTGGCGGTGACCGACCCTTGCGCGCTGACCAGCGGGCGCAGCGTTTCGATCGCTTGTGTCGCGTCGATATGACGCAGGCGGACGACTTCGGTCACCAGCTGGTTGGCGGCGGCGCCGGCGGTGCCGAGGCGGCTCGGCTGGGCAGCGGCGCCATCGACCGGCTGGATGCGATAGCTGCCGTTGGGCAGGGGTATGGCGATCATGCCATTGGCGCGCAGGGTGGAAAGGAAAATCTCGAAATATTCGGCGCGGTTGAGCGGGCGTTCGGTGACAACGGTGACGCGCCCCTGCACCCGGCCATCGACGACGAAGGTGCGGCCGGTGACGCGTGCTGCATCGGCAATGAAGGCGCGGATGTCGGCATCGCGGACGTTGAGGACATGCTGGGCAAGGACCGGTTGGGCCGCCATGAGGACAATGGCACTGCCGAACAGGGCGTGGCGAAGGAAGGCGTGGCCGGTCATGGGTTTCCGTTCGGGATGGTGATGGCGATGGGCACGGTGCCCGCGCCGCGTTCGACATCAAGGCTGAGGCGGGCGCCGGGGGCAAGCTGGGCGGAGATGGCGGAGATATCTGCCGCAGAGGTGATCGGGCGACCATTGACCGCGCGGATCACATCTCCGGCACGTAAACCGGCGGCGGCAAAGGTGGTGCCATCACCCTGTTGCGCGACGCTGATCCCGGTGACGCGGTTGCCGATGGTGCGCGGGCTGAGCGCGAGACCGGACCGCAGGGCAGCGGCGCTGAGCGGGGCCCCGGCTTGGGGCGCGGGGATGGCGGTGGTGGGTGTGCCTGCGGGACTGTCGGCGCTGGCGGGGGCAGAGGCTGTGGCTTGGCCCTGGTCGAGGTAGAGCAGCTCGATCTTGCCGCCATTGTCGATGGCGACATGGTCGAAATGCACGGACCTCAGGCGAACGCCGGGCTGGATGTCCTCGCCGACACCGATGCTTTTCTGAATCCCATCACCGCCGGCAATGATCGCCGATCCGCCCCCGCCGTCAATGCGGACGCCGAACAGTTGCAGTTGCAGCGAGGTGACGGTGGTGCTTCCCGCTTCGGTTGGTGCAACGCTGCGGTAAAAGGGGTCGACGCGGGCGAACAGGTCCGCCTTGGCATCGGCGGGCATGTCGACGGGCTGGCGGGGTTGCCATGCGCCGACAGGTGTCGCGGGGGTAATCAAGACAAAGACCAGACGCGCGCATTGGATAATCAGCACCAGCGACAGGGCCGCGATAAGCCAGCCGCCGGGGCTGGCCCGCAGCGAACCGAGCCGCTGGCGCAGGCGCTGGTTGATGGTCATCACCATGGCCGCCGTTCATTCCCCTTGAGAGCGCGGATACGTCATGCGAGTCGCCGCTATGACAGTCGCGTGACTATATGGTGACACTCACAATACGGAAATATGACAGGTCCCGGCGATTGGCACCAAAACAAGCCCCTTCCGGCACCGGCGTGACGGAAGGGGCAGGATTCCCTGGGGGAGGGGCCGGGAAGTTCAGAATTTGAGCGTGGCACCAAGGGAGACGCTTGTCCCGAGCCGGTAACGGTTGAACCAGATGCGGTTGGCGCCGGACTGTTGATATTCCTCATAGCGGCGGCCGGTCAGGTTGCGGGCCTCCAGCTTTACGTCGAGTTCGCGGCCGAACAGGGTGAAGCCCTGACGTGCGACAAAGTCGATCTGGATGCCGGGATGTTCCTGGATGTCCGGCTGACCCGAGGGACCGCGACTGGTGACGCGGGGACTCGAATAGGTGATCAGGATCGTCTGCTGCGAATTGGTTTCGGTGTCCTCAAGGCCAAATTGCAGGTTGACCAGATGGTCCGACTGGCCGGTGAGCGGGGAGCCGTCAAAGAAGAAATCCGAAGCATCCAGCGTCTGGCCGTTGATTACCGTGGTGTCATTGGCTGCAACGCTGATGTCTGATTGGGTATAGGTGTAGTTGGCGATGAGCACGGCCCGGCGATTGGCCCAGAAATCCCCACCCCATGTATCGAGCGGAAAATATTTCTGCAGTTCGAACTCGACACCATAGAGGCTGGCGGTGGGCGCGTTGGCATAGCTGGTGTTGACGGTGTTGCTGTCCTGCGAGGTGTAGGCCTCGATCGGATTATCGATCCGCTTCCAGAAGGCGGCGGCGGTGATGCGCTGTTCGCGGGCGAAATAATATTCGTAGCGCGCCTCTGCATTCCACAGCCGGCTGTCGGTCAACGAAGGGTTGCCGCGATAGAGGCGGTTCGATTCCGGGTCCTGATAGACTTGCGCGACCAGTTCGCGGAATTGGGGCCGGGCGATGGTGCGCGAGGCATTGACCCGCAATTGCATGTCCTCTGCCATTTCCCAGGTCAGGGTGACGGCAGGCAGCCAATAGTCGTTGGCGAGGTTGGTCGCGGCGATGGCGCTGCCGCCGCTGCCGAACAGGTCGATGGGCACGACTGTCTGGGTCGCGTCTTCGTAGCGGACGCCCAGATTGACGTTGAGGCTTTCGACGACCGGCGCCTGGATTTGCGCATAGCCGGCATGGGTGGTCAGGGCAGCGTCAAAGGCTGCGGTGCCGTCCTGCGCCGAGGTTTCGAGGAGGGTGATGCCGAACTGCTGGATGGTGGCATCCGACAAGAGATAGTCGGGACGCAATTGCTGGACGGCGACCGGCAGGTTGGCGGCGCGATACTGGAAGGCACGACGGATGGCGATGCGCTGGGTATCGCTGTAGCCATAGCCGACGCTGAGCGTGGTCTGGGGCGCCAGTTCATAAGAAAGGTCAATTCCGCCTGACCACAGGGTTTCATTGAGGTCGGAAAAGGCGATGGTCGCCCCGCCCTTGTTGCCGCCGAGGTCGTTGACAAAGCGGTCACCGGTCGGGTCCTGTGCCAACGGCAGGTTGGTGCGGACATAGGTGAAGGTCCGTTCATAGGGCGCCTCACGCTGCGATTTGGCATAGCTGCCGCGCAGATCGAGGCTGAACGGGCCGAATTCAAACTCACCGACAATCTGGCTGTCGATCAGCTGGCGCTCATACCAGGCAGTGTCCTGCACCATGATGTCGCGATCAACCTGGTTCTGGTCGGTGCCGGTGGCGAGACGAGCTTGTTTGAGCGTGTCGCGAATGTAGAGATTGGTCCAGCGCAGACGATGCTCGCCAAATTCCGCGCCCAATCCGAGCAGGCCGTTCACGACAACGCGATTGTCAGTGATGACCCGGCGATAATCGGTCTGCGGGTCGCCCGACAGGTCGAGTTCCAGCGAGGTTTGCTGAAGTGTGTCGCGGGTGCGCCACTTGTTCGAGATTCCGGCGGTGGCGATGATGCCAAAGCGGCTGTCGCCGATGTCGAACGAAGTGCCGCCCGTCAGCGTTCCCGACCAGTTGACCGGCATGTTGTTATTGGTCTGCAGCAGCGAGGTGCGGCTGTTGACTAGGCTCATGGCCAGGGTCTGGAGATCGGTCCGGCTGAAATCAGCGCCTTCGATGATCGGCTTGCCGCTGGCGAAAGCGGCGGCAAGGCCTGCGGGGACATCGCGCGTGCCATCGTCAAAGCCGGTCCAGTCGGTCGGGCTGCCATAATAGACATAGCCGAGCTGCCCGGTGGTTTCGCTGTCACCACCCAGGCTGCCGCCGATTGACAGGAAGCTTTCGTCGGGGATGGCACGGGTAGTGAGATTGACCACGCCACCGCCGAATTCGGCTGGGAAATTCACCGAGTAGCTTTTCTGGACCAGCGTCGAGGCGATAATGTTGGTCGGGAAAATGTCGAGCGGCACGACGCGCTTCAGCGGTTCGGGGCTGGGCAGCGGCGAACCGTTGAGCAGGGCCAGCGAATAGCGGTCACCCAAACCGCGGACATAGACATAGCCGCCACGGGCGACCGACAGGCCGGTTACCCGG
The DNA here is from genome assembly GCF_012979535.1 of Sphingomonas lacunae. Taxonomy (NCBI): domain Bacteria; kingdom Pseudomonadati; phylum Pseudomonadota; class Alphaproteobacteria; order Sphingomonadales; family Sphingomonadaceae; genus Sphingomonas; species Sphingomonas lacunae. The sequence continues at coordinate 1,504,144 of NZ_CP053015.1, forward strand.
CCGAGTGCGCCGGCAATGTCGCCTTCACCGGTACGGGCGATGTCTGCGGTCGACAGGACCGAGACAACTTCAGGTGTGGCGCGCAGTGGATTGGGGGTGAAGCGACCGCGCACGATAATGTCCGCGCCGTCAAAGCCCGGCACCGAGACGTCCGCTTCTTGGCCGCCTTCGCTGGATTCCGGCGCTGCGTCACCGTCCAAGGATTCGACGGGTGATTCCGTCGGCCCTGTCTGGGCATGGGCGGCGGGCGCCACCAGCGCGGTTGACAGCAGGAGCAGGTGCAGCAGGGATTGCGGCTTCATGGGATAGTCCCCCTTTGGACTGGAACAGATATGCAAAGGGGCGGAGGGCCGGACCGACCCTCCGCCTGATACGGGTCAGTGGCGGATCAGGTCGGGATCAGCGTGCAAGCGCGGCTGGCCGAGCCGAAGTTGGCCGTCGACGAGTTGCAGGTCCAACCGGTGTACCAGGTATCGTTGGCGTCCCTGACCGCACCGATATAGCTGGTGGTGTCAAAGAAGGCGTTCAGGGAACGGGCGTTGAACGGGGTGATGCCGGTTTCGGTTGCGCCGTTGATGAACAGGCTGACCAGCGACGGCGTGTAGCCGAAACTGTTGTTGGTGCCGGCGGTGAACAGCGTCTGCACATCGGCGTTGGTCACGCCGCCCGATCCGGTGAAGGGCGAGCTGCCGCACTGCATCTGGACCGAGTTGAATTTGGGCGCACCCAGTTCATCCAGAGCAGCGTCAACGGTCGCACGGGTTGTTGTGGCGCTGTTGAGGCGAAGGCAGCTGAGCCCCGGAGCGATGACAATACCGTTCGACATGTTGTAATCGGCGCCGCCACGGATCAGCATGGCGGTGGCGTTGGCACCAGAGGTCGAACGCTGGATGAAGGTGAAGTTGGACAGGTTGACGGCCTGACGCGGGACCGCTTCCTCATTACCGTTCGAGTCGGCTTCGATGATCGAGTCACCGACGGCACCGCCAGCGCGCTGAACGGCGATGACATACTGGATATTGCCCTTGTAACCGACATCGGTGTCGAGATTGTCATCCTCCGCACCGGTGATGACCAGCCGCTTCATGTTGACCCGGCCACCGAACACTTCGATGCCGTCGTCCGAGCTGTTGTGGATCTGGATATTGTCGATCTGGGTGCCGCTGCCGACGCCTGAGGGAGTCAGGCCTTGCAGTTCGGAGTTGGCTGAAAGGATGAAGCCCGAATAGCGGATCTGGACATAGCTCATGCGGCCCGAATTGTCGGCTGGCTGTGCACCGCCGTAGAGCGCGTTCGACGTGCCTTCTGTGTCGCGTTCGCACGCGACAGTGCCGGGAGCAGCCCCGGGCGCGAGGCAGTCGGTGATCGGCGCTCGGCCGAGCAGGACGACACCGCCCCACAGCTGGGACGTTTGGTCGTCGGCCGAGCCAACGACATTGCCGCGACCGGTAAAGACGATCGGCTGGGTCGGCGTGCCGACGGCGTCGATCCGGTTGCCGCGATTGACGACAAGATAGGAAACGCCGGTTGCGCCGAACACGGTAACACCCGGATCAATGGTCAGCGTGACGACAGTGTTGGTGCTGGACGCGCCCTGATCGGTGCCGACATCGACCCGGCCGGGCAGCGAGTAGATGACCCCGGCGACCTTGGGGATGGCGGTGGTGGCGGTGAATCGCGCCGGGAAGCCGCAATTGCGCCATTCGCCCTGCGGGCCGCTGATCGTGCCGAGGTTGGTGAGCTGATCGGGGCCGGCGATGGTGGGGCATGCGGCCGTCGGGGTGACGGTGGTCGGCGTTGGCGTGGGTGTCGGAGCCGGGGCTGGGGCCGGAGCCGGTGCCGGCAGAACGATGGTGCCTTCGCCCGGCGAGGCAATGTCGTCGGCACCGCAGGCGGTCAGCGTCAGCGCGGCGACACCGGCGAGCAGGGCGGCGCGTCCCCGGCTGGATGATATAAGGGCGAAGTGTGCCATGGGATGTCTTGCTCCGGACATGGGTTCTGGGAACCGGGACGAATGGATCGCGCCGAATCCGGAGCAGGAAAATGCACCCCCGATTCGCCGCCGGGGCAGCGTCTATGGGGCGGGCATGACAGGGCCGTGCCACTTTGGTGACAGATGCGCGTCACCGGTGTGACGACTGTGTGACAGGCCGGGCGTCTATGCCCGGTCGGGCGTGGATTCAGCCGTTGAGCTGGTTGCGGCCGTGATCGACGCTTTGCGTGACTTCACCGGCCATTGCGGCATCGGCGGTGCGCACACTGTCCCACAATCTGAAGGTCGAGGAGGCGCGATCGGGCGTCAGGCTGACCTTCATATAGCCGCGACGTGATGTATCGACCCATTTGAGGCTTGGGTTCGCATGCCGCAGCGCGTTCGCCACCCGGTCTGGCGAGACCGGGGTGTAGGATTCAAAGCCGCCCGAGGTCACGCTTTGCCCGGCGAATTCGACACCGGCCGGGCGTCCATCATGGGCGAGGTCGAACGCCCAGCCATTGTGGCTGTCGCCCGAAAGGGTGACGAGATTGGCCCCGGCGGATTGCGCCGCAGAGAGCAGGCGGGCGCGGGCTGCGGGATAGCCGTCCCACGCGTCGAGGTTGAAGGGCAAGCCAGCGGCGGCAGCGGCGGCGCCTGCTTCCACCCGGCGCAGGACATAGGCGGGGGCGTTGGCGGGGAACCAACTGGCGGTATCCTGTGGCTGATAGATACTGCCCATGATCACCTGTTGCGCCAGCACCTGCCAGCGGGTGCCGTTGCGGGCGGAATGGGCGAGGGTGCGGGCCAGCCAGGCTTCCTGTACCATGCCCAACAATGTCCGGTCCGCAGCATTCCACACCGTGTCCCGGAAGCGGGCAAGGGCGGCGCCCCGTTCCGCCTCGCTGAGCAGCTCGGGGTGCATTTCAAGCTGCTGCATCCGCCCGGTGACGCGGGTTTCGGGCATGGCGATGGTAGCGAGGGTGCCGATTTCGTAGCTGCGGTAAGGCGTGTCGCTGACCGGCATCCATTCGTGCCATGCCTGAAGCGCAGCGGCTTTGCGCGTCTGCCAGTCGCCCTCGCTGTCGGGACTGTGGTTTTCGGCACCGCCTGACCAGGCGTCATTGGCAAATTCATGGTCGTCGGGCTGGGCGAGCATCGGCAGGCATTGATGGATGCGTTGCAGCGCGGGGTCGGCGCGGTAGCTGGCATAGCGCAGGCGATAGTCGGCGAGCTGGATAATCTCGGTTTCGGGCAGGAACCCGCGCCCGGCCACATGGCGTTCGCGCAGCGGATAGGTGCCCATCGCATATTCGTAGAGATAGTCGCCAAGGTGGATGGCAAGATCAATGTCGCCCGCCATCGCGGCATGGGCATAGGCATTGAAGAAGCCGAAGCCGAGGTTGGAGCAGGAAAAGACGCCAAGGTTGAATTGCGCGACATCGCCCTCTGGCAGGGTGCGGGTGCGGCCGATGGCGCTGCTGCTGCCGTCCGGCGCAATGAAGCGGTAATAGTACCAGCGGCCGGGCGCCAGGCCGGTGACCGTCAGCTTCGCGGTATGATCGCGCGCCTCGCTGGCGGTGATGTTGCCGCCGGCGACGGGGCGGGTGAAGTCCTGCGTTTCGGACAGTTCGGCGATCAGGCGGCTTTCCGGGCCGCTGCCGATATAGCGTGTCCACAGCAGGATGGATGAGGACGTTGGCTCGCCACTGGCGACACCATGGGTGAAACCGCGCGCTTGGCGGAGCGATTGGGCCGCTCCGGGGACAGCGAGCGCGCCAAGGCCGAGCGTTGAGAATTGCAGCAGCAGACGGCGATCGGGGCGCCATGACTGCCCCCGGTTGGGGTTGCTCATCGTCTCTCTCCCTGTGTGATGACGCGCCCCTATAGTCGGGGTCTGTGTCCGTTCAATGTCTTAGCCCAATGCCCCCAGTGCCAGCAATCCTGCCATGAAGAGGATGAGATTGATGCCGGCAACGGTGACAAGAATGGTCGCGCGCACCAATGCGCCGATACGCGAGCTGCGATAGGTGCCGCGCAACTGCCGGTACATGTGGAACGGCGGATAGAGCAGCAGCAGGAAGGGGATGAACGGTGCCCCCACGCCCATTGCGCCCAGCACGCGGCTGAACACCAGCAGGAGCAGCATGAAGCTGAGCGAAAAGGTGACGAACACCAGATGATCATACATGCCGAAGCGGCGGCTGAACGGATAGAGCAGCCACAGGAAGGGAGCGGACAGCGGGATCAGCGCCCAGGCATATTTATAGGCGTTGCTTTGCAGCTTGTAGAGCATCAGCGCCGGATCGGCATTGGCCTGATCGATCATCTGGTCGATGAAAGGAGCGCCGGTCCTGATATCGGCAAAGGAGACGTTCTCTGGCCGTTGCGCCTCCCCTTTGGCATTGACGCCAAATCCGAAGGTTTGCGTCATCCCCTCGGCAACGCGTTTTTTCGCAGCAAGCTCGCGCTCCAGCTCATCGGTTGGCTGACCGGCGGAGCGGGCCTCGGCGAGGTGCCGTTCGCTGGAAGCAATCTCAGCCGCCATATTCTTGGTGACTTCGTACACGGCGCTCTGTCGCTGGGTGACGGTGAGGGTGCCCCCGTCTATAGCTGCTTCGTTGGGGTTGCCTAACCCGCTGCCCATTGCGCTGAAAATCGCAAAGGTCAGAAACACCGCGAACAGGAACAGCGCAAGCGGCGAGAAGAAACGGGCGCGCTCGCCATTGATGTAGCGGCGGGTCAGCTCACCGGGCCGCCAGAACAGTAGCGGCAGCGTGTGCCACAGCTTCCCCTCGAAATGGAGGACACCGTGGAGGACGTCATGGACGAAACCCATCGCCGTGCGGTGGACATGGCCGCGCTGGCCGCAGCGGTTGCAAAAGGGGCCGGTGAGGAAGGTGCCGCAGTTGAGGCAGCGTTCACCGCCGCCGCTGTCGGCCTCACCCCTATCCGGTTCGACCGCGCGCGCGGCGAGGCCGCCGGTCAACACATCCCCAATGGCTTCGATGTCCCCACTCATGCCCGTTTGATAGCATCGCGCGGCCAGCGGGCAAGCGGGCAAGCGGGCATCGGGGCGGGCTTTGCCCTTTGTCCGCACCAGTGGTATCGGCGCATCATCATGACGGATACGACCCAGCTGATCGCCGAAATGGGCCATGCCGCTCGCGCCGCCGCCCGGACATTGGCCGCCACGCCAACGCCGGCCAAGGCTGCCGCGCTGAGGGCCGCTGCCGCCGAACTGCGGGCGCGATCGGCGAAGATATTGGCCGCCAATGCCGAGGATATGGCGGCGGGCGCGGCGCGGGGACTGTCCGGCGCGATGCTCGACCGGCTGCGGCTCGACGAGGGGCGGTTGGCGGGCATTGCCGATGCGGTCGAGGCCGTGGCTGGGCTCACCGATCCGGTCGGACAGATGATTGATGAGACACGGCGGCCCAACGGCCTGACGCTGCAACGGGTGCGCGTGCCGCTGGGTGTTGTCGGCATCATCTACGAAAGCCGCCCCAATGTGACGGCGGATGCGGCAGCGCTCGGCCTGATGGCGGGCAATGCCGTGATCCTGCGCGGCGGCAGCGAGGCGGTGCACAGCAACCGCGCGATCCATGCGGCGATGGCCGATGGCATGCTCTCCGCCGGGCTGCCCGCCGATGCGGTGCAACTGGTGCCGACACAGGACCGGGGCGCGGTTGGCGCGATGCTGGGTGCGCAGGGCCTGATTGACATCATCATCCCGCGCGGCGGCAAGAGCCTTGTCGCCCGGGTGCAGGAGGAGGCGCGGGTGCCGGTGCTCGCCCACCTCGACGGGATCAACCACAGCTATGTCGACGGCGCAGCGGACCCGGCCAAGGCCGAGGCGCTGGTGGTCAACGCCAAGATGCGGCGCACGGGCGTGTGCGGCGCGACCGAGACGGTGCTGATCGACCGCGCCTACCCTGAGCCGCTGACCCTCGTCACCGCGCTGCTAAATGCCGGATGCGAAGTGCGTGGTGACACGCATGTACAGCGGCTCGACGCAAGGGTGCTGCCGGCCGATGATGCCGACTGGGACACGGAATATCTCGACGCCATTGTCTCCGCGAAGATTGTTGACGGGGTCGGCGGGGCCATCGACCATATCGCCACCCACGCCAGCCACCACACCGACGCGATCATCACCGAGGATGCGGACGCGGCCGAACGCTTCCTTGCCGAAGTCGATAGCGCCATCGTCATGTGGAACGCCTCCACCCAGTTTGCCGACGGCGGTGAGTTCGGATTGGGCGCGGAAATCGGCATCTCGACCGGGCGGATGCATGCGCGCGGGCCGGTCGCGCTCGAAGGGCTGACGACCTACAAATGGCTGGTGCGCGGGACCGGGCAGGTGCGGGGGTGATCCGCAACAGGGCTGGCAATTGAATCACATGTATACAAATGATACATTGCGTTCATGAGCTCGCCCGCACCCCGCAAACCGTCGAATAAATCGGTGGTCATCACCGCCCGTATCGATCCTGAAACCGCCGCCTTGCTGGACAAGGTGGGGGCGGCGCAGGGGCGGAGCCGGTCTTGGCTGGTGGCGCAGGCGGTCAAGAAGATGGCCGAGGAAGAAGCGGCCTATCTGGCGTTCATCCAGGAGGGGCTCGACGACATTGCTGCTGGGCGGACGGTGCCGCATGAAGAGGTGATGGCGTGGCTGCATGATCGTTATGGCGAGGCGCTTGAGCGGGCAGAACCCATGGGCAGCAAGGCGGCGTGAGGCGGCTGATCTGGTCGGAGGTTGCCCGTAAAGGACTGGCGACCATCCTTGACCCCTTTGTTGACGAACGGCCCGACCTGATCGCCAATGCGATTGTGCAGATTGGCCGGCTCGAAAAACTGTTGATCGATACGCCGGGAATTGGCGCGCCGCTGGATGAGGTGGGCTTGCGCAAATTGCGTGTCGGGCGGACATCCATCCTGCTGATCTATCGCATCGATGGCCCTGTCATCACCGTGGTTCAGGTCCACCACGCCGCCAGTGACTGGAAAGTGCCATGATCACCACGGGGCTTCTCGGCGGCAGTTTCAATCCGGCGCATGGCGGGCACCGCTCAATCAGCCTGCTCGCCATGGCGGCGCTGGGGCTCGACGAGCTTTGGTGGCTGGTATCCCCCGGCAATCCGCTGAAATCCAAGGCGGGAATGGCGCCACTGCCGGCGCGGCTGGCGTCGGCGCAGCGCATGGCGCGGGCGAGCCGGATACGGGCGACGGCGATCGAGCGCGAACTGGGCACGCGCTATACGGTCGATACGCTGAAGGCGCTGGTGCGTTGTTACCCCAACCGGCGGTTCATCTGGCTGATGGGGGCGGACAATCTGGTGCAGTTTCACCAGTGGCGGCAGTGGCGGGAGATCGCCCGGCTGATGCCGATTGCGGTTATCGCGCGTCCGGGCTATGATGGGGGTGCCCGCGCGGCTGTCGCGATGGGTTGGCTGCGGGCCCACGTCCGACCGCCAGGCCAGAAAAGACACTGGACGAAATGGAGCCCACCGGCGCTCGTGTTCCTGCGCTTTCCGCCTGATCCACGTTCTGCCACCCGGCTTCGTCTGGCTGACCCCGACTGGTTTTCAAAGGTGCCGACGCGCAGCCTGCGCGATTCGGTTACCCGCCATCCTGTCCTTTGAGGAATGACTTTGACTTCGACCACCCCGGCTTCGGCCACCGCTTCTGCCACAAGCCCTGAAAGTCAGGCATTGCACGCGCTGGTCATGCACCAGCTTGATGAGGATCAGGCACAAGAGGTCGTGTCGATCCCGCTTGCCGGTATCAGCAGCATTGCCGACCATATGGTGATCGCATCGGGCCGCTCGTCGCGGCATGTCGCGGCGATGGCGGAAAAGATCGTCACCCGCATCAAGCAGGAAGGGCTGGGCTTGCCCCGGCTCGAAGGGCTGCCGACTGCTGACTGGGTGCTGATCGACGCGGGCGATGTGATTGTCCACCTGTTCCGCCCGGAAGTGCGCAGCTTTTACAATCTTGAGCGGATGTGGGGCGGTGAGAGCCTGAACGCTCCGGCCGCGGCGCCCACTCCGCATTGATTTCCGCGCGGCCCTGACCCGCCATGCGCATCCGCCTGTTCGTGCGCGGCCGTATCGGCCAGAGCCCGGAGGCCGAGCTGGTGCAACGCTATCTTAAGCGTGTGCCATGGGACGTGGACGTCACCGAATGGCCCGACAAGGGTGGCCCTGGCTTTCCGCCGGCGGACGGGCATGTGCGGACCATATTGCTCGATGAAAAGGGCAAGGACATGGACAGCACCGCCTTTGCCGCGCGGATCGGCGGCTGGCGGGATGATGGGGTGCGCGAATTGCGCTTTGGTATCGGCGCGGCGGATGGTTTTGATGATGCCGAGCGAGCCTCGGCGGACCTGTTGATCGCCTTTGGCCGGATGACCTGGCCGCACATGATGGCGCGCGCCATGCTCGCCGAACAATTGTGGCGGGCGGCTTCCATTCTTTCCGGCCATCCCTATCACCGTGCAGGATGAGGATGCGCATGCGCCTTGGACTGATGCTGTTGCCGGTGGCGATTGCGGGCGGCCTGCTGGCGGCGCCGGCGCTGACCCGGCCGGCCGATGTTTTGGTCGATCAGGTGACTGCCGAGCGCAACGCTCTGGCAGAGGCGCAGCGGCAGGCGGCCGAGGCGGAAGCGCGGGCGGCCCGCATGAGCGCGCAGGCCGAGCAGGCCAAGAGTGAGGCTGAACGCGAACGGCTGGCGCTCGCCGCCCTGGGTTTGCGCATCCAGTCGGCTGAGGCGGATTTGGCGGCGGTCCGGTCACAGGTGGCGATCCTAGCCACCCTGGAACGGCGGCAGTCGGCGCGTCTGGCCGCCCAGCAAAGGCCGGTGGCGGAACTTGTCGCCTCGTTGCAATTGCTGACCCGCCGTCCCCCGGTCACTGTGTTCGCACAGCCGGGTGCCGCACGCGATCTGGTCCATATGCGTGCCCTGATTGACACGATGCTGCCTGAAATCAGGAGGCGCACCGCCGGACTTCGCAACGAGATTGCCCGGTCACGCCAGCTGAAGGTGGCACGGCAGCGGGCAGCGGAATCGCTGGCATCGGTGCAGGCGCGTCTGGCCGAACGGCGCACGGCGCTGGCCCGCAGCGAGGCGCAGCAGCGGATCAGGGCTACAACATTGGCAAGCAGCGCTGGCCTTGAAAGCGACCGGGCGCTGGCATTGGGCGATGAGGCCCGCGACATCGGCGATTTGCTGGGCCAGCTGGAGGACGCCGGCGATGTGCGCGACCGGCTGGTCCGGCTGCAAGGCCCCGTGCCCCGGCCCGGCACCGTGCGCAATGGTGGGACGACTGGCGGCGCCGTGCCAGCGGTGGCAGGCAACCCGGCCTATCGCTTGCCAGTGCTAGGCACGGTGGCCAGCGGGCTGGGCGAAGTATCAGCGGAGGGCACGCGTTCCCGCGGGCTGACCATAAGGACCGCGCCCGGCGCGCAAGTTGTTGCGCCTGCCGCAGGGCGGATTGCCTATGCCGGTGAATTCCGCAGCTATGGCCGGATTATCATCATCGATCATGGCGGTGGCTGGACCAGCCTGATCACCAACATGATCGCCCTGTCGGGACAGGTCGGGGAACGGGTCGAACAAGGCGCGCCGATTGGTCGTGCGGGGGTCAACCGGCCAACAATCACCGTCGAATTGCGCCGGTCAGGGCAACCGGTAGATATTGCCACTCTGGTATCCTGACCACGCGTTGCCCGATTGCCCACCGCGGGGCAGTCAGCGTTGCTTCATAAAAGCATGGTTAAGCGGCCTTTGCATTGATGGTCGATCCTCCTAATATCTTCGACAGCCGCCGGTTGAACCGGTGCCAGTTCGCCAAGCGAGACAATAGAGCCATGGTTGCAGCACGTCGTTCCACCACCGCCCGGCCAACCCTGTACCGGCTCGCCCGGCCGATTGCCGCCATGGGCCTGCTGATTGCCGTGCCGATGACGACATCGGCGATGGCGACAGTCGAAAGCCAGACCCGCAACGAGCTGGCCCGGTTCATGGGCGTGTTCCAGCAGGTGAAGGCCAATTATGTTGAGCCGGTGAGCGACGATGCGCTGATCGATGGCGCGATTTCTGGCATGTTGACCAGCCTGGACCCGCACTCGGGCTATCTGGATGTACGTGACTTTGCCAATTTGCGCACCCAGACAGATGGTGAATATGGTGGGCTGGGCCTGTCGGTGACGATGGAGGATGGCGCGGTCAAGGTTATCGCGCCAATGGCGGGGACGCCGGGTGACCGTGCGGGTATCAAGGCAGGCGATTACATCACCCATATCGACGGGGTGCTGATCGTGGGGTTCGAACTGGACGAGGCGGTGGAGAAAATGCGCGGCCGACCAGGCACCGACGTGCGCCTGACGGTGGTGCGCCCCGGTCGTGACGAGCCGATGCAACTGAACCTGACGCGCGAGGAAATCCAGGTCCGGCCTGTAACCTGGGAGGTGCGTGACAATGTCGGCGTTCTGACGCTGAGCACCTTTTCCGCGCGTGCCGCCGAGGAATTGCGCAGCGCCATGGTATCGGTCGAACGATCGCTCGGCCGCCGTCCGGCCGGCTGGATTCTCGACTTGCGGTCCAATCCTGGCGGTCTGCTGGATGAAGCGGTCAACGTCTCTGACCTGTTCCTCGAACGCGGGGAAATCGTCTCACAGCGCGGTCGTCGCGCGGGCGATGTCGAACGCTATTCCGCCCATGCCGGTGATGCGGCGGGTGGCTTGCCGGTGATTGTGCTGATTGATGCCGGTTCGGCATCGGCCAGCGAAATTGTCGCCGGTGCCTTGCAGGACCAGCATCGGGCGCTGATCATGGGTGAAACCAGTTTCGGCAAGGGATCGGTGCAGACGGTCGTGCCACTGAGCGATACCACGGCGCTGCGCCTGACTACCGCGCGCTATTACACGCCGTCGGGCCGGTCGGTGCAGGAAGGCGGCATAGTACCCGACATTCGTGTTCCCCAGATTTCGGATCCCGATTATCGCAGCCGTCCGGTGTTCCGGGAGGCGGACCTGCGCCGCCACCTGGTCAATGAAACGGCAATCGACAATCGCGCGGTAGAGGAAGATACCAACCCTGATCCGCGGTTCAGCCAGACCGCCGAACAGGTGCGGGCACAGGGCATCGAGGATTTTCAGCTGCACTATGCGCTGCAGACGGTGACGCGCCTTGCCAATAATCCGCGCTTGGCCGCCGGGATGCGTCGCTCTGCCGGCCCGGCTGGCCGTGGCACACCGGTTCGCACCAATCGCTGAACGGAATGGCTTTGCCGATGACCGCTTCTTCCCTGCGCCCAGCCGCTTTGCTCGCGTTTCTGATCCCGGCCATTGCACTGACAGGGGCATTGACCAGTCAATATGTCTTTGGCCTCTACCCGTGTGAAATGTGCCATTGGCAGCGATGGCCGCACTATGCCGCGCTGGTGCCCGCACTCGCGGCGATTTTGCTGCCGCTGCAGCCGGGCGCGAAGCGCGGACTGATCCTGATCGCTGCCCTGCTGATTGCGGCCAGTGGCGCCATTGGTGCCTATCACGCTGGTGTCGAATATGGATTCTGGCCGGGTTTTTCGACCTGCACCGCAGGCGTCGGCACCAGCCTGGAGGCGATCTGGAACGCGCCGGTCATTCGCTGCGATGTTCCCGCCTTTACCCTGTTCGGCATCTCGATGGCGGGCTATAACGCCATCGCGTCGCTGGGTGGCGCCGCTTTGGTGGCGGTGCTGCTCAAGCGGGCAAGCAGCCAAGGATGACTCCAATGCAAGCGCACCGTCCCCCTTCCGAACGTGCCCGTGCCGCCATGGTGCGGGTTGATCAGGCCGGGGAATTTGGCGCAACCCGTATCTATGCCGGGCAACTGGCGATATTGGGTGATCGGGGACCGGGGGCGCGGTCCATTGCCCATATGGCGGCGCAGGAAGAACGGCATCTGCAATGGTTCAACGAGGCGATGGCCCGCCGTGGCGTCCGCCCGACTGCCTTGCAGCCGGTTTGGAATGTCGCGGGTTTTGCTTTGGGCGCGGTGACCGCAGCGATCAGCCCTGAAGCGGCGATGGCCTGTACCGTCGCGGTCGAGACCGAAATTGACCGCCATTATGCACAGCAGTTGGAGGAACTGGGGGATTGTGACCCCGAACTGGCCGACGCGATCAGGGATTTCCAAGCCGAGGAACTGGAGCACAAGCAGCATGCTCTGGATGCGGGTGCAGAACGGGCGCCGGCCTATCCGCTGATGTCGGCGTTGATCCGCGCGGGATGCCGGGTTGCCATCGGCCTGTCGCAGCGTATTTGACTTTTTTCGATCGGCGGGCACCGTTCAGGCTCCCGCAATGTGGCCAAGGACAGAGGATGACCATGACCAAGCTTTTGTTCCTCGCCACCGCTGCGGGAATGTCGATCCTGTCGGCACCTGCCCTTGCCCAGAACAGCAGTGCCGGGCCCGCTGCCGGAGGCGGTGAGCGTGTCAATCAGGTGATTGTCTATGGCGATGACCCGTGCCCGCAGGCAGAGGGGGATGAGATCGTCGTCTGTGGCCGGATGGCCGAGGATGAACGCTATCGCATCCCCGAACCATTGCGCGGCAATCCCAATGATCCCCGCCGCGAAAGCTGGACTGCACGGGTCCAGTCGGTTGAGCGCATCGGTCGTACCGGCACCGACAGCTGCACGCCAGTCGGCCTCGGCGGCTTTACCGGCTGCGTTGACCAGATGGTGAACAATGCCATGGCGGAACGCCGACAGGCCGCCGGGATGGACTGGACCAACGCGGTGGCCGAGGAGCGTCGCCGCCGGATGGAAGGCTTTGACGCCGAAGCCAATGAGGTCGAGGCGCAGATTGCCCGCGACGAAGCGGCGCGCATAGCCCGTGAACAGGCCGCCGCCGAGGCAGCGGAACGCGCCGAGGAAGAGGCCGCTGGCGTTGACAATTCGCCACTGCCGATGCCGCAAAGCGCTCCCCGCCCGCCACAGGGATGAGGCCAGCGATCAGCCGGCCGGTGCTGCCTGCTGGCTGGCGATCCAGTCGTTGATCTGGGTTTCAAGCACGTCAAGCGGCACTGCACCCTGTCCCAGCAGGACATCATGGAAGGCGCGCTGGTCAAAGCGGGGACCGAGCTCCTGTTCAGCGCGGTCGCGCAAAGCACGGATGCGCAATTCGCCGACCTTGTAGCCCAGCGCCTGTCCCGGCCAGCTGATGTAGCGGTTCACCTCTGCATCAATGTTGGCGTTGGTCAGCGCGCTGTTGTCGCGCATGAAGGCGACCGCCTGTTCCTTGGTCCAACCGCGCGCATGAATGCCGGTGTCGACGACCAGGCGGCATGCGCGCCACATTTCATAGGACAGGCGGCCCATGTTGGTTTCCGGCGTGTCGTAGAGGCCCTGTTCAATCCCCAGCCGTTCGGCATAGAGCGCCCAGCCTTCGACAAAGGCGGTAAAACCGGTGAAATTGCGCCGCCACATCGGCAGGTCGAGTTCCTGCTGCAATGAAATCTGATGGTGGTGACCGGGTACCGCCTCGTGCATCGAAAGGGCGGGGATTTCCCAGAAGGGCCGTTGATCCAGTTTGGACGTGTTCACATAATAGGTGCCGGCAATGCCCGCCGCGGGTGACCCTTGCGAATAATAGGCCGTGGTCGTGCCCTCTGCCGTTTCCGCCGGGATCTGGCGCAATGTGTAGGGCAGTCTTGGCAAACGGCCGAACAGGCGGGGCATGAAACCGTCAATGCGGCGGGTGACGAGCGCGACGCGCATCATCAGTTCCTCCGGCGTGCGGGCAAACCAGCGCGGGTTGGTCCGCATGTCGGCGATCATCGCCTCTCGGCTGGCAAAACCGGCCTGGGCGGCAACCTGTTCCATCTCGCTGCGGATACGAGCCACTTCGGACAGACCCAACTGATGGATTTCATCCGCCGACATGTCGGTCGTGGTTTCCGCGCGGATCCGGAAAGCGTAATAGGCGCTGCCCCCAGGTTGGCTGGAAATGCTGGCCGAAGCTGTGCAGCGGGGCAGATAGTCATTGACGAAATAGTCGCGGTGATCGCGCAGTGCGGGGTTGATGCCGTCACTGATGATGGCGCGGGCTTCGGTTTGCAAGGCCGCCCAATCGGCCTCACTGATCGCTGCCGGCCGGTTCCCGGCAAAGGGCTGATAATAGCGCGACTGCACCGGGTCCGGGGCTATCAGCCCGCTGATCGACCGTTCGGTTGAGCCGAGCACGACGCAGGGGAGGACATGGCCTGCCGCCACTGCCTGTCGCGTGATCCGCAGCGCCTCCCGGTTGATCGCCGGATATTGGCGTAGCCGCGCGAGATAGCTGCGATAATCGGCAAGGGTGGCAAAAGGCATCGAATCGGAGAGGCTGGCAAAGCTTTGATGCCAGCCGGCATAGGTGGTGAACAGCATCATGCGTTGGCCGTGGCGATTGCCCTCGACCACTTCCGACAGCATCCGCCGCATGATCGCCTGATTGACCCGGTTCACCGGGGAAAGGCCTGGCGTGGCAATGGCATTAAGGCGGTCCAGCAGGGCCTGTGCCTCGGCCGCCCGCCGATCCGCGCCGGCAAGGCTGATGTCGGTCACCCGGTCATCGAACCTGCGATCACCCAGCACCGTTGCATATTCCGGATTTTCCCGGAGCAGCCAGTTTTCATAATCCTGCTGCAGCGCGGTGTAATCTTCGTCTGGCGCCGCAAATGCCGGTGCCGCGCCGAACAGCATCAGCGGGGCAATTGTGAAACTCAGCCGGCGGCTGAGCGACAAGGATGAACGGGCCATGTTTCTCTCTTTGCAAAATGCTCTGGCACAGGATGGTTCGGCCCGGGGGCCAGGATGACAGGTTAGCAGAGACAGGCTGGTCGGCAAGCATGGCGCGCTGATGGCCAGACCCGGCCCGAGCACCGGTTCGAGTGGTTGATTCGTGCCATTTTGCCAAGCCGCGACTCGGCGGTGAGATTAGCCTTGTTATTGGCAAGTAACGACCTGCGAAGAGGCTTTTGCAAAACAAATTGCCGTGGCGGCGTGAGTCAATTTTGTTACATCCAAGGCATTTGCGCTGAAACGTGCAATTTTAGAGGCGAAATGTGTACGGCGTTAAGGGAGTCAAATTGACCGCTGCGCCGCAACATGGATTCCTGTTGCAAAGGTCAGAACCGGTGAGGGGTCGCCACCATGGCAAGCGTTTTTCCGCATTCGCGGACACATATCGGCATGGAGCCGTTAGTCGGGGCGGATCGCCTGGCCAGACACATGTCGTGGCACGCTTCGGGCGCCCTTCTGACCTTTGCCGGACTGCAGATCTGGGGTGTGTTGCTGCTCATTGATGGCGCACTTGGTCGATTGTTGCCCTTTGCCGCGCTCGCTGTCCTGCTGCTGGTGGCAGTGCCTTTTTCGCGACGGATTGAGAAGCGCTGGCATCATTTTGCCAATACTGCGCTGCCCTGTTCCGGCCTGTTGCTCCGGTTCCGCAAGGATCGGTCGCGGCTCTGGCGGCTGGCGGTGCTTGTCCCGGTTCTGTGGCTGGGTGCCTTTGCCATGGTAACCCGCACCCTGATGGTCTGAGCTTCGCTTTGACCTTGGGCGGGGCTGGTCCTATCTGCCGGGCATGAACGCTCCAGATTCTGATCCCCGCGATACACTTCCCCATCTGATCGACCGTGCCGCCGATGCAGTCGCGCGTGCCCGCTCCGCTGGCGCCGATGCCGCCGAGGCGGTGGTCCGTTCGGTCCGGTCCAGCGGCGTTTCTGTCCGGCTCGGCGCGTTGGAGGATGTGGAGCGGTCGGAAGACAGCGACCTTTCGTTGCGCCTTTATGTGGGTCAAAAATCAGCAAGTGTTTCCACAGCCGATGTGAGCCCGGCTGCGCTTGATGCGCTGGTGGAGCGGGCGGTCGCCATGGCGCGGGCAGCACCGGACAATCCCTGGGCGGGCTTGGCACCCGACGAATTGTTGCTTCGCGACGATCCGCCGGATCTTGATCTGTTTGATCCGGCCGGTGAGCCTTCACCCGAGGGGATGCGGGCACTTGCACAGGAAGCGGAAGACGCCGCCCGATCCGTCCCCGGCGTCACCAATAGCGAGGGCGGTTCTGCCAGTGCCAATGTCGCGGTGCATGTGCTGGCCACCAGCCAGGGCTTTGCCCGCGGCTATGCTGCGACAGGATACAGCCTGTCAGCCAGCGTGCTGGCAGGCGACGGTGACATGATGCAGCGCGACTATGACTGGCATAGTGCCCGGCATTTCGCCGATTGCGAAGCGGCGGACATGATTGGCCGGCGTGCCGGTGAACGGGCGGTGGCCAGGATCAATCCCGGCAGCCTGCCAAGTGGCCGTATGCCAGTGCTGTTCGATCCCCGGGTGGCGGGCTCGTTGATCGGCCATCTGATCAGCGGCATGTCCGGCCCGGCCATCGCCCGGGGCAAGAGCTTCCTTATCGGTCGTGAGGGGGCGCAACTGTTCCCTGCCGGTATCATCGTGGAGGATGACCCGCTGCGTCCGCGTGGCTTGCGGTCCCACGCCTTTGACAGCGAAGGGCTGCCGACACGGTCGAGTCGGATGGTCGATGCCGGTGTGATCGCGCCCTGGCTGTGCGATACGGCATCTGCCCGCCAGCTGGGTCGACAGCCGACCGGCCATGCCGCCGGCCATGGTGGGGTGACAACCGGTAATCTCAGCCTGCTGCCCGGACCGCGCAGTCGCGCCGAGCTGATGGCGGACATCAAGGATGGCGTTCTCGTTACCGAATTGATCGGTCAGGGTGTCGACCTGATGACTGGCGATTACAGCCGGGGCGCGTCCGGCTGGCGGATCATCAATGGCGAGATTGCCACACCGGTGGCGGGATTCACAATCGCCGGCAATCTGATCGACATGTTCGCGGATCTGAGCGCGGCCAACGATGTCGACCGGCGTCATGCCACGCATGTGCCCACGTTGAGGACGGATAGTCTGACGGTGGCTGGTGACTGATAGGGGCGTTCCCGATCCCGCCATTCCGACAGAGGCGATCATTTCCGCCGCCCGCGAAGTGGGGGATGCGGCGCTCGGTCAATGGCGCCATCTGAGGGGTGGCGGCGATCTGGACCAGTGGAGCAAGGCTGATCAGAGCCTGGTGTGCGAGGTCGATATAGAAACCGACCGCCGGTTGAAGGCGATGCTCGGTGCCATTGATCCGGAGGCCGGCTGGCTCTCCGAAGAGACCGCCGACCGTTCCGACCGGCTGGCGCGGGACCGCATCTGGTGCGTCGACCCCATTGATGGCACGCGGGATTTCCTGCGCGGGCGTGAAGGATGGGCTGTATCGATTGCGCTGATCGACCGGGGTGCGCCGGTATTCGGTGTGCTGTATGCCCCGGCTCGCGACGAGCTTTGGATGGCGCAATCTGGCCGGGGGGCGAGCCGCAACGGCGCGCCGGTACAGGCGGGGGACCGGGCCATCCTGACGGGTGCGCGCGTGCCGGCCGCACAATTGCCCAAGGTCGATATGGACCTGACCATGGTGCACCAGCCAAACAGTATCGCGCTGCGCATGGCGATGGTCGCGGCGGACGAGGCTGATCTCGTGGCAACGCTGCGTTGGGGATTCGAGTGGGACATTGCCGCCGCAGCGCTGATTGTCCACGAAGCCGGGGCGCGGGTGACTGATGCATTCGGCCAGCATCTCCGCTTCAATACCCCGCGTGCCCAGGCCTTTGGTGTCATCGCCAGCACGCCGGGCATCCATGGTGCGGTCGTCGACCGGTTGAGCGAGCGGGCGCGTTCCTTGGCCGGTTAGCGTGTAACAGGCCTCCGTGAATGGTCATCATCTGGATGGCCGGCGACCATAACCAGCTTCCGTCAGATGGCGCCAGCCATGCCGGCCAGTTTGGCGATCGTGTTCATGTTCCTCGCAGTGCCTTCGGTCTCGGCGGGAATGCGCAAGCGGGAACGCGCCATTCCATCGGGGTAGGCAACAAAAATCTCCCGCTGTCCGAGACTGACCCTTTCTGTTCCGAGCCCGGTCACGCCGGCCAGCGGATCGGCAGGCAGCGGCCTGTCGACAAACAGCGCCACCACCTGGTTGGGCGGCATTTCCTGAAAGGGATTGCGCTTGACCACGGCTGCCATGTCAGCCGCCTCGCGCACCAGCACCCTAATCTCGTGCCCGGCATGCACATGGAGCCGTGCGGCCAAATCGAGCCGCACCTGGTCTTCGGTGCCGCCACTGCGAAACACCACATTGCCGCTGGCGATGTAGGTGCGGACATTGGTGAACCCCGCCGCCTCGCACAGGCTCTTGAGATCCGCCATGGCCAGCTTGCCTGTCCCGCCGACATTGACCGCGCGCAGCAGTGCGACATAGCTTGTCATCATTCATCCCCTGCTGAACCGCATCACCGTGACGTCGGATCTGGCGGTGACCCGTAAAAGGCAGGATGATAGACGACTTCCCCCCGCGGCGTTTCCCCTTGCCAGGTCAGATGCTGGAAATTGGGGTTGGCCTCTCCGGCATAGGTCAGGCCGGGGTCATGGGCAAAGCCGAACCGGCCATAATAGGACGGATAGCCTAGCAGGACGCAGCCATCAGCGCCCAGCGCCTGTAGTCGGGACAACCCCTCACGGATCAGCGCGCTGCCGATGCCAAGCGATTGCAGGGGCGGTTTGACCGATACGGGCCCAAGGTCAAACCAATTGCCGGGCTGGCCATCAATCCTGACCCTGGAAAAGGCGATGTGTCCGACAATTTCGTCGCCGCGTACCGCAACAAGCGACAGGAACAGCGCACCGTCCGCCCGCAGCGCGTTGATCAAGTCCTGCTCGTCCCCGGCGCTATAGGGCATGGTGGCAAAGGCATCGCGCGTCAGCGTATAAATGGCATCGACATCGCCGGGCTGCTCGTCTCTGATCCGCATTGTATGTCCCCATCCTCTTCGGGCGATGTACAGCATAACTGATTCCACTCAACCACAGCCCATCCGGGTTCCCCCTGCTTGACCGCAAACGCGCTTTGCCCTAACAGCAGCGCATCTCGGAACCACGGACCGGTCGACAGCAGGCTGAAAGCCACGCTGACGGCCCGTTTTTGCGTTACGGGCAGGGGCATTGTCGCCCCGAATCACTCGCTTTGAGATGGGATGGTTGCCAGCCGTCCCGTGGAGCAAGGAGAAGTTACCACATGGCACGTATCGCGGGCGTCAACCTGCCCACCAACAAGCGCGTTATCATCGCACTGCAATATATCCACGGTATCGGTCCCAAGTTCGCTGCTGACATCGTCGGCAAGGTCGGCATTGAATCGCACCGCCGCATTCAGGACCTGAGCGACGCCGAAGTGCTGCAGATCCGTGAGACCATCGACGCCACCTATACGGTGGAAGGCGATCTTCGTCGCGAAACCGCGATGAACATCAAGCGCCTGATGGATCTGGGCTGCTATCGCGGCCTGCGTCACCGCAAGGGCCTGCCGGTCCGCGGTCAGCGCACCCACACCAACGCCCGTACCCGCAAGGGCAAGGCCAAGCCGATCGCCGGCAAGAAGAAGTAAGCGTTAGCGCGCCTTCCGGCGCAGCACGCTTGCCCTTTCAACATTTCAGGCAGGGATATCCATCATGGCCCGCGAACCCCAGCGCATCCGTAGGCGCGAACGCAAGAACATCTCGTCGGGCGTTGCTCACGTCAACGCCACCTTCAACAACACCCTCGTCACCATCACCGACGCTCAGGGCAATGCCATCAGCTGGTCGTCGGCCGGCATGATGGGCTTCAAGGGATCGCGCAAGTCGACCCCTTATGCTGCCCAGGTCGCCGCCGAAGACGCCGGCCGCAAGGCTGCCGAACATGGCGTGCGCACCCTTGAAGTCGAAGTGAAGGGCCCGGGTGCCGGTCGTGAATCGGCGCTCCGCGCGCTGCAGGCTGCCGGTTTCCAGATCACCTCGATCCGTGACGTTACGCCGATCCCGCACAATGGTGTGCGTCCGGCCAAGCGTCGTCGCGTCTGACGTTTTCACGGCTCCGCGCGCGGCTGGCGGGCCGCGCGGTAACGGAGCCGGCGTGACCGGGGTGGGGCGATGCTCCTCCCGCGAAACGCCCGCTTCCGTCGATATTCGAACCCATAGGGGAATGCGATGACTGTCAACAGCAAGAACTGGCAGGAACTCAAGAAGCCGACCGGCCTCGAAGTGAAGCCCGGTTCGGACGCGCGCCGCAAGGCCACGTTCGTTGCCGAGCCGCTTGAGCGTGGTTTTGGCCTCACCCTCGGCAACGCGCTGCGTCGCGTTTTGCTCTCCTCGCTGCAGGGTGCAGCGATCACCTCGATCAAGATCGAGAACGTCCTCCACGAATTCTCCAGCCTCGCTGGCGTTCGGGAAGACGTGACTGATATCGTCCTCAACGTGAAGCAGATCGCGCTTAAGATGGAAGGTGAAGGCCCGAAGCGGCTTCAGCTTTCGGCTACCGGCCCGGCCACTGTCACGGCAGGTGACATTTCGGTCACCGGCGACATTTCGGTGATGAACCCGGAACTGGTCATCTGCCATCTCGACGATGGCGCGACGCTCAACATGGAACTGACTGCCGATACCGGCAAGGGTTATGTCCCGGCGTCGAACAACCGTCCGGCCGACGCGCCGATCGGCCTGATCCCGGTCGACTCGCTCTATTCGCCGGTCCGCCAGGTTGCCTACAAGGTCGACAATGCGCGTATCGGTCAGGAACTGGACTATGACAAGCTGTCGCTGACGGTGGAAACCGACGCGACCGTCAGCCCTGAAGATGCCGTCGCCTATGCCGCGCGTATCCTGCAGGACCAGCTGGCCGTGTTCGTCCACTTCACCGACGCTGCTGTCGAAAGCCCGCGCATCGGCCTTGCTGCGGCTCCGGCTTCTTCGGACGAAACCGATACCAACCAGCTCAACCGCTTCCTGCTCAAGAAGGTGGACGAACTGGAACTGTCGGTCCGTTCGGCCAACTGCCTCAAGAACGACAACATCATCTATATCGGCGATCTGGTGCAAAAGACCGAAGCCGAGATGCTGCGCACGCCGAACTTCGGCCGCAAGTCGCTCAACGAGATCAAGGAAGTTCTCTCCTCGATGGGTCTGCGCCTCGGCATGGACATCCCCGGCTGGCCGCCGGAGAACATTGAGGAAATGGCCAAGAAGCTCGAGCAGGAAATGCTGGGTTGATGAATCAGCGTTGCCCCGGATCCGATCCGGGGTAACGGCTCAGGGAAAGGGGCGGGCCCTTTAATCCGCCTGGACCGGGGTACCTTGCACGGCCCCCGTACGAACGAAGGATAGAATCATGCGTCATAAAGTAGGCGGCCGGAAGCTGCAGCGTACCTCGGCCCATCGCATTGCGATGTTCCGCAACATGTCGGCCTCGCTCATCAAGCATGAGCAGATCACCACAACCGTTGCCAAGGCCAAGGAACTGCGTCCCTATGTCGAGAAGCTGGTGACCCTTGCCAAGCGCGGTGGCCTCGCCAACCGTCGTCTTGCCATGGCCCGTCTGGGTGACGAGACGCAGCTCAAGAAGCTGTTTGACGTGCTGGCAGACCGTTATGCCGGTCGCAACGGCGGTTACACCCGCATCGTAAAGGCCGGTTTCCGCGCGTCGGACGCCGCTGCCATGGCGATCATCGAATTTGTCGACCGCGACGAAAGCGCCAAGGGTCAGGATTCGGGCCCGGTGCAGACCGAAGAGGATTTCGCTGACGCGGCCTGAGCCGGACAGCGTTTCGACCGAAACAGCAAGGGGTCGGACAGCAATGTCCGGCCCCTTTTGCTTGACGGTTTCTGATCACCGCGCCAGCAATGGCCCATGATCCCGATTGTCCTTCGCCTCGCGCCTATCACCCTTTTGGTCATGCCCCTGTCAGCAATGGCGCAACAGGCACCATCCGCGCCTAATGCATTACCCACGCCTACACCCCAACAGGAGAGTCTCGCCGCAGGCTATGTGGCCCTCACGACGTGTAGCGCCGTCTTCACCGCCCGGCGAATGGGAGCCGAAAGAACACTGGAGAGCATTCGCGAAAACGAGCTTCGGGGCGTTTACCCGGACATCGACAGAATCGTTCAAACACAATCCACCTTCGACGATGGAGTGTCCTTTTCGGCTGGATGGGACCGGAACATGCCAGCTCGCCGTGCCGTACTGGATCTTAGAACCGATGGCTGCACGCTGGAACCTGTCGGTTCTGGTGTTGCGAGCCGTGACCATGTTCACCACGCCCCAGGTAGGACTGAGGTTGTTTTTCGTCCGGTTCGCCTCCATGCCCCTTGGCCGTTGGGTGACCGCGATGCGCTTGCCCGACCCGCGCGCGGAGCCGAGACAGATCGGCTCGACGGCGCGATACGGGCTGCCTTTGATGGCGGCTTTGGCCAGTCAACGAACACCACCGCAGTGGTGATTGTGCAAAACGGGCGGATAATCAGGGAACAGTATAAAGACGGGTTCGGTATACATGTTCCCCAACGCACATGGTCCGTGGCGAAGAGTATCGCCGCGACCATAGTAGGCTCAGCGGCCCATCGAGGCGAGGCAGATGTTGCCGCGCCCGCTGCGATCGCAAATTGGCAGCGGGACAATGACCCTCGCCGCGCCATCACGCTTGACCAGTTGTTACGCATGGCCTCCGGCCTGACCAGCGATACCGCTGGCAACCGTACCGATGCCATTTATTTCGGCGGTACAACGGTCGATGAACAGGCGCCCGGATGGCCCCTGATCGCACCGCCGGGTTCGACCTTCCGCTATGCGAACAATGACACGTTGCTGGCCGTGCTGGCGATCAGCCCGACCTTTGCCCAACACCCGCCGCGGGTATTTTTTGAGAGCATCAACATGCATGCCACAGTCGCCGAGACGGATTGGCGCGGCAATTATGTGCTGTCGTCGCAGGTGTGGAGCACCGCGCGTGATCTGGCGCGCTTTGGCATGCTCTATCTGAATGATGGCGTGTGGAACGGCCAGCGCATCCTGCCCGAAGGGTGGCGGACCTATGTGACGACGCCGAGCGGGCCACAGCCGCCGGGTGAGTTCGGCTATGGCGCATCCTTCTGGCTGCTCAACCGCAGCGAGGGCGTGCCGCCGGACACGTTCGCTGCCTTTGGCAATCGCGGCCAATATGTGGTGATCGTGCCGAGCCGAAACATCGTCATCGTCCGGCGTGGCGAGGACCCTGCCGGCGCTCGGTTCGACATCGCCGCCTTCACCCGCGAGCTGTTGGCAGCCCTTGAATGAGGCAGTTGAAGCCCGTCCCAAGCCGGTGCTATCGCTCCGCCAAACATATAAGGGTCGGTGATGACGGAATTTTGCACCCAATGCGGCGCGGCTCGAATTGCGGGCAATCGTTTTTGTGCGCACTGTGGCAAGGCGTTCGCCACAGCGGCCACGCCTAGCCCCGCTGCGGCTTCGCCAGCGACTCCTGCCTCGCCCTATGTCCCGCCGCCCATCCCGTTCCAGGCTCAGCCTGTTCATCAGCCATCCCCGGTCAATCGAAACCAGTTGTTGATCGGTGGCGTGGCGCTGGCCGCGCTCTTGGTGGCCGGCATTGCCTGGTGGGCCTTTTCGGATCTGCAAGTCAATGGCATCCAGCCCAAGGCCAAGGCAGCGGTGGACAAGGGTGCGGTCGCAACAGCGCCGGTGGCTAGCGCCGAGGCGCCCTATGCCGATGATTTCCTCTCGCCCGCTGACGAGCCGATGGTGACGCGCGGGCCGGTTGCCCTGTTGCCTCTCCCCGGCCAGAGTGCCGGTGCGCCGCTGCGTTCCATGCCGGAAAATGCCGCGCTGACCGGTCGCTGGGTACGCGGCACTGACGGTACATCCCGCTGGTTCCGCGTCAATGGCGGTGGCTATTTGCCAGCGGCTGCTGTGGTGGCTGCGCCGGCGACAGCCCCTGTGGTCCGTCCGTTTGACATGAACGCAGCCTTTGGTGCGCCGCTACGCAGCTATTTTGAAGTGGCGGAACGCGAGCACCGCCGGGCGCTGGAAATCGCGCAGAAAAAGGGTGGCGATGAGACCGCTGCCAGCGGTTTTGCCACCGTGCCCTCTCGATCGCTTGTTGGCGTTACCGTGACCGGTGTCGGCGCGCACTGGGAAGCGTCCACCGTCATGTTCCGCGAAAATGTCGGCACGGTCGCCGCCGCGCTGCGCCGTGCCGGCTGGCAGGTCGCCCGCGACGGGACGATTAATGTTGGCCCTGATGTCGCAGAAAGCTGTTCGATCAGTTCCGCGTCGCAGTGGCCCGAATTCGCCACCTATGGCGCCACCGTTCTGAGTTGCGGCGTCTAGCGTCGCTGGGAACCGCGCGAACCATCCTGACTCCGTTCAAGTCCGCCGCTGTCGCCACCCTCGATGCTGGTGGGCGATGGTGACTTGACTTTGCGCCGTCCATGACAGATATTTCTGTTATGACAGAAATAACGGAACAAGAAGATCGAGTCGCGCCGATGCCGCCAGCGGTGGCGGAGTTTGTCCTCCAGTGGGGCGAACTCGGCAAGCAATGGGGCGTCAGCCGGTCGGTCGCGCAAATTCATGCGCTGCTGTATCTGGCCGACGCGCCGATGACGGCGGAGGCCATTGCCGCGCAACTGGCCATGGCGCGTTCCAATGTTTCGACATCCTTGAGGGAATTGCTCGACTGGAAGCTGATCCGCCGGGTGCCGGTGCTGGGCGACCGACGCGAGCATTTCGCGGCGGAGCAGGATATCTGGGCGATGGTCACCTGCATCGCTGCCGGCCGCAAGGCGCGGGAGATTGATCCAGCCGAGGCGGCGTTGAAGCAATGCACCGCGATGGCCGGAGACGATCCGGCGATCAGCGCGGGTGCGCGGGAGCGGCTCGACACGATGCTCGACTTCGTCACGACGATGAGCCGCTGGCACGATCAGATGCTGGGCGTGCCAAAGCCGGCGCTGATGGCGCTGATCAGGATGGGCGATGGTGTGACCCGCCTGCTGGGGCTGGCGGGGCGCAAAAAGGAGTAGGGACCATGGGCTGGGGCAGCGAAAGGGCTGTGGTGCTGGGCGAAGCGGGCGCGATGGTGGATGCCGAGGGCGTGCCGATCCATCCCCGCCCTGATCGTCATCCGTGTTTCGCCCGTTTCCCCGAGGCCCCCGGCCCACGCGACATCCGCTTTCGCATCCTTGTCGGCAGCGCCGGCTGGAGCCGATTGCCCGAGGCGGTGCGGCTGCGCTTTTCCAAACGGACGCGTGGCGGGCAGGTGGCGCTTTATCGCGGGAAGGTCATCGAAACGCGGCTGTCCCGCGCCGGCTGGTGGCTGGCGCAATTGCTCCGCCCGCTTGGTACCCCGCTGCCATTGCGACAGGAGTCCGGCGTCCCCGCAATGGTCTGCGTCAGCGAGGATGAACGCAGCGGTGGTCAGATCTGGTCCCGCCTCTATGGCAGCCATGACCGCCTGCCGCAGGTGATCCACAGCGTCAAAAGCTTTGCCGGACCTACGGGGCTTGAGGAACGGATCGGATGGGGCATCGCCATGGCGCTGACGGTCGAGGCGCGCGCCGATGGCCTTGTTTTCAGCAGCGATCATTATGCCTGGTACGGATTTGGCCGCCGCTGGCGCTTGCCGGCATGGGCGACGCCGGGGCAGACGGTGGTGACGCACCGCGACATGGGACAGGACAGCGAGGGCAGGGGCTGCTTTGCCTTTGACCTCGAGGTGCGCCATCCGCTCCTCGGCGAATTGCTCCACCAGCATGCGGTGTTTGCCGACCAGTGACGCCGCTCACCGTCCTCATCATTGGTGCGACAGGTGTGTTTGGCAGCCGGCTGGTCGAGCGGGCGGCGCGCGAGCCCGGTATCCGCTTGATCCTCGCCGGGCGGACGCGGTCCAGCCTTGAGGAACTGGCGCGGCGGGTTGCCCCCGGTGCGGCGATCCGCCCGCTCGACCGTGATGCCCTGACCGCCGCTGACCTTGCCGGCGCGGACGTCGTGGTCGATGCCGCCGGTCCCTTTCAAGCCTCGCACGACCGGGTGATCCGTGCCGCCATCGCCGCGCGCATCCCCTATGTCGACCTCGCCGACGGGCGGGACTTTGTTGCTGCCATCGGCGTGCATGATGCGGCGGCGCGCGCGGCGGGCATATCGGTGATCAGTGGGGCCAGCTCGGTCCCCGCCCTCTCGCATGCGGTAATCGACACGCTGACGGCGGGGTGGCAGGGGATCGAGGCGATCCGCGTCGGCATTTTCCCCGGCAATCGCGCGCCGCGTGGGCTGGCCGTGGTGCAGGCGATCCTCAGCTGGGCAGGCAAGCCGATGCGCGGCTGGCGCGATGGCCGTTGGCAGGCGCTGCCCGGCTGGGGGGAAACGCAGCGCTGGACCATGCCCGACGGCACGCGGCGCTGGGCGAGCCTGTGCGACACGCCCGATCAGGACCTGCTCGTCAGCCATTATGCGCCGCGCCGGACGGCTGACTTTTTCGCGGGGCTTGAACTCGCCGTGCTGCACCTCGGCCTCAGCGCGGCGAGCCTGCCCGTGCGCTGGCGCCTGATTGCCAGCCTGCGCCCGCTGGCCCGTCCGCTGCGCTGGTTTGCCGACTGGTTCGTGCCGCTGGGCAGCGACCGGGGGTATATGGACGTGCATGTCAGAGGAGAAGATGCGACGGGCACGTCCGTCACTGCGCGATGGACGTTGCGGGCAGAGGGCAATCGCGGGCCGTTTGTGCCGACGCTCGCGACGCTGGCCCTGCTGCGCCGTCACCGCGACGGCCAAGCGCCTGCACCGGGGGCACGCGCCTGCATCAACGAACTGGCGCTGAGCGATTTCACCGGGGATTTTGCCGAGCTGGGCATCGAAACGGCGGTTTCTGACCTTGCTTCACGCCAAACTGCTCCCTAGTTTCCCCGGCAACCAATGACTGTTTTCCCCGGAGATGATGATGCCTCGTTCGCGCCGCGCGCCTTTTCGCGCCCTGATGCTGCTTGCCGGTTCGGCGCTTGCGTTTGTGCCTTCGCTGACATTGGCTGAAGAGGTGAGTGGCACGCCGGCCAGCACCGCGCCGGACGTTCCGGTGGTGACCGGAGCGGTTGGCGACCCGACGGCCGCGGCAACGGCGACGATGACCGCGATCAACTATCCGCTGACTCGGCGGGAGGATTTGGTCGAGGAACAATTTGGTGTGCCGGTCGCTGATCCCTATCGCTGGCTGGAGGGCGATGTGCGGACCACGCCAGAAGTGGCGCAATGGGTCGAAGCACAGAATGCGACGACCGACGCCTATCTGGCAACGCTGCCTGGCCGTAGCGCTTTTGCCAGCCGCATGGCCCAGCTCTATCGCTATGACCGGCTCGGCCTGCCGGAAAAGCGGGGCGACCGCTATTTCTTCACCCGCAACAACGGGCAGCAAAACCAGTCGGTACTGATGGTGCGCGATGGCCGGGATGGCGTGGGCCGGGTGCTGATCGATCCGAACAGCTGGGCGGCGGATGGCGCCACGGCGCTTGCCGAATGGGAACCCAGCCCGGATGGGTCGCGCCTTATCTATACGGTGCAGGATGGCGGCACTGACTGGCGCATTGTCCGCGTGCTGGATGTCGCGACCGGCGAACAGCTGGGTGACGAACTGCGCTGGGTGAAGTTTTCAGGCCTTGCTTGGGCGCGCGACGGATCGGGATTTTATTATTCGCGCTTCCCCGCACCCGAAGGCGGCATTTTCCAGACGACCAACACCAACCAGGCGCTTTATTTCCACCGCATCGGCACGCCGCAGTCCGAAGACCGACTGGTCTATTCCACGCCTGATCACCCCAATTATGGCCACAGCGGTGAAGTGACTGATGATGGCCGCTATCTGGTTATCACCACGGCGGAGGGAACTGACGAACGCTATGAGATAACGCTGTTCGACCTCGCCCATCCTGACCGGCCGCCGGTCAAGCTGGTCAGCGGTCTGGAAAATGACTGGAGCTTGGTCGGCAATGACGGCAGCCGGCTGTTTTTCCGTACCAACAAGGATGCACCGCGCGGCCGCATCGTCGCGCTCGACGCCCAGGCGCGGATCGCACCGGTGGAAATTGTTGCCCAGCGGGATGCGACGCTGCAAAATGGTCGTCGCGTCGGCAATCGCATCATCCTGTCTTATCTGGGCGATGCCAGTTCACAGGCGGAGATGGTCGATCTGCAAGGTCGTCCGGTAGCGCGGCTGACGCTGGAGGCGATTGGCACCGCTTCGGGCTTTGGCGGAACCGCCAATGACAGCGAGACATTCTACGCCTTCACCAGCTTTGCGACACCAACGACCATCTATCGGCTCGATACCTCCACCGGCCGGACCGAGGTGTTTGCCCGTCCTGAGGTCAGCTTCAACCCGGCGGATTACAGCATTGAACAGCGCTTCTACACCTCGCGCGACGGCACCCGCGTACCGATGTTCGTGGTGATGAAGCGCGGGATCGACCGGACTGGCGGGTCACCCACCATCCTCTATGGCTATGGCGGCTTCAACAATGCTGTGACGCCCAATTTCTCCGCCACCCGCATGGCCTGGCTCGATGCGGGTGGTGTCTATGCCGTCGCCAATCTGCGCGGCGGCAGTGAATATGGTTCGGCCTGGCATGATGCGGGACGCCTGCTCAACAAGCAGAATGTGTTCGATGATTTTATCGCTGCGGGCGAATATCTGATCAGCGAAGGCATCACGGGTCGCGGGGAGCTGGCGATTGAGGGCCGTTCCAACGGCGGCCTGCTGGTCGGCGCGGTGGTCAACCAGCGGCCTGACCTGTTCGCCGCCGCGCTGCCGGGTGTCGGCGTGATGGACATGCTGCGCTTCGATCGCTTCACGGCTGGCCGCTATTGGGTGGATGATTATGGCTATCCCAACCGGGAGCCTGATTTCCGCAATCTCTATGGCTATTCGCCTTACCACAATGTGCGCAGTGGATTGGATTATCCGGCGATCCTTGTCACCACCGCCGACACCGATGATCGCGTCGTCCCCGGCCACAGCTTCAAATATACCGCGATGCTCCAAGCCAGCGACATTGGCGACCGTCCGCATCTGATCCGCATTGAAACCCGCGCCGGGCATGGGTCGGGCAAGCCGGTTGACAAGATTGTCGCCGAATTTGCTGACATGTACGCCTTTGTTGCCCATTGGACAGGGCTGGATACCGCTGGCCTGTCCGCATCTGCGCTCGCTGCCGCAGCCGCGAATCCGGCCGGGGAGACTGTCGCTCCGCCCAACCAGTGATTCCCACCTGTCATGTCTGATGCTTGAAATCGCGGCACAGAGCCGCGATGACGGCGCCACATGAGAGGGAGAATGTCATGACTGCCGCCGCCGCATCACCAGAGCGTCACCTCGAACAGCCGTTCGGGGACTATACGGCGATCATGGCCGAATGGGCGGCGATCAAGCCTGACGAGCCCGCATTGTCCGATGATCATGGCACGATCAGCTGGGCCGAGATGATGGACCGTGTCGATCGCATGGCGGCGGCGATGCAGCGCGATGGTCTGCAACGTGGACAAGCGGTGGCGATTCTTGGCACCACCGGCATTCCCTATGCGTTGGCCTATCTGGGGGCAATCCGCGCCGGAGGCTGTGCCGCGCCGCTGACCACCAGTGCGACGCCGACGCAACTCGCCGCGATGATGGCGGACTCCGGCGCGATGCACCTGTTCATTGACGCTGCCAAGGCGGATGATCTGGCTGATCAGCCGCTGCCCGCCATGACCCGCATCATGCTCGACGGCGCGCGCGACGGCGCGCCCGGCCTTGACGAGTGGATGGCGCCCGCAGGGTCGAAGCCTGCGCATCGCGCACCCGAAGAGCGCGACCCCTTCAACATCATCTATTCGAGCGGAACGACCGGCACGCCCAAGGGCATTGTCCACAGCCATATCATGCGCTGGCGACAGGCGGCGGGCGGGTTCAAATCCATCTATGGCCCGGAATCGCGCTCGCTGCTCTCCACCCCGCTCTATTCCAACACGACGCTGGCGGTGTTCCTGCCGACGATGGTGTGGGGCGGCCATGCCCGGCTGATGGGCAAATTTGACGCCAAGCGCTGGCTCGAACTCGCCTCGGCCAATCGCATCACCCACACCATGCTGGTGCCGGTGCAATATCAGCGCCTGCTGCGGCATGATGGTTTCGACAAACATGACTTGTCGTCGATGGAACAGAAATTCTGCACCAGCGCGCCTTTCTCGGCGGAGCTGAAGGGCGAAGCGGTGCGGCGCTTCCCCGGGACGCTCAACGAGATATACGGTATGACCGAGGGCGGCGTCGTCTGCATGCTGATGGCGCACAAATTCCCCGACAAGCTGCACACCGTCGGCCAGCCGTTGCCTGGGCATGAGCTGATCGTGTTGGGCGATGATGACCAGCCGGTGGCGCCGGGGGAAAAGGGCGTGCTGTGCGGCCGCTCGCCAACAATGATGCTTGGCTACAAGAACCAGCCGGAAAAAACGCGCGAGATGGAATGGCGTGATGCCGAGGGCAATTTGTGGCTCAAGACCGGCGACATCGGCATTGTCGATGCCGACGGCTTTGTCGAAATTGTCGGTCGCGCCAAAGACATGATCATCTCGGGCGGGTTCAACATCTATCCGGTCGACCTCGAAGCGGTGCTGCTGGAGGAGCCGGAGGTGGCTGAGGCCGCCGTGGTCGGGGTGCCGTCGGAGCAATGGGGTGAGACACCGGTCGGCTTCATCGTCACGGCGGCGGGACAAGAGGTGGATGCCAATGTAATCCTCGCCCGCGTCAACGCCCGCCTCGGCAAGACGCAGCGCCTGTCCGCGCTCCACCTTATCGACGAAATGCCGCGCAGCCACATCGGCAAATTGCTCAAGACCGAACTCAGGGAGCGATTGGGCTTTTAGGGCCGTCCCTTCCGGCCGACCGAAGAGCGAATTTCCTTAACCGCCGCTGTCAGCCCGGTTCAGCAACGCCCAAGAGCGAATCGTCTAGACCCTCAACCATGGAGCCGCCCCCCTTTCTGGCTCCATCCGAAATGAGGAGTAGAGACAATGGCGAACACTGTTGCAAAAACCGCGAAGGCAGCGATGGGTTCGCTGCTGGCTGGCTCGATCCTGCTGACGGCGGTGCCTGCTGCGGCCCAGTATCGCGGTCATGATCGCTATGACCGCCGCCATGATGGCATCAGCGCTGGCGAGGTGATTGCCGGGGCGGTTGTTCTTGGCGGGCTGGCCGCCATCCTGTCGTCTGGCAATGACCGTCGCCTGGGTGACCGTTATTATGACCGTGGCGGTGACCGCTATCAGGATGGCTATCACGGTGGTTATGACTGGCAGCGGACAGGTGGTTCGCGCGGTGCCATCGAACGCTGCGTCAGCGCAGTTGAACGGCGCGGCGGCCGGCGTGATGACATCGACGTCACCCGCATCACCGACGTTGACCGCATCCGTGGCGGCTATCGCATCGAAGGCCGCGTCGCGGTCGACTATCGCGATGGCTGGCGGGACCGGGGCCGTTGGGACCGTGACGGGCGCGGTGGCCGCTGGGATCGCGGCGGACGCTGGAACAACAATGGCTATGATGATCGCGGCAGCTTCGCCTGCACCGTCCGCTATGGCCGTGTCGATGATGTGAGGCTGCGCGGCATCTGACAGAGCAGCCACGCAGGCCAGCAAGAGGCCGCCGGAGGGAGAGCTCCGGCGGCCTTTCCTTGTGCCTCCCCTTTTCTTTTCGGGCGCGCTTCTTTATCGGCCCGTCATGAGCATCCAGCCGTCCGACTCCATCCTCATCGTCGATTTCGGGTCACAGGTGACCCAGCTGATTGCCCGGCGCGTTCGCGAAGCCGGTGTCTATTCCGAAATCGCTCCGTTCAACGCTGCCGAGGCCGCCTTTGAGCGGATGAAGCCCAAGGGCATCATCCTGTCCGGCTCGCCCGCCAGCGTTCCCGCCGAGGGCAGCCCGCGCGCGCCGCAATGCCTGTTTGACAGCGGCCTTCCGATCCTTGGCATCTGCTATGGCCAGCAGGTCATGAGCCACCAGCTCGGGGGCACCGTCCAGCCGGGTGACAGCGGCGAATTTGGCCGCGCCTTCATCGAAGTGTCGGATGATTGCCTATTGTTCGATGGGCTTTGGGACAAGGGGTCACGCCACCAGGTGTGGATGAGCCATGGCGACAAGGTCACCGCCTTCGCCCCCGGCTTCCGCGTCGTCGCGACGACCGAGGGCGCACCCTTCGCGATGATCGCCGATGATGATCGCAAATATTATGGCACCCAGTTTCACCCCGAAGTGGTCCACACGCCCGATGGCGCCAAGCTGATCGCCAATTTCGTGCACAAGGTCTGCGGCCTCGCCGGTGACTGGACCATGGCCGAATTTCGCGCGACCAAGGTCGCCGAAATCCGTGAGCAGGTCGGCTCGGGCCGCGTCATTTGCGGCCTGTCAGGCGGGGTCGACAGCTCGGTCGCCGCGATCCTCATCCATGAAGCGATCGGTGATCAGCTGACCTGCGTGTTCGTTGACCATGGACTGCTCCGCCTCAATGAGCGTGAGCAGGTCGAAAAGCTGTTCCGCGACCATTACAAGATCCCGCTGGTGGTGGTCGATGCCGAGGCGCGCTTCATGGCCGGCCTCGCCGGAGTCACTGACCCCGAGAAAAAGCGCAAGTTCATCGGTGGTGAATTCATCGCCGTGTTCGAGGAAGAGGCGAAGAAGCTTGGCGGCGCCGATTTCCTCGCGCAGGGCACCCTCTACCCTGATGTGATCGAGAGCGTCTCCTTCACCGGCGGCCCCAGCGTGACGATCAAGAGCCATCATAATGTCGGCGGCCTGCCCGAACGCATGAATATGAAGCTGGTCGAGCCACTGCGCGAACTGTTCAAGGATGAGGTCCGCCTGCTCGGCAAGGAACTCGGCCTCAACGACCTGTTCGTCGGCCGCCACCCCTTCCCCGGACCGGGTCTCGCCATCCGCATTCCGGGCGAAGTGACCAAGGAACGCTGCGACATCCTGCGCAAGGCCGATGCCGTCTATCTCGACGAAATCCGCAATGCGGGTCTCTATGACGCGATCTGGCAGGCATTCGCCGTGCTGCTCCCCGTCCGCACCGTTGGCGTGATGGGCGATGGCCGCACATATGACAGCGTCTGCGCGCTGCGCGCCGTCACCTCAACCGACGGCATGACCGCCGACATCTACCCCTTCGACGCCGCCTTCCTCTCCCGCTGCGCCACGCGCATCATCAACGAGGTCAAGGGCATCAACCGCGTGGTCTATGACTATACGTCAAAGCCGCCGGGGACGATTGAGTGGGAGTAGAATTTGTTTCTAAGTAACTGATATTCAACAGTTATTTAGTTACACAAAACTTCCGTGACGCAGAAAAAATCGTTGCTTTCCAGTCCCAGTCTCGCTCAACCTGCACAAAAACCTACACAAACGTGTCACTACTCTCAAACGTAGGCGACGTTGATGTTTGGCTGAATATGGCTGAGGCTGGCTTATGTCACATCGTGCAAAGGAAAATGACAATCGCATCTGGTTGTTCGACAAGGTCTTGATCGAACGACGGGGCGAATACTGGCACTTCAGAATGTGGCTCGACGGCGAAGGCAAATATGCCCGCGAGAGCTTGAAAACGAAAGTGCTGGAGACGGCAAAAAAGCGTGCAGAGGAACGCTACATTCAGCTTCGCGCTGATCAGATGGTCGGCAAACGCTACTTCTCGATCACGGCTGAAGAGGGCGTAAAGCTCTATCTGGAAAGCAAGCAGAAAGAGGTCGAGCTGAAGACGATCACGAAGGGTCGCTATGGCACGGTTTCAACGCATCTCAAGCACTGGCTCGATTACATCAAGCGGGACACGAGGCTCAAGGAGCTGGATGCAAACGCTGCGGAAGGCTACTTCGCATATCGCATGAAGAGCAGGAAAACGGGCGTCTCGCATACAACGCTGGCGAACGAGCAATGCACGATCAATTCGATGATGGCGTTTCTCTTCCGCAAGAAGGAATCTCTGGTCGAAGCTTTCGAGTTTCCCAAGCTCAGCAAGTATGAAATCGATAACGAGGCTGTCAGGCGCGCAACGCTGACGAACAAGGAATACAGCGCGCTTACGGTGAAAATGCGATCCTACGTTGATCGCAATGCCAACAATCTCGACGACGAAGAATATCTGACACGGGAACTGGCAAGGCACTATGTCTTGATCGCAGCAAACGCTGGGCTTCGCACAGGTGAGCAGCAGCAGCTACGCTGGTGCGATGTGAAACTGCTCGATCACGAGCAGGGCGTTGGCATGCAGTCAAAGCTCTTGGCTGAAATCTATGTTCGCAAGGAAACCAGCAAGGTTCGCAAGGATCGCAAGCTCTATTGCAGGGGCGGTTTCTACTTCCAAAGATGGAAAGAAATCGTGCAGCCGAAATCGGAAACCGATCTGATCTTCAGTCTCGATGGGAAAACGCGCATCTCAAACCGAACGATCCTCTACCACTTCCATCGCATGGTGAAGCTTGCGGGTATCGAGAATCACGAAGAGCGCGGCATCGTGCCATACAGCTTGCGGCACTTCATGATCACGCAGCGGGTATTGAGCGGGCTGTCGTTTCAGCAGGTGGCGGAAATGTGCGGCACGAGCGACACCGAGATCCGTAAAACCTACTACCATCTGATCGATGATCGTAGGCTTGCGAATGCTGTGGCTGACTACAAGCGCGACAAAGATGGACGCATCGTTCCGATCTAAATATGTCTCGGTTTAATCAAGTGAGATCGTACAAAATGCCAAAATTTTATGATCAGCAAAGGGAACTGCAATCAATATCATTTCTGTAGCATAAGCCACATCAAAGACCCCCGCAGCTCAGCCTCACAGATATTTTCGCTTATAACTTCCCCGACCAAATCAAAATCATCATT
Source organism: Sphingomonas lacunae (assembly GCF_012979535.1). Lineage (NCBI taxonomy): Bacteria > Pseudomonadati > Pseudomonadota > Alphaproteobacteria > Sphingomonadales > Sphingomonadaceae > Sphingomonas > Sphingomonas lacunae. Next base: position 1,538,967 of record NZ_CP053015.1, read on the forward strand.
TCTGATATCATTGAAAAAGATATTGAAATAAATGTCCAACTCACGTTCGGCATCATAAAAATATCGATACGTAACAAAAAATTCGATGTTTAATTTTATCTTGTTTTCAAGATATGCATCAGCTTTGACGACATTGTTTTTTATATACTTCGCAATGAACATGTTTCCGTGATCATTATTGCTATATAGAAATGTCGATGCCAGTTTTGAATTCGAAATAATAATGAAACTATGGTGTGTAGTTCCTAAATCGTCATCTTCCGCCTCGAGGTCCTTTATAGTCTCGACGACATAATGCTTGATGTCTGGAAGTTTGTCCCGAATGCCAGACGCGTTCAGGATCCACAGGGCGAGATCGTCTCCCAAACTTTGAGTTTCAGCAGTCATGCCTTGAGTCCTCTCGTTGCATGCTGGGTTTCAGCACAAGGATAGGCCCCGATCAATCGACCACCCAACAGATAAAGTTGCATCGATTCGTAGCGCATTGTCAGACCAGTTCCAGCTCGGCTGCGTCAGCGTTTACGATCTCTTGGCATCGCTGGCTGAGTGCGAGAAACTGATCAGCGACATGGGCATGGGCTGGCGATTGACGGATGAACTGACTGGCTTGCTGTAATCTGCTGGCACAGATGGCAACGACACCCAGTGTCGGCTCTGTTTGCTTGAAACGCAGACCACGAAGATAGCTTTCGCATTGCCCAAGCCAGTCTATGCTGAAATCTGCTTCGGTGCTGACGATGCCCTTGTGCTTCAAAAAATCATAAATCTCCATAATTAGATGTTTTTTCATCGTTTTCCTCTTCCTGTGCTAAATAAACATGTCGATATGCTGCGAGAGAGGAATGCAGTGTATTTATCTGCACATAGGGGCCTCGTAAAAAGCGAGGAGATTGCCAGCTTGCTGTAGCCGTCGGATCTCGCTGCCCTTTCACGCTTTAGCAGAGGCTGTGACAAAAACAGTATCGAGCGCATCTCTCTGCGCAAGATGCAGGAGCAGGATCGGGGCTGTGGCGACATGGCGACCTGCATGTGTCATGATCGTAATTAGCTGGCGGTCATGACATTGCGTTGTGAAATCCATCGCGCGTTTGAGGTGACAGCATAACCCCACCTCCCAAACTCTGGTGCGCGCGCAGCTAGTGGCGACACCCATGCGAACGCTGGGGAGCTATGATGGGGCGTAAGCCCCATTGTGGCTCAACCAATCGAATGCCCCCAAACGAATATGAAGATAATTGCGATGAGGGTTGCGCAGAAACCCGAAATCGCAAGCGTTGATGCGACAGCAGAGACGCTGATCAGTGCCGATAAGAAATAGCTGAAAGTTTATGAAAAACAGTCAGGTCACTGGAAGCCAAAGATAATAATCTGGTACGAAATCGGTAGGACCAAGTCACTGATTAATTTATAGTTCTCTCGTCACATAAGTTTATGAGAGACAGGCAAAAATGGCAAAAGCGAAGGTTCTCACGAAGGACGAAATCAAGCGTGTGATGCGTATCGCGGAGACAGGGAATAACGGTCTTCGTGACCGTGTCGCATTGTCGCTCAGCATCATGGCGGGAATGCGTGTCGGGGAAATCGCTGCGCTGACGATCGGCGATGTGCGTGGTCTCGATGGTAAGGCTGTCTCAGTCATCAATCTCAGCAAGCATCAGACGAAGGGAAATCGTGCACGGCGCGTGTTCGTCTCTGACGAGCTGCGAAAGCTCCTGACCCAGTATCTTTCTGTCATTGTCGATCTGGACGACAGCAGGGCGCTCATTCGTAGCTCACGCACTGGTGGGCACTTCAGCAACGTCAGTTTGAGCCTTCGCTTCAAAGCGATCTACAAGGCAGCAGGCATCAAGACGAGCAGTCATTCAGGGCGCAGGACGTTTGCCACGAGGCTGAACGCAGCAGGTATCGGTATGCGCACGATTCAGAACGCTCTGGGACATGCCAGCATTCAGACCACGGCTCTCTACTGCGATGTCAGTGATGATCAGCTGGCGAATGCGGTCAACGCGATCTGACGGGGAGCATGGACATGTATCACAATCGGCAGTGGGTCGTGATGGTGCGCTACAAGGACGAGCCTGGGGCTGGCATCGCGAAGCAGATCATCACGGCATCGAGCGAGATTGAGGCGTTGGCGATGGCGAGGGGGATCTACGGGAACCTGCTCGTGCCGAATGCGGTCGTTCCTGCGGGAAGCCAAACCTGCTTGTCGTCACTGGGATGAAAACACCAGCATAGACGTGAGGGATGCCACCATAAGCCACAAGGGGGAGCGACCGCCACATTGTCCTTACCCCCTTCACCAGCTAAGAGACTTAGAAGTTGCTGCAAGCGATTGGAACATCGCTGGAGCTTAATGCATTGGATATATTGTGCAAAATATAAGCTTGATGTCTGGCGACCATCTAGGAAAGAGCCAAAATGCCCACCTTCTCGCTGAAGCGCGCGATGCAGCAAGTTCGCTTGAAGCAGATTTTAGCACGCGCCTTCAAGTGAACCGCGACTTAAAGCGATCCTTGGTCAGCTTTCAAGCAAACAAGGCGGAACCGATCTATCGGTGGTTCAAATATCGAGAGGGCTTTTCCAAGTCACTCATTGAATACATAATTGATCACTCAGGCTTAGAAAATCCAGCTCGGGTGCTGGATCCATTCGCAGGCACTGGTGCAACGTGCTTTGTTGCAACCCAATACGGATTTGATGCAATAGGGATTGAGCTACTCCCAGTTGGTAGTCATTTTATACGTTTGCGAAACGAAATTGATAAAATCCCAAGTGCAAAAATCATCGAATGGTTGGATGACATAAGTGAAGGAAAACCGTGGGATCAGCACAATGATGCGACGCCATTCGAACATTTAAACATTACTGCAGGTGCTTTTTCGAACGATACTGAGATTGAACTTTCAAAGTATCGCACATGGTGCGCGGCTCACAATCACCCTAAATCGCTTTTTCTCGATTTTATAGCTTACAGCTTACTTGAGGATATCAGCTATACGAGGAAGGACGGTCAATATCTTCGTTGGGATCACAGATCACCTCGCGTGAAATTGCGAGGGAATTTTGATAAAGGAAAGATATACGAATTCGCTGAGGCCATTCATAAGAAGGCTTCATCTATCCGCATGGACCTCACCGATGAATCCATGGACCTTTTTGATTTGCAAAGGGGCGATAATTTTCGCGGAAACTTCCATCTGTTTGAGGGTAGCAACTTTGAGGTCATGGAAAAGATCGACAAAGAATCGATTGATCTTGTTATTACCTCGCCGCCTTATTGCAATCGCTATGATTATACCCGCACATACGCACTCGAACTGGCATACCTTGGCTGTGACGAAGCTAAAGTCAGGCAGTTACGCCAACAACTGTTGAGCTGCACTGTTGAAAATCGCCCAAAAGATCTGAAAGGGGTTGTAAATAGCGAAGCGTTGGATCGCGCGACCAAAGCGTTTAATAGCAATTCTAGTCTGCAAAAAGCTTTAGCGTTTCTCGAAGCAGAGGCTGCCGTTGGCAATTTGAATAATAACGGAATCGTCAAGATGGTTCGTGGTTATTTTTTCGAAATGGCAGTCCACATTTCACAATTAGCGCAAGTGATGAAGCCGAGTGGCCTCGTTTACATGGTGAATGACAACGTTAGATATAATGGACTCGACATACCAGTCGACTGCATCCTTTCAGATTTTGCCGAAAAAATGGGGTTCATTTGCAAGAAGATTTGGGTTTTGCCAATGGGAAAGGGTAATAGCTCTCAGCAGATGAAAGCACACGGTCGGTCCGAATTGAGGAAATGCGTTTATATTTGGGAGCGGCAAGACTCATAACCCAACAAGGACTTGTGTTAGTTCATTAACCTGCATTTTGTTGTGTAAGTTTGCTGCAGCGGCGAGTGAGCCATCCTGCAGTTGGCCATAAATTTCATCAGCCATTGACTGCTCGATAGCGGCTCCGACAAAAAACAAAGCAGGTGCAGCGCATTTTCTTTCTGCAAATGCTTGGCGAACTCGCTCAAGTGCAGATCTTGCAGTCTTCCAATGCTCATCTGCCCCAGCGGGGTCGATACCACCCTTAAGTTCACCACACGCCAAGATCGATCGAGGTTGCTCCAGTACAGAAGGATCGAAGCGACCAGAGTTTAGCAAAATGAAGTCAATGTTTTTATTTATAAATTTTGGTTTTCGATCAAAAATGAGCGTCCTGGCTTCCCACATGATCGACGTGATTTTACCATTGCCGTTGCGATCTGCGTGCCAACGAATTTGAGCGCGCTCAAGGTAGCTGCAGATATGATCTGATAATTCATTTTGCGCGCGCTGCCCAATAACATTTCTCATTGAGCCACCGAGGGCGTCGCCGCAAGTTAGAAGGTAGCGACGCTCAAGTTCAGCGAGATATTCTGGTTCTTTTAATCGTGGCAATTCGATTGTCGCGCTGATTATTTGGGAGCACAAAGCGGGGCCAAGCTGGCGAGACCCCTTTGCAGAGAGAGCGCAAGCGCCAAGCGCAAACTGATAAAGCCGTTGGTCAGCCTCTATATCAGCCACAGAATTGATTCGATTGGCAAATCTCGAAAAATGATCGGCAATGGCGTGAAATTCGTTTGCCCTCCTACCTTTTTCTTGAGCTTGCCAACGGAAACCCTCGACTGTGTCGCGACGGGTCGTAACAAGCGACTGGGGATTGGGTACGGTTTGCACGATGCCTCCGCGAACGATGTTGGAGGCTTGATGCTGGCACAGTTCCTCTTGATGGTCCACAGGAAAGACCTAAGAAAGCAGTATGTTCGGCTTAGGCCTCTTACGTTTTCAGAAACGCGAGGAAATCGTCTATCACCGCTTCCGTCGGCCTGCATCCTGCAAGCTTCTCGTTCGTCACACCGACGATCTGCTCAGCATCTGGTGACATTGGCGTTGAAGGCCTTGCCCACTCATCAAACTCGTCATCCTCGTCCCAGCGATTCACAGCGTAAAAATGGATGATATCGCCCTTTTCAGGCGTGAGTGCGCTCATCTCGAAACGGATGATCATATCGCGTTCGATACCGCGAATGCCCTGCTTCACCAGATCTGAGCCACCGAGCATATACAGCTCGAATAAGCTGTCATGACGCCTGCGCCTGCTATCTTGAAGATCTGGCCTCATGACGTGAGCGCCTTCGCAGCCTGACGAAACCTTCGCTCTTCCGTGTCGCGTCCATAGATATGATGACGCAGCTGGTTCTTCTGGGACTTCAGGGGAAGCGACGTGTCGGGAAGTGGTCTTGCGACCTGCTTTGCCCCTGTCTGCCCCATTGAGCGCCCCTGTGTCGCCTGTTTGGATTTCTGAGTGCGATTGACACGAGGCTGCTTGGGACGCTTCACAGGGGCTTTAGAGGGGAGGCTCTGCGCTGCTGGCTGCGACACGTGACCTTTTTCCTGTCGCTGAGCCTGCATCCAGTTTCGGCCATCGAGCTGATCGGTCAGGTCAGACTGCGCTGACGATAACAGCTCGATGCCCTGCTTGATCGCTCCATTGCCTCCCTGCGCTGCCTGCTTTGTCACCATCGCAATCCAGCGCCTCATCTCTTCTCGTGCATCCATCGTGATAAATCCTCTTCCGAGTGTATTTATCACGATGGATCACAGGTCAGGCCTCTGACATTATGCTGCTTCGTCCTTCAGAACATTCATGGGAATCATGAACTTCTTCTGGGCGGCTCCATTATCGTTGGCGGCCTTACGATGATTGGTAAGCAGCATGTTGAGGCGCTTAGAGTTATAGACGTATGCCATTCCCTTGTCATGGGGATGGGGCAAAACTACGCCGAAGCCAAGCTCCTCATGAAACCGCTTCAAACGCTCAGCGCGCTCAGCAGTGACGTGGATGTAGGCAAGGTCGTGATAGTCGCGGAGATGCGCGATCAAGGCCGCGGCAGCGCCATTATGCCTATACTCCTTCTCGATCAGCATCTCCTCGAGCGAGCAAACACGGCAGTTCCTGATGCTCAGCACATTCCTTTCTTTAACCGCAATCCGTGCATATCCGACAGAAGCATCCTGATTTTCAATACGAATGTATTTTGAGCGATAACTACACATCATTTGGCGAACTTGGGCATCATAAGGCTGAATATTACCATCGTATTCCTCACGGAACCTGAGGTTCCAGTAGTCCTTCTCTTTTTGGCTGGTGATGATCTTAAATTCCCACTGCATGATATTTCTCCTCTGCCTGTCCGATTACGCCGCCAGCGCGATGCCGCTGACGATCACGTCAGCGACACGCTCACATTCTTCCGCAGTCTTGCAGCCTGCGAACTCACGCACATTCTCGATGTTGATCAGCGTGTAGATCGCGCCAGCATTGTCTTCGCGTTCGCTTGCGAACAGTTCGAAGATCGCATCGACCTGACCACAATGTGCGCAAACGTTGATGCCGATGAATGCGTCAGCATTGAAGCTATGAATGCCAAGATCACAGCACGAGAGCGTTGCGATCAAGTTATCCTCATGTTGCTCGCCGTAGTAAACAAACAGAGGGATTTGGGTATGATTATTAATATGAAACATTTTCATTGACTTTCTTCGTTATTTGGTTACGGTTGTTTTGCATTGCACGACTGCTTTGCTAAGTTCACACTATTCAAAAATCGCACTGGATTCATCAAACGTGTCGGCCTAGAGCGGTGTCGTTAAGGCGCTTGGAGGTCGCATGTTTGAGAAGATGCTCTACGGCGGTAAGTCGCTGTATTTCCGCTACGCTCCGCCACTGACCGATCTTGATGCGATCTCTGACGACGAGCTGCCCAATGCGCCGTACGTTGGTGCACCGAAGCACAAACGCAGCGTCTATTTCTATTGGTGGGCATTTCTGCGCGAGAACGAGGATTACATAGCTTGCTGTGATGCAGGCGGCACTGGCTCGATGCAGCAGCTTTACGCAGACTTCGGCGATGTTCGCGGTGACTCGTTCATGGACTGGTGGCGGGCGGGTGGACGGCTGCTGTTTTGCGAACCGCCAGAAGAGCCCATCTCCACCTACCTATCGCCGCCGACTGATCAGATTTCGCAAGATCGCGTTTTGCTCAGTGTCCCTGTCACGGGCGATTTGGAGCGCACGATGGCTGAAATGCGAAAGATTCTGAGGGAGGCGTTTGAATACGAAAGACGGCGCAGAATTAGGGAGGAAGGCGCCGTCGATGCATTCAGCCGAGCGAATTATCCCGTGTTTAAAAAGCCCGTTCTGACTGCGCTTCATGAGAGGTTGGTCGTGCATCAAGCGAGAAAAGAAAACCCGAATGCTTCGCTCTACGAGATTGGCAAAATGACAGGCGTTGCTCAAAGAACGGCGGGCGTTGAGGGCGGCGCGGAGCACAGGAACGTTGTGGGAGCAAGCGTAAGCCGCTCATTGAAAGAAGCCAAAGCTCTGATCTACAATGTCGGTAGCGGGCGGTTTCCCGATACGACGCCGCCGCCAAAGGTGAGCACGGAAAGCATGGCTAAATCGGCCTGATACTGCTGAGCTTCGGTGTGACACATTCAGACGAAAAGCGGCTCGAAAAATTACAAGGTTTGCTGGCGCGTCTGAGGCGTGGCGAAAACGTGCAAAACCGTCAGCTTCAAACATGGCTCGGTGAGCAAGGTTTCAAGGTATTCGAGGATACTTGGTCCAACGTGGTTGAGCTTCGCAACACGCTGACATCCAAGCCAGGTGAGTTGATCGAGTATGAGATGCTGCTGAAGAAGGCGATCATGCTCTACAATCGCGGCGAAGCGGCAAGTCTGAAAGGGCAAGCTTCAGCGCGCAGGTTTCATGCAAAGGCGCAGGCAGCGTTCGAGAAGGCACTGCTCAGGCTGGAAGAGATGATGGGTCAAGATCCGTCGTTGCAGATGTGGCTCGACAGGCACTGCGACTTCACCGCTCAGGGAACCTTGTCTCTCGACCCAATTGGAATGCCACGTGTGATCACCAGTCGCAGTCCAGATAATCAGAGCAGTGTTGGCTCGAAGCTGCGCAGCAAGCGCGATTGCAAGATCGCGGCAGTCGAAGCGGAAATTGAACGTATCAGGAATCCGCGAGAGGAATCAGATGACGAACTGATCGCGCAAAAACTACAGAGATTGCGGCAGATGGCAGGAAAACGGTAGGAATATCAATGTGAAGGATGCAGAATCGCGTTCTCGAAACAGGAGAACATTATGTCGGTTATCGCATCTCTCAAGCTTGTCGAGTTCAAGCCTGAAACCTCTCAAGGGCGCATCTTCATGCGTCGTCGCAAGCTCGCTGACAAAATCGACCAGCAGATCAATCTCGCATCTGATCCAGCCTATGCCCCCACGAAGATCGTCACCGTCACTGACAGTGAAGGCAATCAGCAACGCAAGGAAGTCGCTAAGCGCATCAAGCGTTGGTGGGTCGCAAACAGCGACGGCACGGTTCAGCTTACTGTGCGCTATGGCAGCAAGCCCCTTGAGCTTGCGAAGGGCAAGAACGCGATTCAGTGCAGCGATACCAACGAAATCAGCATGGTGCTGGGTAAGGTGAAAGAAGCTGTGCTGAACGGTGAGCTTGACGCTATGCTGGAGACTGTGACTGTGGTGGGACGTAAGGCTAAGAGGGCGTAGAGATTCGTTGGGATTGTGCAGGTTGAAACTGACGCAATGTGTAACGTAAGCGACCTCAAGCTCTGAATTATCCAAGATATTGAAATATAAAGATAAAAAGTCCTTGCACGCAGTTACACAAAAGACTGAAATCCTTATAAGTGATTGGTTGTAAATGGAAATATCGACGGCGCTCTATCGAGTGGGAGTGAGCGGGTTTTGAGCGGAAGCGGGCGAGCGGAGGCATTGTTTGGCATCCGGGCCGTTCTGCTCGGGCTTATCGCGGCCGCTCTGCTCGCCCTGCTGCTGATCTTTGCTATCGCGGGAGCATGTTCCGGTTGGGTTGCGTTCCGTGTTGCCAGCACCGCCGGACAGCGGGCACGGGACCCAAAGCCAAACTCTCTTGGTTGAACAGCCGCATTTTCAGCAGCGCGCGGATTAATCCACCTCCACAAACTTCCCCGCGTCCCGGTCCTTCCTCACCTTCAGCCCGTCGAACACCTCGCCGCTCATGGCGATCCACACGCCCGGCGCCGCAACCTGCGCCGTGGCAAAGGCTAGCCCCAGGTTGAAGCTGGCGTCGCTCTCGGCAAAGCGGGCGGGGGACAGGGCGCCGGTCAGGACGATGGTCTTGCCCGGCACCTCCTGCGCCAGCACTTTCGCCGTCTCTGTCATCGTGTCGGTGCCATGGGTGACGATGATCCGCGTCTCCGCCGCCTCACGCGCAGTCGCGGCGATCAGCGCACGGTCAGCGTCGGTCAGCTCCAGGCTGTCCTTGCGCATGAGCTCAACGATGCGGAAGGGCAGGGCGACCCGGGCTTCCTTGAGCAGGCTGCCGATGGCACTATCGGCAATCTGATATTCGGACAGCGCATCAAAATAGCTTTTGTCGATGGTGCCGCCGGTGGTCAGGATGAGGATCGATCGGGTCATGCCCCGCTCATAGCGGCTGGGCGGGGGGAGTGAAAGCAATGCAGCCAGAGATTGAGATGGCCACCGCCGCGGATGCGACGGATGTCATCGCCCTGTGGCACAGCTGCGGCCTGACCCGCCCTTGGAATGATCCGCAGGCCGATTTCGATCTCGCCCTGACAACGCCGACCAGTACCATTCTGACTGCCCGCAACCCAATGGCGATTGTCGGCACAGTCATGGTCGGCTTCGATGGCCACAGGGGTTGGGTCTATTATCTGGCAGTGGACCCTTCGCTGCGCCGTTCCGGTCTGGGCCGGCACCTGATGGCCGCAGCGGAGGCATGGTTGCGCCGGGCCGGCTCCCCCAAGATCCAGTTGATGGTCCGTGGCGACAATCAGGCTGCCGTCGGATTCTATCAGGCGCTTGGCTATCAGATACAGGATGTTCTCACCATTGGACGACGACTGGATGGTGGCAACAACTGATGTAGCGTCAATCATACCATGTTGATCGAGCGTGTTTTGGTTCGTTAAGCTGGCATTATTCATGTCAATTGGCGGGTAGGGCGATGAATACATCCATTTTGGACTGATTAATCCAATACAGTCGTTATGAACTCAACTTTGCATTTATCTGCATTTTGCCTTAATTGTCGTTGCGGTCGCACAATAACGGCAGGCAAGGCAGTATATCTTGGACCATTTGGCTCATGTCCATGAAGAAGGGGCGGCGGACATCCCAATTGAGGATGCCCGCAGGGCGGCGTTGATTCGCCGCTTCATGGCCTTCCGTCGACAGCGCAATACTGTCTTTCCCGAAGCATCGGGGACGGATGCCAACTGGCTGATCCTGGTCGAACTCTATCTGGCGGCGCTGGAACGGCGGCGGGAGAGTATTTCCAGCCTGTGCGTGGCCTCGGGGGCACCGGCAACCACGGCATTGCGCTATATCCGGACGCTCACCGACGCTGGCATTGTTGTGCGTGATCCCGATCCGGAGGATGGCCGGCGTGTCTTTGTCAACATGCAGCCGGCCAGTGTCGCACAGATGAAGCAGCTGTTTGACGGCCTCGAACAGCAACTGGTGGCTCTTCTTTCGGCATGATGGGTTTGGATGTGATGCGCGCTGACTGGTCTTGTCGGGATGAATGACGCATAACGCAGTCTCTTGTGCCAAAGGGGCTGACATGACGCTGATGCTTTTCGGAATTCCCAATTGTGACACTGTTAAAAAGGCGCGTATCTGGCTGGATGCCAAGGGCAGCGCTTATCAGTTCCACGACTATAAAAAGGCCGGGATTGATGCCGCCACGCTCACCGGCTGGGCCCGTGAAGCGGGATGGGAGGTGCTCCTGAATCGGGCCGGGACCACGTTCCGCAAATTGCCCGATGAAGCGAAGGCTGGTCTGGATGAGGCCAAGGCAATTGCCCTGATGGTCGAACAGCCGAGCATGATCAAACGACCGGTCGTCACCGGGGCGGGACGCTTGCTGGTCGGCTTCAAACCGGCCGAATGGGAGGCAGTACTTGGTTGATGCGCAGCCCTGTCATCGTCAGGTCACAGGGCGGCGGCATGCAGCATTTCATGCGCCATGCCATCTTTCTCCTTGCCGCTCTGCTGTTTGGACTGCCTGCCATGGCTGATGCCCATGCCACACGGTCGGGTGAGCCACCGATCATCATCGCCCATCGCGGTGCCTCGGGCGAGCGGCCCGAACATACGCTGGCTGCCTATGACCGCGCGATCGAACAGGGCGCCGACTATGTCGAGCCCGATCTGGTGCTGACCCGCGACGGGGTGCTTGTGGCGCGCCACGAGAATGAGATCAGCGGTACCACCGATGTCGCCGACCATCCCGAATTCGCCGGTCGCCGCATGACCAAGATCATCGATGGCATAGAGGTGACCGGCTGGTTCACCGAGGATTTCACCCTCGCCGAACTGCGCACCCTTCGCGCCCGCGAACGCCTGCCGCAATTGCGCGACGCGAACACCGCCTTTGACGGTCTCTACCCGATCCCGACCTTTGAGGAGGTCATCCGCCTCGTCCGCGCGCGGGAGGTGGAGATGGGGCGCACCATCGGCATCTATCCCGAGACCAAGCACCCCAGCTATTTCGCCAGCATTGGCCTTCCGCATGAGGCGCCATTGCTCGAACTCCTGGCCCGTTATGGCTATGACAGCGCCGATGATGCGCTGTTCATCCAAAGCTTTGAGGTGGGGAATCTGATCGCGCTCAATGGCAAGACCAATGTCCGGCTGATCCAGCTGGTCGATGCCAGCGGCCACCCGGCAGACCGGCCTGACATGAGCTACGAGCGGATGATGACGGCGGATGGCCTGACAGTCGTTGCCGCCTATGCCGATGGTATCGGTCCGCCCAAGGACATGCTGATTGCCCGCAATGCTGATGGCTCGCTGGGTGCTTCAACCGGACTGGTTGCGCGCGCGCATGCCGCGGGGCTCGACGTCCATCCCTGGACCTTCCGCCGCGAGAATTATTTCCTGCCCGCGAATTTGCGCAGTGGGGAAGATCCGCGTGCCGCTGGGGACCTCGCTGCCGAAATTCGCGCCTTCATTGCCGAAGGGGTCGATGGCCTGTTCACTGACAATCCGCTGGTGGGAGCGGCGGTAGTCCGCCCGGATGCTGGCGGATTGCATTGATCTTGTCGGACCCTGCTGACACAGTGGGGCCACTGCACAGCGAGGAACCGCAAACATGACACAGCTTCGCCCTCTTGGCTCCAGCGGTTTTTCGACGCCTGCACTTGTGCTCGGCGGCAATGTCTTTGGCTGGACAGCGGATGAGGATGCGAGCTTTGCCGTGCTCGACGCGTTCATGGCCGCTGGTGGCCGGATGGTCGACACCGCTGATGTCTATTCAGCCTGGGTGCCGGGCCACAAGGGGGGCGAATCCGAAGGGGTGATCGGCCGCTGGATTGCGGCGCGCGGCAGGCACCCCAATCTGCTGATCTCGACCAAGGTCGGCCTGTTGCCGGGCAAGGGAGGCAAGGGGCTGGCGCCCGAAAGGATCGCCGCTGCCTGTGAGGAATCGCTCAACCGGCTCGGGGTCGATTGCATCGACCTCTATTTCTCGCACAAGGATGACCCCGACACGCCGCTCGACGAGGTGATGGGTGCCTTTGCCGAACTGGTCAGCGCCGGCAAGGTCAAGGCGCTCGGTGCGTCCCAGATCGGCGCCGAACGGTTGAGTGAGGCACTGGCCGCGTCGGACCGGCTTGGCCTGCCACGCTACAGCGTCATCCAGCCCGAACTGAACTTGATCCGCCGCGCGGATTATGAGGGGCCTTTGCAGGCACTGGCGATGGAGCAGAACCTCGGCGTCATTCCCTACTACGGCCTCGCCTCCGGATTCCTTACCGGCAAATATCGCTCGCCCGACGACTTGGGCAAAAGCCCGCGTGGCGGAGGCATGGCCAAGTTGCTCGAAGGCAAGGGCGCGACGGTGCTTGCGGCGATGGATGCGGTCGCCGCCGAAACCGGTGCCACGCTCGCCCAGATTGCTCTGGCGTGGAACGCCGCCCAGCCGGGCGTCACCGCGCCGATCGCCAGCGCGACATCGGTAGCGCAGTTGACCGAGCTGCTGGGCAGCCTGTCGCTGACCTTGACAGATGAGCAGCTCGCCAGCCTCGACGCTGCGTCGCGCTAATCGCCTTCCCACCGGAACACCTCTTCGAGCGGCTTGCCGAAGACGTGGGCGATGCGGAACGCAACTTCCAGACTGGGGGAATATTTGCCCTGTTCGATGGCGGCGATGGTCTGGCGGGTGACGCCGACCCGGTCCCCCAGATCGCCCTGCGTCATTTCGCCTGCCAGGAAGCGCAGCGTGCGAATGTCGTTGGTGAAGGGCAGCGCCATGCTCAGCCTCTCCTGTACAGCCAGAGCTGCGCGCCGACGCGCACCAGCTCGGCCGAGACCACGACGGCCAGCACCAGATTGAGCAACAATGCCCCGCTCCAGCCCCAGAAGACGGCGACCAGCAGGCCATAGACGCCCAGCACCAGCGGATAATAGGCCGCATGGGTGCCGCGGCGGTGGATGTCGCGCTCGCGCTCATCCTCTTTGAGGCTCGCTTCACGCGGGAAACGGATCGCCAGAAAGGCGGCCACCGCGCTCATGATCGCAATGATGATGATCGTCACGGGCACCAACATTCCCGCCACCGCGCCGATGCCTGCCCGGCTGTTCACAAGGCCCCATGGGTAGCTCAGGAAATACCAGCCAAAGGCACCGGCAATGCCGATGAACGCGGCCCAGTGGATCTTTTCGCGGAAGGACATATCAGACTCCATGTTCGATTTGCTCATCAGTATGTAAAATATATTTTACATTGAGTCAAGTACAACGGACATTGCCTCTCCGCCGCTTGCGGCAAATCCCTCGCGGGCTTGGGCTTTTGCGCCTGAGCCGCTATGCCTCTTGTCCATGTCCACGACCTATACGCTCGATACCTCGACCAGCCGCGCCAACCCGACACCGGCGCCGATGAAGCGGCTCACCGTGCCCGCCATCCAGCGGCGCAAGGCCGATGGCGTCACGGCCGAACCGCTGGTGATGCTCACCGCCTACACCGTGCGCATGGCGCAGCTGCTCGATCCGCACTGTGATTTGCTGCTGGTCGGTGATTCGCTGGGGCAGGTGATCTATGGCTTGCCGTCGACCGTGCCGGTCAGTCTCGACATGATGTGCGCCCATGGTGCTGCGGTGGTGCGCGGCAGTTATCACAGCGTGGTCGTCGTCGACATGCCCTTCGGCAGCTATGAGGCGAGCCCGGAAAAGGCGTTCGAGAGCGCCGCGCGTATCCTCAAGGAAACCGGTTGCGCCGCGGTCAAGCTCGAGGGTGGACAGGCGATGGCGCCGACCATCCGCTTCCTCACCGAACGCGGCATCCCGGTGATGGCGCATGTCGGCCTGACGCCACAGGCGGTCAATGCACTGGGAGGCTATGGCGCGCGGGGCCGCAACGATGCCGAAAAGGACAAGATTCTTGCCGATGCCCATGCCGTCGCCGATGCGGGTGCCTTTGCCGTGGTGGCTGAGGGCGTGCTCGAACCCATCGCCATCGCGATGACACAGGCGGTTGCCATCCCCGTCATTGGCATTGGCGCCTCGGCGCAATGCGATGGCCAGGTGTTGGTGACCGAGGACATGCTCGGCCTGTTTGACCGGGTGCCCCGCTTCGTCAAACGCTTTGCCGACATGGCCTCTTTTGTTGATGCGGCGGTGCAGGATTATGCCGCCGGAGTCAGGGACCGTTCATTCCCGACAGCCGATCAAACCTATCAGCCCAAGGGTTGAGCCGAAAGGCTTGGCCTTTGTGGCGGGCGCGGCTAAGGAAATTTGCCCGCCCTTACCCCAAGAGCGAATGAAGAGGACGCACCGTGGCGCTGCCGCCCAGCAATCCCGACACTTTCATGCAGGAAGTCGATGACGCGGTCCGCGCGGACCGGCTGCAAAGCTTTGTCCGCAGCTATGGGCGCGGGCTGATCGCGCTCGTCATCGTCGCGTTTCTGGCTCTTGCCGGTTGGCTCTGGTGGCAAAATGATCAGGCAAGCAAGGCAGGCGAAACCGGCCGCAATTTCTCCATGGCCCTCGAAACATTGGGGCAGGGTCGGCCCAAGGCGGCTGCGGAGCAGTTCCAGCCGATCGTCAATGATGGCTCGCCGACCTATCGCGCGCTGGCCCTGATGGCGCAGGCCAATGCCGCGCTGGCCGAAAATGATGCCCGCACCGCTGCGGCCAAGTTCGGGCTGGTCGCCAACGACAGTGGCATTGACCAGCCGATCCGCGATGCCGCGCTGTTGCGTCAGACGCTGGTTGAATTTGACCAGATGGATCCAGCTGCGGTTGTTGCCCGCCTGCGCAATCTCGTCTCGCAGCCCGGTCCTGCCTTTGCAAGCGCCGCTGAACTCACCGCGCTGGCCGAAATGAAGCGCGGCAATGACCGTGCGGCCGGCCAGCTCTACAAGCGTATCACCGAAGCACCCGATGTGCCGGAATCGCTCAAATCGCGCGCGCTTCAGATGGTCAGCCTGCTCGGAGCGGACGCAGCCCGCCCGGCAGCCGCGACACCTGCCGCCGCCGCTGCCACTACCAAGACCGGGGAATGACAATGCAGACCAAGGCATGGAAAATCGCCGGAACGGCCGCGTTCACCGCCGTGATGCTCAGCGGTTGCAGCATATTTGAAGGCGATGGCGGGCCGACCACGCCGACCGTCGGCAATCGTGTGCCGATTCTCGCCAACCAGTCCGACCTCGCGGTCGATCCGACGATTGCCGGGTTGCAGATCATCCTGCCCGCGCCGGTGCCCAATGCTGACTGGACCCAGCCCGGCGGCAATTCTGCCAAGGCCATGAGCCATGTCGCGCTGCCTGCCGAACTCACCACCGCCTGGACGGCCCAGATCCGTGGCGGCAATCTGCGTGCGCGTCTGGCGGCGGCGCCAGTGGTTGCCGGTGGCACCTTGTTCGCCATTGATACCGAAGCGACCGTGCATGCGTTCAATGCCGCCACCGGTCAGCGCCTCTGGTCGACCCAGGTCGGTGATACTGAACGGGATGGCCAGCGTGCCCGTTTTGGTGGCGGTGTCAGCGCCGAAGCCGGCACGGTCTACGCCGCCAGCGGTCTGGGCGATGTCGCGGCCATTGATGCCGCCACCGGCGCCGTCCGCTGGACAGTGCATCCCGCTGGTCCGCTGCGCGGCGCCCCGACTGTCGCCTTTGGCAACATCTATGTGATGGGCCAGGATAATCAGCTGTTTGCCCTGCGCACCAGCGACGGTAACGTCGAATGGCAGGAAGCTGGATCGCTCGCCCCCGGCAGCGTGTTTGGCGTTGCCGCACCGGCAGCGGGTCAGGGGACCATCGTCGCTGGCTATTCGTCGGGCGAACTCAATGCGTACCGGTATGAAAATGGCCGCTCCCTGTGGGGTGATGCACTGGCCCGCACCAGCATTTCCATGTCGGTGTCGACCCTGACCGATATTGATGCCGATCCGGTGATTGATCGCGGCAGGGTTTTCGCCATTGGTCAGGGCGGTCGCATGGCCGCTTATGAACTGGTCACCGGCCAGCGCATCTGGGAAATGAACCTCACCGGCATCTCGACCCCTTGGGTGGCGGGTGAATGGGTGTTCGTGTTGACCGATGATTCCCGCATTTTCGCCATTACCCGGGCGACTGGCAAGGTTCGCTGGATTGGCCAGCTGCCCCGCTGGCGTGATGAGGAAGACCGGGAAGGGATGATCCGCTGGACCGGCCCGGTCCTGGCTGGCGGCCGCCTGATCGCCGTTTCGACCGACGGCCGCATGGCCCAGATCAATCCCGAGGACGGCAGCGTCCAGTCGCTGACTGACATCAGCGGCCCGACCCGTCTGGCCCCGGTTGTCGCCAATGGCATGCTCTATGTGATGGACGATAATGGTCGCATCACCGCCATGCGATGAACGCGCCGGCTGACCTGCCTGTCGTTGTCATCGTCGGGCGGCCCAATGTGGGCAAATCGACCCTGTTCAACCGGCTGGTCGGCAAAAAGCTGGCGCTGGTGGATGACCGTCCCGGTGTGACGCGGGACCGGCGCGAAGGCGTCGGCCATCTGCTGGGCTTGCAATTCCGGATTGTCGATACCGCGGGTTTCGAGGAGGATGATCCGGCAAGTCTGCCCGGTCGGATGCGCGCCCAGACAGAGGCGGCGGTGCATATGGCCGATGTCGCCCTGTTCCTGATTGACGCCCGTGTCGGGGTGACCCCGGTCGATGCCGAAATCGCCCGCTGGCTGCGTGACAGTGATACGCCGATTGTCGTTGTCGCCAACAAGGCTGAGGGCAAGGTTGGCGCGGCAGGCGTGAGCGAGGCCTATAGCCTGGGGCTGGGCGAACCATTTGGCCTGTCCGCTGAACATGGTGAGGGCATCGTCGACCTGTTCGACGCCCTTCGACCCCATGTCGAACAGCCCGAAGAGGAAAGCGATGTCCCCGCCGGCAAGCGGCGCGGCAAGTCGCAACGCGCTACGACCAAGGCGAAACAGGTCGCGGCCGACCTCGCCGGAGAGGCCTTGCGGGCTGATCTGGTCATTCCCGATGGCGAGGATGATGGCGAGGAAATCGTCTGGCAGGGTGAGGAGCTGGACCCGGAATCGCCGCTCAAACTGGCGATTGTCGGTCGTCCCAACGCCGGCAAGTCGACTCTGGTCAACCGTATCCTCGGCGAGGAGCGGATGATCACCGGCCCCGAAGCGGGGCTGACTCGCGATTCCATCTCGATCGACTGGATGTGGACCGCGCCCGATGGTGCGCGTCGCCCGGTCCGCCTGATTGATACGGCCGGTCTGCGCAAGCGGGCCAAGGTGCAGGACAAGCTGGAAAAACTGTCGGTCGCCGATACGCTGCATTCGGTCGCCTTTGCTGAAGTTGTCGTGCTGATGCTCGACGCCACGCTGGGGCTGGAGGCGCAGGACCTGCGTATCGCTGACCGGGTGATCGACGAAGGGCGTGCGCTGATCATCGCGCTCAACAAATGGGACGTGGCAGAGGATGGCAGCGCCCTCTATCAGGGTATCCGCGCCGCGCTCGACGAGGGACTGGCCCAGGTCAAGGGCGTCCCCCTGATCACTGTTTCCGCCGCGACCGGCAAGGGGCTCGACCAGTTGCTCGCCATTGCCTTTGACATTCGCGAACAATGGTCGCGGCGCGTGCCGACCGGTGAACTCAACCGCTGGTTCGAACGGGCGACAGAGGCCAATCCTCCGCCCGCGCACAAGGGTCAGCGGATCAAGCTGCGCTATATCACCCAGGCCCGCAACCGCCCGCCCAGCTTTGTGGCCTTTGGCAGCAGGGTCGACATGCTTCCGGAAAGCTATCGCCGCTATTTGGTCAACGGGATCCGCCGCGAACTTGGCTTCGGCGCGGTGCCGGTCCGGCTGACGCTGCGCGCCTCGCGCAATCCCTTTGGTGCGGCATTGCGCAAATCGGCTCATAGCGCCCCGCGCAAGGCCGAAACGAGAGGGGCAGGGGGTGGCACCGGCAAATCGGGTCGCGCCGCGGCTCCCCGGGCAGCTCCCGGCCTGCGTGCTGTGACACCTATCGGCCAGGTCCGCCGTCCCGCCAGGCCAGGGGGTAAACCTGGTGGCAAGCCGGGTCGCAAGGGCTGACGGACATCTGTTCCATTTTGACGCCACTTGACCGCTTTCCGGCCTGTTTGGACCGGTTTGGCGGCATTGGGTAACATTGTCTTTACCCGGTGACTCCTACGGTTGTGACAGGGACCGATGCAGTCTGCCGGAAATCCGGGGCTGGCAGACGATTGTCAAAGAGACTGACATGGCCAACATGGATTTGCACATTGTCGACTGGGCATCGCTCGCCGAAACCCGCGCGCAGCTCGGCGCCTCTTTCATCCGCATCCTCGGATATTTCCGGGAAGATGGACTGCGCTCAATCGAACTGATTGAATCCGCGATGCGCGCCTCTGATGCTCCGGCGATGGTGATGCCATCGCACAAGCTCAAAAGCGAAGCGCGCCAATTTGGCGGGGAACGGCTTGGCCAGTTGGCCGAGGACATTGAAATGTTCGCCCGCCAATGCGTCGAAACCCACGAAACGCCAGAGGATTATGTTGACCGTGTGGTGCTGCTGCGCCCGTTGTTCAACAGCATGATGGACGCGATCGACGCGGAAACCAGTCCGTTGGTGCAACGCCACAAAGGCTTTGGCACCGCTCGCCGCGTCGCCTGACTTCATCCTTGGTCGGGCAGGACTAATGTGTCCGCCGCAATGGCTGCACCTTCCCGCGGGCCAGGGTGCGCCACAGCCACTCCATCGGTCCAAACCGGAAATGGTCGAGCCAGGGCTTGGACCACAGCAGCATGATCACCCAGACGGCGATCACCGCGCCATAGGTCTGAACCCGTGACCATTCACCAAATTGGCCGAGGCCCCAGCCGTAAAACAATGCTGTCATCAACAAGGATGTGCCCAGATAGTTGGTGAAGGCGGCCCGCCCGGCAGCGGCCACGCGGATGATGAGGGGCGAAGAGGCAAAGCGTTGCGCCAGCGCCATGAACAGAGCGGCATAGCCAATGCTCATCGGCACATCGAATGGCACGGAAAAACCGAAGGTTGTGCCCATGACAATGGCCGGCTCAAGGTCTACGGAAAATTGCAGTGCGAGCAGTGCGATCCCCCCGATCATGCCGATGCTCAGGCCCACAGTTGCCCATTTGGTCAGCCGTTCGATCGACCATTGGCCCTGCAGCAGGCCGTTTTTGAATAGGGCCATACCAATCAGCATCAGCCCCAATGTCTCTGCAAAATACATCGGCATCAGGATCAGTGGCTGAAACAGCATCTCATCCAGCTTTACGGCGAGGATGGTGGCATAGTCGCTGCGATAGAGCTCATAATCTTCGCGACCAAAGGCGCTATAGGGCGCGAAATCCGCAGCAAATTTTCCATAGGCGGTAGCTAGATCGGCCGGAGCACCGGGCCACGACCCCATGTGCAGCATGATCATCGCGATCGACATCATGATGCTGTTGAGCGCGATCAACAGGATGCCCCAGATGGTCAACGCCTTCACCGACAGGTCGCGGAAAAGATAAAGCACCAGGCCGCAACAGGCATAAAGGAACAGGATGTCGCCGACCCACAGGAAAAAGAAATGGGCTAGGCCAAAAAGTGCCAGCACCACCATGCGGGCATAATGGGTCTGGGCCGCGCTGCGTCCGCCAGCTTCGGCCGCCTGGATCACCAACAGCGTCGACGCGCCAAACATGATCGAGAACAGGCCGCGCATCTTGCTGTCAAACAGGACGAAGGCGATGGCCCAACTCCACAGGTCCGCCCCGGAATCGCCGCCCCAGTGGCGCGGCGTGATATAGGCGTTTTCCGGCATGGCAAAACTGATGATGTTCATCAGCAAAATGCCCATCACCGCGAATCCGCGTGTCGCGTCCAGTCCGGCGATACGGCTGGCCGGCGGACTGTCTGCAAATACGGCCGCCGTATCCGTTGCTGTCGTCATGCCCCACCCCTTCCAGCTGTATCAGTGGAATAATGCACCAAATCAGGGGGGATGCCAACACTCTATCGTGATGCGGGTCTCAGTGCGACGATCAGTCCTGCCATGGCGAGGATCGCGCCGGCAACAGACAGGCCGGACCAGACATACCCCTCGGCCAGTGTCGACAGGCCCATGGCGATGACCGGGATGAGCACGCTTGACCAGGCCGCCGGGCCGGCGCCGACATCGCGGATGATGCCGAAATACAGCGGAAAGCAGATGACGCTGCCGAACAGGCCCAGATAGAGAATGCCCGCGCTGTAGGTCCAGCGCGGGTCGAACGTCGGTGCGCCGACCGTCGCTATGGCAAACAGGCCGTTGGCCAGCGTGCCCCACAGCATCGCCCAGGCTATCAGCGCAAAGGAGGACTGCGCCTTGGCGAGCGGGGTTGCCTGCATCACATTGGCGGCGGAAGCGCTCATCACACCGGCAAGGGTCAGGACGGTGCCCAGGATGACGGTGCCGGTGTCCGCCTTGATCGCACTCGCTTCATGCACCAGCAACAGGATGATGCCGACCACGGCAATCGCCCCTCCGGTCAGGAAGCGCCGGTCGACTTCGGTCTTGAGGAACAGGCGGGAGAGGATGGTGTTGGGCACGATCAGAAGGGCAAAGATCACCGCCACGACGCCTGATGTCAGATAATGTTCGGCGCGATAGACGAAATTGAAATTGAGCATGAACTGCGCGAAGCCGACTGCCGCCGCGAACAGCATTGCCTTGGGCTCCAGTCCCATCCGTTCCCGCCGGATGGCGAGCAACAGGAACATGGCGATGCTCGCCACGGCAAAGCGGTAGGTGACCGACCAGCTCGCCGGCACCGTGCCCAGCTGGTCGCGGATGACCAGCCAGGTCGATCCCCAGATCAGCGTGACGATGGTGAAGGGGATCAGAACGCGCGGGGACAGCAAGGTCAGCGGCGCGGGCTGGGCCGGCGCGTCTTCGGCAGGGGCCATGGTCACAGCGCGCGGATCGCGTCAGCCAGCGGCTGGACGTCGCCGACGGCATGCTGCCAGCTTGTCACCAGTCGCGCCGCCCCTTCACCCCAGTCATAGAAATCAAAGCCGGCGGCGCGCAAAGTCGCTGCCTCTTCAGCGGTCAGTCGGAGGAATATCTCGTTGGCTTCAACCGGGTGCAGCAGCCGCTCCCCCGCCGCCTGCGCGATGATCGCCGCGGCGCGGTTGGCACTGCGCGCATTGTCGAGCCACAGCCCACCCTCGATCATCGCCAATATCTGTGCCGCCAGATAGCGACCCTTGGACTGGAGGTGCCCGGACCGCTTGCGCATTTCCTTGACGCCCGCCGGCATGCCATTGAAAAACACCAGCGCCTCGGCGTTCATCCCGCCATTTTTGACGCAACCGAACGACAGCACATCAACGCCCGCGCGCCATGTGACATCGGCCGGCGTGCAGCCAACATGTGCCACCGCATTGGCAAAGCGGGCCCCGTCCATGTGCAGCGCCAGCCCATGCCGCCGCGCGCATTCGCCCACAGTCGCAACCTCGTCCGGCGTCCAGGCGAGGCCATATTCACTCGCATTGGTGATGCTGATCGCCGCCGGTTGCACCTGGTGCACGTCCTTGCGGATCGCCCCCATGCGCGCATCGATGGTGGCGGCGTCGATCTTCGCGCCAGCACCGGGCAACAGCATCAGCTTGGCGCCGCCATTGAACAGCGCCGGCGCGCCGCACTCGTCAACCTCGATATGCGCTTCCTCATGGCACAGCACCGCCTGCCAGGGCCGCACATGGGCGGCGAGCGCGATGCTGTTGGCCGCCGTCCCCGTCGCCACCCACATCGCCTCGACCGGCTTGCCGAACAGGTCGGAAAATGCCGAATCGAGCCGCGCCGACAGCGCATCGCCGTCATAGGCGGTGTCGACCGCGTTGGCCGCTGCCAGCGCCTCCATCACCTGCGGGTGAACGGGCGCGGCATTGTCAGAGAAGAAGCGCTGGATCGTCACCGGTCCCGCGCAGCCAGCAGCCGCAAGCGCAGCGCATTCAATCGGATGAAGCCCGCCGCGTCCTTCTGGTCATAGGCGCCGGCATCATCCTCGAACGTCACATGGCGCTCCGAATAGAGGCTGTTGGGGGACTTGCGGCCGACCACGCTGGCGCTGCCCTTGTAGAGCTTGAGCCGCACCGTGCCGCTGACCTTCTCCTGGCTGAGGTCGATGGCGGCCTGCAGCATTTCGCGCTCGGGCGCGAACCAAAAGCCATTGTAGATCAGCTCGGCATATTTGGGCATCAGCTCGTCCTTGAGGTGCGCCGCACCCCGGTCGAGCGTGATCTGTTCAATGCCGCGATGCGCGCGGGCGTAAATCTCCCCGCCCGGCGTCTCGTACATGCCGCGCGACTTCATGCCGACAAAGCGGTTCTCGACGAGGTCGAGCCGGCCGATGCCATGCTTGCGGCCCAGCTCGTTGAGCGCCGCCAGCAGCGTGGCGGGCGACATGGCGACGCCGTTCAGCGCGACGCCGTCACCACGCTCGAAATCGATGGTGATATATTCGGGCGCGTCGGGCGCATCCTCGGGGTTGACCGTGCGCGAATAGACATAGTCGGGCGTTTCTTCCCACGGATCCTCAAGCACCTTGCCCTCGGACGAGGTGTGCAACAGGTTCGCGTCGGTCGAGAAGGGGCTTTCGCCACGCTTGTCCTTGGGCACGGGGATCTGGTGCTTTTCCGCCCAGTCGATCAGCGCGGTGCGGCTGGTCAAATCCCATTCGCGCCAGGGGGCGATGACCTTGATGTCGGGCGCGAGCGCGGCCACGCCCAGCTCGAAACGCACCTGGTCATTGCCCTTTCCGGTCGCGCCATGCGCCACGGCATCGGCGCCGGTTTCGCGGGCGATCTCGACCAGACGCTTGGAAATCAGAGGACGGGCGATTGACGTGCCGAGCAGATAATCGCCCTCATAACGGGCATTGGCGCGCATCATCGGAAAGACGAAATCGCGGACAAACTCCTCGCGCACATCGTCGATATAGATGTGCTCGGGCTTCACGCCCATCATCACCGCCTTCTCGCGCGCCGGTTCCAGTTCCCCTTCCTGGCCCAGGTCGGCGGTAAAGGTGACGACCTCGCAACCATAGGTCACCTGCAACCATTTCAGGATCACGCTCGTGTCGAGCCCCCCCGAATAGGCCAATACCACCCGCTTCACGTCGCTCATCGTCTTCATCCACCCCGAAAGGAAAGTCGCGCGCCGCCTATCAGGCGAGCGCGCGGCGGGCAAGGCACAGCTTGACCTGCGGCTGCCATCGCCGCATCCTCTTGCCACCTGCCATCATGGGGTGCAGCGATCATGGCCAACAAGACTGCCAAAACCCTGCCGACCGCTGCTGACGTGTCGGCGTTCATTGCCGCAGTCCCGGATGAGCGCCGCCGTTCGGAAGCCGGTGTGATCGACACATTGCTGCGCCGGATCACCGGGGAGGCGCCCTCGATGTGGGGGCCGACGATCATCGGCTATGGCAGCTATGATTACACCTATGACAGCGGCCATTCCGGTACCTCGTGCCGCATCGGCTTTTCGCCGCGCAAGGCCCAGCTGGTCGTCTATCTCATCCCCGTGTTCGAGGGATCGGACAAGGCCGAAGCCGACAGGCTGCTGGACTGCTTGGGCCCGCACAGCATGGGCAAGTCCTGCCTCTATATCCGTCGTCTCGACAAGATCGACCTGACGGCTCTGGAACAGCTGCTCGCCCTCAGCTGGCGGCTGATGGGCGAGCGCTATCCGACCAGACCGGCTTAGCCTTCCGCGGCGAACTTCGCCTGATAGGTCTTGCGCAGGCCGACCCGGTCGAGCTTGCCCGTGCCGAGCACCGGCAGCGGCTCATCGACCAGCCAGATGCGGGCCGGCACCTTGAACGCTGCAAGGGTGGCGTTCAGATGCTCGCGCAGCGCCTCTTCGGTTGATGGCTCGTCGGGCTTGAAGCGGACGACCGCGCCGACAATCTCGCCGAACCGCTCGTCGGGCAGGCCGAACACCGAACATTCGGCGACCGGCGCATGGGCATAGATGGCGCTTTCCACTTCCGGGCAGCTGATATTCTCGCCGCCACGGATGATAATGTCCTTCTTGCGATCAACGATGAACAGATAACCGTCCTCGTCAAGATAACCCAGGTCGCCGGTGCGGAAGCGGCCGTCATCGGTAAAGGCGGCCTTGGTCGCCGCCTCATTGTTCCAATAGCCTTCGAAATTGGCGATGGTGCGGATCGACACCTCACCGACCTGTCCCTGCGGCAGGACATTGCCGGCATCATCGATGATGGCAAGGTCCACCAGCGGCAGGCTGGCGGGGCCGGTGCTGTCGGGCTTGGCGATATAATTGTCGTTGAGGTTGCCGCAGCCGACGCCATTGGTCTCGGTCAGACCATAGCCGAGCAGCGGCATGCCGCCACCCATGCCATCGGCCAGCCGCTTGACGTGATCGCGCGGGCGTGGCGCACCACCAGCGGCAAAGCTTTTGCAGCTCGACAGGTCATATTTGTCGCGGTTGGGGTGGATCAGCATTTCATAGCTCATCAGCGGCACGCCGACGAAATAGGTGATCTTTTCCTTTTCGATCAGCCGCATCGCCTCTTCGGCATCCCATTTGGGCATCATCACCAGCTTGCGGCCAATGGCAAAGCTCTGGAGGAATACCGGCACCTCGCCCGTCACATGGAACAGGGGAACGTTGAGCAGCGTGGAGGCTTGACCCTCGGGTGCGTTGCCGACCGATGTCAGTACATGGACGATGGTGGCGGTCTGCACGATATAGTTGAACGTGCCCTGCACCACCGCCTGATGGGTTGACCAGGCTCCCTTCGACTGGCCGGTCGAGCCCGACGTGAACAATATGGTGGCGACATCATCGCCCATCACCATTGGTAGCTGGGTCGCGTCCGATCCGCCTTTGGCGGTCAGCGGGGCAATGGCCTCGGCAATTGGCTTGCCAATGTCGAGCGTCACCACCTGGGCACCATGCGCGATTCCGCTCTCGGCGAGGCGGCGCGCGCGCGGCTCATCCGCCAGAACCAGCGAACAACCGACATCGGTGACCCCGGCGGCCAACTCGCCGCCCTGCCACCAGCCGTTGAGCAGCGTGGCGACACCGCCCGCCATCACAACGCCCATATAGGTCACGACCCAGGATGGCGCGTTGCGCATGGCAATGCCGATGCGGTCGCCTTTCTTGACGCCAAAGCCATCTACCAGCGCGCGGGCGACATCGGTCGCGCGGGCATAGGTTTCGGCAAAGCTAAGCCGCTCCTCGCCATCGACCAGAAAGTCTGCGCTGCCATGCAGGTTACAGAAATAGGCAAAGTAAAAGGGCAGGCTTGGCGGCGCATTGCTGATCACCGGCATGGTGACACCGCGTTTTTCCACGGTGCCGAGCTGGAACATTTTTCCGTCACCAACGACGGCGTCCAGTCCGGCGGCGATCATCTGGTCCAGGGGGGTTGGCATGATAGAATCTCTCCGCTTGGTCTAGTTGTATCCGCCGTATATGAGGATCAAAACCACTGGGGAAAAGACCTTGCTCGTTTCGCTTGCAGCTGACGCTACGGCTTATGTGAATTTTGCCGATCTTGGCCTGTCACCGGTCGCCTTTTCGCCGTTCGGGCTGGACATTCGCTGGTACAGCCTCGCCTATATCGTCGGGATATTTGCCGGTTATTGGCTGGTTCGCAAAATGTGCCGGCAACCCGGTGCACCGATGACCGACCGGCATATCGACGACCTGCTGTTCTACGCCATGCTCGGCGTGATTGTCGGCGGGCGGATAGGCTATGTGCTGTTCTACAACCTGTCCGAATATCTTGCCGACCCGCTCGCCGTGTTCCGCCTCTGGGATGGCGGCATGTCGTTCCACGGCGGCGCTGCCGGCGTCACGCTGGCGATCTGGTGGATCGCCCGCCGCGACCGGCTCAGCTTCCTGCGCGTCTGCGACTATGTCGCGGTGGTCGTGCCGATTGGCATGTTGCTTGGCCGGCTCGCGAACTTCGTCAATGGCGAACTGTGGGGCCGGGTAAGCGATGTGCCCTGGGCGATGATCTTCCCTGATGCCCTGACCGCTGATCCGCGTCACCCCAGCCAGCTCTATCAGGCGGGGCTGGAAGGGCTGTTGATGCTGGTGATCCTCAGCTATCTCTTCTGGCGCACCCATGCCCGCTATTATCCCGGTCGTTTGGTCGGTGTCTTTGCCGTTGGCCTTGGTCTGGCGCGCTTCATCGTCGAATTCGTCCGTGAACCCGATGCGCAATTGGCCGAATTCACGGCCACCACTGGCCTTTCTATGGGCCAGTGGCTGACCATTCCGCTGATCCTGCTTGGCCTCTGGCTGGTCTGGACGTCAAAGGGCCGCCGTCAGCGCATCGAACCCATTGCCGGTCCTGACAGCGTCGCCTGATCCATGGTTGCGGCAACGCACGCGGCGCGCGGGCCCCTATCCCGCCGCCTCGAAAGGCTGATTGCCCAAGGCGGATCGATCCCGGTCAGCCTGTTCATGGCCTATGCCAACGCCCATTATTATGCGACGCGCGATCCTCTCGGCGCCGACGGGGACTTCATCACCGCGCCGGAAATCAGCCAGATGTTCGGCGAACTCATCGGCCTTTGGTGCGCTGATCTGTGGATGCGCGCCGGCCAGCCCGATGCCGCTTGGGTCGAGCTGGGGCCGGGACGCGGCACGCTGGCCAGCGACGCCTTGCGTTCAATGCGTCGCTTCGGGCTCGACCCGGCGGTGCATCTGGTCGAAACCAGCCCGGTGCTGCGCGATCAACAGGCGGCAAGGGTGCCGGCAGCGGTTTTTCACGATGATGTGTCGAGCTTGCCGGCTGACCGGCCGTTGATCATCGTCGCCAATGAATTTTTCGATGCCTTGCCGATCCGGCAGCTGGTGCGCTCGCGCGAGGGCTGGCGCGAGCGGGTGGTAACGATGGACGGCGGGCGCTTTGTTCCCGCCATCGGCCAGCAGCCGATGGACGCTGCCGTGCCGTCGCTGCTCCGCATGCAGCCGCCGGGGACGATCCTTGAAAGCTGCCCTGCCGGGTCTGCGATCATGGCGGACCTTGCCGGGACACTGGCGCGGCAGGGTGGGGCCTTGCTGGTCATCGACTATGGTTATCCCGCCACTGCGCCCGGCGACACATTACAGGCGGTCAAGGGGCACAATCATGTCGATCCCTTCGCCGATCTGGGGGAGGTCGATCTGACGGCTCATGTCGATTTCGGCGCATTGGCTGCCGTGGCGCGCGGGGTTGGCCTGCGGGTGTCCGGGCCGGTGGGGCAGGGGCCATTCCTGCGTGCGCTTGGGCTGGATCAGCGCGCCAATGCGTTGATGGCTGGACAGCCGGACCGGCGCGATGCCATTGCGTCCCAGCGCGACAGGCTGGCGGAGGATGAACAAATGGGTCAATTGTTCAAGGTGATGGCAGCCGCTGCTCCCGGCTGGCCGGTGCCGGAGGGGTTTGCCGGATGACGATGGTTGCGGATTTTTCGGTTGCCGAACCGGTGCTGGCTGATGCGGAGGCACTGTCCGCCATGGCGCAGGCCAGCTTTTGCGATACTTTTGCCTATCGCAATTATCCGGCGGATGATCTTGCCGGATTTCTCGCCACGGCGATGGGGCCGGAGCGTTATGCGGCACAAATCGCCGATCCTGCCTACGGCTTGCGGATTGTCCGCAATTTATCCAATGAAATCATTGGCTTCATCAAAATGGGGCCGAATGACCTGCCCCTGGTCGATGGTGATCAAAATGATGCGGTCCGCGAACTCCACCAACTTTACCTTCTGCCTGCGGCAAAAGGTACGGGAATGGCTGATTTCCTCATGAATTGGGGTGTTGAATGGGCCCGGGCAGAGGGCGCAAGGTCGCTCTATCTCAGCGTCTACTTCGAAAATATCCGCGCCCAGAAATTCTACGCCCGCCACGGCTTTGTCGAAATCGGAAAAAATCCCTTCTGGGTTGGCCAAACCTGCGATGACGACCGCGTCTGGCGCCGCCCGCTATGACCGAATCCGTCCCCCTCTGGCGCTCCGCCGCGCTCGATGGCATCCCCCACGGCTTCGCAGGTCGCCGAGGCGGCATCTCGACCGGTGCCTTCGCCAGTCTCAATGTGGGCACCGGGTCCGGTGAGGATGAGGCCATCGTGATGGAAAACCGCCGCCGCGCCGCCGCCGCTGTGCTCCCCGGCGCCGACCTCGCCACCGTTTATCAGGTGCATGGCCGCACCTGCATCACCACCGATCACGCCTGGCCGATGGACGAGCGTCCGCACGCGGATGCGCTCGTCACCGCCACGCCCGGCCTCATCCTCGGCATATTGACCGCCGACTGCGTCCCGGTGCTTTTCGCCGATCGCACCGCGCGCGTCGTCGGTGCGGCCCACGCCGGCTGGAAGGGCGCGCTGGCTGGCGTCACCGACGCTACAATCGACGCCATGGAGGCGTTGGGAGCGGATCCGAGCTACATCATCGCGGCAATCGGCCCCAGTATCGCACGTGCCTCTTATGAGGTCGACGTACCGCTACGCGATGCCGTCTGCGCTGACGATCCGTCGAATGAACGATTCTTCACCGACGGACTCCGCCCCGATCGCTGGCAGTTCGATTTGCCTGCCTATGTGGCATCACGCCTTGCCAACCGCGGTATTCGCCGGGTCGACATGCTCGGGCTGGATACTTATGCAGGGAACACTGATTTCTTCAGCTTCCGCCGCGCAACCCATGGCGGAGAGCCGGCGTACGGACGTCAGCTCAGCATGATTGGGCTAGCAGGATGAACGCCAAACTCGCGGGCTTGCTGGGCGGTATTGCGGTCTTTGCATCGATGCTGCTGCTGCCAGCGCCGGACGGCATGTCGGCCACTGCATGGATGGTGGCTGCGCTGACGATTTTGATGGCGATATGGTGGATGACAGAAGCTGTGCCGCTGACAGTCACTGCTTTGCTGCCTTTCCTCATGGTGCCGCTGTTCGGGATTATGCCGGCTGGCGCAATAGCCAAGGAATATTACTCACCAATCCTCTTTCTTATCCTGGGTGGGGCTTTCATCGCCCTGGCAATTGAAAGGGTCGGACTGCATCGCCGCTTGGCGCTGGCGTTGCTTGCGCGCGCCGGTGGCACGGCATGGGGTCTTTTGTTTGCGTTCATGATGGCTACCGCCATTCTGTCTATGTTCATTTCGAATACGTCGACCGCGCTGATCATGATGCCTATTGCCATTGCGGTGCTGGCGGCGGCGAAGACAGCTGAGGGCGAGACCTCTGGCATGGCTGGCGCCTTGGCCATGGGCATTGCCTTTGCCGCGTCGATTGGCGGATTGGGCACCTTGGTCGGATCACCCACCAATGCCATCGCCGCTGGACTCATCGAAAAGGCTCTTAACCTCCAGATCAACTTTGCCTTGTGGGCGGCCTATGGTGTCCCGATCGTTCTGTTGGCGATCCCGCTTGCCATGGTGATACTGATCCGCGTCCAACGATTGCCAAGGGATGGTTTCGATGTCGCAAGTGCCAAGGCAGCCATTGGTCATGCCGGCACATGGACTGTCGCGGAAAAGCGATTGGTGCCCGTCTTCCTTCTCGTCTTTACTTCCTGGGTTGCGCAGCCCTGGGTCGAGCCTCTTCTGCCCGCAGGGGCATTGACCGACGGTACGATTGCAGTTGCGGGAGCGATGCTGCTCTTTGTGGTGCCCGATGGAACCGGCCGTCCGCTTCTGGTTTGGAAGGAAGCTGATCGAGCCCCGTGGGGAGTGATCATGATGTTCGGTGGCGGTTTGGCTCTGGCTGCGGCCATTACCGAGTCTGGTCTGGCGGCGTGGCTGGGAGACGTGCTGGCCCCCCTCCGCCATGTTAATCCTATCGTGATAGCCTTGATCTTGTGCGGTTTGGTTGTGCTTATCACCGAATTTGCTTCCAATGTGGCGACGGCCAGTGGCGTCATGCCAGTGGTTGCGGCCCTGATCGGAGCGACAGGCGTAGATCCTCTTGTTCTTGCAATGCCCGCAGCATTGGCTGCCAGCTGGGGCTTCATGCTGCCGTCGGGCACGGGGCCAAACGCCATCGCTTGGGCGAGTGGCCACATAGCTTTGCCACGGATGTTGAAAGCTGGCTTGTGGCTTGATTTTGCTGGCATCCCCCTCATCGTTGGCGTCTGCTGGGCAGTTACCGCTATCCTGCGTTGATTCCATTGTGTGCATGCACGATGGTTTCGCATTAGCTGGCTCGGCAGGGCTTTCGAATCCCGACGCGATTTCATTCTTGGCGCTGTCCTTCACAGTGGTAACCGACGAGCGATCGGTGACCCTTGGCATGAGCGGACATCGGGTTATCAGGGCCGGTCCTGACGATCTGACCGTTGGCTTCGCCCCGCCAAACGATCATGTCTGCCACACAATAAGCGCTTGCCGAGAGCTGCCATTTTCCCCACTCTGGCTGTGGCATGACGATGGTGGCAGACTTTGCTGTAGAAAAAGCTGAAGGCCGAACAACCTTGCGTTTGTTCGGTCGCTACACGCTTGCGCGAATTGGTGGCGTCCATGACCGTCTGATGGCTGATGTCGGCGGAGATCGCAGCATAGCGGAAATCGACCTTTCGGCGATTGAGCGTATCGATACGGTTGGCGCCTGGGTTGTGGGCCGACTGGTTGCCTCGACAGGTGCCCGAGTTGTGGGCGCCAGTCCCGAGGCCAGGCTGCTGATCGAAGCAGTGGAGAGAGCCGACCAACCGGTTACGATCAGGCCTGATAGGGTGCATCCCTTTGTCCGAGTTGTTTCCGACATAGGCGGTAGCGTTCGTGGCAATTTGGCTGAGTTGGCTGGTTTGCTGGCACTCTTTGGCGGAACAATTTTGTCAGGCCTTGCTCTGCTGCGGCATCCTGGCCGTATTCGCTGGAGCGCTGTTGTTACCCGCTTCGAGGCTGTAGGGCTGCATGCCCTCGGCATTGTCGGATTGATGAGTTTTCTGATCGGCATCGTCATTGCGCAACAGGGGGCAACCCAGTTGCGCCAGTTCGGCATGGAGATATTCACCATCAATCTGGTGGGTCGTGCCTCGATCAGGGAGCTTGGTCTTTTGATGACCGCTATCATGGTTGCCGGACGTTCTGGCTCAGCCTTTGCTGCCCAGATTGGTACCATGAAGCTCACCGAAGAAGTCGATGCAATGCGCACCATCGGCGTTTCGCCAATGGAAGCTCTGGTGCTGCCGAGAGTGATTGCAACAACTCTGATGATGCCATTGCTGGGCTTTTATGCCTCAATCGCCGCGATATTGGGCGGCGGGTTGTTCTGCTGGATCGGTCTCGAGATTCCACCGCTTACATATGTGCAGCGCCTGCGTGAGATCATTCCCATGACAGATTTGTGGGCGATGCTGATCAAGGCTCCTGTGTTCGGGATGATCGTGGCTGTGACGGGTTGCTATCATGGACTTCAGGTCAAAGGAAATGCGGAGCAGGTTGGGCGGCGGACTACAGCCGCTGTTGTTCAAGGCATATTCCTAGTCATCGTACTTGATGCCTTCTTCGCTGTGTTTTTCACTTCGATCGGTTGGGAATGATGACTGGCCTCCATAGAGTTTCGGAAGCTGCCCCTGATGTGACGAATCAGGATGGCTTGCATGCTCCGGAAACGGATGACGGTCTGGCTATTAAAGTGCGTGGTCTTCGCAACGCCTTTGGCGCGCAGGTCATTCATGATCAGCTCGATTTGGACGTACGTAGAGGCGAGATTTTGGGGGTCGTTGGTGGCTCGGGTACCGGCAAATCGGTTTTGATGCGCTCGATCATCGGACTGCAAGTGCCCGAACACGGTGAGATTACGGTTTTCGGAACGTCGACACTCGATTTGTCGGACGATGCCGCGACAAGGGACGTCAGAAGGCGATGGGGAGTGTTGTTTCAAGGCGGCGCTCTTTTTTCAACTCTGACCGTTGCGGAGAATGTTCAGGTTCCGATCCGGGAATTTTATCCCGAACTCGGTCAGCAGTTGCTGGATGACATTTCTGCTTACAAGGTGGTTCTGGCCGGCCTACCTGCTAATGCCGGTCCAAAATATCCTTCGGAGCTCTCTGGAGGCATGGTCAAGCGCGCGGCGCTTGCAAGGGCGCTCGCCCTCGATCCGGCCTTGCTTTTCCTTGATGAACCGACGGCCGGTCTGGATCCCATCAGTGCCGCGGCTTTTGATGAACTGATCCGCGACTTGGCGGACACATTGGGACTGACGGTTCTGCTCATTACCCATGATCTGGATACCTTGCACAGCGTGTGCGACAGGGTCGCCGTCCTTGCTGATCGCCGGGTGATCGCGATCGGCACGATTGACCAGTTGGTTGCCACCGATCATCCTTGGATACAGGAGTATTTCATGGGGCCGCGCGGCAGGGCAGCGCAATTGGCGGACACCAGAAGGTCTGCCGGCAATTCGCCGGATATTCAGGCGAGCGGAGGCTGACACCAATGGAAACACGTTCGAACAATTTCCTTGTTGGCGTCGTCACGCTGATCCTGTTGCTGGCCGTCGCAGGTTTTACCGTGTGGTTGGCCAATGCTGGCGGGCGTGACCGCGTCGAGTATGACATTTTTTTCAAGCAGTCGGTTGAGGGCCTCAACAAGGGTTCCGCTGTACTCTTTTCTGGTGTGCCGGCGGGGCAGGTGACGGAGATAGCCCTCTGGCAGCCCGATCCGCAATTTGTCCGGGTGCGCATAGAAGTTGATGACAAGATTCCGATCTTACAGGGTACCACCGCCTCGATCAGTGGCGTTGGCTTCACAGGTGTTTCCCAAATTGCCCTTGATGGTGCTGTCAAGGATGCGCCACCAATTACCGAGGATGGGCCGGCGGGGCGACCGGTCATCCCGACCAAGTTGGCGGGGCTGGGCGAATTATTGAATTCGGCGCCTATGCTGTTGCAGCGCCTGTCGACGCTGACCGAACGGCTTACAGAACTGGCCGATGACCGAAACCAACAGAGTTTGGCGAATATTCTCGACAATATCGAAGCCGCGTCGGGAACCTTGGCACGCAATGGCCCGCAACTCGAGCAGGCGCTGGCGGAAGCGCGGCTTGCGGTGCAGCAGGCCGGCATAGCTGCGCAGCAAGTCGGGCAACTGGCCGCCACGACGGATGGTTTGTTGAATGAGCAAGGACGACCGATGATTGCGGACTTGCGGCGTGCTGTGACCGCTGCCGAACGCTCGATCACCACACTTGACGCTGCGATCAATGACGCTCGGCCAGGTTTGCAGGCGTTCAGCAGCCGGACCATTCCGGAAGCCAATGCGCTGATCCGCGATCTGCGGCGCAGTGCGACGACATTGTCTGCCGTGGCCGATCGGCTCGACCAGCAAGGCGCTGGAGGCATCCTCTCGCCGCAGCTGCCTGATTATGAAGAAGGGGATGATCGCCCATGAGTCATTTTGCCAAAAGCCTGATCGTGCTGCCCGGAGCGGCGCTGTTGCTGGCGGGATGCCTGAACCTGGGTGGCAATGTTCCTCCGCGATTGCTGAACCTGACCGCTACTTCGGCACCGGCCAACGACGCGGCGCGGAGCGGGACGGCGCAGTCGGCACTCACGGTTGTCATTCCGGCGGTGCCGCAAAAGCTGAGGACGGCGCGAGTGCCAGTCGAGACGGGCGGGTCGGCCGTGGCGTATCTCAAGGATGCGCAATGGGTCGAGCCGCCGGCGCGGTTGTTCCAGCGGCTGTTGTCGGAGACGCTGTCGGCGACGCAGAACCGGCTGGTGCTGACCGAGACTGAACTGATCAGTGCACCGGGGGAGTTGCTGAGCGGCGACCTGCTCAACTTTGGTGTGGATGCGGACCGCAATGAGGCGGTGGTGACCTATCAGGCGCTGCGGTTGACCAATGACGGTGCGACCATCTCGCAAAGGCGATTTGAGGCGCGGGAGTCGGTGGGGGAATTGACGCCGGGTAATGCCGGAGCGGCGCTCAACCGGGCGGCGAACCGGGTCGCGGGTGACGTAGCGGTTTGGATGGCGCAGTAGAGGGCGAGATAGAGCGACCAATCGCCATCGATGAAAATATAAGTCATTGAAATATAAACAATAAAGTCCGCGCACTGGAAACGCGCACGCGCCGGAAAGCGGGGTTGCCTTTGGTGCCGCATGCAGGGAATTTTGAGGGAGTTGGTCATGGATTTGAACGGTCGCATCGCCTGGGTCACCGGCGCGTCTTCGGGCATTGGCAAGGCACTGGCGGTGGCGCTGGCCGCGGAAGGGGCGTCGCTGATCCTCTCGGGCCGACGTGCCGACGCGCTGGAGGACACGGCCAACGCGGTGCGCGACGCGGGCGGCGGCGAGAGCCTGATCCTGCCGTTCGACACGACCGATCTTGCCGCGCTGCCCGCTGTGGTCGCCAAGGCGGCGGGGTGGCGCGGCGGCATCGACGTGCTGGTCAACAATGCCGGGATCAGCCAGCGCAGCCTGGCGGTCGATACCGAGACGGGCGTCTATGACAAGGTGATCGCCACCGATTTGATGGCGCCGATCCACCTGACCCAGCATTGCCTGCCACACCTGACCGCCCAGCGCGAAGGTGGGGCAGGGGCGATGGTCGTGGCGATCTCCTCGGTCGCCGGGAGGGCCGGCGTGCCGTTGCGTACCGCCTATTGCGCGGCGAAGCATGGCATCATCGGTTATATGGACGCACTCAGGGCCGAAGCGGAGATCGCGCATGGCCTGAGGGTGCTCAACGTGTTGCCGGGCTCGATTGCCACCGATGTCGCCCGCAACGCGCTGACCGCCGGGGGCGACAAGCAGGGCCATAGCGACCCGCAGATCGACAATGGCATTCCGGCGGAAGAGTGCGCCGCGGCGATTGTTGCCGCGATGAAGGCCGATCAGCGCGAACTGATCTTTGCCCAGGGCGTTGAGGCAGAGATTGCCCGATTGCGCCACGATGACCCGGAGACGCTGTTTGGCATGACGGCGAAACTGGGCGCACGGATTGCCGGGGTTGAGGGGTAAGGCAACACGGCCCTGACGGAGACAAACATGGCGCAGCGTGTCGTCCGTATGGGAACGGTCTTGCTGGCATTAGCCGTTGCCGGTTGCGCCGATGATTCCGCGCCAAAGGGTTATGAAGCATTCGAACGCGACGTCTCGCAGAACCGCCTTGGCAGCCAGCCGGACACATGGATAGAGATAAAGAACCTCTCAGGCGAATGGGAGAAAACCGGCCTGATTTTTGGATATGTGAATGATTACGAGGAATGCCAAAAGGCCATCGCGGGGTTGAAGGCGGAGAATTACGCCCGGGAGTATCGTTGTAGTCCTGCGAACTAAGGCCCCTCCGCCAGTCACTGCGTGCCTGCCACCTCCCCATCGCAAGTCGATGGGGAGAATAACGCTTTAGGGGTTTGGAACCGGCGCGACCGCGCGGCTGAAGTGGCGGTAGATGGCTTCGGGCTTGCGGCTGGCCGCGTTGCGCCATGTAGGCGCGTCTTCAAGATTGGTGGCTGTGCCCTGGGGGGTCAGGATGAGGACGGTCGGTGTCCCTTCGAGCGGGGGCAGGCCAAAGCGGCGGGCGATGTCGAGGTTGCGGTCCCGGTGGCCGACATCGACCCAGACCAGTTCATACCGGGCATCAAGCATGGTGGCGAAGCGAGGCGTGTCGAACAGGTCCCACAGCGCCATGCTGTCATGGCACCAGTCACCGCCCATGATCAGGAGGACATGCCTGCCCGACGCCCGCGCCGCGGCGAGAGCGGCGTTGACGTCGGCTGTGGCAGCGCGGCTGGGGTCATAAGCCGGGGCACCACCCACAGCTTCGGCAGGGTCTATAGCAGCAGCCTCCACAGCGGCCTGTTCAGGTGCGCTCGGCGTGGCGCCGGCACTGGCAGGGGCGGCGAGTGCAAAAAGCGTTGTCGCCGTCCACTGCCGCAGCTTCACTTTTTGAAGCCTCCGCCAGAGCCATCGATGCTGAGCATCTGGCCCGAGCAATAGGGGTTTGCGGGGGAAACGAACCAGAGCACGGCGGCGGCGACATCATCGGGCGTGGGCACCCGGCCAAAGGGGAAGCCCTTGTCGAGTTCGTGAATGTCGGCGACGCCGGTGACCGCGCGGGCGAGCCGTTCACCCATGTCGGTGACGGTCAGCGCCGGTTTGACGATGTTGACGCGAACGCCGTTGGGCATTTCCTCCTTCGCCAGCGTGAGGGCGAGCGATTCCATCGCCGCCTTGCCCATATTATAGGGCGCGCCATTGGCGGCATGACCATCCGTGGCGACCGAAGAGATCATGATGATGTCTGACCGCGCCGCCTTGCGCAGGTGCGGCAGGGCATAGTGACTGACATAATGCGGGGCGAGGGCGTGGACCGCCATGACGCGTTGCAATTCGGCAGGGTCGGTATCGGCAACACTGCGGCCCGATGAGGCAATGCCGGCATTGTTGACGAGAATGTCGAGCACGCCAAAATCCCGGATGACCTCTCCGATCATCGCTTCGCAGGCCTCGGCCTCACCGACGCTGGCCGAATAGATTTCGGCCTTGCGGCCCATGCCGCGGATCTCGGCGGCGACCGCCTGGGCGGCATCCTCGTCACGGCGATAGTTGATCGCGACGTCGGCGCCGGCGCGGGCGAGGGCAAGCGCGATGCCACGGCCAATGCCGCGTGATCCGCCGGTGACAAGGGCAGTGCGCCCGGAGAGGTCAATGCTGTTCATGGGCGTGAGTTTTGGCGCGGGGGTGGGCTTTGTCCAGCGTGAAGTGGGGGCAGCTGGCGGGAGTGACAGGGTGCCCCTCCATCACCCTCCGGTAGGCCCCCTTCCCATCGCACGTCGATGGCGACGGTTGCGCCCGTCCACCCACCCCGCTGCGACTAATTCGTTTCGCTCATAAGTCTCGCGCCCCTCCCGCCAGCGGGAGGGGGGAAGGAGGAGGGAGGTCTTTGCGCATCTTCGGCCAGCGGGAGGGGGCATTCCTTTCCCGCTGGCGGGAGAGGATAGGGGAGGTTGGCGGTTTGCCGCCTACCGGACCTAGGTGAGGGTGGCAGAGCGACGCTGGAGTTCCGCGAGCAGCACCGTCAGCACCCCCTCGATATTGCCCATGACCTCATTGTTCCAGAAGCGCACGACACGATAGCCTTGGTCCTCCAACCAGGCCGTGCGGGCTGCGTCGGTTTCCTCTGTGTGCTGGCCACCATCGACCTCGACGATAAGTCTGGCAGAGATGCAGAGGAAATCAGCGATATAGGGGCCTATGCTGGCCTGCCTTCTGAATTTGTAGCCTGACAATTGCCGGTTGCTGATGGACCGCCAGAGGCACCGCTCAGCCTCGGTGCTGTCGCGGCGGAAGCGAGCGGCATGAGGGTTGGTCTGACGGGTGATGGGCATGGCGCGATGATGTCTTTGGGGGACGACAGGTCAAGCCGAGGTTGGTTCATTGTGGTGACGGTTGCGCCCGTCCACCCACCCCGCTGCGACTAATTCGTTTCGCTCATAAGTCTCGCCCCCCTCCCGCCAGCGGGAGGGGGGAAGGAGGGGGAGGCCTTGCGCGTCTCCCGCCAGCGGGAGGGGCGGCTCCCCCACCATTATCAGCTTGCGCGCACAGGCTGTGCCAATAGGTTGGCGGGCATGACTGACTGGACACCGGAAATCGAGGAACTCCACCTGCGCCAGCAAATGGCCGAGCGCATGGGCGGGGAGGAGAAGGTTGCGCGACAGCACAGCCGGGGCAAGATGGATGCGCGGGCGCGGCTGGCCGCCATCGTCGATCCGGGCAGTTTTCGCGAGATTGGCAAGATTGCCGGGCGGGGCAGCTATGATGCCGATGGCAATCTGGTGGACCTCGCCGCGTCGAACTTCATCTTTGGCCGGGCCAATGTGAACGGTCGCCCGGTGGTGGCGTCGGCCGATGACTTCACCGTGCGCGGCGGGGCGGCGGATGCGGCGTTGCACCGCAAATTCATCCAGTGTGAGGCGATGGCGCATGAAATGGGCCTGCCGCTGATCCGCATGATCGATGGCACGGGTGGCGGCGGATCGGTCAAGACGCTCGAGGAAACGGGCTATACCTATGTCCCCGCCGTGCCGGGCTGGGGTGACATCATCGCCAATCTCGACACGGTGCCGGTGGTGGCGCTTGCACTGGGGCCGACCGCCGGGCTGGGCGCGGCGCGGGTGGTCGCGAGCCATTATTCGATCATGGTCAAGGGCCTGTCGCAACTGTTTGCCGCCGGGCCTGCAGTGGCGGCGGCGATTGGCGACACGCTCGACCGCGAGCAGCTTGGCGGGGTCGAAGTCCATGCGCGCAATGGCGTGGTGGACGAGGAAGTCGCCAGTGAGGCCGAAGCGTTCGCGGCGGCGCGGCGGTTCCTCTCCTACCTGCCCGACAATGTGAACCGGTTGGCACAGCGGACCCAGCCGACCGACCGGGTCGGGCGGCGCGACCAGTCCTTGCTCGCCGCCGTGCCGCGCGATGCCAAGCAGGTCTATTCGATGCGGCGCATATTGGAGAGCGTTGTCGACAAGGGATCGCTGTTCATCATGGGCGCGCGCTGGGGGCGGGCGGCGATCACCGCCTTTGCCCGGCTCGATGGCTGGCCGGTGGCGGTGCTGGCGAGCGACCCGAGCTATCTCGGCGGATCATGGGATGCGCGGACCAGCGAGAAGGCCGAACGCTTCGTCAAGCTGGCCGACCAGTTCCGCCTGCCCATCGTCCATCTGGTCGACAATCCCGGTTTCATGATCGGCGGGGAGGCCGAGCGGACGGGGACGATCCGCTATGGCGTTCAGGCGATGAACGCGATTTACCGGGCAAAAGTGCCGCTGGCGTCGGTCATCATCCGCCGCGCCTATGGCATCGCCGGCAGCGCGATGAGCAATGCCGAACGGTTCCAGTACCGCTTTGCCTGGCCGAGCGGGGACTGGGGCAGCCTGCCGATCGAGGGTGGGGTCGAGGTCGCCTACAAGAGCGAGCTGGCAGCGGCCGAGGACCCGGCGGCGCATCTGGAGGCTATCCGCGCGCGATTGAACAAGGTGCGCAGCCCGTTCCGCACGGCCGAGAAGTTCGGCGTCGAGGACATCATCGACCCGCGCGACACGCGGCCCTTGCTGTGCGAATTTGCCGAGCTGGCGTGGCGCAAGCTGGGGGCGTGACGCCCTCTTGCCTCAGGCGGCGGCGAGGCCGGTGAGGGCATCCCCGTCAACGCGCATGACCGTCCATTCGTCCATCAGCCGGGCGCCGAGTTTCTTGTAAAAGCCGATGGCGGGTTCGTTCCAGTCGAGCACGCTCCATTCGAGGCGGGCGCAATCGCGCTCGACCGCGATGGCAGCGAGTCGGCTGAGCAGCGCCTTGCCGAGGCCCGAGCCGCGCGCGGCAGGGCGAACGAACAGATCCTCGAGATAGACGCCCGGCTTCCCCTCAAAGGTCGAGAAATTGTGGAAGAAGAGGGCGAACCCCTGCGGCTCTCCGTCAATCTCCCCGATGATGACTTCGGCATAGGGGCGGGCACCGAACAGCTTCTCCCCCATCACCGCTTCATCAAAGCGTACCTCGTCGGCCAGCTTCTCATAGTCGGCGAGGTCGCGGATGAATTGCGCGATGAGCGACAGGTCGGCGCGGCTTGCGGGGCGGATCGAGAGGGTCATGCGCTGATCAGCTGTGCTTGCCGTGGGTCACGTCCATGCTGACGGCGCGGCCAGCGTCGATCTCCGCCGCCTTGGCTTCGACGAGGCTGACGATATGGGCGATCATGTCGTCATCCTGGACATGATGGTCGGTCACGCCTGACAGATAGACCATATGCTTGCCATTGCCGCCGCCGGTGATGCCGATGTCGGTCTCCCGCGCCTCGCCGGGTCCATTGACAACGCAGCCAAGGACCGAGAGCGACATGGGGGTGCGGATGTGGCTGAGCGCGTCTTCAAGCTTTTCGACCGTGCGGATCACGTCAAAACCCTGTCGCGCGCAGCTGGGGCAGGAGACAATGCGGACACCGCGGGTACGCAGGCCGAGGGCCTTGAGGATGTCGTAACCGACGCGCACTTCCTGTTCGGGCTCTGCCGAGAGGGAGACTCGGATGGTATCGCCGATGCCGAACCACAACAGGCTGCCGAGGCCGATGGCCGACTTGACCGTGCCCGAGATCAGCCCGCCGGCTTCGGTGATGCCAAGGTGCAGCGGGCAATCGACCGCTTCGGCAAGCTGTTGGTAAGCGGCGACGGCGAGGAAGACGTCCGACGCCTTTACCGCGACCTTGTACTCGTGAAAATCATGGTCCTGCAGCAGCTTGATATGGTCGAGCGCGGATTCGACCAGCGCCTCGGGGCAAGGCTCGCCATATTTTTCGAGCAGGTCCTTTTCGAGGCTGCCGGCGTTGACACCGATGCGGATGGCGCAACCATTCGCCTTGGCCGCGCGGACGACTTCGGCGACACGCTCGCTGCTGCCGATATTGCCGGGATTGATGCGGAGACAGGCGGCACCAGCGTCGGCAGCCTCAAGCGCACGCTTGTAGTGGAAATGGATGTCGGCGACGATCGGAACGGTCGATGCGCGGACAATCTGTTTGAAGCCGGCGGTCGCTTCCTCGGTCGGGCAGGAGACACGGATGATATCCGCCCCGGCTTCCTCACAGCGGCGAATCTGCTCGACGGTGGCCTTGACGTCCTCGGTCGGCGTGTTGGTCATCGTCTGCACCGTGATCGGCGCATTGCCGCCAACGGGCACATTGCCAACCATGATCTGGCGCGAGGGACGGCGGATGATATCGCGCCAGGGACGAATGGACATGAGGCCTCTCTGAGCAGGGTGGCAACCGGGGGGAATGATGGCGCCGCTATACCGCCCCCTGTTGCGCCGATGCAACATGATGCGCCGCTTTGACACGCATGAACTGCTTTTTTCCTTGTGCGCCGCAGCATGGCTGTGCACAAAGCCGTTGACGCGAATGACTTTCCGGCGGGGCGCAGCCCGGCGACAGAGAAAAGCGGCGCGCGCAGGTGGGACGGAACGCAACAACCTGAAGGGGTTCAATAATGCGCACGTCCATGAAGGGTCTGGTGGCCCTCGCTCTCCTTTCGTCTTCCGTTCCTGCTTTCGCGCAGGACGAAGCTCCGCCCAGCGACATCACCGTTACCGGCAGCGTCACTGTTGTCAGCGACTATCGTTTCCGCGGCATCTCCCAGACTGACGAGGATTTTGCCGTGCAGGGCGGCATCACCGTCTCGCACGCGTCGGGCGTCTATGCCGGTATCTGGGGTTCGAGCATCAGCGATTATGTGGCCGCCGGCGGCGATCAGGAAATCGACTTCTCGCTGGGTTACAGCACCGAAGTGGCTCCCGGCACGGTGATCGATGTCGGTGCCATCTATTATTACTATCCCGGCGCCGAATCGGTGATTCCGGGATACAACTCGGACTTCCTGGAAACCTATGCCAGCGTGAAGCACAGCTTCGGTCCGGCATCGGCCAAGCTGCTGGTCGCCTATGCCCCCAAGCAGAGCGCGCTTAGCATCGGCGCCGGCAAGGAAGATAATCTGTACATCGGTACCGACCTGTCGATCGGCATTCCCGATACGCCGGTCAGCCTGTCGGCCCACTTTGGCCACAGCTTTGGCCCCAGCTATCTGACCATCGGTAGCGAGTATAGCGACTGGAGCATCGGCGCATCCTATGCGGCCGGGCCGGTGACCTTCGGTGTCAGCTATGTTGATGCCAGCGGTGGTGCCTTTGTCTCCCCGTCAGGTCGCGACATCGCCGATGGCGCGCTGTTGTTCAGCGTCGGCGCCAGCTTCTGAGCTGAACGGGACCAGACCCGCCGCGGCTAACCGCGGCGGTCATGCGGCAGGCGGCGCTTCCGGGGGGATGCGCTGCCTGTTGTGTTTGCAAACATCAGCACTCACCCATAGGCCCGGACAAAGAACACCGCTGTCGTCGCCGCCGTCACCGCCAGCGTCCACCAGCGGATGGCAAGCGCGGGCAGGCGGTTGCCGATCTTGGCCCCTGCCCAGCCGCCGATCAGCGCGCCGAGCAGCATCGGCACGCACCAGCGCCAGTCCACCATGCCGAGCCCGATGAAGATCAGCGCGGCGGCGGTGTTGGCGATGCCGAGCATCAGCGTGCGCGGCGCCATCAGCCGGTGCGGCGGCAGATGGGCGAGCAGACCATAGGTCGCCGTCGTCATGATGCCGACCCCGCCGCCGAAATAGCCGCCATAAAGGCCGAGCAGCGCCTGCGCGACGAGCAGCGTCCGCGCGCCGATGCTGACCCGCTCATGCAGCCATCCCGCAACCGACTTGCCAAAGGCGATGGCGAGAAAGGCGATCAGCAACAGCCAGGGGATAATGATGTCAAAAGTGTGCGTCGGCGTCGCCACCAGCAACAACGACCCGCCCAGCCCACCGGCAAAGGTGATCAGCCCCAGCGTGCGGATCGACACGCCGCCCAGCGGCTTCAGATCATGGCGAAACCCCCAGGCAGCGGAAAGCGCCCCCGGCTGCAACGCGACATTGCTGGTCGCATTGGCCGTGGTCGACGGCAGCCCCAGCGCAATCAGCGCCGGTAGTGTCGCAAAGGTCCCACCCCCTGCCAAGGCATTCATCGCCCCGCCCAGAAATCCGGCGCCCGCAGCGAGGGCAAGCGTGGCAGGGGTGAGCGCGGCAAAGTCCATCGCGCGGCGTTAGGGGATTTTGGGTGGTGTGGCGAGGGGGTGCTAACCAACTGGCAAGGCGCGTGAGGCTATTGATGGCGAGACGGCGGATGTGATGGGGCGCATGTGGACAAGATGATGGATCATGGCGGACTGCGCCTGTCGGGCAGGGTACTGCTGCTGTCTGCCACGCCTTTTGTCCTGCCGCTGCTGCTGACCTTTGCCCTGGCCCTGACCATCGGCGAAAGCTGGCCACGTCAGATCGCGCCGGGATCTGGCCTCAAACTGGCGGGGCTGCTGGCAACGGCGGGGGTAACGGCGCTGGTCGCGCTGTGGGTGGGCCGGGGATTGCCGACACCG
This sequence comes from Sphingomonas lacunae, assembly GCF_012979535.1. Taxonomy (NCBI): domain Bacteria; kingdom Pseudomonadati; phylum Pseudomonadota; class Alphaproteobacteria; order Sphingomonadales; family Sphingomonadaceae; genus Sphingomonas; species Sphingomonas lacunae. Next base: position 1,582,525 of record NZ_CP053015.1, read on the forward strand.
ATGCGGCGCTTTGTCGCGCTGTTCGCGATGGTCACCGGCCTGATGGGCTGGCCGGTGTGGAGCGTCGGAATCCTGCCCAGCCTCAACGGCGCACAACTCGGCCCGCGCCAGACGGTGACAATGGCCGTGGAAGGGCTTGAAACCTCGCGCCGCACCAAATCCAACGTGATCGATCATTGGGCCAGATTGCGCCCGATCGAACCCGATGCGCCAGTGGCGGCGGGCCGTTACTTCATTGACGAGGCAAGCCACGTACGCTGGACAGCGACACGCGCCACCACGGTGAAGTTGGAGGTGGCAAGCGGTGCCTTGGGCGCGGTGGTGGTGACGGGGACGGAGTGAAGATCGGCGTTGGGGCTTCTATCGTTCAGCCCAGCGCGGCCTGTTTTTCCTCGGCGAGGCGGTCGAGTTCGGCGCGGCTCATCTTTTGCGCCTGCGTTTTCAACTGGCCGCAGGCGGCGGCAATGTCCCGCCCGCGCGGGGTGCGGACCGGGGCGCTGATGCCGGCGTTGAATATGATGTCGCTGAACCGCTGGATGCGCTCGGGCGTCGAGCATTCGTACAGCGCGCCGGGCCAGGGGTTGAAGGGGATCAGGTTGACCTTGGCCGGCAGGCGGTACTGGCGGATCAGGCGGACCAGTTCCTGTGCATCCTCGTCGCTGTCATTCTTGTCCTTGAGCATGACATATTCGAAGGTGATGCGCCGGGCATTGTTGGCGCCGGGGTAGGCGGCACAGGCGCCGAGCAACTCGTCGATGCCATATTTGCGGTTGATCGGCACGATCTCGTCGCGAATCTCCTTGCTCACCGCGTGCAGGCTGACGGCGAGGTTGACGCCGATTTCCTCGCCCGCGCGGGCCATCATCGGCACGACGCCGCTGGTCGACAGGGTGATGCGCCGCTTGGACAGGGCGAGGCCGTCGCCGTCCATGACGATCTTCATCGCGTCACGCACATTGTCGAAATTGTAGAGCGGTTCGCCCATGCCCATCAGCACGATATTGGTCAGCAGGCGGCCATCGGGGGTATAGTGGGGGGCGTCGTCATCCTCGGCCTCGTCAGCCTCCGGGCTGGCGCTGGCCATGCTGCCCTTGGGCCATTCGCCGAGCGAATCGCGGGCGAGCATCACCTGCCCAACTATCTCCCCGGCGGTGAGATTACGGACGAGGCGCATCGTGCCGGTGTGACAGAAACGGCAGTTCAGGGTGCAGCCGACCTGGCTGGAGATGCACAGCGTGCCACGATCGGCATCAGGGATGAACACCATCTCGAACTCATGCCCGTCGGCAGTGGCGAGCAGCCATTTGCGGGTGCCGTCGGACGAGACCTGAGCGGTGACGATGTCGGGACGGCCGACAACGAAGCGCTCGGCAAGCCAGGGACGCATCGCCTTGGCAATGTCGGTCATCGCGTCAAAGCTGTCGACGCCGCGATGATATATCCAGTGCCAGATCTGCTTGGCGCGCAGTTTCGCCTGTTTGGTATCGAGCCCCGCATCGGCCAGCACCTGGCGGATCGTGTCCCGCGGCAGGCCGACGAGGTCGATGCGGCCGTCCGGGCGGACAGGCACATCGCGGGCGACGGGGACAGGATCAATGGCGCCGGCGATCGGCATCAGGGGCGTGGCAATGGTGGACATGCGCCGCCACATAGCGTGAAATGCGGCAACTTGCCATCCATCTGCGCAGCCTATCTGGCCGCGCCATCACGCCACCCCGGAGTTTCCGCATGATCGACCGACTGTTTACCCGAATCGCCAGCCGCACCGCCCAATTTGCCGGGCAACCGCTGGCGTTCATCGTCGCGCTCAGCGTGATCATCCTGTGGGGGGTGACCGGTCCGCTGTTCGGCTATTCCGATACCTGGCAGCTGGTGATCAACACATCGACGACGATCATCACCTTTCTGATGGTATTTGTTATCCAGAACAGCCAGAATCGGGATGCGGCGGCATTGCAGGCGAAGCTGGACGAGTTGATCCGCGCGGTTGCCCATGCGCGCAACGAGTTCATAGGAATCGAGCATTTGTCCGATCATGAGGTGGAGGGCATTCGTGCCGCGCTGGAAAAGGAGGTGGCAGTGGCGGCTGACCAGATAGACCAGCGCCACCGTCGCCGGTCGACCTTGCAACGTCTGGCAAAGCGGCTGTGACCGCTGACGATCCGGGAAGGAAAGGGCCAAACCATGTGTGATGATCTGACAGAGAGCGACAACAGCCTGTTTTTTGCGCGGCGCGATGTCGCCAAGCTGGGGGCCGGAGCCGGACTCGCCGCGATGCTTGGCAGCTATGCGACGGCGGCCATGGGTGCGGAGACGACTCCTGTTGTCGCAGAAACGCCGGCGCTGCCGGTGACATCCGCCATGGTCGAGATTCCGACCCTCGATGGCACCGCAGACGCCTTTTTCGTCCACCCGGACAGCGGGCGGCATCCGGCCGTCATTCTGTGGCCGGATATTGCCGGGTTGCGTCCCGCCTATCAACAGATGGCTAATCGACTGGCGTCGGCTGGCTATGCCGTACTGGCGGTCAACCAATATTATCGTCGCGCCCGTTCACCGGTTTTGTCGAGCTTTGCCGAATGGCGTTCAGAGGCCGGACGTGCCCGGTTGCAACCGATGATCAATGACCTGATCCCGTGGGCGACGATGCGCGACGCCGACAGCTTTGTCAGCTGGCTCGATGCCCAGCCCAGCGTTGATGTGCGACGCGAAATCGGCAGTGCCGGCTATTGCATGGGTGGACCACATGCTTTTCGTACCGCTGCCGCAAGTGCCGGCCGGGTCGGGGCCATCGCGTCCTTCCATGGCGGTGGGCTGGTGACCGATGCTGGCGACAGTCCGCACCGGCTGATGGACCGGTTCACGGCTATCATGCTGATCGCCATTGCCCAGAATGACCATGACCGACGGCCTGGCGACAAGGACGCGCTGATCGCCGCGATGGAAGCGAATGACCGCCCCGGCGAGGTAGAGGTCTATCCCGCGCAGCATGGCTGGTGCACCATCGATTCACCGGTGTTTGATCCGGTTCAGGCCGAGCGGGCGTGGAGCCGCATGCTGGCGATGTTCGGCGAACGGTTGCAGGGACGAACCGAAGCAGCCTGAAGAGCGGAACGGCAGCTCAGGCGGGCGTCAGCAAACTAGCGACGGGCGCAGCCGAGCGCGGCGGCGTCGATCGCGGTGGCGGCGCCGCGCAGGCGCCAACTGGCGGTCATGGTTCCGCCGCGCTGGCCAATGGCGGTGACAGACATGGCGGTCGAGCTGCGCATCGCGGCGACGATGGCGGCGTCCATGCGGGCGTCGCGCGCCCAGGCACCTGCGCCGCGCGGGCTGAGCAGGAATCGCTGGCTGCCGATGGTCAGCGCGGGGGCGCGGCGGGTGTCGAGCGGGCGAGGGAAACGCAGGAAAATCTGGCTGCGGACGCGGTCGGCGGGCCAAAAGCCGATGGTGGCATAGCCGCCGGCTATGGTGGCGGATTCGGGCTCGGCAATGGCGTAGCAGCGCGGCGTTTCGGGATCGCGGAAGGCGCCCCAGTCGCCGAAGACGCCGAGTGAATCGCGGGCGAGGGCGGGGGTGGCGGGGAGCGCGGCGGTGAGGGTGGTGAGGGCGGCGAAAGTGAAGGCGAGATAGAGCCTCATTCCACCTCTCCATGGGGGTCCAGCCGGATCAGGGTTTCGCCGACATTACCGTTGTTATTCAATGCGTTACAGTCAATCAGAACGAAGCTGCCCTGCGGAATCCCCGGCGCCGCGGGCGCACCGAACCGTGCGTCGGTTTCCCGCCCCAAAAGCAGGCCGCGCAGCACCCGGCTCGACATGCCGTGCATGACGACGAGCCGGTCAACATCATCGCCGCCCACCGCGCCCAGCCAGTCGCTGAGCCGCGCCGCGACATCGCCATAGCTTTCCCCACCGGGCCCGACCCGGGTGAACAGGCCGGTGTCGGGACAGATGAAACTGCCATGCTCCACCGCCAGATCGGGGTAGTAGAGGCCCGACCAGTCCCCCACGTCAATTTCCTCCAGCCGCCGGTCGGCGCGGACGCTGTGCCAATCGGCGCCGGGCAGATGTTCGGCCATCACCGCGAGGGTTTGCAGCGCGCGGCCGGCGCTCGACGCGTGCAGCTCAAGCGGGGCATCGGCGGCGCGGCGGCCGGCGGCGGCTTCCTCTGCCAGCCAGCGGGCGAGCGCGGCGCCCATCGCATCCGCCTGGGCAAAGCCGGTGCGGGTCAGCGGCGTGTGCACCTGTCCCTGCCCCTGCATCCGCCGGGCCGCGTTGAACACGGTTTCACCATGGCGGGCGATGAACAGGCGGCCGCGCACAGGCGGCAAAGACGGGAGGGCATGGGGCGGCGCGCTGGTCATCGAGAGGTTCATCCGCGCGACTTATCCCCCAAAATCGGCCCCGCACAACAAAATCCGTTCCACCATGGTGACGGATAGTCCCGCGCGCCTTGCGACTCGCGCGCGAGCCGTTAAGGATAGTCCGCCACGGATGGGGGGAATCGGCCACGCGCCGGACGGCATTCGGCACCATCGCCGGAACCGCTTTCTCCCCGCACACACAGGTGACGGGTCGCACCCGTCAGGCATGAAGAGACGGACACAAACGGCATGCAGGCGAAAATTGAACGGGCGGTCTTGTTGCGGTGCCTGGGCCACATCCAGTCAGTGGTCGAACGGCGCAACACCATCCCCATCCTGTCCAACGTGCTGATCGAGGCGATCGGCACTTCGGTCATCCGGGTGATGGCGACCGACCTCGACATGCAGATTGTCGAAACGATCGATGCCAAGGTGGAAGTGCCCGGCGCGACGACCGTGTCGGCCCACCTGCTGTTCGAAATCGCCCGCAAGCTGCCCGAAGGCAGCGAAGTCGCGCTGAGCGCCGCCGACGGCGAAATGCTGGTCCGCGCCGGCCGTTACCAGTCCAAGCTGAAGACGCTGCCGCGCGATGACTTCCCGGTTATTGCCGAAGGCGACCTGCCGACCAGTTTCGAACTGGACGCCAAGGATATCGTCAGGATCATCGAAAAGACGCGCTTTGCCATCTCGACCGAGGAAACGCGTTATTATCTCAACGGCATTTTCCTGCATGTCTCGGACGAGGGCGAGGGCCTGCTGCGCGCCGCAGCGACCGATGGCCACCGCCTCGCCCGCTATACGCTGCCCCGGCCCGCCGGTGCGGAATCCATGCCCGACGTGATCGTGCCGCGCAAATGCGTGGGTGAGCTGCACAAGCTGCTCCAGGAAGTGGGCGATGCGCGGGTGCAGGTGGAACTTTCCCCCAGCAAGATCCGCTTCACGCTGGGCAGCGCGGTGCTGACCAGCAAGCTGATCGACGGCACCTTCCCCGATTACAGCCGCGTCATCCCGACGCAGAATGACAAGATACTGAAGGTGGATCCCAAGGCGTTCGGCCAGGGCGTTGACCGTGTGGCGACCATCGCCACCGACAAGACGCGCGCGGTGAAAATGGCGCTCGACAATGACCGCGTCACCCTCTCCGTCACCAGCCCCGAAAATGGCACGGCGAGCGAGGAAGTCTCCGGCGGATACAGCAGCGCGCCGATCGAAATCGGCTTCAACGCCCGTTACCTCAAAGACATCATCGACCAGATCGACGGCGACAGCGTGGAACTCCACCTGGCCGACGCCAGCGCGCCGACGCTGATCAAGGAAAATGACAAGTCACCGGCACTGTATGTACTGATGCCGATGCGGGTTTGATCCAAACTAAACTGTGCAATTGTTTGGCCCGGCGAGGTTGCTCGCCGGGCCGTTTTTTTTTGCCGAAACTGGTCCGGTCCGTCCACTCTTGCCTAATACATAACACAACGATATTGTTGTGTTATGTCGCCGCTGATCCTATCGCCATCTGGAGCCCCCCAACACATACTTCCCCCGGGCCTACACCGAATGGCGCTCCGGGAATTCAGAGCCCAGTTCGTTACAAATGCTTGTAGATCATGGATTTACGATGGTTTTATAAATGCTTGCCGCTCTCTCCACCAAGCTGGATGCAAGCGCATTTTTGTCGGAGGGAGTTTCGTGACAAGCAAGGAAGAGCCGGGGGATTTTGACGCCTGTTGGGATCCCGTCGGGGTTCTGCCTAGCTTAGATCGGATCATCTATGACGAGTCCTGCAGGGTAGAGCGTCGGCAAATATACAGAGGGGACTTGCTGATCGGCGGCGTGGATAGTGTCCACTATAAATTTTTGGCGCGAGACAAAATAACAGGAGAGGAGCGAGGAATGGTAGGCATTCAGCTACGAGCAGTGGATTTGCTAAACTCATGATAAGGAACGAGCGGGAATATAAAATATCTAAGTCTGCCATGAGCATGTATCAGCAGGCTCTGGATGATTTTGATTTAATAAAATCCATTCAAGAGGGTATTTCTCCAGTTATTGTCAAGGCTCAACGGGATTCATATATACAGCAAATCGAAGAACTCAGCAAGGAATTGAATGAGTACGAACAACTCAAGTCTCGTCATTTCAATGAATTGGAGTTCGAATCGATCTATGATATTGGTAAGGCGCTCATTCAAGCGCGCATTTCCAAGCGCTTCACGCAAAGTGCTCTAGCCAATGCTGCAGGTCTTCGAGAGCAACAAATACAAAAATACGAAAAAGAATTTTACGAGTCGGCTAGTTTACGCCGTCTTTCGGAAATCGCTGTTGCATTGGGACTTTCTGTTAACGGGAAATTCCAGTTATCCTCTGTATATGACCAAAGAGCGATGCTGCCTGAAGGGTTGAGCCTTGAGGATTTTCCCATTGCAGAAATGAATAGCAAGGGATGGTTCAACGAAAAGCTAAATTTACGCCGCCTAGATAAGCAAGAGCGACAGCAGGCGATATCTGAATTTATTCAGTCTGCACCGAGAGAGATGACAGCTGTTTTGCATCGCAAGACTAGCGGAAGAATGACGACAGAACGATTGGCAGCTCTGCTGGCATGGCAAGCTCGTATTCTGACACTGGCTCGTGCGCGGGTGCATCTTGCGAATCGATTCACCGTACTGCCCGCAGATATATGCGGCCGGATTGCGCAATTAAGCAGTCAAAACAATGGGATAATTGATGCTATAGAATTGCTTCTCAGCTATGGCATCATCGTAGTTTTTGCGCCTCATCTTCAAAAAACCAAAATAGACGGCGCCGCTATGTCACTCGATGGTCAGTATGGTGTCATCGGTATGAGTCTCCGTCATGACCGCGTTGATAATTTCTGGTTCGTGTTGTTGCATGAGCTTGGACATTTGGTGAGACATTGGGATAAGGTTATTGCTGAGGCGATGATCGATGAGTCATCAGCTTCTGGATCAGAAGATCGACTTGAAAAGGAAGCAGATGAATTTGCTGAGAATGCCATTTTACCAACAGTAATTTGGCGTTCATCACTAGTAAGATTCACGACAAAGGTGGCGGACGTTAAGAGTTTCGCAGCACGACACAATTTGCATCCTGCTCTAATTGCCGGCCGGATACGTAGGGAGCGAGGATACAATGAGTTTTCCGGACTTTTAGGTTCCGGAGAAGTTAGAGCGGTATTGGCGCAACATCAACTTTGGGATAGCTGAAATGAGAGTCGCAAGCGCTGTCTATATGCCCCAGCTGAAGTGGAAAGCAGGTGAACGCTGGAGTTTGGCATCGCTTCCTGAGCGACGCAGAGAATTTGTGATACCTGCTTTCACGATACCGCCTGCTGGGAGCTTCGACATAGAAGCGAAGAAGGTTGAGACTGTAACTGAGTATATATGCGGTTTCGGTAAGAAACTTTTTGAGGCTTGGGGTAAGAGATTAGTATTTATCGATGCGTCGTTGATCGATGATGATCGCCATTGCGAAGGGTTTCATGTTCATCCTTTGACCGAGTTAATCAATCGTGCGGCGCTATTTGGCGCAAGGGCTGCACCTATATTTTCACTTAATAGCACTCCTGCCTATATGGCTGCAGTTTCCCGTTTCGTTAAGCAAAACGAGATTTCGATAGTATGTCTAAAGGTTTCACTTTTTGATTTAGAGACCATAGAGACCAGCTCAGCTCTAGAGCAAATTGTAGAGAATATTGGAAGTGTATCGGCTAATTCCATTCTTTTAATAGATGCATCGTCTTTGGCACAGATAGATTCAAGTGACCTACAAGATATAGCTTCCTATCACCTAGCTCGTCTCGTTGATGAAAAGAAGTGGGCGAAAGTTTTTTGGGGAGCCACTTCATTCCCGGATCAACTAAAATTGAAGGCAGGGGAGACGGGCGTATTTCCTAGGAGTGATTGGCGATTATATAGAGAGATGCAGGACACTTTGCTCAATCATGGGTTGGAGCTTGGGTTTTCTGACTATGCGTTGGAATTTCCTGGTCAATACGGGCCATCCAAAGGGCGAACGGTCGCCCATTTGCGTTACTCGGATGAGAATAATTATTATGTTTTCAAAGGCCCTCGTGTTGCCGATGAAAGTTATAAGGCCATTTTTGGAGTGGCACAGAGATTGGTTAAGTCTGATATCTTTAAGGGCGAGGATTTCAGTCTCGGTGACGCATATATTGCTGAACTTGCGAAAGCGAGCGGGCGCACTGGTGGTGCTAGCAACTGGAGATGGTGTGCCACGGATCATCATTTCAAGATGATCCTTGATGAGTTAGTTGGATCTGATCGGTTGGCGGCGGTTCCTGAGGAAGACGCTCAGTTGGCATTGTTTCCAGTTTGATTACCGCCGCACAACCCGCCAGATCACATTCCCCACATCATCCGCGACCAGCAGCGCGCCGTCCCTGGCGGGCTGGGCGTCGGCGGGGCGACCCATGGCTTCGCCCTGGGCGTTGAGGAAGCCGGTGAGGATATCGATGGGCAGGGCGTCCATCGGCTTGTTGTCGGGGCCAAAGGCGACGAACACCACCTTGTACCCCGCCGCGGGGACGCGGTTCCAGCTGCCGTGGAGCGCGGCGAAGGTGCCGTTGCCATAGCGGGCGCCCAGGCGGGTGGCGGTGGCGGGGGTGGCAAAGCTGATCCCCAGCGGGGCGACGTGGGTGCCGAGCGCATAGTCCGGGCGGCGGACATATTGGCGGCGATCATCGATATCGGCTTCCTTCACCCGATCATCGACAAAGCCGCCCCAATAATACCAGGGCCAGCCATAGAAATCGCCCAGATCGACGCGGGTCAGATAATCGGGCACCATGTCCGACCCCAGCATGTCGCGTTCATTGACCGAGGCCCACAGTTGCCCCGTGCCGGGCTGTATGGCGAGGCCGGAGGGATTGCGCAGGCCGGTGGCAAAGGGCCGCTTATATTTGATGCGAGGCCGCACTTCGAGCACGGCGGCGCGATTTTGCTCCCACGCCATGCCGCCTTCGGCGATATTGCTGTTCGATCCGACGCCGACATAGAGGATGCCATCGGGCCCGGCGACCAGCGTCTTGGTCCAGTGGCTGTTGGACCCGGCAGCGGGCAGATCAACGATCTTTTCCCCCGGCGCGGTGATGCTGGTGGCGCCGGGCGTATAGGGATAGGCCATCAACGCATCGGTATTGGCGACGTAGAGCGTGCTCCCCACCAGCGCCATGCCATAGGGCGAATTGAGCCCGGTGAGGAAGGCGGTGCGCACTTCGGCCACGCCATCGCCATCCGCATCACGGAGCAGGGTGATGCGGTTGGCCGAGGGGACGCCCGCGCCCGCCTTGCCCATGATCTGTTTTCCGATCCAGCCGGCGATGCCGCCCTGTTTGCGGCGGGTGATGTTGGTTTCCGCCACCAGCACATCGCCATTGGGCAGGACATAGATGTTGCGCGGATGTTCAAGATCGCGCGCAAAGGCGGCGACGCTGAGGCCGGGGGCGGCGACCGGGGTCTTGCCCGCGGGCCAGCCGACGGCGGTCGCGATCCTTACCGTGGGGAAGGCCTCTGGCCGGGGTGTCGAGAGGGTCGGCACGCGCCCGGTCAGCTCCGCATTGGACAGGCGGGCCTGATCGGGCCGGCTCATCACCCACAGGGTGACACCGGCGAGGAGCAGGAGGGCGAGCAGGGTGAGGAGGATCTTGCGCAACATGAGGCGACGGTAAGGGCGCGCGGCGCGCTGTGCAATGGGGGAGTGTGGTGGGGTGGCGAAGGGCACCTCCGTCCGCCCGCAGGGTGCCGGGTTTTTCAGGGTTAGCCGGGCGTTTACCCTGCCTCTTGGCGGGATCGTTCATCCCCTCGCGCTAGGAGGGGGCATGGACGCACCCACCTTTGCCAGTCGCCAGCAGCCCATTGATGTTGCTGGACATTCCCCCATCCTCAGCGGCCGAAAGGCGGTCGAGGCGGCGCAGGCGCTGACCCGCGAATTCGGCGAGGATGCGGCGATGGCTGCGGCGCTGAGGGCGGCACAGAGCCGGGCGCGCGACAATGCCGTCACCTATTGCCACTGGCGCGAGGTCGAGCGGCTGCTCGGCTGGATGAACGGTGACGACAGCGCCGTCCGGGGCGCGACCCGCCACTGACGGCGGTCGGGGCGCGGCAGGTGGCAGGCTGCGCGCGACCTCTCCCGTCAGGCGGGAGAGGGGCGGCGCCGGTCAGTTGCCGCCGCTGGCGACAATATCCACATCGACGATGCCGCCGGCTTCATTGCGCAGCATGATGACATAGGCGAAATCGCCCTTGGTCCCGCCGAGATAATGTTCGCTGCCCCGCAACAGATGTTCGGCGCTGTACCCGTCACGCGTGGCGCGGGTGTAATAATAATCGAGCACCGCCTGCATCGGCACGCGGGTGCGGAAATTGACGACGCGGACGTTGCAGGTGCCGTTGGCGACACCGGCCGCTTCGACCAGATTGGCGCGCGGATAGACGGGGAAGGTCGCCGGCATGCGGTTGGCCCATTCGGCGCCATAGCGGATGTCGGCAGCGCAGCCATTGCCCGCCTGTTCACGGGCGAGGCCGCCCAGCGTGGCGGGGCGGGCGGCGGCGCGGCTGCAATTGGTGTCGCACGTATCCTCCCACCGGCCCGGCGCCGGGGTGGACAGCAAGGTGCCGACCTGGGTGCGGACGTCGTTGACCGCGTCCTGCGGCGACCCGCCAGCCCGCGCGGCAGGCACGCCGCCGGTCACAGGCTGTGCACCGACGGTGGCAGCAGCGGCATTGGACCGGCCGGCCAGCGCGGGATCGACCATGATCTGGTCTTCGATCGCACCGCGCACGGCGGGATCATTCGAGGTCAGGCCATCATCCTGCACCGCAAGCTGTGCGCGCTCGGCATTGTCGCGGCAGGCGCCGAGGGAAAGGCTCAACAGGACGGCGGTACCGGCCAGCATGAGGCGAGGTGACATGGCTAACACTCCCAGAACGGTCCCCATGACGGGGGAGCGTGGGCGGACTCTGACCCATCTGCCATGCCCAAAACAAGGTGAAAGACTGGTTAAGGGCGGCGGATTTCTGTGCAGTTTCGGGACTCATGCCACAGTCAGACGTGCCAGCTTGCCAAGCAGGCGGTGCGCAGCCATGATGCCGCCATGCTCAACATCATTTCGATCATCATCGGCTCCATCGCCCTCTTGCTGGGGATCTTGGCCTTTTTTCCGTTCCTTGGCTGGGCCTATTGGCTGATCATCCCGCTGGCACTTGTCGGCCTGGCGTTCGGTCAATTGTCGAGCAGCCGCGGCGGCCGCAACCTCAACCTGATTGTCGTCATCATCGGCGTGGTCCGCCTGTTCATGGGCGGCGGCATCATCTGATCAGGCCATGACGCCATCAGCCGCGCCGGATGCGCAGCGCGGCTTTTGGGCTGCGTTAGGCGCCTATGCCTGGTGGGGGAGCCTGCCGCTCTATTTCCGGTCGCTGCATGGCGTGCCGTCGATGGAAGTGGTGGCGCACCGGGTGGTCTGGTCGTTGCTGCTGGTGATGGGTATATTGCTGATCCGCCGCAGCCTCTCCGAACTGATCACCGTGTTCCGCAGCCGCACGCTGTTGCTGCCGCTGGTGGCGAGCGCCCTGCTGATCGCGGGCAATTGGCTGATCTATGTCTGGGCGGTCAATGCCGGGCATGTCGTGGCGGCGAGCCTGGGCTATTATCTGATCCCGATGCTCAATGTGCTGATGGGCTATGCGTTGCTCGGCGAACGGCTGAGCCGGGTGCAGTGGCTTGCGGTTGCGTTTGCCGGAGCCGGGGTGGCGGTGCTGGCCGCGGGGGCGCTCACGTCGCTGTGGATCGGCGTAAGCCTGGCACTGACCTTTGGCATTTACGGGTTGATCCGCAAGCTGATCCCTACGGGGCCGTTGGTCGGTCTGGCGGCGGAAACGGTGCTCTTGGCGCCTGTGGCCCTTGCCGCGCTGTTGTGGTGGCAATGGCAGGGCAATCTTGCCTTTGGTCAGGCCGGCCCCGCGACAAACTGGCTGTTGGTGGCGAGCGGGATCATCACCACCGTGCCCTTGCTGATGTTCGCCTATGGCGCGCAGCGGCTGACGCTGGTGACACTGGGTCTGCTGCAATATGTCGGGCCAACGATCCAGCTGGCGATCGGCCTGTTTCTGTTCAACGAGCCATTGACGCTCGCCCACACAATCGCCTTTCCGCTTATCTGGTGCGGTCTGGCGCTCTATAGCTGGGCCTCGTTGCGCCAACGCCGTCCCGCCCAGCCGGCCTGAGCGCCGGGCGTGCGCCGGGTCAGGCCGGATGCCGGCAGCGCCGCGGCGCGAAAAACGATGCAATGTTTACTTTTCGTTCCCCTGCCTGCCGCTGCTTGTGCTAGAGGGATTTGATCATGCCCCCGTTGAGCAATTGCCCCCATCCCCGCTGTTTCGCCTGTCTCCATGGCTGAGCCATTGCCCTATCCCGCGCTCCACGCGAGCCATGCCGGCATCTGGCTGGCGAGCCCCGATGGGGAGACGCGGACATTGGGCCGGGGCGAGGCGATCCGGCTGGTTGCCGACACGCCCGCCATAGTGCTCGGCGCGCCGATTGTCGGACAGCGATTGGGCTATCCCGACCTTTCGGGGCTCGATCTGCTTGAACTTTTTGCCTTTGTGCATCCCGCCCGCTTTGCCGTGCCGACGCCACGCGGGCTGGCGACGGCGTTGCAGATTGGCGTGGCCGAAGTACGTGATCCTGATGTGCCGCGCCTGTTGCTGGCCTGTGCCGGTAAATTACTGGCGATGCTGACCGACCCTGACTGGCCGGAACGGGGCGGCGCATGGGATGTGGCGCAGGGACTGGCGCGGGCCCGCTGGCCATGGTCGGCCGAGGTCAGCGCGCGGCTGCCGACGCCGAAGGCGGCAGAGCCAGGTCTGTTTGCCCGGCTGCCCGAATGGGAAGAGAGCGCGCCCCGCCCTCAGCCACGCCCCATTGTCATCCCGCCCGCTGCAGCCGCCGAGCGGCTGGCCGACCTGACGGGGCATGGCGCGGAACAGCGGCCCGGCCAGCGGGCCATGGCCGAAGCTGTGGCCGACATTTTCAAACCGCGTGCCAAGGGCGGATCGCCGGCGATGCTTTTGGCCGAGGCGGGGACCGGCATCGGCAAGACGCTGGCCTATCTGGCACCCGCGGCCGAATGGAGCGAGGCGTCGGGCGGCGCCGTTCATATTTCCACCTATACCAAGGCATTGCAGCGCCAACTCGCGCGCGAGACGCGGCGGCTCTACGCCAGCGATAAGGAACATCGTGCCAAGGTGGCGGTGCGCAAGGGGCGGGAAAACTACCTGTGCCTGCTCAATCTGGAAGATGCGCTGCAAGGCGGATTTTCCGGGCGCGCGGCGATTTTTGCACGGCTGGCCTCTCGCTGGGCCGCCTATACGCGCGACGGCGACATGGTTGGGGGTGATCTGCCCGGCTGGCTGCCCACTCTGTTCCGCAGGGCAGGCGCAACCGCGCTGACCGACCGGCGCGGCGAATGTGTCTATGCCGGATGTCCGCACTGGCGCCGATGCTTCATCGAGCGATCGGCGCGGGCGGCACGCGAGGCCGACATTGTCATCGCCAACCATGCGCTGGTGATGGTCAACGCCGCACGGGGACGGGAAGGGGAGAGCCCGCCGACGCGGATCATCTTTGACGAAGGCCATCATGTGTTTGATGCGGCGGATTCCATCTTTGCTGCCGCGTTGACTGGGCAGGAAGCGATCGAGCTGAGGCGATGGGTGATCGGGCCGGAGGGCAAGACCAAGGGCCGTCGCCGCGGTCTCGCCGCGCGGCTGGGCGATGTCGCCAGCTATGATGACGCCGGCGGTGAGGCGATTGAGGCGGCCCGGCTGGCGGCACTGGCACTGCCGGGAGAGGGCTGGCTGCAACGGCTGACCGAAGGGTGCCCGGAGGGGCCGGTCGAGCATTTGCTCGCGGCCGTCAGGGCGCTGGTATACGCCCGCGATGCAGCCAGTGACAGTAGCGGTGCCGATGCCGGCTATGGTCTGGAGACCGAACTGGCGGAACCTGATGGGCCATTGGTGGCGGCCGCGGCAGAGGCGGCACTGGCGCTGGACCGATTGCTGCGCCCGCTGACCTTGCTGGGTCAGCGGATGGAGGCTTTGCTCGATGAACCGCCAGACTGGCTTGATGGCCAGGCACGCGCGCGGGTCGAGGGTGCGCTGTCGAGTCTGGGTTGGCGGCGTGACACGGTGCGCGCCTGGATGCAGTTGGTCGCGCGGATCGGCGGACCGGCTGATCCGGCCTTTATCGACTGGCTGGCGGTTGACAGGATTGACGGGCGCGAGGTGGACATTGGCCTGCATCGGCGGTGGCTGGACCCGAGCCGGCCACTGGCGGAGACGGTGCTGGCGCCGGCTCATGGTGTTCTGGTGACGTCAGCGACGCTGGCCCTTGGCGATTGGGACCGAGCCGACCAGCGCAGCGGTGCGTTGCATCTGCCGCAACCGCCACAGCATTTCCTCGCCGAAAGTCCGTTCGATTATGCCCGTTCTGCGGAGGTGCTGATTGTCACCGACATAAAGCGGGGCGACATGGCGGCGCTGGCCAACGCCTATGCCCGGCTGATCAGTGCGTCACAGGGCGGGACATTGGGCCTGTTCACCGCGATCCGACGGCTGCGTGCCGTGCATGCTCGCATCGCCGACCATCTTGCCCGGTCGGGCCTGCCCATCCATGCCCAGCATGTCGACCCGATCGATACGGGCACATTGGTCGATATTTTCCGTGACGATCCGCGCGCCTCGCTGCTCGGCACCGATGCGTTGCGCGATGGTGTGGACGTGCCGGGAGACTCGTTGCGGCTGGTGGTGATGGAGGGCGTACCCTGGGTCAAGCCATCTGTGCTGCACGCCGCGCGGCGCATGGCACATCAGGCGGTAACCGGGAGGGGAACGCTGTATGACGATGATCTGGTCCGCACCCGACTGGCGCAGGCTTTTGGCCGTCTGATCCGGCGGGCTGGTGATCGCGGTCAATTTGTCCTCTTGTCCGGGGCTGTGCCATCCCGCTTCCTCAGCGCCTTTCCCAGCGGTACGCCGATCCACCGGGTCACGCTGGATGATGCGATCCGTCGGGTTGCCGCTTCGCGCGCCGGTGATGCCAGTGCCGCCTTTTCCCGGCAGCCGCTTTCGGGCATGAGCAATCAGCAGGACGCCTGAATTTGAGTCGGCGCCTGATCGGGAGAGCAACAGAGTGCAACAGGACCAGCAGCCCCAATGAAAACGCTCAGCCTGTTGCGCCATGCCAAATCCGGATGGGATGACCCGGTAGCCCGCGATTTCGACCGTCCGCTCAACGAACGCGGCCGCCGAGCCGCCGAAGCCATTGGCGTCCATGCCCGTCGGCTGGGACTGGCGGTGGATGCCATTGTTGCCTCGCCTGCGGTGCGGGTGGTGGAGACGCTGGACGTGTTCATCCCGGTAGCCGGGCTCGACGATGTCGAGCCGCACTGGGACCGGCGGATTTATCTGGCGTCATCAGTGACGCTGATCGACTGTTTGCGCGATTGCCCGGTCGAGGCGCAGCATGTGCTGATGGCGGGGCATAACCCAGGCCTGGAGGATCTGATCCTCGATCTGGTGCCCGATAATGGCACGTCGCCGTTGCGTGACGAGGTGGAAATCAAGTTTCCAACCGCCGCGCTGGCGACGATCGAACTCGACATTGATGATTGGTCGTCGGTCGACAGCCGCTGTGGCCGGCTGGTGCATTTGTGCCGCCCGCGCGATCTCGATCCCGCATTGGGTCCTGAAGAGGATTGAGCAGCCGCTGGCCGGAGCCAGCGACCAGTCAGGCGTTGCGTTCCAGCGAATCGTGCAGCCGGTCGCGAATGTCGCGCAATCGGGCCAGCGAAATGGCGCCGTCGCCCCGCGCCCCGTTGGCCATGCTGGCATAGACGGGATCGGAGGCAGGGGCCACTTTTGTGCCGGTAGTGCGCTTGCGGCCCGTTGCCGCACGGGCAGCTCCGTCGAGCGTATAGCCCTCATCATTGATCAGCCGAGCCATTTCGCTGATCAGCGCCACATCTTCTGCGCGGTAATAGCGGCGGTCTCCGGCCCGCCGCACTGGCCGCAGCGCGGAAACCTGACGCTCCCAGTAGCGCAGGACATGGGCGGCAATCCCGGTTTCCTCTACCACTTCGCCAATGGTGCGCAGCGCGTTCGCCGCCTTGCGTCTGGAATTTGTTGTCCCATTCATGGCCGGCTCAGGACTGTCGGGCGATACGGTCGCGTACTGACTGACTCGCTCGGAAGCCCAGCACCCGGCGTGGAGTTATCGGCACTTCGACCCCGGTCTTGGGATTGCGGCCAATGCGTTCGCGTTTGTCGCGCAGGACAAAGGTGCCGAAGCCGGTCAACTTGACCTGCTCTCCGTTTGCCAATGCAGCGGTGATATGCTCAAGGATCGATTCCACCATGCGTGAAGAATCCGCACGGGAAAGCCCAACACCACGATTGATGGCATCAGCCAATTCGGCCCTGGTCAGTGTCGATAAAGTCATATGCGCCCGGTCCCCATTTTTGGCAATTCTGGTATGACAGAGCGAATGGCTAATGACATCTTGACCATTCTGCAAGATGATTGCGTGATGACGCCGCAAATTGCGGTGTTTTTGGATAAAATCGACATGTTAGGGCAACTGATCCGTCAATTCAGCTCAGGTTAAGCGCCAAGACATGCAGTTGATTTGAACTATTGCTGGGGATGGTGCCGGGATAGTCAAAGACCATTGTTCCCGCTCACTTTTTTCAAAGGCGGATGACGCTGGCACCCCAAGTGAAACCGCCGCCCATTGCTTCCAGCACGATCAGTTGACCGGGACGGATACGCCCGTCGCGCACCGCGCAATCGAGAGCGAGGGGGACCGAGGCCGCTGACGTATTGGCGTGCTGGTCAACGGTCATGACAACGCGGTCCGGTGACAGGCCCAATTTCTTTGCCGTGGCATCAATGATGCGCCGATTGGCCTGATGCGGCACCACCCAGTCGACATCATCAGGCGCAACACCGGCGGCATCGAGCGTTTCGGTCAGGACGCTGGCAAGGTTGGTCACCGCATGGCGGAACACTTCGCGCCCCTGCATCCGGATGAAGCCAACGGTCTGGGTGGTCGACGGACCGCCGTCAACATAGAGCATGGGGCCGTGGCGGCCATCAGCATGGAGTTTCGAGGCAAGCACACCCTTGCTTCCGTCACCTTCCTCGGCAGACAGGACAATCGCGCCGGCGCCATCGCCGAACAGGACGCAGGTGGTGCGATCCTCCCAGTCGAGGATGCGGCTCATCGTTTCCGCACCGATCACCAGCGCGTGGCGGGCAACACCATTTTTGATCATGCTGTCGGCAACGCTGACGGCATAGAGAAAGCCGGAACAAACCGCTGCAACGTCAAACGCGACGCAATCGTCGATGCCAAGCAGGGCCTGAACCTTGGTGGCAGTGGCGGGAAAAGTGTTGTCGGGCGTTGTCGTTGCCAGCACGATCAGGCCGATATCACCGGCGGCGATGCCAGCGGCAGACAGGGCGGCCCGGGCGGCGTCGGTCGCCAAGGTGGCAGTGGTTTCCCCCTGTCCGGCAATATGACGTTGGCGGATGCCGGTGCGTTCAATGATCCATTCGTCGGTTGTGTCGACTTTCTGGGCGAGGTCGGCATTGGTTACACAGCGCGCCGGCAGGGCGCTGCCGGTTCCCTTTATCACCGACTGAAGAGTCATTGGGCATCCTCTATGGACGCGGCCGGGGCTGCGCTGTCCGCCTTTGTGGCCGATTCAAGCTTGCGCAGCTCGGCAAGGTCAGCCTGCACCTGGCCGACAATATCCTGTTCGACCAGTTCGGCGCAGACGTGGATGGCATTGGCGACACCCACCGCATTGGCGCTGCCATGGCTTTTCAGCACCACGCCATTGAGCCCGAGGAAGACCGCTCCATTATGGTTGTTGGGATCAAGATGATGCTTGAGCAGCTCGGTCGCAGGGCGGGAGATGAGGAAGCCGAATTTGGAACGCAGAGAGCTGGTGAATGCCCGGCGCAGCAGATCGGTGACAAAACGGGCCGTGCCTTCGATCGTCTTGAGAGCGATATTGCCTGAAAAGCCGTCGTGCACGACCACATCGACATCACCACGCGACAGCTTGTCGCCTTCGATATACCCTTTGAACTCCAGCGGGAGCCCCTGGGTGGCGCGAAGGATCGCCGCGGCCTCGCGGACCGATTCGATGCCCTTTTGATCTTCGGTGCCGATGTTGAGCAGGGCAACCCGGGGGCGCTGGACGCCCAGGGCGGTGCGCGAATAGGCTGCGCCCATCAGGGCGAACTGGACAAGGTTATTGGCGTCGCATTCGGTGTTGGCGCCCAGATCGAGCATCACCACATCATTGTCACCGAGGGAGGGCAGCATCGCCGCGAGTGCCGGACGGTCTATCCCGGGCATGGTGCGCAGCGCCAGCTTCGCCATCGCCATCAGCGCGCCGGTATTGCCCGAGGACACAGCGCCGCCGGCCCGGCCCTGTTTCACCGCGTCAATCGCCAATCCCATAGAGCTGCCGCGCGCCTTGCGCAGTGCCTGGCTGGGCTTGTCGTCACCGGAAACGACCTGATCGGTATGAATGATCTCACTGATCGGGCGCAGTTCGGGGTGTTCGTCAATGCGACGCGCGATGCGCTCTTCGTCGCCGACAAACAGAAAACGCAGGTGCGGATGGCGCTGAAAAGCGATGGCCGCACCGGCGACCATTACGCGCACACCTTCATCCCCGCCCATCGCATCTATGGCGATCCGCGGTTCAGTTGCCACCTTTGCGGTCCTTTCGCTTCAGGCTGACCGGCAGGGCGCCAGTCTCAGGCGCCGACCGCGACCACTTCGCGGCCATTATAATGGCCACATGCCGTGCACAGATGGTGCGGACGCTTCAGTTCACCGCAGTTCGAGCATTCCTGGAAAGCCTCAACGGCGATCGAGTCGTGGCTGCGGCGCATGCCGCGCTTCGACGGAGAGGTCTTTCGCTTGGGGACGGCCATGGGATTACCTGTCTAGAATCTGTTCAAATAAGGTCGGCGGCCCTTAACGTGCCCAAGCCTACTTGGCAAATCCGCCGTCACCGTCTCCCCGTCTCTATCGGGGGCGGCGCCGGTCATTGTTGCGCAACAGGAGGGAATCGCAAAAGCCGATTGCCCGCTCCATTACCGATTTCCCGCGACTTTGCAAGTGCGGAGCCGAGGCGGTCGTTGACCATTGCCGGCCGTGGCCGGGTAACACAGGGCCCTTGGACAGGCATTGCCTCCCTCCGCACTTTGCCCCATGATCGCTGAAACAAAAGGCAGACAGGGGGAGAGACATCATGACATTACCTGCGATCACGCTGATTTTCGCCGCTGCGGCGGTGCTCGTCAATTTCTGGCTGGGCATGCGCTGTGGCCAGGTCCGCATGGCGGAAAAGATCAATCATGGCGATGGCGGCAATACCCTGTTGCATCGACGGATGCGGGCCCAGCTCAATTTCGCCGAAAACACGCCCGGAATCCTGATCCTGTTCGCGGCGCTGGAACTGTGCGGTGCCAACACCACCGTGCTGATGGTCGTTGCCCCGCTCTATATCGTTGCGCGCATCTGTCATGGGCTCGGCATGGATGCTGACAGCAGCAAACTCAGGACGATCGGAGTTGTCGTCACCATGCTCGTGGCGCTGGGTCTTGCCGGCTATGGTGTCTATCTCGGCTATGGATTGCTCAATGCCGGTGACATGCCCGCCGCTATGGGCGCTGCTGTCTGAGCCGACAGCCTCAGCTCAGTGCATAATCGCTCACGAACGCATTGACCTTTCGTTCGTGGGCGAATGTGCTGGTCGGGCCATGACCGGGAATGAAGGTCGTGTCGCCGCCGAGCGGCCACAGCCGTTGGGTGATGGCGTCGATCAGCTGCTGATGGTTACCCATCGGGAAATCGGTCCGGCCGATCGACCCCTGGAACAGCACATCGCCGACAATCGCCAGCTTTGAAGGGCCATGGTAAAACACAACATGGCCCGGCGTGTGGCCGGGGCAATGGATGACGTCGAGCACCAGATCGCCGACGGTCACCGTATCACCCTGATCCAGCCAGCGGTCGGGTTCAAAGACGGCGCCATTGACGCCATAGCGTTGCCCGTCCTCATCCAGCCGGGCGATCCAGAAACGGTCGGCCTCGTGCGGGCCCTCGATCGGCACGCCCATTTCCTTGGCCAAGGTCCCGGCTTCGCCGCAATGGTCGATATGGCCGTGGGTGATTAGGATTTTTTCCAGCTCGACCCCGGTCTTGGCCAGTGCGTCCTTCAAACGGAACAGATCGCCGCCCGGATCAACCAGCGCCGCCTTGTTGGTTTTGGTGCACCACAACAGGGTGCAATTCTGTTGCAGCGGCGTCACCGGAATCATAACGGCGCGCATCGGCGGCAGGGGCTGGGCGGTTTGGTTCTGATCAGTCATGCCAGACAAATGGCGCGGCCCGGCCCGCCATGCAAGCTGTCGATCAGCGCAGGCGCATCACATCATCGCGGATTGTTACTTCGGACAATTGCGCGAGATAGCTTTGCCCGAGCAGCGACTGGCCGAGCAGGCCCGCCGGCACGACGGCACCGGCAATATTGCGCCTTTCTATGCCATTGACCGACAGGCGGTCGATGGTCACTGGTGCCATCTTGACCTCGCCACCCGCGGTTCGGGCGGTGGCGGTGAAATCGGACGGGGACAGGTAGATGCCGACGGTGCGTGCATCGGCCTCTGTCAAGACGACCAGACTGGCCCCCGAATCGACCAGCATCGTCAAAGGTCGGCCGTTGACCGTCGCATTGGCACGGAAATGCGAGTCAGCATCGCGCCGCAATTCTACCAGTGCCAGTGGTGTTGTCGACGCCCTGTCCGGCCTTGCTGGATGAGCGGCGCCTCCGCTGGAGACGGTTCGGGCATCACCGTCATCGTTCATTAGTGCAGCGACATGGGTCGCATCCTGGCGGGCCAGCAGCTGCACAGCCCAAAGGGCCGCCGAAAAGCCGAAAAAGGCAATGAGGAACGCGCGCGTGACCATGGCGCTGCATAGCATCGGCGCCCTACCATCGGGTTAAGTGTCAGGGTTCGTCGGCGCCGGATTGCGATTGGAAGGTGCCAAAGCTGGCGCGTGCATCTTCACCCCGTCCGTTCAGGTGGATGCGGGTGCAGGCATAGGGACGACCGGCCATATTGTCGGCATCCTTGCTGTCGATCGGCCACAGCCCTGTGGCGCCGGGGCGCGCTGAAAAACAGGCGATGGCGTCCGCACCGGTTGCCCGCGTTTGTTGATCGTGCCAGCCAGCATCGGCCCACAGGGGCGGTTTCCAGCCGAATATTTCCATGCTGATCGTCCCGGCACCGGCACCGGCACCGGCACCGGCGCGAAACGGCGCGAAAGGGCTGTTTTCCGTGTCGAGGATCAGCGCCAGCGACGCATCGACACTGCGTGCAGCGAGGCGACCATCGGGGCCGCCGCCATGCATAGCGACAAGCAACGGTCTGTTTCCGGAGCGGATTGCATCGAGGAACCGGTTGGCTTCTGCTGTCATCCGTGATCGAACCTCGCCTTCACCCAATGGGGCAAGGTTGCCGAGGTCTTCACCCGCGCTGGCCGGCAGCAGTCGGCGCAGACGCGCCGGGCCCAGCGGTTCGACCGCCGTTGCCGTCAGAAAACGTCCAAGGGCATAGTGGCAATATCCTGTCATCATGACGATGACATTGCTGTCCCGCGCCTGAAGCGCCGCCTGCGCGCTCGCGCAATCGCCGATGCGCCCGGTCACCCGCACGCGTGTGGGTTCTGCAAAGTCTGCTGAGGCGTAGAAACCCAGAGCGGCGCCGCTGCTTGTCGGATCATTGGCAATCCGTTCCAGCCGGTATCGTGCGCGGTCATCCTCCACCAGCACGCGGCCAATGGCGATACCTTCCATCGTGACACACGCACCATCAAGCGAGCCGGAGGTGGCTTCGGCAAAGGTTGCTGCCTGTGTCGACGACGCGTCACAACCGGCCGGAGAAGCGGCCTGGGCCGTGGCGAGCGTGGCGAAGAGCAGCAACGACATGCAGCAAGGCTAAGCCCGGCTTCATTGCCTGTCGATGAATGGGATGGAGCGGGCGGTCGGGCCTAAACCTCCACCTCCCCCATCCATTCACGGCGGCCATGGGCGGGAATGTCGGTCACGCGCCAATGCTCGACGCTCAGGCCAAGTTCGGGATAGGCCGCCATTTGACGCTTGGGGTCGGTATCGACCAGTGGCAGGACAACGATCCGCCGGTTGACCTTTTGCCGCCAGTTCATCCGCGCTGTATTTTCCTGCCCGACATAGCAACCCTTGGAAAAACTGACGCCATGCAGTTCGGCGGCATTGCATTCGAGCCACAATGTCTCGCCGCTGCCCAGTTCGGCGACACCCTCTGCCACTCCAAGCGCCAGACGATGGGCGCGCCAGCCTTGCGACGCGTCGTCGCCGGCGGGCTCGGCCAGCCAGCGCTTGCCCAGGGCGGCGAGGCGCGGGTCTGCGGTGCCAGCATCCCCGGTTGCCGACCAATGCACGGCAAGACGCGGTTCGGGTGACAGGGCGATCGGGCGGCGCAGGCGATAAAGGGTCAGCCGCTTCATCAGCGGTTCTGCCGCCGCGGCTTCGCAATCTATCAACAGGTCATCGCCGCCTGCGGGGTCGGACCAGACAAGGAAATCGAACAGGCATTTGCCCTGGGGGGTCAACAGCGCGGTCCAGACGGGGAGCGGTCCGGTGACATCATTGGTCACCAAAGCCTGCAAAAATCCGCGCACATCCTCCCCCGACAGGCGGATCAGGGCGCGGTCCAGGAGCATGGTCTCGGTCATCCGCAACAGATAGGATGGAAACCGCCCCATGTCATCGGGTAGCGAGCGCCAAAGCATTCGGCCCAAGCTTGTCGAAGGACCGCTTTTCCTCCTAGGGGGGAGGTGACTTCATCCCGTGACGAAAGCCCAGCCATGAACCGCCTGACGATCCGCCGCCCCGATGACTGGCATGTCCATTTGCGCGATGGGGCGATGCTTGCCTCGGTCGCGCCGGCCACCGCCCGCCAGTTTGGGCGGGCAATTGTCATGCCCAACCTGTCGCCGCCGGTGACGACGGCCGCTGCCGCTGCCGCCTATCGGACCCGTATCCTGGCCGCTGTGCCCGAAGGGGTCAGCTTCATGCCGCTGATGACCTGTTACCTCGTCGATCATATCGACCCGGAGGAACTGGCGCAGGGCCATGGTGAGGGGATTTTCACCGCCGCCAAACTCTATCCTGCCCATGCCACTACGGGCAGCGCGCATGGCGTGACCAACGTTGCGCACATTTACCCTGCGCTCGAACGGATGCAGGCGATCGGCATGCCTTTGCTGATCCATGGTGAGGTGACAGACAATCATGTCGATATTTTCGACCGGGAAGCCGTGTTCATCGAACGGACGCTGAAGGGCATAGTCCGCGACTTTCCCGAGCTGCGCATCGTCTTTGAACATATCACCACGGCGGAAGCGGTGGATTTTGTCGATGCTGCCGGGCCGAACATCGCCGCGACGATCACGCCGCAGCATCTCCATATCAACCGCAATGCGATGTTTGCAGGAGGACTTCGTCCGCATGCCTATTGCCTGCCGGTTGCCAAGCGTGAGAAACACCGGCTGGCGCTGCGCAAGGCGGCGACGTCGGGCAGTGGCAAATATTTCCTCGGCACCGACAGCGCGCCGCATGCCCAATCGGCGAAGGAAAGTGCCTGTGGCTGCGCCGGTATCTATAACGCCCCCTTTGCGCTCGAAAGTTACCTGGCAGTGTTCGAGGAGGAAGGGGCAATTGACCGGTTCGAAGGCTTTGCCAGCCTCAACGGCCCGGCCTTTTACCGCCTGCCACTCAACGAGGGCACGGTCACGCTGGTGCGTGAGGATCATGTCGTGCCTGACGCGCTGGAGGCAGGGGGACAGCCGATCATCCCGTTCCATGCCGGAGAGACTTTGCACTGGCGCATGGTGGAGTGAGCCCGCCAGCCGGCAGGTTGGGCCGGGCGCGATGATTTTCTTGCAATGCAGCATGAACGGCGCAAAGGACGCGGCATGACTGATACTGCCGCACTGCAAGCCGCCGCCCTCAAGTCCAAGGCCTGGCCTTTCGAGGAAGCCCGCAAGATTGCCAAGCGTTACCCGAACGGGAAACGCGATGCATCCGGCGCGCTGGTGCCGGTGCTGTTCGAAACCGGCTATGGCCCGTCGGGTCTGCCGCATATCGGCACGTTCAACGAAGTGCTGCGCACAACCATGGTGCGCCGCGCCTATGAGGCGCTGACCGGCGGGCATCCAACGCGGCTGGTGGCGTTCAGCGACGACATGGACGGCCTCAGGAAGGTGCCCGACAATGTACCGCAGCAGGATGTTCTTGCCGCGCAACTGGGCAAGCCGCTGACCGCGATCAGCGATCCGTTCGGCGAGTATCAGAGCTTCGCGCACCACAACAACGCCATGCTGTGCCGCTTCCTCGACCAGTTCGGTTTCGAGTATGAGTTTGTCAGCTCGACCGAGCAGTATAGGTCCGGGGCGTTCGACCAGGCGCTGAAGGGCGTGTTGCGCCATTATCAGGCAATCATGGACATCATGCTGCCAACACTGCGCGCTGAGCGGGCGGCGACCTATTCTCCTGTCCTGCCGATCAGCCCGACCAGCGGCATCGTGCTGCAGGTGCCGGTGGAGGTGGTCGATGCAGAGGCGGGTATCGTCCGTTTCGAGGATGAGGGGCGGACCATCGAACATTGCATCCTCTCGGGCGGCGCCAAGCTGCAATGGAAAGTCGACTGGGCGATGCGCTGGGTCGCGCTCGGTGTCGATTATGAAATGTATGGCAAGGACCTGACCGACAGCGGCGTCCAGTCTGGCAAGATTGCCCGCGTGCTCGGCGGGCAAAAGCCCGAGGGGCTGATCTATGAGATGTTCCTCGACGAAAAGGGCGAGAAAATCTCAAAGTCCAAGGGCAATGGCCTCTCGCTTGAGCAGTGGCTGACCTATGGCACGCAGGAGAGCCTGGCTTTCTATGCGTTCCGCGAGCCCAAGTCGGCCAAGCAGTTGCACGTCGGCGTGATCCCCCGCGCGGTCGATGAATATGAGCAGTTCCGCGCCAGCTATGCCGCGCAGGATCTCGACAAGCAGCTCGGCAATCCGGTGCACCATATCCACAATGGCGCGGTGCCGGATGTCGCGCCACCAGTGACATTCGGCCTGTTGCTCAATCTGGTCGGCGTGCTCGGCGGTGATGCCACGGCGGAACAGGTTTGGGCCTATCTCGGCAACTATGTCGAAGGAGCCAGCGCGGCGACACATCCGGCGCTCAATGCGTTGATCGGCCACGCGCTTGCCTATAACCGCGACTATGTCGCCCCGACGCTCAAGCGGCGCGCACCGGCAGGTGGCGAGGTCGGCGCATTGCAGGCACTCGACGCCGCGCTCGGGCAGCTGGGCGAAGGCGCCAACGCCGAGGACATCCAGAATGCCGTCTATGAGATTGGCAAGGATGAGGCGCATGGCTTTGCGTCTTTGCGCGACTGGTTCAAGGCGCTCTATGAAATCCTGCTCGGCAGTGAACAGGGCCCGCGCATGGGCAGTTTTATTGCGCTTTACGGTGTTGCCAATACGCGCAAGCTGATTGCGGAAGCGCTGGGCTGATGGAGGCTAGTGCGCCGTCACCACACGGCGCATGACTTGCGCATAGCCATCAGCCAGCGTCATCCTCTCCCCATAGCCACGATCGATGAGAAGCTGGTGGACGCGAGGGAGGTTGTAACAGGGCACGCCCATGAACAGGTGATGTTCGGCGTGGAAGTTGACGTAATAAGGCGCGACCAGCGCCCGCTCGGTCCAGCTCGCCAAGGTGGTGCGGGCGTGGGTGAAGGGGTCGGCGCTGCCGGTCGTGGTGCAGGCATGTTCGGCGATATTGCGGATGCGCAGGGCAAGCTGGAATGTCGTCGCCAGTGCCGCTAGCCACAACAGGAACGGCGTCCAGCCCCACAGGGCGAGTGACAGGGCGAGCAGGATCGCCTGCACGACGAGGAAGCGCCCGACGGTTTTGGTCACCGCCATCGCGCCCGCCGCGCTTGCCTCGGCAGGACCGTTGATCCCGGCCGCACCCTGGCGGTTGAAGGGCGTGCCGGCGGTGGCATCTTTTTTGGCGGCCGTCTCGCCACCTTCGCCGCGCAGCATTGCCTTAAGGCCGATGATCGCGATGCCGAATTGCGCCATACGCTGCTTGAAAAAGGTTTGCCCGGTCATGTCGCGCAGCACCTTGCGCCAAAGGCTGGCAGCGGTGGTCGGGAAAGGCTTGCTGAGCCCGAGATCGGGGTCCTCGGGCTGTTGGGTGTAGCGGTGGTGGGTGAGGTGATAGGCGCGATAGCTTTTGAGGTCGCTGCCAACCGCGGCACCTGTCAGCCATTCGCCAGCGAAATTGTTGAGCCGGCGATTGGGATGGGTGCATCCATGCGCCGCATCATGCATCAATATGGCAAGGCCGAGCTGCCGGCCGCCAAGGAGAAAGATGGCGGGAATGAAGGCGAGCCAGTGGCCCACCCACAGCGTCGCGGCAATAATCAGCGCGACACAGATCCAGCCGTGAGCGATCAGCGCAAGACCGCGCCACCGGGACACATGGGTGAGCGCGCGCCATTCCTGGGCTGAGAAAATGTCGGTTGGTCTGACAGCGGCAACAGCGGGCATGGCAGGATGCTAGCCGGGAGGTCGCCATGAAGCAATTGCACAGATGCGACATTGACCACGCGTTGTTGTTGCGGTTTGCAGGCAAAGTGGCATGATATGGCAAGGCTAATGGGGTCAGCTACATGTCATCTCTCGGGAACGAAACGGCGGTGGCGCCGCCAATCGCTGCCGCGTCGCGTCACTTTGCCGCCTTTATAAGCTATTCCCATGATGATGAGGCGATCGCCCGCTGGCTACAGGGCAAGCTGGAAACCTATCGCTTGCCGCGCGGGCTGCGGCCGTCGGGCAGTGCGGATGTGGGTCAGCCCATGGGCAGGGACGGCGACCGGCTGGGCGCCATCTTTCGCGACCGGGAGGATTTTGCCGCCGCCACCAGCCTGTCCGACGCGATCCGGCAGGCGCTGGCGGATTCGCAGGCACTGATCGTCCTGTGTTCACCGGCTGCTCGGGCATCGGCCTGGGTCAATGCGGAGATCGAGCTGTTCCGGCAAGTGCATCCTGACCGGCCAGTGCTGGCGGCAATTGTTGATGGCGAACCAGATGAAGCGATGCCGGCCGCCCTGTTGGCCGATGGGCGTGAGCCATTGGCAGCCGATTTGCGCAAGGTTGGCGATGGACGACGGGTGGGCCTGCTGAAGATTGTGGCGGCGCTGTGGAGCTTGCCGCTCGGTGCGCTGATCGACCGGGATTCGCGACGACGGCTGCGCACCGTGATAGCGGTCACGGTCGCCGGCGTGATCGCCATGGCAAGCATGGCAACTATGACCGCCTTTGCCATCCAGTCCCGAAACGATGCCCAGCGCCAGCGCGCTGAGGCAGAGGGGCTGGTCGAATATATGCTGACCGATCTGCGCACCCGGTTGCGCGGGGTGGGCAGCTTGTCGGTGATGAGCGCGGTCAATGATCGGGCGCTGGATTATTATCGCAACCAGGGGGATCTGGACGCCCTGCCTGACGATAGCCTGGAACGGCGTGCCCGCGTGTTGCAGGCGATGGGCGAGGACGAGATGCGCCGAGACCGGCTGGATGTGGCGCAAGAGAGGGTGCAGGCTGCCTTTGCCTCGACCGAGGCGCTGATGCGGCGTGATCCCAGCAATCCCGACCGGGTTTTTGCCCATGCGCAGAGCGAGTTCTGGATGGGGGAACTGGCCCGGCGACAGGGTGACGAGGCGGAGGGTGCGCGCCGGATGCGCAACTATGCCGTTCTGGCAGGTCGGCTGCGCGCCATTGATCCAGACCATGTGCGGGCCTTGCGCGAAGTCGGCTATGCCAACGGTAATCTGTGTTCACTGGCCGTGCGCTCGCCCGAGCCGGTGGTCAGCAACAATTGCGCCATAGCGCTGGAAGCCATGCGGGAGGTGCGGGCGCTGCGCACCGAAGATCCGCAGGCGCAGGTTGACCTCATCAACCGGCTGACCTGGCATGGCGAATATGAGCATCGGGCCGGCCGGATCGAGCGCGCCAATGGTGCCTGGGCCGAAGCGCTGACCCTTTCGCGGCAGCTTGTTGAGCGCAATCCGGGAAATCGCGATTCGCTGGATATGCTGGTCGCTGTGTTGCTGACGTCCAGCAAATTCAGACTGGAAAGCGACCCGGCTGAATCGCGGCAGCAGCTCGCCGAAGCCGAATCCATCATCAATGATCTGAGCCGGTTCGACCCTAGCAATGAACGCTGGCGCCGGCTGCGCAAGGATGTTGCAGAGCTGCGGTCCCGGTAGGGCGCGCAGAAATTATGGGGAACAGAGCATGAGCAGGATGTCTGTCGAGTTGACCAAACAATGGCCCGGTGCCCAGCCGCAGCTTGCATGGATTTTCAGCGTGGGTGAAACTGCGGGAAAGGCGCTGAACATCGTCTATAAAAATGCCCGCAGCGTGACCGGCGCAATCAATATGCCAGCCGAACTGGCTGCGGGCGCCGGCAACAAGGCGCCTGTCTATGCGAGTTCCCCAAACCGCAATCCGACACCGACCGCGCTCAGCCTCAAGGCCAATCAGGACCTTATTCTGGGTTTTGTGCTGGATGCGAAAATGGGCGCGATATTTGCCGATGCGCCATTTTCCGGCGGCTACAGGGGGGCTGAGAACGATTATTATTCTGTCACCCGTGTGTCGGATACGACGGCCTATCTGGTGATCAAGGGATCGTCATTTGGTGCAGGTGACTATAGCAAGCCGTTCAATATTCACCTGGTGGCAAAGGGGACCCAGGGCAACAATGTCGCCTATGTGACTCCTTTGATCATTGATCCTGACACGCGTTGGCCGGATGGTTGGGGTCCGCCGTGATCCCGCAGGCCCGTTCCAGACTCATGACCATAGCCATTGTCCGTGTTGCATGACTGACCTGTCCCTTATCCGCCGACTGGCCCGCGTTGGTGCGGTCGAGCGGGCGTGGGCGCTGTTGGTCGATGCGGGACTGGACAGGGTGTTGGGTGATGCGCGTGTGTTGACCTTGAAGGGTCGCCTGCTCAAGGACCGGGCAATGGCCATGTCCGCGCCTGAAGAACGGCATGAACGCGATGAATTGTTGCGCGCGGCCGCCGAAGCTTATGCCGCCGCCGCTGCCTTGACCGGGGACAGCTACCCCCGGATCAATGCGGCGGCGCTGGCCCATCTGCGCGGGGACAGGGCCGGTGCTGCGGGGCAGGCGACTGAGTTGCTGGGCCTGATCGATACCGGCCACCATGGCGGCGAGACACCCTATTGGCTGGAGGCTACACGCGCCGAAGCCTATTTGCTGAGTGGCCAAGTGCCAGCAGCCGAGGCAAGTCTGGCCAAAGCGGTTGCGCTGGCCCCGCGGGCGCGGGAGGACCGCGCCATAACCCTGCGTCAATTCCGCCGGCTGTTACAGGCAGGGGGTGGCGATTGCAGCTGGCTGGACCGGTTTGCCCTGCCGCCGGTGATGCATTTCCGCGGGCCAATGGCGGTTGCGGACGATCCGGGCGCTGCCGATGTGGCGGCAGCGGTGGCCGACATAGGTCCGGGCGTGGCGATCGGCGCGCTGGCCGCGGGCACGGACATTATCGCTGCGGAAGCGGCGGTCGCGGAAGGCGCGGAGCTGCATATCGTCCTGCCCAGTGAGATTGAGGCGTTTCGCCATGGATCGGTTCTGCCGTTTGACGGCGATTGGAATGCGCGGTTCGATGCTCTGCTCGATCAGGCGGCCAGTATCGAATGGCTGGAAGAAGAAGGCGGATTGACCGACGCCGCCGTGCGCATGGCCGATGATATGGCGATGGGCCTCGCAGGGATTGAGGCGCAGGCGGCCGATGACGAGCCCGTATTGTTGCGGGCCAGATGGGCCGGTGCGGATGCTGTTCCCAATCTGGGTGCCCCACATCGTCAGGTTCTCGTCGACCTGCCTCGTCCAGACAACATGCCGACATGCGCATTGCCGCCGCCGATGGAGCCGGTTGTAGCAGTGGCACGGGCAGGTGATGGCATGATCGAGTCCCGTTCCATCAACGATTTGGCCCAATTGCGTGGTGAATTGGCGGCAGGCGATAGCATTGATGTTGTCGTGACCACTGCCTTGCCCCTCGATCCCGCGCCGCCACGCATCGCGGCGATGCAGCAGTTGGACAATGACATGACCGTGCTGGCTTCGCGCCCGGCAGCCCTGTTGCTGTGGGCCCATTGTCCCGGCAGCCGCCCGGTCCTGGCGGGCAGCGCCATGGCGACGACTGGCGCATTCGAACTTTACGACATGCTGGTTTGATGCGTCAGGTGGCGGTTTGGCGCTTCGTCAGACAACCAGTTCTTCGAGCATCCGGGGGGACTGAATGACCAGCCGTCCGGCTTCGCGCCGGATGATGCCGCGACGTTCAAGGTTGGAAATGGCGCGGGACGCAGTTTCGCGGGTGGTTTGCACGCTGACCGCCAGAGCCGCGACAATCGGTGCGGGCTCAATGACATGGTCCGGACCAGCCATTTCGAGCAGTCGGGCATGGATACGCCCGACCGCCGTCAGGCTGATGCGTGCCGCGAGCCTGTCGAGCAATGTGCCCGACTGTCGGGCATAACTGCGAGCCACGGCCAGCGCGAAGTCACTGTCCGCCAGACCCAACCTTTCGATCTGACTCGTCCCGACCGTGAGCAGGCGGGTTATGCCATGAGTGGTCAATGATGCGCTCATCGCCCGTGGACGGCGTCCGAAATGGCCGATCAGATCGCCAGGCGGGTGGGTCGCCACGACGGTGTTGCGCCCTTCCGGAGACAGGACCTCACACCGGACATTACCATCGAGAATCAACCAGTTGCTGTCGGCCTCGTCCCCCTGGTGAACCAAGGTCACAGCATGGGGGGCAATGCGGGGCTGACCCATGGCATAGAGTGATTGCGCGGCGCGCAGACTGCATTCCAGCGCGCTTGCTATCGCGGCGATGTCATCGCCGGTCTCTGTATGCGGTCCCTGCATGGCCGCCATGCTAAACGGTCGGCGGATGCGTGCAAGCTGCTATTATGTGCATCCGCCGCTTGTCTCCGACTGCGGTCAGGCGGGGTTGCCCGCCTTTACCTCAGCAATCCAACGGTCGATCTTTTCTTCCAGGATCGGCAGCGGCAACGAACCGGTCATCAACACCTGGGCATGGAATGCACGGATGTCAAAACGGTCACCCAGTTCGGTTTCCGCCTTGCGCCGCAAACGCTGGATGGTCAGCGCGCCGACCTTGTAGGCCAAGGCCTGGCTGGGGATGGCGATATAGCGTTCCACCTCTGCTGTCGCATCGGTGCGGCCCATGTCACTGTTGGCGAGCATGTAGTCGATGGCCTGTTCGCGGGTCCAACCCTTGGCATGGATGCCGGTGTCGACAACCAGACGCATGGCGCGCAGCATTTCATCCGACAGGGTGCCAAAACGCTGATAGGGGTCATCATAAAGGCCCATGTCGAAACCCAGCGTTTCGGCATAGAGGGCCCAGCCTTCGACATAGGCGGTATTGCCGCCGAAGCGCATGAAGGGCGGCAGGGCTTCATTCTCTTGCGCTAGGCTGATCTGGAAATGGTGACCGGGCGCACCTTCGTGGAGATAGAGGGTGGTGATACCCGGCGTGGTCCGGCTCGGCAGGTCATAGGCGTTGAAGTAGAAAATTCCGGGACGGCTGCCATCAGGGGTTCCGGACTGATAGCTGCCGCCCGCTTCGAACCGCTCGCGGAACGGCTCATAAGGACGGATTTCGAGGCCGGCGCGCGGCAGGCTAGAGAAGAAACGGCCAATCTGGGCGTCGACCAGGCGGCCAACATCATAATAGCGCTGGGTCAGCGATTCGCGGGAGGATTCCTTGAACTGCGGATCGGTGCGCAGATGCTGGAAAAATTCCTGGAGCGTGCCAGTGAAGCCGACCTGCGCGCGGATACGCTCCATTTCGCCATGGATACGGGCGACTTCGCTGAGACCGAGCTGGTGGACCTCCTCCGGTTCAAGCGGCAGGGTGGTGGTCTGTTCGATCATCTGGCGATAGAGCGCCTCCCCACCGCGCATCGAGCTGAGGCCCACTTCGGTCCGCGCCTGAGCGACATAATCGTCCCGGAGGAAGTCGCGGAGGCGAGTCAGCGCCGGAAAAATCTCGGTGGTCAGTGAACGGCGCAGCTTTTCAGTCTGTTCGGCGCGCTGTTCGGGCGTGAAACTTTCCGGGAAATTGGTCGCCGGTCCCCAATAGGGGGATTCTTCGAGCGGCTGCTCCAACTGTGTATTGAGCTGGCTGATGACATTGTCGATGGTCATGCGCGTTTCCACGACGCCCGACGCCAGACCTTCACGGAAGCGACCGACCGACCGGTCAATAAGCGTCGCGAATTGGGTGTGGCGCTTCAGATTATTCTCATAATCCTCGACGGTGCGAAACGGCGCCGCGCCGCGTCCGCTGGCAAAGGTCGGATAGAAAGTGTGGAAACCGAAGAAGTGGTTGATCGGCCGGACCACATTGAGCGCCAATATCTCCGGCTGGAGGCTGCGCAATGTGTCGCGCTGTGTATAGGCGAACACGTCATAGGCCAGCTGGTCGGTCGGGTTGAGCGCCGCCCGGTCAATCCTCTGCAAGGCCGCAAGGTCCGCCTCTGCCGCTGCCCGTTCGCCGTTGAAATAGGCGTCGGTGATATTGTCGCCCAACTGGTCGGCATAGCGCATGTCACCGCGGAACAGCGCGCCCAGCGGGTTGCGGCGCATGCTGGCCTCATCGCTGTCGCGGAACAATTGCCACAAGGCGTCATGCGCCGGATTCGGTGCTTCGGCCGTTGCAGCAGCCGGTGCGGGCGTCCCGGCCGGCGTGGTCGAATGTGCGAGCGCGGGTGAGGTAAAGGCCAGGGCAATCAGCGGGAGAGAGGCAGCGATACGGCGCATTGGGAAGGACTCCATCGATTGTGTATTGTTACAATAATACAGTAAGGGCGGTTCGCGCAAGGACCAATTGACCGGCCTGAGGATCAGGGAATCACGCGGCCGCGCACCATCACCCAGCGCACTTGTTCCAGAGTGCGCACGTCCGTCAGCGGATTGCCGTCGACCGCAATCATGTCCGCCGAAAAGCCGCGGGCGATGCGACCGATCTCTCGTTCCATGCGCAAGGTCCGGGCGGCAACGGTGGTGGCGCTGGCCAATGCTTCACGCGGGGTCATGCCGGCATCGACCATCAGCTGGAATTCCTGAGCATTCTGGCCATGCGGAAAGACCCCGGCATCGGTGCCAAAGGCGATCGGCACATTATACCGGCGGGCGAGCCGGACATTGTCGCCCAGATGATCGAGGGTCTCACGGATCTTGGACTCGACGACCGGTGTATAGATGCCGCGACCCAGACCATCGCGAACGCCGGTCAAGGCGCGCAGCGTCGGGACCAGCGCCGTGCCGCGCTGTTGCATGACGCGGATTGCGGCTTCATCAACAAATGTGCCATGGTCGATCGTGTCGATCCCAGCCGCTGCCGCTGCTTCCACACCGCGCGCGCCATGGGCATGGGCCATGACTTGCAGGCCCAGGCTGTGCGCTGTGGTGGCAATCGAGGTCATTTCCTCGGTGGTAAAATGGGCTTCGAGCCCACGGGCCTGTTGCGACAGGACGCCGCCCGTCGCGGTGATCTTGATCACGTCCGATCCTGCGCGCGACGCTTCCCGCACCCGCTCGGCGCATTCGACCGCGCCGGTGCAGGTGAAGTTGGTGGCAAGCGCGTGCAGCACTTCCTCGCGAAAGCCGGTGACGTCGCCATGCCCGCCGACGATTGACAGGGCCGGGCCGGCAGCGACGATGCGTGGTCCCGGAATCACCCCTTCGGCGGTACCCCGCCGCAGGACGAAACCGACGTTGGCGGCCGATCCGGCCTCGCGCACGGTGGTGAAGCCGGCGCGGACCGTGGTCAGCGCATTGCGGGTGCCGACAACCACGCCCCATTCATCCGGATCGACCGCTTCGCGCCAGAATTCGCCACCCGGATCGCTCGACAGATGGACGTGCATGTCAATCAGGCCGGGCAACACCGTCTTGTCGAGCAGGTTAATCACCGTCGCCCCTTCGGGTGCCGGGCGGACACCGGGAACAATATCGGTAATGCGGCCATCGACGACAGTGATGGTCGCCGGGCCGAACATGTCGGATTCCGCCGTGGCAATTAGTCGGCCGGCATGGATGACCTGTGTGTCGGCGAGGGCGGGAGCGGCAAGAAACAGGGCGACTGCTGTGAGGGCGGCGCGAAGCTGGCGCATGAAAGGATCTTTCCCGGTTGATCAACTGGCTGCGGACGTTGCAGTGGTAACCAGCCGTACGCAAGGCCGATTTGGGCCAGAGAGGCTGTTGAGCCACAAAAAGACGGGGCGGGCCCTTGCCGGACCCGCCCCGCCTGGTGCCCTGCCGTGATCAGGGGTTCACCAGAAGAAATTTTCGATCACATCAACGACCTGTCCGGTGGTGATATCGACCAGCAGCGCGTCGTCATAATAGCGCACCCAGCGATAGGGCCCGTAAACGTCAGGCAGGCGATAATACCAGGGATCGTTGATCCAAAATTGTTCGGCATAAAACAGCGGCCACAGGTTGAATCCTATGTGCAGTCGGCGGTAGCTCCAGTCCCGATAGGGCGAATAATAGCGGGGCAGCCGGTAGAAGCTGGAATAGCGCGTGCGGTGCGATTGCCAGTCGTAGCGGCGGTCATTGCGCCAGCTGCGATCCCAGTTGCCATGGCCCCGGTTGCCATAGCGCCCGGCATAGCGATCATTGTCGCGGCGGTCCCAGCGGCGGTTGTTGTCATAGCGGTTGCCGTCGCGGCGGTCCCAGCGGTTGCGATCCCAACGGTCGTCATTCCGCCGGTCCCAGCGGTTATCGTCATAGCGCCGGCCATTGTCATAGCGATTGCCGCCATTGGTGCGTTCGGCATTGC
Organism: Sphingomonas lacunae; assembly: GCF_012979535.1. Classification (NCBI taxonomy): domain Bacteria; kingdom Pseudomonadati; phylum Pseudomonadota; class Alphaproteobacteria; order Sphingomonadales; family Sphingomonadaceae; genus Sphingomonas; species Sphingomonas lacunae. Next base: position 1,618,037 of record NZ_CP053015.1, read on the forward strand.
GGATCACTCGCTGCCCATAACCAGTGCTGGTCGTTTCGGTGCGGCGGTTGGAATTCCAGTCCCCGGCGCGGTTGCCGCCGCGGCGCTCATAACCTCGGGTGGCATCACCCTGGCGATAGCGATCACGGCCCTGCCAGCGGCCACTGTCTGCCGGGGCGGGGCTTGCCGTGGTCGTCGTTGAGCTCACTGGCGGCTGCCAGCGGTTACCGTCACCACGGCGACCGCCCCAGTCACCGCGCGTCGCGGGGCGCTCGGTGCTGCGCTCGACAGGGCGTTCCGCGCGCGGCTGGCGCCAGCCGCCCGCATCATTGTTGACCCGGGCGCGGTAGCCGCCGCCGCGGGCATCGCCGGCGCTTTCGGCGCGACCGCGCCAGCCACCGCCATTGCCGTCCCCCCTGCCGCGCCAACCGCCGGCTGACGGCGCGCTCGGAGTCGGCGAGGGTGTGGGAGACGCGGTCGGGCCGCCCCAGCCACCGCCATCATTGGAGCGGCCGCCGCCACCGCCGCGACCACCCCAGCCGCCGCCGTCACCGCGACCTCGACGCTGGAAATCGCCGCTGTTGGTGGATGGCATGGCTGGCGTGCTGCGCACGGTGGATGCGGGCAGGTCGACGGAATGGATGCCACCGGAAGTAGCGGCAATGGCTGCTGCCCTTGCCTGGGCGCGAACCTGATCACCAAGGCTGTCCTGCGCCTGGACAGCGGAAAGGGGCGTAAGGGCAGTGGCTACGATGAGCAGGGTGCCGAACCAGCGACTCGTCATCTTTTCAATCCTCCGCCGGACTGCTCGACGCGAATCATGCGCGGCTCTGCCGGATCATGAGGAAGGGTTTACGAGTCGTTATCTGACACTGGGCTGAACCGTTTCGGCAGCAGACAGTCAGCTTTGCCGGATCCGCCTCAAAGCCTGAGTCCTGCGGTTTCGGGCAGGCCGGCCATGATGTTGAGATTTTGCACACATGCGCCACTTGCGCCCTTGCCAAGGTTGTCGAGCAAGGCGACGAGGCGCAACTGGCTGCCGTCGGCAGAGGTGAAGACGCGCAGGTCCAGACGGTCCGTCGGGTTGCTGCCCTGACGCAACAGCAATTCGCCGTCGGGTGCATCGGTGCCGACGCTGACCAGCGGTGACCCGGCATAATGGGCGCAGAGCGCGGCCATAATTTCATCCGCCGGGGCGATACGCGGGTCGGCGGCGCGCGAAAGCGGCAGTTCGACGGCCATGCCGCGATGCGCCGGAATTACGGCTGGAGCAAAGACTGGCGCGTGGGTCAGACCGGCATGCTGGGTCATTTCGGGGACATGTTTGTGGCCCATGGCAAAGCCATAGCCACGCCAGGCAATGCCCTGATCCTCCTCAAAGCGGGCGATCAGCGCCTTGCCTCCACCCGAATACCCCGACACGGCGTGAACGACATAGGGATAGTCGGCCGGCAACAGGCCAGCGGCGATCAACGGCGCGGCAAAGGCGAGAAAGCCGGTGGGGTAGCAACCCGGGTTGCTGACATATTTGGCTGCTGCGATGGCCTCCCGCTGACCGGTCGCCATTTCGGCAAAGCCATATGTCCAGCCCGCCGCAACACGATGCGCGCTTGACGCGTCAATCAGGCGCACGGCGCTGCCTTCGGCAAGGGCCGCCGCTTCCCTGGCAGCATCATCGGGCAGGCAAAGGATGGCGAAGTCAGCACCGCGCAGCGCATCGGCGCGGGCCGTGCTATCCTTGCGCCGATCTTCGGCGAGGGTGATCAATTCAATGTCGGCCCGACCGCCAAGCCTTTCCGCTATTTCCAGCCCGGTGGTGCCGACCGCCCCGTCAATGAACAGACTGACGCTCATGCCCGGTCACGCCCGGCAGGGGAAAGTTCGGCCGCTTCGACATAGCCGACGACATGACCATCGACGGCATAGCCCCATGCCCAACCGCCGGTAATGTCGAGCAGGGCAAAGCGATCCCCCGCCTTCAGCCGCTGGCGTTCTTCCGCATCGCTGTCGGCGGACGCGCGCAGGATAGTGTCGGCCGAAGCCAGCCAGTCAGCAGGCTTGGCATAATGGGGCGCAAAATGATGCTCGGCCTCAGCCAGATCGGCGAGGTCGGGACGGATGGCCTGGCGGGTCGGATCGTAGGGGCGGGAATGGCCCGACAGGTGGAAGCGGACGCGCTCAGCCGGTTTGGGCGTGTTGGTCGGCCTCTCCGAGCAGTTGGTTGAATCGTTCAAGAAATTCTGTCCCCACCGGCGTGATCTCAACGAAGATATTGCGACCGTCACGCCGGTCACGTTTGCGCTGCAGATAGCCGAGGGCAGTGAGTTTGTTCAAGGCGCGAGTGACAACCGGTTTGGAGACGCCCATCCGCTCCGCCAAACCGCGCACCGTGTGGGGACCGGGTGCCAGTCCGACGCTTAGCATGATGCCCATCTGGCGATTCGTGAGATCAGGCAATTCCGACCTGACAATACCAATCAGGCAAGACATCCATGCAACGCTGTTCATAACCTGCGACTTTCCCGGATTGCTCATTTTAGCGGGCGGCATAGCGCCACCCAACCGCCCTAACGCTTGAACGGGCGGCTGGTTGCATCACCGAGATGAAAATTTGTCTTTGTGAATCAATTCACTTTGAAGCGCTGTTCGAGCATGCCCCATGCTGCGCGAAGGCCCAGTGCCGCGCCGCCCTTGGCCCTGCCCGGTTTGGCGGAGGGCCGCCAGGCGAATGTGTCGAAGTGCGCCCAGGCGATGTCCTTTGGCACGAAACGGCGCAGGAACAGCGCGGCTGTGATGCTTCCGGCAAAGCCGCCTGCGGGCGAATTGGTCATGTCGGCCGTGTCGGATTTCAGCATTTCGTCATAACCGTCCCAAAGCGGCAGGCGCCACAGTGGGTCGTCGCGCTCCTTGCCCGCTGAAATCATGGCATCGGCCAGAGCATCGTCATTGGCGAACAGGGCGGGCAGATCAGGGCCGAGCGCAACCCGGGCCGCACCGGTCAAGGTGGCAAAATCGATGATCAGTTCGGGGTTGCCCTCGACCGCCTTGGTAAGGGCATCGCCCAATATCAGCCGCCCTTCGGCATCGGTATTGTCAATCTCGACGGTCAGGCCCTTGCGGCTGGTGAGAATGTCGCCGGGTCGCATGGCATCGCCGGCGATACTGTTTTCAACAGCCGCCACCAGCAGGTGCAACCGGACCGGCAGACCGGTTTCCATGACCAGGCTGGCGAGCGCGAGGGCGTGGGCGGCGCCCCCCATGTCCTTTTTCATCAGCGCCATGCTGTTGCCCGGCTTGATGTTGAGTCCGCCGCTGTCAAACGTCACGCCCTTGCCAACGATGGCAACAGGCGGGTGGGCGGGATTGCCCCAGACCAGTTCAATCAGACGGGGCGCGCGGTTGCGCCCCGCAGCGCGACCGACCGCGGCGATCATGGGATAGCCTTGTTCGAGGGCATCGCCCTTGGTGACGGTCAGGTCTGCCTTGTGCTTGCGGGCGAGATCGGCGCTGGCCTGTTCCAGTTCGGCGGGGCCCAGATCAGCGGCGGTCGTGTTCACCAGATCGCGAACCATGCACACTGCCGTTGCTTCCCGCAGCGCGGCGGCCATGCGCACCGGGTCGGTCGTCAACAGGACACGGGGGGCCTCGGCTTCGGTCTTGGGCTTGTAGCGGATGTAGCGATACTGGCCGGTCAACCAGCCGAACATGGCGACGCCCGGGTCGCCGCTGGCGAGGCGATAGGTGCCCGCCGGCAGGACAGCCGCCAGTTTGGCAAGGCACCAGCTGGAGAAATTGCCGGCGTTGGCGGTTACGGTAACGACCGACCAGTCGTCAGCGCCGTCCCCCGGCAGTATCGCGTGGGCATAGCCTTCCAGCTTCATGCCCTGTGCGCTGATGGCGGTGCGCGCCCGCTCAGGCTGTGCGGCGAGCCAGCTTTCATAGCTGTGCTTGTCGACGACATGGATGGTGCGGGCTGGCTGCCCCTTGTCGGGTTGCAGCATGGGAGAGAAATCAGTCATGCCACAGCTTTAGGCGTGGATGGCAGGGCGGGAAAGGGGGTACGCGCCCCTATTCCGCCGCCTCCGCCATGGCCGGAGCCGCTGCGACACTGGCCTTGCGAAATGTTAGGAACCCGTCCGTGATCGAGCTGGTGCGCATGTCGATCCTGTCAGCCAGATAATCCTGATTGAGCCGCCAGGGGAGCTGGTCGGCATTTTTCGGCATGATCGAAAGCGAGCGCTGGATATAGCCTGATGAGAAATCAAAGACATTGTCCTCGATCAGCTGTTCGGGATGGTCGAGTACCGGCAGGGCAATGTCGCTGCCCGTCGCCGACATGTGGTTGAGCACACGGCACACCCATTCGGACACAATATCCGCACGCAGGGTCCAGCTGGCATTGAGATAGCCGAACACCGCCGCATAATTGGGAATGTTCGAGAACATGCAGCTCTTGTAATAGAAATGCTGGTTCCATTGCACCGGTTCACCGTCGACGCTGACAGCGATCTTGCCAGCCAGGGTCAGGTTGAGGCCTGTGGCGGTGATGATGACATCGGCATCAAGATGCTTGCCCGATTTGAGCAGGATGCCCGTTTCGTCAAAGCAGTCGATATGGTCGGTGACCACCGCCGCCTTGTCGTCGCGGATGGCATTGAAGAAATCGCCATCGGGTACCAGGCACAACCGCTGGTCCCAAGGGTCATACGGAGGGGTGAAGGCGGCTTCGTCATATTTCTCGCCCAGCGCTTCCTTCAGCTTGCCGGTCAGGAAATCCTTGACCTTTTGCGGCTGGGTCTGGGCGCGCTTGAACACGATGTTCTGCATGTGGATGTTCTTGAAGCGGGTGAGCGCATAGGCCCAGCTTTCCGGCAGTATCTTGCGCAGGAAATTGGCGATGCCGTCGCGTGCCGGGCGTATGGCGTACCAGGTCGGTGTGCGCTGCAACATTGTCACATGGGCGGCGGCACCTGGGTCCCCCGGCTTGACCATTGACGGAACGATGGTGACCGCGGTCGCGCCCGAACCGATGACGACAACCTTTTTGCCCGCATAGTCAAAATCCTTGGGCCAGAATTGCGGGTGGATGATCTCTCCCTTGAATGTCTCGCGTCCCTTGAAACCGGCGTCATAGGGATTGTCATAATCATAATAGCCCGAACCCTGGTAGAGGAAGCGGGCGCGCATCACCTGCCGTTCGCCGGTCGCGCTTTCGGTGGTCACGGTCCACATCGCATCGGCACTGTTCCAGTCGGCGGTCAGCACCTTCCGGTTCAGGCGGATGTGGCGGCGGATATCCCGTTCATCGACAATGCGGTTGAGATAGTCGAGAATCGCTGGACCGTCGGCAATCGACTTTTCATGCTTCCATGGTTCGAAAATGAAGCCGAGTGTGTGCATGTCGCTGTCCGAACGGATACCGGGATAGCGGAACAAATCCCATGTGCCGCCCAGATTTTCCCGCCGGTCAACCAGTGCAAAGCTGCGGTCAGGGCACTTTTGCTGCAAATGCACGGCCATGCCGATGCCGGAAATCCCCGCGCCGACGATCAGCACGTCGACGTCGGCGGCGTTGGTGGATGCTGGCGCAATCGGCGTCACAGCGTTCATTGCAGACTCTCCCGGCTCTGATTTAGGGGGCACACACTAGTGACAGCGATGTAAATTGCAACGGGGCTGCGATCCTCGACTTTCCTTCATTGGCGTGTCCCTTCATCTGGGCTAAGGGGCGTGTCACAAAAGAGTCACGCAATTGTCATCTGCGCTCATCGGCGGCAGGCAAGGGCGCCGGAAAGGACAGTGTCATTCGCCAGATCGCCGCCTTGCCCTATCGCACCGAGGGGACCGGAATCGATGCGCCGGTCAGCATCCTGCTCGTCACGTCGCGCGGAACAGGTCGCTGGGTGATTCCCAAAGGGAACAGCATTGCCGGACTGGCGCCGCACGTCGCCGCTGCCCAGGAGGCCGAGGAGGAAGCAGGGGTGATCGGGTCGGCTTGCCCGACACCGATCGGCACCTATCGCTATCGCAAACAGCGCGGCAATGGCGCATCGCTGTGGGTGGATGTCAGCGTCTTTCCCTTTGCCGTCACGCGGGAGCTCGACACATGGAAAGAAGCGCATGAACGTGAACGGCGCTGGTTCAAGCTGTCCGAAGCCGCTTCCAAGGTGGACGAGGACGACCTCAAGGACCTGATCCGCTCATTCGGGGCATCGGAATTCAATGCTGCGGCGCGACGCACGGGGGTGCTTGACCGCGTGGCCAAAAATACGGGGGTAAGTGGGATGTTCGCATGGTTTCAGCGGCTGTTGCCAGCGCAGGGCAATTTTTTCGAGCTGTTCGAGGCGCATGCCGTTACCCTGGTCACCGGTTCAGATGCCCTCGCGCGGCTGTTGCAGGGCGGTGGCGGGATGGGCGACCATATCCGCGAAATTGTCGAGCGTGAGCATGAGGCCGACAATATCACCCGTGAAGTGTTGCAGGCTGTGCGCCGTACCTTTCTGACCCCGTTTGACCGCAGCGCCATCATCAGCCTGATCAGCGCGATGGACGACGCCATCGACCAGATGCAGCAAACCGCCGGAGCGGTGGATCTTTACGAGGTCAAGGAATTTGACCAGGAAATGAAGGATATGGCGGCGATCATCCGCGATGCCGCGCGTCTGACCGCAGAGGCGATGCCGCTATTGCGTTCGATCGCCAAAAATGGCCCGCGCCTGCATGAACTGACCGAACGGCTGGTCCGCATGGAGGGGCATGCCGACGAAATTCATGCCGCCGGTCTCAAGCGCCTGTTCAGGGAACATGGAGAGAGCAACACGCTGACTTTCATCATCAAGCGGGAGATCTACCAGCATCTCGAACGGGTTGTTGACCGGCTGGAGGATGTTGCCAACGAAATTGACGGCCTCGTCATCGACCACGCCTGATCCGGCGGGAGACGATCCATGCATGAACTCGCTTTTCCGCTGCTCGTCGGGCTGATCATCCTCGCCCTGATGTTCGATTTTCTCAACGGTTTGCATGACGCTGCCAATTCGATTGCCACCGTGGTCGCAACCCGGCTGCTGTCGCCCGTATGGGCGGTCATCTTTGCCGCCTTTTTCAATTTTGCCGCCTATTTCCTGTCGATCATCTTCCCCAGCCTGCACAAGGTTGCCGAGACCATTGGCAAGGGGATCATCGACAAGGATCTGGTAACCCCGGCGGTTGTGTTCGGTGCGCTGGTGGGGGCGATGTTCTGGAACATCGTCACCTGGCTGAAAGGTATTCCTTCTTCTTCGAGTCATGCGCTGATTGGCGGAATCGTTGGTGCCGGCGTTGCCCATGCCGGGCTCAGCGGCATCCAGTGGACCGGCCTCAACAAGACGGTTGTCGCCATCTTCCTCTCACCAATGCTTGGCATGATGCTGGCAATGCTGGTCATGCTGTTGTCGAGCTGGGCGCTCAAGCGGGCGACGGCGCGCGGAGCGGAACGCAGCTTCCGCTTCATGCACCTCTTTTCCTCCGCCGCCTATTCGCTGAGCCACGGCCTCAATGATGCGCAGAAGACGATGGGGATCATCACTGTGCTGCTCTATTCGACCGGCTATCTGGCGGGCGAATTCCATGTGCCGCACTGGGTGGCGATCAGCTGTTACATCGCCATTGCGTTGGGAACACTGTCCGGCGGGTGGAAGATCATTGAAACCATGGGCAGCCGCATCACCAAGCTGTCCCACCATCAGGGCTTTGCTGCATCGACCGGCGGCTCGATCATGGTGTTCACGGCCTCTTTGCTGGGCATTCCCGTGTCAACGACCCACACTATCACCGGCAGCATTATCGGCGCCGGAGCCGCCCGTCGTGCCAGCGCGGTGCGCTGGGGCGTCGCGGGCAATGTCGTGACCGCATGGTTCATCACCCTGCCGGCCAGCGCCACGGTTGGCGCGCTATTCTACTGGCTCACGACCTTTTTCTGACGAACGACTCTGAGGATGATCAGCGGCGCGGGCTGATGATCGGGCTAATATTGGTCAGTTCGAACGTGCCGTCGAGCTTTTTCCAAACGGTGGCACGAACCCGGCTGTTGTCGGACAGGGTCAGGTCGATCCTGTAGTTGATGCCCGCCACTACCTGTTGCTGGACCGCGTCTATACTGGTCAGCGTGACGCCAGGCTGGTTCATCGCAGTCACGGCAAATTGGGCAGCTTCGCGGGCATCTGGCGTGACCTCCCCGGTGGACCATCCACCCACTACGGCAGGCCCCTGTGGTTCCGGCTGGCCTGGAGTGCCTGCGGCATTGCCGTCCGCGCTGGCGGTGCAGGCGCCCAACAGTGTCGCAGCGGCGGCGGTGATCAGGATGGAGATGTTTCTCATGGCCGTGGTCCTTCGTCCATCAACGGGTTCAGTTGGTTTCGGGGGGCGCGAAAATTTCGTCACCAGGCTGGATCGGAAGATCGATGGGCGCCTCAACCTCCGGGCGGACGACCGATTCCTCTTCGCTGATCCGCCGGTTGCGTGAAACCACCCCGCTGCCACCGCCGACATAGCGATAATGCCAGGGTTCGAAGGAAACGCCCTGCGGGTTTCCTTCGGGGAAGGAGAGGTGGAAACCAAAGCGTCGTGCATTTTCCTTCAGCCAGCGGCCAACCGGATCATTTTTGAAACATTGTTCCAGGTTGCAGTTGCCATTGCGGCTGCCAAAATCGATCGCGAGACCGGTGGAATGCTCGCTGAAACCGGGCGGCGCGACCCAGCGCGCCTGCCCGGCATAGCCGCGCGAGGCGATGCGGTCAGCATTGCAGAACAGGGCAGCCTGTCGCTCGATCGAGCGATAACAGGAAATGCCCATCATGGCCCGCGCCACCGCCGGGTCATCGGCGCGCGCCGCCGCCAGCATCCGCGAGAGCGCACCCGCCGCAGAGGCGTGGATCAAGGAACAATTGCCGCCACCAAAGCCTGCTGGCGTCGCCACCAGAGAACTGCGGGGCGCTTCATCGCTGCGCAAATGACCGAACAATGTGCCGCCTGACGGCAGCTGGTCGCGCAAAGTGGCATAGTTGGATCGGCACAGTTTGACGGCATCAGCCTCCCCCCCGTCGGTCAGCGCCAACAGGCCATCAGCTGAAGACGGCGCCTCCCCGCCGGGTTTACCGGCAAGATCGCCGTTTACGCCATCACCGATGGGCACGGCAGCGACAGTGCCGTCCGGCAGATAATCTTGTGCATCGACGACGATCGCCGGTCCGGGCTGCCAACGTTCGGCAAGCAGCAGATAAGCCGCCGTGCCCAATCCTGAGATGAGGGCAACGACTAACAGGATTTTGAATGCGCGCATGGTTGGCCTTGCAACAGGGGTGTTCGGGGCGCCCTGTCCCGGGTGCTGGTCCGCCTGAATGGTTTAGCAGGAGATATAGCTGCTCAACACCCACCCAATGGGATAACGACCATCGATCGGTTGGATGTGGACCCAGATATAGCCCGCACGGTCATATTGCTGGTCAAACGCCTGGAAACGCGAACCACGCGGCATGGCACCGATAACTGCGCCGGCTGGCGCATTGCGGATGCGGAGATTGCCGGAATTGGTGATGACTGAACAATATGTGCCATTGGGCAGCGGCGGCCGCACTGATGCTGTCGCTGCGGTTTCCGGTCCGGGCGGGCCGTCGCTCAGATTGATCGCGCTGACATAGCCGCGGCCATCGGCCAGTTTGAACCAGTAGCTGTCGCCGCTGAGGCCACGATGCATGGTGCCGCGTACTTGCTGGCCCCGGCTCAACGTGCCGACGACCCGGCTGTCCGGGCCCTGGGCCGTGGCAATGTTGCGGATATTGGTCTGGCTGGTGACATATTTCAGCACCTCTGCGCCCACAGCCTCGGTAGCTACGGCCTCGGCGGGTGCCCCCGCGGCTGTGGCCTCCGGTGCAGCCTCCGCCTTGTCACGGGTCATGAACAGATAGGCGACGGCCACGCCGAGCAACAGCACAACCGCCCCGGCAATGATCCATGGCAGGTTGGTCCCGCCGGGTGGTGCAACACCAGCGGCGGGATATTGCACGGGCGGAACATAGGGTGAGGGCGCGGGGCCAGCAGCGGGAGGAGGCGCGACTTGTGCCACCGAAGCACCGCAGCTGCCACAAAACTGTGCATTGGCTGCAAGTGCAGCGCCACAGCCGTTACAGAATTTCGCCATCCTTATTCCCCCCGGAGATCAAGAGAGCCTTGCCATGCCCTGCGTACAAGGCATGCCCTCGATAGCACCGCTATGCGGAGGGGCAAGAGGCTGGAAGGGCTTTTGCTCGCAATTTGGCGTCATCCGGCTCGCATCGGCCCGGTCAGTAGTTGACCTTGATGTCAAGGTAGCGGCCGGTGCTGCCGCTGCCATAAATGGACACTTCGACCAGACTGCCTCCGGTGACAATGGCCCGCGCGGCCGCCGGACTGATACGGCCCTGCATCACCATGCGCTCCATGGTTGCCCGGTTGTTGGCACTGGCAAAGAAGCTGTCCCCGCTGTCGCCAGAATGGCGAATACCAAAGCGGTGCACATTGGCGCGATCCTGGCGAAGAATCTGCCAGGGCTGGCTGAGCCGCACACCATCGCTGGCAAACAGGTCCTCGCGACCGATATAGGCGGTATAGCTGCCGATCAGGCGGTCTGCGCCGCTGTTGGTCGTGCCCGAGCTGATTGTTGCGGCGACCGGTGCGGGGGCCGGCAACGGGGCGGAGGAAAGTGGCGGGCTCACCTCGGTCGCTGGCACCGCAGGAGGTGCTGCGGATGCAGTCTGTGGTGCGGCGGCAGCAGGGGCGGACGGTGCGTCGGCTGCAACTTGTGCAGGTGTGGAAGCTTCTTCACCTTGTTTCAGCATCAATATGTAGCCGCTGGCAATACCAAGCAGCAGCACGGCGAGAATGGCGATGACCCAGGGGAGAGATGATCCGCGTCCGCCGGGCACGGCCCCGCTGCTGCTTTGCGCCGAACCGCAGCCACCGCAAAAACCCGCGCCATCCTGAATCGCCGCGCCGCAATTCCGGCAAAATCCTGTCATCTGGCGTCCCCCCTGAAGAATGTCCGTTTGGGATAAAATGCGCCGCGTTATCGGCCAATGATTTTATTGCGCTGGTCCTGCTGCCACTTGCGGTTAACGCTTCCCTAATCGCTATAATGCTATAGCATTGATTTATGGAGCGGAACGAACGATCGACCATATTCCGCCTGATTGTGACAGGTATTCTCGTCGTCGGCGGATCGGTCGCCGCGTCAACGGCGGCAACGCATTTCAGCTTCGCCATCAACGGGACCATTACCTATCGCGACTCGATGCTCGTGTCGCTGATCGTTCCCTTGCTCGTCGCCCCGCCAGCCTATTGCTATGTGGCCTGGCTCAGCTGGAAACTCCAGAGGGCCAACCTCGCACTCGACCATCTGGCGCGGCGGGACGTACTGACCAGCCTGCTTAATCGGCGGGCCTTTGTCGAGATGGCCGAAGCGCGACTGGCGGACGGCTTAAGCCATATGCTGGTTATGGCTGATATCGACCATTTCAAGCGGATCAATGACAGCATGGGCCATGCCGCTGGGGACCTTGCCCTGCAGCACACTGCCAAGTTGCTCGACAGCATGGCGCCAAAGGGTTCGCTTGTTGCCCGACTCGGCGGAGAAGAGTTTGCCATCCTCTTGCCCCATGGAGCGGGCGATGACGCAGCGATGCTGGTGATTGTCGAGGCGATCCGCGAGAGGCTGGAACAGGTGCCGTTCATCGCCGCTGGCGGGCTCACCCGGATAACCGCCAGTTTCGGCGTGGCCAGGTCAAGGCCGGATGAGCGGCTCGACGGCATTTTGTGCCGGGCTGACAAGGCGCTGTATGACGCCAAAAATGCCGGCCGCAACAGGCTGGCCATGGCTGGCTAGTCAGACCGCCGCAGTCTCAGCAAAAGGGCGGCGAAGCCGATGGTGAACAGCGCGTCCCCCGCCAGTATGGGGATCGTCCCGGCCGGGGTGACGCCCGCTGCAAGATCGGGTCCGAGCAGGGCGATGATGCCCAGCTTGCCCACCATGCCGGCCCACAGCATTGGTGCGAACCGGCGCGGGTCCGTAGCGGTGATGGCATAGACCAGGCCGAAACAGGCGACCAACAGGCTGACGATCCGGTCGTTCACCGCCGCGCTCATGACCAGGCCGGGCACGCCGATCAACAGGTTATAGGCAGCCGCAGCGGCCAGCATCCATTGCCAGCCGCGCGCCGGGCCCGGTCTGCTGGCGTCGTTCATGGCACGCCTCCGCCCGGTGTCTCCGCAGTGGCCGGCGCATGGGCAAAGAACATCAGCATCACCAGACGTGCGGTTTCCGGGTCGGTGCCGAACCCAGGCGCCGCATCATGGAACAGCCAGGGGCTGAACAACAGCAACCGATTGTAACGCATCGGAATGGTGAACAGCTTTTCCCACGCAGAACGGCGATTGGTGTCGCGGTTGACAACATCCTCGATCAGCCGGTTGATATCGCCATATCCCGCTGCGCGGATGCCCGGCATGTCCATCGGCACCCGGTCCAGTCCGGTGCGCTTGTGGCGGAAAAAATCCGTCCCGCCGGCACAATGTTCGGGCTTGGTAAGATAGAGGATGCCGGAATAGGCGGCCGGGTCGATGTGCACGCCGGTCTGGCCGCGATCCCCCTTCATCGTCACCCGGCATTGCGCATGGTTGGTACCCGGCGCGGGGACAAGCGGCATTCCCGCCAGCGTCGAAACCTGCGCCTCCAGCCCCGGGATAGTGAGCGGCCGGTCGGACAGGATGCCGGGATAATTGCCATGCTTGGTCGCCGGGTCATAGGCGAGCTTCAGCGCGGCGGCACGGGCAACATCGGGGTTGGCCAGAAAGTCGTCGATGATGATCAGGCTGGGCGGCATGGAGGCCTTGTGGCCTTGAAGCCCGTTTCAGGCAAGCGGTCGCAACGGTCAGTCAGTGCAGGCCTGCTGTCCGCAAGCCATCATCCCCCAGCATATCGGGCGCAATTTTCCGGCGACATGGTCAGCGCAACGGCTGTGCCGCCGCCAGGCAACATGTAACGGACGCTGACGGCAATGCCGTTCCGTTCGATGTCGGTATTGGAATAGGTGCTGCACACCTGCTCCATCATCTGGTCGCGTGTCGCCGTCCCGATGGAGATTTTTTCCCCGCCGGATGTCACATTGACGACGACATCAATGGTCTTGGCCTCCGCGTCGGTGCGGGTAGGGCCCATTTCTGCGTAAAAGCCGTTGCTGCCACGCGGAAGCGTTTTTTCCAGGCCGCTGGCCATGCCCTTGGCTGTCGCATCGAGCCAGACTTGCCGCTCCTCGGGAGAGGCGGCGGCATAGTCAAACGGGGCGCAGGCGCCGAGCATCAGCAATATGAGTGCGAGCGGCACCGCCAGGGGTTTGGCGAGGGCGGACTTGCCTCCGGTCAGGATACCGCCGGCAATTGTATTTCGCACCGGTACAATCTGATCAGATGGCATGGCTTTGGTACCTGGGGTTGTTCAGCGGGACAGCTTTTCGCAAAACATGGTTAATAATTGGCTGGGGCGCTGCCGGAGGCATGACGGATGATGGCATGAAGGCGCCCGCCACCGTTGCAGTCCGGCGACGTTCCATCTTGCATCGTTCAGCCGGATTATTGCCCGTTGCAATGGGAACGGTGATTTGCTGGCTCTGCGCACGTGCTGATTGGGACTGCCCAGCGGTGAGCGTCGCTGCTAGACGACGGGGCGCATGACACAGTTCGCCTCGCTGCCCTGGGCAGCCATCCTTTTCTCCGCGCTGGCGATGACGCTCATCGTCGCGTTGCGCTATCTCGCCACGTCGGGCCTGTTTGCCTGGATCACGGGGCGGGTGCGGCCAGGCCTGTATGCCGGGCAGGACGCGCAGATCAGGAATGAAGTGCGCTGGAGCCTTGCTTCGGCCGCCATCTATGGCCTGCCCGCCGGTGTGGTCGCTTGGGGGTGGCAGAACCGGGGTTGGACCCGTATCTACACCGACTGGTCGGATTGGCCGCTGTGGTATGCACCGCTGTCGCTGATGCTCTATCTTTTGCTGCACGACACATGGTTTTACTGGACGCACCGCTGGATGCACGGACCGCGCGGCCTGCGCTGGGGCCATGCGTTGCATCATGCCAGCAAGCCTCCGACCGCCTGGGCTGCGATGAGCTTTCATCCTTGGGAGGCGCTGTCGGGCGCGCTGGTCATCCCGTTGCTGACCTTTGTCATTCCCATTCATGTCGGCATTCTCGGCCTCGTACTTACCATCATGACGGTGATGGGCATCGCCAATCATATGGGCTGGGAAATGTTCTCCCGGCGTATCGTTCATGGACCGTTGGGGAAGTGGCTGATAACAGCAAGCCATCATGAACGGCATCACCGGGAGTATCGCTGCAATTATGGGCTCTATTTCCGCCATTGGGACCGGTTGTGCGGCACTGATCGCGATCCTGTCGATTTCAGCCCCCGTCCATAGCCAGCCTGCGGCAGCGGCAGGGACCGTGGAAATCAGCATCACCAACCTGCGCTCGACGCGCGGCAATGTGCTGATCTGCCTGACCACCAACGCCCGCCGTTTTCCGGATTGCCGGGGTGATGCGGGCGCACGATCGGTGACGATACCGGCCAGTGTGCCCACCGCGCGGGTCACAGGTCTGGCTCCGGGCACATGGGCGATTGCCGTCATTCATGATGAGAATGCCAATGGCCGCATTGACACCACGCTGGGGATACCGCGCGAAGGTGTGGGATCGTCGCGCAATGCCCCTATCCGCATGGGGCCGCCACGCTTTGCCGATGCTTCCTTCGCCATAACGACCGGCAGTGTCAGCCAGTCAATCCGGATGCGCTATTTGCTCTGATCCCTGCTGCCGGTTTCGGCAGCCTCTCGCGCCTTGTCCAGTTCGCGGTAAATGCCACGGACGAGCGCCACATTGACGATGCACAATAGCCCCAACAGCCCCAGCACGGCGGCGGCCGATATGGCGGCTACGTGGGCTGCTTCGGGACCGAAGCGCGCCAGCACCATCGCTCCCACGCTCAGCACCAACATCATCCAGCCGGCCCTGCGTGCCCGTTCGATCAGAGGTGGTTCGGGCTTGCGCGGTCCACGATGGGCAGGGGGCAATTCAGCGGTCATGTCCAAGCCATAGCCGCTCGAACCCGCTTGGCAAATGGCGGCGCTGCCCGGATCGGGCCGGCCAGCGATTCTTCGTCCTTGCTTTGATTAGGGTCAAAGACCTAATCTCTGCTCCAAGCCCAAAAGGGCAGGAAAGGACTATTGGAGAGGATGAGTCGAAATGGCGGAAGTTATGGAAAGGGCTGCGGCTGAATCGGCGGGCGGCGTTACCCATGTCGATGTGTTGATTGTCGGAGCCGGCATATCCGGCATCGGTTCGGCCTATCATCTCCAGGACCAGTGCCCCGGCAAAAGCTATGCCATCATTGAATGCAAGGACACGTTCGGCGGCACGTGGGAAACCCACAAATATCCCGGCGTCCGTTCGGATTCTGACCTCTACACCTTTGGATACCGCTTCAAACCCTGGGTTGGCACGCCAATCGCCTCGGCGGAAGAGATCCTCAGATATATGGGGGAGGTGATCGAGGAAAATGGCATCGGTCAGCACATCCGCTACGGCCATCTGATCACCGCCTGCAAATGGTCCAGCGCCGACAATCTTTGGACAGTCGAGGCCACCCGCAAGGCCGATGGCGCCAAGACACTGTTCACTGCCAACTTCCTGTGGATGTGCCAGGGCTATTATGACCATGAAAAGCCCTACATTCCCGACTGGGCCGGCCTGTCGGATTACAAGGGCCTGTTCGTCCACGCCCAGAAATGGGACCCGGCGACCGATTACACGGGCAAGCGTGTGCTGGTGATCGGCTCGGGCGCCACCGCTGCCACGGTCGTCCCCGCTTTTGCCGAAAAGGCGGCGCATGTGACGATGCTGCAACGTTCGCCCACCTATTTCTTCTGCTCGGAAAACAAGAATGAGCTCGCTGACAAGCTGCGCGCCGGCGGCATCGACGAACCAACGATCCACCGCGTCGTCCGCGCCCAGATCATGCATGATCAGGCGGCGATGACCCAACGCTGCATAGACGAGCCTGATCAGGTGTTCGAGGAGCTGAAGGAGTTGGTGCGCGCCTTTACCGGCAAGCCCGATTTCCAGTTTGAACCACACTTCACACCCAGATACCGCCCTTGGCAACAGCGCCTCGCCTTCTGTCCCAATGGCGACATTTTCCAGGCCGCGGTTGCTGGCAAGCTGACCGTGGTGACCGATACCATCGACCGCTTCACCGAAACCGGCGTGTTGACCAGCTCCGGCGAATTGCTTGAAGCCGACATCATCGTCGCCTGTACCGGCTTCCGCCTTTCGGTGATGGGAGACATTCCGTTCAGCGTCGATGGCAAGCCGGTCAATTGGGCCGATACCGTTACCTATCGCGGCATGATGTTTACCGGTGTGCCCAACATGGCCTGGGTGATGGGCTATTTCCGCGCCAGCTGGACACTGCGGGTCGATATGCAGGGCGATTTCATCTGTGCGTTGCTTAACGCCATGGATGCCAAGGGTGCCAAGCGGATCGACGTGCGCTTGCGGCCCGAGGATGAAGGTATGGAAATCCTGCCCTGGATCGAAGCCGACAACTTCAACCCCGGCTATCTGATGCGCGGGATCGACCAGATGCCCCGGCGTGGCGACAAGCCTGAATGGCGGCACAATCAGGATTATTGGAAGGAACGTGGCGAGTTCCCCAACATTGACCTCAACGGCAGTGAATTTGTCTATGATGGCAAGGTCGCCAACGAAGTGAGAGTGGCAGAGGCAGCCGAATAGGACGGCCTGATTGGTCCCGTTGTTTGTTCAACGGGACCGCGGGTCATTATCGACAAGCGCTGCGGTTCAGCTGCCCGGCCACCATGGATTGGCGGGCATATCGCTCGACGCCTTGCCCGGAAACCGGGGGAGGCGCTTTTCGAGGAAGGCAGCGACGCCTTCGTGCACGTCTGCACCCTGACCCAGCGCGATGTTCATCGCTGCATCGACGCCCAACGCGCCGGCTGCGGTCTGCTGTGCCGAAAACTCCCACAACATCCGCCGGGTCAGGGCGGTTGCCACCGGGGCGGTGTTCTCGGCAATCTCCGTCGCCAGCGCACGTGCCCGCTCCTCAAGTTGCTCGACCGGCACCAATTCGCTGACCAGCCCGGCTGCCAGCGCCTCGCTTGCCGGGACCAGCGCGCCGGTCAGGCACCATCGCAGAGCGGTCGGCAGGCCGACAATCCGCGGCAGGAACCATGCCGATCCCGCCTCCGGCACCAGCCCGCGACGGGTAAAGACACAGCCGAACTTGGCCGTGTCCGCTGCAATACGTATGTCGCACGGCAGTGTCAGCGTGAGGCCGACGCCTGCCGCTGAGCCGTTGAATGCAACGATTGACGGCTTGCGGCATCGCTGCATTGCGCCGATGAAATCACTGTCGGCGCGGTCGCCGTCGCGTGAACCGAAATTCTTTGCGCCTTCGCCGCTTTGTGTGTCAAACGCCCCTGCTCCCGCCGAAACATCGGCCCCGGCGCAAAAGACGCGACCCTTGGCTGTCAGGATCACCACCCGGATGCCATCGTCCTGATCGGCCAGTGCGAAACCGCGCACCAGTTCGGCACCCATTTGCGCCGTATAGGCGTTCATCGCTTCAGGTCGGTGGATGCGCAGCCACAGGATCGGTCCGTCGGCCTCGACCTCCAGTTGCTCAAAACCTGACATGGTCATGCCGCCACCATGCGCACCGGCATATGGACAAATCCGTGCAGGAAGGGGCTGGGCAGCCGCTCGGGCGGGCCTTGCATCTCCACCCGAATGCCGCGCTCGACAATCTCCTCGATCAATGTCGCCAACTGGATTTCCGCCAGCCGCGCGCCCACGCAGCGGTGAATGCCATGACCAAAGGCAACATGTCGCCGGGCATTGTCCCGACCAACGTCGAACCGTTCAGCATCGGCAAAAACCCGTTCGTCCCGGTTGCCGGAAATGTACCACATGATTACCTTCTCCCCCTTGGCGATGGGCTGTCCGCCCAGCACCGTATCGGAGACGGCGGTGCGCCGCATGTGCGTGACCGGCGACTGCCAGCGGATGATTTCCTGCGCGGCATTGGGGATCAGTGACCGGTCGGCACGCAGTCGGTCCAGTTCAGCAGGATACAGGTTGGTCGCCTCAACAAAGCCGCTCATCGAATTGCGCGTCGTGTCGTTACCGCCCACAATCAACAGCGCAATGTTGGCGAGCCGTTCCATCGGGTTGAGATTGCCCATGGCCTGACTGTGTACCATGCGCGAAAGCAGATCGTCGGTGGGCGGCATTGCCCGCCGCTTGGCAAACTCCTCGTCAAACCGGGCCAGCATCTGCCCCATTTGTGCCATCCATTCGGCGCGATATTCCTCTGTCGCTGTTTCCGGTGAAACATTGCTGCCATAGTCCGACCAGCGTTTCAGGTCGTGGCGTTCTTCCCAAGGGAAATCAAACAGGATGCACAGCATGCCGATGGTGAGCGGTATCGAAACCTGTTCAACCCAGTCGAACGTCTCACCCGCCGGCAATGCGTCGAACAGCTCGCGCGTCCGCTGTTTCACCACCTTTTCCTGTGCCGCCATCTGGCTGGGGTTGAAAGCGGGCGCGATCACTTTGCGCTGATCGGTATGCACCGGCGGGTCGGCGGCGATGAAGTTGGGAAGGTTTGATTGCGGCGGTGGATCGGCAATGACGATGTTGCCATTGTCCCAGGATGAGGAAAACACGGCGTGGTTCAGCTCCACTTCCTGGATCAGATCATGCGTGACCACCGACCAATAGCCGCCATAAGGACTGTCGGGGCACCAGCTGACCGGCATGTCCTGCCGCAACATGGCAAAGGGTTCCCGCCACCTGTCCTCGGTGTAGAGGGCAATATCACTCACATCCACCGGGCTGATCGCCCGCTCTGCAGTTCTCGCCATCGTCATTCTCCCCGATTTCAGGCCGCTTCACTTTGGCGCGACGGAACGGGCAATCTGTTGCCTTGCGCTGCCGCTCGTTTCGCTCCCTTGACCAGTTCCTTTTTCAGGGCGCGCACATAGTGGTCAAAATCCAACTGGATCGTATGACGTCGGGCGGCATAATAATGGCCGGTGTAATAGTCTTCGTCAGCGACAATGACCCGTTCCATTTCCGCGGTTGAAGGCGGAGCATATTGGCCGGTCAGATAGGCGGCCACCAGTTTGGATTGTTGTTCGGCAAAGTTGACCAGCGTGGGCAGAGGCTGGGCCAGCCCCATGTAAAACAGGTCAGGCACTCCCGGCTTCATGATCCGTTTGAACAGCGCCGGAGGACGATTGTCCTCGTCAGCACAGAAGGATGGCTCGTCAAAGAAGGGGAATTTGATGTCATAGCCTGTCGCCCAGACGATGACGTCAATCTCTTCGCGGCTGCCGTCAGTGAACACAACGCCATTGCCGTCGAGCCGTTCGATCCCTGGTTTCATGGTGAGGTCGCCTGATCCCGCGCGCAGCAGGAATTCGCCCGAGACGGTGCCATGACTTTCGAATGGACCGATTTCGGGTTCGGGCAGGCCATAGTCGCTCATCTTGCCAACCAGATTTTTGACCATCCGCGCGCCGAGCCACTGGCGCAATCCTTTAGGCATCCAGGCGGGGGCGGGATTCTTGTCGAGCGGCTGGCCGCGATAATATTTGGGGAAAATCCAGACGCCGCGCCGGGTCGAGACGAACAGTTTTTGCGCCATGGGCCGCTGCGACAGTTCGGACGCGATGTCCATCGCGCTGTTGCCCATGCCTACGACCAACACCCGCTTGCCGATGCAGTCGACCGGTTCGAACGGGCTGCGATAATGGTGGCTGTGCAGCTGAGGGCCATCGAATGTTCCGGGATAGTCCGGAATGCGGGCCGCCCAGTGATGACCATTGGCGACAGCGAGCGCATCATAGAAGAGCGTCTCTCCGCTTGAGAGCGTTACATCCCAGCCACCGCCATCGCGTCGTTGAGCCTTCTCGACCCTTGTGTTGAAGCGGATGCTTTCACGAAGTCCGAAATGGTCGACATAATCATGGAAATACTGGAGCAACTGTGCGTGGTGCGGGTAATCCGGCCACTCTGCCGGAACCGGATAGTCCTCGAACGCGAGCCGCCATTTCGATGTGTCGATGTGCAGGCTCTGGTAACAGGATGAGAGGCCGTTGGGGTTGTTGTAATACCAGTTGCCTCCGATGTTGTCCGACGCCTCATAGACGTCGAAGGGGATGCCATGATCCTTGAGTCTTTTGGCGGTGGTGAAACCGGAACAGCCTGCGCCAATGATGCAAACGCGTGGCAAACCCATGCTCGCTCTCTCCTTTATTCCGTTTCTCTTCTCCAAACGGATAAGGCCATGGATGCGGCCCCGAGTCCAGCGCGGCTGAACGGGCCTCTCACGGTTGACAGGAACCCGCGGGAGCAGCCGCCTCGCCGCTCTTGCATTCAGCGAAACAATCGTCACAACCGTGACAGCGCACCGGGGCAAGGGAGAACGGAGCGATGCTGTCACTGATCTATGTCAGCCGCATGATGATGCGGTCGAACGAACAGGCTGTCGCCGAACTCGCCCGGCGGGCAGAGCTCGCCAACAGCCGCCTTGGCATCACCGGCCTGCTGCTCTGGAACAGCTTGCATTTCATGCAGTTGCTGGAGGGTGAGGGGCAGCATGTCATGGATGTGATGACCCGGATTGCCAACGATCCACGCCATACGGACATCGTCTATCTGCGCACTGAGGAGCGCGCGACTCGCGAATGCCCGGACTGGGGCATGCAGGCGCAGTTAAGCCCGCTGACCGGCGCCGGGGCGCTGAGCGGATTTGCCGAGGCTCTGCCTGCAACGCTGGCGACCGACACGCGGATATTGTTCACCAGCTTTGCCAGCGCGTTGCGACCCGCCATGGCCTAGTGCCCTCTTGCCCCGCTGATGGTGCAGGCCTATCTCTGCCCCATCCCCGGGGAGCGAGCTTTCGCTGAGAGGGGCGGTTAGCATCGCCCGACCCGTAGAACCTGAACCCGTTAGCACGGGCGGAGGGAGTGGTCTGGTCCGGCGCGCAGCGCCCGTTCCCCGCCATCCACCCCTCGCCCATCGAGGAGAGACATGATGGCCGACGCACCCGCCCGCACCGAGATTGACCGCAAGGCTGGCGATCAGCGCGGCACCACGCCGGGCATTACCACCGGCCCAATCCGCGGCAGCCGCAAGATCCATGTGCCCGCACCCGGCAACCCGGCGGTCAAGGTCGCCATGCGCGAGATCATGCTCGAGCCGTCCTGCGGCGAGCCACCGCTGCGCGTGTATGACCCGTCGGGGCCGTACACCGACGCCAACGCCACGATCGACATTCGCGCCGGCCTGCCCGAACTGCGGCGCGACTGGATTCGGAGCCGTGGTGACGTCGAGGAAGTCGACCAGCGCGAGGTGCGCCCCGAGGACAATGGCCAGCTTGGCCCGGACCGGTCGGGCGGTGTGGATCCTTTCCCCAATGTCCGCAAGAAGGTGCTGCGCGCCAAGCCGGGGATGAATGTCAGCCAGATGCATTATGCGCGGCGCGGGATCATCACGCCGGAGATGGAATATGTCGCGGTGCGCGAAAATCTCGGTCGCGAAATGCTCCGCGAATATGCCCGCGACGGCGAAAGTTTTGGCGCATCGATCCCCGATTATGTGACCCCCGAATTTGTCCGTGACGAAATCGCGCGCGGCCGTGCGATCATCCCCAACAACATCAACCACCCAGAAAGCGAGCCGATGGCGATCGGTCGCAATTTCCTCGTCAAGATTAACGCGAACATCGGCAACAGCGCTGTGGCGTCCGATGTGGCGAACGAGGTCGACAAGATGGTCTGGGCGATCCGCTGGGGCGCCGACACGGTGATGGACCTTTCCACCGGCCGCAACATCCATGACACGCGCGAATGGATCGTCCGCAACTCGCCCGTCCCCATCGGCACTGTCCCCATCTATCAGGCACTGGAAAAGGTTGGCGGCATTGCCGAGGAACTGACCTGGGAAATTTTCCGCGACACGCTGATCGAACAGGCCGAGCAGGGCGTCGATTATTTCACCATCCACGCCGGTGTCCGCCTGCCTTATGTGCCGCTCGCGGCGAAGCGGGTAACCGGCATTGTCAGCCGCGGCGGCAGCATCATGGCGAAATGGTGCCTGGCGCATCACAAGGAATCGTTCCTCTATGAACGGTTCGACGAAATCACCGAGATCATGAAGGCCTATGACATCGCCTATTCGCTGGGCGATGGCCTGCGCCCCGGATCGATTGCCGATGCCAATGACGAGGCGCAATTTGCCGAGCTCTACACGCTGGGCGAGCTGACCCACCGCGCGTGGAAGGAAGATGTGCAGGTGATGATCGAAGGGCCGGGGCATGTGCCCATGCACAAGATCAAGGAGAATATGGACAAGCAGCTCGAAGTCTGTGGCGAGGCACCTTTCTATACATTGGGGCCGCTGACCACCGACATTGCGCCGGGCTATGACCATATCACCAGCGGAATCGGCGCGGCGATGATCGGCTGGTACGGCACGGCCATGCTTTGCTATGTCACGCCCAAGGAGCATCTGGGCCTGCCCGACCGGGATGACGTCAAGGTCGGCGTCGTCACGTACAAGCTCGCTGCCCACGCGGCGGACCTTGCCAAGGGCCACCCGGCGGCGAAAATGCGCGACGACGCCCTGTCCCGCGCCCGGTTCGAATTCCGCTGGCGCGACCAGTTCAACCTGAGCCTCGACCCCGATACGGCTGAGCAGTACCACGACCAGACGTTGCCGGCGGAAGGCGCGAAGAGCGCGCATTTCTGTTCCATGTGCGGCCCCAAATTCTGTTCGATGAAGATCAGCCAGGAAGTGCGCGACTTTGCCAAGTTGCAGAACCAGAGCGCCGACCAGTTCGTCGCGGCGGACGAAGCGGAAAAGGGCATGGCGGAAATGAGCAAGGCCTATGACGAGGCAGGACGCGAACTCTATCTCGGCGCCGGTGGCCGGGAGCATGACTGAGGGCACGAGCAGACCGGGCGGGCCGTCCGTTCCCCCGCCCGGCACCCCGCGCCGTATCCCGCGCTATCCGCTGATCCTTGGCGGAGCAGGGCTGTTGCCGCAATTCGCCGCAGTGCTGGCGGCGGTGTTCGGCGGGGCGGACTGGCGATATGCCGCGCTTGCCATCGGTTATGGCTATGCCGCGCTGATCTTCAGCTTCCTTGGCGGGCTGTGGTGGGGCATTGCCGCGACCGCCCAGGCGCGCGGAGAAACAGCGCCCGGCTGGCTGTGGGTCGCCGCCGTTGCTCCCAGCCTGATCGCGCTTCTGACCTATCTGCCATGGGTGTTTGGCGACCCCTGGCCGGGACCGTCGCTGATCGTGCTGGGCATCGCCATCGCCGCCAGCGCGATGATCGACCGCGCATTGGTGGCCCGCCACCCTGGCTGGTGCCCGCCATGGTGGATGCCACTGCGTTACAACCTGTCGTTCGGACTGGGTTCGGCCACGCTGGCGCTCGGCGCGGTCGCGCACAGTTGACCCGCCAAAGGTAACACAGGGTAACACCCACGTCGGCGCAAAAGCTCCCGCCGACAGGTTGACACTGGTTGACACTCCAGCGGGAGGATTCAACGGCCGCCTGCGGGTTTCAGGGCCTGTTTCGGACTGTAAACTTAATGGAGTGAGGTGAAGGATCCCTACACGTCTGGGAGCTGGGAACAACGGCCCAGCGTGTTCCCCATCACGCGGTCCGCGCTGACGGCAGTGCATAATGTCCGCCTCCAGCAGGGAGTAACTGACATGTTGCAAGGATGTGTATTGGCCGCGCTTTCCGCCGTGGGAATTGTGGTGACTTGGGCAATCGCCATCGCAATCGGAATGATAATGCTGCCCACGACTGGGCCAGCAACGTTGATCGCCGCGCTGATCGCGGCGGGAATTATCACCGCCTTTACAGTGCCCCAGTTGATGCGCGGCCTTCGCGATTGCCCGCGGCGGCAGCGGCGCTGAATTCGTCGTTGCTGGGCGCGGCACGACGAGAGCGGCCCCAGATCAAGTCCGGGGCGACGCTGCGCCTTAGAGGGGGATTACCCCCTCACCACCCCCACGGCGTGGGCGGTGTCGCTACCTCCCGGCTCAGATCAAACTCTACCCGGAACAGGCGGGCGTTGGGGCCGGCGGGGCGGCTGAGCTCGTAGACGAAACGGGGGTTGGGATCAGTCGGGGCGCTGACTTCCACCGCCCAGACATTGGTCACGGATCGATCTAGCCCGTTGGCGCGGAAACTGGAGATGCTTTCTGCATCGACCGGGAAGGCCTGGCGGGTTGGGCTGCCCGGTGTGGCGGTGTCTCCGCCATAGAGGGTCACGGCGTCGCTGCTGCCATCCTGGTGCCGGTGATCATGCTTGAGCCGTAGCCCGGTGGCTGTGCGGGTGATGATCCAGGTACGGCTGTGATCAGTGCCGACGTGAAAGGGGATTTCGACGCGGGTCCCGGTACAGCTGCGCACATGCATGACCATCGGCTGGCCGGCCATGTCATCATCTGCGCCGGCGGGCGCGCTGCCGACGATCCGTCCGGCAAAGGATTTGCCACAGAGCACATTGAGCCGCGCCATGAAGGCGGCCTGTGGATCGGCCGCCGTTTCTGCGGCGGGGGTGGCCGGCGTGGGGATGATGGCGCAGCCGGCGAGCAACAAAGCGAGCGGGGCGGCGAGCAGGGTGATGCGCGTGTGGGTGCGGTTCATCCGCCGGGCATAGCGCGCTGTGCGGTGGCTGGCAAAGGGGAGGGAGAAAGGGGGGAGCGGGCGCTCCCTTTGCCCATGGGCCAGACAAGACTGCCCCCTCCCCATCGCTGATGGACGGGGAGGGGGCAGGGAGGTCTTTGCTATGCGTGGGTTACGCCAGCGCGGCCTTGAGGTCCTCCACCAGATCGGTCTTTTCCCAGGGGAAGAGATCGGCTTCAGGCTTGCGACCGAAGTGGCCGTAGGCAGCGGTCTTGCGGTAGATCGGCTTGTTGAGGCCGAGGTGGGTGCGGATGCCGCGCGGCGTGAGGCCGCCAAGCTTTTCAATGCGCATGATCGCCGCTTCGATGAGGTCATCACCGACGGTGCCGGTTTCATGCGTATCGACATAGAGCGACAGCGGCTTGGACACGCCGATGGCATAGGCCAGCTGGATCGTGCAGCGGGTGGCGAGACCGGCGGCGACGATATTCTTGGCGAGATAGCGGGTGATGTAGGCCGCCGAGCGGTCAACCTTGGTCGGGTCCTTGCCCGAGAAGGCGCCGCCGCCGTGCGGAGCCGCGCCGCCGTAGGTATCAACGATGATCTTGCGCCCGGTCAGGCCTGCGTCGCCATCAGGCCCGCCGATTTCAAAGCTCCCGGTCGGGTTGATGTGATATTCGGTTTCACGCAGAAGCACTGGCGGAATGACGTCGGCAACGACGCGCTTCACATAGGCGTGCAGTTCGGCTTCCTTGGCGCCCTCGTCATAGCCCGGAGCGTGCTGGGTCGAGACGACGACAGCGGTCGCGGCGACCGGCAGGCTGCCTTCGTAACGCAGGGTCACCTGGCTCTTGGCATCGGGCTCAAGGAACGGTGCCGCGCCCGAGTGGCGGTCAGCCGCCATGCGCTCAAGGATCTTGTGGCTGTAATAAAGGGTGGCGGGCATCAGGTCCGGGGTTTCGTCGGTGGCGTAACCGAACATGATCCCCTGGTCCCCGGCGCCTTCATCCTTGTTGTCGCCGGCATCGACGCCCTGGGCGATATGTTCCGACTGGCCGTGCAGGCGGTTGATGAATTCGAACTTTTCCCAGTGGAAGCCGTCCTGCTCATAACCGATTTCCTTGACCGTGCGGCGGACGGTGGCTTCGATTTCTTCCTGCGCGCCGGATGCCCACTGGCCATTTTCATAGACGCCCTTGCAGCGGATTTCGCCGGCGAGGACGACCAGCTGGGTCGTGGTGAGGGTTTCGCAGGCGATGCGGGCTTCCGGATCCTTGGAGAGGAACAGGTCGACGATGGCGTCGCTGATCTGGTCCGAGACCTTGTCAGGATGGCCTTCGGAGACGGATTCGGAGGTGAAGAGATAGTTTGAACGCATGGTTTTCCCAGTCAATGTTGCTGTGTCTGCGTATAAAGAAATCTTTATGTGCGGTTTCGCACTAGCGTTTTGCAGGGCGGCGGGCAAGCGGCATGAGACCAAATGCGAGCAGGAGCGCGGCAAAGGCGAGCGGCAGGGCATTGCCCCAGCGGGCGAAGGGCGTTGGGCGGTGCGCGGCGGGCACAAAGCCGTCGATACGGCCGGCGCGGTGCATCGGGATGGAGTCGATGATGCGGCCATCGGCGTCGATGATCGCGCTGATGCCGGTGGGAGTTGAGCGGATGACCGGCAGCCCTTCCTCTATGGCGCGCATGCGGGCCTGCGCCAGATGCTGTGGCGGGCCCCAGCTGCCGAACCAGGCGTCGTTGGACGGGTTGAACAGGAAGGCAGGGCGGTTGGCGCGATCCACCACCTGGCCGGAGAAGATGATTTCGTAGCAGATTTGCACCCCGACCTTGCCGAAGCGGCCCAGATCAAGCGTGCGGGGGCCGGGGCCGGGCCAGAAATCGACCGCGCCGGGGGCAAGGCGGGAGAGGCCGAGCGGTTCGAGGATGCTCCGCATCGGCAGATATTCGCCATAGGGGACGAGGTGCGCCTTGTCATAGCGCGGGCCAAGCTGTTGCCGGGCATTGAGGGTGAAGACGCTGTTGCGTGCACCGGCGACATCGGTGCGGGCGGCGTTGCTTTCCAGCCGGACGGCGCCGGTCAGCAGCAGATCATCGGGGCCGAGCAGCGCCGCGAGGCGGGCGCGCACGAAGCTGGCAGGCTCTATATACCAGTCGAGCGGATAGCCGCTTTCGAGATAATCGGGGACGGCTGCTTCGGGCCAGAGCAGGAGGCGCGGCGCGGCATCGGCGGATTGCGGAGGGGAGAGGCCGGCGAGTTTGGTGAAATTGGCGCGGCGTTGCTCCATGTCCCACTTGTCGCCCTGATCAATGTTGGGCTGGACGATGGTGATGGGTGGGCCGTCCAAGTTGGGGGTCGAGTCGGCTGGACGGCCGACATCCAGATAGACGAGCAGGCCAACACCTGTAATCAGGACAGCAACACCCACCTGTGCGGCCAATTGCTGGCGAACGGGCGGTTCAGGAAGCGGATTGCGCCTGTTCCATGGGAACTCCAAAAACTGCGCCCGCAGTCCACCCGCAATGAGAATAACTATTCCGGACCAACCATAGCTGCCAAGCAGGGGTAGAATTAGTTCAGAAAAGTGGGCGTGGTTATCCGACAGCCAGATCGCACTCAGCGGGTTCCACGCAAAGCCGGTGAAGACCCAGCTGCGCAGCCATTCGGTGATGATCCATGTGGCGGCGAAGAGGAGGGTGAGGGTTAGGGTGGCGTTGTGGGCAGCGCTGCGGCGCTCCACCAATTTGACTAGCCACCATGCGCTGGCGGCGGCGAGGGCGGGGTAAACCGCGAGATACAGTGACAGCAGGATGACCGCGATCCAGCCGAGCCAGGCGGGCATCGCGGCCTGATAGGTGAAGGCGGTGGCGATCCAGTTGTTGCCCAGCGCGAAATGGCCGACGCCAAACAACCAGCCGAGCAGCAAGGCGCGGCGGGTGGTGGTGGCGCCGCTGATCAAGTGGAGGAGCAACGCCAGCGCGATCAATGTCACCGGCCACAGGCCAAGCGGGGCAAAGCCGGTGGCGCTGGCGAGACCGGCGAGGAGCGCGGCAAGGCGGGGGAAGCGGGTGAGGGTGCTGGCCATCGGCCGCGGGAATAGCAAAGCGGGTGGGGGTGCGCTATCGGGGATTGAGTATCCCATGGAGTTGCCCCGATGACCCTGCGTCCGTTTCACCTTGCCATCCCTGTGACCGATCTTGCCGCAGCGCGGCGATTTTACGGCGAGGTACTGGGGTGCCCCGAGGGGCGGTCGTCAGACCATTGGGTGGATTTTGACTTTCAGGGACATCAGCTTGTTGTCCACTATGTGGAAGGCGCAGGTGATGCCGGCAGCAATCCGGTCGACGGCCACGACATTCCGGTGCCGCATTTCGGTATTGTCCTGACGATGGCGGGGTTTGACGCGCTGGCGGGCCGGATTGCGGCGGCGGGGGTGGCCTTTGTCCATCCGCCGATGCTGCGTTTTGCCGGATTGCCGGGTGAACAAAAGACGATGTTCCTGCGCGATCCTTCGGGCAATGCCCTGGAGTTCAAGGCCTTTGCCGACGACGCGATGCTGTTTGCGGTGTGAGTTTGGGCGGCGCTTGGCGGGACTCACCTGCTCCAAGCTGCAGTAGCGGGCAGGTCCGTAACCATCGTTATCCTCTCCCGCAGGCGGGAGAGGAGGGTTAGACGCGCAGATCAGCGTGGGTGGCGGAGCTGCACTGGTCGGAGGTGGCGGCGCCGGTGCCCGACAGGGCGGCAAAGGCTATGAATCCGCCGACGACCGCAACGGCAAAGGCCGCCGACAGCCAGGCCAGATATTTTTCAATGAACGCCTTGATCGGGGCGCCAAATTTCCAGAACAGGAAGCCGACCAGCATGAACTGGAAGGCGCGGCTGGCGATGCTGGCGAGGATGAAGGTGACGAGGTTCATCTGGATGAACCCGGCGGTCAGCGTCAGCAGCTTGAACGGGATGGGGGTCGCACCCTTGAGCAGGATGATTTCTGCGCCATAGGCGTTGAGATAACAGGCGGCCCTGGGGAAACTGTCCCACAGGCCGAGTGCCTGGAGCAGGGCAACGCCGATGGTTTCGTAAGCAAAATAGCCGATGGCATAGCCGAACAGGCCACCAAGCACCGAGGCGAGTGTGCAGATCACGCCGAAGCGCAGCGCCCGCTGTGGCTGGGCAAGGCACATCAGGCCAAGCAGCGGGTGCGGCGGTATGGGAAAGAAGCTCGATTCCATGAAGGAAAAGGCGAACAACCAGCGGGTCGCGTGGGGATGCGCGGCCTTGGCCATCATCCAGTCATAGAGACGTCTGAGCATGGGCGCGGGGCGTAGCGGCTGCGGCGGGTGAGGGCAAGGGTGGGGGCCATCGCCTGCAAGGGCAGGGGGTTTGGGTCGAGGCATGATTGCGCGGGCACCACCCCCATCCAGCGGTGACAGAGGCAGCGCGCTTCCAAGTCTCCGCGTCCTTCCTCCATCCAAGGGGGAGGAGACGTAGAACCAAATAGGTAAAAACATATTGACATCGTAACGCTGATGTGGCACATTGTGGTCATAGTCGAAAAATGCGAGTCGCGAAGCAGGCCGGTTCCCGAAGGGGAGGCGGTCTTTTTTGCGTGCGGTGGCAGGAGGTGGCGATGGTGGGCGGCAAGCGGGTCAAGGCGGCGAAGGGCAGGAACAAGCGAGGCACGGGCCAGGAGCCGGCGACGATCCTGGTCGGTGGCAAGCCCGGCCAGACAGCGCAATTGCGCGCGGCGCGTGGTGACCGGTTTGACGAGGACAAGCAGGCCGCCTTTTTCGCCCATCTGACTGAGACATGCAATGTGACCGGGGCGACCAAGGCGGCGGGCGTCTGTTTGCAGACAGTCTATGCCAAGCGGCGGCGGGACCCGGATTTCGCGCGACGATGGGACCAGGCCAAGGCTGATGCGGTGGCCGATCTGGAAATGCGGGCGCTGGCGCAGGGGCGGTTCGGGCGTGAGGTGGTGGTCGAGCAGCGGGCGTCGGAGGACGGGCAAGTGCTGACCCGGCGGACACGGCATGACGAAGCATCGCTGACGCTGCAACGCATAGGCCGAAGCGGGCTGGTGCGGATTGGCAGTGAGGATGCCGAGCGCGAAGCGGAAGCCATGGCTGAACGGCAAGCGCGGGTTGAGGCGGCGGTGCAGCTGTTGTCCGCAGGGGTGCGTGAGATTTTGAAAGAGGCGGATCGTGACTGACCTGTCGAGCCGATATGGTTCGCAATCCAGTGTCAAGGCCCGGCTCGACGCCTTGTCAAACCGCCAGCGTGAGCGGTTGCGCACGCTGATCGGCGAGGATGCCTGGGCGATGGTCGAGCGCCATTGGGATGTGGTGTCCCGCCGCGAGCAGCGACCGCCGGAGGGCGATTGGAGTATCTGGCTGATCATGGCCGGACGCGGATTTGGCAAGACTCGGGCTGGGGCGGAATGGATTGACGGACTGGCGCGCGCCTATCCCGGTTGCCAGATCGCACTGGTCGGGGCGACGCAGCAGGATGTGCGTGATGTGATGATCGAGGGCCCGGCGGGCCTGCTCAACATTGCCGAGCGCGGCGAGCGGCCGCTGTGGCAACCGGGGCTGAAGCGGCTGGTGTGGCCGGGCGGGAGCCTGGCGCGCTGCTTTTCGGCCGCCGAACCCGAAGGTCTGCGGGGACCGCAGCATCATTTTGGCTGGGCCGATGAAGTGGCGCGGTGGGGAACGACGGTCGGCGATGGCGGTGACCGGGCGGTGAAGGCGTGGAGCAATCTGATGCTCGGTCTGCGCATGGGCGAGCGACCAAGGGTGGTGGCGACGACCACGCCGCGCATGGTGCCGGTGTTGCAGACGATATTGAACAGCGCGGGGTTGGTGACAAGCGGCGGGGCGACGCATGATAATGCAGCGAACCTGTCCGCCGACTGGCTGAGGGCGATGGACGAAGCCTATGGCGAGACGGCGCTGGGCCGGCAGGAGCTGGGCGGCGAACTGATCGAGGCGGTGGCCGGTGCGCTGTGGGACCGGCGGCAGATAGAGGAGGCGCGTGGTTCGGCCATCCGGCCGGGCGATGCAGAGGCGCTGGCGGCGGTGGATGTGGTGCGCATTGTCATCGGCGTCGATCCGCCGGCGGGCAGCCGGGGCGATGCCTGTGGCATCATCGTAGCGGGGCGCTGTGGCGACGGGCGCTGTGTGGTGTTTGATGACCGCAGTGTCGAAAATCTGCCGCCCGATGGCTGGGCAGGTGCGGTGGCAGAGGCGGCGCGTGACTGGGGCGCCGACCGGGTGGTCGCCGAGGCGAACAATGGCGGCGAGATGGTGCGCAGCGTGTTGCAGGCGGCGGACGCGGGGCTGCCGGTGCAGCTGGTCCACGCCAGCCGCAACAAGGCGGCGCGGGCCGAGCCGGTGGCGGTGCATTATGCCAATGGCCGGGTGCGGCACCTGGGGCGCTTCCCCAAGCTGGAGGACGAGATGTGCGCGCTGGGCGCCGGCGGCGATTATGCCGGGCCGGGCCGATCCCCCGACCGGGCGGATGCGCTGGTCTGGGCGCTGTGGGCGCTGATGGGCAGCGCAGAGCCGCGGGTGCGTGGGGTGTGAGGGCCGCCCCTCCGTTACGGGCCTTCTCCGGCTTCCCCTATCGCAAGCGATAGCGCAGGCGCGCCACCTCCCCATCGCAGGTCGATAGGGAGGATCGTTTGAAGTGCGCGGGCCCATCGCAAGTCGATGGTGAGGAGAAGCTTTTTTATCCGCCATGTACCCGGCTTGACCGGGAACCCATGGCCGGGGCTCGCCTTATGCCGCCCGCGTCGATTGCGGAGAAACGCGTTGGACCATGGGCCCCCGGTCAAGCCGGGGGCACGGAGTGTCGGGGCCGTGTGCATTTGTCTGAAACTGCATGATTTGGTTCTTTCGGAGATAGATCATGAACCTTTTTGGTATCAAGTCCCGCCGGACTCCGGCGCGGGCGGTTTTGGCGCGGACGGCTTCCTGGATCGGCGGGGCGGGTGTGGGTGCCTTGCCGCGCAGTTGGGAGGAGCAGGTGCGCGCCGCCTATTGCGCCAATCCGGTGGCGCAGCGGGTGTGCCGGATCGTCGCCGAAGCTGTCGGCGGGGCGCCGCTGGTGGCGGATGATACGCCGGGGGGCGCTGCGGCGCTGGCGCTGATCGGTGCGCAAAGCGGCGGGCAGGCGTTGCTGGCAACGGTGGCGACGCAGATGCTGCTGCATGGCAATGCCTATATCCAGCTGATCGCCAGTGACGAAAGTGGGCCGCTGAGTGAGCTGTTCGCGCTGCGGCCCGAGCGGGTGGTGGTCGAGACCGATGGGCGCGGCTGGCCGCTGGCCTTTGCCTATCGCGCCGGATCGCAGACGATACGCCTTCCGGCCGAAGACGGGCGGGGACGAGTGCTGGTGGCGCATGTGAAGGCGGTTCACCCGCTCGACGACCATTATGGGCTGGGCAATCTGAGCGCGGCGGCGCGGGCGGTGGCGGTGCATAATGCGGCGGCGGTATGGAACCAGGCGCTGCTCGACAATGCGGCGCGGCCATCAGGTGCGCTGGTCTATGATCCGGGTGAGCGGGGCGCGGCTTTGTCACCTGAGCAGTTTGACCGGCTGAAGGCCGAGATGGAGGCGCAGTTCCAGGGCAGCGCCAATGCGGGGCGGCCAATGCTGCTTGAAGGCGGATTGAGCTGGCAGGCGATGAGCCTGTCCCCCGCCGACATGGACTTCATCGCGCTGAAAGACAGTGCGGCGCGCGACATCGCGCTGGCCTTTGGCGTGCCGCCGATGCTCGCCGGGCTGAGCGGTGATGCGACCTATGCCAATTATCGCGAAGCGAGCCGGGCGCTGTGGCGGCTGACGGTGCTGCCGCTGGCTGGGACGATCCTCGGCGCGATCAATCAGGCGCTGGCGAGCTGGGGCATGGACGCGGGGCTGCGGGTCGATCCCGACCGGGTGACCGCCCTGTCAGAGGACCGCGAGCGGCTGTGGGCGCGGGTGAGCGCCGCGGATTTCCTAAACGATGCGGAGAAGCGGGCGATGCTGGGCCTGAGCGCCGTGACAGATGATCGAGGAGCAGCGGCATGAGCGGTGACGAGGATGTGCTGGCGCGGCTGGTGCGGCTGGCTGACGAACGTGGCGGTGACCTGACCAACGTCCGCGCGCTGATCGAGCAGGCGAGCGAGGCCGGGGCGGAACGGGCGATGATGCGCATCGGCCTGTCGGACGAAAGCGCGCGCGACGACATTGCCGAGCTGCGGCAGCTGTTGGCGGCCTGGCGCGACGCCAAGCGCAGCGCCTGGAAAGCGGTGGTTGATTGGGTGGTGCGCGGATTCCTTGCCATCCTGTTGATCGGCATCGCGGTCAAGATGGGTTTTGGCGCGTGGCTCAAATGAGCGGCACATATGAACCATTTCGGTTTGCGGGCTATGCCGCGCTGTTTGGCGTGCGCGACCGGGGCGGCGATGTGATCCGCCCGGGGGCCTTTGCCAGCCTGGGATCAGGGGCGGTGCCACTGTTGTGGCAGCATGACCCGGCGCGGCGGATTGGCACGGTCGAGACGCTGGCCGAGGATGCCCGGGGCCTCCGCGTGGTGGCGCGGATCGAGGGTGAGGGAGCGACGGCGCGCGAAGTGGCGGCGATGCTGCGCGAAGGCGCGGTGGACGGGCTGTCGTTCGGATACCGGGTCAAGGCGTCGCGGGCAGGACTGCCGGGGCGCGACGGGCTGGCGACGCGGGTGCTGGAGGCGATTGAGCTGGTCGAGGTGAGTGTGGTGGCGCAGCCGATGCAGCCGGGGGCGCGGGTGATAGCTGTGGGGTGATTGGTGTGAGCCGGCGGCGCGGCTCGCTGTCGCTCGCACCCACCCCAACCCCTCCCTTGGAAGGGAGGGACTGTTGGCAGGGCGGTCCTTTGGGCCGCCTTTTTCGTTTCAACCGAGGAGTATGGGCATGTTGGAAGTGAAAGCGGACGGATTTGACGCGGCCTTTGAGGCGGCGGAAACCGGAGATGCGCTGGCGGCGCTGACGGCGGAGGTCGCGGGGCTCAAGGCGCGGGTCGAGGCGGGGGCGTTGCGGGCGGCGCGCTTGCCGCTTGATGGCGTGAAGGGCGCGGCGGACGCAGTGGATCCGGCGCGCACGGCCTTTGTCGAGCGCTATCTGCGGCGCGGGTTGGAGGCCGGGGTCGAGATGAAGAGCGTGACCGGTACGCCGAACAGCGATGGCGGCTTTGCCGTACCGCGCGAGATTGACGCGATGATCGACCGGACGCTGAAGAGCGTGTCGCCGATCCGTGCCATCGCCAATGTGGTGACGACGGGCACGGCGGGCTATCGCAAGCTGATCGCGGTGGGTGGCACGCCTTCGGGCTGGGTGGCCGAAACAGCGGCGCGGCCGATGACCAATACGCCGGCGTTCAACGAGGTGGTGCCGCCTTCGGGCCATCTCTATGCCAATCCGGCGGCGAGCCAGGCGATGCTCGACGATGCGATGTTCGATGTCGAGGCCTGGTTGGCTGATGAGGTGGCGCGCGAATTCGCCCGCGCCGAGGGTGCGGCGTTCGTCACCGGCAATGGCACCAACCAGCCCAAGGGTTTCACCACCTATCCGGTGACGGCAGAGGCTGACGCGGTGCGCGCCTATGGCACGGTGCAATATGTCGCGGCGGGTGCGGCGGGCAATTTTGCCGCGGCGAGCCCGCAGGACCGGCTGGTCGACCTCGTCCATGCGCTGAGGGCGCCCTATCGCCAGGGCGCGGTGTTCGTCATGGCGAGCGACACGCTGGCGCGCATCCGCAAGATGAAGACGAGCGACGGGGCTTTCATCTGGTCCCCCGGCCTGACGGTTGGCCAGCCGGGGACGCTGCTCGGTTTCCCCGTGGTCGAGGCCGAGGACATGCCGGCGGTGGCGGCGGACAGCCTGTCGATCGCCTTTGGCAATTTCCAGGCGGCCTATGTGATCGCCGATCGCGGCGAAACATCGGTTCTGCGCGACCCCTATTCGAACAAGCCGTTCGTGCATTTCTATGCGACGAAGCGGGTCGGCGGCGCGCTGGTCAATTCGGAAGCGATCAAGCTGATGCGGTTCAGCGCGACGTAATTGTCCGGCCTTGCCGTCCGAAGTCGGACGCGCGTTCTTAGGCCCTTTGGGCCGGGTGCGCTTTCCCGTCCGCAGGCGAACGCGCGGGCTTGTGCACGATGGACAGCATTGTTCGGGGCGTGGTCTGGCGACCGCGCCCTTTTTCTTTGGATGATGAGCAAGAGGAGGGGGCTGTGGCGGTTCCGCAATATGTCTTTGCTGATCTGGTGCGTGAAAGCTGCACGGCGACGGGAACGGGCCCGCTGGTGCTCGGCGGAGCCTTGCCGGGACACCGCCGCTTTGCCGATGCGGTGCCGGTGGGTGCCAGCTTTTGTTACGCCGTGGCGGGGATCACCGACCCGGCGCAATGGGAAAATGGCATTGGCCAGATCGACGGGCAGGGGCGGCTGGTTCGGCTGACCATATCCGCTTCGTCGGCAGGCGGGGCGCGGGTGGATTTTGCCGCAGGACTGAAGAGCGTGGCACTGACCGTGGGCGCCAACTGGTTTGCCGAGGCCAGCGTACCGCCGGAGATTGGGGAGGTGACAGGCCTTCAGGCGGCGCTCAATGGCAAGCAGGCGGCGGGCAATTATGCGCTGAGTGCACATAGCCACGTTTTGGGCGATGTGACGGGATTGCAAGCCGCGCTCGACAGCCGGCAGCCGGTTTCAACCGGGCACGGCAGCGCTACGTTGATCGACGCGGCGGACCAGATCACGGTGCGACGCGGAAGCGGCTGGGTCAATGTGCCGGGATCGGCGGTGCTGGCGCGGGACGCCAATGGCAATGTCGCGCTGGGCACTGGAGGAGCTGCGGCACAATCGCGGATCGATGTGCAGTCCGCGGCTGGTATCTGGCACCAGATACGCCTGAGCGCCGGCCAGCCGTCAAGTGCCTGCTACATGGGCGCGGTCAACATGGCTGTCGGGTCTTGGATGTTCGACGCGGCCTATTATGGCACCAGCTTGCAATGGATGCCGGTTCATACGGTCGCTTCGGGGATCCGCATGGTCGCCGGTGAAGTGCTGTTATGCGGCAACAGTGGCCTGACTGTGGGCGCATTATATGTGCCGACAACGCTGATGGCGGCAGGGGCCGCTTCGGTCAGGCCGGGGACCGACAACGTCCGGTCACTCGGGACGGCGGGAGCGCGCTGGACACAGTTGTTTGCTGCCACGGGGACGATCGCGACATCGGATCGCGAAACCAAGCGGGATATCGAGGCCATCCCTGACGACTGGCTCGACGCATGGAGCGGGGTCGATTGGCGGCGGTTCCGCTTTGTCGATGGGCAACGCTGGCACACCGGACTGGTAGCGCAGGAGGTCCATGAAGCGTTTGCCCGGCTTGGGTTGGATGCCACGGGCATCGGCCTGATCTGCATTGATGAGGATGGCGAAGGCGGGCGCATCTGGGGCCTGCGCTATAATGAATGTTTTGCCATCGAGGCGGCTTGGCAGCGGCGCGAACTGGCGAGGGTGCATGCGGCCATCCAAGCGCCGCGTCGCCGCCGCCATGCTGTCAGGGCGAAGCGGGATTCCGCCGCCGGAACGGAGACCGGCGCATGATCGGCAGCGGGGCAATCGGGTCGCGCAGTATCGGCCAGGCGGCATTGCCCGATTTCGCAACCGAATGGGGAGGTCCCCGACCGGCCGGGGCCGGGACGCGGGCAGGTGGCCGCCGCGGGATCAGGCGGGAGACCGCCGTTGTGCGACCGCGCCGCTGACACCGCCGGTCAGGGTGGAACAGTGCACGATATGAGGAGCAGGGTATGAGCCTGATGATCAAGGATCCGGGCGGCCGGATCGACTATGCCTTTGACTGGGCAGCGGCCTATCTCGACGGGCAGGTGATCGCCGCGAGCAGTTGGAGTGTCGAACCGGTCGAGGATGGCGGGGTGACTGTGGAGGCCCATGCGTTCGATGCGGTTCGGACCAGTGCCCGCTTGTCCGGCGGACGCGAAGGCGTCTGTTACCGGGTGACCAACCGGGTGACCTTGTCCGACGGCCAGGCCGACGAGCGCAGCATGACATTGCGGGTGGAGCAACGCTGATGGCGGTGGTGGAGACAGAGCCGCTGCCGCTGGCGGCGGGGCTCGACGAGGCGCGCGAATTTGCGCGGCTCGGCGCGGGCATTGATGATGTGGTGCTGGCGGCACTGCTGCGTAGTGCGACGGGCATTTGCGAGCAGTTCACCGGCGTGGCGCTGGTCAGCCGGGCGGTGAACGAGACAGTGAATATCCGGGTGGGCGAGTGGCAAAGATTGGCGCGGGCGCCGGTCAGCGCGATCACCGCGGTGGTTGGCGTGCCGGCGGAGGGTGCGGCCTTTGCCCTGCCGGTGGGCAACCATGCCATCGACATCGATCCGCAGGGAGATGGCTGGGTGCGGGTGAGCGAACCCGGCATCGCCGGGCGGATGCGCGTGACCTATCAGGCCGGGCTGGCGGCGAATGCGGGGCTGGTGCCCGAGCCGTTGCGGCAGGGCATTGTCATGCTCGCCGCCCATCTGATGCGCGAACGGGACAGGGACGTGCCGGGCGAACCGCCGGCGGCGGTGGCGGCGTTGTGGCGCCCCTGGCGGCGGATGCGCCTGTCATGAGCGGGCGGCTGTGGGACCAGATCAAGGCCAGAGCCTTGCGTCTGGCAGCGCGCGCGGCCGAGCGCGAGGCGCGGCGGATCGCGAGGCGGTTGGAGCAGCGGTGGAGGCAGGGAATTCCGCCGGTCGAGATCGACGTGACGCCGGAGCCCGAAGGTGCCGCCGTGACGGTGAGCGGCCCCGGACTGGCGCTTCAGGCCGAGAGCGATCCGGCGCTGCGCTTTGCCGGGCGCGATGGCGCGGGAGGGGCAGGCGATGAGCATTGAGGCGGCATGGCGCGAGGCGGTGCGGGCGGCTTTGGCGGCGGATACCCTCTGGGCGGCGACGGTCAACCGGATCGGCGACGGAGAGAGCGAGGGCGCGCCGGTGCCGAGCGCATGGATTGGCGACTGTATCGGGAGTGATTGGGGCGCCAAGGCATTGCCGGGGCGTGAACTGCGGCTGGGCCTGACCATCCTTGATCGCGGTGAAGGTGAGCGGATCGCCGCGCTGTCGGCAGCGGCAGAGGCGGCTCTGATGGCAATGCCGCGCGGGTTGACCGGGAGCGATGGCGGGGCGTGGGACAGCAGCGGGCCGTTGGTGACGCGGGTGCGGATGACCCGGCGGCGCGATGGCACGCGGGTGGCGATGATCGACGTGCGGCTGAGGGCCTGGAGGGTGTGAATTGGGCCGCCCCTTAGTTGCCCCCGACTTGATCGGGGGCCCATGGCCCGATGCCGGCGCTTGGCTTGTCGGTTGGTGGTGTGGATTTCCCTGACGTTTGTTCGGGTGGTTGGGGCGGACCATGGGTTCCCGGTCGAGCCGGGGACAGCAGAGCTTTTGAGTCTGATCCTCGCCATTTCGGGGAGGAATTGATCCTCGGATGACTTTCAAAAAGGAGACCAATGATGCCGATGGAAAAGGGCAGTGCCTTTCTGTTGAAGATTGGCAATGGGGCGACCCCGGTCGTCTATGCGACGGTGGCCGGCCTCAGGACGACGCAGCTTTCAATCAATGGCGATGCGGTGAACATCACCAGCAAGGACTCAGGCGGCTGGCGCGAACTGTTGTCGGGCGCGGGGACGCGATCGGTCAGCGTTGCGGCAGCGGGGATATTCACCGGGTCGTCGGCTGAAGTGCGGGTGCAGGCCAATGCGCTGGCCGGGCTGATTGACGATTATGAACTGGCGTTCGAGAGCGGGACGCGGATGCGCGGCAAGTTCCTCGTCACGCGGCTCGACCATGCCGGCGATTATAATGGCGAGCGCAACTATACGCTGAGCCTGGAATCGAGCGGGCCGGTGGTGGCGCTGTGAGTGCGAATGAAGCGCGTGGCGAGGCGGCGATTGGTGGCTTTGTCCTGCGACCAAGCTTTGCCGCGCTGGTGGCGGCAGAGCAGGAATTGGGACCATTGTTCGCGCTGGTCGAGCGGGCGGCCGAGGGGCGGCTGACGCTGGGCGAGACGGTCGCGTTGTTTTGGCATTGCCTCAGCGACCGGCCCGAAGCCTTGAGCCGGGAAGCCTTTGGTGAGGCGATGGCGGCAGCGGGGTTGGCGGCAATGGCACCGGTGCTGCGTGTCCTGCTCGGGCAGATATTGAAGGGGCGGTGAGCATGGCGCGCTTTGCCGAGGTGGCGGCGCGGTTGGCTGGTGTGGTGGCGGTGCTGCTTGGCTGGCGGCCGGAGGAGTTCTGGCGGGCCACCCCTGAGGAACTGGCGGGCGTGCTGGCAGCGCTGGCAGGGGATGAGGCTGCGCCGGTGGATGGCGCGGTGGTCGAGCGACTGAGGGGGATGTTTCCGGACGGGTGATTGCCCCTCCGTCACGGACTTCGTCTGGCTTCTCCTATCGCAAGCGATAGCGCAGGCGCGCCACCTCCCCATCGCAAGTCGATGGGGAGGATCAGCAAGGAACAGCAAGGATCAGGACATGGCTGATGAGATTGACACGCTGGTGATCGGCGTGCGGGCGGATGTGCGGGCTTTTTCGGCCGATGTGGCGGCGATGCGGGCGGGGCTGGACGGGCCGCTCGCCGATGGTGCGGAGCGGGCCGGGCGGGCGATCGAGGGGGCGCTGTTGAGGGCGGTCAGGACCGGCAAGTTCGGTTTCGACGACCTGAGGCGGGTGGCGCTGTCAACAATGGCGGAGATTGCGCGCAGCGCGCTGAGTGCAGGCGTTGGTTCGTTGTTCGGTGGCGGTGACGGCAAGGCGGGCGGCGGCTTGCTCAACCTGGCGTCGAGCCTGATCCCCGCGCTCTTGGGGGCGCCGGGGCGGGCGACCGGTGGACCGGTGGCACCGGGCCAGGCCTATCGCGTCGGCGAGCGCGGGCCGGAATGGTTCGTGCCGACATCGGCAGGTCGGGTCGAGACGGGCGCGGTCGGCGGGGATCGGCATGTCAGGATCACTGTCAATGTTGGTGGCGGCGCGGGTGCCGACCCGCAGCGGATGGCGGCGAGCGGCCGGCAGATCGCGCAGGCGGTGCGGCGCGCGATCGAAGCGGCGGGAGACTGAGCATGGGCTGGTGTCTTTCGCCGCCGCTTGGCGGACATGAGGAGCATCGCGAGCGTTCGACGATCAAGCGGTTCGATGCGCGCTTCTGGACCGTCGATTTCCCGCGACCGATGATGGGATCTGTGGTCAGCGATGGCGCGGAGGCGCTGCGCGTTGATCTGGCGTTTACCGGAAAGGACAATCTGGCGGGGCTGATCTGGGAGGCGGAGGACCGCTGGGATCATCCGCTTTTGGCCTATGAAACGCGGCGCGATTTCCGGCGGTGCGTTCTCCGGTTCCGTTGGCGGTCGGGTGGGGTCAAGCCGCTCGATGCAGTGTGGGGGCCGGTGCTGACCATCGAAGGGCGCGACGAGAGCGGCGCGGCCCGGGCCTGGTTTGTGCGGCTTTGGAATTATGCGGTGGGCTCGCCGGGCGATGCGGTGGTGACGCTCGACTTCGGTGCGATCAATGGCGGATTCCTGTTGCCGGGCGAGGCAGACCCGGTGTGGGCGGGCGATGTCGACCGGATGATGATCTCGCTCGTGCCGCCCGATTATGACGGCAGCGCCGGCGATTATGCAGCGATGGCGGATGGCTGGGTCGAACTGACCGGGATGCAGTGCGATGGTTCCGGATCGGTGCTGGCGATCGGCGATGCGATGTTGCCCGAACATAGCCTGTCGATGGCGACGGCCTATGACGACGCCTATAACCAGACGCCCGCGCGGCTGCTGCGGCAGGTCGAGGCGCTGGGGTACAGGGGGCCGCTGTTGCACTATGTCGGCATGAGCCATTTCATGCGGCTGACGCAGGTGGGCGGCGACTGGTTGGTGAGCGTCAGCGGCGGGGCGCTGTGCGGGCCGGCACTGGCCTGGCATGAGGCTCTGGTGGCCGAGGCGCTGGCGCAGGGGCGAGCGGTCATCTGGTCACTCTCCTATGAGCTGTTCGCTGACTATTGCCCACAGGCGTGGATGCAACGGGCGGCGGACGGCGGTCCGGCGCTGACAGGGTGGGTGCCACCATCGGCGCTGCTGTCCCCCGCCAATGCCGAGGCGATGGGCTGGCTGGCACTGGTGGCGCGGGTGCTGGTCGGCATTGCCAAGGGCGCGGGCATGGCGGTGCATTTTCAGGTGGGTGAACCCTGGTGGTGGGTGACGGCGGACCGGCGGCCTTGCCTCTATGACAGCGCGGCGACGAGTGCGCTGGGCAGCGCTAGTGTGGCGATCCCCGATCTGGGGGCAGCGCTGAACGCGGCGCAGAAGGCGATGCTCGACGCGGCTGGGGCGTTGCTGGCTCAGTCGACCGCGGCGCTGTGCGCCGCGGTGCGTGACGAGGCGGGGGACGATGGTGCGACGACTTATCTTCTCGCCTATCTGCCGACATTACTCGACCCGATGATGCCCGAAGCGCGGCGGATGATGATGCCGACGGGGTGGGCCAAGCCGGCGTTCGATGTACTGCAGTTGGAGGATTATGACTGGGCATCACGCGGGCAAGTGGGGGCGAGCGTGGCCGGGATCGCGCTGGCCGAGGCGCGGCTGGGCTATCCTGCGGCGGAGCAGCACTATCTGGCGGGATTTGTCCTGACTGCGGCGGACCGTGCGCAGTGGGAAGCGATTGATGCCGCCGCGATGCGCAGCGTTGCGCGGGGCGTGGCTGCGACCTTCATCTGGGCGCTGCCGCAGGTGGCGCGCGACGGATTTCTGCATTTTGAGGAAGGAGAAGGCGCGGTGGACGCTTTCGATGATGTCGATTTCCCTCTGGCGCTGGGCCGCGAGGCAAGCGTGGTGGCGGAATTTTCCACCGCCATCGTGACGGGCCAGTCGGGCGCGGAACAGCGGGCGCCCGACTGGGACAACGCGCGGCTGCGCTATGATGCCGGGCCGGGGATCCGCAGCGAGGCGGATGTAAGGGTGCTGGTTGATTTCTATCGTGCCCGCCGGGGGCCGGCGGTGGGATTCCGTTTCCGCGATCCGTTTGACGCCAGTTCGGCGGTCGACGGCGGGGCTCCGGGCATGGCGGACCAGACGATCGGGACGGGCGACGGGGTGCGGACCGATTTTCCGTTGACCAAAAGCTATGGCAACGGAGCGGGTGCAGCCCGGCGGCGGATTACCCGGCCAGTCGTGGACAGTGTGCTGGTGAGCGTCAATGGCGTTGCGGCGAGCGGCTGGACGCTGGGGCCATTGGGGATGGTGAGCTTTGCCGTGCCGCCAGCCAGTGGCGCCGAGATCCGCGCGGGCTTCCTCTTTGATGTGCCGGTTCGCTTTGCCGAGGACCGACTGGAAGTCTCCCGCGCAACATGGCTGGCCGGAGAGATTGCCACTGTGCCCCTGATAGAGGTGCGTGAGGGATGAGCCGGGCGATAGTGGCCGCGCCGGACTGGCTGACTGGCGAGGTGGCGACCATTGCCTGGCTATGGCGGATTGTCCGGCGCGATGGTGTGATGCTGGGCCTGACGACGCACGATTCGCCAATCCGCCGGGATGGCCTGACTTATCAGCCGTCACCGGGGATTCGGCCATCTGCGATCCGGCAGCGTCGCGGCCTGGCGGCAGACAGTTTCACGATTGAGGGTGCGCTGAACAGTGCGGCGATCAGTGAGGCGACGCTGGCCAGCGGGCGATGGGATGGCGCGCGGCTGACGCTGGCCGTTGTGGATTGGCAGAAGCCGGCAGTCGCAGAGAGTGTTGTTGCCGAAGGCATGTTGGGCAGCGTGACCAGTG
This sequence comes from Sphingomonas lacunae, assembly GCF_012979535.1. Lineage (NCBI taxonomy): Bacteria > Pseudomonadati > Pseudomonadota > Alphaproteobacteria > Sphingomonadales > Sphingomonadaceae > Sphingomonas > Sphingomonas lacunae. Next base: position 1,660,660 of record NZ_CP053015.1, read on the forward strand.
ATGGCGCACGATTCAGCGCGGAGCTGGGCGCGCGCGACATCTGGCTCGATGGCCCGCTGGTACCTGAAACCAGTGCAGAGTGCCGCGCCGAACTGGGCGATGTCCAATGCCGGGTGGCGCTGGCCCCGCGTACCCACAGGGCGGTAGTGACGGCGCGCAGCGGTGATTTGGTGACGCTGGCAGACGCGGTCGGTGGCTGGAACTGGGCCAACGGCCTTTTTCCCTTTGGCTGGTTGCGCTGGCTGGATGGACCGGGGCGCGGATTGTGGTCGGCGATCATCGACCAGAACGGGGCAGTGCTGACCGTGGCGGAGGTGCCAGACGGGGCGGGACAGGCGGGGCAGCAGGTCGAACTGACCGAGGGTTGCGACAAGCGGGCAGCGACTTGTGCCGCGCGTTTTGCCAATATCGCCAATTTCCGCGGCGAACCTCATCTGCCTGGGATGGATCTGCTGACGCGCTTTCCAGGAGGTTGAGATGGAGAGTGCAGCGCAGCGCGGCGAGCGCATCTGGGCCGAGGCTTTGGCGCTGGTCGGCACAGGATTTCGCTTGCATGGCCGCGACCCGGCATCAGGCGTGGACTGTGTGGGGCTGGCTGTGCTGGCATTTGGACGTGCGGCTGTGCCGACCGGGCCGGTACCAGACCGTTACGGACTGAGAGGCGGGGACGCGAAGGTCCTGCATGAATGGCTGAAGTCGGCGGGGCTTGAGGAGGTCGCGGCCTGGACCACCGGCGACCTGTTGCTGAGCGCGATGGGTCCCGATCAATGGCATGTGATGATTGGCGGACGCGGCAAGCTGGATGGCGGTGACGCGGTGATCCACGCGCATGCCGGTTTACGGCGGGTGGTGATGATGCCGGGTAACCCGCCTGGCAGGCTGACCGGATGCTGGCGGGCGCGGGATTGAAAACAGGAGCGGGACAATGGCGACTTTGGTGCTGACGACCGTGGGCACGATGATCGGCGGCCCAATTGGCGGAACGATCGGTGCATTGATTGGCCAGGCCGTTGACGGGCGACTGCTGGCCCCAAAGGGTCTACAAGGCCCAAGATTGAGCGATTTGCGGGTGCAGACGTCAAGCTATGGTACACCGATTCCGCGCCTTTACGGCCGGATGCGGGTGGCCGGGACAGTGATCTGGGCGACCGACCTGGTCGAGCATCGCCATCGCCAGGGTGGCAAGGGACGCCCGACCACAACCAGCTATAGTTACAGTGCTTCTTTTGCTGTGGCGCTGTCTTCACGCCCTGTGCGCACCGTCGGGCGGATATGGGCTGAGGGCACGATATTCCGGGGCGCAGCGGGTGATTTCAAATCCGGCTGCACTTTCCGCCTGTACAATGGCGACGAGGATCAGGCGGTCGATCCACTGATCGCTGCAGCCGAAGGAGCCGGACAATGCCCGGCCTTTCGCGGCATTGCCTATGTGGTGTTCGAGGACATGGACCTTTCTCCCTTTGGCAACCGTATACCGTCGCTGAATTTCGAGGTTGAGGCAGATGAGGGTGACAGCCAGGCCCTTTCGCTTGCTGGGCCGTTGGCCGATGTGCTCTCCCAGACCGAGGCGGTTGCAACGCTGCCGCCGATTGGCGGGGCTGTCCTGTCCGCGCAGAGCAGGCGCGCCGCAATCGAGCCACTTGCCAGGCTTGCGCAGGTGGACCGGTCTTTGGCCGGCCAGGGCTGGCTGCTGGGTGAGCGGGCGGACGCGCCCTTGTTGCAGCTTGGTCAGGCGGCCAGCGAACGGGGGCAGGCGCGGGCAACGCGCACACTGGGTGACGGCGGGGTGATGCCGCGTCAAATCGGCTTGTCGGTGTTTGACCCTTTGCGTGACTGGCAATTGGGAATGCAGATGACGCGCGTTCCGGGAGGGCTGGGCCCAGCGGAGACAATGGGGTTGCCTTTGGCGATGGAGGCGCCGTTGGCCAAGGCGCTGAACGCGAGGTTGGCGCGTGATGCAGCACGGCAAGTGCGGCAATCCGAGTGGCCGGGTGGCTTTGCGGCTCTGGTGGCGCAGCCGGGCGCGGCCGTTGTCACGGAAGATGGTGTGCAAGGCAGGGTGGCCGAACGGCACATTGAGGGTGCAGGCGTGCGCCTGACGATCGAGACCGAACGCAGTGATGGCGCCGGGTCCATGGCGGCAGATGGCGGCCGGGTGCTGGCGTCTCCGGACCTGTTGATTGGTGCAAGCCGGGCTTGGTTGTTCGACCTGCCTCTGATCGATGGAATGCCGAGCGATGCGGCGAGCCGAACAGTGGTCGCCGCAGCCGGTGAAGGACCAGGCTGGCGACAGGCAGCGGTGAGCCTGGCACCGGCCGCTGCAGCCCCGCCCGAACCACTGGGTAGCGTGGTGGCGATGCGTGTGCTGGGCGAGGTGGTGATGATCAGCGGCGTCGGGCAGCCTTGGCTGTTCGATCGCGCGGGTTCGGTGACGGTGACGCTTCTGCGTGATGACATGGTTCTGAACAATGCCGATGATGCCGCGATGCTGGCTGGCGCCAATCTGGCCGTGGCAGGCAACGAGGTCTTCCAGTTCGGACGGGCCGAACCCTTGGGCGAGCGGCAGTGGCGATTGAGCCATTTGCTGCGCGGGCGCTGGGGCACGGAAGATGCCATGGCCGAAGCATCAGTGGGGCGGGGCTTTGCCTTGCTTGCCGACCCGGCCTTGCTGCCATTGCCGGCGCTCACGCAGTCGGGCGGCCATGTTCTGGTTGAAGGACAGGGTGACCCACAGCCCCTGATGCTGCCGATTGGCCGGGTCGGCCGATCGTTGCGGCCGCTTTCTCCCGTACACGTCGTGGCACGGTGGCAGGGCGACGGACAATTGTTGCTGAGTTGGACAAGAAGAAGCCGCGCTGGATCAGCGTGGATCGACCTGATCGATACAGCGATGGATGAGCCCACCGAGCGCTATCGCGTGACGGTAACGCCGGCACAGGGCGACGCGATGGTGCGGGAATGCTTTGCCGCCAGCCTGATGGTCGATGCTTCGACTGTGGCCAATTGGCGAGCTGTATCGGGAGGGGAATCCTGTCTGACGGTGACGATCATGCAGGTCGGAGCGGTTGGCCTTTCCCCGCCGCTGGTGGCGGTGGTGCCACTGTAGGCGGATGGGCGAGCCGTCCGGGACAATGAGGAGCGAATCGATGAACGAAGCCAGCGTACGACTGGGGCTGCCGTTGATGGCTGCGGGCCAGGCGCAGAAGGAAGTGACTCACAATGAGGCGCTGATGCTGATCGACAGTCTCATTGCCCCTGTCAGTGAGGCGCCGCCGCAGAATGAACCACCAGTTTCTCCCAATGCGGGACAATGCTGGCTAGTCGGCGGGGCGCCGACAGGTGAGTGGACCGGGCAGGCACACCGGCTTGCAGCATGGAGCCAATCGGGGTGGCGATTCGCGGACCTGCCGGTGGGCGCGCAGGTGCGATTGGCCGCAAATGGCCAAAGTTGGGTACGGATTCCAGCAGGTTGGCAATCGCCGCCGACTGTTACGCTTGGCAATAGTGGCAATGTTGTCGACAACGAGTGCCGCGCAGCAACAAGTGCAATCCTCGCCGCACTTGTTTCAGCCGGGCTGATTGTTGGCGGATAATTGCTGCAAGCCGATAAAATTTCAGGGCGTTCCTTTTGTGTTGCGCAAGTGCAACAGGCCGAAAAAACCCGGCTTGCACGGCAACCTTTGAGGCGGTAAGGCTTTTTGAGAGCGTTCTACCGTTCATTTGAGAAGGGGATTACCAATGAGGAAGCTTGCCGTAGCTATGGCACTCGCTTCTACCGCCTTGGCTTCGCCCGCGCTGGCGCGCGACGATGCCTGGTACGTGGGAGTTGAAGGCGGCGTTATGATTGTCGAAGACGTTGCTCTCGACATCGGCGCCACCGAAAATGCAGGTCAGATCAACCACGACATCGGTTATGATTTTGGCGGCGTCGTTGGCTATGATTTTGGCGGTTTCCGCGCTGAAGTCGAAGTCAGCTACCGCTCGGCCGATGCCGATTCGATCGAAGTCGGCGCACCTGGCATTCCGGGACCTCGCGCTGCCTTCTTCACCGGTCTTTCGCCGAACGACGGTGAAGCATCGGCTCTGAGCTTCATGGTCAACGGCCTGTTTGACATGGGCGATGACGATGGCCTGCAGGGCTTTGTCGGTGGTGGCGTCGGCGTGGCCCGCACCAAGATCATGAATCTCTATGCCAACCCCGCCTGGTTGAACGATTCGGATACCGGGTTCGCCTGGCAGGCTCTGGCCGGTGTTCGCACGCCGTTGACCAACAACATCGACGTTGGCGTCACCTATCGCTATTTCAATGCTGACGGCGTTGATCTGGTTGATAGCCGTGGCCGCGACATCAACACGCGTCTGCGCACCCACTCGCTGCTCGGCACGCTGACCTACAACTTCGGCGAACCGGCTGCACCGCCGCCTCCGCCGCCGCCGCCGCCCCCGCCTCCCCCGCCTCCGCCTCCGCCTCCGCCTCCGCCTCCGCCGCCTCCGGCGCCGGTGTGCAACGCGGGTCCGTACATTGTCTTCTTCGACTGGGATCGGGACAATATCACGGCTGAAGCGGCTCAGACGCTGGACAACGCTGTATCGGCTTATGCCAACTGCGGTAACACGCAGGTCATGGTTGCCGGTCACGCTGACCGTTCGGGTGCTGCCACCTACAACGTCGGCCTGTCGAACCGTCGCGCCACCAACGTCGGCAACTATCTTGCTGCTCGTGGCGTCCCGGCTTCGGCAATTTCGACCCGCGCCTTCGGTGAAACGCAGAACCGCGTTCCGACCCCGGACGGCGTTCGCAACGACCAGAATCGTCGCGTCGAAATCAACTATGGTCCTGGCGCTGGCCGCTGATCGACCACAGGTTGACATGAAAGGGGGCGGTGCCGCGAGGCGCCGCCCCTCTTCTTTTGCGCTCGGCATGCGTGACCGGACAGGCCGATCCATGCGACGAACCGAGGTAATGCCGTGACTTGCATCACGCCAACTTTAGAGGCCGGAGTTTAGCCTTGCTGCATAGCCCGCGAGTCGGGTGCAGGAGGCACCAGTGAACCGGATCGATTGCGTCAACATGGTGGAAGCCGCGGCCCCCTGGGACCGGATCACTCGCTTGAGCGGGACGCATGACACCGATGGTCAGCGCTGGTCATGCACCCAGACGCAATGCATCGCCTATATCGAACAGGGTTATCAATTTTACGTCGAGCAGGTGCCCGGCCAACGCCTCTATCTGGAAGTGGCGACGACCATGTTCGGTCGCAAATATGTCCGCACAATGATCGACAAAGAGACCCCCGACCAGTTGCTGAGACTGGCGGTGGCCTGAACCGCGCGGCGGGGTGGTTCTTCCCTCCCGCCCTGTATCGCGCGACAGGAAAGAGGGCGACACGGTTGCATGTCCGTGTCGCCCTTTTGCCCTACCCAACCGGCCCAGGCAGCGAACAAGGCGCTATGCGGCCCATGCACTTCTCTGAGCGATCGATCAGAGCGAAAGAGCGGCCAGACCAATGATCTCGCGCAGACCTCAACCGCGCAAGTCAGGGTCCACGGAGCCTTCTTCCAACTGGACGCCAAAGCTGTTCAGCATCATCGATACCTGGGTATATTGGCCGACAGTATAGACCAGATCCATCCGGCCCTGATCGCCCAGTTCCGCGAGGGCGGCCCATGTCGCGTCGCTGATGTGATGACTGTTTACCAGCTCGTCGGTGGCGCGGAGCATGGCGCTTTCGAGCGGGGTCCAGCCGGCCGCGTCAGCGCCTGCCTTGATCCGCTCAATTTCCCCGGCTGTCAGGCCGCTGTCGAGGCCAATGCGGTGGTGCTGCATCCACTCATAGCCTGACTTGCACAGGTAACCGGTACGCAGGATGACCAGTTCCCGCTCACGTGGCGGCAGGCTGTTGCGGCGTGAAAGTATGTGGCCGCCCCAGACAAGGAAGGCCGTGGCTGCGTCGGGAGTCTGTGCCAGCGTGCGGAAGATGTTGAGCACCTGTCCGCCACCGACCTTGCCGCCGCCGGTCTCCAGCAGAGGGGTCAGCGCATCAAGCTGGGCGGTATCGAGCCGGTCGAGATCGACCGGCTCGATGCGAGGGCTGTCGAGGCGCATCGCCTGCCGCCTTCGTCAGAAGACTTCGAACAGGCCGGCGGCACCCTGACCACCGCCGATGCACATGGTCACGACAGCATATTTGGCGCCGCGGCGCTTGCCTTCGATCAGAGCGTGGCCGGTGCAGCGGGCACCAGTCATGCCGAAGGGGTGGCCGATCGAGATCGAGCCGCCGTTGACGTTGAGCAGTTCGTCGGGAATGCCCAGCTTGTCGCGGCAGTAGAGCACCTGCACGGCAAAGGCTTCGTTGAGTTCCCAAAGGCCGATATCGTCCATCTTGAGGTTGAAGCGCTCAAGCAGCTTGGGGATGGCGAAGACCGGGCCGATACCCATTTCGTCAGGTTCGGTGCCAGCGACGGCCATTCCGACATAGCGGCCAAGCGGGGTCAGGCCCCGTTTTTCGGCGACCTTGGCTTCCATCACCACACAGGCCGACGAACCGTCGGACAGCTGGCTGGCGTTGCCGGCGGTGATGGTGTGGCCTTCACCCATCACCGGCTTGAGGCTGGCGAGCCCTTCGAGGGTAGTGTCAGGGCGGTTGCAATCGTCCTTGCTGGCGGTGACATCCTGATAGGAGACTTCCTTGGTCTCCTTGTTGACCACGGCCATGGTGGTTTGGCAGGCGATGATCTCATCGTCGAACTTGCCAGCCGCCTGGGCCGCGGCGGTGCGCTGTTGCGATTGGAGCGAATATTCGTCCTGATATTCCCGGCTGATGTTATAGCGCTTCGCTACGACTTCGGCCGTGCCGATCATCGGCATGTAGATGTGCGGGTGCATTTCGAGCAGCTCGCGGTCAGGCTCCATGAAGGTCTTGCCGCTGCCGACTACCTTGGAAATGCTTTCGACGCCGCCAGCGACGCAGATGTCCATATTGTCGACGATGATCTGCTTGGCTGCGGTGGCGATGGTCATCAGGCCCGACGAGCACTGGCGGTCAATCGTCATGGCGGGAACGCTGACCGGCAGGCCGGCGCGCAGCGCGGCGAGGCGGGCGACGTTGCCGCCGGTCGAACCCTGCTGCACGGCGGTGCCCATGATCACATCGTCGATCTCGGCACCGGCTAGGCCAGCGCGCTCGACAGCGGCGCGGATCGAGAAGGCACCGAGCGTGGCGCCGGTGGTGTTGTTGAACGCGCCGCGTGCCGCCTTGGTCAGCGGCGTGCGGGCAGTGGAAACGATGACAGCATCACGCATGGGACAACTCCGGATAATGCCCGGCCCGGAACATGCCGGGCGGAGGGAAGAGGGTGAAAGGGGCCGGGCGCTTATCGACAGCCGGCCCGGTCAATCCCGGGGAGGGAAATCACAGGAAGAACTGGGTGATCCATTCGGCGAGCAGGGCGGGCTTTTCCTCGCCTTCGATCTCGACTGACATCTCGATCGTTTGCTGCCACTGGCCGGGCCGCTTTTCTTCAAGCTCGAGCAGCTTGAAGTGGCCGCGCACGCGCTTGCCCGAGCGGACCGGGGCGAGGAAGCGCACCTTGTTGCCGCCATAGTTGACGCCCATCTTGACGCCGTCGATGCGCGGCACATCGGACTTGGCCATCAGCACTGGCAGCAAGGACAGGGTGAGGAAGCCGTGGGCGATGGTGCCACCGAACGGGGTCAGCTTGGCCTTTTCGGCGTCAATGTGGATGAACTGATGGTCGCCGGTGGCATCGGCGAATTTATTGATCGTTTCCTGATCGACCAGATACCATTCCGACGAGCCTATGGTCTGGCCAACCATTTCCTTCATCTGCTGCGGGGTAATTCCTGCCATCTCCACTCTCCCTGACATTGCGCCCAGACAGGCCGTCTGGCGCCGCTATGCCGGGCCACCCACTGTCCGACAAGACAATTCGGTTGGCCCGTTTGCCCACGATCATAGCGGGTTCGGGAGGCTTTTCAAATCGCGGGTTTGCTCCCAGCACGCCGTAGCGGCACATGGTTCAAGCGGCGGAAGGACGATCGGTTTCGACCGCAAAAGGCATGACGAGACTGCCATCGGGTGCGGCAGTATAGCTGACCTGAGTCGGGTAGGCGAAACGAATCCCCTCCCTTGTCAATCGTTCGACAATGTCGAGGATGATGGCGGTTCGCCGGTCGAACGCTTCCCCATATGTTTCCGCAGTATCGTCATAATGAAGCTCGCCGTCGATCGATGACGCTGCAAAGGCTACCAGCCCGCATTGGGCAACCTGAGCGCCGTTGCGTTCGACTATTTCGCGGATCAGCGGAACAATGCGCTGCAGGCGGTCCGGTGGGGTTTCATAGGTTACGCTGAACAGCAATTTGAACCTTCGCCGCGGGACGGTGGCGAAATTGTGCAGCTCCTTGTTGAGCAAGTTGGTGTTGGAGACGACCACCTCCTCACCGCTCAACGCGCGCATTCTGGTTGATTTCAGGCCGATCCGTTCAACAGTCATCGTCTTGCCGTCAAAGCCGACGGTTTCGCCCTGACGAAAGGGCCGGTCAAAGATGATCGACAGTGCGGCGAACAGATCTTCGAATATGCCCTTGGCAGCCAGACCGATGGCAATGCCGCCAATGCCCAAGCCGGCGACAAGGCCGGTGACATTGACCCCGACATTGTCGAGCACAACGATCGCCGCAATGAAGAAGACGGCGACCGACACCAGAACATTGATCAGCGAAAGGGCATTGCCGAGCGTTTCCGAAGCACCTTGCTGTGCACGTTGGCGCACAATGCTCATCACCACTTCCCGTGCCCAAATGGCGACCTGAAGGGCAATGGCGACAAGGAACAGCAGCCGGACCAATTCAGACACAATCTGCGGTGGATTGGCATAGCCAACGACCAGCCGGAGCGCGACCATGACGAGGAAGAAGTGGCTGGTACGCGCCAGAACGCGCAGTGTCGTCGCGCCCACACCGTCAGCATTGGCATGGCGAGCGGCCAGACGCCTTATGGTGCGGCGGACAAAGCGCAGGACCAGATATACCAATGCGCCGGCAATGGCGGCCAAGGCTATGTCGCCGCTGTGCGCGACCAGCCAGCGCCAGAGATAGTCGGCGGCATCCTGCACCTGGGTGAAGGCGCCGGGGCTCTCTACAATGGCTTCGGTCGTCGTTGGCCGGGCCGGTGGCGGACCTGAAGCCGCCGGGGCTGCTGGCACTACTGGCGTTGAAACAGAAGGGGCTGTCATGGGTGGGCCTGTCAATCCGTCCGTCGGGGCGCCAGAAGCCGGATTGCAGTCACCACTGGCGGGACGGCAACCGGTTCAGACGCTGTGCGCCCCGACTTTAGGGGTGGCCGCTTGGCAAATCCAGTGCGTGGGCACGCGGCGGGATGGCACAGGGCCGATCAGCGCGGCTGCGGGGCCCAGCCTGTTGCCGATGCATGGCCGTGCTCAATCGCCACAGGCACCACGCCGACACCATCCGGCCCTGCCGGCGCATTGCCGAGCTGAACCGCGAGTGGCCGCCAGCGTGCTTCCTGTTCGCGCCGCTTGACATAGGTGTGGAACCCGATTTGCAGCGATATGATCATCCAGATGAATGGCTGGAAGGCGATGCCGACGAACATGGCACCCATCAGATAGACGAGGTGCCCACCCTGCAATGCCGTCGCCAATGGACGGATCCAAGCATGGTCCGGATCGGTGGATGCCTTGTAACGCCGCCGCAGGCTCTCCATCCGTATGAAGCAGGCAATGTGGAGATAGAGCCACAGCGCCAGGCCCGGGAAGCCCTGTTCACCCAACATCTCGAAATAGCTGTTGTGGAATGCGCGGGCCTTGTCGGTGTAGGGCACTTCTTCACGCGTGATCTGTCCGCCACTGTTTTTGACAATGACCTTGGTCACTTGCAGCTCATTCTGGCGATAGACATCGAAACCGCCGCCGAGCGGATGATCGAGGGCATAATCCCAGGTCCATTTCCACACCGCGACACGGGTCGATGCGGATTCATCCGCCTGGTGATTGGTGATCGTACTCATCCGTTCGGCAAAGGCGGAGGGGACGAGGGGCAGGGCGATGATGCCCAGCGCGACCACCCCGGTCAGGTAGCGCATCTTGTACTTGCTGTCGCGCAGGCCGAAAATGAACAGAAAGGCAGCGCAGACAAGGCCGGTGCGCGCCTGGGTTCCCACCGGGATCAACAGGCAGGCGAACACCAGACAGATGGCAAAGCCCCACACCAGCTTGTGATGCAGATTGTCAGCGCGGGCGTTGAAGATGGTGCCGTGGCGGGCCAGCCAGAGGATCAGCGGGATGATGGAAATGGCCACAGTCGAAAAGATTGACCCTTCAAAAAGGCCGCTGTTGTCGTCAAGCAGCAGTTGCAGCGAGCCATAGCCTGATCCGCCAGTCGCCGTTTTCAGTCCCCCGGTTATGGCCAGCGCCGAGGCGCTGAGCACCATGGTCAGCGCCATGGCTTCCAGCCGCAAGCGTGTGCGCAGCACCAGCGGCAGGAACATTGACCACAGCATCGCTTTCCACACCCAGGACCATTTGTCCTGCGCTTCGACCGGGAAATCGGCGTAAATGGTGGAAATGCCGCAATAGAGCAGCAGGATGCCGAGGACGATCTGCAAATGATCGCCACGCATCCCCTTTTTGCTGTCCCCCACCAGCCAGCCAATGATGGCCAGCCCGAACATGATCAGCGACAGCGGTACCTGGTTGAGCAGGAAAAAGCTCAGCCGCTGGGGCGCGACAATATCGACATAGCAATAAACGAGGATGAACAGGAACGGCCGCTTGATCGCCAGAAACAGGCTGGCGAAGAGAAAAGCGACAAAGAAAAGGTCACGCATCGGCGGTTACCCCTCGTCGCTCTGGCGCGCGAAACCGCGGGCGCGGTGGGCCATGCCGGGTTCTGCCTCGTCATCCAGATCGTCACGGCTGCGCAGCCGCCAAAAGGCCAGCAGCAACAGGCTGTGCGACAGGAGCAGGGAGAACATATCTATCATGCTGGGACCGCCCATAACCACTCGGGGTTGACGGGGACTTAATCTTTCCGTGCCATTAGCCACATTCATGACCCGTGTACTCCACATCCTCGACCACAGTCTGCCGGCGCAGAGCGGCTACACATTTCGCACCCGGGCCATCATGAAGGCCCAACAGGCGATGGGGTGGGAGGTTGCCGGCGTTACCAGCCTGCGTCACCCATTGCCCGGTCCTGATGAGCATGTGGTCGATGGCCTGACCTTTTTCCGCACACCCGGCGTCGCCAACGGCCGCTCTCCCTGGCGCGAATTGGGGGAGGTCCGTGCTCTGGCGGAACGGATCGGTGAACTGGCCGAAAGCTGGAAGCCGGACATACTCCATGCCCATTCTCCCGTATTGACTGCCCTGGCGGCCGACCGGGTGGCCAAGCGGCTGTCCATCCCGCTGCTCTATGAGATTCGCGCTTTCTGGGAAGATGCGGCGGTCGGCAACGGAACCGGCACCGAAGGTAGTCTGAAATACCGGTTGACCCGGATGCTTGAAACCCGGGCGGTGCGCCGCGCGGATGCGGTCGCGGTCATCTGTGAAGGGCTGCGGGCCGATCTGGTCCGGCGCGGCATTGATCCGGCCAAGATCATGGTCTCTCCCAATGGGGTTGACCTTGAGCTGTTTGGCACGCCGCCGGCCCGTGATGGCGCCCTGGCCGGCGATCTGGGTCTCGACGAGGCCGATGTGATCGGCTTCATCGGCAGTTTTTACGATTATGAGGGGCTGGACGACCTGATAGAGGCCATGCCTCGGCTCGTCGCCCTATCTCCCAAGGTGCATCTGCTCCTGGTTGGTGGCGGGCCGATGGAGGCACAGTGGCGGGCGATGGCCCATGCCTCGCCAGTGGCGGAACGAATCCATTTCGTCGGCCGCGTGCCCCATCAGGAGGTCGAGCGCTATTACAGCCTGATCGACATCCTGGCCTATCCGCGCAAGGCAATGCGACTCACCGAACTGGTGACGCCGCTCAAGCCGCTTGAAGCCATGGCGCAGCGGCGACTGGTGGCGGCTTCGGACATCGGCGGACACCGGGAATTGATCCAGCATGGAGTCACCGGTACATTGTTCCCGCCCGATGATCCGGCTGGTCTGGCCAAATCACTGGCGGATTTGCTGGCAGACAGGGCCGGATGGGAAGAACGGCGCACTGTCGCCCGCCGCTATGTCGAGGAACAGCGTAACTGGTTCTCAAACATTCGTCATTACGAACCGGTTTACCAGCGATTGCTGTCCGGTTCAGGCTATGATGCCTATCGGGTCCAGGACAGGCAGCGCACGTCACAGGTGAAGACAGCATGAAGTCGTCAGAGACGAACAGGGATCATCAGCGTTACGGGCAGGCCGACAGGTCTGGCCGTCCGGCGCGTGCCACCAGCGGATCGGCGTTGCGCCTCCCCTTTGGTGTGGCGGGGGTTGCCGCCCTTTGCGGTCTGGCGTTGGGCCTGTTTGGCCTGTTCATGCCTCGCGCATGGCTGGAAACCATCGCCTTCCAGATGTATCTTGACCGAATTACCAGCGCCGCCCTGCCGCCGTTGGGGACGACCGCACAGATCATGGCGGCGGCCGCATTTGCCCTTGGTGGTGCCCTTTTCGGCTGGCTGATTGCTCGTCTGTTCGGCGTGCAGCCCAGCAGCTTGTCATTCGATTCGCTGATTAACCGCTTGCGCGGCGTCGGTGCCGGTGACGAGGCTGATGCCCCGTCCCTGCGCGCGGCGGACAGGCACCCCGATGCCCCCGCCCGCCGGCCGTTCTCGGCCGCACGCGACATTGCCCGTCCCGATGATGCGATGGACGACGATGATGACGCGCTGTTGCTCGACACACAATTTGCCTCAGAGCATGATGCGCCGCCGCCGCCACCGCTGGGTGCGACCAGCGGCACGTCATTCGATGATCATTGGCGCCAGGCCAACAATGTGCCGCAGTCCCCGGAGATGCCGCAATCGTCGGGCCTGGTTGACGAGGATTGGTCGGTCACCCTGCCCGCACCGTCGCTTGACGACTGGGAGAGGCAGCCTGCCCAGCAACCGGCCCCGGCTCCTGTCGCGGCCTTTCCTCCGGTCGCGCCTGTCGCTCAGCCGGCTATCACCCCCCGCCCGCCTTTGGTGAATGCTGGTCCGGTCGTTGATCCTTTTGCCCCGCCGTCGCCGGTGGCCGCGGTGCAAAGCCCCGCTTTGCCCCCTGCAATGGCCGCGCCGCCAATAGCCTCACCCGCGCCCACGCCCACACCTGTTCCGATCGCAGACGTTCCGGCTTCACCAGTTCGCGCCAGCCTGCCGCCGGTCGAGCCGCTTGATCTTTCGGCAGCCCGGCTTGATGATCTTCTTGCCCGGCTGGAAACTGGTCTTGGGCGTCGCCAAGGTCTGGCGCCGACCGCGCCCCCGGCGGCCGCGGTAGCGGGATTGGATGTGGCAGCTTCGACCAATGCTGCGGAGCGGGTTGATCCGGTGCAGCCCTTTGCGCCACAGGTCGCCCATGCTGTTCCGAGCCAATCCTTCGCGACATCCCGGCCGGCGCCGCGTGACGAGCCCCAGGATCCAGCCTATCCCCAAGATCCGGCGCTGGCCGCCGCGCTCAGGACGTTGCGCCGGATGAACCAGCAAGCCACCGCCTGAGTCAGGGCAGGGGCGCCGTCAATCGGCGGTCACCGTCAATATTTCGATCGTCAGCGGTAGCCATGACTGTCCGCTGTCATCACTTTGGCGCGGCCGGATGGCCAATGTACAATCGGCCACAATTTCCCCCCGCAAGGAGAATTCATGGTCGGGCAGCGCCGCCAGTGTCGCCGGCATCGGCGCGTCACGGCTTGGCAATGGCAGGCGGAAATCGATGCTGTGCCGCGCCCCGGCAAAGGTCGCGCTGGCCCACTCGCGTTCCCGGCAGCTTCCCGGTTGTGCGCCTGGCCCCAACAGGTCGGCCAATTGCCTGAGCAGGCGCATGGCCGTGCCATTGTTGCGTTCTGTCGACTGTGTGCTCATTCCCTTGTGGCTCCTGAGGTTTCGGCGCGAACAGGATCAGGTCCCCGACTGCGCACAATGTTCATGAAATGTTCCGCACGACATCGCACCCGGAGGCCCGGTTCACGGCCCTGCCGCAGGTCAAAGACAAAGCGGGGGTCGCCCATGGCACGACGCCCGAAGGTGGTGGCCGCCATACCGTTTTCGCGCAGGAAGCGCTCAACAGTCATGATCAGTGGTCGGTCTATGCCCACGGATGGTTCCTCCTTTTACGACAAGCACAGGGCGAGTCGCCCGTCTGCTTACTGACTGCTCGTTGATTTCCTACTTGTCTAGGAAAAATCCTATTGCTATTGATCCGCCATGGAGCAATCGCTTTCACCCGATGATCCGCGTGCGGTTCTGGACCGGCTGGTCAGTGACCGTGGGGAGGATTATGCGCGCCTTTCCCGGCTGATTGGCCGCAACCCCGCTTATATCCAGCAGTTCATCAAGCGGGGCTCGCCACGGCGCCTGTCCGAGAGTGATCGCGCGACGCTGGCCGCCTATTTCCGGATTGATGAGGTTCTGCTCGGAGGACCTCAGCGAGCATCCGGACCCGCCGGTGGCGCCGGACAGGTGCTGGTGGCGGTACCCCATCTCGATGTTGGCGCATCGGCCGGACCAGGGTCTGTCGCCGAGGATGAACGCGCGTCGGCACTTTTTGGCTTTGATCCCCGATGGTTGCGCAAAGTGTCGGCACAACCACAACAATTGGCGATTATCCGCGTCGAAGGGGATTCAATGGTGCCAACCCTTTCGCATGGCGACGACATCATGGTCGATCCGTCAGACGCGGCGGAACGTTTGCGGGACGGTATCTATGTCCTGCGCCGTGATGGCGTCTTGATGGTCAAACGTATTGCTTGCCCGGTGGCACAGCGCACTGGCCGGGTGAGCATCATCAGCGATAATGGTGCCTATCCGCGCGAAGATGGTGTGGCGGTGGAGGGGCTGACGATTGTTGGGCGGGTCGTGTGGGCAGGGCGGCGCATCAGTTGAGCCGGCTCTGGTTCATTCAACGTCGCAATAGACTTCGCGGATCACGCCGCTCTGCAAATAGCGGGTAAAGCGATCAAGCGCGTGTTGCGCGTTCCTGATGCTGACAGGTGTCATGCGGCGCGGTGCGACCCGGCCAGCGGCAATGATGGATGTCAGCGCATCTGGTGCAACAGTGAGGATGCGGCCACGACGCGGAGTCGAGGCCGAAATGACTCCGACTACCTCACCATTGGCGGATACAACGGGTCCGCCGCTGGCACCGCCCAGCTCTCCGTCAAATTCGGGCATCCGTCGTCCTTCGGCCCAGACCAGTTGCGATTCATTGTGATTCTGGTGCCGGATTACCGTCGAACCAAGATATTGGGATGTGATGACTGCCGGTTCACCTTCGGGAAACCCCATGTGATAGGCAATAGTGCCGGGTCCGGGTTCTGCCGTGCTTACCGGCAATGCGTCGGGCGCGTTCAGGGCGCCGGACAACAGTGTCACATCATCGCGCAAGCTCTGTGTAACTCGACGAACGGGGCGGACATCGCCGTCTTGAATCAGGCCAACGCGCAGGCACCGCCTCGTCACATGGGCCGCCGTCAACCAGATCCCGCTGGTGTCGATGGCAAAGCCGGTTCCCATGCGACTGCCCTCAGGCTCGCTGTCGTCAATGACAAAGGTCTCGTTCAGTTGTGGCGTGCGTTGCGGCATCGGCCTGCGGTCCGATCGCAATTCGGCGCGCTGCTGGACGTCAACATTGATGCTGACGCTCACCTGGAAAGCATCACGAAGGATCAGGGCCAGGACAAAAAGTGTCAGTGCCCCCCCGATCAGAATGGCGGAGTATCCGCGCATGATCAGCCCGCAATGGCTGCGGTGACAAGGAAGGAACTGCCCAGACGGATCATCAGCAAATAAATGGCTGCAGCGATGTCATTGTTCTGCAATCGGGTCGGCATGTCGCCAAGCACCCGGTTGAGCATCAGGAATGTGAGGAACTGGACGCCGAGGATCGGTATGCTCCAGATGATGATGTCCCACAGGCTGACAGAGCCGGCGAGGCAAAAGGCCAGCGGCAGGGCAAGGCCCATGGCAACCCCGCCTGACGATATGGCCGTGGCGATATTGCCTTCGCGAATGAGCTTCAGCTCATTGTGCGGCGTCACCCAGTAATAGAGTGACATGGTCAGCAGCCAGAGGATCAGCGTCACAACGAAATGCAACAGCAGGACAGGAAATCCCGCGATCAATGTCTGTAAGACGATGAGACCGTTATCCATGGCACCAAGCTGCCGCAGCGGCACGCAGGTCTCAAGCGAATTCTATCAACAAATGACCGTAAATAGTTCCATTTTGGCAGTTTTCCCGCGATCGACGAAAAACGGTCTGAATCAGCGGAACTTTTGGCCTTAATGCCGGTTTTACCCGGTCACACCTTCCGGCCTAGCGGCAGACACAACGGGCCGCTGGCCGGGGTGCGGGGGCCCGCCGTGCGGCGCGACGCGCCGGAGTCGCACGACGAACGGCCGGGCGAGAAGCGGGTACCGCGACCGTTTCATACCAGGTCTCGGTTTCCTCGATGATGATCGGGGCGCTGTAAGTCACACCAATCGGCTGCACATAGGCCACGCCGCTCTCCGCATAGGCAGTTGCCGGAGCGGTCGCATAGCCACCGGCCGCATAGTCGGTCGCCGCGCCATAGCCTCCGGTTTCCGATGCCCATGTATCACACAGGCGGGATTCGGTCGCGGCGTTGCGGGCGCCGGTGACGCACAATTCGGCCAATTCCTCCGATGTGTAAACGCGGTCAGATCCCGGCAACACCCATCCGCGGGTGATGCCGTCGGCTGCGGTCGAACGGTAACGGACCGGAGTGCCACGATAACCGGCAACCGGGTAGGTCCCTACCGGATAGCCATAAGCGACCGGCGCCGAACGATATTCAACAGAACGTGACCGCAACCATTCATCACAGGCCCGCCGGTCTTCGTTGCGGTCAATTACCGCGCCGGCAATGGCACCGGCACCTGCGCCCAGCAGGGTGCCTGCCGTGCGGTTCCCGCGACCAGCCACACGATTGCCGACGACGCCGCCAACCACGCCGCCGATGGCCGCGCCGCCCAGGCCGTTGTCGGGTCGGCACAGACGGGCCATGTCGGCATCGCTGTAGCGGCGCACGGTGTTGCTGCGGCGTGCTGTGGTGCGGCTGCGATTGCTGCTGCGTTCGCGCACCCGGGTCGGGGCGGGGACGTCGTACCCTGCGCCGCGATTGTCATAGGTTCCTTCGTAGCGACCTTCGTAGGCACGCGGATCACCGTCGATCCAGCGGCCATTCCATTCGCCCTGCCAGCGGCCGCGATAATCATATTCGGTTGGCACGCGGTCATCACCGCTGACATAGACGACCTCATCCTGCGGCAGATCGCTGTTGATGATCGTTACCCGTCGCTCGACGCGGCTCTCGCCATAGTGATTCGCCATCGCGGCATCAGCGTGCCAAGCAGCAAATCCAGCAATTCCAACGAGCAACAGGGTGCGCATGTTCAACACTCCGGGCTGATTAATCAGCCGCAAATGACTATGGTTGACGTACTGTTAGCATTTCCGCCGCAGACACGCCTACTGGCAGAATGGTGCCCTTGTCCTGAATTGGGGCGGAAATTAACTGTCGGTTCGGATCGATAGTGTCGGAATCAGCGCCGTTCGGCCAGTCGCGCGCCAATCCGGGCCATCATGGCTTCGGCACCCAGCGCGTCATCAGGGGTGAAACGGCCGGGGCTTGGGCTGTCGAGATCAAGCACGCCGATGAGCCTGCCGTCACACAGGATGGGCACCACCAGTTCGGACCGGCTGGCCGCGTCACAGGCTATATGGCCGGGAAAGGCATGCACATCCTCTACCAGCTGGGTCGAACGTGTCCGTGCGGCCGCGCCGCACACGCCGCGATCGAGGCTGATTCGGATACAAGCCGATTTGCCCTGGAACGGCCCCAGCACCAACTCGGTCCCGTCAAAGCGGTAAAATCCCGCCCAGTTCAGATCAGGGATGGCCTGCCAAATCAGGGCCGCGACATTGGCCATATTGGCAATGGCATCGACCTCATCCGCCGTGATTGCGTCGGCGGCATCGGCAAGCTCCGCCCACAGGGTGGCGGGGTCGGCGGCGGTGAAGTCAAAAGCAAACATGCCGCGTCCCATAATCCGCGCTGCGCCAATTGTCGAAGGCATCAGTCAAGGATGATCCGCCCGCGACCGGCCTTGATGCCGCTGCGTGCCTTTTTGGCGTCAACCCGCCGCGCCTTGGCCGCCTTGCTCGGCTTGGTCGCCTTGCGCGCCTTGGGCACAAAGGTGGCGGCGCGGATCATCGCGAACAGGCGCTCCCGCACCTCCTGCCGGTTCATCGCCTGTGACCGGGACCCTTCTGACCGCAGGATGAGGACGCCGTCTGCCGTCATCCGCCGTCCGGCAATGGCGGCAAGGCGGTGCTTGACCGCTTCGGGCAGGTTGGGGCTGTTGCCGACGTCGAACCTCAGCTGCACCGCGCTGTCAGTGGTGTTGACATGCTGTCCGCCGGCCCCGGTCGACCGGACAAAGCTTTCCTCCAGCTCGTCGCTGTCGATGCTGATGGACCGGGTGACGGGGATGAGCGGCATGGCACGTCAATCCGCATCCGGATCGGCAAAACCCAGCGCGGCAAAGCGGGCAGGGAAGGGGGCGTGGGCATTGATCAGCGTCTTGCCCTCGCGCGCCAGGCTGAGGTCGGCGGCATGCAGCATGAGCCCGGCTTCATGCGTGGTGCCATAGATGGGGTCGCCAACGATAGCATGGCCCAGCCCCGATGCGGCATGCACCCGCAGCTGGTGCGTTCGGCCGGTTTCGGGGTGAAAGGCGATCAGCGCACGGCCAGCGGCGATGCTCATCACTTCCCACCTGGTCCGTGCGGATTTGGCGCCCTTGCTGTCCCCTGCGGCAGCAACGATGCGCCAGCCGTCTTCCTTGGTCGAAACCTTGGTCAGCGGCATGTCGATCAGCCCGCCTTCGCCCTCCGGCACGCCGTCGAGAATGGCGAGATAGCGTTTCGCCACCAGCCCCTGTTCAAAGGCGAGACTGAGGCGCTTGTGCGCTTTGGCGCTGCGGCCCAGCATCAGGCAACCCGAAGTGTCGCGGTCGAGCCTGTGCACCGGGCGGGGCCATTCGCGATAGCCAAGCATCAGCGACTGGAGATGGTTTTCGACCGACAGGCTGCCGTCGCGTGGCGCATCGACCGGCAGGCCGGCCGGTTTGTCGACGATCAGCGCCTCGCTGTCGATATGGAGGACATGATCCGCAAGCATGGCCCGCCCATAGGGCAATAGCGTCCGCTTAGCGAGAGAAGAGCGCCGCTGCAAAACAGTCCGGAACTTTACCGAAAATTTCCCCATCATGCGCTAAGGCGGGATCGACGTTCATCCCCCCCCCGCATTGGACACGCTGACGGCCATGACCAGTACCACCGCCCGCACCCTCCCTCGCAATCGCCTTTTCACCTCGGCAATGGCGCCGCTCTGCCTGCTGGCAGTGCTTGCCGGCTGCTCGCGTGAGGCGGATGATGCCCAGGCCTTTGCCCGCGGACAGGCCGCGATGGCCAAGGGCGATTATCACGTCGCCCGCGTTGAATTGATGAGTGCGGCGCGGCTCCATCCGGATGATCCGAAGGTGGCGACCGCTCTGGCGCGGACCCTGCTTGAACTGGGAGATTGGCTCGGTGCGCGCGCAGCCGTCGCAGATGCACGCCGGTTGGGTTCAACTGACCCCCAGCTTGCCGTGCTCGAAGGGGAAGCGGCGGTGCTGGCGGGCGACCAGGAAGCGCTTCGTGCGGTGTTGCCGACATTGGCCGCGACACCTGCCGACAAGGCGCGGCTGGCTGCCGCCCTTGCCATGATGGGTGATGACAAGGCCGGCGGACTGGCGGCCTATCGCGCCGCCGCTGCCAGTTTTCCCGATGATGGCCGCGTGCATATCGAAGCGGGGCTTGCCGAATTGACGGCGGGCAATGTCAATGGTGCGGCTGGTCATGCCAGCCGAGCGCTGGCCCTGTCCCCCAAATTGCCGGGCAGCCACATACTGGCTGGTCGTGTGGCCGAAGCGCAAGGACGGCGGGAGGCGGCACTGACCGCCTATGATCGCGCCGTGGCGGTCAGCCCTTCCAATGTCGCCGCCAATCTGGGTCGTGCCGCCGCCTTGGGCGATCTGCAACGATTTGACGAGATGGAGGACGTACTCGACCGCGTCGATGTGCTTCAGGCCGGCAATCCGATCGCCGCCTATATGCGGGCCAAATTGCTGGCAACGCAGAACAAGACCGGTGAGGCGCTGAGCCTGCTCAATGCGACAGGGCAAAAGCTTGAAAATCACCTGCCCGCGCTTGTGCTGTCGGCCCAGTTGGCAGATCGCGAAGGGTTCGGCTCGCTTGCGATCAGCCGTATGCGGAGGGCCGTGTTGATGGCGCCGGGCGAGTTGCACCTGTCCTACCTGCTGGCGGAAATGCTGTTCCGCAACGGCGAGCGCGATGCCGCACTTGCTGCACTCGCGCCGTTTGACAGCCTGTCCGAACAGCCGGTCGAAGTGGCACAGTTGCGCCGACAGATCAGCAGCCGCTGATCCGGCCTGCACCCGCAAGCCAAAAAGGGAGGGGGAGTGGTCCGGGCGCGGACCACTCCCCCCTTTTGTCTGAAACCCCGGGCGAACAGCCCGGCGGCGAGATCAGGCTTCCTTGCGACGGCGACGCATGCGGGCCGCAGCAACGCCCAGAAGGCCAAGACCGAACAGGCCGACCATGCCCGGACCCGGTACCGGCGTTGCGCCACCCGAGGAACCACCCGACGAACCGCCGCTGCTGGTCGACGACGTGCTGCCACCGGTCGATGTCGATGTGCTGCCACCGGTCGAGCTGGTGACGCCGCTGCTGGTGCCGCCCGACGAGGTGCTGCTCCAGCCGCCCGAGGTGCTGCTGGTCGAGCTCGAACCACCCGATGATGTGCTGGTTGATGTGGTCGCGCATGAGCCGGCGTGGCCACAGTTGCAGTAATGCTTGTGGCTGGACGAATAATTGCCCCAGCCGCTCCAGCTGCCAAAGCCACCCCAGTTGCCAAAGCTGAATGTTGCCGCTGCTGGCGCGGTCACCAGTGCCACAGCCAAAGCAGTCATACCCAGAGCGATCCTGTTTCCCTTAACCATTGTACACCCCATTTTCTGATCTGATTGGGGTAAAGCAGGATTCGTGCCAAAATGGCGATTCAAACGCTTACATGGTTAACGGATCACCGACCGTAAGAGTTTTCGACAGGACTCATGGTTAATCGCGACCGCTCCGGTGTCTACGGCAGGCGCCCGTCACGCTCCTTGACCCATATGGCACCGCGCCCGGTTAGCCGGGTTGGCCCCTTCCCTGGGTGGGGGAAGGGAAGGGGCCGGGGGGGGGGGAGACTTTATGGTTCAGAGGCTGTCGACGAGCACCAGTTCGGCATCATCAATCGCCTCTATCCGAATTTTCGGTTCGTCCTTGATGGCGATGCCATCGCGCGGCTCGGCTTCGATACCGTTGATGCGGATGCGCCCTTTGGCTGACACGAGATAGGCGTGGCGGCCGGGCGCCAGGTCATAGCTGATGGTTGCGCCTGCTGGCACGGTTGCGCCTGCTACCCGGGCATTGGCCCGGATGGGCAGGGCGCTGTCGCCGGGGATGCCGCTGGCCAGCGTGACGAACTGTCCGCTGCGGTCGGACTTGGGGAATTTGCGCTGACCCCATCCCGGCGGCCCACCGGCGGCATCGGGCAGGATCCAGATCTGGAACAGCGTCGTCGTCCCGTTTTCCAGATTCATTTCGCTGTGCTGCACGCCGGTGCCTGCGCTCATGACCTGGACGTCGCCGGCTTCGGTGCGACCGACATTGCCCATGCTGTCGCGATGAGTGATCGCGCCGGTCCGGACATAGGTGATGATTTCCATGTCGCGATGGGGGTGCGGGGGAAAGCCGCTCTGTCCGGCGATCGCATCATCATTCCACACACGCAGCGCACCCCAGCCCATGCGGGCGGGATCATGATAGCCGGCAAAGCTGAAATGATGGGCGGCATCGAGCCAGCCATGCTGCGCATGACCGAGGCTGGCAAAGGGACGATGGTCAATCATCAACACGGTCCTCTGGGCGATCGATGCGCGGGACGGCACGACAGCGGCGGATGAACGGGTTATGACATCGTCATATGCATGACAAAATAGTAATGATAGAAAGACATTGTTTCCATTTATTGGGCCTTGAAAATGCAACTTCCCGATTTCGAGGCATGGGCTCTTTTCGCCGCGGTGGCTGATCATGGCAGTTTCCGGGCTGCTGCGTCGGCGAATGCGGTGTCCGTTCCGACGGTTTCCAAGGCGATTGCCCGGCTGGAAGCGCGGCTTGGCGTCGCGCTGTTCCATCGCACATCGCGCCGTGTGGCTCTGACGGCGGCTGGACAGGCATTGGCCGATCATGCGCGGACGATTGTAGCCAGCGGCATGGCTGCCGAAGAAGCGGCGCGCAGCGACGCTGCCCAGCTGGCAGGGCAGGTGCGACTGACCGCGCCGATGAGTCTGGGCCTTGCCTGTCTGGGGGATGTCCTTGCGTCCTTCCTTGGCCAGCACCCGCGCGTGACCATCGACGTGCTACTCAACGATGCCCGCAGTGATCTGGTTGCGGAGGGGATTGACCTGGCTCTCAGGATCGGCACCCTGGATGACAGCAGTCTTCTGGCACAGGCGATTGCCCCGGTACCGATTCTGCTCGCGGCCAGTCCAGCCTATCTTGCGGAGCATGGTGTGCCGGATCATCCCCACCAGCTTTCAGCCCACCGCTTGCTGGGCTATGGACATGATCGGCGCGATGCACCTGTCCGCTTTGTCCACCGGGAGGGCGACCGCGTGTCAGTGGCACCGACCGGCCCCCTGTTTGTCAACAATGGCGAACTGATGGTGCCATTGCTGCTGGCCGGTCAGGCCATGGCCTTGCTGCCGCGGTTCATCGTGGCCCAGCCACTGGCACATGGCGCGCTCGTGCCTCTGCTTGATGAATGGACTGCACAAGCAATGACGCTTTTTCTGGTCAGCCCGCCATCGCGCCTGCGGCCGCGACGCGTGGTCGCTCTGGCGGAGCATCTGGTGACCGCACTGCGGTCCCATCCGCTGTTTGCTGTTAATTCCTCAACCGGTCCGGACATCTGAAACCGTTGCGCGGCTCATCCGATCTTTACGATTTTCTGCCAGAAAGCGTGGGTTTTCGGGCTGTCGCGCAATCATTTCCTAACGGTTAGTCAAAAATTAACCTTTTTCCTTGATAGACGATAAGGTTAATGGACTATGTGGCCATCGCCGATGCGAAGGCGACATAGGGGAATGTCACTGCCGAGGGGAACAGCCGCATGCGCGTGCTCTTGATCGAAGACGAACCGACGACGGCCAAGGCCATCGAAACGATGCTCACTGTCGAAGGTTTCAATGTCTATACAACGGACCTGGGCGAAGAGGGCTTGGACCTCGGCAAGCTCTATGACTATGACATCATTTTGCTCGACCTCAATCTGCCGGACATGCACGGCTATGACGTGCTGAAAAAGCTCCGTACCGCCAAGGTGCAGACCCCGGTACTGATCCTGTCGGGCATTTCCGAAATGGACAGCAAGGTGCGCTCGTTCGGCTTTGGCGCTGACGATTATGTCACCAAGCCGTTCCATCGCGAAGAATTGGTGGCCCGCATCCAGGCGGTTGTCCGCCGGTCCAAGGGCCACTCGCAATCGATCATCCGCACCGGCAAGCTGGCGGTCAACCTTGATGCCAAGACGGTCGAAGTCGATGGCAACCGCGTTCATCTGACCGGCAAGGAATATCAGATGCTCGAGCTGCTCTCGCTCCGCAAGGGTACGACCCTGACCAAGGAAATGTTCCTCAACCACCTTTATGGCGGCATGGACGAACCCGAACTCAAGATCATCGACGTCTTTATCTGCAAGCTGCGCAAGAAATTGAGCCTGGCCTGCGAAGGTGAAAATTACATCGAAACGGTGTGGGGCCGCGGCTATGTGCTGCGTGATCTCGACGAAAATGGTGAGGCAGTGCGCGAAGTCGCCTGACAGGACGCCATTGACGGAAACTCCAAAGGGTCGGGACGCCACGGCGTTCCGGCCCTTTTGCCTGTGCGGGTGCGCGCGACCGGACACATGCGGCTGACGCCCATCGCAGATGCGGGACAGCCTTCAGGTGCGGCCGTGCGAGGCGCAGGATCAGGATGTTTTGGAGACCCGTCAGGTCAACCGGCGGCAATGCTCAGTTTTCGGTCCAAATGCTGTTGCGCAGAACCTCATCGCGGTGCGAGCGCTGAAAGCCACTGCGCGGCGCGGCGTCCGTATTGTGTCGCAGGCGATGAAAGCCTACTTCGGCGTCGCGGGTTATGAGACCGGCGCTCGCTTTCGCCGTGGGCTGGACGGCTGTGGCATCGATCCGCTCGTCGAGGGACAGGCCAAATGTGCCCTTTCTTACCCAGCGGACCGTTGCGGCGACACAGCGGTCACCCGGCAGGTGCAGCGTGACCCTCTCACAGGGCAGCAGATCGATCTCGCCGCGAGCGCCAATCCCGTGCGGAGACAGGTTGCGCACCACGATTTTGGTGCGCTGGTGACGGTCGCTGCTGAGTTCCAGAGAGACAAGTTTCGATACCCGCGGTTCGCGCGCGGTATCATTGTCCGGGCGGGAAGGTGTCCAACTCATTTCCATGACCGGTCAGTAGCCCGATTTGGGTAAATTTTTGGTGCATGATTTGGCCGCAGGCCGTCGCGGATCGTGAACAGCAGGCCAATTTTTTGTCGTCGACACCCGCAACTTCCTGCTTGGTTGTCCGTCAATGGATGCGGAGGCCGGCCAGACCTCGAAAAAGGACCAGATAATGACAGATATTGACGCGTCGTTGACGCATGCGAACCCTTGGCCTTCGCCTGGGGCTATCGCGCTCGACCGAATTGCCCGACTGCGAGAGCGGATCAGCACCGGGCGCTATGCCGTCCAGCCGCTGCTTGTGGCTGAGGCGATTCTGGCGAAGGGTGCCCAAGCCGGCGTCAATGATTTGACGCCTGATGGGTCGGCTGCGTCAAGAGATTGACCCGCCAATCGACGATGAAACAGCCAAATATCTGACATACCAGATAAAAAACTCCGCCGCGCGACTGGCACCGGGCTTGCAATGCCAGCGGTTGGACGTGCGGCGGATCCAGAATCGCTGGCCTGCGCGTCCAACCGCTGACGTTGCAAGGAGCCGCCACTTCATGGGCAAACATTGGACCCCGTCCCCGACCTGCACCCCGCAAGCCGGTGCTGAAACGCATAGTGACACAGGCCGGTTTGCCCGGCGCATCGTCGATCATATCCCATTGGTCCGGCGCATCGCCTGGCAGTTGCATCGCCGTGCGCCGGGGGTGAATGATCTGGAGGAATTGGTCCAGACCGGCATGGTGGCTCTGGTGGAGGCCGCAAGCCATTGGCAGGATCGCGGCCACGCTTTTGCCACCTATGCCCAGACGCGGATCCGCGGCGCGATGATCGACGCCTTGCGGCGCGATGCCACGTTGTCACGGACAGCCATTGCGCGAAAGCGCCAGGTTGAGCAGGTGCGCATCCGCCTGATGGGGCAATTGCTGCGCACGCCCACCGATGCCGAAATGGCCTGTGCGCTGGGCCTCGATGCACAGGGCTGGTGCCAGCTGCAACAGGCTATTGAGCCGCTGGCCTTTGAACCGCTCGACCTGTTTGGTGATGCTCAGGCTGCGCTATTGTCAGATCCTGCCGAAGCGGCGGAGGCCGCGATGATCCGGGCCGAGGGCGCGGACCTGCTCGCCCGCGCCATTTCCGCCTTGCCCGAACGGCAGGCGTTGGTGTTGCAACTCTATTTCGTCGAGGAATTGCCGCTGGAGGATATTGGCGCTGTGCTTGGCGTCGGCGCCGCACGCGTGTGCCAGATCAAGAAGGCCGCGCTTGATGCGCTTCGGGTGGCGATGTTGGCGTCCGGAGAGGAGTGAGCGGTCGGGGCGGGACGTTCCGCCGGGTCAGGTGCGCGGCCGCCAGCGGATGACCCGCCACGCATAGGCACCGACCACAGCCACTATGGTGAGAATCGCGAGCGGCCCGACAAATTTGTCGACCTCTTCCTGGAAGCGCGTGCCGAGAAATATCCCCGCGCCGATCAACAGGATGTTCCAGATGGTCGTCCCCGCGAGCGTATAGACCAGAAAGCGCACCCTGTTCATCCGCGCCAGGCCGGCGGGCAGGGAAATCATCGTCCTCAACAGTGGCGAGAAGCGCAGGACAAAGACGATCCAGTGGCCGTGCCGCTGGAAAAAGGCGATCATGTCTTCGACGTCGTGCCAATCCAGGGTCAGCCAGCGGCCCCAGCGGTCGATGAACGGCCGGAGACGCTCATAGCCCATTTTGCGGCCCGCCATGTACCAGATATAATTGCCCAGCGTCGAGCCGAGAGACCCCGCCACGAGCAGCGGGATGAACGACATTTGTCCCGACGCGACATTGATTCCGCCCATGCCCATGATCAGTTCGGACGGAATGGGCGGAAAAATATTCTCCACGGTCATCAGGAAGAAGATGCCCCAGTAACCGCCAGCTGCAATTGTATCGAGAATCCATTGGGTCATGCGCGGTCAATGCAGGCCAGAGGTAAAGGGAACATGAGCGTTCAGCCCAGAGCGGCGAGACGTGCTTCAACCGCGTCCCAGATCATCCCCGGGATGTTGCTGTCGTTGAAACCGTCGATGGCGACAATGCCGGTCGGCGACGTGACATTGATTTCTGTCAGCCATTGCCCGCCAATGACATCAATACCGACGAACAACAGTCCGCGCCTTTTCAGCTCAGGGCCAAGTTCGGCGCAGATACGCTGTTCGGTTTCGGTCAATCCGGTCTTGTGCGCCGATCCCCCGGCAGCGAGGTTGGAGCGTATCTCTCCCTTGCCGGGCAGCCGGTTGATAGCGCCGGCAACTTCCCCATCGACCAGCACGATGCGCTTGTCGCCCTGTGCCACTTCGGGGAGGAATGCCTGCACCATGAAGGGTTCGCGCCAAACCTTGCCGAACAGTTCGGCGAGCGCGCCCATGTTGCTGCCAGACGCGTCAATCCTGAACACCGCCGCCCCGGCATTGCCGTGCAGCGGCTTGACCACGACTTCCCCATGTTCAGCATGAAACCGGCGCAACTCAGCCAGATCGCGGGTGATCATCGTCGGCGGCATATACTGCGCGAAGTCAAGGACATAGAGCTTTTCCGGGGCGTTGCGCACGCTCACCGGATCATTGACCACCAATGTCTTGTCCGCGATCCTCTCGAGCAGATGGGTGGCGGTGATATAGCCCAGGTCAAAGGGCGGGTCCTGCCGCATCCAGATGACATCGACGTCCTGCGCCAGATCGAGCCGCCTGGTCTCACCCACTCGCACATGGTCGCCGGCGACGCGCTGGACATGCTCTATGGCTCGCGCCGGTGCCGTCAGCCTGTCGCGGTCAAGCGTCAGATCTTCGGCAAGATAATGCCAGATCTGATGGCCGCGCGCCTGCGCCTCGATCATCAGAGCAAAGGAAGAGTCCCCACCAATCGCAATCCCCTCGATCGGGTCCATCTGGAAAGCAACACGCAAACTCATTCCTTCGGGTCCCTTTATCGCCTCACGCAAGGGGGCCTCAGGCCATCAGCCCGTCGTGCCACACGTTTGCCAGATGGTGCGGCCATCGCCGCGGTGCAAGCAGCATTACGTCAATTCGCATGTCATCGCCCTTTTTCAAGTAGCGCGGGGCGAGCTGCCGTGCGGCTTCTACCACCCGCCGCAGCCGTCGCGCATCAATGGCCAGGTCCAGGTCCTCGACGCGGTCACGCCATTTCACCTCGACAAAGGCGACCATCCGGCCGCGCCGCGCGATCAGGTCAACCTCGCCGCCCGCCGCCCGCACGCGCTGGTCCAGGATACGCCAGCCTTTCAGCCGCAAGGCCCATGCTGCCCAGCGTTCAGCCCGCCGTCCGCGCGATTCCGCGGCAGCCCGGCGTCGGTCCGCCATCTCAGCGCTTGCTCGCCAGTTCGATGGCCCGGGCGTAGGCAGCTTCCCGCGCGATGCCGAGTTGCTTGGCCACTGCCTTGGCCGCCTTGGCTGCCGGTGCATCGGCCAATGCGGCGATCAGCGCGGCGTCGATGCTTTCTTCGCTGGCCTCCTCGATCACGGGCGCACCCGGCGGCGCGATGACGATGACAATCTCTCCCTTCGGCGGCGTTGCATAATGGCTGGCAAGGCTGGACAGCGTACCGGTGACGCATTCCTCGTGCAGCTTGGTCAGTTCGCGGCACACCGCCGCCTCGCGGTCTCCCAGCCCCTCGGCCAGCGCCAGCAGCGCGGTGGGCAGGCGGGGCCCGCTCTCGTAAAAAACCAGTGTCGCCGGCACTGCCGCCAGTTCGGCAATCACCCCGGCCCGCGCGCCTGCCTTGGCGGGCAGAAAACCGGCAAACAGGAAACGGTCGGTCGGCAGCCCCGCCATGGTCAAGGCGGTAACCGCGGCACAGGCACCGGGAATGCTGGTCACCATCCGCCCCGCTGCCCGCGCGTCACGCACCAGCCGGTATCCGGGGTCGGAGATAAGCGGGGTGCCGGCATCCGACACCAACACCACCACCTGGCTGCCCATCCGTTCAATCAACGCGGCTCGCGCCCGGTCGTCTGCATGGTCATCGTGGCGCAACAGGGGACGCTTTATTCCCGACAGGTGCAACAATTTGCCGGTGACGCGCGTATCTTCACAGGCAACGACATCTGCTGCCGATAAAATCGCGCGCGCGCGGTCGCTTAGGTCGCCGAGGTTGCCGATGGGCGTCGCGACGATGTAAAGGCCGGGTAAGGGAGATGACGACATGACGGCATACATGGCAGAGCGGACCGGCCTGCGGCAAGCGGCACGCAGCGGATGGCGGGCTTTGGCGATCGGCGCGATGGCGCTGCTCGTGTCGGCCTGCCAGACGATTGTTCCGCGGACCGACGGGCCTGCCACCACCACCCCGGTCGATACTGGCGTCGCCACGCCTGGCCTGCCGGTCGATACCGAACGGCACCGCGTCGCCCTGCTCGTCCCCCAGACCGGACCTGATGCGCCGGTCGGCACATCCATTGCCAATGCCACCACACTGGCGTTGCTTGATTCGCGCAGCGACCGGATCCGCATTACCATTTACGATACGGGCGCAGGTGCCGCGGCCGCCGCGCAGCAAGCGATAGAAGAGGGTAACAAGCTGATTCTTGGGCCTTTGCTCGCTGATGACGTGCGTGCCGTGCAACCCATCGCCCGCGCCGCCAATGTGCCCCTGATCAGCTTTTCCAACGACAGCAGCGTTGCCGGCAACGGCACCTATCTGCTTGGGTTCGAACCCGGACAAGCGGTCAATCGCGTCGTCGCCCATGCACGGGCGCAGGGCATGAACCGGTTTGGCGCGCTTGTCCCGCGCAGCATTTATGGAGAGCGTGCCCTCGCCTCGCTTCGCACCGCAGTGACAGCCGCTGGCGGCACCCTTGTCGCTTCGGAATCCTATGATCGTTCGGCGACCGGCATCTCGGGGGCGGCGCGCCGCCTGTCTTCGGCTGGCGCGATGGATGCGGTGCTGATAGCCGATTCCGGCCAGACCGCGATTCGCGCCGTGCCGCTGCTGCGCACGGGCGGCACGACCGGTGCCCGCATTCTCGGCACTGAATTGTGGAACACCGAAAGCGCGCTGGCCGCCTCGACGCCGATGCGTGGCGCATGGTTCGCCAGCGTATCGGACGGTCTGTTCAGCCAGATGGCGACCCGCTACCGCGAACGCTATGGCAATGCGCCCTACCGCCTGGCCTCGATGGGCTATGACGCGGTGCTGCTCACCGTCCGCATGACGCGCGACTGGCGCCCCGGCACCGCCTTCCCGCAAAACCGCCTGTTCGCGGCGGATGGCTTCGGCGGCATCGACGGCATTTTCCGCTTCGACCAGCGCGGCATCGCCCAGCGCGCCCTCGAAGTCAGCGAAGTGCGCGCCGGCGGCTTTACCGTGGTGGATCCCGCGCCGACGCAGTGGTGACGTGAGGGGGCTTCCCCGACTTCAGTGATCCTGAGCTTGCGGGTAATTCGGCCCGGTCTTTGGGCCGGGTCAAAGTCTGGCCTGTTAGCGCCGGTACACCTCGCGCCGGTTGCCCAACCGCACCACGGTGATCAGCATCACGCCGTCATCAAGGTCGGCGATGATGCGATAATCACCCACGCGATATTTCCAGAAGCTCCCCAATTCCTTGCCGCGCAAGGCCTCGCCAATGCTGCGCGGATCGTCGAGGCGCGCCAACCGGTCGCGGACAAAGGTCAGGATGCGCGTCGCGGTTTGGGGGTCGAACTTGCGAAGCTGTTTGGCGGCGCTGTCAGCGAATTCAATCCGCCAGGCCATAATCGGCCAACAGATCGTTCAGGGGAATGCGTGCCTCGGTCCCGGCGCGCACCCGCGCCAGCACCTCGGCGGACAGATGCGCGTCCTCCAGATCATCAATATGCTCGATGATCGCTTCGGTGGCGTAAAAAGTCTTTGACCGGCCAGTCAGCGTGGAAAGGGCGGCAAGGCGATTTTCGACATCGGCGGGCAGGCGCAACGAGATGGGCATACCGACATCATAGCATTGCGATACATGTATCGCAAGCCTGATTGAGGCCTGCTCACCCGATGCTCTGGCCGGTCTTTGCCCAGTCGGCCATGAAGCCTTCGATGCCCTTGTCGGTCAGCACATGCTTGACCAGACCCTTGATGACCGCGGGCGGGGCGGTCATCACATCGGCGCCGATCTTGGCGGCTTCGAGCACATGGATGCCGTGACGGACTGATGCGACAAGGATTTCGGTCGCAAAGTCATAATTGTCGTAGATCAGGCGGATGTCGGCGATCAGCTGCATCCCGTCAAAGCCATTATCGTCATGCCGGCCGACGAAGGGTGAAATGAAGGTCGCGCCAGCCTTGGCAGCGAGCAGCGCCTGGCTCGCCGAAAAGCAGAGCGTGACGTTGACCATGGTGCCATCGCTGGTCAGCGCCTTGCAGGTCTTCAGCCCGTCGATGGTCAGCGGCACCTTGATGCAGACATTGTCGGCGATCTTGCGCAGCACTTCGGCCTCACGCATCATGCCCTCATGGTCGAGCGCGACCACTTCGGCGGAGACCGGGCCGTCAACAATCCCGCAAATCTCGCGCGTCACTTCCATGAAATCGCGGCCGGACTTGGCGATCAGTGACGGATTGGTGGTCACGCCATCCAGCAGGCCGGTCGCGGCCAGATCACGGATGTCGGCGATTTCGGCGGTGTCGGCAAAGAATTTCATGGCGCTTGTGCTTCCCTATGTGCCGCGCCAAGGCGCAAGCGGATGATTCGTGCAAAGGCTATAGCGCGGCGACTGCCAGCGCGGTAGCACAGCGGACATGGCAGGGGGGCTGGGGACATGAGGCTGAGCTACCGGTGGCTTGTGGCGCTGTCTTGCCAGCTTTTGATGCCGACCGCGGCCCTTGCTGACAGTGATGTGCAGGGCTGGCTGGTAATCGCAGCAGATGCCAAAGTTGCGGATCAGACCGCAGTGACCGCTGACCTCATCCTGCGGTCACGGTCGAACAGTGTCGATGTGGCCCAGTCGATTGGCCGCATCGGCGTGCGCCAGACACTGGCAGAAGGGTGGTCGGTGCAACTCACCTATGGCCTTGTCGACAGCTTTGTTGATGGCGGCAGCGACCGGATCGAACATCGTGTCGGGCAAAATCTTGCCTTTCCCGTGGCGCAAATCGGCAATTGGCGCATCGATGGCCGGACCGGATTGGAACAACGGCTCCAGCCCGGTGGCGGCGAATGGGGCTGGCGCACCCGTGGGCGCCTGCGCGCCAGTTACCCGCTCAGCGATGCGGCCAATCTGAACCTGAGCGAGGAACTGATTGCCTCACTCAATGACACGCAATGGGGCCAGCGCGCCGGCCTGACCGCCAGTCGCACATCGGCCGCTGTCCGCTTCAGATTGAGTGACAGCCTGGGCATAGCCCCCAGCTATAATTGGCAGCACATCTTCGTCCCAGGTGCCCGCCTGACCGACAGTCATATTGCTACGCTGACCATCGACGCGCATTTTTGAGGCTGCCTCTTCCTCCCCATCGACTTGCGATGGAGAGGAAGCGCAGCAAAGCGATGACGGAGGGCTATGGCCCTCCGAAATCCTACCGCGCCAGCGCCAGCACCGCGATCAGCAGCGGGTCGTTGGTCGCCTGCGGATTGGCGCGAATATTGGCCTCCTCCGCAGCAATCGCCCGCCAGATACCACGATTGGCCCCGTCGCTGACATCGCGGGCAAGGCTCGCCACATCATAACCGGTCGCGGCCCGCAGCGCCCTCGCCACCACATCGTCCGAAGCGATGCGCAGCGCGTCACCCACGGCCGGGAACATCTGGTTGATCAGCCCGCCGGCCAGCGATTGTTCCAATAGTGCCGTCGCCGCTCCCGGGCCGCCTCGCAGCACGCTCATCGCGTCGGCGACGGTGATGGAACTGATTGCCTGGGTGATGACTGGCGCCGCCCGTTCCGCGCCGCGTTCCGCCGCGCTGTTGAGTGATCGCGCCAGCCGGTCGCGCACCACCTGTGTCGTCAGCACCTGGCGCAACACCCCGCCACTGCTCGCCAATTGCTGCGGCAGCTCGATCCGCGCGACCTGGCTGTCGTAAAATCCATTGGGTTGCAGCAACAGCGCAAAGGCCCGCTGCGACGACAGGGTCAACAGCCGGCGGATCGCCTCGGTCAGATTGAAGCCGCCCGGCCCTGTGGCGCATCCAGCCAGCAACGGCATGGTGAGCAGCGGGGCAAGAGCCCCGATTCGTATCAGTGACCGGCGATTCACGCCTGATTGCAAGGATATGTCGGTCACCGCTGATCTCCCCATGCTCTGCTTGCCGTTCGGCAGCATCCCACGGCTTGCGCGCCGATGAAAGCCCTACTGGCGTTCCCTTCCTGTTCCCGCTATGCAGCTGCCATGGCCAAGCCCAAACGCACCTTTGTCTGCCAGGCGTGCGGCAGCTCGCAAAACCGCTGGCAAGGGCAATGCCCCGACTGCGGCGAATGGAACACGCTCGCCGAAGAAGCCCCTGCCACTGTCTTCTCGCAAAAGCATGACCTGTCGGCCGGTGGCCGCCCGATTGAGCTGGAAAGCCTCTCGGGCGCGGACACCATGCCGGCGCGCATGCACAGCGGTGTCGGCGAATTTGACCGTGCGGTTGGCGGTGGACTGGTTGCCGGCTCCGCGACGCTGATCGGCGGTGATCCCGGCATAGGCAAGTCGACGTTGTTGTTGCAGGTCGCGGCCCGCCTCGCGCTGGCTGGCAAGTCGGTGGCCTATGTCTCGGGAGAGGAAGCCGCCGGGCAGGTTCGCCTGCGCGCCGCCCGGCTGGGCTATGCCAATGCGCCGGTCAGCCTCGCCTCGGCCACGTCTGTGCGCGACATTTTGACCACGATGGGGCAGGGCGCTGCCCCTGACCTCCTCATCATCGATTCGATCCAGACGATGCATTCGGACCTGATCGAGGGTGCGCCCGGCACCGTCAGCCAGGTCCGCGCCTCGGCGCAGGAGTTGATACGCTTTGCCAAGGATCGCGGCACCGCCGTCATCCTCGTCGGCCATGTCACCAAGGACGGCAGCCTCGCCGGCCCGCGCGTGCTCGAACATATGGTCGACACAGTTCTGGCGTTCGAGGGGGAACGCAGCCACCAGTATCGCATCCTCCGCGCGGTCAAAAACCGCTTTGGCGGCACCGACGAGATCGGCGTGTTCGCCATGGCGCAGGAGGGGTTGCAGGAAGTCACCAATCCCTCCGCCCTGTTCCTCACCGACCGGCACGGGGAGGTCGCGCCGGGCACCGCTGTCTTCCCGGCGCTGGAGGGCACGCGCCCTGTCCTCGTCGAGATACAGGCGCTGACCCTGCGCCTCGCCAGCGGGGCCACCCCGCGCCGTGCCGTCGTCGGCTGGGATTCGGGCCGCCTCGCGATGATCCTTGCGGTGCTGGAGGCGCGCTGCGGCCTCTCGCTCTCTTCGGCGGAGGTCTATCTCAACGTTGCCGGTGGCTATCGCCTGACCGATCCGGCGGCGGATATGGCGGTAGCGGCGGCGATCATTTCGGCCTTTGCCGAACGGCCCATCCCCGCCGATGCCGTCATTTTCGGGGAGATTGCGCTGTCGGGCGAATTGCGCCCGGTCGCCCACGCACCGCTCCGGCTCAAGGAAGCGGGCAAGCTCGGTTTCGCCCGGGCGATCATTCCCGCCCATGCCGCGCCCGATGCCGGCGTCCGCCTGCAAACGCATGATCGCCTCGCCGATTTCGTTGACCATCTGCTGGGCAGGGGATAGCGACGGCGGCATGTACGGATTGACCGCGCTCGACATCATCATCCTGCTCGCCCTTGCCGGGGGAGCCATTACCGGCCTCATGCGCGGCTTTGTGCAAGAGGTGCTGTCGCTTGGCGCGTTGATCGTCGCCCTGTTCGCGCTGCGCATCCTCCACCAACCGGCGACTGAGTGGCTGACACCGACCATCGGCACCGAAACCGGATCGTCGGTGCTCGCCTTTGCCCTGATCATGGGCATCATCTGGGGCGGGGGCAAATTCGCGGCGGTCCAGATCGGCAGCCGCACCCGCTCGAGCCTGATCGGCCCGGTCGACCGTTTGCTCGGTGGCGGTTTCGGCCTGCTCAAGGCGCTGTTGATCGCTTCAGCGCTCTTCATGTTGGTCAATCTCGCTTATGATCTCGTCTTTGGCGCGTCGTCCGAACGCCCTGGCTGGATGAGCGAAGGTCGCACCTATCCGCTGATGCGCGCGACCAGCGCGCTCCTTTCCGACGTGGCGGCAGAGCGTATCCGGGACCGGGCCGATCCCCCGCCCGCCGCGCCGTTGCCCGACGCGCCGGGCGGCTGAGGCTGTGGCCTCCGCCCTCTATACCACCAAGCTTCTGCGGCTTGCCGTCGAAGCGGCCAGCCACCCCCGTCTGAGCCAGCCTGACGCCAGCGAGGAGGCGCGCGCGCCCCTGTGCGGCAGCCGCATCGCCCTTGATCTGACGGTTGATGACCAGGGCCGCGTCAGTGCGATCGGGTTCGATGTCAACGCCTGCGCCGTGGGACAGGCCTCTGCTGCCATCCTTGCCGATGTGGCGCGGGGCCGCAGCGTCGAGGAATTGCGCGCCGCCGCCGATTCCCTGACCCTGTGGCTGAATGATCGCGCCGCTCCGATGCCGGACTGGCCGCGCCTCGTTGAACTGGCCGAAGCCCGCGCCTATCCCGCCCGGCATGGTGCGATCCTCTTGCCCTGGCGTGCCGCCGCGACGGCTGCCCATCGCGCCGCAGCCTGCAAGGCCGGCGCATGAATCTCGCCCTCACCGAATTTGTCATCCTGCTCGGCGCAGCGCTGCTCTGTGTGATCCTGTTCCGCCGCATCGGTCTTGGCGCGGTGCTGGGCTATCTGGTCGCGGGCGCGCTTGTCGGTCCGCACGGCCTCGCGCTCGTCGGTGGGGGAGAAGCAAAGCTGCAATTTGCCGAACTGGGTATCGCCCTTTTGTTGTTCCTCGTCGGGCTGGAACTCAATCCGCGTCGCCTCTGGCATCTGCGCCGCGAAATCTTCGGTCTCGGCCTGTCGCAGGTGCTGGTCTCTGGCGCGGCGCTTTTCGCCTTCCTGCTCGCGGTCAGCGGCTTCACCTGGCAGGCGGTGCTGGCCCTCGCCCTGCCGCTGGCCCTGTCCTCGACGGCACAGGTGCTGCCCGGCCTCAAATCCTCGGGCCGCATCAACTCGCCCTTTGGTGAAAAGGCCTTTTCGATCCTGCTGCTGCAGGATCTGTCGATTGTTCCCTTCATCACGATCATCGCCGCCCTTTCACGCGCGCCGGTGGATCCAGCCGCCCCATCGGGCTGGCAAATGGCGCTCTATACCGTCGGCGCGGTTGCCGGTCTGGTGCTGGCCGGACGCTTCATCCTCCACCCGCTGCTGAAAATCGTCGGCCGCATCGGTGAACGCGAATTGTTCGTTGTCGTCGGCCTGTTCACCGTGCTTGCCGCTGCTGGCCTGATGCACGCGCTGCATCTGTCCATCGCGCTCGGTGCCTTTGTGGCAGGGGTCATGCTCGCCGATTCACCCTACCGCCATGAACTGGAAGCGGATGTCGAACCCTTCCGTTCGATCCTGCTCGGCCTTTTCTTCCTTGCGGTCGGCATGGTGCTCGATGTCGGCGTGGTGATGGAACGGCCGCTCACTGTCATCGGCCTTGCCGCTGGCCTGATCCTGATCAAGACCGCCGTTCTGTGGGGTGTCGCCCGCCTGTTCGGCATGGCCTGGCGCCCTGCGCTGGCGCTCGCCCTGCTGCTCAGCCAGGGCGGAGAATTCGGCTTTGTCCTCTTCACCCAGGCCCAGCAGGCTCAATTGATCCTGCCAGAGGCGGCCAGCCTGTTCACCGCCGTCGTCACCCTGTCGATGGCCGCCACCCCTTTCCTCATGCTGTTCACCCGCTTTCTTGAATATAGCAGGGAAGCGGACGGATCGGACCTTGATGGCCCGGAAGCCGCAGCCAATGGTCGCGCCATTGTCGTGGGTTATGGGCGCTTTGGCCAGATGGTCGCGCAGATGCTCCATGCCGCCGACATTTCGGTGACGCTGATCGACAAGCGCCCGTCACAGATCGAACTGTCGGGGCGCTTTGATACAAAGGTCTATTATGGTGACGGTCTCCGGCTTGATGTGCTGCACCACGCCGGGGCTGACGAAGCGCAGCTGATTGCCCTGTGCATCGATGATGCTGCCATGGGTGCTGATCAGATTGGCGCGATAAAACATGCCTTTCCCAACGCCCGCCTGCTGGTCCGCGCCTTTGACCGGCGACAGGCCATGGCCATAGCACCGGCTGAGCCCCACGCCATCGTCCGGGAGGTGTTTGAAAGCGCCCTCGCGATGGGCATCCAGGCGCTCGAGGCGCTTGACGTCGCTCCGGACGAGATTGTCGATGCCGAACGCGCCTTGCGCCATCTCGATGCCGCCCGCTTTGACATGCAGATGGAAAGCGGAGACCTGCGCGCCGGAGCCCATTTGCGCTTCCGTGCGGGGGACGGTCCGCGCCCGCGCGAAATTCTCGATCAACTGGCTGACAGGTTGCGCGGCGATGGACGCTGACCCACGCTTTCCCCGCGCCCTTTGGCTCGCTGCGGCTTTGTCCGCCGCACTTGCCGTCGCGGCCGGTGCCTTTGGTGCCCATGGCGCGGCGACGCCCAAGGCCGCCGAATGGCTGCGCACCGGCGGCTTATACCAGCTGACCCACGCCATCGCCGCGCTGACCATCGCCGCCCGCTTTCCGCGCAGCGCCGCGACGATGCTCGCGGGTGCCGCCATCTTTGCTCTGACCCTCTACGCCATGGCGCTGGGCGCCCCCCGCTGGCTCGGCGCCGTCACCCCCATCGGCGGCACGCTGATGATTGCCGGTTGGCTGGCGGTGGGGTGGACGGCCATGCGCCAACGCTAGTCCGCCTTCCCCCGCTGGCGGGGGAAGGATGCGAAGCCTTATGAGCGGAGCGAATTAGGCGAAGCGGTATGGGGGTGGCAGGCATTGCCCCGGTCAGGCCGACCCGAGCGCATCGCCAGCCACCCTCACCAAGGTCCGCTAGCTGGCAAGCCAGCAAGCAGACCCATCCTCTCCCGCCTGCGGGAGAGGGAAAGACGCAATCCGCCCAAAACAGTGCCCCTGCGAAGGCAGGGGCCCATCTCCAGCCCTGTCGGAAGCTGGTCTTGTGGCAGTGTCGGGTGCTCCCCCTACTTCCCCGTCCGTCGGCAGCGTTCGGAACAATAGACGACATTGTCCCAGTCGCGTTCCCACTTCTTGCGCCAGACAAAGGGCCGCTCGCATACCGGGCACATCTTGCTCGGCAAATTGGCCTTGGCGACGCCGCGTGGCATGGTCAGGGCCGCGCCTCGCCGTCGAGGAAGCGGGCCACCTCGTCGAGGTTCACATCCTTGGCGAGGAAGGTTTCGCCAATACCGCGTGCGAGGAGAAAGGGCACCTTTCCGCCGCTGGCCTTTTTGTCATGTGCCATGTGCGCCGCGAGCGTTGCACCATCGGCGGAGACGCCTGCCGCCGCCAACCCGTCTGGCAGACCGACAGACCGGAGATGCGCCGCCACCCGCTCGGCATCCTGCTCGCTGCACAGGCCGCGTGCGGCCGAAAAGCGAAAGGCAAGCGCCATGCCCGCCGCCACCGCCTCGCCGTGCAACAGGCGGTCGGAATAGCCTGTCTCCGCCTCCAGCGCGTGGCCAAAGGTATGACCGAGGTTGAGCAGGGCGCGGCGGCCGCTGGTTTCGCGCTCGTCATCGGCGACGATTGCCGCCTTGGCCGCGACGCTGGTGGCAATGGCTTGCAGCCGGGCAGCACCGTCGCCAGCCAGCAGCGCGTTGCCATTGGCCTCACACCATTCAAAAAAGGCGCGATTGTCGATCAGCCCATATTTGACCACTTCGGCATAGCCCGCCGCCACTTCGCGCACCGGCAGCGTGTCGAGCGTGTCGGGGTCGATCAGGACAAGGCTCGGCTGGTGGAACGCACCAACCAGATTCTTGCCAGCGGCTGTGTTGATCGCGGTCTTGCCGCCGACCGAGGAATCGACCTGCGCCAACAGGGTGGTGGGGATCTGGATGAAATGACATCCGCGCTTGATGATCGACGCGGCAAAACCGGTCAGGTCACCGATCACGCCGCCGCCCAGCGCCACGATATTGTCGCTGCGCTCGACCTCCAGCCGCAACAGCTCATCGCACAGGCCCGACAGGTGCGGCCAGCTCTTGGTTGCCTCCCCGGCCGGCAGGATGATCGGGTGACAGGCAATGCCTGCGGCTTCGAGCGATGCGGTCAGCACCGGCAATTGGGTTTGGGCGACATGGGCATCGGTGACGATGACCGCGCGCCCCCGCGGGAACCAGGCGGCCATATGGTCGGCGGCGCGGTGCAGGCTGCCGGGCTCTACCCTCACTTCATAGCTGCGCTCGCCCAGCGCGACGGGGATGGTAGTGCCTGTCATGCCAAATACTCTTTCAACAGTGCGATGATCGCCTCGACCGCCCGGGCGTGGGGCGTCTGGTCGGTTTTGACCTTCAGATGCGCCTCGGCATAGGCCGGTCCCCGCTCCTTGAGCAGGCGCGTCAAAATCTCGCGCGGGTTGCCCTGGTTCAGCAGCGGGCGGTGGCTGCGCCGGGCGGTCCGTTCGACCAGGATGTTGACCGGCACGTCGAGCCAGATGGCAATGCCCTTGTCGAGGATGCGCTGGCGCGTATCAGGCTGGACAAAGGCGCCGCCGCCTGTCGCCAGCACACAGGGGCCAGCCTCCATCAGCCGCTGGATCACCCGCCGTTCGCCATCGCGGAAATAGGGTTCGCCATAGCGTTCGAAAATCTCTGCGATTTTCAGCCCGGCAGCCGATTCAATCTCGTCATCGGCGTCGTAAAAAGGCAGCGACAGGCGCGCGGCGAGCCGCTTGCCGACGCTCGACTTGCCCGACCCCATCATGCCGACAAGCACGATCGGCCGGTCGATCGTCAGATCGGGGGCGCGGGGCGGGCCGCCGGGAGGCGTGTCAGAGATCATGCACCAAGCGCCTATCCTGCCAGTCGCCCGGAGGCAAACGGCTTCGTCGGAACGGCGAAGATCAACGCGCCATTGCCCATTGCACCGCGTCACCGCTAAAGGGGGAGACATGGTCGTTGCTGCGGCCGGCAGAATGATGGGAGAGCGCGCGTGGCGCTGGGTTCAAAACGTCCGGTCTGGCTGTTGGGGGGTGTCGCCATCGCGGCGGTGGCTGCATGGCCTGTGCTGGGACAGGAATCACTGCTGCCGCCGGGCTTTGACCAGCCTCCCGCCAACCGTCCGGCCCCTGCGCCCTCGCCGAGCCCCGCTCCCGCCCCAAGGCCGGCAGAAAGGCCAGCTAATTCAAATAATTCCACCCCTGCCAGACCCCCGGCACAGAGCGTCCCTCCCCCTGGCAATAGTGGCTCTACCTCGCCCTCTGCCTCCACTCCCGCGCCCCCTCGCACCGCTGACGGGGAACAGCAACTCGACGATTCGGAAGGGGCGCTCGAAGAAGGCGACATCGAAACCGCTGCCCCGCGCTATGACCTGCCGCCAGGTGCCCGCCGCTCGCTCGCGCGCATCGGCCCGCTCTCGGCCGAAACCGGCGGACTGCCAGCCAATGCCTTTGGCAACCGTGGCATCTACGCCTCGCGCCTGATGGACAATCTGCGCCAGCCGCTCGTCTCTCGCTGGTCGTTTATCCTGTTGCGCCGCGCCATGCTGTCGGGAGTTGACACGCCGCCGAGGATCAACGGCGCCGATTTTATCGCTTCGCGCGCCAATCTTCTGTTCCGCCAGGGCGATGCCGCCAGTGCACGCTTGCTCGTTCAGTCGGTCGATGTGGACAAGGCCAGCCCGCGTCTGCGCCAGGCGGTCCTTCCCATCTATCTCGCCAATGCCGATCCCGCCGGCCTGTGCCCCTATGTACCAACAATGGCGGGCACGGACGAAAGCTGGCGCCTGGTGCAGGCAATGTGCGCGGCGATGGTCGGGGAATCGGGCACGGCAACGGCCATCGTCGATCGCGTCCAACGCGGCGGTCGCTTGCCTGCGATCGATGTAAAGCTCGCAGAGAAGATCGTTGGCGCCGGGCTTGCGAGCCGTCGTTCTGTGACGATCCGCTGGGACAATGTCGAGGAATTGACCCCTTGGCGGCTGGGGCTGGCGACGGCGGCAGGTGTCGAGATTCCGTCTGAGCTTTGGCAAACCGCGACGCCGGCCATGCGGCGATGGGCTGTACAAATGCCCATGATCCCCGTTGAACAGCGTTTTCGTTTTTTGGCGGATGCATCGGCCTATGGCACATTGTCGTCGCGGGGTTATGTTGATCTGGTCAGCTTGACAGCTGATGCCGACGAACCGGGCGACACCATCTCCGCAAAGGGGGCGGAACTGCGCGCGGCGTTCGTGCTTGCCGACCTTTCCGCCCGCGTTTCGGCG
This sequence comes from Sphingomonas lacunae, assembly GCF_012979535.1. Lineage (NCBI taxonomy): Bacteria > Pseudomonadati > Pseudomonadota > Alphaproteobacteria > Sphingomonadales > Sphingomonadaceae > Sphingomonas > Sphingomonas lacunae. The sequence continues at coordinate 1,701,851 of NZ_CP053015.1, forward strand.
ATATTGGGCCTGAGTGAAGGTAGCGCTGGCTACAGCGGCCATGTGCTTGCGGCACGCGCTGCAGCGCGCGTTGGCCCGGTTGATCTGTCCGATGAGGAAAATTATGGCTTGCTCTCGGCCATGCTCGCGGGCGGGTTGGATCGTAATGCCATGCTTTGGGCGCCCAAGGTTGCAGTCGGCTCATCAGGGTGGGGCCTTCTGGCGGTTGGGTCTCCCACGCCTCTTGTTGGCGTGTCGGCGGCTCAGGTTGCGGACTTTGCTTCGGATGACGATAGCGAGGGTCAATTGCGGACCCGCATGCTCGCAGCCGCTTTGATTGGGCTGGAGAGGGTGAGTGGCGACGATGTGGCAACCTTGTCACGGGACCATGCGCTTGAACTGGGCAAGCAGACCAGCTGGACGCGGGCGATTGATGAGGCAGCGCGGCGCAATGAAGCCGGTACTGTTGCGGTGTTGGCCGCAATAGGTTTGCAGGGGCGCAATTGGCAGGGCGTGCCTCCACGTCACATCTATCACATAACCCGCGCCTTGCGCATGGTTGGGCTCGGCGCAGAAGCACGCATGATCGCGGCAGAAGCCATCACCCGCAGTTGAACATGGCCAAGCAGCGCCGGACTGTTGAACTTGCCGATCAAGATCGGTCGTTGATTGACCGTTATTTGGAGATGCTGGCGGTTGACCGAGGTGCGGCCAAAAACACTCTTCAGGCCTATCGCCGCGACCTGCAACAGGCATCACTCTATTTGGCCGGCAGCGGTGGATTGGCCAGCGCCGACGCTGTGAAGCTCTCCGGATTGGCAACAAACTGGCAAGACCAGTCTGTCGCTACGCTTGCCAGAAAGCTGTCTGCGGTCACGGGTTTCTTCAAATTTTGTGAAGAGGAGCGATTGCTGCCTGACAATCCCGCAACAGGCCTTGCAAGGCCTGTGTCGCGAAGGCCTTTGCCTCGATTGCTGGATCATCAGGATATCGAAACCCTGTTCTGCTCCCTCGAAGAGACTGCATCGAGGGAAGGGGCGCCAGACGCCGCGATACGCTTGTTATGTCTGGTCGAGCTCCTTTACGGTTCGGGGCTGCGGGCTAGCGAGCTCGTCAGCCTGACCCGGCGGGCGTGGTCTATTGATCGTCCTTATCTCATTGTCCGTGGCAAGGGCGACAAGGAACGCATGGTGCCCGTTTCGGAACGGGCGCGCGTCGTTCTGTCAGCATGGATCGCCCGTTTACCAGCTGATAGCGCGTGGCTGTTTCCGGTCCGTGGCAAGCCAATGTCCCGCGTTCGGTTGTTCCAGTTGATCAAGCAGGCGGCGGCAGCCGCCGGGATCGACCCGGCGCGGGTCAGCCCGCATGTCTTGCGCCATGCCTTTGCCACGCACTTGCTTGAGGGGGGTGCGGATTTGCGGGTTTTGCAGTCGCTGTTGGGCCATGCTGACATAGCCACGACTGAAATTTACACGCATGTTGACAGCCGGCGGCTTATCGAACTGGTCAATCAGCGGCATCCGCTTGCCCGCATGGCGCACGGCAAAATGCGGCCGCGGATGGTTACGGCAGGTAATGGCGATTGTTGACGTCGGCCGACCATCCGCCTAACCGGCATTTGCCCATGATGACATATCTCGAATTCGAAAAGCCCGTCGCGGCATTGCAGGATCAGATTGATGACCTGCGCAAGGCGGCTGACGATCAGAATCTGGATGTAGACGCCGAGATAGAGCGGCTTGAGGCCAAGGCGGCTGCCCAGTTGCGGGACCTGTATGCCAAATTGACTCCTTGGCAGAAGACAGCGGTGGCGCGGCATCCGGACCGACCCCATTTCAACCAGTTGGTAGCTGGTTTGTTCGATGATTTCCTCCCGCTTGCGGGTGATCGGGCCTTTGGCGATGATCAGGCTATTCTGGGCGGGCTGGCCACTTTGGGCAGTCGCCGGGTAGTCGTCATCGGCCATGAGAAGGGGCACGATACAGCGACGCGGCTCAAGCATAATTTCGGCATGGGCAAGCCCGAAGGCTATCGCAAGGCGATCCGCTTGATGCAGCTCGCCGACCGGTTCGGTCTGCCGGTGGTCACGCTGGTTGACACATCGGGTGCCTTTCCCGGAATCGAAGCCGAGGAACGTGGGCAGGCGGAAGCCATCGCCAGATCCACCGAGCAATGCCTGGCGCTGGGCGTGCCGATTGTTGCTGCTGTTGTCGGCGAAGGTGGATCAGGAGGGGCCATTGCGCTTGCTGCCGCCAATCATGTGCTGATGTATGAGCATGCCGTTTATGCGGTCATCTCTCCTGAAGGTTGCGCTTCCATTTTGTGGCGCACCTCTGACAAGGCGGCCGATGCCGCTGCGGCAATGCGCGTGACGGCACAAGACCTCAAGGCATTGGGGGTGATCGACGAGATTGTGCCCGAGCCGGTAGGGGGTGCCCACCGTGATACCGTGGCCGCGATAGCCACTCTGCGACGATCGATCGAATCGGCGCTGAAGCAATGGGAAGGACGACAGGCTGATGCCATCCGTCAGGCAAGGGAAGAAAAATTCCTAGCCATGGGAAGACTCTAGCCCGTCTCGCCTGTCGTTCAGGGCAAGAGATGCACAGCGGATTGGACGATGTGACCCTGTCCCGGCATAATAGTCGCTCGTTCCAGTGGCAGACACCGGAAGATGGGGAGAGGGACAGTGCCGGTCAAAACGTCGCTTCGTTTATTGGGTGTGACCCTTGCAGGTTCGACGGCGTTGGGGCTCGCGTCCCAGCCTTTGCTGGCTCAATCCGGCACAGTCCGTCCTTTTACGCAGGCTGAGAAGAATCAGGGCGCGCAGGCCCATGCCCAGATCATGCAGGAGTTTGGCGGCGAATATGCCGGGCCTGCCACAGCCTATGTGCGGACGGTGGGGCAGGGGGTGGCCGTCCAGTCGGGCCTGTCCAACAATCCGAATGATTTCACCGTCACGCTGCTGAATTCGCCGGTCAACAACGCGTTCGCGCTTCCCGGTGGCTTTATCTATAGCACGCGCCAGTTGCTGGCTCTGATGAACAATGAAGCCGAACTAGCCGGGGTTCTGGCGCATGAACTCGGCCACACCGCCGCGCGCCATTCCCAGCAGCGCCAGCGGCGTGCCACACGCAACTCGATCCTTGGCGTCCTCGCCACCGTGCTGGGCGGTGCCATTGGCGATAATGGTGGCCTGCTGGGCAGCCTTGGTGGCTTGTTGCAAAATAATGCGATGCAAGCAGCGCAAATGGCGACACTGGGTTTTTCGCGCAGCCAGGAGACGCAGGCCGATGATCTGGGTATCCGCTATATCAGTGCGGCGGGTTATGATCCCGCTGCTCTGGCGACGGTGCTGGCCAGTCTCGATGCCCAAAACTCCCTCGACCTGCGCCTGTCGGGGCAGGATGCTGCCCGCAATATACCGGCATGGGCCAGCACCCACCCCGATCCGGCATCACGGGTCAGGCGGGCGACTGAGCGTGCCCGAGCCATGAATGTGGTGAACGGCCGCACCAATCGGGACCAGTTCCTCAATGCGGTCAACAATCTGCTTTATGCCGATGATCCCCGGCAAGGTGTGGTCGAAGGTCGACAGTTCCTGCACCCGGACCTGCGTTTGGGCTTCAGTGTTCCGGAGGGTTTTCGCATTTCCAACGGGACCACAGCGGTTTCAATCGGCAGTGCCAATGGCCAAGCCCAGTTTACGATGGGCAGCTTTAGCGGCGATCTGGATGCCTATGTCCGGCAGGCGTTCCAGACTGTTGTCGGGCAGAATCAGTCGAATGTTCAGCTGGGGGCGATCAATCGAACGACCGTCAACGGTATTCCAGCCGCTTATGCAACGGCCAGGGCGACCACGCAGCAAGGTCAGGTCGACCTGATCATCTTTGCCTATGCCTTTGATTCGTCGAAGGCCTATCATTTTGCCGCATTGGCGCCAGCAGGTCGATTGTCGGTTTTTGATGCCATGTTCGCTTCGGTCCGACGGCTGACGCCGGCTGAGGCAAGCGCCATTCGTCCGCGCAGAGTGTCTGTTGTAACCGTGCGTCGCGGTGATACCGTCCAAAGCCTGGCTAGTCGCATGGCCTATCAGGATTCGCAGCTCGAGCGGTTCCTTGTGCTGAACGCGCTGTCTTCGTCTGCTGTTTTGACTCCTGGCCAGCGAGTGAAGATTGTCACTTATGCGGGCAATTAGGGCCAGGGCTGCCAATTGGTGATTGCCCGATCGGCCTGCCCACGCCGAGCCTGCTCAGGCTGAACCTTGGAAGAGATCCTGGGCGCGGTGCCTGAAATCCCGAATCAAAAGGGGCGACGATTTGCATCGTCGCCCCTTCGAATTTCCGATCTTGCCGACAAGAAGTCGACAAGGGCGGAAGATTACAGCTTGTTCGAAGCGTTGGTGAACGTGCCCTGCACGCCCGTGCCAACAGCCGAGAAAGCCGCGATGCCGGCGACGGCGATCAGAGCGGCGATCAGGCCGTATTCAATGGCGGTCGCACCCTTCGAGTTGCGGATCATCTTCTTGATCATGTTCATAACTGGTCTCCTGGTTCAAGCTCACATTTACCCGGTTGGGCCGGTCGTTGGACCGTCTCAACAACCTTGGTGCTAAGGGCAAAAGGTTCCCGAAACCTTAATTCCGGCATTTATTTTTCCGGCCGACGGACAGCAGGCTTGCAGGTGAGGGCGGCTTCGGGCGCATTGCTGCCGGATCTGGCGGTCCTCAAATGCGCTTCGGGCGAGATTGCCTGTTGCAATCCCGCCCGAAGGAATGTCGTCACTGTCGCTGCCCGGCCCGCCAGGCCGGTCGCCCTGAAGACGATCAAAGCTTGGTCAGTGCCTCGTTGCGCACAAATTCCCACATCCCGACCGTGCCATCGGCAAACGCCTGGATGGCGACACTTGCCGCGAGTGCAATCATTGCCACAATCATGGCATATTCTATAGCCGTAGCTCCGCGACTTTCGCCGCAAAACCGGTGGATTATTCGCCGCATGTTCCCTCACCCTGGTCAGAGGTGCAGATAATGTTCCTGTAGAGTGGCTTATGGCGTGCGCAGGGTTAATGAATTGCTTAAGAAAAATGGCTGGAGGACAGATTTTGCCGTGTTAGTTGTTGCAGCCGCCCTGATCGACACAAACAATGCCATTTTGATACAGCAATGTCCGAAGCATAAGCCATTGGCAGGATTATGGGAATTTCCCGGCGGTAAGGTGGAGGCGGGTGAATGCTGCCGTGTCGCACTCTGTCGAGAACTGGCGGAAGAATTGGGAATAAGGGTGGAGCCCGGCAGTCTCGAGGAGTTTTCCTTTGTCACTGGCGTAACGAATGACGGGAAGCCGCTGGTCTTGCTACTATACTGCTGCCGGGTCTGGCGAGGAGAGGTTTCTGCCATGGACGCGGATGCCCTGGCGTGGGTGCCTGCCGATCAATTGACCAACTATCCGCTGGCTCCGCTGGACGTTCCTCTCGCGGAACGTCTGGCCTTGCTGTTCCGCTGACTGTCTTTCAGCGGGCCCGGAGCGCCTTGGCAAGTGACATGGTCGCGCTGCCGCGTCGCGCAGCCTTTGGCTGGTCAGGATGGGGGGACCAGCCGGAAAAATGAATCAGGCGAAGCTGTTCCAACGCCCTGCCATTGTCGCTGGCTGCGGCGAAGGCGCTATTGGCCCAATCCAGACCTTGGCGGGTTATGGGCCGTACAGCCCCGCTCAACATGTTGGTCCATGCAGCAGAGCGTAGATCGGCGACAAGATCGGCAAGGCTGGCATAGGAAAGGGTCAGACGGTCGCAATCGACGACCGTCATGGTCAGACCGACTTTGGCCAACACATCGCCCATTGCCCGTGCATCAAGTTGCGGGTGCATGCGCGCAACGGCGACATCTCCGTCGCTATGCCGCATGACCTGACGCAGCAGTGGAAAGCTGCCGTCGCCAGGAAAGCAGCCGAGCAACAGTCCGTCGCCATGCAAGGCCAACCGGCAGCGCAGAAGCGCGCCCGGGACATCATTGACGCTTTCCAGACCGCCAGGCCAAAGGATGCAGTCAAAACTGTCTGGTTCAACCGGGAGCTGATCTTCTTCTCCGATGATGACACCAAACCGCTCCGCGAGTGTTGCGCTTTGCTCGATGAAGCTGATTTGGGCATTGGATGTCGCCGGAATGGCGGCAAGCCCCGCGATCAGCGACGGGCAGCGCCGGCCGATGATCAGGACATTGGCAAAGGTGCGTGTCAGATCGCCAAGCCGGTCAAGCAGTTGCTGGCCCATCTGGTCACCAAACCAGTCACCGCGCGGGCCGGGGTTGCGAGCGCGCCGCTGTGCGCGCCGGTTCCGATCAAACAAGTCCCTGCGGGCGGGCGTTGCGGATTGTGGTATATCGGTTGCGCTAGTCATCGCGCCGGCTTGTGCCCCGAGTGGCTCAGGGTCACAAGTGAGCAATGCAGCAGAACCATCCCGATCAAAACGAATCGCCGGATGAGAGCACCGCCGGAACGGCGCTGCTGGCGCCTGTGTGGCGGGGACTGATGACAGCGGCCAAGGGAGTGGTGGACGCTGTTCTCCCCCCGCGCTGTGCCGCCTGTCGCGTGGTGACAGGCGGCGATGGCGGCTTTTGCGCTGATTGCTGGGCCAAGCTGGATTTTCTGGTGGGTCCGGCCTGCAGCCGGTGCGACGTGCCGTTCGACATCGCGCAAGGAGAGGGCGCCATGTGCGGGCAATGCATCGCGGATCCACCGCCCTATAGCCGAGTGCATGCGCCGCTGGTCTATGGCGAAGTCGCCCGTTCGATCGTCATGCGGTTGAAATATGGCCGACGCACCGGCTTTGCCCGTCTGATGGCACGGATGATTGCGGGTGCTGTTCAACGTGTGGAAAGGGCGGGTGATCCGCCGCTGATTGTGCCAGTGCCGCTGCATCGCTGGCGCCTGTGGAATCGCGGTTTCAACCAGTCTGCCGAAGTGGGCAGGCATTTGGCGCATCTGACCGGCTGGCCAATGGAGGTGGACGCGCTGATGAGACACCGGCGGACACCGCCGCTGCGGGGGCTTGGCCGGACCGCGCGCTTGCGGACTGTTGCAGGGGCCTTTTCTGCCAGACCTGAAAAGCGCAACCTGCTGGCTGGTCGCCGGGTGTTGCTGATCGACGATGTATTCACCACCGGCGCGACTGCCGCTTCATGTGCCAAGGCGCTCATCAGGGCTGGCGCGGCGGCGGTAGAGGTTGCTGCCTTTGCCAGAGTGGTCGATCGCGACCGGGCCGATCCGGATCTGTTGTATGGCCGCATTGACACGGGCTGATACTCACCCATATCGCGCATGAAACGGACAATGTTTCCCGCACCACAGGATGATCAGCGATGGCCAGGATCGAAATCTATACAAAGGCTTTCTGCCCCTATTGCCACCGCGCCAAGGATTTGCTGACCGCCAAGGGTCAGGCGTTCGAGGAATATGACATCAGCATGGGTGGTCCCCAGCGCGCCGAGATGATCGAGCGTGCCAATGGCGGCACCACGGTACCGCAGATATTCATCGACGGGCGGCATATTGGTGGCTGCGACGACATGATGGCGCTTGATCGCGCCGGCAAGCTGGACCCGCTGTTAAACCTGCAATGATATCCTTTGACCTGAAATGTCAGTGCGGCCACGTCTTTGAGGTCTGGTTTCGGTCCAGCACGGACTATGAAGACCAGCAAAGACGCCGGCTGATCGCCTGCCCCCTGTGCAGCGGATCACAGATTGGCAAGGCGGTGATGGCCCCCAATGTTGCTGCCAAGGGCAATAGCCGCAGCGGCTATAGTGCACCGGTTGCGCCGGCTGAATTGTCTGACGGCGGTTCAGGCGCAGTGCCCGCAATGATCAGTGCCCCACCAGTTTTGCCGGCATTGCCACCAGAAGCGGTCGCCATGCTGAACGCCATTGCCAAGTCGCAAGCGGAAATGTTGCCCCAATCGCGCTGGGTTGGGAATCGTTTCGCTGATGAAGCCCGGGCTTTGCATCGTGCAGCGGAAGAGGGAGAGATTGACGCGCCTTCGCCAATCCATGGCCAAGCAACACCCCAGGAAGCGGAAGCACTGGCCGAAGAAGGTATCGCTGTGATGCCCCTGCTCGTCCCGGTGGTCCCCCCCGAGCAGCGCAACTGAGCAAAGCCGTTTGACGCACGGGCGGTTACGGCGTTAGGGACGGCTAGCGGCCGGTCCGCCATGCACCCGTAGCTCAGCAGGATAGAGCATCAGATTCCTAATCTGGGGGCCACAGGTTCGAATCCTGTCGGGTGCACCACTCAAATTTGCGAGGCGTCGCTGTGCGCAAATGCACACCCCAATAGCCGAGATGTCCCTGTTCTCCCGAATAACAGGGCGCACAAGATATCAAAACAGACGAAATAGCGCGATGAACAAGGTTCGGTCCGCGCTGGCGGTGATAGTTGCCTCCTCCAACAAAGCCACCGTTCAGCAAGATCACCAGCGCCCTTGAGAGCTGACGCTTTCATCTGGTTCTATCACTGTCGAGCGTGGCATCGACGCTATCTGCGATCGGCTAGTGACCGATGAGTGTCGCGCATCAGAATGAGTTCTTCGATGCTGGTGCCGTCGGGGCGGCGCAGCAGGGAGAGCAGCTGGCCGGTCTTGGGGACGCGTTTGGCGCTCAGCAGCGTGACGACATTGGTGGCGGTATCTGCCTGGTCGGCGCTCTAGGGTTGCCGGTGCCAGCTTTTGCCATCCTGCTTACCAACAAAATCACCATTTCTTTGCGGTACAAACAATTTAGTCTCTGTAAAATTATGAAATATTTTGAATAAATACAATAAAAGTGACACATATCTTCAATTATATCTGCTACTCGCAGCAGATATATTCTATAATGTCTCATTAATATATTGACAAATGGGGAATTGTATTTAATTTATAATATGCCTTTTGGGGTTAGCATTCGCCCGCATAACTCTTTAGGCCTGGCGGGAGAGTACCCCCTCTTCCGCCAGTTTCGGGCGGTGGCCGTTATCCGATACATTGCGATCCTCTCATTGAACGAGCCCAACGACGAGATTGGGCAGTCTGGAATCATCCCAGTCTTGCTGGGGGCGGCCGATACGGACGATGGTTAGTCCCTCGCTCGGAATGACATAGACGCGCTGACCGCCCGAGCCGTCGATGAAAACTGTGTCGTCACGCTGGAAAGGTTCTGCAGATCGGACGACAGCCGGAACGCCAGGGCCGTAGGTGCGCGTCGGCGCATAGGGGGAACCCCGCCAGATATTGCGGCCAAAGTTGGGATTGGCGATTGATGGTGCCAGCATCGCTTCGACCCATTCAGCAGGTATCAAGCTCTCGCCCCGCCATTTGCCCTGATTGCGGATCAGTTCGCCAATGCGCAACCAATCCCTGGCACTAGCTTGCAAACAGCAGAATCCGCGGGGGCTGCCCCCTTCACGATCCAGCCAAAGCCGGGCATCCTGCGCGCCGATGGGTTGCCACAGGCGCCGCGACAAATAGTCAACATATTGCTGTCCCGTAGACCGTTGGAGTACCCACAAAAGATACTGGGTATTGGCGTTGGCATAATAGAAGGTATCTCTGGTTTCCGGATGCATCGGCCACCGTGCAATGGACCAGTCCAGATTGTTGCCGAAATAGGTCTGCCAGTAGGGACTGGCGGCGCTTTCGCTGACAGGGGGCGTCTGCAATCCGCTCCGCATCTCAAGCAGTTGGCGCAAGGTTATCGACCCGCGGCCATCATCTGGCAAATTCGGGAGATAGCGGGACAGCGGGTCATCAACACTGTTGATTGCCCCATCAGCAATGGCAGCTCCGATGAGCAGGGAGACAATGGCTTTATGCATGGACGCAGTGTCAAATCGGCTGGTCCTTGTGAAGCCTGGCGCGTAATATTCGTGTATGAGCCTGCCTTCTCGGGCGACCAAAAGTGCAAAGCTGTCTGTTTCGGAAGCAAACGCGCGGAGTTCTGGCTCAAGGTTGGCGACTAAAACGCGACGACGCGGAAAGCTGCTTGGGCGTCCCGGCACGTTGACCAATGGTTGATACCAATCAATCGACTCCACCAGTCTGGCGACAGGAAAACTGGCTCGACGCTCTTCGACACGGGCAATTTGTTCGGCCGATGGCCCATCGCCTTCTCCGCCTTCGGCAACAGCGGCATCTGCGAAAAGGATCAACAGACAGCTGAGTGCAAGGTAGGCGGCGCGAATTGGGGGTAACAGGGGGTGCACGAAGAGGGAAACCTTGTTTTTTCAGTGCATTCGACAAACAGCGGGCGAACAGCAGAAACTGTTCGCCCGCTGCCAGACTGCCTCAGAAGTTGAACGACACGGTCGCGCCGAGCGTTCTCCGGTCACCAAGCAAGGTGCCATAGGTGACGCCCGAACCCGCACCGGATCCGGCGAAGGTGGTGAACGCATAAGCAACATATTTTTGGTCAAACGCGTTCTTCGCCCACAGACGCAGCGACCAGGCTTCGCTGCTGATACCAATGCTGGCGTCAACCAGTTCACGCGACGGCGCATAGGCCGTGTTGGTGTTGTCCGTGTACTGACGGCCGGTAACCGACACATCGACGCGGGTCACCAGATCGATGTCGCTACCAAACATGCTGCCAATCGGCTGACGATAGGTCATGCCACCGCTGAGTTGCAGTTCCGGTGCGCGCGGAATCGACCGACCCGAAATGTCGCTCGAATACACACCCGTTGTCGGACAGGTCGCCAAGGAGGTGCACAGCGCGCGCGGAATCGTGTCGTCAACAGTGCCGGCGGCAAAGCGGCTGTTGGCATAGGCCAGACCGGCATTGAAGGTCAGCGAACGGGTCGGGCGGATGATGGCGGTCAGTTCAAAGCCATCGACATTGGCACCGGCGAGATTGCGGATGATCGCCGGCTGGCCCAGGTTGACCGACTGGTTACCCTGCAAATTGTTCCAATCGGTATGGAAAATTGCCGCTTCCAACGTCACCGCGCGATCCAGCAAAGTGCCCTTCACGCCAAGCTCATAGGTCCAGTTCGATTCGGGCAGAAAGACCTGCTGTGCAGCCGTTAGCGGGTTGGTGGCCGTTGGCACGTTAAAGCCGCCGACCTTCGCGCCCTTGGCCGCAGACGCGTAGATCAGCCAATTGTCATTGGGCTGATAATCAACGGTGAAGCGCGGAGTGAATGCGCGAAACTCACGTTCGAACAGCGTACCCGTCCGTGCGCCAGCGGCGGTTACACCCTGTTGGCGCACCCGTTCCCAGCTCTGGCGGGCTTCCGCAGAAACGCGGAGGCCGTCGGTCAGCTCAAGCGAGACAAGGCCGAATACCGCGCGATTGCGTTCATCGCGCTGCGTGGCACCATAGCCGCTGAGCGGGGTGGTGATGTTGGCGAACACGTCTGTCGTCGAATTGGGGGCCAAAAATGCGGTCCCGCCAAAGCTGAAGTCATCCACCGTGCCAGCAAATCCGCCCAACAGAATGCGCAGGCCACTGGTTTCATATTGCGCGCGCAGTTCATGGGTTTTGGATGTGAGGCTGCCGTTGCCGCGGGCATCAAACAGAACCTGCCCCAGGAAGAAGGGAAAAGCCGAACCGTTGAGCGGATCACCCGAAAGCGTGGCGACGTTGGTGGCGTTGGCATCGGTGTAGCCGAACTGATAGGTCAACGACAGGGCATCGGTCACATCGATTGCAACGGTCGCGCCCGCCACGTCGGATTGTCCGTCTTGGCCATAGGACCGGCGGTCGACCAGCAAGCCTGCGCGGCGCGGGTCGCCCGCACCGATCGGCGGATTGACCGGCAGCGCGCCACAGAAGAGAGCATTGGCACCATTTGCCGCCGGACTGGCTGGCGCTGCGAAGGGTGTGCAATTCATCGCATTGCCGCGACTGATGGCGAAGGTACTCGACAATTGATAGGTGGCCGCGCTCTCAATGAAGATGTCGCGGTGACTCCAGAAACCGTCAATACGGATGTTATCGGTTGGCTCGATGGCAATCTGCGCCAGGACTGAACGGTTCTCATAGCCGTTGAGCCGCCCCTCGGTCACCAGCGAGTCACCAGTCAGGGCCGCCGCGCCGGTATTGGCATTGCGCCATGTACCGTCAAAATCAGCCAGCGATCCGGCAACACTGATCGCGGCAAAGCCGCCCAAGGGCACCGACAGCGATCCGCGCAATTCGCGCCGGTCATGGTTGCCAATCGTCGCTTCGAAGCGGCCACGGACATGCTCCATGTCGGGCCGGCGGGTAACAATGCTCACGGCACCCGCAAAGGCGTTGCGACCGAACAGGGCCGACTGCGGTCCCTTGACAACTTCAACGCGTTCAATGTCGAGCAGATCGCTGTCGACCTGATAGGAACGTTGGAGATAGACACCGTTAAAGAAGGTGGCGACATTCTGCACTGGATTGGTCACGCGCGTTTGTGCCTGGCCGCGGATCACAGGCTGCGCGAGCGTGCCGATCGTCCTTTCGAAGGTGAAGCCGGGCGTCAGACGCGACACTTCATCAAGGCTGCGAGCACCGGTCTGCTCAAGCTGTTCGGCGGTCACTGCCGAGATGGCGAGCGGAACTTCGAGAATGCTTTCATCGGTCTTGCGGGCGGTGACGATCAGGTCATCACCGTCGCCTGCATCGGCTGTTTGCGCAAAGGCGCTGGCACTGATGGCCATGGCCCCAATGGACGTGGCAAGCGCCAGTGCCGTTCGCGTGCATAGAGAATAGGATTTCATCTTATTTACCCCCCTGTTTGGTTGTGGTCATTGAATGACGATCGGCCTTGTTCTGTCGCCAGCTGAACGCGCTCGAGTCGGGCCGGGCAGCGGAACGCCGGTTCAACCGACCCGCTCCAATATTTCAAAGGCGGCTCGTTCGCCGCTTTCCAATGCTGCCTCCATGCCGAATTCGAGGCGACGGGTATGCTCGCCGGCGAAATGCAGCATGCGGAAGGGCTCAATCATCGCACGACCAAAGCGGGTGACCTGGCCCGGCGCAAACATGTGCCGACAACCGCCAATCAGGGGCACCGTCTGCCAACCAAAAATGCCACTGAAACGCAGTTTCCCGCGCGCAGCGGGACGTATGCGGCCGATTTCCGCCTCGATCAGCGCCAATGCTTCGGCCGGTGCAAATTGATCCATCCGGCTGGCGGCGGCACCCGTCAACACCACCATGAAGCGGTGGTGCGTGTCACCACCTCGCTTGTGCAAAGCCCAGAACATCTTGACCGGTCCATCGGTAAAGAAGGAAGGGTCAATCCCGTCATCCCAGAACGGCTCAGTGATGGTGCCAAAGGCGCGCGTTGTATGGGCATAGCCCAGTTGCGTGATCGCCTCCGCCTGCGGCCCGGCGGGCATGGGGCTGATCGATATTCGGCGCAAGCTGGTAAAGGGCACTGAGGATACGACGAAGTCGGCAATGAAACGGCTTCCGTCAACACAATCGATCACGGCCCGAGAGCCCGACAGTTCGATTGATCCTACCGTCTTGCCGGTCCTCACCGCGTCGCCAAGCGATGCCGCCATCGCCTTGGGCAAGCGTTCGCAACCGCCTTCAATATTGTTGATCAGCGCGAGACCGCCGTTGGGGTCGCGAACATTGTCGAACCCGTATGGCCGTTCCTCCCGGCCCAATTCGACATTGCCGAACCGTGCATCGAAACGGGCGCGAGTCTGTTCCTGCATCATCGACAGGCATGATGCCGACCAGGCATCATTGCCCGTACCAGACAGGTTGGCGAGGTGGAGCGCTTCGGGCGAATGGCCATGGCGCTGGAGCAAGTCTCCCAGCGATATGTCCAGGTCGGCACGGGCAGGGTCGAGCCAGTCGCTGAGGTCGGACAAATTGTTGTACCGCCCCATCAACTGGCCACCCAGCAAGGCTGGCTGGATGGTGCGCTCGTCACCGACGAGCAAGTTTGCCGCAGAACTTTCCCAATCAGCGGCATTGGTCCACTGGCCACGGATATGGCTGGCCATGGCCATGAGATTGCGGTCTTCCGGGATCAAAGGCAGGCTGAACTGTCTGCACAGGTCAATCACCCGAGCATAGGACCGGCCAATCTGGCTGGCCCCGAATTCAGGCATGTTTTCAAGCCAGTCTGCGGTGTAGACGCGTCCGCCAACCCTGGACGCCCCCTCGAGGACGATGACGTCCAATCCTGCCTGCTGCAACAGCATTGCCGTATAGAGGCCAGCAAGACCTGCCCCGATAACAACCACTGACTTGCGTTCCGGACCGCCGATCTGTTGCGGTTCGGTTGCACGGGCTGTGGCGCCCGAGAGAATGAACGGGGCGCTTGCCAGTCCGGCTAGAATGTCCCTCCGAGTGGTTTGCAACGCGCTGCTCCAAATCAGGCTATAGTTCCGCCGCCTCGTCGTCGGCATGGTGATCAACTAGCTAGGAGCGTCTGATTAGAGGAACGTAATGCCGCAATCATGCCGGCCTGCACGAACGACACGGCTGATTGCACGAACGGCGCAGAGTCCATTTGTCCATCTTGGCGGATATGTCGCTGGAGACCCAGGCTGTTCGCCAGCCGGACAGGTCTGAAAGGGACTGTCCGACAGGTGGCATTTTTCTGGTACAGTGAAGTATTGAAAGGACAGGATCATGGCTACATTTGACATGGCATTCTCAGTCCGGCGTCGAGTCCATATCAAGATCGACGGTGCCGAGCTCGTCCGCATCCTCGCTGTTCCGTTTTGTGTAGGCTTTCTGTTCGGATGGATCAGTGAGCAAAACAGTGAACCCGGCCGTCGGCTGGCATGCGCCCTGATCTGGGGTTTGCTCAGCGCGAGCGGATGGCTGGTCAATGATCTCATCACCCGGCCTTTGTCAGGAAGCCTCAAGCATAATGGCGCCCCTCTCTTGGTTACTTTGGTGGCGGGCTTTCTGGTCGCTGCACCCCTTTCAATCGTCCTGAATCTGTCTTTCGGCGAAGTGTTCCGACTATGGGGCTTTGACCGCCATGGACTCGATATGTTGGGGCAAATGACAGTCGGGCAATATCTCGGCAGCGCAGTGGCCCCACTGGTCCTTTGGCTCTCGATCAATCTCGTGGCCTTTCGACTGCGTGGACACCTTTACGCCTATGGCGGGAGACAATCTGCAGAAAGGGTCAATAAATCCTCCGCACAACCAGCAGCATCTGTCACCGCCGCACCTGAACCCGATTTTCTATGGAAAATGCGACCGGCACTGCGAGGCACCGTTTATGCCATAAAGGCAGAACTGCACTATGTCCGGGTTTTCACTGATCGGGGTGAGGATTTGATCCACTATCGCTTCAGAGATGCTGTGGCAGCAATGGAAAAACTGGGCGGTATGCAAGTCCATCGCTCTTGGTGTGTCGCACCGGAATTTGTTCTGGCCAAATCGAGCCGGTCAATCACCCTGAAAAATGACCTGCAAGTACCAGTTGGTCGCTTGTATCGGGACGAAATTCGACAATCCCTGTCGAATCAATAGCCGCACGACTCTCATCGTCAGAGCAAATGCCCTGACCCGTGCGCGCTCCATTCGCCGTGTCCGAACTTGGCGATGGCTGGAACCAAAAAAGTGTTGAGCAGGTGGTTTCAGGGAAACTCGCCAAAGACTGCTTCGGCCCGGACTGCGTGGTGCACCAACTTTTTCCGAAGGCCCTGCTTTGTCAGCGCGGGATCTGCCAGCGGATGCGCGTCGTGTAGCTGCCGGTTGAGGGATTGCCGTCGCGATCGAGTGCCGGGGTAAAGCGGGCGCGCCGTTGCAGGGCTGCGCAGGCGGCGCCGTCGAGTGCCGCATCTCCGCTGCTTTGTGTTATATCGCAGCGCGTTACGCGCCCTTCCGGCCCGATCGTCAGGTTGATATGGGTGGTGCCTTCGGTTCCGGCCCGCAAGGCCGAGGCTGGGTAATCACTGGTGCTTACCCAGCGCGCCGGATTGCCCCGTGGTGCTGCTTCGCGGGACCGGTCAACGATGGCGGGCTCAAGAATGGCAGCCGGCGGTGGTGCGGCGACCGGTGCAGGGCGGGTGAGATCAGCAATCCGTGCATCAATCCGCTGTTCAACGCACGAGCGGCTACTGCAACTGTTGATCGCCAAGCGCAACGTGGTTTCCGGCGACTCCCCGCCGATAGCGGCTCTGGCAAAGGCGACTTGCAGGCGCCGGTAGCGCCATTGAACCGCGCTGCACAGTTCGAGCTCGCGCGGTTGTTCGCTCCAGCTGCGGCATGCACGCGGAATGTCGCGCGGAGCCGGTTCAGGCGCGGCTTTCGGGTTGACTGCCGGCACTGGCGCCTGATCGACTGGGGCACTCGCGGGAGCCGGCCCTGCTTCATCCGGGGTGGGGGTGCTGGTTGTTGCTGTGACTGGATCGGTTCCGGTTGCAGCCTCCTCGACCGGAGCGTCGTTCCACAACCAGATGACCGCGATGGCCAATATGATGACCAGGAAGATGACAAATCCCGTTGGTACCGGCGGGGTTGGTGACAAGGGATCGGCCGGTTGAGGTCCGTTGGTGCTGCGGGCGTTGGCACCGCCACCTTCGGCGGGAGGGCGCGAAGAAACAGGAGGAGCGGTCTTTTTGGCAGTCTTGGGCAGCGTGGCAGCGGCAGGGGGTGGCGGCACTGGTTCCGCGTCGGTGACCGGCGGCAAGGGCTTGGGTGATGGTGCCTGCACTTGCATGGGCGATGTCGGCGCCTGTTGCACGGGAGGCGGGGGCGCGAAGCCGAGATCAAGTGTCTGGGCTGTTGTCCGGCGACGTTTGCCGCTGGCCAGAAACAGCGTGACAGGTGTTTCAGGCAGCAGCACGCCATTCCTGATGAGCGTTTCAGCCTCTTCCCGGCTGTAAACGTGATGGGACTGGCCATTGAGAGAGAAGGAAAATTCCTGCCAATCCAATGTTTCAGTCCCCCATGACCGACCAATCGCCAAAGCAATATCCAAGCCACCGCCAATCGCTCAATGATGGCCAGTGACCAACCATCTTGTCCTTGCAAGTGATGGTAAATGCAAGACTCACTGGACATATAATCCAGCCGCCCGCCATATTGATCCTGCGAATCGGTTCTTGGAGGATTTTGTGGGCTTGAAACATTCCGTTTCCTCGCTTTTAGGTACAGCCCTCAGTCCCCTTAAGTGTTGCAGCACGACAAAGCGGAGCATGGGGACGACCATTACTGCCAGTTTGGTGGCATCGTTTGTGCTGTCGGGATGTGGCGCTGACCGTCCATCCGGCATTGCCAACCAGCTCGACTGTTTCCCCCAGCCGAGCCGCGCGTGGATAGCGCGCACTGGCACAGCGTCTGACAGCGCAGCCGCTCGCGGGGCAACAGGCGGAGCAACGCTGAAGGCCGCGACCATCTATGTTGACCGGTCGGCGAGCATGATGGGCTATATCGCCGGTGCAACAACCATGGACCGGCCGTTCCAGGATGTGATCGGCACCTTTCCTGCCAGCCTCGCTGAAATGGGGGTGGAAACCCGTTTCCGCGCCTTTGGCCGGACCGTCACGCCGCCCGTTCGCGATGGAGCGGCCCTGCTTAAGCCGGAGCATTATGCCTGTGCCTCACGGGATGATGAAGCCTGTGAGTCGCACATTGATGATGTGCTGAAAATTGTCGAAGGTCAGCGCGACCAAATGGCGATCATTGTGACCGACCTTTGGTTCAGCAACAGTTCCGTGGACACCAGTGCACTGGCAGCGTTGCAGCCCTCCCTGAGGGAGATTCTGAAAGACCGCGCCATTTCTGTCTATGGCATTGCGGCTCCTTTCAATGGCAAGATTTATGATCTGCCCGCCGGGCAGGGCCAGTTGGGTTCGATGCCCTATGCCGGGACACACCCGCTATATGTGTTGGTGATCGGTCCCGATGCTGATGTCCGCGCCTTTGATACCCGTTTGCAACGGTCAGGCTCCCCGGCAATTGCCGCTGGCGTGGCCGAGCGCGGCAGCTGGAAGCGCGCCATCTTTACCGCCGCGCCCACCAATGAAGCCGAACTGGCTGCCAAGCCACTGAGCGATGGCAGTTCGCCATTGTTCCGGGCAGGGTCGTCCGAAGTGTTCAATGGGCTTGCTGTGCAACAGTTCACCTATAATCCTGACCTCGACCGTCCGGGCGCGGCGAAGGGCAATTCTGCGACCTTTCCGACATGGAGCGGCCCTGACCCCAGCCTGTTCATACCTCATTCGGTTTGGCAGGGGCCGACCCAGCTGCGCGTGCGGGTGTGGCGGCGGCGTGACAATCAATGCACCTCGCGGTCCTGGATTGAGCTGAACAATCTGGCAGGTGACTGGCCAAGGGTCGAACCGGGCGGCAAGGTCGATTTTCATCTGGAGCCTGGACTGGTGCGACAGACGTTCCGTCAGGAAGGCACCTATGTGCTGACCGGAGAGATGCGCCGACTGTCAGTGATGCAGGACAATCCGCAGACAGCCTGGATGAAGCAATGGTCGCTGCCGATGGTAGGTGGCAATTATGTCGCGCCATCCGGTCCGATGTTCCCCACCCTCAACATCAACGAATTTGGACGCATCCTTCAGGATGCGCTGGCTGACACGACAGAAGCACAATCGAGACCGGTGACCGGATTTACCGTGATGGTCCATTCCGCAGACTGATAAAGGGCGGCTAAGGGGAAAGAGTTTATGCGCAAGGAAAGCATCAATTTTGGTCGGCTGGTTGTGCAGTCGCTGCTGGCGATCGGCATTCACTTCGTGTTCGCCGCTGTGGTGGTCGGGATCGCTTATGTCATGACCAGTGATCCGGGCTATGTTGCCCAGGAAGCACTGGATGCCGCGAACGGGACCGAAAATGCCCAGCTCGCGATCGACTATGCGCTGGAAGACGGTTTTGCCCTGTTGATGAACTGGACTGTGCAAGTGTTTATCGCCAGTATCGTGCTGGCGATCATTTTCCTGGCCAGCACAGCATCGCTAAGTCCGCAGATTGAAGAAGATGCGCGCAGCCGCAAGCCGCTGTGGGCTTTCCTGCTCATCGCCCTGATTGTGCTGTCCATGATCATGTGGTGGATCAATGTGCTTGATTCTGGAATGGCGGCCCTGCTGGTCGGAACAGCCTACATCGTGACCGGTTTGCTCGGGGGGCTGTTGCTGGTCCTCGCCTTTCACTTCGCCACCGCGACCTGTGTCAAGCCGACAATGCAGCGTTCCGTGCCGTTGTCGGCCTTTTTGCCGAGCTTTGGAAAGTAAGCACCCATGACCAACATATTGATCGGTGTCGGTGGCACCGGAGCAAAGATTGTCGAGGCCATTTTGGTGATGGTCGCGGCGGGCAACGGGCCTGACCATCTGCATGTCGGCCTGGTTGATCAGGACGGGGCCAACGGCAATCTGCAGCGTACCCGTGACCTGCTTGCCCTGATGGGTGAGATGCGTGACCAATGGGGTGTGGCACAGGCCCGCAACGCCTTGAACTGGTCAGCCGACAATGGGCCGGCGATTGGCCGTACCAGGGTCTTGCCGTTGTTCGTGCAGCCGAGGCTCAATGCGCTTTGGATGCCGAACCAGGGTTCAGCCACGCTGAAAAGCATGATCGGCCAGAACCTCTCCGATGAGCATAATGACCTGTTCGACATGCTGTTCATGGACAATGGTGATGAACAGGATCTGGGTCTGGGCAGGGGCTATCGTGGCCGGGCCCATGTTGGTTCGGCAGCCTTTGTGACTGCCCTGACTGACCAGAATAACGACTTTGTCGGCCGCATGCAGGAACTGATGAACGATCCGCAGCAGGGCAAGGTCAACATTTTCATCGTCGGTTCGGCCTTTGGCGGCACCGGGGCTGCCGGTTTTCCGACCTTGGCGCGCAAGCTCAACCGGATGCGCAATGATCCAACGATGACCAATGGCCGCAATGTGAACCTCGGCGGCTTGTTGATGCTGCCCTATTTCACGTTCGACAAGCTGGATGAAAAGGAGGTGTCAGCGGTCAGCCCCGACGAACTCATGCCCAAGGCCAAGATGGCGCTGGAATATTACGACAATCTGTTCACCCATGAACGGACATTTGACCGCTTTTATATCAGCGGCTGGCAACCCTTCTTCGCGCTGGGTTATGGTGAGGACGGGGGCCAGAGCCAGGCAAATCCGCCGCTGCCCGCAGAGATTTTTGCGGCCACCTCTGCACTGGACTTCTTCACCAAGGATTTTTCGCAGGAGGAGCGCGACGCGCTGGGGACCGGCAAGGTACCGACAATGCGCATGTCACGCACCGGCGGACAGTTGCTGTGGCAGGATTTTCCGCAATCGGAAGTCGCGCTGGACCGTCTTGGTCAGTTGCTGCGCTTTGCCGCCTATTGGCTTTATCTTGTGGAGCCGCAATTGCGGGTGCCGGACAAGTTTCTTGACCCCAACTGGGCCTATCGCCTCGCCAACAAGGCCAGCATCGAAGAGTCCGAGCCGGAATTGCGAACCCTGCGGACCCTGTTGTTCCATATTCTCACCTGGGCCGCGACCATGGAGCATATGGGACGGCAGCATGGTCCCGGCGTCGGCTGGGGCGAAGGGCTGTGGTCGCTCAGCCTGTTGTTGTCTCCGCATCATCAGGCGACGCCAACAGCGCCGGTGGCGCTTGCCCCCGGCTTTGGCCGGGGACATTTCATGCAGATTTTCAATCAGATGATCCGTTTTGATGACCGGTCTCCGGTAACCCGTGCCGGCGACGCCATTTACAGCGAGCTGAGCGCCAAGGGGCTGGATGTGCCTGGCGGTCATGCCGGCATTGGCCGCGTTGTCGCCGCAACCTATCAATCTGTCCGAGTGAGGTAAGTCATGCCTATCGCCAACCTCCCTCCGCAGCATCCAGGCTCGGAAGTTCCGCCGCAACAGGTCGCAGGCCGTTGGGAAAATGCCGACGTCGGGCTGTTGACCATTGGCCGCGGTCTTAGTGTCGACAATGAACGCGCCTTCCTCGATCCTGAGGAGCCTGTTCGTGCCATCCCCGATCCCTGGGCGCAGGCGCGTACCTTTGGTGAGGCGCTGCTTGACCGCAAGCATACCATCCATGCGCTGGTCATGCCGCAGTGGCGCGGCCTGCTTGCCATGTTCGCACTGCAGGAAATGGCCGGGACAGCCTATGAGCTGATCAGCCGTTCAGCGGCCCTTTCGCCGCCGGGCAGCAACCGGTTCAGCGATGTGCTGCGCGACCTGCGGCCAGAGGTGGCGATTGGCGGACAGGCGCATCTGTGGGAATCGGTTTCAATCTTCGATTGCAGCGGTCGGCCGGTTGCCATGACCAACCCGATCTGTCTGGTGTCGCCCGGTCGATCGGTCAATGACCTTGCCATCCCACAAATCCCTTGGATGCGTAGTGGTATCGTGGACCCTCTCAAGCTTGAGGGTCCGGACGCGCTTTCGGTCACGCAACTGGTCGTACTCGCCGGTTGGCTGGAAAAGCTGGAAACCCACCTCCAAAATCAGGGCGGTGACCCCATCGCCCTTCAGATCGCCCAGCTTTTGGCTGATTATGGCAAGGAGATTGAGGCCGAAATTGGCGAGATTGCCGATATTGAAGTGTCGGTCACGGCATCGAACGAGCAACTGCACCCCCTCTTCGATCCGTTGATGATGCGCGCAACGGTGGCAGGGGACTTGGACCCCTGGATTTTGTCCCGCACCCGTATCCGGCTGGCGGACAACGTTGCCGGAGAGGGCGGCCATTTCAAGGGCATGATCCTGGTTGATGAGGCGATTGCCAGGGTACAGGGGGTCAAGCCGCGGTCGTTGTTCGTCTGGGGCCACACGACATTGTCCGAACTGCTGGTCAACCCGGCGTTGTTGGAGGATGTGCGGACAAAGGCCATGGAGGAAGGCTGGCTGATCGTCACGGGTGATGACCTGATGACCCGCCGCTTGATCAGGCTGCGGTCGCAAAATGAACGGCACGGTCCGGAAATCCAGGCGCATCCGTCGAACCTGCGCGACATGTTGTTGCCCGTCAGGCCGGTGGCGCTGTTAACGGGTGGTGGGCCGCTGTCCGGTCGTTTGAGTTGTCAACTTGGCGGCAATCGTGCTTCGGTGACCTTGTCCATCGTGCTGGAAACCGACCAGCCCGAAGGCCGGCGGATCGACATGACCCGCCATTATGTCGAGGATGCCGGTCCGGGGGATTATCTGCTGGTCACAAAGGTCGACTGGCGTGCCTATTATGCCAGCCTGTGGCCGAACTTCCGGTCTTCGGTGTGGGACCGTTACTATCTGCGGCTCTATTACAAGCCGGGTGCTGTCGATCAGGCACTGCCCCGCACGGGCCTGTCCTGCGAGCATCTGGTTCGCCAGGTGCAACGACATAACTCACCGCAACTGGCCATCAGCAGCCTGCTTGACCTCAATGCCGGTGGCCTGCCCAAGGGTCGGAGCGGTGAGTTTGAGCAGTCGGTTGTACCGGCGAGCGGCGAATTCCATGACGAGATGCTGTTTTCGAACATGCCGTTCGATGCCATCACCTATTTTGAAGGGAGTGGAGAACGCAGCATCAGCTACGCCGGCCTTATCCTGACCCCGCTTGAGGTGAAGGAGCCGAGCAGCAACCAGACATCAGTTGTCGCTATCGACTTTGGCACGACCAATACGGTCGCCTGCCTCGACCGGGCGGGTTCGCGGCCGATCACGTTCCAGCAACGCCTGTTGTTCCCGATCCGCTCGCGTCATCCCGAAACGCATGAAAATGCGCTGTATGACTTCAGGACGAATCTGCCGGCTTTCAAGCCTTCGGAAATGCGCAAGACGCCGACATCAACAGTGGCGTTTGAGCGTTTGCCCTATCAGAGCCATGAGCCGGTCAGCCTGTTCAAGAATCTGATCTATTTTCATCCTGCCCAGTCGATTGCCGAAGGCGGCGAGGACGAGGAATGGCTCGATTTCCAGCGGATTTACGACAATACGCTGTTTGGGCTGAAATGGAGCCATGACGAGCGCAAGTCAGCGGCTGCATCCGACTTCCTCGAACAGTTTCTGACGATGACGGCTGCCGAGGTGCTGGCGGAATCAAAGCGCAATCCACGTCAGATCATGTGGCGTTATTCCGTGCCCGATGCATTCAGCTCCCGCGAGATGAGCCGTTATCGCGAGCATCTGATCGAACGGGTGGCGGCGATTTCAACTGATCTGGGTGAAAAGGCGCTCGATGAATTTTATTCGGAAGGGCTGGCGTCTGCGGTTTGTCTCCTTGATGGGTCCAATCTCAACGCCAAGGGACTCAACATGGTTCTCGATATTGGCGGCGGCACCACCGACGTCACCATCTGGGAAGCCAAGGAGATACGCTGGCGTGGTTCCTTCCGGATAGCAGGGCAGGACTTTTTCACCCGCCTGCTTAGCCAGAACCCGGAGATTTTGCACAAGATTGGACTGGATTCCTGGGGCCGCATGTTCGCTGCCGCGGCCGAGGCGGCGTCTGGCAAGGGGCGGGAAAAGGAGCATGTCGATCTCGCCGAACTGCTGTTCAGCGGCACGGGTACACAGGACAGCGATCTCGACCTGCAAAAGGCGATGGACAAGCATTGGACGCTGACCCTCGCCAAGGGAACCGGAGCGCCTTTGCGCATTGCCGGTCTAACCTTCATCGCCGGGATCGCCTGGTATCTGGGACGTATCGTCAAGCAATTGATCGCCGATGGTACCATTACCGACCCCGAACTTGCGAAGGTCAGCAGCTTTGCTTTGTGTGGACGCGGTGCCGGCCTCTTCAAGCGCATCCATGGCAGGCTGGCACCAGATGACAGCAGCGATTTTACCGCCGCCGTGTCGGTCTTTTCCATCGCGGCGGGCCTCACGGATGCGTCCGAACCACAATTGTTCAGCTGGCAGGACGAGAAATTGGAGGTGGTCCACGGCATGCTGGTCGAGCGGCCGACAATCGATCCCCACGTCAAGAGCGGGGCCCGCCAGGCGCGAACAGACATTCCGGCCGGACTGACGCTGACATTGGCTGACGGCTCCGTCATCGCGCCCGACGCGATTATCACTGGCAGCAGTTTTGATGCCAAAGTGCGGTCGGTGGGTCTTGACGAGTTCCAGGCATTCATCGACGCGCTTCGCGCCGTTGAGGTGATCAAGCTCGATATGGGCGGTGGCAAGCAGCAGGGCGTTTGGAAGTCGCTTGAAGCTGCTGTCGAGAAAAGCATTATCGAGTCCAAACAGGAAGCCGGCGGGGAAACACCGGCCTATGAACCGCCTTTCATTGTCGCCCTCAAGGCGTTGGTCGGGGAATTGGCAGCACCTGCCGAACGGCGTGAACAACGCATCAAGGCGGAGTTGATGTAATGGACAGGCGTTGGCTTTGGGGCATTTTGGGTGTCGTGGCCCTGCTATTGCTGGCGGCAATATTTGTCGTCAGCGGACGCAATGACCTTGGCGTCCTAGAGCGTGCTGAACCGCAGTCGCGTGCTGTGACTCTGGATATGCCGGTGAAGGCCCCGCGGCCAATCGCTGAGGCTGCGGGCCCTTCGGTAGCGCCCAGAGCCGTGGCATCGAAAAATGACGGCCAAACCCTGGGGATTTCGGTCGCCATTTCCTTTGCCTTTTCGTTGATCGCCGCATTTGCAGGGGGCTGGCTTGGTCGCCGCAAACTGCTCGGCGAGTTGTCCGAATTGCGCAGCGACATGGACAGGTTGAAACTCGCCCAGAGCGCGGAACGGACCAAGGAAGCGGCGGAGCAGGCCAACTGGGCCAATTCTCCACAGCATGGGACAATGTCCCCGCAACAGGCTGTGGGCGGATTTTCCCCGGTTCCCCGGTCCAAGCCGACAGGATGGGGCATGATACCTCCGGCGGACAACCGCTCCGACCACGCGGGCTTGACCGGTCATGCCGCTCCGCCGCCCGCTGATCCACCTGCAGTTCCTGTTGAAATGCGCGCACCCCCTCCGGTTGATCCTCATCAGGCCGCCAATCAGGCAGTTGCCGATTTCCAGAACCAGTTCCAGCAATTCCTCGCTGGCGCCAATGTCAGCCAAAAGGCTTATGACAGCTTTGTCAGCCAGTTCGGGCGAACCCGTCTGGTGCACGCGGTGGAAGGCGGGCAGGTGCAGCTTGCCAGCGAGGCTATGGGCACTGAAAAGCTGCTCGCGCTGCAATTGAACGGACATGACCGGATCATCCTGCTGCCTTCATTTTACTTTATCAGCGATTTCAGCAGTTCCTTTGCGAAGAGCCGCGATGTGCCGCGTGAGATCAAGGCAGCCTATGACATTGTCGCCGGCGGCAGTGGTCAGTTGCGGATCAACCGGCTTGGCCTTGTACAGCAACAGGGGGACATTTTGCTGCTCGCCGAGCCGCGCGGCGAGCTGGCCGGCTTCATTGACTGACAAGCGCTGCCGATGTCCGTTCCGCTTTGCAGGGAAGGCCCTTTGCGCGGATGACTGAATCTGATTGGATAGATTTTTCCTTCCGCTTTCAGGGGGAGGGGCATCTGATATGCTCATCAGACGACGCCTGGGCCCATATTGCTTCGGGTGCGCTCACCCCCTCGACCCGCGTCACCGCCTTTCTGCCAAGCGGACGCAAGGTGATGGATGCCGGTGATCTGCCGCACTTGCGGTTTGCCTCACACAAGGCTGCAACGGAGCCAGTCGACACCGCTCCGACACACGGCCTGGTCAGCGATGGCGAGGTGGAACAGGCGGCAGCGGAGCCCCTGTTGCAATCGACGCAGGCAGCTGGACCCGAGGCCATGGAAACGTCAGAGCCTGCCAAGCCAATAGGTCGCAAGGCTCCACCTGTATCTACCGTGTTCAAAAAGGAACGTGTGACGGCAGCGCGGGCGCCTGCTCCGGCCGGACCGCCTCCGCGCTGGCTGGCGGACCCGGTGTGGATTCAGCCATTGCACCGCTATGCGGAGTTTGACGGTCGTTCGACCCGGCTCGAATATTGGAGCTACAGCCTCGCACTCTTCATTGCGCTGCTGGTGATCCTCCTTTTCGCCGAGGCCGTCGGTGACACCCTGGGAGCGATTGTCGTTACCATCGTGGTCCTCGCAACGATCATCCCGCATGTGGCGCTCACAGTGCGCCGATTGCATGACATGAACGCATCGGGATGGCTGCTGGTGCTGATGATTGTGCCGCTGGTGATTGGTGGGCCGGTGGCGACGTTGGCCAACATCGGATTGCTGGTGATCATGACTTTGCCGGGAACAGCGGGGCCGAACAGCTACGGGCCACCTTCGTTGCGCTAGCCCCTGGTTGGCCTCTGGGGTGTCGCCCGGCGATGGCGCAATCGCCACCGCCACAGGCCGCTGCCAAACAGCAGCAAGGGCAACAGGCCGACCAGCACTGTCGCGAGGCGGGTTGCCATGCCACCAAAGGACCCGTCGTGGAGCGGGTGGAGCCAGTTGTTGACACGGCTGTGCGGTCCCGCGCGTGCGGCGTCCTTGACCATGATCTGCCCTGCATCATACCGGCTGACCAGAACGAAGCTGTGCGGGAAGCGCCGGCTGGGATCAGACCGTTGTTGCAACCGGATACGGTAACAACAGTCACCGGCTCCCGGTATTTCGATCCAGGCCAGCCGCGCATTGGGCAAGGCGCGTTGGGCAGTTGCCGCAGCCTGTGATGGGGGCAGATCCGGGCCGGTGCTGGCTGTGAGCTGTTTGCTGTCCGGTGCAGGATCTGGCGGCCCGAGCAGCGGGGTCAGCATGGTCTCGCTCTCAGCAGGCAGGGCCAGCATCGCCCCAGTCATGCACAGCAAGGCAAGCGGAATCAAAGCGGCCAGTCCGGTCAGCTTATGCATGTCCCGCAAACGGCGCACCGCAGGAGCTTGGCGCCGGTGCCGCAGCGCCTTGCGCAGCGATCCTTTCGGCCACCATGCCGCCAGACCGGATAGCAGCAACAGCGTGGTTGCGATGCCCAGCCACCCAACAATGATCGCGCCGATATGCTCGCCGAGCAGGCGGTAGTGAAAGTCATAGACCAGCGTCATGGCATAATCGCCCCACCAGTCTTGTCGCACTATCTGTTGACCATCGGCAGACAGCCACACCATCATTGGCGCAAAAGCGCGGCCGTCCGTTTCAGGCGGATTATAGTAACGGGCTGGTATCGGGCCAGCGGCGCCGGTGACTTCAAACCGCCAGGGGCCATGCTTGTCGGTATAGGTTTCACGCAGGACGATGATCGCCCGATCATAAGACGCCAGTGAAGCAGTGCGCGGATCGTCCATCTCCGGATGCAACATTGCGTCAATCTCGGGATAAAAGACGAGCGCAGAGCCAGACAGGGCGATCAGGCAAAAGACAGCGCCGACGCTGAGGCCCATCGACAGGTGAAGCCAACGCAGCAATCGGCGCCACGGCAGCTCGGTCACCTGACAGGAACCCCGCAGCGGCAGTCATGATTGCGGCTCAATGTCCGAACCCCTTTCATCATGCCGGTTCCATAGGGGAAACGCGCGCTCAAGTCATCTCGCGCCTGCCAAACTCTCTGCGGCATGCACTGCATCGCCAAGCTGGTGCGGACGGCGGGACTCGAACCCGCACTTCAGAGAAAACAGATTTTAAGTCTGTCGCGTCTACCGGTTTCGCCACGTCCGCACGGGCTCGCCTGTCTGTTGCAGCGATCGTGCGCCATGGCAAGTGGCCGGCCCGGTGGTTGGGCACAGGGACGGCCTTTCAATGTCTGGCCGCAGTGTCGGCGATCAATAGGACCAGCTCGAACGTCTGCGCTTCCTGACTGGTCAGTCGCTGTTCAGGCGAGAACGGATCTCCTTGCCCGCCTTGAAATAGGGCACATTTTTGGCCGGGATGGAGACAATCTCACCAGTCCTGGGGTTGCGGCCTTCGCGCGCATCGCGGCTGCGCGTCGAGAAAGTGCCGAAACCGCGCAGTTCCACCCGGCCGCCCTGTGCTAGATGATCGATGATGGTTTCAAAGAAAGAGTCGGTCACCGCTTCAATCTCGGCAGGACGAAGGCCGGGATTTTCTGCGGCCAGTCGTTGTACCAGTTCAGACCGGATCATTGCATATTTTCCTTATCGTTGGGCGAGCCCGCTGGGCGATGCGACCCGCCCCAACTACAGGAAAACAACGCGCGACAACGCACGTCATGGTCCCTGGGGAGGTAACGGTCGATCCACCCATATTCGACCGTTACCCAATGGTATAGAATAGCATCATCCAAATCAATATGCCCTGATTCGGCATGTTGGTGGGCAACTGGAGGCAGAAAAAAAGGGCGGCACATTGGCCGCCCTTTCCTTTTTCTTTGCTTTGCGAGGCAATTAGCCTTCGCGCTTGGCCTTGAGCGCTTCGCCTAGAATATCGCCAAGCGATGCACCCGAGTCCGACGAGCCATATTGTTCGACAGCCTGCTTTTCTTCGGCAATCTGCATGGCCTTGATCGAGAAGTTCGGCTTCTTCGACCGGTCGAAACCGATGACCATGGCGTCGAACTTCTGGCCCGACTGGAAACGGTCGGGACGCTGTTCGTCACGATCGCGGCCAAGGTCGGTGCGCTTGATGAAGCCGGTCGCGCCATCTTCGCCAACCTGCACTTCAAGGCCGCCGTCACGCACTTCGAGCACGGTGACGGTAACGACTTCATTCTTGCGCAGGCTCGAACCGGCCGAACCGCCACCGGCAGCGGCAGCAGCGCTCGGGGCACCCTTTTCAAGCTGCTTCATGCCCAGGCTGATGCGTTCCTTCTCGACATCGACATCAAGGACGACGGCCTGGACGGCTTCACCCTTGCGATGCAGCGCCAGCGCTTCCTCGCCCGAGATGCCCCATGCGATGTCCGACATGTGGACCATGCCATCGACGTCGCCCGGCAGACCGATGAACAGACCGAATTCCGTTGCGTTCTTGACCTCGCCTTCGACAACGGTGCCAACCGGGTGCGATTCCGCAAAGGCTTCCCACGGGTTCGACTGTGCCTGCTTGAGGCCGAGCGAAATGCGGCGCTTGTCGCTGTCGACTTCGATGATCGACACTTCGACTTCCTGGCTGGTCGAAACGATCTTGCCCGGATGGACGTTCTTCTTGGTCCAGGACATTTCCGAAACGTGGACCAAGCCTTCGATACCAGGCTCCAGTTCGACGAACGCACCATATTCGGTGATGTTGGTGACGCGACCGCTGAACTTGCCACCGATCGGATACTTGGCCATCGCGCCTTCCCACGGATCCGATTCCAGCTGCTTCATGCCCAGGCTGATGCGCTGCGTGTCGCGGTTGATGCGAACGATCTGGACGCGGACGGAATCGCCGATGGCGATTACTTCGCTCGGGTGGTTGACGCGCTTGTAGCTCATGTCGGTGACATGGAGCAGGCCGTCGATGCCGCCCAAGTCAACGAACGCACCATAATCGGTGATGTTCTTGACGACGCCTTCGATCACCTGGCCTTCGGTCAGGTTCTGGATCAGGCCTGACCGCTGTTCAGCGCGGGTTTCTTCAAGGATGGCGCGGCGCGACACGACGATGTTGCCACGGCGGCGATCCATCTTGAGGATCTGGAACGGCTGCGGCAGGTCCATCAGCGGCTGCACATCGCGAACCGGGCGGATATCGACCTGCGAACCCGGAAGGAACGCCACGGCGCCGCCGAGGTCAACGGTGAAACCACCCTTGACGCGGCCAAAGATGACGCCTTCGACGCGGCCTTCCTTGGTGAATTCTTCTTCGAGACGATCCCAGGCGGCTTCGCGACGAGCGCGGTCGCGGCTGAGCATCGCTTCGCCCATGGCGTTTTCGACGCGGTCGACAAACACTTCGACTTCGTCCCCGACCTTCAGGTCAGCCTTCTGGCCCGGCATGGCGAATTCGCGCAGCGGCACGCGGCCTTCGCTCTTCAGGCCGACGTCAATGACGGCGAGGTCGTTTTCAATGGCGGTAATGGTGCCCTTTACGACGCGCCCTTCAAACTGGGTGTCGGCACCGCCGAGCGTCTCGTTGAGCAGGGCCGCGAAATCGTCGCGGGTAGGATGAGCCGAAGAGGCCATGGTTGGAGTTCCTTACATTTCTATTCCGGCCGCCAGGTTGGTTCCCGGGGTCTTGTGGCCGAACATCCCCGTCTGGCCGGATTGCCAAACGGGTATCGCACGTCCTTGCGGTTGGTGACGGTGGACTGGCTGGCGCATGTGAAAAAGCACGAAGGCAGGGCGGCACACCCTCTTGAGCGGACCACCTTGCTTCCGTTGCCGGATCATTGCGCCGGGGCTGCCTCGTGCAGGGCTGCTCATTTCCCGGTCATCGTCACCGGACCACAAGACCGGTTGATGCGCGCGCCCCTAACCCAAAAATACGCGAACAGCAAGCATTTCCGGCCTTGGGGCCTCGTTATCAGCGGCTGTTGCGCTGGCTCCAGCGGGTGAAGCGCCACCAAAGGGGGCCCGGTCCCGCGATAAGGTCGAGCCACGGCGCAGCCCCTGTCTTGAGCCCGGCCAGCCAGTCACCACTGCCGCGAAGGGCTGATGCGGCCTTCATCGCCATCGCTGTCATCGTCAACGTCCCCGTTTTCCGCGGGATTGGCCCGCCGACAGTAGGGCATTAGCCGGTCAAGGCGAAAGCCCTGTGACAGATGTGTGACACTATTGTGACAGGGCGGGCGGGCTCAGCTACCCCTGCGTAGCGCGGCCTCGACGATGAGGATGGCGGCGGCGATGGCCTCTTCCCGGTTGAGATTGCTGGTGTCGAGCAGCACCGCGCCGGGGGCCTGTTCGAGCGGCGCGGCGGCGCGGTTGCGGTCACGCTCGTCGCGCGCTGCGAGATCGGCGGCAATCGATTCGCGGGAAGCCACCCCGCCACTCGCCTGCATCTCCTTCCAGCGCCGGTCGGCCCGCGCATCGACCGAAGCGGTAACGAACAGCTTGGCATCGGCATCGGGCGCGATCACCGTCGCAATGTCCCGCCCGTCGAGCACCGCGCCGCCGGGTTGCGTTGCAAAGGCGCGTTGCCGCTCGAACAGGGACTTGCGCACTGCCGGATGAATGGAGACGCGGCTGGCCAGGCCACCGGTTGCCTCATCGCGCAGAATGGGGTCATCGAGCAGCGCATCGGCAAAGCCGCACGCAGCCAGGGCATCGCCCGCGTCATCCGGATTGCCGCCATTCAGCGCCACCTGGCGGCCGACCGCCCGATAAAGCAAGCCGGTATCTAGGTGCGGCAGGCCATAATGCGCGGCCAATGCCTTGGCGATGGTGCCCTTGCCCGAAGCGGTCGGGCCGTCGACGGCGATGATCATGCTGGCTGGTCCTTTGGTCGCTGTCGTTCCCAAACCGCCTTGCCGAGACCGAGAAGGGCGATCGTTCCCCACGCTGCCTCCAATACAAAGGCGGCTAGGTTGAAATGCACCGACAGCGAAATCAGCAAGAGAATGGCCCCGGCAAGGTTGATCGCGTTGAACCAAAGCTGGTTCAGCGTTTTGGCAATATTGGCATAGGCAAAACCGCCGACGAAAAGCGCACTGCCGATCAGGCCGATAATGTCGGCGGCGAGGGGACTGATCCAATCGGTCATCCTGCCAGATCCCTCAGCATCGCCTGGAAGGTCGGGAAGCTCGTCGCCACCGGGCTCATGTCGTCGATGGTCAGGCCGCCGCGCGTGTTGAGGCCGGCGATGGCAAAGCTCATGGCGATGCGGTGGTCGAGTTCGGCATGGATCATCACCTCGCCATTGCCGCCCGCCAGTGGCTCGCCGCCTGATCCGGTGATGCTGATCGCGTCCTCGCGCTCGTCGAGATGGACGCCGAGCCGGGCAAGGCCGCCTGCCATGATCGCCAGACGGTCCGATTCCTTGACGCGCAGCTCGTCGAGGCCGTGCGCGTGGGTTACCCCCTGCGCCATGGCGGCGGCGACGAAGAAGATCGGATATTCGTCGATCATGCTCGGCGCGACTTCAGGCGGCACGTCTATGCCGGTCAGCACCGAATGGCGCGCGACAATGTCTGCCACCGGCTCGCCGCCGACTTCGCGTTCATTCTCGAAGGTCAGATCGGCACCCATGGCGACGAGCACATTGAAAATGCCGGCGCGGGTCGGGTTCATGCCGACATTGGTGACGCGCACTTCGCTGCCCGGCGTGATCAGCGCGGCGACAACCGGGAAGGCAGCTGAGGAGGGGTCGCCGGGAACGTCGATGGTCTGCGGCTTCAGCTCGGCCTCGCCCATAAGACGGATGATGCGGGTGCCGTCTGCCTCGACCTCGACCGACAGGTCCGCGCCAAAGCCGCGCAACATCCGCTCGCTATGGTCGCGGGTCGGGACCGGCTCTATCACTTCGGTGATGCCCGGCGTGTTGAGACCGGCAAGCAGGATCGCTGACTTTACCTGTGCCGATGCAACCGGCAGGCGGTAGGACAGCGGCACGGCGGGGACGATGCCGCTCATCGTCAGCGGCAGGCGGCCACCGGGTGCGGGGGAAAAAGTCGCCCCCATCAGCGACAGCGGGTCGATCACGCGGCCCATGGGGCGCTTCGACAGGCTGGCGTCGCCGATGAAGGTGGCGGTGATGGCATGGCTGGCGACGAGGCCCATCAGCAGGCGCGTCGAAGTGCCGCTGTTGCCCATGTCGAGCGCGGTCTGCGGTTGCAGGAGCCCGCCGACGCCGACGCCGTGGATGGTCCACAGCCGATCCGGGCCCGCACCGCCCTGTCCGGCATGACCGCCGCCGATGCCTGCATCGGGGGAAAGCCCCCCGCCGTCAGGCGGGATGATGACCGCTCCCATCGCGCGCATGGCGGCGGCGGTGGACATCACATCCTCACCCTCCAGCAGGCCGGTGACGCGGCTTTCGCCAACGGCGAGCGCCGAAAGCATCAGCGATCGGTGGCTGATCGATTTGTCGCCCGGCACACGGACGGTGCCGGTCAGGGGGCCGGAAGGCGCGAAGGTCGCGGGGGCGGGCTGGGACGATGTGTGGCTCATGGATGGCGCGGCTTTTGACAGCGCGGCGGCTTTCTGGCAAGGCGCACGCGGATTCGATCCGGCCACTGTCTTTTCGGGCAGCAAAGGGCCGGAAAGGGATATTTTCAGCGAGTTGACAGACATATGACCAAGCCGGAATGGGGCACCAAGCGCAGCTGTCCCAAATGCGCCACGCGTTTTTATGACCTCATGAAGGATGAGCCCGTCACCTGCATCAACTGCGGTCATGCCTGGCATCCTGAGCCCGTGCTCAAGTCGAAGCAGCCGATGCCGTTCGAGCAGCTCAAGCCCGGCGTGGTGGAAGTCGTCGATGACGAAGCTGGCGTCGATGCCGATCTGGATCTCGACGTCGATGTCGATGACGACAATGTCTCGCCCGACAATGATGTCGACCTCGGCGGCGACGATGATCTTGGCGTGGCCGCGGAAACCGGCGACGACGACGTCTGATGCAAAAAATTTGCCGGCAGGGGCATTTTTGCCCTTGCCAGCATCGGCGCCTCTCCACTAGAGGGCGCCTCTCACCGCCGCGGTCACCCAGGCTCGGCAGACGGACGTGGGGCCTTAGCTCAGCTGGGAGAGCGCTACAATGGCATTGTAGAGGTCAGCGGTTCGATCCCGCTAGGCTCCACCAGTCCCTCCAAAAGCCCCGCTCCGGCGGGGCTTTTTTGTTGGTCCCGGTCCTGTGCTTGCCCTCTACCAGTCCATGTGTATCCTGCTGGCAAAGCAGCACGTTGGCGGAGAGAGATGATGAATGATCAAGTGATGGATCGCGCCAAGTTTCACGCGATGACCGAGGGCACACAGGCCGACTGGGATATCATTCGCGGTGAGGCTCTGGTCCATTCGCCGCAGGGTGGAAAGCGGGTTCTGGACCATCTGCGCTTGCTCGACGGCGATGTCGGCGGCTATCCGGTCGACCGCTTCACCCACAGTCTGCAAACGGCAACGCGCGCCTATCGTGACGGACGCAGCGAATCCTATATCGTCATGGCACTGTTGCACGACATCGGAGATACGCTCGGTGCCTATAACCACCCGGACATCGCCGCCGCGATCATCAAGCCCTTTGTCTCCGAGGAAGAGCATTGGATCTGCGAGCAGCATGGCATCTTCCAGGGCTATTATTTCTTCGAATATCTCGGCCTCGATAGGGACATGCGCGAGCAGTACCGCGGCCACCCGCATTTCGAGGCCTGTGCCGACTTTTGCGCCAAATATGACCAGAACAGCTTTGACCCCAACTATGACACTGCCCCGCTCGAATTTTTCGAGCCGATGGTCATGAAGCTGTTCGAAAAGCCCAAGAGGAGCATTTACAAACGTGCCCTGGCCTGAGCCCGCTTGCACATACGGGAAAAGGGCGGCCGTCGCATTTGCGCAGCCGCCCTTTCACCATGCAAATTGCTCTATGCTTGCCGGCTTGGCCGTGCTCAGTCCTTCTGGCGGTGCTGGCTCTTGACCCAGCGGACCGTCTGGCTGCTGGCGCGCATCACGATGCTTTCCGTGGTCAGGATACCGCCACGCTTGCGCTTGACGCCTTCTAACAGTGAACCGTCGGTGACGCCGGTGGCGGCGAAGATGACATCGCCCTTGGCCAGTTCCTCGAGGCTGTAGACCTTGTCGAGATCGGTGATGCCCCATTTGCGGGCGCGGGCGCGCTCATCCTCGTTGCGGAAAACCAGGCGTCCTTGGAACTGGCCACCGACGCAGCGCAAGGCAGCGGCCGCGAGCACGCCTTCGGGAGCGCCGCCCTGGCCCATATACATATCGACCGTCGTTTCCGGGTCGGTGGTGGCAATGACGCCTGCCACATCGCCGTCCGGGATCAGCACGATGCCGCAGCCAAGGCTGCGCAGCTCGCTGATGATCGGCTCGTGACGCGGGCGGTCGAGGACGCAGACGATGATGTCTGACGGCGCCACACCCTTCGCATTTGCGACGGCGGTGACATTCTCGGTGACGCTCTTGTTGAGGTCGATGATGCCCTCGGGATAGCCGGGGCCGACGGCCAGCTTGTCCATATAGGTGTCCGGCGCATTGAGCAGACCGCCCTCTTCGGCAATCGCCAGCACGGCGAGGGCGTTGGGGCCAGCCTTGGCGGTGATCGTCGTGCCTTCCAGCGGATCGAGCGCGATGTCGATCTTGGGACCGGTGCCGGGGGCGCTGCCGACCTTTTCGCCGATATAGAGCATCGGCGCTTCGTCACGCTCGCCTTCGCCGATGACGACGGTCCCGTCCATGGCCAGTTCGTTGAGCGCGGCGCGCATCGCTTCGACGGCAGCGGCGTCGGCGGCCTTCTCATCGCCTCGCCCGATCAGCTTGGAGGCATTGATGGCGGCGGCTTCGGTCACGCGGACCATTTCAAGCACCAGTACGCGGTCGAGGATTTGACTTGCCTTGGTCGTCATGGTCGCAGATACCTTCCAGTGGCAGGGTGATCTTTTGGGGGCTCGCTTAGGCGAGGGGATGGCTTATGTCGAGGCGGTCAATGATCGCAACAGGTTACGGCTTTGTAACCATCGCAACCATTTCTGCCGGTTTGCCCAATCAGGCCGTCGCACAGCAGGCGGTGACATTGACTGCACCATCCAGCGAGACGCCAGTCGACTATATCGCCAACGCCAGGCGCTTTGCGCGCATCCGTACCCATGAGGATTGCCGGGCAGAGGCCGCGGCAACCAGCGACATCGTCGTTTGCGGCCGGCAACAGGATGAAGGGCTGCCCTTGCCAGAGATTTACGGCCCGGTTGCGGGGTCTACCGATGGCGCCGCAGTGGATCCGCGCGGCGAGCCATGCGGCGCTTCGATTTCCGGGCAATGCTACTCCGGGGTGGATTTGCCGCAATTGCTGGGTGCGGCGGTGAATGTTGTCGGCCTGATCATCGATCCCGACAGGAATCTGGGCGAGGGGACGCGCGTGCCTGAACGGTTTCGCGGTGCCAATCGCTAAGGTCTATTCAAAGGCGGTGACGTCAGTATCATTGGCCAGTTCGCGGTAGAGACCACCCGAAACGATCAGGTAAAGCGCCATCAGTGCCAGCTCGACGAGCATCCAGCCCAATGTGATCACCCGGTCCTGCCAGCCGAAATCATAGGTGCCGACGATCAGGCCGACGCCCGCTGTGATAAACAGTGCCATCACACCCAGACCGATCAGCTGGAACAGCAGCAGATAGAAAAATATCCGCCATTGCGCCTGTCCGGTCAGCCGCCAGGACCGCGCGAGGGCAGGGAAGGGGTTGAGGCCGCCGGTCGCCGCCATTGCCGGACCAGCCATGCACAGCCGTGCGTTGAACCAAAGCAATGCCATCGCATTGAGCAGGCCGATGACCAGCATTGGCAGGGGGCTGATCGAGCCTGATTCTATCGCGGTGGCCACCATCGCCATCATCAGGGCAAACGGCAGGTTGATCGTCACATACATGGCAAAGGCGATGATGACCGAAATCAACGCCGCGACAAGGCCATACATGACCTCTCCGATCACGCCATCGCGGGAGGCGGGCAGCACGGCATTCCACCAGGCAAAGGCCACACCGACATAGGCAATGGAAGAGAAAAGGAAGAGCGAGAGAATGGTCCAGGGCGTTTCCGACGAAGCGGCAAACACGCCCTGATCGGCGATCAACGCGAAGAAGGTGCGGAAATTTGATCCGTCGTGGATCGAAAACAGCAGAAAAGGAATGACCAGCGCCAAGCCAAGATAGATGGCGGCAGTCCTCCGGTCGCCGAACAAGAGAGCCACACCCTGATTCCAGGCGCTGCGCATCGAAATGCCATGCATCATTTACCCTCGTATCAGATGGATGGCACCGCTCTGCGAGCAGTTGGCCACCTTCATCGTCACAACAGGCTATGGCCCACTGGCGACCCGGTCAATCCGGACGAGAGTTGCCTCTCACAGATCAAGGATCGGCATCACCACCGGATCGCCCAGCAGGTTGGGCGATGCCGTCAACCGGCTGACCGCATCGGCAACAGCGCGCGCCTCCCCTTCATGCGTCACCATGGCGATGAGTGCCGCGCCATCCTGAGCACCGCGCTGGATGAAGCTTTCAACCGACACGCCGGCATCGCGCATGGCGGTGGCGATTTCTGCCAGCACGCCGGTACGATCGGCAACGATCAGCCGGACATAGCTTTTGCCGCTGCGCCCACCCGAGTCCGCCACCGGCAGGGCCTCCAGCGTCTCAACTGCCATCGCAAAGGCCGGTCCATATTCATTGCGCGCCACGTCGATGAGGTCGGCCACCACCGCCGAAGCGGTCGGCCCGTCGCCGGCGCCTGCGCCTTCAAAGAACAGGCGCCCGACGAAATTGCCTTCGGCCACCACCGCGTTGAGCGATCCGGGCACATAACCCAGTGGGTGCTCGGCCGGGACGAGGCAGGGCTGGACGCACTGGTAAAGGCCATCCTCGCCTTGCTCGGCCATGCCAATCAGCCGGACGCGATAGCCCAGCGTCTCGGCTTCGCGGATGTCGGCTGCAGTGATGGCGCGGATGCCGCGGGTCGTCACATTGCCGAAATCGAGCCGCGAGCCAAAGCACATGGCCGCAAGGATCGACAGCTTGTGGCCGGCATCGACGCCATCGACATCAAAACTCGGGTCTGCCTCGGCATAGCCCTTGGCCTGTGCTTCGGTGAGCACATCGGCAAAGTCCCGTCCTTCGGCCTCCATCTTGGTCAGGATGAAATTGCAGGTGCCGTTGAGAATGCCATATACGCGGGTGATACGATTGGCCGATGCGCCCTCGCGCAGCGCCTTGATGACTGGAATTCCGCCAGCCACCGCCGCCTCGAATTTCAGGGGTATGTCGCTGGAATCGGCGATAGTGGCCAGTTCCATGCCATGATGGGCGATCATCGCCTTGTTGGCGGTAACGAACGGCTTGCCGCGCTTCAGCGTGTTGCGAGCCAGGGTCAGGGCCGGGCCATCGGACCCGCCGATCACTTCGACCACCGCATCCACATCGGCCAGCGCCGCAAGATCGTCCATGTCATCTTCCCAGCGATAGGGGCTGAGGTCGATGCCGCGATCCTTGTTCCTGTCGCGTGCCGAAACCGCCACCACCTCTATCGGGCGCCCGGCCCGGCGGGTGATGAGGTCGCGATTTTCTTCCAGCAGGCGAATGACTCCCGCCCCCACCGTCCCCAATCCTGCCACGGCGATTCGCAGCGGCGGCCGTTCACTTGCCGCCTGGTCGTGGATGGTCGCGCTGTTTGGCATTGGTCTGATTCCCCGGCGGGCACAGGGCCGGTCAGCCTGGTGCCTTCAATGTGTCGCCGCGCCCCTAGCGGTTCATGCTCGCCA
Organism: Sphingomonas lacunae; assembly: GCF_012979535.1. Lineage (NCBI taxonomy): Bacteria > Pseudomonadati > Pseudomonadota > Alphaproteobacteria > Sphingomonadales > Sphingomonadaceae > Sphingomonas > Sphingomonas lacunae. The sequence continues at coordinate 1,739,988 of NZ_CP053015.1, forward strand.
AGTCATCCCGTCTGGCAACAGTGCGCGGTTCAGCGGCGTGGCGTCATGGCCGGTGGCGGTGCGGGCGGTGTCCGGTCACACGCCCCGACAGAGCGGACGACCAGTGCGTAGTCCGCCACTGTTGTGGCAATGTCCGCGCTGGCCAGGCCGTCAATCGCGTTGCGCGGAAGGCTGGCCGGCAAGCCACAGGCCAGCCGGTACCAGCCCAATGTCCGCCGAGCCGGCTGCCCCGCCGATTCGTCGACGATCTCGCCAAAGGCGACGCCCCAGCGCGGCGACTGCCCGGGTCGGCGAAGAATGCTGAGGGACACCGGATTGCCGCTGTCTGTTCCCAGGAAAATCTGCGTTTCACTCTCTCCGGCGATCGTCCCCGGAACATGGAATGCCTGCGCAACACCGGTGATCCGCGGCGGCACCTCGCCGCGCGCCAGTTCGTTGGCAATCGTTCGAGCGGTCGCGTCACGCCCCGCGTCCCAGGCCAGCTGCGCATTGGGCGCGACCAGCCGTATCTGGGTCGGCAGGTCGACAGGACGCGCAAATAGCAGCACCCGCTGGCGGTTGAGCCTTGGCGGACGACCATCCGCCTGCCGGGGTACGTCCACCAGATAGGCAAAGCGACGGGCCACCGGATTGCGCCCATAGATAACGGTGCCGACCTCCGCTTCAACATAGAGGCGCACCAGCTGGGGCGGAACATTGGGCGCCCGCGCCGCCTCCACTTCGCGCGTGCGGCGGATGGTCGCGTCGATGATGGTCGCCGATTCGACTGCATGATCTGCGACATCGGCATAGCTGCTTGGCGGGGGAATCACGGGCGCTGACGTGACTGTCCGGCCGCTGGCCACGCTTTGGGCCGTGGCTGGCGCTGTCAGGGCGAGTAACCCGAAAACACTCATTCGAATCAGGGTGACGCAGGGGAAACCAGCCAACATCAATATCCTCCGGACCAGACACGCCGCCGTCATATGGGGGGTGGTCATATGCCACGCCACATTTACCGTGGATAAATGGTTTGCGCCACGCGTAGCGTCGCGATAGTTAGCCGAGTCGAAGCGAAGGCAAGAGAGTTTCGGCCCATTGGGGCCACGGCGCAACCCAATGCTGGAGGGCGGGTTGCACGGCAGAAATGGAAACCGGGCCGGGTCACAGCAACTGCTAGGTTAGTGAGGAGCGTTGTTTTTGAATGGCATATGGAGATTCAGTCGATCCGAAAAGTAGGGTGATATCGATCGTACTGGTCGGTACTATCACCTTCTTGCTCGGATGGTTGCTCGTCAGCGGCTTGGCGATTAATGTCGTCAAGAAAGTGGCGGAAAAGCTGGACGTTATCGATGTGGCCGAGGAAGTCCCGGTCGAAGAGCCGCCGCCTCCCCCGCCGCCGCCGGACCAGCCCCTGCCACCGCCTCCCGTGGTGGTTCCGCCCAGCCCGCTGCCCAGCGTCAGCACGAACGTGGTGCGCGACACGGTTCCTACGCCGCCGCCGCCACAGCCGCCGACGCCTGTGTACACGCCGCCTCCGGTTGCCGCTCCGCCGGCCACGCCGGATCGTTCGCGCGCTGCACGCCCTCGTGGTCGTGAAGCCGAATGGGTGACGACCGATGATTATCCGTCGTCAGCGATTCGCGAAGAAGCCGAAGGTGTCACTGGCACGCGGCTCACCGTCGGGGCTGATGGCCGCGTCACGGGGTGTGAAGTGGTTTCGTCGAGCGGCAACGCCGCCCTCGATCAGGCTGCCTGCCGCAACCTTCAGCGTCGCGGCCGGTTCGAGCCCGCGCTTGATCGTGATGGCAACCCGACCGCCACCACCTACAACAAGCGTGTGCGTTGGCAGCTGCCAGACAATTGATATTCAAGCATCAACCTGCCTCGCGTCGGTGCAAGGACCACGCCAGGGCATTTCAAAGTTCGAGAGGGAAGTAGCAACATGATTAACATGACTTTCGCGCAGGCCGCCGGTGGAGCTGGCCAGTATGGTTTCGTCGAAGCGATGAAGCAGGGTGGCCCCGTTGCTTGGGCAACGCTCGCCATCATGATCCTGATGTTCGTCGGCTCGCTGTACATCCTGTTCACCAAGCTGTTCGAGCAGAACAAGATCATGAAGCAGGGCCGTGACATGGCTGCCACCTTCTGGCGTGCGCCGAGCCTCGCTGAAGGCGCTGCCAAGCTCGAAAAGAACAGTGCCTATCGCCAGATCGTCGAAGACGGCCTGCGCGCCCAGGCTGACCACGGCAAGCTGAGCGATCCCGTCGAGGCCCATGACTGGATGCACGGCACAATGGAGCGTTCGCAGAACCAGATCAATTCGGTTCTCTCGGGCGGCCTGTCGTTCCTTGCTACCGTCGGCGCCACTGCTCCGTTCGTTGGTCTGTTCGGCACCGTTTGGGGCATTCTGAACGCCCTGCTCAAGATCGCCCAGTCGGGTGACCCGTCGATCACCGTCGTTGCCGGCCCGGTCGGTGAAGCCCTTATCATGACCGCCATCGGTCTCGTCGTCGCCGTTCCGGCCGTTATGGCCTACAACTGGTTGCAGGCCCGCAACAAGCAGATCGCCCGTGACCTTGGCACCTTCGCCAACGACGTTCTCGGCAACATCATGTCGGGTGGTGCGGTTCGTCCGGCCGTGACCACTGCGGCTCCCGCTGCTGCTCCGGCAAAGAAGGCCTGAGTCAGGCGGACCATTCCGCCACTGAGCTGAGCGGCGCCGAGATTGCCAAGGCATTTCGGCGCCGGTTCATCCGGCCAGCAGGCGGTGCTGCCGTTGTAACGATCTCGCCAGACAGGGCCTTCGGGCCGGTCTGGCCGGAAACGGGAATAAAGATATGGCAATGAGTGTAGGGGGTGACCCCACCGAAGTGGAGGCAATGTCGGAAATCAACACCACGCCGCTCGTCGACGTGATGCTGGTTCTTCTGATCATCTTCCTCATCACAATTCCGGTGGCGCTGAAAACGGTTCCGATCACCCTGCCGGACGTCGCCTTTGAGCCGACGACGACCAAGAAAGAAAATGTCCTGCTGACGATCCGCGGGAACCCGGCCAATCCCACCCAGTGCGAAGTCTATTGGGGCAATGTCCCGGTGACGTCCGAACAATTGCTGGACCGTGGCCGTTCGGCTCTCGAAAAGCTGATCGAGGATATTGGCGGACAGGAAAACATCACCGAGGAAAACTTCCCCGAGGTGCACATCCGTGGTGACGTGAACACGCCGTACAAGTGCATCGGTGGCGCAATTTACACCATGCAGTTCGCCGGCTTCCAGAAGGTCGGGTTCATCTCTGAACCGGCTCCTGGTTCCGCCATTGTCGACCGTCTGTGATCGGCAGCGACGCATAAAGAAAGGATTGTCTCATGGCTATCAGCATGGGAGGCGGTGGGGCTGACGCCCCGATGGGAGACATGAACACGACGCCGCTGATCGACGTCATGCTCGTTCTGCTCATCATGTTCATTATCACCCTGCCGATCCAGACACACGCGGTGAAGATCGACCTTCCGGTTCCGCCGGAAAACCCGATTGACGACCCCATCAAGCCGGACGTCAACAAGGTGTTCATCGCCGATTCGGGCGTCATCATGTGGAATGGTGCGCCGGTCAACACGACGCAGCTGGCCGATTATCTGGAGCGGACCAAGGACATTGAGCCGACTCCGGAACTGCAACTCGAACCGCACCCCAACGCACGTTATGTCATTGTTGACAATGTGCTGGCGGTGATCAAGCGCAGCGGGGTCTCGGGCCTCGGCTTTGTCGGTAACGAACGCTACGCCCGCGAGTTTTGATACGGGAGTCAACTGGCGATTAACCTGTTGGGTGCCATGGGGCGCTTGATCGGAACTGCCAATGAATTTAGGCGGGGCTGCGAGATGATCGCGGCCCCGCTTGCTTATGGGGTCAGGTCAAGGGACCGCTCAGCAAAAGGGATTACGCGCGATGAAGATTGCCATGATTGGCACAGGCTATGTCGGCCTCGTCTCCGGGACCTGCTTTGCTGATTTTGGCCATCAGGTCATCTGCGTTGACAAGGATCAGGGCAAGATTGATGCGCTGCTGTCAGGGCGGATGCCAATCTATGAGCCGGGCCTGGAATCGCTTGTCGCCAGCAATGTGGCTGCCGGTCGCCTCAGCTTCACCACCAGCCTTGCCGAAGGCATTGCAGGGGTCGATGCCATCTTCATCGCGGTTGGTACGCCCTCACGCCGAGGCGATGGTCATGCCGATCTCAGCTACGTCTATGCTGCCGCCAGGGAAATAGGCGAGCATCTTACCCATGACTGTGTCGTTGTGACAAAATCGACAGTGCCGGTCGGCACGGGGGACGAGGTGGAGCGCATCATCGCCGAAGTCAGCGGTGGCAAGCATGTGCCGGTCGTCTCCAACCCCGAATTCCTGCGCGAAGGCGCCGCCATCGGCGATTTCAAACGCCCGGACCGCATCGTCATCGGCACCGAGGATGAGCATGCCCGCGCAGTCATGCGTGAGGTTTACCGACCGCTGTTCCTCAACGAGGCGCCGATCCTGTTCACTGCTCGTCGAACCGCCGAACTGACCAAATATGCTGCGAACGCCTTCCTGGCGACCAAGATCACCTTCATTAACGAAATCGCCGACCTGTGCGAAGTCGTCGGCGCCGACGTGCGCGATGTCGCGCGCGGAATCGGCCTCGACAATCGCATCGGCAGCAAGTTTCTCCACGCCGGTCCCGGCTATGGGGGGTCCTGCTTCCCCAAGGATACGGTGGCCCTCCTCAAGACGGCGCAGGACAATGCCGTACCCCAGCGGATTGTCGAGGCGGTCGTTTCGGTCAATGACAATCGCAAGCGCGCCATGGGCCGCAAGGTGATCAACGCCATGGGCGGTTCGGTCCGCGGCAAGCGTGTCGCCATACTCGGCCTTACCTTCAAGCCCAATACCGATGACATGCGCGACGCCCCGTCGATCGCCATAGTCCAGGCCCTGCTCGATGCCGGTGCCACCGTCGTCGCCACCGATCCCGAGGGGATGGAGGCTGCCGCGCCGATGATGCCCGACGTGACCATGGTGGACAGCGCCTATGCTGCTGCCGAAGGGGCTGACGCGGTGGTCATCGTTACCGAATGGGATGCCTTTCGGGCATTGGACCTCGGCCGCTTGGCCAGTCTGGTCAACGATCGCGTCCTTGTCGATTTGCGCAACATCTATCGCCGGGACGAAGTGGAACGCGCCGGCTTTGTCCATCACAGCGTCGGCCTTCCCGATCGCGCCTGATCGGACAGCGCAATCCCTTGATCGAAATTTTCCGGAACCACTGCCTGGTTTATCTCGCTAGGGTGAGGGCATTCAGCCATCCAGCCGGGAGATTCTCATGCGTTATGCCGCTCCAACCCTGATCCTCGCCGCCTTGACCCTCGCCGGTTGTGCGACCACCGGGCCTGTCGTGCCCGCGCCGTTGGCGACTGGCACGCTTGCCCGCGCAGATGGCAGCGCTGTTGGCATGATCAGCGTCACACCCATGGCCGGGCACATGCATGTGCACATGCGCGTTTCCGGTTTTGCGCCCGGCACCTATGGCACGCATCTCCACACCACGGGTCTGTGCGAAGGGCCTGCGTTCACCTCGGCTGGCGGTCATCTCAATCCGGGCGGCGCGCAGCATGGCCGCCTCAATCCCGCCGGCGCGCATATGGGTGACTTGCCCAATCTGGTGATTGGTGCCGATGGGACCGGAACGCTTGATTATATGGCGAATGTCACTGCGGAGGCGCTGTTCGATGCAGACGGTACGGCTGCGATCATTCATGCCGTCGCCGACGACGAGCGGACCGACCCCACCGGCAACAGCGGTGCCCGCATCATATGCGCTGTTCTCAATCGCGCAGGCTGAATTGACGTCTGATCAACGGTACCATGGGGCGGGCAAAATCCCGCCCCATTCCTTTGGCCATTATTCGCCAGCGCGCTCGTTGATCGTCGCTTCAGCCTTTGGCACCGCCCGCCATGCATAGATCAGCAGCGCGAGCGACACCGGGACCACCGCGATCAGCGACAGCGCACCGATCCTGAGACTGCCCGAGACGTCCGAAATAAGGCCCACCATATAGGGACCGAACGACAGGCCTACGAGCGTCGTGCCCAGGAAGAAGGCTGCCGTGGCCGTTCCGCGCATCCGTGGCAGGACCAGATCCTGTGTGGTGGCCGCCGAAGCGCCGAGTGCGGTTGCGCCAAACATGCCGGCAATGAAGTTCATCACGTAAAACACCGTGCCGCTATCGGTGTTGAACGCGATCCAGATTGGCACCACTGGTGCCACAATGCCGAACATCGCCACCAGCAATCGTCCGGCGGGATGCCGTGCGCGCAGGGCGTCGGCAACACGCCCGCCGATAATCACGCCAAGGAAGCCCGACAAGGCCCCTGTCGAGCCCAACCAGAAGGCCAGTTCCTGCTTGGGCAGGCCCAGCACCGTTTCGGCATAGGGCGCACCCCAGAAGCTGAGCGCATAGGCGGTGAGCGAGATCAGGCCATAGCCCAGCGTGGTGCAAATGAATGCGGGCGTGCCCCAGATCAGGCGGAATGTCGCAGGATCCTTGGCACGCAGTGTCGATGCCCAGCTGAACACGGCATAATAGCCCAAACCGACGGCCGACCATTGCGGCACATTGCCGGTCACGCCAATCATGAACCAGGCAAATCCGGCAAAGGCCGCTGCCGCGCCGATGTTGATCACCAGCGCGGCCGTTCCACGTTGTGCCGCGCCGATCAGGGTGAAGGGCGGAACAATGGTCGACAGGTCATAGAGGAAGTTGCGGAACGGTGTGGCAGATACAGTCGTCGCCACGCCGTCCATCGCGCCGCGCTTTGGTTCACGCAGGGTTGCTACCCACAGGGCGACGGCAATACCTGGCAAACCGACCGCCAGAAATGCCGCCTGCCAGCCGACCAGACCCATCGGGCCGCCATCCGGATAGGCCGCATTCCACGCTTCGACAATCGAGGCACCGATAAGCAGCGACACCCCGCCACCCAGATAGAGGCCGGAGGAATAAATGGCGAGCGCCGTCGCACGCTGCTTCTTGGGGAAATAGTCGGAAATCAGCGAATAGGCCGTCGGGCTGGCGGTTGCCTCTCCAATCCCAACGCCCATGCGGGCGAGGGTGAGGGTCAGCTGATTATAGGCAAAACCCGATAGCGCGGTCATGCCAGACCACAGAGCCAGACCGATCGAGAGAAGCCGTACCCGGCTCCAGTTGTCGGCCAACCGGCCGAGCGGAATACCGAACAGAGCATAGAAAACCGCAAAGGCCGCCCCGCCGAGGAACCCCATGTCCTGATCGGTCAGGCCCAGGTCGCGTTTGATGTCGACGGCAAGGATGCTGACAATCTGTCGGTCGATGAAGTTGAGGATATAAACAACGACCAGAACGGTCAGCACATACCAGCTGTAGCTGCTCGCCTTTTGCGGTGCGGACGATGTCTCGCCCGGCGCCTTGCTCTCCTCCATGCACTGCTCCTCTTTCATCTTGGCTCCCCGTGGCAACAGGGTTAGCAAGGACTGGGGATGACGCAACCTGAACCGCTTTTCAACTTCACAAATCGGCTACAGCCAAAACAGTTGGGAAAATGGGATTCGCACAGATGACTGACGCTGCGGAAAGCAGGACGCACGGCTCTGCGGCGCGGCCCGCGCTGCTGTTTGTCTGTCTCGGCAACATCTGCCGTTCTCCGTTGGCCGAACTGGCGATGCGGGTCGAAACGGCGCGGCTGGGACTCGATTGGCACATTGATTCGGCTGGCACGGGTGATTGGCACATAGGCAATCCCCCTGATCCGCGCGCGCGCGCCGAGGCCCGGCGTCAAGGCCATGGCATTGATCATTACCGGGCGCGCCAGATCAGCACGGACGATTTTTACCGGTTCACCCACATCATCGCCCTTGATGCTCAAAATCTGGCGGATGTCCGGGCGATGGCACCGCCGGCGGCTCCGGCGCAGGTGTCGCTCTTTCTCAATCATGTGCCCGGACGCGAAGGGGAGGGGGTATTCGACCCCTATCATGGTGATGCCACCGCCTTTGCCGAAACCTGGGCCGATGTCAGCACGGGTGCCGCTCATATCCTTGCTGCTCTGCTTCGGGGCTGACAACCGCGACCGTCAGCCCTGCAGCGGATACTCGGCCAACAGATCATAAGCGGAGCCACTCCGGCCCATCCGGCTCTCATAAAGGCCGAATCGATCGACGTTGTGTGGCTCGCTGGTCAGGTCGGCCCACTGGCCCAGAAAGCCATCAACCGGTCCGCTTGCCGCATTGAGCCGCGCCACGGTGATATGTGGCACAAAGGCTCTCTCCTCGACAGGCAGCCCGGCCTCTCGCCCCGCGCGACTGACCTTCTTCGCCAGTTGTTCCAACGCCTCCCTGGGATCGGCTCCGATCCACAGGCTGTGCACCCGGCCGCGACTGGCAAAGCTGCCGGCTCCCTTCAGCCTCAATGCCACCGGCGGCGCGCTGATCATTGCCAGCATGGCGTCCAGCGCTTCAGCGGCTGGTTCATCGACATCCCCCATGAAGGCCAGCGTCAGGTGCAACTGAGCATCATTCTGCCAGCGCGCGCCGCTGACCATACCCATCGTATTGATCAGCGCGCGCCGTAACGGCAGCGGTGGTTCAAGGGCGACAAACAGACGCTTCATGGCCAAGCTGACGCTGCTGCGGGGGGAAAGTGCATCATTGATGCGATAGTGGGATGATCCCCCCTTGCCATCAAGCCGGTTTCACTTGAAAATAACCCTTGGTCGCACAATATTGCGGCGTAAGGCAGCGCCTATGGTGGCGTGCCCAGAATGGAGAAGAAATATCATGGCGAATTGGTCCGACCCCCGGGGCCAGGCCACGGCCTACGGCACGACCGGTACGATCGACACTGCAACCGATGCGGGTCTGCGGTCCTATATGCTCAGGGTTTACAACACCATGGCATCGGGCGTGCTGCTCAGCGGCATTGTCGCCATGGCATTCTCGCAGACGGACTTTGCCCAGGCAATGGCGGCCGGACAGGGCGGCGCGCTGTCGTGGATCATCATCCTCGCACCTCTGGCATTTGTCATGGTGCTGAGCTTTGGAATCAACCGCTTGTCGACTGCTGCCGCCCAGGCCCTGTTCTGGACCTTCGCGACGGTTATGGGTCTGTCGATGTCGACCCTGCTGATCCGCTTTACGGGCGAATCAGTGGCGACCGCCTTTTTCGCGACCACGGCGGCCTTCATCGGCCTCAGCCTGTTCGGTTACACCACCAAGCGTAACCTGTCGGGCTTCGGCACTTTCCTGGTGATGGGCGTTGTCGGCATCCTCGTGGCGATGCTGCTCAACATGTTCATCTTCCAGTCGAGCGCCATGGCGCTGGTCATCAGCATTCTTGGCGTACTGATCTTCGCCGGCCTGACCGCCTATGACACCCAGATGATCAAGGAAACCTATTATCAGGTCCGCGGAACCGACTTTGTCGGCAAGGCTGTGATCATGGGTGCGCTCAACCTGTATCTGGACTTCGTCAACATGTTCCAGTTTCTGTTGAGCATTATCGGCAATCGCGAATAACCGGTCACGGCGAGGCAGCCGTCCGGAAACAAGGCCCCGGCGGAGCGATCCGCCGGGGCTTTTGTCTTGATGGATCAGGGAAGCAACGAGCCGCCAGAAGGAGCGGACATCTCAGTTGCGCGAAGACCAGGTGACCAGCAGCGACAGAACCGCTTTGCCAATGCCCAGCGTCGCCTCGATGCGATGCGGTGACGGGTCGGTCATATCGTGGGTCTGCACGGCAATGCGACCGCTCGGGCCGGCCACGCATGCAACAGCAACCAATGCGGCAACAGCGATCATGATGCGGCGGCGGACCATGTGGTCAGGATAGCGCGCTGCACCGGGCAGGGCGAGAGGGAAAATTAGCCGAGATTGACCCGCTCGATATCCGCGCCGACCGCCGCCAGCTTCTCCTCGAGCCGCTCATAGCCGCGGTCGAGGTGATAGATGCGGCTGACAGTCGTCTCGCCTTGGGCGGCGAGGCCGGCGATGATCAGGCTCATGGAGGCGCGCAGATCGGTCGCCATGACGGGCGCACCCACCAGCCTGTCGACACCGCGGACCACAGCGCTGCGGCCCGAGACCTGGATGTCGGCCCCCATGCGCGCCAGTTCGGGGACGTGCATGTAGCGGTTCTCGAAAATTGTCTCGGTCAGCACGCTGACGCCGTCGGCCAGTGCCAGCATCGCCATGAATTGCGCCTGCATGTCGGTGGCAAAGCCGGGGTAGGGCGCGGTGGACAGGGTGATGCCCTTGGGCCGCCCCTCATGCGCCACCTTGATACCGCCGGCATAGGGGGTGACGGTCGCACCTGCCTCGACCAGCGCGTCAATCGTCGCCTGCATCTCCTCGGCATTTGCGCCAACCAAATCCACCTCGCCGCCGGTCGCCATTACCGCGCAGGCATAGCTGCCGGCTTCAATGCGGTCCGACATGACTCGATAGGTCGCGCCATGCAGCCGGTCGACGCCCTCGATGGTCAACGTCTCGGTGCCGATGCCGTCAATCTTGACGCCCATCGCCACGAGGCAGTTGCACAGGTCGATGATCTCGGGTTCGCGGGCGGCATTGCCGATGATGCAGGTGCCCTTGGCACGGCTGGCCGCCATCAGCGCATTTTCAGTCGCGCCGACCGACACCACAGGGAAATTGATCCGCCCGCCGGGCAGGCGCCCGCCCGGCGCCTTGGCCTTCACATAGCCCGACGACATTTCCATTTCCGCACCGAATGCTTCGAGCGCCTTCAGGTGGAGGTCAATCGGGCGGTTGCCGATGGCACAGCCGCCGGGGAGCGACACCGATGCCTCGCCCGTGCGGGCCAGCAGCGGGCCGAGCACGAGGATCGAGGCGCGCATCTTGCGGACGATGTCATAGGGCGCGATGGTCGCCGTGATCGTCGTCGCCCGCGCCGTCATCACCCGGCCGAAATCCTCAGGGCGGCTACCCTCGATGGTCGTCGAACAGCCGAGCTGGTTGAGCAGATGCCCGAACCCGTCAATGTCGGCAAGGCGCGGCAGGTTCCTGAGCGTCAGCGGCTCATCAGTCAGCAGCGCACAGGGAAGCAGCGTCAGCGCGCTGTTCTTGGCACCGGAAATGGGAATGCGACCGTTGAGGCGATTGCCGCCGCGAATGACAATTTGATCCATGGACAGCGGTGATAGCGGCGTAATGACCGCGAGGGAAGATGCGCATGGCTATGCCGCGCGTTTGCTCACCCCGCCAGCGCTTCCTCCACCTGACCCAGCCGTTCCTTGCCAAAGAACAGCTCGTCGCCGACGAAGAAGCTCGGGATGCCGAATACGCCGCGGGCCACCGCGTTTTCCGTGTTGGCGACCAGCTTGGCCTTGATGCCATCCTCCTGCGTCCGGGCGAGCAGGGCAGGGCCGTCAAAGCCGTTGGCCGAGAGGAAGGTCGCGATTACCTCGGGATCGTCCATCTTGAGCCCATCCTCCCACATCGCCCGAAGCACCGTTTCGACATAGGGCAGGAGTTGCCCTTCATCCTCGGCGACCATCGCGCCGCGCATGATCGTCAGCGTATTGATCGGGAAGTGCGGGTTCATCTTGAACGCGGACAGACAGTGCTTGCTGATAAACCGCATCATTTCCAGCCGCTCATAGGCCATTTTCGCAGGTGCTTCGGCATATTGGACGAACGGCGGCTTGTTGCCCGTCGCCTTGAAGATGCCGCCGAGCAAGGCAGGGGTGATTTTGAGCTGCGCGCCAGTGCGTTCTAGGATCGGTGACAAAACCTTGAGCGCCAGATAGGCATTCGGGCTGCCGAAATCGAAGATGAATTCAAGTGTCTTGCTCACCATGTCTCTCCCCACGGCCGCAAATCCAGCTCGTGCGTCCAGGCGGAGCGCGGCTGGTTGTGCAGCATCACATAATTGGCAGCGATGGCCTCGGGCGACAGGATCAGGTCCTTCGCCTTGGCCGCGTCAAAATCCGGGTGCCGCTGCCGGATGAAATCTGTGTCGATCGCCCCGTCGATCACGACATGGGCGACGTGCACGCCCTCGGGGCCCAGTTCGCGCGCCATCGATTGCGCCAGCATGCGCAAGGCCGCCTTGGCGCCTGAAAAGGCGGCAAAGCCCTTGCCGCCGCGCAGGCTCGCGGTCGCGCCAGTGAAGAGGATCGTGCCGCTTCCGCGCGGGACCATGCGCCGCGCCGCCTCGCGCCCCATCAGAAAGCCGGACAGGCAGGCCATCTCCCACACCTTTGAATAGACGCGGGTCGTCATATCGCGGATCGGAAAATTGACGTTGGCGCCAATGTTGAACACCGCGACTTCGACCGGCCCGACCTCGGCTTCGACCGTGTCGAACAGGGCGATCATCTCTTCCTCGATCCGGGCATCGGCCGGAAAGGCCCGCGCCTGATGCCCGGCATCGCGGATTGATTGCGCCAGCGTCTCCAGCGCATCGGCATTGCGCGCTCGCCGGTTGACACAGGCGCTCAGTCCTTGCGCCGCAAAGGCCCGCGCAATCGCTCCGCCGGTGGCATCGCCCGCGCCAATAATCACTGCTGCGCCCATGCCCGCGCTCCGTTTGGCGTCGAGTCGCCTGTTGCTGTCATTAAGTGACTATGATAATCATAGTTATGTTCCGCAACCCCTTTTTGGCTTGAGACTCTGGCCATGCCGCGCACCGTTCCGCTACCCAGCCTGTGTCCCATCGCCCGGTCGGCGACGCTGCTGGGCGACCGGGCTGTGCTCCTGATCCTGCGTGAGCTGTTTTTCGGCGTGCGCCGTTTTGATGCGATCCAGCGCAATACCGGCCTGACCCCGCAAATGGTCAGCGCGCGGCTGCGCCAACTGGAAAAGCAGGGGGTGATTGAACGCCATCCCTATCAGGTGCACCCGGTTCGCCATGACCATTGGCTGACACCGGCGGGACAGGATCTGTTCTCTGTCCTTTATGCCATGCGCAACTGGTCCGAGCGCTGGGGCTTTCCCGCCTTGGACCAGGGCCCACAGCGCGATCTCGCCATCCGCTACACCCATCGCACTTGCGGCCATGATGTCGGCCTCGAAACCATCTGCCCCGGCTGCGGTGAGGAACTGCGCTACGGCAGTCTCGTCGGTCAGCCGAGTGAGGCGCTTGCGCGCGAACGGGCATCGCTCGGCGGCATGCCCTTGCGCAGCATGGACAGCGCAGCCACCACCGATTAGCACGGCCTGCATGACCATGCTTATTGCCGCGCTACTCGCCGCTGCCACGCTGCAACCAACCGAACCGCCACCTGTCATGGTGTCGACCACAAACGCGCCGCACTCCTGCCCGCCAGCGGTTCTGGGCCGGACTGAAGATGGCGCTGAACTGCAAATCTCGATGGAACAGTATAGCAGCTATTCGGGACCCTTTATCGTCCTGCACCTCAACCGCACCCCCGCGGAGTTTCGCACCACCCTGATTCGAATCGGCAGCCGCAATTTTGCCGATGGCGTACCGCTGACGTCGCCAGCTATCGGGGCCATCAACGCGCAGGCTGGCCAGACCATGCGTCTGCGGAGACCAGGGCTTGAGGCTTTGGGTTCAGCGACCATGGTGCATCTCGTCGATCGGGATACCGCGAGGCTGACATTCCCTGTCGATCGCGATGCAGTTTCGTCATTGCGCACCTGTGTCGATGCGTTCCCGCCGAGCAGCAGTGAAATGCCCGACGACGCACTGTCCAACGGCTTTTACTATGTTCAGTTGCCGCCCAACCGCCCGGTCGGAACCGGCAGGATCCCGCGGCTGACCTATCCGATCACGGCGCTGCGGGAGGATCGGGAGGGGGATACGCTGGTGCACGTCATCGTCCTGCCCAACGGTACCGCTGTCGATTGCAGCATTGTCAGCAGCAGCGGCTGGCCCGATCTCGATCAGGCTGCGTGTGACGCGACCCGCCGGATCCGCTTCCGCGTCGCCACTGACGCTAACGCTGAGCCTGTCCAGGCAACGGCGCACATTCCCTTTGCCTGGCGTATTAACAGTTGAGCGCCATCAGGGCGCAACTCAACGTCACGCCTTTTCCAGCGCGCATTGCAGGGGGTGCTGGTGGCTGCGGGCGCAATCCATCACTTGTTGTACCTTGGTCTCCGCCACTTCGAGTGTGAAGACACCGCACACGCCGACGCCGCGCTGGTGGACGTGCAGCATCACCCGCGTCGCCTGTTCGATGTCCATGCGGAAAAAACGCTGGAGCACCATCACGACAAATTCCATCGGGGTATAATCGTCGTTGAGCATCAACACCTTGTACAACGACGGCTTCTTGGTCGCGGTGCGAGTTCGGGTAACAACGCCGACCGATGGGCCGCCATTGCCGCCATCATCATCGTTGCCGTCAGCTGGGCCGGCAGCACGAATGAGCAAGGCGCTCAAAACTGGGTTCAATGCATCGGATTCCAACATGAGGCCTAGATAGGGGATGCCCCCCTGCCATGGCAAGGCATTGGCTGGTATGGCCAGGGTCAATTGTGGATCATGGGGTAAAGCAAAACCCGTCCCCGCACTTAGGCGGAGACGGGTCAGTGCCTTGCTGGACTGCCGGAATGACCAGGTTGCCGGCGTGGTCTTGCAAGGAGAAGCGGGTATTTGCGACCTTTATCAGGCGGGCCCTTTCATCCGGGCTCTTGAATGGTCCGGACGCAACCGGAAGGGCGGATCAGAGGCTGGTTGAAGCGTTGTCAAAAGAACCAGCGACGCCGCTGCCCAGCGCATCCATAGCCGTGATGCAGGCCACGGCGATGAGGGCGGCGATCAGGCCATATTCAATGGCGGTTGCACCCTTTGCGTTACGAAACAGGGATTTGAGGATCGACATGGCAGTCACCTTGTAATTCATTGCACCATCTTCCCCATGGGCTTTGAACTAGGGCCGGATGCTTACCAGATGGTAAATTGGCTGGATTTTATGACGCTAATTCAATGACTAAAGTTGCCAATATGGCATGGAAAGCTGTCATTTTGGTGAATCTTGCGGGGCGCGCCGACCGCACATGGAAAACCCGCCCCTGCTCGGGGCAGGGGCGGGTCCATCATGCGACAGGGGCAGTGCTGGAGGAGGGAGAGAGGAGCCCGCCCCCGGTCGCAGAGCTCGATCCGCTACGGCTTGCCGTAGGGGAAGGAAACCAAACCGCTACGGCTTTCCGTAGGGGGAAGGCGTGATTACGCGGCCGACTTCAGCTTCGACACCGCGAGAGCGATGCGGTTCGAGATCGGCTGGAACGCATCGTTGGCCATCTTGACGCTGAGTTCGGTGGTCTTCGAACCCTGCTTGACGAAGGTGTCAAACGCGGTCTTGGTCAGTTCGGTCTGCAACTGGAAGAAGTCAGCCGGAGTCTTGATCTCGGCATAGCGCTTGGCGGCAGCGGTCGTGTCAGCGAACGACTGCTTGGCATAAGCGGCCAGGTCCTTGGCGATTTCTTCGCCACCCTTGGCAGCGATCTTGCCGGCTTCAACCATCGCTTCGAGATTGCCCTTCGAAAATTCGACGGCTTCCTTGGCCATTTCCTGACCCTTGGTGGCGGCATCCTTGGCGCGCTCCTGGGCTTCGGCAAACAGCTTTTCGCCGCGAACCTTGGCTTCTTCGGTCAGCTTGGTAGCTTCGGCGGTGAACTTTTCAGTGGCTTCGGTCAGCATGGTCTGTCCTTTGCGGGCATAGGTGGCGGCAGCTTCAGCAGCAGCGGCGACCGAGGGGATGGTCTTGGCGGCGGCCTTGGGGGCTGCGGCCTTCTTCTTTGAAACGGTGGCGGTCTTCGCGACCTTGGCAGCCTTCGGGGCAATAGCCTTCTTGGCCGGCGATGTCTTCTTGGCGACCTTGGCCACGACCGGCTTCACAGCCTTGGCAGCAGCCTTCTTGGCTACCGGGGCAGCGGCAGGTGCTTCGACCGCAGCCGGAGCAGCGGCGGTGGTTTCGACAGCGGTGTCTTCGATACGGGTGGCCATGGGGCAACTCCAAAAATCTCTTGTTGCAGTGCACAATAATGAGTGCGCCTGCGAATTGCAAGAGATTTTTGTGCACTGCACAAAACTGTGCGAGTGGCGCGGTTCAGCGCGCCTTCACATAACGGCCCGGCGCGTCCTCGATGGCCTTCAGCTTGCCCTTGCCGGGAAGTCGCGCGCCCTTGGTCGGCACTTTTGCGCCGTCCTGTGCCGCGATCCACTGGATCCAGTCGGGCCACCAGCTGCCCTTGACCTCGCGCGCACCGGCGATGAATTCGTCGAGCGATGCGCACTCCTCCTCATTGATCCAATGCTGATATTTGCCCGCTGATGGCGGGTTGACCACGCCGGCAATATGGCCCGACCCGGCGAGCAGGAAGCGTTTTGGCCCACTGAACTGGTCCATGATTTTCCACACGCTCGGCGCGGGAGCGATATGGTCCTCGCGGCCCGCTTGCACATAGGTCGGGGTCTTGACCTTGGTCAGGTCGATCGGCGTGCCCTCGACATGGATTGATCCCGGCACCACCAGCCGGTTGTCGCGATAGAGGTCGGTGAGATAGCTCTTGTGCCACTTGGCCGGCAGGTTGGTCGTGTCGCCATTCCAGTAGAGCAGGTCGAACGGGGGATAATCCTCGCCCATCAGATAATTGTTGACGACATAGTTCCAGATCAGGTCGCGGCCGCGCAAGGCATTGAACGTCGCCGCCATATAGCGTCCGTCAAGATAGCCGGGGGCGGAAAGCTGTTCAAGCAAGGCCAGTTGCTGGTCATCGACCATCAGATTGAGGTCGCCCGCCTCGCTGAAATCGACCTGCGCGGTAAAGAAGGTCGCGCTCTTCACCTTGTCGGCTTCACCATGGGCGGTCAGCAGCGCCAGCGTCGCCGCCAGCGTCGTGCCCGCGACGCAATAGCCGATGGTATGGGTCGATTTGACCCCCAGCAACTGCGTCACCGTTGCGATCGCATCAATCTGCGCGGCGATATAATCGTCCCAGATGACATCCTTCATGCTCTCGTCGGCCGACTTCCAGGAGACGATGAACACGCTCAGCCCCTGTTCGACAGCCCAGCGGATGAAGCTTTTTTCCGGATTGAGGTCGAGGATGTAAAAGCGGTTGATCCACGGCGGGAAGATCAGCAGCGGCGTTTCGAAAACCTCTTCGGTGGTCGGCGCATAGTGGATCAGCTGATACATCGGTGTCTCGTGGATCACCTTGCCCGGCGTCGTGGCGATGTTGACGCCCAGCTCGAACTTGCTTTCGTCAACGTGGGTCAGCTGGCCCTTTTTCAGGTCAGCCAGCATATGTTCCAGCCCCTTGACCAGATTTTCGCCGCGCGTCTCCATTGTCCGCTTGAGCACGGCGGGATTGGTCAGGGCAAAGTTGGACGGGCTCATGGCGTCGACCAGATTGGCGGTGGCAAAGCGCATCTGCGCCTTGGTCTTCGGGTCCACGCCATCGACCCCGTCCGCTGCGGCGAGCAGCTTTTCGGAAATCAGCGCATAGCTTTGCCGGATGAAGGCGAACAGCGGATGCTCAGTCCATTCGGGCGCGGCAAAGCGGCGGTCCTTCGCCGCGCCAGCCTTGGGCTCGGGCATTTGTCCGGTCGCCAGACTCTGCCACATGTCGACGCTTTCCTGCCAGAAACTGGTGGTCGCGGCGAGGAAGGGGTTGTTGAGCGGATCGGCCAGCTTGGGGTCCATCGCCGGCACGGATGCCAGCGTCTGTGGCATTCTCCCGAACATGTCGGCTGACGCGCCGGCCCATTGTGACGGGTCCATCCATTTGGCCAGCATCGTCTGATTCATCTGCTGCCCGGCCTCGGACAGGGCAAATTCCATCAGCAATTGCTGCGCGCGACCCATGATCTGGGTCCAGTGCTGGAAATCTTCGAGGGTCGGTGTTGGCCCGACGCCAAATGGAGCGCCAAAGGGATTGCTGCTGTCGCTGTCGCTCATTGTCCGCCCGTCAAAGTTGCATCCGCTGCGGACCATCCTAGCTGCCTTGTCCCGCATGGCAACTTGCATCCTGCTTGCGGCGGGGATAGCCCGGCTGTCATGACCAGCGACACACCCTTCTCGCTCCCCGGCTTTGACCTCGACGCCTTTGTCAGCAGCACATTGGCAGAGGATATGGGGGAGGGCGGAGACATCACCTCCAACGCCGTCATCCCGGCCGACGCGCGCTTTGCCAGCGTGATGGACAGCCGCGATGCCATCACCGTCGCCGGCTTGCCCATCGCTGTCGCCTTTTTCCGCCGCCTTGACCCTGCCTGTGAGATCGACGTGCTGGTGGAAGAAGGGCAGAGCGTGCCCAAGGGCACCGACCTGATGCGTATCCGCGGCAACGCCCGCGCCATCCTCACCGCCGAACGCTCGGCGCTCAACACGGTGCAGCATCTCTCCGGCATCGCCACCATGACCCGTGCCTATGTCGATGCCATGGCCGGGACCGGAGCGATCCTGCTCGACACGCGCAAGACCATTCCCGGCCTGCGCGTGCTGGAGAAATATGCCACCCGCATGGGCGGCGCGACCAATCACCGGATGCGGCTCGACGATGCTGCAATGATCAAGGACAATCATGTCGCCGTCGCTGGCGGCGTCGAGGAAGCGGTGCGCCGGGCAAAGGCGGCGGGCATCGCCCGCATCATCCTCGAGGTTGACCGCCTGTCGCAGATCGAATCCGGCCTTGCCGCCGGGGCGACGCACCTGTTGCTCGACAATATGGACGTGCCGACATTGCGCGAAGCCGTCGCCATCGTGGCAGGCCGCGTGCCGACCGAGGCGTCGGGCGGGGTCAATCTCGACACCATCCGTGACAAGGCTGCGACCGGCGTTACCTATGTCTCGGTCGGTCGGCTGACGCAGAGCGCGCCTGCCGCCGACATCGGCCTTGATCATGTCGAGGCCGGCGGCTGATGCGTGCTGCGGTCGCCACGCTGGCGCTGCTCGCTGCCTCGTTGCCGGCCGTTGCCGAGGCTCAGGCCATCGCCTGCGCCATGCCCGCCGACTTTGCCATGCCGCGCGTCGCCCGGCTTGATCCCGCGGAGGTGCGTCGCACGCCCGTGACCCGCTATACACTCAGCTACAGCTGGTCGCCGCAGCATTGCTTTGAACAGCAGCGGCGCGGGCAGGACGGGGATGACGCGCTGCAATGCGGCGGGCGGGCCGGGCGCTTCGGCTTTGTCCTGCATGGCCTGTGGCCCGAAACCAATGGCCGCGACTGGCCGCAATATTGCCGCCGACCGACTGCGGCCAGCCGAGCCACCTTGCGCCGCCACCTGTGCATGACGCCGTCGCCCGATCTGCTCCAGCATGAATGGGAACGCCACGGCACCTGCATGGCGACAACGCCTGAGGCCTATTTCGACCAGGCCGCCGCGCTGCATCGTAACGTCCGCTTTCCTGACATGGCGGCGCTCGCCAATCGCCGCGATCTGACCGTGGGGGATCTGCGCCGCGCCTTTTCCGCCGCCAACATCCGCATCCCGGTCGATGCCATTGCCGTCACCCGGACTCGAGGCGGCTGGCTTGATGAAGTGCGGCTCTGCCTCAACATCCGCTTCCGCGCGATCCGTTGTGCGCCAACGTCGCGTGGCGCACCTGACGGGCAATCGCTGCGCATCTCTCCGCTGCGTTAAGCAGAAAAGCCGGGCCCGGCCCGACACTTGCCCCGATTAACCACGAAAGTCGGCCTTGTCCCTCGCTGGGACGGATACGCCGTTAACCCAGTTTACCTGTTTCCAAAGAGGTTAAGCTGCGTTTAACCAACTGCATGGCTACAGACCTCGAACGCCTCTTTGGCATCACCGAAAAGCACAAGCGCCCGCTGATGCAGCAGGCTGACATGCTCCTGCCCGATGCGCCGACCGGGCGGGAGATTCGCGGACGGATTGCCTATAAGCGTGAACCGTTCATCAAGCAGCGCGATCTGCTCGATGCCTCGTTCAGCTTCCTCTTGACCTTCGTCGGCGCGATGATGTTCCTGATCTGAGGTCGGTCACCCACGCCGTCCGCCTGCATCAGCGCACGGGCGTGACCTCCGGGTCATCCGGGCATGGCACTTCTTCGCAAGCACGGTGCAACCGTTGCGCGATCCAGGCGGATATCAGGCATCCCGCCGCAATCAGGAACAGCGTGTCGGCGATGCTGATGCCCACGGCAGCCATGGCGCCATAGGCGAGTGCGCCGATTACCATCGCGCCCGAATTGACGATGTTGTTCGCCGCCACCGTCCGCGACGTTTCCGACTTGCTCACGGTCGTCGTGAGAAAGGCGTATAGCGGCACGACGAACATGCCACCCGCCACGGCTATACCCAACAGCGCCACCAGGATCATGTCGCCGCGGCGGATCGCCAGAAACTCGCGCCAGTTGAGCAGCGTGTCGCCATCGAGCGGCGAATCGGGAACATGCACCCATCCTTTGACGATCCACCACAGCATCAGCACAAACGCGGCCATCGCCAGCACCGAGACCGGGGAATATTTCGCCGAGACCTTGCCCTTCAGGATCATGTTGATGATGACTGATCCGGTCGCGACACCGACAGAGAAAATGGCGGTGAACATCGTTGCCACCGTATTGTCCCCGCCCAAGGCATTCTTGACCATCGGCGGGAATTGCGCCGCCAGCACCGCACCGATCGCCCAGAAAAAGCTGATGCACATGATGGCAAGGAAGAGGCGACGGACATGCATTGTGTCGGAAACCAGTCGCCAGCTTGAACGGAATATGTTCCAGTCGACCTTGCTGTCCGGCGCATCGGCCTCTGCGGGGGCGGGAGGGACGAACTGGGCGGTGATGCGACCAACAACCGCCACGACGATCACCCCGATGGCGGCGGTGTGCGGATCAACGATACCGCCGGCAATGGTTCCGGTCAGGATGGCCAGATAGGTGCCCGCTTCGACCAGGCCGGTGCCGGCCAGCACATCGTCATCCGCCAGATGCTGCGGCAAAATGCCATATTTGATTGGTCCGAAAAATGTCGAGTGGACGCCCATCGCGAACAGGGCGAGAAACATCAACGGGATGTTCTGGATCCATATGCCTGTCGCGCCGACCAGCATGATGCCGATTTCGGCGGTCTTGATCAGCCGGATCATCCGCGTCTTGTCGGTCGAATCGGCCAACCGTCCGGCAATCGCCGACAACAGGAAAAAGGGCAGGATGAAAATCGCCCCGGCCAGCGCGTTATAGTAGGCTTCTTCCTGTTCGCCCCCTTCAAGGATGACATAGGTGGCGAGCATGACCATCGCCATCTTGAAGAAATTGTCGTTGAACGCGTTGAGGAACTGGGTGGCGAACAGGGGCAGGAATTGCCGCTGCCGCATCAGCCGGGCCGAACCTTGCATGGGTGTGAAATGCTCCCTCTACCCTTTGTATGGCCACTGGGCCCCAGGGCATGACCGGCGCTTTACTATGCTGCCGGGTGGCTGTGGTCAAAATTCTTTTCCTTCCCCGGCCCGCATTGACTAAAAGGGGTGCGGTTTCATCGTCTGCCAGCCCTGATCGGTCCGCCCTTGCTCAGTCTGCCCAATCTTCTGACCCTGTCCCGCATATTGGCGGTCCCCATCCTCGTGGCCTTTTTGTGGTTCGACAAATGGACCACTGGCTGGCTGGTCGGCTTTGTCCTTTATTCGCTGATGGGCATCACCGATTATTTCGATGGCTATCTCGCCCGGGCCCAGGGGACCGTGTCGAAGCTGGGACAGTTCCTTGATCCTATCGCCGACAAGATACTCGTTGCGGCAGTCATCCTGCTGCTGGTGGCAACCAAACATGAACCGGCCTCGATCCAGGGCATTCACATCATCGCCGCTCTGATCATCCTCTTGCGGGAAATCGCGGTGTCAGGCTTGCGCGAATTTCTTGCCGGCATTGCCGTATCGGTGCCGGTCAGCAAACTTGCCAAGTGGAAGACGACTTTCCAGATGGTCGCCCTTGGCGCCCTGATTCTGGCGGGTGGGCTGCCGCAATTCCTGTTCATCAAACAGGTCGGCATCATCAGCCTGTGGGCGGCGGCAGCGCTGACTTTGGTTACTGGCTGGGATTATCTGCGCGTCGGCCTCAAACATATGGATTGACCAACCCTCGTCGGCGCGGCGCCGGGTTCAGCTGCGCCAATGCGCCTTCAAAATGTCGGCCAGCATGCGGAATTCTTTTTCCCGCGGCGAATTGCGCCGCCACACCAGCGCGATCGTGCGGCTGTCATGGTCGGTGTCGAGGCCGCGTGTCACGATGTTCGTCTGGTTCAACAGGCCCGCTGCCACCGCCATTTGCGGCAGCATGGTGACGCCCAGCCCATTGTCGACCATCTGCACCAATGTGTGCAACGACGTGCCCAGCATCCGCGCACCGGCGCGCAGATCGGGCCGGTTGCACGCGGCCAGCGCATGGTCCTTCAGGCAATGGCCATCTTCCAGCAGTAACAGTCTGGCCGGGTCGATGCTGCCCGGCACCACCCTGGCGGGATAATGGGATACATCGTCGCCCGGTATCGCCAGCAACAATGTGTCCTCGAACAATTCGGCATGGTCCACGTCCCCGCAGGCATAGGGCAGCGCCAACAGGACGCAGTCGACGAGGCCATGGTGCAGGGAATCACAGGCCGAGCCGCTGGTTTCTTCGCGCAGGAACAGTTTCAGCTCGGGCCGTTCCTTGCGCAGCTGGGGCAACAGGGCCGGCAACAGGAACGGCGCAATCGTCGGGATCACGCTCATCCGCAATTCGCCAGCCAGCGGTGTGCCAGCTGCCGCCGCCAGTTCGGCCAGTTCCTCCGCCTCGCGCAGCACGCGGTGGGCTTGTGCGACGATCCGGTCGCCCAAGGCGGTAAAGCGGACCACCCGGCGCGTCCGTTCCACCAGCATGATGCCCAATAGCGATTCCAGCTCGCGGATGCCGGCTGATAACGTCGATTGCGTCACATAACAGGCCTCTGCGGCCTTGCCGAAATGCTCATGTTCGGCCAGCGCAACGAGGTATTGCAGCTGCTTCAACGTCGGCAGATAGGTCTGCATGGCTGCCTCGATTTAGAGTTTCTGTCGATGAAACTGGTGACTTTAATCGAAATTGTCTCTCTAAGGGTGCTTGTCAAGGTGTGCGGGCATGCCAATGTGCCATGGTGCACCGGCGCTGTTTGAAGGAAACGGGGGCTATATCATGCTTTCATCGCTGATCGATTATCTGGCATCGATCAAAGCCCGCGACCCGGCACCCCGGTCGAACTGGGAAATCCTGCTCTATCCCGGCGTGTGGGCGCTCGGATTCCACCGAGTCGCCCATTGGCTGTTCGAAGCGGAGCTGTATTTCCTTGCCCGGGCCATCAATCACCTCTCCCGCTTTTTCACCGCCATTGACATTCACCCCGGCGCCAGGATCGGCAGTCACCTGTTCATCGACCATGGCTTTGTCGTCATCGGTGAAACGGCGGTGATCGGTAACAATGTCACCATCTATCAGGGCGCGACGCTGGGCGGCACCAATCCCACCAATGGCGTTGGCGGCAAACGCCACCCGACCATCGAAAATGATGTCATCATCAGCCTTGGCGCTGCCATTCTCGGCCCGATCACCGTCGGCGCGGGGGCGCGCATCGGTGCCAATGCGGTGGTGACAAAGGATGTCCCGGCCGGGGCCACCATGGTCGGCATCCCGGCCCGCTCGACGCTGGTAGAGGTGAAGCCGGAAACGCGGGAATTCGTCCCCTATGGCACGCCCTGCACCGAATTGTTCGATCCGCAGACGCAAAAGCTTGAACTCATGGCCTGCCAATTGGCTGACATGCAGAAACGCATCGCCGTCCTGATGGAGGAACGAGATGCCAAAGCGGGCGCACCCAAGGAAGCGCCCGCCAAGGTTGCCGCCAAAAAGCGCGATCAGGGCTGACGGCGGCGCATGGGTACGGTCACACCGCTTCCCGTCCAGCGTCCTGCCCTTCAGGTCGGCTTTGACCGGCTCGAACTCAACCGAATCCTCGATCTCTATGGCCGCATGGTCGCCGCTGGCCATTGGCGTGATTATGCCATGGACTTCGATCGGGATGTCGCCAGCTTTTCCGCCTTTCGTCGCACCGCCGAACGTCCTGAGATCCGTCTCGAGAAGCGTCCGGCGCTGCGCAACAAGCAAGGCATGTGGGCGCTGATCAACGAAAGCGGCGCGATCATGAAACGCGGCCACGACCTCCCCGGCGTCCTTGCCCCACTCGAACGCCGCTTGATGAAGCTGGTGGAGGGTTAGGGGTGCAGAGCCATTGCGCTGATGATCGTTTCGCAAAAGCTGTGCCGTTGCCGCCTGGACCGGGGACACATCGCCGGAGCGTTGCCGCAAGCGCGGAGAATGAATGGGCAGCAGGCTACCTCCCCACACACAAAAACGGCGGACCGTGCGGCCCGCCGTTCAGGTCAGTGAGTTTGGATTGCGTCAGGCGCTCTGGGTGACTTGGCCCGTGACCGGGACCATGCTGCGCACGCCGTCAGGCAGGATACCGACCACAATGCTGCGGGCATTCTGCCAGAAGGCCGAGAGCAGCAGCAGCGCCGAACCGATCACCAGCGCGGTCAGCGCGATGTTGAGTTCGACCGCACCGAATTCGCGGAACAACTGGGTCAGCGCGAACAGCACATAGGCGAGGGCCGAAACCAGCAGGGCGCGACGGTCAACCGCCAGGGCGATCACACCGAACAGCAGGTACAGGCCCAGCACGCCCACCGCGCCGCCCATGCCGATCGTGCCGCTGTCATTGACGCCAAGCAGCGAGAACAGCGGGTGGGCGATCATCGGTGCGGCGAGCAGGTGCAGCCAGAAGGCAACATCGCTGCGGCGGGTCTGGCGGGTGCGGTCGCTGCGGTCCCAGTTCATCGCAAAGGCAAAGACGCCGATGCCGCCTACGAGGACCAGCGACAGGATGACTGTCTTGTCGATATTGTCGGGACCGATGGCGGCGACAATCAGGCCGATGATCGTTGCCACCGCAGCGGCAGTGCCGGCCGCGATGGTGATCGGCACCATGAACCGGCGCCAGTGCAGGAAAGCGGCGGCAGTGGTCACCAATGCGACCCCGGCAATGATGACCGTGGTCAGCCTTTTGTCGGGATTGGTCCCGAACCATGCTTCGCCATTATCGACCAACAGGCCGATCTGCGCGGCCGCGACACCGCCGACAAAGGCGAGAAGCAGGATGATCGAGGGCAGGGCCATGCGGCGGCGCCGGGTGAAATATTCGGCGAGGCCCCAGGCGCTGGCCGCGATCAATACGCCGGCCATCGGGGTGGCGATTGATGCGCCGATCCACGCCATCGCGACAAGCAGGATAACGGCCGCGATCGAGACAAAAATATCGTTGAAGCCGGTGATGAGGCGGAAATGCTCCTCATCGACGGCCGGAGCATGCTGCCCCGCCGCCACATGGTCACGCAGCGCCTGTGCGGCTTCGGCGCTGATCGCGCCGGCCACCACGGCCGCTGTCAGGTCGGATTCGCTATACATCGGGACATCCCCTGTCTGTTACCCCTGAGCCCAGATCAGGGGTATAGCAGAGGTGTATTGCCGATGCAATACGCTAAGACAGGGGCAGGTAGAGGGGCGCAAGGCCGCTCTACCTTGCCCTCTACATCAATTGCCCGACAGCTTGCCCATCACCAGGCCCGACTGTTCGGCCCCGGTCTGCGGCACCGTCTCGCCAGCGCGGTCGGTGATCTCGGCAAAATGCTTGGCCACGCCCTCGGGATTGCGCTCGTCGGCGCCCAACAGCACACCATTGGTCATGGTGACATTGGCGGCGTGGACCACACCCGCACCTGCGCCGAGCGTGGTGTTGGTCGGCGCTTCCTCACTGACGAGATAGAGCGACGCCGGCACCACCAGTTCCGGCGCGAACAGCGCCAGCGCCGCTTCGGGGAAAATGTCCTCGGTCATGCGGGTCGCGGCGACCGGGGCGATATTGTTGACCTTGATGTTGTTCTTGGCGCCTTCGATCGCCAGAGTCTTGGTCAGGCCGACGAGACCCAGCTTGGCTGCGCCATAATTGGCCTGGCCGAAGTTGCCATAGAGACCGGTCGAGGATGAGGTCATCAGAATGCGGCCATAATTCTGCTCGCGCATGGTGTCCCACAC
This sequence comes from Sphingomonas lacunae, assembly GCF_012979535.1. Lineage (NCBI taxonomy): Bacteria > Pseudomonadati > Pseudomonadota > Alphaproteobacteria > Sphingomonadales > Sphingomonadaceae > Sphingomonas > Sphingomonas lacunae. The sequence continues at coordinate 1,766,093 of NZ_CP053015.1, forward strand.
CGCCTTGGTGGCATAGGCCGAACCGATCAGGTGCACCTTGACCACCAGTTCGAAATCGGCCGGTTCCATCTTGGTGAAGCTCTTGTCGCGCAGGATCCCGGCATTGTTGATCAATATGTCAACGCGGCCCCAGGCTTCCTTGGTCTTGGCGACCATTTCGGCCATCTGATCATATTCGGTGACACTGCCACCGTTCGACATGGCTTCGCCGCCAGCGGCCTTGATTTCCTCGACCACCTGCAATGCCATGTCGGAATGGCCTGTGCCGTCTCGCGCGCCGCCCAAGTCGTTGACAACAACCTTGGCGCCGCGACGAGCGAGTTCCAGCGCATAAGCACGGCCGATGCCGCCGCCCGCACCGGTGACGATGGCAACGCGATCCTTGAAACTGATGGTCATGGCAAAACTCCGTGTGAGATGCGGCCATCCTGGCCGCGCAAATTTCGCCGCCTTCCATAGGCAGATTCCTCTGCGAGGCAAGCGATCTGGCGCGGCTAGCGGGATGCCGCTACGGCAACGTGCACAAGCATTCGCCATGCAGCTGCGCGTCATAAAATCATAATGATAATGTCTCTGAAGTGTCACGAATACGAAATAGGGGCGTCTTGCATTTGTCACTGGTTTGAAGGGTATTTGTAACATGATCGTCAGGAACTGGCTTCTGTGCGGAGCGGCCGTTGCGGCACTGGCGGGCAGCCCCGCGACCGCGCAGACCATGTCTGCCGAAGATGCCGCCCTGCTGAGGGCGCAGATTGACGCGCTGCGTGCCCAGGTTGAGGCTCTTGAAGCGAGGCTGGACGCTGTTCAGGCCGCGCCGGTGGCTGATCCGGCGCCTTCGCCTGCCCCTTCAATTGCTGTTGCTGCTTCGCCGGCACCGGCATCACCTGCCCCGCCACAGATAAACACCGCTTGGCGCGGCGCACCGGAGTTCTCGGGTGAAGGCGGATGGAGTTTCAAGCCACGCGGTCGATTTCTTGTTGATACCGGCAATGTGTCGGCCCCGGACGGCATAGAGGCGACCACCCGGAATCTTGGTTACAACACGCGAGTCCGGCGCGTTCGACTCGGGTTCGAAGGAACCGTGCCGGGTGGATTCGGCTATAAGGTTGAGACAGATCTTTCGAACAGCTCGGTCGGGTTCGGTGATGTTTGGATCACCTATGCGCCATCGCCGGAGTGGCTGGTTCGCCTCGGCAATTTCGAGCCGCTCAATGGCATGGAACAGATCAGCAGTTCGAACTTTGTTACCACGCTTGAACGGGCCAGCTTCAACGAAGCCTTTTTGAACAATCGCCGTTTGGGCGCAGCCGTCGGATGGTATGATTCGGGTGATGAGCTGCGTGTCGATGTCGGGTTGTTCGCCAATCACGCGATTGACTCTTCGCTCGACAATGCCGGATGGCAGGCGTCGGCCCGTGCCACTTGGGCGCCGGCGATCGGTAACGGCCGCCTCCATCTCGGCGGGAGCATCCAGTTCCGTGAGTTTGCAGCCAATAACGGGGGAGTGGCCAACACATCTGGTGGCGCTTTTGCGGTCAACCAGCTTGCCCGCTATCGCGCTCGCCCCGGTTCTGTGCTCACCGATGTCCGGTTCGTTGACACTGCCAGCTTTGCGGCAAGCAGCGACCGGATCATCGGATTGGAAGCGGCCGTGATCTTCCCCGGAGTTTATGCTGCGGGTGAAATGCAGTGGCTTTCTGCCAATGCCTATGCCCCGGGTGGTCGCGCCAGCGGCCTGGACGCCTTCACCAACGGCAATACTGCGATTACGCCTGCCGGCAACCCCACTTTCTCTGGCGGCTATGCCGAAATTGGTTGGTTCATTACGGGAGAGAGCCGTGGTTATGGCAAGGGCTTGTGGCAGCGCACGCGCGTGCGTAACCCGGTGCATCGTGGCGGCTCAGGCGCGTGGCAGCTGGCGATGCGCTATGACTGGCTTGACCTCACCGATGCAAATCTGACAGGCGCGTCCACAACAGACTTTGCGACTGGCAACACGTCGCTTGCGGCCGTCAACAGTCGGCTTGGACGGGGTGGTTCGCAGGAAACGCTGTCCTTTGCGATCAATTGGCAACCGGTCGATTATGTCCGACTGATGCTTGATTGGAACCATGCGATGATCGAGGGCGGTCCGCTCGCGGCGCTGGCCCGCCCCACGTCCACCGATCCCATCAACCAGCGCAGCTACAGCGTCGATACGGTCGCAGCGCGAATGCAGATTGACTTCTGAGGGATGGCGGTCAGCGGCAATCACAATAGGGGCGCTGAAAGACAGCGCCCCTTTTTTTTGTCGTTTTGCCTCCGCCTCTGCCGGATGTTGTCCAACTCGGCCATGCAAGGCGGACCATGCCCGCGTTACTCCGCGCCATCCTTGTCGAGTGAATAGCCTGCTGAGCGGACTGTGCGGATGATGTCGGGCAGGCCATCAATATTGATGGCTTTGCGCAGTCGCCGTATATGCACATCGACCGTCCGCAACTCAATGTCGCTGTCCTGGCCCCAAACGCTATCCAGCAGCCGCTCGCGAGAAAACACCCAGCATGGCCGTTCAAGAAAGTGGCGGAGCAGGCGAAATTCGGTGGGTCCCAAACTGATGGATTTGCCTGCCCGCTTCACCCTGTGGCCGACCGTATCCATCTCAATATCGGCATAGATCAGCGTCTCGCCGGCGAGAGCAGGGCGCACGCGGCGCAGAACCGCATTGACCCGGGCAACCAGTTCACGTGGCGAAAAGGGCTTGGTGACATAATCATCCGCCCCGGTCTCCAATCCGCGAACCCGGTCCTCCTCTTCGCCCCGAGCGGTCAGCATGATGATCGGGACATTCGCGGTTGCAGGTGCGCGGCGCAGTTGCCGGCACAATTCGATGCCCGACATGCCTTCGATCATCCAGTCGAGCAGTATGATGTCGGGCAAGCGTTCGCGCACCAAGATCATGGCATCCTCCCCATTGGGGGTATGCCGGATGGCATAGCCTTCCTTGGCGAAATGCCATTGGACCAGCTCGGCTAGCGCGGCGTCGTCTTCGACCAGCAAAAGGTCGGGTGCCGGCATGACATCATGCTCCTGTTGACGAAGTGGATCCTGCTTCGGTGATGTCGGCGCCCTTTTCGCGCTCGTCCATATGGCGGCCGGTCGCGGCGAAATAGATCATCTCGCCGACGTTGGTGGCATGGTCGCCTGCTCGCTCAAGATTCTTGGCGATGAACAGCAGGTGTGCCGATTCTGTAATGCTGCGTGGATTTTCCATCATATAGGTGACGGAGGCGCGAAAGATCGAGTTATAAAACTCATCGACCTTGCGGTCACGGGCGCAGACTTCCTCGGCCTTGTCCGCGTCACGTCCGGCATAGGCGGCCATGATGTCACGCAGCATCTCGCACACCAGCTGGCCCATCGATGCCAGCAGGGGAATGCCCTCGATGGTGCGGTCGCCCGAAAGGATTGGCACGCGCTTGGCAATGCTCTTGCCATAATCGCCCACCCGTTCCAGCACCGCCGCGATTTTCAGCGCCGCGATCATCGTCCGCAGATCGTCGGCCATCGGCGCACGCAGCGCGATCGTGGTCACGACATGGCGTTCAATCTCTGCTTCCAGCTCGTCGATCCGCTTGTCATCGGCTACGATCGCGGCCGCTGCCGCCAGGTCACGCTGTTCGAGCGCCTTGATCGCCAGTTCGATTGCCATGGCCGCGCGGCTGCCCATGTCGGACACCATGCCGTGCAGCCGGGTCAGATCCTCGTCAAATGCCCTTACCGTATGCTGGGTCATCTCATGCCTCTCTTGCGCAGCGCTGTGGGCTATCAGCCATAGCGGCCGGTGATGTAATCCTTGGTGCGCTCTTCCCGCGGGTTGGTGAATATGTCTGTCGTCGCCCCATATTCGACAATTTCGCCAAGGTGGAAAAAGGCGGTGCGCTGCGACACGCGGGCCGCCTGCTGCATATTGTGGGTGACGATGACGATGGCATAACGACCCCGCAGATCGTGGATCAGTTCCTCGATGCGTGCCGTGGCGATCGGGTCCAACGCTGAACAGGGCTCGTCCATCAGGATCACTTCAGGGTCCACCGCAATTGCCCGCGCAATGCAAAGCCGCTGCTGCTGCCCACCCGACAGGGCCGTGCCGCTGTCGGTCAGCCGGTCCTTGACCTCGTTCCAAAGGCCGGCGCGGGTCAGCGCCTTCTCGACGATGGCGTCCAGTTCGCCTTTGCCGCTAGCCAGACCATGGATCTTGGGACCATAGGCGACATTGTCATAAATGGACTTGGGAAAGGGGTTCGGCTTCTGGAACACCATGCCCACTCGCGCGCGCAACTGCACCACATCCATCGATGCCGCGTAAATATCTTCGCCGTCGAGCCTGATGTCACCCGTAACCCGTGCGCCGACGACCGTGTCGTTCATGCGGTTCAATGTGCGCAGAAACGTTGATTTGCCACAGCCCGACGGGCCGATGAAGGCGGTGACATTGTCGCGGTCGACGTCAATCGACACGCCTTTGATCGCCTGCTTGTCGCCGTAAAACACGTCGACGTTGCGGGCGGTCATCTTGGCCGGGATGGAGTTGGCTTCGTTGGTCATGTTACCAGCGCTTTTCGAAACGGTTGCGAAGAATGATGGCGAGTGTGTTCATCGACAGCAGTACGACCAGAAGGACGATGATCGCGGCTGATGTGTTCTCGACAAAACCGCGGTCGATTTCATCCGACCACAGATAGATTTGCATCGGCAGCACGGTCGCGCTGTCACACACGCCTGACGGGGCGCCGCCGACGAACGCGCGCATGCCGACCAGCAACAGGGGTGCGGTCTCACCCAGCGCGCGGGCCATGCCAATGATAGTGCCGGTCAGGATACCCGGCAGGGCCAGCGGCAGCACGTGGTGGAACACCACCTGCGCCTTGGACGCGCCAACGCCCAAAGCGGCATCACGGATAGACGGCGGGACGGACTTGATCGCATTGCGCCCGGCAATGACGATGACCGGCATGGTCATCAGCGCCAGCGTCAGGCCACCGACGAGCGGGCTGCCCTGGCATATGCCGAGCAGGTTTATGAACAAGGCTAGCGCCAAAAGGCCAAAGATGATCGACGGCACGGCGGCAAGATTGTTGATCGACACCTCGATAATGTCGGTCAACCGGTTCCGTGGCGCATATTCCTCGAGGTACAGCGCAGCGAGAGTTCCCACCGGAAAGGCGATGGCAAAGCAGACCAGCATGGTCAGTAGGCTCCCCTTCAGAGCCCCCCAAATCCCCGACATCGTCGGATCGGTGGCGTCTGCGTTGGACAGGAACAAGGTGTCAAGTCCGGTCGAAAGCTTGCCGGCCTCTTCCAGTTGGGCGACTGCTCGCTCGGCGGCAGGTTCGCCTTCGCCCTTGGCCGCAACGTCAATCGCGGACGCGGCGGGAAGGTCGATGGTGACCTGACGTTGCAGCATCGACGGGTCATCGATAATGGCATCGCGCAGCACCCGCTCGGCGCCGGGACCGAACAGAGTTGCGCCCTGCGCGCCATAGGCTCCAGTTGCTGCCAGATTGACCAGATCGCCCAGTCCCTGCTGAGCCAGACTGCTCTGCGCTTCCTCGACTGTCATTGAATCCAGATTGATCGACAGGCCGCTGCCACGGAAATCAATCGGCAGTGCAACGCGGGTCTGGGTGAATCCGGACAGGCCTGACCCGGCCATTGTCACAAGCAGGAACAACAGGAAACCGGCGGACAGGGCGACAGCGGTCAAACCGAATGCCTTGAAGCGGCGCTCTGCTCGATAGCGGCGGCGGATGCGGGCTTGCATCTCCGCTCCCGCCCAGCGCGTCTCACTGGCGGACCGTTCGATGGCGGGAGTGGTCACGGCGTTACTCATAGCTTTCACGGTACCGCTTCACGATGGTGAGGGCGACGATGTTGAGCATCAGCGTCACAACGAAGAGCACCAGACCCAGTGCAAAGGCAGCCAGCGTCTTGGCACTGTCAAATTCCTGGTCCCCTGTCATCAGCTTGACGATTTGCACTGTCACCGTGGTGACGCTGGCAAAGGGATTGGCCGTCAGGTTGGCTGATTGGCCGGCTGCCATGACCACGATCATCGTCTCGCCAATCGCGCGACTGACGGCCAGCAGAACGCCGCCCATCACACCTGGCAATGCGGCCGGTATCAGAACTTGCCGGATCGTTTCCGAAGGCGTCGCGCCAAGCGCCAGGCTGCCGTCACGCATTGATTGCGGCACCGCGGCGATACTGTCATCTGCCATGGAGGATACCAGCGGAATGATCATGATGCCCATGACGATGCCGGCTGCCAGCGCCGAATCCGAACTGCCCCCTGCAATACCCAGCGAGTCGGACAGTCGGCGCAGCGCCGGCCCAACCGTCAGCGCTGCGAAATAGCCGTAAACAACGGTTGGTACACCGGCCAGAACCTCGATCATCGGCTTGAGCCATTGCCGCACGCGCACATGCGCATATTGCGTCAGGTAGATGGCGGTCATCAGGCCGAGCGGGATGGCGACGATCATCGCGATGATCGCCCCGATCAAAATCGTGCCCCAGAACAGCGGGATGGCACCAAATGTGTCGGCATTCACGTCGCCCGAAACCGGTCGCCAGTGCAGGCCGGTTAGGAAATCCGCTGGTGAGACCATCGAAAAAAAGCGAACCGATTCAAACAGTAAGCTGAAAACGATGCCAAATGTGGTCAGGATGGCAACCAGTGATGCAGCGAGCAGGGCAATCGTCACCACGCGCTCGACCCGGGTGCGGGCACGGAAGTCCGGACGAACGCGGGTAAAGCTGAAGGCACCACCGGCAAAGGCCAGGATAAGGGCAACCGCGAGTCCGATCAGCAGGTAATGCTGCTGTGCCGCGCGCCACGGTTCAACGAGCGAGGCGGCCGCCGGATTGAAGGCTTGGGTAATCGAACCGTCGGCAAGGGCACGCGCCTCACCCATGATCGCGTTGCGGCTGAAATCGTCGGCGGGCAGAGTGGCTGCGGCTGGATCGGCCAAAACCGACTGGGCTACCAGTCCCGGCGACACCATGTTCCAGACGAACAAAAAAGCCAGGGCCGGACCGACAACCCACAGTGCCACATACCAGCCATGATATTGCGGCCGGCTGTGCGCGCGGGTGCTTTGCAGGGCGGCCTTTTGCATCGCCCGGGCACGCCCAGTGATCCAGCCAACCAGGCCGAGACCCAGGATCAGGATGAAGATCGACATTGCCGACATGGAATGGGGGATATCCTGTTGATCGCCAGAGGGCAGGGCGGAACCGCTGGTCCCGCCCCAGGCCCGTTTCTCTTACTTCAAACCGTCCTTGACCAACAACGGCAGGTCATCGGTGGCCTTCAGTTGGGTGGCATAAATGTCGGCGCCCAGCGGGATCAGACCGCGCTGGCTCAGCGCGCCACCAGGGGCCGCCGCTTCGATCAGTGCCTTCAAATACTGCTGCAAGCCGGGGATCACGCCGATGTGCTGCTTCTTGATATAAATATAGAGCGGGCGCGAACCGGGATAGCTGCCGTCGGCGATGGTCGCCGCCGTCGCTTCGACACCGGCGATCGGCACATCGCGGATGGTCGTCCGGTTGGCATCGAGATAGCTGAAGCCGAACACGCCCAGATAATTGGGGTTCTGCGCCAGCTTCTGGACGATCAGATTGTCATTTTCGCCCTGCTCGACATAGGCCGGAGCACCGCGCAGCGTGTGGCACACTGCTTCATAGCGGTCCTTGTCGCTGTCCTTCAGCGCCTTCATTTCGGTGTTGGCTTCACAGCCCTTGCCCAGAATCAGCTCCTTGAACGCGTCATAGGTGCCGCTGGTCGATGGCGGACCATAAACAGCGATTTCGACAGCGGGCAGCGCCGGATTGACGTCGCGCCAGGTGCGGGCAGTATTCGGCTGGCCATAGGGGTTGGCCGCGAGGGCCTTGTATATATCTTCCTGCGTCAGGGCGAAGCGCGGGCCATTCACTGACTCGCCCAGCGCGATACCGTCGATGCCCAGCTGGACTTCGATGATGTCGGTGACGCCATTGGCAGCACAGGACTCGAATTCCTTGGCCTTCATCCGGCGCGAGGCGTTGACGATGTCGGGCGTTCCGGCACCGATGCCCGAACAAAAGCGTTCGATGCCGCCGCCAGTGCCGGTCGATTCGATCTTTGGCGTCTTCATGCCTGCGTTGGTCGCGCTAAAGCTTTCTGCGGCAACGTTGGCAAAGGGATAGACGGTCGAGGATCCGACAGCCCATACAAAGTCACGCGATGCGCTGGCACCGCCCGATCCGCCGCATCCGGCCAGCATCAGTGCAGGAGCCGCGATGAGCGCGAGCTTTTTGAAGGAAAGCTTGGAAAACATGGGATCCATCCTTGCAGAATTCAGGCACGAATCCTCGCCGTTTCGGAGCCGAACGATTCGTTGAATCGGCCAATCTTACACTTAGATGACAGTTTCATGACATCCGCGGCGGCAGGCAGGCGAACTCAATCGGTGATGAGGGGGAGTCGGACTTTCACCGTTGTCCCGACGCCGACGACGCTATCAATGTCGAGCCTGCCCCGGTGACGCTCGACGACATGCTTGACAATGGCGAGGCCCAATCCAGTGCCACCGAGTGACCGGCTGCGGGCGCTGTCTACCCGATAAAAACGTTCAGTCAGGCGCGGCAGATGTTCGGGCGCAATGCCCTCACTCTCGTCGCTCACTGCCAACTCGGCCATCTGTCCACCGACGAAGCCCAGCCTCACTGTAACCGGGGTTCCGGCCCGGCCATATTTCATCGCATTGCCAATGATATTGTGCAGCAATTGCGACATTTGCGCGGGGTCGGCGAGGATCGGCGCCGCTGGGCCTAGCTCCATCCGCACATCGGCTGCGCGTTTGTCTCCGGCCGCTGTCAGCTCGGCCACCACTTGCCGGATCAGTGCGCCCCACTCCAGCCGCTCGGTCGGCGCCTGGCTTTTGCTTGCCTCGATGCGCGACATCGACAACAGGTCTTCAACCAATTGCTGCATGCGCCGGGCTTCCTTATCGATCACTCCTAGGAATCGCTGGCGCACCTCGGCATCACCGCCGGCTGCCGGATCGGACAATGTCTCGACAAATCCCAATATGGCCGCGAGCGGCGTGCGCAGTTCATGGCTGGCATTGGCGACAAAGTCCGCCCGCATCCTTTCGATCGCATCGCGCCCACTATGGTCGGTCAACGCCACCAGACAGCTGCCGTCTTCCAGCAGCATTGTCCGCATTTCCCAACGTGCTCCTGGTCCGCCTATGCCGATCAGATCGATGGGTGTGGCAATGGTCGCCGGGTCGGTCCGGTCCAGGTTGGCCAGCCTGTCTGCTGCCGCTGGATGGCGCACCGCCGAGCGCACATCGACGCCGGTGATGAAGTCGCCCAAAAGCCCGCGGGCCGCATTGTTGGCAATCATCACGCGGGCGTCTTTGACCAACAGCAAGGGCACGCTGATAGCGTCGATAAATGCGGCGAAGCGGGGTTGATCCTCTAACGGGCGGTCGTCGCCACTGACCATCGTTACAGCCGGTTCAGCGACCGGCATCAACTGGTTGGTGGCCATCACACCGATCGCAACCAGTCCGGCAATCATCATTACGACAATGCCGATCCAGTCCGCGCTGACCGACAGCGCCACAGCGGTGCCCGCCAGCAACATGACCAACGCGGCAATCAACAGGGCGGGAAGACGGGTCATGGTTCGCGCACCTCTTCCAACAACAGGGCCGCTGTCAATCCCGGCGGACCTGCGCCCCACACAGCAGCAATTTGGTTACCACAGCTTGTCATAGTGGCACAGGCGGACCTGTAGTGGGCTTTCGTTGCGCGAATCGCCAGTGTAAGGATGCCGACAACGACATTGGGGACAGATGATGGATCAGGACGCCAACGGCGAAGCGAATGGCCAGCTGGCCAACGATCAGGATGCAGCGCCAGCCGCAGCCAAGCCTGCTGTATCGCTTGCCCGCCGCCGCGCGTTGATGCTGGGTGCCGCCGGTGTTGCGGCTGCGGTCACCGTCCGTCCGGCCTTTGCCCAGACCGCAGCATCGGCCTTCACATGCCAGATTCCTGTGCCTGAACCGGTTGCTGGCGGCAAATATATCGCCCTTGACGGCACACTCGTCCCGGCCGGCACACAGGGAGCTTTCCCAGGCTATTTCCGCCCGTTCACCGGTGAGGAAGTGCGTCAGGCCCTCGCTGGCCGCTCGCTTCCTGGTACGACGGCGGAACAGGGCATGGCCTACATGAACTACATCCGGCGCCTGCGTGCCGGTCAGAGTGGTTTCACCTGCTACGCATCGATCCAGGTGCCGCGCTGACCGCGGATGGCTGGGTCCGCGCATGAATGGTCAGTCTGATCGCGTGGCCGCTGCCGGCGAACCGGTTTGGCATGGGCCTGGGGCAGGCCGCCTGCGCCTCGAACCGCTCGATACGCTGACCATCGCCTATGACCGCACCTCAGGCCAGACGCATCTGCTCGCCCCGCCGCTCCCCGAACTGCTCGACCTGCTGGCCGCCGGCCCGGCGACTGGCGCGGCGCTCGTTGCCCGCATGGCCGAACAATTCGACCTCGGCGATCAGGACGTCCCGTCGCTGGTTGCCGAGAGACTGGCGGAACTTACCGCCATGGGCCTTGTCGAGCGGCGATGAGGCATAGCCACACCCTGCGCGTCGGCCCGGTCAGCTTTCGCATTGGCTCCGATTGGGAAGCGCCGGTCGATCATCTCCGCCGTCTCTATGCCGGCTATCCTGCCGCCGATTCCGGGCAGGCGCTCGCCACCGTCCGGCTGGAGGCAACCCGCCCCTGGCGCCGCTTCGTCCGGCCTTCTGTTCACATCCGCGGGGATTACACTATCCCCGATGCGCTGCCGCTGCCCCTGTCACAGGGGCTGCTCGCCGCGGAAATGGGCATGAACCTTCAAGTCGCCCTCGGCTGGCGGCAGCATCTGCTGCTCCACGCCAGTGCGGTGGAGCGCGACGGTTGCTGCATCGTCATGGTCGGCGCCTCGGGGTCGGGCAAATCGACGCTTGCGGCCCTGCTTGGTGAGAGTGAGTGGCGGTTGATGGGCGATGAATTCGCGCTGCTCGGCTTGGATGATGGTGCGATCAATGCCTTTCCCCGTCTCGTCAGCCTGAAAAATGCCGCCATAACCGAAATGGTGTCCCGTGTTCCCGCCGACCGGCTCGGCCCACCGATCCTGGGCACACCAAAGGGCACGATCCGCCATCTTGTCCCCCGCGCTGACGCCATTGTCCGCATGGATGAACCGGCGCGGCCATCGCTGCTGCTCTTCCCCACCTTTGGCGACGAGCCCGGTCTGCGCCCGGTGCCGCCGTCCGAAGCCTTCATGCGGCTGACCGACAGTTCGACCAATTATGTTGCGCTGGGTGAGCCGGGATTCGATGCACTGGTACGTCTGGTCCGCGATGTTCCTGCCGTTGCCATCGGCTATGGTTCCAGTCACGAGGGCATGGCGGTGGTCAACGCATTGTGGGCGGAACTCGGCAGGTGAGGGCGATCGAGCGCCTCATCATGTTGTTGCGCGATCCCGCCAAGGCGGCTGACGTGCCGGCCGATGCCTGGGACGCCATCCTCTCGGTCGCGCGCGGTGAGGTCATGCTCGGCACACTCGCGCTCCGCCTTGCCGGCCAGCCGCTGCCGTCCAGCGTTGCCAGGCATCTCGAAGCGGCAGCCCGTGCTGCCGATCACGCGCAACGCCTCGCGCTATGGGAGGCGGAGATGTGCCGCCGTGCGCTCGGCCCGCTGGGTATCGCGCCCATCCTGCTCAAGGGCACGGCCTATGCCGCCGCCGGGCTGCCCAACGCTGCAGGGCGGCAGATCGGCGATCTCGACATTCTGGTCCCGCGCGAGCGGCTGGACGAGGTTGAGGCGGCGCTGCTGGCTGCCGACTGGGAATGGGTTAAGGACGATCCCTATGATCAGGCCTATTACCGCCGCTGGATGCACGAGTTGCCGCCGCTGATCCATGCCGAGCGAGACCGCATGGTCGATGTCCACCACACTATCCTGCCGCTGACGGCCCGCATTACCCCCGATGCGGCAGCGATGATCGCCGACGCGCAAGACCTGCCGCTGCCAGCACATTTTGGGAATCTCCACGAACCGGGAGATGACCCGGAAATCCCTGCCGATCCCTCCACTGCCCCGCTGTTGGCAGGATACCGCGTCCTTGGCCGCTTCGATATCGTCCACCATTGTGTCGCCCATCTGATGGCCGATGGAGAAATGGACGGCGGCCTCAGGAATCTCTGGGATTTTCATTGCCTTGTGCTGGAAATGCAACGGCGGACCAATGGCAAATATCTAAAAGACTTGTTGTCCGACACCGGACGCCACGGCCTCCGTCATGCCTATGCCCGCACCGCCCGGCTGGCTCATCATCTTTTCGGGACGCCGATGTACGTGCTTGCACGGCTTACCCTCACCGACCAACTCTTCCTCCGCCGTCTGCTCGCGCGCGATGATTGGGGTCGCGAAATCCACCGCCCTCTGCGCTTCGCCTTCTATATCCGCAGCCACCTTTTGCGAATGCCGCTGCCGATGTTGCTCCGCCACCTCTGGATCAAATGGCGAAAGGGTTCGGCGGTCTGAGTTGCGCTTGACAGCCAGACAAATGTTCCTACTCTGTTCCAAACAACGACTCAGAGGAGGACCAGATGATCGGCTATGTGACCCTCGGTACCAACGACTTGCCGCGTGCCGCCGCATTTTATGATGCGCTTGCGGGGGAGATGGGCACGCCCCGCATGATGGAATTTGAGACCTTCATCGCCTGGGGCACGGAAAATGGTCCCGCTGGCATCGCCGTCACCAAACCCTATGACGGGCAAGCAGCCACTGTTGGCAACGGGGTGATGGTCGCGCTGGAAGCAAAGGACAAGGATCAGGTCCACCGCCTCTATGATATCGCGCTCGCCCATGGCGGCACGTGCGAAGGTCCTCCGGGACCGCGCGGTGACGGTTTCTACGCTGGTTATTTCCGCGACCCCGATGGCAACAAGCTCAACGCCTTTGTGATGGGTGAAGCGGCGGCCTGACCGGTCTTGCGCTGCGGCGGCGGGGATCATCCCAGTCGCCGTAGCCTCGGCACCAACTCGTCGAAATGGTTGATGACAGCGTCCGCGTTCAGCGTCTCGACCGGTTGCATCATATAGCCGAAGCTGCAGGCGACAGTAGTCGTGCCCGCTGCCCTCCCGGCATCAATGTCGAAATGGGAATCACCGATAAAGGCGGTGCGCGCTGCATCTTTCACCGGGTCGCCGCCGCACCTCGCTATCATCGTTTGGACGGTGATTGGGTCAGGCTTGGCGACAGCCAGCGTGTCGCCACCTATAATGGTGGCGAGGCGGTGCGTAAGTCCGAGCGCGTCAAGCAGCAACCGCGCATAATGCTCGCGCTTGTTGGTCACCACCGCATAGCGCACGCCCATCGCGTCGAGCGCATCGAGCGCTGCCAAGGTCCCCTCGAACGGCCGGCTGTGCACCGCGATATTGGCCTCATAATGCGCCAGCAACGTGATCAGCAGACTATCCAGCCGTTCGTCACTGACTGCTGGTGCACCTGCCAGCTTGATCCCCAGTTGCAGCATCATCCGCGCCCCGCCGCCAATCACCGTGCGGATTTGCGCATTGCTCAGCGGTGCAATGTCGGCGCTCGCCAGCGCATGGTTGGTCGCGGCGAGCAGGTCGTCGGCGGTGTCGACTAGCGTACCGTCGAGATCAAATCCGACATAGGCAAAGGGAAAATCACGCATCGCGCCGCTCCTGCCGCGCCGTAGTGGAAACCGCAACCAATTGCTGGCAAAGGGAGCGCCAGACCAGAAACTCAGCCAGTCGAGGCAAACGCATGACCAATCCCGCCCTCCGCCGCCCGCTCGCCGCCGTCATTCTCGCCGCGGGGCAGGGGACGCGGATGAAGTCGGCCAAACACAAGGTTCTCCACCCTCTCGCAGGCAAGCCGATGCTGGCGCATCTGCTTGATACGGTGGCCGGGCTTGGTGCCGAACGCACCGTTGTGGTTGTCGGCGCGGGCGGGGATCAGGTCGAGGCCGCCGTGGCTCACCGAGAAGTTGATATCGCCTGGCAGCGTGAGCAACTCGGCACAGGCCACGCCGTGCTGCAAGCCAAGGAAGCGCTGGCTGGCTTCGGCGGGGACGTCCTCATCCTCTATGGCGATGTGCCGCTGGTCAGCGCCGCGACGATGCAGCGCATGATCGACCGGCTCAACTTCGGCATCGAACCGCGCGCGGTCGTCCTTGGCTTCCGCCCTGACAATGCCGGGGCCTATGGCCGCATCATCGCCAAGGCTGATGGCACCATCGAGAAAATGGTCGAGTATAAGGACGCGAGCGAGGCCGAACGCGCCGTTGACCTGTGCAACTCCGGCCTCATGGCGGTTCGCTCGACCGACCTGTTCGTTCTGCTCGACAAGATCGGCAACGATAATGCGGCGGGCGAATATTATCTCCCCGACATCGTCATGCTTCCGGGGCAGGCGAGCGCGGTGATCGAAGTGGAAGACCCCGCCGAAGTCACCGGCGTCAACAGCCGCGCCGAACTCGCCGCGCTCGAATTGGTCTGGCAGCAAAGACGTCGCGTCCAGGCCATGGCCGATGGCGTCAGCCTCGTCGCGCCCGAAACCGTCTGGTTCAGCCACGATACCGCCATCGCCCGCGATGTGACGATCCACCCGAATGTCGTCTTCGGCCCCGGCGTGAAAATCAGTGAAGGCGCGACCATCCACGCCTTCTCGCATCTCGAAGGGGCAGATGTCGGCCCCAAGGCCGAGGTCGGCCCCTATGCCCGCCTGCGCCCCGGCGCGATTCTTGAGGAAAAGGCCAAGGTCGGCAATTTCGTCGAGATGAAAAAGGCGCGCATGGGCAAAGGCGCGAAAGCCAGCCACCTCACCTACCTCGGCGATGCCGATGTCGGCGCGGGCGCTAACATTGGCGCGGGCACCATCACCTGCAATTATGATGGCTATTTCAAATATCCGACCGTGATTGGCGAAGGTGCCTTCATCGGCAGCAACTCGTCACTCGTCGCGCCGGTCACCATCGGCGCCGGTGCCATCGTTGGCGCGGGCGGTGTCGTCACCAAGGACGTGACTGCCGACGCCCTTGCCCTCATTCGAGCACCCCAGACCGAGAAGCCCGGCTGGGCCAAGCGCTTCCGCGACGCGATGTTGGCGAAGAAGGCGGTGAAGTAACACGCATGACGACCCGCCACGTCGCTCAGATCAATGTTGCCCGCTTCCGCGTGGCCAAGGATGATCCGGTCAACGCCCCCTTCATGGCCGCGCTCGATCATGTCAATGCCATGGCCGATGCTAGCGATGGCTTCATCTGGCGGTTGGTGGGCGATGGCAATGATGCCACCGATGTCGAGGTCATCCCTGGCGATCCCGACTTCATCGTCAACATGTCTGTCTGGCGCGATATCGCCTCGCTCGAAGCCTTTGCCTATCGCCAGCCAGACCATCGCAAGGTCCTGTCTCAACGCGCCGAATGGTTTGATGTGATGGAGCCTTCCTTCTGCCTGTGGTGGGTGCCGGTCGGCCATATCCCGACGGTCGAGGAAGGCATCGCCATGCTGGCCCGGCTCAAGGCCGAGGGGGCGGGGGATGAGGTGTTCACCTTTGCCTCTTGGAAAGCATCGCGGGCGGGCAGGGGTTGAGCGTCCAACCATGCTGCCCACGCTCATCGCATCGCGCCTGACCCTGCGCCCCTTGCGCGACGAGGACTCCGCGGCTCTTCACCCGGTCTTCGCCGATCCCGCCGTGATGCAATGGTGGTCGCATGGTCCGCACCAGTCGCCGGAAAAAACACGAGAAGTCGTCGCGCTCAACGCGTTGCAGGAACCCGGCTATGCCTGCTGGGCCATCACACTCGATGGTGGCGCGGCGCATGGCTGGGTGACGCTCAAGGACCGCCGTCCCGGCGTCAGTGAGATCGGCTATCTGATTGGCCGCAGCCTTTGGGGGCAGGGCTATGGCCGCGAAGCAGTCACCGCGGTGCTCGACCATGGGTTTGCATGTCCGGGCCAGCGACGTGTCTATGCCGATGTCGACCCCGAGAACGCCCCCTCAATCCGTCTGCTCGAACGGCTGGGCTTTGTCCTCGAAGGGCATTTGCGCGAGGAATGGGAAACCCACATCGGCGTGCGCGACACCATCCTCTATGGCCTGTTGGCGCGGGAGTGGCTGGGCAGGGCAGCTCAGGCCGGATAGAATCGCGCTGCAAACCGCTCGAGAAAGCTGACCAGATTGGCGTGGCCGGCAATCACCGGCTTTATCGGGCTGGCAAATCCGACCTGATAAACATTCGCCAGCAGCGAATAGACGACGCAGTCGGTTTCGGTCGGCTCATCGCCAAAGAACCAGTCCTGCCCGTCCAGCATGGCGGCCAAGGCATCAATGTCGCGCTTGGCAATGGCGGCGATTTCCTCCGGGCTATGGTGGCCCATGCCCTGGCCTTTGAGCTGTTTCAGCACGCCGCGCCGGGCAAAAGGCGCCATGATGGTGCGCGGGATCGCCGGGATGCCGCCCAGCACGCTGCCTTTCAGCACCGGCCAGTTCTCGGCCGTGTTCCACCGGTCATTGACCATCGCCCAATAGAGATTTTCCTCGACCAACCGCTGGATCGCCAGCGCCTGCCCGCGCTGCGCCTGAGTCAGGCAGGCGTCGGGATCAACCCCGAAGCGCTCCTTCAGATAGAGGATGATCAGCGTCGAATCACCGATCTTGCGCCCCTCATGCTCGATCCACGGCGCCTTGCCCTTGGGCCCGCCGAATGGCGTCGTCGCCGTCACCGCCTCATGCGGGATGCCGGTCATCCGCAAAAAGGCGTCGAGCTTCAAACAGAAGGGGCTCACCGAAACCAGCCCCCAACCGCCGGGCAGATGATACGCCACCACCTTGTCCATTGCACACCCCATCACAGCCTCGACGCACCCAGCATGACAGACTGTTTCGATAGCGAAAGGGAAAAGTGGCGCCGCGCTGCCTTGACATGATATCATGATATGATATCAGTATATCATCATGGCGCGCATCCTTACCGACATCCCCGACGAAGACATTGAAAAGCTCGATGCCCTCGCCAAGCGGCAGGGGAAATCGCGTGCGGCGGAAATCCGTGAGGCGATCCAGCTGTATCTGGTTCAGCATGCAGACAATCAGGACTGGATCACGCGGGGTGCGGGCTTGTGGAAGCACAAGTCCGACATTGGTGATGCCGTCGAGTATCAGAGGGCGATGCGGGAAGACCGCCGGCCCTATGATGATGTCTGAGACACGGTCTGCTGACTGAGCATGTCTGCCCCCTTTTTCGACACCAATATCCTGATCGACTGGTTGAAGGATGATCGCAGGGCGACCAGCGAGCTGTCGCGCTACAAAAAGCATCGCATCAGCCGGATTGTATGGACGGAATTGTTGGCCGGTGTACCGCTTGAGGAGCGTGCAACCCTGCAGCAGGCGCTGTCCGCGTTCGAAGTGGTGGAAATCGACGCCCGTATTGCCACGGCCGCTGCCGACATCCGCTATCGCGCGCGAATGAAGTTGATGGATGCCTATATCCTTGCCACGGCGCAGGTGAATGGATCGATCCTGATTACACGAAATACCAAGGATTTCCCGGCAGAGATGCCGGGCATCCGTGTCCCCTACACCCTTTGACCAGAAAGCGGCTTTTGAACCATGTGCGGAATTATCGGTATCGTTGGCAAGGAACCTGTGGCCGATCGTCTGGTCGATGGCCTCCGCCGAATGGAGTATCGCGGCTATGACAGCGCCGGCGTCTGCTCCGTGCAGGACGGCCAACTGATCCGCCGCCGGGCGGAGGGCAAGCTCAACAATCTGGTCAAGGAACTGGCCGGCAATCCGGCGCCCGGCCTGATCGGCATCGCCCACACACGCTGGGCCACCCACGGCGCGCCGACCACGTCGAACGCCCATCCGCATGCGACCGGCGAAGTCGCCCTCGTCCACAATGGCATCATCGAGAATTTCAAGCCGCTGCGGGATGCACTGATCGCCCGTGGCCGCACCTTTGAATCGGAAACCGATACCGAAGTCGTCGCCCACCTCGTCTCCGAACATGTCGAGGCCGGCAAGTCGCCTACCGATGCCGTCAAGGCGGTGCTGCCGACCCTGCGCGGCGCCTTCGCGCTCGCCATCGCCTTCCGCAGCCATGACGACATGCTTATCGGCGCCCGTCTGGGCTCGCCACTGGTTGTCGGCTATGGCGATGGCGAAACCTATCTCGGCTCGGACGCGCTGGCGCTGGCCCCGCTGACCCAGCGCATCGCCTATCTTGAGGAAGGCGACTGGGTGATCATCACCCGCGACGGCGCGCAGATTTTCGACAAGGACAATGCGCCGGTCACGCGGGATGTCACAATCTCCGGCGTCACCGCCGCTGCGGTCGAGAAGGGGCCCTATCGCCACTTCATGCAGAAAGAGATTTTCGAGCAGCCGACCGTCGTCGCCCAGACGCTGCAAAGCTACATCCGCGCGGTCGAGATGCAGGTTGCCCTGCCGCAAATGGACTTTGACCTGAGCGCCATCAAGCGGATCACCATAGTCGCCTGCGGCACCAGCTATTATGCCGGCATGGTCGCCAAATATTGGTTCGAAACCTTTGCCCGCGTGCCCGTCGATATCGATGTCGCCAGCGAATTCCGTTACCGCGATCCGGTACTTGAACCCGGTGGCCTTGCCCTGTTCATCAGCCAGTCGGGCGAAACCGCCGACACGCTCGCCGCACTGCGCCACTGCAAGGAGCAGGGGCAGACTATCGCCGTCGTCGTCAATGTGCCGACCAGCAGCATGGCGCGTGAGGCCGACCTGTTGCTGCCGACCCATGCCGGCCCGGAGATCGGCGTCGCCTCGACCAAGGCCTTCACCTGCCAGCTCGCCGTCCTCGCCGCGCTGGCCGCGCATCTCGCGGTGGTCAAGGGACGGATGAGCCGCGCCGAGGAGCAGGAGGTGGTCAAGCACCTCATCGAGGCCCCCGCCGCGCTCAATGCCGCGCTGGCGCATGATGAGGATATCGCCGCCATGGCGCACCTCATTGCCCCGGCCCGCGATGTCCTCTACCTCGGCCGTGGCCCGGACTATCCGCTGGCGATGGAAGGTGCGCTGAAACTCAAGGAAATCAGCTATATCCACGCCGAAGGCTATGCCAGCGGAGAGATGAAGCATGGCCCGATCGCGCTGATCGACGAAGCCGTTCCCGTCATCGTGCTTGCACCCTCCGGACCGCTGTTTGAAAAGACCGTCAGCAACATGCAGGAAGTCCGCGCCCGTGGCGGCAAGATCGTCCTGGTGTCGGATGCCGAGGGTCTCGCGGAGGCCGGTGAAGGTTGCCTCGCCACGATCGAGATGCCCAAAGTCCACCCCCTCATCGCGCCGCTCGTATATGCCGTGCCGGTGCAGCTCCTCGCCTATCACGTCGCCTGCGCCAAAGGTACGGATGTCGACCAGCCGCGCAATCTCGCCAAGAGCGTGACAGTGGAGTAGCCTCCGCCAGCACAGTGGGGATGATCATGCACAACTTCGTGGCAAAACCGAGCCGTTGGCGCATGGCGCTGCTCGGGTTGGGCGCAGTTGGCTTTGTTGTCCTGGGCGTGTGGATTGCCGGACTGCTGGGGAACCCGCCGAAGCCTGGCAGGGAATGGGCCGGTTGGCTGGCGATTGTCTTCTTTGGTCTCTGTACCCTGATGATCGGGCGTCGGCTGTTCGATACCGAAGATCAGGTCCGCATTGATGCGCAGGGCATTGTCAGCAAGCAATGGTCAGCACAAACGATCCCCTGGTCGGCCATCGCCGACATTTCGGTGTGGGAATATCGCCACCAGAAATCGATCATCCTGCACCTGCACGATCCGGCGCAATTTCCATCAACTACCCTTGCCGGCAAGTTGGCGGGGGCCAATCGTGCCCTGACCGGTGGAGATATCGCCATCAGCCTGACCGGGACAACCGGCAGGTTTGACGATGCCATGGCGGCTATCGGGCTTCATTTTCGTCCCGGCGGAATGACATGATGGGTGCCTGAACCGATATGTCCGACCCGGCCACCGCGCTGCTTGCCCTGTTCTTCTTTTGCCTGCCCTGGCTGTTGATCTGGCAGATGGTCCGGGTCCGTCGGCGCGTACGTCAACAGGAAAGGCAAAGGCCGGACGTGGTGTCGCCGGTCAGGGCGGCGCATGTCGATGCCCTGTCGGTAGATGCCGATGGCCGCATTACCGCCCGGCCCGACAGTTTCGATCCTGCGCTTGCCGCCGCCGACCGCAACAGCCTCGCCGCCGATGATCTCAAAAATCTTGAGGGGCGGCGTTGAACTGGCTCAAACGCCTATTGAGACCGCTGGCCACACTTGTGTCGATCATTGCCAGTTTCATGTTTGTCGGCGCGGCGCACGACTGGCTGCCATATTGGTCGACACTTGCCATCTTTGGCATGATCCTGCTGATCATCACTTTTGTCATCTTCGTCCATGAACTTGGTCACGCCCTTGCCTTTCGCTGGCAGGGGGGCACGGTGGACGAATTCGCCGTCCTGTTCCTCGCTTGGCGGCGATCGCGCCAGGGCAAGCCTGGCGGCATGGGCTGGGCTCGCCGCATGGGGGCCGATATTGGCGGCTATGTGATTGGCCATTTCGGTGCGACCATCCGGACCCGCCGCAAGGCCATATGGGTTGCCGCTGGCGGCCCATTGGCCAATGGCCTGCTTACTATTCTTTGTCTGTTGGCGGCTTGGTCGATTAACGCGATGACGGCGCCTGATATGCCGTCATCGTCAGCAACCGGGCTGGAAATTGTCGCCGGATCCCCGCCAGAGACTGCCGATCTTGGCCAACTGCCCGATGCCGATGAAGTGCAACAGATTTTCGACCAGGTTGAACGGATACAAAAACTCGAGGCAGCGCAAGCCATTCTGGTGCTGATTGGCTTGAATTCGCTGATGACAGGCCTGCTCAACCTCATCCCCTTTTCGGGAAGTGACGGTTATGCGATTCTGCGCCATTGGCTCCAACGACGGGGACGTGATGGCTGAGATGCCTGACCGTCGGGCCTGCTTACAGATTGTATCGGAACACTAATAATGTGGAGAGCGTCACAATCATCAACGCCACCAGCGGCAGGCCGGTACGCACATAATCCTTAAAGGCATAATCACCTTCGGCCATGATCATCATATTTGTCTGATAGGCGATGGGTGTGGCGTAACAGAGGTTGCAACCGAACAGCACCGCCAGAACCAAGGGTTCGGGCGGCAGGCCCAGCGACTGAGCCAGGCTGAAGGCTATGGGTGTGCCCACCGCTGCGGCGGTGGCGTTCGATGCAAAATTGGTCAGCACTGTGACAAACAGCATGATCGCACCCAGCACACCCGCCGCCGGCAGGAACTGCAGGATGAGTGCCAGCAATTCACCAAGCCACTCGGCCGCACCGGTCACCAGAACCAACTTGCCCAGTGCGATACTCGCTGCGACCAGCACGATTACCTGCGCTGACAGGGCCCGGCCTACCCGCTCAAACTTCACGCAACCTGTGACGAACATCAAAACCGCACCGCCCAAGGCCGAAATCGCGATTGGCATCAGACCCAGACTGGCCATGCCGACCGATCCGACCATGATGGCCAGCGCCAACGGCGCCTTGTTCGAACGCGGCAATTCGGTACCGCCCTCCAGGATCAGCAGGCCGTCGCGTTGGGCAAAGGCTTGCGCATTCTCGGTCGTGGCCAGGACCAGCAATATGTCGCCCTCGCGCAGTGGCGCTTCTGCTGAAGGATCGCGTGTCTGGTTGAGGAACCCGCGAGCTGGCCGCACGCCCAAGATGGCGACATCTTCCAAACCGGCGTTTTGCAGCGTCAGTCCGATCAGCCGGGAATCGGGAGCGATGGTCATCTCCGTCCGGGCAAGGTCGATGTTCCGGGCCTGCGCCTCCTGTCGCAATCGGGCCATGAGCCAGCCGGGTGCAGGCGTCGCGTTCAACCGCCGCGCGGCTTCTTCGAGTGAATCCTGGGAGCCTGACAGGTTAAGTCGCATCCCTGGCTTGACGAGTTCTTCGATCGGCGTGTCGAACCTGATGTCGGCGGGCAACATTGCGGCGAGCATGGCCTGGGACTTTCCATAGGCGGATGTTTCGGTGCCCAGCCGGAACGTAGCGCAATAGCGGCGAAGTTCAGGTCCAGCTTCGCGGGAATTGTCGGGCAGCAAGCGGGGAACGACCAGCCAGATATAGGGCAACGCAATCAGTGCCGCGACCAGGACGATTTCAGTGAAATGAAAGACACCAATCGGCCTCATGCCCAGATCGGTGGCGATCGACACGACCAGCAGATTGGTCGACGTGCCGATGGTCGTCGCCATGCCGCCGATCAGTATCGCGGCATTGACCGGAATCAGCGTCTTGGACGCCGGCATGCCCCCCTTGTGCGCCAACTGCACAAGGATCGGCAGCAGCAAAACCAGGACGGGTGTGTCGTTGATAATCATGCTCATGCACAGCGCGATGATCAGTGTTATCAAAAGCCCCAGCTGCTGGTTCGTTTGCCAAACCCAATTGAGAGCGCGGGCTGCGGGGTCGAGAGCGCCGGTGACCACCAATCCGCGGCCCAGGATCATCAAGGCACAGATGGTTATCAGCGCATGATGGCCGAAACCTGAAAAGGCAAGAACCAGCCCGTCGCTGGGTGCTGTCCCTGGCATTGGGAAAAAATAGAGGCCGAGGGCTATGACCCCGATCGTTATGAGCGAGATGATCTCAACGCGCGCCCGCCCACTGGCGAAACCATAAAACATGCCCGCGGCAATCAGTATCGAGGCAAGCGCATGAACTGTAGGGAAGCCCACCATGGCCCATGCATAGGGCTTCAGGCCATTTTAGGCTAGCGGCCTTGCTGACGGCCATCCTGTCACACATGGCTGCCCAGCCGCAGGGAAAGGGATTGACGGGCGCCGTGTCCCGTGCACTGGGCGCTTCCCGGCCAATGGAATTTCCCGTTTTATTCAATTTTATCATTGGGTCGGTTCATGCTGGTCGGTTGCTTTCCCATGACACATATTGTCTGTCTGCCGGGGCTGGCATGGGCCAAGCAGGACCAGCAGGGGATAAAGACAGGGGGAAGCGATGGTGTGTTCTGGATGCGGGGCGATGATGGCGCCGCACGCGGCCTTTTGCGGGCAATGTGGTGCGGCCCAGCCCCGAAAAGCCGGCATTTCGTACAACCGGATGATCGGCGTGGGCTTGTTGGTTGCCGGGGTAACAGTCGCGGCAATATTCGGCGGCTATTGGCTCGGACGGCAGGATTCAGCCAGCCCAGATACGGCTGGGCTGGGGCCGACTGATTCGATCACGCCGATACCGGGCAAATCGACCGGCGAAACAGGTCGTCCAATGGTTGATGGGCCGGTCGCATCGCCACCAGTGCAGGCGCCGATCCCAGCGCCTGTTCGGGCTCCGGCCTTTCTCGACAGTTCGGTAACGTTGGGGGAATGGAAATTTTACGTCATTCTGGGCAGCGCGCCCCAAGGTTCGGGCAATGCCGCCACGCGCGCCGCGCAATTGAACCGTTGCCTGGGTTATCAACCCGCAACAGACTTCACCTATGCCTTTGAAGGCCTCGCGCCCGATCTCGAATTTGTCCACCTTGGTGGCTATTCGACAATGAGCCAGGCCAATCGGGTAGTCGCGTGGGCGCGGGGTTGTGTGCCTGATGCCTATGTCAAACGGGCGAAGTTCCTTTTCGATTGACACATTCGCTTCGGCGGAACCAATTGCCATGACTGTCTTTCACACGCATTTGAACCTATCTGGCCCCTGTCGCCGGTCAGGGCTGCTGCGGCCAGCCCGGCCATCAAGTGAATCCCCATGACTCCCACCGCGATCATCTTCGATTTTGACGGCGTGATTGCTGACAGCGAGGTGCCCGCCAACCGTGCGCTCGCCGAAAGTCTCACCGCCATCGGCCTGCCGACGACCTTTGAGGACAGCCTGCGCGACTATTACGGCCATAACTGGCAGGAAACCCAGCGGCGCATTGAGGCGCGACTGGGCAGGGCTCTGCCCGAAGATTTCCGCGATACCCATCGCGCCCGCGCCCGGGCGCATTTTGCGGCGGGATTTGATCCCGTCCCGGGAGCGCGGGTATTTCTCGACCGCACGAGCCACCTACCCCGTGCGATCGCCTCTTCCTCCAATGCCGCCTACATAGGCTGGGCGCTCGATCGCTTTGGCTTGGGCCATCACTTCACCGGACAGGTGCACAGCGCAGACGGGATGGAGCGCGGCAAGCCGCATCCTGATATTTACCTTCAGGCCGCGGCCGCGTTGGGCGTCGATTCTGCACACTGCCTCGCCATCGAAGACAGTCCGACTGGTGCCCGCGCGGCGGTGGCGGCGGGGATGCGGGTCGTTGGCCTCCTTGCGGCCGGGCATATCGCCGACCGCGCCAGTCATGGCGAGAGCCTGCGTGCCGTGGGTGTCCACCATGTCGCGGCCGATTTCCACGCGGTCGCCCGTTTTGCCGGCCTTGGCTGAGCGCAGCGATCACTCCGGCTTGCCACTGGCCGTCCCGCATGGAACAGTGTGGTCATGACCATCGCCATCATTGCTGCCGTCGTCATCATCTCGCTGTTTGTTCACATCGCCCTGTTCCTATGGATCAGGGCCAAGGTGCGCGGGGCCCGGCGGGATTGATTGTTGCTCGTGGCCATTGCCATTCCTGCCATCGCGCTGGTAGCTAATGCTTCGGATCGTGTGAAACATGGGGGTAATCGCGCGTGGACAATTTCTGGATCATTGCCATCGGTTTCATGGCCATCATCCTTTATCACACTGTCCGCTGGTTTCTGGGAATGAAGCCCGACCTGCCGTCACAGGACAGCGACGACGGCTGGCACATCAGCAGCAGTGACGACGACCGGGATTGAATCTCTCTCCCATGGCAATCGTCGACAGGCCTTTCCTACATGGCTGCAATCATGAGATGATGGGCCATGCCTTCGCTGCTACTTCCTGACCCGCCGCCTCATGCGCGCCTGGCCGATTCCACCCGGCAAACCACGGTCGATGACAATGCACACAAGGTGGTTTTTGCAATGGTTTGCATGATTTCCTATTTACGCACCTCGGCGGGCCGCTGATCGACGTGTTTCTCCCGCGCTGGGGTGTAAACCAGTGTCAACCAATTTCACCCTCCATTACGCACTCTATCTCGCCTTCTATCGTGGCGTTAACTTTTGCCCTTTGGCCCCGGATTGGCCGCATCCCGCGACAGGCACCAGCTTGCGTCGGCTCCGCACCATCGCCACTATGCGAGTCGGTTTTTCCCGGCCGTTTCAGGCCGGCGCATAGGATGCTGTCATGCCCCGCCTGTCCATGCTCGATCTTGTCCCCGTGACCCAGGGCGGCAGCATCGCTGCCTCGCTGGCCAACGCCGCCGATATTGCCCGGCACATCGAAAGCCTTGGTTTTTCGCGTTATTGGGTGGCCGAACATCATGGCATGCCGGGCATTGCCGGGGCTGCGACTTCGGTCGTCCTTGCCCACGTCGGCGCGGCCACCTCGACCATCCGTATCGGCTCGGGCGGAATAATGCTGCCCAACCATGCCCCGCTCGCCATCGCCGAACAGTTCGGCACGCTGGACGCGCTGTACCCCGGCCGCATCGATCTCGGGCTCGGAAGAGCTCCCGGTTCTGACGGGCGCGTGGCCCATGCCCTTCGGCGCAATCTGGCGGGCGATGAACAGCAGTTTCCCCGTGATGTGGTCGAACTCGCCGCTTATTTCGCTGCTGACGAGCGGCTTGGCATCACCGCAGTCCCCGGCGCCGGGGCCAATGTCGAGATGTGGATATTGGGCTCCAGCCTCTATGGCGCGCAACTCGCGGCGATGCTGGGCCTGCCCTATGCCTTCGCCAGCCATTTCGCGCCCGACGCGCTCGATCAGGCGCTCGACATGTACCGGCGCAATTTCAAACCCTCGGCCCGCCTCGAAAAGCCATATTGCGCTGCCGCCTTCAATGTCTTTGCCGCTGATACGGTGGACGAGGCGGAGTTGCTCGCTACCTCTCAGCAACAGGCCTTTGTCGCGCTGCGCACCGGAACACCTGGCCGGATGCCGCCGCCGTTCCCCGGCTATCGCGACACGCTCCCACCGACGGCCCGCGCCATGCTTGACCATGTGCTCCAGTACAGCGCGATTGGCATGGCAGATGACGTCGCTCGCGGCATCGATGCCTTTGTAGCCAAAACCGGCGTGGACGAGGTGATCATAGCCAGTTCGATCTTCGACCATCAGGCCCGCAAGCGCAGCCTGACGATCACCGCGGATGCGGTCCTCAAAGTGGTGGCGTGAGGCTGGCCCACAAAGATTGATTCCCCTGCGTCACGGCAGTATGAGGGGGGCCAGCACATGGCGGCCCGGACAAGGGGTCGCCATTTTGCTTTTGGCTTGGTTGTTTTCACGCACAGGAGAATGAGATGTCGATCACCCCACTCATGCCCGTCTACCCGCGGTGTGGGTTTCGCCCTGTGCGAGGGGAGGGGGCCTATCTGATCTCCGAAGACGGTCGTCGCGCGCTCGATTTCGCCAGCGGCATCGCCGTCAATCTGCTCGGCCACGGCCACCCGCACCTGACCAAGGCGATTGCCGATCAGGCTGCGACGCTGATGCATGTCTCTAACCTTTACGGCAGTCCGCAGGGGGAAAAGTTCGCCCAGCTTCTGGTCGACAACACCTTTGCCGACACCGTCTTCTTCACCAACTCCGGTGCCGAAGCAGTGGAATGCGCTATCAAGACGGCCCGTGCCTATCACCAGTCGGCGGGCTCGGACCGGTACGAGATCATCACCTTCAAAAACGCCTTTCACGGCCGGACGATGGCGACCATCTCGGCGAGCAATCAAGACAAGATGCACAAGGGCTTCCTGCCGCTGCTCGAAGGCTTCAAATATGTCGACTTTGACGATCTCGAAGGGGCCAGGGCGGCCATTGGCCCCAAGACCGCGGCCTTCCTCGTCGAGCCGATCCAGGGTGAAGGCGGCGTGCGTCCGGCTTCTGACAGCTTCATCCAGGGCCTGCGCACGCTGGCCGACGAGCATGGCCTGCTGCTGATCTTTGACGAGGTGCAGTGCGGTGTCGCCCGTACCGGCAAGCTTTACGCCTATGAACATTATGGCGTGACGCCCGACGTAATGGCTTCGGCCAAGGGCATTGGCGGCGGCTTCCCGATGGGTGCCTGCCTCGCCACCGAAACGGCGGCGCGCGGCATGGTCGTCGGCACCCATGGCTCGACCTATGGCGGCAATCCGCTGGCGATGGCGGCGGGCACTGCCGTGTTCGACGTCATCCTTGCCGACGGTTTCATGGACAATGTCACCGCGCTCGGCGCCAAGCTCGAAGCCGCGCTGCACCAGTTCATCGGCAACTACCCCAACCTGTTCACCGGCGTGCGTGGCAAGGGGCTGATGCTCGGTCTGATGATGACACACGAAACGCGCAACTTCGTCGCCCATCTCCGCGACAATCACGGCCTGCTGACAGTGGCGGCAGGCGACAATACGCTGCGTATCCTGCCGCCGCTCACCATAGACCAGTCGCACATCGACGAGTGCATTGAGAAGCTCTCCGCTGGTGCTGCCAGCTATGAGGCACCTGTCGCCTGACCACATCCCTTCCCCGGTGGCGGGGGAGGTACCGGGATAAAACAATGACCCGCAATTTCCTCAATCTCTCCGATGCTGGCGGTGACGCCATCGCAGCGATGATCGCCGACGCAATCGACCGCAAGGCCGCTCGGCGCAACGCCGATGGCTCGGCGTGGCCCAAGGGCCGCGTTGATGCTGACGCCCCGCTTGCCGGGCATGTGCTCGGTATGGTGTTCGAAAAGAACAGCACCCGCACCCGCGTCAGCTTCGACATGGCAATCCGCCAACTGGGCGGCAGCGCGATCATCCTTGACGCCGGCACGTCCCAATTGGGTCGGGGGGAAACGGTGGCCGATACGGCGCGGGTCCTGTCCCGCTATGTCGATATCCTTATGGTCCGTACTGATGATCACGCCAAGGTCGAGGAAATGGCGCATCACGCCAGCGTGCCGGTGATCAACGGCCTCACCGATCTGTCGCATCCCTGCCAGATCATGGCCGACTTGCTGACCCTCATCGAGCATGGCCATGCGCTACCGGGCATGACGGTCGCTTGGCTGGGCGACGGCAACAATGTGCTCAATTCGATTATCGAGGCGGCGGGCCTGATGAAATTCAACGTCCGCATGGCCGTGCCGCAAGGGTATGAGAGCGATGCCGCATTCATCGAACAAGCTCGGGCGGCCGGGGCTTCGGTGACTTTGCACCGCGACGCCATGGAGGCGGTTGCTGGTGCAAATGTGGTCGTCACCGATACATGGGTCTCCATGGGCCAAGATCATGCGCATAACAAGATTGCCGCAATGATGCCCTATCAGGTCAATGACGCGCTCATGGCCGCGGCTGACCCTGGCGCACACTTCCTGCACTGCCTGCCTGCACACCGCGGCGAAGAAGCAACCGATTCTGTGCTTGATGGCGCGCAATCGCTGATCTGGGACGAAGCGGAAAACCGCCTGCATGCCCAGAAGTCGGTTCTGCTGTGGGCATTGGGTAAATTGGGGTGAGCTTGGATTTGGTAGGTTCCATACCTTCTTTTCTTGCCTATCCGGAGCAGGTCAACTGCCGAACAGAAAGATCCCATGACGAGCACCACCGAAACCGGTTTTGACCGCCCGCTCATCTTCACCCTCCCTGCCGAGGATGCACGCGGCCGTGTGGTGCGTCTTGGTCCTGTCCTTGACACCATCCTCTCGGCACACACCTATCCGAAAGTTGCTGAAAAGGTTCTTGCAGAGGCGTTGGTCCTGACCGCGCTGCTCGGCTCCACACTTAAGGAACCGACCAGCCAGCTAACGGTGCAAGCGCAAACGCAGAATGGCCCGATCAGCCTGCTGGTTTGTGACTATGTCGCTGGGCAATTGCGCGGATACCTCTCATTTGACGCAGAGGCACTCACCGCCGCCGGCCCTGAGCCGACCCTGTTCGGTCTGTTTGGGAAGGGTTATCTTGCCCTGACATTTGACCATGGTGCCACCAAGGAGAGGTATCAGGGTGTTGTGCCGCTCGAAGGCTCGTCAATCGCCGAAGCCGCCGAACAATATTTCCGCCAGTCGGAACAGGTGCCAACGGTTGTCCGTATGGCGACTGTGCATGACGCCGGACGCGGCTGCATCGCCGGCGGCGTGCTGGTGCAACAACTGCCGATGGGAGAGGCCGGCGGCGAGAGGCTGGACGTTCAGGCCGAAAGGCGTAACGCTGACGACGCTTGGGATCATGTTGCTGCGATTGCCGAGACAATCACAGCCAATGAATTGACCGATGCAGAGTTGGGTCTGGAGGCACTGGTCTGGCATCTCTACCACGATGAGGAGGAAGTCAGGGTCTATCAGGGCGAAAGCCTTTCAAGAGGCTGCCGTTGTGACCCGGCGTATCTGGCTAGTGTCATCGCGCGTTTTCCTGCCGAAGACCGCGCCGACATGGTCAATGAGACCGGCTCAATCATGATCGACTGTGCCTTTTGCTCCCGTCAGTTCGCAATTGACCCCGAACAGGTTCCTGTGGGCCACTGATTGGATGCGGCAGTGGGCGCTCCGCGTCACATTGTGTTCATGACCTCGCGGGTATGAGCGAAGTGAACGCCGTGACCTTGTCTGGCGTCATCGGGACGCCTATCTTCCAAGGCAAGGGAAGCAAGGGGTCGCTTGTCCGGTGAAGGCAGAACAACACCGGTTACGACAGGATTATGCTGGTTATGACCTTGGTTCCAACCTTAGCTCGCCTCTCAGGCTGGCTTGGCTGCGCTCTGGTTGCAGCCATGCCGGTTGCAGCCCAGGCACCGGGCTTGGCAATGCTTGGCACGCTTGAGCGGGGCCAGTGGCAATTGCGTGACCGCGACGAAGCATCGGCTCCCGTGCGCAACCTCTGCCTCGGCGACGCGCGACTATTGCTGCAATTGCGGCACGAGCGCGCGCAATGCTCGCGCTATGTGATTGAAGACGAAGCCCGAAGTGTAACGATACACTACACCTGTCCAGGCGCCGGCCATGGCCGGACAACGATCCGAAAGGAAACCAGTCGTCTTGTGCAGATAGATACCCAGGGCATTGCCAATGGCGCGCCATTTTCAATTGCCTATGAAGCGCGCCGAATTGGGCCTTGCAACTGATACAGTCGCCACGACCGGGATTAACCCGATCTTAACCATGATCTGACAAAAGAAGTTTGTGACCGGTTTCGACGGCTCACTTCCTCCCTAGCAGATCCTGTAGGATCAAACTGGGCCGCCCCATCGAGCAATCGGGGCGGCCCATTTTCTGTGTCGGTCAGGACAGTCGGCCGCTGACCAATCGTTCGGCCACCTGGACAGCATTCAACGCGGCACCCTTGCGCAGATTGTCGCCGGCGATGAATAGGGCAAGGCCATGGGCAACAGTCGGGTCTTGCCGGATGCGGCCTACGAACACCGGGTCTTGACCCGTAGCTGCGAGCGGATTGGGGCAGTCAGTCAGCACGACGCCTTCGGCATCGGCGAGCAGGGCAGTGGCGTCTCCTACCGAGATCGGTCGATCAAAAGCGACGTTCAGTGACAGGGCATGGCCGGTAAAGACCGGCACGCGGACACAAGTCCCTGACACGGGGAGATCGGGAATGCCCAGGATCTTGCGGCTCTCGTCGCGCAGCTTGGCTTCCTCCTCAGTGTAACCATCGGCGTCGAGAACATAGTTGAGCGGAACTACGTTGAAGCCGATTGGAACCACCCATTTGCGCGGCGTGCCCAGATCGACAGCTTGGTTGTCTTGAGCCAGCGCTTCGCAGCCTGCGGCTCCGGCTTCGATCTGCTCGGCCAACTCCTCAACACCAGCGACACCGCCACCAGATACGGCCTGGTAGGTGGATGCCACGATGCTCTTCAGACCGGCCTTCAGGTGAAGCGGCTTGAGCACGGGCATCGCCACCATGGTGGTACAATTGGGATTGGCAACGATTCCCTTCGGAATGGTGCGCAGCGCGTCGGCGTTGACCTCGGCTACAACTAGCGGGACCTCAGGGTCTGACCGCCATGCCGAGCTGTTGTCGATCACAATCGCTCCGGCTGCAGCGACCTTGGGCGCTAAGGCCTTTGAAGTGGACCCGCCAGCCGAGAAGAAGACGATGTCGAGTCCGGCATAGTCGGCAGTTCCGGCATCTTCGACGACAATGTCCTGGCCTGCAAAACGGACGATCTTGCCGGCAGATTTGGGCGAGGCGAACAGACGGACCGACGCGAGCGGAAATGCTCGTTCCGCCAGAAGGTCGAGCATCATGCTGCCAACGAGGCCGGTAGCTCCGACAATCCCGACATGGGGCTTGGACGGAAATGAGGGGGATTCAGTCATGGCAATGCGTTTCCTTCTCTCTTGGGGAAGGCGCGGGATCTGCCGGTGTTGTGAAACCGAATGCCCCGCGCTTTCGCGGGGCTCTGTCCGTCTGGGCTCAGCCGTTGATTGACCGAGCACAACCGGACGCCCCGCGGGTGCGGGTCGTTTTGGTAATAATCGGATTGATCATCTGAATGGACATCGGAGCGGCGCTTAGCTCAACATATGCTTTAGGTAAAGACATGATCATGCTGCGCGAGCTCCGGCAGATACAGCGACCTCGACGAATTTCGGTGGGGACTTTGGCGCCTCACTCCGCGGGAATATGGCGATACTGCTGGAGCCAAGTGCCGCCAAAGGCATCCCGGCTGCGGCCAAGGCATAGGGTGAGACGCGATGGCGCGTACACAGGCCACCCGCACCGTCATTGACCAGTGGTGTTTCGAATTCGACGCCGAAATCGCGTTCGGTCGTGCGGGTCACGGTGGCGACAACCAACTGGCCCTTACCGAGATCGAGGACCATTTGCTCGCCTTGGGTTACGCCCAGCAACCCTTCGATGCGGGCGCCGACTATCGAAAGGTCGCGGATGATGGCCTCATAGCGATGGTCATCATGGATGATGCCTATCCGGCGGAACATGGTGCGCCGTTCGGGCCGAAAGCGATCAGGGCCATTCGGCACGATGCAAAACTCGCCGGCTTCCATGCGCTCCACCAGCTCGCTGTTGGGAATGGCCTTTGCATATAGCCACCCTTGCACATATTTCGCACCTTTGGAGCAGACCAACTCCAGCTGGTCGAAGGCTTCAACCCCTTCGACTGTAGTGTCCATTCCCAGCGCCTCGGCGAGACCGATGATGGCAGCGATGATCTTGATGCTGTTGTGATCTTTGGTGGTGCAACTGTCGACAAAGCTGCGATCGACCTTAAGCTTGTCAAAAGGTGCTGAACGGAGATAGCTCAGTGACGAAAAGCCAGTACCAAAGTCATCGAGAGCCAAGGACACGCCAAGCTGTTTCAGGCGTGAAAAGACGCTGTCGGTCGTCTCACTGTCATTGAGGAAGATGCTTTCCGTCAGCTCAAGCTCAAGGCGTGATGGTTCAAGACCGCTTTTTGACAAGGCATCGGCGACAATGTCCACAAACTGGTCGTCAGTGAACTGGACGGCGGAGACGTTGACCGCGACTCGCACTGCACCTGGCCAATGTGCCGCCTCTATGCAGGCATAGCGAAGCGCCCATTCACCCAACCGATTGATGAGGTTCGACTCTTCGGCAAGCGGAATGAAGGTTGATGGCGGTATGGAGCCCCGCTCGGGATGGTCCCACCGCATCAGGGCTTCGCAACCCACAACCACATTGTCGCTGACCCGGACAACCGGCTGATAGTGCAGCGCCAATTCTTCGTTCTCTAGCGCGTTCCGAAGCTCATCGAGTAACGTCTGGCGATCGGCTGCTTCATCCTTAAGATCATCGGAATAGAAACGGAACTGGCCGCGTCCGCCATTCTTTGCGGCATAAAGGGCAAGATCCGCATTGCGCACCAACTCTTCGCGGTCGAGCCCGTCATAGGGTGCAATCGCTACACCGATTGAGGTGCCGATCACGGCATGCTTGTCATCAATCGGATAGGGCTGGGAAACGAACTGGACGATTTTGCTGGCCAGTTCACCGAGTGCGCCACGATCTTCGATGTCGGGTAGAATGATCTGGAACTCGTCCCCGCCAAGGCGTCCGATTTCGCCCCTTTTGCCAACTATGCTGGCCAGACGCTCGCCGACCATTTTGAGCAGGGTGTCCCCAGCTGGATGGCCCATGGTATCATTGACCTGTTTGAACCGATCGAGGTCCAGCATGACCAGCGCACAACTGCGCTTTGCTTCCTTAAACGCAGCTAGCGTTGTGTCGAGCCGGCGGGTCATGCGATGACGGTTCGCCATGCCGGTCAGCGAGTCATATTCAGCCAGAAGACTGTCAGCCAATTGACGTTCATATTCTACCGTGACGTCTTTGGCACTACCGCGGAACCCCAGAAATTGACCGTCTGCATCCAGCTTTGGATGCCCGCTGATCAACCACCAAGTCTGGTCCGGCGCACTGCGAGTCTTGCCGTTTATGAAGCGAACCACAAGGTCTGCGATTTTTTTGTGGGCGGCAAGCTGGAATTTTAGTGGCCGATCCGACTTGGCTGTCGGGTTTTCCGGGTCAACCTCAAACAGGTCTGACAGCGATTGGCCAAGCAATATGTCAACCGGTTGACCAAGCCGCGTCGCGGCATTTTCAGACATGTATATAAGCCGGCCTTCGGCGTCAGTTGCCCAGATCCAACCGATCCCGGCCTGTTCAAAATCATCGAGCAGTTCGAGGCGGCGTGCCGCATCGCTCGCTGTCACGACTGCGACCGTACCGTCGCTCCCGCTACCAGACCGTTGTCCGCGTTGACCGCTAAAGGCGCTGAACAATGACACTTCGTTTGCTTGATCCGTAATTTCCAGACGAAAAATCGTCACCCGGCCCATAGCGGCTGTTTGTTGAGTTTCTCTGAATCTCGGCGCACAGGGTCCGTAT
This sequence comes from Sphingomonas lacunae, assembly GCF_012979535.1. Lineage (NCBI taxonomy): Bacteria > Pseudomonadati > Pseudomonadota > Alphaproteobacteria > Sphingomonadales > Sphingomonadaceae > Sphingomonas > Sphingomonas lacunae. The sequence continues at coordinate 1,800,163 of NZ_CP053015.1, forward strand.
GAAATTGAAGGACTTTGCCCTCCTTGTGCTGATTTGCCTGATGTGGGGGGCGTCGAACGTCGTCAGCAAGCTGGTTGTGGGGCATTGGGGTGTGCCTCCGCTGTATTTTGCCGCAGTACGATTTGCTTTGGTCTTGCTCGTAACGCTCCCTTGGTTGTTGCCGGTTCCGCAACCGGTCTGGCGAATCCTGCTTGTTGGGCTCTGTATGGGAGCGGGTAACTTCGCGCTCCTGTTCATGGGGTTGCAGACGGCATCGCCTTCGTCCGTGGCAGTGGTTGTTCAGGCGGGCCTGCCCATCACCACCTTGCTGTCGATCGTGATGCTCGGCGAGCGGGTCCATTGGCGGCGCGGCCTTGGCATTGCATTGACGCTGATCGGTGTGTTGATCGTGGTCTGGAAGCCTGGTTTCGCGCTGTCGGCAGGCTTGATGTTTGTGCTAGGCGCAGCCTTTGCCGGGTCGCTCGGTGCGATCTTGATGAAGCAGATGGACGAGATCGCGCCGATGCGCTTTCAGGCTTGGGTCGGGCTGACGGCGGTCGTCCCGCTGACCGTTGCGTCGCTGCTGTTCGAAGAGGGGCAGATCGTGACCAGCCTGGCCGCTGGCTGGCCGTTTGTCGCGGCACTGCTGTTTTCGGCCCTGATCGTTTCGGTGTGCGCGCACACCGCCTATTATGGATTGATTGCCAAATATGAGGCCAATCTGCTGGCACCCTTGACGCTGATCACGCCGCTCTCGACTATTGCGCTGGGCGTGATGTTCACCGGCGACCAACTGGATGGCCGCATGATCCTTGGTTCGGCATTGGCACTTGCAGGCGTGCTGATTGTCGCGGTGAGGCGGACCAGGGCGCCGATTGCCGAGACGCAGGAACATGCCTGACCGCTGGGATGAGTGCGATTCTCCCCCTTGTTCGCTGTTCAACTGTCTGTAGGGTATCCCCACTAAAAAAGTCTGGGGAGAGACATGCACTACGCGGAATTGGCAAAGGCTCGGGCCGAATTGATCGGACCCGGCGGAACTTTCGAGATTGTCGAAGCCGAGATTCTGGGCAACCGCATTCGCACCTATAAAAATGCTCCGCCTAGCATTCGCGAATTTTGGCTTTCCACGGTGGCCTTCGCGGATCGGCCCTACCTGATTTATCAGGATGAGAGCCTCACCTATGCTGAGACGCATCAACGAGTGAATGCGATCGCGGCCTGGCTGATGGCGCGGGGTGTTGCACCGGGCGACCGTGTGGCCATTGCCATGCGCAATTATCCCGAATGGATGCAAATCTATTGGGCTTGCGTGTCGATCGGCGTAGCGGCAGTCGGCATGAATGCCTGGTGGACGCCGGAAGAGATGGCCTATGCGCTCGATGATTCGCGGCCCAAGGTGCTGTTCCTTGATGGCGAGCGGCTTGCCCGTTTCCGCGAGCGCCCTGAGCTGGCGGGCACGATGACGCTGGTCGGCGTGCGGACCGATGGTGCGGACGCCGCTGTTGTGCCCTTTGCCGATGTCATTGCCCACGGCGGCGCGATGCCTGACGTGAAGGTCGACCCCGATGATGACGCCTGCATTTTCTACACGTCGGGCACGACCGGCTTTCCCAAGGGCGCGCAGCTGACGCACCGGGGGTGCGTCGCCAACCTGTTCAACATGCTCTATGGCACGGCGGCGCAAGCGCTGGCGGTCGAGCGGGCAACGGGCGTGGCGCCGCCCGCTGATCCGCCGATCCCGGTCACGCTGCTGACCACGCCACTGTTCCATGTGACGGCAAATAATTGCGGGGCCTATCTGACGACGGCGGCTGGCGGGGCGCTGGTCCACATGTATCGCTGGGATGCGGGCGATGCGCTCAAGCTGATCGAGAGGCATCGTGTGTCGAGCATGAGCGGCGTGCCGATCATGTCGCGTGAGCTGATCACCCACCCCGACTTTGCGACTACCGACACGTCGTCGCTGCTTGCCCTGTCGGGCGGCGGGGCGCAGGTGCCGCCCGATCTGGTGCTCAAGATTGACGAGCAGGTGGCGACGGCGCGGCCGACCACCGGCTATGGCATGACCGAGACATGCGGCATCATCACCTCGGTTTCGGGGGACTTTTTCGTCGACCGGCCGGACAGCGCCGGGCCGGCGATGCCGGTCTATGAAGCGAAATGCGTCGATGATGATGGCAACACAGTGCCGACCGGTGAGGTTGGCGAACTGTGGGTGCGCGGGGCGGCGGTGATCAAGGGCTATATCAACAAGCCCGAGGCAACCGCATCGACCATCACCGATGGCTGGCTACACACCGGCGATATCGCCCGTATGGACGAGGATGGCTTTATTTACATCGTCGACCGCAAAAAGGACATGGTCCTGCGTGGCGGAGAGAATGTCTATTGCGCCGAGGTCGAGGCGGTCATCTATCGCCATGCGGCGGTGGCCGAATGTTGTGTGTTTGGTGTGGCCGACGAGCGGTTGGGTGAGGAAGTGGGCGTGGCGGTGGTGCTGCGCGATGGGGAAAACCTCTCCGATGACGACCTCAGGGCGCATTGCGCCTCCATAGCGGCGAAGCACAAGGTGCCGCGCTATGTATGGTTCATGGACCAGCCCTTGCCACGCAACGCGAGCGGAAAATTCCTGCGCAGGGAGCTGCGTGACCAGTTGAGCCGGGAACTCGAATCAGCCTGAGCTGTGCGGAAAAGCGCGCCCAATTGCCCCGGTCACCGCGGGCAAAGGGGGGTGCGTAACGCTCTTCGATTTGGTTGACACAGGTTTACACACCAGCGCGGGAGAAACACGGTAATCCGCGGGCTGGAAAGGTGCGTAAATAGGATTTGATGCAAATGATTGCATTGAGGGTGAGGTAGAGGGTCAGTTGGAGGGGGAATTGGAAGGCGCGCTCGAACGGATAGTCAACAAGGCGGCGGTGGCAGGGAGGCATGCCGAGAGGGTCTGACAGGGCAGGGGCTGTAGGAAGGCGGAATTTGATTCACCTTCTTTCTTTTTGGGTATGGCCTTTCGGGGCGCTGCCGGACCGGTTTCGGTCCGGTAGCGATTCAGATGGATTCCCGCCTTCGCGGAATTACGCGTGTTGGTGAGTGGTCCCTCCGTCGGTCACTGCGTGACTGCCCCCTCCCGATGGCAAGTCGATGGGGAGAAGGGGCTCAATCCTCTTCGCCGACGCCGGGCCAGATGACGGCCTGGGCGCAATAGCCGCGTTCGCCGTTCCAGGTGATCGCCGGGCTGCCGTAAAGGACATAGCCCATGTCGAGCGCTTCGGAGACGCGCTTGCAGAATTTGTCGTCGTCGGGGCCGGTCAGCAGGCGGTAGCGCAGCTTGCCGTCGGGGGGATTGCTCATGCGGGCGTCCTTTTCGTTCGGATATTTGCACCAGCGATAGGGTTTCGGCTAAGCGGCGGCAACTCTCCCCCGCTTTCAGAACCGGAAAAACCGCCGTGCCGCTCGACCCATCCCTCGCCATTGTCCTCTTGTCCGGGGGGATGGATTCGATGGTCTGCGCCGGGCTGGCGCGTGAGGCCGGGCACCGGGTGATCGCGCTGACGGTCGATTACAACCAGCGGCATCGCTGCGAGCTGGAGGCCGCGGCGCGGGTGGTGGCGGCGATTGGGGCCGAGGAACATCTGATCGCGCCACTTGATTTGCGCAGCTTTGGCGGATCGGCGCTGACGTCGGATACGGCGGTACCCAAGGATGGCGCGGGAGCGGCGGGTGCAGCGGGCATTCCGGTGACCTATGTGCCGGCGCGCAACACGATCTTCCTCAGCCTTGCGCTGGGACTCGCGGAGGCGCGCGGTGCAAAGCATATTTATGTCGGGGTCAATGCGCTCGATTATTCGGGCTATCCTGATTGCCGCCCGGCCTTTGTCGAGGCTTTTGAGGCGATGGCCAACCTCGCGACGCGCGCCGGGGTGGAGGGTGATCCCTTCCGCTTTGAAACGCCGCTGCTGCACATGACCAAGGCCGATATTTCCCGCGAGGCCCACCGGCTGGGGCTCGATGCGGGGATGAGCTGGACCTGTTATGACCCGACGGCGGACGGGCTGCATTGCGGCGAGTGCGATGCCTGCCGGTTGCGCGCCAAGGGCTTTGTCGAGGCGGACCTGCCTGACCCGACGCGCTATGCGGTGGAGCCACGCTGGTGAGTTATGCGGTCAAGGAAATATTTCTGACGCTGCAAGGCGAAGGGATGCGCGCCGGACGGCGGGCGGTGTTCTGCCGCTTTGCCGGATGCAATCTGTGGTCGGGGCGTGAGCAGGACCGGGCGCGTGCAATCTGCCAATTCTGCGATACCGATTTTGTCGGCATGGACGGCGAGGGCGGCGGCAAATTTGCCGATGGCGCGGCGCTGGCGGCGGCAATTGCCGCCTGCTGGGGCGAGGGCCGCGAGGGGCGATATGTCGTACTGACCGGCGGCGAGCCGATGTTGCAGGTCGATGCCGAACTGATCGACGCGCTGCACGCTGCCGGATTTGAAATCGCGATCGAGAGCAATGGTACCTTGCCGGTGCCGCGCAGCATCGATTGGATCTGCATCAGCCCCAAGGCGGGCAGCACGGTGGTGCAAACCAGCGGTGACGAGCTCAAGCTGGTTTGGCCGCAGCCGGGCAGTGATGTGGCTGCGATGGAGCAATGGGATTTCGCCAACCGGTTGATCCAGCCGATGGATGATGTGCGCGGCGAAGCCAATGTGAAGGCGGCGGTGGACTTTGCGCTGGGCAATCCGCGCTGGCGGCTGTCCTTGCAGACGCACAAATTGCTCGGGCTGGCCTAACGCTTGGCCGGTTCTGCGGGCGGACGGATCACCGTATCGCCGGGACGTCCGGTTTGCGCATCACCAGCAGACGCCGAAGCGTCATCTGCGGCCGGCTCGTCGCCATTGTCTTCGGTCGCATCTTCGGGTGGCTCAGGCCGGTCGGGTTCACCGGGGCGTACCTCGACGCTGGTGTCGATGGCAGTACCATCGCCACTTGCCTGATCGAGGGTGATCATCTCGTCACTGGCGGTGCCGGGCAGGATTTCGACATTGGTCATTTGCGTATCGGCGCTGCTGCCCGCGCCAAAAAGCCAGTCGCATCCACCCAGCATCAGCGCGGCGGGGGCTAGAAGGGCGAAAGCGGGGCCTGATTTCATTGTAGGCGTGATCCTGTACAAAAGCTGTGGCGTCTTCATGCCCCGGAGAGCGTTGAAAGGAAATGGTCTCGATGGTGAGCAAGTGCGGCGTCGACATCGGCCATGCCGGCATGGATGCCGAGAGCAGCAAGGCTGGTGACCGGATATTCGGCGATGCCACAGGGCACAATGCCGCCGAAATGGCTAAGGTCGGGGTTCACATTGATCGACAGGCCATGCAATGTGACCCAGCGGCGGACGCGCACGCCAATGGCGCCGATCTTGGCCTCTTGCCCGTTGGCGTCATCACACCAGATGCCGATGCGCCCATCGGCGCGGCGGGCGGTCACCCCGAAATCGCCAAGCGCGTCGATTACCCAGCCTTCGATGGCATGGACGAAACGGCGGACATCGCGGCCGCGCCTCGTCAGGTCGAGTTGGACATATGCGACGCGTTGACCCGGGCCATGGTAGGTGTAGCGGCCACCACGTCCGGCATCATAGACTGGAAAGCGGCGGTCGATCAGCTCGGCAGGGTCGGCGCTGGTGCCGGCAGTGTAGAGCGGCGGATGTTCGAGCAGCCAGATGCGTTCGGCCGCGTGCCCCGAATGAATGGCGGCGGCGCGGTGTTCCATGTCAGCAAGAGCGTCCGGATAGAGAGTGAGGCCGGGTGAAACCTGCCATTCCGGGGCCGCAGCCTTTCCTGTCATACCCTGTTCCATCGCCCCCGCGACCCACCACCGGCAGGAACAAATGTCAATACAGATGAACGATCAAGCCAGTGGTGCTGGACTGTCCGTCTGGCCATGATATGCAATGCTCGAGGGGCCATCGCAGACGCATTGACCCCGGCATCATTTTAGGAGGGGTTGATGCAGAGATATACAGTGGGAAACGCCTTTTCGGAGGCCATTGCCTTTGTGAAGGAAAATCTGACTAACCTGCTCCTCTTACTGGGCAGTGCTGTTGTCCTCGGGCAGGTGGGCCAGGCCGTTTTGACCGGTGGTTCAGATGAGCAATTCGGCCAGAATATTGCCCGCATGGTTCAGTCGGGCGACATTCAGGGCAGCTTTGGCCTTTTCGGAACGGCGTTGGCTGCCATGATTTTGGGCGCCGTGCTGCAATCAGCCGCGCAGTTTGCGATCTTGCGGCAGGGCCTGTCCGACGAAAAGGATGTGTCGACGACAATGGTCTATGGACTGGTCGCGACGATCGTCAACATGCTGTTCTGGATGGCGATCGGCTTGGGCATTGTCCTGATCTTTGTTGTCCTGTTCGGTGTTACTGGCGTGTTCGCGGACCTTCAGGGAGGCGGGTCGCCTAGCGGAGCCGGTATCGCGGGCATTGTCGGTCTGCTTTTTGTGCTGATACTGGTAGTGTTGCCGTTGATGCTTTGGCTGGCCGCCCGCCTGTTTGTGGCAACGCCGGTGATGGCCCATGCGCGGAGCATCAACCCCATTTATGGCCTGGTCGAGTCCTGGAGGCTTACATCCGGTTCGGTGCAATGGTCGGTTCTGGGGACGCTGTTGCTGTTCATCCTGGTGGTCTTTGCCATTTCGATGGTGTTCGGTCTGGTGGGCGCCCTGTTCATGCTGATCGGCGGTCAGATGGTTGGCGCGGTTGTTGCCGGAGTCGTCGCCGGAGTGCCGACGGCGATCATTTCGCTGGGCATGACCGCCGGTGTTTATCGTGCGCTGGTTCCAGTGGATTCGCGCTACGACATTTTCAACTGAACGGCGACGTTGCTGACAAAAAAGGTAGGGCGGGGCCGTTGCTGGCCGCGCCCTACTTTTTGGCCAAAGGATCCGGGTTGACCTATTCCCAGGCGGCGAGCGGCGGCAGGCTCATCAATATGGCGTCAATATTACCACCGGTCCGCAGGCCGAAAAGCGTACCCCGGTCATGGACGAGGTTGAATTCGGCATAGCGGCCGCGCCAGATGCGCTGTTGCCGGATATCCTCCTCGGTGAAGGCGGTATTCATCCGGCGACGGACAATCGGCGGAAATGCGGCGAGAAATGCCTCTCCCACCGCGCGGGTGAAGCCGAAATTGCGTTCGAACATCGCTTCATTGTCGACTTCGAGATGATCGTAGAAAATGCCACCGACGCCGCGGGCGACACCGCGATGGGGGATGAAGAAATAGTCATCGGCCCATTTGGCATAGCGTTCATAGACATCCGGGCCATAAGGTTGGCAGGCGGCGCGGAACTGGGCGTGGAACGCTTCGGTATCCTCGGCATAGGGAATGGGCGGATTGAGATCCGCTCCGCCACCGAACCAGCGTTTGGTGGTGACAAGGAAGCGGGTGTTCATGTGGACTGCCGGCACATGCGGGTTTGCCATATGGGCAACGAGGCTGATTCCGGTGGCAAAAAAGCCGGGATCTTCGGCAGCTCCGTGGATCTGGCCGGCGAAATCGGGCGAAAATTCGCCGCCGACGGTCGAGACGTTGACGCCGACCTTTTCAAACACCTTGCCCTTCATCACGCCGCGGACACCGCCGCCTCCGCCGCCTTGAGACAGCGGGCCGGGAGCGACGCCGGGACCTTCGCGATCCCAGGCGATATAGTCAAAGCTCGCTTCGCTGCCCGCCTCCCGTTCAATCTCCTCAAAGGCGGTGCATATGCGGGTGCGCAGCGATTCGAACCAGTCGCGCGCGGCCTGTTGCTGGGCGTCGAGAATGGTCATTGTGCAAATCCTTTCGTCTGGCGTAGCGCCTCTGCAAGAGCGATGCCGCCTGCGATTGCGACATTCAAGCTGCGGAATCCGGGCAACAGAGGAATGCGGACCCGCGCGGCGGCACGCTCGTGAATGTCGGCCGGCGCCCCATGGCCCTCGCTGCCGAGCATCAGCACATCCAAAGCGGTAAAGCGAAAGCTGTCGATCGGTTCCGCGCCGGAGGTGGTCAGCAACACTGTCCGCCGATTGTCGGATGTCATGGCGGCGAGGAATGATTCGCGGCTCGCATGGCGGCGAACAGTCGCCAGTTCCGCATAATCCATGCCCGCGCGGCGCAGCGCCCGCTCGCCAAAGGCGAAGCCGCAGGGCTCGACAATGTGCAGATCAACGCCAAAGCAGGCTGCCGTGCGCAGCAGCGTTCCGGTATTGCCGGCAATGTCGGGTTCGATCAGGGCGAGGGCGGGACGCATGGCGGGGGCAATGCCGTGCCTGGCGGCCAAGGGCAAGGGTGCGCATTCCCTTCCTGTTGCGAGCCCTTCGCGGTTCATCCGGGCAGGGCAAGGCGATGTCCAGTGAGATAGCTGCACAAAAGGCCAATTTGCCCATTGGCAAGCGACAAGGGCGCGGCTATCAGGCGCCCAAATTGACGCCGGGGGGCGGCGGCCATGACGTGCATGTCACGCCTGCCACCCTCTGCTATCCGCGGCCACGCCCGTCCGGGCACAACTAGGGTTTTCGCATGGCTACAGTCCAGGAACCGCATGGTGGGGAAGGGGCCGATGGCGTTCGCCGTCGCGACTTCATCCACATTGCTGCCGTCAGCTTCGCCGGAGTCGGCGCGGCTGCCGTTGTCGCTCCGCTGGTTTACCAGATGAGCCCGTCGGCTGACGTGCTGGCCCAGTCCTCGACCGAAATCGACATCAGTGCGATCGAACCGGGCATGGCGATCAAGGCGAGCTGGCAGAAGCAGCCTGTGTTCGTCCGCAACCTGACGCCGGCGGAAATGGCCGAAGCGAATGCGGTGAGCATTGGCGACCTGCGCGATCCGCAGACGCTGGCTGATCGCACCAAGCCGGGCAAGGAAAACTGGCTCGTCACCCTGGGCGTCTGCACCCATTTGGGTTGCGTGCCGCTGGGTGCCGCCGAGGGTGAGAACCGCGGTGACTTTGGCGGCTATTTCTGCCCCTGCCACGGCTCGCACTATGATACGGCTGCCCGCATTCGCAAAGGCCCGGCCCCGACCAACCTGGTGGTGCCGCCCTATGAATTCACGTCCGACACAGTCATCGAAATCGGCTGAGGAGTAAGGCAAGATGAGCTTTCCCTGGGCACAGGAATATAAGCCGCAAGCGCCGTTGATGCGCTGGCTCGACGAGCGCCTGCCTTTGCCGCGCCTCGTCTATAACGCAGTGGGTGCCGGCTATCCGGTTCCGCGCAACCTCAACTATTTCTGGAACTTCGGCGTTCTCGCCGGGTTTGCGCTGGTCATACAGATCGTGACCGGTGTCGTGCTAGCCATGCATTATTCGGCGAACACGCTGGTCGCGTTCAACTCGGTCGAGCACATCATGCGTGACGTGCCGGCCGGCTGGCTGATCCGCTATGCGCACATGAATGGTGCGAGCTTCTTCTTCATCGTCGTTTACATCCACATTTTCCGTGGCCTGTACTTCGGTTCCTACAAGGCGCCGCGCGAGATGATCTGGCTGCTCGGCGTGGTCATCTTCCTCCTCATGATGGCGACCGCCTTCATGGGCTATGTGCTTCCCTGGGGCCAGATGAGCTTCTGGGGTGCACAGGTAATCACCGGCTTCTTCTCGGCGATCCCGGTCGTCGGCGAGCCGCTGCGCCAGTGGCTGCTGGGCGGTTTCGCGCCTGACCAAGCGGCGCTCAACCGCTTCTTCTCGCTGCACTATTTGCTGCCGTTCGTCATCGCCGGTGTGATCATCCTGCACATCTGGGCTCTGCACATTCCGGGTTCGTCGAATCCGACCGGCGTGGAAGTGAAGACCGAGCAGGACACGGTGCCGTTCCACCCCTATTACACGGCCAAGGACGGTTTCGGCCTGGGCGTGTTCCTGATCTGCTTTGTCGCGGTGACTTTCTTCGCGCCGAACATGCTGGGCCATCCGGACAATTATATCGCCGCCAATCCGCTTTCGACCCCGGCGCATATCGTCCCTGAATGGTATTTCTGGCCGTTCTACGCGATCTTGCGCGCCTTCACCGCCGACTTCTTCTTCATCCCTGCCAAGCTGCTGGGTGTGTTGGCGATGTTCGGTTCGATCGCGCTGCTGTTCTTCCTGCCCTGGCTCGACAAGTCGCCGATCCGTTCGGCCACCTATCGTCCGCTGTACCGGAAGTTCTTCTGGTTCGGCCTGCTGCCCTGCATCGTGATCCTTGGCATCTGCGGCGTCATGCCGGCCTCGCAGCCGTGGATCATCATGAGCCAACTCGCTTCGGCCTATTATTTCGCGCACTTCCTCATCATCCTGCCGATCATCTCGCGGATTGAAGTGCCCGATGCGCTGCCGTCGTCGATCACCGAGGCGGTGCTGAGCAAGCACGCAACTGCTGGTGCGGCACCCGCCGCGGCCCACGCCTGAGCCCGGCCGGAAAGGAAAAGATCATGATCCGTCCTATCGCCATGCTCGTCGGTGCCTTCTTTGTCGGGGCATTGTTGTGGGCTATCGTCAAGACGCCGTTGACCAACGAGGTCGACAAGATGAAGGCGTTCCATCTTGAGCCCAAGGAGCTGCATCTCGCCAGTGATGGCCCGTTCGGCCATTGGGACACGGCACAACTTCAGCGCGGCCTGAAGGTGTACAAGGAAGTGTGCGCCGCCTGTCACGGCCTTGGCCAAGTTGCCTTTTATGATTTCAAGGCGCTGGGCTATGATGAAGACCAGGTGAAGGCCATTGCCTCCAGCTGGCCGATCCAGACGGCGACGATCAACCCGGACACGGGAGAGGCGGCGACCCGTGCACCGATCATCTCGGACAAGCTGCCTCAGCCCTATCTGAACGAGGTGGCCGCACGCGCTGCGAACAACAACGCCTATCCGCCTGATCTGTCGCTGATCACCAAGGCTCGCGAAGGCCATGCGCCCTACCTCTATTCGCTGCTGACCGGCTATCGCAATCCGCCGGCCAATCTGCCGGAAGAACTGCGTCCATCGGGTCCGCTGCACTACAACCCCTATTTCGCCAACCTCAACATCGCCATGCCGCCGCCGCTGACTGCCGAAGGTCAGGTGACCTATGATGACGGCACTCGTGCGACCGTGGACCAGATGGCCAAGGACGTGACTGCGTTCCTCGTCTGGACGGCTGAACCGAAGCTGGCGACCCGCCATGCCTATGGCTGGGCGATCCTGGGCTTCCTGCTGGTGCTGACGACCCTTGCCTACATGTCGTACCGCTCGATCTGGGCCGACAAGAAGCATTGATCGCCGCCAGCGGCTGACGAACGGAAATAGGGGCGGTGCCGGATGCGGTGCCGCCCCTTTCCTTTGTCTGTGCCGCGTCCTAGCAAGAGGACGGCACTGCCTTCGCAAGGGAGGCGATCAATCAGGACAGGGGTGGCGATGGCCAACGAGCCGATGGAGAATGAGCAAGGAACGGCATTGGCGGCCATCGATGCCGCTATCCGCATCATCCCGGATTTTCCGCAACCGGGTATCCTATTTCGCGACATTACGCCGTTGTTGGCCGACCCAAAGGCCTTTGCCCTCGCCCAAGCGCTCTTACTGGAACGAGCACGCAGTTTTTCTCCGGATGCGATAGTCGCCGTTGAGGCGAGGGGGTTTCTTTTTGGCGCGCCGCTGGCGCTCGATCTCGCCGTGCCGCTGGTTCCGGTGCGCAAGCCTGGCAAGCTGCCCGCCGATACCCATTCGGTCGATTATGGTCTTGAATATGGCACTGACCGGCTGGAGATCCACAGCGACGCACTGGCGCGGGGCGCACGCGTGCTACTGGTTGATGACCTGTTGGCGACCGGGGGCACGGTGCGGGCTGCGGCTGATCTGGTTGAACGGTTGGGGGCCGATGTTGTCGGCGCCCTGTTCCTGATCGAATTGACCGGCTTGGGCGGCGCGGAGCGCCTGGCTGAAGCGCACATCGGCGTCAGTGCGCTGTTACGCTGCTGATGCTGCTCGACCGTGCGATCAGAACGGCAGCCAGCGCTGCCTTTGTGAGAATTTCATGTAGCCGACATTGACGCCGAGTCGCGCGCCGAGCCCCATGCGAATGGGTATGAGGACTATGTTGCCGCGCCGCAGGTAAGAAGCGTTGAAGCCCCCAACAAGATAGGCAGTCCCTTCACCAGCGGGAAAGCGACGGAACAATTCCTGGCTGTCGTGGAGATTATAGACGAGCACAAAGGTGTTGCCGGCATTGGCGCCAGCATCAAGTCCGAGTGACGGGCCGGTCCAATAGACCGGGCGTTCACCCTCTATGCGGTGATGCAACGTGCCCGAGCCATAGCGCACGCCAAAAACAAGCGCGCCGCCCAGTTCACGCCCGACGATATAGCCATTGGGTTCCCCCTGTTCCCGCAGGACATCCTCAATCATACGGGCGAGTCCTTCGGCTCCGCGACCGAACAGTCCTTCTGCCGCGCCGATCAGATCATCGCGCTGATAGGTTTGGGACGGGGTGCCGGCCAACACCGGGGCAGCGGCTGCGGCTTCGCCTGGAGGAGAGGCGGGAGCGGCAGCCGTCGCCTCTTCGGTGGACAGCCCCTCGGTTGTCCAGCCGCCATTGGGGGGAGTGGGCACCGCTGCCGGCGAGGTAGCTGCGGTTGCTTGATCAAGGTCCGCATCAATTACCGTATTGGGATCGACCGAACGCACAGGTTGGCCATTGCCCGGAACCGTGCCCAAAGCCAGGGTCAGTCCGGCAAATCCGGCGGCTGCATGGCGTACCCAGTTGATCGTCCAGCGGCGCATCGCCCCACTCCCTTTCCAGTAGGCCAAAGGGCCCGCCGTCACCATGAATCAGTAAGCTGTCACCGCAATGAATGGAGCGATGAAGCGAGTCGGAATTGCGCCGAGGCGAGTCTCCATCTTTATCTCGTCTGGCTTATTGCGTCCGCCCCCGTCGCTGGCTATAGGCGCGGCAGCCCTTGCAGGTCCGGAGACGTGGGTGAGTGGCTGAAACCAACGGTTTGCTAAACCGTCGTACTGTGAATACGGTACCGAGGGTTCGAATCCCTCCGTCTCCGCCATTTAACCCATTGGAAACATTCTATTCCTTGGGTTTGGCGCAAAAAATCCCCAGCATTTCAAGGGTTATAGGCAACAGCCTCTCCACTGCACATCTGCGGTGCTGGGGCACATATGCTCTCTTAGGCCCGATATTCTCCAAAGCTCTCGACCGGACCTGTTTTAGTGGATGAGCGTATTGGCTTGGAAATGCGCGCTTTTTCCTCGGCGCGAAAATGGCTGTTGGATGCCAGTAGAACCACAAGATTCCACCCGGTTCCAACCCATCAGCCCACCTGAAACGACGAAGGCGGCAGAGTTGAACTCCGCCGCCTTTCGTTTTGCCAGGGCTTGGTCTCGAAGCTGCTTAAGGCTCGAGCTTCACCGGCAGCTTGATTTTGGGCTTCCGCTGCTGTGATGCCATGGAGAGGTTCACCTTTGCCGAGATGACCCTAAGGGTGGCACTGTCAAAGCAAATGCACCTGCTGGTAGCGAGGGCGTTTGAAGGCTAAGCGGCGTCATGTCTCGACGCCGCAAATCCGCCAGTCCCTTCCGCTATTTCAACTCGTCACCGGAGATCATCCGTCTCGCGGTGATGCTGTATGTCCGCTTTCCGTTGTCGCTGCGAAACGTTGAAGACCTACTATTCGAGCGCGGCATCGACGTGTGTCACGAGACGGTGAGGCTGTGGTGGAACAGGTTTGGTCCACTGTTTGCTGCAGACATCCGGCGCCAGCGGGTAAACCGGATGCGCGGCTTCAAACACTGGCGTTGGCACCTTGATGAGATGTACGTCAAACTCAACGGCGAGATGGTTTATTTATGGCGTGCTGTAGACCACGAGGGTGAGGTTCTGGAAAGCTACGTCACTCGGAAACGCGACAAATCCGCAGCTTTACGCTTTCTGAAGAAAGCCATGAAACGCCATGGACAGGCAGAAGAAATCGTTACTGATGGACTACGCTCCTACCCTGCCGCCATGAAGGAACTGGGCAATGTAGAGCGGCGGGAGATGGGACGCTGGCTAAACAACCGAGCTGAAAACAGCCACCTCCCCTTTCGACGACGAGAACGGGCGATGCTGCGATTTCGGCAAATGAAGTCCCTACAGAAATTTGCTTCAGTCCATGCTTCCTTCCACAACCACTTTTCCCAGGAACGCCACCTCGTCGACCGAACCACATTCAAGCTTCGACGCTCGGCCGCACTGGTCGAGTGGCAAAACCTTGTGAACTAAAGAATTGCAAAGTTGAGGATCATTGCATCCAGTGGAGAGCGGTTCGCATTAGACTGACAGCACCGTGTGGCGGGCTTCGTGATGCCTGCTTGTTCTACGGCACGTTTGAAGGCGCGCTGAAAGGTCTGGTCATACATGTGATGGCGACGCACGACACCGCTCCGTGGATCGGTCGAATGCGTGTGCTGCGCAAAAACCCAGAACCACGGCCAGGAATGCCCGGCGCGCGGATACTTCCGCTCAAGGGCGTCGGGAAGCGCAACGCCGCTGCGGCCCTCGGCCTGGTCCTTCAGCCACCATGCCCGTGCACGCGACAGCTGCTCGCGCAGGCTGGGTGCCAAGCTCTCGGGTAACATCAAGGCCCGATCCTTGGAGCCCTTGCCCTCCCGCACGATGATCGTGCCGTGATCGAAATCCAGATCCTTGACCCGCAGTTGCAAACCCTCACTGATCCGCATGCCCGTTCCATACAGAAGCTGGGCGAACAAACGATGCTCGCCTTCCAGAAAACCGAGGATGCGAACCACTTCATCCGGGGTCAGCACCACCGGCAAGCGCCGCGACGGCCGAGGTCTTCCGATCTCCTGAAGCCAGGGCAGATCCGTGCACAGCACCTTGCCGTAGAAGAACAGCAAGGCCGCCAATGCCTGACGATGCGTGGAGACCGAAACCTTGCGCTCGTTCGCCAGCCAGGACAGAAATGCCTCGACTTCGCTGCTGCCCAAGGTTGCCGGGTGACGCACACCGTGGAAACGGATGAAGGCACGAACCCAGTGGACATAAGCCTGTTCGGTTCGTAAGCTGTAATGCAAGTAGCGTATGCGCTCACGCAACTGGTCCAGAACCTTGACCGAACGCAGCGGTGGTAACGGCGCAGTGGCGGTTTTCATGGCTTGTTATGACTGTTTTTTTGTACAGTCTATGCCTCGGGCATCCAAGCAGCAAGCGCGTTACGCCGTGGGTCGATGTTTGATGTTATGGAGCAGCAACGATGTTACGCAGCAGGGTGACGGTGTTCGGCATTCTGAATCTCACCGAGGACTCCTTCTTCGATGAGAGCCGGCGGCTAGACCCCGCCGGCGCTGTCACCGCGGCGATCGAAATGCTGCGAGTCGGATCAGACGTCGTGGATGTCGGACCGGCCGCCAGCCATCCGGACGCGAGGCCTGTATCGCCGGCCGATGAGATCAGACGTATTGCGCCGCTCTTAGACGCCCTGTCCGATCAGATGCACCGTGTTTCAATCGACAGCTTCCAACCGGAAACCCAGCGCTATGCGCTCAAGCGCGGCGTGGGCTACCTGAACGATATCCAAGGATTTCCTGACCCTGCGCTCTATCCCGATATTGCTGAGGCGGACTGCAGGCTGGTGGTTATGCACTCAGCGCAGCGGGATGGCATCGCCACCCGCACCGGTCACCTTCGACCCGAAGACGCGCTCGACGAGATTGTGCGGTTCTTCGAGGCGCGGGTTTCCGCCTTGCGACGGAGCGGGGTCGCTGCCGACCGGCTCATCCTCGATCCGGGGATGGGATTTTTCTTGAGCCCCGCACCGGAAACATCGCTGCACGTGCTGTCGAACCTTCAAAAGCTGAAGTCGGCGTTGGGGCTTCCGCTATTGGTCTCGGTGTCGCGGAAATCCTTCTTGGGCGCCACCGTTGGCCTTCCTGTAAAGGATCTGGGTCCAGCGAGCCTTGCGGCGGAACTTCACGCGATCGGCAATGGCGCTGACTACGTCCGCACCCACGCGCCTGGAGATCTGCGAAGCGCAATCACCTTCTCGGAAACCCTCGCGAAATTTCGCAGTCGCGACGCCAGAGACCGAGGGTTAGATCATGCCTAGCATTCACCTTCCGGCCGCCCGCTAGCGGACCCTGGTCAGGTTCCGCGAAGGTGGGCGCAGACATGCTGGGCTCGTCAGGATCAAACTGCACTATGAGGCGGCGGTTCATACCGCGCCAGGGGAGCGAATGGACAGCGAGGAGCCTCCGAACGTTCGGGTCGCCTGCTCGGGTGATATCGACGAGGTTGTGCGGCTGATGCACGACGCTGCGGCGTGGATGTCCGCCAAGGGAACGCCCGCCTGGGACGTCGCGCGGATCGACCGGACATTCGCGGAGACCTTCGTCCTGAGATCCGAGCTCCTAGTCGCGAGTTGCAGCGACGGCATCGTCGGCTGTTGCACCTTGTCGGCCGAGGATCCCGAGTTCTGGCCCGACGCCCTCAAGGGGGAGGCCGCATATCTGCACAAGCTCGCGGTGCGACGGACACATGCGGGCCGGGGTGTCAGCTCCGCGCTGATCGAGGCTTGCCGCCATGCCGCGCGAACGCAGGGGTGCGCCAAGCTGCGGCTCGACTGCCACCCGAACCTGCGTGGCCTATACGAGCGGCTCGGATTCACCCACGTCGACACTTTCAATCCCGGCTGGGATCCAACCTTCATCGCAGAACGCCTAGAACTCGAAATCTAACGTCCGTTCGGGCATCGAGGTCCATGTCGGGGTGGGACGGGCCCGTGGCTTGGCATTGTCAGAGCAAAATTGCCGGTCGAGGGTGAGGGCGGTAAATCGGGTGGATGAGCAGATCCGCGAATCCGTTTCGGTACTTTAACTCTTCGCCCGAGATCATCCGCCTTGCGGTAATGATGTATGTGCGGTTTCCATTATCGTTGCGCAATGTGGAGGACCTGCTGTTCGAACGCGGGATTGACGTTTGTCACGAGACGGTGCGGTTCTGGTGGAACCGGTTCGGGCCAATGTTCGCATCTGAAATCCGGCGCCAGCGGGTGAGCCGGATGCGCGGTTTCAGGCATTGGCGCTGGCACCTCGATGAGGTGTTTGTGAAGATCAATGGCGAACGCCATTATCTATGGCGTGCTGTTGATCACGAGGGTGAGGTTCTTGAGAGCTATGTCACGAAAAAGCGCGACAAAGCGGCAGCTTTGGCCTTCTTGAAGAAGGCGCTGAAGAGGCATGGGCGGGCGGAATCAATCGTTACCGATGGGATGCGGAGCTACCCTGCAGCGATGCGGGAACTGGGCAATCTCGACAGACGCGAGGTGGGCCGCTGGCTCAACAATCGAGCGGAGAACAGCCATCTCCCGTTTCGACGACGAGAGCGCGCGATGCAGCGTTTCAGGCGGATGAAATCGCTGCAAAAGTTCGCATCAGTGCATGCCTCCTTCCACAACCACTTTTCTCAGGAACGCCATCTCGTCGATCGTCAGACTTACAAGCTTCGTCGCTCGGCCGCACTGGCCGAGTGGCAGTCGCTCGTCGCCTGAAGCTGTGCTCGATCTGCGCTAGCTCTGCGAATTGGAGACAAGTTGCGGTTAGACTGACAGCACCGTGCGCGACCGCCGGCAGGCTGGCGGAATCGGCCCTCTTGAAAAAACACCACAGTGGTGTTATCAAGAGCAATGACCGAGAAGCGAAAGCCGACCTATGACATTGAAGCGGTCAAAGCCGTTTTCTCGACGGTCGAGAAGCTCAATGTCACAGGTTCCGCTCTGAGAGGAGCGGCTTCGCTTGGTTTTGGCCGAAGCGAGATCGTTGCAACCATCCAGACGATCGAGCGACGCCATTTTTACAAGTCCATGACATCCTTTGCTGATCATCGGGTCTGGCAGGATGTCTACCACGTTCCCTCGGAACAGGGGGCTTTGTACGTCAAATTCACGGCCGATGCCGTGACCGAGTTTTTGCTTCTGTCGTTCAAGGAGAAGGGCAATGACTAACCCCACCTGCCCGGAAACGGGCCAGCCGATGTTCCGTGACGTTCGGCCGATGACCATCACCTACAAGGGGCACGAGTCCACCTTCGACATGCCCGGCTGGTATTGTGATGCAAGCGACGAGAGCATTCACACCGGTGACGACATGAAGGTTTCCGATCGGGCTCTGAACCGGCTCAAGGCCCAGGTGGAGGGCTTGCTCGATCCCGAGGCGGTGCGTCGGATCAGGAAGCGCCTGCATCTCACCCAGAAGGATGCTGGCCGCCTGATCGGGGGCGGGCCCAACGCCTTCCAGAAGTACGAGAGCGGTGACGTGGTTGTCAGTCATGCGGTGATGAGTGCCCTGCTGCTGCTCGACAGGGATCCGTCCGGCCTATCAGTTCTGAAGCAGAGGGTGCATCGGAAGGAGGCCGCATAGGCCTCTTGCGATTGCCTTTCCGCAATTGCCGACCGCAACCTTTCGCAGGCTCACTGCCTGATTAGATGCCCTTCGATGAGAGAGTTCGTCCGCAAGCTCTCTCCCACCGCCAACGCACCGAGTTGCGAAACAAACTGTCTCCCCCGGCCATGGTCAGTGAGCATGACCTCTTGAAAACCGTTGAATTTCGGTTGTTTCTGAGCGGAATGGCTCTCCACTGCCGCTTCGCCATCCACAGGCCGTGAGTTGGAAAAACCGCCCGCCTGCCAAGAGCTTCACGAACTCTATCACCTGCCCGAAAACCTAAAGCCCCAGAAAACGGCCATTTTCACCGACCGAACCCCTTCTTTCGAGGTTCGGTCGATATGATGTTCTCGCTGTCTGCGACGACCTACGCCACTGGCGTAGGTCCGACATTTGGAATTCTTTCCGCAGTTACGTCATCTACTCTGCCGCTCGTGCGATGATACGAAATGTCGCACTAGCCCGTGCAATCAGATCGTCATCTGCGAAAATCCGAGCGTTTGCGAAGGAAAGCGTGCGGCCAAGTTTGTCCGGCCGGGCGCGCACCTCCAGCCAATGACCAATCTTCCCAACGTGCAGGAAATCGACCGCAAGATTGACGGTCAAAGCAGAGACATTCTCCATCTGAAGGATGCAGCTCAGACCCATGGCATTGTCAGCCAATGCTGATATGACGCCTCCATGGAGCAGGCCTCGTGCGTTGCAATGTTGCCTGTCGATCCTCAGTGCCAATATAAAATCTGGCCCTGATCGCTTGATATAGAGCGGCTCCCAAGGATCGGTGACCGGACTTTGCCGGAAATGCGGTTCAAAGCCGGGCGGTATGGGATGTCCCGTGCCGGTCATGACCGGTCCACAAAGTTAGTGATTGCGTCGAGGACCAGCGCTGGCTCCTCCAACTCGGGTGTATGGCCAAGGTGGTCGAAGGTCACGCTGTGCACGTCGCTATACAGCCGGGCCAGCGAATGTGCGTTACTTGCCGGATGCGAGCGGTCGGCGCTTCCCCAGATAGAGAGCATAGGCTGCGGCGGCTGGGGTAGTTCTTGCCGCTGGTCGAGGTAAAGCTGATAGGCGCTGGCCAGCGACCACATCGCACCATGTGCGAATGACCGCTCGGCACAGGAACAGAAATGCTCGACCTGTTCCCTTCGCCCGACAGACAAGCCATACCATTGCGGCATTCGACGCGGAGCCATGCGCTTCATGGTCAGCTGCCCAATAACGGGCTTGGCAAGAATGCCCTTGGGGTCCCGAGCCGCTTTCCAGATCGCGAACGCCTCTGTCCCTCCTGCCTGGATCAAGCAGAGGTGCGACGCAAGCTCAGGCATGCGGTGGGCAATATCGATTGCAGCCAGGCTGGCGGCGCATGAAAAGGCAAAAATGCTTCCCTCACCGCAGACCGCACGAATGAAAGACGCCAGGTCATCATTTGTCTCATTAAAGCCGAAGCTGTAGCCGCTTAAAGTTGCGGAGAACCCCATTGCAGGCAATTCAACCACCACCACACGAAACTGTTTGGAGAATGCCTCTACCAGCGGACCATAGACTTCGATCGTCATTGGCGGGTCGACGGTAAAGATAATCGTCGGTCCATTACCTTCGTCAAGATAGCGGTATTGCACCATGGGCGTTCGATGAAACCGGACATTGGGTGTTGCCTTGGCAGGCCAGCCGTTCCGGTACTGCTCCATTCTCTTTGCACCATTCCAAGTGTCGATGCGCGCGCCGAGACTAGATATGAAGCTTCTCATCAATTGCTGTCCTGCCTTTGGATTAACGTTAAGGTCACTAAATTTTGCCGATCAGGAAATTTGCTTGGATTGCCCTTTATCCACGGGACCACGGATTCTCGATCGATAGCCGATTGAATGGCACTCTCCATTTTGCAATAAAGCAAAACGTTTTCTTGTTTTTGCAAAGATGTATTGGTGGCCATCGACCCGCAGGATCTTAATGACCTTATCGCTATCCGCGACGCAGGAACGCTCAGCGCCGCGGCCAGGGCGCGCGGTGTTGCGGTATCCACGGTCTCTCGGCGGATTGAGACGCTGGAATCCATGCTGGGCATACAGCTTGTAGATCGTCGCGCCGATGGAGTCAGGTTGACGCAAAACGGTCTTGCAGTTGCCGAGGCGGCGGACCCCCTGGCCGAGCAGTTGTTGCGTGTGCAGCGTTTGGCGACGAGCCTTCGCAAAGGTGCCCAATCAACCCCTATACGGGTTTCCGCCACCGAATTTGTAATTTCTGACGTGCTCGCCCCTGCCTTAAACCGACTGTGGGAAAGCGGAGCAGATTTTCCGGTGCATCTTCAGTCCCAGGCCGATGTTGTCAGCCTCGCAGGGCGTGATGCCGATCTCGCCATCAGGATGGTTCGCCCTGAAGGCGCCAGCCTCTATGCGCGCAGGCTTGCTGACATCCGGCTTGGCTTCTTTGCCGCCCCAAATTATCTCGCAGGCCGTTCGCCGGACGAGATCAAACTGCAGTCAGAAAAACTGCTGATCTATGATGACAGTTATGGCCGTTTGCCCGAACTTGATTGGATCGCGCGCCAAGGCCTTTCCGATACAGTCGTAATGCGGACAGCAAGCACAAGGGGCTTGATGACAGCAGCAGAGGCCGGAGCGGGCATTGCGCTACTTCCAGCGGCCTTTGCTTCCCGTTCGGCCTCGCTTATCCCCATCCCACTGCCTGAGGCCTTACCGACGCGTCAGCCCTGGCTCATAGTGCATCGCGATCTTCGACATCTGCCGGCTGTCAAAATCGTTCAAAAGTGGATCATTTCAGCCTTTGCAGCGCTTTAGGGCCCGGTATCTCGTTACATCAGATAAGGGCTGTCACTAGCGGCTTTGGCGCTTGAACGGACGCATAAAGATCATTTAAATTCAATCACATAAACTAAGAGAGAGTTGGTTGGGGGTCGCTCTCGCACCGCCATTTGACAAATAGGGCCCAAATACAAACTCGGTTAGAGGCCTCATCTTTCTGAAAAATGGCTTATTTTCAATGCTTTCAAGCGATTTTTGGTTGGTTTCAGTCGAGAGCCTGGCAACCATTTGATCATTCGAAAAAAACGCGAATTCAAATGCCTACCATTGTGATTTTTGCGAACCACAAAATGCACCTTCAGAACGAAACGGCGAAAATCCGCCATTTTTGAGCCCTAAAAAGCTCTCCACTGAATTGTGTTCGGTACGGTTTTTGAGCCAGCCACCGTTCCTGCCTGCCTCCGGCCCAAGTGTGCGCCATTGACGCACTTTTGCGTCGAACTTAGCCAGCCCCATGACAAAGAGAAAAAGCGCCCTCGGTGGGCTGAAGGTAACCGTGACTTATGTCGGTTCTGGCAAAAGCGCCGGCAGACAGCCTCGCGTTAAAGTCCCGCCGGTGAATGTCGGGGCTCTCCGTGCGAAAACCGGATTGTCCCAGTTTGAGTTCGCCCAGAGCATTGGGGTGCCCAAAGGCACTTTGCTCAATTGGGAACAGGGCCGCCGTGAACCTACCGGGCCTGCGCAAGTCCTGCTGGCGATCCTCGCGAAGAAGCCCTCGCTGGTGAAGGATCTCTTTGCCAACAAGCATGTCTATCAACCGCAACCGGATCGAGCCTGGTCGCCTGGAGGGCCGCACCCGGATGATATGACGCCCGAGGAACGCATGGCGGAGATTTGCCAGATCTTGGGATTAGGTCTGGTGCGACTTCATCAGAAGCAGGCGATGCAGTAGGCCTTCAGGGTCTCAGCTCAAACTGAGGCTGGTATGCCGATACTTTCGTGTCGGGCATTAATGAGAGGTTGCCTATGTTCAAATTTTAGAACCGCAGCCGCGCTCCAATCTGAACTGATCGCGGCGCGCCCCCTGCATAGAACGTCGATGACAGCAGAGGTCGATCGCCGTCGATCACAGGGCCGCTAAACGGCCGAGCAACGAAGTTACCATTGGCATCGAAGGCCGTCGGTCCGAGTTGGGCCGCAGTGGCATATTGCTTTTCAAACAGGTTGCGAACCGTAGCGAACAGCGTGACCGCGCTAGCCGGACGGACCTCTACGCCGAGGTTGAACACCGCGTAAGCATCGGTCTTGCCCGGGCCGAGGAAATAGACGCCGTCAGGCTGGTGAAGATTGTTCTCGTTGCCGCGCGCATTGACCCCGGAGGCCGCAATCATATCGAGACTGAAACTGACCTGCCGAATCGGGCTCCATTGAGCTCCGGCCTTCAACAGGTGGCGTGGGATCAGCGGAATGCGGTCACCGGGACTGATGGCAATGCTGCCTTCGAAGCCCGGTGCCACAGCATCATTGGCCGAGTTGGGAGAGCCGCCAACCACTTCGGGCGAGCGGTAGGTCGCGTCTAGATAAGTGTAGCTGGCCAAGAGCGACAACGCGCCGAATGTGGCCGAGCCCTCGATTTCGAAACCTTGCCGCCGGGTCTTCCCGAAATTGCGGAAATAGCCGAACCCTGAGGGATCGTCGGTCACGAACAGGATGTCGTCGCTGGCATCGGTCCGGAACAGGCTGCCGCCGAGCGTCCACGTATCACCTCGCAGCGAAGCACGCGCTTCGATCGTCTGTGCTACCACCTGCCGCAGCGGCGGATCGCCCGCGAGCGCATTGGGCAGGCGGCACGGGCTGGCGGGGTCAGAGCAGCCTAGCTCGATCGCCGAGGGCGCGCGCGAGGCTTGCGACCATGATAGCGTGAGTTCCGCCCCCTTTGTTGGCTGCCAGGTCAGCGAAGCCGAGGGGTTGAAGTGATCGTAGACCGGATCGCTGTCGAGCGAACCGGTGCCGCCGCCGGGGGTGATACGGTCACGGTTGTGGATGGATGTGCGGTCATAGCGCCCTCCCAGATCAAGCCGCAGGCGCTTGGCCAACTGCGCGCTTTCCAGCGCGTAGATCCCGAGGCTGGCGGTGCGGCTGTGCAGGTCGACCCGCGCATCGAAAGCGCCTTCGGAATTCTGGGTCCCATCGGCAAAGGCACCGGGACCATCGACCGTGACCACCGTGCGGTCGGGTAGCAGATAGCCGAACTGCGAACGCTGCGCGAAATCGGCACGGGCATTCACGTAGGACAGGCCGAAAGTGAGGCTCTGTTCGATGCCCGCAATGGGTTCGCGCATCGCCAGTTCGCCGCCAAAGCCCCATTCGCTTTGCGTCGTCAGTGAACGGTTCGCGAGGCCGTTGCACTTCTCGTTCGGTTCCTCGTTGAGCAGGACATTGGCGATGCAGCGCCACTTGGGAAACGCCGTGTTAACCTGACTCTCGCCAGTCAGCGGAAACCCTGTATAGCCCGCAGCAGTCAGCGCGGCCCGTTCGGCGGCATTGGGCTGATACAAGCTTTGGCCCAGCGAGCCGTCGTTGACGTCGCCGTTGAAAGTCGCGGTGCGGGTGCGCCGCCAGAACGCGTTGCTGCTGAAGCTGACTGTGTCGGAGAGCGCATGGCTGCCCTTGAGATTGACCAGCCAGGCCCGGCTTCTGGTGTTGTCGGGCGCGGTGTAGATACTCGACCGGTCGGCGGCAAGCAGACGCATTTCCTGAAGGCCGTTGCCGTTGAGGTTTGTGTCGGCGAAATGGCCGGAAAGCGACAGATCGCTTTGCGCGTCGCTCCAGCCCAGTTTGGCAAAGGTGCGGGTCGCACGCGAGGGCGAAAAATCGCGCCAGCCATCCTCGCGAAAATGATCGGCGGTGATGAACCAGTTGAGGCCATTATCGGCTTGGTCGCCCCACTGGGCGTTGCCGGTGAAGCGATTGAACGAACCATAGCTTGCTTCCAGCCCAATGCCCGGATCGTTCTTGCCATCCTTGGTCCGAACCGTCAGCGCGCCGCCCAACGAATTACGTCCAAACTGTGGGGCAGAGCCTGATATTAGGTCGATTTGGGCTATGGCCGATGTCGGGATCAGGTCCCAGTTGACCACTTCGGCAAAGGGCTGGTTGACCCGCACCCCATCGAGATAGACCGACAGACCTTGCGGCGTGCCGAGCAGCGGCGAAGCCGTGAAACCACGAAAGCTTATATCATTTTGCAGGGGATTGCCCTGCATGTCGTTGACACTCACCCCTGCTGCGGTGCGGACGAGTTGATCGGCCACGCTGACCGCGCCTGAAATTTCAAGCGCCTTCGCATCAGCGACCTTAGCCTCAGCACCTCCGAGCGGACTTGCCGTGACTAAGATCTGATACTGGTCTTTTTCCGCACCAAACGCTTTGCCGGGCAGCACGCTCCAAGCAATTGATCCGAGTACGATTGCTCGCAGTGCAGTCATGGAGCTCAATTTCTTATCCTAAATACCGCTCTCACCTGACGAGGCTCGACTGGATGGATATGTCGATCTTCCGTTCCTCCGGACTGCTCTCCAGGCAACCGCGAGGCATACCAGTAGCTGATGTCCGGGTCCTTGGCATCAAACAGGTTCAACACGTCCAATCCAAGACGCACCCGGCCAGACTCCCAATAGGCTCCCAGGTTCACAAGCGTTGTTGGTTGCGATCGCTGCGAACTATCCTCGATCAGCGGAGCACCTGCAAAATGCCGCAGCCTTGCCGTTAGCGTTGTTCGAGGTGAGACTTTTGCGCTGATCCCGCCGCCCAGCACAAATGGCGTCGCACCCGGGATATGACCCTGCCCAGCATCCACACCCCGAAACCGTGCATGCGTCCAGGATGCTGTGCTGTCTAAAGTGAGCCCTTCACTTGGCCGCCAAAACAGCGCGAGTTCACTGCCAAACCGCCGCGACGCGTCATTGGGCTCCGTGGTTCCAGCATCTCCCACAAATACAAGTTCTGATGCCAGATCGAGCCAATAGCCCACTAGCGACGCCGTCAGGCGTGAACGCTCTATGCGTGCACCGAGCTCTGCGCCGCGGGAGCGTGCGAAGACTGGAACCTTATCGGCTGACGCGCCGCTCGCTGGATCCACTTGGATAGCGGCTCCGCGGACATCGTTAGAATGATATCCCTCACCATAATTGGCGTAGAGTTCGATCCCGCCACCCGCTTGCCATGCCAATGCAGCCTTGGGCGTTACGATTGCAGCCGATCCCTTCCCAGAGTTCAGCGCTAGATCAGACTTCACATCATAGGTGATAGCATCACCACGCAGGCCAAGCACGAGGCGTAGGTTGCGCGCCAATGAGAGTTCCGCCTCACCGTATAGGCCCCCACCAAATTCGTCGACTCGATCTTCGCGAACGGTGCCTACCACTTCTCCCATGACCGTATCGTAGAGCCCAACTTGGCCGATCCTGTCCCAGCGCGTGTCGGCACCAATGCGCCAGGTCACGCGGTCACCCTTGAACTCATGACGAATCGAGCCGCCAAATACGCCACGCCTGTCGGCCTGACGGAACTGATCGCCGCTCACAGGATC
Organism: Sphingomonas lacunae; assembly: GCF_012979535.1. NCBI lineage: Bacteria > Pseudomonadati > Pseudomonadota > Alphaproteobacteria > Sphingomonadales > Sphingomonadaceae > Sphingomonas > Sphingomonas lacunae. Next base: position 1,825,919 of record NZ_CP053015.1, read on the forward strand.
ATCGAGAAAGTAGGTGAAATTTGAGGTCAGCTCGAGGCGCGATCCAATCGCATAGGCCGAGACACGCGTATCCCCGAATTGGCCGTTGAATGTCAGCGCGATCCGTCCAGCTCGGCCACCAAGATGAGGGTCGATAAAGCCATTGCGCGGTATCAGACCAGAGGCGATCGCGCGTTCCGGCACCTGATCGGTCGAGGTCCAGCTATTGGCATAGCCTGACAGGCCAAGTGACCAATTGACCGCTGTATATTTGAGCAACCCATTGAACTTGCGCTGCCGTTCATCAAGCACCCATGGCCCATCGGAAACGGTAGCGTCCAATGCACCGAGTAGCGAGCCGCTTGCGATATCGGCGCTCCCGGCGGCCAAGCCGCGCCAATAGCCAAAAGATCCCCCCGTCACTTCGACAATGGGACGGCCAAGCCGCGACTTTGTTACAAACCGCATCGATCCGGCAGAGGCAAAATCACCATCTGCAGCGTGGTAGGGTCCCTTTGCATAATCGATCCGCTCGACCATTTCGGGGATCAGAAAGTTGAGATCGAGATATCCCTGCCCGTGCCCATGGCTGCGCATATTGATCGGTGCACCGTCGACAAAGCCAGCGAGGTCAGTGCCATGGTCCAGGTTAAACCCGCGCAGGAAATACTGATTGGCCTTGCCTGAACCGGAATGCTGCGTAGCAATCAGGCCGGGCACATTTTCAGCCAGCTCGCCAACCCGGCTAATCGGACGATTTTCAAAGTCGGCATAGCCAACCACGCCTTCAGACCCGCTGGTAGCGATCCCGACCTGATCTATCGACCGGCCATAAACGATGATTTCGTTTTCAATGGCACCTGGGGGAGCCTCGGCAAACGCCGGCGCGGCGGGCAGAGCCAATGCAACAGACAGCCATCGAACATTGATCATGGCCCTACTGCCGCCCTTCAATCTAAGTATCATTTTAGCGCTGGTTACCAACCGATATGCCGAGCCATTTCGCCAAGCTCGCAAATCGGCGAATGATTAGCAACTCGATGAGCCACATCGCCAGCAGTGAGGCGGCAAGCAGCGGCAGAAAAGCAGCTAATACCAGGATTAGAGCTGCGATGCCCTTCAGCTTTGTCGGTGACGCCGAAGCCGGCGGAGCGCCAAGCTGCCCGTCGGGCTTCCGCCGCCGCCACATGACGAAACCCGTGATAGACAACGTCACAAGCATCAGGGCGGTTACAACACCGATAAGTTGGTTGAACCACCCGAACAGCTGACCTTCATGCCAAGCGACACCATAGCCGACCACCTGGTCGATGACGTGTTTGTCGGCAAACGTCTCGCGGGAGGTCTGATTGCCAGTCATTGGATCATAAGTCAGCGTTACGCGGAGCGGCCGGTTCTGAGTGTCAGATTGCACTGACCAGTCGGTGGTGGCCTTTCGGCCAAAGCGCTGTGGCCCACCCGGAGGGGTCACGATCACCGGGAACGGCAAGCGCTGGCTTTTCGCTTCGGCAACGATCTGGCTGAGCGAAACGGGTGTCATGGCCATGGTCATCACGGACCCATCCGGCATTACATGCGACATCGTTGGCATGGCTGGATTGCTGACCGCCATCGCGCCGTGAGCGTGATCAGCGTGTTCAGTGTCACCGGCAGGTTGACCGCCGATGGTCCAATCTTGCTGACCCTTAACCCAGCCCATTTCAGTTCGCACAGCCTTGAAGGCGCTGCCCCATACGTCTGCCCAGGGCAGCCCGGTCAGTAAGAGCACCATGGCAAGGCCCGAGACCCAGAAGCCCGTCACGGAATGCAGATCGCGCCAAACCACTTTTTTCCCGCCTGAAAGGCGTGGCCAGACCACCCCCGCCAACCCGCGTCCGCGCGGCCACCAGAGGTAGAGCCCGGTCAGGATCATGACGATTGCCCAGCTGGCTGCGAGCTCCACAATCCAACTGCCGCGCTTGCCAAGCAAAAGTTGCCCATGAATGTCGTGGGCCACCTGCATGATCCGCCGCTCGGGGTCGAGAACGCCGACCACCTTACCCTGCGGCGAAACAAAGACGTCGCGCATTTCCGGCCGCGCTGAGCCTTCGCTGGCCAGTGTGACGTGGATCAAAACGGCGTCGCTCTCGCTCTGCGGCAAGCGATAGGAATGAAGCCGCGATCCGGGAAAAGCCGCAAGCGCAGCCTTGACCTGAGCATCGGGAGAAGCGGCGTTTTCGGTTGGCAGATCACGCCAGGCTCGTTCCTCCCAGCGCTCTACCTGTGGTTTGAACAGGTAGGCCGCGCCGGTCAGGGACAGGATCAGCACCATGGGCACGACGAACAGTCCAGCATAAAAATGCCAGCGCCAGATCGTCCGATAGAGCCAGGCTCTGCTGGTCTGGTCGTTCATGACTTTACCACTTCGCTTTCAGATCAAGAACGAACGTCCGCTGCGGTAGCGGATGCGACACATAGGCCTGATCGTTGAACAGGTTATCAATCCCAGCGCCTAGTTCGAGCTGCTTGCTGAGCTGCCAGGTCACGCGGGTGTCGACTGTGAAGTACTCGGTCTGGAAACCATATGCGTCCCCGCGGACTATTCCAAAAAGGTCGGAGTTGGGACGCGATGCGTAGCGCCACCCGATCGATGCCTTGACCGGCTCAGCCACGCGATACCGAATGTTGCCGTTGGCTCGCCATTCCGGGATACGGGGGAACTGAACCCCTTCGGCGGCTGGATTGGCAGCGTTCTTAACCGTCTTTGCATCGATCCAGGCCAGGTTAGCGTCAACATCAAGGCCCTGAATCAGGATGTCCTTGGCTTCAACCATTAGCTCGGCGCCGTATTGCCGGACCTGATCGACATTCTTGTAGCTGGTGATGACCGTGCCGAACTGATTGAGGCCGCTGAAGCTGAAGATGGCATCCTTGATGTTCTGGTAGAACAGGCTGAGCGTCGTTTGAACCTTCCCGGTACCGTAACGCAGGATGAGGTTTGCATCCTCCGAGCGTTCAGCCTTCAGGTTAGGGTCGAAGCTTTGCGGATCGATGGCTTGCGATATGTCATCAAAGCGACCTTGGTAGAGTTCGCCAACCGTTGGAAAGCGCTTGGACGTTCCAAGGCTGATCTGGACCGCCAGTGCATCGCTTAGTTCACCTTGCAGGCTCAGCTTGGGACTGAAGCTGTTATCCGTTCGCGTGGGATAACCATCGTCCTTGCGGGCGCCCGAATAGACTTTCGCAATGCCGCCATCATAAGCGCGCCAGCCGTCATACCTTAGGCCTCCGGTCAGGACCCAGCTATTGCCAAGGTCAATCGCGTCTTCAAGCCACACCCCCCAGAGGCTGGTCTTGCCATAGGTTGAGGTTGAATAGGTTGGGGCAGTTGCAGCGTCCCAGTTTGTCGTCGTGAAGCTATCGGTCGAGGTCTGGTAGAGGTTGGCGTTCGCACCCAAGGCGATCTTGTGCTGGCCAAATGCGCGCTCGATCGTAAGATCCCCGGTGTACCAGCCGGGTGCGTTGACGAGAGACTGCGTGCCCTGTCCCAGCGCAACGCCTGTGGCATAATCCTTCGAAGTGCGGGTGTCCCACTTGGGGATCCAATATCGCGAGAGGTTTAGAGACACATCCCAGCCGGCAGCAGGGCCCGCCAGCTTGAGGCCGGCCAGATATTCGGTTCGGCGGGTCTTCGACATGGTGAGGCCGGTTGCATTCCAGACTCTGCCGCCGAAGCTGACCTTACCCTGATAGACCGGCGCAACAGTACTGGCGTTCACCAGCCAGCTTCGCGGGTCAGTCAGATCCTGCCTGGTCAACCAGACCATGCCCAGCGCGTCGATTTGCCAACCGTCCGCAGTCGCGTAGCCAATGCGCAGTCGGGCCTGATCTTGGGTCACGTCAACGGGTGAGGCGGCACCAAACACCGGCGTGGCGAGACGTGGGTCTTCATAGGCTCCGGTCACGGCTGTGCCGGTGCCGGTTGTGGCAGTCAGCAGGTTATAGGTCATCGACTGGCCGGTGTTTTCAAAATGGCGGCCAGAAATCCGCACCGACCAAGGGCCATCTTTCTGCTTCCAGTTGACGCCGCCTTCCAGGCTGTAGCCCTTGAAGGTCTCGTCAAAGCCATATTCCTTAAACGGCATGATCATGGTTTGCGCCGTCGCATAGGCCCCAGTTTCTTTAGGCTCCTGGGTCGTCACAGAGATCACGCCGCCCATCGAGTTGCCGCCATACCGCGCAGAATAGGGACCATAGACAATGTCGAACTGGCGCACTTCGGCCGGGCCGACGACATTCCACTTGGGCGGAAAATCCCACCGGTTGCCAAGGAAGTTGGATACGACAAAGCCGTCGACCATGACGATCGTGCGCGCGCTCTGGATCGTATTGGCGCCGCGCAGTGCAACCACCGCGTTATCATCGCCCGCAAACCGCTTGCGAACGAAGAAGTTCGGCGCGTACTTCATAAGGTCTTCGACATTGAGCGCGTTGACTGCGTCGAATTCCTCCTGCCCCAGCGAGACGGAAAGCCCGCGTGGGACCACGGTGATGGGAGCGTCCTTCTGGCCTACCACTAGAATTGTTGACGCGTCTGCGGCTGCATCGGCTGAGGAGGCGGATTCTTCTGCAAAGGCAGTTGTGGAACTCAGTGCTACCGCCAGTGCAATCATCGACGACTTAATTGAAATCTTGGGCGAGATCGCCGCATTAACTTTAGACATGATAAAACCTGTTCACTGTGACGCCTGATCATCCGAACCGGATGTCAGACGCGCGCGAAGGCAAAGCCTGAGCGCAGGTCAGCAGCGAACGTGGTGTTTGTTGTCCGCTGCGCGAGCTTAGCTCAGCGCAGGCGGGCCTTGAGATGGCGGCGGCGGGGCAGCAAGACGGCTGATTGTCAGATCAGCAATGGCCGTCCCAACGAAGATGGTCAGGCCATAAACGAAGGGGAGAATAGTCGGCAACTCAGCGCTTGCCAGTAGACCATGGCCCAAGCCCGCAGCGAAAACGCAAGGGCTATCAGCGGTGCGCTGCTGCTTTTCGCCAGGGAGCTTTTTGCCGAGGTCAATGGTGACCGTTTTGCCGCTCATGCCAGAGCAGAGTTCGACGACCAGACCTTGGGAGCTGACCGTCGGCATAAAGCCGGTCGGGATCAGAACGCGCAGGGAGAGCGCGAGCAGCACAGCAATCGCAAAAAGCGACTTCCCTGCCTTCGAATCTCGGGCCCATGCGTTCATGGGCAGGGTCGGTAGCGTAAGAAAGTTACGCTGTCACCTTTTCAGCCGAACCCCTCATTGCGAGCTGCACTCTTGGTTGCGAGAGCATATGCAGATGGGAGCCAAATGCTCCGTCATGAGATTCGAAATTTCACTACGGTTGATATATTTCAATAGCTTATGCCCCAGAGAAGGTTCGACGCCGGTCGACTGCCCCCCGCCAGCACAATAATTCGAATCCAGCCCATATCGGCTGGTATTCTTAGATGCCGGTTGCGCCTCAAGCTGAAGGACGGTTACGGCGAAGCGAACGGGGCTTTGACCTTTAGTCCAAGGCTCCCGCAGCGCGGTTGGTCCAGCCGCTGATCTGACCTGACAGGCATTGGCCAGTGCGGGCATCGAAACGGTATCCGTGCCATGGGCAGATCATCACGCCGTGAGCATCGGGTTCACAGTCGAGCGGCAATCCCTGATGCGGGCAGGCCAAGGGTACATCAATAATGGAACCGTCAGCCAGCGCCACCTGGCGCCTGGATTTGTGGAGTTTGGCGCCTTCCTTGAGCGCACGGGCGCGGTGAATCATCTTGGGTTCGTCTTCGTCGATCAGTTGATTCCACAACGTGGCATAAAATTCGCCCGCGGCCGCGATGTCGAGACCGGGATGGTCTGGAACGAAGAAGCGCAGCCGCATGGTAGTGCGTTCATCGCCTGCTGGTAAGGTCCGGCACGTCGTCCTACCGATTTCGTAACCTTCCTCGTCAAAGGTCCTGTTGCAATAACCCAGCCGGTCTGCGTCCAGAGTAACAGTCATTCGCAGTGCCTGCCCGCCACGCAGCACAACCCGCGCATCCCACCCATTGCGATCAGCGTGATTGAGGGCAATGCTTTCAAAAGCAAAGGCGTGGACATGGGGCAGATGCTCCCAGTCCAGTTCATCCTCTATCACCCGGACAGCGCTGGCCCGGACTTCGCGCACCAATTGGCCGACTTCAATCATCATAATGATGCTTTTCCCGACCCCTTGATGGACCCGCTCGCCTGAGCAGACAAGCCCGCAAGGTCAGAGCGGGCCGCCGCCTGCTATCCATGGCGGGGTTGATGCTGCATTCGGGCAGGCCAGAGTATTGCTGATTCCAGCTTTGGCCATTTCGGCGAGCACCGTGACCGAGAAGAGCCGGGGCAACTGTGTCGGCAATGCGAGAATGGAAAGGCGCAACGTGCCCAACACTCAAAGGCGCCAGGTCCGAGAATGGACAGGTATAATCGAGGTTTTTCGAAGCAAAACTGGAGCGGGCGAAGGGATTCGAACCCTCGACCCCAACCTTGGCAAGGTTGTGCTCTACCCCTGAGCTACGCCCGCTCTGGCGTGTCGGAAAGACGGGGCCGATGGCCACCGCCGGGGACAGGAGGCGGCCAATAGCGGCATGGTGCGGGTGCGGCAAGGGGGAATCCGCATAAAATTTCAAAAGTGGCCATTGGCCGTGTCAGGGGTTTGCAGCGACGAGGATTCGACACCATATGGAGGCGGGACGAAAATTGCGGGCTGGCCGACTTTGGCCGCAATGCGCCATGGTGAGGAACGAAGATTGTGGCAACATTGGGATTGAGTGCGGAAGATCAGGCAGCCGTCGAGGCTTTCCGCAAGGATGTCGTCGAGCCGTCGATGACCAGCCTGGTCATCCTTGATTTCTGGGCGGAATGGTGCGGCCCTTGCAAACAGCTGACGCCGGTTCTTGAAAAGGTAGCAGAGGACTATGCCGGGAAGGGTGTGGTCCTGAAGAAGATCAATGTCGACGAGAACAAGTTCATCGCCGCGCAATTCCGCATCCAGTCGATCCCCACCGTCTATGCGATGTTCCAGGGCCAGCCCGTCGCCGACCTGACCAATGCCCGCACCGAATCGCAGCTGAAGGGGCTGCTCGACCAGATCCTACGGCAGTTGCCCATTGAGGGTGAGGATGCCGCAGCGGAGCAGCAGGTCGAGCCGCTGCTTGCGATGGGTGATGATGTGCTAGCCAATGGCGAGGCGGAACGGGCGGTCGGCATTTTTGCGCAGATCATCGAAATTGCGCCAACCAGCGCTGCGGCGCACGGCGGCCTGATCCGTGCGCTGACGGCGGCGGGCATGCTGGAAGAGGCAGAGGCCGCTCTGGCAGATGTGCCGGCGGACCTCGCGAAGGATGCCGCGATCGGTCAGGCGCGCTCGGCACTGGAACTGGCGCGCAATGCGCCGCCCTCTTCCGAGATGATGGTCCTGCATGACAAGGTGGCGGCCAATCCGGAGGATCATCAGGCTCGGCTTGAATTGGCTCTCGCCCAGATCGGTGCAGGCCAGCGCGACGGTGCGGCAGACAATCTGCTGCACATCATCGCCGCTGATCGGGGCTGGAATGATGGTGAAGCGCGGACACGTTTGCTGGCCCTGTTTGAGGCGGTCGGATTGGAAGACGGCTGGGTGAAAGCGCAGCGACGGCGCCTGTCCGACATATTGTTCGGGTGAGTTCCTGTATGACCCGGCAGCGCATATCCCTGTTTCCGCTGGGCGGTGCGGTTCTCTATCCGGGACTGCAGTTGCCGTTGCACATTTTTGAGCCGCGGTATTGTGCCATGGTATCGGACTCGCTGGCGCGCGACCGGATGATCGGCATGATCCAGCCACGTGAAGGGGAACGGCCAGGTGCGGACAAACCAGCGCTGTTCGAGATAGGGTGCATCGGCCGGATCGCCGAGATCGAAGCACTCGACGACGGGCGCTATAATCTGATCCTTGAAGGCAAGTCGCTGTTCAGGCTGATCCGCGAGCTGGATGCTCCAACGCTGTTCCGTCAGGCGGAGGGGGACCTGATCGCGCCGCGTGCCAATGAGGCGCTGGCAGCAGTTGAACGGGCCGCGCTCGACAATGAAGCCCGCCGCTTTGCGGCCTGGTTGGGGTATCGGGTGGACTGGGACGGTATTGCCCAACTGGATGATGTGACGCTGGTCAACGCCATGGCTCAGATTGCGCCCTTTGATGTGGCCGCCAAACAGGCGCTGCTCGAGACAGCGACAATCAACGAACGGGCCGAATTGCTGATGCAGCTGATGCGCTTTGCCACCAGCCAGCGTGGCCCGGACGACAATCGGGCAACCCTGCAATAGGCTGTGCGGCTTCAGTGAGTTTTAAGCCCTGTCGGCTAGTGCGCTGACAGGAATGTATGACGCATGTGCCAGGATGCTGCCCTTTCGGGTCAGGCTGTTGCGGGCCGCTTGGCCCGCCTGCGGTGCCATGGCTTTGCTGGCCTTTGGCAGCGTGCCGGCGAACGCGCAGATGCGGTCGCTCGAAAACCCTTCGTTCGAGCTCAATGATCCGGCGGGGCCGGGCGCGCCCAATTACGAGATTTTGCCCGACACGTCGGTGCCGGGCTGGGCGACGACGACGGGCGAGATCGAGCTGTGGGACACGAATTTCAGCGGCGTTCCCGCCTATGCAGGCAATGTCTTTGCCGAGATGAATGCCAATGTGAATGGCACATTCTACCAGAATATCTGCCTGATCAATGGTGAGCCGATCAGCTGGACCTTTGCTCACCGCGCCCGCTCAGGCGGTGCGGCGACGCAGACGGCGGTGTTCCGGGTGGCGACCAGCACCGGCACGGTCATCCAGACGCTGGCGACGCAAAATTCGACGACCGCCAACCAGGTGTGGAACGTCAACACCGGCACCGCCACCTATACCGGCCCATCGGGCATGCAGCGGGTGCAGTTCACCACGACCAACACCGGCTCCTATGGCAACTTCCTCGACGGCATCCAGTTGGGCTTGAGGCCGTTTGTCCAGCTATCCACCGGGTCGGGCACTGGCTTGGAATCGGTGCCGTTGGCGAATATCGCCACGCTGCTGGTGACCGGAAGCACGACGAGTGCGATCAACGTCAATGTGACGATCACCGGCGGCACGGCAGTGCGCGGCACCGACTATACGACGCCGGGTGGCGGGGCGAGCTTTACCGTCACCGTGCCGGCAGGCACCTATTACAACAGCGCCATTCCGCTCGGCATCACGATCACCAATGACACGGCGGTCGAGGGCAGCGAGACGATCACCTATTCGGTCGGCACCGGCACCGGATACACGCTGGGCCATACGACCAATTGCGGCGCGACGGTGCAGTCGACCGGCACCTATACCATCACCGATGATGATGCGCGGGTGACGCTGCGCAAGCAGTGGGTCAACGCCATCGTTGGCGATGACGCCAGCCTGACGGTGAGCCGGGGCGCGACGGCCATCGAGACATTCGCGTCCGATGCGGGAACTGCGGGTCAGCTGGACACCGACCCAACGGCCACGCCGGTGGTGATCGGTGAGACGGTGACGCTGGCCGAGACGCTGCTCGGCACCAATGCCGGGCGCTATTTCGGCGCGGTGGCGTGCAGCGGGACGGCGGACAGCAATCTGGCCGATGGTCTGACGATTGGCGCGGGAGAGACGGCGATCATCTGTACCTGGACCAATACGCGGATACCGCCGCTGACCTTTGCCAAGACGTCCAGCGTGGTGTCCGACCCGCTCGGCAACGCGGTGCCGATGGCGATCCCCGGCGCGCGGATGCGATATTGCCTGCTCGTCACCAACCCCGGCACGCTGGCGGTGAGCAATGTCTTTGCCAACGACGCGGTGCCCGCGACGTTGAACTATATTGCCGGGACCATGCGATCCGGCACCAGCTGCGCCGGGGCGACAACGGTCGAGGATGATGATGCGGCGGGGACGGACGAGAGCGACCCGTTCGGCCTGTCGATTTCGGGTCTGACGATTACGGGATCGGCGCTGACGCTGGGGGCGGGGGCGAGCTTTGCGATGCTGTTTGATGCGGTGGTGAATTAGGGAAAATAGCTTTGAGGGCGCTGTCTCGCTTCGCTCGTACCCACCCCCACCTACCTTGCAGGAAGGGAGTCAGTGCGGCCCTTCACTCCCCCCCCCCCCCCACGCATCCCCGCATGACATATCGGCTTGGCCCTGCTACCGGCGCGCCATGCTTTCCCTGTCCGGTATCACTGTCCGCCTTGGCGGGCGCACCATTCTTGAGCGTGCCACCGCCTCTCTGCCCACCGGCGCGCGGGTGGGGCTGATTGGCCGCAATGGGGCGGGCAAGACGACGCTGATGAAGACGATCATCGGCCAGATCGACCCTGATGAGGGATCGGTCGACATGCCGCGGGCAGCGCGGATCGGCTATATTGCGCAGGAGGCGCCCGATGGGGCGGCGACGCCGATCGAGACGGTGCTGGCCGCCGATGTCGAGCGGGCGGCGCTGCTCGCCGAGGAAGAGGCGGGGGCGGAGCCGGAGCGGCTGGCCGACATCCATGAGCGGCTGATCGCGATTGACGCCTATACCGCGCCGGCGCGGGCGGCGCGCATCCTTGTCGGTCTCGGCTTTGACGAAGAGATGCAGCAACGGCCGCTCTCCACCTATTCGGGCGGGTGGAAAATGCGCGTGGCGCTGGCGGCGCTGCTGTTTTCCGAACCCGACCTGTTGCTGCTCGACGAACCGTCGAACCACCTCGACCTCGAAGCGACGCTGTGGCTGGAGAATTTCCTCAAAAGCTATCGCGCGACGATGGTGGTGATCAGCCATGAGCGCGACCTGCTCAACAATGTTGTCGATCATATCCTCCACCTCGAGGGAGGGCAGACGACGCTCTATGTTGGCGGCTATGACGCGTTCGAGCGGCAGCGGGCTGAGCGGCTGGCGCAGCTGGCGGCGGCCAAGGCGTCGCAGGATGCGCAGCGGGCGCGGTTGCAGGATTATATCGCGCGCAACAGCGCCCGGGCCTCGACCGCCAAGCAGGCGCAGAGCCGGGCCAAGGCGTTGGCCAAGATGCAGCCGATTGCCGAACTGGCGAGCGACCCGACACTGTCGTTCCAATTCCCCAGTCCCGACCCGCTGCGGCCGCCGCTGATCACGCTCGACTTGGCGTCAGTGGGCTATGACCAGACGCCGATCCTGCAGCGGCTGAACCTGCGCATCGACCCCGATGACCGGTTGGCGCTGTTGGGGCGTAACGGCAATGGCAAGACGACGCTGGCGCGGCTGCTGGCGGCGCAGCTCCCCGCGATGGAGGGGGCGATGACCGCGTCGGGCAAGATGCGCGTCGGCTATTTCACCCAATATCAGGTCGAGGAGCTCGACGGCGAGGATACGCCATTGGAGCATATGACGCGGGCGATGGGCAGCGGGGCGAGCCCCGGCGCGGTGCGGGCGCAACTGGGGCGTTTTGGCTTTTCGGGGCCGCGGGCGACGCAGAAGGTGGGCAAGCTTTCGGGCGGCGAGCGGGCGCGGCTGGCGCTGGCGCTGATCACGCGCGAGGCGCCGCATCTCCTCATCCTCGACGAGCCGACCAATCACCTGGATGTCGATGCGCGTGAAGCGCTGGTGCAGGCGCTCAACGACTATGACGGTGCGGTGGTGCTGGTCAGCCACGACCGGCACATGCTCGAACTGACCGCGGACCGGCTGGTGCTCGTCGATGGCGGGACGGCGCGCGAATATGCCGGCAGCATGGATGATTACACCGACCTGATCCTGAGCAAGGGCGAGGGCAGGGGCGACGGCGCGGCACAGGCATCGGCCAAGGCGGGTGGCGGAAGCGGCGGCGCGGCGCGCAAGGAGGAGAAGCGCAGCGGCGCGCAATATCGCGAGCGGCTGAAGGCGCTGCGGGCAGTGGTGCGGGCGGCGGAAAAGAAGGTCGAGGCGCTGACCGCCGAGATAAGGGCGATTGACGATGCGCTGGCTGATCCCGCCGGGACCAAGGGGGCACTGGCGAGCGTCAACCTGTCTGACCTGATGAAGAAGCGGGCGGAGCTAGAGGGCCAGTTAGAGCGGGCAGAGGCGGAGTGGATGGCGGCCGAGGAGGCCATTGAGGGGGCGTGATGTTGCCCGCCTCATCCCTTCCCCAGGGAAGGGATGGATGTTGCCGGTTCAGCGCCCCTGACCCGCCACCTTGAGCACACAATCGACAAAGCCCGCCGGGTCGTCTTCCTGAATAAAATGACCGCCTTTCAAGGTGGTATGCGGCTGGTCGGCGGTACCGGGGACGCGGCCGATCCAGCGGCTTTCCCCGCCTCGGGTGATCGGGTCACCATCGCTGAAGCAGCAGATGACCGGTTTGGTCCATTGATCGAGCACTTCCCATGCGCGCTTTTGGTCCGGAACCGCCACATTATTTTCGAACGGCACGAAGCTGGGGAAAATGCGTGCGCCCGCCTTGAAGCTGTCATCAGGGAATGGTGCGTCATAGGCGGCGATTTCAGCCGGGCTGAACGGCCGCTTGGTGCCGGCAGCGACGATGCGGCTGATGCGGAAGATGGGGCTGTATTTCGAGAAGGCCCGCCAGATGCGGAAAGCCAGCGGAGCCGGGCCGCCTTCGGGCAGTCCGCCGTTGGAAAGGGCGATGCCGTGGAAGCGGTCGGGACATTCGGTGAGAACGCGGATACCGACCAGCGACCCCCAATCCTGACAGACCAGGGTAATGCGGTTAAGGTCGAGTGACTCTACTAGGGTACGAACCCAGGCGACATGTTTGGCATAGCTGTAATCGGCCTTCGCAGCCGGCTTGTCCGACCGTCCGAAGCCGATCAGATCAGGCGCAACGACGCGGTAGCCGGCGGCGACCACGGGGCCGATCATATGGCGGTAAAGATAGGACCAAGTCGGTTCCCCGTGCATCATCAGCACGACCGGTGCGTCCCTGGGGCCTTCATCAATATAGGCCATGCGCAATTCGGGCGTAACCTGATGATAACGGGGTTGGTAAGGGAAATCGCTGATCGCGGCAAAGGCGCTGTCAGGCGTGCGCAAAACCTGCATGAACGGGGGCTCCAGTGATTATGGCACTATTTATGTCATAATCACTGGAGGGCGTCAATCGTCCCACCCTGCTGGTCAAGTGGCCGGCCGGTTGGCGAGCAGATGATCAACCACCGACGGGTCAGCCAGGGTAGAGGTGTCGCCAAGGTTGCTGACGTCATTCTCGCCGATCTTGCGCAGGATCCGGCGCATGATCTTGCCCGATCGGGTTTTGGGCAGGGCAGGGGTGAACTGGATGATGTCCGGCGTGGCGATGGGGCCGATTTCGTGACGGACCCATTGCACCAGCTCCTTACGCAGTGCTTCATCAGGCTCGACTTCGGCATTGCAGGTGACGAAGGCATAGATGCCCTGGCCCTTGATGTCGTGCGGCATGCCGACGACTGCGGCTTCGGCGACCCTGGAATGGGCGACGAGTGCGCTTTCGATCTCGGCGGTGCCCATGCGGTGCCCCGAGACGTTGATGACGTCGTCTATGCGCCCGGTGATCCAGTAATAGCCGTCGGCATCCCGGCGACAACCGTCCCCGGTGAAATAGAGACCGGGGAAGGTCGTGAAATAGGTCTGGAAGAAGCGTTCGCTGTCCCCCCATACTCCGCGCATCTGCCCCGGCCAGCTGTCGGTGATGACAAGACAGCCGTCGCCTGCGCCCTCGATAGGTTTGCCATCATTGTCGACCAGCATTGGCTGGACACCAAAGAAGGGGAGGGTAGCGCTGCCGGGCTTTAACGCGGTGGCGCCGGGCAGGGGGGTGATCATCGTGCCACCGGTTTCGGTCTGCCACCATGTGTCGACAATCGGACAGCGGCGTTCACCAACCACCTTGTGATACCATTCCCATGCTTCAGGATTGATCGGTTCACCGACTGAACCGAGCAGACGCAATGTCGAACGGCTGGTCTTTTTGACCCATTCATCGCCTTCGCGCATCAGCGCACGCAGGGCGGTTGGGGCGCCATAGAAGATTTCGACGCCGAATTTGTCGACCACCTGCCAGAAGCGTGAGGGATCGGGCCAGTTGGGCACGCCTTCGAACATCACTGTGGTCGCGCCGTTCATCAGAGGGCCGTAAACAACATAGCTGTGGCCGGTGACCCAGCCAATGTCCGCGGCACACCAGTAAATCTGTCCTGGGCGGTAATCGAAGACATAGTGGTGGGTCATTGATGCCCAGACTGCATAGCCGCCGGTCGTGTGCATCACGCCCTTTGGCTTGCCGGTCGAGCCCGAGGTGTAGAGGATGAACAGCGGGTCTTCGGCGCCCATTTCCTCGGCCGGGCAATCGGCGGACTGAGAGGCGACACCTTCGTGCCAATCGACGTCACGCCCGGCAAGCATCGGCACATCGGCCCCGGTGCGGCGCAGCATGATGACGCTGGTAACGCCGGGACATTGGTTCAACGCCTCATCGACATTCGCCTTGAGCGGAACCTTGCGCCCACCACGCAGCCCTTCGTCAGCGGTGAGGACGATGCTGCTGTCACAGTCCTTTATGCGGCCAGCGAGAGCGTCGGGCGAGAAGCCGGCAAAGACGATCGAATGGATGGCGCCGATGCGGGCGCAGGCGAGCATGGCGACGGCGGCTTCGGGCACCATTGGGAGGTAGATGGTGACGCGATGGCCGCGGCCAACACCTTGTTGCTTGAGCAGATTGGCAAAGCGACAAACCTGTTCATGCAGTTCGCGATAGGTGATGCGGCGTTCCGGTTCTGTCGGATCATCGGCTTCCCAGAGGATGGCGATGGCATCCCCGCGTTCGGCGAGATGGCGATCAAGCGCATTGGCGCACAGGTTGAGCGTGCCATCCTCGAACCAACGGATGCCGAAATCAGCTTCGTGGAAGCTCGTGTTCTTGACTCTGGTGAAGGGACGGATCCAGTCGATGCGCCGGGCCTCTTCACGCCAGAATTCTTCCGGGTCGTTGACCGAGCGGACATAGCGGTCCTGATACTGCGCGGCATTGACCAGTGCGCCCGACGCCCAGCTTTCCGGAACCGGATAAATGGCCTCGCCCATGCGACTCTCTCCCATCATTGTTTCACCTTTGCCCATGGCCATAGCCAAGGGTGCGCACGGAATGAAGGGCAGGCAGGGTATTTGACGGCCAGGGTGTGTTTCAGTGCCGGGACAGCGGGCTGTCACTTCTCCCCCTACCCATCCGCGCTGCTTGCCGATAGGTTGCCCGAAACGGGAACCGCAAAAGCGAAAGCGGTCGCAAGGGGGATAGATTGATGAGCGAGGACGCGGGGGTTCTGCCCAAGCATCATGTGGCGACGCAAAGTGAGAAGAAGGTGATCACCGCCTCTTCGCTCGGCACGGTATTCGAATGGTATGATTTCTATCTCTACGGATTGCTCGCCACCCACATTTCCAAGGTGTTTTTCTCTGGCGTGAACGAGACGACGGGGTTTATCCTCGCGCTCGGTGCCTTTGCCGCCGGCTTTGCGGTGCGGCCCTTTGGCGCGCTGGTGTTCGGCAGGGTCGGGGATCTGGTCGGACGCAAGAACACCTTTCTTGTCACTATGGGGATCATGGGCCTTTCGACCTTTGCGGTCGGCTTGCTGCCCGGATATGAGAGCATTGGCGTGGCGGCGCCAATCATCCTCATCTTCCTGCGTATCCTGCAGGGGCTGGCGCTGGGCGGAGAATATGGCGGGGCGGCGACCTATGTCGCCGAACATGCCCCCAACAACCGACGCGGCCTGTACACCAGCTTCATTCAGATCACCGCTACTTTCGGCCTGTTTGCCGCGCTGCTGGTGGTCATCGGCATACGCACCAGCATGGGTGAGGAAAGCTTTTCTGCTTGGGGATGGCGCCTGCCTTTCCTCATCTCGATCCTGTTGCTGGGCGTGTCGCTGTGGATCCGGATGCAATTGAATGAAAGCCCGGTCTTCCAGAAGATGAAGGAAGAAGGGACCACATCCAAGGCGCCACTCACCGAGGCATTCGGGCGATGGAGCAACGCCAAATGGGTGCTGATCGCCCTGTTCGGCGCTGTTACCGGGCAGGCGGTGGTTTGGTACACCGGGCAGTTTTACGCGTTGTTCTATCTAGAGAAAATCCTGAAGGTCGATGGCGCGCAGGCGAATATACTGATTGCAATCGCGCTGTTGCTGGGCACGCCATTTTTTGTGCTGTTCGGCTGGCTGTCGGACAAGATCGGCCGGAAATACATCATCCTCGGTGGTTGTGCGCTGGCTGCGCTCACCTATTTTCCGGCGTTCAACGCCTTGTCAAAGGCAGCCAATCCGGCGCTCGGCACTGCGACGATCAACGCGCCGGTGACGGTGACCGCTGACCCGAACGAATGTTCTGTCCAGTTTGACCCGATTGGCCGCAACAGGTTCGACAGCACCAGTTGCGACATCGCCAAGGCCTGGCTGGCCAAAAATGGCATCGATTATCGCAACGTGGAGGCCCCAGCCGGCACGGTGGCGACGGTGCAGGTGGGCGGGGCCAGCCTGATGGCGCCCGACCCGGCGGAAGTGAGCGGTGAGGCGAGAGCGGCGGCAATCACCGCCTTTCAGGGAGAGCTGAAGACGACGCTGACGGCGGCAGGTTATCCTGACAAGGCTGATCCGGCGGGCATCAACAAGGTGATGGTAGTGGCCATCCTCTTCTACCTCGTGCTGCTGGTGACCATGGTGTATGGCCCGATTGCGGCGATGCTGGTCGAACTGTTCCCCAGCCGCATCCGCTACACGTCGATGTCGCTGCCCTATCATCTAGGCAATGGTTGGTTCGGCGGATTCCTGCCGACGACCGCCTTTGCCATGGTCGCGGCAACCGGGGATGTCAGCTATGGCCTGTGGTATCCGGTGATCGTCGCCACCTTGACCGTCGTCATCGGCCTGATCTTTTTGCCCGAAACATTCCGGCGCAACATTGACGATTGAGGCGAAGACGGACCCGCGATGAGTGAAGCCTATGCCCGCGCGCTGCGCGACAGTATCGAAGACCCAGAGGCGTTCTGGCGGCAAGCGGCAGCGGCCATCGACTGGGTGACACCGCCGTCGCGGGCATGGGATGATCAAGGCGGCTGGTTTGCCGGCGGTGCCCTCAACACATGCTTCAATGCGCTTGACCGGCATGTGCTGGCAGGGCGCGGGGATGCGATTGCCCTGATCTATGACAGCCCCGTCACGGGCACGATCCGGCGGTTTAGCTTTGCCGAAATGCTCGATGAGGTCGGCCGGGTGGCGGCGATGCTGGTGCGGCTGGGCGTCGGCAAGGGTGATCGGGTGGTCATCTATATGCCGATGATCCCTGAAACGGTTTTCGCCATGCTCGCCTGTGCGCGGCTGGGAGCAATCCATTCGGTGGTGTTCGGTGGCTTTGCGCCGCTCGAACTGGCGAAGCGGATCGACGATGCCCGGCCCAAGCTGTTGCTCACCGCCTCGTGCGGGATCGAAGGGGCGCGAACCATCGCCTACAAGCCGATGGTCGACGAGGCGCTGGTGTTTGCCGAACATCCGCCTGAGCATGTGCTGCTGTTTCAGCGCGACCGGGTGACAGCCGACCTGCATGGGCCGCGCGATATCGATTGGGCGGTGTTGCGCGAAGCGGTGGCGGGCGAGGCTGTGCCGGAGTGCGTGGCGGTGGCAGCGGATGATCCGCTCTACATCCTCTATACGAGCGGAACGACAGGCACTCCCAAGGGCGTGGTGCGCGACAATGGTGGCCATGCGGTGGCGCTCGCCTGGTCGATGGCGAACATCTACGGGATTGGCGCAGGCGACGTGTTCTGGGCGGCATCAGACGTGGGTTGGGTCGTCGGGCACAGCTATATTGTCTATGCGCCACTGATCGTCGGGGCGACGAGCGTCCTGTTCGAGGGCAAGCCGGTCGGCACGCCCGACGCAGGGACTTTCTGGCGGACGATTGCGCGGCATGGGGTGAAGACATTCTTCACCGCGCCCACGGCGATCCGCGCGGTGCGCAAGGAAGACCCCGACGCGACCTTCTTGGCTGCCGAGGGGTTGGGTGGTTTGCAGGCCATTTTCCTCGCCGGAGAGCGCGCTGACCCGGATACCATCGGCTGGCTGGAGGAGAAGAGCGGCCTGCCGGTGATCGACCATTGGTGGCAGACTGAGCTGGGCTGGCCGGCGATTGCCAGTTGTGTGGCGCTGGGCGACTCGCGCCGAAAGCGCGGCAGTGCGGGCTTTCCGGTTCCGGGCTTTGCCTTTGCCGTGCTGGGTGAGGATGGGCAGCCGGTGCCAACGGGCGAAAGCGGGGCGGTGGTGATCAGGGCACCGCTGGCGCCGGGCGCGTTCCGCACGTTGTGGAACAATCATGCCGGCTGGGAGAAGAATTTCGCCACCTTCCCCGGCTGGTACGAGACCGGCGATGCGGGCTTCATCGATGCCGAGGGTTTCGTCCATGTCATGGGGCGGACGGATGATATCATCAATGTCGCCGGGCACCGGCTGTCGACCGGACAGATGGAACAGATCGTGGCGGCGCAGGATGGCGTTGCCGAATGCGCGGTGATCGGCGCCGATGATGCGATCAAGGGTATGGTGCCGATCGCCTTTGTCGTGCCGCGCGCCGGGTATGAGAGCGACAGCGCGATGGCGACGCGGGTGATTGCGGCGGTGCGGCACGAGCTCGGCGCTGTGGCAGCTCTGAAGACGGCGCATGTCGTGCCGGCGCTGCCCAAGACGCGTTCGGGCAAGACACTGCGCAACCTGTTGCGGACCATCTGCAACGGGGACGAGTTGGTGACGCCGCCTACCATCGAGGATGCGGCGGTGCCGGGCATGATCGCGGCAGTGGTGCACGTGGAGAGCTGATGCGGCTTACGGCTGGACAGGAGCGCGGTGGGCTGACAGACCGGCGCTGCTGTTGAGGAGATCCGCATGACCAACGCACCGACCCATCTGTTCACTGGCGCCGGAGGAGTACGGATCGCCGCTGATGTGGCCGGCGAAGGGCCGCCGGTGCTGTTTGTCCATGGATTTCCTGAACTGCGCCAGTCATGGGCGCGATTGTCGGCTGCAGCGGCGGAGGCTGGCTATCGCGCCTGCGCGATCGACGTGCGCGGTTATGGTGACAGCGACGCACCGCCGGAAGTGGCTGACTATCGCATGGAGTTGATGGTCGCTGATCTCGCGGCAGTGGCAGCAGAACTGTCGCCCGGACAGCCGGTGACGCTGGTCGGGCATGACTGGGGCGCGGCGATTGTATGGAATGCTGCGATGGCTCGTCCCGATATATTTGGCGCGGTCGCGGCGCTGTCGATCCCCTGGTCAGGGCGGGCCAAGATGCCGTTCGACGAATTGTTCACGCAGCGATTCACAGCGAAGAACCGATTTTTCTATCAGGCCTATTTTCAGCAGCCCGGAGTGGCTGAGATGGAGTTGGAAGCTGATCCGGCGCGCTTCCTCAAGGCATTTTACCACACGATTTCCGGTGATGCCGCTCCCGGTGACTGGCCCAATGACAAGACGGCGGACATGACGCTGATGCAGGGCCTGCGCTTTCCGGACCGCGTCCCGCCATGGTTGCACCAGGGCTATTTCGAGGCGGCCGTGTCGCAATTCTCCCGGTCAGGCTTTCGTGGCCCGCTCAACCGCTACCGCAACCATCAGCGCGACTTTGTCTGGGCAGGACAGTTTGACCCGGTCATCCGTATCCCGGCGCTGTTCATTGGCGGTGCGAGCGACCCGGCGTTGGTGCTGGGCAGTGCCGACCCGCTGCCGATCATGCGTGATCATGTGCCGGGCGTGGAAACACATATGCTCGAAGGATGTGGGCACTGGATACAGGCTGAACGCGCCAGCGAGGTAGAAACATTGTTGCTAGACTGGCTGCGGCGCACCATTCGGGTCTGCTGACCTTGCGGTCAATCCGGGCTGCCAGAATGACAAAGGGGCCGGACGATCGCTCGTCCGGCCCCTTTCATGTCTATCGTTGCCGGGGGCAGCGCCCCCGGCGCGATCAGAAGCGCCAGCTGATCGAGGCGCGATAGGTCTGGTTGCGATAGTCGCTGCGGAACACCGTGGTTTCTGCCGACAGGCTGGCCGAGATGTTTTCACCACCGATGGTGACACCGGCAGCAGCTTCGCCCCAATTCTTGTCGTCACCGTCAAAGCCGAACAGGACGCCATTGCCGCTGCCCAGGGTGAAGTTCCCAAGAACACCGACCGGTTGGTCAAGCAGTTCGTGGACATAGTTGAGCGACAGATAAGGACGCACATTGCCCGCAGAGGTGCGCGCAGTGAAGCCCGCCCGTGCCTGGAGGCTTTCCGACGAGTCGAGATCGTAGGTCATGCCGGCGGCACCACCCGTTTCGGACAGCGGCTTGAAGTTCAGCATGCTGTAGCGCAGCGAAACACGCGGGGTAACCGCAATACCGGCTGTGCTGGCCGGGAGGACGCTGAGGCCCAGTTCGCCCGACATCGACATCACATCGTCGTTGGCGGTCAAGTTGAAGGTGTTCAGACCGACAATTGCCGTGCGTGCTGACGAGAGGCTGTAAATGCCGCCGCTGGCCTGGAAATCAGCCAGAGCGCGCGACCCCACATGAACGCCGCCATAGACGGTGCCCTGATAAAGGTTTCCACCGGTTTCAGCGAGGTTGTTGGGCGCGGAACCGTCGAGATCGGCATAGGTGAAGCCGAAGCCGAAGAAGTCCTTGTCGCCAACCGACTGTTCGATACCGGCGGTGATGTAGAAGCCGTCGAACTTGTTGCGACCGCCCGGTGTGGCGCCGGTGGTGGCAACGCCACTGCCGTTGATATAGCCGCCGGCGAGGAACAGCGCGCTGTCTTCGTCGGTGGTGCCAGTGTTGACCATGCCGGTGCCGACATCGCTCATCACCTCCATGCCCATGCCGTCATTGGCATTGAGCGCTGCAAGCTGTAGCGGGCGGCCGTACATGGCGACCGTTCCGGCCGTTTCCCCTGTGGCGGCATTGGCGATACGTTCACGGAAGAAGCGTCCGAGCACTTCGTTCATCACCACACCCGAGCCGATGGTCATCGACGGAGTGCGCGGTGCCAGACCTTCCAGGGTCGAACGAATGTTCGCCTGGGTCATGAGGTCGAGCTCACCATAGACGCCAGCGAGGTTGCCCGCCGAGCCTGGACGATTCTGATCAAGCAGCTGGGCGAAGGCGCGCTGGATCGGCGAGCTGGCGTCGATCACCGTATTGTATGAGCGTGCGTCGATACGGACAGTCACGCTGCTAGCGCCATAGCTGACAACCGGATTGAGGATCGGCGAGAACGCGCCCGGTGCGACGAACTGACCCGAGACACCGCCCGCGGCCGAGACGATGGTGAACTGGTCACCATAGGTTACCCGGTAACCGGCCACAGGAGCGAGGCTGAGCGTGCCGCCGACATTGGCCCGACCGCCAGCCGGATCGCCATTCACCACGACCGTGATCCGGTCAGAGGTCTGGTTCGGGCCCAGATTGACGATGTAGTTGGTGCCGGACGACATGACCAGGTTGCCACCAACCGTCAGGTTGCCGACCGTCGTCGTGGTTCCGGGGTTGAAGGTGCCGAGAACACTGGTGAGGAACGGCGTGTTGATGCGGCCGGTGCCCGAAATGGCGCCGCCGAACAGGCTGTAGTCACCAACGCTGGTCAGCGTGCCGTTCACTGCGACAGTACCGGCGAACTGGTTGACGTTGATCAGCGAGGTGAGCGTGCCCGTATTGGCGATCACCAAGCCAGCGCCCGCCGTGCCGATCGTCAGACGATCGATCACGATGTTGGCACCCGACAGGGTCGTCGTGCCAGTGGCCGACAGGGTTACGTCAAAGTAGCGGGCCAGGACACCGGTTTCGCGCACCGGATCGCTGTTGTTCGGGACAAAGTCGCTGGCACCCGGCAGCCCATTGGCCAAGGTAGCCGCCGGCAAGACCGGTGCGCCATTGTGCGGCGTCGGCCCGGTGCTGACAAAGCCATTTCCGGCTGCGTTGGCGACGGCATCACCATCGACATGCATGATGGTCAGGCCATCAGTAGGCTGTCCGGCCGTTGCCGGTTGGCCATTGACGAGGAAGTCGCCGGTTGCCGTGTCGTAGCATTCATCCGACTGGAAGAAGGTCGACTGGAAGCAGATCTGGCCGAAGTCGCCACTGGTACCAGCGGCCTGCTCACCCGGAACGGTGGGGATGCCGTTGACTGGCTGACCGCCCGACAAAATATAATAGGACGGATCAAGCGTGGAGACCCAGCGGGTCGGGTCGGTCCAGCTGCCGTCGCCAGCCTTGGCAGACACATAGTGGTAAGGGTTGTTGGCGGCGATCCAGTCCCAATAGAGATAGAGCGGCTGGTAGAAGCTGACCGTGCCATAGCCATTGGTCGACTGACCGTTGAAGAAGCGGGTGTAGCCGCCCGACAGTACGCCGATCACCAACTGGCGCGAGAAGTTCTGGAGAATCATCGGGCCGCCCGAGTCACCACCGGCGGTGGTGCCTTCGCTCGGCACGCCATTCTTAAAGCGGGCGTCATCCTTGAACGCGTTGAAGTCAAAGATGCTGGCGCCTTCAGCACCACGAAGCGGATCATCGAAGTCGATGAAGTAGAGGTTCTGCGTCAGGGTCGAAGGCGGTGAACCGAACAGGAATTGTTCGAACGTGTTGAGGTCGGTCAGCGCGCCGATGACATTCTCAGCCGCACGGCGACGGAAGTCGATCGGTTGAGTGCCCGAAGTGCCGGTGCCGTTGCCGCCGTAGCCGACGATGCCGACATTATAGCCGGTGCCAGTGGCCTGGCTGATGGTCGACGGAGCCGACAGCGGCGAGAAGAGCAAGGCCCAGGTCGGGATGTTGGCAGCAGGTGTGTCGAGCGTTGCAAGCGCCACGTCGCCATACAGGAAGCCGCGTGACGCCGGCTCAAGGCTGAACGGGTTATAGACCACCTGATTGACGTTGTAGAAGGCCTGGGCGAGGTTGGTCTGGAAACGGCCCGCGCCAGTGCCGGCGTCGCCAAGCAGCCAGCGGCGCAGCTCGTCCACTTCGCCAGGTGCGTTGGCGCGCGTAAAGGCTTCGAAACCAAAGGCGATTCCGGTGCCGCCCGAGTTTGCGCCATAAGCGGTGGCCGGGCGGGTGTTGACGCAGTGCGCCGCGAAAATGACGGTGCGCGGATTGATGAGCGTACCGGTGCACAGGCCGATGAAGCCGCCGCCGCTATCAACCACCATCTGGCCAACGCCGGTGATGCCCGTGTCACGAGCCGTGGTCGGTGTGCCCGGGTTGGAGATCAGAATCTCAGGCTCGGGTTCCGACGGGTCAATGAAAGCGCGATGCGGAACCGGCGCGGTTGCTTCAACATAGGTGTGGGCTTCGGGAACGACAGCAGGCAACAGCGCCGATTGTGCCTCGGGAAGAACAGCCGTCAGATTGCCATGCGCTTCCGGCTGTATATTTTGCAACGCTCCGGTCCCTGCCAGCGCGCCACCGTCGGCAAGGGCTGGCGCAGCATAAGCAAAGGAAGCGGCGCAAGCAGTGGTCAGCAGCGACAGGCGCGCGACCCGGCCAGCGGAACGCTTGAATCCTGATGTGGTCATGTTTGGAAACCCCTATGGATTGAACGAATAACTTATTGTGTTGTTAAGCGAGAATCGTCCCGAATGATCGCATGCTATGTCGCGAATTGGGGGCTGGCAATGGCATTGGGCGCGATTGTTGCGACTGTGGCAATCCGGCAACGCAAGAACAAATCATCCAAGTTGTGCCCTCCGGCAGGCTTTTTGGAAAGGATCGAGCTCTGGCCTTCCCCCCTCCTTCCAGCTCGCGTTCGCCATTGCATGGTACCCGCTTTCGTCCGCTCTATCGCGTGGGCATGCGTCTCCTCAAAGCTGCGGCTTGCGGATTGTTTGTTTTTGGCTGTCATCCGCGCGAGGGCCGGGCCGTCAGCATTGTCAACTACGCGGGTCGCCAAGCCCCGGTCTCGCTGAATGGGCAGCAAATTGACCTGTTGCTGCTGCTACACAATCAGGAACGGTCGCGTTTTGGGTCGCCTCCGCTAGCATGGGATGCAGGCTTGGCAACGGGGGCCGAGCAATGGGCTGCCCGGATCGGAGGCGACGGCATCCTGGAGCACAGTGGCGTTGAGGCGTTGGGCGAGAATTTGTGGATGGGGACGGCCGGTCATTACCGGATTGAGGATATGGTCGGGGCATGGGCCGAGGAAAGGCAAGATTTCAGACCCGGCCGTTTCCCCGACGTCAGCCGCACCGGCAATTGGTCTGCGGTGGGGCATTACACACAGATGATATGGCGCGACACCCAATCCGTCGGCTGCGGCCTGTACCGCGGTCGAACCTGGGAGGTGCTGGTTTGCCGCTATGCACCGGCCGGCAATGTCATGGGCGACCCGGTCCCCTGATCATCATGCGACAAGCGGCGCAAGGCACCCCGCAGCGTCCAGGATCGGATCGACATTCTGGCGTGCGCTGGCAGGCAATGCCGCATGAAGCGCGCGCAATGCCGCGAGGCACTTGGCCTGATATCCGAACGGTCCCTGCACATAGGGCAGGCCCATTGCGGTCATCCGCACCTCTGTGTGACCAGCTTCAAGTGCTGCGGTATTGGCGAGGAGAAACGGCAGGTAGACTTGGCCGATTGCGTCGAGCAGGGCTGGCACAACCGGTGGCAGCGGTGTTTCGACGGCATCCCACTCGCCCTCAATGCCGGACATGTCGTCGATATGGGAGAGCCAGCGGAAGCTGTAGGGATAGTCCGCGCGCATCATTGTCTGGGCGGTGGGATCCACCCCTAGTTGGGACAATTGTCCGTAGATGCCGAATTCGGCAATCGACGGCCGGGTGCCGAACAGGCAGTGGCGGTCTGTGACATGGGCTTCGAGCGCGGCGAGGACGGCACGTGTCGACGCTTCGATAAGCGGGAAATTGTCCTTCGTGCAGCCGACTATGGCCATGCGGCTGACCTGGCGTTGCCGGAAGATTTCGGCGTTGTTCTGTGACGTTTCGAGGCCACCGCCCTTGAGCGCGTCAAAGGCGAGCCAGCGGCTCATCTGGATCTGGTCGATGTCTTCGAGCCAGCGGTAGCCGAACATGGCCTTTGTCAGCCATTCGTCGGCAAAATCCTCAATGAGGGCTGCGAGGAAGGCCCGGGCGGGATCGGGCGGGATCAACGAACGGTCGGCGGGATGACGGCGCTCCAGTTCGTGGATCAATGGTGTTGAGTCATTGTGCCAGCTGTCATCGGGAAAGCGGACGACGGGGATGACCGGCGCCCGGACATTCGCCAGCGCGGCGCCTTGGGTGGCGAGGCCGTGGATCCAGATGTGCGGCAGGCGGCGGTAGCGCATGACAGCGCGCACCTTGAGCGAATAGGGCGAGCCGAGTGCGCCGTGGATTTCATATCGCTGGGTCATCGTCGGTTCACTCCATGTCTGGCAGGTAGAGGGCAAGTTAGAGCGGCCTTGGCTACCTGTTCGCGGATGTAATGGCATCAAGTATGTCAAAATATTGCCGATCACAAGCCGGCTTCGGTTGATCGGGCCGGTGCACAGATGTAACAAGGCGGAGTCGCATCCACGAGAAATCCGTGGCTATTCAGGGGGGAATATGAAGCGCACATCGTTTTTGATGCTGGCCGGAACCGCGTTCGCTGCCTGGTCCATGCCGATCCAAGCCCAACAGAGCGTTCGCGCCGGGCAGACGATCAACGGCAGCCTTGCCTCTACAGACGCGACCATCAGCACGGGCGAATATATCGACCGCTACACGCTGTCGGGCCGCGCCGGTGAGACGTTGACCATCCGGGTCGAATCGGGTGCCATTGATCCCTATTTGCTGATGCGCGGCCCGGACGGTTTTTCGGAAGACAATGACGATGTGTCGGAAGCCGACCGGTCATCCGAACTGGTTGTCACGCTGCCGGCGAGCGGGCGCTATACCATTGGCGTCACCTCTTACAGCGCGGGTGAAACCGGTGACTATCGGCTGAGTGTTCGAAATGGCAGCTTTGCCTCGGCCCGGCCAAGCGGCGGCACCGCCATCGTCGCGGGCAGGCCGGTGAATGGCCAACTGGCAAGCGGGGACACCACTTTGCCCAGCGGCGAGTTCATCGATTATTACACTCTGCAGGGGCAGGCCGGCGAGACGTATGATATCAGCATGCGATCAGCGGCGATCGACAGCTACTTGCTGGTGCGTGGACCGGGCGACCTGTCCGAGGACAATGACGATGATGACCGCGGCGCGACACGCAATGCCCGTGTGCGCGTCACGCTGCCCGAAAGCGGCCAGATGCGGATCGGCGCGACCAGCTATGCTTCGGGTGAGAGCGGTGCCTATTCGCTGAGCGTCAGTCGCTCCGGCCGTGCCGAAGCAACGACCGACCTGGCGGCGAGCGATGGGGAACGGGTGCGCGATGGCGGAGACCGCGGCGCCGGCGTGACCCTGTTGCCAGGCAGCGACGTATCGGGACGGCTGGCGCAGGGGGATACGCAACTTTCCTCTGGCGAGTTCACCCGGGAATATAGTTTTCAGGGGCGGGCCGGCCAGCGCGTCGACCTGACGCTGCGGTCGAGCGATTTCGACCCCTATCTGATGGTGCGGGGACCTGGCGGCTTTTCCGAGGATAATGATGATGATCCGGCTGGTGGAACGAACAGCCGGCTGAACGCCACTCTGCCCAGTGACGGGCGCTACACCGTCACCGTCACATCCTATCGCCCGGGGGAAACCGGTGCATTCAACCTGAGACTGGAAACCGATGGCGGCGAGCGGTCACTGGCCACGAGCGACCGTGATAACAGCACGACCCCGGCGGTGCGCCCGACCGCCAGCGCCGGTACGTTGCTGGCCATCGGAGAGAGGCGGTCAGGCCGTCTGGCGCAGGGCGACGCGCAGCTGAATTCGGGGGAATATAGCGACAGCTACCGATTTGTTGGCCGCCGGGGTCAGCGGGTAACGATTGACGTCGGTTCAAGCGCGTTTGACACCTATGTCATGATGCGATCGCCTTCGGGTGAGGGCACGGACAATGATGATGGTCCTGACGGCACCAATGCCCAGATCGCTCAGGTGCTGAGCGAAAATGGCGAATATGAGGTTATCGTCACATCCTATCGGCCGGGCGAGACGGGTGATTACACCCTGTCGGTGATGCCGGGCGAAGAGCCACCGGCGCTGGCCGCGGTGCGGGGTGGCCAACGGGTATTTGCGGTGATGGTCGGCATTTCCGACTATGAGGGTGAGGGCAATGACCTGCCGCTGACCGATGAGGATGCGACCAAGCTGGAGCAGACGCTGCGCGGTCAGGGGTTGCTCAATCCGGCAAGCATCACCCTGACCAATGCCGAAGGGACGGTTGCCGGGGTGCGTCAGGCCTTTGCCCGAGTGGCAGCGCAGGCCGGGCCGGATGATGTCTTCCTCTTCTTTTATTCCGGACATGGCGGACAGGAACGGGGGCAGGTGAGCCCTACCGAACCTGATGGCATGGACGAAACGCTGACCCTGTATGATGGTGACCTGACGGATGACGAGCTGGCTCGCCTGTTCGGCACAGTCCGCGCCCGCGTAGCACTGGCGGTTCTGGACAGTTGTTTCTCCGGCGGGTTCGAACGCGATGTGGTCAGCCGTCCCGGCGTGATGGGCATTTTCTCTTCCGAAGAGGATCTGACCAGTTCAGTTGCGGACAAGTTTGAAGCCGGGGGCTATATTGCCCATTTCATTCGCGATGCCTTTGCCGGGGCGGGTGACGTCAACGGTGATCGCATCCTGGCGGCGGGCGAACTGTCAACCTATCTGCGCGAACGGTTCAATGCGCCCGATGTCGGCCGGATTGAAGCGACGACCATTGATGATCAGCGCAATTACCAGAATCTGGTTATCGTTCGCGGCAGCGTGAAGGTCGATGATGCCATCGTCCGGCTGCGGCCGGGCAGGGACATAGCGGCGCTCGACCGCTAAGCGCCTATTCGCCGTCCGGGACAAGCGGGCCGGGGTTGATCGTGTCAAAGGGGGGATCGAGCGATCTTTCTTCGGCGATGCGGGCAGCAATCAGCGGCAGCTGTTCATTGATGATGGCGCGCCGTCTCGCCCAGGACGGATGGGTGGGCGCCGAGGGACCGATGCGGCTTTGGAGCAGGTCAAGCCAGACCAGGGCGGCGCCGGGATCACGACCGGCACGGGCCATCAGCCATGGGGTCAGCCGGTCAGCCTCGGCCTCCGCCGCGCGGGACAGGGCGGCGCTGCGTCCAAACATCCGGGCAAGGCCGCGCCGCATGCCGGCGGCGTTCTGTCGTTGGCGATGGTGCAGGATGTTGTGGGCAAGCTCGTGCGCGATACTCGCGGCGAGCACATCATCATCGGCAGCTGTTTCGACCATGGTTTGGCCGATCCGCACATAGAGGCCATCGGCCAGTGCTTCGAAGCCACCGCCGGGGTCCATCTGGAAGCGGGTGGGGCAGCCATTGATGCCGTGCAGCACCAATTGATGGTCGCTGCCATCGCTGCGCCGCACATGCAATCGCGCTACGCCGTCAGCCAAAGCCGCATCGAGTCGGTCGAGCGCGTCCCTGGTTGAAGCATAGTCAGGGCGGGCGCTGGCAGCGGTGACAGGTACAGGCACGCCATCCATGGCGATCAGGCCGTCGCCACTGCGCAGCCCGGCCCTGTCAGCGGGCGAGCCGGGGACGACCAAAAGGACCGCGACGCCATTTGCCGCCGGAAACATCGCGGCGGCCTGTTGAGCGGTGAGGCGACCGTACTGGGCGCGGCTGTGCAGATCCATGCCGGTGCGCGCCACCGGGCCGCTGCAGAGACCATGGGCCGCAACAGCCAGGGCTTCGCCCAGCGTTGCGACGCGCAGGTCAAGAGCGGCAATGTCGCTGCCTGCCGGAGTCTCATTTGCGGCGTGGAGGGGCGCCGCCGCCATGGCCAGCCCAAGCAACAGCAGCAGATGCAGCCATGGGCGGGACAGGCGCGAATGGATTGGGTTGGGACGGCAGTCCATGCGGGCATGATAGCATGGCTCGACGCCATTGTGACAAGTGCCCAGAAGCGAGTGGCGCTGCCCAATGATCCGGATAGTGATTCGTAACCGCGCGGTAGATTGAACCGGAATCGCAACAATCGGTTCATCTTGTTTTTGCAGCGACTTGACCCAGGACAGTCATGATTCTTTCTATAAACTTGACTTTAACCTGACTTGGAGCAATAAGCGTTTATCAAATCTGGACCACAACAAGTAAGGAGCCTCCCCATGAGCATTCGCAAGCTGGCCTTGGCCGCCATCCTCAGCGCATCGCTTTCGAGCGCTCCGGTCATGGCTCAGACCGCGCCGGCACCGGTTACCGCCGAACGCGCAAGCGTCCAGTCGGAAGAATTCAGTGCGCAAGCTGGCGGCTTTCCTTTTCTGATCGTTTTCGTTGTCATCGCGGCTGGCCTTGGCCTGTTCTTCGCGCTCGATGACAGCAACGACACCCCGACCAGCGTCTGACGCAAGGTCCATCTTGATTTCCTGAAAGGGCGGCCGTTCGGTCGCCCTTTTTCGTTGCTGTAAAGTCGCTCTTGGCCCACGGCTCGTTGAAGTGGCAAGGGGCCTCGGCTAATGGATCAGCCAGCACAAGGGCTGATCAAACCGAACATGGGGTTCGGATGTGATGCAGCATCCTTTTGGCAAGAGATTCAACCGCTAGTTTGCGCGGCCGCATGTGGCAATGCATGGCCATAAAGATGATCAACGGGAGTAACGAGTTCATGCGCAGCATCCCCCATTTCCTCGCCCCCGGTGTTGCCGTCTCGGGCAACCGGACCAGCGACGTATTCGATCCCAATGCCGGGTCGGTACAGGCGCAGGTGACGCTGGGCGACGCAGCCCTGCTCGAACGGGTGGTGGCAGCAGCGCAGGCGGCACAACCGGGCTGGGCGGCG
The DNA here is from genome assembly GCF_012979535.1 of Sphingomonas lacunae. Lineage (NCBI taxonomy): Bacteria > Pseudomonadati > Pseudomonadota > Alphaproteobacteria > Sphingomonadales > Sphingomonadaceae > Sphingomonas > Sphingomonas lacunae. Next base: position 1,855,815 of record NZ_CP053015.1, read on the forward strand.
ACCAACCCGCAGCGGCGCGCGCGGGTGATGTTCGAGTTCAAGCGGCTGGTCGAAGCCCATATGGACGAGCTGGCGCATTTGCTGTCGAGCGAGCATGGCAAGGTAATTGCCGACAGCAAGGGCGACATCCAGCGCGGGCTGGAGGTGATCGAGTTCGCTTGTGGCATTCCGCACGCGCTGAAGGGTGAATATACGCAAGGCGCGGGGCCGGGCATCGACGTCTATTCGATGCGCCAGCCGGTCGGCATTGGCGCGGGCATCACGCCGTTCAACTTCCCGGCGATGATCCCGCTGTGGATGTCAGGCGTGGCGCTGGCGACGGGCAATGCCTTCATACTGAAGCCGAGCGAGCGTGACCCGAGTGTGCCGGTGCGGCTGGCAGAACTGTTCCTTGAGGCCGGTCTGCCCGAGGGCGTGTTGCAGGTGGTGCAGGGCGACAAGGAGATGGTTGATGCCATCCTAGACCATCCTGGCATTGCCGCGGTGAGCTTTGTCGGGTCGTCGGATATTGCCCATTATGTCTATAATCGCGGGGTGGCCGCGGGCAAGCGGGTGCAGGCGATGGGTGGGGCCAAGAACCATGGCATCGTCATGCCCGACGCCGATCTCGACCAGGTGGTCAATGACCTGACCGGCGCGGCCTTTGGCTCGGCAGGTGAGCGTTGCATGGCGCTGCCGGTGGTTGTGCCGGTGACCGACAAGACAGCGAACGAATTGCGCGAGGCGCTGATCCCGGCGATTGCCAAGCTGCGCGTGGGTGTCTCGACCGATGCTGACGCCCATTATGGCCCGGTGGTCAATGCCGCGCACAAGGCGCGGGTCGAGGGCTGGATTGCCAAGGGCGTCGAGGAAGGTGCCGAACTGGTGGTCGATGGACGCGGCTTTGCCCTGCAAGGGCATGAGCAGGGCTTCTTCATCGGGCCGAGCCTGTTCGACCGGGTGACGACCAGCATGGAAAGCTACAAGGAAGAGATATTCGGCCCCGTGTTGCAGATGGTTCGTGCCGGCAGTTTCGAGGAGGCGCTCGCGCTGCCCAGCCAGCACCAATATGGCAATGGCGTCGCCATCTTTACCCGCAACGGCCATGCGGCGCGCGAATTTGCCCATAGGGTCAATGTCGGCATGGTCGGCATCAATGTGCCGATTCCGGTGCCGGTCGCCTATCACTCGTTCGGCGGATGGAAGCGCTCCGCGTTCGGCGACATCAACCAGCATGGAATGGAAGGCGTCCGCTTCTGGACCAAGACCAAGACGATCACGCAGCGCTGGCCCGACGGATCAGTCGACGGGGGCAACGCGTTCGTCATCCCGACGATGGGTTGAGATGAGCCGAGCGGGAGAGAATTTATGACCAGCATAGCCTTTATCGGCCTCGGCAACATGGGCGGCGGGATGGCGGCCAATCTGGCGAAGGCCGGGCATGACGTGCGTGCCTTTGACCTGTCCGCCGAGGCCTTGGCGCGCGCGGCTGAGGCGGGCTGTCTGGGCGCCGCGAGCGCCGGGGAGGCGGTGACGGGGGCCGAGGTGGTCGTCACCATGCTGCCCGCCGGCAAACATGTCGCGGCGGTCTATGAAGGCGATGTCTTCCCCCATGCGGCGCCGGGCACGCTGTTGATCGATTGCTCGACGATCGATGTGGCGACGGCGCGGTCGAACATCGAGGCGGCATCGGCCAAGGGTCTCGTGGCGGTCGATGCGCCGGTCTCGGGCGGGATTGCCGCAGCCAATGCCGGGACGCTGACCTTCATGGCTGGCGGCAGCAAGGAGGCATTCGACCGGGCGGAAGTGATCCTCTCGGCGATGGGCAAGGCGGTGATCCATGCCGGCGGACCGGGCGCGGGGCAGGCGGCGAAAATCTGCAACAACATGCTGCTCGGCGCGTCGATGATCGCGACGTGCGAGAGCCTGGCGCTGGCGCAGAAGCTGGGGCTCGACCCGCAGACATTCTTTGACATTGCCTCGGTGAGTTCGGGCCAGAACTGGTCGCTGACCAGCTATTGCCCGCTGCCCGGTGTCGGGCCGGAGACGCCCGCTGACCGCGATTATCAGGGGGGCTTTGCCGCCGCGCTGATGCTCAAGGACCTGCGGCTGGCGATGGAGGCGGCGCAATCGGTGGATGCCGACACGCCGATGGGGGCCAAGGCGCGCGAGCTCTATGAAGCGATGGACGCCCGGGGTGAGGGGGGACTCGATTTCTCCGCCATCATCCGCGCGTTGCAGGCGGGGACGGCCTGACCCGGCCCCTGCTCAGCGGCCGGTGAAAGCGGCGGGGCGCTTTTCGAGGAAGCTGTTGATGCCTTCCTTGAAATCGTCCGAGGCGAACAGCGGCAGCAGTTGCAGATAGACATGCTGGACATGCGTCGGGAAAGTCTCGTCGAGGCCCATGCGCATCATCCGCTTGGCAGCGCGGACGGCCTTGGGTGCGTTGGCGGCGATGTCGAGCGCCATGGTGCGGGCCGTGGCGGCAACCTCGGCGGTCGGCACGACATGGTTGGCAAGCCCCTCGGCGAGGCAGTCGGCGGCGCTGAGGGTGCGGCCGGTGAAGATGATCTCCGCCGCCTTGGCCCAACCGACCATGCGGGGGAGAAACCAGGTTCCACCGGATTCCGGCACAATGCCCCGCTTGACGAAGGCCGGGGCGAGCTTCGCATCCTCTGCCATGATGCGGATGTCGCAGCCGAGCGCGAGGTCCATGCCATAACCGGCGGCTGAACCGTTGAGCGCGCAGATGACGGGCTTGTCCATTTCAAACAGGACGGTCGGCGGCGTGTTGCGCAGGTCGATGGTGTCGGCAAAGCTGCTGCCGGTGCCGATACCTTCGCCGTTGGCTGCCTCGTTAAGGTCAAGCCCGGCGCAGAAGGCACGGCCGGTCCCGGTGAGAATCACGACGCGGGCTTCCGGGTCGCGATCAGCGCGGACCAGCGTCGCGGTCAGCTCGTCGAGCATTTCGCGCGAGATGGTGTTCATCCGCTCGGGCCGGTTGAGGGTAATGGTCGCGATGCCTTCGCTGACCGCATAATCCAGTGCTGCCATGATCTGCTCTCCCTAGATGCGCTCTCTGGCTTTTGGCCAAGCTGTCATATCGGCACGCCCTTGTCCCCTGACAGTTGCAATGGGTGTCGGCGAAGGTGTCAGTCGAGCCTGGACAGCAGGGTGTCCATTTCGACCAGATATTTGAGGCTGCTTTCAGTGAGGCCGTTGAGATTGGCTTTGGCCTTGTCAGTCACGGTCATGAAATTGCGCTCATCCTTGGTGATCCAGCCCTTGTCCTGGAGGATATGCAATTTGCGGCGGACGGTTTCGCGGGGGATGCCGCTATAGTCGGCAATGGATTGGAGATTGATCGCGGCCGAAAGCAGCATTGCCGTTGTCAGCCTGACCGAGGCGACGAACAAGGCGTCGGCAATATTTCCACTCTCAATCTTCTCTGGCAGGTTGGGAATAAGCCGTGTCATAATAAAGAAGATGGCCATCTGAATGAACAGGATGGGTATGCTCCAGATGACGATGTCCCAGACATTGATCGAGCCAGCGAGGCAAAAAAGCCAAGGGCAGGCCAAGGCTCATCAGGGCCGAGCTTGCCACGATGGCTACGGCAATATTTCCCTGCTGGATCAGAGCCAACTTGCTGAGCGGCGTGACATAGAAGTAAATGACTGTCGTCGCCACCCAGAGGCAGAGGGCTACCCCAAGATGGAGTAGCAAGATCGGCAGGCCGACAAAGGCACTATCCAGAACAAGAGATGCAGTTTCCATGACGTTCCCCCAATACATATTGGAGCAGGGGGTAGTGGTCCTGACACGCTAACACATTGATCCAAATCATAATACCAAGCAGGCGTCAGGGTCGCTCCTTTTCCGCAAGGGGGCGCGGTTTGAAAGTCAATTGACTGTGAAGCTGACCGTGCCGGTGACGCGGTGGCCGTCTGCCCCGGTAGCTTGCCAGCGCACATCGTAGCTGCCGACCGGCAGGGGCTGGCGCAGGGTCAGGGTCATTGTCTTGTTGTCCGATGACCAGGCGGTAGTGAAGTTGCGGATGACCATCTCCCCATGGTTGGGGACACCGGGCATGGCGGTCATGACGATCGACGCGGCACTCGCGGTCGGTGAGACAGCTTCGGCGAAAGTCAGTGTGACCGTGCGCGGACGTGCGACGGTTGAGGACTGCGCCGGGGTGGATGCGGCAAGCTGTGTGTGGGCAGCGACGCCGACGGGTGTTGCCGCAACGGCGAGCAGCGTGAGGGCAGCGGCGAGGGAGCTAATGCGCATGGGGGGCTTCCTTTTTTCAGAACCAGAAACGGATGCCGGCGACGAGGGAGGTGGCGCTGGCGCTTTCTCCGGCAGCGCGGGCGAAATCGGCGCTGTTGCCGAAATGCCAGCCCTGTTCAATGCCGATATAGGGGGCGAATTCACGGACAATCTCATAGCGCAGGCGCAGGCCGATCTCGGCGTGGTCGAGACCGGCCCCGATGCCGAGGCGCGGAATATCCTGTGCGGCAAGGGTCAGCTCAGCGCGCGGCTGGAGAATGAGGCGGCGGGTGATGCGTTGGTCCACTTCGGCCTCGATGCGCGCCGTGACATCGCCGCGGTGCGAGACGAACAGGGCGGCATCGATCTCGAACAGGTAGGGGGCAAGGCCCTGGACGCCGATGACGGCATGGGTTGTCGCCGGGCCGGTCATATCCTGCCTGAGGCCCAGCTGGAGATCCCAGAATGGCGCAACCGCGCGCGACCACAGGGCCTGCACCTCGGCCTCTTCGATGGCCTCTCCCAGTGCGGCTTCACCCTCGCTCTTGAACCAGAAGCGGCTGGTCGGGCCGCCATGGTAACCCTGAATGTCCCACAGCGCGCCATTGTGACCTTCGCGAAGCTGAACCTCGGCACGGTCAACCTGAATCCAGAGCGTGGGGAAATCACCGTGATGGGCGGCCAGTGCCTCGCGCGACGGGCGCATTGCCTCAGCGCCCCAGATGGCATCGGCGGCACGCGGCGGGCCGCTGCCTGCTTCGGGTGGTGGCGGCGTCTCCATGATCGGACCGGGCGACGGGTCTGTTGCCGGAGGGGGCGCGGGGGGCATTGTGTGACCCGCGTGCGGATCGGACTGGACCGGTATGGTCTGCGCGTGATGATTGCCGTGGCTGCCATGTGCAGCCTGATCCTGAGCCTGTGCCATGACCGGCAGGGCGAGGAAGACGAGTGCGGGGAGCAGCGCCTTCATGCCGCGCCCTCCGGCCCCATGACGGTGACAATCTGCATCATCCCGCCGTGCATGTGGTAGAGCAGGTGACAATGGAAGGCCCAGTCGCCGGATTCATTGGCGGTGAGGTCAAAGGTGGCACTGGCGCCGGGCTGGACAATGACGACATTCTTGCGCGGCTGGTGCGCCGGGCTTTGGCCATTGACCAGTTCGAAGAACATGCCGTGCAGATGGATGGGATGCGCCATCATCGTGTTGTTTATGAGCTTGACCCGGACGCGCTCGTTCCAGGCAAAGCGGATCGGCACATCATCAACCGCGCCGAACATGCGGCCGTCGAATGACCACATGTACCGTTCCATATTGCCGGTCAGATGCAGTTCAAGCAGGCGTGAGGGCTCACGCACATCGGCATTGGGTTCGAGCGCGGAGAGCAGGCGGTAATTGAGGACGCGGTGCGGTACATCGCGCAGGCCGATGCCGGGGTCGCCGGTCTTGTCGACCGGCGCCATCGAGATCATGTCAATGCCCGGCCCCAGCTCGACATCCGGGGGAACAAGCGATGTGTCCCGCATGCTCATGCCATCCATGCTGTGGCTGGAGCCATGGTCTCCGTGATTCATGCCCATGTCGGCCATGGTGAGCAGCGGCGGATCACGGAGGGCAGGGACAGTGGCCCGCGCGCCGGGGCGGCTGGCGAGCATGGCGAGGGCCATGCCCGAGCGGTCCATGGACTCGCAGACGATGGCATAGGCTTCCGCATTCCCCGGTTCGATGATCACATCATAGGTTTCGGCTGTGGCGATTTGCAGTTCGTCCACCTCGACAGGACGGACATTCTGGCCATCGGCGGCGATGACGGTCATCGGCAGGCCGGGGATGCGGACGTTGAAGAAGGTCATGGCTCCGCCATTGATCAGGCGCAGCCGGATGCGTTCGCCGGGTCTGAAGAGATATTCCATCCCTTCGGTCGGGCCACGGCCATTGGCGAGATAGGTATAGGTCGGCGCGCTGACATCGGCGATGTCAGTCGCCATCATGCGCATTTCCGCCCACATCCGCCGCTCCTCGCCCGACATGGGATAGCGGTCGGTCCAGCTGCTGAGGCGATCGTTGAAATAGCCTTCGCCGGTCCGCAGGCGGCTCATGATGAAATGCGGATGAAGCGGAGTGAACTCGCTGAGCAGGAGGATATAGTCTCGGTCGACGTGATGGATGTCGCCACCAGCCGGTTCGATGATCAGCGGGGCGTAATGGCCCTGCTGTTCCTGCAGACCGGAATGGCTGTGATACCAATAGGTGCCCGACTGGCGGATGGGGAATTCATAAGTGAAGGTCTCTCCCGGCTTGATGCCGGGGAAACTGACGCCGGGCACACCGTCAAACTGGAAGGGGACAAGCAGGCCATGCCAGTGGATCGACGTGTCCTCGGCCAGATGGTTGGTGACGTTGAGCCGGACATTCTGTCCTTCGCGCAGGCGGACCAGTGGTCCCGGCACCGTGCCGTTGATGGCCACACCATGGCCGCGCCGGCCCTCCACCACTCGCCGGCCACCGCGCACCGCGAGATTGATGACCTCCCCGGTCAGTTCACCAAAGCCGGTGGCGATCTCTCCGCCGCCATGATGGCGCATGCTGTGGCCCTGGGCCCAAGCCGGCATCGTGGCAAGTGAAGCCGCGCCGATGCCGAGGCCGCCGAGCAAGGTTCGTCTGGAAATCACGTTGGACATCTGCTTGTTTCACCTCGGGGGCCAGATAGTATACCCCCCTATGGTATATCAAGGGTAATGGTGGGATCATGGCCAAGGACCGGACGGCAATACTGAACCGGCTCAACCGGATCGAAGGACAGGTGCGCGGCATTCGCCAGATGGTGGCGGATGACCGCTATTGCATCGACATCCTGCATCAGGTCCAGGCGGTGAAGGCCGCGCTGGCCAAGGCGGAAAGCGAGATATTGAAGGACCATGCCGCCTGTTGTGTTTCAGAGGCCATCGCGTCGGGCGACGCGGCCGAGCAGCGGGTGAAGTTCAACGAGCTGATCGACCTGATTGACCGCGTGAAACGCTGAAACAGTCAGCGGCCATGCCGCGTGATACCCAGGATCAGGCCCAGGGCACATTCATCCCCAGTGACAGGCCATGGCCATGCCATTCGACGGCCAGCGTGCCCTTCAACTGGCGCTCAACCGCATTGCGGATGAGCGAATAGCCAAAGCCATGGCGTTCGGGCGCAATGACATTCTGGTCGCTGGTTTCCGTCCAGTTGACGGCGAGGCGCCTTTGTTCGCCTGCACCGTGCAGCGACCAGCGGACTTCCAACCGGCCGTTGGCCACAGACAGGGCGCCATATTTGGTGGCGTTGGTGACAAGTTCATGGATGACCAGAGCGATTGACTGGGCCGTGCCGGGGGGAAGCTGCACGTCCGGGCCGGCACAATGTATCGTTCCGCTCTGTCCTACCTCTGACAGGTCAACGGCATGGGCAGCCAATTCGTCCCTGATGACCTGCCCCAGTTCGGCGCCATCCCAGCGATTGTGGGCGAGCAGGCTGTGGGTCCGGGCGATGGCCTGTATCCGCGCCGCAACGGATCCGCGAAAAGCCTCCACAGTATCGGCCTTGGTCAAGCGGATGACGGATTGCATGACGGCCATGATATTCTTGGCCCTGTGATCCACCTCATGCGCAAGGATGCTCTCCCTGACCTCTGCTGCCTTGCGGTCGGTGATGTCGACAAAGGCGGCAACTGCGCCGCGCACCGTGCCGTCCGGTGCGTAGAGCGGCGTCGCATTGCCAAGCAGATCATTGGCTGACCCATCCGCAAACTCGACCCGTTCCTCGAAATCCCGGATCAGTTCCCCCCTTGCCGCCCGCTGCACCGGCAGGTCTTCTGGAGCGATTTCCCTGCCGTCGCTGTCCAACACGCGAAAATGGCTGACGGGCGACGGGTCATCGGCGGTTTTCGACATGTTCTCCGCCTGATCAGGCAGGCGAAGTATTTGCCGGGCATATTCATTGCCGACAACTTCCCGGCAATCGGCATCCTGCGCGACCCAGACCGCAGCCGGCAAGGCGGCCAGGACAGCTTCCAGTTCCTCGGCGCGGGCCCGGGCATTCTCCTCGGCCTCCCTGAGTTGATGTTCGCGTTGTTCCAACGCCTCCTTGGCCCGCCTTTCATCGGCAATCACGGCAAGCAGCAAGAAGGTGATCGCCAGGATTGCCATGAATTGCTGCAGCAGCGGAAAGCGCGCAGTGGATGTTCCGTTGGCTTCGATGAAGGGTCCCAGGCCTTGGGACGTTGCCCAGATGGAAATGACAGAAACGAGGATCAGCGCCAGCGATGCACCGCGGACATCGAAAAAAATCGCCGCCAGGACCAGCAAGGGCAACACGTGCCAAGTCTGCAATTTATCGAACTCTGGCCACAAAAAAATCATGGCTGTCAGACCGGCTATAGCGGCCATGAGGAGCAGCAGCAGGCCGGCTTCCAGCGGTGTCAGACGTGAACGCGCTGTGGCCCAAGCGAGGATGAATGGGCCGACCACCGCTCCGCCGACGAAATTCCCTACAAACAGGGTCCAGAACAGTTTGTACCCCTGTGGTGCGGTCAAATCGGACGATATGGTCAGGATGAGCGCCAATAGTGAGGCGGTGATGGCGGCGCCCAGCGTGACCCCGGCGATCAGCAAATGGAGCATCCCCCGCATCGACAAAAGATGATCGCGCCTGTCGCGGTTACGGGTGATCAACAGGACGGGCAGAACCGTGCCGAGCGTGTTGGACATGGCCAGCAGACATTCCGCCCAGACAGGCTGATCCGACCCTGCCAACAGAGAGGCGGCCAGCCGGCCGAACAGGATCGCCGGCCAGAACCGCCAGCCGCCCAACAGGAGCACTGCCAGCCCGACGCCCGCAGCAGGCCAGATGGGTGAACCGGCGCCGCTGAGGTACGCCCATTGCAGCCCGACCACGGCGGCAAGCGTATAAAGGATGAAAGCCAGCAGCAGGCGCGGGGCGTAGGGTCCGACATGCCTGAATGAAATTTGCATCGGCCCGTGCCGTTCCTATGACCGTGATGCTGCTGCAGAAAATCCGCAGCTTTGCTGTCCTAGATGGGACGGCTTGTCAAATGCCCTGCTGCGGGCTGCGGCTGGCCATCATGTCGAAATGGTGACCAAATCCGACCTTGCGGAAATGGGCAAAGCCGCTGTCCCGCAACAGCTGGGCAATCGTGGCGGAATCTGACCAGCGGGTGTCAACTTCGTAAAAGATCGCGGCGATGCGCGGAGCAATGGCGCTTTTGAGCAGTTGGCGGATAACCGCCAGTTCCTGTCCTTCGACATCGACCTTGACGATAAGCGGATCATCGCCATCCAACAGGGTGTCGAGCCGGTCGGCGGTGACCGCCTCTATCGTTTCAGTCCGGCTGTTGACCGATTGCCGGTCAGGTGAGGTAACGAGTGATGCCATGCCGCTGTGCCCATCAGGAACAGTGATGGTCAATGGCCCGGCCTGATCAGATATGGCCAGCCGCAACGGCTGGATTTTCTGGTCGAGCCCGTTGGCCATGATGTTGGACTGGAGGGTTGCGAAGGTCGCGCTGACAGGTTCGAAGGCGATGGCCCGGCGACAGGCCGGGTTCCTGCCGGCGATGAGGCTGTAGAGGCCCTGGTTCGCGCCAATGTCGACAAAGGTGAAGGCTGAAGCCCTTTGCTCCAGTCGGTCGGCGAGGAAGCGCCCGTAAATCCCGGCATGGCAATAGACAAAGGTCCGGTCATGCCAGTTTTGCTGCATCAGGACGCCATAGGCAGTCATGCCCGCGCCCTGTGACCGCTGCTCACTGTCCTGCTGGCGTGCACGGCCGCGGGCCAAGGACAGCCAATAGGCCTTGCGCAGGGTCTTTATGAGTCCATAGCGCCAGAAGCCGCCAATCATTGCGCATGTTCCAGATTGTTGAGCCAGCTGACGATAGCGTCGGCGGCCCGGTGAGATGACGGCTTTTCTCCCAGATCAAAGCTGTATGAAAACAGCTTTTTCTGGGTTTCCAGATGACGTGCCGGATGGATGACCGCATCGTCAAGAGCATCAGCCAGCGTTTCAATGCTGTTGATCACGCGCCCTGTTGTCCAATGGGTGAAATCAGGATTGCCCTGCCAGTCATGGTTGCGTGGATTGGCGAAGATGCAGGGCCGGGGCTGTCTCAGGAATTCGTAGACTTGGCTGCTGGCATCGCCGAGATAGATGTCAGCCGCGTTGGTGTAGGTCATGTCCACCGACCGGCGGCTGCCCAGATCAATCCGCACATGATCAAGATTGCCTGCCTCTTCCGGCACTGCCGGCACCCGGCTGATTCCCAGGGGCGACAGGCTGACTGTCCAGCGTTTGGCAAACAGCATCACATGCGGAGCAAAGACGAGATTGAACCTGTCCTGCCCAGCGAACCAGCGAAGGACGGCCGGACCCATCGCATACCATGAGGACAGGGCAGGTGACGGGTGAGGGTTGTAGAGCACCGTCGGTCGGTCATTATCGAACAATGGCTCGCGCGACGCTGTGCTGACCGTGTCGAACTTGGGGTAGCCGACAATCGCCCAGCCATCGGGTTTCAGCAAGCCGGCATCGGACAAGCGGTCGCGTATCTTTTCTCCGGACATGAGGACCAGGTCAAATCGGGCGCTTGCTGCATCAAAGCCGATCGCCCGATCCCCGGCGCCGTGCCGCGTGTGGATCAACGCCAGCCGGTCGAGGCCAAAGCGTGTCTTGAGCAGGGTTGACGTTTTTTCAGGGACAACCAGCGCATCGAGCGCGCGGAAATGGTCCAGGTTTCGGGAAAGGATTGACAGCCGGTCGGCCGGGACAGCATTGCCGGACATGCGCGTTGTCCAGGCGGCAACAGGGGATGGCGGCGCCAGGCGTGTGATTTTTGCATGCCTATCAGTCAGTCCAGCTTCGTTCCAAAGGCGTCGGACCTCCTGTTCCGCTTCGCCGCCGGCAACCAGCAACTGCACATCGACTGCCGGGTGATGACGGGCCATTGCAATGGCGATCGGCAGGCTGTGGGCAACCTGATGAGCGGCAGCGTGGTTGAAAAGAAAGCCTGTGCGAAGCCGGCTCATGACGGTCGCCAATCCAGCTGGAGCCATCCCTTTTGGCGGGCCAGCTGTTCCATTGCCTTGCCCGGATTGGTCGCGACCGGTTGGTCTACCCAATCACACAAGGGGCGGTCCGAAACATCGTCGCTGTAAAAACGGATGAACAATTGGTCACGCTGGAGCCCGCGCTGTTCCAGTAACTGCTGGATACGCCTCAGCTTTTCCCTGCCGTAGCAATTTTCACCATCGATGCGGTGGCTGAGACTGTCGCCGTGCCACAGCGAGCGTGTAGCCACCCAGTCGGTTACCTGTAACCGGCGGGCCAGCGGTTCGATGTAGAAATCTGCTGCCGCTGTCGCGAGCATGATATGCCATCCGTCGGCCCGTTCCTGCTCGATTTGCGCCAGCCCTTGCGCATGAAGGCCGTTGGCAAAGAGCCCTTGGGCAAATCGGTCGGCGAGCAGCACGGCCTCATTTCGAGGAATCGCCGGTCCCAGGGCCACCCGGTGCATTGCCTGTTTCATGAGGCGCCGAGGGATGAGACCCAGTACGTAGAGTATGGCGATCGGCACCAGCAGCGGGATCAATAGCGCACGCCAAGGGGCGCGATAGGCCATGGATTGGACCAGGAACAGCCACCATGTCGGTCGCCGGGTGAGGGTGCGATCAACGTCATAGATGGCAATCCGCTTTGCTGCGGACGGCGTGGTCATTCGTGGACCGGCAGCTTCGGGTGTCGGATCGGCCTGCTTCATGAGCAAGCCAATGCCGGGCCATGATGAGACTTTCGTGACGGATTTATTTGATTTTGCCCATGTTGCGCGGGGCCTCTGGTGGATGGCGCTGGACCGGTCCAACTATGGTTGGTCCCTGAAGGGCTCTGAACCTGATTCAGATTGTTGGTCGAACGGAACGGGAAGTGGAATCGCCATGCCCATCAGCATCATCGCCCTAAGCGCTGTCTTCGCCTTTGCCCAAGCGGCGAGCGAGGCACCCGCAGTTTGCCTGCGCCACGCGGTTGCCATCGCCGAGCGCGCGACATCCGGGAAGGTGATCGAAGCCGAGCCGCAGTGGTCGCAAGGGCGATCGATCTATGAGGTCGATGTAATCGATGGCTCGGAATTGCGACGGCTGGTCATTACGTCGACCGGGCGCATCCAGCGCAATGAACGGCTGATGGTCCGCAATGTCTGGAGCGGTGTAGTCGATCGAGAGGAACGGCGGGCCATTGCCCGTGCTGGCCGACTGTCAGAAATACTGGCGGGACTGGAGCGGCGCAGCGGTGGCCGCGCGATAGAAGCCTCATTCGAGGTGGAGGGGGACCGTCCGCTTTACGAAGTGGAACTGATGACTTCCATCGGCCAGACGACTATCTACCTTGATGCAGTCAGCGGCACACAGGTGCTGCACGTGCCGGACGATTGAGGCACAGGCCGAAGAAGGGACTCTGTTTGCAGATATTGCTCGTCGAGGACGATGACAAAGTGGGTGCCTTCATAGCCGGTGGCCTGCGGCAGGAAGGGCATGTCGTCACCCATTGCGTGGATGGTCGTGCGGGGCTGGTGACCGCATCGTCTGAGAGTTTTGACCTGATCATCCTCGACAGGATGTTGCCAGCTATCGATGGCATGCGGATCATGCAGGCGATCCGTGCCACTGCCGATCCGACCCCGATATTGATGCTTAGTGCGCTGGGTGATGTCGATGAACGGGTGAGGGGGCTGGAAGCGGGCGCTGATGATTATCTCGCCAAACCCTTTGCCATGTCCGAACTGCTGGCGAGGGTGGCAGCGCTGGGACGGCGCAAACCCGCGCTTCCAGCCGTGAATGCCGATTTTCGCATCGCCGACCTGGTCATTGACCGGCTCGGGCAATCGGTGCGGCGGGGAGGGCGGCGCATCGACCTGACGCCGCGCGAATATCGGATTCTCACTATACTGGCTGACAATAGCGGTCGCGTCGTGACGCGGGCGATGCTGTTGGAAAAGGTCTGGGACTATAGTTTTGACCCCCAGACCAATATCATCGACCAACACATCAGCAAGCTTCGCCAAAAGATAGACGCCGATGCGGATGCACCGTTGATCCATACGGTGCGCGGCAGCGGCTATGTGATGCGCCTGTCATGATGATCCTGCGCAATTTCTCGGTTCGCATGACGTTGGGCTACATTGCCATTTTTCTTCTTTCGGCGATGATCCTTTTCTCCGCTTATTATTCCTATTCGATCCACTTTCCCTTGGCAGCGTTGAAAAGGGACATTTCCCGCGAGATGGCGGCGCTTGAGCAGCTTTATGCGGTGGAAGGCGATGATGCACTGAACACTGCACTGGCACGCCGTGCCGCGAGGCCCGATGAATATCCGGCCTTGCACGTCCTCATAGCGCGCGACGGCAGGACCGTGTCGGCCAATATCCCCAGTTGGCCAAGCGTTGTCGGTCCGCTGTGGCAAAGGATCGAGGCCGACACATTTCTCGACGGAGTCGAATATGATCGGATGGGCTTGATGCGTGACAAGCGCTTCGCCGATGGCAGCCGCCTGATCCTGGGCAGGGACATCGACCGGATTGATGAGCTTGAGGAGAATTTGCAGGAGGCGGTGCTGTGGCTTGCTGTCACGAGCATCTTGTTGGGTCTGGCCGGCAGCCTGTTGCTGAGTGGTGCGATCCGGCGGCGTATCCGGCACATTTCCGATGCGGCCAATCGTGTGATGCAGGGGCAGTTGTCCGAGAGGATTCCAGCCAACGGCAGCCGTGACGAGTTTGACAGGCTGAGCGCCACTTTGAACGCGATGCTTGATCGCATCGATACGCTGTTCGGTTCGGTCAGGCGGGTATCGGACAATGTCGCCCACGAACTGCGCACGCCGTTGGCGCGGATGCTGGCCCAGGCTGAAACGCTGGAGGCAACGGCTGATGCTGACCGTCACCCCCAGGTGGCGGCCATTGTCGACGAGGCGCGCAGGCTACAGCGGGTCTTTGATGGCCTGTTACGCATTTCCCGGCTCGAGTCTGGCCGCCATGAGCTCGCGCTGAAACAGGTCAATCCGCTGACCATCTGTTCCGATGTCGCGGATTATTACGCCCCCGCCGTCGAGGAAGCAGGCGGGCGCATCTCGGTGAGCCAGGACAAGGCCACCATTGTGGTCGCCGATGCCGATCTCTTGTTCCAGGCAGTGGCCAATCTGGTCGACAATGCCCTGAAATATGGCGGATCATCGCCGGAGATCAGTATCAGCGTAGTCGTCGCCGACTCCGGCGCGACCATTGATGTCAGGGACAAAGGGCCCGGCCCCGATGCTGTTGACAATGAGCGCCTCGGCGAACGTTTCTATCGCGGAAGCAATGCCGCTGGGCTACCGGGAGAAGGGTTGGGGCTGGCGCTGGTGCAGACTGTGGCGGCGCTCCATGGCGGGCACTTCCGGTTGAGCAGGGCCGAGGGGAGCACCTCCGCCTCACTCGCTCTGCCCGCAGCAGATCGCGCGCGCCACTGAACCCTATCCCGCCGATGACCGGAGGGAGTGCCCCAGCGGCCTGCTGTCATGTCCTTGCTGCGACTGGTGCAGGCGATTCCGACAGGCTCCGGGGCAAGGCGATCCTGATGGCCAGTCCGGGGCCATCGATATCAACCGCATCTATGGTTCCGCCATGCAGTGCGATCACCTGTTTGACGATGGCCAGTCCAAGGCCGGTACCCGGCCGTTCGCCAACATTGCTGGCTCGGCCATATTCGGAGAAAATGCTCTCGCGTTCCTCGGCCGGGACGCCGATGCCCCAATCGCGGATCAGCAACTGCACCTCGTCGGTGGTCACTGATACCTTGATCAGGGCACGTTTTTGCTGCGCAGCATATTTGGCCGAATTGGAGAGGAGATTGCTGATGACCTGCTCAATCAGGCCGGGGTCAAGTTCCAGCAGAGGCAATGGCGGCAGGTCAACGTCGATCCGCAGGTCCGGGTGGCTTTCCCTGAAGCTGTCAACAACATCAGCGATCAGTCCGCTGAGGTCGGTCACCCGGGGGGCATAGCCGAGAACGCGCTTGTCTTCGCGCGCCTGTTCCAGAGTGTTGTCCATCAACTGGAGGAGACCTGCCACGGCCCGGCGGATATTGCCGACGCGTGACCGGATATTTTCTTCGTCCGCCTTTCCGATCAATCTTTCTATGCGTTGGGCAGCGCTGTCGATGACCGCAAGGGGCGTGCGGAACTCGTGCGAGGCTATGGCCAGGAACCGTCGTTGCGCATCGGTTATCGCCCGTTCCATCGACAAGGCGGCTTCGAGATCCGCGGCGATGCGGTACATGGCATCAACATCGGCCAGCAGAATGGCAATGGAATCCTGTTTGTCATAGCTGATGCGTGCGGCAGACAGCGATGCCCAAAATGGTTCACCGTTCGCGCCGCGAAACTGAACCGGGGCGGCGCTGGCCTGGCCCGACAGCACCGATGACCGAAGCCTTTCGAAATCACCATGATCGACGAACAGGCTGTTGGCGGGGCTGCCGATGGCAAGCGCTTGATCGAGGGCCTTGCGGGCCGAAACATTGACGTTCAACACCTTTCCGTCGGAGGCTGCCAGAATGACAGTGGGCGTCAGGTCGAGATTGAGGATTGCATCGAGTGCGTCCTCACTGGCGGCCAATTGCCGCAATGTCTGGACGAGCAAAGAGATGTCATCATGCGCCACAAGCCATGCCGGTTTGCCGCTGATGGGGTCAGTGGCGACTGAGAGGTTAAGGGCGTGGATGGGCGAACCGGGCAGGCGCAAGGGTGCCTGCAAACGTCCGACCTTCCCGCTTTCGGCGGCAGCGACAAGTGCGTCGCAATCGGCCGGATTGGCAAACATGCTGCTGAAATGGTCGGCACCCGGTGGCAGGGAGTGGTCGAACTCCGCAAACAGGGCTGTGGCGGCAGGATTGCGCATCAACACCTCGCCCGATCGGGAGAGGAGGGAAATTTTGAGCGGGGTGTGCCGCAGGGCTTCTATGCTCCGCACCTCGGCGGCAGTGATGCCGACTGCCGATTCCAAGCTGCATTCGACGAGCATGGCCTGTCCATGCCCCTTGATGCTCACACCGCTGCACCGGCAAAGGACTGGTCGAGCTTCCCCCAAAGGATAGAGGGTCCAGGTGTCAAGGCGATCCTCGCCACGGGCGAATGCCTGACGATAGTCTTCGAGCCGCAGATTGGTGGCCTGACTGAACGGTGTCAGGCTGCGGGCATAAAGTTCCTCTTCCGACCGGGCGTTCCAGACCATCAGCCCCTTCGGATTAGCCCAGCAAACACTTTGCGTTTCAAAGCTGTAGATGTAAATGGCTGAACCCAGCAGTGACAGGGCGTTCAGCCCTGCCGCGTCGACAAAAGGGAATCGACGGGTTTCGACGTCGCTTGCCATTCATTCTCTCTTCCCTAGTCGGACTCTTTTGACCACAAAGAACTCTATCGCCATGCCATGTCAATGATTCAAAACATATATTCCTGGTTGGTTCCATCTCCCCCGCCAGGAGAGGGGGTTGTTCCGCTGCGCCGCTGGCTCTGGCAATCCTATCTGCGGTCTGCGCTAATTCCGCTGCTTGTTATCGAATTGACTTTCCTCGGGATTTACTGGGCGAGTACCGCCATTGTCTATCGTGAGAATGTGACGGCGGTCCGGGCGGTGTCTGGCGATTATCTCAATGATGTCGCGCGTCGCGAGGCTGCATCGATCGGCAATCTGCTCGGAGGCGTCGCCGTTTCGACCACCCTGTTTGCCCGACAGACCAAGGCGGCGCTGGAGGGGAATTACATGCCCCCCGAAAGCGAGCGGCGGCGTTATGCGATGACGAGCGATGGTCGTTTCTATACCCTTTATGACAATGGCACGACCGCCAGCTATTACACCGGCCATGTTCGCGCCGGTGAGGCTGAGCGGCAAAAGGTTTGGCGTTTGTCTGCGCTTGATCCCTTGATGATGGATATAAAGAATAGCGACCCAAAAATCGCATCCCTATACTTCAACACCTATGACAGTTATAACCGCATATATCCCTATATTGAAGTTCTGGGGCAGTTTCCGGGCGATATAGACGTTACCCAGTTCAACTTCTATTATGAGGCCGATGCCGCGCGCAACCCGGCCCGGCGTCAGGTCTGGACTGATGCCTATGTCGATCCGGCGGGGCATGGCTGGATGGTGTCGTCGATTGCCCCGGTGTGGTCGGAACAACGGCTTGAGGGGGTCGTTGGCATTGATGTGACCTTGAACACGATCATCGACAAGCTGCTGGCCCTTCGGTTGCCTTGGTCGGGTTATGCCATGCTGGTGGATCGTGATGGCGAGATCATCGCGCTACCGCCGCTGGGTGAACAGGATTTCAAACTGCGGGAAGTCACTGCGCCGGGACAGACCAATTCGGTGCCCGGTCAGGCGTCCAAGCCGGATGCCTTCAACATTTTTCACCGTCCGGACACGCGTGACCTGGCAAGAGCCATGGCCAGCGCCAAGGAAGGACAGGTCGAACTGACCTTTGACGGCCCCCATCTCGCCAGTTTTGCAACGGTGCCGGGGACAGGCTGGAAACTGGTTGTCATTGCCCCCGAGTCCCGCATTTTTGCCAATGCCGAGTCCTTGCGGGTCGATACCGAGCAAGTGGGCATGATCATGCTCGCAGGGCTGGTCTTTTTCTACATCTTGTTCCTGCTGTTCCTCTATCGTCGCGCCATTGCCATGAGTGGTCGGGTGGCCGCGCCGCTTGGGGAAATTGCCGCGCTGATTGGCCGGATCGGCCAAGGGGAGTATCGCCAGCAGTTTGCAGGGTCCCAGGTCGCCGAACTTGATGATTTGGGTCGGGAACTGGTTGCGACCGGCCGGCAACTCGGCGATGCCCATGATCGCATAGTCGAACAGGACCATGTTCTGGGTCAGGCACTGGCGCGGCAGTGGCAGTTGCATGAAGAACAGGTACGTTTCATCCGCACCATGTCGCATGAACTGCGTACACCGCTTGCCGCCATCGACAGTGGTGCCCAGATCATCGATCGCAAGGCTGGCCAACTGGAAGTCGATGATCTGCGCAAGCGCGCCTCGCGCTTGCGCAAGGCGGTCAAACAGATTTCCGACCTGCTGCATCAACTGGTCGCCAACGCCCAGCCAGATCGGGATTTTGCTCCGGCGGTCATGCAACCTGTCGCGTTGCACAGTCTGATAGAGGAGACCGTCCGCAGCATTGTTCCCCCGGAACGGCTGGAACTTGTGCTGAGTGAGACCGATTTGGTGCTGGCCGATGCCATGCCGCTGACGATGGCCCTGCGTGTTGCCGTGGACAATGCGGTTCGTTACACCAGCGGCCAGATAAGCGTTGTGCAGGAGCTGTCGCTAGACAGACTCACGGTTCTGGTCAGCGACAATGGGTCCGGCATTGCCGAAGATCAGCTGGAAGACGTCGGCAAGCGCTTTTTCCGTGGCGCGGAGTCCATCGGCACACCAGGCGCGGGATTGGGTATCCATCTGGCACGAACCGTGCTCGAAGCAGTCGGTGGCACGTTCAAGCTGTCATCGGGCGACGGCGGAACCACGGTGAGCATAACCATGCCCATACCCACACCCCATGTGGCAGATGGTGGTCCCAGTGACGACAGGGCCAAGGCCAAGATATTGTGCATCGAAGATGATCCGCATCTGCGTGAGGATCTTGTTCACGAGTTGCGCGAAGCGGGCTATGCGGTGTGCGAAGCGTTGGATGGGCAATCGGGCCTGGATATCATCCGCAAGGGTGGCATTTCATTGGTCTATTGCGATGTCCAGTTACCGGGCATGGATGGATTTGGGGTGCTGGAACATCTGAGGGCGTGGCCGGAACCGGATACTAGGCCACCGGTTGTTCTGCTGACCGCCTATGGAGACGGTCCTGCGCGGCAAAGGGCCGCTGATCTGGGTGCCCGTTCGCTCCTGGTGAAGCCGGTGGATTATGATGAGGTGCTGCGCCTGACGCGGCAGCTGACAGGATCATGAGTTCAACATGACGGTCCGACACCCCTTGTTGCTGGTCGATGATGACCGCGAGTTTGCCGAGGAATTTGCCGAGTTGCTTGATTGCTTCGGCTTTGAGGTGACGATTGCCGAACGGCTCGCCACAGCGCGTGCCGCGCTTGCCGACAAGTGCTTCCGTTTTGTAGTGGTTGATTTGGGGTTGGGTGACGAAAGCGGGCTGGCGCTGGCGCATGACCTGAAGGGAGCGTCGGATGTGCGCCTGTTGCTGCTGAGTGGCAGGCGGTTGACCGCAACTGAAGCGGCGGCCTTTCCCGAGGGGCCGCCAACGCTGTTGCTGAAGCCCGCTAGCGGATCGGAGATCGTCAAGGCGCTGGGCGTGGCCGCTGGCGATCCGTCCTGAGGCCGCACGGCCGGAGCGATCCGGCCTGAGCACGAACCACTGTAGCCATTGGCGGTTAGAGGCCTTGCCGGATCATGCTTCGGTCTATGTCCGCGACAGTGCGGATCCCGGTCAGGGCGAAAGCGGTCCTCATGTCGTTTTTCATGGCGGACAGCCATGTTTTCAGTCCGGCTTCGCCGCGTGCAGCGACGGCATAGACCCATGGTCGGCCAACCATCACCGCCTGCGCACCCAAAGCCAACGCCTTGACGACATCCTGCCCGTTACGCACGCCGCCGTCGACCAACAAGGTGCAGCGACCGGATACCGCCGCGGCGATTTCCGGCAGCACGGCTATTCCCGATGCAACACCATCCAGCTGTCGCCCGCCATGGTTGGAAACGATGATACCATCAGCCCCCTGATCAACCGCGTTGACCGCATCCTCTGCGTTGAGAATGCCCTTGAGCAATAGATGACCCTTCCAGACGGAACGCAGCCAAGCGATGTCGTTCCAGTCGGTTGAGGGATCAAACTGTTTGTCCACCCACGCCTTGAACTGGTTCGGACTGGCGGCACCAGGCACATAGGCGGCCAGATTGCCAAAGCTGTGGGGCGCACCGCGGATGCCGACATCCCACAACCAGCGAGGATGCATCAAATAGCTGCCCAGACCAGCACGAAAGCGTCCCAGTGCGCTGGTCCCGCCAGCCATTCCGTTGCGCACGTCACGATAACGGGCCCCGACCACGGGCAGGTCGACGGTAAAGGTCAGGGTGCGGACGCCGCTGGCCCATGCCCGGTCCAGCAGTTCCTGCACCACGCCGCGATCGCGCAACATATAGAGCTGGAACCAGATCGGTCGGCCCGAAACCGCGCTGACCTCTTCGACCGAACAAATGCCCACGGTTGACAGGCACATATCAATGCCTGCCGCGTCGGCGGCCCGCTTGGCCAGCACTTCCGCGCGGCGAGCCATCATGCCGCCCATGCCAATGGGTGCCAGAACCACCGGCATGTCCAGATGCGTGCCGAACAGATCGACCCCGGTGTCGATCGCCGACACGTCCCGCAACACTCGCTGTTCCAGCTGAATGGCGCGAAAATCAGCCTCGTTGCGTTGCAGGCTGACCTCTTCACCGGCGGCGCCGTCGAGATAGTCGAACAGGAAAGTAGGCAGGCGCCTTTGCGCTTCCCTGCGATAGTCCGACACTGTGGCCGGTACGAGGATTGGCGGCGGCATTGATTGTCCCGGATCAGATGATGGCTTCGATCAAGCGCGGCCCCTTATGGGCCAGTGCATCGGTGAGCGCGTCTGTCAGTTCAGCAGCAGTTGTGACCCGCACGGCAGGCACGCCCATTCCCTGAGAGATTGATACCCAGTCCAGCACCGGGTCGCGAAGGCTGAGCATGGACAGGGCCTTTGGTCCCGGATTTTGCACGCCGACCCGTGACAATTCGATATTGAGGATGGCGTATGAACCATTGTTGAGGATGATCGTGGTCACATCCAGCTGTTCGCGGGCCATCGTCCAAAGCGCCTGACAGGTGTACATGCCGCTGCCATCTGCCTGGAGTGCCAGTACCTTGCGATCGGGACAGGCCACGGCGGCACCTATGGCAACGGGTAACCCCTGACCGATGGCCCCGCCGGTCAGGGTCATCCAGTCGTGCGGCGCCGCACCGGCTGACATGGGGAAAGTCGCCAGTCCTGCTGTTGCGGCTTCATCCGAGACTATCGCATTGTCTGGCAACAAGGCGGCGACAATGGCACCGAGATTCATGGCGTTCAGCGGACCGTCCATTACGGGTGGCGTGCCGGGGGCCTGAACCAGCGCAGGCTCCGCGGGCGCGTTGAGTGCTTCAGCAAGAGCTGTCAAGGCGCCCAGTGAATCCTCGCGCTTCGATGCCAGGCGAACCAGCTGCGCATCCGGTGGTGAGAGCCAGCTGGGCTTTTCCGGATAGGCGAAGAAGGAGACAGGCGGTTCGGCGCCGACAAAGATGATTGTCTCGAAATCCTTGAGATAATCGGCGGCCTGCTCGCCAAAATAGGGGAGTCGCTCCACCGCAACCCGGCCTGCACCGCGTTCCATCCGAGCAGGAAATGTCTCGCAGATCAGCCGCGCGCCGGTGGCAGCGGCAATGCGTCCTGCCTGATGCAGGGCGTCGGCGCGCAGTGCCCTGCCACCAAGAAACAGAGCCTTGGCGCCTGTGGCACTCTTCAGGGCGTCGGCGGCCTGCATGACAATATCTACCGGCACGGCGGGAACGACGGGCATGGGGTGGGGTGCTGCTGCTGCTGACCCTTCGGTCCAGGCATGATCGGCAGGAATGATGAGGGACGCGACCGCGCCCGGATAGTGCATGGCCGCGGCATAGGCGGCTGCCCCGGCTTGCGGAAGGTCGCGTGAGGATCGTGCGGTGCAAACCCAATCTGACATCGGTCCGGCAACGCCGGCGGCGTCTGATGTCAGTGGCGCATCGTGATGCAGATGATACGTCGCATGATCACCGATCAGATTGATGACCGGAGAGGCCGCCCGACGGGCATTGTGCAGGTTGGCAAGGCCATTGCCGAGGCCTGGGCCAAGGTGCAGCAAAGTGGCTGCGGGCTTGTCAGCCATCCGCCCGTAGCCGTCCGCCGCGCCGGTCACCACCCCTTCGAAGAGGCCCAAGATGGGCCGGATACCGGTATGGCTGTCAAGCGCGGCGACCAGCTGCATTTCGGATGTGCCGGGGTTGGCGAAACATATTTCCACCCCGCACTGCCGCAAGGTTTCGATCAGTGCCTCCGCGCCGTTCATTCTCTCTCTCCCGTTCATCTTTCAACCGAGGTTCCAGCATAGCGTTCCTGTGTCAATCTGCTTGTGGGCAGATCCGGGCTCTGGGGCGGATTGGTCGTTTGTGATCGAGGGAATTGATTAGCCTGACCATAATATAAGATTAGCCTAAATTAGAAAAATAGCATATTAGGATTTCAGCCAATCAAGGAGGCCTTAATGTCTGATCCCGCTACCCCTGCCGCCATGCCGCGCATCAACGAACCTGCACCCGAGTTCAACGCAAAGACCACGCATGGTCAGCGATCGCTTGCTGACTATCGTGGCAAATGGTTGATCCTCTTTTCCCATCCGGCTGACTTTACGCCAGTTTGCACAACCGAGTTCATGGGCTTTGCCCGCCATGCTGATGAATTCGCCGCGATGAATACCGAACTGCTCGGCCTGTCGATCGATTCCAACTATGCCCACATTGCCTGGGTGCGTTCGATCAAGGAAAAATTCGGTGTCGAGATACCCTTCCCCATCATCGAGGATATTTCGATGAAGGTGGCCACCGCATACGGCATGGTCCATCCGGGTGCCTCTGACACCCAGGCTGTGCGCGCCACTTTCTTCATTGACCCCGAAGGCACGTTGCGGGCGATGGTCTATTACCCCATGTCCAATGGTCGTTCGATCGCCGAATTTGTCCGGTTGATGCAGGCACTGCAGACGGCCGATGCCAACAAGATTGCCACGCCGGAAGGATGGCAGCCGGGCGACAAGGTCATTGTGCCGCCGCCGCAGACCGCGCCCGCAGCCGACGCCCGCGCCGGCGAAGGCTATGATTATGTGGATTGGTATTTCAGCACCAAGTCCCTGTGATCAAGATGAGGCAACCGGTGGCGTCCCACGCCGCCGGTTGTGTCGCTGGTGTGATCGCGACTTGATCGTCGTCCCTTCGGAGTGGGGCCTAATTGTCGATCAGTGTGTCCAGTGTCTGACCCATCAGCTGGCGCGTTTCCTCCGGTGCGTCATAGGCCAACTGCATGACGCTAACCGCTATGTCTGATTCAACAATCGCTGCTTCATTGTCTGCCTGGCCCGGGCCGGGTTCGCGGTTGGAACGGCCGATGGCGACACCGGGCTGGGCCGGGCCTTCCTGTTCTCCATTGGGGTTCGGTCGGCGCATATCCGTCACAAACCGCACGTCATAGCGGATGTAACTGCCGATCCGGCTCATCCGCCATCTGGCGTTGGCCAGTTGATCTGGGAAATTGACGTTGAGGGCGACACCAGAGGGCAACAGGCGTCCGCCGCCGGACGATAGTTCGAGTTGATCGAGCAACCGGACGGTGAGCGTGGCCACTTCAACAGACTGGGGGTTGACCAGATCAGCGCCACTGGCTGTGTGTTCGCCTGCGCTCAACGCGATCGCGGGAATGTCCCGGATCATTGCAAACTGAGCGTTGCTCACGGTGCCCGAGCTGATCACGATGCTGCCGGCATTCTGGCCGATATTCGGTCCCGAAAGAACGATGTCGGGCGGTCCTCCCCATCGGGATTGCGCGACGACATCAATGCCATAGAGCATCGCCATCACTGGCGTACCCGCGACATAGTAAAAGTCCGGACCGAGCCCCGGGCGCGTCATTGGTCCGGCACCGGGGGCTCCCACTTCCGCCGCGTCATTGGCGCAATTTTCCGTCAATGGCGCAATCGGCCTAAGGAAGCGCATGGCCCCTCCCATGCCGCTTTGCTGCGAGCATGGGACCGCAACAATCACATCATGGCCTTCCGCCTTGAGGCGATCATAGAGGGCTTTGACGTTCGCGGTCAGGCCGTCATCGTTGGTCAGGACAATGTTTCGTGCTTCTGCCGGGGCAGCGGCACCCAATGCCACTGCCCCGGCGAACATCAGCATGCGTATGTGCACCCTGCCAGCCCCGATCAGAACCTGATCCGCGCCTGCACACCGTAGGTGCGCGGATCATTGTAGATCGTCGACGTCTGGCGGGTGGCCACACGGAAGTCGAAATAGTTGTACGTCACATTGGTAAGGTTCTTGGCCCAAAGAGCCACTTCCAATGTGCCCCCTGCCATGGCGATGTCGCCCAGCGTCAGGCGGCCGTTGATCAGGAAGGCGCTATCCGCCTTGTAGGTGACGGTGTTGTTGGCGATGTAATCGCCGGCGGTATTTGCATCGAAATGCAGCCGCAGTTCACCAAAGGACAAGGGTGGGAAGGTATAGTCAAAGGTGAAAGTTGCGGCATGCTCCGGGGTGAACGCCGAGCTGACCTGCTGGATCACACCCGAGAAAATGTTGCGCACCGGTGTCGATGGAGCGTCGGTGTAAACATAATTCATCCCGAGTATCAGATTGCGTACCGGAGCAAGTGTAACGTCCAGCTCCACACCGCGGATGCGGCGGGTTTCCGGGGCATTCACGGTTTCTGTATTGGACACGAAGGCCGGGTTGATGAAGTCAACCTGCTGATTCGAAAGATGACTGGTATAGGCCGCCAGGTTGAACCGGGCGCGACGGTCGAACAGGTCGGCCTTGATGCCGGCTTCCCAGGCGAGCAATTCTTCTTCGCCAAAGGGCCGCAGGATAGACGAGCGGGTGTTCGCCCCGCCGGCGCGATAGGCCCGGCTGAGCTTCATATAGGCGTTGACGTCGTCATTGATGTCATAGGCGACGGTCAGCATCGGATCGATGCGGCTCGAACTGAATTCGAAATTGAGGTTGGGGTTCACTCCGCGGATGGCGGTCAGCAGACCCTCC
Source organism: Sphingomonas lacunae (assembly GCF_012979535.1). Lineage (NCBI taxonomy): Bacteria > Pseudomonadati > Pseudomonadota > Alphaproteobacteria > Sphingomonadales > Sphingomonadaceae > Sphingomonas > Sphingomonas lacunae. Next base: position 1,880,997 of record NZ_CP053015.1, read on the forward strand.
TTGCTGTCATCCGTGTAGCGCAGGCCGGCGGTCACATGCAGGCCGTCAACCGCCTCGGGCGACCAGGTAAACTGGCCGAAAAGTGCGGTCGATCGGACATTGACCCGCGCGGCACGGTCAGGAATCGCGGCGCCACCATCAGCTATAGGTTGCGGAAACAGCACCACGCCGGTGTTTGTCGCGTTCAGGCGCCCGGCCGAATAGACGATGGCTTCGTCCGCGCCATCCTCGTCGAAATAATAGCCGCCGACGACATAGGTGAATTCGCCCACTTCACCGAGCAGCTGGATTTCCTGACTGAATTGGCTCTGATCCACCAGCGCATAGCTCAAGCGCCCAAATGTGCGGTTGGGTCCCCAGGAGGTGACTGCGCCAGTGTCCTGATCCCACTGCACCGAGTTGAGTTCGCGCCATGCGGTAATGGAACGCAGCGTCAGATTATCGGTCAGGTCCAATTCGGCCAGCAGGGAATGGCCACTGGCGCGTTGCGGATTGCGCAGTACCGGAACCCCGATCCGGCCCGTGCGCACCCGGCCCTCACGCAGGGTGATGAAGCTGGGCCTGACTGCAGCCGCCTGATCCGTCGCCGTGATGTCGCTGTAGGCGCTGGTGGAATCATCATATGACCGGTCATAGGAATACAGCAGGGACAGTCCGTCCATCGGTTCCCAAAGGGCGCTGACCTTGAACCCATATTTGCGGATTTCCCCGTAATCGAGGAAATTGGGATCCGGGTTGAGGACCAGGCCTCCCCGGTCGCTATACAGACCGTCGATCTTGATCGCGACCCCGCCGATGCTCGGCAGGTTGAGATGCGCGGCAACCATGCGGCTGTCGTAATTGCCGATCCCGCCGCGCATATCCAGGCCGAACTCGCCCGTCGGTCGCCGGGTCACCACGCTGACTGCTCCGCCGATCGTGTTCCGACCGAACAATGTTCCTTGCGGTCCGCGGAGCACTTCGATGCGCTCGATATCGGACAATTCCATACCAAGGCCCGAAACGCGTCCCATATAGACGCTGTCCACATAAATGCCGACGGTGGGGTCGCGCGTCACCTGGGTCGCATCGACCGGGACCAATCCGCGCATCCCGATCGTCACGGCCGACGCACGGCCCAGGAAGGGTGAGATACGAAGCGACGGGAGGCTGCCGGTGAACAGGTCGCTCAGCGAGTTGACACCGCGCTGTTCGAGCGCGCCCGCGTCAAGCGCGACAATCGAGATCGGTGTGTCCTGGAGATTTTCCTCGCGCTTCTGCGCGGTGACGACAATGTCGCCAATGCCTTCGAACTCGGCTTCGCTGTCGGTGTCCTGGGCCATGGCGGGCGTGGCGAGTGCCAGAGAGCTGACGCCTAGAGCCAGCGCCGCGATCAATGTACGTGAAGTGTCAAACCTGTTCATGCCAATGTCCTCTCTCCTGAACACCAATGTGCTGGCCAACCCGGCCAGACAGTGACCGCGCAAGGGAGGGGGGGCGGCCAAGAACATGCCGCCGTCTGGCCAAAAATATCAGGTTTTCGCCCCGTCATTCATAAGCCAGCCACCCTCCCTAAGTGGCCGTGCCAGACAGTCCGGGAAAGTTTCGCCTTTCCTCGAATCGCCAAGCTGGAGGGAAAGGTGGACGGCACAAATGTTTGGGTCAACAAATTTGTCTCATTGAACAGGATCATGTCCCGTTATACGGGACAAACTGGCAGTTGGCCGCCCTCTCGGGCCAAGGTCCGATCCAGTGTCATGCGATTCACACGTTTGTCACAATCGGCGTTCTTTGATTGAGCCATCGTCGAAACCAGGTTTGTAATGTTGGGGGAATGGTCTGTGGCAATGGTCCCAAGTCAGGACGGCGCGAGCAAAAGGGAGCCGATGCGACCCGTGGGTCTTGCCTTGGCGGTGGTGGAGCGGGTGGCCGAAGCGCAGCCAATCGGCGCCAGTGATTTGGCCAGGCGGATGGACCTGCCGAAGGCGACGGTGCACAGGGTGCTTCTGGCCCTGGAGGCTTATGGATGGCTGGAACGCGATGGCGGAGTCCGGCCACGCTGGTCAGTGACTGTCAGGCCTATTTCCATTGCCGGGCGAGCCATTGAGCACAAGAGCGGCCTTCGCACCGCAGCCCTCTCAATTATGGATGCCCTGCGTGCAGAGACGGGGGAAACAGTGCATCTGGGCCTGTTGCAGGGCGAGAAAATCCTGCTGATCGAGCGCATTGACGGCGTAAAGAGCGTCAACATCTTCCTGCCGGTTGGAACGAGCTGGGATTTGACCTGGTCGAGCGGAGGCAAGGCGGTTCTGGCCCATATGCCAGCCGATCAGCTGGCGGTTTTCATGCAGTCGCCTCGATACAGGAGAAAGTCGGAAACGGATGTCATCCCCCCCGAGGAACTGGCGGCCGAACTGGCGCAGATACGGCGACAGGGCTTTGCAATTTCAGTCGGGGGCGGGGCGTCTTTCAGCAGTAGCGTGGGAGCCCCTATCTTTGACAGTCAGGGTTGCGCGCTGGCTGGCCTGTCGATCAGCGGTGCGGCCAACCGCTTGCGGGAACGACAGCTGATGGAGCTGGCCCCGCGGGTGGTCGAAGCCGCACGGCGGATCAACATAGGCATGGCCCTGCAAACATAGTCCTCCCGCGGCTGCAGCCGATGGCTGCGCAGTCTTGAGTGGGAACTGGCGATGTGGCCGGCGGTGCGATGGGCATGCGCCTCGACAATCATCCCTGGCGCGGCGGCAGTTGGGACACGGAAAGGAGCATGACGGATTTGGTCCGGTCGGTCCCTCGTTGGTCACGCCGGAGGAGATTGACCGTGCCCGCAGTTTGCCAAGGCACCTCTCTCAAAGGCTGGCAGGTTGATGCAGGACGGTAACACTGCAGACATGATCTTTGGGGTTGCCGAACAGGTGGCTTATGTCAGCGCGCTTGTGCACGCTGATGCCCGGCAACAAGAGCTGGCTCATAAATGATGCCCAATTCGTTGTCAGACTCGGGCATGCAGTCAACCCATAACCTTTAATTATGATTACCAATTAAATTTGTGCCGTCCTTGGCGTTGGCTATCGGGCAAAAGACTGCGACTATCCGATAGTGGACAGGCGCGCGGCTTGCGCGAATTCCGGGGGAAATTACAGATGGCACTTTCACGGACGACAACCCGATTGCAGCTGTTGGCAGGCGCTTCGATCCTCGCGGCCTGTCCAACAATTGCATGGGCTCAGGCAACGGATGCGAATGCCGCGGCTGGAGCAGAGGGTGCAGGCGACATTGTGGTTGTCGGCTCGCGGATCGAAGGGGCGCGGGTCACGGGCGCACTGCCGGTATCGGTACTTGACGCCGAACGGATTGCGGCCACCGGCGGCATATCCGGTGATGAATTGTTCCGGTCCGTTCCCCAGGCGGGCGATGTGCAATTCCAGGAAGCCCGGACGACAGGCAATCTCAACGACGCGCGTGGCGACAATGCCTCGATCAACCTGCGCAGCGTCGGCACCGGCAATACGTTGGTGCTGCTCAACGGGCGCAGGATGATCCTGACGCCGGGCACCCAGACCGAGAATTTTGTGCCGGTACAGACGGCCAATACCAATTCTTTGCCGATTGGCGCCACCCGTCGGGTGGAAATCCTGCGTGATGGTGCCGCCGCCATTTATGGCGCTGATGCTGTCGCTGGCGTGGTCAACGTTGTGCTTGATGACCGTTTCGAGGGCATCCGGCTCGATGGCCGTTATGGTTTCGCGGATGGAACCAGCGAATATACGGTAGCCGCGAAAGCTGGCTTTGCGACTGAATCCGGCGGTCGCTTCATGGTCTTTGGCAGCTATACACATCGCACACCATTGTTCACCAGCGAACGCGATTTTGCGGTCAGCGAGGATCATCGCCCCGCGCTGATCGGCACGCCTTGGGAGGGTGACACATCCTTCGACAACCGGTCCACATCCTCGCCATGGGGCAGTTTTACAACTGTGCCGGTCACCGCTGTCCGGCAAGGCACAACCGCCCTGACAACATCTGGCGTGTTTCACATTGAACCTACCAGCAACACGGCGGCAGGTTGCTCCAGCACGGTCATCAATGGCAATTTGTGCCTTCGCAGCGGGACGATCACAGGCGCCAACAGCCGCGTTCTGCGCTATGACGAGAATCCGGACAGGACCATTCGCGGCGAGCTCGACCGGATCAATTTGTACAGCACCTTCAGCCAGGAATTGGGTGCGGTCGAACTGTTTGGCGAACTGGGCTATTATCATGCCGAACTGACTGGCCAGCGTGAACAGTCGGCACCGATTTCCAGCGCGCCGATCATCATTCCTGCCAGCAACTATTATAACCCTTTTGGCGCCGCTACCATCAACGGAGTGGCCAACCCGAACCGGCTGGCTGGCCTGACCAATGTGCCCGCGGGCGGGCTGGCGCTGCGTATCACGACATATCGCCCTGTGGATACGGGACCGCGAACCTTCACGGTCACTGATGACATGGTCCGCAGCTTGCTCGGCCTGCGCGGTGAAATGGGCAAGTTCAAATGGGAGTCCGCGTTTACCTATTCCTGGGCACGCACCGAAGACCACACGCGAAATGCCATCAGCAACACACTGTTCCAGCGGGCATTGGCACTGTCCACGCCCGACGCCTATAACCCGTTCAATGGCGGTAATCAGACCAGCTATTCGCTGGGGGACACAACGCCGAGCAATCCGGCAACAATCAACTCGTTCCTGATTGATGTGTACCGGATCGGCAAGACGTCTTTGGCAACGTGGGACGCGCGCATCTCGACACCTGATCTGCTGACGACGTCGGCCGGTGATGTCGGCTTCGCCAGCGGTGTCGAGATCCGCCGCGAGACCTATAATGACAACCGCGATGACCGGCTGGATGGGACCACAACCTACACTGATATGGTGTCGGGGATCACGTATGGCACGGATGTCATGGGGGCGAGTCCGGCCCCGGATGTCTCGGCCCGCAGGACGGTGCTGTCAGCCTATGCCGAATTGGCCATTCCACTCGTCTCGCCTGACATGAACGTTCCTCTTGTCCAAGCTTTTGATGTGCAGCTGGCGGTGCGCGACGAACATTATTCGGATTTTGGCAATGTCCTGAAATCGAAGGTCGCGGCGGCTTGGGAAGTGATGGATGGCGTGCGGTTCCGCTCGTCATGGTCGCAAAGTTTCCGGGCGCCCAACCTCGCCCAATTCTATAGCGCCGGGACACAAGTCGCCAATACCCGCACCGATTTCGCGCAGTGCCGGATCAACGGGACGCCGTGCAGCGGCGTCTCCACCCTGGAAGTTCGCGCCGGAAACCAGGATTTGGGTCCGGAAGATGCGGAAACCTTGTCCTTTGGCGCGGTGGTCCAGCCGATCCGTAACCTGACTCTGACCGTGGATTGGTGGCAGCTGGATTCGGAAGGCGTTATTGGCCTGCAAGGTGCCCAGAACCAGATCTTGTTCGATCTGCTCGAACGGCAAAGCGGTCGGAGCAACCCGAATGTGGTCCGTGCCGCACCGGTCGGGACACAGATCGTCGGCGATCTGCAGTTTGTTCAGGATAACTATTTCAACCTTGGCCCGCGCAGGTTGCGCGGTCTCGATTTTGCGCTGAACTATCGACTGCGCAACACGCCCCTGGGCACATTTGAAATAGACTTGGCTGCTTCCAAGCTCTTGCGCTTCCAGCAGTCACCATCCGAACTGCAATCGACCCTGATCGCCGCCAATGCTGCCGGCACGCTGGGCACAGGCATTACCATCACACAGGCCGGCAGCCAGATTGCGGTCAATGGCAATCCTCGCTGGCGGATGTCGGGCAACCTCAGCTGGCGGTCGGGACCGTTCAGCGCCGGGGTGTTGGTGAACCATGTCGGCCCGGTCTTTGATACAGGGACAGCACGGGTCAACGGCCAATTCTATGAGCTGGACAGCTATACGACGGTCAATGCCTATGTGCAGTTCCGCGCGGGTGATGATGCGGGTATCCTGTCAGGCACACGTCTGCGGGTCGGTGCACGCAACCTGTTTGACCAGCGTCCGCCCTTGGCCTCGACCAACTATGGCTTCCTCGGGTCGTTGCATGATGGCGTTGGACGGTTTGTCTATTTCCAGCTGTCGCGGGATTTCTGATCATAGTTTCGGATCGCAATTCAAGGGTAGCGGCGTGTGTTCCACGCCGCTAGTTCCTGCCAATGCGGCTGAGACAAATTGAAGTATTCCATGCGGTCTATTCGAATGGCTCGATAAGCGCTGCGGCGCGTTCGCTGCACGTTTCGCAGCCGGCTGTAAGCAAGGTCCTGCGCCACACGGAAAGCCAGTTGGGAATCCGGCTGTTCGAGCTTGTTCGCGGCAGGCTTGTGCCCACTGACGAGGCCCATGCCTTGTTTCGGGAGGTTGATGAGGTCTTCCAGCGCATTTCGTCCCTGCAACTGGCCACATCCAATCTCAGGAAATCCGGTGCCGGGCACTTGAGAGTCGGTGCAGTGCCCTCGCTAGGCCTCGATATAGTGCCTGCCGCCGTCGCAGGTTTTCGTGCCCAGCATCCGGACGTCACCTTTGATATCAAGACTCTGCACCATCATGACATGCTGCGCGCGCTCTATGAGCGTGAATGTGATTTGGCGATTGCTTATGCGCCTCCCGTTCAGCCCCGTCTGGAGCAACAGTTGCTCACGCAGGCACAGCTTGTGCTGGTCGCTCCGCGCGGCCGGTTTGACAGTGGTGACGGGCTTGTGGACCTGACGCGGCTCGATGGCATTGACATGATAGGTGTGACGACCAGCGGACCGATTGGTGCCATTGTAGCTGACGCCCTTGCCCTCGCCCAAGTTGAACCGCGAGAGGTGGCCTCCGTGTCCACTTATTATGTCGCCGCTGCACTGGTTCGGCATGGTGTAGGCGTGGCCATCATGGACGAATATACCGGGCGTGCGATGGCAAACCAATCGATCGACGTCTTGCCGCTGTCTCCAGCCACGCCCTTCGGCGTCCATGCGGTGTGGCTGGAAGACCGGCCATTGTCGAAATTGGGTGTTCGCTTCGTCAAGTTGGTCCAGCGGATCCTCAATCAGCAGACCGCCCGATGAGCGGACCGTCCGGCTGGCTCCCATAAAAGAAGGTTATGCAAAGCCCACCATTTTATGTGGGGGGTGCCCTTGCCTCGTGACGGGGCGAGCGTAGCATTGCGGGATGTACTTGTCCCCGTTGCCTCACGCTCAGATTCATACCTCTGGACGATCTTCCCGCTCAGTCATTGTCATTGGTGCGGGAGTGGTTGGCATGGCTACGGCCTATTGCCTGGCACGTGACGGACTGGCGGTGACAATCATTGATCGCAACCTGTCGCCAGGCATGGGTGCCTCGTTCGCCAATGGCGCCCAGCTAAGCTATGTCTACACCGATGCGTTGGCCAATCCGGCGTTGATCAAGCATTTGCCTGCTCTTGCACTGGGGCTCGATCCGGCTTTTCGTTTGCGACCGTCCTTTGACCCCAGTCAGATTGGCTGGCTTTTGACGTTTCTGCGCAACGCGACCCAGGCTCGGTTCGAGGCCAACACCTTGGCCGGACTGGAATTGGGATTGCAATCGCGGTTGGCGATGCACGCCCTGCTTGAACGACACCCGCTCGATTTTCATCACCGACAGGCAGGCAAGCTCCATATTCACCAGGATCAGGGGGCTTTCGCCAGTGCCGCCCGGATGGTGGAGCTCAAGCGCCGCCATGGTGCGATGCAGGAGGTGTTGAGCGACGCGGACGCAAGGGCAATCGAACCGGCACTGGCCGGACGACAGGCGCCGATTGCCGGTGCGATATTCTCCCCACAGGAGGAGGTGGGCGACCCCCATCTGTTCTGTGCCGCCATGAATGAAGTACTGACCCGTGACTATGGCGTCGTCAGCCGCCTTGGCTCGACCGTGATGCAACTGTCAGACGATGGTAATGCGGCGCAACTGATGCTGGATAGTGGAGAGGTGTTGACGGCGGGCCATGTTGTTGTTTGTGCCGGTATCGATGCAAAGTCTCTCCTTTCCCCTCTGGGTGTTCGTTCCGGCTTGATGGGAATGAAGGGCTATTCATTCAATGCTCCCGCAGGAGCGATAGCCCCTGTGCACAGCATCACCGATGTGGCTCGCAAAATGGTATTCTGCTGCTTGGACGACACTGTTCGCGTGGCAGGATTGGCGGAGCTGGGGCGTATGGATACGCGGCTTGCTGCTGATCAGGTGCGGGCGCTCAAAGCAGGCGCCGAAGAGGCATTGCCGGGCGCGGCTGATTATCGACGGGCACGTGGGGAATGGGCCGGTATCCGGCCGATGTCGCCCACATCCTTGCCGGATATTCGCCAGGTCAGCGGGCGTGTGTCGATCAACATCGGTCACGGCATGTTGGGATGGACATTTGCCATGGGATCAGCCGAACGTATCGCCAAACAATTGCTGCAGGGAGTCTCGGCATGACCAAGAGGATCAGGATGATTGCCAGACTTTGGTTGATGATCGCCGCCATGCTGGCGGGCAACATGCAGCCGCTCGCGGCACAACAGCGGCAATTGCTCGAATATCCGAGTATCCATTCGCCTGTAGTCGGCGAGCAGGGCATGGTGGTGTCGCAGAATGCGCTGGCGTCGCAGGCGGGTGCCGAGATTATCCGGCGCGGCGGCAATGCGATTGATGCAGCCGTGGCCATGGGTTTTGTCCTTGCGGTCACGCTGCCGCGTGCGGGCAATATCGGCGGAGACGGCTTTATGCTGGTCCATGATGCCGCGACTGGCCAGGACGTGATCTTTGATTTCCGTTCAGTGGCACCACGCACGGCCACCTTGTCAATGTTTGTCGACAATCAGGGGCGTGAAGCGGCGGTGGCTACCCGTGGCTATCTGGCGCCCGCCGTGCCGGGCACGGTCGCTGGTCTGTACATGGCGCATCAGCGTTATGGGCGGCTGCCCTGGGCCGAGGTCGTCGCGCCCGCGATTGCGCTCGCGCGGGACGGCGTCAGGTTGACGCCTGACGAGGCCTTCGTCTTTGGTTGGGGGCGGGAGCGATTGTCGACCAGTACAGCGGCAAGGGCGACTTTCTATAAGCCTGACGGGTCACTTTACCGGGCAGGGGAAGTGGTGCGGCAGCCCGATCTGGCATGGACCTTGCGCCAGATTGCGCGGCGCGGCGCCGACGGCTTCTATCGCGGACCGGTTGCACAACGGATCGCCGCCGACATGGCCGCCAATGGAGGGCTGATAACGCTGGAGGATCTTGCATCCTATCGGGCGGTTGAACGGAGGCCCTTGCGCGGGACATATCGCGGGATGGAGGTGGTCACGGCTCCACCGGCCAGCGCCGGTGGGGCGACTTTGCTCAACATGCTCAACATTCTTGAACATTTCGATCTGGCGCAAAGCGGTGCCGGATCGGCGCAATCGCTGCACATCATGGCCGAAGCCATGAAACTGGGGTATCTCGACCGCTACCGCTTCCTTGGTGATACCGACTTTGTGTCCACACCATTGGCCGGGTTCATCTCGAAATCCTATGCTGCGGAACGAGCGCAGCTGATCAATCCGGCCATGGCCACGCCTGTGGCGACCATGGGCACCGGCGATCCTCTGGCCCATGAAAGCCCTTCGACGACCCATTATTCGGTCGCGGATGCACAGGGTAATGTGGTTTCGACGACCTATACATTGGGTGCGGATTTCGGCTCAGGGGTGATGATCGCCGGAACCGGCATTTTGCTCAACAACCAGATGAACAATTTTGACCACAGTGGCGCTGCGGCTGCCCTGCGAGACGGCCTGCCAATGCCACCCAATGCCATGGCTCCTGGAAAGCGCATGTTGTCCACCATGATGCCCACTTTTGTGATGAAGGACGGGCGCCCATGGCTGGTCACCGGGACGCCCGGTGGCAGCACGATCATCGACACGGTGTTGCAGATCATCGTCAATGTCGTAGATTTCCGCCTGAATGTTGACGAGGCCACCCATCAACCACGTATTTTCCAGGAAGCGCGTGACGTCTTGCGGGTCGAACCCAATTTCAATCCTGACACGGTGCGCTTGCTGACAGCGATGGGTCACAGGATCACGTCGGATCAAACGATGGGCAGTGCGCAATCGATCATGATCGCGGATGGACTTTATCTCGGTGCTGCCGACCCACGGCGACCTGGCGCCCTTGCGGTTGCTCCATGATGTGGACCGGATGGCATTTGCGTATCAGGTCTGCCGGGCTTGGCGTGGCGCTGTTTGCCATGCTGGGCAATCTGCTTCCAGCCATGGCTTTGGCCGGTCCGTCGCGCCCCGAGCCGCGGCCCATGGTTATTTCGGCCGCGCATCCACTGGCAGTCGAAGCCGGCATGGAGGTGCTTCGTCGCGGCGGGGACGCGGTTGATGCCGCCATTGCGGTTCAGGCAATGCTCAGCCTTGTCGAACCGCAAAGTTCGGGGCTGGGTGGTGGCGCTTTCATGCTGCGCTATGACGGGACAACGCACCGGGTTTCTGCTTATGACGGGCGGGAAACAGCACCGGCAGGTGCCAGCCCGACCATGTTCCTTGGCGACGATGGTCAGCCGCTGACGCGCGGCATCGCGATGACATCAGGCCGTGCCACCGGAGTGCCCGGGGTGGTCGCCATGCTGGGCCTGGCGCATCAACAGCACGGGCGATTGCCGTGGTCGAGCCTGTTCGAGAGCACGGCGTCGCGTGCTGATGCGGGTTTTGCGGTTTCCCAGCGCTTGGCCCGCTTTGTCCGTGGCCCGTTTGCACAAAATCGCATGGCTGACGTGCAGGCATATTTTACCCGCCCAGATGGGCAGTTGATCGACGTTGGCGACACGCTGCGCAATCCCGCCTATGCTGCCTTCGTCCGCGAATTGGCGGTGCGCGGGCCACGCTGGTTCTATGAAGATGAGGTTGCATCGGCCATTGTCGCGCGAACAAGTGCGGCGCCGATCCCGGGTGCCCTATCAGTAACCGACATCGCCGCCTATCGGCCACAACAGCGTGAAGCCCTGTGCGCGCCCTATCGCGTTTATCGCCTGTGCACCATGCCGCCGCCATCAAGCGGCGTTGGCCTGTTGCAAATGATGCAGATGCTGGAACGCACACGCATCGCCCGTTTGGGACCGGACAATCCCCAGGCCTGGTATCTGTTCGCAGAGGCTAGCCGGTTGATGTATGCAGATCGCGATGCCTATGTGGGGGACCCGGCGTTTGTTGATGTGCCTGTGGCGGGCCTGTTGGACCGCCAATATGTCGCCGCTCGCCGTGCCCTGATCGGGCCGCAAGCAGCTCCCGCCGTTGCTGCGGGTTCTCCGGTACGAACTTGGGTGCCATCAATCGACGCAACTGTTGAACCTGCCGGGACTTCGCATTTCGTCATCCACGACAGCCATGGCAACGCCGTGTCGATGACGACGACAGTTGAGAGTTTCTTTGGCAGCGGTCGTATGGTCCACGGTTTTTTCCTCAACAACCAAATGACCGATTTTTCGTTCCTGCCGACCGGAGCGAATGCCATTGCACCAGGCAAGCGCCCGCGGTCATCCATGGCGCCTGTCCTGATCCTTGATCGGCGCGGACGCCTTTTGGGCGCCCTGGGTTCGCCGGGCGGCAATGCGATCCCGGCCTATGTTGGCAAGACATTGATTGGCGTGCTGGACTGGCATTTGCCCATGCAACAGGCGGTGGACCTACCCAATCTGATCGCGCGACCTGCCGCCATCAGCGGGGAAACGACCCGCATGCCGCCGGGCATGGTAGATGCCCTGGCACAGCGCGGCATTCGGATTCAGCCGGTGAATGGTGAAGACTCGGGGCTCCATGGCTTTTTCTGGCGTGATGGCCACTGGGATGCCGCAGCTGACAGTCGTCGCGATGGTAGTGTAGCGCAGCATCGCCAAGGCCGCTGACTGGGCGACCAATTTCGCGAGTTGTCGCCGCAAAATTCGGCTAAAGCGACCTGTTCGATCACGCCCAGTCGACCCGGCTATGGACTGCGTAGCAGCGATGACCCCTACAGACTTGGCCTTCCAGGCACTGCTTCAATGCGGGCGTGCTGCCAGACCAGTGCATTGAGCCATGAGGTTACAGCGCCTGCAGCACCGCGTCCTTCCACTCGGGCCGGCAGATGAGAAGGTCGGGGATATATGTGTCCCGCTGGTTATAGACCAACGGGCTGCCATCGACCCGTGAACAGTGCAGACCATAGGCTGAAGCCACGGCGACAGGGGCACAACTGTCCCATTCATATTGGCCGCCGGTGTGGAGGTAGATTTCCGCTTCGCCACGCACGACTGCCATGGCCTTCGCGCCGGCGCTGCCCATGGGGATAAGTTCTGCGCTTAGCGCGTTGGCTACCGCAACCGCTTCCGCTGCCGGACGCGTGCGGCTCACCACCATGCGTGGTCGCACCGGCGCCTTTGGCAGGGCGGGGCATTGGTCACTGCGCAGGACAAGGCCGAGGCCGGGGAGGGCGACGGCGCCAATGCTGGCCTTGCCATCGACCGCCAAGGCCACGTGAACGGCCCAGTCGGTGCGTTCTTCGCCATATTCGCGGGTGCCGTCCACAGGGTCGATGATCCAGACCCGCTTGCTGGTCAGCCGGTCGGCATTGTCCTTTTCCTCTTCCGACAGCAAGCCATCATCCGGCCGTTGCTCACGCAGGGCATGAACAAGAAACTGGTTTGCCGTCGCATCGCCAGCAGCGCCCAGCTTCTTCATATTCAACAGGCCGGATGACCGAACCTCCAAAAGAATGCGTCCGGCAGCCTCTGCGAGTTGGGCAGCCAGTTCGGCATCGGTCAGGCTCATACGGGTTGTCCTTACTTCAGCGGGAGCAGGTTGCGGATGATGTGATCAGCGGCCTCTTCGGGAGTCATGTCAATGGTGTTCACCCGGATTTCCGGTGACAGCGGCGGCTCGTACGGGCTGTCTATGCCGGTGAAATTCTTGAGCTGACCTGACCGGGCCTTTTTGTAGAGGCCCTTGACGTCGCGAGCCTCTGCGACATCCAGGGGTGTGTCGACAAATATCTCGATGAACTCGCCTTCAGGCAGCATGGATCGCACCAACTCCCGTTCCGCCCGGAACGGGCTGATAAACGCGGTCAGCACGATAAGTCCCGCATCAGCCATCAACTTGGCAACCTCACCGACCCGGCGGATATTCTCGATGCGGTCGGCTTCGGTGAACCCGAGATCACGGTTGAGGCCGTGGCGGACATTATCGCCGTCGAGGAGGAAGGTGTGACGGTTCATCAACGCCAATCGCTTTTCAACCTCATTGGCGATAGTCGATTTGCCCGAGCCTGACAGGCCCGTGAACCACAGCACCTTTGGCGTTTGATTCTTGAGCGCCGCATGATGCTCGCGACTCACATCGGTCGGCTGCCAATGGACGTTCTGGGCCCGGCGCAAGCTGAAATGGATCATCCCCGCGGCGGCTGTCGCATTGGTGATTTTGTCGATCAGGATGAAGCCGCCGAGGGTGCGATTGCCGGCATAGGGTTCAAAGACAATCGGCTTGTCGGTGGCCAGTTCGGCGACGCCGATGGCATTGAGATCCAACGTTTTGACCGCCAGATGCTCCATCGTGTTGACGTTTATGGCATATTTGGGCTGCTGGACGGTCGCCGAGACAATCTGTGTACCCAGTTTCAGCCAATAGGCGCGGCCGGGTAACATGGCTTCGTCATTGAGCCAGACGATTGTGGCCTCAAACTGGTCGGCGGCCTCTGGCGGATTATCGGCAGCCGACAGCACATTGCCACGCGAACAATCAATCTCGTCGGCCAGACACAAGGTGACCGACTGGCCCGCGACTGCTTCCTCGAGATCGCCGCCGAGAGTGACTATGCGCGATATTGTTGAGGTCTTGCCGGACGGCAGCACGCGGACATGCGCGCCATGCTTTATGCGACCGGAGGCAATCTGGCCCGAAAAGCCGCGGAAATCGAGATTGGGCCGGTTGACCCATTGTACCGGCATGCGGAACGGCTTTTCGGCCTCGGCCGCCGACAACATTTCAACAGTCTCCAGATGTTCAACCAGCGTGGCGCCTTGATACCAGGGAGTGTTGAGCGAGCGCGCGGTAATATTGTCGCCCTTGAAGCCCGAGATGGGCAGGGCGGTGAAGCTGTCGATGCCGATGCTTTTGGCGAAGGTGCCATAGTCGGCGACGATGGCATCGTAGCGCGCCTGATCATAGTCGATCAGGTCCATCTTGTTGACCGCCAGCACGATGTTGCGGATGCCGATCAGGTGACAGAGATAGCTGTGCCGCCTTGTCTGGACGAGGACGCCTTTGCGCGCATCGATCAGGATTACCGCGAGGTCGGCGGTCGACGCACCCGTGATCATGTTGCGGGTATATTGTTCGTGCCCCGGGCAATCGGCGACGATGAATTTGCGCTTTTCGGTACTGAAAAAGCGATAGGCCACATCGATGGTAATGCCCTGTTCGCGCTCGGCGGCGAGGCCATCGACCAGCAGGGCAAAGTCAATCTCCTGCCCCTGTGTGCCGACCTTTTTGCTGTCATTTTCGAGCGCAGCCAGTTGATCCTCAAAGATCATCTTGCTGTCATATAGCAATCGACCGATCAGGGTGGACTTGCCATCGTCGACACTGCCGCAGGTGATGAAGCGAAGCATCGATTTATGCTCATGCTGCGCCAGATAGGCGTCGATGTCTTCGGCGATCAGGGCCTCAGTCTGGTAGATGGGACCGGTCATCTCAGAAATATCCCTGCTGCTTTTTCACTTCCATTCCCGCACCGCCCGCATCCTTGTCGATGACACGACCCTGCCGCTCGCTGGTTGTGGTCAAGAGCGTTTCCTGAATGACATCGGCCAATGTGCTGGCCGTGCTTTCCACTGCGCCGGTCAACGGAAAGCACCCCAGCGTACGGAAACGGATCGACCGGTCAGTGATTTCAGGACGATAGCCGAGCACCTTTTCGAGCCGGGGGATGTCATCGGCCATGAACAGTTGGCCTTCCCATTCAAACGTCGGGCGTTCGGCAGCGAAATAGAGCGGCACAATCGGGACGTCGTTGAGGCGGATATATTGCCAGATGTCGAGTTCGGTCCAGTTGGAGATGGGGAACACCCGGATGCTCTCACCCTTGTTCTTGCGCGCATTGTAGAGGTTCCACAACTCAGGGCGCTGGTTCTTCGGGTCCCATCCATGGCTCGCAGTGCGAAACGAGAAAATGCGTTCCTTGGCGCGGCTTTTTTCCTCGTCGCGTCGGGCGCCACCAAAGGCAGCGTCAAAGCCATATTTGTCGAGCGCCTGCTTGAGTCCCTCGGTCTTCCACATGTCGGTGTGGAGCGCGCCATGGTCGAAGGGGTTGATACCCCGCTCTAGCGCTTCCGGATTCTGGTAGACGAGCAGTTCCATGCCGCTTTCGGCTGCCATCTTGTCCCGCAGTCCATACATGGCCTGAAACTTCCAGGTCGTGTCGACGTGCAGCAGAGGAAAGGGCGGTGACGAAGGGTAGAAGGCCTTGCGGGCGAGATGCAGCATCACCGCACTGTCCTTGCCCACCGAATAGAGCATCACGGGTCGCTCAGCCTCGGCGACAACCTCGCGCATGATGTGGATCGCTTCGGACTCGAGGCGTTCGAGATGGGTCAATCGCGCCTGTCCAATATCGCCCTGCATGGTGTCAGCCTTCCAATGCCCAGTGTTTTGATGGCAATTGAAGCAAATTCCTGCCATTGTACCTCCCATATGGGAGCAAAATGGCATGGCTTTCCAGCCCACCGATCAACGAGAACTGATCCTGCCCTTGCTGGCGGGCATTTACGAGACGCCGCCTTGGCACAGTTTCATGACCAATCTGGTCGCCCGTACCCATGCCCGACGTGCGTTCCTGCTGACCCGGGCGGCCGATGCCCCGACTGATCAGGGGCTGGTGATCCGCAGCTTCGCCGCGCCACGAGCCAATGCCGATGCTCCGCTGGATTACCGGCGAATCAGCGGGCTCGATCTGCTGCCCCTCGATCAGCTGCGGCCGGGCCGTGTCTACAGTCTCGAAGAGATGCTTGATTTCAGTGACGCGGCTTTGCTCGCCCACCAGCGGAGCGTCCTCGTGGCATCTGGTGTTCGCTATGGGCGATGGGTGCACATTTCCGCTGGCGTCGCTGATGCCTGGATCATCCTCACTCGCGAGCGCGAGGATTTTTCGGCCGCGGCTGTGGCTCTGCTGTCGTCGATGACGTCTCATTTCGCCGCCGCTCTCCTGGCCCAGGCCAAATTGTCGGAACAGAGGTTGCAAGCGGCCATGGCGCATCAGGCACTGGCCCGATTGGGGATCGGTCAGCTGGCCTTTGACCGTACTGGGCGAGTCCTGCTGGCCGATCCGCAGGCCGAAGCGATGCTGACCATAATTGATGATGGATCAGGCAGGCTCGGACGGAGGCTTCATCTCTTGCCAGAGGCCAGCCGGCAGTTTGCGGAAGCCTGCGCCGAGGTTGCGGACGCCGACAGTGGCAGTGCGGCGGTCGTGCCGCTTGATCCTTTGGGGGAGGCATGGCTGTTATTGCACAAGGCCAATCTGCCTGATGTGCAAACTATTGCATTGCCAGCAGTGATTGGCATCGTGCGGCGGCCGGTCGAGATCAACGACCGGTTCGCCAAGCCGGTGATTTCGTCGTTGTACGGCCTATCCGAGCGCGAGGCGGCGTTAGCCTGCGGCATGGCCAATGGTGGGACGATCACAGACACTGGTGCCGACCTGCGGTTGACCAAGGAAACCTCGCGCAACTACTCCAAGCGCATATATGGAAAGACCGGTACCAGCAGCCAGGCAGATTTGGTCAGAAAGCTCCTGATTGGTTTGCCGCCTCTCGCATAGGCAGATGACAATTGGCCAGTCATGCCGAGGCTGTTGCGATGGTGGCTTGGTTCAAGCGTCCGCCCTGGGTCGGCCATCTCTGCAAGACACCTGAGTCTCGCATGCTCGACGTCCCGCGTGGATCGCGTCACTGCGTGAGCCGACCGCAAGCTTGCGGTCGATTGACTTGATGTGGTTGCCCACCGTTGGCGGGGATATGCCCGGACGGTCAACCTATATGCATAGGGCAATTGCAAGGGTTCTGCGCATTTTGGTGCATGCGCAGGCTAGCGCGGCTGAGATTGAGGCCAAGGCGCGCGAGTGACCGGGGGTGCCTGCAGCGTATGGAATAGATCAGCGAGCGAGGCGTACCCTGGCCACAGCGGCGCAGGGTCGGTGAAACAGCGTGCGATGACGGCTCCGCGTCCGCGATTGGCCATCAGCGAAGTCAGTTCTGGTCCCAGCGGGTCATCGACAAAGCGCGCATCGGCAAGATGCCATAACCATGCATCGAAAGCCGCCACGATCGCCGGGCAATCCTTGCCTGCCTCCTGGCAGGCAAGTGCGGTATCGAGCCAACGTTGCGGGATCTTTTGCGTGCCGTCCATCGCGATCTGGGCCAAGCGATGACCAAGTGCCGGGTCGGCAAAGCGTTCGAGCAGCACATCGGCATAGGCGGTGAGGTCAAGGCCCTGCGTCTCGGGCACGCCGGGCAGCGCCTCAACACGCATGAGTTGATCAGCCATGTTTCGCAAGGCTGGATCGGCCATGGCTTCGTGGACAAAGCCATGGCCTGCGCGAAGGCCAGCATAAGCTATCAAAGAATGCGCGCCATTGAGCATCCGGAGCTTTGCGGTTTCAAAAGGCGCGACATCGCTGACGAACTGCACGCCATGGGCATCCCAGCCTGGCCGAGGTCCGGCGAAATCATCTTCGATGACCCACTGGCAGAAACCTTCTGTGAAGACTGCTCCTTGGTCCACCACCCCCATTTTGTCCGCAAGTGCTTCCCGCCGGGCAAGGTCAGCCCTCGGGACAATGCGGTCAACCATGGTTGATGGCACCCGGCATTCATTGGTGAACCAGTCGGCAAGATCAGGATCATGAGTGGTGCAATATTGCCCGAACAGATCGGCCAGCACACGGCCATTGGCTGCAAGATTGTCGCAACATAGCAGCGTAACACCGCCCGCGCCGCTTGCCATTCGCGCGGCAAGTCCGCGCGCCAGCAAGGGATAGAAGCTGAGTGCAACGCGGCTATGGTCGAGCGCTCCGTCGGCCTTTCGGCAATAGCCTTTTTCGGTAACGGTAAAGCTGACGATCCGGCAGGCCGGGTCGGCAATACGCGCAATGATCGCGTCGGCATCCACGCTGCCTTGCAGCACCTCGCGCACCGCTCCGATCAGCCGTGTAGCTTCGTCCGCGCCGGTGGTGATCGTGTAAAGCCCATCTTGTGGTTGCAATTGTTCCGAAACATCGCTGGATCGCAGCGAGACGCCGCAAATGGCCCAGTCGCGTTCGCCGGCATTCATTGCGCAATCCGCATACCATGCCTGATGCGCCCGGTGAAACGCGCCTATGCCGAAATGGACGATGCCGATGCGCTGCTGCCCTCGTTCATAGCGGAAGCGTGCAACCTCGGGTGGGAGGTTGGCGGCGGTGGAGTTTGACAGCCTCACAGCCGGTAGGCTGCCTTGGCGAGGTCATAGGCAAGGGCGCGGGCGATTTCGGCCGCCTCCCAATCCTCGATCCGATGTTCGGCGACGAGGCTGGCGAGGAAGCCGCAATCCATCCGTCGCGCAACATCGTGGCGTGCGGGTATCGAGAGAAAGGCCCGGGTGTCATCGTTGAAGCCGACGGTGTTGTAAAAGCCTGCGGTTTCGGTCGTCATCTGCCGGAATCGGCGCATGCCTTCCGGGCTGTCATGGAACCACCAAGCCGGGCCGAGCCTCAGGCACGGGTAATGCCCTGCCAAGGGTGCGAGTTCACGCGCATAGCTGCTCTCGTCAAGGGTGAAGAGGATGACTGTCAGGCCAGCCTCGTTGCCAACCCGGCCAAGCATGGGCTGGAGCGCGCGGACATAGTCGGTGGGCGTCGGTATATCCGCGCCCTTGTCACGACCGAAGCTGGTGAACAGCGCCGCGTTATGGTTGCGCAGGGATCCGGGGTGGATTTGCATCACGAGTCCGTCATCAAGGCTCATCAGCGCCATCTCGGTCAACATCTGGGCGCGGAACAGCTCGGCTTCGGCGGCGGTTGCTGCGCCAGTCTTGACCCGGTCAAACAAGCTCTCGGCTTCGTGCGGAGCCAGATCGGCGGTGGCTGCGCTGGGGTGGCCGTGATCAGTCGACGTCGCGCCGTGCGCCGCGAAAAAGGCACGGCGCTGGCGATGGGCCGCGAGATAGCCCTGCCAACTGCTGCAATCTTCCCCGGTAAGGGCGGCAAAGGTGGCCAGATGATCGGCAAAACCTTCGAACTCCGGATCGACCACAGGATCGGGACGATAGGCAGTGATCACCCGTCCGCTCCAGCCGCTGGTTGCGATTGCCCGGTGGTGTTCGAGGCTGTCGAGTGGACTTTCCGTGGTTGCTAGAACCTCGATTCCGAAGCGATCAAACAGGGCCCGGGGCCGGAAGGCATCCTGGCGGAGGGCTTCGGTGATGGTGTCGAAATAATGGTCGGCGGTGCCTGCATCCAGCCGTTCTTCAATACCAAAGACGTCGGCAAAGACCCAGTCAAGCCACATGCGCGAAGGCGTGCCCCGGAAAAGCTGATAGTTTTCGGCCAGGATACGCCACGCCGTCCGTGGGTCTGACGGATGCCCCCCAATACCCAGTGTCTCCAGCTTCACACCTTGCGAATAGAGCATCCGGTAAAGATAATGATCAGGCTGAAGCAGAAGTTCGGTCGCGTTGCCAAAAGGCGCATTGTCCGCAAACCACTGCGGGTCGGTATGACCATGCGGGCTGATGATCGGCAGATCCGCGACCTCGCGGTAGAGTTCGCGAGCGATGCTGCGCGTGACAGAATCCACGGGCAACAGGCGGTCGGGGTCGAGACGCAGCGGACGGGTCATCGGCAGGGCATTCCTCGGGATCGGCCAGCCCGCGTTCGCGCATCTCCCCTTGCTGGGCCGCCGCAGGCTTGGTAACCGGTGTCAAGAACGCAAATTCGCACATGCGCGACTGATTGGCAAGAAGCTGTCGCCCAAGCCGGAACCACTCTGTCATGACCCAGCCAGCGTCTATCCGCACAATCCTCTGCCATCCGACCGATACTGTGGGCATCGCGCTCGCTGACCTGAGCGCGGGGGAGGTTGTGGTGGTGGGCGGGGTGGACTGCCTGCTGCGGAATGAGATTCCCAGGGGGCACAAGTTTGCGCTTCGCGACCATGCCGCGGGAACCTTGGTGCGCCGCTATGGTGAAGCGATTGGTCGGGCAACCGGCGCCATCGCGTCCGGTGAGCATGTCCACACCCACAATCTGGCCACTGCTCTTTCGGGTGAACGCAGTTATGCAGGAATCGCCGCGCTGGAAAGCGCCTTTGCCTCGGTTCCCCTGCCTTCATGGCGTGGTTACCGCCGCGTCGATGGGCGCTATGCCACCCGCAACGAGGTTTGGCTGCTGCCCACCGTGGGGTGCGTGGCACCGCTCGCGGAAATGTCTGCCCGAGAAGCTTCGGCGCGTCATGCCGGGTCGATCGACGCGATCGTGGGGTTCGGGCACCCGCATGGATGTTCGCAACTGGGGGATGATCTTTCCAGTACCCGCGCCGCGCTGGCGGGCCTGTGTGACAACCCCAATGCCGGGGGTGTGGTGCTGATAGGCCTGGGGTGTGAGAGTAATCAGCTGGACCAATTGGTTGCGAGCGTGCCTGAACGCAGCCGGTCAAAGTTGCGCGTTCTGAGAGCGCAGGATGCACGCGACGAATTTGCCGAGGTCCAGGCGCTGGTGGATGGTCTAGTCGATGAACTCGCCCCCGTTGAACGCGAGGAAGTTCCCGCTTCCGCACTGGCTGTGGGTCTGAAATGTGGCGGATCGGACGCTTTCTCGGGCCTCACCGCCAATCCGCTGCTGGGTCGCTTTTCAGAGCGGTTGGCGGCAAGCGACGGCCGGTTGATCCTGACCGAGATCCCGGAAGTATTCGGCGCCGAAGAGGCGCTGCTCGCCCGCGCAACGACACCGCATGTGTTCAAGGCGGCGGGTGATCTGATCAACCGCTTCAAACGTCACTATCTTAATCACGATTTGCCGGTTTCGGAAAATCCCTCGCCCGGCAATATCGCCGGCGGCATCACGACGCTTGAGGAGAAGTCGCTGGGCGCGGTGCAAAAGGCTGGTGCCGCGCCGCTGGTCGATGTTATCGCCTATGGTCAGGGGGTGCGGCAGCCGGGACTCACGCTGCTTGAGGCCCCAGGGAATGATGCTGTGTCCTCAACCGCGCTGGCGGCAGCGGGTGCGACAATGATCCTGTTCACCACCGGCCGCGGTACACCATTGGGTTTTCCTGTTCCGACGGTGAAGGTCGCCTCGAATACGGCCCTGGCTTCGGCTAAGCCAAGCTGGATAGATTTTGACGCAGGCGTCCTGCTCGATCAGGATGCCGGGGTCGTGTTGGAGACTTTTTCCAACCGCCTGCTTGCTATCGCCAGCGGCGAGGTCACCGCTGCCGAGCGCAGTGGCCAGAGGGTCATCTCCCTATGGAAGCGGGGTGTGACTCTTTAGATGAGGCGTCGTCCAGACCTCGCGATTGCCCTGCCATCAGGATGAGAACAATGTACGGATCGCCCGAGCGGCTTGCGTCATGATGACCTCTTCAGCAATGTCCGGTTCGTCCAACGCCAATTCTATGGCGGCAAAGCCCAGATCGACCACTAGGCGGGCTTGGCATTCAATCAGATGCCGATACTGCGCGGGACTCTTTTTGGCGGCCATTTCTGCCAGCGAAGCGGCCAACTGACGGTGTGAGGCAAGGCGGACTTCGGCAAGCTGTGGCACGGCACGCAGCATCCGCATCACCCATACGCCGCCGGGGCTGGCCCGTGTAAGCCTCACATGGGCAAGCAAGATATCTGCTATGGCGGCTTCGTCCAGTTCGGGGTCAAGCGGGACCAGGGCATTTTGGGCTGCCATCAGTCGCTCGCCCAACGCTGCGAGCAGCGCATATTTGTTCGGAAAATAGTGGTACAGCGTCGGGGGCGTCACACCGGCACGGGCTGCTATCAAATTGGTGCTGATCCGCTCCACCCCCAGTTCCTCAAGCAGCTCGCCAGCAGAGTCGAGCAGTCGGTCATAGGTTGCCTGGGAACGCTTCTGAGCGGGACGCCGTGATGGATGAGTGC
Organism: Sphingomonas lacunae; assembly: GCF_012979535.1. Classification (NCBI taxonomy): domain Bacteria; kingdom Pseudomonadati; phylum Pseudomonadota; class Alphaproteobacteria; order Sphingomonadales; family Sphingomonadaceae; genus Sphingomonas; species Sphingomonas lacunae. The sequence continues at coordinate 1,903,156 of NZ_CP053015.1, forward strand.
TTGACACGCCTATAGCGATAGCTAGATTTCTGCCGTGGGAAAAGGGGGGATAGCATGCGCCTTTTGATGGTCTGTGCAGCCTGTGTTCTGCTGTCTGCTTGCGGTGACCCTCCAGCCATGCCGCTGACGGAGGAACAACGTCTTGCGCTCCGACCTGCTGATGCCCGCCTCGCCACTCTTTACGACGGTTCCTGCAAGGCGTGCCACACCGTCAAGGCCTCCTTGGCTCCCTTGGCCGGGGACAGGACAGTCTGGGACCTGCGCTGGGAACAGGGAGAGCCTGCCCTGCTTGAGGCAACAATCCAGGGCAAGGGTGGCATGCCCGCTGGTGGCCAGTGCTTTGAATGCACCCCTGAAGATTTGCAGGCGCTGATCCGCTTTATGGCGGGACGAGAGGATGAAAGATGAGCACTCGACGCACTGTGTTGCTTGGCGGCGTCGGTGCGCTGGCCGTGGGGGCTGGCAGTTTGGCGGGAAGGCGGTGGTGTCTCAGCCGTGAACCAGAGGCGCCATCGCCCCTAGATGATCAAGGGCGGGTGCTGTGGTCAAACTGGGCTGGAAACCAGCGCGCCTACCCGGCATTTCGGGCCGCGCCAGCAGACGAGGCGCAGCTGGTATCCTTGATGCGGGATGCCGCAGCGCCTGTTCGACCGGTGGGGGCAGGGCATTCCTTTACGGCGCTGGTGCCGACAGAAGGTACACTCCTCTCGCTCGACCGTTTGTCTGGTATGGTCCGGCATGATCCAGCCACTCTGACCGCGAGGGTCCGTGCCGGGACAAAGTTGTCCGCGCTTGGTCCTGCGTTGGCCGCGATCGGACAGGAAATGCCAAACCTGCCAGATATCAACAAACAGACGTTGGCCGGTGCGTTGGCAACGGCGACCCATGGCACTGGCAAGGGTGTAAGGGCGCTTCATGGAGACGTGACCGAGATGCGGCTGGTACTGCCATCCGGAGAGGTCACTGAATGCAGCCGGGATCAGCGTGCGGAACTGTTCCATGCGGCTCGTGTCGGGCTGGGTGCCTTTGGCGTGCTCAGCGAAGTGACGCTCCAAAACCGCCCGTTAAGCCGCGTGAAAAAGGTTGTGACCCTGGTCGATACCGATCAGGTGCTTGCCGACTGGCCAGATCTCGCTGCGCGGCACCGCAATGCGGAGTTTCTCATTCTGCCTTTCACGGGCAAGTCTGCCTTGATCACGCACGATACAACAGACGAACCGGTCAAGCCGCGTGGGCCTGATCAAGATGTTGATACGTTGATGTCGCTCAAGTCGTTGCGTGACATCTTTGAATTTGCACCGGGGCTGCGCAAGCGCGCCGCTCGGGCGGCGATGGCTGACATTGAGCCGGAAATCGCCATTGATGAAGGCTGGAAGCTGCTGTCCAATGAGCGCCCGGTCCGTTTCAAGGAAATGGAATATCATGTGCCAATCGCTGAACAGGTTGGCGCCTTGAGAGAAATCATTGCGCGGATCGAGCGTGATGAGCCCGGTGTCTTTTTCCCCATCGAGGCGCGGATCATCGCGCCGGATGATGCATGGCTGTCCCCGTTTCATGACCGGGAATGCGGATCGATCGCGATCCATTCCTGGTACCGCGAGGATCATGAGTGGATGTTCAGGCTCGCTGAGCCGGTACTCCGCGAAGCCGGCGGACGGCCGCATTGGGGCAAGCTCCATTCGCTGTCCGCAGCGGAACTGAAGGGGCTTTATCCAATGTTTGCAGAAGCGCAGGCGGTCCGCCGGGCTATTGATCCGTCCGGGCGAATGATGAACCCCTTTCTTCAGCGGATTTTCGGATGAACCGCCGAACGGTGCTGATTGGCGGCAGCGCACTGACACTGGCCGGGATTGGCCTGTTGGTTGCGCGACCAGAGGATGCAGGCGGCATGCACAATGCATATTTCAGCGGTCTGGCCGCAGCTATCAGACGGGCAGGGTTGAACAAGCCTGTGCTGGTGATCGATCGCAAGCGCCTTGATGCCAATATCCAGAGGGTCCGCCAAAGTGTGTCAGCCGCTGGCCTGCCTCTCAGGGTGGTGGCCAAATCGCTGCCTTCCCCGCTACTGTTGGACCGAATTCTGACCGGCATGGCAACGCAGCGGCTGATGGTTTTCAGCGCTGACATGTTGCGGCAACTTATGCCAATTTACCCGCAAGCCGATTATCTCGGTGGCAAGCCCCTGCCGGTGCGCGAGTTCATCCGCGTTGTGGACGATGCCGCGACCAATCCTGGCCCCCGCATGCAGTGGCTGATTGATACGCCCCATCGACTGAACGAATATGCAGAGGCAGCCAAGGCGCGGGGCATGGCCTTGCGCGTGAGCTTGGAAATTGACGTCGGTTTGCACCGTGGCGGCTTTGCTGATGCGCAGACATTGTCAGCAGCACTGGTGCAAGCCAAAGCGGCTGGCATCGAAGTCGCTGGATTGATGGGCTATGACCCGCACGTCCCAAAAATGCCAAGTCCCGAAAGTGCCTGGGTTGACGCCCAGAATGCCTACCGTACGTCCATAGAGATTCTGAGGTCGGCAGGGCGGCCTGCCAATGCCATGACGCTAAACTCTGCCGGCAGTCCCACTTTCCGCCGCCACTGCCAGGGTACTGTTGCCAATGAAGTCTCGGTCGGCTCTGCTTTCGTCAAGCCAGGTGATTTCGACTATGAAGATCTTGCAGACCTTGTCCCGGCGGCTTTCATTGCGACGCCGGTGATCAAGGCGAGCAATGATCTGCCGCTACCTGGAATAGAGCCACTCTCCGGCGCCATGCACTGGTGGGACCGCAACACCACCCGTGGCTTCTTCATTCATGGCGGGCACTGGCTTGCCAAACCGGTGTCGCCACCGGGATTGCAATATTCCAAACTCATGGGGCGAAGTTCCAATCAGGAATTGCTGACCGGATCCACCCGTGTCGAGCTGAGGCCGGACGACACCGTGTTCTTGCGCCCCGACCAGAGCGAGGCGCTATTCCTCCAGTTCGGCGACATTGCCGTCTATGACGGACGTGACATCGTCGAGATGTGGCCCACTCTGCCCATCAGCGCATAGGCCTGCGTATCGTCATTAATCGACGCATCCGACTATGGCGGGCCCCACGGTTTGCCTTATCCCCGAAACCTGCATGGTCAGGCTTCCACTGGCATACAGTCGCAGGCCCGATGACACGTCTCCCGAGTTGGGCATCAGGCACCGCAGTGCGATTCGCAGGGTGCGCCATCCTTTCCCTTCCGCCTGTGCCAGTGCCGGGGCCAGATCGACGTTGCTCTGACATTCGCTGCCGCAGTTCACATGAACATTTCCGCTAGGCCGGGCAGAAACCATGACATCCAGCTCTACCTGTTGTTCACGACCTGCGTCGACAGCCTGAAGCGAGCCTGCCGCAACAGGAGTGCCGCCGGTCAGCAGCCAGGTGGACGGTCCGGTCCAGACAAGTTCACGGGCGTCCTCCTGCGCATTGCGGTCGCGTGGTGAAACGCGCAAGTTCCCGTCGCTGGTCTGGCCCCGGTTGCCGGGGAGTGGCACCTGCTCTCCGCCCGCGCTTTCCAGTTGCACCACATACGGGCTTACAGCCATGCCCGAACGCATCATCGTTTGTGCGACGGTCGCCTGCTCAAGAAAGGCACAGCTTTCGTCAAGTGACGCCATGGATTGTCCGGCATTGCTGGTCAGGGTCAGGCCGTGGCCGAGCGGGAAGAGCGGAGCGTAGTCGGGCGATCCAGCGTTATTGTCAAACTGGTCGCACCGTGCGGGCCACGACATCGAAAGGCGGCCTGTGAAATCTGAACGAATGCCGCCGGTGGCGTCGCGCAACAGCATATCCGCCACGCCGCCGCCCTCACTGCCGGGCAACCAAGCCGCAACAAAGGCGTCGGCGGCATTGAGTTCCCGGTTCACCCACATCGGGCGACCGGAGAGGAAGACGGCTACTACCGGTATGCCTTGGCTCTTCAAACGACGAATCTGGCGTAACGCTTGGTCATCGGCATAGGCAAGGCTTGGAACATCGCCGGCAAACTCGGCATAAGGCTGCTCTCCGAACACAACCACCGCCACATCAGGCCGCTGTTCGAAGCTGCCGTCCATTGAAAGGATGGCTTGGCCCCCCGCAGCGGTGACCTGTTCATTGATTCCGGCAAAGATCGATTGCGCGCCAGGGAAATCGGCATTTGTCAGGTCGCCGCCGCCCTGCCAGCTGATCGTCCAGCCCCCGCTTTGCATGGCGATATCGTTCGCCCCGGCTCCTGTGACCAAAATCGTCGAACGCGGATTCAGCGGGAGCAGGTTCTGGCGGTTGGACAGCAGCACAAGCGATTCCCTCACCGCTTGGCGTGCCAGCGCCCTATGCTCAGGGCTGCCGAGCAAGCCGGGCTGCAGGGCAAGTGGCCGGCTGGAAGGGCGACCGCGCTCGAACAGGCCCATGCGGAATTTGACGCGCAGGACGCGTCGCACAGCTTCGTCAAGGCGGGCCATGGGTATGGTGCCGTCTGCGACTTGCGTGATGAGCGACGCATGCAGCGCCCGCCAGTCTTCCGGCACCATATATACGTCAAGACCAGCGAGCAGCGCTTGGGGGCAATTGCTGTTGGTGCAGCCCGGGATCTGGCCGTGACCATTCCAGTCACCCACCACCAGACCGTCAAAACCCATTTGCCCGCGCAGCAGATCGGTCAGGAATGCAGTGCTGCCGTGCATCTTGACGCCATTGATGCTGGAGAAGGACGCCATCACCGTCTGCGCACCGGCTTCCAGCGCGGGCGGGTAGGGAGAAGCATGAAGAGCAATCAGATCGGTCTCGTTGCCCACGGTGTCGCCCTGATCGCGGCCGTTGGTTCCGCCATCACCAAAGAAATGCTTGGCTGTGGCGATGACATGGGCCGGGCCAAGGAACTCGGCACTGCCGACACGACCCTGAAGTCCTTCGACCATGGCGGCACCAAGGCGCGAAACGAGGGCGGGATCTTCGCCATAGCTTTCGTATGTCCGGCCCCAACGGTCATCCCGCGCGACGGCGATGGTTGGAGCGAACGTCCAGTCAATACCCGTGACACCGATTTCGGCAGCGGTTGCTTGCCCGATGCGGCGAACCAGATCTGCATTGCCGGTCGCGCCCAGACCGACATTGTGCGGAAAGAGCGTTGCGCCAACGACATTGCTATGACCGTGAACCGCGTCGGTCGCCCAAAGCAGGGGGATCGACGGGCGACCATCATTGCGCGGCGCCGTTGATGCATCCCAATAAGCGTCTGCCAGCGCCAGCCATTCCGCCGCGGGTGCGCGCTCATTTCCTCCGGGGCCGCTGTTGCCGCCATTAAGGATGGTACCAAAGCCGTAGCGATGGGCATCGTCCGGCGTGATGGTCGATATGTCAGGCATGATGACCTGCCCCACCTTTTGCTCGACGGACATGGCAGCCAGCAGCGCGTCGACGCGCGCCTCAAGCTCCGCCGCAGCGGTGCTGCGCGCTATCACCGGAGCAGTGGGTGCTGAAGCTGGGGAGGCGATGGCTGTTGCCGAGCATCCGACAAGTGCCAGAGAGCTGGCTGCGAGCAACAACGATTGGATGGGAGAGCGGGGATTGAACGTCATCGGGTTTCTCCACGCGTTTCGCGTGCCACATAAAGGCCAAAGATTGCGACCCAGGCATAGCCCAGCGCCGGGACGATGAGCGACCAGCTCAGGCCGGCGCTGTCTGCCACCGCACCGGCGGCGAGCGGTAGCAAGGCGCCGCCGACGATGCCCATGCACAGCAGGGCTGCTGCCCGCGGTGTTTCTCGCTCATTGAGACCAATAACGGCCTGCGAGAAAATCGTCGGGAACATGATCGAATTGGCTAGGCCGATCGCGAGGACCGTGGCAGCGGCGACCATGCCGGCTGAAACGGCAGACACGGCAGAAAGGGCTATGGCAATCGTTGCCGCGCCGGCCAACACCCGTCCGGGCGACAGCCGCGCCAGTATCCAGGATCCTGCGAAACGCCCGATCATGGCCCCGCCCCAATAGAGCGAGATGAGTTTGCCTGCACTGGCTTCGCTGGCGCTCAGCACCGAGGGCTGAGCCAGATAATTGACCAGCAATGATCCAATCGAGACCTCTGCCCCGACATAGGCAAAGATCGCCATGACGCCAAAAGCCACGCGCCGGTTCGCAAGCAGATCCAGCCCCAGTCCGCCGCCCGCTGCTTCCGGCGCGCTACGCGGCAGCATGTCGCGCTTCGCCCAAAATACCGCCATGAGGACGAGCAATATGGCCGCAATACCCAGATAGGGTGGCAGCACCGCCGCCGCTTCTGCGCTGCGTACAGCGGCAAGTGCTTCGGGTGTGAGAGTGTCGACACCCTGTTCAGGCACAATGCCGTCATCGAGGATCAGCGCTGCGCCGACCATTGGTCCGATGAATGTGCCAAAGCTGTTGAAGGCCTGCGCCAGGGTCAGCCGGGCCGAGGCCTTGGCCGGGTCCCCACTGATCGAGATCACGGCATTGGCTGACACTTGTAACACGGTGATGCCCGCAGCCATGATGAACAGGGCAGCGAGAAAGCCTGGATAAACGCCGATGCGGGCGGCCGGGACAAACAGAAGGCAGCCGGCTGTCATCACGGCGAGGCCGAGGATGATCCCCCTTATGTATCCCAGCTTCGCCACAGCCCATCCGGCGGGCAGCGAAAAGATGAAGTAACCGAGGAAGAATGCGAACTGCGTCAGCATCGCCTCGGCAAAGCTGAGTTCGAACAGCCCGCGCAGTTTGGGGATGAGAATATCGATGAGGACTGTCGCAAAGCCCCAGATGAAGAACAGGCCAAGCGACAGAAGGAACAACGTGCGGTCAGCAGTTCTTGTCGAAATCGGCTCTTGGGTGGAAATCGGAGTGATTGCCATGGTCAACGTCCTCCAACGGCTGGCGTGGCCGGAGCGGTAGTGGCGGGATCCGGTTGATAGACCCGGACATAATCGATCTCGAACCGCGCCGGGAAAGCAGCATTGTCAACGCCTTGCTGGCCGCCCCAGCTTCCGCCGACCGCGACATTGAGCAGCAGGTGCATCGGTTGGTCGAACGGCCAGCGTGACCGGTCATTCCCGCTGCGGCGGAACATGAATTTGGGCTGGTCGTCGATCCCGGCCAGCACGAAATCCGCGGTCCACAAAAGTTGGTAGCGGTGCATCGTTTCGCAGGCATCCGGCACCATGAACTTGGCCGTTCGATGGGTGTTCTGAATGTGGTTATAGGCCTCAGTGTGGACTGATTGGTTGATCTCTCCGGGAACGTGGCCGACATGCTCCATGATGTCGATCTCTCCGCTGATCGGCCAGGGGTCAGGGGACTCTTCGGGAAGCAACCAGATCGCCGGCCAAGACCCGACCGCGCATGGAAGCTTGGCGCGAACCTCGAAAAATCCATATGTCCACGCCTGCACGCCTTTGGTGTAGAGCCGGGCCGAGGTGTATCGCTGCCGGCCCCAGTCGGGGAAATGTCTGCGTTCAAGACGCTCGGCATGCGCTTCGATGATCAGGTGACCATTTTCTATGCGGCTGTTTTCCAACCTCCCGGCGGCATAATATTGGAGCTCATCGTTGTACCAGCCTTGCCTGTTGCGATGAGTGTCATAGTTCCAGCGAGCCGGATCGGGCAGTCCGTTGGTCGAAAATTCATCTGACCATACAAGCCTGTACCCGGGCAGCATGGCATGCTCTGATGACAAGGCTGGCACAGGGGACGCCTCAGCGGAGTCCTGTGATTGGGCGGGCGTGGCGGTGCTTGCCGAAACGAAAAGCGCTGACAGGATGAATCTTCGCAATAACATCACAGAGCGTCCCGAAACGAATGCCTTGTTTCATAATTGCCCGGCCAAGTCGCCAGCTGTGGATGGCACGGGGCAGTGCAGGCCTCACGTGCAGCATCTACCCCGTCGTCGGTCCGAGTGTATCCGACTACATCTTGGCAGAGCGACCCGACACCATCGGGAGGAATGGATGGTGTCGGGCTCGCCTCCTTTCATCAGAAATCGAATCTGACGAGGAAGGAGAAGCGGCGATCATTCCGGAAGGCCGAGCGCCTGACCCTCGTTCCGTCAAAGTCGATCACCTGACTCGTTTGGGTGACCTCATCGAGGAGGTTAACGCCCTGGATGCCGAGTTTGAGGTTCGGCGTGACCGCTACGAAAATTGACGCATCAAGCTGGCCCGTTGCCTCTCCATAGATAGGAGAGAAGGGGAAGATGACATCGCGCGGCGTCTGCAGGAAATCGGAGCGCCAATTATAGGCGGCGCGTGCCGCTATTGGCCCCATTTCGTAAAAGACGGTCGCATTCACCGTATGCTTGGAAACACCTGCGAGTGGCAGGCCGCCGGCAAACGGGCTTTGCTCCGCGCCGAGCGAACTGTTGTTGAAGTCCCCCGCATCGACATAAGTGTAGGTCAGCTGTGTTCCCAATCCACTGAGCAAGCCGGGCAGGAAGTCATAGACATGCTGGTATGCGACTTCGAAGCCTTTCAGCGTGCCGCCATCGCTGTTGGTTGGACCGTTGATCAGGACATCATTGGTGACGCCATTGCTGCTGGTGAAGCTACGGACCGTCGCACCGCCATTCACAATGCCCGAGATGTCCTTGAGGAACAGGGCCGCCGTTACAGAGCCGACACGAGCGAAATACCATTCGAACGAAAGGTCGTAGTTCCAGGATTCTGTGGGCCGCAGCAGGCGGTTTCCGGTGAATATCTGGAAAAGAGGGCCCGTATCGAGGGTGCCGCCAGCGCGCAAGTTGGTGGTATTGTCGGAAATGCCGCCGCCGGTGGCAAAGGCCGACAGGTCCGGCCGCGAGATGCCTTTTGACACGGCTGCGCGAACGATCATGCCATTGCCGAAATCGACCCGGGCATTGAAGCTGGGCAACCAGTTGCGGAAATTGATGTTGGCGCTGTCGTCGACCAGTTCACCGGTAAAGGCGCCGGCAAATTGCGCGAGACGGGCAGGGGACAGACTGCAATAGCCTGGAGCGACCTGGCCTGGCTGCACCGCGCCACAGGAGACCTGAAGTTCGGCCACACTCACAAGACCATCGCCATTGCCACCCGGCGGCGTGTCAAAGAACTGTCCGGTCGGAAACTGGATCGAACCGGCGCTGCGGATCGTCGTTTCCACGTACCGAAGCCCGACATTACCCGTGAGCTCGATGTTGCCACCAAGATTGGCGCCAAAATCGACCCGGGCGTAGGCTCCAAAGGTGCTTTCTTCAACATCCGAGATTTCGCCCGCGGTCCACGGGCCACCGGGCAATGCATTGTTGCGTGCTGAAATCGGGAACCAGGCATTGGGGGTCAGCGTGTAGGCGGTGATTGCCGACGCCTGTGTGCGAACAGCGCCGCTCAGATAGTCCGCGAGCACATTGTCGCTGCCAAAGAAGAATGCGGAGCCATCACCAAACGGGATCGGTGCATTGCCGCGCTGGAAATTGTTGCCGAACGGGCTGCGCAACTGGGCCGAGTTCGGGAAATCCCGGACATAGGCGCCGCCGCAGCCGAATGCCTGGAAGTCGCCGCAGTTCCAATTGCCTCCGCGGCCCGTCCAGGGCGCACCAAGATTACCCCAGTTGGAGAAATTGGCGTTGCGGGTCACACGACCACGGTCGCCCCAGCGCGCGCCAAAGCGGACACTACGGAAAAAGCCATCGTCGCTGATGTCATATTCCGCATCGGCACGCAGGCTGGTGAGATCACCTTCGTTGCGCACCTGATTGTCCAGCAGGAACCAATAGAATGTGCGCGTCGGATCGTTGAAATATGTCGCCGGGGAGTTGGCAGTGCCTGGCTGCAGGAACTGCACCAGCGGCGTCGCACCGCTATTGTCGATCGCCACATCGGTATAGGTCTGCATCGCAGAGATGAAGCCCGTTTCCTCCCGGTCGGACGAGATATGCTGCGCTTCGAAATTGAAGCGCAGATTGTCAGTCGGGTCGAGCTTGATGTGCAGCGAAAAATCTTCGGTTGACGCCGTGTCATCACGCTGGAAACGCAGCAGCTCGGTCGGAATTCCGCGCCCGCCGGTGAACGGCTGAACCTGCGTCAGCGTGCCGGAAATGAACTGGTTCCCGTTGATGACCGGTGTGGTGCCCGGCGCGATGGTGGGGAACAGAGCGTCATCATTGACCAGTGCGAGCACGGCAAATTCGTTCAGCGTGGCTTCGGTCTCGGCCCGCAGATATTCGAACGTCACCTGGGCGCGGCCGTCACTGCTTTCCCACTGAGCCACCGCCGAAAAGGCGTTGCGATCACGCGTGAGGTCGGTTGTCCGAACCCCGGCGCCCTTTGGTACAAAAACCGCTCCGGCCGGCGGGAAAGTGGCAGCATTGCCCGCGTTGCCGCTAAAGCCGCCCGATCCGACAGGGCGAATTCGGATACAGGCCGCGTCAAGTGACGGCGCGCGATAGCAAGGGTCGGTGATCTGGGATGCGTCGGTGCGCGTAACCAGTTCCGACTGGGCATAGGCAAGCTGGATCCCGAAAGTGCCGGCGCCGGTTTCGAATGTATTCGATCCAAGGATGGAGAAGCCAGGCGACCATTCCCGCGCGAGGTCCCCATAGTTGCCCTCGATCGTGCCGGCGAGGTTGAATCCCGGACGGTCAAGCGGCTTGCGCGTGACGAGGTTCACTGTGCCCGAGATTCCGCCATCGATCATGTCCGCGGTCGAGTTTTTGAAAACCTCAACCCGACCGAGCAGTTCAGGCGAAACATCGTTGAAAGAGAGCTCGCGTCCGCCATTGGCAGAGAATATGTCGCGGCCATTCAGCTCGGACCGAACGAAGGGCAAGCCGCGGATGATGACGCCCGAACCTTCGACTGAAAAGCGGTCGGGGTCATTGCGCTGCTCAAAGCGCGAAATATTGATGCCGGGAACACGCTGCAGCGCCTCGGCGACAGAGCGGTCTGGCAATGCGCCAATGTCTTCCGCAGTGATGACATCGACCAACGTATCGGCATTGCGCTTGATGCCTTGCGCGCTTCCCAGCGCGGCCCGGAACCCGGTGACGACAATATCGCCGTCCTGTGCGTCCGCAGTCTCGGCCGAGTCCGTCGCGGCAACGCTATCGGCGGAAACCGCCTCTTGAGCGGCTACGGACTGGGACGCAAATGCGCACAACGCCAGCGTTGAAGCCGTGGTTCGCGCAGCGACACGGAATGCTGCTGCAACTCGAGACTGTGCCAAGTTAACCTCCCCCTTCACGTCATTGGATATGGTTTTTCCATCCTTTGTCCGCGAGCTAACCAATTTTGAGAACGTTCACAAGAGTAAAAATGAACGTTCACATTTTTCACGCGTGGGATATGGTGCCGGGTAAATCTGTGTCGAAACGAGGGTTGGAATGGCAATTGAGCGCATCGTTATAGTGGGGGGTGGAACGGCGGGCTGGATGGCAGCGGCGGCGCTTTCCAAACTTTGCGCCAAGCGCAAGGTGGCCATCACGCTGATCGAATCGGAAGTCATTGGTACGGTCGGGGTAGGCGAAGCAACCATTCCGCCATTTCTTGATTTCAACCGATTGCTTGAAATTGACGAACGGGAAATGATGGCTGCGGTGCAAGGCAGCTTCAAGCTGGGCATTCAATTCGTCAACTGGGGCAGGCAAGGCGACAGCTACATCCACCCCTTTGGCGCCTATGGGTATCAGATGGAGGGTATCTCCTTCCATCATGTCTGGCACAAATATCGCACCGCAGGGGACCCCCGCCCGATCCAGCTGTTCAACATGGAAACCATGGCAGCTTTTTTTGGCAAGTTTGCGCGGACCGAGGACTATCAGCGCGACGACTTGCCGCCGGTCAACTATGCCTATCATCTCGATGCTGGCCGCTATGCGCGTTACCTTAGGGCCTATGCCGAGAAGCGGGGTGTGGTCCGGGTCGAAGGGAAGGTCGCGGATGTGTCCCTCGATGGAAGCAGTGGCTTTGTAACGTCAGTCTCGATGGATGATGGTGCCGTTCACCAGGGAGACCTGTTCATCGATTGCTCGGGGTTCCGCGGTTTGCTCATCGAGCAGGCACTGAAGACCGGTTACGAGGACTGGAGCCACTATCTGCCTTGTGATCGCGCGGTGGCACTGCCCTGTGTTCGTGAGGATGGCAGCGGTCCCTTGCCATATACGCGCGCGACAGCGCACAGCGCTGGCTGGCAATGGCAGGTGCCGCTTCAGCACCGCAATGGCAACGGTCATGTCTATTGCAGCAGCTTCATGGACGCTGATGAAGCGCTCGACATTTTGGTGCGCAACATCGCCGGAAAGCCGACGGCAGAGCCCAACCACCTGCGGTTTGTGACCGGTCGTCGAAAGAAGTTCTGGAACAAGAATGTGGTGGCCCTTGGCCTAGCGGCCGGATTCATGGAACCGCTGGAATCGACGTCAATCCATCTGATCAACACCGGGATAAACAAGCTCATTGCTCTCCTGTCGCTCGACGGGATCACGCCGGTGCAGGAGGCTGCTTTCAACCGTCTGACCGGCAAGGAATATGAACGCATTCGTGATTTCCTGATCCTGCACTACAATGCGACGACCCGGGACGACAGCGACTTCTGGAACTATTGCCGCACCATGGCCGTCCCCGACAGCCTGACAGAGAAGGTCGAACTGTTTCGCCACAATGGCCAGATATTCCGCGAGGATGATGAGCTGTTCACTGAGACCAGCTGGGCGGCGGTCATGATGGGGCAGGGCATCATGATGGGAGGCCATAATGCGATGGCCGAGGCATTGAGTGAGCCGTCAACCGGCAAGGAACTTGATGCCATCCAACAATCGATTGAATTTGTCGCACAGCATATGCCCATGCACGGTGACTATCTTGCGCGCTATTGCCCCGCTGCCGCTTGAGCGCCGGAAGTCTTACCCGTCTTCCCGAGCAGAGCATTCCTGCTATTGCGACGGTCAGGATGAGCGTTCACAGTCGGCAGTGTCTCGGCCAAAGGTATTTGCGCAACAGGTATCGCGGGGTTCTGCGACGCATTGGCGTCCGCTGGGCATCTGCATTGGAGTGAGTGGTGGCCAGTAAGGGCGGAACTGTAACAATTGAACATGTGGCGAGTGCCGCCGGTGTTTCGCGACAGACGGTGTCGCGGGTCATCAACAATGGCCCGAACGTCAAACCTGCGGTCAGGGAACGGATTCTGCAGGTCATTGACCAACTGGGATATGTACCCAATCTGGCTGCCCGGCGCATGGGCGGTGCCCGGTCTTATCTGATCCTTGCGATCAATGACCGACAGCGAACAATCCACAACTGGCAGGCTGGCCTGGGCAACGATTGGGTGGACCAGATGCTGTATGGCGGCATGCTGACCTGTGAGGAGCGGGGCTACCACATGCTGTTCGAGCTTGTGGACACTCAGCAGGAGTGTGCGGTGCGCCAGGTCGAACGAGCGCTGGCGGCGTTGCAGCCAGACGGTGTCATGCTGACGCCCCCCCACACCGAGAACACAGCCTTGTCCGGCTTGCTTGAATCCCGCGGCATCCCTTATGGCCGGATCGGCGCGGCGGCGCGGGAGGACGGGATCAACGTCTTCATGAATGATGCCGAGGCCTCATCGGCCGCAGTGCGCCATCTGGTCGAGCTTGGCCACCAGCGGATCGCTTTCATTTCGGGCAGTGCCGACTATGCGGCATCGGACACGCGGCTTGCGGGCTATGGCGCGGCGCTCGCCGGATATGGAATTGCGGCAGTCGATGCCTATGTCGAACACGGCGATTTCAGCTTCGCCTCGGGCGTCGCGGCGATGGACAGGCTCCTTGCGCTGCCAGTACCGCCTACTGCCGTCATCGCCAGCAACGACGAAATGGCGTTCGCGGCGCTTCATGCTGCCGATGCTCGCGGCATTGCCGTGCCGGGAGGGCTGTCTGTGGTCAGTTTCGACGATACGCCCGGTGTGCGCTTCAGTGTGCCGCCACTCACCGCGATCCGCCAACCGATCGCTGATCTGAGCGCCTCGCTGTGCGGCCGTCTCGTGGATGCGGTCAATGGGGCCCCTCGGACGGGTAATCACGAACTGCCGTTTGAGCTTGTCGTCAGGAAAACCACGGCAGCGCCAGCTTCATGACCGACGCCCAGCGTCGCTTCGCCCTGGCCTATGTCTGTGCGAATGTCGGGGCCTTCTTGTGCTTTGTGCCGCTGATCAGCCTGATGCTGCCGCGGCGCATGGCAGAGCTTGATCCTGCCGCAAGTCTCGTCTCGACAAGTTGGGCGCTGCTCGCCGGAGCGGTGGCCGCGAGTCTTGCGAATATTGTGGGCGGGGCGGTCAGTGACCGGGTGATGGTCCGCTATGGCACGCGCATGCCAATGATCGCGTTCGGTTTGGTCGCCACCTTTGCCGCCTTTCCGGCGCTCGCGCGTGCCACCACTGCCGCTGATCTGGTCCTTGCATTCATGCTGTTCCAAGTCTGCTTCAATTTGATGTTCGCGCCGCTTGGGGCCCTGGCGACCGATTATGTGGCGGATGAGGACAAGGGGAGGATGTTTGGGCTGCTCAATCTGGCCTTGCCGATGGGACAGGGAGCGATCTTTCTCGTCGCACTAAGTGGCGTCACAAGCTTGGGTCCCATCCTTTTGGTGATTGCCCTTGTAGCGACGCTCTGCCTCCTGCCATTGCTGCTGCAAACCCATATCTGGCGCTGTCCCCAGCCTGACCCGGAGGCCCGTCTGAACTTCGGCCAGATCGATCTGCCGTGTGCGCGCACGGTGTCGTGGGACTTTGCGCGGGCATGGATGGCGCGGCTGCTTGTTCAATGCGCCTCTGTTGCAGTCGGCAGCTATTTGTTTCTTCTCCTCGCTGGATTGCCGGAGACAAGCCGCAGTGAAGGATTGGCCTCGCAATGGTTTGGACAACTGTCCTTGCTCGGCGCGGTTCTGAGCGTCATCGCTGGCTGGTCCATTGGATATCTCTCCGACCGGATTGGCCGCCGTCGTCCGTTTCTCTGGTTGAGTGCGCTTGCTGTCGCTGGCGGTTGTGCGGTCATCGCCGGTGCAGAGGGGCGTCTCCAGCTGGATTTGGGATTTGCGCTATTCTCGGTTGGTCTCGCCGCGTTCCTGACCATCGACGGCGCGCTTGTCGCGCAACTGGTCGGCAACTCGCCAAACCGGGCATTCCTTCTGGGCATATTGAACCTGACGAACACCCTTTCGGGAGTCATCATCCCTGCGATGACGATAGCCATGGGTCAAGCGACTGGCGCAGCCAGCGGCTGGCTGTTCGCCGCCGCCGCCGCCGGGGCCCTTTTGGCGGCCCTTCTCGCCCTGATGATCAGGACCATTGATTAGGCTCAGGACCCATTGATCTGAAAGGCATGATCTTATTCAGGCTCCGCGAGGAGACTGAGCATGAGCGACCTATTTTGGCTGACGGACGAGCAGATGGCGCGTCTGTCGCCGTATTTTCCCAAGAGCCACGGCAAGCCACGGGTCGACGACAAGCGGGTGCTGAGCGGGATCATCTTCGTCAATCGGAACGGCCTGCGCTAGCGGGATGCGCCGAGGGAGTATGGGCCGCACAAGACATTGTACAACCGCTGGAAACGGTGGGGTGAGATGCGCGTGTTCACTCGGATGATGGAGGGCCTGTCCGCGCAAAGGGCCGAGCCACAGACCGTCATGATCGACGCGACCTATCTCAAGGCCCACCGCACGGCGTCCAACCTTGGGGTGAAAAAGGGGATCTCGGGCGCCTGATCGGGCGCACCAAGGGCGGCATGAATACGAAATTGCACGCCATCACCGATGCCAACGGCCGCCCTTTGAGCTTCTTCATCACGGCAGGCCAGGTCAGCGATTACACTGGCGCAGCGGCCTTGCTCGACGATTTGCCCAAGGCCAAGTGGATGCTCGCCGATCGGGGCTATGACGCTGACTGGTTCAGAGACGCGCTCGAGCAAAAAGGCATAAAGCCCTGCATTCCGGGGCGAAAATCTCGCTCCTTGCCGATCAAATACGACAAACGCCGATACAAGCGCCGCAACCGTATCGAGATCATGTCCGGGCGCCTCAAGGATTGGCGCCGCATCGCAACGCGATATGACCGCTGCCCAACCGTCTTCTTCTCCGCCCTCGCACTGGCGGCCACCGTGCTCTTCTGGCTGTGATCAGTGAGTCCTGAGCCTAGTGATCTCAAGGTGCATTGCAGTAACGTGGCACCTTAGGTGCTACGGCCTATGGCCGTCGTCAAATGAATATAGCTGCTCACGGAAATCCGCCGCGACCATCAGCCCGAACCGGTCCCACCAGAAGTTAACGGTCGCGTGGCACATGTCGAACCCGCGCTCGAACAGCCGATCCTCCGCGTTCCGCAGCGACAGCGGAGACCGGCCGCACATCATCATCACCAAGCGGATCAGCTCAGGTGATGAGTTGAAATAGCGGAACGCATTGGCGGGCTTTCTGGGTCTCGGCATACCATGCCGCTTGCGGCTATCAGTTGCTCCGCTCATCTGGGGTGGTTGCGTTGATCGCTCCCCACGCAGATTTCAATGCGCTGGCTGTGCCCGTTCCGAAAACATATCGATCAGGCCTGATCAGCATCGCTTCGGCACCATGCGCATCCAGCCATTCGCCTATCTGAGCGGCAAATGGCGCAACCGCTGCTATCCCCATATCGTCACGACGGATTATCTTGGGCTCAAGACCCAGTACGTCGTCCAGCTTTTGGCCGTCTGACGAGATAAACTGGGGGAAATAGCTTCCTGCACCAGGGCTGCCTGTCAGAATTTTGCCTTGGGAGATGGGAGGATAGACTGGTGGTGCCGTCGGCAAAAGTCTTAGGCGTCTGGCCAGTTTGAACTTTGCATCGCGCAGCCAGGCCCGCCATGGGCACGTTACACATACGGTCTTGCCCATCATGATGGCCATATCGATGGTTGCGCGCAGATTGGGTTCGCGTTCGGGTTGATATGTATCCAGAAGGGCTGGGTCGGCATTGTCTTTGGTGACGGCTGCCAGTTTCCAGGCCAGGTTGGCGGCATCGCGGAGACCCGAACACATCCCCTGTCCGGCAAATGGCGGAGTCTGGTGCGCGGCGTCTCCGGCCAACAGGACCCGGCCCTTGCGCCAATTTTCGGCGATCCTTGCCCGAAACGTATACACTGCCTTCCGCTCCAGCCTGACCGCCCCTTTCACATCCCATGGCTCAAGCAGTCGTTCGATAAAGCTGTCTTGACAGACCTCCTCGGCTGTTTCGCCGGGCTTGATCATGAATTCCCATCGATGCCGCCCCTCGCCCATCAGGACGCAGGTTGTCGGTCGATCCGGGTCGCAGATCTGGAGGTTTGCGGTCGGGAGCCTTGAGCTGTCATCGACCAGCACATCGACAACCAGCCACGGTTCCTCGAAATTGAGGTCATTGAAGCTGATTCCTGCCGCTTTGCGAACCGGGCTACGGGCGCCATCTGCACCGACAAGATATTGGCACTGAATTCTGTAGTCCCCGTCTGGCCCTGAAATCCGCGCGACGACGCAGTCACCATGTTCTTCATATCCGGTGGCTTCTGACGAGGTGCGCAGATCGGCGTTCGGTGCGCTCGCGAGGGCCTTGCGCAACTGGGCCTCAACACTGGGTTGGTGGATCATGTTGGCGGATGGCCAGCCGCCAGCCCCTGTCCGGGTTGCCCCCTCAAAACGCAAAAGCACATCGCCTTTCGCATTGATGAAGTCATAGCGGTCGGCTCGCCGCGCAGTTGCCATGACGGCGTCGGCGACGCCCGCTTCCTGAAGGATCCGCATCCCTTCGTGGTCGATATGGGCAGCCCGGGGCAACGGGTAGATGTCTGCCTCCTTTTCGACGACGATGACGTTGACACCCCTTCGGGCAAGCAACACCGCCAGGGTGACCCCCGTGGGACCGCCGCCGGCGATCAGCACGTCGCACATCGCATCAATTTTCGGCTTGGTCATCACATCATCCCCGGTTTTGCACCAACATGCCCGGGTGGCAGGGCCAGGCCGACGCGCCTTCTTGCGTAGGGTCCATGTGCCGGGAGATTGTCGAGAATGACTTTTGCGGCGTCCTCGTACGTCACGATCAACTCGGGCAGGCGCGCTTTGAACGCCTTCAAAATGCGCAAGGATTTGAATAATCGCGGCGATCCTGGCCCGTCGACTGGCCAGCAATCCACGCTGACCCGTAAAGCACTATGCGGCAAGCCATCCGCGGCCGACACCATCGGGCCGGGACACAGCATTGACCAGTCGAGACTGGTCATCGCGACGCGCGCATGATTGTGGATGTGCTGTTTGAACGGCTTTGGAACGAAGGGGAGATCCGCGACCCGCAGATCGCTTCCCGGAACATCGAGAGCCGCTGCACCGCCGAACAGCCATAGCCGGCCATTGGCCCCCAGAACCTGTTCGGCCGTATCAATCACCCTCTGGACCATCGACACAAAGTCCGCGTCCACCGTGGCATTGCCGGCCGCGTTGACCACTGCGTCGGCACCCTTCATGGCGTCGGCCAATGCGGCCCTGTCGGCAAGGGTGCCCGTGCGGATGCTGAGCTGTTCGCATGCATCGGCCCCAAGCAAATCCCTGATCTTGTTTGCGCTGCGCACATAGACTCTAGTGTCAAGTCCCCGCGCAAGTGCACCTTTCGTCAGGGCCAGTCCGCTGTTGCCGGTAGCGCCGATGATAAGGATGCGCACGCCTCAGTCCTCGGCAACCATGGTTGCCTCAATGTGGCCGAGTCCATCGATTTCGCACCGGACCACATCCCCTGCCTTCAGGAACTGGCGCGGGTCCATAGCAGCGCCAATTCCCCCTGGCGTGCCGGTGAACAGGCAATCGCCCGGCTCAAGCGTCATGCCGCGAGACAGATGTTCAACCTGCTGCCAGATATTGAAAACCAGATGCTTCGTGTTGGAACTTTGGCGTTGCTCCCCGTTGATGAAGCACCGAATGCCAAGATCGTGCGGGTCGCTGACCTCATCGGCTGTGACGATCCAGGGGCCCATGGGAGCATGGGTGTCAAAACTCTTGCCGAACGACCACTGCTGTGTGGCGTGTTGGGCCATGCGTTCGGTAACATCATTGCCCACACAGTAGCCGAAAACCCTGCCCGGAGCGTCCCCCGCAGGGATGTGCTTGCCGCCTTTGCCCATGATGGCCACCAGCTCGACTTCATAGTCGTTGGTGAAGGTGCCACGAGCGATTTCAATCGGGTCATACGGGCCGTTGACCGAGGTTTGCGCCTTGGTGAACCAGACTTGCTGTTCCGGCGTACCCATGTTCGATTCAGCAATATGATCAGCATAGTTGAGCCCGATCGCGAAAATCTTTCCGGGACGCTGAACAGGTGCTTCCAGCTTGACCGACGTCAGCGGTATGCCGCCACCGCTCGCCGCCTTCGCCTCCAGTTCAGGCTTGATGGCATCCCACTGGCGGATGAGGTCGATCATTGACCCCTCAATGCCGGTTTCGATCACGGTCTCGCCCGTTACAATCCCGGTTCGGGTGTGGCCATCGGCGGTGAAGGTGCAGAGTTTCATCAGGCAGTTTCCCTGTTTTTGCGACGGAAGAGGCCAAGAACGCGCAAGCGCACGGCCATCAGAAACGAAACCAAGCCAGCGGGTGGTGCCACCCTGCCCGCGAACATCGGATGGGGTGTTCCCCATTGGACGTCGAGAAGCGCGCTCATCGGTTGTTTGTTGGGTGGATCGTCGGCTGTGAACAGGTCGCCGTCGGTCCAATGTTCCAATTCGTTGCCGAACGGGTCTTTCCAATAATCAAAAATCTGGCTGCCCATGATGTGGCGGCCGACGCCCCATGCCTGTTGCCGCTTGCGGGCTTTGAGATGCTGGTGACCGAGCATCAGGTCGTCGAGATTCGCCACTTCGAACGCCGCGTGAAGGATTCCCAGCTCACCCGGCAACTGGGCAAGGAAAAGGGTGTGATGGTCGGCCGGTTGGTCACCGCGGTCGCACCGCATGAATGCACCCAGAGGGACATTGGCGGCCGCTTCGACCTCGTCCGAGGTAATGAATCCAAAGCGATCCTTGTACCATTGTTCGGATGCCCGGAAGTCGCTGACCTTCAATACGGCATGTCCGATCCGACTGACATGGGCCGGGCCGGGATTGACCCGGACGGTTGCCCGATGCCGAGTTTTGGCCGCGGCACTGTTGCGTGGCGGGTCCGAAAAGGGGAGGGCAGGATCTGCGTTTGCCTGTCCTGCGACAACCTCAACCAGGTAGCCGTCCGGATCGGTCAACCGGACGATTTTACCACCGCCAGGTTCGTCAAGTTCATCGACACTCGTTCTCTCGCTGGCGGCGAGACGTTCCAGATCGGCAACGCTTGCCGCTCGAAAACCCACCGCCAGAAACCGGGCTGCACCCCGTTCGGTCACATGGACAAACGGACGGCCGTCCGTTGCACGGCCATAGAGCCGGCCCGCTGTTTCGAAGCATGTCAGCCCGAAGTCCTCAAGGAATGAACGCATGGCCGAAAGGTCCGGCGCGGCATAGCGGACATGGGCAATGTCTTCGATGCGGATCGTGCTCATCAGCAAGCTCTCCCGTCCCAGGTACTGCCCGAATCGTTAGTTGACTATTTGGTCAAGTTATTGACACCGGGGTGGCCGGTCAAGTAGGTTGCTCTCATGTCCGCCTTGCCCAAAAATCCCCGCTCCCAGCGTACCTATCGCGCTCTTGTGGTAGCCGGTTTGGAACTGCTTGCAGAACGCCCGATAGACGCACTTGCAGTTGACGAGATTGTCAGCCGGGCGCGAGTAGCAAAGGGAAGCTTTTTCAATCACTTTCATGACAAAGCTGCTTTTGGTCGGGCGATTGGTGGGGAAATCCGTACTGAGCTCGAGGAACGCATTGGTCGCGCCAACGCCACCGTAAGCGACCCTGTGGCCAGATTGGCCGGAGGTATGCGCACCGGCCTGATTTTTGCGCTGGAGGAACCGCGCAAGACCAAGATCATGCTGCTTAACATGAGCCAATCCACCTTGCGAGATCAGCCGTTGAATCAGGGCGTGGCCGCAGACATGAGTGCCGCTTTCGCAACCGGCCGCCTGCGCAAGGAAGCGCGGGAAAGCGGAATCCGTTATTGGCTCGGCCTCTGTCAGGTCCTCATGATCAACGCCATCGAACGTCGCGTGGATGCGACCGAGGCAGCCAAGCGGCTTGAGGATATGATCATATTGGCGCTTACCGGATTGGGCCTTAGCGGAGACGATGCCGCCAGCTATGCCGCGTCACAATCGCAGCTTTTGCTGGAGGAACACCAGCCTTGAACGGTTTCAGACTGTCCGGATCGCGCCGGCTTGGTGGATTGACTTGACCATATGGTCATAATCGCTCAATAGTTGACTAAATGGTCAATGAGGGGAGCGTATGAAGCGGTTGTTGGCTTGGGCGGCGTTGGGTGCCGGAGTCGTTGTCGCGACAGCATTTCTGGCATTCCAGCTTTCGCCGAATTTGCAGGACCGGCTTTTTGCCATTGGCGCCCGCCAGCAGTTGGCGCGAGCCAGCCAATTGCCTGTCACCGACGACGCGCTTCGTGTGCTGCTGTGCGGAACGTCCAGCCCCTTACCGCTCAGGCAATCTGCCAAGGCATGTACGCTCGTAGTGGCGGGCGGAAAGTTGTTCATCGTCGATATCGGACCTGAATCTTCTGAGAATCTGGCTCTTTGGAGAGTGCCCACGCCGCAGGTGGAGGCAGTCTTTCTCACCCACTTCCATTCCGACCACATCGGCGAATTGGGTGAACTGAACATGCAGGGGTGGGCGCAAGGTCGCCGGTCGCCGCTAAAGGTGTTCGGGCCTGCAGGTCTCGAGCAAGTCGTCGGCGGATTCAATACTGCCTATAGTTTCGATCGCACCTACCGCAACGCGCATCATAATCACGGCCAGGGATTGCTGCCGATCGATGCGGCGGTCATGGTTCCCTATCCGTCCGATTTCGTGAAACCGGGCGACACGCCGGTTGGTCGCACTCAGGTCATCTACAGCTCCGGTGGCGTGACGGTCACTGCCATTGAAACGGATCATCGACCGGTCTCGCCTGCCTTCGCTTACCGCTTCGAGTACCGAGGGCGCTCCGTCGTCATTACAGGCGACACTGTCTTGAATGACGGATTGGCAGCAGCGGCCCGCGGCGCGGATGTCCTGGTGAGCGAGGCGCAGGCCCACCATCTGCAGAACATTATGGCACAGGAAGCAGACGCCATTGGTCAGGACACGTTCGCCAAGGTCCTGCGCGATACCAGCCGTTATCACATCAATCCGGTTGAGGCGGCGCGACTCGCCAACAGGGCGGGAGTGCGGGAATTGATTTTTACCCACATGGCGCCGCCGTTGGTTTTCGGCTTGCTTCGCACGCCATGGTTGCGGGGAGTGAGCGAAGAGCGGGCGGATGGGGTAACCATTGGCCGCGACGGTATGCTGATCAGCATACCGGTCGATGGCAGTGATATCCGCTTCGATCAACTTGAAGGATAAGAGAGGTGCGGTCAGACGGTTCTGTCAGACCAATCGCAACTTCTCTCCGTTCGGCGCAGCTAGGGCAGGGGAGTGCAGTCTTCAGGCCGTGAGCGATTGCCACTCAGCCAGGACAGCTGAGCGGTGGAGATTGTAGGTTCATCGATCAACGAAGTGGCAGTTTGAGGCGATGTGGTTGTGGAATGAGGCGTGGACGGAGGCGAACTTCTGTAGCGACTTCATTTGCCGGAACCGCAGCATCGCCCGCTCTCGTCGCCTGAAGGGCACGTGGCTGTAGAACTTCGCCTTCCTGGTCGACTGCGCGCCAGAGGTAGTGCATCTGGCCGCCGATCTATACGTACATCTCGTCGAGATGCCATTTCCAATGGCCGAAGCCCTTCATCCGGGAATCCCGCTGACGTCGAACAGCAGTTCCTCCACGTTTCGCAGCGACAGTGGAAACCGGACATACATCAGCACCACGAGGCGGATCACTTCGGGCGATGAGTTGAAACAGCGGAACGGATTGGCTGGTTTGCGAGGTCTTAGCATGCGCAGGAGTTAGCCGCCCACAGTCAATCAGCCTAGCCGGTGCATCTGCTCTGACAGTGCCCGCCCGGTTAAACACTAGCTATTTGCAACAGTTCTTAGGCCATCCACATTCAGTATTTTGACTTGTCCATAACTAGATCGGACCAGACCAATCTTCTCGAACGAGGACAAATGTGAGTTCACTGTTTTTCGAGTGAGCCCCAGCATTTCGCCCAGTAGTTCCTGACTGACACGCAAGGTTGCCGTGCCTTCAAGGCCGCCGCCATCGATTGCCGCCAGCAATCGCGCGGCAATCCGCTGGCGAGGCTTCAGAGAAATGACCTCTGCCGCCATTTGCAATGCTCTGCGGGTGTTGGCGTAGGCAAACCCGGCGATCGCGCGCCAGACTTCTGGGAACTGCATCGCGACACGCTCAAGAGACGTCTCGGAAACTTCCAGCAGCAGGCTCGGTTCAACGCAAACCGCCGTTACCAGCCGCGGACCACCGCTGTAACGGGTGGCGTGACCTAGCACTGCGCCGGCCGCAACGACGCCGATCATCACGGCCCGGCCTCCCGGTGCGGCACAGAAGGAATGGAGCGAGCCGTCGATAACTACAAATAGGCCGCTGCGATCATCGCCTTCCGCCTGTGCCCATTCACCGGCATTCAGTCGGACCAGCCTGCCTTCCTGCACCAGTTGCTGCACAAGAGCTGTCGGGTAATCCCTCAGCCAATCGGACGCGCTCAAAACATCCAGTGCCAGATTGCGCTGTTCCTGCTTCATTGCAACCAACTGTAACTCGGGTGACAGTTGGTTGCAATCCGACCTGATAGCCAAGGGCCAGAGGAATGGGCAGGAGCCATCTATGGCCGAAATGCAGGACGCAGGAAAAGTGGTGCGGATCGGCGGCGCGACCGCGTCCTTTTCCGATACCGCGCTGTCCGTTACGCAACTACTCTCGGGTGGGGCGCTGGATTATCTGATCTTCGACTACCTGGCCGAAGGGTCGATGGGCATTTTTGGCCGGATGCAGGCCGCCGATCCCGCAGCGGGATATGGCACCGACTTCCTGACTGTTCATGTCGGTCCGCATCTCTCCGAAATAGCATCGCGGGGCGTCAAGGTGGTTGCCAATGCCGGCGGCGTGAACCCGGCAGGACTGGCGGTAGCGCTTGAGGCGTTGATTGCCGAAAAGGATTTGCAACTCAAAGTTGCCTATGTCGAGGGCGATGACCTGAGACCGCGCCAAGCGGACTTGCTGAGCGCCGGCTGCCGCGACATGTTCACCGGCGCTGAATTTCCCGACCATGTGCTGAGTTCCAACGCCTATTTGGGGGCATTTCCCATCGCAGCCGCCCTTGCCCATGGCGCGGACATTGTCATTACCGGGCGCGTGGTCGACAGCGCGGTCGTGCTCGGGCCGTTGATTCACGAATTCGGCTGGTGTTCCGACGATTGGGATTTGCTGGCGGCTGGCACTTTGGCCGGGCACGTGCTGGAATGCGGCGCGCAGGTCACTGGCGGAACGTTCACCGATTGGCGGGACGTGCCCGATTGGGCCAATATGGGATATCCGATCGGTGAGTGCCGGGCCGATGGTAGCTTCGTCGTGACCAAGCCGACCGGGACCGGCGGCCTTGTGTCGATCGGGACCGTGGCAGAGCAGATCTTGTACGAAGTGAGTGATCCTGCCGACTATATCGTTGCTGATGTCCGGTGCGATTTCAGCAATGTCGTGCTCAACGAGGCCGGTCCGAACCGCGTGCTTGTTTCCGGTGCAAAAGGTCGGCCGGCGACAAACACGTACAAGGCGTGCGCGACATTTGATGCCGGCTGGCGAACCACAGCCTATCAACCGATCATCGGGGAGGATGCCGCCGCGAAGGCGGTTCGTCAGGCTGAGGCGCTCTTCGCACGGTCCCGCCTCCTGCTGCAGGCACGAAACCTTGCCAACTTCAGCCAGACCGATGTGGTCCTGATCGGGGGCGAGGCAAGCTTTGGAGCCCATGCCAATCCCGCCGGATCGCGAGAGGTGATTGCAAAGCTGGTGGTCGATCATCCAACCCAGGAGGGCGCCGCGATCTTTGCCCGGGAACAGTGGGCGGGGATTTCCGGCATGGCGGTGGGAACGTCTATCAATCTCTCGACAAGCGTCATGCCGGTCACCGGGATTTTCCTGTTCCTGATCGATAAGCACAAAATCGTGCCCACTATGACCATAAACGGGGTGACGCGCCAGTTGCCCCAGCATCCCGGGCTGCCAGTGAATGGGCAAGGGCACGCACCCGAGCGACGCACGATGGCTGTCGCACCTGCCGGAGAGGTGACTGCCAGTCTGGTCGATCTGGCATGGGTACGCAGCGGTGACAAAGGGCATCTGTTCAACGTCGCTGTGATCGCCCGAAAACCGGAATATCTGCCCTATCTGCAAGCTTCGCTAACACCCGAAGCGGTTGGTGAATGGTATCGCCATTTCGGCCGCGACGGGCTCGCTCCGCGCGTTGATTGCTACGATGTCCCGGGGCTCCACGCACTCAACTTTGTGGTCCATGACGCGCTGCAGGGCGGCATCAACGCCAGCACCCGCTTGGACCCGGCGGCCAAGGGCATGGGGCAGATGCTGCTGCGCTTTCCGATCCGCATTGCCGACCGCATCTGGCCCGGGCCTTCCGCTCCGCCAAAGGCATAGGCTGGAGGATGCCTTTGGCATGGCGCGCGTCCGGTCCGATCAGACAAGGAACAGAATGATGGCATCTCCCAGACGATCCAATCCGATTTTGGAAAAGCTGGCGCCCAACCCGGGCCGTTATCCGCTGCTGCCGGAACTGACCCCGCATCAGGAACTGGCCTTGCTGTGTCGCGCGCTTCACCGCGAAGGCTATGACGATCATATCGCCGGTCACATCACGCTGGCCCAGCCTGACGGAACATTCCTAGTCAACCCGTGGGAGCTGGCCTGGGATGAGGTCACCGCTTCCGATATCATTCGCATTGATGGCAGCGGTGCCGTCGTGGAAGGCGACTGGAACGTCACACCGGCCATCGGTCTCCATCTGGCGGTGCACCGCGACCGGCATGACATCAGGGTGGTCATGCACAACCACCCGCGTTGGGGGCTGGTCTGGTCAGCATGCGGCCGGGTTCCACCGGTTTATGACCAGACGTCTGGGCAGGTCGCGGGCGATCCCGTCTTTTACGATGAATATGCTGGCACCGTTGATGGCTTGTCGGAAGCGCAAGCAGCCGCGGCGGCGCTGGGTGCCGGCAAATGGGCGATCCTGAAAAATCATGGAGTCTTTCTGGTCGGCAAGGACGTGCGCCAGGCCCATTTGCGGGCGATCACACTCGAACATCGCTGCCGCCTTGCATGGCAGGTTGAGGCACTCGGGATCGGCACGCCGATCACCGACCCCGCCACGCTCAAGGTTGCGCAAATGTCAGATGATCTGGGCTTCCCCTTCCTGTGGGAGGCCATGGCCCGGCGTGAGATCCGGCAGGACGCTGCCGTGCTTGGCGAAGGCACTGCGGCAGCCGGCACGGGGGCAATTGCATGAACACCTGCGTGATCACTGGCGCGGCGAGCGGCATTGGCGCTGGCCTTGCCCGCTACGCGGCATCGCGCGGCATGAAGCTGGTCCTGGCGGACTGGAACGAAGCAGCGCTGAACCGGCTCGCTGAGGATCTGCCCACCGAAGTCCTCGCCGTGCAAACCGATGTGCGGGATGAAGTGGCGGTTGAATCTCTCGCCAGGGCAGCCTTTGATAGGTTTGGCCAGATCGATCTGGTCTTCAACAATGCCGGCGTGCTTTCCAGCGGCCTGACATGGGAAATCGACGCAGCGACCTGGCAGCGATCGCTTGCGGTGAACATCGGCGGTGTCGTCAACGTCATCCGGGCATTCGTGCCGAGGCTTATTGCTGCAGACCGGCCGGCAAGGATCGTCAATACGTCATCGCTGGGTGGGTTCCTGACCTCTCCGTTCATGGCTCCTTACTCGGCCACCAAATTCGCGATTGTGGCAATTTCCGAGGCGCTAGCCGCAGAACTGGCCGCGACGGGCAGTAAGGTGCAGGTCTCGCTCCTTGCTCCCGGTCCGGTCAGAAGCGCGATCATGGACGAGCCGGCGCCCGCTCCAACAGCGGGCTTCATGGCCATGCTGCGCGGGATGAGCGATGAAAACGGCATGAGCCCGGATCAGCTTGCCGGGCTGGTGTTCGAAGCGATCGGACGAGGTGAGTACTGGATCATTCCTCATCCCGAAATGTTTGACGAGCCGCTACGCGATCGGACCAGGATGATCATCGATCGCAGTCCGCCAACCAGCTTCGGCCTTGTCGCAACCCCGATTGAAGGCGAGGGCCAGCATGATGGCAAGTGATCCTGGAATCTTTGATGTCGTGATCATTGGTGCCGGATTCTCTGGCCTCTATGCCATTCACAAATTGCGCAAGACACACTCGGTTGTCTGCCTGGAGGCGGGTGATGGTGTCGGTGGTACCTGGTACTGGAACCGCTATCCGGGCGCACGGGTCGATATCAAGAGCGTCGAATACTCGTACGGCTTTGACGAAGAGCTGCAGCAGGATTGGAAATGGCCGGAGATCTTCTCCGCGCAGCCGGATCTTGAACGATACGCAAACCATGTCGCCGATCGCTTCGACTTGCGGAAGGACATCCGCCTTTCGACGGCGGTAAGCTCACTTTCATTTGATGAGGCCCGCAACCGCTGGGATGTGCGGTCAGCCAATGGCGATCACATCGTCTGCAAATATGTCGTTGCGGCGACGGGTGCCCTGTCGGCTCCCAACACACCCGATTGGCCGGGGCGGGAGAAATTCCGGGGCGAAATCTATCACACGTCAAGGTGGCCCGATGAGCCTTTGGATCTGGCAGGCAAGCGTGTGGGCATCATCGGTACTGGTTCAACTGCGATCCAGGCCGCACCGATCCTCGCAGAACAGTGCAAGCATCTTACGGTTTTTCAGCGCACTCCGGCTTACAGCATGCCTTCGGGAAACCGGCCAATGGATGTTGCGCTCGAACGCGACTGGAAAGACAACTATCCTGATCGACGTGTCCGGATGCTCGACACTTACGGGGTGTCGATCATAGATTACCCGACCAAGTCTGCGCATGACTACACGCCGGCCGAACAGCATGAAATTCTTGAAGCGGGTTGGGCTTCGAAAAGCGCATTCCAACTGATGGTCGCCTTCACCGATGTCATGACTGACCGCGCGGCCAACGAAGTGGTCTGCGAGTTCGTTCGCGGCAAAATTCGTGAAATCGTCGAGGACCCGGATACCGCGGAGAAGCTGTGTCCGAAGGATTATCCGATCGGTGCCAAGCGGCTCTGCATCGACAACGGCTATTATGCGATGTTCAATCGCGCCAACGTTTCGCTGGTCGATGTGAAAATTGCTCCAATCGAGGCGTTCACGCTCAACGGATTGAAGACGAGTGAGGCCGACCATGATCTGGATGTCATCATAACGGCAACGGGCTTTGATGCATTGACCGGGGCGCTGACCCGGATCGATGTCACGGGTCTGAACGGACTGACGCTGGCGGACAAGTGGCGGAACGGACCAACCGCCAATCTCGGGTTCATGATCGCCGGTTTTCCCAATCTGTTCATGGTCCACGGCCCGCTGACGCCTGCCGCCCTGGCCCAGATGATCACCGCGGGCGAGTGGCAGGTCAATTATATTGCGGGCATGATCACTGACTTGGAAAGGGACGGATTTTCGAGGATCGACACCAGCATTGAGGCCGAGCAACTCTGGGCTGCGGAAGTCGACGCCACAGCGTCGCATACGCTCTATGGTCAGGCACGATCTTGGTACAATGGCAGGAATATCGACGGGAAGGAAGGAGGCTTCATGGTCTATGTTGGTGGCTTCCCGCGCTATCGCGAACTCTGCCAGGCCGCCGTTCAAAACGGATTTCAGGGCTTCCTGAGAAGTTGACTGACCGGGAGTCCCTTATGATTGATCCTCACTTGCAAGCCATGCTGGACACTATGGCGCAAGCCGGCTTTGCATTGCCAGACCCTTTGGAGCCGGCCAGTTTGCGCGCCTTTCTGGACGTGCCCATTCCGGGGCCTGCGGTTGATATTGCAGAGCGCTGTGATCTTGCCATCGGGTGCGAAGGGCGTCAGCTTCCAGCGCGTCTGTACCATCCCGAGCCAGATCAGGTGCTGCCGCTGATACTGTTCTTCCATGGCGGTGGATGGGTCCATGGCACTCTGGACACGCATGACAGGCTTGCCGCCACTCTGGCCAATGAGACCCGGTGCGCTGTGTTGTCCATCGGCTACCGGCTGGCGCCCGAACATCCGTTCCCCGCTGCCTATGACGATGCGCTGGCGGCCATTGCGTGGGCAAAGAGCGAGGCCGCGAGGTTGGGCATCGACGCGGGCCGGATGGCCGTGGCAGGAGACAGTGCCGGCGGCAACCTTGCGGCTGCCGCGGCCCAGTCGCTCGCCGGAGATCTGGCCATATGCCATCAGCTGCTTTTTTATCCGGCCTTGGATGCAAGCTGCTCGACACCGTCGTTTCAGACCGAGTTTCCAGGTTTCCTAAGTGCCCGGCAGATGCGCTGGTATTGGGATCAATATGCACCGGACCGAGTCGGTGAGGCTCTGGCCAGCGACCAGCGCGCATCGCCCTTGGCTGGCCCGATCAGCCCGTATGTTGCGCCTGCTACAATCGTCGTTGCCGGCAATGACCCGCTCCATGATGAAGCGGCGGCCTTTGCGGCAAAGATGGAGGCGGCTGGCGTCGCGGTCGCTCTTCATTCCTATCCCGGCGGCATCCACGGATTTGCAAGCATGGTTGGCATGGTGCCCTTGGCGGATGAAGCTGTTTCGGCGGCGGCCTCGGCCTTGCGCACAGCCCTTTGTGACGGTCCGGTTGCGGCGGGTTTGGACAATGGGAGCAGGAAGAGATGACGATGGATACCAGTGACACCCCCTATCTCGCGCGCGGTGTGCAGTTGCTTGGCACGGACTCGTCCATATTGGTCTCCTCCTCAAAATATCTGAACGAGCCGAGATTGCGCGACTGGGTTGCCAAGATTGCACTCAAGAAAAATGGCGCCGATTATCCACCGGCAGCCGAAATGTATGAGCTGATCCAGATCCTTCAGGATCTCAGGGACTTTGGTCGCATAGAAGAGCTGTTCAGAGAGGAACGCAGAGTCAATCCGGCTCTGGATCAATGGTTCAATGAATGGTTTTGTTCTGATTACACCATCGACGACCTTCGGGACTGCGCGCCCGGTACCGTCGGCGGCATCTATTATCAGGCGGCGACCGAGGGCAATTACGAGCTGCAAATCGTTCCCAACTTCCAGCCGCAAACCCAATGGCAATATTATTCCCTGCGTGCCGGTCAAACGCATGATTACGAACATATTTTGACCGGAGGTGGCTTCAACTATATCGGCGAGCTGCTGCCCTACTGGTTCCGCCTCGCGACCATCGACCAGCATATCCAGAACAAAGAACTGGCCGGGGAGATGAACGTGATGGGCATCTTGGGCACCACGCGGTATCTGCTCCGTACCGTGCTGCACTATCCGGAAACCTGGGGAGCCGCTCTGAAATGCATTGAGCAGGGCATAGCCATCGGACGCAATTCGGAGCCGTTTTGGATGGCGAAGATGGAGGACTATTGGCACACCCCACTCGATGAAGCGCGCAGGAAACTGGGGGTTCACGGAGCTCTCGATCTGGATACGGAAGCCGAAGGCCGGATCTGGGGCGGGCTGAGAGCATAGGGCTGGCCGAGGTGCTGTCGGCGTAGCTCCAACCAGTCTCTGCTGGTCAAGGATGGGACAGGGAGATGCAGCTTTCTCGCCCCGTGTCTTTTGACGTAGCTGTCGAAAATCTCGCGAACATTGGACCAAAGCGGTTCCACCAGAAGCGCAACTTCTCGTGGCAGATGTCGATCCCGCGCTCAAACAGCAGGTCCTCGACGTTCCGCAGCGACAGGGGAAACCGGACATACATCATCACCACGAGGCGGATCACCTCAGGCGACGAGTTGAAATAGCGGAAGGGATTAGCGGGCTTGCGGGGTCTGGGCATCGGCCGAAGCTACCGGCTCTCACCCATCCCGCCTAGCCGGTGCAATTGCTCGGACAGAACCCCCCAATCGCATTCCCTGTTATTGCATCAAAACAGGGAAAATCAGCCAAACCCAACCGGCCCCTGTACGAGCGGAGACAAGGGGCCACGGTGGGATCCCGAACGGGCACAAATTCTCCGCTGTTTTGGCCGGCGGTAGGGTTTGGACGCGTCAACGCGCCCGCAGTCGCGGCCCTCAAAGGGCCGGTGTCAGACGGAGACGGGTGCTGGGGGTGGCTGGCGGTGGGAAAGATTCTGCGGACGAACTCTCTTTCGAATAATACATTGTATCACAATGATAAATTTAGATTCCTCCAGGCAGTCCGCTGGTTGAGCGTACCTGGTTCAAGCCCTTGCGCTTTCACGATGCGTCAAGTTCGACAGTGGCTTTGATACTGAAACCCCGCTCTCGTGGCCCGCAGTGGATTCCGATGCAAATCCCTCCTATTATCCTCCGGAGATGAGCCAAACCGGACATCACCGCTGATAATAAGGACGTTATGCCTCATCACACGCCACTCATCGGAACAATAGTTGCCGGACTTGTCGTAGCATTCGTGATGGGTGCCCTCGCGCATCGGCTCAGGATTTCACCGCTCGTTGGTTACCTTCTTGCGGGTGTGCTTATCGGTCCGTTCACTCCGGGTTTCGTGGCCGATTCGGGACTTGCCAATGAATTAGCCGAGCTTGGCGTAATTCTTCTCATGTTCGGGGTTGGTCTCCATTTCTCGCTGCGAGACCTGTTGGCAGTCAAAAACATCGCCGTACCCGGTGCTATCGTACAGATAGCCGTCGCAACTGCGCTCGGCGCTGCTTTGGCCATCTCACTGGGATGGAGTGTTGTTACCGGTCTAGTTTTTGGCTTGTCGTTGTCAGTGGCCAGCACCGTCGTTCTGTTAAGGGCGCTGCAGGGACACAAGCTGGTCGACACCCAGCAGGGCCGCATTGCTGTGGGCTGGCTGATCGTTGAAGACGTCGTGATGGTCCTGGCGATCGTGCTGCTTCCAGTCCTGGCCAATATCATGAGTGGGGGCGGGGTAACCACGAGCACGGTGGTCTACACGCTTGGTGAAGCGGTACTGAAAGTCGTGGGCTTTATCGCGGTCATGCTGCTGGCGGGCAAAAGGTTGATCCCTTGGGTGCTGCACTGGGCGGCCCATTCCGGTTCGCGCGAACTGTTCCGTCTCGCTGTCCTATCAATTGCGCTAGGTGTCGCCTTCGGCGCCGCCTTCATTTTCGAGGTGTCATTCGCGCTCGGCGCGTTCTTTGCTGGTATGATCCTCGGCGAAACAACGCTGAGCAAGCGCGCGGCCGAGGAGACTCTCCCGCTACGCGATGCCTTTGCGGTGCTTTTTTTCGTCTCGGTAGGCATGCTTTTCAATCCGGCGGTGGTGATTGACCAGCCTTTGCCGCTATTGGCAACGGTGGCCATCATTCTGGTGGGGAAGTCAGTTGCCGCCTATTTTATCGTCAGGGCCTTTCGCCATCCAAACCGGACGGCGCTGGTGGTTTCTGCGAGCCTCGCGCAGATTGGCGAGTTCTCCTTCATTCTCGCAAGCCTTGGCACCGGCCTTGGTCTTATACCGGCTGAGGCGCGTGATCTGATACTAGGCGGGGCGATCATCTCGATCGTTGCAAATCCCTTTATTTTCTCGATCGCAGCCGGATCCATGGTCAAAGCAGGTCAAGCTGCGGCTGCGCATGCAGTTGCATTAGAGGAAAAACGGGAAACAGATCGGCGCGAGCATTTGGTACTGGTGGGGTATGGAGCCGTGGGGCAGCTTGTTGCTGCCGGTACCCGCAATGCAGGCCGCGCGATCGTCATCATTGAAGATCAGGAGGATATTGCTCGGAAGGCCGAGGCTGATGGTTTTGTGGTTATCGTGGGCAATGCATCTGATCCCAATGTCTTGGAAGAAGCTGGAATCCGACATGCCAGCAAACTGGTGATTGCAATTCCTGAGGGGTTTGAGGCGGGCAGTATCGCCGAGCACGGCCGAGCGCTGAACAATCGGGCAATCGTAATCGCAAGAGCGCATTCGGACGCGGAAGTGCAGCATTTGCAGAAGCATGGTGCTCATAATGTTGTTTTGGGCGAGCGTGAGATTGCAGACCGAATGCTCTCGTTAGCGGCCTCCTTACGGTCAGCCTGAGAGGACTGAACTTCATGCGAACGGGCCTGCCGGCTTGGGTTAGTCCGCATTCGTAAAATGCCGATAGCTAGGATTTGCCCTACGTCTGCCAACCTTTCTTCTGCGGTCATGGTGTTGGGGTCTGGGCACCCCGGCGCCCATCTGACCCTCGGCTGCGCCACAGGATAAAGCTCCATCACGAGATTGGGCTTCTTCGCCAGCAGGGCGAGTAACACCTTGGCCGCCCCCGACGGCTGCCGGCGACCTTGTTCCCAGCTTACAAGCGTGCCTTCCGGAACACCAATGCTGGCGGCGAAGTCGTTCTGAGATAAGCCGGTCCGTTGCCTGATCGCTGTCACGTCGACTGATGGTATGTTCCCATGGTGTCTGCGGGCGCTTGTGTTGTCTGCCTCCAGGAAAGTGACTGTAACATTGAGCTCTTTTCTGGGCTTTCTATGGTGCTGCATCGTTACCTGCCATTTTTGATCCGAACTACGCCAGTGGCCTAGGTCGTCGCAGACAGCGAGAACATCATGACGACCGAACCTCGAAAGAAGGGGTTCGGTCGGTGAAAATGGCTGTTTTCTGCGGCTTTAGGTTTTCTGGTAGGTGATAGAGTTCGTGATGCTCTCGGTAGGCGGTCGGTTTTTGCAACTCACGGCCTGTGGGTGACTAAGCGGCAGTGGAGAGCTATTCTCCCAAAAAACGACGCAAAATCAGAGGTTTTTAAGAAGACGTGCCCACCGACCATGGTCAAGGGAGACAGTTTGTTTCGCAACTCGGTGCGTTGGCGGAGCGGGAGGGATTCGAACCCTCGATACGCTTTTGACGTATACTCACTTTCCAGGCGAGCGCCTTCGACCACTCGGCCACCGCTCCGCATTGCTCTGGAAGGCGCGGCACTAGCGGGATGCGGGCGGGCTGGCAAGCGCCCTTGCATCATTGCGGCGACTGGCACAGTCTGTCGCCTATGACCGACGCATTCACACTCCGCCGTCCCCTTGCCGCCATCCTGTCGAGCGCCGCTCTGGCCGCCCTTGCGCTGACTGCCGGTCCTGCGATGGGGCAGGGTGCATTAGCCCCTGTCGCCCCGACAGCAACACCACCGGCCCATCCCGCTCCGTCGGAGATTGTTGCCGCCGCCCCCGCAACCGACTGGGTGGCGATCCCCGCCTCCGACCTCCTCGTCATGACGCTGGCGCCGGATCCGCGTGGCGGTGCAGGTCGCACAGGGGAACGCCGCGTCATCATCCAGTTGATGCCCGCACCGTTCAGCCAGGGCTGGGTCGCGAACATCCGCACACTCGCCGCCGCGCATTGGTGGGATGGCCTCGCCGTCACCCGTGTGCAGGACAATTATGTGGCGCAATGGGGTGATCCCGATGGCGAGGACCCGGCCAAGGCGCGGGCGCTGCCAGCAGGGCTCAGGGTGATGGGTGAGGCTGACTATGCGGTCCCGCAAAGTGTCGCCGTCGAGACTGGTATTCTTGACGAAACAACATCCTTTTGGCGGCAATTCTACGAACTGTTCCAGTCACGCGAGGGAATGCAGCAATTGATGGGCCCTGATGGGCAATTGACGTCGCGGCGCATGCCCGTTTTCGGCTGGGACAATTATGGCGGGTCTTTCCACTTCTTCAGGGGATGGCCGCTCAGCATGACGGCGCGCGAAGGCACCCCCGGCAATTATGCCCCCGTCCACTGCTACGGCATGGTCGGCGTCGGCCGCAACATGTCGCCCGACACCGGTTCAGGCGCGGAACTCTACACTGTCATCGGCCACGCCCCGCGCCATCTCGACCGCAACATCGCGCTGGTCGGCCGGGTGGTCGAGGGGATCGAGCATCTCTCCTCGCTGCCACGCGGCACCGGCCCGCTGGGTTTCTATGAAACGCCCCAAGAGCGCACCACCATAACATCCATCCGCCTTGCCAGCGAACTGCCTGATGCCGAGCAACCGCGCATGGAATATCTCTCAACCGAAAGCGCCAGCTTCGCCCGCTATGCCGAGGCGCGGGCCAACCGCCGCGATCCTTTCTTCAACATTCCCGCAGGCGGGGCGGATGTTTGCAACATCCCGGTCCCGGTCCGCCGGGTCAGGGCCGGCGGCTGAGCGGCCTCACGCCCCGCCGTCGCCCGCATCTTTCTCACCCATCGCCCGCGCCTGTGCCTTCCTCCGGCGCAGGTTGGTGCGCAATTGTTCGGCCAGCCGCTGGGCGCGACGTTCGGCTTCGGTTGGCGGCTTGGGTGGGGTGCTGTTGCTCATCACCCGCTGCCTAGAACCTCACGGCCCGCCCGCGCAAGTCCCGCGTTCCCAGCAAATGTTGCACATCCCCCGCTGCCATGCCTTGACAGGCCGCGAGCCGCCAGCCATAGGCCGCGCCTGCCCCGCAGATGGCTTTGCCTTGCCGGGTCCGGTTGCTGCTGTAGCTCAGTGGTAGAGCACTCCCTTGGTAAGGGAGAGGCCGCGAGTTCAATCCTCGCCAGCAGCACCATTTTCTCCCTCCCGCCTCAGCGATCCGAGACGAAATTGGGCCAGCCCGTTGCCATATAGTTGACGAACGCGGGCCCCAGAAATTCACTTTCCAGATAGGCGCGGGATACCGGCAGCGGCGTCGCGGCAAAGCCCGCGTCGGCCAGCGCCTTTTTCGGCCAGTCATGGTGCAATATCGCCCCGCGCCCGATCAGCACAAAGTCCGCGCCATGGTCGAGGCAGGCCTGCGCCTTCTCCGCACCCATCAGCTTGCCCGCCACGCCCAGCCGGCAGGTGCCGCGCTCCAGCCCGGTGAACCAGTCGATCAGCGGCTTGCCCTTGTGCCCCTCGTCAATCGGTTCCTTGAAACAGTCCCACAGCGACATGTCGAGATAGTCGAGTTGCCCGCCGGTCATCAGGTCCTGCGCGAACTGTCGTGTCTCGCCAATGTCGACGCCAAAGCGTTCGGGGGAGAGGCGCAGGCCCAGCTGGAAATCCTTGCCAGTGGACGCCCTGATCCCGTCGATCACCTCACGAATGATGCGCGTGCGCCCGGCATAGTCACTGCCATAGCCATCCTCGCGCCTGTTCTGTTCCACATTGAGGAATTCGCAGAGCAGGTAACCATGCGCGCCGTGAATCTCGACGCCGTGAAAGCCCGCCTTTTCCGCCCGCACCGCCGCCGCGACATAGGCGTCGCGCGCCGCCTTGACCTCGTCGGTGGTCAGCGCCCGCGCGCCAAACTCGCCGCCATCCCACGGCGCCACCAGGTCACCGCCATTCAGCTCGCGCACCGCCCGCTCGCCGCCATGGTGGATCTGCACGCTCGATGTGCTGCCCGCCGCGTGGATGCCGTCCGCCAGCCGCTTCAGTCCTTCGATATGGCTGTCGTTCCAGATGCCGAGCTGCCCGGAAAAGGCCTTGCCGCTCTCCTGCACATGCGCCGCACAGGTCATCGTCAGGCCGAACCCGCCCTCGGCCCGCTTGGTCAGCCAACGATACTCATCATCGGACAGCGTGCCATCCTCATGGCTCTGGAAATTGGTCAGCGGCGCCAGCATCATCCGGTTGCCCATCGCCGGGCCACGGTCAAAGCGCAGCCCATCACCCAAAGTCGTCACGCGTCACTCTCCCCTCACATCTGTTGCCAAGCTTCTATGAAGCCTCCCGCGCGCCGGCACCCTGTGACTGGCAACAGGTCTCGGCGTCAGGAGATGGCAGCGCCTGCAAGTCCCCGCACATCGACCCGCGCCTTCAGCCTTGCCGCCAGCAACGCAGTGCCGCTCACCTTGCGCTGGACAAACAGGGTCTCGACGTCGGGCACATGCCAGGTCGCCCGGTCGGCGATCATCGCCTTGGCCTCTTCGCGGATCACGGGGACAAAGGCCCGGTCGCCAAAGTCAAACGGGCCCGACCGGTGCATCGCCGCATCAATCGCCGCAATGATCCGGGCGATGGCCGCGCCATGGTTGCGTGCCGCCGCCGCGCCGATGAACCCCGCCGCCACTGCATTGTCGCGCACCCGGTCAAGGTCGCGCGCCAGCCCCGCCTCGATCAGGCTGCGATAGGCACCAGCCGTCGCCGCTGGCACCGCCCGCGTCGCGCCGAAATCGAGCAGGACGATGCGGCCACTCTCCGGTTGCCAGCGGTAATTGGCGAAATTGGGATCGGTCTGCATCGTGCCGAATGCGAACAATTCGCGCAGCACCAGTTCAACCAGCGCCGTCATCACCCGGTCGCGTTCGTCCTGTGTCGCCTCGGTCAGCGTCTCTATCGGCCGCCCTTCGACGAAATCCATCGCCAGCACCCGGCTCGTCGTCAGTGACGGCTCGAGCCCCGGCACGACATAGCGCCCGTCCCCGGCCAGCCGCGCGGCATAGGCCTGCATCTGCCCGCCCTCGCGCTCATAATCGGCCTCCTCGGCCAGTTGACGCTTGGCCTCATCCAGCAGCGGCTGCAAATCAAGGCTGGCCGGCAACAGGTTTGATACGCGCAGCAACGTCGCGACATTGTCGACATCGGCGTCGATGCTCTCCCGCACGCCGGGATATTGCACCTTGATTGCCAGCCGCCGCCCGTCAGGCAATGTGGCGCGATGCACCTGGCCGATCGACGCGGCAGCAATCGGGCTCGCCTCAAATTGGCGGAACCGCCGCCGCCAGTCCGCGCCCCATTCGACCCGCAACAGTTTGTCGAGCTGCGGTGGTGGCATGCGATAGGCCTGGTTGCGCAGCCGGGCGAGGATGGTCGCCAGCTCGGGCGGCAACATGTCGCCCGCGTCCATCGAAATCATCTGCCCCAGCTTCATCGCCGCCCCGCGCAGGTGGGACAATCGGTCGGCCACCCGCGCGGCATTGCCTGGCGTCAGGATCAGCTGGTCAATCCGCGGCCGCTCCCCCGCCGCCAGCCGCCGCGCCCCCTCGGCCAGCATCCCCCCAGCCACCCCGCCAGCCAACCGGCCAAAGGTCGACAGGCGCGACAAGCGCCCGCTCGGCACGGCACGACTGCGCGCATTGCTGGGTCCATCATCCGGGGGGCTGTCATCACTCATGCCCCGCGCTCAACAGAAGGTAGCGGCCGGGTCAATCAAAAAGCCCGCCAGGGCGACCTGACGGGCTTTTGAATAAATGGTGGGCGTAGCAAGGATTGAACTTGCGACCCCTGCGATGTCAACACAGTGCTCTACCACTGAGCTATACGCCCACGCTTGGAAGCGCTCCCCTAAGGCCGGTCGCGCCGCTTGGCAAGTCGCTATTCGCGCGCCCGCCGCTCTTTTTTGCTCTGCTTCAGCCGTTGCCGGCCTGGCCTGCGCCACCGAACATGGCATCGACCTGGGCGACCAGATCCTTGAGGTGGAACGGCTTGGAGAGCAGGCGGGCGTCGGGCACCGCGTCATTGGCCTGCAGCGCCACGGCGGCAAAGCCGGTGATGAACATCACCTTGGGCGCCGGGCTCAGCGCCTGCGCCTTTTGGGCCAGCTCGATCCCGTCCATCTCGGGCATGACAATGTCGGTCAGCAACAGGTCGAACGTGCCTGATTCCACCAGTTCCAGCGCCTCGCGCCCGGTGGCGGCGGTGGTCACATCATATCCGTTGCGCTGCAACGCCCGTGCCAGATAGCTGCGCATTGCCTCATCATCTTCGGCGAGCAGGATGCGGATCATCAGTTGGTTCCCGATATGGTTTCGACAGGCGTGGTCCGCGCCCTTGCTGGGTTACCCCATAGACCAGGCAGCTTAATTATTTCTAGCCATGGATTTGGCGCGAATCGGTCCGTCGTGCTTTTGGGTTGGTCAGGATGAATGGTCATGTGCCCGCCAGCGCCGACGGAGCGCCCTTCTCGCTGGTCGGCCCTGCCGAGCCGCTGTTGCCGGTGATCATCACAGTGCCCCATGCTGGCCGGCACTATCCGCCCTTTCTGATCGAACAGGCGCGGGTGCCGCTGTCCGTTCTTCAGCGGCTGGAGGATCGCCACGCCGATGTGCTGGCTAGTGCGGCGGCGGCGGCGGGCTTTACCGTGCTTGTCGCCAACACGGCCCGGGCGCTGATCGACCTCAACCGGGCGGAGGATGAATGGGACTGCCAGATTGTCTCCGATGCCCTGCCGCCGGCGACGCCCAACCAGCGCGTCCGGGCGGGATTGGGTCTCGTTCCGGCGCGGCTCCACCCGCATGGCGAGTTGTGGCGCGGCCGCATCAGCAAGGCGGAGCTTGACCGGCGGATTGCGACGGTCCACCGCCCCTGGCATCAGCGCGTCGCCGCTTTGCTGGACAGTGCCCGGAGCCGCTTTGGCCGGGCGCTGTTGTTCGATCTCCACTCCATGCCGACCCAGCCAGGCGGCGTGCCCCAGATGGTGCTGGGGGATCGCTATGGCCTCACCGCCTCTTCGCGGCTTGTCGAGTCGCTGCTGGCACTGGGGGAGGGTCAGGGGCTCAGGGTCGCCCGCAACGCCCCCTATGCCGGGGCCCATGGCATCAGCCTGCATGGCCGCCCCGCAGCCGGTGTGGATGCCATCCAGCTTGAGTTCGACCGCGGGCTCTATCTGGGGGCCGGCCAACAGCCTGAACCGGCTGGAACCGAAAGGGTTGCGCGACTGCTGCTGGCCATGGCGCGGGCCGCCTCCGCGTCGGTGGGTAGCGCCAGGGACTGGCCGGCTGCCGCCGAATAGCACCAAAAAAACCGCCCCGCACATGAAGTGCGAGGCGGCCAGGGTCCAGGGAGGAGACACCCGCTGGGGGTGTCGCCACTGCGTCGGAAAGGGGGGAAGCCGACCAGCAGTGACATCAATAAAGTAGGGCAGGGCAGCGGCAGTTTCAAGCACTGCGGGCCACCCTGCCCAAAATAGTTGGCAATGGTTCCGACTATTCCCGCCGTCATGCGGAAACAGACGGCAAATTGTCGATCAGACGACCGGCTGTATCGCCGGATTCTGGGTCGGCACGCGACCTGTCTGGGCCTGCACGGCAAAGATGTCCTTCATCAGTGCCAGTGAGAAGAGGTGCGCGTGAAGCAGCGGCAACATGCCATTCTGCGAGATCTTACGCAGGGTGTCGCCGCGCAGGTCCTTGAGCTTTTCTTCATCGACCATGCGGAAACCGCGATAGACATAGGGCTGTTCCTGACCATCGGCCTGGATCGCGACTTCACCG
Source organism: Sphingomonas lacunae (assembly GCF_012979535.1). Classification (NCBI taxonomy): domain Bacteria; kingdom Pseudomonadati; phylum Pseudomonadota; class Alphaproteobacteria; order Sphingomonadales; family Sphingomonadaceae; genus Sphingomonas; species Sphingomonas lacunae. The sequence goes on from NZ_CP053015.1 coordinate 1,943,520, forward strand.
TCCATCAGGATGTCGAGCTTTTCCAGCTCTTCCATGAATGCCTGGGTGCGGGCGCCGGCCTGTTCAAACTGTTCACAGAAACCCAGGATATCCTTGGTCACCTGCGATGCTTCGGTGCCGTCGAACAGGGCCTGCCCTTCGACATCGGCGCCAATGCCCGGTGCGGTCGGGTCAAAGCACAGCGACAGTTCCTGCGCATCCGGGCGCAGCCGCGCCAGCATGAACGGATAGCGGCGGACATAGGCCGGGACATAGATGGGGTTGATCAGCGAACCGGCGTCATCGACAAAGATGTTCACGCCTTCGTTCAGGCCCATCAGGCCCAGCGGCACCGAATTGCTGCCCGCCGAAAAGATGATCGGGAAAAAGCGCGACGAAGGGATGAACTCGTCGATGGTGATCGGCACGGCGTGCGTCTTGGCAAGGAACGGGGCCTTGTCCTGCGTCTGGAGCTTCCAGTCGGCATGCTGGTTCGTCGACAGCGGAACCAGGTCATTGTAGAACATCGGCAGGTTGGGCGCAGTGGCCATCACGAAACTCCATACGAGAAGACAGGGCAACAGGGCCGCAATCGACCCGCATGGCCTCGGCCTTTATGGCTTCCCTCGCGCCCGCGCAAGATGCGGCTTGTCCGCACCTCGTCACGCCACCGCAATGACGTCGCTTTTGCGCTCAGCCGTTGTCGGGCAGCAACACACCGGGGTTGAGCATCCCCTTGGGGTCCAGCGCCGCCTTCATCGCCCGCACCAGGCCGATCCGCACCGGGTCGCCCAGCGCCGCGAGTGACTCCCGCTTGACCCGGCCGATGCCATGTTCGGCGCTGATCGAGCCACCCATCGCCACCGCCGCGCGATAGACATGGTCGCTTACCGCCGCGCCATGCTCGGCGATCCACGCATTCGCATCGCTTCCCAGCGGCGGGCGGACGTGGAAATGGACATTGCCGTCCCCCAGATGGCCGAACGCCAGCGGGATGACGCCGGGAAAGGCCGCCGTCAGCTCGCCCGGCACCGTCTCGATATAGGCCGGCATCCGCGCCACCGGCACGCTGATGTCATGCTGCATCGCCGGGCCGATCGCGCGCTCCGCCTCTGATATCGCGTCGCGGATGCGCCACAGCATATCGGCCTGCGCCTCGCTCCCCGCCAGCATCGCATCGCTCGCCACGCCCGCCTCGATCAGGCCGCCCAGCGCCGCCTCCAGCCGTGGCGCGGGATCATCCTCGCCCTCCGCCGCGACCAGCTCGACCAGCACATGCCACGGTCCCGGCGTCTCGACCGGCGCCCGCGTTCCCGGCACATGCGCGACCACATTGTCGAGCGCGCGCTGCGGCAAAATCTCGAACCCCTCGAGCGCATTGCCCAGCACCGGCTCCATCCGCCTCAGCGCCGCCAGCGCATCGCTCGGCGTCTCCACCGTCAGCCAGCCGACCGCGCGCATCGCCACATCGGGCACCAGCCGCAAGGTCACACCCGTCACAATGCCCAGCACCCCTTCGGCACCGATGAACATCTGCTTGGGGTCCGGCCCCTGATTGTCCTTGGCCAGCGGCACCATCATGTCGAGCACACTGCCATCGGCCAGCACCACCTCCAGCCCCGCCGTCAGCGCGCGCATCGTCCCGTGGCGCAGCACCTGCGTGCCGCCCGCATTGGTCGAAACGAGGCCGCCCAAAGTCGCCGATCCCTTGCCGCCCAGCGTCAGCGGAAAGCGCAAGCCTGTCGCCACCGCCGCCTCATGCGCATGCTGCAGGATCACCCCGGCATCGGCCATCATCAGCATGGCGTCACGGTCAATCGCTCGCACCGCATTCATCCGCCGCAGCGAGAGCAACAGCGCCTCGCCGCTGGCATCAGGCGTCGCCCCGGCGCACTGCCCGCTGTTCCCCCCTTGCAGCGTCAGCCGCGCCCCCGCCGCCGCACACAGCCGCACCACCGCCTGCACCTCGGCGGTCGAGGCAGGTGACAGCAAGGCCGCCGCCGCCCCATGCACCCGCCCGCGCCAATCGCTCAGCCATGGCGCCATCACATCGGCATCGGTCGTGAACCCCTTTGGCCCCAACAGGGCGGCAAGGTCAGCAAGCAGGGCAGGCGAAGGCTGGGTCATGGCAAAGGGTCCTGCCGCGAAAGGGCAGCGAGTGTCAAACCCTCCCCGGCCCTTCAAAGGGAGGGGCAGGGGTGCGATAGCCCGGACGCGAATGCCCTCTCCCGCTTGCGGGAGAGGATAGGGAAGCTTGCCGGTTTACCGGCTAGCAGACCTTGGTGAGGGTGTCTGGCAGACCCCCACCCTTGCCAAGAGAGAGGCCGGGGGTGGGTGCTTATCCCGTCAACCAGAACCCACCGCGTCCCCGGCCCGACCGGGGACCCATGGCCCAAGACTCACCACCAGAGCCGCGCCAACCGGCAAGGCAGCATCCAGACTGTCACCCCGGTGAAAGCCGGGGCCTAGGGCTACCGGGGGCAGGTTGATTCTTTTGCGCTCTCTGTTCTGAATGATGTTGAAAGCCTCGAAGCTGAATGCCTTTCATTCTGAGGCATCATGATCCTGATTCAGCGGCCTTTGCTGATCTTTTCGCCAAGGAAGAGGTTGCCTTTTTGATCAGCGATTTGGCTACTTTGGGAGGATCACCATCTAATGTATCGCGCTTGATTACGTCATTAGCCAGCAGGATACGCAGTTCGTCGTCAGTTACTTTGACATCGAACAGGCGACGCAGTTCCTTCCTGAGCGTAGCAGCCACAGCATCCGATAAAAGCAGTTCAGCTACCACGTAACGATTGATGATTTGCGCTTGTCGGTGAAAGAATTCCAAAGCGTCAGTAGACAAACTCTCACGGCACAGCATCGCCAACTTAGCAAGATCATCAGCTGACCTCGACGATAGGGTGCCCATATCAAAGCAATATACCTCTTCCCAATCAATAGGTTGGCCAAATTTAATCCTGTACACTTTCCATATTATGCCGTTTGTTAGCAAAATCCATTCAATGCCTTGGTGGGCTCCATAATTCACCGCTTGACGCAAATGATTGTCATTGAGTGTAGTGCCTGCCGATTTAACTTCGGCCAAATATTGAATTTTCCCGTCCACTCGAATGGCCAGATCACAGAATGTTCCTCGAATTTGCTGTTCGCTAGTTAATTCAGTATATTTGTCATATCCAAATATATCCGTCAGCATATCCTTGATCACTGTTACAGTGTCCGCTTCGGATATGTCGCGCTCAGCCAATTTTCGGACGATGGGTTGATATTTTTTGAGGCCAGCAACCAAGCGATCCTGGGTTTTTTTGGAAATTTTTAAATTCATTTGGTCCTAGCCTTATTTTATTGAGGCCAAGCGCCCGATCAAAAGGCAAGCCTCAATTCTGATCCTAAAAGCTAATTGAAATCAGGCTGCCACTTCTCCTCAAGATATTCAAGACTGCTAAGCCGCAAACTCGTGTTGATGTATTGGGCTTGCGCCAATAGTGACCTGAGTAGAATCGACTGGCTCAGGGTGGCGTTCGCAGACCGCTGCGATCTTCTACCCCACCAAATCCCTTGACTTTTCACCCCTATCCCGCCTAGTCGCGCGAAAGCGTGGGGCAGAGCTGGCGAACACAAGCGGCCGCCCCCATTATCCGGACATCCATTGCATGAATTTTGCCGATCTCGGCCTTTCCGACGAATTGCTGCGCGCCGTTACCGAAGCGGGCTATAGCGAACCGACGCCCATCCAGGCGGCGGCCATCCCCCAGGTGCAGATGATGCGTGACCTGATTGCCATTGCCCAGACGGGCACCGGCAAGACGGCGAGCTTTGTGCTCCCCATGATCGACATTTTGGCCGAAGGCCGCGCTCGTGCCCGCATGCCGCGCAGCCTGATCCTCGAACCGACCCGTGAACTTGCCGCACAGGTCGCTGAAAACTTTGAAAAATATGGCAAATATCACAAGCTTTCGATGGCGCTGCTGATTGGTGGCGTACAGATGGGGGATCAGGTCAAGGCGCTCGAAAAGGGCGTTGACGTGCTCATCGCCACGCCGGGCCGCCTGATGGACCTGTTCCAGCGCGGCAAGATCATGCTCAATGACTGCAAGCTGCTCGTCATCGACGAAGCCGACCGCATGCTCGACATGGGCTTCATCCCCGATATCGAGGAAATCTGCACCAAGCTGCCCAACGACCGGCAGACCCTGCTCTTTTCCGCGACCATGCCGCCGCCGATCAAGAAGCTGGCCGACAAATTCCTGTCGAACCCCAAATCGATCGAGGTCGCCCGCCCGGCGAGCGCCAACCTCAACATCACCCAGGCGCTGATCAAGGTTGATGAGCGCAAGAAGGGCGATGTCGTCCGCCGCATCCTGCGCAGCGAAGATGATATGTCGACCATCATCTTCTGCAACCGCAAGACGATGGTGCGGGATCTCGCCAAGAGCCTGAAGCGCGACGGTTTTGCCTCGGGCGAAATCCATGGCGACATGGACCAGTCGAGCCGCATTGCCGAGCTTGACCGGTTCAAGTCGGGCAGCATCAACGTGCTCGTCGCCTCCGACGTCGCGGCGCGCGGCATCGACGTGAAGGGTGTGTCGCACGTCATCAACTATGACACGCCCTGGCACCCCGACGATTATGTCCACCGCATCGGCCGCACCGGCCGCGCGGGGGCCAAGGGCCATGCCTATACGCTCGTCACCGCCAAGGATGCCGAGGCGATCGACAATGTGCAGAAGCTGATCGGCACCCAGATCCCCTGGAGCGATGCGTTCAGCGGCGGTGCTTCGCGGGCTGCGGCACCGGTGGAAGCGGCTGCCGAGGAGGCTGCGGAGGCGTCTCCGGAGGCTCGCAAGGGCCGCAAGCGCCCCGGCAGGGCCAAGGCGGACGAGGCCAAGGCTGAAGCGGCCAAGCCAGCCAAGCCTGCAAAGGCGGAGAAGGCAGAGAAGCCGGCCAAGGCCGAAAAGGCCCCCCGGCGTGAGGCGAGGGCCGAGCGTGATGAGGGCGACGCCCCCGCGCCGCGTGGCCGTTCGCGCCGTGACGAGGGCCGCGAGCCCGAGCGTGAGGCTCCGCGCCCGCCGCGCTACCAGCAACAGGATGCCGAGGAAGACGGCGCCTGGAACGGCCCCGTCCCCGGCTTTTTGAGCGCCAGCTTCGGCACCGGCAGCTGAGGCTCAGCCCCGCAAGGCCAGCCCCTTTTTCCCTCTCCCGCTGGCGGGAGAGGGATGCGAAGACTTGGTGAGCGCAGCGAGCCTAGGCGAAGCCGGGTGAGGGTGGGTGGCGCCAACCGAAGCGGCTAACCCCGCAAGGCCAGACCTTTTTCCTCTCCCGCAGGCGGGAGAGGGATGCGAAGACTTGAGAGCAAAGCGAACTAGGCGAAGCTGGGTGAGGGTGGGTGGCGCCGACCGAAGCGGCTAACCCCGCAAGGCCTCCAGCACCCGCGCCTCGAGCCAGTCCCGGCTCGCCGCATCGGCAAAGCTGTGCGATCCCGTGTCACAGCTCTCGATCCGCGCCTTGGCCCGCATCGCCTTGAAGTGGGGGCGGGTCCATTCCGCCATGAAGGCCTGTGCGGTGCCGTCGCGCGTCGCGATCAGCACGGTCATCGGCACGTCGATCGCCGCGCCGGCTGCCGCCAGCCGCGCGGCGAGGCCGGAGGGTGGGGCGCTCTTGCCCGCAGCGCCCAGCCCCTTCGCCAGCTTGCGCAGATCCACCCCGCCACGCAGCAGCCGCAGCCACTCGCGCGGGTCCTTCAGCTTCGCCCAATACCGCGCGCGAATAGCCGCGGCGGGGGGTAGAGGGGTGGTTTCGTAACTATCTGAATATACAGCATTTTCTTTTCCGGTAGAGGCTCCGGGTCGCTCTACCTCGCCCTCTACTTCAATCGTCCAGGGATTACCCAAAATCATCGCATCCACCCCACCAACCCGGTGGTGCAGGACCAGCGCCGACGCCGCATCGCAATTGCCAAATCCGACGATTTTGGTCAGCTGCGGGCACTCCCGCCGGAACAGCGCAATCGCCGCCGCAATATCCGCCGCGCTGCTCTCAAATCCGCCATTCTCCCCCTCGCTGTCGCCAATCCCGCGCCGGTCAAACCGCAACACCGGATGGCCCGCCTCGGCCACCATGGCGGCCAGCCGCGCCATCCCCCGGTGCGCGCCACAGCGAATCTCATTCCCACCCGAAACGATCAACAGCCCGGTTGCGCCGCCCGCCTCGTCCAGCGTCGCCGCGCACTCCGCGCCTTCGACATCGAAACTCAGCCAGCGGCGCATGTCATCGCCCACGCATGAATATCGGCCGCCATCGCCTGCGCCATCGCCGCATCCTCGCCTGGCTCGGCCCGCAGCCAAAGCGCACTACCCGGCAGCTTGCCCTCTCCGGCACCCACCGCAACTTGTCGCAGCGGCGCGACATCAGCGGGGGTCGCCGCCTCCAGCTCGGCCAGCATGGCGGCGCTCAGCCAATTGCCGGCCAGCTCGACAGGGCGAGCGGTCGCACTCGCCCGGATTTCGTCTGCGGTGACTGTCCTCCCCGCCTCCTTTTCCCCGGCGATGCGCGTCCGCAGCATCGTCTTGACGATGCTGGAACCAGCAGCAGGCGCCATTCGCCAATAGCCCAGGGCATTCGTCACCGCATCGTCAATCAGTGCTCCGCCGCGCCAACTGGCGACGATCAACTGACCGCTCTCGCGAGCGGCAAATTCCTGCAAGGCTGCACGCCAGCCCGACAGGCTTGACTTATCGGTTGGCAAAAGGGTGTCATTCTGTCCGGGTAGATCGGGCAACACAGAGGCTGTGCCATGCATTGCCAAGGCTCGCATGGTCAGCGCAAGCGTGCGGCGCAGGCGGTTGGCCTCGTCAAACAGTGGGGGTACGATCAGGACGGAGGGATGACCGGCCGCACCAGCTCCGAACCGCAGGAGCTGCCGGACGCTCAGTTCAGCGCCTTTCCGCTGGCGAAGCGGACCAAGGCGCCAAAGGTCTCGAACATTTCGACATCGACCTCATCATCGTCGATAGTTATGCCGAGACGGTCTTCCAACTCGGTGAGCAGAGTCGCCACTGCCATGGAATCCAGTTCGGGCAAGGCACCAAAAAGCGGAGTGTTCTCGTTAAAAGTAGCTGCCCGTTCCGGCGCAATGCCGAGCAAATCGACCAAGGTCGACCGGACAGTAGCTTCAACTTCGGCTGCACCGTCAGACATCATGCCCCCGCGGAAATTCAAATGCACAAAACTCAGGACCTGCCCGCTAGCGCGACCGGACGCGGGCCGCAAGCCGCGATGCGTAGGTTTTCACCATTGCGGGCCATGCCGTTGGCTGCAACGGGTCCCAAGCCGTGATAGTCATCAGCGGCGCGCTATGCTCCATCCAGTCACGCTTGTACCCATCATCGCCGGTACCGAAATCAATCCGAGTTACCTTGTCCTCGTCAAATGCTTTGGCGAACAGGGCGTGGGTCAGCAACGTGCCGGGTGATAGTGCGTCCCTGCCGCTGATGTGGCTCAGTTTGTGGATATAGGCGACGCCATCATCCACCGACCAGAATTGCGCAGCCACGGCGGTGCCTTCGATGCGCGCGATGGCGAGCCGCAATGTACCGGCCTGCCCCTCCCGTCTGGCCCAGTGGCGCAGGAAATCAGGGTGGCTTTCAGGTGGCTTCCAGCTTTCCCGGTACACAGCCTCAAATTCGTCCCACAGCTTGTCGTCGAAATTCGAGTGGATTTCGAGGGCAACAAGTCCCTTGCTCCCCTTGCGCTTCACTGTGGACCGCAGAGCACCGGGCCGTTCAGCCCACCAATCGGCAAAGGCACGGCTAGCGGTCTCCAGCCAGTGATTGTGGCTCGTGGCTTCGCTCTTAACGATCCAGCCGGCCTGACGCATCGCTTTTTGCAAGATGGATGCGCTATTATCCTCGACCGGAACGGGCGAGAGTGCGACTGTGGAGACGCGACGACGCAGACCGCTCAGCAAGTGGGTCGCCAGTGCCAGTTTCGTTGCGTCGTCCGGATTGCCTGTCCAGACGGGGCGCCACGCAAAGCTGTACCAATAGGCCATCGACAATGCGGTATGGCCTTCAGTCATCAGCATCAGCCAAAGGTTTGCGTCACCTAGTCGGGCATGGGCAATCAACGGCTTTGTATTCAGGAACACAGCATCGTGCAGCGATTCGAACCAGTCGAGCCGGTCGAACAAATGATGCTGGCCAACCGCGTCAGCACTGGGGCGATCCAGCCCGCCGGCCGCGATTTTCCGGGCTTCGGCAAAGTTAGAATGATATTCACTCTCTGCCGTCATAAGGTGCTCCAACTCATGTCTTGATCCTGATGGTGTCCGGCCCTTTATATGACCGATGATTTAACCAAGCGTTCGCAGCCGCTCGACCATCTGGCGCTCAGGGGTGACCGGGATGCGCCGGCCTTGTTGTTCAAGGCGATGACGATCACACATGGTGAGATGGACCGAAGGGTCGGCCGTCTCGCTGCCATTCTGGTTGGCATGGGGATGCAACCCGGGGACCGGGTGGCCACATGGCTGGGCAAAAGCTGGCTGGCTTGCATGATGCCACTTGCGGCGGTGCGCGCCGGACTGGTCCATGTGCCGGTTAATCCGGTACTCAAACGTGCTCAGCTTGCCCACATATTGTCAGATTCCGGTAGCCGGATATTGATCACCAATGCCGCACGGGGTGCTTCGCTTGTGGAGGGCGACATACCGGATGGCTGTGCGATTGCTGATGATACCCAACTCGCCGCTCAGGCCGAAGCGGACGGTCAAGAATTGTCTCCTTCAAGTCGCGACCCGGAAGAATTGGCCGCCATTCTCTATACGTCGGGGTCGACCGGACGTCCGAAGGGTGTGATGCTTTCAAGCAGAAATATGTGGCTGGGTGCAGAAAGTGTTGCTGCTTATCTCGGCCTCACGACCGATGACCGGGTGTTGGGTGTTCTGCCGCTGAGTTTTGACTACGGGCAGAACCAGTTGCTGTCTTCTTGGTATGCGGGTGCCAGCGTCGCACCGCTTGACTATCTGATGCCCGGGGAAGTCGTGCGGGCCGCTGATCGTTTTGCCATTACCACATTGGCAGGTGTGCCGCCGCTGTGGGTGCAATTGATCGAAATTGATTGGCCTTTGGAGGTCACACAACGGATGCGTCGACTTACCAACAGTGGAGGCGCATTGACCCGGCACCTAGTCCAGCGGCTCGGAGCCATTTTCCCGACAACGCGGATATTTGCCATGTATGGCCTGACCGAAGCGTTTCGTTCGACATATCTCGACCCGGCGCTAATAAATGAGCGCCCGGATTCGGTTGGCAAAGCCATTCCCCATGCTGAGATTCTGATCGTGCGGGCTGATGGGTCGCCGACGGATCCCGACGAGCCAGGAGAGTTGGTGCACTGCGGTCCGTTGGTGGCGCAGGGATATTGGCAGGATGCCGAGCGGACAGCGCTTCGCTTCAAGCCGGCGCCGCCGCATAGCCACTTTGGTGGTATCGCAGTCTGGTCAGGCGACAAGGCGCGCGTCGATGCGGACGGCTTCATCACCTTTGTCGGGCGCGATGATGAAATGATAAAGTCCAGCGGCAACCGCATCAGCCCCACCGAGCTGGAAGAGGCCGTTCAGTCGACCGGCCTTGCCGCAGAAGCTGTCGCTTTGGGTATTCCTGACCCGGCGCTGGGACATGCCATTGCCATTGTCGTGCGGCCATCAGCTTCAGGTGGCCCTGATCCCGAAACGTTCGAGGCCGCACTACGTGCCAGATTGCGCGCGGATCTGCCCAATTTCATGCAGCCGCGTCACATCATTGTCAGGACCGATATGCCGCGCAATCCCAATGGCAAGTTAGATCGCGTGGCTATCGCGGCTGAAGCCAATTCAGCATTGGAGGCAGCGGCATGAGCGAAGCGCTGCGCACCGACCTCAAGCCTAAACTGCATGGCCCGATTCCCGCGTATTTTGGCGCAGATAAGGATGGCTGCCTGTTGATCGGCGGGCAACGTGTCGATGTGTTGGTACACGAGGCTGGTGACACTCCTCTGTTTGTCTACGACCTGTCGATAGCTGCCGCCCGGATTGCCGCACTGCGCGCGGCCATGCCGCCGGAGTTGGCAATCCACTTCGCCATCAAGGCCAACAGCCATCCAGATTTGCTGGCGGCCATGCAACCGCTTGTCGATGGTTTCGATGTTGCATCAGGAGGCGAACTTACCAAGGCGATTGTTGCCGGAATGCCTGCCAATGAGATCAGCTTTGCCGGTCCAGGCAAGCGTGACCGTGAGCTGACGGAAGCAATCCGGGCCGGGGCAACGCTCAATCTCGAAAGTGCTGCCGAGGGTCGGCGCGCCTTGAAGATAGCCGAGCAGTTCGGGCTCACACCCAAGCTGGCTGTTAGGGTCAATCCGACCTTTGACCTCAAAGGCTCGGGAATGCGGATGGGCGGCGGGGCCAAGCCTTTTGGTGTTGATGACAGCGAGGTGCCTGCTCTGGTCCGGGAACTGATCACCGCGGGTGCAGACTGGCGCGGTTTTCACATTTTTGCTGGGAGCCAGGCGCTGGATGCGGCGGCGATTGCCGAGACACAGGCAGCGACTGTCGCTTTGGCAGCCAACCTTTCGGATGCGATTGGCGCGGCGCCACCGCTGGTGAATTTGGGCGGCGGACTGGGTGTCACATATTTCCCTGGCGATATGCCGGTCGATATTGATCATGTGGGCAGCGAGTTGGCCAATGTCCTGGCGTCTCGGCCTGACAGTCTGGCATCGTCGCGGTTCGCGATGGAGCTGGGCCGCTATCTGGTGGCGGACTGTGGCGTCTATCTGTGCAGGATAGTTGATCGCAAGGTCAGTCATGGCGAAGTTTTTCTTGTGACCGATGGCGGACTGCACCACCAGCTGGCGGCATCGGGCAATTTCGGGACTGTGATCCGACGCAATTACCCGATCGCCATAGCCAACCGGTTTGCTGCGGAGGCAACCGAGGTGCAGCATGTCGTCGGCTGTTTGTGCACGCCGCTCGATCGGCTTGGTGATCAGGTGCTGTTGCCGCGGGGCGAGGTGGGTGATCTGGTAGCGGTTTTCATGGCCGGGGCCTATGGCGCGAGCGCGAGCCCGGCGGCGTTTCTGGGGCATCCGGCGGCGCTGGAAATGCTGGTGGCGGGTAGAGGGCAAGCTAGAGCGGGCAATTGATCCTGTTCGGACTTGTAACCCTATGAAATCAGCTATTTTCTGCCGAAAAATTTCAATCCTAACATAATATTCACCCTTCGCTGTCACCTATGGTGCTGCACAATTGCGCCCTTGCGGCCTGATTGCGCCATGATGAAGGATGAATTGGCATGAATTACAAAGCTTTGCGCAATGTCTCGACCGCTAGTGTCAGCGTTGCTGCCATGGTTTTGAGCGGGTGTGGCGCAGGAATCGGCGGCGGGCCCGAATTGCCTCCCGCGACCTTCGTCGCGGCGCAGGAAGGGCCCGGTGAGGAATATGTCATCGGCCCGCTTGACGAGCTGACCATCTTTGTCTGGCGCAACCCGGAACTCGGCGGCAAGGTTCAGGTGCGTCCCGACGGGCGCATTTCCACCCCGCTGATCGCTGACATGCCGGCGGTAGGCAAGACGCCGACGATGCTGGCACAGGACATTCGCCTGCAATTGTCTCGATACATCAACGATCCGATCGTCAGCGTTATCGTCAACGAATTCAACGGCACCTATTCACAGCAGGTCCGCGTGATCGGCGCGACCGAGCGCCCGGCGTCGATCCCGTTTCGCGCCAATATGAGCCTGCTGGACGCAATGATCGCAGTCGGTGGACTTGGTGAATATGCCGCCGGAAACAGGGCCCGCTTGGTGCGCACCAATCGCGCAACCGGACGGCAACAGGAATTTGCCCTGCGGATCAATGACCTGATCCGGCGCGGTGACACCAGCGCAAACGTCCGGCTGCAACCCGGCGACGTCATCATCATCCCTGAAAGCGCCTTCTGACCGGTGCGGAAAACCATAATCACAATTGACCGAACGGAGCAGGACCAGGCCAGATGACGTCGTTACTTGATGAATTCAAAGTCGTATTGCACGGCATTTGGCAGCGCCGCTGGCTGGCCATGGCGGTCGCCTGGGGCCTTTGTCTGCTCGGTTGGTTGGTGATTGCACTGATCCCCAATTCCTACGAATCGCGGGCCAAGGTGCTGGTTGACCTCAATGAAGTGGTGCCTGACGCGACAAGTAACCCGCTCGATCAACAGCGGCGGTTCGACCAGCTGCGCCAGTCGTTTGCCTCTGCCCGTAATCTGGCGCAGGTGGCTGTGGTCAGCGGCATGATTGACCGTGGAGCCGATGAGCGTGCCCGGGCAAGCGCCGCAGCAACGCTGCAAAAGGCGACCAAGATCACTGCAACGCCTGACAATATCGTCGAGGTGACTGTATCCCTGGGCGGTGGCGGACGCAGCAATGCTGAAAATGCCGCACTGGTGACCCGCGTGGTCGAAAGCATGATTTCCGTTTTCCGCGATGAACAGATTCGCGGTGGCGCGGCCAATGCCGAGCAGAGCATCCGCTTCATCGACCGGCAATTGGCGGAAATACAGACAAAACTGACTCAGGCCGAATCGGCCCGCGCCGGGTTTGAATCGCGCAATTTCGGTCTATTGCCTGGCGCCGGATCGGCGAGCAGCCGCATGGAGGCTTCGCGGATGGAGATGTCGCAGCTGGAAAGCCAGCTTGCCGGCGCCCGCAGCCAGCTGGCAGCGGCCAACGCCATGCTGGCTTCGACGCCGCCTACCATCAGCGTGCCGGGCATGCCGAGTGTCGGCGGTGGCGTGGCCCGCCAGCAGCTTGCTGCCGCACAAGCCGAATTGTCAGCGATGCGGGCCCGTGGACTGACATCCGCCCATCCGGATGTCATTGCCCTCAATTCCCAGATCGCAGCATTGCGTGCCCAGGCGGCCCGTGAACCCAGCGGCGGAACAGCCGGTTCCACCTCTCCCAATCCGGCCTATGTGACTGCCCAGAGCCAACGTGCCCAGGCGCAGGCCCAGGTTTCTGCGCTTGATACGCGGCGGGCCCAGCTGGCTGCTGAAGTGGCCCGGATCATGGCCAGCCGCACCCAGGAACCGGCCATTGCCGCCGAATATGAGCGTCTGAACCGCGACTATACTGTGCTCAAGGATCAATATGATCGTTTGGGGGCCCGTCGCGAGCAATTGCGATTGCGTGGTGCCGCCGAAAGCACCGCCGATGCCGTACGAATCGAAATCCTCGATGCGCCGAGTCGCCCGACCAGCCCGGCCGCCCCGAACAAACCGCTATTGCTGGTGGCGGTTCTGTTTGCCGGCCTTGTCGGGGGGATGGCGACCGCTTTTGCCCTGAGCCAGGTGCAGACCACCTACCCGACGGCTGCGCGACTGGCCCGCGCCAGTGGCCTGCCGGTGATCGGTTCGGTGACCGAACAGTTGACCGATGCGCTGCGCGATGCGCGCGCCATGCGGCTCAAGCGATTTGCCGCGGCCGGAAGCGGTCTGGCCCTGTTGTGCGTGATCCTTCTTGCGGTGGAATTGATCCAGCGCGGGTCGGTGGGTTGATCGGCGAGAGAGCGGGAAAGAGACTTAGATGACCGATATGAAGCCGATCAAGCGCAAGGGTTCGATGCTGGAGCGCGCCGACAAGCGGTTCGACTTTGGCGGGCAGCTCCGCCGGGTCAGCCCGGACAAGGTTGCGGAAGGCCCGATCGTTGACGCATCCCCGGTTCGGCGGGAGCCGACGGCTGAGGAGGCCGCCCGTGCGGCTGTCATGCCACCGCCTGCGCCAGTGCCAGCCAGCAATGAAGCCCTGGTCAATCCTGGCCGTCGCAAGGCCGCCCGTGCCCGCGCCGTGTCCACCGCGGATGTCCCGCCGTCACTCGCCGGGGCCGCGGTGCCCGCAGTGACCGACCATTTCGCCGATGCCGCACCCGTGCCGGCTCCGATTGCCGGGGCTGTGGCCCGTGGAGCGCATCTGCCAGCGACGAGGCATCGACTGGTGCCTTCGGCACCGCAACAGTCGGTAGATCGGGCTGTGATCGCCGCCAACGGCCTGATCCATCCCGAAGGCAATGTCGGTGCCCTGGCCGAGGAATATCGCATCATCAAGCGCCAGCTGTTGCGTGCCAGCACGACCTTGCAGCATGGCCGCCGGGTTGTCGTGACGTCGGCGCAGCCTGACGAAGGCAAGACATTTTCGACAATCAACCTCGCCCTGTCACTTGCAGCCGAAAAGGATGTTTCGGTGCTGTTGGTGGACGGTGACTTTGCCCGTCAGGATGTCCCCAAGAAGCTGGGCATCACACCGGGACGAGGCTTGCTCGATGCACTTGCGGATCCGTCCATCGACCTTGCCAGCTGCGTCATACCGACCGACATTCCGAGACTGGCGATTTTGCCGTCCGGCAATGCCAATGACCATGAAACAGAATTGCTCAGCTCGTCGCGTATGGCCGACGTACTTGACCAGCTCGATGCCGCTGCGCCTGATCGCATCATCCTGTTCGATTCAATGCCGCTGCTCGCCGCCTCGTCGACCGGGGTGGTGGCTCAGCGTTGCGGACAGGTGCTGGTCGTGGTGCGTGCCGATGTCACGCGTGAGGCGGCGCTTCGCGATGCCATTGGCCTGATTGGCCAGCACAACGGTATTTCCCTGTTGCTCAATCGAGTGCGCTTCACTCCCGAAGGGCGCCGGTTCGGCAGCTATTATGGAGAAGGAGGCTGATCATGCCCCGTCATTCCACTGTGATGAATGCGCTTGGCGTTTCCCTTATCGCCCTGATCGCCGCGCAGCCACTGGCAGCGCAAACGGTCAGCGACGGCGGTCGGGTGCCGACGACGCCCTTGCGCTTCGATCAGGTGCCCGGCGAGGATGAGCTGGCCGGGGTCGAGGTGCGCGATCAGGACGAGGCACTGTCCTCTCCGCGTGGGCGTGACCAACGCGGCCCGAGCCGTCCGCGTGTGCGCGTTACCCCCTATATCGAGGTAGGCCAAGTCGTCACCGGTGAGTTCACCAATGGTGGCGATGTTCTGACCTATTCGACTGTTGCGGCGGGAATTGAGGCTTCGGTATCGACCCGGCGGATGCAGGCCGCCGTCGACGCCCGCTATGAGCGGCGCATTTCCTGGGACGACCCGCTGCTCGACAATGACGTGATTTCCGGGATTGCCCGTGCGCGTTATGACTTGATGCAAGGGCTGGCGATCGAAGGTGGCGCGCTGGCAACCCGCGCGTCGGTTGATGGGCGTGCCGGCACGGCTGATTTCAACACCGGCAATGTCAGCAATGTCGCCAATCTCTATTCGGTCTATGCCGGCCCCACCTTTGGCCGCCGGATCGGTGATATAGACGTCGGTGCCGCCTATCGCTTTGGCTATTCCCGGTCGGACATACGCGTTCGCCCGACATTGCCGGCAGGGGCCACCAGCATTGGCAGCTTCGACGAATCGACCAATCATGCCGCGATTGCCAGCATTGGCATGCGTCCTGGCGCATTGCCGTTCGGCTGGCGGCTTTCGGGTGGCTATGACCGTGATGAGGCAGGCCAGCTCGATCAGCGTTATGAGGGCTATCATGGCCGGCTCGACCTGACGTTGCCGGTGACGCCGACCTTCGCCTTGCTTGCCGGCGTGGGTTATGAGGATATTCAGGTCAGCTATGCCCAGCCGTTGCTGAATGGCACCGGGCAGCCGGTGGTGGATGGTGATGGACGGCTGGTTTCCGATCCCACCCGTCCGCGGCAGATCGCCTTTGAAACCGATGGCCTGATCTATGATGCGGGAGTGTTGTGGCGGCCAAGCAGGCGCATGGCTCTCGAAGCGCGGGTCGGCCGGCGCTATGGCGATATGAGCTATACCGGCAGCTGGACATGGCAAGCGACGCAGGACACCGGTTATCAGCTGGGCATTTACGACAGTGTCAGCACCCTTGGCCGCTCGCTCAGTTCAGGATTGGCGGCATTGCCGACCAGTTTCGACCTGGTGCGCAACCAGGTTGACGGATCGATCGGTGGCTGTGCCTTTGGCGCGTCGGGTGGCAATTGCCTGACGCCGGCGCTGGCCAATGCGTCGGGCTTTGCCTTCCGGAACCGGGGCGCTGTGCTTTCCAGCTCCAGCAGGCTCGGCCAGTGGCAAATCGGTGCGGCGCTGGGCTATGACCGCAGGACCTATATCGCCAATGGTCTGGTCGGCGTCGGCGCGCTTGACGGGTCGGCCGACGAAACCTGGTATGCGACACTCAGCGCCTCACGGTCGATCAGCGAGCGGACTGCCTTTGGCGCGAATCTGTTCAGCACCTATTTCGACAGCGGACTGGGCATAGATTCCTATTCGTCCGGTGGCTCTGCGGCGATTTCGCACAATTTCCTGCCGCGCCTGACCGGCAATGCTGCGGTTTCTTTCAATGCCCTCCGTCAGGAAGGCTTCAATGCGCGTATCTTTGGATCGGCGTTGCTCGGGATGCGCTATTCCTTCTGAACTGGAAGGGGTGGGTCCAAAGGTAAAATGGGGTAAGACAGCGACATGTACGACAGTTTCTATGGCTTTACGGCTCGACCGTTCCAGCTGACGCCCGATCCGCGCTTTTGGTTTGAAAGTGCGACGCATCGCACCGCCATGTCCTATCTGGGCTATGGTCTGGCGCAGGGTGAGGGTTTCATTGTCATCACCGGCGAGGTGGGGTCGGGCAAGACGACGTTGGTCGGCCATGTCATGAAGTCGATCGACCCGTCGCGGTTGACGGCAGCGCGGCTGGTCTCGACACAGGTGGCCGATGCCGACCTGTTGCGGCTGGTCTGTGATGCCTTTGGCATCGCGGCCGCGAGCCCGGCGAAATCGGACGCGTTGGCGGCGATCGAGACTTTCCTGCACGAGGAAGCGCGGGCAGGGCGGCGGACGCTTTTGATCGTTGACGAGGCACAGAATCTCGACTTCAGCGCCCTCGAGGAATTGCGGATGCTGTCCAACTTTCAGTTGGGCGAAACCTCGCTGTTGCAGATATTCCTGTTGGCCCAGCCTGAGTTTCGCGCGACGCTCGCTTCGCCGCAGCTGGAGCAGTTGCGCCAGCGGGTGATCGCCACGCACCATCTTGAGGCAATGCTGCCTGAGGAAATCGAGCCGTATCTGATCCACCGCCTCAGCCTGGTCGGCTGGCGAGAGAACCCCGTTTTCGCGCCCGGCGTCTATGACGAATTGTGGCGGGCCAGCGCCGGCATTCCGCGTCGCGTCAACAGCATCGTCAACCGCTTGCTGCTGCATGGCGCGGTTGAAGAGCGGCATATGCTTGATGGCGACGATGTCCGTGCGGTTGTTGACGACATGGGTCTGAGCCGTGAGGAATTGAGTGAGCCGGTCACTGGTTTTGCCCCGGCCCCGGCTCCTGCTTCCGCTCCCGCTTTTGCGAGCGGTCCGGCGGTCGCGCCTGAACTGGCGCCGCGGATGGAACCGCAGCCTGTGGTCGCGCCTGCGCCTGTGCCAGTATCGTCCGCGCATCCCGCGCCCGGCTTTGCCGCTTCCTCCCCTGCGCCGTCGCCAATGGGCGTGTCGGGTGAGGAAGGTAAGAAGCAGAAGATCGCGGCCCTGACCGAACAGACCGAGCAGCTCAAACAGCAGATCGCGGCTCTTGAACAGAGGTGCGATGAACAGGATGCCGCTATCCGACGGATCCTTGGCCTTTTGATCGACTGGGTCGAACAGGGCGAGGAGCCATCAGCGACGGCAGCCCGCGGCCGTGCGGCCTGAGCGGAGCCAGCCATGATCAGAGACGAGAGCAATCCTCCCGTCATCAACGGCCTGTCAGTTGACATTGAGGACTGGTTCCAGGTCGGCGCGTTCGAGCATTGCATCGCACGCGACGACTGGGACAGTCTGGAACGTCGTGTCGAAGCCAACAGCGAGGCAGTGCTTGCGCTGTTCGAGCGAGCCGGGGTGAAAGGTACATTCTTCACGCTGGGCTGGGTGGCAGAGCGTGCGCCGCGACTGATCCGCAAGATTGTCGACGCGGGGCATGAACTGGCGAGCCATGGTTACGACCACAAGCGCGTGTTCATGATGGATGCCGCCGAATTTGCCGCCGACCTTGCCCGGACCCGCAAGCTGCTGGAAGATGCTGGTGGAGTTGCGGTCAACGGCTATCGCGCGCCCAGCTTTTCGGTCGACACGCGCACACCCTGGGCGCACGAGGTGCTGGCCGATGCGGGGTATCGCTATTCTTCGAGCGTGGCGCCCGTCGTGCATGACCATTATGGTTGGCCCGATAGCCCCCGCTTTGCCTGGAAGCCGCTGGATCATGCGCCCCTGATCGAATTGCCGGTGACCACGGGGCGGATTGGCGGCCGCACGCTGGCAGCGGGCGGCGGTGGCTTTTTCCGACTGTTGCCCTATGGATTCAGTCGCTGGGCTGTCCGGCAGGTCAATGGGCTGGGCCAGCCTGCGGTGCTGTATTTCCATCCGTGGGAGATTGACCCCGGCCAGCCGCGTGTGGCCAATGCACCGATGCGTTCCAAGCTGAGGCATTACAGCCGACTGGGCGCGATGGAGGGCAAGCTGGAACGATTGTTGCGGGAATTCCGCTGGGACCGGATCGACCGGATTGTGGACCGGCTTAGGCCAGTGACATCCAGCGAGGCGGGCCGGAGCCTGGCGGCATGAACGCGCTGAGCAGCCTTATGCCACCCATGCCGATGATCAGCGTTGACCCGAGCCCGAGCGATGAGGACATCAATGTCTTTATTGAGCAGCGCGCAGATGCGACGGTGTTTCAAACACCGACTTGGTGCCGCGCTGTTGAGCGGGCGACTGGCCACCCCTATCATCCGCTGGTTATCCGTGGCGCAAACGGGGAAATCAAAGGCTATCTTCCGTTGCACCACGTCCGTTCCTGGCTGTTCGGAGACGGGCTGGTGTCAACCGCCTTTGCCGTCCAGGGCGGCATACTGGCTGATGACGACAATGTGGTTGAAAGCCTGGCGGAAGCGGCCATTGCCTTGGCCGGCCGGTTGAAGGTGCGCAGCATTGAATTGCGAGGCGGACCGGTGCCGCACGGTTGGGCGGTCGATGACACCACCAATGTCCGCTATGTCAAACCACTTGCCGGCACCAGGGATGAACAGCTGGCGGCAATGCCCAAGCGCCACCGCGCAGAAGTTCGCAAGAGCCTGGCGACCGACTTTGCTTTTCTTAGGGCGGATGATGGTTCGGAGCGACAAGATATGCTGCTCGACATTCCGCGCAAACAGCGCGCGGAGGTCCGGAAGTCGCTTGACCTGATCGGCCTGAGTGCTGCTGTCGGGTCGAGCGAAGTGCCGCGCCGGGTGCACTATGATATCTATGCCGAAAGCGTCCGCAATCTGGGCACGCCAGTCTTCCCGCGCCGCCTGTTCAGTGCAGTGCTGGATGCCTTTGGCGATGATGCTGATACGCTCACCGTGTTCAAGCATGGGCGACCGATCAGTTCGGTGCTTTCGCTCTATTGGCGGGGAACGGTCATGCCCTATTGGGGTGGCGGCATAGTTGCGGCTCGATCGCTTCGGGCGAATGAGCGCATGTATTTCGAGCTGATGGACCATGCCCGCCGGCGAGGCATGACTCATTTCGACTTTGGCCGATCGAAAGCCGGAAGTGGTCCTGCAGCGTATAAACACAACTGGGGTTTTGAAGCGCAGCCCCTGCGCTATGCCAAATGGCAGGCCGACGCCGAGGCTGTGCGCGATGTCAGCGCCCAGAGTCCGCGCTATGCCCAGATGGTGGCGATTTGGAAGAAGTTGCCGCTGTGGTTGGCCAATCGGCTGGGACCGATTATCGCACGCCAACTGGGTTGAGGGCGGGAAGACTGCGTGGGGGAGATTTTGTTTCTGGCGCATCGGGCGCCCTGGCCACCGGATCGCGGTGACCGCATTCGCTCCTGGCATGTGCTGCGCGCGCTGGCATCAATGGCAACAGTCCATGTGGCAGCGTTTGCCGACCATGAGGAGGATCGGGCAACCGCTCAACCGGTGCTAGACCGGTTGTGCCGCACCAGCCATGTCGAAGTCCGCACGGCTTCGCGAGCGGGAGCCGCCATCCGCACGCTCCCTCGGCTCCAGCCACTTTCGCTGGGCCTGTTTGGCAGCGCGACCATGGCGGAGCATGTGGACCTGATCCTTTCGACCCGGCCGATCAGTCATGTGTTCGCATTCTCATGCCAGATGGCACAATTTGTTCCGGCCCGTTTTTCCGGCACATTCGTGATGGATTTCGTTGATGTCGATTCAGCAAAGTTCAGCGCCTATGCGCGGGATGACGGGGCTTTGTCTCCCATGCGCTATATCCATGCCTATGAAGGATGGCGACTGGCGGCCTGGGAGCGGATGGTGGCACACCGCGCCAACCTGTCCCTGTTCGTCAGCGAAGCTGAGGCTGCATTGTTCCGCCAAAGGAGCGGGATGGACTGTAGCCGGGTTCGCGCGATCGAGAACGGGATTGATCTCGACCATTTCCGACCGGGTTGTGTTGACTCCCCGGCGGATGGCGAAGGGCCATTGATCGTTTTCACAGGGCAGATGGACTATCGGCCCAACATCGAGGCGGTCAGCGGATTTGTTCGCGACACACTGCCGCTGATTGCTGTGCGGCATCCCGATGCGCGCTTTGCCATTGTCGGCCGGGCGCCGACACCAGAGGTGAGGGCGCTCGCCGGGCAGCTGCGGGTGATTGTGACCGGCGAGGTGCCTGATACACGTCCCTGGCTAGCGGCCGCCGATGTGGTGGTGGCGCCCCTGGCCGTGGCTCGCGGCGTGCAGAACAAGTTGCTGGAAGCCATGGCCATGGGACGCCCTGTGGTATCGTCCCCAGCGGCTGCCGAAGGCATTGACGCGATGCCGGGCCGGGAATTGCGGGTTGCCGCCACCGCCCGGGAGATGGCCGACGACATTATCGCCATTGTTGAGGATCCTGCTGCCGCGTTGGCCATGGGGCAGGCAGCGCGGACGCGTATGGAAGCGCGCTATGGCTGGGACGCCACCCTGGCGCCGCTCAGTAGGATTATCGCCGGAGCGGCGGCGTGAACGTGGCGTTGGAGACGGGCCGGGGATGGTGGTCGCACCTGCGGGTGCTGATCCTCGCCTGGATGGTCTTGCTGGCTGCGTTCCACCGCGATGTCATCCATCTGGTGAGCCTCTGGCTCAACAGTTCGACGTTCAATCATTGTATTTTGCTCCTGCCGGTGATCGGCTGGTTGATATGGTTGCGGCGGCATGAGCTGGCCTTGTTGACCCCGCGCGCATGGACTCCCGGACTGCTTTGGATGGCAGGTGGGAGCATGGTCTGGATAGTCGGTGATGCCGCCAGCGTTGCCATGTTGCGCCAGATCGGCCTGGTCGTCATGGTCCAGGGCACCGTGCCTGCCCTGTTGGGTCCGCAGGTTACGCGAGGCCTTCTGTTTCCGCTTGGATACAGTTTCTTCCTGATCCCCTTTGGCGAGGAACTGGTGCCACCAATGCAGATGCTGACCGCCGACATGGCGATGGCGATGCTCCGCCTGTTCGGCATTCCGGCCTATATCGACGGCATTTTCATTACGACTCCCTACGGCTATTTTGCTGTGGCCGAAGCCTGTTCCGGGGTGAAATTCCTGGTGGCGATGGCTGCGCTGGCGGTGCTGGCGGCGCATCTTTGTTTCAAGACGATGTGGCGTCGGCTGCTGTTCCTGGCCTTTGCGATGATCGTTCCCATACTGGCCAACGGCGTGCGGGCCTTCTCGACCATTTTGATCGCCGAATATTGGGGGACTGATTTTGCCGCCAGTGCTGATCACGTCATATATGGATGGTTTTTCTTTGGCATTGTGATCGCCCTGATCGGCTGGGCAGCCTATCCCTGGTTCGATCGCGACCCGGAAGATGTAATGATTGATGGGCGGCGTCTGGCCGGTTTCTGGCCGGGTAAAGATCATGGGCTGGCCGTGCTGGCGCCCGTTGCGTTGGTGTTGGTGCTGGCGCCGCTGGCTGTTGACCGGATCAGCGCGGCGCGTGCGCAGCCGCTGCCGGTGATGGCTGTCGATTTGGGACCGCCGGGTTGGCAGTTGGTAGAGGGTGAGGCGACAGATTGGCGTCCCCGGTTTGACGGCGCAGACATGCTTTCATGCCGACGCTTTGCGCGGAGCCCAGATGGACCGGTGGTTGACCGGTGCATGGCCGGCTTTGTCCGTCAGGGAGAGGGACGGGAGCTTGTGGGTTTCGGGCAAGGTGCACTCGATCCGGACAGTGACTGGCGGTGGGGTCGGAATCTGCCGGCAATTGGCTCTGGCCAGGCGGTGCGCATGGTTGCGGGCACACAGGTTCGCGACACGTTGACCGTCTATATGATCGACGGGACTGTGACATCGCGCCCTGCCAAGGTGAAATGGTTGACGCTCAAGGCGCGGCTCACTGGTGGCGATGAAAGGGCCTATGCCCTTGTACTGTCGGCACAACCGGCAACCGGGGATGGCGCGCAAGACCGTATCGCGCGCTTTGTCGGCGATTCGGGCGGCCTGGAAACCATGGTCGCGCGCTTGACGGCGCAACGTTGAGCGGCGAGGGACTCAATCATGTGCGGCATCGCCGGTCTTTATCATCCCGAACAACCCCGCCCGATTGACCCGGCGAGGGTCGCTTCGATGTTGGCGCCGATGCGTCATCGCGGGCCGGATGGCGACGGCGTGTGGCAGGCGCCGGGCGTTGTGCTGGGTCATTTGCGCCTCTCCATCATCGACGTCGCCGGATCACCACAGCCAATGCATTCGCCCGACGGGCGGTTGAGCATCGTGTTCAACGGCGAGATCTACAACTTTGCCGAATTGCGGCGCGAGTTGGCGGCGCTTGGCCATCAGTTTCGTACCGAGGGTGACACCGAAGTGATCCTCGCCAGCTATGCGCAGTGGGGCAGCGGCTGCCTGTCGCGGCTGGAGGGCATGTTCGCCTTTGCCCTGTTCGATGCGGCTGACCAATCGCTGCTGCTCGTACGCGACCGGTTCGGCGTCAAGCCACTGTTTTACGCGACTTTGCCTGACGGAACGATTGCCTTTGCGAGCGAGCTCAAGGGCTTGCTGGTCTTGCCGCACCTCAGGGTGCAGGCTGATTTTCGGGCGGTCGAAGACTATATGGCCTTTGGCTATGTCCCTGATGATGCCTGCATTGTTGCCGGCGTGCAAAAGCTGGCCGCCGGGCATTTTCTGCATATCCGCAGGGGACGGCCTGTCCCTCATCCCGTGCAGTGGTGGGATCTCGATTTCTCCCGCCGGATCAAGGTGAAGGAAGCGGAGGCCGAGGAGCATCTCGTCCAGCTTTTGCGCGCTGCGGTGCGCAGCCGGATGGTCGCCGATGTGCCGCTTGGTGCTTTCCTCTCTGGCGGCGTCGACAGCAGCGCGGTTGTCGCGCTGATGGCCGAGGCGAGCAGCAGCGCGGTCAACAGTTGCTCGATCGGATTTGATGACCAGTCGCTGGACGAGACCAGCTATGCGGATGTGATCGCGCGGCGCTATGCCACCGATCATCGGATGCGGATTGT
Organism: Sphingomonas lacunae; assembly: GCF_012979535.1. Classification (NCBI taxonomy): domain Bacteria; kingdom Pseudomonadati; phylum Pseudomonadota; class Alphaproteobacteria; order Sphingomonadales; family Sphingomonadaceae; genus Sphingomonas; species Sphingomonas lacunae. The sequence goes on from NZ_CP053015.1 coordinate 1,967,041, forward strand.
CGCTGCGGATGATTTCGGGCTTGCTGATCTTGTGGCGTTCCATTGCGATGAGCCTTTTGCCGATGCGTCGGCCTTGCCGACCTATCGGGTAAGCCAGTTGGCGCGTGAGGAGGTAACGGTTGCCCTCTCCGGTGACGGCGCTGACGAGGCCTTTGCCGGGTACCGGCGCATGGTGTTCCAGCATCAGGAAGAGCGGGCGCGCCGGTTCCTGCCGGCCTCGCTGCGCCGATCAGTGATCGGGCCGTTGGCGCGGGTGTGGCCCAAGATGGATTGGGCGCCCCGACCCTTGCGCGCCAAGGCAACGCTGGCCGGTCTGGCACGGTCAGGTGAGGAAGCCTATGCGCTGGGCGTCGGTATCATGGGCCCCGAGATGCGGGGCGGGCTCTACACCGATGCGGCGAGGGCGATGTTGGGCGATCATGTTGCCGAGGAGCGCTGGTGGAGGACGATGCGCGATGCGCCGGCGGCGGAGGCGCTCGACCGGGCGCAATATGCCGACATGAAGATCGCCATGACCGGCGACATCCTGACCAAGGTTGACCGTATGAGCATGGCGGTGAGCCTCGAGGCGCGCGAGCCATTGCTTGACCATCATCTCGTCGAATTTGCCGCTACGCTGCCGGCGCATATGCGGGTTCGCGGTGGCACCGGCAAATGGCTGATGAAGAAGGCGATGGAGCGCTATCTGCCGCGTGACATACTCTATCGGCCCAAGATGGGGTTCGTGACTCCGATCAGCGCCTGGTTCCGTGGACCGCTTGCCGCCGAGGCGCGGGCGCTGGCGGCGAGCCCGACACTGGCGCGCACCGGCTGGTTCGACATGGCGGCGATCGGACAGATGGTCAGCGCGCACCAATCTGGCCGCAGCGAATATGGCCGGCCAATCTGGCAGTTCTTCATGCTGGAGAAGAGTTTGCAGCGGTTGTTCGGGATTTAATAGCGGGCACCAGTGAAATAGAGGCCGTCGGGCGGTGCGTTCTGGCCCAATGCCGCCCGGTCCCGTGCTTCGAGGGCGGCACTCATGTCATCAGCGGACCATTGCCCGCGCCCGACCAGCATCAGGCATCCGACCATCGAGCGCACCTGATGGTGGAGGAAAGAGCGGGCCTCGGCGCGGATGACGATGCGGTCTGCCGTGCGGGTAACATCGAGCCGGTTGAGCGTCTTTTCCGGGCTGGCCGACTGGCAGTGGACCGAACGGAAGGTGGTGAAATCATGCCGGCCGACGAGGCGCTGGGCGGCATCATGCATGGCGTTGGCGTCCAGATCAGGCACTACCCGCCAAGCGAGGCCGCTCTCAAGCGTCAACGGCGGGCGGCGGTTGATGATCAGATAGTCATAGACGCGGCCGGTGCAGGAAAAGCGGGCGTGCCAATCCTCATCGACCAGCACACAGTTGAGGACGGCGACCGGGTGCGGACGGATGACGGCGTTGATCGCTTCCTGCATGCGGAAGGGATCGAGCGCCTTTTCACAGTCGAAATGGGCCGGCATGGCGCGGGCGTGGACCCCTGCGTCGGTGCGCCCGGCGGCGGTGGCGGTGATCTGTTCGCCGGTGATCTTGGCAATGGCTTCCTCAAGCGCCTGTTGCACACTGGGACCGTGCGATTGGCGCTGCCAGCCCATGAAGGGGCGCCCATCCCATTCGAGCGTGAGGCGATAGCGTGGCATCAATCGAGCCGGGTGCCGGGCGCGATGCTGAATCCGCGCAGCAGCTCCGCCACGCCCATCGCGCCGCGGCCGGCGCGCTGGATCAACGTCGGGCGAATTGCCCCGGGGTTGCAAGCGATGGTGAGGCTATCGTCGAGGATGGTGCCGGGGGCCATGCCCACCGGGGCCTCGGCGGGCGGGACCACGTCGGCGGCGAGCAGCTTGAAGCGTTCGCCTCCCATTTCGAACCATGCGCCCGGCATGGGGTTGAACGCGCGCACGCTGCGTTCGACCTGCACGGCGGAGAGGTTCCAGTCGAGCCGCGCCTCATCCTTGCTGATCTTGGCGGCGTAGGTGATGCCGTCTTCGGGCTGGGCCACTGCGGGGTGGCTGTCGAGGTCGGCGAGAACATCGACCATCAGGCGGGCGCCGAGCTGGGCGAGTTCGGTGGTCAGTTCGCCGGCGGTCTTGCCCGCGATGGGCGTGCGACCTTCTAACCGGACCGGGCCGGTATCGAGTCCGGCCTCCATCTGCATGATGCCCACACCGGTCTCGGCATCACCCGCGAGGATGGCGCGCTGCACCGGGGCGGCACCGCGCCAGCGGGGGAGCAGCGAGCCGTGGACGTTGAGGCAGCCGTGGCGGGGCGCGTCGAGGATGGCCTGGGGCAGGATCAGGCCATAGGCGGCGACGACCGCGACATCGGCGTCGTGCGCAGCGAACTCAGCCTGTGCCTGTGCGTTACGCAGGCTGGTGGGGGTCAGTACTGGCAGGCCCAGCGCGGCGGCGCGGGCGTGGACGGGGGAGGGTGTTTCCTTTTTGCCGCGATGCGCCGGGCGTGGCGGCTGGCTGTACACCGCGACGACATCGTGCCCTGCCGCGACGAGGGCATCCAGCGTCGGCACCGCAAAATCGGGCGTTCCCATGAAGATGATCCGCATGCATGCGCCTTTAGGGGAGGGGGCGTGTGAAGGGAAGGGGAGAGCGCACCCCTTGCACCGTGCACCGTCGCCCCCTATCCCTTCGGGCCATGGCATCCCCCGCGATCGAAGCCCTTGTCCAGCAACTCGCCCGCCTCCCCGGCCTTGGCCCGCGCAGTGCGCGGCGGGCGGTGCTGCATTTGATCAAGCGGCGGGAGACGGCCTTTGCCCCGCTGCTGACCGCGCTGACGGCGGTGCATGAAACGCTGGTGACGTGCCAGACTTGCGGCAATGTCGACACGTCGGACCCGTGCGGCATCTGCGCCGATCCGCGCCGCGACGCGCGCTCCATCTGCGTTGTCGAGGAAGTGGCCGACCTGTGGGCGCTCGACCGATCGCGCCTGTTTCCCGGCAAATATCATGTGCTCGGCGGCAAATTGTCAGCACTCGACGGCGTGCGGCCCGAAGACCTCGCCATCGAACCGCTGGTGCGCCGGGTGGCGGCTGGCGGCGTGGACGAGGTGGTGTTGGCGATGAACGCGACGCTCGAAGGGCAGACGACCGCCCATTACATCACCGACCGGCTCGAAGGCTTGCCGGTGCGGCTGACGCAACTGGCGCATGGCCTGCCGGTGGGCGGGGAATTGGACTATCTCGACGAGGGGACATTGGCGCAGGCGCTGAGGGCGCGGCGGCCTGTGGGGTGAGGTATTCAGGGATGGATGACGATCTAAATACAAACACTAGAGACTATATTGTGGCGGTAGGGCGAAGTGCTGTCAGCCTGGTGCCTTTCGTAGGAGGTGTCCTAGGAGAGATTATTAGTGTTAGCGTCCCTCGTCAGAGGCAAGATCGAATTGTTGAATACGTGAGAATGCTTGATGAAAAGATAAATTTGTTAGAAGATTCGATGCAGAAGCTAATTTCGGAAGATCCGGAGCGAATTGACTTGATTGAATCTGGTGCATACTCGGCAGCATCTTCAACTTCTAATCAGAGAATTAAATATATAGTATCCCTAGTAATTTCGGGAATTTCATCAGAAGATTCTAATATAATCAGGAGAAAGCGGCTTCTAAAAATATTGGATGAAATTGATGACGACGAACTTTCAATACTAATTGCGTTTGGTCAATCTTATACGGGCCATGCTCGGGATGCGTGGGATAAGATTGACCGTCCGATGCCAATTCACATGCAATCGGAAAACGATGAAATTGAGCGCAATCACCTTTTCGATTTTGGGCAAGAGCGATTGCTCACACTTGGTCTCATTTCCATGAATTTTGGGAGCTTAAAAAGAGGCCAGCTCCCAGAGTTTGATCCGAAGAAGGGTCGATTTAAGGGTGGTTTGCGGATCTCAGCGATGGGAAGAATATTTCTCAAAGAGGTTGGTGTAGAGCAACCTATGGGTTCCTAGTCTCAACCCCTTGACCTCTCCCCCGCACAAACCTACCTCGCGCGGCATGGCCATTCTTCCTATCCTTGAGACACCCGACGCCCGCTTGCGGCAGATTTCCAAGCCGGTCGAGGTGTTTGACGACGCGCTCAAGACGCTGATCGCCGACATGTATGAGACGATGTATGATGCCCCCGGCATCGGCCTCGCCGCCATTCAGGTCGGCGTGCCGCAGCGCATCCTCGTCATCGACCTGCAGGAACCGGACCCCGAGGATGAGGAAGGCAAGCGCATCCTGCGCACGCCGCGCACCTTCATCAATCCGGTGTTTTCTGATCCTTCGGAGGAAATGAACGCCTATTCCGAGGGCTGTCTGTCGGTGCCCGAGCAGTTTGCCGATGTGATCCGCCCTGCGGAAATCACTGTCGATTGGCAGGATGAGGACGGCAATCCGCACCGCGAGCGGATGACCGGGCTGATGGCGACCTGTATCCAGCATGAGATGGATCACCTAGAGGGCATCTTGTTCATCGACCATCTCAGCAAGCTGAAGCGCGACATGGTGCTCAAGAAGCTTAGCAAGATGCGCCGGGCGGGGTAAGGTTCGGCGTCCCTCCGACTGCCATTCTTCCTGTAACCATCATGTCGCCCCCGACTTGATCGGGGAGCCATGGCCCAACGATAGCATTTGGCGCACGGTTTTCGGCGGCTCACGATGACGATGTTGGCGGGCGCGATCGGCGGCACAGGCTGTCAGTCTTGACCATGGGCCCCCGGTCGAGCCGGGGGCAACATTTGCTTTGCCGGGGAAGCCGCAATTGGCCGCTGCCCCCTTCCCAGTGGCAGTCGTTCCGGCTATGTTCGCAGACATGGATGCTGTTTCGATCTTTGCCGGCCTGTTGGTCGGCCTCGCGCTGGGTGCTTTTATTGGTTGGCTGCTGGGGCAGCAAAAGGCGGGTGCTGCGACGGCGGGGCTGAGCGCACAAGTGGCGACGCTGACTGCCGAGCGCGACCAGCATCTTGCCAATTTCCGCAAGGCAGCGGTTGATCTGGAAGCGGCGGACCGGGAGCGGGAGGCGCATGCACTTGAACTCGTCAGCCTGAAAACACAGCGCGAGGCCGATCTGGCTGCTCATGCCGCGCAAGTGGCAGTCCTGACCGAGGCGCGTGACGCCCTGTCTGCCCAGTTTCAGGAGGTGGCGGCGAAGTTGCTTGACCGGGCGCAGGCGCAGTTCCTTGAACAGGCGGGCGAACGGTTCAAGGCGTCAGAGACGCAGGCGAGCCACAAACTTTCGCAACTGCTGCAGCCGGTCAACGAGCGGCTGGCCCGCTATGAAGAGGCAGTGTCGGCAGTCGAGAAGGAGCGGCAGGCGGCGTTCGGCAACTTGCATGGCCTGATGGAATCACTCCGCCTGTCAAACGAGGGCGTGAAGGCCGAGGCGGCGCGCCTGTCCAATTCGCTGCGCAATGCGCCCAAGGCGCGGGGCCGCTGGGGTGAGCAACAGTTGCGCAATGTCCTCGAAAGCTGTGGCCTGTCGGAATATGCCGATTTCCAGACCGAGGTCAGTGTGGGCATTGAGGATGGCGGGCGGTTGCGCCCCGATGTCATCATTCGCGTGCCGGGCGGGCAGAGCCTCGTCATTGACGCGAAGGTCTCATTGAACGCCTATCAGGACGCGTTCAACGCCGAGGATGAGCTGAGCCGCAGTGCGGGGCTTGCCGCCCATGCGGCCTCGGTGAAGGCGCATATCAACAGTCTCGGCAACAAGGCCTATTGGTCACAGTTTGAGGCCGCGCCTGACTATGTGATCCTGTTCATTCCGGGCGAGCATTTCCTGGCCGCCGCGCTCGAAACCGATGCGACGCTGTGGGACTTTGCCTTTGAAAAGCGGGTATTGCTGGCGACGCCGACCAATTTGATCGCCATCGCGCGGACAGTCGCTGCGGTGTGGCGGCAGGAGCGCATGGCCGACCAAGCGCGCGATATCGCCGCGCTTGGCAAGGATCTCTACGCCCGCATGGCGACGATGGGCGGACACATCGGCAAGCTCGGCAAGAATCTCGATACGGCGGTCACCGCTTACAACAGCTTTGTCGGCAGCTTTGAATCGCAGGTGTTGACACAGGCGCGACGGTTTGAGGCGCTCGACATTGATACGGCCCAAAAGGCGATTGATGCGCCGCCGGTGATCGAAACGGCGATCCGGCAGCAGAGCAAGCTGTTGCCTACCGCCAGTGCGAACGATGAGGCGGCGGAATAGCGCGCCGGGTCAGATGACCCGTTCGAGTACCGCGTTGCTCTCACCCGCGCTGAGGATCATGCGGCCATCGGCGGCGAAACGGATGCTCATCGACTGACGGAACAGCGCGAGCAGGGCGCTTTCCTGAAGCATGACCGGGCCATCACAGGCCATGCGGGTCGATACCGCCTGGCTGACGGTGAGCCGGTTGCCATCGCTGAGGAAATTGCCGGAGATCTGGTTGCACCCGGCGGTGCCGCTGACCGTGCCGTTGGCAAAGCGGAGTGTCGCCGGACGGTCGCCGACCATATCGCGCCCGTTGATCGAGACGATCCGCCAGTTGGTCCTGTCGAGCGAGGCTGGCGGCAGGACCGGCCCTCCGCATCCGCGCAGGGTGCGGCCATTCACTTCCACCATCACCGTATCGGCATAGCGACGGTCGCTCATGCCGTCGTTGCAGGGGCTATGCGTAATGTCGACGCTGATCTGGCGCGTGACATAACGTTCGCCGTTGAGGCTCGGCCGGGCACCGGGATTGGCAACGATCACCGGGCGACCTTCGGCGGGGCGGTAATTGATCCGCGCCGGCGTGATTTCGAGTGCCCAGAAGGGCTCGGTACCCAATGCCAGCCACGCGCTGGTGCCAGCAGGAGGCACCGGGGCATCGGGTGCGGGCGTCAACGGTGCACAGGCGGCGAGCGCGAGGGCGGTGGATGCGGTAAGGAGGGTGAGAGCTTTGTTCATGGCGGCAAACCTAGCGGGTTGAGGATGATCCGCCAATGAACGGCCGTCGATCAACCGCGTTCCTGCCGGTCGAGCACCTGATAGGCCATGACAGCGGCGGCGACGGCGGCATTGAGGCTGTCGGCCTTGCCGTGCATGGGCATTTTGACCCGGACGTCGCAGGCCGCTTCATAATCGTCGGGCAGGCCGCGGGCCTCATTGCCGATCAGGATGAAGGTTGGCGCAGGATAGGCGGGTTCGCGATAATCGACAGTGCCGGGCGCGAGACTGGTGCCGACCAGCGTGCCGGGGCCTGAGCGCAGCCAGCTGATAAAGTCAGGCCAGCGGGCGGTGCTGATCTGTTGGGTGAACAGGGCGCCCATGCTCGCGCGCACGGTTTCGACCGAAAAGGGATCGACGCAATCATCGATAAGGATGAGGCCGCCGGCGCCCACAGCATCGCCGGTGCGCAACATGGTGCCGAGGTTGCCCGGATCGCGCATTGCCTGCACCACCAGCCAGATCGGCGCGGCGTGGCGATCAAGGTCGGCGAGCGGGGTCAGCCTGTCGGGGTAAAGGCCGATCAGCGTCTGGGGATTGTCCTTGCCGGACAGTTTGGAGAGTATGTCTTCGCTGGTGGCGACCACTTCACCGCCAGCCGCCAGAGTGGCGGTGATCAACTCTTCGGCGAGCGGATGGCCCGGTCGGTCTTCGGCATAAAAAAGCTGTTGCGGCAAGCTACCGGCCTCGCGGGCCTCGGTCAGGATGCGCAAACCTTCGGCAAGGAACAGCCCCTCGGACTTCCGGTGCTTTTTCTCACGCAGGCTGCGGGCTCGCTTGATGACCGGATTTGCGGCGCTCTGGATGAGGCGGTGACCGCGCGCATTGCGCTCCATGCCGGTCAATCTTCGCCGAAGCTGTCTTTGACCAGGCCGACCAGCTTGAGCAGGGCCAGGTCAGCGCCGTCACCACTGGTGTGGATAGTGATGTCATCGCCCTTGGCGGCACCCAGCATCATCAGACCCATGATCGACAGGCCATTGACCCTGTTGCCTTCCTTTTCGACCTCGACCTTTACTCCCGGTGGCAAGGCGGCAACGAAATTGACGAACTTCGCGCTGGCGCGGGCGTGGAGCCCGCGCTGGTTGGTAATGGTGACGGTTTCGCTCAAACCGCTCACAGTGATGAACCCAGCAATTCGGATGCGACGGAGATATATTTCTGCCCCGCTTCACGGGCGGCCTTCACCGCCTCACGCACACCCATCGAACGGCGCGCCGATTCAAGACGGATCAACATGGGCAGATTGATCCCTGCGATCACTTCCACCTTGCCGGGTTCCATCAGCGAGATGGCGAGATTGGATGGCGTGCCGCCAAACAGATCGGTCAGCAATATGGTGCCGTTGGTCCCGGCAACCTTGGCAATGGCGGCGGAAATTTCGACGCGCCGCGCCTCCATATCGTCATTTGGGCCAATGCAGACGGTCTCGATCGCCCGCTGGGGGCCGACGACATGCTCCATCGCAACGCGGAATTCCTCCGCGAGGCGACCGTGCGTGACAAGGACCAGACCGATCAGGGGTGGAGGCGAAACGGGCATTGGAAAGCTGCCTTAGGGCGAAGGAGGCCGTCCCTCAAGGCTCTCCTGCGTGAGAGATGAGAGATTGCGGTGGATGATGTTGGGCTTGTAGCCCAGACCGCGCAGAAAAGCGCCGATCCGTTCGGCGACATGCACCGAGCGATGACGCCCGCCGGTGCAGCCAATGGCAATGGTGACATAACTTTTCCCTTCCGCCTGATAGCGGGGGATCAGCGTTTCAAGCAGTTTTTCGATCTGGCCTACTGCCCCTTCATAGGCAGGGTCCGCCTTGACATAGTCGGCCACAGGCTGATCGAGGCCGGTGCCGGAACGCAGCGTGTCCACCCAGTGCGGGTTGCGCAGGAAGCGCATGTCGAACACCAGATCGGCGTTGCGCGGCAGGCCGCGAGCAAAACCGAAGCTCATGACATTGATGGTTGGCCCCGACCGGTCGGCAAGGGCAAATCGCCGCCGCATTTCCTGTTGAAGATCGTTACTGGAATAGGCGGTGGTGTCTATCAGATGATCGGCCCAACGGCGCAGGCCGTCGAGCATCTCCCGTTCTCTGGCAATGCCGTCGGCAGCCGGACGATCCTCTGCCAGGGGATGGCGGCGGCGGGTTTCCGAATAGCGCCTGTCCAGTTCCGTGCCCGCGCAATCAAGGAAAAGGGTCGAAATGTCGTGCTGATCCGAATCGCGGAGGCGCTTGATCGATCGTACAATACGGTCGGCACTGAACCCGCGTGTGCGGCTGTCGATGCCGACGGCAAGCGGTCGTTCGGTGATGTCGGTGCTGTCGCCAATCGGTGTTGCCAGCAATGGGCCAAGCAGTCGGATCGGCATATTGTCAACCACTTCCCAGCCCAAGTCCTCCAGCGCGCGCAGCGCGGTCGACTTGCCAGCACCGGAAAGGCCGGTCACCAGCATGATTTGCTGACGGTGTATGGGGGGCGACGACCCGGTCATGCTCCCTATCTAGTGGCCCCATCGCTCCAGCGCCAGATGCAGCTTTCGCACACTGGTCAGATCAAAGGCAGGCAGGCTGATCAGGGGGACTTTGCGGTCGGGCAGGGCTGACCAGGCGCCGAGGCGGGCAAAGCCGCTGTCGATTCCTCTCGATTCTTTGAGGTCAACAACCAAACAGAGCGGGCATGCCGTATCGGCCAACTGGTCAGCTGCCAGTCGGATGACGCCTATGTCGCGTACCATCATGCGGCCATTGCCCCCAGAGAGGGCGGTCATCAGGCAACGGCCCCGCTGTGGCGCGTCACAGGGCAGGATGCGGACCGCATCATCGGCGATGAGCCTTGCCCCGGCATCAACCAGTCGCAAGCCAAGGTCGGATTTGCCGCAGCCTGACGGTCCGATGAGCAGCACGCCGCGGCCGTCGAGGGACACGGCTGTACCATGGATAACGACCGGGGTCGGTCGGCTGGCCGAAGTGGCGCTGTTCATGGCTGGGCCGGCAGCTCTGGCGCGGCAGGCAGGCGGATTTCGAAACAGGCACCGGCAGCGGCATCAGGACGGTCAAGCGCCATGATCTCGCCATCATGCGCCTCGATGATGGTGCGGGCGATGGCGAGACCCAGGCCGCTGTGCTTGCCGAAATCCTCTGACAGGGGGCGCACCGAGTGAAACCGCCGGAAAATGACCTCGCGCTGATCGGGCAGCACCCCCGGCCCGTCATCTTCGATACGGATGATGACCACAGTATCGGCGCAGGTGGCACCTATACGGACAACGCCGCCAGGTGGAGAAAAGGAGTGGGCATTATCGAGGAGATTCTCGATCACGCGGGCAAGCCGGGATGGTTCGCCCATGATCATGGCGGTGCCGACCCTTGGACGTGCAAAGGCGATACCCGGATCACCGGCTTTCGCCCGGGCACGCCGGGCGGCGATGATCGGTTCGATCAACGCGCCGACATCAATGCGCTCGAATTGGCTGCGGGACAGTTCGGCATCGACCCGCGACGCTTCGGAAATGTCGCTGATCAGACGGTCGAGCCGCCTGACATCATCATGGGCGATGGCAAATAGCTGGGCTCTCAGATCAGGCTGTTCGACCCGTTCAAGTCCCTCGATAGCGGATCGTAGTGACGCCAACGGATTTTTGAGTTCGTGCGTGACATCCGCGGCAAAATGTTCGCCCGCGTCGATGCGGGCCCGTAAGGCGAGGGTCATGTCCGAAAGAGCACGGGCGAGGGTGCCAATCTCGTCCCGCCGCGACGGAAGTCGGGGCACGACGACATCGCGGGCTCGGCCAAGGCGCACCCGGGTTGCGGCGTCGGCCAGTCGCTTGAGCGGCAAGACTATGGTGCGCGCCAGAAACAGGGACAACAGCACCGAAAGGATGGTCACGGCCGCAAGGATAAAGCCCAATTGCAGTCGTTCGGCCCGGACGGTTCGCGTAATGTCGCGCGCGTTGGTCAGCAACAATAGCGACCGACCATTGGCGTCGCTGATCGCGGTGCTGATCATCGGTGTCCGGTCAGGGGCAAAGCGATAGCGTTTCATCACCGTGCCAGGCGCGCCGATCGCTGCGCGCAATTCCGGCCATGCTCTGGCGGTGTCCAGTTCCGGTTCCACATATTCGGCCGGCGTTGGCGCACGCACTACCCAGTCGAGGAAGCGGTCCATTGCCCTGGCTATCTGTCGGTTGATCGGCTGGGTGTCCGGGTCACGCAGGCGATAGGCAGGCGGACCGATCCGGAAGCTGTCGATCACCAGATCGCCATCGGCATCATAGACGCGGATGCGCGCGGCAGCGATCCTGCTGAACTCGCGGATCATCGCCGGGTGACCTTGCGCCGGTGTTGTGCGAAGCGCGCTGTTCAGCAACTGCGCTTCCAGGGTCAGCCTTTCCTGTCGTTCGTCGATGAGGCGTGAGCGGTAGCTGTCCAGATAGAGGAATCCTCCGACCAGAAGCGCGATGACGAAGATGTTGACCGCCAGGATGCGCCAGGCGAGCGGTACCTTGCCGCTCCACCTCAGCCGTCGCGGCTCTTCATTCCTCGCCAAAGCGGTATCCGGCCCCGTAGAGGGTTTCGATGGCATCAAAGTCCGGGTCGACCACCCGGAACTTGCGCCGGATGCGCTTGATGTGGCTGTCGATGGTGCGGTCATCGACATAGACATCATCCTGATAGGCAACGTCCATCAGCTGGTTGCGGCTCTTGACCACGCCGGGTCGTTGCGAGAGCGCCTCCAGGATCAGAAATTCGGTCACCGTCAGCGACACCGTCTTGCCGTCCCACAACACACGGTGACGGGCCGGGTCTATGGTTAGCCGGCCGCGGACGATAGGCTCCGCAATGTCTGGTTCGTCTGGGCTGACCGATGAACGGACCAGCTCTGTCCGGCGCAAGATGGCGCGAATGCGGGCGATCAGCAGCCTCTGGGAAAAAGGCTTGGCGATATAGTCGTCGGCCCCCATGGCGAGGCCCAGCGCTTCGTCCAGTTCATCATCCTTGCTCGTCAGGAAAATTACCGGCACTTGGCTTTTTTCCCGTAACCGGCGTAGCAGTTCGAGGCCATCCATGCGCGGCATCTTTATGTCGAAAATGGCAAGGTCGGGGGGATTGTCCGACAGGGCCTTGAGCGCGCTTTCCCCATCGCCATAGACCCGAGTCGCAAAGCCTTCGGATTGCAGTGCAATCGAAACCGAGGTGAGGATGTTCCGATCATCATCGACCAGCGCGATGGTGGCGCTCATCTGTTTGCACCGGTTTGGGGCAATCGCGATGCAAAGCTTTTCCTATGGTGGCGGCAACGTGTCATGAAAGCCGGATAGCCTATCGCAAAGGGCAGGAGCAAGCCGCCTTAGGTAAAGCTAAAAGGCGCGACCTCTTCAAAGTGGGCCATTCGGTCACCACTTAACAACCTGTTACCGGCATTGAAGATTGCTTTTGACGTAAGGGCAATGGACCACTAACGGGACGGCAAGTTCAATTCGCATACGAATGCGACGAAGGCCGGACCACTGAGCAAGGAGTAGGATGATGGCGTTGGTGATTGGTGGACAGAGTTTGGCAATCAAAGCTGAACTGTTCGAGAATCTGACCGCCGCACCTCTGGTTGAACATGCGCTGCGTAACGGCGAAGGTGTTCTGGCCAAGGACGGGCCGTTGGTTGTGGCCACTGGCAAGCACACCGGCCGCAGCGCCAAGGACAAGTTCATCGTCCGTGACGCCGAAACCGAAAACAGCATCTGGTGGGGCGACACCAACAAGGGCATGACGCCGGAGCATTTCGCCGCGCTCAAGGCCGATTTCTTTGCCGCGCTGGGCGACAAGGACAAGCTCTACGTCCAGCACTTGTTTGGCGGGTCTCAGCCCGAACATCGCGTTGCGGTGCAGGTCGTCACCGAATTTGCCTGGCACAGCCAGTTCATCCGCACGCTCTTGTGCCGTCCGACGGCTGCTGAACTGGCGGCGTTCCAGACCGAATATACGATCATCGATTTGCCGAGTTTCCGGGCCAATCCGGCTCGCCATGGCAGCCGCAGCGAAACGGTCATTGCCGTCAACTTCTCGGAAAAGCTGATTCTGATCGGTGGCACCCAATATGCGGGCGAAATGAAAAAGTCGGTGTTCGGCCTGCTCAACTATATGTTGCCGACCAAGGGCATCATGCCGATGCACTGTTCGGCCAATATCGGCCCGAATGGCGACACGGCTGTGTTCTTTGGATTGTCGGGTACCGGCAAGACGACCTTGTCTGCGGATGCGTCGCGCACGCTGATCGGTGACGACGAGCACGGCTGGTCGGATACCGCGGTCTTCAACTTCGAAGGCGGCTGCTACGCCAAGATGATCAATCTGTCGCCCGAGGCAGAGCCCGAAATCTTTGCCACGACCAAGCGTTTTGGTACTGTGCTCGAAAATGTCGTGATCGATCCGGTAACCCGTGAACTTGACTTCAACGACAACAGTCTGGCTGAAAACAGCCGTGGTTCCTACCCGATCGATTTTATCCCCAATGCGTCGAAGGATAATCTGGGCCCGGTACCGCAGAATATCATCTTCCTGACGGCTGACGCTTATGGCGTGTTGCCGCCGATCGCGCAGTTGACCCCGGATCAGGCCATGTATCACTTCCTTTCGGGCTATACCGCGCGCGTTGCGGGCACCGAAATCGGGGTGACCGAACCGTCGGCAACCTTCTCCACCTGCTTTGGCGCGCCGTTCATGCCGCGCCATCCCAGCGTCTATGGTAATCTCCTCAAGGAACGGATTGCCAAGGGCGGGGTGAAGTGCTGGCTGGTCAACACCGGTTGGACCGGCGGCTCCTACGGGGTTGGCAGCCGCATGCCGATCAAGGCGACCCGCGCCCTGCTCAACGCCGCGCTCGATGGCAGCTTGGCCAATGTCGAGTACCGGACCGATCCCAACTTCGGTTTCAAGGTTCCGGTGTCGGTGACCGGGGTGGACAGTGCCATCCTCGATCCGCGCGGCACCTGGCCGGACAAGGACGCCTATGACGCAACGGCCAAGAAACTGGTGCAGCAGTTCATCGATAATTTTGCGCAGTTCACTGACCATGTCGATGAAGGTGTGCGCCAGGCAGCACCCCGCGCCGCCTGAATATGCGCCTCGCCCGCGCGGCGACGGTTGCTGATGTGATGGACCTGCACGCGCTGGTCGAATCTGCTTATCGTGGCGATTCGGCCCGGCGCGGCTGGACCCATGAAGCCGATTTGCTTGATGGTCAGCGCACCGACCCGGACATGTTGCTCGCCAGTATCGCTGATCCGCGTCAGACAATTCTCCTTGCAGAGGAGGACGGGGAACTGGTCGGCTGCGTCCTGATCGAAGGCCGCGATGATCATGGCTATGTCGGCATGGTGACAGTTGACCCGTCCCGGCAGGCCGCAGGTCTGGGGCGCTGGCTGTTGGAGCAGGCAGAAACCCTAGTCAGCCGCTCGTTTGGATTTGACCGGGCACGCATGACCGTGATCGCCCAGCGCACAGAGTTGATCGCCTGGTATGGCCGGCGTGGTTATGAAGACACCGGGGAGCGATCCGACTTTCCCTATGGAGATGCCCGTTTCGGCAAGCCCAGGCAGGATGACCTGGTTTTTGTCATCCTCGAAAAGTCATTGCCGTCAGAGGCCTAAGTCGCCGTTGCAAGCGGTTGGTCGTCTGGCGTTGACGTCGTGACGTCACACCGCTTGCGCAACAGTGAACTGCGTCCCATGTTGACCAAGGCTGCTCCCGACAATGGGGCCGGGCGCCGGATAAATGAAAAGGGACCAACCATGGGTATGCTTGACGGGATCTTGGGCCAGATCGGTGGTGATCAGCTGAACGAACTGGGTGCCAAGCTGGGCCTTTCGCCTGAGCAGTTGCAGGCTGCGACCGCCGCCTTGGGCAAGGCGCATGCCGAACCTGGCGATACGGTCGAAAGCGCGTCTGCGGTAACCGGTCTGTCAGCCGACACGTTGACGCAATTGATGCAAGGCATCGGCGGCGAAGGTACGCTGGCCAATATCAGCAACATGCTCGACCGCGATGGTGATGGTAATCCGATCAACGACATTGCCGGTTTTGCCAGCAAGCTTTTCGGCAAATAATCTCTAGGGAGCCTTTCCCTGCCTGGCCGGTCTCGGCCGGGCAGGGGACTGGCTCACTCCGCTATGTGCCGGTCGATAACCCGTCCGAGCACAGTGAGCGGCACATTGCCGCTGGTCACCACGGCATCGTTGAAGGTCCGCCAGTCATAGCGGCTGCCCATCGCCGCCCGCGCACGGTCACGCAGGCGATTGATCTCGCTATGCCCGACTTTGTAGCCGCAGGCTTGGCCCGGCCATGAACAATAGCGGTCAACCTCTCCCTGCACTTCATCGATGCTGGAGCCATTGGTGCTGGCGAACCAGTGGATTGCCTGTTCGCGGGTCCAGCGTTTGGCGTGAAGACCTGTATCGACAACCAGCCGGCAGGCACGGAAAGCCAATGATTGCAGATAGCCCAATCGTTCCACGGGGTTCGCCTCATAGACGCCAAGCTCGTCGGCAATCTGTTCGGCATAAAGGGCCCAGCCTTCGGAATAGGCGTTGAAGGCAAGGATAGAGCGGACAAGCGGCAGGCGAAAACTATATTCCCCCTGCCAGGCATGGCCAGGAATCGCCTCATGATAGGCGAGGTCCGGGAGCGAATAGGTGGTCCAGATGCCGGTGGTGCGCAGGTTGATCCACAGCCGGCCAGGTAAGCTGCCATCAATTGTGCCGGGACCACCATAGGCGCCTGGCGCTCCGGGTTCCTCGGCCAGCGGAAGCCGCCTTACCTCCACTCGTCCGGGGACCAGAACGGTGAACGCCTGTGGCATGCGAGCCCGCATGTCGTTGATACGGTCCTGCAATATGCTGATGATGCGGGCACGGCCCTCGTCATTGTCCGGGAAGGTAAAGCGCGGGTCGCGGCCCAATGCTGTCATCCGTTCACCTACCGACCCTTGTGTATAGCCGAGAGGGCGCAGGATGGCATCCATCTGCCGTTGCAGGTCGGCAAGCTGATCCAGCCCCATTTGGTGGACGTCATCGGGTGTCATCGTTGTGGTCGTCGCGGCGACCAGCGTCCATGCATAATAGTCGTCGCCTTGCGGGAACTTCCAAACACCGGCGCGATTGTCGGCGCGGGCCCGGTGGCGTTCGAGTTCGGAGATCTGCCGTTGGAGCGCAGGGGCGACGCGTGAGGCGGCGATCCGTTCGGCGCGGCGGGCAAAATCTCCCGGCATGGCGGCTGCGCGTCTGGCGATGCTTGTCACCACATCCCAGTCAGCCGGGTTGCCGCTGGCAGCGAGGCGGATTTGGCGAAGGCATTTGTCGAGCAGAAAGTCGGGCGCGATAACCCCCGTTCCTTCAGCGATGCGTAGCCGTTCGGTTTCACCATCAAGCTGGGCGGCGTAACCATCAAGCCGCGCCAGATAGGCTTCGGCATCTGCTGTGTTTTCGACTGTGTGGTTGCTGTCGAGCAGGCGCGGGGTATCGAGGAAGGCGCCGACATTCTGGGCGACCGCATAGGGCGTATTGCGCCATCCGCCCACCGCAACATCGCCGAATGGGAAAGCGAGGCCGCCAAGGCCGATTTCGAAGCTTGTCTTGACGACATCGACGTCAATGCGGGTGGCGGGGCTAAGCGCCTCCATGTCGATGCTCGCCAGTTCGCCCAACGATTGACGCAACATGGCAGCGGTGCCTGCAACGCCGGCTGGCGAGCGGTCTTGCAAACGCGCCTTGAGCCCGGCCCGCGTATCCTTGTCGAGGCCAAGACCAGTAGCGGTTTCCGGTACATCCGCCAGCAACCGCTCGGCAATGGCGGAAAGACGGTCCTGTGCCGCCCTATCGGCTGGTAAGGGCGGCGGGTTAGCCCCTCGGGCTACGGGCGTTCCGGTTGCCGCTGGCATGCAGCCGGAAAGCCCAGCCAAGGCCAGGGTTGATCCTGACGTAAGCATCAGGTCTCGACGGGAAAAACGCATGTCTGACTCCGCGGCAAAGACGAAGGCGACGCTACCCCCGTCTCTCAGCTTGTTGCGGGATGCAACGCTTCGATCAAGAGGGTCTGGCCACGGGCCCCAGTAATTTTGGCGCGGGTTCCCGCCGGCATATCCGGACCATGCGCCAACCATTCACTATCGCCGACCCGGACCCGGCCTTCACCATCGACAATTGCCGTCACCGTCACGGCGGTTTCCCCTACCAACCGGGCGAGCCGGTCGTTGAGCAGCGGGTCGTCGCTGGGGATGACATTGCTGCCTGTCCAGCGACGCCCGAAAAACACGCACACCAAGGCGAGGACAGCGAACAGGGCCAGTTGCAGCGCCACGCCAATCGGCAACAGAAAGGCGGCGAGTCCGGTCAGCAGCGCGGCAATGCCCAGCCACATTAGAAAGACGCCCGGAACAACCATTTCCGCTGCACAGAGTGCAACGCCCACGGTCAGCCACAAGATATGTGGTGCGAGAGATTCAGGCATGGTGCGTTTCTCCCTTACTGGTCGCTGCGGCGCTGTGGCGTCGTGGGCGGTGTGCCGCCATTCAGCGCTTCCTTGGCCAGTTCGCCTATGCCGCCAAGTGTGCCGATCAACTGTGTGGCCTCGACCGGGAACAGGATAGTCTTGGCATTGGGTGAGGTGGCAAAGCCGCTGATGGCCTCAACATATTTCTGCGCCACGAAATAGTTGATAGCCTGTGACCCTGAGCTGGCGATGGCTTCCGAGACCATCTGGGTTGCCTTGGCTTCGGCTTCAGCTTCGCGCTCGCGCGCTTCGGCGTCCCGAAACGCAGCTTCGCGGCGCCCTTCAGCCTGGAGGATCTGGCCCTGCTTTTCCCCTTCGGCGCGCAGGATCTCGGCGGCGCGCATCCCTTCTGCTTCCAGAATGACGGCGCGCTTTTCACGCTCAGCCTTCATTTGGCGGGCCATTGCGTTGCTGATGTCTGCGGGCGGGCGGATGTCCTTGATTTCGACGCGGGTAATCTTGACGCCCCATGGCCCGGTGGCATGGTCGACCACACTCAACAGGCGTGCGTTGATTTCGTCGCGTTTGGACAAGGTTTCATCGAGGTCCATTGACCCCATGACCGTGCGCAGATTGGTTGTGGTTAGCTGCATGATGGCGAGGTAGACGTCGCTCACCTCATAAGCGGCCTTAGCTGCATCCAGCACCTGGAAGAACACAACCGCGTCAACGCCGACCATCGCATTGTCGCGGGTGATGATTTCCTGTCCGGGAATGTCGAGCACCTGTTCCATCATATTGACCTTGCGGCCAACACGTTCGAACACCGGGACAATCACGGTCAGGCCGGGTTGCGCCGTCTTTGTGTAGCGGCCAAAGCGTTCAATCGTGTAGTTAAAGCCCTGCCGGACCATCTTCACGCTGGAAAAGATGAAGATGATGGCAAAGAAAACGAGAAACAAGGCAACATAGTCCACGACAGCTCTCCATCAGCTGGCCCCCAATATGTGTGGATAGTAGGAAGTTCCCGCCCTGTCTCCAAGCGCAATCGGACGAAGAGAATGACGATTTTCCAGACGCTGAATCCCGCCCCTGTGTCGCTGCTTTACGTACCTGGTCACAAGGGGCGGGCACTGTCGAAGGCAAAGCAATTGCCGGCAGACATGCTGATCATCGATCTTGAGGATGCGGTTCCAGCTGAATTGAAGGCTGATGGACGGCTAGGCGCTGCTGGGGCGATTCGTGAGGGGTTTTCAGGCAAATATGTCGCCTTGCGTATCAACGGCCCGGACAGCCCGTATCATGCCGAGGATCTGTCGCTGGTGCAGCAGGTCCGCCCCGACATCATTGTTTTGCCCAAGGTCGATCATCCAGCCGTGCTTGACGGATTGGCAACGCCCGCGGACGTGCCGCTTTTTGCGATGATCGAAAGTCCCACCGGCATTTTCAACGCCCAGGCTATCGCCGCACACAGCAGGGTTGCCGGGCTGATTGCAGGGCTCAATGATCTTGCCCATGACCTTCGCCTGCCCGACTATCGCGACCGTTCCGCCATGGCGCTGTCAATCCAGATGATCGTGCTGGCCGCCCGTGCGGCTGGCATTCTGGCCTATGACGGCGTCTATAATGCGATCGACGATGCGTCGGGCTTTGCGATGGAGGCAGATGAGGGACACCGTCTCGGCTTTGACGGCAAGACTCTGATCCATCCTTCCCAGGTTGATCCCTGCAACCAAGCCTTTGCGCCCAGTGCTGTTGCGCTGGACGATGCCCGGGCCATTGTCGCCGCCTTTACCGGCGGTGCAGAGCGGTTCGAAGGCCGGATGATCGAGGACATGCATGTGGATTCCGCTCGGCAGCTTCTGGCACGCGAAGCATTGCGCGATGAGCGGAGGCGCGGCATAGCGCAGCAATGAAGATCCCCCGCCTGACGTCCACCCTTCTGGCCCCCTTGATGATCCCCCTCTGGTTGACTCCTGCAGCCGCCCAGCCTCGGGCGCCAGCAGCAGAGGCAAGGCACGCCGACAGCCCGGTGACCGAGGCGCAGTTACGACGTCATATGGCCTATCTTGCCGATGATGCGTTGCAAGGCCGCTTTCCCGGCACCAGCGGCGAGACACTGACAGCCCATTATATCGCCATTCAACTGGCTGCAGCCGGCTTTGTTGGAGGCATGCCCGATGGCAGCTGGTATCAGCCGGTGCCTTTGGTCACTTTGTCGACAAACAGTTTTTTTGCCAGGTTCAATCGACCTGACGGTTCTGTTGTCGCTGTGCCTGAAATCACCCTGCGCGGCTCACGCGGACCCGCCAGTGTTGACAATGCGCCGGTCATCTATGTCGGCCATGGTGTGGATGCTAACGGACGCGTTGTCGCTGATGTGCGGGGCAAGGTCGCACTGCTGCTGGTCGTTGATCGGCCGGGTGAGGGAGCGCTCAACCTCACGGCGCGCCGCGATGCACTGATTGCCGCTGGCGCCCGCGCAACCTTGATGATCGCTCCATCAACAATGAGCTTCGGGCAGGTTCAACGGTCTTTTGCCGGTCGCAGGATGCAGTTGGAATCCCGGGTCAGCCGTGCGGAAATTGATGGCATGCTGTCGGCAGCATCCGGTGATGCGCTGCTGGCCAGTGGTGGGACCAACGCCGAATCCTTGCGCAATGATGCTGCCAATGCCTATTTCGTCGGACTGGACCTGCCGGTCACCGCGTCCTTGTCGGCCCAGACAGATCGACAGGATTTCAACAGTTACAATGTGATAGCGCGGCTTCCCGGTCGGCGCCCAGACAGTGGCACAGTCGTCCTGATGGGGCATTGGGACCATCTGGGCGTCTGCCGTCCCGAAGGTGAAGCCGATCGGATATGCAATGGCGCTGTGGATAATGCCAGCGGCATTGCTGTCCTGCTCGAAGTGGGGGCGCGGCTTGGCGCTGGCGCGCGTGCCGGCGCAGGGCTGGACCGCGACACGATGGTCGTTGCCACAACCGCCGAGGAACAGGGGCTGCTTGGCGCCTTTCATTTTGCCGCCTCACCACCCGTCCCGCTGGACCGCATCAGTGTGGCACTCAACGTTGATACCGTAGCCATCGCTGGCCGCAATGCCCCCATGGCGGTGATCGGCAGGGTAGACAATCCGGTCTATGCAGCGGCCTTCGAAGAGGTTGGCCGTTCACTCGGACGGGGGATCGACAGCGATATAGAGGGTGAGGCGTTTGTTCGGCGCCAGGACGGATGGGCACTGACCCAGGCGGGTGTGCCTTCGCTGATGGCTGGTGGTAGCTTTTCCGACATGGCCAAGCTCGAAGACTATCTCGGCGGCGACTACCATGGCCCGGCTGATCAGATGAAGGATTCAATCCCGCTTGGGGGCGCGGCGGATGACGCGGACCTGCACCTTGCGCTGACCCGCCATTTCGGTTCTCTGGAAAGCTGGCCGCTTTTGCGCGGCACAGACAACTGATCGGCTTTAGCCGGGCACTGGCAATTGGCCGCTCTGTTGGTTACATGGGCCGCCACCCAGACGACTCACATGCGAGGGACCGGAGCCTGCGAAGGCATTTCCGGGCCCGTTTATGAAAGTGGCACCCATGGATATCCGCCTCGGCCTTACTTTTGATGACGTGCTGTTGCAGCCCGGAGCATCAGACATTCTGCCGAGCATGGCCGACACATCAACTCAGTTGACCAAGGATATCCGGCTGGCCATTCCCATCCTGTCGTCGGCTATGGATACGGTTACCGAGGCCGAAATGGCGATCGTCATGGCCCAGTTGGGCGGCATCGGTGTCCTGCACCGCAATCTTTCGGAAGAGGAGCAGGCAGCGGCTGTCCGGCAAGTGAAGCGTTTTGAATCGGGGATGGTTGTGAATCCCATCACCATCGGCCCGGACGCGTCTCTTGCGGAAGCGCAGGCGCTGATGGCGACGCATCGCATTTCCGGCATCCCTGTGGTCGAGGCGTCAGGCCGGCTTTGCGGCATCCTGACCCACCGCGATGTCCGCTTTGCCGACAACCCTGGCCAGCCCGTGCGGGAACTGATGACGCGGGAAAACCTGGCGACGGTAAGCCCGGGCGTCAGCCAGGCGGAGGCGAAGAAGTTGCTTCACCAGCGCCGCATCGAAAAGCTGCTTGTGGTCGATGACGAATATCACTGCATCGGCCTGATCACCGTCAAGGACATGGACAAGGCCGTGACCTATCCGAACGCCACCAAGGATGCGAGCGGCCGGTTGCGGGTCGCGGCAGCCACCACCGTTGGGGAAAAGGGGCTGGCGCGGGCGGAGGCGTTGCTCGATGCCGAATGCGACTGTCTGGTGATCGACACCGCGCATGGCCATTCGCGGATGGTGGCGGAAGCAGTGACCGCGGTGCGCAAACTGTCAAACACCGTCCAGATTGTCGCCGGTAATGTCGCCACTGCCGAGGCGACCCGCGCGCTAATCGACGCCGGGGCTGACTGTGTGAAGGTGGGCATCGGGCCGGGATCGATCTGCACCACTCGCATTGTGGCGGGTGTGGGCGTGCCGCAACTGACGGCCGTCATTGACAGTGCGAACGAGGCCGCCAAGTCTGGCATTCCGGTGATTGCCGACGGAGGGCTGCGCACGTCGGGAGACATTGCCAAGGCGCTTGCCGCTGGTGCGACCACCGTCATGGTTGGTTCGCTTTTGGCCGGCACGGAAGAAGCACCGGGCGAAACCTTCCTCTATCAGGGGCGCCGCTTCAAAAGCTATCGCGGCATGGGCAGTGTCGGTGCGATGGCGCGCGGTTCGGCTGATCGGTATTTCCAGCAGGATATCAAGGATCAGCTGAAATTGGTGCCGGAGGGTATTGAAGGGCAGGTGGCTTACAAGGGCAGCGCGCGTGAAGTGATCCATCAGCTTGTAGGCGGCGTGAAGGCAGCGATGGGCTATACCGGCGCCGCCACGCTGGAGGAATTGCGGGCCAAGGCCCGTTTTGTTCAGATCACCAATGCCGGCCTGTCGGAAAGCCATGTGCATGACGTGACCATCACGCGGGAGGCTCCCAATTATCCGACGCGCTGAGCCCGCTGGCAGGGCCCGGTTGCAGGGAGTGACGGCATGAACCCCGCAGCCCGTGTGCAGACGGCGATCGAACTGCTCGACGCCATCATCATTGCCGCCCGTGACGGTGGGGCAGCGGCGGACACGGTTGCCACCCGCTTCTTCAAGGAACGCCGCTATGCCGGTTCGGGAGACCGGCGTGCGATCCGCGAACTGGTGTGGCGTGCGATCCGCCGGTTTGGCAAAATTCCTATCAATGGCCGCAGTGCCTTGGTTGCGCTTGCCGACAAGGATGCTGATCTTGCAGCCCTTTTTACCGGTGAGGGGAGGGCGCCCGGGGTCATCAGCGCCGATGAACCACGCGCCACCGGGAGCGATATGCCTAAGTGGCTGGTCCCGCACCTTGACCCGTTGATCACCGAAAGGGAGGCGCAGGCGTTACTCGAACGGGCGCCTTTAGACGTGCGGATCAATGCCCTTCGTGCCGCGCAACTGGAAGATGACGGTTTGCCTATGCCAACTGGCGGGGAGCCTTTGCCTGCCCCGCTGTTAGGCCTGCGTTTTGCTTCCGATACCAATCTGCTCGATCATCCCGCTATGCAGCTTGGGGCCGTGGAGGTGCAGGACGCCGGCAGCCAATGGATCGCCCATGCATGTCAGGCCCGGGCAGGGATGACGGTCGTTGATTTATGCGCCGGGGCAGGCGGAAAGACTCTGGCATTGGCGGCAGCGATGGCTGGACCTGACGGCGACGTCGATGGCTTGCTGGTTGCCTGTGATACGGATCGGCGCCGCTTGCAGCAATTGCCAGTACGTGCCGAAAGAGCAGGTGTCGAGCGGATAGACGCCCGACTGCTTGACCCGCGACGCGAACTGGAGGCTCTCGACGATCTGACCCAGGTCGCCGATGTCGTGCTGGTCGATGCACCCTGTTCCGGGTCTGGCACGTGGCGACGCAATCCCGACGGACGCTGGCGGCTGACCCCCCAACGCCTTGCCGTCCTTGTTACCGAACAGGCGCGGCTGCTTGATTTGGCAGCCAAATTGGTGGCGCCCGGCGGCGCGCTGGTCTATGCTGTCTGTGCGATCACGCGGGAAGAGGGCGAAGCGCAGGTGGCATCTTTTTTGGCGCGCCACGCGGGTTGGACCGCCGAACCGGTGTGGAATGATCCTGCTGGTGCGGCGTCGCCCGGTCGTCCATCAGGAGCCGGTCGCTTGCTGACCCCGGCCCATGACGCGACCGACGGTTTTTTCATCGCACGGATCAAGGCAGTTTGAGATGCCCCGTCAACGTCTGACGACTTGGGAGACGATCATGCGCTTTACGCCCGCGGCCATGGCCGCCGCTGTCATCATCAGCACTATGTCAACCTCCTCGATCGGGGCGCCGCCACAACAGGTGGCCATTTCCGCCCTCTCGCTCGACATGCAGCGAGAAGCCGAGCGACTGCAAGCCGAGGGCAAGCTGGACGAAGCGACCGGTTATTTCGAAACCGCCCTGTTGGCGGATCCACGCAACATCAACGCCTATATCGGCCTCGCGCAAATTGCCCAGGTCCAGTCGCTTCCCGGCAAGGCGATACGCCTCTATCGAGAGGCGCTGGAGCTCGAACCGGACAATCGGGTTGCTTTGGCCGGACAAGGTATCGCCCTTGTTGAACGCGGTGCTATCGAACGGGCTCGGCTCAATCTGGCCCGCTTGCAGGCAATGTGCGGCGCCACCCGATGCGACGAGGTGACGCGGTTGAGCGCGGCTCTGGCGAATGCTGGCCCACGGACAGCCATGCGCGCCGAAGAGCGTGCGCCACAATCTGATGGTGCATCCACGCCGCCTGCCGAGCGCAATTGATCGGATCAGGCGGGGCAGGCCTCTCAGCCGTTGCTGTCAATGTTGCGTGCCAGCGCGACAAATTCCTCGACTGACAATGTTTCGGCACGCCGCGTCGGGTCAATGCCACAGGCTTCCATCGCCACGTCCGCTCCCGCTACGCCTTTCAAGGACTGACGCAGCATTTTGCGCCGCTGGCCAAAGGCTGCTGCGGTAATGCGTGAGAGGGTTGCCGGTCGGACACCGTCGGGCATGGCGCCCGGCGTAATGTGAACAATGGCCGACATCACCTTCGGCGGTGGAGTGAAGGCTGACCGGTGCACTTTCATGGCTATCCGCGCGCTGCTGCGCCACTGCGCCAGCACGGCAAGGCGACCATAGGCGCTGCTTCCCGGCTTGGCGACGATACGCTCAGCGACCTCCAACTGAAACATCAGCGTCAGTGATTGCCAATCCGGTGGCCAGCTGTCTGCCTCCAGCCAACCGACCAACAGCGCCGTCCCGACATTGTAGGGCAGGTTGGCAACGACATGGTGCGTCCCGCCAGTTGCCCCGGCTGCGTCAACCTTCATCGCATCATCGGCAATGATGGTCAGTCCACCCGGAAAAGCGTCCGCCAGTTCCGCCAGTGCCGGCAGGCAGCGGTCATCGCGTTCGACCGCCGTGACCAGCGCCCCTGTCCGCAGCAAGGCGCGGGTCAGGCCACCCGGTCCGGGGCCGACCTCATAGACCCGCTGGCCCTCAAGCTGTCCCGGAATAGCGGCGATGCGGTCCAGCAATTGTTCGTCGAACAGGAAATTCTGGCCGAGCGCCTTGCTGGCCGAAAGACCATGGGTGGCAATGACCGCCCGCAAGGGCGGCAGGTCCCTGATCGGTTGGCGGCTCAACAGCTGCTGGTGGCGCGAGTGCGCGCAATCTGCTCGGCCATCTTTATCGCGGCGATCATGGGACCGGCGCTGGCCTTGCCTTGGCCGGCGATGTTGAAGGCTGTGCCATGATCGGGGGATGTCCGCACAATGGGCAGGCCAAGGGTCAGATTGACGCCTTCGTCAAAATACAGCGCCTTGAGGGGAATGAGGGCCTGGTCATGGTAACAGCATAGCGCTGCGTCATAGGTTTCACGGGCGGCCGGGGTAAACAAGGCATCGGGGGAATGCGGGCCGCTTATGTCAAACCCCTCCTCCCGCAATCGCTCGACGGCCGGGATCAGAATCTCGATCTCCTCGCTGCCAATCGCGCCATTCTCTCCTGCATGCGGGTTGAAACCTGCAAGTGCCAGCCGCGGCTGTTCAATGCCAAAGCTGCGCGCCATTCCGCGAGCCGTGGCCTGTGCACGGGCAACAACCAGATCGATGGTCAGCAAGCCGGGGACTTCGCGCAGAGGGACGTGGACGGTGATGGGAACGACCCTGAGTCCTGGCCCGGCAAGCATCATGACCGCATTGGTCCGGGAAACGCCGCATCGGTCGGCAATGAATTCGGTCTGGCCGGCGTGAGTGAAGCCAACCTTGTACAGCTGGTCCTTGCACACAGGGGCAGTGATCAGCCCTTCTGCCTGCCCACTGCGAGCGACACCGATGCCCAGTTCGAGCGAATGCAACGCGCAATGCGCTCCTTCGAGTGTCGGGACGCCGGGCGTAACGCCGCCACAGTCCTCCAGATGCCAGACAGGCAGCGCCTCGGCAAACACGGGCACTGCGGCCTCTGCGCTGTCCACTTGAACAACAGGTCCGTCCCAGACGCGGCGAATTGATTCAATGTCGCCGACTGCCACAAATGGAGGTAGCTCGGCAGACGCCCTTGCCTGCCAGGCGCCCGCTGTGATTTCCGGACCCACGCCTGCAGGATCGCCCAGCGAAACAACAAAAGGCTGCACAATCATCGCTCCCCCGAGTGTTGCGGGATGTACCGCAACCGCTCAGTTGTAGTCGATCACAGCGTCGCGACGCAAATCGCGCAGATAGCGTTGCGCTCGGCGGTTGACCCGGTCTTGCCGCAACCGTTCGGCAATGTCCTCGGTCGATGGCAAGGCTGCCTGTTCCGGCAGATCACGACCGCACAAGACCAAGACGCTGACCCCCTGCTCACGCGAGCCAAAGGGCGGCGTCACCTGGCCGACCTGCAATTCGGTCAACAAGGCCTGGAGCGGCGGCGGCAGGTCGCGCATGGAGATCTGATCCCGGCTCAGCACATCTGCGCCAAGTGCGGCTGCCACTTCTTCAGCCTGGCCGCACCCTGCGATGGAACGGGTGCGCGTGGTAAAGGTCGATGCCAGTTCAGTCGCCTGTGTCGGCGTGACTCCGGGCGCAAACGCCAATGAAATCTGCTTGAGGCTGAGCACAGCATCGCGCGGGTCAGCAGTCAGCACGCTGCGCTGGTCAATCAGATAGAGAATTGAAACGCCGCCGGGGACTTCGATCGGCCCCGCCAATTGGCCGGGCTGCATCGATTGGGCCGCTTCGGCCAGCGATGTCGGCAATTGGTTCAACCGAATCCAGCCAAGATCGCCGCCGACCGAAGCGGTTGACGCGTTTGAATAGCGGCGGGCCAGATCCTGAAAATTACCCGAACCGTCGCCCAGCGCCTGGAGGATGCGGCGGGCGTTCTCGGCAACCGCCTGAATCGTGTCAGGCGTAGCGGCCAGATAAATTTCGCCGATGCGATATTCCTGGGTGCCGCGTTGGGCCTCCAACCGCTCACGCATCGAAGATACTTCTTCGGTGCTGACATTGGTAAAGGGGTCGATGTTGCGTGCCAGCAGTGATTGCCAAGCCTGATCGGCCTCGATCTGGCGCTTCATGGCGCGGGCCGAGGCACCATTGGCCGCCAGGAACTGGGTGAACTGTTCGGGTGATTGACGCAGCTGGGCGGCGATGCGGGCAAACTCCCGATCAATATCGGCCGCCTCAATCTCGATCTTGCTCGCCTTCGCTTCCTGAATCTGCAGGGTCTCGTCGATCAGCTGGCTGAAGACCTGCAACCGTACCCGCTGGATTTCTTCGTCGGGCAACTGACCATTGTTGGCAATACGAACCAGGGCGATGCGCTGCTCAACGTCAGTCGCGGTAATAATCTCACCGTTGACCGTGGCCGAAGGTCGATAAACATTGCTGTTGGCATTGCCGAGGATCTGTGCGTCCGAAGGAATGCTGAGACCAGCTTCCGGCATGACCGTATCGGTCACTGTTTGCGCCGTAACGGAACCGGCGACGAGAGCGGCGAGCGCCGTAGCGGTTGCCGTGCGGGCAGTAATGGAACGCAGCAGGGTCGAAACGGCCGACAAACGAGCGATGGTCATGATGATACGGGTCGTCCTGTATAGCGGCTTCGTGCCATTCCGGCCGAAGCGGAAATGCGCCCTTGCCACTTGGGGCCTGAACGCAAGCTGAGCCATGACGGGGGAATTCAGGGCTCTGGGCAAAACGTTTACACGCCAAGATTGCGGAATGCCAGCCTAAGCAGGAACGTATTGCCGCGTCGGGCATCGCCGGTATCCTGATAGTCGCGCCGCCACGTCAGGCCGATCGAGACGCAGTCATCGTCATAGGCAACGCCCAACCGGTGGCGGATCGGGGTGAATCCGTCGGCTGACGAGGCCGGATCTTCGGCCTTGTCGGTCAGGTCGATAATGGCCGAACCGAACAGTGACCAGTATCGGGCGAAGCCAATGCGTCCGCCCACCCGCACTTCCTCCCGATCCCGCAAATCCTCGCCGAGCGTCGCAATATCCCGGTTGAGCCTGAGATAGCCAATCTCGGCATAGGTGCGCCGTGTGCCGACCGTTGCGTCAATCTCGTTGCGCCGCACAGCGCCGCTGTCCTTGTCGAGCCGGAAACGGTGCGTCAGTCGGATGACATTGCGCAGTGCCACCGTTGTGCGGCCGACGATATCTGACGTGCGATCGGTCAGTCCGGTACCATCGGGAAACAGCGATCCCTGATTTGAGAGGCGATAGCTCTGGGCAACTTCGCTGGTGATGGCGAAGCCCGGCCGGTTAAAGGCCCACTCCACACCATAGGTGATGCGCCCGCCATCTTCGAACCGGTCATGGCCGGGGAACCGGTTAATGGCAAAAATGTTGCCATCTTCCAGTTCAAAGGCGCGGCTATCTTCATTGGGGATGGAGACATTGTCCACCGGTGATGCTGCAACGATCTGTACCCTGGGCGTCAGTCGCTGGTTGCCACCAGCGAATGTGCCTACCAGAGGCCAGCTGACGTCGATCGCTGCGGCGGCAAAGGCTCGCGCCTGCCAGCCATCGTCACCCCGATAGGAAGGAACCGAGGTCGCGGTTATATTGTCGCTGTGGTAGATGTCGCCCCGGCCTAGCGCCGTCAACTGGATAACCTGTCCCATCGGTGTAAGGCGGCGCCAGTCCCATTGGGCGCTGCCGAAAAGTCGCTGGGTGTCCTGTCCCGATGTCCGGGTCAGCGCCAGACTGTTGGCTTGCAACAGGAAGAGTCCGCCAGCCCAAGGATCGGCAATGCGTTGGCGGAAATCGATGGCAGGCAGGGCAATGGCCTGTTGCCCCTGGGAATCGCCAACACGCAGGCTTTGCACCGCCCATCCGGCAATGGTCAGATAGCTGGAACCGCCGTTTCGGTTAAGGCTGAACGTGGATCGCAGCCGGTCATCCCGGCTGATGTCATAGCGGCGCAGGAAGGTTCGGTCGGTTGTTACACGGGCCGATGCGGACAGGCTCCACCGCGGATCAAACTGAAAACCACCCGTGGCATCGATATAGCCACGAAAAGCATCCTGTCCCGCAGTTGTCGGGGCACCCGAGACAGACACTCGTTCCGAATAGGTCGCGTAACCATGGACTTGCCAACCACCCCGCGCTGACAATCCGCGCAGCCATGCTTCTGCCATGGGCGCTGCTCCCGAATAGAAATGCGGGGAAATCATCAAATCGTGGCTACTGTTGATGCGCCAATACCACGGAATCTCAATCTCCACGCCATTGACCCGGTCCACCCGGAAATCGGGGACAAGGAAACCCGATCCAGCTCGATTCGAGGCGGGATGGGAAAGGCCGGGCAGCGGCACAAGCGGGAGCCCGAACAATTCGACCCGGGCGCCGCGATAGCGGATCCGATCATTGACCCGATCATAACTGACACGCACTGCACGGACTTGCCAGCTGGGTTCTTTCGGACAGCCATTGTCGTCCTCGACCGCACAGGGAGAGTAGGCCGCGCGTTCCAACTCCATGTCACCATTGGCCAGCCGAACGCCGCGCTGCGCCACCAATCGGCCACCACCGTCGAAAACGACGAGCAGATTTGCAACGGCTCCATCGCGCAACGTGTCGGTCAGTTCGACAGAATCGCCATAGGCAGTGTCTCCCTGCGGACTGGTCAGAGCCACATTGCCGCTGGCTGTGACGCGCCCACTGCGCCGGTCCCAGACAACCTGATCAGCCCGCAACCGCCATGCTTCCCTTTCCAGCTGCACATTGCCTTCTGCGGTGATGACGTCAGCTTCATTGTCGTAGCGCACTTCGTCAGCGGCGAAATCGATGCTGCCGGATTCGCTTTGGGGCGGGGCGTCCGCCAGTTGCTGCGGCTGTGCCTCCGCCTCTGCCTGCTGAGCGCCTGCCCAAGCTGGCATGCCTATCAAGCCCAGGGCCAGGGCCCAGGCTGATACGTGCCTTTCCAGCCGGCCGGGCCGGCGGCGCAGGCAACCACTCAAGCGGGTGGGAGCTGGCGACATCATGCGCTCGAACAATCCTTCATTCTTTCTGTCACCCGATGCGGCCGAAATCTTGTCCGTTCAGACCAAATAGGTTGCACCGCATTGTCTGGCGCACCATGCGGCACCCTGAAAACCGGCATGATACCATGGTTGCCTGCTAATAACCCCCTCTGGGGGCTTTGCAACTCGCCAGCGTACCCACTATCTCCGCTCCTGCGCAGATCGGCATCCAGTGGCGAGGTGCGCGATTGTGATGCTTTGGCTCCGGGCTGTGGGCTGGATCAATCTATTGATTAGAGGATGAATTTTATGATCATCGAATTTGTTTCCGGGGGTGCGGCTGATCGCGATGTGCTGGTTGTGCCGGTCAGCACTGGCGGGCTTGCCGCAATAACCGACCGTCTGCCCGAATCTTTTCGCTCGCTCGCCGCAGGTGCTGCGGCACAAGCCCGATTCGATGGTGCCGCCGGAACCAGCTTGGAAGCCTATAGTGGACAGGGCGCTGTTGTCCGCCGACTGTTGTTGGTTGGCATCGGCAATGGAGATGACGCAGCCTATGAAAAGGCGGGCGGCGCGGTGTCTGCCCGGCTTCTGGTCTCTGGCGCTGAATCGGTTCATGCTGACCTGTCCGGTGCCAGCGCCCAGGCCGCTGCCCGTTTCGCTCTGGGTGCCGTGCTGCGTGCTTGGCGCATTGACCGCTATCGCACGCGCTTGCCGGTCAACCAGAGACCGACGCTTGCGGGCATTGCCATTGCCGGTTGCGAAGAAGGGGCGGAAGCCGCTTGGGCAAAGTTGCGCGCCGTTGCCGAAGGTGTGGCTTTTACCCGTGATCTGGTTTCGGAACCGGGCAACATCATTTACCCTCAGAGCTTTGTTGATCGCTGCTCCATCCTCGCTGAATCGGGGGTTGCCATCGAAGTGCTCGATGAAAAGCAGATGACCGATCTTGGAATGGGAGCGTTCGTTGGCGTTGGCCAAGGGTCGGTTCGCCCGCCACGCCTGCTCAGCATGGTGTGGAAAGGGGAAGGGGCCCCCGAAGGCGCGCCCCTGGTGCTGATCGGCAAGGGCGTGACATTTGACACTGGCGGCATCAGCATCAAGCCGGCCGCTGGCATGGAAGACATGAAATGGGACATGGGCGGCGCCGGTGCTGTCGCCGGGACCATGCTCGCACTGGCCAGGCGCAAGGCGCCGGTCCATGTGGTTGGAGTCTGCGCCCTGGCGGAGAATATGCCGGACGGGAATGCGCAGCGGCCGGGTGACATTGTCACAACCCTGTCAGGCCAGACGGTGGAGGTCATCAACACCGACGCCGAAGGCCGACTGGTCTTGTGCGACGCGATGACATGGGCGCAGCGCAAGTTCAAACCGGAGACGATGGTTGATCTTGCAACGCTGACCGGCGCGATGATCATCAGCCTTGGCAAGGAACATGGCGGCCTGTTCTCAAACGATGATGGACTTGCTCACGCGCTGACCTCCGCTGGTGTGGCGGTCGGCGAGAAACTCTGGCGCTTCCCGCTTGGTGAAGCTTATGACAAGCTGATCGACAGTCAGATTGCCGATATGAAGAATGTCGGTCCGCGCGATGGCGGTTCGATTACGGCCGCACAGTTTCTGCAGCGCTATGTCGAACCGGGCGTCAAATGGGCCCATCTCGACATTGCCGGCATGGTTTGGTCTGACAAGGATGGCCCGACATGGGCAAAGGGTGCAACCGGCTATGGCGTGCGTCTGCTCGAAGCCTTTGTCGCGGCCCAGCAGGAAGCGTGACCGGCCAAGGGGAGGGGCCGGCGGATGGCGCGGGTTGATTTCTATCATCTGACGCGTGACCCGGCGCCTCTGGTTCTCGCTCGCCTGGCTGAACGTGTCCTGACGAGCGGGGATCGTTTGCTGGTTGTATCTGGCGAAAGGGCGATAAGTGAAACGGTCGATGCGGCATTGTGGGCTGCAATTCCGGAATCCTTCCTCGCTCACATGCCCGCCGGATCGCCGTTGGCCGAGCAGGTGCACGAACCCGTGATCTTGGCCGATAATCTCGAACTTGTCGGCCCATCGGCGCCGTCGATCGTTGCTCTGGCCGATGGGCAATGGCGCGACGAGGCCCTCGGATTTGCCCGGACCCTGTTCCTGTTCGACGGTAGCCGCATTGATGAAGCCAGAGCAGCATGGCGCAGCCTGTCCAAGCGTGAAGGCATTTCATGCCATTATTGGAAACAGGATGATGCCGGACGATGGAAAGAAGGCCCATGACCGGCCGCCTCTTGTCAGGTTGGCAAGGCATCCCCCATATCATCCGGCAAACAGGCTGAGGAGGAAGTCCATGAACGGAAAAACGATCGCCCGTATGCTCGCCTTCCTGCCGTTGGCGCTGGTGGCTGCCTGCAATCAGGAACCGCAGGATCCGGCCAAGGCCGCAGAGGCAAAGATGGCTGCGATTTCCCGCCCTGATCCGCGTCTGCCCGTAGGCTTTCCCATTTATCTGGGTGAAGATGGCGCCCGGGAATTTGTGGTCGAAGATGTGCCGACCGGTGGCAAGATCGCGACATTTTCGATCCACGCCCGCCCCTTGGCCGTCCGGAATTTTTATGAGGAAAGGGCAAAAGCGGCCGGCATGACTATTGCCGGGCGTATGGACGGTGGCGAGATCGTCTCGGTTGAGGCCCGGAAGGAGGGCGGCAATCCAAGGACTTTTGGTGCAACCGCCTTGCAAAAAGGCGAATTTACCAATGTGACGCTGATGTTCGATGTCACCAGTTGAAGGCAGAGTGGGCTTTCAGGTGCATGCCGCGCTTGCGCGACGGCTGGTTGGCGGCTAGGGGCGCGGCCAACAACAAGCGGTTGCATCCCATGCAGTCGCGATCACAGAAGCAGGAGTTCTCCCATGGCGGTTACCCGCACCTTTTCGATCATCAAGCCTGATGCCACCCGTCGCAACCTGACGGGCGCTGTCACCAAGATGCTGGAAGAAGCTGGCCTGCGCGTCGTTGCTTCAAAGCGCATCCACATGACCCGTGAACAGGCCGAGGGTTTCTATGCGGTTCACAAGGAACGCCCCTTCTTTGGCGAACTGTGCGATTTCATGATGAGCGAGCCGGTCGTCGTGCAGGTTCTTGAAGGTGAAGACGCCGTCACCCGAAACCGCGACATCATGGGTGCCACCAACCCGGCTGACGCCGCCGAAGGCACGATCCGCAAGACCCACGCCTTGTCGATCGGTGAAAACACCGTCCATGGTTCGGACTCGGACGAGAATGCCGCGATCGAAATCGCCTTTTTCTTCAAGCCGGAAGAAATTGTCGGCTGACATTCTTCGGTAGAGACCAAGCAAAAGGGCCGCCGGAGAAATCCTGCGGCCCTTTTGCTTGGCCTTTCCCTCTCGGTCATCCTGCTGCAAAGGATGGCGCGAGGAGAATCCAAGATGCGTCAGCCGTTCCGTGTAACCCTGCTTGCTGGTGTCGCCGGGCTATTTGCCATGGCGAGCCCGGTCCTGGCTCAGCAACAGCCGGCCATTTCGGCAGAGGCGATCAGTGCCGATACCCGAACCCTGGCGGATGACAGCTTTCTCGGGCGTGCGCCCGGCACGGCGGGTGAACAATTGACCATCGACTGGTTGGTGCAGCGCCTGCAATCCCTTGGCCTCGAACCAGCCGGTCCTGACGGCAGCTGGACGCAGGTCGTGCCGTTGGTCAGGACACAATTGGTCGACGGCAACCTGTCGATCGTGACGCGAGCGGGTGAGCGGCAATTGGCTCGGCCCGATGACATTTATGTGTCGACTGTGCATCCGGTCGATCATCTGCGTATCGATCAGGCCCCGATCATCTTTGTTGGCCATGGTGTCACAGCGCCCGAACAAGACTGGGATGATTTCAAGGGCGTTGATGTTCGTGGCAAGGTGGTTGTCTTCCTGGTCAATGACCCTGATTTCTCGGCGGCTGAAGGGGAGGATGCGTTTGGGCGCTTTGGCGGGACGCGCATGACCTATTATGGACGCTGGACGTACAAGTTCGAAGAAGCGGCACGGCGCGGTGCGATTGCGGCCCTGATCGTTCATGATACGCCGGGGGCGGGCTATGGCTGGGACACGGTCAAGGCACCCGCAGGAGAGAATTACGACATTGTTCGCCCGAAACCCAATGATCGGGTGTTGTTGCAGGGTTGGTTGTCCGGCCAGGCGGCGGTTGACCTGTTCGCGGCATCGGGACTGGATCTGGATGTCATGCGCCGCGCCGCGCGGAGCAGGGCGTTCCAGCCTGTTGAATTGACCGGGCAGAGATTTTCCGCCCAAATGTCGGTTGCCCAATCGCGGGTCGAAAGTCGCAATGTCCTTGCTCGCATAGCTGGTGCAACACGACCCGGGGAGGTTGTCATCTATGGCGCGCACTGGGACGCCTATGGCGTTGGCGCACCAGCAGAAGATGGCACGACCGTTCGCGCTGGTGCGAATGATGATGCGCTCGGCGTTGCCGGCTTGCTGGAAATCGCTCGTCTCATCAAGGCTGGCCCGCCACTGGCGCGTACGGTGGCCTTCGGTTTCTGGACCGCAGAGGAACGCGGCCTTTTGGGTTCGGAATATTTCGCCGCTTCTGCTGTTATCCCGTCTGAGACAATCGTGGCCAATGTCACGCTCGACATCATGAACACCGGCGGACCTTCGCGCGATGTCATGCTGGTGGGCCATGGGCAGAATGAACTTGAACAGGATTTGGCGAGGGCCGCTGCCGCGCAGGGAAGGCGAGTGACCCCAGAAACCCTTCCCGAACGTGGCCTTTTCTATCGCGCAGATCATTTCCCATTGGCCCGGCGGGGCGTTCCGACCCTGTTGTTCATGCAAATCAGTGGAGCCCCGGATCTGGTCGAGGGCGGACGCGAAGCCGGAGAGGCTTGGCTTGCCGGTTATATGCGTTGTTATCATCAGACCTGCGACCGCTGGACCCCGGACCTGGACTGGCGCGGTGTCGAACAGGATGTCGCGCTGGCCTATACCGTCGGCACCGGCATCGCCAATTCCGATCGCTGGCCTGAATGGTCACCGACCAGTGAGTTTGCGCGCCTGCGCCCGCCGCGTTGAAGAGCACACAGCACCGGAACTGTCCTGTTCAGCCGAAGTTGTGCCTCAGCGTCAACGTCGCCGTGACATGTTTGTTGCGCTCACGGAATTCGATGGCAGTCGGCACGAGCGTGCTCCGGTCAGGCGCAAAGAATGTGCGGGTGCGCGTGGCGGGAACATCGGCCAGGTTATCGAGGCTTAGGCTGAGCGTTGTCTGGCGTGTTGGCCGCCACTCGGCAAAGGCGACAAGATAGGGCTCGCGCCCGTTAAACCGGTCTTCCTCGTTGCGCCGGAAAAAGGTTCCGGCCGGTTGTGCATAATAGGCAAGGCCCCATGCAAACTTGCCGAGATCCTGGCGGAACTCCACGTTGAGATTCCAACTGCCATACCCGCTGAAGGGCCGGGCTTCCCGGGTATAGGGGTCGATAACGCTACTGTCCTGCAACGTGCCGTTGACGGTCAGTCGCCCGCCGTTGATCCCGACGGGCGCGAGCGGCAGGTCGGCCACTGCTTTGACGAAAAGCAGGGTCCCGCTGCCAAGATTGCCCGGAGCATCAAATCCCTCTGGTGTCGGGACGCGATCCTGCAACAGGCTGATGTGTTGGTAGCCGCCTTCCAGTCTCAGCTTGCCATCGCCCCAGACAGTGCGTTCAACTGATCCGCGCAACTCCCAGGCACGCTGCGGCAGCAGATCGGCATTGCCGCCATTGACCCGTTCGTTGGT
Source organism: Sphingomonas lacunae (assembly GCF_012979535.1). Classification (NCBI taxonomy): domain Bacteria; kingdom Pseudomonadati; phylum Pseudomonadota; class Alphaproteobacteria; order Sphingomonadales; family Sphingomonadaceae; genus Sphingomonas; species Sphingomonas lacunae. The sequence continues at coordinate 2,002,833 of NZ_CP053015.1, forward strand.
CAGTTCGGCGAAGCTGATGAAGTCCTCGAAATTCAGCTGTGCCACTGTTCGGGTTGCTGCCAATTGCAGATGCCAGCCAGTTGCCGGACGCCAATCCAATGATGCCTTGGGTTTGAGGAACGACAGGCTTCGTTCCGAGCGGACGTCACCACGCACCGTCAATCGCGACGCCTCATAGGTCAGGCCGACATCAAGCCGCATCCGGTCGCCCAGTGATCGCCCTGCATTGGCAAAAACCTCCCCGCGATGTTCGGTGACCACCGCCTGATCAATGGGCAGGTCAATGCGGGTCCGACCTCCGTTCTGCCCGATTTCTTCAAAGGTGACATCGCTGTCGAGCTGGTTGAGAGCCCCTTCGACACCGGCCTCGACCGACCAGCCCGCAACGTCGCGCCGCGACCAGACCGCGCGCAGAACCGACTCTTCGCGTTGATAGACGATCGCTTGGGTGAATCCGCCAACAAGCGCGCTACGCACCCGCAAGGCAACATCATCCTCATTGGTGATGCGCTGTCTGGTTATCAGACCAATCAGTTTCAACCCGCCGCCTGCCAGCGGACGGGTCACGTCGCCACCCAGTTCGAACAAGGTCCGTCGCCTGTTCTGGAACAGCAGGTCGTCCCGCACCGCGCCTACAGAAGGAAAGACATCATTGCTTTGGTCCAGATCGAACCAGCCTCTGGCGAGACGGAAATTGGCATGTGCGCCACTTGTTTCGTCACCAGCCAATTCCCAGGAACCAGTCAGATAGGCTTCCCGTTCCTCAATGTCGTTCACCTTGCGGCGGTATTCGATCAATCTGCCAGAGGGGAAAGCGGTGATCGTGTCGCTGCCTTCTTCGAGCTGCCGTTCATTGTCATAGCCGATGGCAACATTGAAGGTGCTGGGGCCACGGCGGATCAGTGCAGAACCGCTTGCTTCGGGGGTCAACCGGCCATCATGGTCGACAGAGGTCCGGATGGTGACAGTGCCAGCAACGCCGCCACCATCGGCCAACACCAGATTGACCACCTGATTCTTGCCTGAAAATTCCGCGCCAAACAGGTCGCCTGGGCCAATTTCTACACGCAAGACCCTGCTGGCAGGTATGCGGCCGAGAATGGTTTGCAGTGAGTCGCTCTTGGCACTGGGCCGCGAACCGTTGATGACCAGATTTCCGGCCGCCTGGCCAAAACCGCGCACGTCCTCGTCCGTGTCTTGCAGGCTGAACCCTGGAATGCGTTCGACAATGTCGAGCGCGCTGGACGGTGCGAATCCCGCAAAAAAGCCGACCGCATAGACAGTCCGGCCGTTGGCATCCACCTCTTGCGCGTCAACAGGGCTGGCAATCGAGAGGGCAGCCAATGTGACAAACGAGCCGCATGTCAGAGCGATGCCGCTGCGGGTGGTATGAGCCATCGCCAAATTCTCCGAAAATCCGAATGCGTTGACTTGCTGTATTGCTAGAATAACACAGTAAGTCAACAGCAGGTGATGGCCATGTGCCGTTTCAACGAAATCGGCTGACGCCTGTGGCCGGCTCAGTTGGCATCCATGTCCCGTTTGACCCAATCGGCCAATGTCCTGGGATAGAGCTGATGTTCGGCGATCAGCACCCGTTCGGCCAATGTGACCGCCGTGTCGTCGGGCAGGATGGCCACGGGCGTCTGGGCCAGCACTTCCCCATCATCAAGCACGGCTGTCACCAGATGAACAGAACAGCCACCATGACGGTCTCCCGCCGCCAGGGCGCGGGCGTGGGTGTCGAGCCCCTTGTATGCGGGAAGCAGAGATGGATGGATGTTCAACATCCGCCCGGCCCAGCGCTCGACAAGGCCGGCGCTGAGGATGCGCATATAGCCCGCCAGCGCTATATAGCGGGCCCCCGAACTTTGCACGGCCGCCTCCATCGCTGCATCATGCTCTTCGCGCTGCATTCCCTTGGAGGAAAGCGCAAAGGTGGGCACGCCTTCACCCCTGGCCAGATCAAGGCCCGGCGCGGATGGCTTGTCAGAAGCGACCAGAACCACTTCATAAGGGCAATCCGCAGCCCTGCTGGCATAAAGCAGGGCCGCCATGTTGCTGCCTTTGCCGGAAATCAGAATGGCGACCTTGGCTTTGCGCATCATGCGCCACCCGGGCCGGGGAGGCAGCGGGGCCTAGTCAACATGAGTCGCAGTCCAGGCGCCCCTACCGGCCCAGGTTTCGTCACTGCCCCGAACGGTGCAGCCCCTTGGTCCTTCGCCCACATGGCCGAGCAGGTGGACAGTCTCGCCAGCGGCCTCAAGAGCAGCTGTGACACCGGCAACATCCTCAGCTGCCGCAACAACGGCCATACCAATGCCGCAGTTGAAGGTGCGGGCCATTTCACCCGGTTCGATATTGCCCTGTGCCTGCAGGAACGCCATCAGGCGCGGTTGCGGCCACAGATCGGCATCGATGCTGGCGTGCAACCCGTCCGGCAGGACCCGCGGAATATTTTCGAGCAGGCCGCCCCCGGTGATATGGGCCAGCGCATGAATTTTGCCCTGACGGATCAGCGGCAACAGCGATTTCACATAAATGCGGGTCGGGGCCATCAGCGCATCAATCAACAGGACGGTCTGGTCGAACAGCGCCGGACGATCCAGCTTCCACCCCTTGTCCGCCGCCAACCGACGGACCAGCGAATAGCCATTGGAATGAACGCCCGAAGAGGCGAGGCCAAGGATCACGTCGCCTGCCGCCACCTTGTCCGCCGTCAGCACCTGATCGCGTTCGACCGCGCCGACACAAAAGCCTGCCAGGTCATAGTCTCCATCGCTGTACATGCCGGGCATTTCGGCAGTCTCGCCGCCAATCAGCGCGCAACCGGCCTGCTTGCACCCCTCGGCGATACCAGCCACGACCGCGGTCGCCACATCATTGTCGAGTTTGCCGGTCGCGTAATAGTCCAGGAAGAACAGCGGTTCCGCTCCCTGGACAACCAGATCGTTGGCGCACATGGCGACAAGATCAATACCGACACCATCATGTCGGCCACTGTCGATGGCCAGCTTGAGCTTCGTTCCCACGCCGTCATTGGCGGCAACCAGCAGGGGATCGTCGAACCCGGCAGCTTTCAGATCGAAAAAGCCGCCAAACCCGCCCAGTTCGGCATCGGCACCGGGCCGACGTGTTGACTTGGCCAGCGGGCCAATAGCCCGAACCAGCGCGTTGCCTGCGGCGATGGATACACCCGCTTGCGCATAGGTGTAGGATTCATTCTGGGGCTGCTTTTCGCTCATGTGATGCCGTTAGCCACATCGGGCTTGGATTTCCATTGCGATATGGCCAAAAGGGCGCGGTGATCGATATTGACCTCCTTTCGCGGCACCTGCGGCAACGCAAACCGCTCACTTGGCTTGCCGCTGGCTTGGCGCTGGCCATTTTGGGTGGCGGAGTTGCTGTCGTTGCCCAGATCGAGGGTGACCGCGGCATTCCGCCAGTCAACAGTTCCAATGACTTGATGGTCACTGGCATCCAGGTGGATGTGCGCGCTGATTCGGCGGACGAGGCCCGTGAAAAAGGATGGCAGGAGGCCCAGCGGAAGGGTTGGGCGGCCCTTTTCAAACAGGTCAATGGCGGTGCCTCAGCACCCGGACTGCCTGATTCGACTCTCAATGGAATAGTCTCTGCCATTGTCGTGGAGCGCGAACAGATTGGCCCGGGGCGTTACATTGCGACGCTCGGGGTGCAGTTTGATCGGGCCCGCGCTGGCCAGATCTTGGGCATATCCGGCCGCATTTTCCGGTCGCCGCCCTTGCTGGTCCTGCCGGTTGTTTATGAAGGCGGCATACCACAGAGCTTTGAACAGCGCAGTGAGTGGCAAAGGGCATGGGCTCTGCTGAGGACGGCCGACAGTACCATTGACTACGTCCGGACTTCGGGCAGGGGCGCTGATCCGTTGCTGCTCAATCCTGGACAAATGCGTCGTCGCGGGCGGATCTGGTGGCGGGAACTGCTCGACCAATATGGTGCATCCGATGTGCTCATCCCTGTTGTCAGGATAGAGCGCATGTGGCCGGGCGGACCTCTCGTGGGCTATTTTTCTGCCCGCTATGGTCCGGATAATGAACTGCTCGGTTCCTTCACGCTGACTGCTCGATCGCCCAATGGTCTGCGGGCGATGATGGTGGAAGGGGTGCGCCGGATTGACGCCATCTATGTTGGCGCACTTGCTGATGGCCGTTTGCGCACGGACCCGTCGCTTATCATCGAGGAACCGGTTGATCCGGACGAGATCGAACAGTCTGTTGAAGAGGAAGAGTCGACCGAAGCGGGCGATGCCGCTGGGACTGAGAGGGATGCACAGCCACAGGCCAGTGAAGTCGCGGCGGCTCGTGATTATTCGGTACAGGTGGAGACGCCGGATTCACTTGCGGTGATTGCCGTCGAAGCCCAGTTGCGTGGAATTGGCGGGGTGGAATCAGCCCAGACCAGTTCGATGGCCATCGGGGGTGTGTCGGTGGTCCGTGTGCGTTACCGCGGTGATTCCGCGGCACTGCGCGCTGCCTTGCAGGCGGCGGGTTACCGAGTCTCTGAAAGTGGCGGGACTTTCCGGATCAGCCGATGAGCGCCTGTGACGCCTCTGGCGAAAGTCGTGACCTTTTTGGACAAAGCCTGTCTAGGCGAACGCGGTCATCGGCGCGGCAACTTCCCTTGCCCCTTGCCTGGTCACAGGGCGGAACAGACGTCACCAGCTTTCAGGTCGGAGCCAGCAACCGCCAGGCGGTGGAGCACCTGCAACGCTTCGGTGATTGGACATCGCCAGCCTCAGTGTTGATTGGCCCCGGGCGGTCCGGGCGATCGACCTTGGGCAGGATGTTCCTGGCGGCAGGGGCCGGAGAGCTGATCGATGGCTTGGCAGGCGCGGATGAGGAGCTGGTGTTTCACGCCTGGAACCGTGCTCAGACCAACGGACACAAGCTCTTGATCATTGCCGACAGCGAGAATGACCTGTCTGCCATCCGCCTTCCGGACCTTGTGACGCGAATGGCGGCGACTCCGCTGGTTTGTATCGCTGCGCCTGATGCCTGCCTTGTTCGCGACCTCATTGAACATTTGTTGGTGCAGCGCGGCCTGATGCCAGCACCCCAACTTGGCAGCTATGTCGCAGCCCGGCTGGATCGCAGCTATGTCGCCATTCATGCTGCGGTCGACGCGATAGATGCAGCATCGCTTGCCAGCGGCAGCCAACCTGGCATCCGAATTGCTCGGACAGCGTTAATTGATTCCGGTTTATACATGCCCGATGCCACAGCCAGCGACTCTCCGGAGGAATTGTGACTGACGCAGGGAATCATCCGGCGACCGAAGCGGGCATGAAGGATGGGGCCATCGCCGGGCATGCCGGCTTCGCCGGTCCGCGCTATTTCAATCGCGAGTTGTCATGGCTGGCGTTCAACCGGCGGGTGATGGAGGAAGCGCGGAATCCGGCTCATCCGCTTCTCGAACGGCTGCGTTTTCTGTCCATCTCGGGCAACAACCTCGATGAATTCTTCATGGTCCGCGTGGCCGGCATCAAGGCCCATCAGTTACAGGGGATCGAGCATCCTTCGCAGGACGGACTCACCCCGTCGCAGCAACTGTCCGCCATTCATTCTGCCTCCCAGCAACTGGTTGCGGAACAGCAAGCCGAATGGCCCGGCCTGTCGCGCGAACTGGCAACCCGCGGCATAGAGGTGATCCATGATGTCGAAGCGGCGGCCCGCCTGCGCGACACGCTGGAATCGCATTTCATCGAGCAGATCTTTCCTATTCTAACGCCACAGGCACTTGATCCCGCACACCCCTTTCCCTTCATCCCGAACAAGGGATTGGCGGTGATTTTCGACCTCGTCCGCGACGTCAATAATGAAGCGGTTCGCGAGCTGGTCATGATCCCGCCGACGCTCCCCCGTTTCCTGCGCGTGCCGGGACAGGCCGCCATCTATATCGCCGTCGACACGCTGGTGACCCTATTTGCCGACCGTCTGTTTCCCGGCTTTCATGTACGTTCGCATGGTCGGTTCCGCCTGATCCGTGACAGCGACATTGAAATAGAAGAAGAAGCGGAGGATCTGGTCCAGCATTTCCGTACGGCCATCCGGCGGCGGCGGCGGGGCCGCATCGTTCTGTTTGAATTTGACGCGGCTACGCCTGACTGGCTGGTTGACGAGCTGTTGGATCATGCCGCCGGACAGGAACCCGAGGTTCTGCGGCTGCGTGGTTTCCTGGGGTTGGCAGATCTGTCACTGATCGTGGCCGAAGACCGACCCGATCTCAAGTTTCCGCCCTTTGCTGCCCGTTTCCCTGAACGCATTCGGGACCATGGCGGGGATTGCTTTGCCGCCATCCGGTCGAAGGATATTGTTGTTCACCACCCGTATGAGAGTTTTGACGTCGTCCTGTCCTTTCTGCGCCAGGCAGCAGCAGATCCGGATGTGGTGGCGATCAAACAGACATTGTACCGGGCCGGGGATCAGTCACCAGTGATCCGCGCACTGATCGAGGCGGCGGAAGCCGGCAAGTCGGTGACTGCGGTGGTCGAGCTCAAGGCGCGGTTTGATGAAGAACAGAATCTGCATTGGGCCGGTCAGCTTGAGCGGGCCGGCGTGCAGGTTGTCTACGGTTTTATCGAGTGGAAAACCCACGCGAAAGTTTCGATGGTCGTCAGGCGGGAAGGCGGCGGATACCGTACATATTGCCACTTTGGGACCGGCAATTATCATCCTGTCACGGCGCGGATCTATACCGATTTCAGCTTTTTCACCGCCGATCAGCGGGCTGGACGCGACGCCGCGCAGCTGTTCAACTACATCACCGGCTATATTGAACCTACCCGGCTGGAAATGCTTGCCATGTCCCCCATCGGCCTGCGCAAGCGCCTGATGGAGCTGATTGACGCGGAAATCGCACATGCCCGGGCGGGGCAGGGCAGCGGGATCTGGGCCAAGATGAACAGTCTTGTCGATGCGAGCATCATTGAAAAGCTGTATGAGGCCAGTGCTGCCGGGGTGCCGGTTGAGTTGATTGTGCGCGGCATTTGCTGTTTGCGGCCGGGTGTGCCGGGGCTGTCAGATACTATCAGGGTCAAATCGGTGGTTGGCAGGTTCCTTGAACACAGCCGGGTGTTTGCCTTTGGCAATGGGGCTGCCTTGCCGACCCGCAATGCAAAGCTGTTCATAAGTTCGGCAGACTGGATGAACCGCAACTTCGATCGGCGCGTGGAATATATGATTCCGATCGAAAATCCGACCGTGCATGATCAGTTGCTGGATCAGGTGCTGGTCGCCAATCTGCTCGATAATGAACAAAGCTGGGTGCTGGGGAGTGATGGCCGTTACAGTCGTACCCAACCGGGTGACAAACCCTTCAACCTGCATCGCTATTTTATGGAAAATCCCTCGCTTTCGGGTCGGGGAGAAACGTTACGCCGTCGCAAGGATGTCCCCAAACTAGATGTGACCCGTTGGCATGGTTGAACCATTGAACGGCAGGCGAGGGGTGCTGAAGATCGCGTCGGATGGGTCGCGCCGCGCGGCCATCATCGATATCGGGTCCAATTCGTTGCGATTGGTGGTTTACGCAGGTCCCGCTCGCGCGCCTCAGCCAATTTTCAACGAAAAGCTGATGGTCGGTCTTGGATCGGGTCTCGCGACCAGCGGGGCCATCGAACAGCGCGCCTTTGACCGGGCCATCAAGGGTTTGGCACGTTTCAAGGCGCTGGTCGAAGCCATGGAGATCACCGATTTGCGGTGCGTCGCCACCGCTGCCGTGCGCGATGCGAGCAACGGGTCGGCCTTCATCGCTGCCGCCAATGGCCTGGGGCTAGACATAGAATTGCTCTCTGGCCGGGACGAAGCCCGGGCTTCGGGCATGGGTGTCATTTCCGCCATCCCCGACGCCAATGGCATTGTTGCGGATCTGGGTGGGGGAAGCCTTGAATTGGTTCGAGTCCGGGATGGCCGGACGATGCATCACACCAGCTTTCCTCTGGGCGTATTGCGGCTTGAGGCCTTGCAGCAAAAGCATCGCAACGGTTTTGCCCGGGCGATCATGAAACGTCTGGCCAAGGCAAACTGGCCCGGCGAAGACACGGGCCTGCCCCTTTATCTGGTCGGGGGTTCTTGGCGCGCTCTCGCCCGCTACGACATGATGCTGGCGCGAAACGCCATGCCGGTGGTTTCGGGGCATGTCATGCCGGTATCGACTGCGCTCAAGCTGCATCGCCGGCTGCGCTCGGCCAGCCCGGTCGAGCTTGCCCGCATACGCGGGCTGTCGTCCGCCCGGGTTGGCACAATTCCGGCTGCGGCGGCATTGCTGATTCCGCTTGTCCAGCAATTGCAGGTCAGTCAGCTCATCGTCTCCGCCAGCGGCCTCCGCGAAGGGCTTCTCTATCAGGATTTGCCGGCCGAGGTTCAGGCACAGGATCCGCTGGTGGTGGCGGCCGAATCTGAAGGACGCCGCTTTGCCCGCTTTGCTCCCCACGGTGCGCTGATTGATGCGTGGATATCGCCGCTGTTTCCGGATGATCCTCCGGCTGATGCGCGGCTTCGGCTGGCGACCTGCTATCTTTCTGACATCGCTTCAACCGCCAATCCGGATTTCCGGGCCGACCGGGCGCTGGAGATGGCTTTGCACGGTCACTGGCTGGGCATAGACTTGGCGGACCGCATGGTTCTGGCACAGGCCCTGTTCAGCAGTACAGGCGGTGGTCTGATCCACCCTTTCAAGGTGCCACGTGATCCTGCCCTGATCGCTCGCCTCGATCGGGCGGCCCGGTGGGGATTGGCCATACGTCTGGCGCAGCGCCTGTCAGGCGGAACGGCATCCGCTTTTGCGGCCACGCGCTTGTCCCGCGGTGAAAAATCGCTGCGTTTGCATCTTGATCGGGATGGCACCGGTTTTGCCGGGGAACAGGTGGACAAGCGCCTGCGTCAGTTGGCCGAATCCCTAGGTCTGAGCAGCCGCATCGAATCGGCCAGCAACGCCGCCTGAACAGTCAGCTCTGTTCAGCCACACCGTAGCGAGACAACTACCCCATCTTCATCCAGATCGGCTGTCATCCGGTCTGCGCGGAAATCCATGGTGACGGCCATGCCAGGCTCAACCCAGCGCACCGACGCGGCGCCGCTGCGACGGGTCACTTCTTCGCGAACCGTGTCATTGGCCCGCAGGCCCACATAATTCTGGACCAGGCTTTGCCCACACATGTCACCATCATCCCTCAGGGAAATCGGCTCACGCCGGCCAATCTGATAGGGTGCTGGTTCACTGCTCGCACAGGCGGCCAAGCCTGTGAATGCGAGGACAGAGAGAGCGAAAATGTGGATAGTTCTGCCGGACATTGTCATTTTCCTAGTCTAGCCCGGGGCTGCCATCGCCGATCCGCCCTGAATGGACGATGACTGCTCAAGCGTCTTCGGCAACGGCTGTCCGGGTCATCTGCAACTTGCCATTCTTTACGGTGAAACCGAGCCGGCCTTCGACGAGTTCGAGAGCGTCATGGCCGAAAATGTCAAATCGCCAGCCGGTCAAGATCGCCAATCCGTCACGCACGCCGGCCGCCAGCAGTTCGAGTTCATCGGATCGCGCCATCAGTCGCGCGGCCACGTTCATTTCGCGCGCCCTGATCTTGAGCAGCAGTTTGAGCAAGTCAGCTACCAGCGCGCCTTCCTTGCCAAGGCCCGGTGCCCGCGGGGACGTACTGGGCAGGTCATGGCGGTCCATCGGTTCGGCGGAAGCGAGTGACTGCATCAGCCGCGCGCCAATGTCATTGTTTCTCCAACTGGAGGACAGACCGCGAATTTTGCCAAGATCGTCTTGTGTGCGTGGTGGATGGGCTGCCAGTTCGGCCAGCGTCTCATCCTTGGCGATGCGGCCACGGGGCAAATTCTTTGATCGCGCTTCGCGTTCACGCCATGCCGCGACCGCGCGCAGCCGGCCAAGCACCTCGGGTTTTCTCGACTGGACCTTGACGCGCGACCATGCGTCATTGGGATCGAGTGCATAATTGGCCGGGTCGGCCAGTTTTTCCATTTCTTCGTCGAGCCAGTGGCCGCGACCGGTAGCACGCAACTTGTCGAGCATCATGGGAAAGATTTTCGCCAGATGGGTCACATCGGCGATGGCATAATCGATCTGGCGCTTGTCGAGCGGCCGCCGTGACCAGTCGGTAAAACGGGCGCCCTTGTCGAGGCTGATCCCCAGCCAGCTTTCCACGAGATTGGAATAGCCAAGTTGTTCTGCCTGGGCCAGGGCCATGGCGCCAACCTGAGTGTCAAATATGGGATGCGGGGTTTTGCCGGTCAGATTGTGGATGATTTCCACATCCTGCCCGCCGGCATGAAAAACCTTCAATATGTCTTCATTGTTGACGAGCAGGTCGAGCAGGGGTTGCAGGTCAATCCCATCGGCCAGAGGGTCAATCGCCGCCGCCCTCTCCGGCGTTGCCACCTGTACCAGGCAAAGCTCCGGATAATAGGTCGATTCGCGCATGAACTCTGTGTCGACGCAGATGAATGGTGCGGCGCAGATATCGGCGCAGAATGCAGCGAGCGTCTCGCTGTCGGTGATCATCAAATGCCCTGTCATGAAAAGGCTTTAATGCGTTTCTTTGAAGGTTTGAAGCCCATGCTTGCGATCATGTTTCGAAACGATCCGAACAGCCCCGACCCAAGCCTGGGGCTCAACTGCCGAACAGCAATGCTATGCCAGCGTTGAGCCGGTCTCCCTTTGGCTTGGACGGCCCAGCATGCACACCAGAGCAGCCGCCGACGTGCCGATCAGCAATTGCCAGGGAAATGCCAAGGACTTCCATCCGGCGGGCAGGCCCAGACTGTCGACGATATAGGCCTGCTGTATCAAGGTTACACCAAAGCCCGCTGCCAGAGCCAAAATGACCGATCCCGACGATCCGCGCCGGGAAAAGAGCGCGACGCCATAGACGCCCAACAGCCCAGAATAAGCGAAGGCCATGACCGAAAGCACAAATTCCAGGAGAGGCATGTCGGTATAGCGTTGCCACCAGAAACACAGCACCGCCATGCCCAAAAGCGCGATCGCCAATATCACCACCATCAACCGGCCTGCGGCAACAAAATGCCCTTCATCCGGCTCGGCCCCCTTGAGCTTGAGCCAGGGGCGGTAAAAGTCGCTGATGACAACTGCCGACATGGAGATGAGGCCACTGTTGATTGCCGCAGCCGCGATCACCCCGACGGTTACGAGTCCGCGAATGCCAGGCGGTATCTCGCTGAGGATGAAGGACATGAAGACGGTGATCTTCTCACCGGAAAAGCTGCTGCTCATGGTGGCTCCGGTCGCCGTTCCAACCATCAGGTCAGGCCGTTCGTAAAAGATGTGGAGCAGTGAACCGATCATCAGGAAGATCAGAACCACAGGGATGGTTGCCAACGCCGAGGCAAAAAGTGCCCGCTTCCCCGCCTTTGCATCCTCGCAGGCAAGGAAACGCTGGGTGGTGTCTTGATCAAGCCCGGCATTGCCGATGTTCAGCAACACCACGCCGGTCATTATGGCCAGCATGGAAAAGGGTTTCGTCAGGTCGGTTGACCAGTCGAACAGTCGCAACTTGTCGGTCCCATCGGGTGCATGGCGCAGGGCATCGGCAATCTCAGCCCCGGTCGCCGGTATTCGGTTCCAAAGCAGCCAAAGGACGATTAGCGCGGCGCCGACATAGAGGACCACCTGGACCAGATCGCTCCAGATCACGGCATTGAGACCGCCAAACAATGTAAAGGCCAGCCCGAACAGCATCAGCACCAAGGCGGCAATGAAGATATGCTCTGCGGTCACGTCGAGGAAGATCATCATTGAAACGGCAATGGCCGCCAGATAGAGCCGGGCACCGCTGGCGAGAACGCGCCCGACCAGATACATGGCCGCTGCCGCGCGCCGCGCCTTCGCGTCAAACCGCTGTTCCAGCAGCTCATAGACGGTCGTCACCTGCATCGCGTAAAATCGCGGGATCAGCCAATGTGCCACCACAAAGGCGGCGATGACCGCGCCGATGTTGCTGGCAAGATAGGTATAGTCGCCGCGAAAGGCATAATCCGGCGCACCCAGAAAAGTGGCTGCGGACTGGGTTGTTGACAGGACTGACACTGTCACCAGCCACACCGGCACATGGTGGTTTGCCAGAAAATAGTCGCCTGTGCTGGTCATCGCGCGTCGGCTTGAAAGCCAGCCAGCCAAGGCCAACGCTCCCACATAGCCGCCAACGATTGTCCAGTCCAAGGCGGTAAAGGCCAAGGTCATTCGTTCCATCCCCCCGCATCGGGGATTGCCGCTTTGGCAAGCTTTGGCAAGGGTGCAACGGAAGAACAGGTGGCATCGCGGCACGCCCACCTTGACAAATGGCCGCTCCCCCTGTGTTAGGCGCAGCCAGTACCGGCGCGGCATCCATCCGCGTCCTCCATTCATTGGAAAGACTTGTTTCATGCACGCCTATCGCTCGCACACATGCGGTCAGCTTCGTAGTTCCGACGTCGGCAGCACCATCCGCCTGTCAGGCTGGGTCCATCGCAAGCGCGATCATGGTGGGGTGCTCTTCGTCGATTTGCGCGACCATTATGGCATTACCCAGATTGTCGCCGACAGCGACAGCCCGGCCCTGCCCATCCTGGAATCGCTGCGCGTCGAAAGCGTGGTGACGATCGATGGCGAGGTGAAAGCGCGCCATGCATCGACGGTGAACGCCGGTCTGCCTAGCGGGGAAATTGAGGTGTTCGCGCGTGGCGTCACCGTCCTAGCTGCTGCCGACGAACTGCCCATGCCGGTCGCCGGTGAACAGGAATATCCCGAGGAGATTCGCCTGCGCTACCGCTTCCTAGATCTGCGGCGTGACACGCTGCACAGCAATATCGTCAAGCGGACCAGGATCATCTCGGACATGCGCCGCCGTATGGAAGGGGCTGGTTTCACTGAATATTCGACACCGATCCTGACCGCGTCGAGCCCCGAAGGCGCGCGCGATTTCCTCGTGCCCAGCCGCATCCACCCGGGAAAATTCTATGCGCTGCCTCAGGCTCCCCAGCAGTACAAGCAGTTGCTGATGGTGGCCGGGTTCGACCGCTATTTCCAGATCGCACCCTGTTTCCGCGATGAAGACCCGCGTGCCGACCGTCTGCCGGGCGAGTTCTACCAGCTCGACCTCGAAATGAGCTTTGTCACCCAGGAAGAGGTGTGGGATACGATGGAGCCGGTGATCGCCGGCGTGTTTGAAAGCTTTGCCGAAGGTAAGCCGGTCACCCCGGCGGGCAGCTTCCCGCGCATCCCTTATGCTGAAGCCATGCTCAAATATGGCAGCGACAAGCCTGACCTGCGCAACCCCATTCTCATCCATGATGTCGGCAGCCACTTTACCAGTTCAGGCTTTGGCCTGTTTGAAAAAATCGTCGGCGAAGGCGGAGTGGTTCGTGCCATTCCGGCGCCGGGTACCGCAGACAAGAGCCGCAAATTCTTCGACGAGATGAATGAATGGGCGAGGGCTGAGGGCTATGCCGGCCTTGGCTATGTCACCCGCAAGGGCGGCGAGTTTGGCGGGCCGATTGCCAAGAATCATGGTGAGGAGGGCATGCAAGCGCTCTACGCGGCCATGGGCCTTGGTCACGATGATGGCTGTTTCTTTGCCGCTGGGAACGAGGCACAGGCCGCCAAATTGGCGGGTGCGGCCCGCACCCGCGTCGCGGAATCGCTCGGCCTGATCGACAAGGACCGGTTCGAACTGTGCTGGATCGTCGATTTCCCGTTTTACGAGGCAGACGACGATACCGGCAAGATCGACTTCGCCCACAATCCCTTCTCCATGCCTCAAGGCGGGATGGACGCGCTCAACAGCGGCGATCCGCTGGCGATCAAGGCGTTCCAGTATGACATGGTCTGCAACGGCTATGAAATCGCATCGGGTTCGATCCGTAACCAGTCCCCTGAATTGATGGTCAAGGCCTTTGAACTGGTCGGTCTGAGCAAGGCTGACGTCGAAGAACGCTTTGGCGGCATGTATCGCGCCTTCCATTATGGTGCCCCGCCGCATGGTGGCATGGCAGCTGGTGTCGATCGGGTCGTAATGCTGCTCTGCGGCGCGCAAAACCTGCGCGAGATCACCTTGTTCCCGATGAACCAGCGGGCCGAGGACCTGCTTATGGGGGCACCCTCCTATCCGGAGGAAAGGCAGCTCAAGGAACTCAGTATCCGCCTCGCTCCCGGCGTGGTCCAGGGCTGACAGTGACTGGGCGCAGTCGCCAACCGGTCGAGCATCGCTTTGCCGATGCTGACGGCGACATTTGCTGGTTCGAATGGGGGGCGGCCCGGCCCGACCGACCCAGCCTGTTGCTGCTCCATGCGACCGGGTTCCATGCCCGTGTCTGGGATGCGATGGTTGATTGCTTTCCGTCCGATCAGCATGTGATCGCCCCGGATGCGCGTGGCCATGGCCGCAGTTTTCGGCCGGAAAGCCTTGGCAATTGGGCTGATACTGCCAGTGATCTGGCCAGCTTTACGCAAGGCCTTGGCCTCGGCCAGCTGGTTGTGGCCGGGCATAGCATGGGTGGTTTCTGTGGGGCTTGGCTCGCCGCCCATCATCCAGAGCGGGTCGCGCGTTTGATCCTCGTTGATCCGGTGATCATGGACCCGGCAATGTACCCCGAAGGGAATTCCAGCCCTGTCGCCGGGGTTGAGGACCATCCGGTTGCCCGTCGCCGCAATCACTGGGACAGCATGGAACAGATGGTGGAGCGCATGGGTTCGCGCGCACCCTATGACGCCTGGCTCCCCGACATCCTTCAAGATTATTGCCGCCATGGCCTGTTGCCCTTGCCGGACGGGGGATTTGAATTGGCCTGCCCGCCAGCTCTCGAAGCGTCAGTGTATATGGGGAGCTGGCGCAGCAATCCCTATTGCTTCATCAGCGACATAGGCTGCCCGACGAGTGTCATTCGCGCCAAGCAGGAGGAGCGGTCGGGTTTGATGGACTTTTCCAACAGTCCGACCTGGCCGGGACTCGCCGCTGCTCTGCGCCATGGCCGGGACCTGCACTGGGCTGACCGTACACATTTCATCCCGATGGAAGATCCGGCCCGTCTGGCCGCATTCATCATGCAAGAGATTGAGTCGGCAAGCTAATTCGACAGGTTACCAAACTGGGTAAAGCTGTTCGCCAGCCAAGTCCCATTTTGCTAGGATGGAGGCCTTTCTCCCCAAGGAGGTCGCCATGTCCATACAGCTCTCCGACCATGAGGCGGGCAAGAAATTTGACGGCGATTACGCCGCCAGACTGATTGAACTGCAAGAGCGTTTGGGCCGCCTCCAAGCGGCGCATATAGCGGCGGGCCACACCAGCATTATCCTTTTTGAAGGATGGGATGCGGCGGGCAAGGGCGGTATTATTCAGCGGCTTTGCGCCGAATGGGACCCTCGCTATTTCGAGGTTTGGCCTATCAGTGCCCCCAGTGAGGAAGAACGAAACCGTCATTTTCTCTGGCGCTTCTGGAAACGCTTGCCTGCCCGAGGTGACATCGCCGTGTTCGACCGCAGCTGGTACGGCCGGGTCGCGGTCGAGCGCGTTGAAGGCTTCGCCAGCGAGGCTGCATGGCGGCGCGGTTACGACGAAATCAACGAGTTCGAAGCCGGGCTGACCAGCAATGGCACCACCCTGATCAAATTGTTCGTCCATGTGACCCAGTCCGAGCAGGACCGCCGGCTCGCCAAGCGTCTTGATGATCCCTGGAAACGCTGGAAGACCGGCAAGGACGATTATCGCAACCGGGCGCGTCGCGACGACTATCTTTCGGCCTACGCCGAGATGTTTGAACAGACAGACACGCGCTGGGCGCCGTGGACGGTGATTGATGGCAACAACAAAAAGGCAGCGCGTATAGCCGCGCTCACACATGTCGTTGAAACGCTGGAGGCGGTTGTGCCGATGGTCCCCCCGCCGCTTGATGCCGAGGTTGTGGCCTTGGCCCATGCCGCGTTCGGCTATGAACCGAAAGCACCGGATTCAACGGCTGGGCAGGTGGTCGGTGGATAAACCAAAGCGGCTTGTCAGCGATTCGCACAGGAACATTCGTGATTGTTACAGCAATATGACAAAATGACTTTTTTCTTTTATTGATCGAAAAATATGGCATCGTCCCCAGCATAAGGGCTTCAGCCCACGCGAAACACAGGAGAGTGCCATGTTTAAGGTCCTTGCAGCTGCAGCGCTCGTCGCGGGTCTTGCCGCTCCTTCGCTGGCGCAGGAGCGCTCGGGCGAAGTCGGCTATCCGGTCGGATCGCTTGGCTATGATGCGTTGGTGCGCGGCGATGTTCAGGCTGCCGAGCTCCAGTTGGAGCGCGGCAGCGGCGTTGCATCGACGGATCCGGCGCGGTTGATCAACCTCGGATATGTGCACATGCGCGCCGGTCGTTTCATCACTGCGCAGACACTTTTCCAGGCAGTGCGAGACAGTGAAGAACATTTCATCGTTGAGCTGGCCAATGGTGAAACAGCTGACACGCGCGATGTTGCGCGCCGCGCCCTGGGACGATTGCAGATGTCGATGGCGTCTCGCTGATCGACATCGCTCAGCAAAAAGGCCTGCATGCTGTCATGCAGGCTCTTTTTGTGTGTCTTAACTGTCGAAACCGACGAAGCTGACCGTCTCTTCCATCGGCTTGCGGTTCGAAACCACCGCGTTGGCCGGGAAATCATCGTCGGGCCAGCCCATGGCGACACAGATCATGATGACCTGATCATCCGGGATGCCGGCATGTTCACGCACCACCGGGCTTTGCATGATGCCCTGGCTGTTGATCACGCAGCCAAGGCCACGTGACCAGGCCGCATTGACCAGCGCATTGGTCACAGCGCCACAATCAAAAGGTGCGATGTCCCCTCCATAAACCGCCTTGTCATAGGTGATGACGACCGAAACCGGTGCGTCAAACTGGCGGAAACCGCGCAGCACCCAGTCGGTCCGCTTTTCCTTGTCATCGCGGGCAATGCCCATCGCGCCGAACAACTGCTTGGCAATTTCGATCTGCCGGTCCCGATGTACCCCGGCATAGGCTTCTTGCCGCCGGAACTCGCGTGACTCCGGCACACCGGCAAGGTTGCGCTCGACATTGCCGGCACGGATCCGGTTCAGCGGTTCGCCGGTGACGACATGGAAATACCAGGGCTGGGTATTGAGCGAGGATGGCGCCCGCACCGCCAGGGCGATCACCTCGCGGATCAGTGCCATGGGGACGGGATCGGGCTTGTATCCCCGGATGCTCCGCCGCCCCATCACCACATCATCATAATCCATGCCCGCTGTCACCCGCAGTTCCTCCCCCTGTTTGTGAGCAGGACTATGCACGGACGGGATGGGCAGGGAAAGCGGGGCTTATCCTGTCACTCGCGGCAGGGATCAGCCAGGATAGGTTATTGTCATGACTTCCCATTCCTTGATCCCTGCGGGCAAAGCCACCCGCCTCAGGTCACCGACCGCTGCACCCCGGAGGGCCAGGGCGAGCGGGGAATTCCAGCCGATCCGACCTTCACCTGCCTCGGCCTCATCGTCACCGACCAGCGTGACGGTGCGGTGCAGATCATCCTCATCAGCAATGGTGACAGTCGCGCCGAAATAGACGCGGGCCTTGTCGGGCTGTTGCGCCGGGTCAACGATTTTTGCTGCCTTCATCCGCCGCGCCAGCCAGCCCAGCCGTCGGTCAATCTCGCGCATGCGCTTGCGCCCATACAGGTAGTCACCATTCTCGCTCCGGTCGCCATTCCCGGCGGCCCAACTGACCACCTCGACGATCGCCGGGCGCTCAGTGCCCAACAAATGGTCATATTCCGCTTTCAGCGCGGCATAGCCGCCTGGTGTGATATAGTTGGGCCGGGGCTGTCCCGGCGCTCGCGCCTCAGCCATCAGCCCGGCGTGGATTTGCCGAGATAAGTGCTCAGCAAGTTGCGCTGCCCTTGCGGAGCATTCGGCCGCATCGTCTCATAGACAACCGCATTCTCCATCACCCGTTGCACATAATTGCGGGTTTCAGTGAAGGGGATGGCCTCGATCCAGTCGAGTATGTCGACGCTGCCGGTGCGGGGGTCGCCATTGGCGACCAACCAGCGGTTCACATTGCCCGGACCGGCATTATAGGCCGCGACCGCCAGCGGGTAGCTGCCATTGTAATAGCGGACCATGCGCTGGAAAAAGGCGCTGCCGAGCATCATGTTATACTGCGTGTCGCTGGTCAGGGCGGACAGATTATAGCCCAACCCCAGCAAGCGGGCCTGCTCCGCCGCAGTGCCCGGCATCAACTGCATCAGGCCACGCGCGCCAACTCGGCTCATCGCCGCCTTGTCGAACTGGCTTTCCTGCCGCGTGATGGCGTGGATGAACGTCCAATTGTCCTCATGCCCCGGCGGAACGTTGAGGATCGGGAAGGCGGTGGGAACATAATCATCGAGACCGTTCACCCGCGCGCTGCGGCCTACCATCACAGCCAGGTCGGGGCGGCCGATTTCGCCAGAGAGACGGGCGGCAAAATAATGGTCGGCATCGCTGCGGGCATTGTTGGCAATGGCGCGCAAGAACAGGGACTGGTCCCGCCAGGCGCCGATTTCGCCCAGCACGCGCGCTGCCCGCACCAGGCTGCTGTCTTCGAAGGCTGCCCGTTCAGCCTGTGAATAGCTTACCGGATCGGCACTGGCCGGACGCGGCTGCGCCTGACCAAGGCGCTCGAGCGCGAGCTGGCCATGGAACTGGTCAAAATGCCGTGCTGCCCGGCCAAAATAGTCGTTGGCGAGAGTCAGATCATTAGCCGCCATTGCTGCGCGACCAGCCCAATAGAGGCCTCGTGCCTGCACCTGTGGCGATCGGCCACCAGTCGAATAAAGAGCAAACAGACCCACCGCTTCGCGGGGGCGACCCAACTGCTTCAGAGCGATGTTGGCGGCCAGCCACAGGGCGTTGGTATATTCATCGCGCACCCCCAGCCCTTGTTCAACAACTACTGTGCCGAGCGGCAGTGCATCATCGACCTGCCGGGCGATGTTATAGGCTGTGGCATTGTCACCGGCGCGTTGTGCGCCGCGCGCTTGTTCAACAATCAGCTCAAGCCATTTTTCCGGGTCTAGTGGCGGGACTGCCAAAGTGCGAGGCCCGGCCAGCAGGGCTCGCGCCGCACCAGCCTGTCCGCTGGCGGCAAGCCATGTCGCCTTGTCGAACAGATAGCCGGCGTTGGTGCGGGCCAGTGCGGGATCGGCGGCCTCCGCCTCAGCAGCGCGCAGCGCAGCGCCGGTTGCGCGCGAACGCATGGCGAGCCGCGCCTGAAATTCCAGCCTGCGTTCGGGCGATACGAGCGCGATCTGGCGCGTCGCGGCGGTTGTCGATCCGCTCCACAGCAGTCGCTCCATGCGCGCATCCTGATCCGCCTGACTCAGGGCGCCAGGGAAAAAGGAAAGCAGCCGGCTTTCCTCATCCGCGTTCAGCACGCCGCTCGTCCATGCCCGGCGCGCTGCGGCATTGGCTTCGTCCATCCGGTTGGCTGTGCGCAGAGCCAGCGCGTGGCGCAGATGTCCGGCTGCATTGGTCGGCGTGAAACGGTCAAAATAGGCGGTGGCACTCGCCGGAATAAATCCTCCGCTGTCGAGTGCCGCTTCGGCCGCCCGTTTCAGCTCGGCTTCGTTGGGCCATCCCGGATTGGCCATCAGAAAGGCGGCAACCCGATCGAACGAAGGGCGCTGCACCCGGGTCAGCGCTTGCCATTCGATCACCGCCTCGGCGGCGGCATGCGGCATCGCCGGGGCAGGGACTGCCGGCGCGGCGGCTATCCGGCTGGCATACCAGGCCCGCTGTTCAGGCTGCAATTCGGACGCCATGCACATGGTCGGCGTCAGCAGCAAAGCGGCCATCGTCATCCGCGAAACTGCGGTCTTCGAAATCGCTATTCTGGAAACCATGCTTGCCATAATGGGGGTCGATTCCTTATCTGGCGCTGAACGGGCGAACCGCGCCTGCCTTTCCGCGCCATTTTACGCGAGTCTAGGCCGGACGAATCCTGCCTGTAAAGGAGCTATACCATGTTTGCGGGCTCGATTCCGGCCCTGGTGACACCGTTTCGCGACGGATTGATTGACGCCGATGCGTTACGCCAGCTGGTCGAATGGCAAATTGCCGAGGGAAGCCACGCCCTCGTCCCCTGTGGCACCACGGGTGAATCGGCGACACTTGGTTTTGACGAACATTATCGTGTCATCGAAATTGTCATCGAACAGGCAGCGGGACGGGTGCCGGTTATCGCTGGCTGCGGATCGAACGATACGGCAACCGCGGTTCGTCACATGGCCTTCGCCAAATCGGCAGGCGCCACCGCCGCGCTGATTGTCGCGCCTTATTATAACCGCCCGACGCAGGAGGGTATTTACGCCCACTTCGCCCATCTTGCCGAGCACAGCGACCTGCCGATGGTGGTCTATAACGTGCCCGGACGCACCGTGACGGACATTTCATCCGACACTCTGGCCCGGATCGCCCGGTTGCCGGGCGTTGTCGCGGTAAAGGATGCCAGCGGCGATTTGGCACGGGTGACCGAACATCGGCTGAACATTGGCAAGGATTTCTGCCAATTGTCCGGCAACGATGACCTTTGGCTGTCGCATTACGGGCTGGGAGGCAAGGGGTGCATATCGGTCACGGCCAATGTCGCGCCGGGCCTGTGCACGGATTTCCACACCGCCTGTGTCAGCGGGGATCATGCGGCGGCGTTGAAGCTGCATGAACGCCTCTATCCGCTGCACAAGGCGATGTTCTCCGACGCGTCGCCGGCCCCTGCCAAATATGCCCTGTCGCGCATCCACAGCTGGTTTGATCCGGAAGTGCGATTGCCGATCATTCCGGCAAATGCTGCTGCCCGCGCGGCCGTCGATGCCGCGCTGGCCCATGCGGGGATTGTCACCCTCTGATGGCACGCCCGCATCACAGCGCATTCGATAAGAAGAAGGTCGTGGCAGACAACCGCCGCGCTCGTTTCGACTATGCGATTGATGAAGTATTCGAAGCAGGTATCGCGCTTACCGGCACCGAAGTGAAATCCCTGCGTTTCGGTGATGGCAGCATTTCGGACAGCTATGCCGAAGTGAAAAATGGCGAGGTGTGGCTGGTCAACAGTCATGTGCCGGAATTCAGCCATGGCAACCGCTACAATCACGAACCGCGCCGGCTCAGGAAATTGCTCTTGTCATCGCGCGAGATCCGCAAGTTGCATGGCGCTGTTGCCCGCGAAGGCATGACGCTGGTACCATTAACGGTATATTTCAACAGTCAGGGCAGGGCAAAGGTCGAACTCGCTCTGGCCAAGGGCCGCAAGGCGCATGACAAGCGCGAGCATATCAAGGAACGCGACTGGAAGCGGGAACAGGGCCGCATCCTGCGGGACCGGGGTTAGGGCAGGCAGGCAGATGAGCAGGTTCGGGAAATGGGTCAGGCGTAACAGCCCGCGCCGTGAAGAGCTGCTGGAAAGCCGCTGGCTAAAGCCCTTTGCCCATCGCATCAGTCACAGCGAACTGTGGCGGTTTACTCGCCGGTCGGTCCCGCGCGGGGTTGCGCTTGGCTTGTTCGTCGGGATTTTCCTGCTGCTTCCGGGAGTTCAGATTATCGGCGTGGCTTTGCTAGCGTTGCCCTGCCGCGCCAATATCCCGCTCGGCGCAGCAATGACCTTTTTGTCGAACCCGGCAACCACGCCCTTCATCATCGCCTTTTCGGTCTATGTGGGCAATGTGGCCTTTGGCCTGCATGCCGATGTCTCGACATTTGATAGGCTGATGGCCCAAGGGGCGTCGATGAGCCAATGGGCCGCCTGGTTTCTCTCCGATGCGGCGCCAGCATTCCTTGCAGGACTGCTGATCGTCTCGGTGGCGTCGGCGGCGATTGGTTATGTCCTTGCTTCGGTCATCTGGACCGCCTGGCTGCGTCAGAAATGGCGTATTCGCCTGCGCCAACGGATCAAGGCGCGGATGCATGCCATAGCCGAAGCACTTGATGATTGACCGGACGATTGAACCGGACGATTGCACCGTTATAGTTGACTATCACTCGAGCCGGGCGTGCCACAGGGCAGCCTGATCAGAACAGGATTGCTTTGTCATGCGCACCACCCGCATCGCGGCGCTCGCTTTTGCCGCCGTCTCGTCCATTGCCCTTGCATCGTGCGCCACACCGGTGTCGCCGCAATCCACGGCAACCGATGCGGCGCCGCAGCCTGTGACTCCTGCGCGGCCTGCCCCCCAATATGGCCTCTTCGGTTTCGACACGGCGGGTATGGACCGCACTGTTGCCGCTGGTGATGATTTCTATGCCTTTGCCAATGGCACATGGGCTCGCACCACCGCCATCCCCGCCGACAAGTCCAACTATGGCATGTTCACTGCGCTCGGTGATCTCAGCCTCAGCCGCACGCGGGCGATCCTGGATGAAGCGCGCGCTGAACCGTCGAGCCGCATCGGCCGGGCCTATGCATCCTATCTTGACGAAGCAGCGGTCGAAGGGCGTGGCCTGGAACCGATCACACCCTGGCTGAACAAGGTTCGTGGCCTGCGGAGCAATGCAGACTATGCCGCGCTCGCTTCCGACGCGGCCCGTGCCGGCATTTATACCGCCTTTCCGGGCTATATCGGGCAGGATGACCGCCATCCGGACCGCTATATCACCGCGATGTTCCAGGGTGGCATCGGTATGCCTGACCGCGACTATTATCTGGAACCGGCGGAACGTTTTGCCCGCACCCGGACGGCCTATTTGGCTTTCCTCGAGCAGATGCTGACGCTGGCCGGTGAACCCGATGCCGCGCCCCGCGCCCGGGCGGTGATGGAGTTCGAGACGCGCATTGCCCGTGCCCATTGGAACAAGGTGGACAGCAGCGACGCCAGCAAGACCTACAACAAGCTTAGCATTGCGGATCTCCAGCGCTCGGCTCCGGGCTTTGACTTCGCGGCCTATTTGCGCGGCATGGGGGTGACCGAGAACGAGGTGCTGGTGGCCCAGCCTTCAGCCTTCACCGGGATTGCCCGCGAATATGGCAACGCCCCGGTTCAGGTGCTGCGTGACCAGCTGATCATCCGCAGCCTGTCGACCTATGCCGATGAATTGCCCAAAGCGATCAGCGATGCCGACTTTGCCTTTTATGGCACCGCCCTGTCCGGAACGCCGCAGCAGGAAGATCGCTGGAAACGCGCGGTGCGCTTTACCGAAGGGCTGCTCTCCGATGAGCTGAGCCAGATCTATGTCGCCCGCCATTTCCCGGCCGAATCCAAGCAAGCGATTGACCGGCTGGTCCGCAATGTTCTCGACGCACTGGCCGTCCGCATCGACAATCTGGCCTGGATGCAGCCGCAGACAAAGGTTCGCGCCAGGGCAAAACTGGCCAATTTCACGGTCAAGATCGGTTACCCTGACCAGTGGCGAAGCTATGAAGGTCTGGATATCCGCAGCGATGACCTGTTCGGCAATGCCTGGCGCTCGAACGAATTCGAACATGCATACCAGATCGGCAAATTGGGCACAGCGGTGCGCCGTTGGGAATGGGGCATGACGCCGATGACGGTCAATGCCTATGCGAATTTCAGCATGAACGAAATTGTGTTCCCTGCGGCCATCCTGCAACCGCCCTTCTTTGATCCTCATGCCGATGATGCGATCAATTATGGTGGTATCGGCGCAGTGATCGGCCACGAAATCAGCCATCATTTTGACGATCAGGGCGCCAAATATGACGAAAATGGCCGTCTCTCGGATTGGTGGACGCCGGAAGATGTCGCCGCCTTTAGTGCGGCCGGTCGCCGGCTTGTGGAACAATATGATGCCTATGAGGTGCTCGGCGAGCGCATCAATGGCGAATTCACACTGGGTGAGAATATCGGTGATCTCGCCGGCCTTGCCATCGCTTATGACGCCTACAAGAAGTCGCTCAATGGCGCGGAAGCGCCGGTGATAGATGGAACCACCGGTGACCAGCGTTTCTTCCTGGGCTGGGCACAGGTATGGCGCCGCAATTATCGCGATGCCAATTTGCTTCAGCGTTTGACCACCGATCCCCACTCGCCATCGGTTCAGCGCGCCTGGGTGGTCCGCAACCTTGATGCCTGGTATGGTGCCTATGGCGTTCAATCCGGTGCCCGCCTCTATCTGGCGCCGGAACAGCGTGTGCGTATTTGGTGACATCAGACGCGGTCCACACCCATTTGTTTTCGGCGCAAGCCGGCTGGCGCAGATATGTGCCCGTCGGGCTGGTGGTGCTTGCCGCCATGCTCAGTGGCCTGTTGGTCTGGTTGCCGACACAGTCCGCGGCGCTTTCGGCCGGTTTCACCGGCGTTGGCCTGTTGGCGGCAGCGGTGGTTTGGGCATTGCGCAAACCGGGCACCACAGGCGTGCCGGTGCTCGCCGAAGTCAGCGATTGGGCACTGGTGCGTGCTGTTGCTGACAGTGACAGTGGCGGTATCGCCATCACTGACCGCACGGGCAAACTCGTTTGTGCCAACGATCTTTACTGTGACTGGTTTGGTGGAGCGGTCACTCCGCCCAACCTGCCCGTGGAGGCGCGGACCAATGCCCTTCTGGCAGAGGCGGGCCGGACAGCCTGGCGCGATGGCGAAGCGGCGGTTGCCGCATTCCTCTGCAAGGGTCGGGAAATGACCGGCACCGTGC
The DNA here is from genome assembly GCF_012979535.1 of Sphingomonas lacunae. Taxonomy (NCBI): domain Bacteria; kingdom Pseudomonadati; phylum Pseudomonadota; class Alphaproteobacteria; order Sphingomonadales; family Sphingomonadaceae; genus Sphingomonas; species Sphingomonas lacunae. Next base: position 2,027,504 of record NZ_CP053015.1, read on the forward strand.
AGCGCGTTGGCCGCACGCAGGACCATTTGCTCTGGCGCTGGATTGTCCATGTCAGCCGCGATCCCGTGCAGGAGGCGGCTGACGCCCTTGGCGGAGCTGCGGGCCGCCTGCTGGGTGAATCGGGCGTCATGGCTGTGCTGGTGACCCCTTCGGGCACCATCCGGGCCGCGAATGCTTCATTCCGTCTGCGTGCCGCCGGCAGCATTGACGCAAAGGTCGAGGGGCATGACTTTGCTGCCGCTCTGCGCATCGACGCGCAGGGCTTGATCCGGTTTGCCCGTGAACGCGAGGGGGAAGGGGCCACGCCGCTACGCGTCATAGAGGTTCCGTTTGACCGTCAATCGGACTCCGCGCCGCTCATGCTGTTCCTGATTGACGAGGAAGGGGGGCTTGCCGAACGCGGCATTGCTCTCGACTATGTGGAAAGCCTGTTGACGGCCTTGCCCTTTGGAATGGCGATGGTGGACCGCGACGGGCGTTTCCTCTTCGTCAACACGGCGTTCATCAAGGCAGCGGGCCTGCCCGACGGGACCCAACTCAGCTACCCCAGTGATCTTGTCGTGTCAGAGGACAAAGGTGCGCTGGGTGATGCGATCCGTCGTCACACCGGTGGCCGGTCGAGTGCCGGCGACATTTCGGTGCGGTTGCGCGGCAGCCCCGATGATCCGGTCTCCATTGGCCTGGTCGGGGTACGCGGCATGGGGGATGCCGCGGTCCTCCTTTCGCTGCGGGAGGCCGGCGGCGATGCGGAGCTGAAACAGCAGATGGTGCAAGCCGGCAAAATGCAGGCGGTCGGTCAACTGGCGGGCGGCATCGCGCATGATTTCAACAATATCCTCACCGCGATTCTTGGAAGCTGCGATCTGATGCTGATGCGCCACAGCCCCGGCGACAGCGATTATGACGATATCCAGCAGGTGCGCAGCAACTCCAATCGCGCCGCCAATCTGACGCGCCAGTTGCTTGCCTTTTCCCGTCAGCAAACGCTGCGTCCGCAAATTCTCAACCTGTCCGACATTGTTGCCGATGTCTCGCACCTGCTTGAACGCCTGATTGGTGAACAGGTGACGCTGACGGTTCAGCATGGTCGCGGCATTGGCCCGGTGCGGGCTGACCCGGTCCAGCTCGAACAGGTGATTGTCAATCTGGCAGTGAACGCGCGGGACGCCATGCCACGTGGCGGCACGCTGACCATTGCCACCCGGTCGGTGAAGCCGCCCGATATCAAGGGGCGTGATGGAACCGAAGCCATGCCGCCCGGCGATTACAGCTTGCTGACGGTCAGCGACACGGGCACCGGCATTCCCGCCGATGTCCTGCCCAAGATTTTCGATCCCTTCTTCACCACCAAGGATGTGGGCAAGGGCACTGGCCTTGGCCTTGCCACCGTTTACGGAATCGTCAAGCAATCGGGCGGCTATATCTTTGCCGACAGTGTGCCGGGCCAGGGGACGAGCTTTTCCATCTACCTGCCGGTCTATCACGGCCCGGAGGAGGTAAGCCAGGCCGCCCCGGCCACTCCGGCAACCGCGCGCAGCCTGCATTGGGGCAGCGGCACCATCCTGCTGGTCGAGGACGAGGATATGGTCCGTGCTGTCGCCGAACGCGCCCTTGTCCGCGCCGGCTATACGGTGGTTGCCGCCATTAACGGCGAGGACGGGCTCGAGAAGTTTGCCGGAATGGCAGAGGTGGATCTGATCATTTCCGATGTGATGATGCCGCAAATGGATGGCCCGACCATGGTGCAGGACATTCGCCAGCGTCGCGCCGATGTGCCTGTCCTGTTCATGTCCGGCTATGCCGAGGAACAGTTGCGCCAGTCGATTGCGCTGGCCAATGTCGCCTTTTTGCCCAAACCCTTTTCGGTGGCTCAGTTGATCGACGCAGTGGCCGTCATCCGGGGTGCTGCGGAATAAGGGCATCAGGCGCAGAGGGAGTGCAGACAGATGACACAATGGCTCAAGCGCATTGGCTGGACCCTGGGCGTACTCGCGGTACTGCTTGTTGCCGCCTTTGTCGCGCTGCGCACACCCGATACTGACCGGGAAGCCATGATCGCCAAATATTCGGCGGCGGGGGATCGCTTCATCACCGTCGCTGATGGCGCGCGCATCCATGTCCGTGACAGTGGCGGGGACGGACCGGCAATGGTACTGCTCCACGGATCCAACGCCAGCCTGCACACATGGGAACCGCTCAAGCGCGAACTGGCGGGCTACCGTATCGTCACCCTTGATCTGCCCGGTCACGGCCTGACCGGAGCCACCCCGACCCACCGCTACGACCCTGACGAAATGGTTGCAGCCGTCGATGGGGTGGTCAGCGCGCTCGGTCTGGAAGGCTTCGTCCTCGGTGGAAACTCCATGGGCGGCGGCATCAGCTGGCGCTATGCTCTCGCCCATCCGGCAAAGGTCCGGGCGCTCCTCCTCATCGACGCCGCCGGTATGCCACCGCGTGCGGGAGACAAGCCGCCCGCCAGCAACATCGGCTTCCGCATCATGCGCAGCGGCTTTGGTCGCTGGCTGGGCGGCCAGATCACCCCCCGCTTTCTGATAGAAAGATCGCTGCGTGGCTCAGTGTCGAACCAGTCGGTCGTCACCGACGCTGCGGTTGATCGCTATTGGGAACTTTTGCGCTTCCCCGGCAACCGGGAGGCCACCGGCATCCGCTTTGCCCGCGGCTTTGCTGATCCCGCCGCTGCGGAACGCATCCGGACCATCAGTGTGCCCACCCTCATCATCTTCGGTAGTGAGGACCGGATCATCAGCCCCAGCGCGGCACAGAGCTTTGCTGAACGCATCGCCGGGAGTGAGGTCATCATGATGGACGGCATCGGTCACCTGCCGATGGAAGAGGCCCCACAGGCGACGGCAGAGGCGATCAGGGACTTTCTTGCCGGCAACTGAGCCCGCCGCCGGTCAGGCCGCCGCGCGCTTGTCTCTTGGCCGGTCGAGAAAGGTGTTGATCACCTTCATCGATTCCTCTGCCTGACCGACAAGGAACAGGTGCCCGCCGCCCTCGACGACATGCAATTCGGCACCGGGAATCAGTGCCTTGAGGAACTTTCCGTTCTCCAGCGGGACGATATTGTCTTCGTCGCCCATCATGATCAGCGTTTCGGCCTTGAGCATGAAGGGGAGGAAGGGGGCACTGGTCCAGCCGAGCAGGGCAAGCAGCTGATAGGCATAGCCAATGCCCGACGGCGGCTTGAGCCGCGCGACATGGCCATCCGACCCTTCGGGCTTGCCGCCATACAGTGTCTCGAAATTCTTGGCCATGTAGTCGGGATCAACATAGCGGCGCGGATTGGCCATTTTCGAAAGGGCGCTGAACTTGCCCGGCATCATCATCCAGCCGGCGGATGTGGCGGCAAGGATCAGCCGCTCGACCCGGTCAGGATATTGCATGGCGAAATGCTGGGCCATGGCGCCGCCCCAGCTGACTCCCATGACGTCAAACCGGTCATAGCCAAATTCGTCCATCAGCAGCGACGCGGTGCGCGACATGGTGACTGCATTATAAGGGACGACCGGATCCGGGCTTTCGCCAACGCCCGGCATGTCAAAGATGATGAAATCCCGTTCGCCCATTTGCCGGGCAAAGGGAGCGACCAGTTCGATATTGGCGCCAATGCCATTGAAAAAAAGCAGCGGAGGATGGCCCGAACTAGGGTCTTTGGCCAGCCAGCGGGCCACGCGCAACTCCCGACCGCCAACCGAGCGAATGCCGACTTCGGCGTCACCGAGTGGGTGGTTGGGGATGTGCGTCATTCACTTGTCCTTTGCGAACCCGTCCGGTGACGGCTGCCAGGCCATGAACGGGAGGCTCATCTATGTTGCGCTGCAACAAAAAACAAGCCCGCCGTTCATGCGAGCGGTCGATCAGCCATGGGCATAGCTGCCGGGCGCCGCTTCGATCGGCGGATATTGCTTGCTGCCCAATGTCTTGGGCGCGTCGACCAGCTTGCCGGCCCGTTCCTTGAGCCATTCAGCCCAAAACGGCCACCAGCTGCCTGCCACTTCTTCAGCTTGGCCCAGCCAGCGATCAACATCGGCTGGCGGCTTCTTGTTGGACCGGTAAAATTTGGCCTTGGGGTTACCCGGCGGGTTGAGGATCGCCTGGATGTGGCCAGATTGGGAAAGGACAAATTCGATATTCTTGGAACCGAACAACTGGGTCGACCTGTAACAGGCTTTCCAGGGTGTGATATGATCGGTCACCCCGGCGAGGATGAACAGGTCCATGTCCACCTTCTTGAGGTCAACCGTGTGCCCGGCCAGCTTCACCTTGCCCGGATTGGCAAAGGGCTGGGTCTCGTAAAAGTCGAGATAGTCGCTGTGCAACTTGGCGGGAAGGTTGGTCGAGTCATTGTTCCAATAGAGGATGTCGAACGCCGGCGGGTCTTCCCCATGCAGATAATTGTTGATGACATAGTTCCAGACGAGGTCATTGGGTCTCAGCCAGGCAAAGGCTCGGGAGAGCGAGGCCCCGTCCAATATGCCCTTCTTGGCGCTGCGCTGCCGCGCCAGCTCGATACCATTCTTGGACACCAGTGCGCCCACCTCGCTGTCGGTTGCCTCTGGCTGGAGCACGCAGACCATCAGCGTCGCCGAATTGGCACGATGGTCCCCCATCGCGGCCATTTTCGACAGGATGGTGGCCAGCGTGATGCCGCCGGAACAGGCGCCGGCCAGATTGACCTTGTCCGAACCGGTGATGGCACAGACGACTCCGATCGCCTCGATCACCGCGTCGACATAATCCTCCAGCCCCCAATGGCCATGCTCTGCCTGCGGGTTGCGCCAGCTGATCAGGAAGGGTTGCAGGCCAGCGGCGAGTTGTAGCTGCACCACTGATTTGGTCGGTGTCAGGTCGTTGATATAGGCCTTGTTGATCTGCGGCGGAACAGTCAGCAACGGCACGCCATGCACCTTGTCGGTGGTCGGCGCATATTGGATCAGCTCCATCATTTCCGTGCGCCACACCACCTGTCCGGGCGTCACCGCGAGATTTTCGCCAACCTTGAACGGCCGCTTGTCGACCTGACTGACGATGGCATCATTGTGCATGATGTCGTCATAGGCGTTCTTCAGCCCCTTCATGAGCGACAGGCCGCCGCTGTCGATGGCCCGTTTGATTGCGCTTGGGTTGCCGGCCAGGGTGTTGGTCGGGGACAGGGCGTCCATGATCATTGCCGAGACAAAGCGTGCGCGGTTGCGTTCCAGCTCATCAAATGCGAGATCATCGATCCACGCTTGCGTGCTCTTCTGGACAGCCAGATAATATTGCACTCCGGCGCGATAGAATGGGTTGAAACTCCATGCCGGGTCGGCAAACCGTTTGTCCTTGGCGTCGGGAGCCAGTTCGCTTTTCCCGGTCATGATTTTCATCACGTCCTGATTGAAAGCGTTGACATGCTTCAACGTGGTGGCTGGGTTGGCCGCGGTTTCGCGTAACAGCGCACCCACCGCGCCAATCAGATCCTCACGCGCCAGACCGACCAGCGGACTCAGCGCGGCGCCGCCTTCAGGTTCACCGGACAGTTCGATTTTCGGCTTTTTGGCCATGTGGCGCTCCTCCCTCTTTCGACGGGGCAGGCGCACATTTCAGCGAGTGGCCCTCTCCCCGATCAGGCCGAGAGTGTGGCGCTCTCCGCCGCTTTGTCAACGGCTTCGGCTGCGCGTTCCCGCTCATACCGCAATGCGTCGAATATCTTGCCACCGCCCAGGAAGACCGACCCGGTGCACGCCGCCATCAGCATATAGCCGCCATAGCCCGGATATTGATCGAGATAGTGCATGCCGCGTTCAATCGCGCCCAGGCCCAGGGCATAGATAATCAGGCTGGCCTCAAACCGGGTCTTGATAACAAACAGTCTTTTGACCTTGGCCAGCATGATCCATCCCTTGTTGGTCACAACGAAGCAAGCCTTGTGCCATCCTCGCAAAAGCTGGCTTCCGGGCTTTCGGAAATGGTAAACTGTCAGTAAATCCGACAGGAGGGAAGGGCGTTAACCAAGCTGTGAAAGATTGAGCGCCGAGAGGAGCGCCTTGCGCGCCAAAATGACCCGCTCCACCAGCGCCGGATTGCCGAGGTCGGCCGGTGCGATAGTTTCTGGCCAATGCTCGGCAACAATGGCGGCGGCCCGATCCAGCTTGGTGGCGCTGCACAGGAACCGCGGATCGATTGTCGACGGGTCAGCCACCACCCTCAACCTCAGGCACGCCGGACCACCACCATTGGCCATCGATTGGCGCACATCGACAGGCAGCACCTGCCGGATCGGACCGTTGCCCGAAACATGCGTGTCGAGCCACTGCCTGACGCTTGGCGTGGCCATTGCCTCGGTCGGCACAACCAGCGCCTGCTCACCGCCGGGCAGGGTCACCAGTTGGGCGTTGAACAAATAGCTGCTGATCACATCGGCCAGTGGGACGTCCGCCTCGGCAACCTCGACGATTTCGCACCAGGGCGCGGCCGAAACTATGGCGGCATAGCTGGCCTTGCGGTCGGCAAAGGCGCTTTCGTGGCAAAACAGCACCCGCTCATTGGCCACCGCCACCACATCGTTGTGAAAGGCGCCGCCGGCAATCGCTGCCGGGTTTTGTTCGATGAACAGAGTCCGGTCCGCCGACAGGCCGTGGGCACGGGCAATTGCCTTGCTCGCCTCGACATGTTGCCGCGCGGGAAAAGCGCCGCCGCTCTTGCCATAGACGAATATCTCGACGCCCGGCTCGCCATGGCTGGGGGCGAGGCGCATGTGATTGGCCGCGCCTTCATCTCCAAAGGGTGCGGGCACGGGCTGATGCACGACAAAGGCAGGATTGGCAAAGGCCAGCTTGAGCTGTGCCAGCGTGTCCGTCCATTCATGGCTGCGGTGTGCCATGGTCATCAGATTCGCAACGGTCAGATGGCATCGGCCATCGGCAGTGTCAGCGGCCGGACTGACCGTAGCGGCATTCGCTGCCCACATGCTGGATGCGGAAAAGGCAGCGGCGCGCATGTGCGGTTCCGCGCTGGCGAAATCTGTCGCCAACAGCTCCAGCCAGCCCGCATTGGGCCGGGGGAGTGGCATGAACCAGCCTTGGACAAGGCCGCGCTCCATATTGGCGCGCATCTTGCCAAGGCCCTGCAACGCGGCCTCTCGCGGGCGGGATACGCCACCGGCATGGATGGCCGACGCGATGTTACCCGGTGATAGACCGGCATAATTGTGGCTCGGCCCGATCAGTCCGTCGAAATTGATTTCAGTGAGCATCGCTGTCAGCCCGCGATCCAGTCGATGCTGTCACCCACCGCGACGCCCAGCGTGTCGGCACCATCGGGATTGATCGTCACGCCGCCTTCGACCGGGACCAACCGGGCAAAGGTGCTGCGGAACGCCTGCCAACTGCCCGTCGACACCAGCGCCCGCTCGCCCTCCTCGGCGATGCCGACCACCACATCGGTCCGCGCATCACGGATCGATCGCACCTGGTCTGTGCGCGCGGTCATCGTCGGGCCGCCATCGAAAATGTCGATGTAATTCTCGTAGTTGAAGCCCTCATTCTCCAGCATGCGCATCGCCGCGCGGCCGGTCGGGTGGGGCATGCCGATGACGCTGCGCGCTGCCTCGGTCAGCATCGCGGTGTAAACCGGGTGCTTGGGCATCAGGTCGGCGATGAACTGGTTGCCATGCAAAGCATTGAACTGATCGGCTTCCTGGAAATTCATGCCAAAGAATTTGCCGGCTACCCCATCCCAAAAGGGTGATCCGCCGGCATCGTCGATCACGCCGCGCAATTCGGCAAGGATGCGGTCGGCGAAGATGTGCCGGTGCGCCCGGATGAACAGGTAACGGCTGCGCGCCAGCAACAGGCCCAAACCTCCGGCCCGCTCATGCGGGTGGAGGAACAGCCCGCCGACCTCGCTCGATCCTTCGAGGTCGGAAACAAGGTTCAGTGTTTCCGCCTTGAACGTCCGGTTCAGTTCCTCGCTGCGCTTGCTGATCGTCCCCAGCCGATAGCTGTAGAAGGGCCAGCGCACGCCGACCCGCGTGAAGATCTGGCACGTGCCGCGAATGTCACCTGTCGCCGCATTCTCCAGCATCAGCACAAACAGCCGGTCTTCCTCCGCGCTCTCCGGGTCGGCAAAGGCAGCGGCGGTCCGTTCCAGCTTGGCGGTCAGCGCTGATTTGTCGGGCGGCAGGTTGGTAAAGCCGCCGCCAGTCAGTTTCGCCATCTCATACATGGGTTGCAGGTCCGCCATGGTGGCGGGCCGGATTCGAAAACTCATACGCCCCTCATACGCCCCCTTGCCCGATAATCCTGAGGATCGACAGCGCCGACAGGCGCGCCCGCTCTGCCAGACTGTCAACCAGCAGATATTCCGCATCGCTGTGAATGCTGCCGCCGCGCACGCCCATCGTGTCCACAACCGGTACACCGCAGGCGGCAATATTGTTGCCATCACAGACACCGCCCGTGTCGCGATGGCCGATCGCCAAGCCCAGATCAGCGCCTGCCTGCTCCACCAGCGCGAACAGTTTCGCCGCCTTGGGGTCAATCGGCTTGGGCGGCCGGGCAAAACTGCCATGCATGTCGACGGTCACATCATGGTCGACCGCAATCGCCCATGTCAGGTCGTGCAGCAGGATACGCGCCTCTGTCTCGTCCTGTGGCGTCTTCGGCCTCAAATTGACGCGCAGCACGGCGAGGTCGGGCACAACATTATTGCCGCTGCCGCCATCAATCTTGGCCGGGTTGACCGATAAGCCTGGTCGCATTGCGGCCTTCAGCCGCACCGCAAGGTCCGCCGCCGCGACCAGCGCATTGCGCCCGTCCTCGGGATTGCGCCCGGCATGGGCCGACTTGCCACGCACGGTAATCGAGAAATTGCCGCTGCCCGGTCGTGCCCCGGCGAGCGTGCCATCAGGCAGGGCAGAGGGTTCATAAGTCAGAGCGGCAGCCTTGCCCGCTGCCCGCGCCTCGATCAGGGCGGAGGAGGACAGAGAACCCACTTCCTCATCGCTGTTGATCAGCACATCATAACCGAACGCGTCGCCCGCTCCGGCTGCTTCCACCGCCCGCAACGCCGCGAGCATCACAGCGATGCCGCCCTTCATGTCGGCAACACCCGGCCCGTTGAGCGTATTGGCATCCAGCCACTTCAGCCTCTGGAAGCTGTGGTCAGCCGGAAATACTGTGTCCATATGGCCGGTCAGCAGCAGGCGCAGCGGCGCTTCGGGCCGCACTTCGACCAAAAGGTGCCGCCCATGTGCCAGTGGCTGCACTTCGCCACTGGGGCTGACAGCGGTCACCTCGGCCGGTTCGACCAGCGACACCGATCCCGGCAGCGCCGCAAAGGCCGTTGCCAGCTCGTCGGCCATCTGTGTCAGGCCTGCCAGATTGCGCGATCCGGAGTTGATCGCTGCCCATCGCTCCACCTGCGCCAGCATCGCCTGCTGGTCGACATGGTCGATGGCGCGTTGTTCTGCGGGTGACAGGATGCTCATGCCCCAGCATAGCCAAAGCCGCGCCTTGTCTCCACCCCCGCCATCGTTGCAACCGCAACTTTTTGCCTGCGCGGCTGTGCCCTTGCCAAGCGCCTTGGCCCTTGCCATAGCGAAGCCGCTTCCTCCCCAGTGGCAACATCGCTATCGCCGCACCTTCTCCACGCGGCCCAAGGGAGCAGACAATGACCGATATGGAAACGCGCGCCGGCCTCGCCATCGACAGCGGCATGATCCGCTTCGTCGAGGAAGAGGTGCTGCCAGGTACCGGCATCGCCGCCGATGCGCTCTGGCAGGGGCTTGCCGAAATCCTCGCCCGTTTCGAGCCGCGCAATGCGGCCCTTGTCGCCAAGCGTGAGACGTTGCAGGCACAGATTGATGATTGGCATCGCGACCGCGTCGGTCAGCCTCACGATGCCGCTGCCTATCAGTCCTTCCTGTGCGACATCGGCTATCTTGTTCCTGAACCAGCGCCCTTCACCATCGGCACACAGAATGTCGATGCGGAAATCGCCACGACTGCCGGCCCGCAGCTCGTGGTTCCCGCTCTCAACGCCCGCTTCGCGCTCAATGCCGCCAATGCCCGCTGGGGCAGCCTCTATGATGCCTATTACGGCACCGATGCGCTGCCCGGAAAGGCGAAGCCCGGCGGCTATGACAAGGACCGCGGCGCGCAGGTCGTCGCCGCTGCCAAAACGTTCCTCGATGCCGCCGTGCCGCTCGTCAGCGGGTCATGGGCCGAATGGACAGGGGGCGGCACCCCTGCTCTTGCTAATCCGTCTCAACTGGTCGGGACCCGTGCAAACGGAAGTTTCTTGTTAAAGAACAATGGTCTGCATATCGAAGTGGTGATTGATCGTCAGCACAGTGTCGGCGCTGATGATCCGGCCGGTATCGCCGATGTCATCCTCGAGGCGGCGCTCACGACGATCATCGATCTGGAGGACAGCGTCGCCGCCGTCGATGCCACCGACAAGGTGGCCGGTTGGCGCAACTGGCTCGGCCTGATGAAGGGCGATCTCAGCGAATCTTTCGAGAAGGGCGGGCAGACGCTGACCCGCACGCTCAATGCCGACCGGCCTTGGGTCGGCACGGACGGCATGCCCTTCACCCTGCATGGCCGCAGCCTGCTGTTCGTCCGCAATGTCGGACACCTTATGACCAATCCCGCCGTCCGTTTGCCCGACGGCAGCGAGGCGCATGAAGGCCTGCTGGACGCCGTCATGACGTCAACCATCGCGCTGCATGATCTGAAACGCACAGGCAGCGTCAGCAATAGCCGCACCGGCAGCATCTATATCGTCAAGCCCAAGATGCACGGGCCCGAGGAAGCCGCGCTGACCAATGACCTGTTCGATGCCGTCGAGGATCTGCTTGGCCTCGCACGCCACACGATCAAGGTCGGCGTGATGGACGAGGAACGCCGGACCAGCGCCAATCTCGCCGCCTGCATCCATGCAGTGAAGGACCGCATCGCCTTCATCAACACCGGCTTCCTCGACCGGACCGGCGATGAAATCCACACCTCGATGCAGGCCGGAGCGATGATCCCCAAGGGCGAGATGAAGGCGAGTGACTGGATTGCCGCCTATGAGGACCGCAATGTCCGCATCGGCCTCGCCTGCGGCCTCTCGGGCCGCGCCCAGATCGGCAAGGGCATGTGGGCCATGCCTGACCTCATGGCGGCCATGCTCGAACAAAAGGTCGGCCACCCGAAATCCGGTGCCAACACCGCCTGGGTGCCATCCCCCACCGCCGCCACGCTGCACGCCACGCATTATCACAGCATCGACGTCTTCGCCCGCCAGCGGGAGATCGCCGGTGAGGCGGTGCCCGCGCTCGACCGCCTGCTCGCCATCCCCGTTGCCACCGGACGCAACTGGACAGAGGAAGAGGTCCGGCGGGAGCTCGACAATAATTGCCAGGGCATCCTTGGCTATGTCGTGCGCTGGATCGATCAGGGCATTGGCTGTTCCAAGGTGCCCGACATCAACGATATCGGCCTGATGGAGGATCGCGCCACACTGCGCATCGCCAGTCAGGCGCTGGCCAACTGGCTACTCCACGGCGTTTGCACGCCCGAACAGGTGGATGCCGCGCTGATCCGCATGGCCGCCAAGGTGGACGAACAGAATGCCGGTGACGCGCTTTATGAAAAGCTGACGCCCGACGGCATTGCCTTCCGCGCCGCCCGCTCGCTCATCTTTGACGGCGTCAGCCAGCCCAGCGGCTACACCGAACCGCTGCTGCACAGCTTCCGTCAAGTTAAAAAGGCCGCCTGACGACAGGGGGAAACGAAGGCGATCCGACCAAAGCCCGACGCCCGAGGGAGAGAGTGCCACACATGACCTACACGCTCTGGGGCTCGGCCCATTCGCTCTACACGGGTAAGATCCGCTCCTATCTGATTAAGAAGCGGCTTGCCTTTGTCGAGCGCTATCCGAGCAACCCGGAGTTCGCGACCCGCGTCCTGCCTGCGGTCGGCGTCAGGGTGATCCCCGTCCTTGAAACGCCCGACGGCCTGATCCTTCAGGATTCGGGCGATATGATCGATTGGCTGGAGGCGCATGAAGCCGGGCCGCAGCTTGAACCCGACTGTCCGGTGCAGCAGACCGTCTCGCTGTTGCTTGACGCCTTCGGCTCGGAAAATCTGCTGCCGCTCGCCATGCATTATCGCTGGAGCTATTGCGCCGATCAGGAGGAGTTCCTCCGAGCCGAATTCGGACGAACCATGGCCGCGGACATGTCGCGGGCAGACCGGCGCGAAGCGGCGGCGAAGACAATGGCCTTCTTCAATGGCTTCCTCCCCAATCTTGGCGTGACCGATGCGGTGATCCCGGCGATGGAGGCGGCGTGGTTCGAGCTCATGGATCTGCTCGACGAGCATTTCCAGCATCATCCCTATCTGCTCGGTGGACGCCCGTGCCGCGCCGATTTCGGCATGATGGCCCCGCTCTTTGCCCATCTCGGGCGCGATCCGGTGCCTGCGAATCTCATGAAGCTGCGGGCGCCCAACCTCTATCGCTGGACCGAACGGATGAACCTCGCCACAATCAGCGATGGTGAATATCCCGGCTATGCGGAAAGCTTCGCACCGGCCGGCACCGTGCCCGAAAGCCTGTTGCCGGTGCTGCGCCTGATCGCTGCGGACTGGGTGCCCGGCCTCAATGCCGATGCGGCCTGTTTCAATGAATGGGCGTCCGACAAGCCGGCCGGGACCATCGTTTCACGCAAGGGCGAACGACAGGTCCACCCCAATGTCGGCAGCATTGCCTTTGACTGGCGCGGCACGGTGATGCAGCGCGGCAGCCAGCCGCACATGCTGTGGATGCTGGCAAAGGCTCAGGCCAAGGCCGCAAGTCTAGCTACCCCGTCGGCTGAGAGACTTGCGGTGATCATGGCGGCAACTGACGGGCAGGCCTTGCTCGACCTGCCCATCAGTCGGGCGATGGCCCGACAGGACAATGTGCTGGTTCTTGCCTGACGTCAGCGCGGAAGGAACCCGCTGATCCGTCGCAGCATGTCGATGCGGGCCTCGCTGGTCGGCAACTGGTGGTCGAGCCCCGGATATTCTATCAATTCCGACCGTCGCCCGGCCGCCACCAGCGCCCGCTGCATCACCCGACCCTGATCAATGTCGACATTGGTATCCAGCGTGCCATGGAACATCAGCACAGGTACTGTGATCGCAGACGCATTCAGCGCCGGCGATCCCTCACGGACATGGGGCCCGCTGCCCACGAAATCGCTGACCAACTGGCCCGTATAGTAGCGCGATTCCTCGCGCTTCAGCCGGTCAAGATCGGTCACCGGGGCAATGGCAACGATTGATTTGAACAGGTCGGGATAGGTCACGCCGGCTTGCAGTGCGGAATAGCCGCCATAGGACCAGCCGACGATCGACAACTTTGCCGGATCGGCGCCTTGCGAGACCAGCCAGCGGCCGCCATCACTTATGTCGCCGATGGCAATGCGCCAGGAGCGGAAGCCATTGTTGACATACCAGGCATCGCCATATCCCGACGAGCCGCGGTAATTGGGTTGCAGCACGGCAAATCCCTGCGAGGCGAAATATTGCGCCAGCCAGTCGAAATCGCCCTCGTCACGGGCGGAGGGCCCGCCATGCGGCATGACAATGGCGGGCAGGCCGCGCGCATCGCTCAGGCCGGGCGGCAGGGTCAGATAGCCCGGAACCATGGTCCCGTCAGCGGCTGGATAGCTGACCGACTGCACGGGGGAGAGGGTTTGCCCTTCCAGCAGCGGAAAGAAGGCGAGCAGCGGCCGCAACTGCCGCGCGGCAGGCGTATAGACATAGTAGCGGCCTGGGTCGGAATCAGAGCTGGCAAAGATCAGGAAGACGGTGCCATCGCGGTTCTGGTCGATGATGGTAATGCCCCGTCCGCCGAGCGCGCGCGACAGGCTTTGCGACATGCGGGCCAGCGCCGCGTCGAAATATTCGACCCTGCGCCGGTCCGTCGCATAGGATACGCCGACGATCCTGCGGGTGCCGCCAATCACCACAATGTCATCAATCTCGACATTGTCCCGCTGGAACAGGGACGTGATCCGGTTGGTCCCGTCGAGAGCCATGGTTGCCACGCTGTCAAACCCGTTGACCTTCAAAAATCCGACCGCGCGGTTATTCTCCGCATCGACATAAACGGGCCGGAACCCTTCATTGACCTCGGTGGTGTTGATCGACATCGGGTGCCATTCATCACGCTCGTCAGCGCGATAGAAATAACGGACTTGCGGCACATAATTGGCATCGGCAACCGCCGGCTGGTTTGCCATGATACGGATGTTGCCCATCCCGTCGGTAATGAAACCATAGCGGCCGGTCAGGCTGGCCCTGCGGCGGATGGCGGTGCTGTGCACCCTGTTGGTGTGGATGTTGCGCCGTTCGACATCTCCTACCGGGCTCGCCATCAGCACATGGTCGGGATCGTCGGCCAGCCAGTCGATCAATGAACCGCTGTACAGTTCATTATGCTCATCCGCGCCAATCACCGTGACATTTCCGCCGGCCGCATCCACCCCGATGAAGCGGACAAAGCCATAGACATCACGACCATAGCCGCGCCGGCCTACCATCTGGCAGACCAGCCGCGTCGTCGATTTCCAGCGGCAATAATTGAGCACCTCCGGATCGCCGCTCGCTCTCAGCAGGCGCTGCGGCCGGCCCGCACCTTCGGCCGTCGACACCACGTACAGGTCGTTGCCAAGGCCGGTGCTGGGGCTGAGAAAGGCGATCATGCTGCCATCGGGCGACAGGGAGACGCTGCGCGCGCCGGGCAGGGTGCCAAACCGCGTGGCCGAATCGGGCAGGGTTGGGGGCGGTGTCGGGGTACGGATCTCGTCAGGGAGCTGCGCCTGAGCAGGGCTCACAAAAAGCGCGGCACAGGCCAATGTAATTGCAGCAAGATTTGGAAAGAGTGGTCGGGTGGGGCGGGCGTTCTTCTGTTGAATTGGGGTGGGGTGACGCATGCTGGGATCCTGCTTCGCTGCCTTTTTTGGTTACCCGAGAGCAACGACGTTCGGTGGATCAGCGTCAGCTTGCAAGCGCGTTTATGTCCGCGCTAGTCTGTATCCATTGAGGATTCGCAGGAAGGCGATCAAATTTCATGACCAACTATCTGAATAAAAACGGCTTTATGCTGGCCTCGCTGGCTCTTGCCATCACCCCCCTGATGGCTGGATGTGCCTCTACCTCGGCCTCTACCCCGCCCGTCGCCAGTGCCGCTCCGCAACTCAGCGAAACCACCCTGCGCACCGTCACCACGCGTCTCGCTTCCGACGAATTCGAGGGCCGCTCCCCCGGCACCGCCGGAGAGGAACGTACCGTTGCCTATCTGATCGAACAATTCCGCGCCGCCGGCCTGCAACCGGGCAACAACGGCAGCTGGACGCAGGACGTGCCACTGGTTGAAATCACCGCCAGCAATGTCAGCCCGCTGACCTTCACGACGCCACAGGGCACCCAGACACTCGCCCATGCCGATGATTTCGTCGCAGGCAGCTATCGCATCACGCCGCAAACCCGCATCGCCAACAGCGACGTCGTCTTCGTCGGCTATGGCATCAACGCGCCCGAACGCGACTGGAACGACTATGCCGGTATCGATGTGCGCGGCAAGACAGTCGTCATCCTCGTCAACGATCCCGACTGGCAACAGGTCTCGGTCGGCGGACAGTTCAACGGCCGGGCCATGACCTATTACGGCCGCTGGACCTACAAGTTCGAGGAAGCCGCTCGTCAGGGTGCCGCTGCGGCGATCATCGTCCACGACACCGAACCCGCAGCCTATGGCTGGAACGTCGTCCGCTCCAGCTGGACCGGCCCGCAATATGTGCAGGACGCGGCCGACAATCATATGGACGAAACCCAGGCCAATGGCTGGATTCAGCTGGCGCGGGCACAGGCGCTGTTCGCCGCCGCCGGTCAGGACTTCAACGCTCTCAGGGATCGCGCCCGCCAGCCCGGCTTTCGCGCCGTGCCACTGACTGGCGTGCAAGCCAATCTCTCGTTCGACAATAGCGTTCGCCGGACCATGTCGCGCAATGTCATCGGCATTTTGCCGGGCCGCACCCGGCCCAACGAATATGTCCTGCACACGGCGCACTGGGATCATCTCGGCCGATGCGAAGCCAATGCCGCTGGTGATGACATCTGCAACGGCGCGGTAGACAATGCCACGGGCACCGCTGCCCTTGTCACGCTGGCGCAGGAACATGCACGCGTTGGCGCGACCGACCGCAGCCTTGTCTTCCTTGCCGTGACGGCAGAAGAAAGCGGGCTTCTCGGTTCAAAATATTATGCCGAAAACCCGGTGTTCCCGTTGGCACAGACAGTTGGCGGCCTGAACATGGATGCCCTTTCACCCACAGGCCCTGCCCGCGACGTTACTGTCATTGGTCGCGGCAAGAGCGAGCTGGAAGCTTATCTGACGCGTGCGCTTGCAATCGAAGGCCGCACCGCCAGCGATGAGCCGACCCCGGAGAAGGGCTATTATTACCGTTCGGACCATTTCAGCTTTGCCAAGCTTGGTGTGCCGATGCTCTATTTTGACGCTGGAGAGGATCTGCTGGAGGGAGGCACTGCTGCCGGTCGGGCTGCTGCCGAGGATTATACTGTCAACCGCTATCATGGCCCCGAGGATGAAGTTGAAGCGATCACACGCTGGGATGGGATGATCGCCGATCTCCGCCTGTTCTGGCGCATCGGGCGTGAGCTGGGGAACAGCAACGACTGGCCCAACTGGCTGCCGGGAGACGAGTTCCGCGCCGCCCGCGATCAGAGCCGGGCAGGGCGCTGATCGTCAGGGCAATTGTCTTGTTGCCCGCGTCACTTTAAGGCGCGGGCAAAGGACATTGTCATGACACTCACTCCCCCCGCGACCCCGATCACCAAGGTGCCGCCGTACTCCGGGCCGCTGCCCGAATGGGCCGTCCACGAACGGTTGTGGATTGGATTTCCCGCGATCCGCGCCGAATGGGGTGAAGCCTTTGACGGCGCCCGCGCACAAATCGCCGCCTTTGCCGCCGCCATCGCCGATGACGGCAAGGGAGAGACCGTCCACCTCGTCTGCAACAGCGAAGATGACGCCGCCATCGCCCGCCGTTTGGCCGACGCGTCCGGCGGTGCCAGTGTCGATGTGCTGGTCGAGCCAATAGGCGACGTCTGGCTGCGCGATACCGCCCCCATCATCACCGGAACCGGGGCTGGCCGCCGTGCAGCTGATTTCGCCTTCAATGGCTGGGGCGGCAAATATCTGATGCCGGGTGACGCCGACATCGGCGCTCGCCTCGCGCAGCGTTTTAGCTTCCTCCGCGATCCGCACGCGATGATCCTCGAGGGCGGCGGCATCGACTGGGATGGCGCGGGCCTGTGCGTCACCACCGAACAGTGCCTGCTGAACCCCAACCGCAATCCCGCACTCGGTCGCGCCCAGATCGAGGAAGTGCTGCACGAGGCACTCGGTTTCACCCGCATCCTCTGGCTGGGTGATGGCCTGCATGGCGACCATACCGATGGCCATGTCGACAATCTGGCCCGCTTTGTTGCGGACGGGCTGCTGCTGCTGCCGCGCGCTAGCGGCACTGATGACCCCAATGCCGCCATCTACGACGACGCTATGGCCCGAGCCGAAGCGTTCGGCCTAGACATCGTCACCATCCCGTCCCCCGGCCGGGTCTTGGTCGATGGTGAGGCTGTGCCGGCAAGCTATATGAACTTTCTTATCGGCAACACCACTATCGCAATGCCGGCCTATGGCACGGCCCATGACCAGGAAGCCGCGCAGGTGCTGGCCGAGTGCTTCCCCGACCGTCGCATCGTCCCGCTGCCGTCAGACCAGATTCTGGCTGGGGGCGGTAGCTTCCATTGCACAAGCCAGCAGGTGCCGCGCTGACATGACCACCGCGTTCCTTGTACGTGTGGTCCTGTCGGGCCTGGTCGTCGCCCTGATCGCGTTGGTCGCCCGCAAGAGTCCCGGACTTGGCGGGCTGATCGCTTCGCTGCCGCTTGTTTCGACACTGGGGATGATCTGGCTTTGGCACGACACGGGTGACCGGCTGGCAGTGGCTGATTATGTCCAGTCGTCGCTATTGTATTTCCTACCATCCATTCCGATGTTCATCCTGATCCCGTGGATGCTGCGGCATGGCTGGAATTTCTGGCTCACGCTGATGGCCGGTGCCCTGTTGACCATGCTGCTCTATGCGATGATGAACCGATGGCTGGCATCGCAAGGCATTTCGCTTTAGCCTCTCCAGCCATCAGGGGAGAGAGACATGTCAAACTGGTGGGAACGGCACGTCACACCGCGATTGATCCGCTGCTGCTGTGCGCAGCCGCAAATTCTCAAGGCGCGCAGCCATGTCGTCCCGCTGGCCAGCGGTGACGTGTTCGAGTTGGGCTGTGGCGGTGGCATCAATCTTCCCTTTTATGACCGCAGCAAAGTCACCAGCCTGTGTGGGTGCGACCCCACCCCCGCACTGCTTGACGACAGCAAAAGGCTCGTCGCTGAGGCCGGCTTTGCCGGCGAGATTGTCGAAGGCGTGGGAGAGGAAATCCCCTTCGCCACCGACCGCTTTGACACGGTGGTTACGACCTTCACCCTTTGTTCGGTCAATGATCCCGCACAGGTGCTTCAGGAAATCAAGCGCGTGCTCAAACCTGGCGGCACAGCCGTTTTTCTGGAGCATGGCCGCGCGCCCGATGCAGACGTCCGTAAATGGCAGAGCCGCATCGAACCGCTTTGGAAACGCATGGCCGGGAACTGCCACCTGACCCGCCCCATTGCGGACGCCTATGAGTCTGCCGGTTTCAAGACCGAGCGCATGGGCAGCCGCTATATGCCCAAGACACCTCGCCCGGTCGGATGGCTCGAATGGGGTGTGGCGCGGGTTTGAGAGCTGGATTAAA
Organism: Sphingomonas lacunae; assembly: GCF_012979535.1. NCBI lineage: Bacteria > Pseudomonadati > Pseudomonadota > Alphaproteobacteria > Sphingomonadales > Sphingomonadaceae > Sphingomonas > Sphingomonas lacunae. The sequence continues at coordinate 2,046,421 of NZ_CP053015.1, forward strand.
GGCTGTTGCAGCCGCTGCTGGCCCGCCCATAGCTGAAACCCCAAGTGCGCCATCCTGTGCCGTCGACATGAAAGCGTGCGACCTGATTATGCTGTGGCTTGGCCGGATCATAATAGGCGCCCAGTCCCCATTTTGATCGCGCTCCCGCCTGCCGCCAGCGGGCACAGAGCTTGGTAAAGCTAGTGACGGTATCGGGTTGATCGAGGGGGATCAGGTCAAGAGCGGCAAAGGTCAAGTGCCGGCTGTTGCTGGCACCTTTTGAACAGGCATTAAGGGCTTCAAGACGAAAGGCTGAGGCGACTTCCACCCGACCAACTGCCGGGATCGCTTCTTCCTTCACCAGCTTCAATGCGTGCAGGATATTGGGCCAATAGTTTCGGGGTGGCAGGATAAAGGGATCGACCCGGCATCGAGCGCTGGCATTGCTGTTTGTCCTCAGCAGGGTCCAGCTGGGGACCAGGTCGGCATATCCATGGTCTGTAATGAACCTTTCGAATGCGGCAAATTCTGCTGCGCGGCCCGGAACAGCATAGACCCATGTTTGAAAGGCATCGCGTCGCGCGGTTGCTGGTATAGGACTTGGGCGATCAGTCAGGCTGTCAACTATCGGGCGCCGCCATGGACATGATGACCAAAAAGTGCAGGCGAGGCCAGCCGCGGCAAGAGTGATAACAAGGGTCAGGCCCCAAAAGGCGACCCATCCGCGCCTCACGCTTTGCCAGCATCCGCCATTGCAGCAAACTGCCGGTGGCGCTCAGCATAGCGCGCCCGGTCTTCGTCGGTGCGCTCATGGGCGCAATGGTGGCACTGCTGTCCTTCTATATAGTCAGGCAGCGCTCGGTCTGAGTCGCTCAACGGCATCCGACAGGCACGGCACAGCTGATGCTCGCCCTCGACCAACCCATGGCCGACACTGACCCGCTCATCAAAAACGAAGCAATCGCCCTGCCACAGGCTTTCGCTTGTCGGCACTTTCTCCAGATAGTTGAGGATGCCGCCTTTCAGGTGAGCCACATCCTCTACCCCCTCGGCACGGAGAAAAGCTGTCGACTTCTCGCAACGGATGCCGCCAGTGCAGAACATGGCAATGCGCTTTCCAGCAAAGTCTTCAGCATGGGCACGCCACCAATCGGGGAATTCGCCAAAGCTACGGGTCACCGGGTTGATGGCCCGATGGAACGTGCCGATTGCCACCTCATAGTCGTTGCGCGTATCGATCACGATGGTGTCGGGGTCGCTAATCAGCGCGTTCCACTCTTCGGGTGCGACATAGCGGCCGACATTGCGCGACGGATCGACGCCCGGCACACCCAATGTGACGATCTCCTTCTTCAGCCGCACCTTCATCCGGCGGAACGGTGTTACTGATGCGGTCGAATATTTCACGTCAAGTCCGGCACAGCCGGGTAGGGTACGGATATGGTCGAGCACCGCAGCTATGGTGTCTGGCTCCCCCGCAATGGTCCCGTTGATACCTTCCCGGGCAAGCAGCAGTGTGCCGCAGATGCCCAGCGACCGGCACAAGTCGAGCAGGGGCTGACGTAACGCAGCCGGGTCGTCGAATGGTGCGAACTGATAGAGGGCGGCAACTGTCAAGCTCATCGGCGGTCCCATAACCGGAAATATGTGCCTTGGGGAGAGGTCGTGCCCTGCCGTCCGAAAACGCCAAAGCAAAAGGGCCGGAACCCGTCGGTTCCGGCCCTTCTTTCTGCCGATATCCCGAAGGGATCAGCGCGAATAGAATTCGACGACCAGATTCGGTTCCATCTTCACCGGATAGGGCACTTCGTCGAGCGTCGGAACGCGAACGAAGGTCACCTTGGTGCCGTCAACCGAAATATAGTCGGGCAGGTCACGCTCAGGCAGGGCCTGCGCTTCAGCAACCAGCGCCATTTCCTGAGCCTTCTTACCAAGCGTCACTTCGTCGCCCGGCTTCACCTGACGGCTGGCAATGTTGCAGCGCACGCCATTGACGAACACGTGACCATGGCTGACCAGCTGACGGGCGGCAAAGATGGTCGGGGCGAACTTGGCGCGATAGACTAGGGCGTCGAGGCGGCGCTCGAGCAGACCGATCAGATTCTGGCTGGTGTCACCCTTCTGACGGGCGGCTTCCGAATAGGCACGCTTGAACTGCTTTTCGGTGACGTCACCATAATAGCCCTTGAGCTTCTGCTTGGCGCGCAGCTGCAGACCGAAGTCCGACACCTTGCCCTTGCGGCGCTGGCCATGCTGGCCGGGGCCATATTCGCGGCGGTTCACCGGGGATTTCGGACGGCCCCAGATGTTTTCGCCCAGACGGCGGTCAATCTTGTACTTGGCGCTATGGCGCTTCGACATAGGTCACTCCATGTGTGTCATCATCATCGCACCATGCGATGATGCAAAACCCGGAACCACCCGTCAGACCAACTATGTCTGACGCGACCATCGCTTCACCGGGTGTGCGGGGTCATGTGTGGAAGACGCGCGCCCTAGGGCACGGACAGGATTCGGTCAACCCCGGCTGGATTTGCCGGAATGATGCGCTATGGAGCCGCCATGACTGACCAGCCCCTGCACCCCGACGAATGCCAGACCATGCGGGATGTCCGCGCCGGTGTCGATGCGACCGACGCGGCCCTCATCAAGCTGCTCGAAATCCGCTTCGGCTATATGCGTGCTGCGGCACGCATCAAGGACGACCGAAATGTGGTGCGTGACGAGGCGCGCAAGGCGCAGGTCATTGCACAGGCAGTGACGCTGGGGGAGGCCGCGGGCATTCCAGCGGCTCACATCCGTTCGGTCTGGGAAGAGTTGGTGGAACAATCCATCGCCTATGAACTGGGCGTATGGGATGCAACGCGCCAGGGCTGAACGACACAAGTCGTTACCGACTTAGCGCGGCCCCCGTTCGATCCCGCGCAAAATGCCGCGCATCATCTGCACTTCCTTCGCCGTCCAGCGAGGCTTGGTCAACAAGGTGCGGATGTTGCGCAACGTGGTCACCTTACGCGATTCCGGCTGGAAATAGTCGATCTTCTCCAGCATCTCATTGGTGGCTCCGATCAGGCCTTCCAGGTCCGTCTGCGGTGCCGGTGGGTCGAGATCGGCAAGCGGCGGCTGGGCGAGTTCGACACCTTTCGACCATTCATAGGCGGCAATGATCACTGCCTGGGCGAGGTTGAGCGAGCCAAATTCCGGATTGATCGGTACTGTCAGAATCATTCGGGCCAGAGCAACATCGTCGGAATCTAGGCCCGATCGTTCCGGACCGAACACCAGCGCCGAAAGCCCTGCCTCACCATGGATGATCGTTGCAGCCTCAGCAGGATCCACCACCGGCATGACCAGATCACGCCGCCTTACAGTCGTCGCAAAAACCTGCGAACAGTCGGCCACTGCCTCGGCCAGCGTCTCATGCACCGTCGCATTGGCCAGCACGATGTCGGCACCTGACGCGGCCGGTCCAGCCGAAGGGTTGGGCCAGCCGTCGCGTGGCGCGACCAGCCGCATTTGGGTCAGCCCGAAATTGAGCATCGCGCGCGCCGCCTTGCCGATATTCTCACCCAGCTGCGGCCTGACCAGAACAATGACCGGCGGTGGGGCTTGGACCGTCACGCTGCCGCTCATTCTCCGCTGATATCCCGGATACTGGCAGCAAATTCCTCGAAATCGCGGGCTTCGGCGAAGTCGCGATAGACGCTGGCAAAACGAATGTAGGCAACGCTGTCAATGGACTTCAGGGCTTCCATTACCCGGGCGCCGATTTCCTGCGTAGAGACCTCGGCATCGCCCTGGGTTTCCAGCGCGCGCTGTATGGTCGATACCAGCCGGTCTATGCCAGCGGTATCGATGGGCCGCTTGCGACATGCAATCGCAACGGACCGCAACAACTTGTCTCGGTCAAAGGGTTCGCGCTGGCCATTGGTCTTGACGACCGTAACTTCGCGCAGCTGAATGCGCTCAAATGTCGTGAAGCGCGCTTCGCACTTCTCGCATTGCCGCCTGCGGCGGATAGCCGCCCCGTCCTCGGTGGGGCGACTATCCTTGACCTGGCTGTCTTCATGGCCACAGGCGGGGCATTTCATTCGCTTTTTTGCGCCTGTCGATAGGCCACATAGCCGGCGCCGGCGATGAGCCCGAGCGGCAGCGACATGAACGGCAGGACCGCCCCGGCCACCGCGCCAATAGCTGCACCGGCCGCGATCTTGGGTGCCTTTTCATTCTTCAGCACGTCCTGTCCGACGCGGCTGACCTCATCCACCGTCTTGTCGGCAAATTCGACAAACTGGTCGAGCAGATCCTTGGCCACGTCAGAAGGGCTGGTCGATTCGCGGACGAACTCGCTGCCGTCATTATGGGCTTTTTCGGTGGTTTTCTTTGACATGATCAACTCCAATCAAACCCTTGCCGTGTTACCTGTATCACACACCAGGGTAGATTGGGAAGCGCTCACATAGGGCACGCACCCGCTGGCGCACATTGGCCTCGACTTCGGGGTCGCCATGCTCGCCCTTGGCGCGCAGTCCGTCGAGCACATCGGCGACCATGTCACCGATCATCTCGAACTCGGCGATGCCGAATCCGCGCGTCGTGCCGGCTGGTGAGCCGACGCGGATGCCGCTGGTCTTGGTCGGCGGCTGCGGGTCGTTGGGAATGCCATTCTTGTTGCAGGTGATGCCGGCCCGCTCCAGCGCCTCGTCGGCGTCGCGGCCGGTCACGCCCAGCGGCGTCAGATCGACCAGCGCGAGGTGTGTGTCGGTGCCGCCCGACACGAGGTTGCAGCCTCGCGCCTTGAGCCGCGCCGCCAGCGCCTGCGCATTGGCGACGACCGCCTTGCAATAATCGACATATTCGGGACGCAGCGCCTCGCCGAACGCCACCGCCTTGGCGGCGATGACATGGACCAGCGGACCGCCCTGCAGGCCGGGGAACACCGCCGAGTTGATCCGCTTGGCCAGCGTCTCGTCGTTGGTAAGGATCATGCCGCCACGCGGCCCGCGCAGCGTCTTGTGCGTCGTCGTCGTCGCGATGTGGGCATGCGGGAAGGGCGATGGGTGGACGCCAGCGGCAACGAGGCCCGAGAAGTGCGCCATGTCGACGAGGAACAGCGCGCCAACATCATCGGCAATCGCGCGGAACCGGGCAAAGTCGATGATGCGCGGATAGGCAGAGCCGCCAGCGATGATCAGCGCCGGCTTGTGCTCACGCGCCAGCGCCTCGACCTGGTCATAGTCGATAAGGTGGGTTTCCGGGTTCACGCCATATTGGACGGCGTTGAACCACTTGCCCGACATGGCCGGGGCCGCACCGTGCGTCAGGTGGCCACCGGCATCGAGGCTCATGCCCATGATCGTCGCGCCCGGCTTGACCAGCGCCAGCATCACCGCACCATTAGCCTGCGCGCCCGAATGCGGCTGCACATTGGCAAAACCGCAGCCGAACAACTGCTTTGCCCGCTCGATCGCCAGCGTTTCGACCGTGTCCGAAGGGGCGCAGCCCTGATAATAGCGCTTGCCCGGATAGCCCTCGGCATATTTGTTGGTGAAGACCGACCCTTGCGCCTCAAGCACCGCCTTGGAGACGATGTTTTCCGAAGCAATCAGTTCGATCTGATATTGCTCGCGGTCCAGTTCGGCGCGGATTGCATCGGCGACGGCGGTATCGGTGGCGGCAACGCCTTCGCTGAAAAATCCGGCAGAGCGGATGGCGGGAGCGGCTTCAAGCGTGGTGGTGGACATGGGCGGGGCTCCTCATGGGGTCAGGCGTCAAAGGGAAGGCTGGCTCAGCTTGCCGACCCGGCGGGCGTGGCGATCGCCACCAAATTCGGTCGAAAGAAACGCGTCGACGCAGGCCTTGGCCATGTCGATGCCGGTCAGGCGCGCGCCCATCGCCAATACATTGGCGTCATTATGCTCGCGTGCCAGCTTGGCCGACAGCGGCTCGCCGACCAGCGCACAACGGCAGCCGGGGTTGCGATTGACCGCGATCGAAATGCCGATGCCCGATCCGCACAGGGCAATGCCGCGCTCCGCGTCACCATCCGCCACCGCTGTCGCCAGCGCATAGCCATAGTCGGGGTAATCGACGCTGGCCTCGTCATGCGGACCCAGGTCGCTGACTGCATGTCCGGCCTCACGCAGCCAGTCGGCGAGCGCGGCTTTCAGCGCGACGGCGGCATGATCAGAAGCGATGGCGATACGCATGGGGCAGGGCGTCTTTCGCTGGGGCGGATTCTTGGGGCAGCCTCTAGGCGAGGTCGCACCGGATTGCCAGCGCGTTTCGCACCTGCACCATCATGGGAATTTACGCTTTGTTAACCGATTGGCGCAATAGCGGGCCAATGGTCATCAACGCGCTTCGCAGCCTCGCAGGCTCCATTATCCCCCTCGGCATCGCTCTCGCGGTGCAGATGGCGCATTGATCCCGCTTTGAACCGCATCGCCGCTGAGCTATGCGGCGGCCATGGAAACCTTGCTCGCCGTCCTGATGCTCGCTGGCTTCGCCCTTATTGGCGGCGCCTTTGTCCTGTTTCGCAGGGGTGACCGCAAAAAGGCGCTGCTCATGCTGGTGGCCGGGCTTGTCATGTTCGCCAATGTCGCCGTGCTGGTCGCGCCGACACCCAATGACCTACCGCCCGTGACCGAAAGTCGCACCAACGCGCCGCTCAAATGACAAAGGGCGCCGGGATTGCTCCGGGCGCCCTCTGCTTTGTCTCTGTACGCCGCGTTCAGCGGATCGGTGAATTGGGTGCCAGTCGCATGTCGAGATAATTGTCGACTGACTTCATCAGCTGTTCCAGCTCATGTTCGAAAAAGTGGTTCGCCTTGGGGATCTCGTCATGATGGACGGTGATGCCCTTTTGCGTGCGCAGCTTCTCGACCAGCTTCACCACTGATGCTGATGTGACGATCTCGTCGCCCAGCCCGTTGACGATGATGCCCGACGAAGGGCAGGGCGCGAGGAAGGTGAAGTCATACATGTTGGCCGGCGGCGCGACCGAGATGAAGCCACGGATTTCCGGACGGCGCATCAACAGCTGCATGCCAATCCACGCACCAAAGCTGAACCCTGCGATCCACGTCGTCTGCGCCTCAGGGTGGATCGACTGCACCCAATCGAGCGCCGAGGCGGCATCGGACAATTCGCCAATGCCATTGTCGAACACGCCCTGAGAGCGGCCAACCCCGCGGAAGTTAAAGCGCAACGTCGCAAAACCCCGGCGGACAAAGGTCTTGTACAGCGCCTGCGTAATCCGGTCATTCATCGTGCCGCCACCCTGAGGATGCGGATGCAGGATCAGCGCAACCGGCGCACGCGGGCGGGGTGGCGGGCTGAACCGGCCTTCAAGGCGGCCTTCGGGTCCGGGAAAAATCACGTCGGGCATGGCTGTTCTCTTTATGATGCGGCGAGTCCGGCCATCGCGGCCGGTCAAGGTAGAGTGCCAGATAGAGCGACTGTCGCGATTATGCAACTTTTGCGAATCGCTCTCAATAAAGGCTCCGGCTCAAGCGGCAATGCCCGCTTCGACTATGCCCCCGGCGCCGCCAACCTTCGCCCGTTGGCCCGCTCAGTCCGGCAGAAAATGGCGCCGGGTCAACACTTTGTTACGATTCCGGCGCCTATGGCCGACGTGACCAGACCGGCGTTCCTTGTGGAAGCCAGTACATGTTCAAACCTGCCGATGTTTCCAATGTTGCCCGGGAGCTGATCGTTTCGCGATCCTTCCGCCATGCCCTGATGCTGATCATTCCCTATGCCTGCGTGCTGGTCGGGCTCGATGTCGCGGCCCATTATGGCGATGCCACCGGCGCCGCCTTGCCGGTGCAGTTCTTCATGTCGCAAGACCGCTCCTTTGGCGAATTCCTCGAATATTCGCTGACGACAGCGTCGGCCGTGATCATGCTGCTGTTGTGGCTCCGTACCCGGACTATGCTGTTCCTCACCAGCGCGCTGCTCTTCCTGTGGATGACGCTGGATAATTCGGTCGAAATCCACGAACGGCTGGGCTTTGTCATCGGCGCATGGGTCCCGCCCGTCGCCGGCTTGCCGGTAGCGCCCCATCACCTGGCTGAAACGATGGTGTTCGGCGCGGTAGGCCTTGTCTGGCTGGCGGGCATGGCCGTCTCCCTGCGCCGTTCAGACGCGACCGCGGCCATCTATGGCCTCATCATCATTCTGTGCATTGCCGGCGCCGCCCTGTTTGGCGTGGTGGTCGATCTGCTTACCTCCTGGGGTGACCATGGACTGGCGTTGCTCAATATCCTGTCCTTCGTCGAGGATGAGGGTGAATTCGCCATGACAATTCTCGCCTTTGCCATCAGTGTCGCCATCTTTGACCGGGAACGGGCAACGCCGCCGCAACCCGCTTGAGCCCTTGCCCCTTGCGCTTCCCCATATCGCCCCTGCCATGCAATTTGCTGGTCGGCCGTTACGTGCACGGGGCGGGTGTTGATGATCCGATATTGTGGTATGAAGGCCCCACGGTGACGGTGACCAGCCGCCGCCATCTGTTCGCCGATCATCAGGGGAGCATCGTGGGCATCACCAACGGCACCGGCGCCCTGCTGGCGATCGATCGCTATGACGATTGGGGCGTGCCCGACGCCACCAACCTTGGCCGGTTCCAGTTTACCGGACAGGCGTGGATCCCTGAACTTGGCATGTACCATTACAAGGCGCGCATCTACTCACCCACGCTGGGCCGGTTCCTGCAGACCGATCCCATCGGCTATCAGGACCAGATGAACCTCTATGCCTATGTGGGGAATGATCCGCTGAATGGGCGGGATCCGATGGGGATGTGCACAGGGTCACTTATTTTGAAAGGCGAAGATGGCCGATGTGTCGGGGGCGGGTACGTCTCTGGTGCCGGCTTCAGTTCCGGCGGTCAACGGTGGGGGTTTAGGTGACTGTCACCGTAGTTCCAGCAAGGCGTTAGCCGCCCCTGTCTTTTTCTCCGCGTGCCCGGCATAAGCCACGCATGATCTATCTCGATTATCAGGCCACGACTCCGCTGGCGCCAGAGGTGCGCGAGGCGATGTTGCCCTGGCTGGTGGGGGAAGCGGAGGGGGATGGCTTTGCCAATCCGGCCTCGCCCTATCGCGCCGGGCGGGCGGCGTCGGTCGCGGTGGAGATGGCGCGCGATGCTGTCGCCGCGCTGTTGCCGCCGGGGGGACGCGTCTTTTTCACCAGCGGCGCGACGGAGGCAATCAATTGGGCGCTGTTCTGCGGCGCGCGCGTGAAGCCGGGCGGCGTGGTCGGGTCGGCGATCGAACATGCGGCCGGATTGCAATGTATCGAGGCGCTGGGCGGCAGTTTGCTCCCCGTCGGTGCCTATGGCCTGCTGCCGGTCCCGGCAGCGGATGCCCTGCCCGAGGGCGGCATTGTCGCCACCATGCTGGTCAATAATGAGATCGGCACGATCCAGCCCGTCGCCGCCATTGCCGAAGTCGCCCATGCGCGGGGTAGCTGGATGCTGTGCGATGCGGTGCAGGGCTTTGGCCGCATCGTCATCCCCGAGGGGCCGGATCTGATCGCGGTGACCGCGCACAAGATCCACGGGCCCAAGGGCATCGGCGCGCTGTGGGTGCGTGATGGCGTGGCGTTGCCGCCCTTCATGCGCGGCGGTGCACAGGAACAGGGGATGCGTGCCGGCACGGTTTCTCCTGCTCTGTGCGCCGGTTTCGGCGCGGCGGCCCGACTGGCGGCCGAGCGGATGGATGCCGATGCGGCGCATGTCGCGCGACTGTGGGACATCGCGCTCGACGAGCTCCAGGGCTGGGAGATTAACGGCGCGACGGGGGAGGGGCAGCGTTGGCGCGGCAATCTCAACATCCGGCGGGACGGGGTCAATGCGACACGTCTGTTGTCCGACGCGCGTCAGGTGGCCTTCAGCCTCGGCAGCGCCTGTGGCAGCGGATCGGGCCGGGTCAGCCATGTGCTGCGGGCCATCGGCCTGTCCGAAGCCGATGCCCGCTCCTCCATCCGTCTCGGCTGGGGACGCTATACCAGCGAAGAGACATTGCGCGCCGGGCTGGGTGCGATAAAGGCAGCCGCAGCATTGCAGGGGCATATATGATCCGCGCGACCTTCATCCACGCCGATGGCACCACCCGAACCGAGGCGGAGGGCGCGCCTGACATCAGCCTGCTCGAAGTGGCGCAGGCAGCCGGCATGCCGCTTGAGGGCACGTGCGAGGGACAGATGGCTTGTTCCACCTGCCATGTCATCGTCGATGCCGCTGACTTCGCCAAATTGCCGCGCGCGTCCGAGGCGGAGGAGGATATGCTCGATCTCGCCGCCGGTGCCTGTCGTACCAGCCGCCTGTCGTGCCAGATCCGCATGGGTGATTGCCCCGATGGCATAACCGTTCGCATTCCGGCGGACTCGAACAATATGCAGGGGCTTTGAGCCGGTCCGGGCGCCCACCCTTGCAAAACATCCGTCCCCCCGCCATATGCGCCGCGGGAGTCGGGCGGACGCCGTCTTCGCCAACCCGGTCAGGTCCGGAAGGAAGCAGCCGCAACGAATTCGCGGCGGGTCGTTCCGGCTCCCACCCCACGCCATGAGTGAACCCATTATCCAGCCGCCGTGCTCGGTGGGCTGGAAACTCTGTGCAGTCCCCCCTATCTCCCCGCCAGAGGGGCCACTCAACGCCATCAGGATGACCTGCCGATGACCCAAGCCTTTTCCGCTGCGCGCCCCATCCTGTTGGCCTGTGCGGCCGGTGCGCTGATGACTGCAGCCCCGGCACAGGCTTCAAGCGAAGATGATTGGGCTACAGCGAGTGATGTCGTCCGCGCCGCGCTGGTCGTGGCTGCTGTCGGCACGCCAGTGGTTGAGGAAGATTGGGAAGGCATGCGTCAGGCCGGCATGAGCCTGGGTGCGACCTATTTGGTGACTGAGGGGCTGAAGCAGACATTCCCGACGATGCGGCCCGATGGCAGCGACAATCGCAGTTTTCCCTCCAACCACACCTCGCTGTCCTTTGCTGCCGCCGCCACAATTGATGAAAGACAGGGCCGGACGGCGGGCATCGTCGCCCATGTCGCCGCCGCTTTTGTTGGCGTCGCCCGGGTCGAGGCACGCAAGCATCGCTGGGGTGAAGTGCTGGCCGGCGCGGCCATTGGCGGCGTCGCGGGGCGGTTGCTGACCACCCGTCCGTCAGAAAATGTCGCCATAATGCCCTGGGGTGATACCAGCGGTGCGGGCGTGACCCTGGCGGCGCGGTTTTGATGGTCGCCATTGCCCTTTGGACATTCCGCTCCGGTCCCCCTAATCTGTCGAAGTGAGCGACACTGATTCCGAGAGCGGCGAAGAGCCGATGCTGGGCATGGACCTGCCAGCTGTTGCTCCTGTGGCGACAGCGGGCGGAGCCTATCGCGTGCTGGCGCGCAAATATCGGCCGCAGAAATTCTCTGAACTGATCGGCCAGGATGCGATGGTGCAGACACTGGCCAACGCCATTCGGCGCGACCGGCTGGCGCATGCTTTCCTGATGACCGGGGTGCGCGGGGTCGGCAAGACATCGACCGCACGGCTGATCGCCAAGGGCCTGAACTGCATCGGCGCGGACGGGCAGGGCGGGCCGACGATCGATCCGTGCGGTCAGTGCGACCCCTGCGTTGCGATTGCCGAGGGACGGCATATCGACGTCATCGAAATGGATGCGGCCAGCCATACCGGCGTGGATGATGTGCGTGAGATCATCGAGGCGGTGCGCTATGCCGCCGTGTCGGCGCGCTACAAGATCTACATCATCGACGAAGTCCACATGCTGTCGAAGAACGCGTTCAACGCTCTGCTGAAGACGCTGGAGGAACCACCGGCGCATGTGAAATTCCTGTTCGCCACGACCGAGGTGAACAAGGTGCCGGTGACGGTGCTGTCACGATGCCAACGCTTTGACCTCAGGCGTATCACGCCAGATCTGTTGTTCAGCCATTTCAGCCGCATTTGCGGTCTGGAAGGGGTGGAGGCGGAGGATGGCGCGCTGTGGATGATCGCTCGCGCGGCCGAAGGCTCGGTTCGCGACGGCCTGTCGATCCTCGACCAGGCCATTGCCCATGCCGACCTGGATGGCGAAGGCGTGGTGGCCGCTGCTCAGGTGCAGGACATGCTGGGCCTGAGTGACGGTGGCGCGACGCGGGAACTGTTCGGCCTTTTGCTTGAAGGCAAATCAGGACCGGTGATCGACGCGGTGCGTGACCAGCATGAACGGGGCGTGGAACCGCTGTCGATCGTGCGTGGCCTGATGGCGCTGGCGCATGGCATTGCCCTGACCCGGGTGGCGCGGGGCGAAGACCCGGCGGAAACCCCTGAAAACAGAGAGGCGATGGGCCGGTGGGCGCAGGCCATGGGTATGGCCCGGATCCAGCGGCTGTGGCAATTGCTGCTCAAGGCGCATGAGGAAGTGGCGCGGGCGGGAGACCCGCTGGAGGCGCTGGAGATGGCGCTGCTGCGCATCGTTCATGCCTCTACATTGCCTGATCCCGACGAATTGGCGCGTTTGCTGGCCGGGCAGGGCGGGGTGATGGCCGGAAACGGAAGCGGCACCGCGCCCGGCATGCCAACAGCTCCGGGCGGGGCCGGGGCTGCCGCGATGACAACGCCGCCGTCGCGACAGGATAATGTCGTGCCGCTTGACCAGCCCCGCGCCGCGTCGGCCGTGAGTCCCGTCCCCGACATGCGCCCCGACCCGGGCAACTGGACGCTGGAAGGGTTGGCGGGTGAACTCAGCAATAGCGGTCAGCTGATGCTCGGCTCGCTCTTGCGGCGGGAGGGACGCGTCGTCTCGATCACGCCGGGCGTGCTGACGCTGTCGCGCCAATCGCGATTGACCGATGGCGATGCCGCCGATTTCGCCCGCGCGCTGACAGCCACTTTGCAATCCCCTTGGGTTGTCGAGTTGAGTGATGCCGATGGCGCGCCGACTTTGGCCGAACAGGCAGCCGCGTCCAATGCCGCTGCGGAGGAGGAACTGCGAGCCCATCCGCTGGTTGCAGCTGTTATCCGCACTTTCCCGGATGCCGAACTGATCCGCCGTGGCGGCGAAGAGCGCGGCATCGCCCGAGACGCTAGGAGCTGAGGATGAAGTCGATCGAGGAAATGATGGCTGCCGCGCAACAGGCTGCGGCGACAATCCAGCAACAGATGGGTGAAGCCCAGGCCAAGCTGGATACACTGGAAGTGGAAGGTCTGGCCGGTGGCGGGCTGGTAAAGGTCCATGCGACCGCCAAGGGGCGGATCCGCAGGGTCGAGATTGACGAGAGCCTGTTGAACCCGAACGAAAAGCAGATGGTCGAGGACCTGGTTGCCGCCGCGTTCAACGATGCCCGTGCCAAGGCTGACCAGATCAGCAACGAGGAAATGGCCAAGATGTCGCAGGGACTGCCCTTGCCGCCAGGTTTCAAATTGCCCTTCGGCTGAGCGCAGGCCTTTTTTCCGCGGCCATTGAAGCCGCTGCCCGGCCTCTCCATATCGGTTGGGAACCCGTTACAGGCGACGGCGATCATGCCATCCGCCTGCTGGAGCAGATATGACAAAGACTTTTCCCTTGTTGCCACTGCGCGACATTGTGGTGTTTCCCCAGATGGTCGTGCCGCTGTTCGTCGGTCGCGACAAGTCGGTTACCGCGCTGGAGCGTGCGATGGCGGGCGACAAGGATATTTTCCTGGTCGCGCAGCTCGATCCTGCCGAGGATGATCCTGACCGGAATGACCTGTATGACCTTGGCGTCATCGCGACGGTTCTTCAGTTGCTGAAGCTGCCCGACGGGACGGTGCGTGTTCTGGTCGAAGGCAAGCAGCGCGCTGCGCTGACCGGTCTGGAAGCGCATCCTGACTGGACCGAAGCCACGGTTGAGCCTGTCGATGAAAGTGGCGATGACAGCACCGATGTGCAGGCGCTGATGCGGACCACGGTTGAACAGTTCGGCGCTTATGCCAAGCTCAACAAGCGCCTGCCGGCCGAGACTGTGGCGCAGGTCGAGCAGTTGGAGCGCGCCGCGCAGGTGGCGGACACGATCGCTGCGAACCTCAATGTCAAGGTTGCCGACAAGCAGGCCATTCTCTCCGAAGCTGATCTGTCCAAGCGGTTGGAGATGGTGCTCGCGTTCATGGAAGGCGAACTGGGCGCCTTGCAGGTGGAAAAGCGCATCCGCGGCCGGGTGAAGCGGCAAATGGAGAAGACCCAGCGCGAATATTATCTCAACGAGCAGTTAAAGGCGATCCAGCGCGAGTTGGGTGGAGATGGCGAGGGTGAGGGCGGCGAGGGCGACCTGGCCGAACTACAGGCAAAGATTGAAAAGGCAAAGATGCCCAAGGAGGTCAACGCGCGTGCGCTGGCCGAACTCAAGAAGCTGAAAGGCATGGCGCCAATGTCCGCCGAGGCAACGGTGGTGCGCAATTATCTGGACGTGCTGCTCGGCATCCCGTGGGGCAAGACGTCGAAGATCAAGAAGGACATTGCCGCTGCTGAAGCCATCCTCGACGAGGACCATTATGGTCTCGAGAAGGTCAAGGAACGGATCATCGAATATCTCGCAGTCCAGGCGCGCACGAGCAAGCTGAAGGGCCCGATCCTGTGCCTCGTCGGCCCGCCGGGCGTCGGCAAGACCAGCCTTGGTCGCTCGATCGCCCGCGCGACAGGACGCAAGTTCGTCCGTCAGTCGCTAGGCGGCGTGCGAGACGAGGCCGAAATCCGTGGGCACCGGCGGACCTATATCGGCTCCATGCCAGGAAAGATCGTCTCGAACCTGAAAAAGGCCGAAACGATGAACCCGCTTTTCCTGCTCGACGAAATCGACAAGCTCGGTCAGGATTTCCGGGGGGATCCCGCGTCAGCCCTGCTCGAGGTGCTGGACCCTGAACAGAATAACAAGTTCAACGACCATTATCTTGAACTCGACCTCGACCTGTCGAACATCATGTTCGTGACGACGGCGAACAGCCTAAACCTGCCGCAACCACTGCTCGACCGCATGGAGATCATCCGGCTCGAAGGCTATACGGAGGATGAGAAGGTAGAGATTGCCAAGCGGCACCTGATCGCCAAGCAGATTGAAGCTCACGGCCTGAAGAAAGGCGAATTCACGCTGGAGGAAGCGGCCCTGCGCGATCTCATCCGCTATTACACGCGCGAGGCTGGTGTGCGGACGCTTGAACGGGAGATTGCGCGTCTTGCCCGCAAGGTGCTGCGCCGCATTCTCGAAAAGAAGGCGAAAAGCTATGTCATCACGCCTGAGAATCTGGCCGAGTTCGCTGGTGTGCGCAAATATCGTTTTGGCGTCGGCGAGGATGAGGACCAGATTGGCGCTGTCACCGGTCTGGCGTGGACCGAAGTCGGCGGCGAGTTGCTGACCATTGAAGCTGTCACCGTTCCCGGCAAGGGCATGGTGCGCACAACCGGCAAGCTTGGCGATGTGATGAATGAGTCCATTCAGGCGGCCATGAGCTTCGTGAAGGCGCGGGCGCCATCATTTGGCATCAAGCCGAGCCTGTTTCAGCGCAAGGACATCCACATCCACCTGCCCGAAGGGGCTGTGCCCAAGGATGGACCGTCGGCGGGTATCGGAATGGTGACGGCCATGGTTTCCACTTTGACCGGCATTCCCGTGCGACGGGACGTGGCCATGACCGGAGAGGTGACGTTACGCGGGCGTGTGCTGCCGATCGGTGGCCTCAAGGAAAAGCTGTTGGCCGCGCAGCGCGGTAACATCACGACGGTGCTGATCCCCGAAGAGAATGAAAAGGATCTTGCCGACATTCCGGAGACCGTGAAATCGGTGCTCACGATCATTCCGGTGCGTCACGCGGACCAGGTGCTGCAGCTTGCGCTTTCGAGCCCCATGACGTCCATTGAATGGACTGATGCTGACGAACTGGCAGCTTTTCCGCCAGTGAACCCAGGGCAGGATGGAGAGGGTGCTGTAAGGCACTGAACAGAAAGCCGGTTTCGTCTCCAGGTGGATATGTAAACCGGCTGTTCGTTACGGTTGTGTTCTCCATGGCCACACCCATAGCACTCGCTACTGCTTTTCGACTTTACAAGCGGCGGATTTCCGTCCTTACTGTGCCCCGGCTTTGCCGTGAGTCACGATAAACAATTCAACCAAGGGGAATCCCACAACATGAACAAGCAAGAACTGGTAGGAGCGGTTGCTGAGAAGACGGGCCTGGCGAAGAATGATGCTGCCAAGGCCGTTGACGCAGTTTTCGATGCCGTCACCGCTGAACTCAAGAAGGGTGGCGACGTCCGTCTTGTTGGTTTCGGCACTTTCTCGGTCACCAAGCGCAAGGCTTCGACCGGCCGCAACCCGCGCACCGGTGAAACCATGACCATCAAGGCTTCGAGCCAGCCCAAGTTCAAGGCTGGCAAGGGTCTGAAGGACGCGGTCAACTGATATCTTCTGGTGAGCAGGCGCAGTTCCGCCTGCTCACCAATTCCCCTAGTCTCTGCGGGAAGCGTATGTACAGGCGCGTCGGGGATTGCCCGCGCGCCTTTTGAATTTTCGAATTCGGTTTAAGGATGGACGTGGATCAGCCAAGCCAAGTCGCTGTCGCAGCGTGTTCATCTGGGTCTTGCCAAGCCCATGGCGACTGACTAGGGGACTGGCTCCCCGACGGTATCCGTTCCGTCCGGCGGGCGCGTAGCTCAGTGGTAGAGCACACCCTTCACACGGGTGGGGTCGCAAGTTCAATCCTTGCCGCGCCCACCATTCCTCCAGTGGTTGGCTCCAGTGCACTGGCACGCCCCGATTCGGTCAATGGTTCGCCTTGGCGGCAAGCAGCGACTGGTAAAATTGGTGGTCAGAGATCATGCATTTGCTGCGCGACGCAGCTTTGATTTGCAACCAACGCAGCCTTTCATCTAACCGGCACTATTGTTCATGGCGCATTAAATGGCCGGGCCATAACGCAGCATTGTCGCACGGGCAGATCATCGTTACGCACGGCGAGTGGAGCATAGTTGCGAATGAAGAGCTTTAGGATCTGGAGAGAGAGAGGAAGGCGCGCGGTGCTCGTGGCGCTGGCCTGTCTCATCCTTGTTCCCGAAGCTGGATTGGCCCAGTCACGCAACCGGGCTCCGCCACCTTCCGGATCGTCGGATGAGGATGATCGGCCACAGCCACACCAAACGCGTCCCTTGCCGGATATTGTGGCCCGGGTTCAATCAACACCGCCCTATAACGGGATGGATTATATCGGCGTTGCCGGGTTTGAGACGCGATCCATGATCTATGTCTTGCGGTTTCTGGACGGACGCCAGGTCGTGGTAGTGCATGTCGATGCGCGATCAGGTCGCATTGTCGGACGCGCACCCTGATCGTGCGGAGCGCTGGTATCTGTGATGCCCCAATCGCGGCTCGCGGTGCAGGTTGCGTCTCCGCGGAAAGCCGCTATCCCCGAGGGCAAGGCGCTGTCGCGCGGTGCCCTGCCACCCGGTCGACAGTTGATGGGAGAATGACACAATGCGTATCCTGATCGTCGAGGACGAGCCCACGCTGGGTCGGCAGCTGAAGTCGACTCTGGAGAGCATGGGCTACGCCATTGATCTGGCAACGGATGGTGAGGATGGTCATTACCTTGGTTCGTCGGAAAGCTATGATGCGGTTATCCTTGACCTCGGCCTGCCCGAGATTGACGGCCTGACCGTGCTTGATCGCTGGCGCAAGGAAAAGAGGAACTTTCCGGTGCTCGTCCTGACAGCGCGGGATAGCTGGTCGGACAAGGTCGCCGGGCTGGATGCCGGCGCCGATGATTATCTCGCCAAGCCATTCCAGACCGAAGAGCTTATCGCTCGCCTCCGCGCGCTGATCCGCCGCTCGTCGGGCAATGCGTCGAGCGAATTGACCGCGGGTGATGTCCGTCTGGACACCCGTTCGGGCAAGGTTACGCTGGCAGGAGATCCGGTGAAGCTCACAGCCCAGGAATATAAGCTCCTTTCTTACCTGCTCCATCACAAGGGCAAGGTCGTCAGCCGGACCGAGCTGATCGAGCATATCTACGATCAGGATTTCGACCGTGATTCCAACACGATCGAAGTATTTGTTACGCGAATTCGCAAGAAGCTGGGCGCTGACGTCATCACCACCATCCGCGGGCTGGGCTATCAACTGGAGGATCCGGCCGCCTGACGCGGTCCGGCGCTCTCCTGATGCACGCGCCTCATCCGCCGGTGACTGACGCTGTCGACAAATCGGACGCTGGCCCTGACGCAAAGCCGGCCGCGCGTGCTCGCATGCGCTCGACCGGCTCACTCGGGCGACGCATGATCGGCGTTGCCGCCGCTTGGATCCTGATGCTGCTGGTTGGTGGAGGAGTCGCGCTGGACCGGGTCATATCCCAGGCGATCACGACCAATTTTGACGATGGTATCGAATATCTGCTGGTAGCGATGATCCGTGCATCGGATGTCGGTCCAGATGGCAGGGTTCGGCTGCTGGAACCGTTGGGTGAGCAGCGCTTTGTCGAACCTTATTCGGGCCTGTATTGGCAAATAAACGGCACCGGTCAGGAGCCGCTGACGTCCCGCTCCTTGTGGGACAGGTCATTGGAGCTGGGACCGCCACATAGTGACGAGGATGTCCACGTCCGCGACAGCCCGGAGTTTGAAGGCGAACCGTTGCGGATCGCCGAACGGGACGTGATGCTGCCAAATTCGCCGATCATTTGGCGTTTTCAGGTTGCTCAGAAACGCGAGCAGCTCGACAATCAGCTACAGTTGGTGCGCAAGACGATTGTTCGCAGCTTTGCGATATTGGCACTGGGCCTGATCATTTTGGCGGCCTTGCAAACCATATACGGGCTGTGGCCACTGCGCCGGATACGTGCGGGTATTGCCGCCTTGCGACAGGGTGACCGAACCCTGCTAAACGAATCCATGCCTGTTGAGGTGCGGCCGATGGTGGAGGAGTTGGGCGAACTGATTGCTCACAATGAGCGCCAGGCCGAAGAAGCGCGGCGTCACGCGGGCAATCTCGCACATGCGCTGAAAACACCGCTGACGGTAATCATGAATGCAGCAACAGCGCGCGCGGAGGATCTGCCCGAGCTGGTCGTTCGCGAATCAGCAACGATGCGGCGCCAAGTCGACCACCATCTGGCCAGGGCGCGGGCAGTCGGTCGTCGGGGCCAGACGCAGTTGCGTGCTGATGCGTGGGCAAGCATTGAAGCCGTTGAGCGTGCGGTTGGCCGTCTCTATCCCGAATGCAGATTTGATGCTGATGGCCCGCGCGATATCATCGTCCGAATTGAGCGGCAGGATCTGGATGAGATTCTCGGAAACCTGATGGAAAATGCCGCGAAATATGGCGGCGGCAGCGTGTTTGTGACCGTCTCGCAAGCCGATGGCGCGGTGATCTTCCTGATAGAGGATGACGGTTCCGGCATCGCCGAAAAGGACAGACAGCGCCTGTTCGACCGGGGCGCGCGGCTCGACACGGGCAAGCCTGGCACCGGCTTGGGCCTCGCCATCGTCCGCGATGTCGCTGAAATCTATGGTGGCTCAGTGTCGCTCGAGGAGAGTGAGGATCTCGGCGGGCTTGCGGTGCGGCTTATCCTGCCAGCGGCGCTCTAGGCGGTCCTGCCGGCGATTCAGCCTTCGCCTTTGATCCGTTCATGGTGACGGATCACCTCATCGATGACAAAGCGCAGAAACTTCTCGGAAAATTCCGGATCCAGATTGGCTTCTGCGGCAAGGGCGCGCAGGCGAGCGATTTGGCGCTCTTCACGGCCAGGATCGGCGGCGGGCAGGGCATGGGTTGCCTTATACTCGCCGACCGCCTGAGTGATGCGGAACCGCTCGGCGAGCATATAGATCAGGGCCGCGTCGATATTGTCGATGCTTTGGCGAAACCGGTTCAATTGGTCATCCATGCCCTGGCTCATCCCCCGTGCGTGCTTCATTGTCATTGCTGCAATGCTGATTGTCGGCTTTGCGCGCCCATGCAAGCGGGAAAATGTTTGCAAGTTGCAAAGGGCGGCGGCAGGGAGACGACATGAGCGCCACGGTCCATACTTTGCCCAATGCCCGCCAACCCTCACTCGACCCGGTGATGGCGCTGGTGTCGAAGGATATGCAGGCGGTCAATTCTGTCATCCTCTCGCGGATGCAATCGGACATCCCGCTCATCCCCGAGCTTGCTGGCCATTTGATTGCTGGCGGAGGCAAACGGATGCGTCCGATGCTCACCCTCGCTTGCGCACGGCTGCTGGACTATGGCGGTACGCGCCATCACTTGTTGGCGGCAGCTGTCGAGTTCATTCATACCGCGACACTTCTGCACGACGATGTTGTTGATGGGTCCGATCTTCGCCGGGGCAAGCGCACAGCGAATATCATCTGGGGTAACCCGGCTAGTGTATTGGTGGGCGATTTCCTGTTCAGTCGCAGCTTCGAGTTAATGGTTGAAGATGGCAGCCTCAAGGTGCTGCGTATCCTCTCCAATGCCAGTGCGGTGATTGCCGAGGGTGAGGTGAACCAGTTGACCGCGCAAAGGCAGGTGAGCACGAGCGAGGACAAATATCTCGACATTATCGGGTCGAAGACAGCGGCGCTCTTTGCGGCAGCTTGCCGAATTGCTGCTGTAGTCGCCGAGCGGGACGAGGGCGTCGAACTGGCGCTGGACAGCTATGGTCGCAATCTGGGCATTGCATTCCAGTTGGTAGATGACGCGATTGATTATGTCTCTGACGCGGCCCAGATGGGCAAGGATGTTGGCGATGACTTCCGCGATGGCAAGGTGACACTGCCTGTCATCCTCGCTTATGCGCGCGGATCAACGGAAGAGCGACGTTTCTGGGAAGATGCGATGCTGGGCCATCGGGTCAGTGATGATGATCTGTCCCATGCCAAATCATTGCTTCAACAGCATGACGCCATTGCCGACACGCTTGTGCGTGCACGCCTCTATGCCCGTCGGGCTATTGATGCCCTTGCGCCGTTTCCGGCTGGACAGGCACGTAGCGCACTGGTTGAGGCAGCGGAGTTTGCCGTGGCTCGCGGTTACTGAACGCGTCTCAACATCCGGAGCAGTTTTGCTCGCCTGTCTCCACCTGGACAGTTGTGTGACTGACGCCAAACCGACTGTTCAGCATAACCGCAAGCTCGTGCAGAAAAGCGTCACCCGGGTGGCCTGACGGCATAACAAGATGCGCTGTCAGCGCGGTTTCGGTGGTGCTGGTCGGCCAAATGTGCAGATCATGCACCGCGCTCACGCCCTGCTGGCATGCCAGCGCCTCGGCCACGGCATCATAATCAATTTGGTCCGGCACTGCGCCCAGCGACATGGTCACGCTTTCGCGAAGAAGTCCCCAAGTCTGCCAGAAAATGAGCGCCGCAATGGCAAGGCTGACCATCGGGTCTATCCACAATAGGCCGGTTAACAGGATCAGGGCGCCGGCGATGACCACGGCAGCGGATACCGCCGCATCGGCTATCATGTGGAGAAAGGCGCCGCGTATATTGATGTCGCCTTTGCGCCCCCGTGCAAACAGCAAGGCGGTGGCGATATTGATGACTATGCCGATGGCCGCAACGATCATCACGGTACCGCCTGCGACTGGTCGGGGGTCCGCCAGTCTTTGCACAGCCTCCAACGCAATGGCACCCAGGGCGATCATAAGCAGCAGGGCATTGATCATCGCCGCCAGAATCGAGGATTTGCGATAGCCCCAGGTAAAGCGCTTGTTGGGCGGCATGGTTGCCAGTTTGGCACCTGCCCAGGCAATGGCGAGGCCCAGCACGTCGGAGAGATTGTGCCCAGCGTCGGATAACAGCGCCACTGATCCCGACATAAAGCCATAGGTTGCTTCGACCGCGACAAAGCCGAGGTTCAGGACGATACCGATGGCAAAGGCGCGGCCATAGCCGAGGCCATGGTGATGGTGGGGGGATCCGAGCGATTGGCTGTGTTCAAGACCATGCGTGTCCGCATGGCCATGATCATGCCCGTGATGGTGATGATGCCTGCCCATGCCTGTCCCGAACCGATTCGAGCGAGGGGTAGCAGCGAGCGCCCATGTGATGCTAGTCCCGCCCTTGCCGGGTAGGATTCATACCCCTATCCCGCCCGACATGACGTTGCCGATCCACGCCGTCCTTGCTGATCTGCTGGCCGCCTTGCAAGACGGGTCCAATGCCGTGCTGATTGCGCCACCGGGCGCCGGCAAGACAACAGCGGTCGCCCCAGCGCTGCTCGACCAGCCATGGTGCGATGGGCAGGTGCTCCTGCTATCTCCCCGCCGCATTGCCGCACGCGCGGCGGCAGAGCGGATCGCCGAGATGGGCAGGGAAACCGTCGGACGGACAATCGGTTATGCGACCCGCATGGATGCCCGCCACGGGCCGGAAACTCGGGTTCTGGTCCTGACCGAGGGGATTTTCCGCAACCGCATCATCGCCGACCCGGAGCTCTCCGGTGTGTCGGCGGTCCTGTTCGACGAAGTGCATGAACGCAGCCTCGACAGCGACTTCGGCTTGGCTCTCGCGCTGGAAGCACAGGCGGCCTTCCGCCCTGACCTGAGGCTGGTCGCCATGTCGGCCACGCTCGACGGGGAACGCTTTGCCGCGCTGATGGGTGATGCGCCCACCATCGCCAGCGAAGGGCGGAGCCACCCATTGACGCTGCGCCATATCGGCCGCGACGCCACGCTGCGTATCGAGGATGACATGGCGCGAGCGGTGAGGCGGGTGCTGTCCGACGAACCGGCGGGGGACATCCTAGCCTTCCTGCCGGGTGTGCGGGAGATTGAGCGGACGGCGGAGTGTCTCGAGGGACTGTCTCTTGCGATCCTGCCGCTGCATGGGCAACTCGACCCTGCGCAACAGCGCGCTGCCCTGCGACCCGATCCGCAAGGCCGGCGCAAGCTCGTCCTTGCTACCAGCATCGCCGAGACCAGTCTGACCATCGATGGTATCCGTATCGTCATCGACAGCGGCCTTGCCCGGCGGGCCCGCTTTGACATTGCCGCCGGGACCAGTCGCCTGGTGACCGAGCGTGCCAGTCAGGCAGCAGCTACCCAGCGGGCCGGTCGCGCAGCGCGGCAGGGGGCGGGTGTAGCCTATCGTTTATGGGAGGAAGCGGCCACGGGTGGAATGGCCCGTTTTGATCCGCCGGAAATCAGCGACACAGACTTGGCGCCATTGCTCCTTGATTGTGCGGCGTGGGGGGAGAGTGATCCGCAACGCCTCGCTTGGCTCGACCCGCCGCCGGCGCCAGCGCTGGCAGAAGCACGCAGCCGGTTAACTCGCATGGGCGCGTTAGATGCTGGCGGAGGCCTGACCGAACATGGCCATT
This sequence comes from Sphingomonas lacunae, assembly GCF_012979535.1. Lineage (NCBI taxonomy): Bacteria > Pseudomonadati > Pseudomonadota > Alphaproteobacteria > Sphingomonadales > Sphingomonadaceae > Sphingomonas > Sphingomonas lacunae. The sequence goes on from NZ_CP053015.1 coordinate 2,069,705, forward strand.
CCATTGCGGGACTGCCACTGCCCCCTGCAATCGCGCATATGGTCATAGCCGGGGCAGAGACAGGGCAGGCGGCGCTCGCCGCCGAACTTGCGATGCTGCTGTCAGAACGCGGTCTTGGCGGACGCGATGTGGACCTTTCGCAGCGGCACGCCCGTTGGATGCGCGAAAAGGGGCAGCGCGCGGATGCGGCCCGGGCTATCGCCCGTCGCTGGGCAAAGCAGGCGGCAGAAGGCAAGGCAGGCACACATAGCGCTACCATAACAGAGGACCGGTCCGTCGCCATCGCCCGCCTGATCGCCACTGCTTTTCCGGACCGCGTCGCCCGCCGGCGGAGTGGGTCGGGCGAGGAATGGCAGTCTGTGGGCGGCCGCGGCTACCGACTCGATCCCGCTTCTCCGCTCGCCAGTTCACAGTGGCTTGCAATTGCCGACGTGCAGGGTGCGGCCGGTGGTGCGCGCATTCTCTCGGCCGTGCCGATGAACGAGGCACTCATTGACGCATGGATCGCCGACCATGGAAATACCCGTCGTACAGCGCGCTATGACGCATCCAATGACCGCGTTGAAGCAATGCGAGAACGTCGGCTGGGTAGCATCATCTTGTCGCGCGCGCCCGACCCGGAAGGCGGCGACTCCGCCGCCCTTTTGGTTGAGGCGGTCCGCGATAGCGGGTTGGCCGTGTTGCCATGGACTGATGGTGACCGGCATTTGCGCGCCCGCGCCGCTTTTGCCGGGATAGAAGTGCTTGATGATGATGCCTTGCTCGCCAATCTTGAGGATTGGCTGCCGCCTTTGCTTTCCGGGCGCCGACGTTTCAGCGACATTCCCAACGGTGCGCTCGGGCAAGCTTTGCTCAATCTGATTGACTGGGACCAGCGCCAGACGCTCGATCGCCTGGCTCCGGCGGAATATCGAACGCCGGCCGGATCAAACCATGTGATTGATTATGCGGCAGAAGCGGGACCGACCGTGACAGCCAGGGTCCAGGCATTTTTTGGTCTCGACCAGCATCCTGTCGTGGGCAGCGGTGCGGTGCCGCTGGTGCTGAGCCTCGCCTCTCCTGCTGGCAGACCCATTCAGACGACACGCGATCTACCGGCCTTTTGGCGTGGCAGTTGGGCCGATGTGGTCAAGGAGATGCGGGGGCGCTACCCCAAGCATCCCTGGCCTGACGCGCCATGGGAGGCAGCGGCAACCTTGCGGACCAAGGCTGCGGATGCACGACGTTCAGGCAATTGACGCGACTCATTGATTGCTGTCGCCCGCTTCGCTAGGGGGCAGGGGACTTCAGACAAAGGGTGCCCCATGCACGCACGCATTTTTCAGGAACCAAAGAATGCCATGCAGTCGGGCCGCGCCCGTACGCAGCGCTGGGTCCTTGAATTTGCACCGGCTGAGCCGCGCCGAGCCGATCCGCTAATGGGCTGGGCCGGCAGCGGCGATACGCAGAGGCAAGTCAAGTTGACTTTTCCGACGCTTGAGGCGGCAAAGGCCTACGCCGAAAAGGAAGGCATTGCCGCCCACATCGTGCCCACCCCTTCGCGCACACTCAAGTTGCAAAGCTATGCCGACAATTTCCGCTGAGCGCCCTTAAATCGTTGCTGGCGTTTAGCGGGCCAACCAATTCGCGGACAGCAAGCTTACCAGCTTGACGTCGATGGCATAGCCTTCGGATCGTTTATCTGCGACAAAGCCATCAATACCTGACAAGGGCACTCGATGGACGATGATGTCTTCGCCTGCCACACCGCCACCCTCTGCAACTTTCGTCAGACCGCGAGCCACCATCATGGTGAAGCTTTCGCCAACCATGCCGGGTGAGGAATAAAAGTCGCCCGCTACCTGCCATTCGGCCGCAACATAGCCGGTTTCCTCTTCCAGTTCCCTTGCCGCTGCGATCTCAGGCGGCTCGTCGGTGTCTTCGTCACCAACAAGGCCGGCTGGCAGTTCAATGCATGGCTTGCCCAGCGGCACGCGATACTGCTCGACAAGAATGATGTGGCGGCCATCATCCGCGTCATCAATGGCGAGGATAACCGCCGCGCGAATGCCCCTCGCGCGATTGACATATTCCCATTTCCCCTGCCGGACCGCGGTGATGAACCGGCCTTGCCACATCGTTTCTACGGGCAAGTCCCGATCATCCGTCATACTTTCAGCCTGTCTTCAGAGTTCGATAAGCCGATCGGGCATTTCATTCCGGTCATCATGGCTGCGCGGAAAATGGGTGGCGAGCAAGGTGCCGACCATTTCCACCGCGCCAACAATGCCATCACCTGGTCGGCCATCACGGACATCTGAGGTCAACCTCGCCATGGCTTCACCCCAATCGGCATCGTGCACCTTGCCGTTGATCGCTTCATCAGCGACGAGTTCGGCGCGATGTTCAGCGAGGCTGAGGTAGATCAGCACACCTGTGGCCGCGCGGGTCCTGCTTTCGATGCCGATACGGAAGGCGCGCACAGCTTCACGGCGCACGCGGCGAATCTTGATGGACCTGGGCGTCAGCCAAATGCCCAGCAAGGTCCATCGCAACAGCGCCCAGCCAAGCCCAAAGGACAGTGACTGAACGATCAGCACCGACAAGAGCAACTCGACCCGCGTCAGCTCCGGGTGCCAATTGCCGGTCAGAAAGACCACCCATCGTTCAAACGCCTCGGGCAGCAGCAAGATGGTTGCCAGTGACAACAGGGGGATCAGGCCTGCGAGGAACAAAATCCAGTCCGCATAATCATCGGATCGACGCGCCACCATGGTTGAAATTTCGCCGTCGCTTTTCAGTTCGGCTTCGGCAACTGCCTCACTAATCCGCGCATGATCTTCAGCAGGGATCAAAAATTCCTTTGCCATCACCAGCCTCCGCTCGCGCCGCCGCCGCCAAAAGAGCCGCCGCCGCCCGAGAAGCCGCCGCCACCCCAAGAGCCACCGCCCCATGAGCTGCCACCGCCGCCCCAATCACTCCCACCGCTGCCCCAGACAATGATCGGGCCGCCCGAACCCTTGCTCGAATAATGGCGTCCCTGTTTGCGCCCGATGATCAGCAGCAGGATGAAGAGGACAACAAAGGTCCAAAAGATAACCATGCCGATGGTATTGCCCATTTCTTCGGATTCAGCTGCCGCAGCGGCAACGCGCTGGGCTTCCTCGGGGGGGAGTGTCAGCTGGCGGATAACCGCATCCGCACCGGCCGTGACGCCGCCATCGAAATCACCCTCCTTGAACCTGGGTGTAATCTCGTTGCGAATAATTGTGCCTGACAAGGCGTCGGTCAGCACCGGCTCTACGCCATAACCGACTGAAATGTTCATCTTGCGCTCGTTTGGCGCGATCAACAGGACTACGCCATCGTTGCGTTCCTTATCGCCGATCCCCCAATGCCGGCCAAGCTGGTAGCCGAAATCGGCAATCTCATACCCCTGGAGATCGGGCACTGTCGCGATGACAAATTGCCGCTGGCTCTGAGTTTCCAGATTGGCGAGTTTGGTGGTCAGTGCCGCCTCTGTCTCGGGGGACAGAATGTTGGCGGCATCGACGACCCGTCCGGTCAATTCCGGGAATTGCTGTGCATAGGCAGGAGCGCCCGCCAACAAAAGTGACAGTAGCAGGATCAACATGCTGGCCAACTGGCGCGCATGGCTCATGGCATTTGTCATGGCAGGACGTGGCTCAGAGAGCGGGCGCCGGCCTTCATGCCGCCCGCCATGTCACCCCGGCTGAGAGCTGGCATCATCTCGTTGATCACGTCTTGGGCCTTGCGGTTGGAGTCTTCGACTGATCCAAATCCCAGGCCCATGGCCACCCGCACCCGCTCTTCACTGGGCACCAGCAACAGCATGACGCCATCGTTGCGATGCTTGTCGCCGATTGACCAAGCATCACCCAGGCAACGGGCCACCAGCCCGTCGTCCTTGCCATTGAGGGTCGGCAGCATGACCGCCACGGCCTCATGGCCGGTGTTGGCCTGATATTGCCGCAATGTCTGCTCGATCTCCAACTCGTCCGCCTCGGCAATCAGGTCGGCCGGGTCGCTGACCAGTCCCTTCAACTGCGGCAGGCTGATGTCGCCGCATTCACGGCTCATCGGCAGCGCGGTGCGGATAGGCCGTTCGACCGGCCCCGCCGCCGGCGCGGCGGCTTTCTCTTCCGTCGGAGACGGGGAGCAGCCGCTGGCAATGGCAAACAGGACAAGAGCAGCGGCGACAGGTGCGCGCTGACGGATCACTGGCCGAAATTCACCGTGGGGGCGACTTCGGCATTCGCGGTGGTCGCCTGATAGGGGGTCATGGGCTGGGCGCCATGGATAATCTTCGCGCCGATAATGTCGGGGAAAGTGCGGATTGTGGTGTTATAGGATTGCACCGCCGCATTATAATCGCGGATCGAAATGGCAATGCGGTTTTCCGTACCTTCCAACTGGGTCTGGAGGTTGAGAAAGCCTTCCTGGCTGCGGAGCTGGGGATACTGCTCCTGCAATGCGACGAGTCGGCCCAGCGCCACGGTGACCTGGCCTTGTGCCTGCTGATAGCGTGCCATGGCTGCCGGATCGCTGAGCTGTTCGGGTGACAGCGTGACAGTATTCGCGCCTGCACGGGCGTTGGTCACTTCGGTCAATATCTGGCGTTCGCTGGCAGCCTGTCCCTGAACCGTCGCGACAAGATTGGGGATGAGGTTGGCACGGCGTTGGAAATTCGCCTGCACATCGGCCCATTTGGCCTTTGCATTTTCCTCGGCCGTCGGCACGCTGTTGATACCGCAGCCAGAGAGGGACACGGCAGCCACGGGGGCCACCAGAGCAAATGCTAAGCGACGATTGAACACTGGCAAATCCTTCCGCAAAAACAACCGTCCCGTTGAACGGTTATCCCGCCCCATCCGGCGGATCGACTGCTATGTAGGCCTTGCACTGTGCCACTGCAATAACGCACCCAAAAATTCGACTTAGTCATGCGTCAATGCTAGGTTGGACAGATAGTCTATGGGGAGACCAGCACAATGTTGTCGGAATTCAAAGCGTTCGTTCTGCGGGGTAATGTTCTCGACCTTGCGGTTGGCGTCATTATCGGTGCTGCTTTTGGCACCATTGTCAAATCATTGACCGATGATTTGATCATGCCGCTCGTAAGCTGGGTTTTTGGAGGCGTTGATTTCGCTTCAAAATTCATCATTCTTGGCGCTGTTCCAGCGGATTATCAGGGGTCTTTGACAGATTATGCCGCGCTCAAGGAAGCCGGTGTGGCGATGCTGGGATATGGTGCCTTTGTCACGGCTATCGTTAATTTCCTGATCCTGGCTTTTGTCATCTTCCTGCTCGTGCGCTGGGCCAATAAATTGCTGTCCAAGCCGGCGGAAGAGGCGCCTGCCGGGCCCAGCGAAGTCGAATTGCTGGCCGAAATCCGCGACGAACTGCGCAAACGCTAAGGCCTTGATCCACCCGTTTTCTCGCCTGGGTCTTTGCAATGGGCGGGTTGTTCCCTATATCCCGCTGTGCCGGCTTGTCCGGCTATGACGATAAATCGTGGCGTCAAATAGGCACAGCGGACCCGGGGGCAGTACCCGGCGGCTCCACCACAAACCCCGTTCATTGATGCCGGTATCGCGGCGGACGGGGGTTCTGACGGGGCCGAACCAGGATCGACGTGTGTTGAAAAACGCTTGCTTTCGTTCGGGCTGAGTAACCCGTTAAAGGCTCAAACTCACAAGTGCTAACGATAACGAAGCACTCGCTCTCGCGGCATAATTGAGGGCCTCACGGCCTGAGATTATTCCAAAAAGAACGCGGCAGGGACCGAGCCGGGCAACAGAATCGGAAACCAGCGGTTCGGAGGGTACCGGGCAACAGAAACCCTCCACCTTTCCCTTCTCTGCGCTTTGCGCCAAAAGGTGGCGATAAGAGGAGAGAGGCCAGTGACCATGACCTATCCGTTACAACGCAGCGCGCTTGAGACGGCCAGCGCTATAGCTGCCGGGCAGACCACTGCGGTTGCTGAATGTGAAGCCGCCATTGCCCGGATAGAGACGATCAATCCCGCGCTCAATGCCGTCATTGTCAAGGATTTTGAACGGGCACGTGCCGATGCTGTGGCCGCCGACGCGGCCCTGGCCGCCGGAGACCGGCGTCCGCTGTTGGGTGTTCCGATGACGATCAAGGAGAGCTTTGAATTGGCGGGGACCCCATCGACATGGGGCTTTGCTGAGCATCGTGATAACGTCGCGGTCCAAGATGGCTCCACCGTCCGCCGCTTGCGCGCTGCAGGTGCGATTATCCTCGGCAAGACCAATGTGCCGGTGGCGCTGGCTGACATCCAATCGGTCAATCCAGTCTATGGACGGACTGTCAACCCATGGGATGCCAGCCGGACCTGTGGCGGTTCATCGGGTGGCAGTGCCGCAGCCATTGCCAGCGGCATGGTCCCGCTCGAAATCGGTACCGATATCGGCGGATCGGTCCGAACTCCTGCCCATTTTTGTGGCGTGTTTGGCCACAAATCGAGTTACGGTGTCATTCCTCTGGATGGGCATCGGTTTCCGCGCACCGATGGCGCGGACCGACCTTTGTCAGTTGCCGGGCCGCTTGCGCGAACTGCCGCCGACCTGTCCGCGGCGTTGGATGTTGTCTCTGCGACACCATTGGCGCCAAGCCGGATTACCGGGCTTGCCGGCGCCCGCTTGTTCATCATCACGCATCATCCTCGCGCGGCGGTAATGCAAGACATTGTGGCCGGTATCGAGGCAGTGGCTGAAAAAGCGCAAGGCGAGGGGGCCAGCATATCCCGTTCGAGCGAGTTAATGCCCGATCTTGCGGCGATCATGGCCAGTTACATGCCCATGCTCAACATGATTGTAACTGGCGGTGCACCAGCACCGAACGGACAATTGCCCACCGTGCAGCAGTGGTTTGCCTTGTGCGATGCGCAAGCAAGGATTCAGCGGCAATTTGGCCGATTCTTTGAGCAGTTTGATGCCATTTTGTGTCCTGTGCATGGCACGACGGCTTTCCCTCATGACGACAATCCAGACATGCGCGCCCGCTTGTTGATGATCGATGGCAAGGAAACACGATACGCTGACCAGTTTGCTTGGATCAGCATGGCGACCTTCGCCGGCCTGCCCTCCACTTCGGTACCAATAGGGCGCGCCAGTGATGGCCTGCCTTTCAATATGCAGGTAATTGCGGCCAACCGGCGCGATCATGACGGCATCCGGTTGGCGGGACTTTTGTCGGGTCTGGTTGCGGACTGAAGTCAATGGGAATGCTTGACAAGCTCGACCGCCTGTTTGTCGTCTATCGCCGCAGCTGGATTGCGCTGTTCTGGTTGGCACTGTTGTTTACGCTGGTTATGGCGCTGTTGCCCAAACCGCCGCCCCTGCCAGGTCAGCCGACCGACAAGTTCCAGCACATTGTAGCCTTTGCGGTCCTTACTCTTCAGTCTTTCGCCGCGTATCCACTTACGCGCTGGCTGGCTCGCTTTGGTTGGCTGGCTGCGTTTGGTGCAGTGATCGAATTGGGTCAGATGATCCCTGTGCTGGGACGCAGCGCGGATTTGGCCGATTGGCTGGCGGATAGTGCAGCGATCCTGATCACTATTGCCATCACGGCAATCTTTGACCGGTGGCGCCGGAAAGGCTGAAGCCCCCGGCGCCAGGCAAAGTCAGCGATTGCCCTGGATGATATCGCCCAAGAGGCCGATCGCGGACCCCTCGCCCCGGTTTTCGCCACCTCGTGGCCCTGCTGCTGCTAGCATGCGTCCGGCAAGGCGGGAGAAGGGGAGGGATTGAATCCAGACATGCCCTGGTCCCCGCAATCGGGCGAAAAAGAGGCCCTCGCCACCGAACAATACTGATTTGACCCCGCCTGCCGTTACCAGATCGAAATCGACGGTCGGCGTGTAGGCGGCGAGGCAGCCTGTATCAACATGGATTTCTTCGCCTGCCGCCAACTCGCGTTCCACCAATGTACCTCCCATCTGGACAAAGACCCAACCGTCACCCTCCAGTTTCTGCATGATGAAACCTTCACCACCGAACAGGCCAGTCATCACCTTGCGTTGAAAGGCAATGCCAATTGATACGCCCCTGGCAGCGGCCAGAAAGCTGTCCTTTTGGCATATCAGGGTGCCCCCGTAGTTGGACAGTTTCAGCGGAAGAATGGCTCCCGGTGTGGGCGACGCAAAAGCAACCCGGGCCTTGCCGACACCGTTATGGGTGAAAACAGTGGTGAAAAGGCTCTCGCCAGTAACCAGCCGCTTGCCGGCGCCGAGCAGCTTACCCATGAAGCCGCCCCCTTGATCACCGCTGCCGTCCCCAAACACTGTGGTCATGCCGACGCTGCCATCCTTCCAAACCAAAGCGCCTGCTTCGGCCACCGCGCTTTCGCCAGGATCAAGCTCAATCTCAACGAACTGCAGTTCTTGACCCTTGATTTCAAATTCGATTTCGTCAGCCATGCTGGTCTCTCCTGTCGTCGCGAATGATCTGGCAGGCAGTAGCCTTTACCCTCTGCATCGCCATGCAGCTGGATGTGGCGTCAACCGGCTGATCAGGCAAGGACTCTCACCTTGAATTGGCAACTGAAGAGCCTATTTGTCGGATGCGGGCCGGGCCCCTCTGGCGACACACATGTCGCGATGTCGGACCGCATCGAGTGAGCTCGATGCCGGTTACAGTGTTTGCGCCGCGACCGGCGGGCCGCTCGTTTCATCGATTTGGAACGAGGATATCCGACCGTGACCAGCCCATCGCGCACAACAAACGTCATGCTTTATGCAACAGTGGACAGCTTTTCCATCGACAGGGGAGCGGCAGCGCTTGCGCTGGCTCTGGTCCAGTCAGGGGCAGGTAAGCTCACCGCATTTCTCGCGAACCTTGACGCTAATGTGCCGCCCAGTTCATCCGGGCGCAGTTTGGCGGAAATGGAACAGGATTTTCGCCGTCGGGCAGAGGCGAACATCGCCAATGGCCAAGCACTGTGTGACAAGGCTGAGAAGTTGGGGATCAAGGTTGGAGTGGTCAATGACTTTGATCACTCCCGCGGAATGATCAGTTGCATTTCTGATCGGGCCCGCCTGCATGATGTGCTGGTAATCGGCGTCGACAAGCAAGGGCTTATGAGTGATCGGCTGGTTGCCGAAAATCTCCTGTTTTCTATCGGTCGACCGATGCTGGTGGCGCCCCCTGACTGGACAGGCGCCTTCACCCCGAGACGAGTGGCTCTCGCCTGGGATAACAGCCGCGTTGCTGCCAGGGCGCTGGCAGATGCACTCGCGGTATTACCCAATGTCGAAGAGCTTGTCCTGCTGACCATAGGCGGTGAAAAGACAGTCGACTCCAGCATGGATGAGGCGACCACGGTGGCAACCATCGCTGGCAAAGGCTTGTCTGTGCATATGGTCAACCGGCCTATCAACGGCAGAAATATTGGGTCAGCGCTTCAAGAAGAAGCCTTGGCGCTTGGTAGCGATGTGCTTGTGATGGGTGGATATGGCCATTCGCGCTTGCGCGATTTCATTCTCGGCGGGGCCACCCTCTCCGTCTTAGGTAGTCCGCGCTTGCCAGTGCTTGTTTCCCATTGATTGGTTAGAAGGTCCGGATGAATGGATGGCTCGGGTGGGTTAGTTTCCTGCCCGAGACGTACGCTTGCAACTTAAATCTGGGCAATCGCTGCCAAATTACGGTCGAATTGACCGCGACTTCCTTTTGATCTGCCCCTGCCGAAAGCTATTCGCAGGTGGTCAGAAGCCTGAAATTGGCACGGCAAAAGGGGTCGAAAAATGAATAGCAGGTCAGGTAGGTCCTATAGTCGAAACCAGCGCGCATTGCGGCGAACTACCGATATGTTGCTTACATCTGCTGGGCTTATACTTTTTCTGATACTGGCCAGTCTTTTGATCGGCGTTGGCTTCTATTGGCTCGTCGATCTTGCGATGACTCTCGAGGTTTGAGGCCGGCGTTCAAACGCCCGGGAACGGATTCTATTGCGCTGACCCGAACGAACGCGGAACTTATAAAGTCCCGAGTGTCCGATGATGCCAATTCGCCTATAGCCCGCAGTTAGCCCGATCAAGAGTGACGCAATTTATCCGACCGCACGGCTTTTGGGCTGAGCAGTCGAGGATCGCACGCACGTGTCATGCTTGGCCGACCGATCGCCGGCCAGCGCTGGTGGTGATAAGATCTGCGAGGGTGAAAATGGTGCCGGCTACAGGATTCGAACCCGTGGCCCCCTGATTACAAATCAGGTGCTCTACCAACTGAGCTAAGCCGGCGCTGGCTGCCCTTTAGGGTTAAATGATACCAAAGGTCCAGCCCTCCTGTTGCGCGATTGCATTGGTCAGCGGTTCGGGGTGCCAGTAATCGGCATTGGCCGCTGTGCTGCGCATCCAGGCGGCGGTAACCAATGCGTCTGTCGCATGATCATCAAGGCGCGAAACAGGTTGGTACGGTGAGCCGAGGCAGGCAAGCGCGGCCTCGAGTGCTTCTGAATCGCGGATCTTGCTGCGGTGGGCCGGGACGCCGGCAGCCCGCGCCGCGACACTCGTGTAGATTTCGATGATTGCTGGTCCTCGTTCGGGCAGCGGGTCGAAAGGCCAAATGGGGATGCGATCCTCCAGTCGGCTGAAGAGACGCATGCCAGTGAGGGAACTTTTGCCTACCTGGGCTGCGCCAACCAGGTTGAAACAACTGGCAGAGCGAGCCTGACCGGTCGCGCGTTGATGGCTTTCCACTTGGCGGAGTCGCCCGATGCCGACGCCGAACAATGTGCCTTCCCGACCGCCGTGCCTACGGAAATATGGGGATATGTCGGGATGATCGACAAAGGAAGTAGCCGAGAGATGAGGGTCATTGGAGCACAAAGAGTCAACGAGCCGCCATAATTCGCGCGGCCCCTTCGGACTCCCGTGCCACCCCGGAAAATAGGCGTTGGCGTCGATGAAGGGCAGTGCGGGTGAAAGGTCAAAACCAATCAGCATATCCGTACCACGCCGGGCATGGTCGACCAACCAATCGAGCACAAGTGCGCGACTCCAGCCTCCTGCTGGCTCAATCAGGCGTGGCGCGGTCTGGCCGGATGCCAGCGCGATCGCGATGCCGTGCGGCCGGGGCACCGCTGCGCCGGACCAGTCAATGCAGGCAAAAGCGGAGAAGATGCGTTGCCGCCTGATCATTGGTCAATTGCTTCCATTATGGCAATATTTGCACGCCTGTTCGGAGTTGCGCCCTTGCAACCGTCCCGCCCTAGGCCCAAATGCAACTCATGTTGATCGAAACTGAATTGACGCCGAATCCGGCTACTCGCAAGTTTCTGCCCGGTCAGATCGTGATGGCCTCCGGCAGCAGAGACTTTTCTTCGCCAGAGGCGGCAGAGGCGTCGCCACTTGCAGAAGTGCTTTTTGGTCTGGGCGATGTAACTGGCGTGCATTTTGGCAAGGATTTCGTTGCTGTGACGGCGGCCCCCGGTGCCGACTGGAGCCTTTTGCAGGCGGATGTTGCGGCCATTCTTCTGGATCATTTCACTGCTGATATGCCGTTGTTGCGAGAAGCATCGGCAGCTGGGATTTCCGTCCCTCCTGAAGACGGACTGGTCGATGAATTGCCCTTTGATCCAGCCGACGCTGATATCGTTGATCAGATCAAGGAGTTGATCGAGACTCGCATTCGGCCTGCTGTCGCAAATGATGGCGGCGATATTCGGTTTAAGGGATTTAACAAGGGCCACGTCTATCTTGTGATGCAGGGCGCCTGTGCTGGTTGCCCTTCGTCAACGGCCACACTCAAAAACGGCATTGAGTCCCTTCTGAAGCATTACGTCCCCGAAGTGACGGAAGTGCATGCCGTTTAGGCATTTTTGGCGGTAAGGTTTTCAACTCCTGTTGGCTAGGACCAATTATCATGAGCGAGCCATTGAACGACGCGGCACTGGACCAGCTATTCCGGACAGCCAGAACCTATAACGGTTATTTGGATCGTGCTGTCAGCGTGGATCAGTTGGAATCGATCTGGGATCTCATGAAGATGGGACCAACATCGGCCAATGCGCTACCGGCCAGACTGATTTGGTGCACCTCCACGGCAGCCAAGGAAAAGCTGGCCGCTTGCGCTGGCGGGGCCAACCCGCCGAAGATATTGTCCGCTCCGGTGAGTGTAATCATCGCGATGGACTTGCGCTTTCACGATCATTTGCCTGATCTGTTTCCGCATACCGATGCGAAGAGCTGGTTTGACGGCAATGACGCGCTCATTCAGGCCACCGCTTTTCGAAACTCTTCCTTGCAAGGCGCCTATTTCATAATGGCGGCTCGCGCTTTGGGTTTGGATACCGGGCCCATGTCCGGCTTTAGCCCAGAAGCAGTTGAAGCAGCCTTTTTTCCCGATGAGCCCAGCCTTAAGGTCAACTTCATTTCCACCCTAGGGTATGGCGACCCCAACACCATTTTTGAACGCAGTCCGCGCCCGGAGTTCGGTCGCTTCAACCGCGTCTTCTGAAACGGTAACCCGGTCCCGTGCGGCTGTTAGTGATTGATACGTGTACGCCGCATTTGAGCGTCGCCCTGTTTGATGGCGAGCAGTTGATCGGCCACCGCCATGTATTGATAGGCAGGGGGCATGCCGAACAGCTGCTGCCAACTATTTCTGACTTGCCTGACGGTGGCCGGGCCACAGCGATTTGCGTAGGTTGCGGCCCTGGCAGTTTCACAGGGCAGCGGATTGGCATTGCTGCTGCCAAGGCATTGGCCTTTGGATGGGGAGCGGACCTGAAAGGGTTCAATACTTTATCCTTGGTTGCAGCACATGGCCGCAGCCTGAGCGGCGCGGACCAGTTGGCAGTGGTTATCGATGGGGGACATGGCGAATGGCTGGTCGCAGGCGGTCAGGCCATGAATGACCCTGTTGTCGTCAATTCCTGCACACCTGACGCGGCTGTCAGCTGCATTACTGATCAACATGTTGCCGGTCAGAGAGCGGTCGATTTTGTTTCCCTGCGCGGTTTCGGACAGGCGTGGCCAGCCGAAGCAGATGCGAGGCTGTTTCCTTTCCTTGGTCCAAAAGAAATTTTCGGCGATCTGCGGCCTTTGTATGCGCGACCGCCAGATGCAAAGGTTGCTGCTTGATGGCAGGCAATTACGCTACCCGTCAGCCCGTTGATGTCGTGGGTATCGGGATGGACCGACTGGCGGCTGTGGATGAGATTATGGCCGCTGCATTTGATCCCAGATATGGCGAAGCATGGAACTCAGCTCAGGTGCTCGCCACCTTGGCGATGCCCGGTTACCAACTGCGCGGAGCCTATTTGGGCGACGGTGCGGGACAGCTCGCGGGCTTTGCCATCTTTCGGATAATTGCGGGGGAGAGCGAGCTGCTTTTGTTGGCCGTTCATCCCCGATGGCGTAGATCTGGCGTTGCGACGGCCCTAATGAACGACTGGCTGAGCATATGCAGCGGTGAACTGGTGACCATGGCTTGTCTTGAGATGCGCGAAGACAATCCTGCGCGTGATCTCTATCGCGCCTTTGGATTTGTCGAGGTTGCATTACGCAAATCCTATTACCGCGGAAACGATGGGACAATGCGAAACGCGGTCACAATGAACAAGATGGTCACAGCTTTCTGATCTTTTCTGTAAGGATATTATAAGTTCCGATTTAGAAATTGATTTGGAATGTTGCACCATCATGAAAATTCCATTAGAGGGTCACGTGATCGATGTTGATTCCATCATTGAGTATGAGGGACGATGCGATCTAACAATCATATCTCGGGAATATTGAAATGGCAGACGCAAACGATACGCAGGAATTTCTTGCGACATTAACAGCAGACATCGTCTCGGCGCACGTCAGCAATAATAGCGTTTCGACAGCGGAGCTTCCTGGCCTCATCCAGTCGGTTTTCGCTTCTTTGGCTGGACTTGGTTCGGCTCCGGTAGTTGCTGAAGAGAAGCAGCAGCCCGCTGTGTCTGTCCGTTCTTCGATTAAGCCAGACTATATCGTCTGCCTTGAAGACGGTAAGAAACTGAAGATGCTGAAGCGTCACCTGATGACGCACTATCAGATGACTCCTGACGATTATCGAGCGAAGTGGGGGCTTCCTAGCGATTATCCGATGGTAGCGCCCAATTATGCAGAGCAGCGCCGGTCGCTGGCCAAGCAGATCGGCCTTGGGACCAAGGGACGCGGTGGCGGTCGCAAGCCTGGCCGCAAATAAGCTGTATTGTCTCTGATTGCGCGGTTTGCCCGCTCATCCGTGCCACTGTGCCTGGATGGGCGGGCGTTCTTGTTGTGGTGCGGTACCGATTAACGGGTTGCTGTGGGCGCGGTTCCGCTAGTCGGTCACTTGCTGCTCCTGATCGAGTAACCTATATGCTCCGCAGGGTTGCAACGGCGAAGGTTACATGGGCAACAAAATCGACATCGAAACGCTCTGCGCCGAAAAGGGTTTGCGAATTACCGAGCAAAGGCGCGTGATTGCCAAAGTCATCGGCGATTCGGATGATCATCCCGATGTTGAAACGCTTCACGCGCGGGCGTCCGCGATAGACAGCGGGATATCGATAGCGACGGTATACCGGACTGTGCGCCTGTTTGAGGAAGCAGGGATACTTGACCGGCATGATTTCGGCGATGGCCGATCCCGTTATGAGGCCGCGCCTGAAGCGCATCATGACCATCTGATTGATGTTGAGACTGGGCGTGTGATCGAGTTTGTCGACCCCGAGCTTGAAGTCTTGCAGCGGCAGATTGCCGAACGCCTAGGGTTTCGTTTGGTTGACCATCGCATGGAGTTGTATGGCGTTGCCATTAACCGGAAGGATTGACGCCAAATCCTCCCAGGGGCGTGTCATGTCAGTGGCCAGTTGGCTGCGCATTGTCGCGCGGCTGAGCGCACTGGTTGGGTTGTTGGTCCTCCTGGTGCCCTTACACTATTTGACACATGCAATTGGTCGCCATTCGCATTGGCCACGAACCTTCCTCGGCTCGGCGGCGGCTGTTGTCGGGGCGAAAGTCGTCACCGTGGGGGCTCCTCGTTTCGGCAATGTGTTTTTCGTCGCCAATCATTTGAGTTGGATAGATATTCTGGCTCTGGGCGGAGCGAGTGGGACCGCCTTTATTGCAAAGGCTGAATTGGCCAAGACCCCCGTGATCGGCTGGCTGTGTGGTTTGAACCGCACTTTGTATGTCTCGCGCGATGACAGGCTGGGTGTATCCTCGCAAATCAGCATGGTTCGGGAAGCGATGGCCGAGAACCATGCCATAGCAGTGTTTCCCGAGGGCACGACCAATGACGGCCGATCATTGCTGCCGTTCAAGTCATCCTTGCTTGGGGTTCTGGAACCACCGCCTGCGGATGTGCATGTGCAACCAGTATTCATTGACTATGGTGATGTGTCCAGCGAGATTGCCTGGATTGGGAATGAGGGTGGCATTGACAATGCCCTGCGGATATTGGGCCGCAGTGGTCGATTTGATCTCCATATCCATTTTCTTGAATCCTTCGATCCGACCCTTTTGGGTGGTCGAAAAGCGATCGCGGCGGAGTGTCGCGCGCGGATTGAGGCGGTCATGCAGTCCGAACTATATCAGCGTAGCGTGGCTTGATCCGAACAAGGATGTTTGAAACCGAAACCGGATCAGGCTTGGTCACGCGGGAAACTCGGCCGGGCTAGAACTCCGCTGCCATGGATCAAAACACGAGTGCTGCCACGGTGATGTCTTTCCCCGTGCGGCTCCATCTCGCATTGGCAGCTGAAATGGCCTAGGTGCCTTTCCTTGACACTATCCGGCAATTGTTGGCGCTACGGACATAAGATGCGATACCATGTAAAGAGTTTTGGCTGTCAGATGAATGTTTATGACGGCGAACGCATGAGCGAAATGCTTTCCGGCGAGGGCATGGTGCCTGCCGCCAATGCGGTTGATGCGGATCTGGTTGTGCTCAACACATGCCATATTCGGGAAAAGGCTACGGAAAAGGTCTATTCCGATATTGGCCGTTTGCGGCGCGCCGACGGCACACGTCCCATGATTGCTGTGGCTGGTTGCGTTGCCCAGGCTGAGGGCAAGGAGATCGCTCGCAGGGCCAAGGTGGATGTGGTGGTAGGGCCCCAAGCTTACCATCGCTTGCCCCAATTATTGAAACAGGCCTCTGAACATGGGCTGGCTGTTGATACTGACATGCCGGCGGATTCAAAATTCGCTTCCTTGCCAAGCCGTAAGCGTGTCGGAGCGTCTGCTTTTCTGACAATCCAGGAAGGCTGCGACAAATTTTGCACCTATTGTGTTGTGCCCTACACGCGTGGAGCAGAGGTAAGTCGTCCATTTGCTGCTATCCTCGACGAGGCCCGTTCACTGGTTGATGCGGGTGCCCGGGAAATCACGTTGCTTGGGCAGAATGTGAACGCGTGGTCCGGGACGGATGATGTCGGGCGGTCCATTGGTCTGGCCGGACTGATCCGCGCGCTTGATAGACTGTCCGGCCTCTGGCGCATCCGTTACACAACCAGCCATCCGAACAACATGACGGACGATCTGATCGCTGCACATGGAGATGTGGAAAAGCTGATGCCGTTTCTGCATCTGCCCGTCCAATCGGGCAATGACAGGGTGCTGCGGGCAATGAATCGAAGCCATGGTCGTGATGACTACCTCCGGCAGATTGAAAGGGTTCGGCAGGTCCGACCGGACATTGCCATTTCCGGTGATTTCATCGTTGGCTTCCCGGGTGAAACCGAAGCCGAATTTCTCGATACGCTGAGTCTGGTAGAAGCGATTGGATATGCGCAGGCGTTCAGTTTCAAATATAGCGCGCGTCCGGGGACACCGGCTGCGGACCTAGGGCATATGGTGGCCCCCGACGTTTTGGATGATCGCTTGCAACGTCTTCAGGCGAACCTTTTGCGCGATCAGGCGCGATTCAATGCCGACTCTGTTGGCCGCAGATGCGAAGTTTTGCTTGAACGGGATGGACGAAAGCCGGGTCAATTGATCGGCAAATCGCCTTGGATGCAATCCGTGCACGTTCTTTCTGATGACCAGATCGGCGATATCGTTTTGGTCGATCTGACAGAGGCTGGCCCCTTGTCCCTGAGCGGCCAGATCGTCACTTGAGGGCGTTCGCCAGTCATCATTAGCAGCCATTCAAAATTTTGCTGTCACAAGGCGCGAAGTGGTGCATCTTGTGCCTGCTACCGTTTCTGGAGACCGTCGAGCCATGTCTGGCGACGGGCCCTGGGACTGCGCTGAAGGAACCATATGAGCCGAAAGCCCCTGCCTGCTCGTTCCGGTGACCGGAGCCGGACCGAAATGACCTTTGACCGCCCGCAATTGCTGCCTCAGTTATTTGGGCAATATGATCAAAATCTGGTCGCGCTGGAGAACCGGCTGGGCGTTTTCATCACCGCGCGCGGTGATCGGGTCGGTCTGGAAGGAACGGCTGAAAGCGTCGCGCTTGCACGGGATGTTTTGAACGATCTTTACCGACGATTGCAGCGGGGTGATGAAATCGATCCCGGCTTGCTGGACGCCGTTATTGCCATGGCGGCAGAGCCAACGCTGGATGGCATTGTGCAACGTGCCGACCATTCCAGTCCGCCGATCATGATCCGCACCAGGAAAAAGACGATTGTCCCGCGATCGTCCACCCAGATCGGCTATATGCACGCCCTGGTGCGCGATGATATAATTTTTGCGCTTGGCCCAGCAGGAACAGGCAAGACATATCTTGCCGTCGCCCAGGCCGTCAGCCAGTTGATCCAAGGCAGTGTGCAGCGGCTGATCCTCTCGCGCCCCGCAGTCGAGGCTGGTGAGCGGCTAGGGTTTCTGCCCGGCGACATGAAGGACAAGGTCGATCCATATTTGCGTCCGCTTTATGACGCTTTGTATGATTGTCTGCCCGCTGAGCAAGTCGAGCGACGGATCGCATCAGGAGAGATAGAAGTCGCGCCGTTAGCGTTCATGCGCGGGCGAACCCTGGCGGATGCCTTTGTCATCCTTGATGAAGCGCAGAACACCACTGTCGCGCAGATGAAGATGTTTCTTACCCGTTTTGGCCTGAACAGCCGTATGGTTGTGTGCGGTGACCCGAAACAGGTGGACCTGCCTCCGCCCGGTGTTTCCGGGCTTCAAGACGCGGTTGGCCGACTGGAGGGCGTTGACGGGATTTCCGTGGTTCGCTTCTCAACGGCCGACGTCGTGCGGCATCCCATCGTCGGTCGGATCGTTGAAGCCTATGAGGGCAAGGATGATTGACGTTGCTGTCACCATCGATCCATGTTGGGAAGGCGAGGGCGATTGGCAAACATCGCTCACGAAAGCTGTAGAGGCGACATTGGATGCCAGTCCGTTTCGTTTCTGGCTGACATTGCCGGCAACAGCCGAGGTCGCGATACAACTGACCGATGATAGAGAGGTGCAATTGCTCAATGCCACTTGGCGTGGCAAGGACAGGCCGACCAATGTTCTTTCATTCCCGCAGTTGGAAAGGGAAGAGGTGATGAACGGCGCTCCGATGCCTCTGGTTGAGACGCTGTTTGGCGATATAGTGTTGGCCTGGGAGACATGCGCACGGGAAGCCTCAGAAAAGTCGGTTTCCATCAGGGCCCATGCCATTCACTTGGTGGTCCATGGCACGCTGCACCTGCTGGGTTATGACCACCAGACCGAGCAAGACGCGGAAGCAATGGAGGGCCTAGAGAAACAGGTAATGGAGTCACTGGGATTTGCAGACCCTTACACCTTGGAAGGAGCGAATTAAATGGCGAGCAGCGGGCCCAAATCGGAGGGCGACAGTAGTAGCCGTCTTTGGCGCTATTTGCGCAATATCTGGTTCGGGGACTCCAATGAGCCCACACTGCGTGAGCAGATAGAAGAAGTCATCGACGAGGCCGAAGAGGACGCCGAGATTGACACCCAAGCGGCCCGGGAAGGCGATTTGTCTCGGGTCGAGCGGGAAATGCTGCGGAACATGCTCAACTTTGGGGAGCAAACGGCGGATGATGTAGCCGTTCCGCGTGGAGATATCATCGCAATCGATGAGAACGCCAGCTTTGACGACGTAGTGGCCCTGTTTGCAGAGGCAGACCATAGTCGATTGCCGGTGTATCGCGACAGTCTCGACAATGTCATCGGCATGCTGCACGTCAAAGACGTATTTTCTATCCTAGCGCGTAAAGAGCCCCCGCCAGCCAAGCTAGGCCCGTTGATGCGGCAGCCCCTGTATGTGCCACAGTCGATGAGCGCGATGGAGTTGTTGGCTGAAATGCGGGCAAAGCGGACCCATCTGGCCATAGTGCTTGATGAATATGCTGGCACAGATGGCCTTTTGACGATCGAGGATCTGATGGAGGAGATCGTTGGCGATATTGAGGATGAGCATGACGAGGCTCCACAGGATTTGTTGATCCCGGTTGGGCTGGGATGCTGGGACGTCGATGCGCGTATAGAACTGGAGGAATTGGCGGAGCGACTGGACCCGCGTTTGGCTGAGGTTGAAGGAGATGTCGACACGCTGGGTGGACTTGCCTTTGTGCTGGCCGGGCATGTTCCCCAGCCGACGGAAGTCTTGACCCATCCCAGTGGATGGACGATCGAGATACGACAGGGGGACGAACGGCGTGTCGTCCTCGCGCGTTTGAGAGAGCCTGATGCCCATTCAGGGCCATCCGGAGCCTGACCCTCGGATTTGCCATTCCGTTCGGTTGGGATTAGTTCGCAGGCAATGACGACTCCCGGACCTACCGCTCGTGATTTGCGTATCGCGCTTTTCAGCGGAAATTATAATTATGTCAGGGACGGTGCCAACCAGGCGCTTAACCGGTTGGTGGGCTATGGACTCAACCAAGGCGCCAAATTTCGCGTCTATTCCCCCACTGTTGCAGAACCTGCCTTTCCGCCAACTGGGGATTTGGTGGATGTTCCCGCCATACCATTGCCCGGGGGCAGGGGGGAGTACAGGCTGGCAAAGGGGCTGCCTCGCCATGTCATTGCAGACCTTGAGAGCTTTCAGCCAAACTGCGTTCACGTCTCGGCGCCTGATATTTTGGGGCACAGGGCTGTGACGTACGCCCGTAATCGCGGTCTGCCAGTGGTGGCGTCGGTACATACCCTGTTTGAGACATATCCTGCTTATTATGGATTGGGTTTCCTTGAAGGGCTGGTCGTCGCCGCGTTGCGCCGTTTTTACAATCGGTGTGATGCGCTGGTAGCCCCATCCGAAGAGATTGTGGCTCGCCTCCAGCGCCAGGGGGTCAAGCCGCCCATTGCGGTGTGGTCCCGCGGTGTTGACCATGAGCGGTTCAATCCTGTCCGTCGAGACAATGAATGGCGCCGTTCGCTTGGGATTGGGGATGACGAACTTGTAATCGGATTCCTCGGTCGGTTGGTCCTGGAAAAAGGTCTGGATATATTCGCAGCGACCTGCACGGAACTCCGTCGCCGCAATGTTCCTCATCGGGTTCTGATCATCGGGGATGGCCCGGCCAAGCATGGTTTTCTCGCCGAGGTGCCTGACGCTGTCATGGCCGGCTTCCAGATGGGCGATGATCTGGGCCGTGCGGTAGCCTGCATGGACGTATTGCTTAATCCATCGGTGACGGAAACATTCGGCAACGTTACCCTGGAAGCTATGGCCGCCGGTGTGGCGGTGGTCGCCGCTGACGCGACCGGTGCGCGCACATTGGTGCAAAATGGCGTCACTGGTCATCTGGTTGAACCCAGGGCAGTCAGCGCCTATGCCGATGCCATAGAAGGCTATGCCAACGATCGAGTAAGCCTACGTCAGTCAGGAACGGCGGGACATCACGCCGCGCAGGCCTATCATTGGGATGCCATCAACCAGAAGGTGGTCGACACCTATTTGTCGACCCTGCCGAAACGAGGTTGATGGCGGCGATCGGACATGTCCCGCTGGCCGACCAGTTGCGCCCCACCCGTCTTGAGGAGGTGGTCGGACAAGAGCATCTGACCGACGCAGATGGGCCATTGGGCCGCATGGCGGAGACAGGGCGTCTCTCCTCAATGATTCTGTGGGGCCCACCAGGCTGCGGTAAAACCAGTATTGCCCGTCTGTTGGCAAACGCTTTTGATGTGCGGTTTTCATCACTATCGGCGGTCTTTTCGGGCGTCGCTGATCTCAAGCGTGCATTTGCAGCTGCTGAAGAAGCCAAGAGTTTTGGCGAACAGACATTGCTTTTCGTGGACGAAATCCACCGCTTCAACCGGTCCCAACAGGATGCCTTTCTGCCTGTGGTAGAGGATGGAACAATCATCCTGATAGGTGCGACGACCGAGAATCCCAGTTTTGAAATCAATGCAGCCTTGTTGTCGAGAGCCCAGTTGTTGGTCCTTCGCCGACTTGATGAGGCGGCGTTGGAGAGGCTTTTGGCCAAGGCAGAAGCCCATGTTGGCCAGACCCTGCCGATTGATGAAAATGCGCGCACGACCTTAATTGCCAGCAGTGATGGCGATGGCCGCTTTCTGCTCAATCAGGCAGAGATGCTGTGGAATCTCTGCGATGACATCCTTGACAGGGATGCGATGTTGCGTCTGCTCCAGCGCCGTGCACCAGTCTATGACAAGGATAGAGACGGGCACTATAATCTGATTTCCGCTTTGCATAAGGCGATGCGGGGATCCGATCCTGACGCCGCGCTCTATTATCTGGCGCGCATGCTGACGGCAGGGGAAGACCCTTTATATGTGCTAAGACGCATTACCCGCTTTGCCAGTGAAGACGTTGGATTGGCCGATCCACAGGCTTTGACCCAATGCATGGCCGCCCTTGATGCGTATCGCTTTCTTGGTTCACCGGAGGGCGAATTGGCTATCGTCCAAGCCTGCCTTTACTGTGCGACGGCACCGAAATCCAATGCCGTCTATGGCGCACAAAAGGCCGCCTGGGCATTGGCCAAGCAAACTGGGTCACTGCCGCCACCCGTCCATGTGGTTAACGCGCCTACCAAGGCAATGAAGGATCTGGGCATGGGTGTGGGCTATGTCTATGATCATGATGCTCCTGACGGGTTCTCAGGTCAGAATTTCTGGCCTGATCGAATTGAACCTCACAAGCTCTATCACCCGGTGGAAAGGGGTCATGAAAAGCGCATTGCTGAACGATTGGCATGGTGGGCCCAAAGGCGAGTGGCTCAGGGCCGTTGAAATGCCAGCCGGCTCTGGACTTGTCCGTCCCAAACGTTAAATCGCAGTCCTCTCCATAACAGAAACGTCGCCATGTTCTTTTCCCGTTTCAGACGAAAGAATAACCAGCCCCAGCCAATCCGTCCGCAGGTTCCGGCTGGCCGTCGCATTTATGCCATTGGCGACATTCATGGACGCGACGATCTTTTCGAAAAGCTGTTGAACAAGATTGCGGCAGATAGCAACGATCGTGGAGCCGCGGACGTCTCGATCATTCTCCTTGGGGATCTGGTCGACCGAGGGCCCCAATCAAAGCAAGTGGTCGAACGAGCCATGACCCTTGCTCGCAGTTGGCCAGATGTGCGCTGCCTGATGGGCAATCATGAAGAAGTTTTTCTGGCAGCTCTGGGTGGCGATCCAAAGCTTATGCGCTATTTCGTCCGTATCGGTGGCGCACCGACAATCCATAGCTATGGATTGGTCGGTGAGGCCTATGACCAGATGACCTTCGAAGAATTGGCGCAGGCCTTTCCGCCCATGGTTCCTGCGAGCCATGTGGAGTTTTTGTCATCTGCCGAAGACAAGATCGTTTTGGGTGACTATCTGTTTGTGCACGCCGGTATTCGACCCGGCGTTCCTTTGCATGAGCAGCGCGTTGGAGATCTTCGCTGGATTCGGGACGAATTTCTGTCGGACGAACGCGACCATGGCCTGGTCGTTGTCCATGGGCACACCATCTTTCCTGATGTGCAGGAGAATCCCAACCGGATCAGCATTGATACTGGAGCCTATGGATCCGGTAAATTGACGGCTCTGTGTCTTGAGGGTGATAATCGTTGGTATATTGACACAGCAGACAAGTGAGGCCTCCAAGCGTGCCGCTGCTGCAAACAATGGCACCTTTAGCCGATCCCATGATAGGATTTGTACCAGTCAACGAATTTCGGCACCCCTACGTCGATTGAGGTGGTTGGCGCATAACCAAGATCCGACTGGATGGCGTCAATATCAGCAAAGGTTTCTGGCACATCGCCCGGTTGCATTGGCAAGAATTGCCGATCTGCTTTCTGCCCGCACGACTGTTCGATGATGTCGATCAACCGCATCAACTCTTCCGAACGATGGTTGCCAATATTGTATAGCCGGTGGGGTTTCTGGCTTCCGCCCGCCTTGACCAACCCGTCATCGGGTGGCGGATTGTCCAGGCAAGCTATGATCCCAGACACGATATCATCGATGTATGTGAAATCCCGACGCATGTTGCCGTGATTGAACACCTCGATTGGCTCGCCAGCGAGTATCTTGCGGGTGAATATCCACATGGCCATGTCTGGGCGACCCCATGGGCCATAAACAGTGAAAAAGCGGAGGCCAGTTTGCGGTAACCGATACAGATGGGCGTAGGTTTCGCTCATCAGTTCGTCTGCCTTTTTCGTGGCCGCGTATAGCGAGAGGGGGTGATCAACCCGGTCTGAGACACTGAAAGGAAGCTGGGTGTTACCACCATAGACAGACGAGGAGGAGGCGTAGACGAAGTGGCTGACTCCGCGATGGCGTGCGACCTCCAGCATGTTGAGGTGTCCAACCAGATTGGATTGGACATAAGCGTGCGGATTCTCAATTGAATAGCGGACTCCAGCCTGCGCTCCGAGGTGGATGATCCGGTCAAACTGCAAGTGTTTCAGGGACTTGTCCAGTTCAGCCATGTCGGAAAAGTCAATCTGTATGAAGGTGAAGCGGTCGCCACCAATGTCCTGGAGCCGAGCCAGCCGATCCTTCTTCAACTGGACGCTGTAATAGTCGTTGAGACTGTCTATGCCGATGACTCTGTCACCGCGTTCTAGCAATTGTAACGCTAGGGTCATTCCAATGAATCCGGCGGCGCCGGTAATCAAATGTTCGGTCATTTTTAAAGTCCGTCCGGATTTGATCAAAGGTGCCACACGCGGCAGGGGAAGTCATCGGCGCTCCTCCCGAGGCCATTTTTCAAGTCTGCAAGAATGCCGCGTTCTGCAACCAGTCCAGCGAGAACACCGCCATCCATTTCCATATATTCTTGGTGGGGGACAGCCAAGACAACCAGATCGTACTGGCAGTCAAAAGCTTTTTTGCATAACGACAGGCCATATTCATGCATGGCTTCTGCCGCATCGGCATGCGGATCATGAACTTTTACAGTGTGACCGCGCTTGACCAAGCCGGCAATCAAATCGGCAACCTTGCTGTTTCGCAAGTCCGGTACGTTTTCCTTGAAGGTCAGGCCGAGGATGAGGACGCTTCCTGGCCGATTGTCGCGTGCTGCGTGAAGGCGGTCGGCGATCCATTCGGCCATGCCGTCATTGATTGAGCGCCCTGATAGAATGACACGCGGATTATGGCCCAATTGTTCGGCCCGATGGCTCAAATAGAATGGGTCAACGCCGATGCAATGCCCGCCAACGAGGCCAGGCGAGAAGTTGAGGAAGTTCCACTTTGTGCCTGCAGCTTCCAAGACGTCCCAGATGGATAAGCCCATGCTGCCGAAAATCTGGGCAATTTCGTTCATGAATGCGATGTTGATGTCGCGCTGTGCATTCTCGATAACCTTGGCGGCTTCCGCAGCGCGGATAGAGGCGGCGCGAAACACTCCGCCGCTTGTGACTGCGCCATAGAGGTCTGAGATTTTGTCGAGCACTTCTGGTGTCTGACCGGAGACGACCTTCGTGATCTTGTCGATAGTGTGTTCTCGGTCCCCTGGGTTGATACGTTCCGGGGAATAGCCAAGGAAGAAGTCTTCGCCGCATACCAGTCCGGAGATAGCAGCCAATTCAGGAGCACAAATTTCTTCGGTGACCCCAGGATACACGGTGCTTTCAAAAATGACGATGGGCTTGCGCCTTCCGTCGAGCATCCTACCAACCGTGCGTGATGCGGCGACGACCAATGACAGGTCGGGCTTGTTGTGTGCATCGATCGGTGTGGGCACTGTCACAATGTAGAAATCGGCCGGTGGACAGTCGTCGGGATTGGCTGTCACGTGGAGGCTGCTCGCGGTCATCCGTGCAGTATCGATTTCACCGGTACGGTCAAACCCGGCTTGGAGTTCGCTAATGCGGGTGGCGCTGATATCGACCCCCCAACAATCAAATTTGGTCGCCAATGCGACAGCGAGGGGCAGGCCGACATAGCCAAGGCCAATTACGACGATAGTGGGACGTGAATCCACGCAATTTACTCCAGTTTCGTTCGGCCTCATTCGCTGTTCTAAGCCTGCTTTGCTTAGACGGAGTTAATGGCGAGACCGATCTGGAGTGGGCTAGAGAATGAATTTGCTCAGGTCGGTATCGCGAGCAATCGATGAGAGTTGCTTTTCGACATAGTTCGCGTCGATCAGCACCGTCTCTCCCTTGCGGTCCTCTGCGTCGAAGCTGATGTCCTCGAGCAAGCGTTCCATCACTGTCTGGAGGCGACGCGCGCCGATGTTTTCGACGGTGCGGTTCACTTCGGCGGCGATTCCGGCCAACCGCGCGATGGCGTCGGGGGCTATGCTGATGGTTACCCCTTCGGTGCCAAGCAGCGCGACATATTGCTGGGGTAGCGATGCCTTCGTTTCGGTGAGGATGCGGATGAAATCCTGTTCGGTCAGTGCGGCGAGCTCGACGCGGATCGGCAGGCGGCCCTGCAGTTCGGGAAGCAGATCGCTCGGCTTGGCGACGTGGAACGCCCCTGAGGCGATGAACAAGATGTGATCTGTCTTGAGCGGGCCATATTTGGTGGCAACCGTAGTGCCCTCGATCAGCGGCAGCAGGTCGCGCTGCACGCCTTCGCGGCTGACCGAGCCGCCTCGGACATCGCTGACGGCGATCTTGTCGATCTCGTCGAGGAAGACGATGCCATTGGCTTCGGCGTCGGCGAGGGCGACGCGGGCGACATCGTCCTGGTCGAGGCGCTTGTCCTGTTCCTCCTCGACAAGGCGGGTCCAGGCGTCGCGCACCTTGAGCTTGCGGCGCTTCTTAGGGGCGCCATTGCCGAACGCTTTGCCGAACATCTCACCGATGTTGATCATGCCGACATTGCCGCCGCCGGGGATTTCGAATGCGGCCTGCGGTGCCTCGCTCACCTCTATCTCGATTTCGGCGCTGTCGAGCGCGCCTTCCTCGAAGCGCTGGCGGAAGCTGGCGCGCGTGGCTTCGCTCGATTCCTTGCCGGTGAGCGCGTCGAGCAGGCGGTCCATCGCGGCGGCGGTGGCGGCATCGCGCACGGCTTCGCGGCGGCGATCCTTTTCGAGGCGCACGGCCTCCTCAACCAGATCGCGGGCGATTTGTTCGACATCGCGGCCGACATAGCCAACTTCGGTGAACTTGGTCGCTTCGACCTTCACAAAGGGCGCGTCGGCGAGCTTGGCGAGGCGGCGGCTGATCTCTGTCTTGCCGCAGCCGGTGGGGCCGATCATCAGGATATTCTTGGGCGTCACCTCGTCGCGCAGGTCGGGGCCGAGCTGTTGGCGGCGCCAGCGGTTGCGCAAGGCGACGGCGACGGCGCGTTTGGCATCGCGCTGGCCGATGATGTGCTGGTCGAGGGCGGCGACAATGGCCTTTGGGGTCAAATCAGGGTTCATATCCGGTCCGAAACAGAAGGCGAGATAGAGCGACCAAACGCCCTATGCAAAAGCAAAACATCAAGCAATATCAATGACTTCCAGCGTCAGCTGGTCGTTAGTGAAGACACAGATGTCCGCCGCCACCGCCATCGCCCGCCGCGCCAGTTTTTCCGCGTCCCCTTCATAGCCCACCAGAGCCCGCGCGGCGCTCAACGCATAGTTGCCGCCCGAGCCGATGGCGGTCACCCCGCCCTCAGGCTCGAGCACATCGCCATTGCCGGTCAGCACCAGCGTCACCTCCCGGTCGGCGACGATCATCATCGCCTCCAGATTGCGCAGGAACTTGTCGGTCCGCCAGTCCTTGGCCAGCTCCACCGCGGCGCGCAGCAACTGCCCGTTGTGCGTCTCCAGCCGCCGCTCCAGCCGCTCGAACAGGGTGAAGGCATCCGCCGTCGCCCCCGCAAAGCCCGCGATCACCGAGCCATCATGCAGCCGCCGCACCTTGCGCGCATTGGACTTCATCACGGTATTGCCCATCGACACCTGCCCATCACCAATGATGACGACGCGGCCGGGCGTGCGGACGGACAGGATGGTGGTGCCATGCCAGGGCGAGGCGCCGTGCGAGGCGCTGGGCTGATGCTGTTCACTCATGCCGCGCGATATGGGCGAGCGCGGGGGAGGGTGCAAGGGTTTGGCGGGGGGAGGGGGATCTCACACAAAGACGCGAAGGCACGAAGGGGGGCACGAAGGGGGGCGGCCCGTGGCAGGCCGATCCCGGTCGGCTTGAACACTATTCACCCTGTTGATAGCCTGTCGCCCATAGTGACGGGCCAGAACAGGGAATGCGCCATGGAAAGCGGAAAGCCATCCATTCATGACGAAATTCGCGAAGTGAATGATCTGCATAAACAAGGGGTTATCAACGACAAGACCCGAGAAGAGCTGGTTGCGATGGCGATTGAGGGTGATTCTTATTCTGCCAACAACAATGCCCGGCAATTGGGCGAGGTGGCGGGATGGCTGATTGTCCTGTTCATCTTTTTCCTTGTCGGCACGGCGGTGTTGGACCTGCGCTGGGACAAGGCCCTTCTTGCCGCAATCGTTGTGACCGGTGGGGGCGCAGCGGCGTCCGGCGGATGGGGCTGGCTGCGCAACCAGTTTGACGAGGCCAAGCGCCGCGCGCGTTTCCGGAAGCACCAGTCGGGCCAGTGAGCGGCGCGTCGCGCACACACATTCTCACACTAGGACGCGAAGGCACGAAGGGGGAGAGGTGCCCCTCCGTCAGCCCTGCGGGCTGCCACCTCCCCATCGCAAGTCGATGGGGAGGGTATTCAAGAGGGATTGGCCCATCATGAGTTGATGGGGAGGGAAGGGAGTCGCGCCAAGCCGCCAAGAGGTTTCACCCGCGCATCAGGGGGGCGTGGCGAACGGTCCATGCCTCCCCCAAGGCGGCGCGGAGCCGTTCGGCGAGGGCTTCGCCGCGCCGGTCGAAATGATCATGGGGATAGTCGGGCGAAAATTCGGGCGGCCCCTCTTCTCGGCTGTGCCAGCGGGCAATGTTCCAACTGTCATCATAGTCGGCCTGCCAGCGCCCTATGTCCTGCGCCAGGGCAAAGGGGATGGGCAAATGCTCCGGCATCCCTGACATGCCGCTGCCGTCCCACAGGCCGGTGGCACAGATGTCCAACCACAGGGTGACGGTGCGGTCGTCGGGCGTTTCGCCCCATGGCCCGGCGTGCGCGTCGAGCGGGTCTGGCCGGCAGTGACAGGGGCGGATGGTGATGCGGGGTGGCATGTCGGTTCCCTGTCGGGGCCATTGCCCACACTTTGCGGGCCATTGCCCGGTCAATATGGGCAATTGCCCACATTCGCGCTTGGTGCGGGACAAATCCCGCATTACCACTGTCTCATGAGCAACAAACTTTACTATGGCGACAATCTTTATGTCCTGCGCGACCATATTGCCAGTGACAGTATAGACCTGATCTACCTCGACCCGCCGTTCAACAGTAATGCCAATTACAACATCCTGTTCAAATCCCCGGCGGGCAAGGGGGCGGACAGCCAGATTGAGGCGTTTGAGGACAGCTGGCACTGGAATGACAAGGCCGAGCAGGCGTTTCATGAGGTGATGACCAGCGGCAACACGGATGTGGCGGAGTTGCTGCGCGCGATGCGCGGATTTTTGAAAGAGAATGACATGATGGCCTATCTGGCCATGATGGCGGTGCGGCTGATCGAGCTGCACCGGGTGTTGAAACCGACCGGCAGCCTCTATCTCCACTGCGACCCGACCGCGAGCCATTATCTCAAGCTGCTGCTGGATGGGATTTTCGGCGGACGGATGCGCGCTGAACTCATCTGGAAACGCAGCAGCGCGCACAATGATGGTAAGCAAGGCGCGAAACAACCAGGTCGAATTCACGATGTCATTTTTTTCTATACGAAGGCTGATGACTGGACCTGGAATCCAAGCTTTTCGGCGTACGACGAAGCATATCTTGCCTCAGAGTATAAGCGGCAAAATCACCAGGGACGCTGGTATAAAGAAACCGATCTGACGGCTGCCAAACCCGGTGGCGATGTAAGTTATGATTGGCGCGTGAAACGGCCTATCGGAGGCCCTTGGGAGGCGGACCTCACAGATGAATGGCTAACTCCCAACGACGCTTGGCAATATGAAGCAGTGAAGCCTTACGAAGGCCGGTTTTGGGCATATTCGAAGGCAAACCTTCGGGCTTTCGCTGAATCCGGCCACATAATTCATCGGTCAACAGGTATGCCCAGACTGGTGCAGTTCGCAGATGAAATGCCCGGCATTGCCTTGCAGGATTTGTGGATGGATATTCCACCCATATCAGCAAAAGCCCAAGAACGCCTCGGCTACCCCACGCAAAAGCCCCTTGCCCTGCTCGAACGGATCATCAATGCCTCGTCCAATCCGGGCGATGTGGTGCTTGATCCCTTTTGCGGCTGTGGCACCGCCGTTGATGCGGCGCAGAAGCTGGGGCGGCAGTGGATCGGCATTGATGTGACGCATCTGTCGATCGGCCTGATCGAGCGGCGCTTGCAGGACCGGTACGGGCCGAACATGCTGGCGAAGAAAAATCCTCCCCGGAACGGGGAGGTGGCCCCGAAGGGGTCGGAGGGGGCCATCGGTTCGCACGACGCCAGCGTGGGCGCGGGGGGAGAGCCCCCTCCGTCAGCGGCGGATGCCGCTGCCACCTCCCCGTCCCGGGGAGGATTGGCCTATAGCGTCATCGGCACGCCCAATGACATTGACAGCGCGCTGAAACTCGCCGCCGAGGAGCCGCACCAGTTCCAGTACTGGATCACGCAGGCGATTGACGGCCAACCCTATCAGGGCGGGCGCAAGGGCGCCGACCGGGGGATTGACGGCTATATCTATTTCACCGGGCATGACCGGAAAACCGAGGCGGCGATCATTTCGGTCAAGGCCGGGCGCAATGTCGGCGTTGCCATGGTGCGCGACCTGAAAGGGGTGATCGAACGCGAGAAATCGCCCATTGGCCTGTTCGTCTGTGCCGTTGCGCCGACGCGGGAGATGGAGCGAGAGGCGGCGGCAGCGGGCGTTTATGAAGGGGCGGATGGCCGGACCTATCCGCGCCTGCAAATCTACACCCTCGCCGAATATTTCGCCGGATTGCGGCCCAAGGTGCCGCTGCTCGACCGGCAGGCGGCTAGCCGCAAGGCCGGGGTGCAGGACGACGGCCACAAGCAGGGGACGTTGTTGTGAGGGGGGATGTTCCTCCGTTTCTGAAGGAGGAAGATCGCTGGTTTGTACAGATGCTGGCGAACGCGCTTGATCGGCCTTGCTCAGACCATGGAACAGACCTGCCGAACAGCATGATCCCGATCGAAGAGGTGCTTTACTCTGAATTGATCCGGGATTTGCGCATGATGCAGCGGAACATACCGAGCAGCGCCGCGCATTGGGAACTGGTCAGTTTCGGACAGTTCGGGTTGCCCGCAAGCGTGGGGCTGCTTCGGGTGCTGCGGGACGCCTCTCCGTGGCAATTTGCCGATGTGCTGGTCTGGCTGATGGGTCAGAGTGTCCGTCCCTATGCCCAGTCCTGCTATGCAGGGGCATTGCTTACACCGAATTTCTCTAACGATGTCAGACATATGATGCTCATGGAGCATCTGTTGCCCGATGATGAGTGAACGCAGTTGCAGGTGATGACTGACGCGCTGATCCTGCTCTGCCTGATTGTGGCGATGGTGCTGGGGCTTTCGGCGGTCGCCGCCTTTGTGCTGGCCTGTGGCGCGGTGGGGCGGTTGCTGGGGCAACGGGGTGACTAACGCCGTGACGCACTGGGCCCCGGCTTTCGCCGGGGAACGGGGTAGGTGAGCGGGTGGTGAGGGGCGTGCTGGGCCCCTGCTTTCGCGGGGGAGCATGATAGGGGAGAGCGGCGGATGGTGAGGCGGTTGTGGGATGCTGTGGTGGGCGGGTTGATCCTGACCCTGTTCTGGTATGGCTATCGCGCCATTTACAAGGGGCAGTTCCCGTTTGACGGGGGCGTGGGCGGCTTTGCGATGGAGTTTGCCGCCATATGGCTGGCCATTTCGCTGTTCGTGCTGGTGGCGGTGGTGGTCGATGCCCGGTTGCGGGCCAAGCCGGACGGGGAGTGAGGCGGGCGGATTGCTGCCATAGCGGCGCCATTTGCCGGTGCCTGCGGGCGCGCTTTCGATTGACAATGGCCGTTCGGCGACCTCTATTTTCCTTTCGCATGGGGCGGCGCAATGCCTTGAAAAACAAGGTATTTGCTTGGGCAGGCATGTCCTGCCGAGGGAATAGGGGAGGGAGTTGCATGAAGATAAAGACGGCTGCGCTGGTCGCCATGGTGTGTCTGGCGATCACATTGCTGTTCAGCCTGTCATCGGGATTTCTGATGGGGGCGGGCAGCTATGAAAGCTTTGGGTTGATGTCGATGATCGTCTCCGTGCTGCACTTTGGCAGCCTCATCAACCTGGCCTATGCCTTTTATGCGGCGGCGAAATAATCATGATCGAGGGATTGGAAGAGCAACTCGGCGAAAGCGACGGAACGGCTGGTGACGGGCCGTCCTTGCTGACGGTGCTGGCGTGGGTGCAGCTGTTGATCGGATTGTTGGTGGGTCTGGGTTTCCTGCTCGCCGGTGAAGGCGGGTTCAAGCTGTTCGGTCTGGTCAGCCTGTTCGTCGGCTTGTCAGGCTTTGCGGTTTTCCGCGGGTTCAACCGGGTGATCGAGCTGTTGCAGCGCATCAGCGAGAAATAGGCGCAGCGCGCGGGACAGGATTGCCGGCAGGGGGCTTGAAATTCGGCGCGGGGGCGGTCACCACCCCGAAGGCATGACGTCATGACGTGCGTCAGCGGTCGCAGCGGGAGCAGGTGAGCCAATGTCAGCCGAATGGGTCGATTTTTCCTTTGTCCGCAATGGGGAAGGGTGTCTCGTCTGTTCGGCGGAGGAGGCCGCGGCGCTGATCGCCTCCGGTGACCTGCTGGCGACGACCCGCGTCACCCTGTTCAACCCCGGCGGGCGCAAGGTGATGAAGGCCGGCGATGTGCCGGTGCTCGCCCCCATGCTGGCGCCGCCCGCTGTGGCTGCGGCTCCGGAGCCGGCTGCGCCTGCTGATGCGGGGGAGGCGGCTGAGGCGGGGGAGGCGGCTGA
Organism: Sphingomonas lacunae; assembly: GCF_012979535.1. NCBI lineage: Bacteria > Pseudomonadati > Pseudomonadota > Alphaproteobacteria > Sphingomonadales > Sphingomonadaceae > Sphingomonas > Sphingomonas lacunae. Next base: position 2,102,081 of record NZ_CP053015.1, read on the forward strand.
ACCGGCGGTGTCGGTCCCCCGGACCAAGCGGCCCGCCAAGCCCAAGGATGCGGCCAAGAGCGCGGCCAAGGACGGGCCCTGGACGGCGCCCGGCGCGGGTGAGCTGGTGCCGGAAAGCGCGGGCGCGGCGGAGGCTGTGCCTGCCGCGGCGGTGGCGGCGGTTGAGGTCAAGACGGCGGCGTCCGCGCCGGTCGCCCCTGTCGGCCAACCCAAGGCGGTGCCGCCGAAGCCGGCGGCCAAGCCCGGCAATGGCTCCAGCCCCGGATGCGGGTGGAGCTTTGCCATCATCACCCTCATCATCATCGCCGCGCTGTTGTGGTTCGCCAGGGCCGACAAGGAGGCAGAGGTGCAGGCGGTGGTGACCAGCACCGCCAATGTGCGCGACCGGCCAACCGCCCGGAATTCCGAAGTGCTGTTCAGCTATTCCGCCGGACAGGAACTGGTCGGCCGGTGGGTGCCGGGCGAAATCAACGCCAGCCAGCGGTGGCTGGAGTTCGAGGTCGATGGCGTCAAACGCTATGTCTGGGAAGGCAATTTGCGCGACGTGACCCCGGCGGCCGATGCCGAGGCGGATGCAGCGGCCGAGGCTGCGGGAGTGGCGGCTGATGCGGCTGCTGATGCGGCGGCTGCGGAAGCGGCGGTGGACACTGCGGCTGCGGTCGCTGCCGCGGGTGAAGCGATGGCCGGTGCGGCTGAAGCTGCGGGGACGGGGGCTGACCCCGGTGTCGGGCCAAGCCTGTCCCGCTATGTCGGCAATTACCCGAGCGACCGGATCGACGGCACCAGTTTCTGGACCCACCCACAGGTGCGCGCCGCCGTGCAGGCGGTGGTGCCCAACCCCGCGATCAGGCAGCGGGTGCTGGCCCCCGGGGTCGAATCCCCGGTCCAGCGCCACAGCGACGGGCGCGTGATGGGCGGGGCGTGTGAACCGCACAATTGCGGATCCCACAATTGGCGGATCATTGTCGGTGGCAACGGCCAGTGGACACAGGTCTGCTATTACAACGACGCCAACATGGCGCAATCAGGCTATTATTCGACCATGGGCTTTCAGCGTTACAGCGATGTCTGGCCGAAGGGCGGCTCTGGCTGTTCCTGAAGCCGCCGGCAGCGAGCCGCACCCGCGCCGTCAGATCTTGAGCAGCTGTTTCACCTCTTCGGCGCTGTAGAGCTTGAGGTCGGCGGCGACGATGCCTTCCGCCCCGATGGCGCGGTTGAAGGCGGCCATATGGTCCGACTTGCCATGGGCGGCGAGGGCGGCTTCATCGGCCCAGCCTTCGGCAATGCGGATCAGGTCCGGGTCGGCAAGGTCGCTGGCGAAGCTGTAGTCGATGCAGCCTTCCTCAGCGAGGGTGGCGGTGACCATGGCAATGCCGGCATCGCGAATGCGGTCCGCGCCGCCGGGTTTCAGCTGGATGGTGCCTGCTACACGCAACATGTCTCTCTCCCTCTTGGCTGTCATGCGTCGCCGAGTTGATCGACGATCCTCTTGATATCCTGTGCCCGGTCCATCGGGATGACAAGGACGTCGGTCCCCGCCGGACCCGCATTGGCGATGACGATGAGATTGTCGACGCCGAGCGTGGCAATGCGTACGCCGGCGGTGGCGCGGATCAAGCTGCCATTCGTGTCGATGGTGAGGACGTTGCCCTGGGCCGCATTGCCGTGCGCGTCGTGCTGGGCGAGGGCGTGGAGCGCGGTCCAGCTGCCGACATCCGACCAGCCGGGATCAACCGGCGCGACGACGACATTGGGCGTCTTTTCCATCACGGCATAGTCGATCGAGTCCGAGGGCGAGGCGAGGAAGGCGGCGCTGTCCGGATGGATGGTGCTGCCGGTCGCCGCGCTCCCGGCCATGGCGGCGGCGCAGGCCTGGGCCATCGCCGGCGCGGAGGCGGCAAGGGCGGCGAGATAGGCATCGGCGCGCATCAGGAAGATGCCAGCGTTCCAATAATGGCCGCCCGCCGCGAGCATCGCCTGGGCGGCGTCGAGCGGCGGCTTTTCGACAAAACGGGCGACAGCAAAAGTGCCGAGGGCGGCGGCGCTGGGCTCGCCGCGCTGGATATAGCCATAGCCGGTCTCGGGCCCGGCCGGCTCTATGCCAAAGGTGGCGAGCGCCCCGGCTCGGACGGCGGGCAGGGCGGCTTCAATCGCGGCGAGGAAGGCTGCCGGGTCAGTCATGACATGGTCCGACGGCATGACGAGGATCGGGGTGTCGCCCGCGCCGGCTGCGTGTGCTGCCAGTGCGATGGCGGGGGCGGTGTTGCGGGCGGCAGGCTCTACGATGATGCGCGCCTGAGCGATACCGGCGGCGGTGAGGTCAGCCAGCGCATGCTCAACATGGCCGGGCCCGCAGACAACAAGCGGCGCGGCAAAGCCGGGCTGCCCCTGGGTGCGGGCGATGGTTTCGGCGAACATGGTCCGGTCGGTCACCAGCGGCAGAAACTGCTTGGGCCGGGCCGGGGTCGACATTGGCCACAGGCGGGTTCCGGAACCACCCGAGAGGATGACGGGGATGATGGCAGGGGCGGTCATGCGAAGCTGTCCTGTATTGGGGGCTCAGGCGGGCCAGCAGGCGATGGCGCTGGCACCGGGGGCAAGGGTGACGCTGGCGGGATCAGCGACGCGGGCGCATTCGCCGAACCCCAGCGGCTCGCCAGCTATAGTGCATCCTGCGGAGAGCGGGACAACAGTGACGGGCTTGTTGCGATTCTCCAGCGCTGGCCAGTTGTCGGTCACGCGGACAAGGTGGAAGTGCGGGCCAGAGACGAGGGTCAGGGTGCCTTGGGGCGGGACGTGGCGGTCGCGCGGCTCGACATGCGGCGTGGTGCGCGAGACGGCGAGCCCGGCATCGAGGTGTAGCTCACGCGGGCGGCCATAGTCATAAAGACGATAGGTGCAGTCGACATTTTGTTGCACCTCGACGACGATCACTCCCGCGCCGATGGCGTGGATGGTGCCGGCGGCGTTGTAAACAAAGTCTCCGGCTTTGGCTGGGCGCCAGTCGATCATTGCCTCTATGCTGCCATCCAGCGCGGCGGCGCGCAGGCCAGCGGCGTCGGTGGCGCGGGTCAGGCCGACGCCAAGCTCGGCATCAGGCGTCGCGTCAAGAACGAGCCAGCATTCCTCCTTCCCGCGCGGATAGCCGGCGGTCTGGGCGGCGGCATCATCGGGGTGAACCTGGATCGACAAGCGTTCGGAAGTGAAGAGGAATTTCACCATCAGCGGCGCGGCATCGCCGTCCGGATCCTCGAACCAGATTTCGCCGATCCGGCGCCCGCCCATGTCACCAAAGGCTGCCGGAATGTCGGTGCGACCCCACGGCTTTTCGACGATGCGGACGGGGAGTTTCATGGGCTGAGGTCCGAACAATGGTCAGTTGCGGGCCGTCTGATGCGGGCGTTGCCCCGCGATTGGCGCAATTTGACCGGTCCCGCAAGTGGGGACGGCCAAATCAAGCGTTCAAGCCGCCCGCCTAAGTCCCTTTCCCACCTCTCCCCGAGGCTGGTCGGGCCAGAGGCCACGCGTGTCATAGACGATCTTGTCAGCGCGCTCGTCGAGCGGGATGGATCGGAACATGTCATGATCGACAAGGACGATCAGCAGGTCGCATTCGGCCAGCGCATCGTCCAGCTCGACAAGATTCGCGCCGGTGCCGGCGAATTCCATGGGCAGGCCGGCGGCATAGGGTTCGACCAGTGCGATACGTTCACCAAAGCGGCGGGCGAGGGCGGCAGCCACCGTCACCGCCGGGCTTTCGCGGAAATCATCGATGTTCGGTTTGAAGGCGAGGCCAAGGCAGGCCACCCTTGCATCCGGGTTTTCGTCGATCATGCGCATGGCGCGACCGATAACATAATCGGTCTTGGCCTCGTTCACCTCCCGCGCGGTGCGGATGATGTGGCTGTTTTCCGGATCGCCGGCCACCAGGAACCAGGGGTCAACCGCAATGCAGTGACCGCCGACGCCGGGGCCGGGTTGCAGGATGTTGACGCGCGGGTGCCTGTTGGCCAGCGCAATGACGTCCCACACGTCAATGCCCATGCCCTCAGCAATCATCGACAGTTCGTTGGCAAAGGCGATGTTGACATCACGGTAGCTGTTTTCGACGAGCTTGACCATTTCGGCCGCGCGGGCGGTGGTCGTCAGGCAGGCGCCGCGCACGAACTGGCGGTAAAAACCCATCGCCTTGCGCGCGCAGCGCGGCGTGATGCCGCCGATCACGCGGTCATTGTTGACCAGCTCGATAAGGATGCGGCCGGGCAGAACGCGCTCCGGGCAATAGGCGATGTACAGATCAGGCGTGCCGGTGCAGTGGCCGGGGACCTTGAGGTCGGGGCGCGCGTCGGCGATCATTTTCGCGACTTGCTCAGTGGTGCCGACCGGTGAGGTGGATTCCAGAATGACAAGATCCCCCGGCTTGAGCACCGGTGCGATGGTGCGCGCGGCGGAGAGGACGTAGCTGATGTCTGGCTTGTGATCCTCACGGATCGGCGTCGGCACGGCGATGACGAAGGAGTCTGCCGCTTCGGGGGTCAAGGAAGCCCGCAAAAGCCCGCGGTCAACCACGCCCTGGACCAGGCCGTGCAGGTCGACTTCCTCGATATGCACGCGACCTTCGTTGACCGTATCAACGATGTGCTGGCTGACATCGAGGCCCAATACATGCGCGCCGGCCCGGGCGATGACCGCAGCGGTCGGCAGGCCGATATAGCCAAGACCGACAACGACGACTTTCTGATCACTGGCGGTGGGCATCAGCTATGGTCCTTGCAATACGTTGTGCGGCCAGGCCGTCTCCATAGGGATTGTGGGCACGGGTCATGGCGGAATAGGCGTTGCTATCGTCGAGAAGGGTGAAAATTCCGGAAACGATGGTCTCAGCATCTGTGCCAACCAGACGGGCCGTGCCAGCGGCGACGCCTTCTGGCCTTTCGGTGGTGTCGCGCATGACCAGCACCGGCTTGCCGAGGCTCGGCGCTTCCTCTTGCACGCCGCCGCTATCGGTAAGGACGATGGTGCTCATCGTCATCAGGCGGACGAAGTGCGGATAATCGAGCGGATCGATCAGGGCGACATTGTCGCGCCCGGCCAGCATGTGTTCCATCACCGGGCGAACGGCCGGATTGGGATGGACCGGAAAGATGACGGCAGTGTCGGGCCGGTCGGCAATGCTGCCGATGGCGCGGGCAATGTTGGCCATGCCGTCGCCAAAATTTTCCCGACGGTGCGATGTGACGGCAATGATGCGTTTGCCGGCAAAACGGGTGGCCAAATGGTCGAGCCCGGCGGCGAGTGCCGGTTCGGCCTCTATGCGCGCGCGCGTGGCGAGCAGCGCATCAATCACAGTATTGCCTGTCACATGGATGGCGCTGTCCGGCACATTTTCGGCCCTTAGCGCGTCTGCAGCAGCCTGGGTCGGGGCGAAATGCAGATCGGCAATGGTCCCGGTAACCTTGCGGTTCACTTCCTCGGGCCAGGGCGAGTAGATATTGCCGCTGCGCAGGCCGGCTTCGACATGGCCAACCGGAATCTTGCGGAAATAGGCGCTGATCGTTGCCATCATCGTCGTCAGCGTGTCGCCGTGAACGAGGATGCGGTCCGGCTTGGTGGCATCAAGGGCCGCGCCGAACTGGGTCAAAATGCGGGCGGACAGTGCATCAAGCGTCTGATTGTCCTGCATCAGATCCAGATCAATATCGGGCGATATCCGGGCGATTTCGAGCACCTGATCGAGCAAGCCGCGATGCTGGGCGGTGACGCAGACGCGCGTTTCAAGCCCGGGCTGCTGCCGCAGTGCATGGACGAGCGGAAACATCTTGATCGCTTCGGGCCTTGTTCCGAAGACAAGGAGTATGCGGGCAGTGGAATTGGGTTGCATGGGCAAGGAATAGCAGATTTTGCCTAACGTTTGGTCAATCGTCAGGAACGCTACCCTGCGATTGGCAAATAAGCAGAGGGTTAAGACGCTTGTCCAGTTCGCACTGCGCGGCTAGAGCCCCCCAAAATAAGACTGGGACCGGGATTCGGGCGCACGTTCCCCCCACACAATCCATAACATGGAGTGACACGTGACAAAGTCTGCACTGGTATGCGGAGCTGGCGGTTTTATTGGCAGCCACCTCGTCAAGCGCCTGAAACGCGAAGGTTTCTGGGTTCGTGGCGTTGACCTGAAGTTTCCTGAATTCGCCGAGACTGAGGCTGACGATTTCCTTATTGGTGACCTTCGCAATCAGGCAGTGTGCGACCAAGTGATCGACCGCCGTTTTGATGAGGTTTATCAGCTTGCTGCCGATATGGGCGGGGCCGGATATATTTTTACCGGTCTGAACGATGCCGACATCATGCACAATTCGGCGACGATCAACCTTAATGTTCTTGATCGTTTGCATAAGCGGAACACCAAGCGGGTGTTTTATTCGTCTTCAGCCTGCATGTATCCGGCCTATAACCAAGAGGATCCTGACAACCCCAACTGTGAGGAAAGTTCTGCCTATCCTGCAGCGCCTGATAGTGAATATGGCTGGGAAAAGCTGTTCTCGGAGCGACTCTATCTGGCCTATAACCGTAACCACGGCATGTCCAATCGCGTCGCCCGTTACCACAATATCTTTGGTCCCGAGGGCACCTGGACCGGTGGCAAGGAGAAGGCTCCCGCCGCTGTGTGCCGGAAGGTCGCCATGGCCAAAAGTGGCGAAGAGATCGAAATCTGGGGCGACGGCACGCAGACACGGTCGTTCCTCTACATCGATGAATGTGTGGAAGGCACCCTGCGCCTGACCCGATCCGACTTTGAGGGTCCGGTCAATGTGGGATCGGACGAAATGGTGTCCATCAACCAGCTGGTCGATCTGGTTGCCGACATTGCCGGCAAGGATATTCGCAAGAACCACATTCCCGGACCGCTTGGAGTGCGGGGTCGCAACAGCGACAACCGTCTGATCGAACAACGTCTTGGATGGCGGCCGAGCCAGTCTCTTCGGAAGGGCCTGGAGGCAACCTATGAGTGGGTTGAGCGTCAGGTAAAGCGGAACGACGCGAGCTGAAGCGGCTATAGGCGGGATCAGGCCCGTGGCAACATCGCTCAGTCCTTCTTTGGCAGGATGCCGCGTCTGGGTTGCCGGCCATGCCGGCATGCTTGGACAGGCATTGCTGCGCGCCCTGGAGCAGTCAGGAGCCACCGCCCTGACGGCTTCGCGCGCTCAGCTGGACCTTCGCGACCGTGACGCTGTGGCGGCCTGGCTTGGCCAGGAGCGCCCGGACATGGCGGTGATCGCGGCGGCGCGGGTTGGCGGCGTGGCGGCCTATGAGGCTGCTCCGCTTGATTATCTCGCCGATAATGCGCTGATTGCGCTGTCGGTCACCGCTGCCGCTGCTGCGGTGCGCCTGCCGAGATTATGCTTTGTCGCTTCGGCTGCCGCCTATCCGGAGCATGCGGCTCAGCCGTTGCAGGAATCGGCCTTGATGAGCGGCCCGCTCGATGCGGCCCACCGGACCTATGGCTTGGCAAAGCTGTTGGGTATTGAGGCGGTTGCATCGGCGAGACGGCAACATGGCCTGGACTGGTTTTCCGTGTTGCCGACCAATCTCTATGGACGAGGTGGCAAGGATGATGCGCAGAACGGGCATGTTCTGGCGACCCTTGTCCGGCGTGCGCTGGCGGCCAAGGCGGATGGCGATGCCGAGATGCTGGTATGGGGAACAGGTGCGGCACGGCGGGATTTCCTGCATGTCGATGACTGCGCACGAGCCATAGTCTTGCTGCTTGGCGCGTCGCATGGGCATGATGTAGTGAATATCGGCAGCGGCGCGGATGTCAGCATTGCTGACCTTGCAGCGATAATCTCTTCGGCCGCAGATTATGAGGGCGAACTGCGGTTCGACCCGTCAAAACCCGAAGGTGCAGCACGTCGGATGATGGATATTGGTAGGTTGCGCGCCCTGGGCTGGTGGCCGACGATTAGCCTTCGCCGCGGCATTGCTGCGATGGTCGAGGGTGCCAGAGTTGCTAAAAATGTCAATGGAGATATGGGGGCCAAATGACAAATGCCGGCAATTGCCCAATCGTACTAAGTTTGTCGTGGTCACACGGCCAAAGCCGTGTTGGGAGTCGTCAAGCGGACAGATCAGCCACCGTTTTTCATGTCAATATTGAGGGCTCAAGCCATGCAGCTTAAACACAAACGCGTTTTGGTGACCGGGGCTGATGGCTTTATTGGTTCCCATCTGACCGAGCATCTCGTCCATCTTGGCGCGGACGTTCGGGCATTCGTTTATTATAATTCCAACAATAGCTGGGGTTGGCTGGATGACAGCGACGAGCATGTCCGCAAGTCAATCAAGGTAGTGGCAGGGGACATCCGTGATCCATTCGGAGTCAAGGAAGCAATGCGGGATTGCGACGTCGTTCTGCACCTCGCCGCGCTGATTGCCATCCCTTATTCTTATCACTCGCCAGCCACTTACGTTGAAACCAACGTCAATGGCACGCTCAACGTAGTCCAAGCGGCGCGCGATCTCGGCATCGAAAAGGTTGTTCATACTTCGACCAGCGAAGTTTATGGAACGGCCCGTTTCGTCCCGATCACCGAGGAGCACCCCTTGCAGGGACAGTCGCCCTATTCGGCGACGAAAATTGGGGCTGACCAAATCGCACAATCCTATTTTCTGTCGTTTGATACACCTGTCGCCACCATTCGGCCGTTCAATACATATGGCCCGCGGCAATCCGCGAGGGCTGTCATCCCGACCATAATCTCGCAAATCGCCGCGGGCGCTAAAGAAGTTCGCCTTGGCGCGACGCATCCGACCCGCGACTTTAATTTTGTGCGGGATACCGTGCGCGGTTTCGTCGCTATTGCCGAGTCCGAGAAGACGGTTGGCGAAGTGATCAACGTCAGCAGCAACTACGAGATTTCGATTGGTGAGACCGCCGAGCTGATCGCGGAAAGGATGGGCCGCGACGTCAGCTTCGTCGCTGATGACAATCGCCTTCGTCCGTCGAACAGCGAAGTCGAGCGTCTGTGGGGCGCGAACGACAAAGCCCGTAGACTGACCGGCTGGGTACCCCAATATGCGGATCGCGAAGGGTTCGCCAGGGGACTGTCCGAGACAATTGATTGGTTTAGTGATCCGAGCAACCTGCGCCGCTATAAGACTGGCATATACAATATCTAAGTGACGAGACAGGCCGGATGGAGGGTCATTGATGAAGATTGCCGCCGACATTCTTGAAACAGTGGGTGCGATCGTTGGACCTGCCAACGGCGTGGTGCCGCTGCATGAGCCGGAATTTCGCGGCAATGAGCGGGCCTATGTGTTGGACTGCGTTGATACGGGTTGGGTCTCCTCGGTCGGTGCCTATGTCGATCGGATAGAGAGGGACTTGGCAGAGGTTGCGGGCGTTGGGCACGCCGTTGCGACGTCCAATGGCACCTCGGCGTTGCACATCTGTTTCGTTGTGGCTGGTGTGGAGCGGGGAGACGAGGTTCTCATGCCGTCGCTCACTTTCATTGCTACGGCAAATGCCGCAGTCTATGCAGGTGGAATCCCGCATTTCGTTGACGTTGAGACGACCTCGCTCGGTATTGATCCAGTTAAGCTGGAACAGCATTTGGAAGCGGTCGCACGGATTGAGGACGGGCGATGTGTCAACCGGTTGACGGGTGCGACGATCCGGGCGCATCTGCGTGATGCACGTGTTTGGCCACCCGTGTCAGTTGGATGAACTTTCGGCGGTAGCCCAGCGATGGAAGCTTGCGCTGGTAGAGGACGCGGCCGAATCGCTGGGTTCCCGTTACAAGGGAAAGCACACGGGCCAACACGGTCTCGTTTCCGCACTCAGCTTCAATGGCAACAAGGTCGTCACGACTGGCGGAGGTGGCGCGATATTGACCAATGATCCGGAATTGGCCCGCCGCGCCAAACATCTGACGACGACCGCCCGGGTGCTTGACCGCTGGAACTTTATCCACGACGAGGTCGGTTATAATTACCGGATGCCCAACATCAATGCGGCCCTAGGTTGTGCACAGATTGAGAGACTGGACGATTTCGTCAGTCGCAAACGTCGGCTTGCCGATAAGTACCGAATTGGTTTTGCTCAGGTCTCGGGGGTCAGGTTTCTAAGCGAGCCTGACGGCACGGCTAGCAACTATTGGCTGAACGCCATTGTGCTGGAGAACGGCAGCAGCGAAGATATGGTCGCGGTTTTGGCCTGTTTGAATGACGCTGGCTACAGTGCACGGCCAATCTGGACGCTGATGAACCGGTTGCCGATGTTCGTCTCCAACCCTAGGGCCGATCTATCGGTTTCTGAACGGATGGCAGATTCCGTCATTAACTTGCCGAGTAGTCCCGGTCTCGCGGATGCCTGAACAATGACGATATTGGCCATCATTCCTGCCAGAGGCGGATCCAAGGGGATACCGCGGAAAAATGTCCGGATGATGTGCGGCAAGCCATTGATTGCCTGGACTATCGAAGCGGCCTTGGGATCGGCGGCAATCGATACGGTGATGGTCACGACTGACGATCCGGAAATCGCGCTCGTTGCCGCAGCCTGGGGCGCTGAAGTACCGTTCATGCGACCGGCTGAACTGGCGACTGATGATGCGCCGGGCATGGCACCCATCATCCATGCCATCGACAACATGCCGTCGCATGACCAGATCATGGTGCTTCAGCCCACATCACCGTTGCGCCGCACACGACATATTGATGCCTTGGTGGCCTATGCACAAACCCACGGCAGTTCGTCGGTGGTTTCAGTCTGCGAACCGGATCACAGTCCCTTTTGGTGTTATACCCGGCAGCCGGACGACAGACTGGTCCGTCTGTTAGACCGGGATATTGTCCGCCGACAAGACCAGCCGCCTGTCGTGACTCTCAACGGCGCCATCTACTTGGCCGATAGCGAGCAGTGCCGGGCTGACCGCTCGCTGCTGAACGAGTCAACGCTCGGCTTCGTGATGCGGCCTGATGAATCCATCGATATCGATAGCCCGATGCACTGGATGCTTGCCGAACTGCTGCTGGAGCAGCAAAATACTGCCATAGCCGGGCGTTCGTCGCTGGATGAAGCTTTATAATGTCGGGCAAGCGGGATCTTTTCATCGTCGGAACGGGAGGGCATGCTAGAGAAGTGGCCGAGATGGCGCTTGCCCTAAACCTCCATCCGGTACTGATCGCGCGCAGCAGCGGTGACGCTGAAAACGTGCAAGGTTGGGATGTCGTAATTGAATCTAAATGGAGGGCCGACAACGCCAACGTGGCGATCGGCATTGGTGAGCCCGCTGTCCGGCAGTCCGTCTGTAGTCGGCTGGTAGGTGTCGTACGTTTTCCTTCGCTTGTTCACCCAGACGCGAGTATCGGCCCGTCGCTCAGGACTAAGGTGCAAGAGGCGATAGGGCTACAGGTCATGGCAGGGGCAAGACTGACCACCAATATCGATCTTGGCCGATTTGTAATCATCAATCAGAACGCTACGCTCGCGCATGATTGTATTGTTGGCAATTTTGTGACCATCGCGCCTGGAGCTAACATCTCAGGGTCGGTCAAAATCGGTGATGAAGTCTGGGTCGGTACCGGCGCGGCTATCAATCAGGGCTCCGCTACTCAACATCTAAAGATCGGCAGTCGATCTACCATAGGGTCCGGTGCCGTCGTCGTCCGTGACTGTGAGCCAGATGGCGTTTATGTAGGCTTGCCTGCCAAGAGGATAAAATGACAACTCTCATCATCGCGGAAGCTGGCGTTAATCATGACGGCGATCTCGATAAGGCACGCGCTTTGATCCGCGTGGCCTCAGATGCCGGAGCGGATCTAGTTAAGTTCCAGACCTTTTCTGCCAAGCGGTTAGTTTCTGCAAGTGCGCCAAAGGCAGAGTATCAGATCGAAGCCACCGGAACAGCGGAATCCCAGTTTGACATGCTCCGGCGTCTGGAATTAACCCGGGAGGACCATGAGTCACTAATTGCGACTTGCAAAGAATGTGGGATCGGCTTCTTCTCGACCGGGTTTGACGCGGGCAGCATCGACTTGTTGGTCGAATTGGGAGTTGACCGCCTCAAGGTGCCGTCCGGGGAAGTAACTAACCTGCCATACTTGCGGCACGTGGCAGCGCAGCGACTTCCAGTGATCCTGTCGAGCGGCATGGCTGACCTAGGTGATATTGAAGCAGCGATATCCGTGTTGGAGGCTGGCGGAGTGCCTCGGTCTGCGATCGTCCTGCTTCACTGCAATACCGAATATCCAACACCTATGGACGACGTCAATCTGAAGGCCATGGTGAACATGCGGACGAGTTTCGGCGTGGAAACGGGCTATTCCGATCATACTCTCGGAATTGAGGTTGCCATAGCCGCGGTTGCCTTGGGTGCTACGGTGATCGAAAAGCATTTCACACTGGATCGATCATTGCCTGGCCCTGATCATCAGGCGAGTTTGTTGCCGTCGGAATTGAAGGCGATGGTAAGCGCGATACGCAATGTCGAACGGGCGATGGCAGGCGACGGAATCAAGCGTGCCAGTGCCAGCGAAGCGAAAAACCGGCTGGTCGCCCGGAGATCACTGGTCGCGCGCACGGCCATTAAAGCAGGCGATCGATTCTCAGAGGATAATCTGTCTGCCAAGCGTCCCGGTGACGGAATTTCGCCAATGCGCTGGGATGACATCATCGGTCTAGAAGCCAAGCGGGACTTCGATGTTGACGAGCAGATCACCTTATGAAGCGCAAAATTTGCATCCTAACATCAACGCGGGCCGAATATGGCCTACTCAAGCATTTGATGGCGGAGATACGGTCTAACCGTTCACTTGAATTGCAGACGATTGTCACCGGATCTCACATGTCGCCTGAATTCGGATACACATTTCAGGAAATCGAGACGGACGGCTTTGCGATTGATGCACGGGTCGAAATCCTGCTGAGTTCGGATTCGGTGCAGGGTGTAGCCAAGGCCATGGGTTTGGCCATGATCAGCCTGTCAGATGCGCTGGAACGACTTACGCCCGACATTCTTGTCATATTGGGCGACAGGTTCGAGATATTGTCGGCGGCTGCGGTGGCGCTTGTCTACAACATTCCAATCGCGCACCTGCATGGAGGTGAAACAACCGAAGGGGCAATTGACGAGGCGATCCGCCATGCGGTCACAAAGATGGCCTCATTGCATTTTGTTGCTGCACAACCCTATTTCCAGCGCGTGGTGCAAATGGGCGAACTGCCCGAGCGCGTTTTCAACTTCGGCGGTCTGGGAGTTGATGCCATCGGCAAGGTCGATTTGATTAATCGGCAACAACTCGAAGCCGAGTTAGATTTCCGGTTTGGCGAACACAGCCTCTTAATCACATTCCATCCGGAAACCCAAACCGCCCAATCCCCAGAATTGCAAACCAGAGCGTTGCTTGATGCCTTGTCCCTGTTGCCGGAAAAGATCGGCATCTTGTTCACCATGCCCAATGCCGACGCTGGAGGCCGACAAATCTCGGCGATGATCAAATCATATGCCGATGGCCGAACCCATGTGGCCACCTTCGAGTCTCTGGGCCAGCGGCGTTACCTTTCTTGTCTTGCGCAAGTTTCCGCTGTCGTCGGAAATTCATCAAGCGGTTTGACGGAAGTGCCGTCATTCGGTATTCCCACAGTTAACATTGGTCAACGGCAAGACGGTCGACTTCGCGCGGAGAGCGTGATTGATTGCCCAGCCACCAGTGACGCGATAGCGAGAGCTCTCGGTCAGGCTTTAAGTCCTGAATTTCGGCGTGTAGCCCAACATGCAATTAACCCTTATGGGTCTGGCGGCGCGTCACATGCAATCGCGTCAACGTTGGCAGAAATCGATCTGGACGGGATAATAAAGAAGCGATTCTTTGACCTGCCCAACTCGGTCTGAGATAATTCCGGCTTGATCATGGGGGCGACCAGCAATGCATTCTGAAAATTGGCGATCCGCTCTCGTCCCCGTGGCGACCAGTATCGGCGACGCTATCAAGAATCTCAACGACTCTGGGCTTCAGATCGCGTTGATTGTGGACGCTGAAGAACGTTTGATCGGCACGGTTACTGACGGCGATGTACGGCGCGGACTGCTCCGCGGTCTAACCTTGAATGACAGTGTTGACTCGATCGTTCATGCCGACCCACTTGTCGTCCCGCACGGTTTGCGGCCAGAGCTAGTCGCAGATCTGATGCGGATAAATCGGGTGGGGCAGCTTCCGTGCATCGACGAATCGCGGCGAGTGACCGGACTTTACCTGTGGGATCAGCTTGCCAAGCCAGTTGATACTCTCGACAACATCTTCGTTATCATGGCAGGCGGCAAGGGCGTCAGGCTTCGACCCTATACGGAAAATTGTCCAAAGCCGTTGCTGATGGTAGGCGACAAGCCGATCCTGCAGCACATCATTGAGCGCGCCGCCCTTGAGGGTTTCCGTCATTTTGTCATAGCCATTCACTACCTTGGTGAAATGATTGTTGACCATTTTGGCGACGGCAGCGCGCTGGGGGTTAACATCACCTATTTGCGCGAGGATCGTCCATTGGGTACTGGTGGCGCTCTCAGCCTTATGCAGATCACGCCTCAGGCACCCCTCATCGTCACCAATGGTGATGTGCTAACAAGCATTCGCTATACCGAAATTCTCGAGTTTCATGAGCGGCATCGAGCCAAGGCAACGATGGCCGTTCGCACGCATGAACTGCAAAATCCTTTCGGCGTGGTGCACACGGATGGGGTCGAGATCTCCCGGTTTGAAGAAAAACCAACGATTCGCAGCCAGATCAATGCCGGGATCTATGTAATTGATCCGGCCGCGCTGCTTTTTTTGGAACCAAATCAGCATTGTGACATGCCCAGCTTGTTCGAGCGCGTGATACAAAGTAGTGCGCGGGCAGTTGCTTTTCCAATGCATGAAACATGGTTAGATGTAGGTCGACACGATGATTTAGAAACGGCTCGCCGAATGGCAAAATAAAGACATAAATGTACCATCTAGTACGGTTCCGGGTTCGGCCATATGAAAATTGCACCTTCACCATCGTTCGATCTGACGCCCTTCGAGCTGCCTGCGGGGCAGCGACCCGTATTTTACGGGCTTCCACCAGAAGTCCGCTTCTGTGTTCGCTGCAACATGTCCAACCAGCAGCCCATGTCGACGAACGAGTATCGCCATACGGGCAACTCGCGGAAAACGACGATGCAGTTCGACGCCGACGGGGTATGCGATGCATGCCGGTTCAACGACCTCAAGCGTGACGGCGAAATCGATTGGGACGAACGCGAACGCGAGTTACTTGATCTATGCGATCAGCACAGAAAGAATGACGGTAGTTATGACTGCATTGTTGGCGGCAGCGGTGGCAAGGATAGCGCAATGCAGTCGCACTTGCTCAAATACAAATATGGCATGCATCCGTTGACAGTAACCTGGTCGCCCCACCTCTATACCGATATTGGCTGGAAAAATTTCCAGAACTGGCTGCATGTTGGCGGGTTCGACAATTTTCTCTACACGCCGAATGGGAAAATACATCGGCTCCTGACGAGAGAAGCCACGATCAACCTGTTGCATCCGTTCCAGCCCTTTATTCTCGGCCAGAAGACGTTTGTCGCGAAAATGGCAGCAAAACTGAATATTCCGCTGATTTTCTATGGCGAAATGCCCGGAGAATATGGCGAGAAGGTCTCCCACAAGGAATCCGGCTACTCTGACCGGGTTGAGGGTACTGAAGGTGAAGGCTTCTCGTTGGACTATCAGGGCGAAACCGACCTGCGTGACATGCTGCTGGGTGGAAGACCGATAGGCGAGTATCTCGATCAAGGTGTTCAGCTTGCCGATCTCATGAGTTATGTGCCCATCACGCCGCAGGAGTTGTCCCAAAAACATATCTTTTGGAAATATCTGGGCTACTACGTGAAATGGGTGCCTCAGGAGGCGTACTACTACGCTGTCGAAAATACAGGATTTGAAGCCAATCCATTGCGGACTGAAGGTACATATTCGAAGTACAACAGCCTGGATGACAAGGTGGATGGCTTCTTCTACTATACACGCTGGATAAAGTTCGGTGTTGGCCGGGCAATGATGGATTCTGCGCAGGAAGTGCGCAACCAGCACATTACCCGCGAAGAGGGTATCGCGTTGATCGATCGCTATGAAGGTGAGTATCCAGCGCGCTATGAATCAGAATTCTTGGATTATGTTGGCATGACCCGCGACGAGTTTTTTGCCTTGTGCGACAGATTCCGTTCTCCGCATCTCTGGATGGTGGAGGACGGGGCTTGGAGGTTGCGGCATCGTCCAGGTCTAAATGAGCCTATCGTCCGTGAGGGGTAACTGTCGCCTTATCGCCCGGCTTGATGTGAAGGGTGCCAATCTAATCAAGGGGATACATTTTGAGGGCATCCGTGTCATTGGGTGCCCTGAAGAGCATGCTCGGCGATATTATGAGGCGGGCGCTGACGAACTGATTTACATGGACACTGTCGCAAGCCTTTATGGCCGCAACAATCTTATGGATGTCGTCGCATCGACCGTGGAACATGTCTTTGTTCCGCTTTGCGTCGGGGGCGGTCTTCGATCAGAGAGCGATGTCCAGCAGGTGTTGCGGGCGGGCGCTGACAAGGTTGCAATCAATTCTGCAGCAACTCAAAATCCTGAACTAATTACGGCAATTGCAAATCGGTTTGGTGCCCAGTGCATGGTTCTGAATATAGAAGCGAAGAAAGTCGGCGGTGACCGGTGGGAAGCCTTTTGCGACAATGGACGAGAGCCAACCGGTCGCGATGTCGTTAGCTGGGCTGAGCAAGGCGTCGCGCTTGGGGCTGGTGAAATCTTGTTGACGAGTATTGACCGTGACGGAACAGGTAAAGGGCTGGACCTCAGGCTGATTAGGGCGATTTCCGATCGCGTTAATGTGCCCGTCATTGCCAGCGGGGGTGTCGGATCTTGCCAAGATATCGTTGAAGGCTTTGAAGCCGGCTGTGAGGCTATTGCAATTGGCTATGGCCTGCATTTCAAGAAGTTCACTTTCCAAGATGCACGGGATGCAGCGCTGGGTGCCAGCATGCCGGTTCGGCATTTTGCCCACAAGGTCGAATATGTCTGACGTCAGCATTATAGACTATGGCGCTAGCAACATGCTCAGTCTGTACCGGTCGGTAGCGAAAGCTGGCGGTAAACCCGTGGTCTTGTCAGATCCATCCAAACTCAGTAACGCTGAAAGGGTTATAATTCCTGGGGTGGGCGCCTTTAAGACGTGCAGCGATGCCTTCACGTCAATGGGTTGGAAGTACGCATTGGCGGACTATCTGACATGCGAAAGACCGTTGCTCGGCGTATGCGTTGGCATGCAGTTAATGTTTGATTTTAGCCTTGAATTTGGTCGGCACCCTGGCCTAGGACTGTTTAGTGGACATGTGGAGAGAATTCCGAACTTTAGTGAAAGCCGGGGTCGTCGCGTTCCTCATGTGGGCTGGAGCACGCTGCACAAGCCGGCCAATCGTACTGACTGGGCTGGTACGCTTCTTCAGGACACCGTTGTTGGCCAAGATTCTGTCTACTTCGTTCATTCATTTGCCTGTCAACCGTCGGACCCAGCCTGTAAATTGGCTGTTGTCGATTATCATGGGTTTGAGATTTGTGCGGCCGTTGAGAGCGACAACATTACTGCTTTCCAGTTTCATCCCGAGAAGAGCGGGGAAGTTGGCTTGCGGATGTTGTCGCGTTTCCTTGGGTAAGGTGGCAGTTGGACTGCCGGCTTGGGTGGCGTTCCGAGGGTCACACTGCAACACTGTACGAGTAGTTCAATGTCGCTGAGTGGCGGGCTGAGATCCGCAGTGGGGGGCAGCGCGATCCTGTGGTCTTTCTACGGCTTCCGGATGCGTCGCATGGCAGCGCGATACATGCGCGGGCGGCAGTTTAGCAGGAACGGTTCGTCGGTGACGGTCGTGCTGTCTCCTTGGGCCTCATCGGCCGTGCCATGGTATTCGCTAGCTGTTGGCTTGTTGCTTGCAGGTCGAGGATGCAATGTGCAATTCGTCATCGACGACAGTGAGTTTGGCACGGAAACCCGACACTTCCGCACGATTTTGTCCGTTATCAAATGGACATGCAAAGTGCTTGGCCAGGAGTTTCGCGTCGATGTCATCGGCGATTATAAAACAGGTCATGTAGCCGATCCCGGGCTGCCAGGCCGACTGGCAGATTTGAACGCGACTTGGCAACTTCGCGGTGAAATGGTCACTGAAGGTCGCAGCGAACTGATCGCGTGGACCCAACAGCAGATCTCGGGCGCCTACGGTCGCATCTCAAGCTATCTCGACGCGCACGAGCCGGATGTCTTGTTTGTTCCCGGAGGCGTGTTCGGCACGTCTGGCATCTGGTTCAGCGAAGCACAGCGCCGCAGTATCCGATTTGCGAGTTACGACGCCGGTACGGCCGGCGTCATGATTGTTGCCGGTAACGGCATTGCTTGCCATCTGGCAGATATTCCCGGCGCTTATGCGGCGATTTGCAAGGAGGTGGACGCGGAGCCTGCCATGAAAGCCCGCATATTGGAAATAGCGCGGTCAGAGATTGCCCGCCGTCAGGCTGGAACTGACATGTTCCAGTATCAGATTGCCGACGGAACGGTCACGGTCAGCGGACGATCTAGCATTGTTCTTGCACTGAATTCTTCGTGGGACGCTGCCGCGTTGGGGCCACATCAGGTTTTTCCGGATAGCAAGGCGTGGATCCGCCATACCGTCGAGACAGTATTGCGCGACACATCATTGGACGTCATCATCAGACAACACCCAGCAGAGCGGTTCTCCTTTGGGCGAACCAGCGATGATTATCATGGGTTTATTCACCATCATTTCGGCGTTGAACCGCGCATACACTTCATTGCGGCGGCAGATCCTGTAAACTCATACGAATTGATGGCTGATGCAGCCGCGATTGTTACGCACACGTCGACAATTGGAATTGAAGCGGTGATTGCAGGATGCCCTGTTATCACTGGGTCCCGTTCATATTATTCCAACATGGGGTTTGTGACGGCAGCCGACACAATTGAAGCCTATGACCGTGCAATCGCCGCAGCCGCAGCAGGCATGCTGTTGGTCGAGGCGTCTCAACGCGAGGCTGCGCTCATTGCTTATTATTCCTCGCAATGCTGCAACTGGGTAAAGACCGAGTTCAACCCTGCGGAATTCCGGAAGTGGTGGGGGCGACACTTGGCAGATATCGGGGCGGATCCCGTTGTTGATGATGTGCTACGTTGCTTTGCAGAGGGCGTGCCCTATTCCGTGATCCAACATCACGGACAAATGCAGCACCTGCAATGAAAGGCATGAATGCAGTCCGCGGACTGGTGAATGCATCCTTTGAGAGGCTTGTCTCGCTTGCAGGCAGCGGCTCTGGCATGTTCCTGATCATCACCCTAGCCAGTAACGGCATTTTTATCCTGCGAAGCTATGCCGCTCTGGCCTTCATGGATTATCGGCAATTAGGGTTGATGGCTATCGTCCAGACACTTGTGCTGCTGATTGGCACACTGCAATTTGGGTTGTTGAACGGCGGTTACCGTGTTTTGTGCTCGGCCGACAAGGAAACTACCCAGCGCCTCAATAATCTCGCATATACGCTGATCGGCCTGCTCACGCTGGCCGTGTTCATGTTTTCGCCACTGTTAGTCGGAGACTCTTTGCCGGGCAGCTATGGTTGGATTATCGCGATGGGCGTCACTGCTGGATCGCTCACCTTGTTGCGCACTTGGATCAACAATCAGCTGATTGCAACCCATCGGCTCACTCAAGTCAATCAACTGACCATCTGGTCGGGTCTGGCATCGTTGCTGCCACTGTTGATGGTCAGGGATTATCCCCTAGAATCGTCACTGCTTTCGTTCGTTCTGCAACCAGCCCTGTTTGTCATCGTGGCCCTCATATGGTTTGATGATCTTCGTCCTAAGTCTTTTTCTCTCGATTTGTCGCTGTTCAAACAGGTCATGAAAACTGGAATTTTGATTTTTCTGTCGGGTGTGTTGTTACAGGTAAATGTACAAATTGAGCGTTTCTATGTAGTTAGATTTATTGGCGTTGAGGCGCTGGGTCATTTGTATATTTCGATCTTGTTTGTCAGCCTATTTACTATTATTCCCAACGCCTTGCAGTCAATTTTCGTTCCCAGGATTGTGCGACAGTATGAGTCAGGAGAAGGTATCGGCGTCAACGCTTCGATGGCTTCGATTTTGTTATATTCGATAATTTACTGTCTGGCCGGAGCCGTCGGGCTTTACGCCTTTGGAGATCTTGTTGTCTCGCTGCTTTCGCCCAAATATGCGGCTGACCTATATTACGTCAAGCTGCTGTACCCTGGCATTGCCCTGTTCACGGTGGCCTCTTCATTGGCCATTGTATGCAATATTACCCTGAGGTATTGGCCTTATATAGCCGCCTTCGGCTTGGGTTCATTGGCCACTGGGTTGGCGTTTGGCTATGCGGTGGCGGCCCCGCTTACATTGGATCTTGCGCAAGTGACGATGGTGAAAACGTCTGCCTATCTGTTGACCGGTGCCGGGCTTTGGATCGGGTATCTGCATATTGCCGGACAAATGCCGCAACTCAGGTTGCGTTTGGTGCGACCCAAACCGGGAAGGCGCGGCGAATGATTCTGTTTAGAGTACGGGAATTTGCATCGGTCTGCTTTTATCGTTTGCTGAGCCCCTTTTTTGGCGGTTTCGGACGTCGTGTGCGTATCGTTTCACCCCTTCGTCTAGTCGGTGCCAAATTCATGGTATTTAGCGACGACGTGACGCTGGCTTCCGGCGCCTATGTAGCTGCGCTCACCGATTTGGTCCTCCAGCCTAGGCTTGAGATCGGACGAGGCACCAAGATTGGCGACCACAGCCATATCATTTGCGCGCATTCGGTCACTTTCGGAGAGCGCGTTTTGGCTGCGAACCGTGTTTTCGTGACCGATAATGGCCACCGATATGCCGACGTGGATGTAGCCATCATGGATCAACGCCTTGAGGCCTTGGCAGCGGTCCACATTGGCGATCATAGCTGGATTGGTGAAAATGTCTGTATTCTAGGTGCTTCGATTGGACGTCATTGCGTCATTGCTTCCAACAGCGTGGTGAACCGCGACGTTCCAGATTATTGTGTAGCTGCCGGTGCTCCAGCGAAGATTGTGCGGCGATACAGTCCGGAGCACGGCCAGTGGTTACCAACGGACGGCCAAGGCAAATTTGCGAGTGATGCAGATGTTTGACGGCATCATCAGGTGGTCTCCGGGTCAAGCTACTCTCCTGCGCAGGCTCATCCTATTCGTCAGCTTTTTGCTTAGCGGCGGTAATCCGTTGTTTCCGCGTATCCCAATAGCTGCAATAATGTTGGTTCTGATCTTCCTCTTACAAGGCTTTCGCATGGGACTCAGGCGGGAGATGTTCGGAATTGGCATTGTCATTTTGGCGATGGGCATCATCGCAATTATCGGCTCGCAACAACTCATTACAGACGCGTTTATTATCCGGATGACAAATTTCGTGCTTGGTGCGCTCCTGTTGGGCGTGTATCTTGAACTTCCTAGGAAGCGTTTTGTTGACGATGTTTATCCAATTCTAAAGATAATGACGGTTCAGGCCATGCTGACAGTGGTCTTGGGAACATTTTTCCCTGGATTTTTTGCTACTGCTACTTACATTGATCTCGACTATAAGACAATAGGATGGATTTTTACCTATCATAACGCAACTGGTGCTTATGATGCCGTTGTTCGAGCTAATGGAATATTCTTTGAGCCTGGAGTGTTTCAGTTATATTTAAATCTTTTCCTGTTTATGGCAACATTTGTAAGACATGACAAAGTCGGGATTTTAATGGGTCTGATTGGGGTATTATGCACTCAATCAACTATAGGCGTCGTGATTGCGATGATCATGATGATAATTTACTATATGAAATACTTGAAAGAGCTATCATTTCCTACCAAGCTATTGATTACTGCCTTGGCGCCATTCGCTTTGATTCCCATGCTATTCGTCGTGTTGTCGAATGTTAACAACAAGCTTTCAGGCGAGCTTCAGGGTTCTTCTTGGGCTCGGCAATATGATCTCAATACAGGCCTGGCGGTAGCTGCCAATTATCCCCTGTTCGGCATAGGCTTCGAGTATGAGCGCTACTACAAGGAAGCGCAGCAGTTTGGTTACAAAGAAACACAACTTGATTCAAACAGCATCGCTACGCGTGCGAATTCCAATGGGCTGTTGAACACCCTATTCAGTGTTGGCGTTCCACTGGCTTTGATTTTTTTCTATGGCCTGTTTAATCAAATGTTTTTCCAGCAACGTTTGCTTGTAGCTATTCTAATGTTTATGTCGCTAACCACTCAGCACTTGATATTTTTGCCCTTCTTGTTAATGTTCGTTTACAGTGGCTTGTTGCTTCGCCCCATTTCCGTCTCCAATGCCCACTGGCAAGCGCTGCGGTCGGGCAGATTAGAATCGGTCTGACCCCATGTCCCGCATGCTGTTCATTGGCATCAATTACTATGCCTATATTGGCAAAATCAGCGCGGCCTTTAGTCGACAGGGTTACGACGTTGACTATCGGGAAATTGAGGATGTAGGCTTTTGGTCCAAAACCCACAAAAAGCTGTCACCTGCTGCCTACAGGCGACGGCTGGACCATTATCATCTTAGCCTGATTGATGAGGCTGCAGCGACGCGTTACGACGTGGTTTTCTTCCTCCAGTGCCATCATTTCAGTTATGAAAATATGCAGCGTCTCCGGGCCAGCCAGCCTAAGGCGCGCTTCGTTCTGTATAATTGGGACTCTCTCAGCACCCATGATTACCGTCCTTGGCTGACACATTTCGACAAGGCCGTGACGTTCGACCCCAAGGACGCGGCTGACCTGGACATCACCTATTTGCCGCTGTTCGCGACCCGCGATTTCTTTGAAGTGGACCCTGCGGCAACCAAGGAATTCGACCTGTATTTTGTTGGGGCGATCGGGACTATGCATCGTTTCAACGCTCTTAAAAAGTTGCATGCCTTTTGCCGCGGCCATGGCATCCGAACCCATTTCCATCTGAAATGCAGTCCCGTGGTGATGGTCAAATTGCTTCTCGGTAGGCAGTGGTTGCCTGGTCTGTCGCTCCGCTCGATCGGGTTCGCTGACATCGTTCGCCTGATCGAGAGGTCCCGCGCTGTGTTTGATTTCGCCAATCATGCGCAATCAGGCTATACAATGCGCTTCATCGAGAATATGTGCGCAGGTCAGAAAATCATAACCGAAAACGCCCGGGTCGCAGCAGAATCATTCTACTCCAGGGACCGGTTTCTCGTGATAGACAATCTTGATTTTTCGGGAATTCCCGAGTTTCTGGCGGCGCCAGTTACCTCAGAGCTTGATGCCGAGGCTTTCTCGGTAGACAGTTGGACTCGGGACCTTCTGGAATGATCAGGCTCTTTCTGTCCAAGATCGTCCAGCGGTTGCGCTATTATTTCTACCGCTTGCAAGGTTATGATGTTCATATCACTTGCGAACTGGAGCGTGGTCTAAATCTCGATCGCTATTTCCGTCAGGGCATCCATGTCGGTGCGCACACCATCCTGACGTCGCGCGTGACCATTTTAAGCCATAAGCTGATTCCGCGAAAATCGCTGGGGCGCTATGATGGCGAGAAGGTGCACACTTATATTGGCGAATGGTGTGTGATCGGGATTGGCGCGGTTGTGATGGGCGGCGTGCGGATTGGCGACCAGGTAGTTGTCGGCGCCGGCGCGGTCGTAACCAAGGATGTTCCGTCAAATTGCATAGTCGCCGGCAATCCGGCCAGGATCGTCCGTGAAAACATAACAATGGAGGATTTGCGGCTCTGACTCTCGGGCAGACGTCTCTCTTTCCACTGCATCATTGGAACTTTTCCATATGAATTCACTTAGAAAAACATTGCTGAACGTTGCCAATTCCATTCTCAGCCCGTTTGGGGTGTCGCTGTATCGTAAGGGATGCGACATGGAATCGGTGCTCAAGCGCATTTCGTCCTGGAACCCGAATTTCGGTACTGTCCTCGACATGGGTGCGGCCAAGGGCAACTGGAGTAAACAGGCGCTGACGCTATTTCCCGATTCCCGCGTGATCGGTGTCGACCCTCTCAAGGAACGCGAACCCTATTTGTCAAAGGTCAAGGCTGCCTATCCCGACCGCTATGATTTCATCATGGCGGTCGCTGGTCCGACCGACGGCGGCGAAGTCGAACTCGCGGTGACGGCTGACCTTGATGGCAGCACGGTTGATGGTCGTGAAGGTGAAAAGCGACTGGTGCCGGTCATCTCGGTTGATGGCATGGTTGCGCGTTTGGGCCTCAAGGGTCCCTTTTTCCTCAAGTTCGACACCCACGGTTTTGAGCGGCCGATCCTCGATGGGTCGGAGGAAACGCTCAAACAGACCAAATATATCGTTATGGAAGCCTATAATTACAGGCATACAGCCGAAACCATGCTGTTCCATGAGATGATCGCTCACATGGAAACCAAAGGGTTTCGCGTTTTCAATCTGGTCGACATTCTCAATCGCGAATTCGATGGCGCTTTGTGGCAGATCGACCTGTTCTTCGCTCGTGCGGAGGACCCCATCTTCAAGAGCAACAGCTACCGACATGCTTGAACCAGAAGTGCAGGCCGCAACGCCTGTGACACCAGACCATGCCCGCCCGGATGAGTGCGTGGATGCCATGGGTTATGCCGTTTACAATGGTGAACTGGCCGATATTCCCATGCGGCGCCCTTGTTCGACAATCCAGACCATCAGTCCGATCTCCTATGGCAATGCGACCAAGGACATGCTGTATCGCGATGCCATGCAGAAGGCCGACTGGCTGTGCCTCGACGGAGTCTATTTCGGGCTGGCCGGGCTTCTCCTGAAGGGAAAGACCGTCAAGCCAAATCAGGGCCCAGACATTTTCTATCATTTGATGGACCGTCTGGAAGCACAGAAGGGCCGGGTGTTCTTCCTGGGTGCGTCAGACTCGACGCTGGAAAAGATGCGCGCGCGCGCTGCCAGGGATTATCCGAACATAACAGTCGGCACCTATTCGCCTCCGTTCAAGCCCGAGTTTAGTGACGAGGACAACGACGCCATGATCAATGCGATCAACGCGTTCAAGCCGGACGTCGTCTTTCTGGGCATGACCGCGCCGAAGCAGGAGAAGTGGGGCTATGTCCACCGTGACCGGCTCGATACCTGCCTCGTCGCGGCCGTGGGCGGGGTATTTGACTGGTATGCCGGCAACCGGCCGGAAATTGCGGCCATTTGGTGGAAACTCTATCTGGCGTGGCTGATCCGGACGATCGACAGGCCCGAATTGCTCAAACGCTATCCGATGATCGGCCTGTTTTTCTGGCATCTCCTTCTCGCCCGCATCGGCATCAAAAGGTATCCTTCGACATGAGCGACCCCAAGCTGAAAATCGGCATCGTCGGTGCCGGACGCATGGGCATCACGCACCAGTGTATCATCAACACCCATCCTGAGGTTGAAGTCGTTGCTGTCGCCGATCCATCGGCACTGGTGACCAAGATGCTGGCGAAATATGCGGGCGTGAAAACGCACAAGGACTATCGCACGATGCTCGACAAGGAGCAGCTTGATGCGGTGCTTTTGTGTACGCCCCCTGCGATCAATCATGAAGTGTTGCAGGCAGTGCACGCCAAACGGCTGCACGCCTTTGTCGAGAAGCCCTTCGCACTCAATCCTGCGCATGGGGCCGAACTCGCAGCGATGTTTGACGGCGCTGGGCTGGTCAATCAGGTTGGTTACGTCAACCGGTTCAATGACATGTTCGTGAAGGCGCGCGAGATTGCGCGGTCAGGTCTTTTGGGTCGGCCGCTGCGTTTCCGTTCGGAAATGTACAGCAGCACCATAGTCGGGGAGCAGGGTGAGGAAGGTTGGCGCGCCACACATGCGAGTGGTGGCGGGGCAATGTATGAAATGGCGTCGCACGCCATCGACCTGATCAATTACATGTTCGGCAAACCCGACAAGGTGGCCGGGACCTGCCTGACCAAGGTATGGTCCAAGCAGGTCGAGGATATCGTCGCCGGCAGCTACCTTTACGACAATGGGCTGACCGGCTCGATCTATGTCAACTGGAGCGACGAGAGTTTCCGCAAGCCGACCAACAAGATCGAGGTGTTCGGCACTTGCGGCAAGTTGCAGGCCGACCAGCATGGCATGAAGCTGTTCCTGACCAAGGCCGCGCCTGAGCTTGGTTATGAGGCTGGGTGGAACCAAGTCTATATCACCGACGTCTTCAGCAATGTGCCCTTTTACCTTCGCGGTATCGAGTTCACGGCGCAGCTCTATCACTTCATCGACTGCATACGAGGACGGGCTGCGCAGCGGTGCAGCTTTGCCGATGGCGCTGCGGCGCTGGGTGTGATCCACGACATGTTCCGCGATGCCGCTGCGCTCGAAGCCGGACTTGGCCACGCAACTGAAGGAGCCGTGGCATGAGCCGGATCGACCGCATCGTCTTTGGCGACAACCAGTTTTTCGGAATCAACCATATGAGTCAGGACAAGGCGCAGGCGCAGGCCGAACGCTTTGCCGAACTCGACGGCATCTTCGAGGTGTATCAGAACGCCTTTGATGCAGGCATTCGCGCCGTGATGCTCAACAGCAACCATCGGGCAGGTGCCATCTGCGACCGGTTCCGCGACCGCAAATCCGAGTTCCCAGAACTCGCCTGGTATCCTTCAATTCCCTATCCGCACAAATATGCCAACCTTGTCGCCGAAAAGGGCATGGTTGGCGCCATGCAGGACATTTTGTTCTCGGATGGCGCCGGATCAGCGTTCGGCAAGATTGCCCGCGGCGGCATGGCGCTGGCGACGTTCGATGCCATCCGCATGATGAAGCTACTCGTCGATCAGGAAATGTCGATCTTCAAGGGCCTCGATGTCCGGGTCGTCTTCCTGCAAAACATCGTCACCGACCTGGTGCTTGGCTATGATCAGGGCGAGGTGCTGGGCGAATATTGCGCACACATCCGCAAGAAATATGGTGCGTTGCCGGGCCTCATTACGCAAAACATGCCGATGCTGCGGGCCAAGCTGATCGAATGGGGCATCCGTGATGTCGTCATCTGTTCGTCGATCAACAAGATCGGCTATCTGATGTCGCCCAATGTCGAGGCCTATGTAGAGGCGCTGGCGCAGAATGATGGCGATGCCTATCCGATGATGGCGATGTCGACGCTGGCGTCCGGCGCGGTGCCGGCACCCGAAGCCTATGAGTTCGTCAACAAGCTCAATATCCAGTCGGTGGTGTTCGGCGCCTCGTCGCGCGGCAATATCAACCAGACAGTCGAATTGATCGGAAAGGGCGGCTGACATGGCTTTGGTCCTGATTACCGGCGGTGCCGGTTTCATTGGTTCGCGCCTCGCTCTGCGGCTGCTCGGCAAGGGGCACAGCGTCCGCGTGATCGACACGCTGTCACCACAGGTGCATGGCGATGATCCCGAAGCATCGGACCTTTATGGCGCCATCAAGGGCAAGGTCGATTTCATCCACGGCAGCGTTACGGACCGCGAGGCCATGACGCGGGCGCTTGCGGGCGTCGATGCCGTCGTGCATTTCGCGGCAGAGACCGGCACGGGTCAGTCGATGTACCAGATCGAGCATTATAGCGCGGTCAACGTGGGCGGCACGGCCATCATGCTCGATATCCTTGCCAACGCGCCGCATCAGGTGAAGCGCATGGTCGTCGCCTCGTCGCGATCAGTCTATGGTGAGGGCAAATATCTGACGCCCGATGGCCAGGCGGTCTATCCCGAACATCGCACCGCCGCCGATATGGAAGCGGGCGATTTTGCGGTGAAATATCCCGGTTGCGACAGCATCACACTGGTGGCGACCGACGAGGAGTCGAAGCTGCACCCTTCGTCTGTCTATGGCATTACCAAACAGGTGCAGGAACAGATGGTGATGACCGTCTGCCCGACGATCGGCATAGAGCCGGTCGCTTTCCGCTACCAGAATGTCTTTGGCCCCGGCCAGTCGCTGTCCAATCCCTATACCGGCATCCTGTCCATCTTCTCGAACCTTATGCTGACCGGCAAGGACATCAACATATTTGAAGATGGGACCGAGAGCCGCGACTTTGTTTTTGTCGATGATGTTGTCAGCGCGACCGTGCTGGGTGTCGAGCACCCGGGCGCAGCAGGGCAGGTGTTCAATGTCGGAACCGGCGTCCCGACCAGCGTCATTACCGTTGCGCAGACGTTGGCGCGACTGCTCGGCCAGTCGCCCAAGATGACGGTGACGGGCAATTTCAGGCTGGGGGACATCCGCCACAATTATGCGGACATGAGCCGGATTGAACGGCTGCTCGGATTCACCCCTGAATGGGATTTTGAGCGCGGTATCGCTGCCTTTTCCCAATGGGTGCAGTCCACCGGCCCCAAGGCGAGCGGCTATGAAGCTTCGCTCGAGGAAATGCGTTCAAAGGGGCTGTTGAAATGATCCTGGTCACAGGCGGAGCCGGTTTCATCGGCGCGAACTTCGTGCTCGAATGGTTTGCTGATCGCGATGAAGCCGTCATCAACCTCGACAAGCTGACCTATGCTGGCAATCTGCAAAATCTTGCTTCGCTGGCCGGGGATGAGCGGCATCAATTTGTCCGCGGGGACATTTGCGATGGCGAGTTGATCGCCCGACTTCTCGCCGAGCATCAACCGCGCGCGGTGATCAATTTTGCGGCGGAATCGCATGTTGACCGCTCGATTCACGGACCCGGCGAATTCATCGAGACCAATGTCGTCGGCACCTTCCGCCTGCTGGATGCTGTGCGCGGCTATTGGAACGGGCTCGAGGGTGAGGCAAAAGCCGGCTTCCGTTTTCTCCATGTCTCTACCGACGAGGTTTATGGCACGTTGGCGGCGGATGATCCGGCTTTCAGTGAGAGCAATCGATACGAGCCCAACAGCCCTTATTCGGCAAGCAAGGCAGCGAGCGACCATCTGGTCCGCGCATGGCATCATACCTATGGCCTGCCAACGCTGATCACCAATTGCAGCAACAATTATGGCCCGCTGCAATTCCCCGAAAAGCTGATCCCGTTGATGATCGTCAATGCGCTCGGCGGCAAGCCGCTGCCAGTCTATGGCGACGGAATGCAGATCCGCGACTGGCTCTATGTTGCCGATCACTGCCGGGCAATCATGCGCGTGCTTGATGGCGGCAAGGTCGGGGAAACCTACAATATCGGAGGCTGGAACGAAAAGCCGAACATCGAGATCGTCAAGACGATCTGCGCGATGCTCGACGACGTGCGCCCGCGCAACGACGGTGCGTCCTATGCCGAACAGATCACCTATGTGACCGACCGTCCGGGCCATGACCGGCGCTATGCGATTGATGCGCGCAAGATCGAGGCGGAACTCGGTTGGCGACCGGATGAGAGCTTTGACACAGGCATCGCCAAGACCATCCAATGGTATCTCGACAATGGCAGCTGGACCGAAGCTGTGCAGAGCGGTGCCTATCGCGAATGGCTTGACACAAATTACGCGGATCGCACCGGATGACCGCCATCCTGCTGCTCGGTGCCAATGGCCAGGTCGGCTGGGAATGCCGCCGCAGCCTGTCGCTGCTGGGTTCTGTCGATTCCCGCACCCGCATTGATGTGGGCGGTGACCTGACGCAGCCTGACGCGGTGGCGCAGCACATCCGTGACACGCGACCGTCGGTTGTCGTCAATGCCGCTGCCTATACGGCGGTCGACAAGGCAGAGAGTGACACCGACACGGCGCGGCTGGTCAATGCCACGGCGGTTGGCGCGATGGCAGGCGCCTGTCGCGAAGTGGGCGCGCTGCTGGTGCATTACAGCACAGATTATGTGTTTTCAGGGGAGGGCGATGCGCCTTGGCCGGTCAACGCGCCGACCGCACCGCTCAACGCCTATGGCCTGACAAAGTGGGAAGGTGAGGAGGCAGTTCGCGCCAGCGGCTGCCAGCACCTGATTTTCCGGACGTGCTGGGTCTATGCCGCGCGCGGCGGCAATTTCGCCAAAACGATGCTTCGCTTGGCGGGGGAACGCGAAGCGTTAAGCGTGGTCGCAGACCAATTTGGTGCACCGACGGGGGCGGATTTGATCGCCGATGTAACCGCCCATGCCATTATTCAGGCTCGACGCGAAGGGGGCAGCGGGACCTACCATCTCGCCGCGTCGGGTGTGACCAGCTGGCACGACTATGCCCGGTTCGCGATCACCCGTGCGCGCGCTAATGGCTGGCCGATCAGGGTTGCGGATGAGTCTATCGCTCCGGTGACGACCAATGCTTTTCCCACGCCCGCGCGTCGTCCCGGAAACAGTCGTCTTGACACGACCGAGCTCCAACAGCGTTTCGGTTTGACCCTGCCGGATTGGCAATCAGGTGTCGCTCGCATGATCGACGAACTGCCGCTGCCGGTATGATACCGATCACCAACCAGACAAGAGGCCAGAAATGACAAGCGGACGCAGGGGAATCATTCTGGCAGGTGGATCGGGGACGCGCCTCTATCCGCTGACGCAGGCTACATCGAAACAGATGATGCCAATTTATGACAAGCCGATGATCTACTATCCGCTGTCGACCTTGATGCTGGCTGGCATACGTGAAGTGCTTATCATTTCCACGCCGCAGGATACCCCGCGATTCCGCGATCTTCTGGGGAATGGCAACCAATGGGGCATGGAACTCTCCTATGCTGTCCAACCGAGCCCGGACGGCCTCGCGCAGGCGTTCATCATTGGCAAAGACTTTGTCGGTGATCGCCCGAGCGCGCTCGTGCTTGGCGACAATATCTTTTACGGCCATGATCTGGTGAAGTTGGTCCGTGCGGCCGACGAACGTGAGGAGGGGGCCACCGTCTTTGCCTATCGCGTGCAGGACCCCGAACGTTATGGCGTCGTCGCTTTCGACGGAGAGGGGAGGGCGAGCAGCATTGAAGAGAAGCCAGCGCAGCCCATGAGCCATTATGCG
Source organism: Sphingomonas lacunae (assembly GCF_012979535.1). Classification (NCBI taxonomy): domain Bacteria; kingdom Pseudomonadati; phylum Pseudomonadota; class Alphaproteobacteria; order Sphingomonadales; family Sphingomonadaceae; genus Sphingomonas; species Sphingomonas lacunae. The sequence goes on from NZ_CP053015.1 coordinate 2,133,108, forward strand.
GTCACCGGCTTGTATTTCTACGACCGACAGGTGTGCGATATTGCTGCGTCAATCAAACCGTCGCATCGGGGTGAGCTTGAGATCACCGACGTCAACCGCCGCTATCTCGAAGCGGGGCAATTGCAGGTCGAAACAATGGGCCGTGGCTTTGCCTGGCTAGATACCGGCACGCACGACAGTCTGTTGGAAGCAAGCCACTTCATCGGCACATTGCAAAAGCGGCAGGGCGTGATGATCGCATGCCCTGAGGAAATAGCCTTTGGCGCAGGCTGGATCAGCGCAGAGCAATTGCGCGCGCAGGCCGAGCCGCTCGCCAAGTCAGGTTATGGTGCCTATCTCCTCGGTCTGCTGGATCACTGAGATGCCCTTTACCGTTACACCAACAAATCTTCCCGAAGTCCTCATCCTCGAACCGCGCGTGTTCGGCGATGATCGCGGCTATTTCTACGAAAGCTTCAATGCCCGCGACTTCGGCGAGGCGACTGGGCTATCCGTGGAGTTTGTCCAGGACAATCATTCGAAATCTGCAAAGGGCGTGCTGCGCGGTCTTCATTATCAGGTGCGGCAGACGCAAGGAAAGCTGGTTCGTGTCGTGGCCGGCGAGGTGTTTGATGTTGCCGTCGATTTACGGCAGGACTCTCCTCGTTTCGGCCAATGGACAGGTGTGCGCCTGAGTGCAGACAATCATCGGCAGCTCTGGATTCCTGCGGGTTTCGCTCATGGATTTCTGGTAACGGAAGGCCCGGCTGAATTTTTGTACAAGACGACTGATTATTGGTCTGCTCCGGATGAGCGCTGCCTGCTTTGGAATGATCCGCAGATCGGCATCGATTGGCCACTTGACGGGCAGCCGTCTCTCTCGCCAAAGGATATCGCAGGAGCTCTGCTCTCAGAGGCCGATCGACTGGGTTGATTGAACCGCCTGTTAGCATCTGTAACCGGAGAGCAGAATCGGGCCATCCTTGTTGCCTAGTTTCGGCAGATGTGCAAAAATGCTCTTGGGGCAACAGAATTGCGAATTGAAAAGATCTGGGAGCCCAATTGTTGAAACCTGTCAGGCCGAATAAAAAGCAATCATTGCCGTCACTTCACTTTGCTTCTCTGATTTTATTGGTGGCAGCGACATTTCTGATGGGGGGGGCTTCTCGAGCGGACGTTCTGTCGCTTGCTATTTTGCGCCCTATCGCTGCGATACTGTTGGTCATCGGCCTTTATGGGCTGACCTGGCAAATGACACGCGGTTTTCGCCTGGTGTGCGGCCTCGCTGCGGCGCTTACTCTATTGATTGCCTTGCAACTTGTCCCACTTCCCCCCGCCTTGTGGACGAATCTGCCGGGACGCGACCTGTTGGCAGATGGCCTTGTAGCAGCGGGACTGCCGCTCGGATGGCAGCCGATCTCCATGGTCCCTTCACTGACTTGGAATGCACTATTCTCGTTGCTGGTCCCGCTGGCTGGATTGGTGCTCATGTTACGTTGCACTGCTGAAGAACGGCTACGGATGTTGCCAGTGCTCATCATCGCCGGGGTCTGCAGCGCCGTGTTGGGCTTTTTCCAAGCGTCTGCTCCCGGAACAATCGAGTTTTACGCGCTGACCAATGAGGGATTCCCTGTGGGGCTGTTTGCCAACCGCAACCATCAGGCAATCTGGCTGTGTTGTCTGCCGATCCTGTTGGCGGGTTGGTCTTCACATGCAGAACAGGGAGAGCGCGCGCGCGGCGCGATGTTGCAAGTTTGTGCGCTCCTCTTGGTGATCGCGCTCATTCCGCTCGTTTTGATCACCGGGTCCCGGGCCGGTGTCCTTCTCTATGCATTAAGCCTCGCGTTGGCAGCAGCTATCCGGTTCGGCCCCGGTATCGGTGCTGGCAAAGTGAAGTGGGGACGGCAATCCATGGCACTGCTTGGCGGCTTCTTGTTCATCGCCTTGATCGTCACGATCGCCAGCATGTCACGTGATGTCGCAGTCGGCCGTTTGATGGCAGGTGCCTTTACTGACGACCTGCGAGCTGCAATTTTGCCGCGCAGTCTCGATCTTGCCTGGGCGTATTTTCCTTTCGGAGCAGGTTTTGGGACCTTCCCCGAAATTTTCAAAATTGGTGAAACGCAAACGACGCTTGGCTCGAGCTACGTCAATCATGCGCATAGCGACTGGATCGAGTTCCTGATCGATGGCGGCATCGCCGCATTGGTCATTTTGATGATCGGCCTGATAGCTTGGGCCAATGTCTTGGTGCAGTTGATTGCCAACCGGAGGCCTCATAACCATTGGTTGACCATGGGTCTGGTAGCGGGTGCCGTGATATTTGTCCTTGGACTGGCGAGCATTGCGGACTATCCAGTCCGGGTACCGTCGCTCATGCTGGTAGGGGTGGTCGCGATTGTTTGGTTGGCTCAGTCAAAGACCGAAATGATCGCCAAGCGCGACTGAGATGACTTTCCGGGTCTGACACCTATGGTGGAATAGACCTTGATTGGGGTAATATTGGGAATGGCGATGACGTATAAGATCGTTCTTTTGGCTGCAGCCCTCTTATTGTCGGCATGTGCGACCAGCGGGGGCCCGATCGGGGGTGTCAATTCCTCGCTTCGTGTGGTGCCCTCTGCTGAATTGCCGCATCCCAGCCCTACTGATCAACTTGTCGCCGGCAGGCCTTATCTGGTGGGGCCTTTTGACAAGCTTCGGATAGATGTCTTCGGCGTTCCCGAGCTTTCGGGCCGCATTGTCCAAGCTGATGCGTCCGGACGTTTTTCGTTCCCCCTGTTGGGAGAGGTTGATGCCAATGGCGTCCCGCCCAGCGTGGTTGAGGCGCGCATGGAGGCCCAGTTGCGCGGCCGCTTCCTGCGTGAACCTGATGTGACGATCAACGTCGAAGAAAGCGCAAACAGTTTTGTCACGCTCGAAGGTGAGGTGGTGCAGCCCGGGGTCTATCCGGTGGTCGGCAACATGTCCCTGCTGCGTGCCATTGCCACGGCTCGCGGTGTGAATGAATTCGCCCGGTTGCATGAAGTGATCGTCTTCCGGACGGTTGACGGCCAACGCTATGCCGGGGTCTATAACCTCGCCGCTATCCGTCGCGGCGCGTATGATGACCCGGCAATCTATGCCAGCGACATTATCGTGGTTGGTGATTCTCCGGCCCGGCGCGTCTTCCGTGACGTCCTCCAAGCGGCTCCGCTTTTGTCCACGCCACTCATCATTTTGTTCCAGCGGTGATCAACGGGCGCGCCTCCTTGTCTGTCCGTTCGTCCACTGCTGCTATCCTAGAACCGGGGTTCTCATGCCTGACAATCTGAACGTTGAGCGAAATTTGCTTGGCGAGCCTATCTTGAGCCAATCCCCAGCCACCAGCGCACCGGCAGTCGGTGCCGGTGATGATGCCAATGGCGACGCCACACCGTTGCTGGTGCAATATTATTATACATTGATCCGTTGGAAATGGGTGGCCCTGGGCATCGTCCTGGCATCGCTGGCCATCGGCGGCATCGTGACCATGTTGATGACGCCGCAATATACGGCTGCAGCGCGGATCGGCATCGAACGTGAGCAAAAGCGCATCACCAATGTGGATGACATCGATCCCGAGCGTCAGGGACAATCGGTTGAATTCTATGAAACCCAATACCAACTGCTGCGGGCGCGTTCGCTTGCCGATCGTGTCGTTCGTCGTTTGCGCCTGGCAGGTAATGCGGAGTTTCTGGCAGCTCATGGCGCGGAGGCGCCAGCTATGTCAGGCTTGTCAACAGCCCGCCAGCGCGAGCAACTGCAAAAGCAGGCGGCGCAACTGTTGCTGAGGCATATCGAGATTGTTCCTGTTCCGCGTTCGACGTTGATCGACATCCGTTACACGAGTGCCTCGCCAAAGATTTCGGCAGACATTGCCAATGCCTGGGCCAACGAATTTTTGCTGTCATCCGTCGACCGTCGATTTGACTCAACCCGCGAAGCCCGTGTTTTCCTGGAGCAGCGTCTCGCTGATCTAAGGTCCAAGTTGGAACAGTCCGAGCGTGATCTGGTCAATTATTCCCGCGAAACCGGGATCGTGACCTTATCCCGTGCTGAAAATGGTGAGGGTCGCACGCGTGTCGAGCGGACGTTGGCAGCAGCGAACCTTGAAGCATTGAGCAGCGAGTTGGTCCAAGCGACAGCCGCGCGTATCGAGGCCGAAAGTCTTGTGTCGGCGCGCGGTGGCGGCGCCACCAGTGATACGATTTCCAATCCTGCAATTCAGGCAATGCGCCAGCGCAGGGCTGAACTTGAAGCGGAATATGCCCGTTTGATGGTCCAGTTTGAACCTGGCTATCCTGTCGCGGCATCCTTGCGCAGTCAGATTTCGGATTTGCAAACCAGCATTGCCAGAGAAGAAGCGCGCGTCGCGGCGTCGGCCCGCAACAATCTCATTGCCGCTCGCCAGCGTGAGGAGTCCCTGCGTAGCAGGGTGGAGGCATTGACTGCTGAATTTGGCGGCCAGCAAACGTCTTCAATCCAGCTTGGAATCTATCAGCGCGAAGTCGACACCAACCGCCAACTCTACGATTCCCTGTTGCAACGCTACAAGGAAATCGGCGTGGCTGGTGTTGCAGCCAACAATATCTCTCTGGTTGACAGGGCAGAACTGCCCGCGGTTCCGTCATCTCCCCGGATCCCGCTTAATGTGGCAGTGGCCCTTCTTGTGGGCTTGGGTTTGGCCGGTATCGCCATCTTTGCCCTCGAGCAAATCGATGAAGGCATGCGCAACCCGAATGACGTCAAGCGCTTGCTAGGCGTGCCTCTGCTTGGAAGCGTCCCGGAGACAGACGAGGAAACTCAGGGCATTCTTGAGTTGCTGGCGGATCCGAAATCCGAGATTACCGAGGCTTATCTGACCATAAGGTCCAATCTTGCATTCACCACCGAGCATGGTGTGCCAAAGACACTGATGGTAACCAGCACCCGGGCAAGCGAAGGCAAAACAACAACCAGTATTGCCTTGGCGCAGACAATCGCCCGTACTGGCCGCAGGACACTGTTGATCGACGCTGACATGCGTTCACCTTCGATCCATCACCGGCTCGATCTGCACAACAAGGCCGGGTTGAGCAATTTGCTGGCAGGTGAAGACAATTGGGCAGCCCTCATTCAGGCAACGCAGAACCCTCATCTGCAGATCATGTCGAGCGGCCCTATCCCGCCAAATGCGGCTGAACTTCTGTCAAGTGACCGACTTAAGAGGCTTATCCAGGCTTTGAGCACAGAGTTTGACAATGTGATTGTCGACTCTGCACCGGTCATCGTGTTGGCGGATGCCCCGCTCATTTCAAACACGGTTGAAGGAACAGTGTTTGTGATTGAGGCGGCAGGGCCTCCAGTGCGTGGCATCCGGGGCGCGATTGCTCGCCTGCGCTCAGCCAATCCAAAGATTTTCGGCGCGGTTCTTACCAAGTTGACGGCGGATATGGCCTCTTATGGCTATGGCTATGGCTATGGCTATGGTTATGGTTATGGCTACGGGCTTGGCGCAAATGACCGGAGCACAACCGAATGACGCCAATGGACCTGGTCGGGAGGTTGACCTGGGGGAAAGTGGCGAGTTGCGGTCTGGCCATTATTCTGGCTGGGGCGTCCATGAGCAAATCGGCTGAAACCTATCTAGCCAGGACGCAGCCCATGTTAGCGCTGAAACTGGCTCCTGATAATGTCCAAGCGCTTAACGCAGTGGCCAGCGCCCAGTCTTTGACTAGGCAGAACAATCCGGCCACGCTCCGCGAAGCCAAGGCATTGGCTCAGCGTTCATTGCTCGCACAACCGCTCAACCCAGCGGCATTGCGTGTGATTGGCTGGGTAGACAATGCGACGATACGGCAGGGCGCCGGCCTGAAGCCGATGGCGGTTGCCAGCCTGCAAAGCCGACGCGATGTTATGAATCAACTCTGGTTGATGACGCGGGCTATCTCTGAGCAGGATATTGGTCAGGCCTTGGTTCATTTTGATGCGGCGGCTCGGGTGTCGCCCGAAGTTTGGCCACTGCTTTTTCCACCCATGATTATCGCGCTGAATGATAGCAAGTTTGCGGACCTGTTCGAACCCTATCTTGGTCAAAACAATCCATGGATCGGTGACTTTACCCGGCAAGCCATCCGACTTTCGGATCGGCCGGTGGTCATCGCCGCCTTGTTGTCGCGTGGCGACCTGCCCAAGACGGCCGAATTCCGCGGGCTAATAGACGAATTGGCGCGCAAGTTGACCTATGGTGGCCAATTTGACGCCCTTATCCAACTATACAATAGTCAGGGCGGAAACCCGGCGAGTGTGTTGACAGAAGCCAGCCTGACGCCTGCGACGGTAGCGGACGGGTTTACCCCTGTCCGATGGTTGCTTGATACAGAGGATGGGGCAGAGATTGATCTGAGCAAAGGTGCCAGTCGTCCGCGGATATATATCGTCCTGGCGCGTACCGCGTCCAATGTGCCTGCTAGCAAGTTTATGACTGTGCGCGAAGGCAGGTATCGCTTTTCGGCATCCGGAGAGTTCCTCCGGCCCCCGGCTGGAGCAGAGTTCCAGTGGCGGGTTCGCTGCTGGACGGATGGGGCTTTCAGGATCATCTGGCAGTCTCCCGCCTTGACCGACGACCAACACAGCGTCTCGGAGGACATAATCATTCCACAGGGCTGCGGAGGGGCATTGATTGAGTTGTTGGGCAAAGGGCCCGTCAATGATGTCGATGCGGAATATGTCGTCAATTCAGTTGATATGGATCGCTTGAACTGAAGCACTGCTCAACTGAACAGGATTCTGAGGGCCTTTGCCTTGTCATGGAGTTGCATTGTGGGGCGCCCCTCCTCTTACAAAAGCCTTTCCCTAAATAGGCTTTGGCTGATCCCGACCCTCGCTGCGTCGGGAGGTGCCTCAAGCGTCTCGGGAGGCTTTTCCGCTTTTGGCCGATCTCAAGCAGAGAGAACTCGGTCGTGGGGTCTGCCCGCCTTTGGATATCCCAGCGTCTGGATGTCCCAGAGTCCGGAAGTTCAGCGCGCACCGCGCCCGGTCACAGCCGTGACCAAGGTTCGGACGAGAATGAGCAGATCGAGCCAAGGCGAGAAATATTTCACATAGTAAAAGTCATAGGCCAGCTTGACCTTGATGTCGTCAATATCGGCAACATGACCTTGATTGATCTGGGCCCAGCCTGTGATGCCGGGCTTGATGATGTGGCGATAATGATAAAAAGGTAATTCCTGCTCGTACCAAAGCGTCAAGGAAACAGCTTCAGGACGGGGCCCGATCAGGCTCATTTCCATTTTGAGCACATTGAAAAGTTGGGGTAATTCGTCCAGCCGCGTCTTACGCAGGAATTTTCCAACCCGCGTGATGCGACTGTCGTTGGATTGTGTGATTGCGCTAAGCCTGCGGGCCATGGCGTCGCCAGATTCGGTCAAATGGTCATTGCGCATGGTACGAAACTTGTAGACGGTTATGGTCTTCGCTCTGAAACCTGTTCGTTCTTGCTTGAAAATGGCCGGACCGGGAGATTCGAGCCTGATGATCAACGCTATCAACAGCATGATCGGGGAAAGGACAACCAATGCAATGGCTGCGAGCACGAAGTCGATAACCGTCTTCATCTTGATGTTGAGACGGTTCGGATTGAGTGCGCCTAGATGGTTTTCCGAAAGATGTTCGATTTCCACCGTCCCGCAAAGCTGCTCGATCAATTGCTTCCAATGGTAGACGGGGAAACCTGCGAGCAGATATCGGGTCATGGCCGCATCCCAACCGGCGCTGTGATCGGTGTCCAGGTCCGCAACAACGCCATGCACATTTGATATGGCGTCATCGTAACGGGCCAGCCTGTGCCAATGGACATTAGGCAAATCAGGCAATCGCTTTACTGTTCCACCGGGGATCACTGCAAACCGCAGACTGATCGCGGTACCGCTTCTGCGTTCGACCAGCCCATAAAACGTCATGGTCGCCGCAAAGTGGAACAGGAATTGGGTCCAGCTATATTCAATCCGCAAAATCAGCGGGACAATCATTGCCAGAGCAAAAGTTGTGGCAAATGTGGAAAGGGCAAAGGTGCTTGGCACTGCTCCCGGGAATGTCTTGACGTTCCGGAAAATGGCGAAGCCGATGATGATCGCGAGCGTTGCAAGAACAGCGGTGTTGAACGTCGCTGGCAAATAAAAGGAAGAACTCTCGATCGATGTCCGTGCAGCGATTGGTCCAAGCGCGCAGAAAATCAATCCGCCGCCTAGTTGGAACCGAACGCGATCAATGAACCTGACTCGGTTCCTCTCGATCGACGGCTGTGAGTCCATCGCCTTCACAGGGACCACGCCAAACTTGGCATTGGCGTCGATTTGAAGCGGTCCGTGAAGCTCGCCGGTCGGGGAGAGGTCAGCGAATTGGGTTTTCACCTTGATGCACCTTGCCTTTTGGCGGGCCCTTGACAGGAAACCGCAGAAGAGACGTCGTGCGACCAAAAATGTGCCTATCCAATATGTGTTTTGACACAGAAACCCCGCCTTTGCGGCTGTTGGTTTTCGAACAAGGTTTAACAGCAATAGATCAAGCCGTAAACAGGCTTATGACAACCGGATCCGACAGTTTGTCCTGACCGGTCAAACGCTGAAGCGGGAAATCGCTGCTTTCCCGCGCACTCACCTTTTCCGTGTCAGCTCCCGCATCGCCGCGTCGAGGCCTTCGAGGGTCAGGGGGTACATGCGGTCGTTCATCGCTTCCTGGATGATCTTGGTCGATTGCGAGTAGGCCCAATGCTGGCGAGGCGTCGGGTTGAGCCAGGCGGCGGCGGGATAGGTGTTGGTCAGCCGCTTGAGCCAGACGGCGCCAGCCTCCTCGTTGAAATGCTCGACCGATCCGCCCGGGTGGGTGATTTCATAGGGACTCATCGCCGCGTCGCCGACAAAGATCAGCTTGTAGTCATGGCCGAATTTGTGGAGCACATCCCATGTGGGGGTGCGCTCGGAAAAGCGACGTTTGTTGTCCTTCCACACCCCTTCATAGGGGCAGTTGTGGAAATAGAAGAATTCGAGATTCTTGAACTCGCTCGATGCCGCGCTGAACAGCTCCTCGCACAGTTTGATGAACGGGTCCATTGATCCGCCAACATCGAGGAACAATAGCACCTTGATGGCATTGCGCCGTTCGGCGCGCATGTGGATGTCGAGCCAGCCCTGACGCGCCGTGCCGCTGATCGTTGCGTCGAGGTCCAGCTCGTCCTGTGCTCCGTCGCGGGCGAAACGGCGCAACCGGCGCAGCGCAATCTTGATGTTGCGGGTGCCCAGTTCCTTGGTGTTGTCGAGATTCTTGAACTCGCGCTTGTCCCAGACCTTGAGGGCGCGCTTGTGTTTGGATTCGCCGCCGATCCGCACGCCTTCGGGATTGTAGCCGCTGTTGCCATAGGGGCTGGTGCCCTTGGTGCCGATCCACTTGTTGCCACCCTCATGGCGCTTTTGCTGCTCTTCGAGACGCTTCTTCAGCGTCTCCATGATTTCTTCCCAGCTGCCGAGTGACTTGATCCCAGCCATTTCCTCTTCGGTCAGATATTTTTCGGCAACGGCTTTCAGCCAGTCTGCCGGGATTTCGGCGCTCTGCTCACCCCATGTCTTCTCCAGGCCCTTGAACACCTTGGCAAAAACCTGGTCGAACTTGTCGAGCAGTCCCTCATCCTTCACGAAGGTCGCTCGGGCCAGATAGTAAAACTCCTCGGGGCTGCGCTCGATCACCTCGGCATCGAGTGCCTCAAGCAGCAAGAGATGCTCCTTGAGCGAAGCCGGAATGCCGGCCAGCCGCATTTCCTCGAGGAAGTTGAAGAACATCTGCTCATCCTTGCGCAATTTGCAGCCAGCCTTGCGGTGCGGGATGACACGGCCTGTCTGCTCGGCCTTTTCCAAGCATGATCTTGGGCTTTTGCCAAGCTGCCGTTTGTGTCGATGCCCGCAGGTGGTGAACAGAATCGCAATCGGTCGATCGGCAATGCGACAGGTGGAGGGGATTAATTCCAATGCTGGTGGAGCTTTGGGCTATAACTCTTCACATCGGACTCGCTGCCAGACGGGAGGCAAGGGATGAACAGGCTGAGCTATCGTATCGCGGGTGCCGCCATCATCATGGCGGCTGCCGGGTGGGCAGGCAGTGCGCAGGCCACATGCGCAGACGGGCGTGACCGACGGGTGCAGGTGATCAACGAAACGTCGGTGACGTTGCGTGAACTGTACGGTTCCAATGCCGACCGTGAGAGCTGGGAGGAGGATGTGCTGGGCGCCGATGTTCTGCCACCGGGTGGGATAGTGCGGGTCAATTGGGATGACGGCAGCTGCGCCTGTATCTTTGATTTCCGGGCTGTCTTTGCCGACGGCAGCGAAACGGTTCGCCGCCGCTTCAACGTGTGCACCGAATCGGTCTGGCGCATCCGCGACTGAAGCGTCGGTTGCCGTGTATCGGCGACGGACCATCGCTTGACCTGCTGTTAACCATTGTCATGCCAATCCAACCGCATGGCGTCGTGCGGCATCCTGTCGGCGGCTGCCGGCAAGGGCCATGACGATGAAGATGGACAGTGGTTTTGATGCGGCGCAAGCGGTGCCGGTCCTTGATCCGGAACTTGCCGCTCATTGCGGTGAACTGGCGGTTGGATGCTCAGGCGTGGCCGGGCGGATTGCCGATGTTTCCGCCGCTCTCGACCATCAGATACTCGCGCTCAACGAACTGGAACAGGTAACCGCTGATCTGGAGGCTGATCAGGCGCAGGTTGCCCGGGCGACGGAAGAAGCCAAGTTGCTGTCGGCCAAGGCTGCCGACAATATCGCATCCAGCGCCATTCTCATCAGCGATGGCATCGCCGAATTCGGGCAATTGACCGGATTGGTGGAAAGACTGGGTACGCATGTGACCAACTTCGCCTCGGCGATGGAACAGGTGCGATCGGTGTCAAGCAGCATCGAAACAATTGCCAAGACCACCAACATGCTGGCGCTCAACGCGGCGATAGAGGCTGAAAGGGCAGGGGATGCGGGGCGTACCTTTGCCGTGGTGGCAAGCGAGGTTAAAAAGCTGGCCGGCCTGACGCGATCAGCCACTGACGAAATCAAGCGCACCATCGGCAGCCTGTCCGCCGAAGCCGAAGGACTGATGCGCGAGATCAGGCAGGGGGTCGAGGAGAGCCAAAGGGCCGAGCAGGGCCTTTCGCAGATCAGCGATACGCTCGGCCATGCCATTGACCTGGTCGGGCTGGTTGACGGGCAGAGCGATCAGATCGCCAGGTCGGCAGCCCTGATCCATGGCAACAGTCAGCAAATGCGCAATGCGGTGCAGCATTTCGGGCAGCGGCTGCGGGTCAATGTCGATCTGCTGGGCAGTGCCCATGGTGAGGTGAACGCGCTGGAGGGGCTGTCCAACCGCCTTTTCCACGGGCTGGTTTCCTCGGGTGCCTCGACGGATGACTGGGCCTTTGTCGATTTCGCCATGGGCAAGCGGGACGAGGCTCTTGCCCTGACGCAAGTGGCCTTGGCCGCCGCTGATCTGAGTGAAGCCGCGCTGTTCGATCAGGACTATCGCCTGATCCCGGGCAGCCAGCCGGAACGCTATTCGACCGGACTGACGTTGTGGGCTGACAGCCACTGGCGGCCCATCCTCGATGAGATCATCGACTTTGACCCGCGGGTGCTTTCCTGTGCCTTTTCCGACGCAAAGGGGTATTTGCCGACGCACGCCAGCAAATATTCGCGCGCGCCGACAGGTGATCCGGCCCATGATGCCCAGTGGTGCCGCAATGGCCGCATCCTGTTCGGCGGTTGCGATGCGCAGGCCAAATTGTCTCAGGAACCCTTCTTCCTTGCCGTCTATCGGCGTGATGTTGATGGCTCACGCTATGATGTCGTGCGCAACGTCTATGTACCGCTGGTGATCAACGACCGGCGTTGGGGTGACCTTGAAATCGCCTATGTGATCTGATCGGGGGCGAATGGCGTCTGGCGGCGGTGCAGTCCGGCCACAAGCGCGAAGGAAAGGATCATGAGCAGGTACCAGCTGGTCAATTTGCCCAGTGACACCATTTGCCATCCCGCCTGTTGGCCGGGGTAGGTCCATGCCCGGGCAAAGGTGCCGATATTCTCGGCGAACCAGATGAACAGCGCGACCAGCAGAAAACCGACCAGCAGCGGCATCCGGCGATGCTCGCGCCAGGAACGAAAATGCACCCATGTGCCGCGGAACATCCAGACTATGGCCGCCAGCAACAGCCAGCGCAGATCGATTGTCCAATGGTGGGTGAAAAAGTTGATATAGATGCCCGTTGCCACCAGACCGAGCGGCAACATCGGCGGAAAGGCGGTGAAACGGAAATCGAATATCCGCCAGACGCGCGCCAGATAGCTGCCGACACAGGCATACATGAACCCGGTGAACAGCGGCACGCCGCCGATCCGGAGCAGCGCCGGTTCTGGATAGACCCAGGATCCCACCGCCGTTTTGAATAGCTCCATCACCGTGCCGACGATGTGAAAGGCAAAGATGACCTTTGCCTCATCCCATGTCTCCAGTCGCAGGAGCAGCATCACCAGCTGCATCAGCACAGCCATGATGGTGATGAAGTCATAGCGATGCAGCGGTGCTTCGGCGGGATAGAAGATAAAGGTACCGAGCAACAGCGCGAGCATCATCCCGCCATAGAGGCAGGCCCATCCCTGTTTGAATCCGAACAGCAGGAATTCGTAGAGCCAGCGGCGCCAGCCGGGCGCCGGCGCATAGGTTTCCATGGCCAGCCGCACCGCTTCAAAGCGGGTATGGCCCCCTTGGGGCAGTCCAGCGGGCGGGCTCTCGACCATGAGCGCGAGCCAGCCCTGCCTGAATCAGCTCTGGCGACGCGCCATGAAGGCGAGGCGCTCGAACAGCATCACATCCTGCTCATTCTTGATGAGCGCGCCGTGCAGCGGCGGGATGGCGCTTCGCGTATCCTTGTTCTGCAAGACTTCGAGCGGCATATCCTCGTTGAGCAGCAGCTTCAGCCAGTCGATGAGTTCGCTGGTTGACGGCTTTTTCTTGAGGCCGGGGACTTCGCGGACTTCATAGAAGATGTCGAGCGCCCGGCTGACCAGGATCTTCTGGATACCGGGGAAGTGGACGTCGACAATGGCCTGCATCGTGTCGCGGTCCGGGAACTTGATATAGTGGAAGAAACAGCGGCGCAGAAAGGCGTCGGGCAGTTCCTTTTCATTGTTCGACGTGATGACGACGATCGGCCGTTCCTTGGCGGCGATATGCTCGCCCGTCTCATAGACGTCGAAGGCCATGCGATCGAGTTCCTGCAACAGGTCGTTGGGGAATTCGATGTCGGCCTTGTCGATCTCGTCGATCAGCAGCACAGGCAGCTCGGGCGCGGTAAAGGCTTCCCACAGCTTGCCCTTGCGGATGTAATTGTTGATGTCATGCACCCGCTCGTCGCCGAGCTGGCCGTCGCGCAGACGGGCGACAGCATCATATTCATATAGGCCCTGATGCGCCTTGGTCGATGATTTGACGTTCCAGCTGATCAGCGGCGCGCCCACCGCCTTGGCGATTTCCTCGGCCAGCACCGTCTTGCCGGTGCCGGGTTCGCCCTTGACCAGCAGCGGACGGCGCAGGGTCACGGCCGCGTTGACGGCGACCTTCAGGTCGTCGGTTGCCACATAATTGCTGGTGCCCTCGAATCGCATTCCATCCACCTTACGTAAACGTCAATCGTCAACGCATAAGGCGCGGCGCGAGGCGGCGCAAGCTGGTCAAAAGTGTCAGTAAGGGGAGGGACCCCAATGCCGGTCAGGCCGGGTTGCGCACCATTTCCCGGGTCGCAAGCAGGTCCCACAGGCCGCGATGCTGGGCGAGCAACTGCTGCGCGCCAAACAACATGGCCCGTTCGACCGCAGGTGATCCGCCCTGCATATCGATCAGGGCGATGGTTTCCCGCAAGTCAGGCAGGTCGGCCGGGCGGGCTGGCACGTCGAGCCGGTCCGCTGCGGCATCCATCACCGCGCGGATGGCACGCCAGTCGAGCGCCATGGCAATGGCCGCGCCCAGAGCGCAACCGCGACGTTCTGACTGGCCAAGCATGTCTATCGCATGGCCTTGCGCCAGTACCGTTGTTTCGCACTGTTGCTGGCCTGCCGTGCTGGGAATCGGTCCCGCGGCGGCGGACAGGGTAGAAAGATAGGCACGCTCACGGGCAAAGGCCGAGGTGGCCTGGTCAAACCAGCGACGCTCGCTCGTTTCGGTTGCGCGGGCGGCGGCATGGTCCATCAGCCCCGGATGGCGCCCATGCAGCAGGCCAAAGAAATGGACGGCATCGGCAAGGTTGCGGGTAGCGTCGCGGCCTTCGACCAACTTGCGCGACAGGACATAGGGATGCGCGGTCGCCCCCTCATTGGTCACCAGAGCATCAATGGTGCGCGTGAGATCACTGGTTTCAAAGATGCGCTGTGGCTGCACCATGACGTTCGTCCTGTCTGTTCCCTGCGTTCAGTCCGGGGGTCGAGTCCGGGCATGACCGCTTCGCCTCCCTCTTAGGGGGACAGCGTAAAGACGGGGTTTATGAACCCTGCACCATAGTGGGACGGAAAGGATTTCAGCCGGTTAACCATGGCTAATTAAAGTGATGATTTTCAACGGTTTAGAGCAATTTACGGTGGAAAAGTGCCCCATCCGGCTCCGCCTGGGCGCTGGCCAGAATTGCTGCCATTCTGGCAACGAAAATGGCCCGGGAACCAAGGCTGTTCTGGTGCCTTGCTGCCCGGGCCATGGTGCTGTTCGGCCGCCGAGTTTACTGGTCGAGGAAGCTGCGCATCTTGCGGCTGCGACTCGGGTGCTTGAGCTTCCTCAGCGCCTTGGCCTCGATCTGGCGGATACGTTCGCGGGTCACGCTGAACTGCTGGCCGACTTCCTCCAGCGTGTGGTCGGTGTTCATGCCGATGCCAAAGCGCATGCGCAGCACACGTTCCTCACGCGGGGTGAGGCTGGCGAGCACGCGGGTAACCGTTTCCTTGAGGTTGGCCTGCACCGCCGCGTCGACCGGGATGATGGCATTCTTGTCCTCGATGAAATCGCCGAGGTGGCTGTCTTCCTCGTCGCCAATCGGCGTTTCGAGGCTGATCGGCTCCTTGGCGATCTTCATCACCTTGCGGACCTTTTCGAGCGGCATCGACAAGCGCTCGGCCATTTCCTCGGGCGTCGGTTCGCGTCCCTGCTCATGCAGGAACTGGCGGCTGCAGCGGACCAGCTTGTTGATCGTTTCGATCATGTGGACCGGGATGCGGATGGTGCGCGCCTGGTCGGCAATCGATCGGGTGATCGCCTGCCGGATCCACCATGTCGCATAGGTGCTGAACTTGTAGCCGCGACGATATTCGAACTTGTCGACCGCCTTCATCAGGCCGATGTTGCCTTCCTGAATGAGGTCGAGGAATTGCAGTCCGCGGTTGGTGTATTTCTTGGCGATGGAGATGACGAGGCGCAGATTGGCCTCGACCATTTCCTTCTTGGCGATCCGCGCTTCGCGCTCGCCCTTTTGCACCATGTTGACGACGCGGCGGAACTCACCCAGCGCCATGCCAGTCTGTTGCGAAATTTCCGATACTTCGGCACGGATCCGGTCAACGGCCGCGGCTTCACGTTCGGCAAAGGCGGCCCATTTCTTGTCGATGCCGCCGACCCGGTCGAGCCAGCTTTCGTCCAGCTCCGAGCCGACATAATTGTCTAGGAAGTCCTTGCGCGGCACCTTGTGGCGCTCGGCAAGGCGCAGCATCTGGCCGCCCAGCGCGGTCAGGCGCCGGTTGAAGCTGTACAGTTGATCAACAAGATATTCGATCTTGCTGTTGTGGAACTGGACGCTCTCGACCTCCGCGGTCAGCTCGTCGCGCAGCTTCTGATACTTCTTTTCCTGCGCCACAGGATAATCGTTGCCCAGCGTCAGCGCGGTCAGCCGCGCGCCCTGCAATTTGGAAAACTCCCGATAGAGCGCGGTGATGCTGGCGAATTTCTCGATGGCTTCCGGCTTGAGCAGCTCTTCCATCGCGGCGAGCGAGAGGGTGTTGTCCTCTTCCTCTTCCTCAAAAGCGGGGCGGGCGCGGCGTTCGGTCAGGCCGTCCTCTTCATCTTCGTCAGCGGCCGCTTCCTCCGGCTCATCTTCGTCCTTGAACGACGGACCGGCGACCTTCTCGCTGATCTCTACGTCCTCGTCCTCGCTGCCTTCCTCGAGATTCTCGGGAACCGGGTCTTTCGACAGCATCGCTTCGAGGTCGAGGATTTCGCGCAGCTGGATTTCGCCAGCGTTGAGCGCGTCGGCCCATTCGATAATCGCGTTGAAGGTGATCGGGCTTTCGCACAGGCCCATGATCATCGTGTCGCGACCGGCCTCAATGCGCTTGGCAATGGCGATTTCGCCCTCGCGGCTGAGCAACTCGACCGCGCCCATTTCGCGCAGGTACATGCGCACCGGGTCGTCGGTGCGGTCGACCGTTTCCTTCTTCTTCTCGGGAACGGCAGCCGATGGCGAATTCAGGCCAACGGGATCGATTTCCTCGTCGGCGACATCATCGCCCTCTTCCTCTTCGGCATCCTCGTCCTTTTCGACGATGTTGACGCCCATTTCGGAAATGGCGGACATGATGTCCTCGATCTGCTCGCTGGACATCTGGTCCTGCGGCAGGGCTTCGTTCAGTTCATCATAGGTGATGTAACCGCGCTTCTTGGCGCGGGCGATCAGCTTCTTGACCTTGGCATCGTTGAGATCGATCAACGGCTCGTCGCCGCCGGCAATGTCCAGTTCTTCTTCGCTCATGCCCGTTCCTGACGCTGGGCTGGCACTGCCAGACCCGAATTTCCCCATGAATTGCCGCGACATTGCGTGTCCCGGCCAATCCCCCTTGATCCCATCTAATCCCGGCGCCCGCCGTCGGCCAGTTCGGCCAAGCGTTCCGCCAGGGAGTCTTTCATCGTCTTCAATCGCTGTTGCTCGGCCCAGCTTTCCTCATCCAGTCGCACCTGCATGGCCTTGGTCGCCGCTGCCAGCGCCCGTTCCACCTCTGGCCAGGCTACCACGGCGGCAATTGCCTCATCCAGATCCCTCTGTGCCAGCGATAGCTGCGCCCGCTCATCCGGGTCGCCCGGATTCACGGCCTTTCGCGGCGCTCTGGTGAAGGAAAAGTGCATGCCGTCGGCCCGCAGCAACTCCATTGCTCTATTATACACTGGCCTATTGCCCAATATGGTCAACAGGGCTGCACTATCAAGCCCCTGATGCATCAAACATGTGTCGATTATCGACTCCAGCAGCGCCTGACTGCGCGAGTCCGGCACATCAAGGCTCGACAGGGCTTCGGCATGCCGTTCGACCAGACCCGGATAGCGTAGCAATCCGGCAATGATTGCATCAATGACCATGCGGTTTGCGGCGGCAGGGACCCCCGCTGTCGGTGACCTTTCCGGCGGTGCCCATCCCCTCGCACTGCGGGCGGCACGTGCACCGGCGCGTGGGGCTCCGCGTTCCGGCCTCTGGCGCGGCGCGAAAAAGGCGGCGTCGAGCCGTTCGCGAAAGGCCTGGCGATAATGCGCCTGCACATCGCGATCACTGATCAGGTCTGCCCATTCCATGCACCGTGCACGGACGCCAGCTCTTGATTCGGGAGTGTCATCGGTTCGGTCAGTCAATGCTGTTTGCCACAACAGATCGACCAACGGCGTGGTAGCGCTGAGCAAGGCGTCAAAGGCCGAGGCGCCACCGGTGCGAACGATGTCATCGGGATCCTGACCGGGGGGCAGGGTGACAAAGGAGAGGCTGTGGCCGGGCCTCAACAAGGGGAGGGCGCGGGTCGCGGCGCGCAGCGCGGCGCGCTGTCCCGCCGCATCACCGTCAAATGCCAGCACCGGCACCGACACTTGGCGCCAGGCGAGGGCGATCTGGTCCTCGGTCAAGGCGGTGCCCAGCGGCGCCACTGCTTCCTCTATGCCCGCCTGCGCCAGGGCAATGACGTCCATATAGCCTTCGACGACAATCAGCCGCCCGCTTTTCCGCGATGCCGGCGCCGCCCGATCGAGATTGTAGAGAATGCGCCCCTTGTCGAACAAGGGCGTGTCGGGTGAGTTGAGATATTTGGGCTCGCCCGCGCCCAAAATCCGGCCACCAAAGGCGATGGTCCGGCCGCGCAGGTCGCGGATCGGTATCATCAACCGGCCGCGGAAACGATCATAGGGTTCGCGGCGGTTGGCTGGCGCATCCTCGGGCGGCTGGATCAGCATTCCCGCTTCGATCGCCATGGCATCGCCGAATTGGGCCAGAACCTCCTTCAGTCGTCCACGTGCATCGGGCGCGTAGCCGAGGCCAAAGCTGCTGATCGTCTGGGCGGTGAGGCCGCGTTTCGCCAGATAGGACCGCGCTTCCGCGCCTTCGCTATCGGCCAGCCGCTCGCGGAACCACAGCGCTGACGCCTCGGTGACATCGCGCAGCGACATCGCCTCCTCGGCCCGCTTGGCGGCGCGTGGATCGGCGGCTGGCACTTCCATCCCCGCCGCCGCCGCCAATTCCTTGACCGCATCCATGAAGGCGAGGCCGCGATGATCGGTCATCCAGCGGATGGCATCACCATGCGCTCCGCAGCCGAAGCAATGATAAAAGCCCTTGTCGTCGTTGATCGTGAAGCTGGGTGTCTTCTCATTGTGGAACGGACAGCACGCCTTCCACTCGCGCCCGGCACGCGTCACCTTCACCGACTTGCCAATCAACGACGACAGGCTCGTCCGCGCCCGCAGTTCATCCAGCCATTGCGGGGTAAGGGTCATGGCGCGGAGCTTACCCCGCCAAAGCCGCCTTCACCAGAGCGCTTGCCTTGCTCATGTCGAGCGTGGCGGCGTGGCGGGCCTTGAGCTCGCCCATCACCCGGCCCATGTCCTTCATGCCGCTGGCGCCGAGGTCAGCCTTGATCGCCTCAATGGCGGCGGCGGTTTCCGCCTCGCTCATCTGTTGCGGCAGATATTCCTCGATCACCGTGATTTCGGCGGCTTCGGCTGCCGCCATCTCCGGCCGGCCGCCGCTTTCATACATGGCGATCGATTCGCGCCGCTGCTTGACCATCTTTTGCAGCGTTTCGATGATCATCGCGTCATCGTCAGGCTGGGTGGTGGCGGTGCGCAGCTCGATGTCCCGGTCCTTGATCTTTGCCAGCATCAGCCGGATCGTCTGCAAACGTTCCTTGTCCCCGGCCTTCATCGCGGCAATCTGGGCAGCCTTGATGGTATCGCGAATCATCGGCGGGGTGTTCCTCTGCTTTTGGAAAGAGACCTCTATAGGGGCAAAAAAAACTTTTCGCCAGATTGTGCGTTGCGGAAATGGGGCATAACTGTCTGGCCGTTTAACCTGCCGACTCGGCCACGGAAACGGAGCCCAATATCATGGCAAAAGCCACCCCCACCGGACCCGGCACAGGGTCCGCACCACAGGGCGCGACCGGCGCGCTGGTCCTTGCCGATGGCAGCATCCTGTGGGGGCGCGGTTTTGGCGCGACCGGCGCGGGCGTGGGCGAAGTGTGTTTCAACACTGCCATGACCGGCTACCAGGAAATCATGACCGACCCGAGCTACGCCGGGCAGATCATCACCTTTACCTTCCCCCACATCGGCAATGTCGGGGCGAACGCCGAGGACGTGGAGGCGGACAAGCCCCGCGCCGTCGGCTGCATCGTCCGGCAGGACGTCACCGAGCCGAGCAATTTCCGCAGTACCGAGCGCTTCGACGCCTGGCTCGCGGCGCAGGGGCAGATCGGCATCAGCGGCATCGACACCCGCGCGCTGACCCGCCGCATCCGCCTCGCCGGAGCGCCCAACGCGGTCATCGCCCATGCGCCCGATGGCAGGTTCGACATTGACGAACTGCTCGCCATGGCCCGCAGCTGGCCGGGGCTGGAGGGCATGGACCTCGCCAAGGATGTGACGCGCGACGAACAGGGTGACTGGACCGGCGGCATCTGGACGCTGGGCCATGGCTATGGCGCAGCGGGCGAGGGCGAGCGCCCGCACGTTGTCGCCATCGACTATGGCGCCAAGCACAATATCTTCCGCAACCTCGTCCGCGCCGGTGCGCGGGTCACGGTGGTCCCGGCCAAGACCAGCGCCGAGGCTATCCTCGCGCTCAAGCCGGCTGGCATCTTCCTGTCGAACGGCCCGGGTGATCCCGCCGCGACTGGAGATTATGCCGTCCCCGTCATCCGCGCGCTGATGGACGCCGGCCTGCCGATCTTCGGCATCTGCCTCGGCCACCAACTGCTGGCGCTCGCGGTCGGCGCCAAGACGATCAAGATGCACCAGGGCCATCGCGGCGCCAACCACCCGGTCAAGCGCCACGCCGATGCGGTGGTTGAGATCACCAGCATGAACCACGGCTTCGCGGTTGACGCCGCCACCCTCCCCGAAGGCGCGGTCGTCACCCACACCAGCCTGTTCGACGGCAGCAACTGCGGCTTCGAAATGCCCGCAAAGCGGGCGTTCAGCGTGCAATATCACCCTGAAGCCAGTCCCGGGCCGCAGGACAGCTTTTATCTGTTCGAGAAATTTGTCTCGAACCTCTCGAACCAAAACGCAGAAGGCTAATAATGCCCAAAAGAACAGACATCCAATCCATCCTCATCGTCGGTGCCGGTCCCATCGTCATCGGTCAGGCGTGCGAGTTTGACTATTCGGGAACACAGGCGATCAAGGCGCTGCGCGAGGAGGGCTATCGCATCATCCTCGTCAACTCGAACCCCGCGACGATCATGACCGATCCCGATCTGGTCGGGCCGGAAGGCTCCACCTATGTCGAGCCGATCACGCCGGGCATTGTGGCGAAGATCATCGAGCGCGAAAAGGCCGCGCATCCTGACGAGAAGATGGTGATCCTCCCCACCATGGGCGGGCAGACCGCGCTCAACACCGCGCTCGCGCTGTTCAACGACGGCACGCTGGAGAAGTATGACGTCGAGATGATCGGCGCCAATGCCGAAGCCATCGACAAGGCCGAAGACCGCCAGAAATTCCGTGACGCGATGGACAAGATCGGCCTTGAAAGCGCGCGCTCGGGCGTTGCGCACACGATGGATGAGGCCTTTGCCGTGCTCGAACGCACCGGCCTTCCCGCCATCATCCGGCCCAGCTTCACCATGGGCGGCACCGGCGGCGGCATCGCCTATAACAAGGCCGAATTTGAAACCATCGTCCGCGGCGGGCTCGATGCCTCCCCCACCACCGAAGTGCTGATCGAGGAATCGCTGCTCGGCTGGAAAGAATATGAGATGGAAGTCGTGCGCGACCGCAACGACAATGCCATCATCATCTGCTCGATCGAAAATGTCGATCCGATGGGCATCCATACCGGTGACTCGATCACCGTCGCGCCGGCGCTGACGTTGACCGACAAGGAATATCAGATCATGCGCAACGCATCGATCGCGACCTTGCGGGAAATCGGCGTCGAAACAGGCGGTTCCAACGTCCAGTTCGCGGTGAACCCCAAGGATGGCCGCCTGATCGTCATCGAGATGAACCCGCGCGTCAGCCGTTCATCGGCGCTGGCGTCCAAGGCGACCGGCTTTCCCATCGCCAAGGTCGCTGCGAAACTCGCCGTCGGCTACACGCTCGACGAGATCATGAATGACATCACCGGCGTCACCCCGGCCTCGTTCGAACCGACCATCGACTATGTCGTCACCAAAATCCCGCGCTTTGCCTTTGAAAAGTTCAAGGGCGCCGAACCGCTGCTGACCACCGCGATGAAGTCGGTCGGTGAGGTCATGGCGATTGGCCGCAACATCCACGAGAGCCTGCAAAAGGCGCTGCGCGGCCTCGAAACCGGCCTGTCGGGTTTCAACTTTGTCGATGCCCTCGTCGGCGCCTCGCGGGATGACATCATCGCCGAACTCGCCCGCCCGACGCCCGAACGGCTGCTGGTTGCCGCGCAAGCGCTGCGCGAGGGCCTGACGGTGCAGGAAATCCACGCCATCGCCGGTTACGATCCCTGGTTCCTTGAGCGGATCAAGGAGATTGTCGAGGCGGAGAATGAGGTGCTGGCCAATGGCCTGCCGCGCGATGCCGCCGGGATGCGCCGCCTCAAGTCGATGGGCTTTTCGGACAAGCGGCTTGCCTATCTCGCGCTCAAATCGGTCAATGTCGCGCGCGGCATGGATCGTGCCGTTGCCACCAGCTCTGGCCTGCTGCACGACGCGATGGTCGCCATGACCGGCGGCGTCACCGAGGGCGAAGTCCGCGCGCTGCGCCACCGTCTCGGTGTCCGGCCGGTGTTCAAGCGGATCGACAGCTGCGCCGCCGAATTTGAGGCGGTGACGCCCTATATGTATTCGACCTATGAGGCCCCGGCCTTTGGCGAGCCCGAGTGCGAGAGCAACCCGTCCGACCGCAAAAAGGTCGTCATCCTTGGCGGTGGTCCCAACCGCATCGGTCAGGGGATCGAGTTTGATTATTGCTGCTGCCACGCCTGCTTCGCACTGGATGAGGCTGGCTATGAAACCATCATGGTCAACTGCAACCCGGAAACCGTCTCGACCGACTATGACACGTCGGACCGCCTCTATTTCGAGCCGCTGACCGCCGAAGATGTGCTGGAAATCCTGCACGTCGAACAATCGAATGGCACGCTTGCCGGGGTCATCGTCCAATTTGGTGGCCAGACGCCATTGAAACTGGCGCAGGCGCTGGCCGATGCCGGCATCCCCATCCTCGGCACCTCGCCCGATGCGATTGACCTTGCCGAAGACCGCGAGCGCTTTGCCGCGCTGGTCAACAAGCTTGGCCTGAAACAGCCTGACAATGGCATCGCCCGCAGCCGGGAAGAAGCCATCGCCGTGGCCGCCCATATCGGCTATCCGGTGCTGACCCGACCGTCCTATGTGCTCGGTGGCCGGGCGATGGAAATCGTCGATACCCAGGCCCAGCTTGAAGCCTATATCGAAACCGCTGTCATCGTCTCGGGCGACAGCCCGGTGCTGATTGACCAATATCTGCGTGATGCGATCGAGGTCGATGTTGACGCCATTTGCGACGGCACCGATGTTGTTGTCGCTGGCGTGCTTCAGCATATCGAGGAAGCCGGCGTCCATTCGGGTGACAGCGCCTGTTCAATCCCGCCCTACAGCCTGTCTCCGTCGATCATCGCCGAAATCGAGCGGCAGGCTGACGTTCTTGCCCGCGCGCTCAACGTGCGCGGCCTGATGAACGTCCAGTTCGCGGTCAAGGATGACGCGGTTTATCTGATCGAGGTCAATCCGCGCGCCAGCCGGACCGTGCCCTTTGTCGCCAAGGCGATTGGCGCGCCGATTGCCAAGATTGCCGCGCGCGTCATGGCCGGTGAAAAGCTGGCCGACTTGCCAAGGATTGATCGTGACATCAGCCATGTCGCGGTCAAGGAAGCGGTGTTCCCTTTTGCCCGTTTCCCCGGTGTTGACCCGGTGTTGTCGCCCGAAATGCGCTCAACCGGAGAAGTCATGGGCATCGATGCCGATTTCGCCACTGCCTTTGCCAAGGCCCAGTTGGGGGCAGGGGATGCACTGCCCGCGACCGGCTGTGCCTTTGTCTCCGTCAAGGACAGCGACAAGGAACGGGTCCTGCCCGCCGCCCGGCGGCTGGTGGAGTCCGGCTGGACGATTGTCGCCACAGGCGGAACCGCCCGTTTTCTGGATGCGGCCGGGGTTCCGGTGACCAGGGTGAACAAGGTGGCCGAAGGTCGCCCGCACATTGTCGACAAGATCACCGATGGCGCTATCGACTTGATATTCAACACAACCGAAGGGTGGCAATCGATGCGGGACTCCGCGTCGATCCGCGCGTCGGCGTTGCGGGCCAAGGTGCCATATTACACCACCGCTGCTGCATCCGATGCTGCCGCGCTGGCAATTGCCACGCCATCGGCGCGAAGTCTTGATGTAAGGCCCCTGCAATCCTATTATCCTACAGCGCAAGCCTGACCTCCCGACAGGATTGGTGGCCCGCATGGGCTGGCAGCGGTTGATCCGCTGGCGCGTGACTATTTGACGAAGGACGACCGTAACAATGGCGAGTGCTGAAAAGATCCCGATGCTGGCCGACGGCTATGATCAGCTGATGAAGCAGCTGGCGAGCCTCAAAGCCGAGCGTCCGATCATCGTTGACGCCATTGAGGAAGCCCGTGCGCATGGTGACCTCTCCGAAAATGCCGAATATCATTCGGCAAAGGAACGGCAAGGCCAGATAGAGGCGACCATCGCCGATCTGGAAGACAAGCTGAGCCGCGCACAGATTATCGACCCGACCACCCTCTCGGGTGACCGTATCGTCTTTGGCGCCACCGTCACCCTGCTCGACGAGGATGACAATCCGGTTCGCTATCAGATTGTCGGACAGGCAGAGGCGGATGCCAAGGTCGGCCGGATCAGCTACAACTCGCCGCTTGGCCGTGCGCTGATCGGTCGCCGCGTCGATGACGAGATAGAAGTGACCGTGCCTTCGGGTGACCGCTGGTTCTCGGTCTCCAAGATCGAGTTCATCTGACATCGTGCCCAAGGGTGGGCAAATCACCAATGCCATCGCCGTGGTTACAATCGCGGCGTGGTTGGTCGCTATCCTGGGCGCACAGTGGTTTGATGCTGCGGCATTTGGCGGCTTCATTCCCGCCCGGGTCTTTGGCGGTCATGATTTGCCAGGCGCCCTGCCTTGGCCACTGACACCGCTCAGTGCCACGCTGATCCATGCGGACCTGCTGCACCTCGCATTCAACATGCTGATGCTGGTCTGGTGCGGTCGTCAGGTAGAACAGGCGATCGGTGGTGGCTACACCCTGTTGCTCTATGGCGTCGGCGCCTATGCTGCCGCGCTCGGACAATTCGTCATGGGCCCGCATCAAACGTCGGTAATGGTGGGTGCCAGCGGCGCTATCTCGGCCCTGATGGCCTTCTACGCGCTGGTCTTCAGCGAACAAAAGGTCCGGCAGATCGGGCCGATCCCCTCGCACATCGTCCGCGCCCTATGGCTCGGCGCGGCTTGGGTTGGCCTGCAAATGCTCATCGGGCTCGGCTTTGGCATTGGCGGGGCCTTGATCGCGGTCGGCGCCCACATTGGCGGCTTCATCGCCGGCCTGCTGCTTGCCCGCCCGTTGCTGCGCCTGCGCTACCGGCGCTGAGTGCCGCCGCTGACTGCTGGCTGTCCCGGTCTCCCCATCGACTTGCGATGGGCCAGTGCCTTGCGAACAATCCTCCCCATCGACTTGCTATGGGGAGGTGGCATCGCGAAGCGATGACGGACGGGCTGATCAGGCTCTCCCCTGGCTCAATCCTCGCTGTCGGGCACAGGCTCATGCTCATCGGGATCGAGCAGGCGGTGCAGGTGGACCACGACATAGCGCATTTCGGCGTCATCCACCGTGCGCTGCGCCGCACCGCGCCAAGCTTTTTCGGCGGCCTTGTAATTCGGGTAAACGCCGACGATGTCCATCTCTTCGAGATTGACGAAATCGAGACCCTGCGGGTCCTTGACGCGGCCACCCATCACCAGATGCAAAAGTTTGCCCATATCGGCTTTCCTTGGGGAGAGGAGAAGCGCGGCCCTTAGCAATCCGTAACGGAGAGTGCAACGAAGCGGAGCCTCGCGCCTGTCCTGCAATCAGGCACCGTAAATGTCCTCGTCATCCTCTTCGGATGTGTCGGTTGCCCGCGACTTGCCGAGCTGGTTGGCCAGGAAACCGAGGACGATGCCGGCGGTGATGCCAACGGCCACGGCCGTCAGTGGGCGTTCGGCGACCAGATCGCGGGCCGAAAACACGGCCTTGTCAACCGCTTTGCGGCCCTGGGCTGCGACTTTTGTGCCGCGCTCGATGCCACTCGCAGCAAGCTCGCGGCCTTCTGCGGTCAGATCGCCCGCGCGCCCTGCCAGATCGTTGGCTCGCTCGCGCGCGGCGCCATAAGTGCTGTTGATCCGGGACCGCGCCGTTGCCGCCGCTTCGCGGGCGCTGGCGGAAAGCTGGTCAACCTTGTCCCTCGCGGCATCGCGGCCAGAGGCAAGGCGGCTAGTCCAATCTTGTTCAGGCATGGGGGAGGCCTCCTCTTTATTATGCTGCAAAATCAATAATATGTAGTTGCATCTGGGTCCGGGCTAGAGTCCTGATCAGGACCGTTTGGTGGCTCTGACTGGCACTCTACATTGCCCGCTGTCTCATCTGTCTCGTAACCCTCTGCACCAATCTCGCTGAACGGCAGCTTGCCAGCCAGCCAGTCATAGCCGCGTTGTGCCAGCGGCGGTGCATATCGCAGCAAAGGCTTACGGAATATCCAGGCCAACAGTCCACTGACCAACAGTCCGGCCATGAACGGATGCGCCCGTACCCGCGCCTCGCCATCTGCTACCACTGCCTTGGCCTGAGTGGCGACATGGGTCTTGCCATCCTGCACCAGCCGGGTTGGTGCCAGCCGTTGCCTGATAGCTGCCGCACCAGCTTTCAGCCGTGCCCGTCGCGCCAATGCCGATCGACTGGCCGAATCCAGACGCACTTGCTCAGCATTCATTGCGACAACCTCGTCACCGCTGCCTTGGCACGATGCGCGGCACCACGAATCCGCCAGGCAGCGATGGCACAGACGATCAACAGAACCGCCGGAACAATCAGCGCCGCCAGCCAGGGACCGGTAATCGTTGCCAGGGCGATCACCAGCCCGATTGCCAAAGTCAGAACGGCGACGAACAGGGTGATCAACGCGACAGCAGTCCAGATTGAAATGCTTTTGACGGAGGCGCCGACAATCGCTCCGCACGCCTTTGCCAATTCCATCTCGCTGGCGGCCGCAGCCCGTACTTCGCCCGCCAGCAGCCGGATGGCATCAATCGGTGAACTGCCATCGATGGCCCGCTCAAATGCCGCAGGGTCACCAACGGCGGCTGGCGAGTCCGTGGCGCTTCCCGCTGGATCGGGCGTTTCTGTCACGCTTGTGGTCCGTTCCCTTGGTCTGTCATTCAGCCCTTGTCACCGCTGCCGCGCAACAGCCGGGCCAGCATGAAGCCGACGACGGCTGCGCTGCCGATGGCCACAGCTGGGCTCTTGCGAACAAAGTCACGCGTTGCCGCGACAAGTTCCTCAATGTCCTTTTCTTCCAGCTGCCCGGCAAGGTTGGTTACAGTCTGGGCTGCGCTGCGAGCAAAATCGCCATATTGAGCACCCAACTTGTCATCGACCGTGACGGCGCTGTCGTCGATGATCTTGGCCAGACTCTCGAGCCCTTCAGCGGCCCGGGTCTTGCCACTGCGGGCTACGTCCATGGCCTTTTCACTGGCCTGACCATAAAGCCGACCCACTTCCTCGCCAATTTCATTGGCCTTGCGCGTGGCTTCCGCCCGCAGATTTTCAGTCGTTGCGTCAATCTGCTCGCGAATGGGCTTGCGAGGCGTAACGGCAGCGGCTGGACTGGCCGCCCTGGTCCGCGTCGACGATTTCTTGGGCGCGGCGGCCTTTTTGGCAGTGCCAGCGGCTTTGGGCTTGGCGCGCGAAGGAGCTTTGGTGGCTTTGGGAGGTGTGTCGGCCATGATCTAGTCCTTGTTGTGGGGCGGTCCGCTGATCCATGCGGAATGTCCACCGGGGCAATGGTCTGCAACGGAGTAATGAATAGCCCAGTCAACGGTTCCTTAAAAGCACCGTCTTGCACCATGGATGCAAAGTCACTCTTTTCGGCACGAATATGGCGCGACTGGCAATTGCCTTTACGGTTTCTGCTACCTAAAGGCCGGTCATCCCTTGTTGTTTCGCATGAAGGACCCTCCCAATGACCGCCATTATCGATATTCACGGCCGCCAGATTCTCGACAGCCGCGGTAACCCGACGGTCGAGGTTGATGTGTTGCTTGAAGACGGCAGCTTCGGTCGCGCAATGGTTCCCTCTGGGGCTTCGACCGGTGCGCATGAGGCGGTTGAGCTGCGCGATGGCGACAAAGGCATGTTTCTCGGAAAGGGCGTCAGCAAGGCTGTTGAATCGGTCAACACTGAACTTGCTGAAGCGGTGCTCGGTCTGGATGCAGAAGACCAGCGCGATGTTGATCAGGCGATGATCGAGGCGGATGGCACACATAACAAGGGCCGCCTGGGCGCCAACGCCATCCTTGGAGTCAGTCTGGCTGTAGCCCGTGCTGCGGCCGATGCCCGGGGATTGCCGCTTTACAAATATGTCGGTGGCGCCGGCGCACATGTTTTGCCCGTCCCCATGATGAACATCATCAACGGTGGCGAACATGCCGACAATCCCATCGATTTTCAGGAATTCATGATCATGCCGGTTGGTGCATCCTCATTGTTCGAGGCCGTGCGCTGGGGCAGCGAGATTTTTCACACCCTGAAAAAGGGCTTGCATGAAAAGGGATTGGCGACTGCCGTGGGTGATGAAGGTGGATTTGCCCCGAATATCGCTTCGACCCGCGCCGCGCTGGACTTCATCGCGGCATCGGTAGAGCGCGCCGGGTTCAAGCTTGGCAGTGACATCGTCCTCGCGCTCGATTGCGCAGCGACCGAATTTTTCCGCGATGGCAAATATGAGATCAGCGGCGAAGGTCTGTCGCTCGAACCGGAGGCCATGGCTGATTATCTCGCGGAACTGGTTCGCGACTATCCGATCAAGTCGATTGAAGACGGCATGTCGGAAGATGATTTCATTGGCTGGAAGGCACTGACCGACAAGATTGGTGGCCATTGCCAACTGGTTGGTGACGACCTGTTTGTGACCAATCCTGCACGCCTTGATCAAGGTATCAAACAGGGCCTGGCCAACTCGCTGCTGGTCAAGGTCAACCAGATCGGGACGTTGAGCGAAACGCTGGATGCGGTCAGCATGGCCCAGCGATCCGCCTATACCGCTGTCATGTCGCATCGTTCCGGTGAAACTGAGGATTCCACCATCGCCGATCTGGCGGTTGCGACCAATTGCGGACAAATCAAGACAGGAAGCCTTGCCCGGTCGGACCGGTTGGCAAAATATAATCAGCTTATCCGGATTGAAGAAGAGTTGGGTAATGTCGCGCATTACGCTGGCGCTGCGATATTCGCGACCAAGGTCTGACAGGCGGCAAAATCTGGTTTTGACCCTGATAAATTGTCAGTGAATTGAATCATTTGGCATTTTTGCCATTTCTGATGCTTGACGACTGGTCGGCTTCGTGATTCAAGGTCGCCATGCCATCGCCCATGCCTTTGAAACGCAATCGTCGAGATTATTGGCCGGTAGCCAGCGCAATGTTCGCGCTGGCGGTCATTTTGGCTTGGCTGTTGTTCGGGCAGACAGGGATATTTGCTTGGAATGACTATAGTCGCGCATTGAATGTGAGGCGGGCGGAGCTGGCTGAGCTGAAGCAGGAACAGGCGAGGTTGATCAATCACCAGCGCCTGCTGGACCCCAAGGGGGTGGATCCGGACTTGATGGACGAGCAGGTCCGTGCGGAATTGAACCTGCTTCACCCTGACGAGATCGTCGTTCCTCTCAATTGACCGAGGTCGTTGCATTTTTTGCAATCGAGCAGGCAGGCATCCGTATGCTTCGGTTGCCAAAGCCTTGGCACAGCGGCTATGAACGTTCCGTCTGAGGACGGAGAAGGAATTCCGAATTGGCTGGCAAATCGCCCCGCAAGACCCCGGTCAAGGCCGGGGCCGGAAAAGATGTGGTGTCGCCCCCTGTGGCAAATCGGGAAAGGCCCCAGGAACCGCAGCGCTGGAATGCCAGCCCGGCGGAAATGGAACGCTTCTACCGGGAAATGTTGCTTATTCGACGGTTCGAAGAAAAGGCCGGCCAACTCTACGGGCTTGGGCTGATCGGCGGTTTTTGCCATTTGTACATTGGTCAGGAGGCCGTTGCTGTCGGTCTGCAAAGTGCCCTCGATCCTGAGCGTGACAGCGTCATCACCGGTTATCGCGATCATGGCCACATGTTGGCCTATGGCATTGATCCCAAGGTGATCATGGCTGAACTGACCGGTCGCGCTGCCGGCATCTCGCGCGGCAAGGGCGGGTCGATGCATATGTTCAGCGTCGAGCACAAATTCTATGGCGGTCACGGTATTGTCGGTGCACAGGTTGCGCTGGGCAATGGCTTGGCCTTTGCACATAAATATCGCGACGATGGCGGGGTGTGCATGGCCTATTTCGGCGACGGGGCGGCCAATCAGGGCCAGGTCTACGAAAGCTTCAATATGGCCGAGTTGTGGAAGCTGCCGATCATCTTCGTCATCGAGAATAATCAATATGCGATGGGCACATCGGTCAACCGTTCATCGGCGGAAGACCAGTTGTATCGCCGTGGTGAAAGTTTCCGCATTCCCGGCATCCAGGTCAACGGCATGGATGTCATGGAAGTGCGCGGCGCGGCGCAGACTGCGCTCGACTGGGTGCGGGCAGGGAAGGGGCCGGTGCTGCTTGAACTGAAAACCTATCGGTATCGCGGCCATTCAATGTCCGATCCGGCGAAGTATCGCAGTCGCGAGGAGGTTCAGGCGGTGCGCGAGAAATCGGACCCGATCGAGGGGCTGAAGGCCGAGATGCTGGCAGCGGGGGTGAGCGAGGACAGCCTCAAAGCGATCGATCAGGAGATACGCAAGATCGTTGCAGAGTCTGCGGATTTTGCGGAGAGTGCACCAGAACCGGATGCTGCTGATCTCTATACCGACGTGCTGGTGGAGCAATATTGATGGCCGTCGAAATCAAGATGCCGGCGCTTTCTCCCACGATGGAGGAAGGCACCCTCGCCAAATGGCTGGTCAAGGAAGGTGATGAGGTCCGTTCGGGGGACATCATCGCCGAGATTGAGACCGACAAGGCGACTATGGAATTTGAAGCCGTTGATGAGGGCGTGATCGGCCGGATCGTCGTTCCCGCCGGGTCGGAGAATGTCAAAGTGGGGACCGTGATCGCGGTCATTGGCGAGTCGGTAGAGGGCAAGATAGAGCCGCAAAACCAGCCCCTGACCCAGGATGCGCCTGCTTCAGTTGCAAATATTGCAACACCTCCGGCGCCGTCAGTGGCGACCGCTCCCTTGCCAGCCACGCCTGCTTCCGGGGCAATGGTCAAACTGACCGTGCGTGAGGCGCTGCGCGACGCCATGGCGGAAGAGATGCGCCGCGATGACCGTGTGTTCGTGATGGGTGAGGAGGTCGCCGAATATCAGGGTGCCTACAAGGTCACGCAGGGGCTGCTCGACGAATTCGGCCCGCGCCGCGTGATCGACACGCCGATCACCGAATATGGTTTTGCCGGACTGGGTGCCGGGGCGGCTATGGGCGGCCTGAGGCCGGTCATCGAATTCATGACATTCAATTTCGCCATGCAGGCGATTGACCACATCATCAATTCGGCAGCCAAGACCAATTATATGTCGGGCGGCCAGATGCGCTGTCCCATCGTCTTCCGCGGTCCCAATGGCGCGGCAAGCCGGGTCGGCGCACAGCACAGCCAGAACTTCGCCCCCTGGTACGCCAGTGTGCCCGGTCTGATCGTCATCGCGCCCTATGACGCGGCCGATGCCAAGGGCCTGCTCAAGGCGGCGATCCGTACCGAGGACCCGGTCGTGTTTCTGGAAAACGAGCTGGTCTATGGCCGGTCGTTTGAAGTGCCGGCTGATGATGATCTGGTCCTGCCGATCGGCAAGGCACGGATCATGCGTGAAGGGCGCGACATCAGCATTGTCAGCTATTCAATCGGCGTCGGTGTCGCCCTGGAAGCCGCGGAAACGCTGGCGTCAGAGGGGATTGACGCCGAAGTCATCGATCTCAGGACCCTTCGCCCGCTCGACCGCGAGACGGTGCTGGCGAGCCTTGCCAAGACCCACCGTCTGCTGGTCGTCGAGGAAGGGTGGCCGACCTGTTCGATTGCCAGTGAAATCAGTGCCTTCGTCATGGAGGAAGCCTTTGATGAACTGGATGCACCGGTCTTGCGGGTGACCAATGAGGATGTCCCGCTGCCTTATGCGGCCAATCTGGAAAAGCTGGCGCTTATCGACGCCGCCAGAGTGTGCGAGAAGGCGCGTCTGCTCTGCAATCGCTGAGCCCGGCCATGGATCGCTGACATGGAAAGGGCGGCAGGATAGCATCCGGCCGCCCTTTTTGATTTGCTGATCTGCCTTGCTCAGGACTTGGTCTTGCCCCAGCCCTTGCCGCGTTGGCTCCGCTTCTTGCGGGGTGTGCCACCCGTCGGGCAGGTGCGGACGGTCGCTACCGGATTGGGGTTGAAGATATTGGTTGTGTCGCGCGCATCGCGGACACTGAAGGCGGCATCATAGTCGATCTGGATCGTGCTCGACATGAAGCTGTCCCACACGGCCGGATCATAGTTATAGGATATTTCCGCGAACATCACCGGTGCGCCAGTTTCGGCCCGGATTTCCGCGCCTGTCTCTCCCATGCCGGGGAAGGATGTCCCGGTCGCACCAGTGCCCTGGACGCCATAGGCCGAGGTGACGTTGAAATAGCCATAGCAACGTTGCCAGTGGATCCACTGACCGCCACTGCTGTTGACTTCAAGGCTCGACAGGATGATGCGCCCGCGGCCAAGCAGGTCGATATTGCCGGCCTGCAACTGGGCGCCGGTGAACACGTCATTGACGTCCACCTCGCGCACCTGGGGCAAGGCGAGGTTGGAACCGGACGCGATACGGGAGGAGTTGTCAGCAACCGCCAGCACAATCCCGGAAATGCGGGTGTGGGTGATCATCAGATTGGCGACTTCCAATCCGGTGAAGGATACGAACATGAGCACCGGCAGGGTCACGGCCGCTTCGATCAGGGCAACGGCGCTGTTGTCCCTGGCAAAGTGACGCACGCCTGTGCGCAGCGAGGATGTGGCAGCTTTGAGCTTGGCGAACATGTCAGGTGCACCTCACGGTATTGCCTACACTCTGGTTGGAATAGGGCTGGTTGCGCAAAGTGGTGGCGATGGTCACCGATTTTTGCTGGGGCTGGCCGATCATTCTCCACAGCGGGAAGAGTCGGTCGAAGGTAAAGGTGACGCGATAGAGTACGACGTCGCTGGCGCCGCCCTGCCCATTGTTGCCCCGGTCGGCATCCCAGGCGAAATTGCCATTGGCGTCGACATAGCATTCGCCCGGATTGCGCACGCCATTGCCGTTGCTGTCGGTGAAATCTTCCGGGCGGCCGACCGAATTATAGTCGGCATAGCTCTGCCGCGAAAAGCTGAGCGTGCCATATTTGGCGACTTGCTGCATCTTTTGCGTGACCTGCGCATCAATGATGGCGGCATTGGAAGCGTTGGTTTCCAGCGTGTTCGACCGGGCGGCATTTTCCACCGCCCCGCCGAGCACAGCCTTGGCATACATTTGGAAGCCAAGGTCGAATGTGCCCATCATCAGCATCAGGAACACCGGCGTCATCAGGGCCAGTTCGATGAGGTAGGCGCCCCGTTCATCGGCGCGGAAGCGACGAAGCGTGGCGGCCAGCATTCGGTGAGGGCGTGGCATCATTCCGAAATCCTCAGGCGGGTGATCTGTTGGGCAATGGCCTGGAACTGCGTGCGCAACTGGGCATTGTTCGCGGCCGTATAGGCTTTGTCACCACTGGCGCATTGTTGCATCTGGGTTGTCAGCGCGGTGCCGAAACTGACCATCCAGACCGTGATGTTGCGGGATTTCGCGGCGTCACAAGCAGCAAGGAAGCGTGCATTGTGGCGGGCGACATATTCGGTGGAATTGGATGTTCCGCCAACCCGGTTCTGGACAAATTCCTGACCCTGAAAGCCATAAATGCCGCCGTTGGGCGCCATTTCACCATCGGTCATGAAGATGATGTGACGGCTGATCGGCATGCCGTTCGGCGCCGTCGCATTTTCGCTGGCGAACAGGCCTGTGGGCGAAACCAGACGGGCGCCCCAAACCATGCCGACGTCATGATAGGTGCCGCCAATGGCAATCAGCGAGTTGACATAATTTTGCATGGTCGCCCGGTCAGCCGACGTCATTGCGGTCAGTTTCATCGCCTGCGTCGGGCAAGCCGAATAGCCCAGACTTGCGATTGACGAATCCGCATAGCTGGCGAAATCCGATGTCGTCGTGACGTTGGCCGAAGTCTGGCTCGACGACCCGACGCTGGAGTTGCGCGGATGGGCAATGTTGGGAATCGCCAGGCCCCAGCGGGTGGCATTCGACGTCGGCACCAGATCGATGTCGAGGTCATAGGCGGTGGACGGAATAGAGGCGTTGGAGGCAAAGGCCACCGTGTCGCGTTCCAGGATGCAGCCGTTCCAGGATGCAGTGACGTTGGCGCCGAGCGGACCGGTCGGTACGGTGAGGCCGCTGCCGTTGATGATGCCGCTGACATCATAGTTGATTGTCTGGTAGGTGTAGCGCCATTCGCGCGTCACCGACGATGCGGTGGTCGAGTTGCGCGTGCGGGTTCGCCGCTGTTCGCGGCAGGCGCTGCTGGTCCAGAAATTGCGATACGACTGTTCGGTCTGCGGCGTGACCGTGGACGTGGTCGTCGTCTGCGGGTTGGTGCCGGTCGTGTTGGTTGTGGTTGTCGCCGTACCATTGATGATGGACGTCGCAGGTCTGGGGGCGCTGGAACAGTTGGAACTGGTCCGCCCGCTGACGATGACGCCGGTGTTGACCCAGGACGAATAGCTGCTCCAGCTGCTGTTCGTTGTGGTTGGCCCGCTCGTCCCGGTCTGGACCCACTGACCCGTGCGTGATGGAATCGGCGTTGTGGTCGAGAGCCAGTTGGGATTGGCCGTGCGCAGGATCTGACCGACGTTGACGTTGCTGGAATAGGGGACGACACCAAAACGGATCACGGAATCGCCGGCTTGCGCGTCGGTGATGGTGTCAAAGAATGACATGACTTCGGTCTTGAGCGCATCAAGCCGCGAGACCGAATCGCCGCTGTTGAAATTGGCCATCGAGCCAGTGGTGTCGAGCACCAGCATGATGTCGGCATTGGCGATTTCGAGCTTGGCGGTGCAGCTGACCGACAGCGGGATCGTCTGTTTGCCAAAAATGTTCATGATGATGGTGTTGACCGTCGCGGTCGCGGTAGCGGTCACTTCCGATGCGCTGCGCTGCACCGGGGTAAAGGTCACATTGGTGCTGCCATACATGTCGGATGGAAAATTGAATTCGAACATCCGGTTGGCGGCAGCTTCCGCCTGTGTGGTGAACTGGCCGTCGGCCATCTTCTTGCGTCCGGCGAGCACACCGGCATCGCACGCTTGTTGCAAGCGCCCCTTGGCCATATAGGCCTGTCCCAGGTCGACACCGGCGCCGATCGTCGCCATGATCGGCATCAACAGTCCCGCGGTCATATACATGATGTTGCCGGAGGAAGACCGCCGGAAACGTCCAAGTACTGTCGTCGCTTTGTTCATATGGTTAGGCCCCAAATCGATTTGCGCAGTCTGCACAAACCGCCATTGGGCCCCAATTAGGCGAACAAGGTTTGCCGCTGGTGCATGGCTTTGGTAAACCCGGCCTTAAGGTGTGACAGAGTGACGTCATGAGTGAAAATGCCCATCTGTCCGACGCCGCCATTTCCCTTGATCTGACCGATCCGATGATCTTTCCGCTGGTGCCACAGGACCGGCGTGACGCGGTCAAGTGTCTGTGGATGCTTAACAATCGTTTGGCCGATATGGCAGCTTCAGGCACCGAGCCGGCCTTGCGGCAGATTCGCCTCCGCTGGTGGGCCGACCAGCTGGCACTGACAGAAAACGGGACAGTGCCGCCTGAACCTTTGCTGGCGCAGGTGGCCACCTTCCTCACCCCGGAGTTCGGCGGCGCCGCGCTTTCGCACCTGGCCGAATGCTGGCTGGACGCAGCTGCGCCAGGGGAGGGGAGCGAGCCAGAAACGCGTCAGGGCAGCCATTTGTTCGTCATGACGGCAAGTCTGCTGGCTGGCGCCAAAACAGCCGAGCAGCCGCTTGACCGGGCCGGCCGGCTGTGGGCGGTGGTATCGGCTGCCTTGCGATCCGGGGCGGCGGATGCGGCGCATTGGCGGGCCATTGCCGCAAGCGCGGATGCCGTCGGTGTCGCCGCTCTTCCCCGACCGCTGGCGGTGCTGACTGCTCTCGCCAGGTCTATAGCCATGCGCGGTGGTGAACGGCGCTGGCGCCGCGAACAGTTGCTGATCTTGCGCGTCGGCCTGTTTGGACGATAGACTGGCTGACCACACGACCGATCCGGGCAACGGTCTCTAGAGAGGGGAAGCGACATGGCCAAGTCGCTGATCGGTGCGGGTGCCGCGATCCTGTTGCTGTTGGGCGGATGGTTCGCATGGATGGGACTAAGCAGTAACTCCGAAGCCGTGGCGATTGCCGCTCCGCCGCCGGACGCGACCCTGCCGGTGGCGGATGGGGCGGAGGTCGGCGCACCGCCGCCAGAGCCACCGCGGGCGCGGGAGGCAAGCCGCGAGGAACGGCGCTTTGCCCGCTATGACCGCAATCGTGATGGAATCGTCACCCGCGTCGAAATGCTCTCCACCCGCACCAATGCGTTCAAGCGGCTCGACAAGGATGGCAACAACCTTCTCTCCTTTGAAGAATGGGCGGTTGCGACGAGTGACCGTTTTGCCGGGGCGGATGCTGACCGGTCGGGCGGGCTCAATGCCGCCGAGTTTGCCACCACCGCGCCGCGCCGCCGGCCACAGGCGCAGGCGCAGGCGCGCTGTGCCTGTGACGAGGATGGCGAGGGACAGCGGGGTTCAGGCCGCCGCTGATTGGCTGTTGACCTGCATCCATGCCGCCAAGGCCTCACGCGCGCGGCTGGTATAGGCGAGCTTGCGGTCGGCCTTGCGCACATCCTCGGGCATCGGCGGGAACAGGCCGAAATTGACGTTCATCGGCTGATAGCTCGCCGCATCCGCCCCGCCGGTGATGTGACCAAGCAGGGCGCCGAGCGCCGTCTCCGCCGGTGGCGGGGGCAGGCTGGTTCCCGCCAGCTCCGCCGCGGCAAAGCGGGCAGCGATCAGGCCGATGGCCGCGCTCTCGACATAGCCCTCGCAGCCGGTGATCTGTCCGGCAAAGCGGATGTGCGGTGCCGATTTCAGCCGCAATTGCGCATCGAGCAGTTCGGGTGAGCGGATGAAACTGTTGCGGTGCAGTCCGCCCAGCCGGGCGAACTCGGCCTTTTCCAGCCCCGGAATCGTGCGGAACAGGCGGACCTGCTCGGCATGTTTCAGCTTGGTCTGGAACCCGACCATGTTCCACAGCGTGCCCAACTCATTGTCCTGCCGCAGCTGGACGACGGCATAAGGCCAGCGGCCGGTGCGCGGATTGTCGAGGCCGACGCCCTTCATCGGCCCGAACCGCAGCGTCTCGACCCCGCGTTCCGCCATGACTTCAATCGGCATGCAGCCGTCGAAATAGGGCGTGTCCTTCTCCCACTCCTTGAACTCAGTCTTGTCGCCGTCGATCAGCCCCTGGACAAAGGCGTAATATTGCTCCTTGTCCATCGGGCAGTTGATATAGTCCTTGCCGTCACCGATCGGCCCGACCTTGTCCCATCGGCTGGCCATCCAGCAAATGTCCATGTCGATACTGTCGCGATAGACGATGGGGGCGATGGCGTCGAAAAAGGCGAGCGCATCCTTGCCCGTCGCCGCGCCAATGCTTTCAGCCAGGCTCATCGCGGTCAGCGGGCCGGTGGCGACAATGGTCAGGCCGGCGGCGGGCAGCGTGTCGATCCGTTCCCGCACGATGGTGACATTGGGATGCTCGGCCAGTGCCCGCGTCACCCCGCCCGAAAACAGGTCACGATCCACCGCCAGCGCCGATCCGGCGGGCAGCTTGGTCTTGTCGGCCTCACGCATGATCAGCGAGCCGAGCGTGCGCATCTCGCGGTGGAGCAGGCCGACGGCGTTCTTGTCGCCATCGTCGGAACGGAAGCTGTTCGAGCAGACCATCTCGGCGAGGCCATCGGTCTGGTGCGCCGGCGTCATGTCGCCGCCACCGCGCATCTCGGACAGGCGGACGCGATACCCTGCCTCCGCCAGCTGCCAGGCGGCTTCCGATCCAGCGAGGCCGCCGCCGATGATATGGACGTCATGAAGGGGGGTAAGGGGAGCGTTGACCATTTCGCTTTGCAAATTCCGTAGTGTGGCCCGCATAAAGGAACGGGAACCGTGACTGGCCGCAGGCGATAGCCGATAGAGTGGCCGGTGACGAGGGGTGAGCGAGGAACGGGACGATGCAGCAGACAGCAGTGCGGATCATCTGGTGGGCGGCGCTGGCCGCCGGGGCGAGTTACATGCTTCCCGTGCTCGCCGGCTGGCAAGGCCCGGCGATCATCGCCTGGAAGGGCGCGGGCGTCACCTTGCTCGCGCTATGGGCGGCGCTCCAGGCGCGTGATGCCAACCCGGAGGGCGAAGGCTGGCTGATCGCGCTGGTGCTGGCCTTTGGCGCGCTGGGGGATGTGCTGCTCGACGCGGTCGGCCTGACCACGGGCGCGGCGGCCTTTGCCGTCGGCCATGTCATCGCCATCATCCTCTACGCCCGCAATCGCCGTCCGGCGCTCAGCCCCAGCCAGACGCTGTTCGGCTGGCTGATCGCCCCGCTTGGCGTGGTTATCACCATCGCGCTGGTCCACGGACAGCCGGACGCCATGCTCGCCATCGCCTATGCCGCCCTCGTCGGCAGCATGGCCGCCTTCGCCTGGACGAGCCGCTTTCCCCGCTACCGCACCGGCATAGGCGCGGTGATGTTCCTTGTCAGTGACCTTGTGATCTTTGCCGGGCAAACCGTGTGGACGGGGACGATCTGGCCCAAACTGTTGATCTGGCCGCTTTATTTTGGAGGACAGGCGCTGATTGCGTGGGGCGTGGTCAAGACGTTGCAAGCGGCAAACCGGGGGTAGGGGGAGAGTCCATGTTGCCAACACGTAAAGCGTCAACGGCCTCAACCAATATTCTACTGCCGGCACGGCAAGCTTGGGCTATGATGGGCACAACCGCCTGATCGCCGCGAGCGCAAGGCGTTAGCCTAAACGAGGATGGGCAATGCAGCCAGGTTTCCTTTCAGCCCAATCGCGTCTCGCGAAATTTTCCATAGCTTTGCTTTCACTATTTTTGATAAATAATACGATAAAACACTTCATAAAAGATCACTTGAATTCAGCATTCATAGTATTTTTATTTATTATGATTGCTATATCGCTGGACTTTTACGTAAAAAAGCGAATATTGTATTTTATAAAAATGCCAATAACATTATTTTGGTCTGGTTATTTAATATGTGGAATCTCATTTAAATATGATTTTTATAAGGAGGAATTAATATTCCTAATCGGCGCTCTCACCACAATAGGAGGAGCGATTCTGATAGGATATAACGCATATTTTCTGAAAAGCGACACGTAAATGACCTTGTGAGTTCTAGTAATTTCCAGGCTTCGGAGAGGATATGTTAAAATTATTGAAGTATTATATCTTTTATTCTCCGGCAATTGTGTTGGCCGCGAACCTAACTGGCAGTAGTATTTTTACATACTGCGCATTTTTAACATTTCTGGTTGCGGCGGGTTTTTTTGCTATAAGGAAATGCCATAAATGCGGAAAACTCTTTATTGATTTTCATTTTTTTTCGGGGCGTTCACCATTGCTAATAATAGAGCCTCGCTCTTGTTCGAAATGTATGACCAATAAAATTCCGCATGAATGACGGGGGATTAGGCATTAGGGTGACAGATCATTAAATTGACACCGCCCCCAAGGGGAAATTCGGTGACCGTCACCAGAACCTCTCAATAGGCGCACCAGTCGAACGCGTTGACAGGTTGCCGATTCCCACCGCTTGCCACGCCGTGTCGCGCGGCTCCTGAGGCAGGTTGCTGCTGATCGGTTAGCGCTGCCCTCTTGGCCCCTTGGTATCTGGGCGTGAGCCCCTTTCGACCCTCGTGTCCCCCGGCGAAGGAATGAAGGCCATGCGGCGCGGGCTAACCCCTCACATCCAACCGGTTCGCCCTGAGCCCTTAGACAGGCTCAGGACGGGCTTCGTCGAAGGGGCATCCTTGCGTGTGCATCCACGTCAGTAGCAAGACCGGTCCTTCGACAAGCTCAGGACGAACGGGGATGGGGTAAAGAAAAGAACAAAAACGGATCAAATACCGCTTTCCTACAGGGGGTGAGGTGTGAGACCATCGCGCCATGCTCGCGATTCTGCTCCTCCTCCGATTTCTGCTTACTCTGCGTCTCTGCGCGAAACCCATCATTGTTCCCCTGCGAAGGCAGGGGTCCATCACCCATAGTGAAAGGTTACCCAGAGGGTTCTGCCATAACGCGATGTCGCGGTTTACCAGCCACGCTGCACTCGCCGCAGCGGCAGGAGATGGCCCCCTGCCTTCGCAGGGGAACAAGGGCAGGACAGTGTCGTCGGCACCTCCCCGTATTAAGTTTACACCACAGCTCGAAACCGCCCCGCAAACCCGCAGGCGGCCGTTGAATCTCCCCTCTGGAGTGTCAACCAGTGTCAACCAGATCGCGCCGCCTTAGCCCGCCCACGCGGCAATTGTCGTGCGGTGGAGCAGGCGGTCATGGCCGGCATAGCCACCGGTGGCACGGTGCAGGACTGAGCGGTTGTCCCACATGACCAGCATGTTTTTCTCCCACACGTGGCTGTAGATAAACTGCGGCTGCGCCTGCCACTGGAGCAACTCGACAAGCAGGGGATAGGCTTCGGCCTCGCTCATCCCCTCGATGCCGATGATATAGCCGATGCAGCCATAGAGGCTTTCCTCGCCCGTTTCCGGGTGGCGGTGGATCAGCGGGTGGGTCTGTGTTGCGCGGGCGCTTTCGGACGGGCGGATGTCCATGCTGCGCCCCTTGTCATTCTCGCCATAGAGGCCCGAAGGGGCATAGCCGACTCCGGCACTGTGGGTGGCGATTTTTCCCTCGATGCGGGCGCGCAGGGCAGGGGGCATGGCGGCGAGCGCCGCGCGCTGGTTGACATATTCGGTATTGCCCCCGTGCGGCGGGATGGTGATGCCGAACAGGCAGGTGCCCGCCGGGGGTTGTGCCTGAAAGCTCCAGTCGCTGTGCCAGCTTTCGGCAAAGATCGGCGCGGTTTCGTCGGCCTTGCGCTTGACGGCGATGATGTGATCGCGGCCGGGGATGGGGGCGATGAACGGGTCGTCGCCAAAGCCGCCAAAGGCGAGGGTGAACGCCTCAAGGTCATCGTCTGTCATCGCCTGACCGGGGAAGGCGAGGACGAGATGTTCGAGCCAGGCGGAACGGATGGCGGCGACGGTCCCTGCATCGAGCGGCCGGGTCAAATCGACGCCGGTTACCGTGGCGCCACAGGCTTGCCCGCTGGGTGTGATGGTGAGGGTCATGACTATTCCCGGTTGTGCGGGGGAAACCCCATATGATGCAGGATGATGGCGAAATGGGACCGGTAGGACAAGGGCTGTAGGGCGCGTCACCGCTCAACGTCAGGTAGGACGGTGCGAGAGGACCGTGCTCATCGGCAGCGGCGCGTAAAGGTGGGGAAAGAGCGCGCCGCCGCGCGAAACTTCCCATCTGAGCTCAGGGCCAAAGCCGCTCAGGTCCACCTCGGCGATCACCAGCCCGTTCTGCCCGGCGAAATGCTTGTCGAGAGTGCCCTTCAGCTGATCGGCGGCGGACAGGTGGATATAGCCATCGGCGAGGTCAACCGGCGCACCGTGGAAGACGCCATCCTGGCTGAACTGCGACCATTGGTCGGCGGTGAGGATCTTGAAGGCGGTGGAGGGATGATCGGCCATCAGCGGGCTTTCTGTGCGGCGACGACATCGCGCATCGGCTGCTGCGATACAGAGATAAGGCCGTCGCGTGCCCGGTCCAGATCGAGTGTGGCGACGACCGCGAGAGTCAACAGCAGCATGGTCAGCGAGGAGGCGACCGGTGCGCGGTGGCCATCGGCGGCCAGCCGCCACCCGGTCAGTCCGGCTGCAATCAACAGATAAAGGAGCAGCATGGCGAGCAGGGCAGCGGGTAGATGCGCATCGCGGCGCGCCACACGCTCGGCGGCGAGGTCAAAGCTTTCGTTGAGCGGGTCAAGCAGGGTCTTGGCATCGACCATGCCACGTGACGCGCGCAGCGCGTCTATCGCCGCGGGCCAGAGTGTGGTTTGCAGCTGGTTGGCACGCAGCATTGCCGCATGACCGCCTTCGTTTGTCTCCGAAGCGATCGACCAGTCCAGTCGGGCTTGCGAATAGGCTGCATAGGCTGTGGACAATTGCGCTCGGGCCGGCTCGTCCAGCGCCTGGATGCGCAGCCAGCTGGTGCCAATGGCATTGGCTTCCGCAATCACCAGATCGCGCCGCTGCTCATGGCGGCTCAGGGCAAGGCTGAACGTGAAACCCAGCAACAGGGCCAGCAAACCCATCGCCGCTG
Organism: Sphingomonas lacunae; assembly: GCF_012979535.1. Classification (NCBI taxonomy): domain Bacteria; kingdom Pseudomonadati; phylum Pseudomonadota; class Alphaproteobacteria; order Sphingomonadales; family Sphingomonadaceae; genus Sphingomonas; species Sphingomonas lacunae. The sequence goes on from NZ_CP053015.1 coordinate 2,175,465, forward strand.
AGAGGAGGAAATCCATTTCGGCTGGTTCGCGATCAGGATAGCGACGATCGAGCCTGCGCCGGATACGGTAGCCCAGCTCGACACAGAGAAGCAGGGCCAGCATGATACCGATGCCGACGCCGGCAAGCGACAAGGTCGAGATCATCGCGTGCCGGCTCCCCAGCCCAATCTATTCGTCGTTGCTACCGCCATCAGCACCGGCGACCGGCGGTGGCGCGTCGCCTGGAACTTCGGCGGCCTCGGTCTCATCCTCGCTGTCATTGCCGCTGTCGCCGATCTTGGCAGCAGACACGACATGCTCGTCATCGGCGACGTTGAACAGGCGGACGCCGGCGCTGCCACGGCCGATCACGCGCAAGCTGTCGAGGCCCATGCGGATCAGCTTCGCCTGATCGGTCACCAGCATCAGCTGGTCGGCGCAGGTAGCCGGGAAGCTGGCGACGACGAGGCCGTTGCGGGCGATATTGTCGATATTGGTGATGCCTTGGCCACCGCGACCCGTGCGGCGATACTCATAAGCCGAGGACAGCTTGCCATAGCCATTGGCACAGACGGTGAGGATGAATTGCTCGCGTTCCGCCATTTCCGACATGCGGTCGGCGGGGAGGGCAGGTTCGGCGTCATTGTCCTTCCACGGGGCGGCCCGCAGATAAGCCTCCCGTTCCTCCTGCGATGCACCGGAACGGTGAAGAATCGACAAGGAAATAACCTCATCGTCATTCTTCAGCGTCATGCCGCGCACGCCGGTCGACGAACGGCTCTGGAATTCGCGAACATCCTCACCGGGGAAGCGGATGGCCTTGCCCTGACGGGTGGCGAGCAGGACATCGTCACCTTCGGAGAGGAGAGCAACGCCGATCAACCGGTCATCGGCATCATCACCTTCGAACTTCATGGCAATTTTGCCATTCGACGGCACATTGGTGAAGGCATCCATGCTGTTGCGGCGGACGCTGCCCTTGGCGGTGGCAAACATCACGTGGAGCCTCGCCCAGTCAGCCTCGTCCTCCGGCAGCGGGAGCACGGTGGAGATGGTTTCCCCTTCGGCCAGTGGCAGGAGGTTTATCATCGGACGGCCACGGGTCGCCGGCCCGCCTTCGGGCAGGCGCCATACCTTCATGCGATAGACTTTGCCGAGAGTGGAGAAGAAGAGGACCGGCGTGTGCGTCGAGGTGACGAACAGTTCGGTGACGACATCCTCGTCCTTGGTCGCCATGCCGGCGCGGCCCTTGCCCCCGCGGCGCTGCGCCCGGAAGGTGTCGAGCGTGGTGCGCTTGATATAGCCGTCCATGGTAACGGTGACGACCATCTCCTCGCGTTCGATCAGGTCTTCGTCGTCAATGCCGTCAGCGGCAGCAACGATTTCCGAGCGGCGCGGCGTCGGGAAGGCGTCACGTACGGTGGTCAACTCTTCGCGCATGACGTCGAGCAGGCGCTCGCGGTCACCGAGGATGGCGAGATATTCGGCAATCTTCTCGGCGAGTTCGGCCAGTTCCTTGCCAATCTCGTCGCGGCCCAGCGCGGTCAGACGGTGGAGGCGCAGTTCGAGGATGGCGCGAACCTGAATGTCCGACAAGCTGTAGGTGTCGCCATCGATATCGCCCTCGATCGCTTCGACAAGGCGGATGTAGGGCAGGATCTCGGCGACCGGCCATTTGCGGGCGAGCAGGGCGGCGCGGGCTTCGGCCGGCGTGCCGCTGCCGCGGATGATGCGGACCACCTCATCGAGGTTGGTCACTGCGACAACGAGGCCGAGCAAGATGTGCGCACGATCCCGCGCCTTGGCCAATTCGAACTTCGTGCGGCGGGTGATGACCTGTTCGCGGAAGGTGAGGAACGCCTCGATCATGGTACGCAGGCCCATGATTTCCGGTCGACCGCCGCGAATGGCGAGCATGTTGGCGGGGAAGCTCGACTGGGCGGGGGTGTGGCGCCAGAGCTGGTTGAGCACGACGTCGGCGGTCGCGTCACGCTTCAGTTCGATGACGATGCGAACGCCATTGCGGTTCGATTCGTCGCGAATGTCGCTGATGCCCTCAATCCGTTTGTCCTTGGCCGCTTCGGCGATCTTTTCGACCAGCGCGGTCTTGCCCACCTGGAACGGTATCGAAGTAAGCACGATGGACTCGCGGTCACCGCGACGGCTTTCGATGACGTGGCGGCAGCGCATCATGATCGAGCCGCGACCGGTGTGATAGGCGCTGCGCGCGCCGCCCTGGCCAAGAATCAGCGGCCCGGTGGGGAAATCCGGAGCTGGAACAATGTCGATCAGCTCGTCAGTGGTGATCGTCGGATTGTCGATCATCGCCAGACATGCGTTGATCACTTCGGTCAGATTATGCGGGGGAATGTTGGTCGCCATGCCAACGGCGATGCCGCCTGCGCCATTGACCAGAATATTGGGGAAGCGGGCGGGAAGAACCTGCGGCTCCTGCTCGGACCCGTCATAGTTTGGCTGGAAATCGACCGTATCCTTGTCAATGTCGTCAAGGAGCGCATTGGCCACCTTTGCCAGACGCGCTTCGGTGTAGCGCATGGCAGCCGGACTGTCGGGGTCCATCGAACCGAAATTGCCCTGACCGTCGATAAGCGGAACGCTCATCGACCAGTCCTGCGTCATGCGGGCAAGGGCGTCGTAGATCGAACTGTCGCCATGCGGGTGATATTTACCCATGACGTCACCAACCAGACGCGCCGATTTGCGATAGGGCTTGCCGGCGACATAGCCGCCTTCCTGTGCCGCATATAGAATGCGGCGGTGCACCGGCTTCAGGCCATCGCGCACATCCGGAAGGGCGCGCGAAACGATCACCGACATCGCATAGTCGAGATAGCTCGACTTCATTTCATCGACGATGTTGATCGGCTGAATGTCGGTTGGGGCGGCAGGTGGCGACGCGGTATCAGTGGTCAAAATTCAGGCTTTCGCATTGGTCTGTTCTATGTGGAATGACCCTAGCCGCTCTTGGCTGCTTATGCCAGCAAAAGCGGGTTTTTCAGGGATGAATTTCAACGCCGCGCCAGTCGAAAATCCGGCCCGATTGTTCGGGTGACAAGCCAGCAAGAACCCGGAGCAACTGCGCCGCTGATTCCTGCGGTTTGAGGATGTGGCGACCATTGTCCTGGCGGACGAACGGGGCGGATAACGAGGTGTGCACAGTGCCTGGGTGCAGCGCCGCGAGAACAGCTTGCGGGTGACTGCGCGCCCATTCGATTGCCGCTGTTCGCACAATCTGGTGCAGTGCTGCCTTGCTGGCCCGATAGCCATACCAGCCACCGAGGCGATTGTCCGATATGCTGCCGACGCGGGCGCCCAGAACCGCGACCTCGACCCGGCGCTGTCTGGGCAGAAGCGGAAGTAACCGGGAAAGGACAAGGGCCGGGCCGATGGCGTTGACAGCGAAGTTGCTGGCAAGCCAGTCGGCATCAAGGTGCCGCAGAGTTTTCTCTGGCCCCTGCCCGTCTGTGTGCAAAAGGCCGGTTGCCACAAAAACCCGGGTCACCGGTGGCCCGGACAATGATTGGTCAAGAGCAGTGGCAATGCTGTCGGGATCAGTAATGTCGCAGGGGATCGGCCCGGAACGGGACAGGCGATGAACAACAGCCTGTCCGGCATTTTCCAACTCATCCGCTAAAGCTGAGCCAATACCGCCTGACGCGCCGATCACGATGGCAGCACCGGAATCCGGTGCGGAGAATTGGGCTTCGGACATTGTGCAATCTCTGGCCGCCCTGCGCCGGTCGCGCAAGAGGGGTGTCGTGACGCGTTGGTCGTGCTAGACCCCGTGCATGACAATGGGGCGCAGTGATGATCGCAGGCATGACCGCATATTGCGGAATGGCGGATTGACATGAAGACCGTCGCTCTCGCTGCTGCACAATTGTTGACCGACGATGTCGATGCATGGGGCATGCCGATGCTGCGGGCCCTGCTGCCGTTGGCTGGCATGACGTTGATTGAGCAGCAGGCCGAGCGGTCAAGGGCCATCGGTGTGTCGCAGTTTCTCGTCTTGGTTGATGGTGTGCCACCGGCCCTGGCGGAAGCCTGTGACCGGATCAGGGCGCGCGGACTGGCTGTTGATCTGGTCCGGAGCGGCGCTGATGTACTGCGTCTGGCCAAGGGGCATGACCGGCTGTTGCTGATCGCCGATGGTCTGATCGCGGGAGACCAGATTTGGAAGGCTGCAGGCAGTGCCCGGGCTGCAAACTTGCTGGTTACCGCCGATGCATCGGTCACGCGGGGTCTGGAACGGATTGACGCGTCGGCACGTTGGGCTGGTCTTGCGGTGCTGCCGGCTGCAGCCATTGCGGCGTTGGAAACAGCACCACGCGATTGGGACCCTCAGCTGTTGCTGTTTCGCGCAGCGGTTCAGGATGGAGCAGGGCGTACAGAGGTGGACACGGCCCTGTTCGTCAGCGGGGACATGATGCTGGCTGAGACCAGCGATGCGGTTGCTGCATTGGAGCGCCGTTTGCTTGCTGCCCCGCTGAAGGATCATGGCGGAATTGGCAGAAGGCATTTGGCCGGCCCTCTCGTCCGTCTGTTTGCCGGGCGATTGATGGGCGCGCAAAACAGCGGAAAAATTGCGCGCACTTTGGCACCATTGAGTTTCATCGGGGCATCCACAGCCTTTCTGTTCGGCCAACCGGTTGCCGCCATAGTTTTGGGCATCGTGGGTGTTCTTGCAGATGAAGCGGCCAATTTTGTCGCTCAGTTCAGAGCGGAAGCCACTTTTTGGGCGCGCTTAACCGGTGTGGGCTTGGTGACGCAATTGCTTGCATTCCTGATTGCGGAACGGGGTGCCACGTGGAGCGAGGGCGGATTGCATATTGGAGAGGGTAGTTTTCCGCTGGTGATTCTGGTCGGTCTTTCGGCGCTGCCCAATCGCATGCGATGCCCGGTTGACGATGTGATGGCGTGGGTTCTGGTGGGCTTTTTCTCCGTCCTCACTGGCTGGCAGAGCGCCTATGATTGGACGGTGATGGTAGCATTGACCCTCTTGTTGCTGGCGCAATTTGACTGGCCAGAGGGAGGCATCAGCCTTTGGAAGCGGTTTGCAACCAAAAACAGTTAGATCGGTTTAGCCGCTATTAACGCTGATCTGCTACCAAGAACTGGTAATGAGCCGATTTTTGTCCTGTTGCCAGCGTCTGGCCGTGCCATTTGCCCTGCTTGATCGCCCGGTCCTCTTTGCAGGACGGGGAGGTCGCGCATGATCAATGCTGTGCGCGCCAGGGTCAACGCAGAAGGCAGGCTGGTATCGGCCGATGCTCAATTGCTGGAGTTGCAGGAGCAAGCCGGCGGGACATTGGGCGGTCCGATTGCGCTGCCAGCGCTTGCACGACTGGCAAGACTAGCCAATAGGCTTGAAACGCCGATTGAACGGCAGGTGCTCATGGCCGATGAACGCTATGAAATCAGCGCCCACGGCAGGTTCCTTCCTGATAGCGACGGTGTCAGGATCGAGTTGGTTGATTGGACCGCGCATGATGCACCCGATGCGTCACATAGTGATCCTTTGCCTCCGCTGCCCAAGAGAATCATTCCTCCGGGCGCGATCAGCTGGGCCTGTGATATTCGTTTGCGGCTGGTCATGGTGGAAGCCGATGCCGCTTGGGGATTGTCCGACCAGATATGGATGGGACGGTCGATGTCGGAATTGTTCCACCTCTTGCCTGACAATGACGGAAGCTTTCCATTGCTGACCGCGCTAGCCGAACAAGCCGATTTCATCGGCCAACGGGCGCGGGTTGCGCTTGGCTTGGCTGACGGCACTGTGGTGATGCTCAAAGCCAATGCCATGCATGATGACGGCGAGATTTTCACCGGCTTTTACGGAAGTGCAGCTCCTGTGGGCTTTGGCCAGCTACCGGTGGATGTAGCGGTGCCGCAACCAGCTGACGCCAACGAACCTACCAATTTGCTGGGCAATATCGATGTCCGCAGCTTTGCTTTGAGAATTGATGGCGCGATGCGCCGTCCACTCGGCCGCATCATAGCCAATGCGGAGACAATTGCCGGTCAGTTGCAAGGCCCGATCCGCGCCGATTATGCGCGCTATGCCAGTGATATTGCGCTGGCGGGAAGGCATCTTCTGGATCTGGTGGATGATCTTGCCGATTTGCAAGCGGTGGAGCGTGAGAATTTCACGATTGCGTCCGAACGGGTGGATCTGGCCGATGTCGGCAGGCGAGCGGCGGGTCTGCTGGCCATGAAGGCCAAGGAGCGGTTGATCCGGATTGATGCGCCCGGCGCGGACGAGTCCGCGTTGGCGACCGGGGAGTTTCGCAGGGTTCTACAAATCCTGCTGAACCTGGTCGGCAATGCCATTCGCTATGGCCCGGAGGATTCAATGGTGTGGATACGCGTTGATACCGACGATCTGTGGGCGACAGTCACTGTCGCCGACCAAGGTCCGGGGATCTCCGGCGAGGATCAGGCGCGGTTGTTCACCAAGTTCGAACGATTGGGTCGCAACGATGCCGGCGGTAGCGGGCTCGGCCTCTATATCTCCCGAAGATTGGCTCGTGCGATGCATGGGGATATTTCTATAGATAGCGCGCCTGGACAGGGAGCGCGCTTTACCTTGCGATTGCCCAAGCGCGCAGGGTGAGGCCCGAGGTTGGGCGTCCAACGAAAAAGGGCGGCCGAGAAAGCCGCCCCTTCACGTCCTCTTGGATGATATTGGCGCTTAGCGCTGGCTGAGCGGCACATAGTCGCGCTGGGTCGGGCCAGTGTAGAGCTGGCGCGGCCGACCAATCTTTTGCGCGGGGTCAGAGATCATTTCATTCCACTGCGCAACCCAGCCAACGGTCCGGGCCAAGGCAAAGAGGGCGGTGAACATTGTGGTCGGGAAACCGATCGCCGAAAGGATGATGCCCGAGTAGAAGTCCACGTTCGGGAACAGCTTCTTTTCCGCGAAATAGGGATCGCTCAGGGCGATTTCTTCCAGGCGGAGGGCCGTCTCAAACAGCGGATCATTGACCTTGAGCGCATCAAACACTTCACGGACGGTCGATTGCATCACCGTCGCGCGGGGATCGTAGTTCTTGTAAACGCGGTGGCCGAAACCCATCAGGCGGAACGGGTCATTCTTGTCTTTGGCCCGGTCGATATAATGCTGGATGCGATCCGGTGTCCCAATCTCGCGCAACATGTTGAGCGCGGCCTCATTTGCTCCGCCGTGGGCCGGGCCCCAGAGGCAGGCGATGCCAGCGGCGATGCAGGCAAACGGGTTAGCCCCCGACGAACCCGCCAGTCGCACGGTGGAGGTCGACGCATTCTGCTCATGGTCGGCATGGAGAATGAAAATCCGGTCCATGGCGCGTTCGACCGCCGGGATCACCTCATAGTCCTCAGCCGGAACGCCAAAGGTCATCTTGAGGAAATTGCCGGTATAGCTCAACGAATTGTCCGGATAGACGAACGGCTGGCCCACAGAATATTTGTAGGCCATCGCCGCAATCGTGGGCATCTTGGCGATCAGGCGGTGGCTGGCAATCCTGCGCTGCACCGGATCGTTAATGTCGGTCGAATCATGATAGAAGGCCGAAAGGGCTCCCACGACACCGCACATGATTGCCATCGGGTGCGCATCCCGGCGAAACCCGCGATAGAAAGTAGACAGCTGTTCGTGCAGCATGGTGTGCCGGGTGATGGTGTTGGTGAAGCCCGTCAGTTCGTCCTGCGACGGCAGCTCGCCATTCAACAGGAGATAGGAAACCTCCATGAAACTCGACTGTTCGGCAAGCTGGCCAATCGGGTAGCCACGATGCAGCAGGACGCCTTCATCACCGTCAATATAGGTCAGCGCGGATTCGCAGCTGGCGGTCGAGGTGAAGCCAGGATCATAGGTGAACTGACCGGTCTGGGCATACATTTTGCGAATATCGAGGACCGACGGGCCAACCGACCCTTCGAGCACGGGGAGGCTGACCTGTTGGTCGCCTGTGGAGAGCGTGGCGTCTGTCATATGGTTTCCCCTGGTAGCCTGCGGCGCGCAGATCAGTGTCTGCTGCACCGCGTCATTTATGCCGTTAGCGCGGCTTTGATTCGATGCAAGGCTTCTTCCCTCCCCAACAGGAATAGCACGTCAAAGATGCCAGGTGAAATCGCCCGGCCAGTCAGCGCCGAACGCAGCGGCTGGGCGACCTTTCCTAGCCCCAGTCCCTTCGATTCCGCAGCGTCACGCAAGGCCGCTTCCAGTGATTCCATTGTCCAGTCCGGAAGGTCTTCGAGCGTCGCGAGTAGAGAGGCCAGCAAGCCAGGCGGCGCGGCATCAATTGCCGCCTTTGCCTTGTCCTCGAACGCGAGCGGTACCGAATCAAAAAGAAACAGTGCTCCTTCCGCCAGCTCAATCATCGTTTTTGCCCGAGGTTTGAGCGATGGCATGGCTGCCAGCAGGAGGGATTGTTCGCCAGCTGAAAGCGGTCGTTCGAGCATTTCGCCGAGATGAAAGGCGGCAATGTCGGTAAGCCGGGCATCATCGGCTTCCCGCATATAATGGCCATTGAGATTCTCTAGCTTTTTGAAATCAAAGCGTGAGGCCGACCGCCCGACATTGTCGATGTCGAACCATTCCAGAGCCTGTTCGCGGCTGATGATTTCCTCGTCGCCATGGCCCCACCCAAGGCGGAGCAGATAGTTGTTCACGGCTTCAGGCAGAAAACCGAGTTCATCCCGATAGGCATCGACACCCAGGGCGCCATGGCGTTTCGACAATTTTGCGCCGTCGCTGCCATGGATCAGCGGAACATGGGCATAGACCGGTTCTGGCCAACCCATCGCACGGATCATCACCAACTGGCGAAAGGCGTTGTTCAGATGGTCATCACCCCGGATGACGTGGGTAATGCCCATGTCATGATCGTCGACCACAACCGAAAGCATGTAGGTCGGAGTGCCGTCCGACCGAAGCAGGACAAAATCATCGATCTCTTCGGCATTCACCTTCACTTCACCCTGAACGCGGTCCTGGATGGTCAGGGTGCCGTCGCGTGGAGCCTTGAGGCGGACCACAGCCGGCCGGTCTTGGGGAACGGAGGCAGGATCCGAGTCACGCCATGGACTGATGATGCGGAAGGGTCGCTTTTCCGCTTGGGCAGTGGCGCGCATCTCTGCAAGCTCGTCCTGCGTGAGGAAGCAGCGATAGGCATGTCCGGCAGCAAGCAATTGGTGCGCGACCTCGGCGTGGCGCTCTGCCCGGGCAAATTGATAGATTGTATCTCCGTCCCAATCGAGGCCGAGCCAGCGCATGCCATCAAGAATGGCTTCAATGGCGGCGTCGGTAGAGCGGGCACGGTCAGTATCCTCGATCCGCAACAGGAATTGGCCGCCGTTGCGCCGGGCATAGAGCCAGTTGAACAAGGCGGTGCGTGCGCCGCCTATGTGGAGAAACCCCGTTGGTGATGGCGCAAAGCGGGTCACGACCGGCTTTTCACCAGCGCTTGCCACGACGTTGATGGATGCAGTTGCGCCCACGCGCTCTATCTCCCAAGATATGACTGGATGTGCAGGCGGGTCTCGGGACCGCCCGGCGACGGGGGCCTAGCATGACAGGGGCGGTGCATCAAACAGGCATTTGGGCCGGATTGCGCGACGTGCATGCGTCCCCCGCAGCCTGGTTGCGCGCCCTCGATGCCCAATTGTGGACCGAAAGAGAACAGCTCGTTCTTTGGATACCGATTCTGTTCGGAACCGGCATAGCCCTGTGGTTCATCCTGCCCGGCACACAATTACGGCTCTCCCTTGTTTTTCTGGCACTGGCTCTGGCCCTGATCGGCTGGTTGCTTGGCGCGACGGAGAGGTTGACGGGGAGAGCGCTGTTGGTTGCTGGTCTCGCTCTCGCTGCGGGATGTGCGACCATCTGGTGGAAGAACGAAAGAGTGGCTGCGCCGGTTCTGGCAAAGCCTGCCATATCGCTGTTCAGCGCCGAGGTGCTTTCTGTTGAACTGCTGGCGTCACGTGAACAGGTGCGGCTGATGCTCAAACCGGATGCGGGGCAAGCATTGCCGCCAAAGATAAGGGTCTCCGTTCCGTGGGAAAGCAAAGGTGCAAGGTCAATCTTGCCCGACGACCGGATCAGGTTGAGGGCGCGGCTGGTGCCGCCGCCGCGCGCAGCTTTGCCAGGTGGCTATGATTTTGCGCGTCGCGCCTGGTTCGAACAGATTGGCGCGGTCGGCAGCGCCATCGGACCAGTCGAGCGGATCAATGCACGACAGGAGTCTGGCCCGGGGCTGAGGGCGCGACTGTCCGCCCACATCCAGACACAGGTGGCAGGCGGTCCGGGAGCGATAGCGGCTGCCTTTGCCACCGGTGACAGAGGGGCGATCAGCGCTGAGGATGATGAGGCCATGCGTCGTTCCGGATTGGCGCACTTGTTGTCAATCAGCGGGTTGCATGTCACCGCGGCGGTGGGTGGTGCCATGTGGATGGCTCTGCGGTTGCTCGCGCTATCGCCTTGGCTGGCGCTGCGGTTTCCATTGGTCACCGTGTCGGCGGGATGCGGAGCGTTGGTAGGCCTGGGCTACACCTTGCTGACCGGCGGCGAGATTCCGACAGTACGCTCGCTGCTTGCCGCTCTTCTGGTCCTGTTGGCGCTGGTGCTGGGTCGCGACGCGATAACCCTGCGCCTGATTGGTGCAGGAGCGATGGTGGTGCTGCTGCTTTGGCCAGAGGCCCTGGTAGGGCCCAGTTTCCAGCTGAGCTTTGCCGCAGTGACGGCCATTGTCGCGCTGCACAGTTCACCGCGGGCGATTAGCTGGTTCTCGGCGCGCGACGAGGGATGGCTTCGCAAGTTTGGCCGAACCATGGCAAGTCTGTTCCTGACCGGCCTGGTCGTGGAACTGGCGCTCATTCCGATTGGCTTGTTTCATTTCCACAAGACCGGTCTTTATGGTGCCGCGGCCAATATTGTTGCGATTCCGCTGACGACGTTCATCGTCATGCCGGCTGAAGCGCTCGCGCTGGCACTCGACAGTGTCGGCTTGGGTGCGCCTGCCTGGTGGGTGGTGGAGCAATCGCTCGCCCTGTTGCTGTTCATTGCGCATTTTGTTGCCAACGCCCCCGGTGCCACGGCCAATCTGCCCGCGATGCCACGGGGCGCATTCGGCCTGATGCTGGCAGGCGGTCTTTGGCTGCTGATCTGGACAAGGCCATGGCGTTGGTGGGGCGCCGTACCATTTGTCCTCGGGGCCGTTTGGGCGCTGTCAATCACTCCGCCGGATCTATTGATCACAGGCGATGGCCGGCATGTTGCCGTGCGCACCGATGATGGCCGCTATGTGCTGTTGAGGGATAGGGCAGGCGAATTTGTCCGCGACCAGTTGGCCGAAGCGGCCGGCATTGACGAGGAGCTGGCATCTCTCGCCGAGCAACCCGGCGTGCGCTGCTCACCCGACTTTTGCGTCTGGACGATGGAAAGAGCGGGACGCCGCTGGTCCGTTATGGCATCCCGCAGCGGGTACAGGACGGATTGGGAGCCGTTGGTCAAGGCCTGTGCCGAGGTGGACATCGTCATCGCCGACCGGTGGTTGCCCCGGGCCTGTCAGCCCCGCTGGCTGAAGGCCGACCAGAAAGCGTTGAGGGAGACCGGTGGCCTGACAATCAGGCTGGACCCGCCGTCGGTAGAAGCGGTGGCGGCAAGCTGGCGGGGGATGCCATGGGGCCAGCCGCCAACCATAATGCCGCCGCGCCGTGGGCAGCAGGAGCCACCCGCAGAGCGCTCAGCCGCCGGAACCGGCGCGTCCCCTCAATGGTAGCGGCGGAGCAAGCCAGCCAGTTTGCCCTGAACCACGACACGCTGGGCGTCATACACCTGTGGCTCATAGGCGGGGTTGGCCGGGTCGAGGCGAACAGCGCGCCCTTCGCGGCGGAAATATTTCAGCGTGGCGTCCTGACCATCAACGAGAGCGACGACAATGTCCCCTTCGCGCGCGGTATCGGACCGTTTGATAAGGGCATAATCGCCGTTCAGAATGCCAGCCTCAACCATCGAGTCACCCGACACTTCGAGCGCATAATGGTCGCCCGGGCCAAGCAACGCGGCGGGAACGGCCAACTGGCTGTGGTCCTCAAACGCTTCGATCGGCACACCGGCGGCAATGCGGCCGTGCAGCGGCAGTTCGATGATGTCGTTGGCGACATCTGCCGCGCGCGGGGCGGCACGTGACGGGAAGGCAACGACGTTGGCGTCGGCGGCCGGCTTGGCTACCGGGCGCTCGCCACGTCCAGGATTGCGGACAACTTCCAGCGCGCGAGCCCGATTAGGCAGACGGCGCAGGAAACCGCGTTCCTCAAGCGCGCTGATGAGGCGGTGTACACCCGACTTGGACTTGAGGCCCAGAGCCTCCTTCATCTCTTCAAAGGAAGGTGAAATGCCGGTTTCAGCGAGGCGATCCTCAATAAAGCAAATGAGTTCGTGCTGTTTACGGGTCAGCATGACGGTTCTCCGTGGCGGAACGTACGGTGAACTTCTAATGAAACAAGAAGGGAACGTCAAGGGGCCAAAGCATGGCCTTTGGCCCGAGCAGATAGGTTAGCGTCCAAGCGTCAACTTCCAGAATCGGCCAAAAGGGCGCAGGTCGCGGCCTCGACGTCTTCGTGCCGCATGAGATGTTCGCCGACGAGGAAGGCGTGGATGCCGGCAGCGCGCATGCGGGCGATGTCCTGCGGACCCGCGATGCCGCTTTCGCAGACGAGGGTAGTCCCTGGGGCGACCAGCGGGGCGAGGCGTTCGCTGATGGCGAGATCAGTGACAAAGCGCTTCAAATCGCGGTTGTTGACGCCGATCAGGCGGCTGTTGAGGGTGGCGAGAGCGCGGGCGAGTTCGTCCTCATTATGCACCTCGACCAGCACGTCCATGCCATGGGCTTCGGCCTCGGCCTCGATGGCGACCATGGTGGCGTCATCGAGCGCGGCGACGATAATGAGGATGGCGTCGGCGCCCAAGGCGCGGGCCTCGGTCACCTGCCAGGGATCGACCATGAAATCCTTGCGCAGGCAAGGCAGCGACACGGCGGCGCGGGCAGCGACGAGATAGGCATCATCACCCTGAAAATAGGGCCCATCGGTCAGGACCGAGAGGCAGGCGGCCCCGCCAGCGGCATAAGCGCGGGCGTGGGTGGGCGGATCAAAATCGGCGCGGATCACCCCCTTCGACGGGCTGGCTTTCTTGATCTCTGCGATCAAGGCGGCTTGGCCAGCGGCAATCTTGCCATCAAGCGCGGCCCGAAAGCCTCGCGGGGGAGATGCGGCGGCGATGCGGATTGCCAAATCGGCATCGCTGACCACCGCCTTGCGGCGGGCGACTTCGGCGGCGGTAGTGGCGCAGATTTCGGCGAGTTTGTCTGTCATGGCTGCGCGCTTAGCCGATCAGGCGGCGGTTGGGGAGGGGTGAAGGAGATCGGCGACTGTATTATTGGTGCAATACGGATGGTTGACACAAGTTGACACCCACGTGGAGACAAAAGACGGTTCTGACACAAGGGTTTGCGGGGATTGGTCATCTTCAAAGGTTGACACTTGTTGACATGGGTTGACCCTCCAGCGGGTAGATCGGTCAGCAACCCGGCGTCGGCGTTCACCGCCTGCATTGCTTCGTCTGGCCATAGGTCAGACCCGCATTGACAGGGAAACGCATGCAAACAGGCAGAATCGCTGACATTACAACGGGGTCTCACACCTGACCCCTTGTAGGAAAGCGAAATTTGGTCCACTTTTGTTCTTAACCGACCAGCCTGGGTTCAGATCTTCTTCGCCAGCGTGTAGGCGGGGCCGAAGCGGATGAGGGCTGCGCCGAGGAACGGCAGGGCGACGATCCACAGGCGGACGCCGGTGATGCCCTCCGGGCTGGCAATGCTGAAGGCGGCGGTGGTGCCGAGGCCGGCGCAGATAAGGAGGAGGCCGGTGACGAGACGCCAGAGCGGAAGCGGGCGGTCCTCTGCCTCGCCGCTGAGGCTGGGCGAGGGGCGCTCAAAGCGGGCGAAGGCGAGGATAAGCGGGACCAGCGCGGCGATGTACAGCAGGAACCAGACGGGGCGGGCGAGCCACCACTCACTGCTGCCCGGCGCAACGTGCAGGCCGATGCCTCCCATCAGCCATGCAGCGACCATCACCAGGACAAAGGCGGTGAGGTGCCAGAGGTAGATGGTCATGATCATGCCGTTGACGAGGACGGTGGCGGTCCATGCGCCGATGCGGCTGAGCATGGCGCGACCGAGCGGTTCGAGAGCGAGGGCGAGTCCTGTCTGGGTGATGCCGAGCGCGAGCAGGGCGAGGGTCGGCGGCATGGAGTTGCTCAAGGGTTCGCCGGGAACGCCAATCATCGCAACGGGATAAGGGCCATAGTGGATCAGCGCTGTCAGCGCGGTTGCGCCGCCGACAGCCCAGAGCGCGGCTTTGGTGGGGCTGTTGAAATGGCCCGACTGCCACGCATAGCCAAGCTGGTGGATCGCCAGCCAGACAAAGGCGAAGTTGAGGAAGTTGATGTACGGCAAGTCAAAGCGCAGGGTCGCGACGTCGATGAGGATGGCGCCCGCGACGAACAGCGCAAAGGAGCCGAGGCCGAGCCGTTGCCACAGGGCGTGGCTGAACGGGACGGCGGCAGCGATCATCAGATAAACGGCGAGGAACCAGACCGGGATCAGCGCGAGCTGGCAGGCCATTTCGACAATCGGCCGGGCGACGCCGAGCGCGGTGCCGGTGAGGGCGAACAGGGTCCAGACGAGGAACAGCGGCAGGACAGGGTTGACGAGGCGCTGCATGCGTCCGGTAAACCATTCTGCATAGGTGCCGCCGTCGCGCCGGTTTGCGCTCCATGACATGGCGTTGGAGAAACCGCCGACAAGGAAGAAAAGCGGCATGACCTGAAAGCCGAGGGTTAGCCACTGTGTCCAGGGGATGATGCCGAGGAGGTGCCCGCCAGTGACCGCGCCGTCGCTTATGTAGGGGGCGGCGACAAGCCAATGGCCGACGACGACCGCGAGGATCGAAAGGGCGCGGAGGAAATCGACATAGCGATTGCGCTCGGGCGGAGCCTTTTCAGCCATTTGGCGGGCGCGGGACCAAAGGGTGGGCTTTGCTAGGGCGTTGCTCATGCCGTTGTGTTTAGCACGAGGTGGTTAGTTTATTGCAATGGGGCCCCGCGCTTCAGAGCCGTTCGTCCTGATCCCTTCGACAGGCTTAGGGCGAACGGATTAGGGGGAGCGGACAGGGACCTGGGTTTAGTAAGCGATCCAGCAGTCGAGCAGGGCTTTGGCGAGGCCCTTGTCGAGGGCTTCGGCGGCTTCTTCGACGCCCTCGCGCAGGCTCTCTACCTCTTCGGCGACGAGCAGTGCGGCGGCGGCGTTGAACAGGACGGCGTCGCGGTAGGGACCGGGCTGCCCCATAAGGAGCGCCTTAAGTGCGGCAGCGTTCTCGGCGGGTTCACCGCCGCGGATGGCATCGACCGGGTGGCTGGGAAGGCCGGCGTCGGCGGCGCTCCAGCGGGCCATGCTCACGCCGCCGTTGGTGACAGTCGCGACCTCATTGCCGCCCGCGAGGCTGAGCTCGTCGAGACCTTCATCACCCGAGATGATCAGGCTTTTCTCGGTGCCAAGCTGGCCCAGCGCCTCGGCATAGATGGGGACAAAGGCGGGACTGGCGATGCCGATGAGCTGGCGGGTGACGCCAGCGGGGTTGGCGAGCGGGCCCATCAAGTTGAAGATGGTGCGGCGGCCAAGCGCCCGGCGGATTGGTGCAATGCGACCAAGCGCGGGGTGATATTTTTGCGCGAAGAGAAAGGCGATGCCGAGATCAGCGAGGGTGGCCTCTGCTGTTTCAGTCGCGCGGTCGAGATTGAGACCGAGCGCTTCTAGCGTATCGGCGGCGCCGGCCTTGCTGCTGGCAGCGCGATTGCCATGTTTGGCGACGGGCACACCGCAGGCGGCAACGACCAGCGCGACGGCGGTCGAGACATTGAGCGTGTGGTGCCCGTCCCCACCGGTGCCGCAGACGTCGATGGCATTGGCGGGGGCGGTGACGGAGATGAGGCGGGCGCGCATGGCGCGCGCAGCGGCGGCAATTTCGATGGCAGTTTCGCCCCGGTCCGACAAAGCGACGAGGAAGTCGGCGATTGCTTCGGCGCTGACCGTGCCGTCAAGGATGGCGGCAAAGGCGGCGGCGGCTTCGTCGGCACTGAGTGGTTGGGCGGGGTTGGGGAGGGTCATGCCAACCGCTCCAGCTCAGGGAGCGGGCCCGGCGTGAGGCCGGCGATGCGCAGAAAGTTGGCCAGCATCGCGTGGCCATGTTCGGTTGCGATGCTTTCGGGGTGGAACTGGACGCCGTGGATGGGAAGGGTGGCATGGCGCACGCCCATCACCGCGCCGTCCTCGCTGGTGGCGTTGACGATGAGGTCGGCAGGAATGTCCTCGACCACGAGGCTGTGATAGCGGGTGGCGGTGAAGGGGCTGGGCAGACCGGCGAACAGGCCGCTGCCGTCATGGCTGACGCTGGCGGTCTTGCCGTGCATCAGATGACCGCGCACCACCCGTCCACCGAAAGTCTGGCCGATCGCCTGATGACCGAGGCAGACACCGAGCAAGGGACGGTTATGCTCGGCACAGGCGGCGATGAGATCGAGGCTGATGCCGGCGTCATCCGGCGTTCCGGGGCCGGGCGAAATGAGGAAACCGGCGGCATCCGAGGACAGCGCCTGGCCGACGCTCATCGCGTCATTGCGCACGACCTCCACCGCCACGCCCAACTGTTGCAGGTAGTGGACGAGGTTGAAGGTAAAGCTGTCGTAATTGTCGATAACGAGGATCATGCCGGGCATTTAGGCGCAATGAATGCCAAGCCCAAGCGCTTTTGCGGCTTCAGCAGAATGTCGCTGTTTACGAGATGGCAAAGTTGCGGCGGTAGGTTGCGCCGGATCATGACGCCAGCGTCAGGGGATGTGCCGTGAACAGCCGTTTCGCAACCGCCGAAGACCGAGCGCTCCAGAGTTGGTGGAGCCGCTTTGCCGGTTCGCCCATGCAACAGGCGATCCAACTCGAACAATTCACTGACGCCTTTGTTGAGACGCGTCAGGGGACTTGCTGGCTTGACGGCGAATCGGCCTGGCTGCTTGAATCCGACGAGCGGCGCGAGTTCACCGAGCGCGCGCGCGAGATCATCGCCCAGCGCTTTGCGATGGAAGGGCGCGGGTTGATGGCGATGATGATTGTCGCACCAATTGCCTTCATGCTGGTGCAATGGGTGCTTGGCAGTCTTGCCGGACTTGCCGATCCTTGGCCAATGCGCGCGGCGATCGGTGTTGTTTTTTCGCTGGCCTTTGCAGCTTCAATGCCGGTCTATTGGCAAAAGTGGCGGCTGGAAGCGCTACGCCAGAGGATGCGCCTCCGTATGGCAGATCGTGCGCCGCTAAGTGGTGACGCCATTGCAGATAGAAAGCGCAGCAACCCTTGGCAGACGCTGACGCAGGCGCTGGTTGTCATCGTGCTGCTGGTGACCTTGGCGGCAGGGCTTGCCACATATCCGCCCGTGGCCCGGTTGATCGCTCCAATGGGGCTCAACCTGACTGAGGAAATGGTCATGACGCGGTTGACCCCATGGTTGCTGGTGATGATTGTGCTTGTCTGGGCGATGTTCGGCCTCTCGCGCATCCGCCGCTGGCGCAATGGTCGTCGGGATGCCCGGCTGGCCGAGGACCGGATGCTGGCCAGCAGAACCCTGCCCGTCGACATTGTGCCAACGGTACATCCGCTGGCGGGGGACATTGATCGGCTCTAGCGGGTGTCTGGCCCAGAGACGCGCTCGCTCACCACGATCATCGGCCCCAGGGGCACATCCTGATCGAACCGGCCCGAAGCGGCATCCCACAGGCTGGAGACGAAACCATCGAGGAACAGGGCGTTGGGGCAATCGAGCCGGTCGCGAAACAGGCGGGCGAGCTTGCCGAACGAGACCTTGTCGTCGCTGATGACGAAGACGGGAAGGCCAGCGGTGGTGACGCCAACACCATTGCGGATCTTGCGCGACGGGCCGTCGGGAGCGATGCGTGGATGGAGCGCGCCATTGATGACGAGCATCGGGCCGGATTGGGTAGCGTAGCGAATGCCGGTGGGCGCGGTAGCAGCGAAGCTGTCGGTCGTGGCGACGTGGAAACCCGCTGCATCCTGCCAGAAGACGCCATTGGGCAGCAGGTGGAAATTGCCGTCGCCCTCGCGCCGGTTGAGCCTATGGCCTTTGCGGCCATCCTCGACATAAAGGCCGATGGGGCGCCCTTTGAGGTCATACATGCCGGCGTTCATCGCTAAGCTGACGCGGGTGGATGCAGGGCCGAGGAGCTTGGCGAGATTGCCGAAGGTGAGCAGAGGTTTACCATCGGCGCCAGTGGCCGCAAGGCGCAGGTCGTGACGGGCGGGATCGAGGCGGCAGACGGTGAAGCGGGAGCCTTCAAACTCGATGGGCTCGCAGGCGGGCTGGACGGCATTGCGGCGCTGTTCCGGGCGGGCATAGAGTTGCCACAGGCCAGTGGCGGCGAGGATGAAGACTATGGCGAGGATAATCCGCCGACCGCGCCGGACGTGGTAATGGGCGAGACGGTCGCCCGACGGAGTCACTGTCCGAACCCTGCCTCTCCGGCGAGGCGGATGGCTTCGCGGGCGGCAGCCACAAGCGCGCCGGCCTTGGCTTCGCATTCGCGCTGTTCATAGTCTGGCACCGAATCGGCGACGATGCCTGCGCCGGCGGTGACGTGGAGCGTGCCGTCCTTGACGATGCCGGTGCGCAGGACGATGCAGCTGTCCATCGTGCCGTCGGGGGCGAAATAGCCGATGCCGCCGGCGTAGGGCCCGCGCGTTTCTGGTTCGAGGCTGGCGATGATTTCAGCCGCACGGACTTTGGGGGCGCCCGACACAGTGCCAGCGGGGAAACCGGCGAACAGCGCGTCGATGGCGTCCTTGTCTGGCGCCAGCCTGCCGACGACGTTCGAGACGATGTGCATGACATGGCTGTAGAATTCGACGGCGTAGCTGTCGGTCACGCGGACAGTGCCAGCGGCGGCGGCGCGGCCGACATCGTTGCGGCCAAGATCGAGCAGCATGAGATGCTCGGCGCGCTCCTTGGGATCAGCCAGCAGGCTGTCGCGGTTGGCGATGTCTTCGGCGGCGCTGGCTCCGCGTGGACGGGTTCCGGCAATCGGCCGGATGGTGATCTCGCCATCGCGGACGCGGACCAGGATTTCCGGTGATGAGCCAACCACCGCAAAGCCCGGCATGTCGAGGAAATAGAGGAAGGGCGAGGGGTTGATGCGCCGCAGCGAGCGGTAAAGCTGGAACGGCGGCAGCGGGAAGGGTGCGGTGAAGCGCTGGGCGAGGACGACCTGGAAGATGTCGCCCGCGACGATATGCTCCTTCGCGGCCAGCACCATCTCGTGATAGCGGCCGGCGGGGAGCGTCGGGTTGAGCGCAATGCCGGCGGGATCGGGCAGGGCGGTGAGGTCGGTTGCGTCCTCGATCGGCAGCGGCCCGGCGAGGCGAGCGGCAGCGGCCTCAATGCGGTCCTGCGCCTCGGATACAACCTGTTCCGGAGAAATGCTGCCGGGCCAGACGGGCGCGGCAAAGGTCAGTTGGTCGGTGAGCCGGTCAAAGACGAGGATCAATGTCGGCCGGACGAACAGCATGTCGGGCACGTCGACCGGATTGGGCGCAGGACGCGGCAGTTTTTCGACCAGGCCATAGCTTTCATAGGCGAAATAGCCGACGAGGCAGGCGAGGGTAGGTGGCAGACCCTCGGGCATTGGGTCGATACGGCATTCGGCGACGAGGGCGCGCAATGTTTCGAGTGGATTGCCGTCGAGCGGGGCAAAGGCGCTGCGATCGGTTGCCCAGTGGCGGTTGATCTCGCTGGTGGTGCCCTGACCGCGAATGACCAGATCAGGGGCGAGTCCGATCAGGCTATAGCGGCCACGCGTTTCGCCGCCTTCGACTGATTCCAGCACCCAGTCCCCCCGGCCCGGTTCGATCAGCTTGAGCGCCGCGGAAACGGGGGTTTCAGTGTCACAGATTCGGCGCGACCAGATGAGGCCGGGCATCCCCTTGGCGAGTGCATCGCGTGCCGCGTCACGACCGGCAATGCCCTGTACTGGCGATGACATGCTCACGCCCGATGATACCCCTGTTTGCGATCAGCCAGAGATGACTGGCGCGATGATCAGTTGGCCGGAGCAGCTGTGCCGGTCATTTCGGCACGCAAGGTGGCAAGCGCTTCGCGGTCCAAAGTGACAGGAAAGGCCGCGCGGGCAGCTGCGACAATCGATTCTATCAACTCGCCACCCAACGGATCACGGAACTGTTGCTGTACCGATTGGATCAATTCAGGTGCTTCAGCAGCATTGCCCCGGATCGAACGGGCGAGATGCAGAACCATCCAGCCAGCTCCGGCCGGCAGCTCCAGCGTTCTGGTCGAACCCTGTGGCATCGAGAAGAGCAGGGTGATTTCCGGGGGCACTCGCTGCCCCGTCTGGTTGAGATTGATCCGCCGCCCACTGATGGTCTGCACCGAAGTCGAGACCCCGGCCGCAGCAGTGGCGGCGGCAAGCGACTGACCACCTTCAACCGCGGCAAGGATCTGCCGTGCCTTGGCCCGCGCCACCTTGGCGCCTTCATTGCGGCGCCAGTCGGCGACAACGGCCTCGCGGATCGAGGCGAGCGGTGGCGGAGCCGCAGGCACCAGCTGTGCCACTTCGACAAGGGCAAAGCGGCGGTTTTCCTCTATCTGGATCAGCTGACCGGCATCCCCTTCATGCCCGGAAAAAGCCGGGCCGATAAGCGGTGCGAGGACAGGGTCAGGGCGGAAACCCGGATTGCCGGGCGCGGTGCCATTGGGCAGGATCGCCGGGGTGGTAACGACCTGGAGGCCCTTGTCCTGGGCTACTTCAGCGACAGACGCACCGCTGTTCAGCGCGGTTTGCACGCTATTGTACAGGTCGACCATGGCCTCTTGCCGCTTGCGCTCGGCAACGATGCGGGTGAGTTCAGGGGTCGCTTCGGCAAGCGAGCGGGCGGGCCGCCGATTGATTTCTTCGACCTTGAGAACGATGAAGCCTAGCGGCACCTGCAACGGGCCTACTGTGGCGCCCTGATTGGCGGCAAAGGCCGCGCGGGCAACCTCGGCGCTGGTCTGTCCAGCAAAGCTGGCTTCGCTGGTCGCTGTCACCGGCGCGGCGGACAGGCCGGCGGCCGAGGCAGCGGCGGCAAGGCTTTGTCCACCGCGGATGCCCGCTGCGATGCGGTCTGCCACGGCACGGCTGCCGGCAATGACCTGGCTCAGGCGCCGGCTTTCCTGCGCGGCATATTGGCCAGCATTGGCGGTAAATTCGGCCTGGATTTCAGCAGGCGTCGGCGGGGCAATGGTGCCGAGCGCCGATTCATCCAGCAGGGCATAACGGATCGATCGTCGTTCGGGTATCGTATAGCGGGCGCGCTGGTTCCTGTAGAATTCAGTCAGTTGCGCCTCAGTCGGTGCGCCGCCGGGTGCATAGGCTGATGCCGGAATGAAGGCGGCTTGGCCTTCGCGTTGTTCGAGCAGCAGCGACGCATAGGTGGCAGCCATGCCCTGCGGTATCTGAAGCGACGCACCGATTGGCTGGACCAGCTGGCGGACGATGGCGTCATTTTCCATGTCGCGGCGCAGGCGCTCATCGGTCAGCCCGACTTCGCCGATCCGGCGTTCATAAACGGTCTGGTCAAAACTGCCGTTGAGGCCGGCGAATGCCGGGTTGCGGGCGATGGCGGCGTCAATGAACAATTTGTCCACGCTAATTCCGCGCGAGCGCGCATATTGTTCGAGAGCAAAATAGTCGGCGCTTTCCTCCACCAGCTTGTCAAAGCTGTCACCGGCCAGAAATTCCGCCATCGTCAGGCCGGGCTGTTGCTGGGCTGCCCTGTCATAGGCGAGTTTGATGCGCGTACGCACATCCGCCGCCGTGAGCTCCCGCTTGCCCACGGCCATGACATGTCCGCTTGATACGCTGGCGTTGGGAGCGACAATGTTGACATCACCCAGCAGGAACATGATGCCCAGGATGACAAGCAGGGTAAGGGCCACAAAGGCCCCGATCTTTGATGTGACCGTGCGGCGAATGGCGGTAATCATGCGGGAGGGGCCACTATCCTGAAAAGGGAGCCGGTCCGGTTGGGACCAGCATGGATTGAGAGCCGCTTTAGGCAAGGCCGGGGCTGGCTTCAACCCTGCTCTGTTGGACCACCTGCGGCAAGGCAGATGAAAAGCGGTGCGGGTTGCGGTTGAGGCGAGCCGATGCTGTCGCTAGGGGAGGCAGGACTCATACGGCACAGGACTGCCAAAGCACCAAGGGGACGAGGCGATGCGGCGCAAATTTATTGTCGGCAACTGGAAGATGAACGGTTCGCGTGATTCCATCCACGAGGCCAAGGGGATTGCCGAAGCCGCCAAAAACTACCCTTCTGTCGATGTCGCATTGTGCCCTCCCTTCACTCTGGTGGCGGGTTTCGCCTTTGCCCTGCCCGAGTTCAGCATCGGTGGGCAGGATTGTCATGTGAAACCATCCGGTGCCTTCACCGGCAGTGTTTCGGCGGCGATGCTGGCCGACGCACGGGCCAAGCTCGTGATCGTTGGCCATAGCGAGCGCCGCGAGGGGTTGGGCGAGACGAATGACGAGATAAAGGCCAAGTGCGAAGCCGCCCTGACCGAGGGGTTGCGGGTCATTGTTTGCGTCGGTGAACCCCTGTCGGTGCGTGAGGAAGGCAAAGCGATTGATTATGTGCTGGCGCAGGTAGCAGGCAGCCTGCCCTATGCGCTGCTGAAGGACCCGTCGCAGGTAGCCATCGCCTATGAGCCGATCTGGGCCATTGGCACAGGACTGACACCGTCTTCCGATGATATTGCCGCGATGCATGGCGCCATTCGCGCCGCATTGGGCGACGCGGGCGAAGTGATGGCGATCCTGTACGGTGGCTCGGTCAATGGCGACAATGCCTCGGAAATCCTGCATTTGCCTGATGTTGATGGTGCGCTGGTAGGCGGCGCCAGCCTGACTGCCGACAAATTTGTGCCGATCATCGCGGCAGCAGCCTGCTGATCCTGCAGGTGCTACCGCCGGGGCTGATCCCGCAGCGGTTGATTGCCGGGCCATTGCGCCCTATGTGCGCGGTCAACTAGGTGGCAGACGCGTCGCCCATTCCCGTTTCAGCAGGTTGTGCAGCAGATGGCTTATACTCTCATCCTCGTCATTCAGGGCCTTGTTACCTTGGCGCTGATCACCGTCATTCTGATGCAGAAATCGGAAGGCGGTGGCCTGGGGGTAGGTGGCAGTCCCGCTGGCTTCCTCTCGGCGCGCGGTGCTTCCGATTTTCTCAGCCGGGCAACCGCAATCCTGGCATCCATCTTTGTCGGCTTGTCGATCCTGTTGGCGGTTCTGGCATCGATCAACCATGGCGCGTCGAAAGTCGATGCCGACGCCGCAACCAAGTTGGCGCCGCCGCCCACTGCACCGGTCCAGCCGCTCAACCCGACAGCTCCGGTAACCGGATCTCCACTGACGACCGGTGCGCCGGTGACCGGTCCTGCCGATCCATTGGCTGGCGCCGCGAGCAAGGGTGCGATGGCACCGGCTACCCCTGCACCTGCGGACAAGGGTGTGCCGCTTCAACAGTAAGGATAAGGGCACGCAGGCCCCTTGATCTTTGCCAAATTGGTGCTCAGACGGTGCGTGCCGGGCATCCCGATCTCATTCTTCCATCTTTCGGTTGATTGGCAGTTGGCGACCCCATGCGTTTCGCCGCTTGCACCGAATCGATTCGACCAGCTAGGCGACTCCTCCCATGGCGCGGTACATTTTCATCACCGGCGGCGTGGTCTCCTCGCTCGGCAAAGGTCTCATGGCAGCGAGCCTCGCGGCTCTGTTGCAGGCGCGCGGCTATCGTGTGCGCATCCGCAAGTTCGATCCCTATCTCAATGTCGATCCGGGGACGATGTCGCCCTATCAGCATGGCGAAGTCTATGTGACCGACGATGGGGCCGAGACCGACCTCGACCTGGGTCATTATGAGCGCTTCACAGGCGTGTCGGCGCGGCAGAGCGACAATGTCACCTCGGGGCGCATCTATCAGCAGATCATCACCAAGGAACGGCGCGGCGACTATCTGGGCGCGACGGTGCAGGTGGTGCCGCACGTGACCGACGCAATCAAGGCCTTCGCGCTTGCCGAGACCGATGATCTGGACTTTGTCCTGTGCGAGATCGGCGGCACTGTGGGCGATATTGAATCGCTGCCGTTCATCGAGGCGATCCGCCAGCTGCGCAACGATCTGGGTCGTGACAAGACGGTGTCGGTCCATGTGACGCTGGTGCCCTATATCGCGGCGGCGGGTGAGCTGAAGACCAAGCCGACGCAGCACAGCGTGCGCGAGCTGGCGGCGCTGGGCGTGCAGCCCGACATTTTGCTATGCCGTTGCGAAAAGCCGCTGCCCGAGGGCGAGCGGGCGAAAATCGCGCAATTCTGCAACGTCCGCAAGGAAGCGGTGATCCCCGCGCTCGACGCGCAGAGCATTTATGCGGTGCCGCTGCAATATCATGCCGAAGGGCTGGATGACGAAGTGCTCCGCGCTTTCGGCATCCATGACGCCAAGGAACCTGATGTCAGCCGCTGGCTCGACATCATGGATCGCCACCATAACCCCGAGGGTGAAGTGACCATTGGGGTGGTCGGCAAATATGTCGCGCTGCCCGATGCCTACAAGTCGCTGTCCGAGGCGCTGGTGCATGGCGGCATGGCCAACCGGGTCAAGGTCAACATCCGCTGGATCGACGCCGAACTGTTCGAGAGCGGCGAGGATGATCTGGTGGCGCGGCTCGAGCCGCTGCACGCCATTCTCGTCCCCGGCGGCTTTGGCGAACGCGGCAGCGAGGGCAAGATTGCCGCAGTGCAATTTGCCCGCGAACGCGGCGTGCCTTTCTTTGGCATCTGCCTCGGCATGCAGATGGCGTGCATTGAGGGCGCGCGGAACACAGCCGGCATCACCGACGCGACATCAAGCGAGTTTGGTCCTGGGGGGTCGCCGATCGTCGGCATCATCACCGAATGGATGACCGAGGAGGGATTGCAGACCCGTCAGGAAGGCGGCGATCTGGGCGGCACGATGCGGCTCGGTGCCTATCCGGCCGCGCTGTCGCCCAACAGCCATGTCGCCACCCTCTATGGTTCCAACCTGATCAGCGAGCGGCACCGCCACCGCTATGAGGTCAACGCACGATATCGCGAGCAGCTGGAGAAGGGCGGTCTGGTATTCTCGGGCATGTCGCCCGATGGCCTGCTGCCCGAGATCGTCGAGCGGCCCGACCACCCCTGGTTCATTGGCGTGCAGTTCCACCCGGAACTGAAGTCCAAGCCGTTTGATCCGCATCCGCTGTTCGCCGGATTCATTGAGGCAGCGGTCAAGCAGAGCCGCTTGATGTAAAGGCTGGCGCGCGCCGGTCGCGCCCGGATTGCGCCTGTCTCTCCATAAATAGGGCTCCGGTGTCGCCACCGGAGCCCCCCGTGTTCGCAGTTGTTTCGCGGGATCAGGCGGCGGCCTTGTCCTCGCTTGCTTCACTGGCTTCCGGCTGCACGTCGATTACCGGTGTTTCCGGCGCGGCAGTACCGATGGCGATCTTCTGCGGCTTGAGCGCCTCAGGAATTTCGCGGAGCAATTCGATGGTCAACAGGCCATCGGCAATATTGGCGCCGGTGACGCGGACGAAATCGGCGAGGTCGAAGCGGCGCTCGAAATTGCGCGTGGCGATGCCGAGATGGACGAAGCGGCTGCGATCCTGCTCGGCGCTTTGCGCCTTGCTGCCCTTGACGAGGAGCTGGTTCTGCTGCGCGGTGATGTCGATCTCGTCCGCCTTGAAGCCGGCGACGGCGATGGTGATGCGATAGGCATTGGCATCGATCCGCTCGATGTTGAACGGCGGATAATTGTCGCTGACGTGGGCGGTGGCATTTTCGAGCGCGTCAAACACGCGGTCAAAGCCGACAAAGCTGCGGCGATAGGGGGTAAAGTCAAAACGGGTCATGGTCATATCCTCCATTGAGCAATGTGACGGGCGGGACCCCGGATGGGCGTCCCTGTCTGTCTGTCCGGCCCCGAAGCGACCGGACATTGGAGGATATGGGAGGAGGATTTCGGGGTTCAAGGGGGCCGGGTTGCCCCTCCGTCACGGGCTTCGCCCGTGCCACCTCCCCATCGCAAGACGATGGGGAGGAAGGAGCGGATCACCCCATCGGGTAGAGGATGTCCCTCGTCACCTTTTTGACTGCCTTCATGACGTCATCGCTCAGCGTCAGGTCGATGGCGGCGAAGATCGGGTCGAGCTGATCAAAGCGGCTCGCGCCGACGATGGTCGAGGCGACGAAATCATGCTGTTTGGACCAGGCGGTGGCGAGGGTGACGGGGTGCATGCCAGCCTCCGCCGCAATCGCCATGAAGCGTTCGGTCGAGGCGAGGGTGCGTTCGTTGACGAAGCGCTGCGCCATGATCGTATGGCGGCCGCCGCGGGTGATGTAGTTGGAGAAGCGCGCGCCTTCTGGCGTCGCGCCGCCCTGATATTTCCCCGAGAGGACGCCGCCGGCGATCGGCGAATAGGGCAGCAGGCTGACCCCTTCCTGACGGCAGACCTGCGCCAGTTCATCCTCGAAGCGGCGATTGTTCATGCTGAAATTGTTCTGGATCGTCTGGTAGCCGGCGACGCCGAGCCGTTCGCTTGCCTGGATCGACTTCATCAGTCCCCAGCTGGTCTCGTTCGAGCAGCCGACAACACGCACCTTGCCTGCGCGGATCAGCTCGTCGAGCGTCTCCATCGTCTCGTCATAGGCGGTGTCATGATCGGGCCAGTGGGTCTGGTAGAGATCGATATAGTCGGTCTGCAGCCGCTTGAGGCTGCCCTCGATGGCGCGGGTGATGTTGTGCCGGTCCATCGCGGTCATCGCCGAGCGCTGGGCCGACTTGATCCAGCCGTGGCTGGGGCCCGAAACCTTGGTGGCGAGGATGATGGCGTCGCGCGACTTGGTCTTCATCCAGCGCCCGACGATTTCCTCGGTGACGCCGCCCCATTTGGGATCGGGCGGGACAGGGTAGTTTTCCGCCGTGTCGAAGAAGTTGATTCCGGCATCGAACGACGCATCCAGGATGCGGAAAGCCTCTGCTTCGTCGGTTTGCGAGCCGAAGGTCATCGTTCCCATGCAGATATCGGATACGTAGATGGCGCTTTTGCCGAGGCGGCGATGCTGCATGGTTTCTCTCCCTAGCCCTTTGGGCGGCCGATGATTCTGTTGAGATCGTCTTGCCCGTCCGTGTGCCGACGGCGCAAGGGCTGGCGATGCAAACTGCCTGCAGTGACAGGGCGAGGGTAACCAGAAAGCGAAACGCCCCGGCCAGAGTCTGACCGGGGCGCTCGCGTGACGATGGATACCCGTCCCCCGATGGGTAATCCGGAACAGCGTCGGCCGACCCGTCTTTATCGCAGGCGGCGCGCCGTAAGCTCCCTGAACCTGGCCGATGATTGATCGGTCTGGAACGAGACCTGACTATTGTGCCGCAGTGCCGCTGTCACCCGCCAAGCGCCAAATAGAGAGCGATTTGGCAGACCCTGTGCCATCCATGCAACAATGGCTGTTTGGGCGGGTGCCGTAGCGGCAGTCTGATTTGAGCGAGGACGGCATTGCGTGGATGCGGCACAGCGCCTAGATCATCCCCACCACTCGCGCCCCTGCGGGACACCAAGTTGCGGACCATCGCCCCCATGTTCCTTTCCGCCTATGAGCGCCTGATCATCAAACGCTATCTGTTGCCGGTGAAGGGGGAAGGTTTCATCTTCATCGCCGCCATCTTCAGCTTTTTCGCCATTTTGCTTGGCGTCTGGGCGTTGGTGATCGTGATGAGTGTGATGAACGGTTTTCGCGCTGAGCTGTTCGACAAGATCGTTGGCCTCAACGGCCATGCGGTGGTTCAAGGTTATGATGGGCGGCTAGATGACTGGCGTGACGTGCTGCGTGAAGCCAAGGCAACGCCGGGCGTGACCGAGGCAACGCCGCTGATCGAACAGCCTTTGCTGGCGAATGCGCAGGGGCGGGTCGGAGCGGTGCTGGTACGCGGCATGACCGAGGCGGACATCCATTCCAACGCGACGCTGGGCGGCAAGGTGCTGGCCGGCAATTTGCGCGATGTGACCGCCGGGAGCGGGCGGATAGCCGTAGGATCGCAACTGGCGCAAACGCTGGGGCTTTCGGTGGGTTCACCGGTGAGCATCATCAATCCGGCGGGTCGATCGACACCCTTCGGCACGGTGCCGCGCGAGATTGGCTATACGGTCGGCGCTGTGTTCGAGATTGGCGTGTTCGAGTTCGACAAGGCCTATGTCGTCATGCCGATGGCCGATGCCCAATCCCTGATGCTGTCGGGAGACAGTGTCGGGATGATTGAGGTGACCACCACCGACCCCGACCAGGTTCGGGACATATTGCAGCCATTGGCCCAGAAAGTCGCGGGAAGGGCCGTGATCACCACCTGGGAGCAGATGAATGCCAGCCTGTTCGAGGCGCTGGCGGTCGAGCGGGTGGCAATGTTCGTCATCCTGTCGATCATCATCCTCGTCGCCGCGTTCAACATCGTCTCGTCGCTGATCATGCTGGTGCGGACGCGAACGCGGGACATCGCGATACTCCGGACGATTGGCGCGGAGCGGCGATCCATCCTCAAGATATTCCTGACCATCGGAACGACCATTGGCGTGCTGGGGACGATTGCCGGCCTGATCCTTGCCGCGATTTTCCTCTATTTCCGTCAGTCGGTGGTGCGCGGCGTGGAGTTTCTGACCGGCCAGAATCTGTGGGATCCGTCGATCCGCTTCCTCACCGAATTGCCGTCGAAGCCCGATCCGTTCGAGATATTTCTGATTTGCGCGATCGCTATCGTTTTCAGCTTCCTCGCGGCGCTCTATCCGGCGCTGAAGGCGGCCAATACCGATCCTGTGCAGGTGCTGCGTTATGAGTGAGGCTGTCTTGTCTGTTGCCGGACTGAAGCGCAGCTTTGTCCAGGGCGAGGTAACCATCGAGGTGTTGCGTGGTGTCGATTTCGATCTGCAGCCGGGCGAGATTGTTGCGCTTCTGGGACCTTCGGGATCGGGTAAATCAACGCTGTTGCAGGCAGTCGGCCTGCTAGAGGGTGGTTTCGAAGGATCAATCCGGATCAACAGCATAGAGGCCGCGACCCTCGACAATGAGGGCCGCACCAAGATGCGGCGTGAGCAGCTGGGTTTCATCTATCAGTTTCATCATCTGCTCCCGGACTTCAGTGCACGAGAGAATGTCGTGCTGCCACAACTGGTGCAGGGGCACAGCGAGGCAGAGGCCAGCGAGCGGGCAACGCAATTGCTCGGCGCGCTGGGTCTCAGCGAGCGGCTGGACCACAAGCCGGCCAAGCTTTCGGGCGGGGAACAGCAACGTGTGGCGGTGGCGCGGGCGCTGGCCAACCGGCCGCGACTGATCCTTGCCGACGAGCCGACCGGCAATCTCGACGAGGGCACAGCCGACATCGTCTTTGCGCAATTTGTCGAGCTGGTGCGGGCCGAGGGGTCGGCGGCGCTGGTGGCGACGCATAATGAGGGATTGGCCCGCAGGATGGACCGTGTGGTGCGACTGCATGAGGGGTTTTTGCAGGAGGCAGGGGCATGAGCGGACTGGGCGATTTCACGGTCAAGCAGCCGGATGGCAGCGCCGAGGCGATGGCAGCGCATCTCGGCAAGGTGCTGTTGGTGGTCAACACCGCTTCCAAATGCGGATTTACGCCGCAATATGCGGAGCTTGAGGCCCTGTACCGCGATTACAAGGATCGCGGGTTCGAGGTGCTGGCATTCCCGTGCAACCAGTTCGCCGGGCAGGAGCCCGGCAATGCCGAGGAAATCGCCAACTTCTGTTCACTGACCTATGATGTCAGCTTCCCCATCTTTGCCAAGGTCGATGTCAACGGCAGTGACGCTGACCCGCTGTGGGACTGGCTCAAGGCGGAGAAGCCCGGCCTGCTGGGCATTGGCGCGATCAAGTGGAACTTTACCAAGTTCCTCGTTGATCGCAGCGGCAAGGTGGTGTCGCGTCACGCGCCGACGGTGCGGCCCGAATTGTTGCGCAAGGAAATCGAGGCGCTGCTCGGCTGAGTGCTACCCCTAGGCGAATCGGCGACGCCTGCTAAGGTGGGCCCATGCCCTACGCCCCCTTTGTGCCTTTGCGGATTTTCTCCAGCTTTACCATGCTGGAGGGCGCGTTTGAGCCAAAGACGATCGCAAAGCAGGCGAAAAAGCACGGTTTTCCGGCTGCCGCGATTTGCGACCGCAATGGTCTCTATGGGGCGATGTCCTTTTCCGATGCCTGTCTGGACGCGGGTGTTCAGCCAATCATCGGCAGCTTGGTCAGCGTGGCGCGACCGGCACGCGGCGATGCCCGGGAAGGCGATGCACCGACCATCGACTGGCTGGCGCTGTTTGCGCAGGATGAGACCGGCTATGCCAACCTCTGCCAGATCGTCAGCCAGGCGCATCTATCGCCCGAACATGGCGAGGAGCCGCATATCCGCTTTGAGGCACTAGAAGGACAGACCGACGGGTTGATTTGCCTGACTGGCGCCGGCGAGGGTGCGTTGGCGCGGTTGCTGGCAGATGGGCAGGCGAATGAGGCAGAGGCCTATGCGGCGCGACTGGAGGCGCTGTTTCCTGGGCGGGTCTATATCGAACTCGCTCGACGTGGCGATGCGGTAGAGGAGAAGGCGGAGTCGGCGCTGATTGACCTTGCCTATGCACGTGATCTGCCTTTGGTCGCGAGCAATCCCTGCTGCTTTGCCGAGCGCGATTTCCATGCGGCGCATGACGTGCTGCTGTGCATCGCGCAATCGGCCTATATCGAGAGTGATGATCGGCGGAAGAGCTCGGCAGAGGCGTGGCTCAAAAATGCCGAGACGATGGAGGACATGTTCTCCGATCTACCCGAGGCGCTGGCCAATACGCTGGTCGTGGCCCAGCGTTGCGCGGTGCGGGCACCGACGCGCAAGCCGATCCTCCCCTCTATTGCCGGGGACCGCGAGGGTGAGGCGGCGCAACTGCGCGAGGATGCGCGGGCCGGCCTGTGCGAGCGGCTGAGGGTCTATGCGCCGGGCATGGATGATGCGGCGCTGGAGGCGGCCTATCCCGACTATTTCCAGCGGCTGACATTCGAAGCCGACATCATCGCGGAGATGGGCTTCCCCGGCTATTTCCTGATCGTTGCCGACTTCATCAAATGGGCCAAGGCGCATGACATTCCGGTGGGGCCGGGGCGTGGATCGGGCGCGGGCAGCCTTGTCGCATGGTCGCTGACGATCACCGACCTGGACCCGTTGAAGCTGGGCTTGCTCTTCGAACGCTTCCTCAACCCCGAACGCGTGTCGATGCCCGACTTCGATATCGACTTTTGCGAAACGCGGCGCGGTGAAGTCATCCGCTATGTGCAGGAGAAATATGGCCGCGACACGGTGGCGCAGATCATCACATTCGGAACGATGAAGGCGCGCGCCGTGCTGAAGGACACCGGGCGCGTGCTGCAAATGGGCTATAATCAGGTCGACCGGCTGGCCAAGCTGGTGCCCAACCATCCGACGGACCCATGGGATCTGGAGCGGGCGCTGAATGGCGTGCCCGAACTCCATGCCGAATATAAGCAGCAGGATGGCGTGCGCCGGCTGTTCGACATGGCGAAGCGGCTCGAGGGCCTGCCGCGCCACAGTTCGACCCATGCTGCCGGTGTGGTGATCGGCGACCGGCCGCTGGCGCAATTGGTGCCGCTCTATCGCGATCCGCGCTCGGACATGCCGGTGACGCAATTCGACATGAAATATGTCGAGGGCGCCGGTCTGGTGAAGTTTGACTTCCTCGGCCTAAAGACGCTGTCAGTGTTGCGTGAGGCTGTACGCCTGCTCGAACGGCGCGGAGTGACGATAAACCTCGATACGCTGGCATGGGATGACCCGTCGGTTTACGAGCTGCTCCAGCGTGGCGACACCGTGGGTGTGTTCCAGCTGGAATCGGAGGGGATGCGGCGCACGCTGTCGGCGGTGCGGCCGTCCAACTTCGGCGACATCATCGCGCTCGTGTCACTCTACCGCCCTGGCCCGATGGACAATATCCCGAGCTTTGGCCGACGCAAGAACGGGCAGGAGGAGATCGTCTGGCCGCATCCGCTGCTCGAACCGATCCTGTCCGAAACCTATGGCATCTTCG
Organism: Sphingomonas lacunae; assembly: GCF_012979535.1. NCBI lineage: Bacteria > Pseudomonadati > Pseudomonadota > Alphaproteobacteria > Sphingomonadales > Sphingomonadaceae > Sphingomonas > Sphingomonas lacunae. Next base: position 2,207,767 of record NZ_CP053015.1, read on the forward strand.
TCTATCAGGAACAGGTGATGCAGGCCGCGCAGGTGCTCGCCGGCTACAGCCTTGGCGGCGCCGACCTTCTCCGCCGGGCGATGGGTAAAAAGAAGCAAGAGGAGATGGACGCGCAGCGCGCCACCTTTGTCGAAGGGTGTGAGCGGGTGAACCAGATCCCGGCGGCCAAGGCCAATGAACTGTTTGATTTGATCGACAAGTTCGCCGGCTATGGCTTCAACAAGAGCCACGCGGCGGCTTATGCGCTGCTCGCTTACCAGACCGCATGGCTCAAGGCGCATTATCCGCACGAATTTTATGCCGCATCGATGAGCTTTGACATCGACCAGACCGACAAGCTGTCGGTGTTCGTTGATGATGCCCGTCGGTTGGACGTGGCAGTGGCGGGGCCGTGCATCAATGCCAGCGAGGCCAGCTTCTCGGTCGAGCCCGATGGGGAGGGCTGGCGGGTGCGCTACGGCCTCGGCGGGCTCAAGGGCGTTGGCGAAAAAGCAATGGAGCAATTGGTTGCCGAGCGGGCGGCCAAGGGTTCCTTTGCCAGCCTCGACGATTTTGCCGAGCGTGTCGATCCGCGCCTGCTCAACCGACGCCAGATTGAGGCGCTGGCAGCCGGTGGGGCGTTCGATTGCGTCCATCCTGAGCGGGCGGCGGTGCATGGCGGCGCGGAAGTGCTGTTGGCGACGGCCGCCAGCGCGGCGGATGCGCGCGCGACCGGGCAGGGCGGCCTGTTTGGTGGTGATGTTCTGACTATGCCGGCGGTCCATCTGCCCAAGGTTGAGCCTTGGTCGATGGCGGAGGCGATGGCCAAGGAGAAAGACGCCTTTGGCTTTTATTTTTCAGCACATCCGGTGTCGCGCTATCAGGCATTGGCCCAGTCGCTGCGGGCCCGCACCTGGGGAGAGCTGGCCGCGAGCACGCCCGCGCCGCCGGGTGAGCGGCGTCCGGCCACCATGGCGGTTCTGGTGGAAGCGGCCAAATGGCGGACTTCCCAGCGTGGCAATCGCTATCTGATGCTGACTTTGTCTGACCGGTCTGGCCAGTTCCAGTCGAGCTGTTTTGACGATGGTGTGGCAAATACGCTGGAAGCTCTGGCCAATGAGGCACGCTGTGCCCTGCTTGGGGTCGAGCTCGACTGGCGCGAGGGTGAAGAAGCACCGCGCATTGCCATTCGTTCGGCCAAGTCACTTGATTCGCTTGTCGAGGCGACGCCGTTGCGTCTGACGGTGACTATCGACAGTGAGGCGCCTCTGGCTGAACTCAAGCGACTGCTTGGCGGCGTCAACGGCGGACGGGGCGAAGCGGTGATCATGGTGGAACCAGAGGGTGCCGAAGCGCCCATTGCCATGCTGCGCGTAGGCCGCGATCATGGATTTGATCAGGAACTGGTCCGCCGTATCGAGCGATTGGCGGGAATTCGTGCAGTGGCATTGACCCTGATGGGGTCAATGGCACAAGCAGCGTAAGGAAAAGTCCCGAACACGGGAAGACGACAAAAGAGTGGAGAGAGACAGATGCCCATTGGTGGAATTCAACAGCAACCGTTGGTCGTCAACAGCCTGATAGACCATGCCGCGCGGGAACATGGCGCGCGTGAAATTGTAACCTATTGGGCAGATGGCACACTTGAACGGTCAAGCTGGGGCGATATCCATCTGCTGGCCCGCAAAATGGCCCAGGCTCTGGTGCGTCTGGGCATGGGCAAGGGCGATCGCATAGCGACGCTTGCCATGAATCATATGCACCATCTTGCCGCCTGGTACGGCGCGGCGGGGATGGGCGGCGTGTTGCATACCGTCAACCCGCGCCTGTTTGACGAGCAACTCGTCTATATCATGAACCATGCATCTGACCGTGTCCTGTTGTTCGACCGGGCATTTCTGCCGATCGTCGAGCGGTTGCGACCGCAACTCAATACGATCGAGCATTTCATCCTGTTCGACAGTGCCGCCGAGGGCGATTATCTGGGCTTCCGCGAATGGGTTGGCGCAGAGGATGGCCATTACAGCTGGGTCGAGCTGGCCGAAAGTGATCCGTGCGGCCTGTGCTACACCAGCGGCACGACCGGCAATCCCAAGGGCGTGCTCTATCTGCACCGGTCGAACGTGTTGCATGCGCTGGCGGAAATGCAGCCGGACGTCTTCGATCTTTCGGCCAGGGCCGTGGCGCTGCCGGTTGTCCCGATGTTCCATGCCAACGCGTGGGGTCTGCCTTATGCGGCGGCGGCAGCTGGCGCCAAGCTCGTCTTTTCCTGCACCAATGACGCCACGGTCCTGTGGAAGCTGATCCGCGAGGAGAAGGTGACGCACAGCGCGGGCGTGCCGACAGTGTGGCTGTCGATGTTCGCCGATCTGGATACCAATGGCGGCGATTATGCGCGGCTGCGCCATGTTGTCATTGGTGGATCGGCGGCACCGCGCGCGATGATCGAGCGACTTATGCGCGCTGGCATCACCGTAGCCCATGCATGGGGCATGACCGAAACCAGCCCGATCGGCACAATGGGTGCCCGCCCCTATAACTGGGATGACATGAGCTTTGACGAGCAGGTGGACATGGTCACCAAACAGGGAAGGGTTCCCTATGGTGTCGAACTGCGCGTTGTGGACGACAATGATGAGGTCCTGCCGCGCGATGGCACGTCCAGTGGTCGTTTACAGATCCGCGGTCACTGGATCATCCAGCGCTATTTCGAGGCAGAGGCAGATGCGGCCGATGCCGATGGCTGGTTCGATACGGGGGATGTGGCGATGATCCACCCGGACGGCGTCATGCAGATCACTGACCGCGCCAAGGATGTGATCAAGTCCGGCGGCGAATGGATCAGCTCGATTGAACTGGAAAATGCCGCGATGGGTGCACCCGGCGTTGCGGAGGCCGCCGCTGTGGGCGTTCCCCATCCGAAATGGGATGAACGTCCGCTGTTGCTGGTCGTGCGCAAGCCGGGCAGCAGCGTGACCGCAGACGAAATCAACGCCCACCTGGTCAACCATGTTGCAAAATGGTGGCTGCCCGACGAGATCAAGTTCGTCGACAGCCTGCCGCACACAGCCACCGGCAAGCTGCTCAAGCGCCAGCTGCGCGACGAATACAAGAGCTACAAGCTGGCGAACCTAGGATGAGCGGCGAGGCGCATATCGACCCCACGCGGGCGGCGTTTGACGCGTTCAAGGCGCTGCCCCGCGACGAGCCAATCTGGATGCTCAATCTGGTGCGTTATCGCGACCTGGCGGATTATCCCGAAGGCCATGCACTGCACGGGCAGGGGTTTAGCGGAGCCGAAGCCTATCGCCTTTATGGCGAAGACAGTGATCCGATCTTTTCCCGCGTGGGCGGCAAGGTGGTCTGGCGCGGAGCGATGCAGTTGATGCTGACCGGTCCGGCGGACGAACAATGGGACACGATCTTCATTGCCCATTATCCGACCGCCGGCGCCTTTCTCGCCATGGTCACCGACCCTGATTATCGGGAGGCGGTCAAACACAGGCAGGCAGCAGTGCTGACCAGCCGTCTGGTGCGGATGCAGTCGCTTGATACGAGTGGCGGCTTTGCTTGATGGCTGACAGCGTGGGAGCCTCTCTCCATACAAGACTGACTCGCCGATTTGACCTCACGACGCCCTTGGCGCTGGCGCCGATGGCAATGGGATCAGGCGGCGCACTGGCTGCTGCCTGGGCTAAAGCAGGCGCCTTGGGTCTGGTGGGTGGCGGCTATGGCGAACTCGACTGGACGGCGCGCGAATATACTCTGGCAGCAGACGCGTTGGCGGGTGATGCGGCGGCCACGCATCGCCTTGGCTGCGGGTTCATCAGCTGGAGGCTGGAGCAGGACGCGAGCGCTTTTGACTGGCTTTTGGACCAGCCAGCAAGGCCAGCGGCGGTAATGCTGTCCTTTGGAGACCCAACGCCATGGGTCAGACGGCTCCGCGACCGAGGCATTGCCGCCCTGTGCCAAATCCAGTCGGTGGCGCAATTGCAGCAAGCGGTTGATGCAGGGGCAGACGGCATTGTGGCGCAAGGCGGTGAGGCGGGGGGCCATGGCGCGCGGACTGACGGCGCGCGCGGCACCTTTACGCTGGTGCCTGAGCTTGCCGATCGGTTGGCGGCCGTGGCGCCGGAGACGCTGCTGCTGGCGGCGGGCGGCATTGCCGATGGACGCGGTCTCGCCGCAGCACTAGTGCTGGGCGCCGATGGTGCGCTGATCGGCAGCCGGGCGTGGGTGACCACGGAATCGCTGGCGTCGACCGGTGCCAAGGCGCAGGCAGTGGCAACTGGGGGCGATGAGACGGCGCGCAGCGGCATCTTTGACATATTGCGCCGCAAGAACTGGCCCGCCGACTATGGATTTCGTGCAATCCGTAATGCGATGCACCGGCAGTGGGAGGGGCGTGAGGCGGACCTCCGCGCCGACCCGGAACCGGCGATTGCCCTCTTTGAAGCTGGGGTTAAGTCGGCAGATTTTGATCGCGCCAATGTGACTGTTGGTGAAGCGACGGGCCTGATCAATGATGTGCCGAACAGCGCCGCACTGGTAACGCGCATGACCGCCGAGGCCGCGGCATTGTTACCCTGATTGGACGTTTTCAGAACAATCGCATCTGTCCGTTGCGTTCTGGCGGCGTGAACTGGGTGCAGTCCAGATCAACTGGTGGAGTGTCGAGGTCGTAGGCGCGGATGGCGCGTTTGAAACGGGCGCGGATAAGATCGGCCCAAACACCAGTCCCCTTCATCCGCGTCGCAAAATTGGGATCATTATCGCGCCCGCCGCGTATGTCCTGAATGATGCTCATCACGCGGGCGGCGCGATCAGGGAAATGGGCGTCGAGCCATTGGCGAAACAGGGGCGCTACTTCGTGTGGCAGGCGGACGACGATGTAGGTGGCGCGGTAGGCGCCCGCGTTGGCCGCCGCAGCGAGGATGCGCTCCATTTCATGATCGGTGATGGAGGGGATCACCGGCGAAACATTGACCTGTACCGGGACTCCTGCCTTGGCCAGCGCCTCGATCGCCTTCAGCCGTTTGGCCGGATGCGGCGCGCGCGGTTCAAGCGAGCGGGCAATTGCGGCGTCGAGCGTGGTGACCGACAGCGACACGCACAAGAGCTTACGCGAGGCCATCTCAGCCAGCAGGTCGAGATCACGCAGGATGCGATCGCTCTTGGTGGTGATGATCAGCGGATGACCGGTTTCCGAGAGGATTGCGAGCAACTGCCGGGTAATCTGCCACTCGCGCTCGATCGGTTGATAGCCGTCAGTATTGGTGCCCATGGCGAGCGGCGCGACCCGGTAGCCTGGCGCTGATAATTCGCGCCGCAACAGTTGAGCCGCATCGGGCTTTACCGTCAGTCGTGTTTCGAAATCGAGACCGGGGGAAAGGTCCAGAAAGGCGTGTGTCGGCCGGGCATAGCAATAGATGCACCCATGTTCGCAGCCGCGATAGGCATTGATCGAGCGGTCAAAGCCGATGTCGGGTGAGCTGTTGCGGGCGATGATGGTGCGCGGCCGTTCGAGGCTGACGGTCGTCGAAGGCGCGGTGGGCTCCCCATCCACTGACTGGCGCTCGTCGAGCCAATCGCCATCGGCCTCCCGCACGGGCAGCGAAAAGCGGCGCGACGACTGGTTGGACGGTGCGCCTCGCCCAGGGATCGCAGGGGGGAGAGGAGGCGCGCCGTCCATGGTCCCGGATTAGCGGGTTAATTCGAACATAACAAGAACATTCCTCCCAACAGGGCAGCAAATATGCAGTTTGGCTCTAGTCCATGCGGTAGAGGTGAAGCTCGGCCTTGCCGACTTTGCGGCTGACGAGATGGGAGAGTGTGGCGCATTGGGGCACATAGCCATGACCTGTTTCTACGCTGACCATGGTGCCGGGGGCGGTCCAGCCGCGCGAGACGAGCTGGTCAAGCAGTGCATCAAGCCCATCCTGTGCATAGGGTGGATCGAGCAGGATCAGATCGAACGGCTTGGTTTGCTCGGCCAGGGTGAGGGCAGAGACCTGGCGAATCTCTGCGCCCTTGGCGGCGAGGCTGGCAACATTGGTGCGGATGGCCGCGATGGCGTCTCGATCGGTGTCGACAAAAAGACAGGAGGCGGCGCCACGCGACAATGCCTCTAGCCCGAGCGCTCCCGATCCGGCGAACAGGTCAGCCACGCTGAGCCCGGTGAAGCCGCCGAGCCGGCTGGTCAGCATCGAAAAGAGAGTTTCGCGCGCGCGATCAGCGGTCGGACGGGTGGTTGCTCCGGCGGGAGCCACCAGCTTGCGTCCGCGCCATGCGCCCGCGATGATACGCATTCCCGCCATTGCCAAGCCTCAGTCAGCCATGCCGAGGCCGTTGAGCAGGCGCACAACCTCCTGCGGCGGCGATTCCTCGACATCGCCGGGAGCCGAACTGCCTAGCACGAACTGGCCGTAGCGAACGCGAATGAGGCGCGAGACTTGCAGCCCGAAATATTCGAGCACGCGGCGGACTTCGCGGTTCTTGCCCTCGGTCAGGGTCAGTTCGATCCACTGGTTGCGTCCGGTGCTGCGCTCCAGATTGGCGTCGATACGGCCATAGCGGACGCCCTCGATGGTGATGCCTTCGGCGAGATCCTCCAGCTGCTGCTGGGTGATCGGGCCAAAGGTGCGGGCGCGATAGGTGCGCTCGATGCCGGTGGCGGGTAGTTCGAGTTTGCGTTTGAGGGCTCCGTCATTGGTCAGCAGCAGCAGGCCCTCGGTATTGAGGTCAAGCCTGCCCACTGGCATCAGACGCGGCAAGCCTTCGGGCAGGACATCATAGATTGTCTTGCGGCCGGAAAAGTCCCGCTCGGCGGTCAGCGTGCCGTTGGGCTTGTGGAACAGGAAGAGTCGCGTCGCTTCGGTTGCGCCGACCGCTTTGCCGTCGACCGTGACGCCCTTGAGGTCTGCGAGCAGGGTCGCGGGCTTGGTAACCGGCTGACCATTGAGCGCAATGCGGCCCTCCTCGATCATCCGTTCAATGTCGCGGCGTGAGGCGACACCGGCGCGGGCGAGCAGCTTGGCGATGCGGTGCAAGCCGTCATCGCGTTCACTCTTCAGCCTGACGGGTGCGTTGGCGGGCGCTGATGAGCGGACAGCCGCAGGACGTGGCGAGCGGGCTGGCGCACCGGCAGGCCGGGACGGCCGTCCGACAGCTTCGCTGCCATCGGCGCGGATGCGGGGTGCCCCCTTGGCCGGAGCCTTGCGCGCAGGGGGCTGGATTTCGCCCTTTGGAGCATGACGCGCGGCGCCCCTGGTGGATACGCGAGCGCCTCGGCGGTCGGGTGCATCGCCGTCAACGGACCGATTGGTGCCCAGCCTGTCTTCCGTGCGGTCTTGAGCGCGAGAGCGGCCCGGATTGCGAGGGCTCGGCACAGCGCGTCCTCTGCCAGGTGCACCGGTTTTACCAGGGCCAGAGGGTCGACGGGGGCCGGTGGGGCGGGAAGGCAAGGCGGTTTTCCTGTCGTGTTGCGGTGGAGCAAGGCCACATATGGGTCAGTGGCATTGCTATGCAGCAACCGGCCGCTGTTGGCGAGCAGATTGGCGGTCATGATCCGCTGGAACTGCAAGCACAGCTGTCCCTCGGGGCGTCTCCGCACCTCTTGGCCGATAGAACATGCGAGGGGCTGGCCTTTTGGCGCAACCATGGTAGCACCATTGCCCGACAAGGGGGAAATCAGATGAGCCATAACGACCCGCAATCGCAGACCGCCGGTTGGCTGGATTCGATCAGGCCCTATACCGAGCGCGGGCCGATTGCGGCATTGTTACTTGGCATTTCTTCCGGCTTCCCCTTTGCAATGATCGCCGCGACCTTGACCACTAGGCTTGCACAGGATGGCTTCTCTAAATCCTCCGTGACGGCGTTCAGCCTCGCCTTCCTCGTGTATAATCTCAAGCCTTTCTGGGCCTGGGCCGTCGACGCGGTGCGCCTGCCATTCATTGGCCGGTTGGGGCAGCGGGTTTCGTGGATGCTGCTGGCGGCTGCTTTTGTGGTCTTTGCTGTCGTCAATCTTGGTCTGGTTGATCCCCGCGCGGTCGGCCAGTCTCCGGTGGGTCAGTTGATGGTGTGGTTTGGCCTCAATCAGACCGGTGAATTCGCCGCCCTTTTTGAAATGGCGGTTGGAGCGGTGCTGGTCGGCTTTGCCGGGGCGACATTCGATATCGTCATCGATGCCTATCGCATTGAAGTGCTGAGGCCGGACCAGCTGGGCGTTGGCGCGGGCATGAGCCAATATGGCTGGCGACTGGGCTCTGCCGGTGCTGGTGCACTGGCTCTGATCGTCGCGGCACGGGAAGGATGGAGCGCGGCCTATGCCATATGCGCATTGCTCGCACTGCCTGCCGTCATGGCGGTTCTGTGGCTGGGGGAACCCGAGCGTTATCGTGACGCAGTCAAGAAGGTCGGCGGTATCAGCATCATCCAGGGCATTGTCGGTCCCTTCGCCGAGTTTTTCAGCCGTCATGGCGCTTGGCTGGTGCTGTTGTTCATCCTGTTGCACAAGATTGGCGACACGCTGGCCAACCTGACACTGCGCCTGTTGCTTGAGGATCTGGGCTTCACCAATGACGAGATCGCCATTTACGATGTCGGCATCGGCTTTTGGGCGTTCCTGATCGGTATTTTTGCTGGCGGCATCCTTTACGCGCGGCTGGGTCTGAAGCGGTCAGTCATTCTCAGCCTGGTTCTGATGGCGGTGTCCAACCTCAGCTTTGCGCTGCTCGCGGCGGCCGGAAAGAGCAATCTCGGGCTGGCGGCTGCCATCACGTTCGAGAATGTCGCAAGCGGTATCGGCGGGGTCGTTCTGGTCGCCTATTTTTCGGCGCTGTGTGACCTGCGCTTCACGGCGGCCCATTACGCGCTGATCAGCTCTGCCACCAGCATCGTCGGACGGTTCCTGACCGGGACAACAGCTGGGGCGATGATGGAGCAGCTGGGCAATGTCCAATTCTATCTGTTGACGACGGCAGCGGCTTTGCCGGGCATCATGCTGTTCTGGATGATGATGCGCAGCGGGCTGGCTGATTCCTCGGTTGGGACAGCGGGACAGCGACAGAACGGTCCCGGCGAACCGGCGGGATAAGCTTGGCCAGCGCTAGACCGGAAATTCGCGGTTGAGCCGCAGCGCCTCGCCCGCCAGATACAGAGACCCGGCGATCAGTATTGGGGCGTCCGGGAAATGGGCCGCCATTGCCATGGCCTGTGTGAGGTTGCTGGCAGTGACTGACGTGATACCGTGCTGCTCAGCGAGCAACGCTAGATCAGCCGGGCCGTGATGATCGTGACCGGGAATGGGCACGGCGATGACGCCCTTTATTCGCGAGGCCAGAGTGGCGATAAGCCCGGCAGCATCCTTGTTGGCCAACATCCCGATGATCAAGATGTGTTGGGGCTCTGTGGCGAGCCAGCGGGCAAGTGCTTCAGCAGCCGAGATATTGTGTCCGCCATCGAGCCTGACGGTGCGTCCCGGTGCTCGATCGGTCAGCGGGCCGTCGGACAAGGTCTGAAGCCGCGCGGGCCAGAGCATTTTGGCGGGTGCGGCCTTGAGTGCGGCGGCTGAAACATCGACTATCTTCTGTGACAACAGCATGGCGATGGCGAGACCGGCATTCTGTGCCTGATGCAAGCCGGGCAGGGCTGGCAGATCCGCCTCCACGGTGCGGCCTTCGACCACGACTTTGAGCATGTCGGGCAGGGCGAGACAGCTCCAGTCACTCCCTTCTCGCAGAACATAGCTGCCCTGCGCCCGGGCGGTTTCGGCGACAGCCTCGCGAACCTCGAACGGGTAAGCGAGGGTAACAAGCGGGCGCCCGGGTCTGGCTATGGCGGCCTTTTCCCGGGCGATCCCTTCGATCGCGCTACCCAGAAAGGCCTCATGATCGATCCCCAGTTGGGCAACGCCGGAGGCTGCGGTGGAGCCAAGCACATTTGTCGCGTCAAGCCGGCCGCCAAGGCCGACCTCGATGATACAGGCGTCGGCGGGATGTTCGTGGAAGGCGAGGAAGGCGACGGCGGTCGTAACTTCGAAAAAGCTGGCGCCGATGCCTTCCGCCTGATCGAGAACGCGCGAAAGATAGGCGGCAAGCATCGCGTCGCTGATCAACTCCCCGGCAAGGCGGATGCGTTCGTTGAAGCGGACGAGATGGGGGCTGGTGTAGACATGCACCTTTTTGCCATCGCCTTCGAGTGCGGCACGCAGCACGGCACAGGTCGAACCTTTGCCGTTGGTGCCGGCAACATGGAACACTGGGGGCAGCGATAAATGTGGGTTGCTGAGCCGCTCGAGCAGCGCGGTGATGCGCTCCAGACCAAGCGTGTCTGCGCCGGGCGACAGCTTGGCCAGACGGTCAAGCTGGGCCTGGACGGCAGGGTCGTCCGAGCGGGCGTGGTCAGCCATGGGTCTGGTCCTTGATCCCCGGCGTCAGGCGGCCTTGGCGGGTGCGAGATAGGTCAGCAGCCGGGAAAGCGTGGCGCGCAAGTCCTTGCGTTCGACCACCATGTCCACCATGCCATGGTCGAGCAGATATTCAGCGCGCTGGAACCCTTCGGGCAGTTTTTCGCGGATCGTCTGTTCGATCACCCGTTGTCCGGCAAAGCCGATCAGCGCGCCGGGCTCGGCAATCTGCACATCACCCAGCATGGCATAGCTGGCCGTGACGCCGCCGGTGGTGGGATCGGTCAACACGACAATGTAGGGCAGCTTGGCGCGGCGCAGGCGCTGGATGGCAACAGTCGTGCGCGGCATCTGCATCAGGCTGAGGATACCCTCTTGCATGCGCGCACCGCCGGCAGCGGTGAAGGCGATGAAGGCGCACTTGCGGCGCAGCGCTTCCTCAGCCGCCGCGACAAAGGCTTCACCGACGGCAACGCCCATCGATCCGCCCATGAAAGCGAAATCCTGCACCGCGACGACTGCCTGACGGCCCTCTATCGTGCCATAGGCGGCCTGCATTGCGTCCGGGTCACCCGTCTGGGTTCGTGCCGCCTTCAACCGGTCGGCATACTTCTTGGAGTCACGGAACTTCAACGGGTCTTCGGGCACCTTGGGCATAGCGATGGCGGCCACGCTGCCGCTGTCGAACAGCTGCCCGAACCGGGCCTTGGCGCCGATGCGGTCATGATGCTCACAGCGCGGGCAAACGTGGAGATTTTCTTCCCATTCCTTGACGAACACCAGAGCCTGGCAGCTTTTGCACTTGTGCCACAGATTGTCGGCCGTCTCGCGCTTGGCGATGAACGGCATGGCGTTGCGGACACGGTTCAGCCAGCTCATGCGGCGATCTCCTTGCGGGCGGTGCGGACAGCCTCGGCGAGGCTGGCGACATAGGCTTGTACAGCGGCGGCGGCGTCAACGCCATGCTCGGCGATGATGTCGATGATGGCAGAGCCGACGACAACACCGTCCGCGACCCGGGCAATGGCGCCTGCCTGCTCAGGGGTGCGCACGCCAAAGCCGACCGCGACAGGAATGTCGCTCGCTGCCTTCAACCGGGCGACCGCATCCTCAATGCTGGCCTGCGCCGCCTGTTGCATCCCGGTGATGCCGGCGACCGAGACATAATAGAGGAAGCCCGACGAGCCATCGAGCACGGCGGGGAGTCGCGCGGCATCGGTGGTCGGGGTTGCAAGGCGGATCAGGCTGATACCGGCGGCGCGCAGCGCAGGGCCGAGTTCGGCGTCTTCCTCAGGCGGCACATCGACGCAGATGACGCCGTCGACACCTGCCTTGGTGCATTCAGTCGCGAACCACTCCGGGCCGCGAATGGTCATCGGGTTGGCATAGCCCATCAGCACCAACGGCACTTGCGGATGGCGTACACGGAAATCGGCAGCGAGGCGGAACACATCAGCCGTCTTGGTGCCGCCAGTCAGGCTTCGGATATTCGCAGCCTGAATGGCCGGGCCATCGGCCATCGGATCGGTGAACGGCATGCCGAGTTCGATAACATCCGCACCCCCCGCGACGAGCGCGTCGAGGATGGCGGGCGTCGCGGCGACGCTGGGGTCACCGGCGGTTACGAAACAGACCAGCGCGGGGTGTGACTTGGCGAAGGCTAAGGAGAGGCGGGTCACAGCTTCACCCCCAGATACTCCGCCACAGAGAAAATATCCTTGTCGCCGCGACCGCACAGGTTGGCGAGGATGATCTGGTCCTTGCCCATCGTCGGCGCGACCTTGGCGACGGCGGCGATGGCGTGGCTGGGCTCGAGCGCGGGGATGATGCCTTCGGTGCGGCACAGCAGCTGGAAGCCTTCAAGTGCCTCGCTGTCGGTCACGCTGGTGTAATCGACGCGGCCGATGTCGCGCAGCCAGGCATGTTCGGGGCCGATACCGGGATAATCCAGCCCAGCGCTGATCGAGTGACCCTCGGTGATCTGGCCGTCCTCATCCTGCAGCAGATAGGTTTTGTTGCCGTGGAGGATGCCGGGCGCGCCACCCGCAAGGGAGGCGGCATGTTCCTTGTCGAGGCCATGACCCGCCGCTTCAACGCCGAGCATCTTCACATCGGCATCATCAAGGAAGGGATGGAACAGGCCAATGGCGTTGCTGCCACCGCCGATCGCGGCCACCAGCAGGTCGGGCAGGCGACCGGTGCGTTCAAGCATCTGCGCACGGGCTTCCTTGCCTATCACGCTTTGGAAATCGCGGACCAGCTCGGGGTAGGGGTGTGGTCCGGCGGCGGTGCCGATGATGTAGAATGTGTCATGGACATTGGCGACCCAATAGCGCAGCGCCTCGTTCATCGCGTCCTTGAGCGTCGCGGCGCCGGCCGTCACCGGAATCACTTCAGCCCCGAGCAGCTTCATGCGGAAGACATTGGGAGCCTGACGCGCCACATCAGTCGCGCCCATGAAGATGGTGCAGGGCAGGCCAAAGCGCGCGCAAACGGTGGCGGTGGCCACCCCATGCTGGCCCGCGCCGGTCTCGGCGATGATCCGCGTCTTGCCCATGCGCATGGCGAGCAGGATCTGGCCGATGCAATTGTTGATCTTGTGCGCGCCAGTGTGATTCAACTCGTCACGCTTGAACCAGATTTGCGCGCCACCCAGCTCTTCGGTCAGGCGCGGGGCGAAGTACATCGGACTGGGGCGGCCGACATAATGCGCCATCAAATCGTCGAATTCGGCCCAGAAGGTCTGGTCGGCCTGGGCCGCGCGATAGGCGCGTTCGAGATCGAGGATCAGCGGCATTAGCGTTTCGGCGACATAACGCCCGCCGAACTGGCCGAAATGGCCACGGTCATCGGGCTGGGCGCGGAAACTATTGGGGGCGTTCTGGTTCATGATGAGGCCGCTTTAAGGAAGGCTGCGATCTTGTCCACATCCTTGATGCCGGGAGAGGATTCAACGCCAGACGAAACATCGACGAGGGTTGCGCCGGTAGTGCCGATGGCTTCGGCGACATTGGCGGGATCGAGACCGCCCGACAGCGCCCAGGGCAGGGCATGGCGATGCCCCTGGAGCAACATCCAATCGAAACGCAGGCCATTGCCGCCGGGCAGATCGGAGCCCGCTGGCGGCTTGGCATCATAGAGCAGCCGGTCGGCCACACCGCGCCATTGGGCGGTCGCGTTGAGGTCAGCACTGGTGCGGACGGGCACGGCCTTCCACAATTCGAGGCCGGTCAGCGCCTTGATCGCGGACAATTGTGCTGGCGCTTCGTCGCCATGCAGCTGCAGGATATCTGCGCCGGCCTCGTCGGCGAGACGCGCGGCATCGGCGGGATGCGGATTGACCAGCAACAGCACACGCCGGACATGTGCCGGGCATCGCCCGCCCAGCGCGCGTGCCAATCCAGTGTCGATGTGGCGCGGGCTTTTGGCGAAATGGACAAAGCCGATATGGCTCGCACCATGCGCCAACGCGGCGGCGAGCGTTTCGGGCGTCGAGATGCCGCAGATTTTGGTTTGGACCCGTTTCATTGATCTATCCATAAACCGTTCGCACTGACCCTGTCGAAGGGTTCAGGAACGACGGGGAATCAGGATATCAGAGCGTTGCCTCAATCGCCCGCACCGCTGCCACCGGGTCTTCGGCCTGGCTGATCGGGCGACCGATGACGAGGATCGAGGCTCCATCGTTGATCGCTTGCGCTGGGGTGACAATGCGCTTTTGGTCGGCGACCTTGCCGCCTGCGGGACGCACGCCGGGTACGACAAAGAAGCCGTTGCGCCATGCCTGATGCGCGGCCTTTACTTCATGGCCGGAGCAGACGATGCCGTCGAGACCCGCTTCGTGGGAAAGACTGGAGAGCCGGGAAACCTGAGCTGCTGGATCATCATTGATGCCGATGATGGCGAGGTCATCGGTATCGAGGCTGGTGAGAACGGTGACGCCGACCACCTTGGTATGATCACTCGCCGCCGCCTTGGCATCCTCAAGCATCGCCCGGCCGCCCGAGGCGTGGACCGTCAGGATGGCAGGTTCGAGCGGGCGCAGCGCCTGCACCGCCTTTGCGACGGTGTTGGGAATATCGTGCAGCTTGAGGTCGAGGAACAGCGGCAGGCCAATGCGCGCCATTTCATGCACGCCGTGATGACCATTGGCGCAGAAGAACTCGAGGCCGAGCTTTAGCCCGCCGATGTGGGACTTAACCTTGGTGGCGAGCGCTTTGGCAGCGTCGAGGTCGGTCGTGTCGATGGCGAGATAGATGCGGCTGGTCATGACGTGGTGCCGTCCGTCGACAGTGTTGAGGGGGTGGCCGATGCGGGCGACGCGGGCGCAACAACTGTGGTCGGACGCAACTGGGCGATCACCTGTTCCTGCTGGTTGATCTTGCGGCTGAGGCGCCAGCGGTTCCCGAGATTGAGCAGGAACGGCGGCAGGAAGCCAAGCAGGAAGACAAGGATGATCAGGATCGACAGCGGCAATTCAGCCACTGAACCGGGCCATACCGAAACGGTTACCGGCTGGGCATTGGCCACCGCAAACACGGTAATAATGACCGCAACGATGACCCAGATGAGCGTCCTGATGGCCTGCATGTTCGTGTCTCCAATCTGTCCCTTGACGCAACCCTAGCGGATTGGTGCAAGGGTTAGAAGGGGCGGGTTATTCCCCGAACACACGGGCAAAGATCGTGTCGACCTGGGCGGTATGATAGTCGAGGTTGAACAGCCTATCGATATGGTCTGGCGTGAGCGCGGCAGTGACTTCGGCGTCATCCTTGAGCAGCTTTGCCAGCGACAAGGCGCCGTCGGATTCCCACACTTTCATCGCGTTGCGCTGGACGAGGCGATAGCTGTCCTCGCGGCTCACACCGGCCTGGGTGAGGGCGAGGAGGACGCGCTGCGAGTGGACGAGGCCACCCATGCGGTCGAGATTCTTCTGCATCCGCTCGGGGTAGATCAACAGCTTGTCGATCACGCCGGTCAGGCGGCCAAGGGCAAAGTCGAGCGTGATGGTGGCATCGGGGCCGATGTAGCGCTCGACCGAGGAGTGAGAAATGTCCCGTTCATGCCAAAGGGCGACATTTTCCATCGCCGGCATCGCATAGCCGCGCACCATGCGGGCGAGACCGGTGAGATTTTCGGTCAACACCGGGTTGCGCTTGTGCGGCATCGCCGACGAGCCCTTTTGCCCCGGCGAGAAATATTCCTCTGCCTCAAGCACTTCGGTGCGTTGCAGGTGGCGCACTTCGGTGGCGAGCCGTTCAATAGAGGAGGCGATGACACCGAGTGTCGCAAAGAACATGGCATGGCGGTCACGCGGGATGACCTGGGTCGAGATGGGTTCGACGGTTAGGCCGAGTTTGGCCGCGACATGCTCTTCGACGGCAGGGTTGATGTTGGCAAAAGTGCCGACCGCGCCCGAAATTGCGCAGGTGGCAATGTCCGCCCGCGCGGCGATCAGGCGCTCACGATTGCGGATGAATTCCGCATACGCTTGTGCCAGCTTGAGGCCGAAGGTGGTCGGTTCGGCGTGGATGCCATGGCTGCGGCCGATGGTGGCGGTATATTTATGCTCCATCGCCCGGCGCTTGATCGCGTCGAGCAGCGCGTCGAGATCGGCGATGAGGATGTCGGCGGCGCGGCTCAACTGGACTGCAAGGCAGGTGTCGAGCACATCGCTGGATGTCATGCCCTGATGCATGAAGCGGGCTTCGTCCCCGACCTGCTCGGCGACCCAGGTGAGGAACGCGATCACGTCATGCTTTGTCACGGCTTCGATGGCGTCGATGGCAGCGACGTCAATCGACGGGTTGGTCGCCCACCAGTCCCACAGCGCCTTGGCGGCGGAAGCGGGGACGACGCCGAGGTCAGCCAGCGCCTCGGTGGCGTGCGCCTCAATCTCGAACCAGATGCGGAACCGCGCCTCCGGTTCCCAGATGGCGGTCATGTCGGGACGGGAATAGCGGGGTACCATGGTGCACCTATGTCGGGATCGGGAAAGGAGTCGGCTGGCCCCTAGCAGCGACGGCCCTGTGCGGCAAACCGATGATTGCGCGAAGCGGGGCGATTCAGACAGGCCAGACAAAGTCGATGCGGGTGCGGCCAGTCTCCGCGCCCTTTGCGTCGAAACGGCGTTCTTCAATCCATCCCCGCCCGGCGGCATTGATGGCGACGATGGTCGAGCACCGTGTGCCATAGTGCGGGCTGTTGACGAAGATGGCCGGAAAGGCGGGTCCTCCCTCAGGATGCGGGCCGTCGGGCGGCACTTCATCGCGGAGTGCGGCGAACAGTTGGGCCGGTTCGCCGCTGGCCCCCGCGAGAAAGTTGCGCAACGCTCTGTCGAGCCTCGCTGTCTTGGGCCAGGGATCGTCGACCGGGCCATTGGAAAGCCCATGAATGCCGGGTTCGAGACTTCGCTTCAGCGGAGCAGGTTCATTGCCCAGCAAAAGCGCCTGGTCTGAGCCGTCGATCATGATGCTGTTAAACGGGTTGAGCCGCTCGATTGCGGCTGGTTCGATCCCGGCCAACCAGTCAGTTACCAGTCGGCCACGTGATTCGCGCGCTGGCCGCAGACCTTCGACCTTGTGATTGGTGACAAAGGCAAAACGCCCCTTTTCAGTCACACCGAGCCATGTTCCGCCGGCGGTCAGATCCTGTCCGGCGATAATTTCCTCCGTTTCGGTCCATCGGGACAGGGGTTTGCTTGGCCGGTCATGAAACTCGTCACGATTGGCGGCGACGAGCAGGAGCCAGCGGGGATCGGCACGCCAAGCCACCACTCCGACACACATTGATCAGATCAATCCCTGAGAGCGCAGGCTGACATGGCCGTTGCGACCGATGATGACATGGTCGTGCAGGCTGATGCCAAGGCGTTTGCAGGCATCCGCAATGTCGCGGGTGATGGCGATGTCCTGTTTGCTGGGCGTCGGATCACCGCTGGGATGATTGTGGACAAGGATGATCGCGGCCGAGCCAAGGTCGAGCGCGCGGCGTACCACTTCGCGAACATAGATGGCGGATTGGTCGATCGAGCCTTCGCTGACAATTTCGTCGCGCAGCAATTGATTGCGACTGTCAAGGTGGAGGACATGGACACATTCGTTGAGCCGATGGGCCATGTCGGCCCGCAAATAATCCAGAAGTCCCTGCCAGTTGCCGAGCACCGGCCTGGCCTTCACCTCACCATGCAGCACGCGGAGCAGTGTGGCCTGAACAATGCGGATGGCGGCTGCAGAGGTGTCTCCCATACCGGGCACGCGCTTGAGCGATTCGGCGTCGGCGGCGAACAATGGCCCGATGCCGCCAAATTCGCGCAAGAGCGCCTTGGCTAGCGGTTTTGTATCCCGGCGCGGTATCGCCAGAGTCAAAAGATATTCGACAAGTTCATGATCTGCCATGGAATCCCGGCCGGCGGTCAATAGACGGTCGCGCAGGCGGGCGCGGTGACCGCTTTTGTCGTCCGGAGTGACAGCGCCCTTTTGTTCAGCGGCGGTTTCAGCAGCATCAGCCATAGGCGCAATCTAGCAGGTCCGGGCGCGGATGCACCCGGAACAATAACCTTCACGGGGGTTTCCGTGGTATCGATGTCACGCCTGCTCGCCCGGCCGGACGTCAGATGCTCGACAGTGACCGGTCGGGACGGCTATCAGTGGTGGTAATACGGTGGAGATGGGAAAAAATATGGCGCCACCGATGCCTGCAAGTCAGAATGCCCGATGGAAGGTCAAGGGTCGGCGGTCATGCGTCGCAGCCTGACCTGGACGATTGCCCTGACGGGAGCTGTCGGCATTGCCGGTGGTATTGGCTGGCTGTACCGCACGCCGTTGGTTACCGGCTATGTGGATCGCAACCTTGCGGCACGGGGGGTAGAGGCCAGTTATCGGATAGACCAGATCGGCTTTCGAACCCAAAAGCTGAGTAATGTGGTGATCGGCGATCCCAGCAATCCAGATCTGATCGCGCGCGAGATGACCGTCGAGATCGAGCTTGGGTTCTATGGTCCAAAGGTTGCACGGGTCGAAGCGAGCGGGGTGCGCCTGAGAGGGCGGTGGACCGGAGAGCGGATGACATTCGGCCAGCTCGACCGGCTGAAGCCGGTGGATGATGGCAGTGCATTTGAATTGCCCGACATGGCTGTGGCCGTTCGGGATGTGGGTGTGCGGCTGGAAACACCCTGGGGTGTTGCTGGTCTGGGTGTCGCCGGCAACGGCCATTTGCGCGATGGCTTTACCGGCCTTGTCGCGGTTCGGGCGCCCCTCATGGAACAGGGGGGCTGTATAGCTGAACGTCTGTCTGGCGAATTGGCGGTTGCGGTCGATGACAGGGTGCCGTCGGTCCGGGGACCAATCGGACTGGGCCGGCTCAACTGTTCCTCGGCCAGGATGGGCCTGTCCGATGTGAAGCTCGGCCTGCGGGCGTCCGCGCGCGAAGATATGACCGTTTGGCAAGCGCAAGCGGGCATCAGGACAGGCGCCATGACAGCGCAGGGTCTACGCAGCACGAGCATAACCGGCAGTTTGAATGCCGGCAGTGACAAGGCGGGCCGCATGAGCGCGCAATGGTCTTTGTCCGGCGCCAACGCAGCCGGTCCCTGGCTGGAGGCCCAATCCTTGATGTTTAGCGGGGAAGGGGCTCTGGCAAGCGACGGGGCGATGGTCTCCACCGGCAACTTTGGGATAAAGGCGGGACGAGCCGGCCGTCTTGCGTTGCGACAGATTGCCGGGCTTGAACAACAAGGTGACTCTACGCCGATCGGGCCGTTGCTGGCCAAGGCTGGTCTGGCGATTTCGCAAGCAGGACGGCAATTTGAGGTTGATGGCCAATATGAGCTGAGCCGCGATGCTACTGGCGTGCTGCGCGCCAGCCTTGGCGATCTGGCGGCGAGGGCAAATTCAGGTGCCGCGCTTACCCTGGATGGCGAGCGGGCTATTGGCTGGGACAGCAAGACTGGCTTGTCGTTGGCAACGATTGCCCGGGTCGGTGGCGGCGGGTTGCCCGAGGGAGAAGTGCGACTGACGCGATCGGGAGGCCTGTCGCCCTTGACCGGACTGGCCCGTTTCGAACCCTATCAGGCTGGGTCTGCTGTCCTGGCGATGGCTCCCTTGCGCTTCTCTGCCGCAGCTGATGGAAGCGCGCGCTTTGCCACAGGCGTTGCGCTGAGCGGGCCGTTGGCGGGGGGGCAGGTCGATCGGTTGTCACTGCCGATTGCCGGCCGGATCGCGCCCGACGGTGAAGTGAGTGTTTCAGGCGAATGTCGTCAACTCGCCTGGCGTGGACTCGATACAGGCGGCGTGCGATTGAACGGCGCAGCTGTTCGTCTGTGTGGGCAGGGTGGTCGGCCACTGCTGGTTATTGGACCCGGCGGTGTGCGGGGTGGCGCGAGCCTGCCAGCCTTTGCCCTGTCTGGATGGGCGGGGACCAGCCCGTTCAGCCTGATGAGCGATGGTGGCAGCGTTGCGCTGGACGGTGGCGGTTTCGACTTGCGCAACGTCGATGTCCGCATTGGCTCGGGCGAGTCGCTGACGCGATTTGCGGCTGCGCGTCTGGATGGTGCGGTCGGCGCTGCCGGGCTTGCGGGCACAGTGGCTGGTGTGGAAGCCCGAATCGGGGCCGTGCCGTTTTTGCTGTCAGACGGAAGCGGACTTTGGCGCTTTGCAGGCAGTCGTCTGTCTGTCGATGCCGGCCTAAGGGTTACAGATGCCGCAAGTGATGCCCGCTTCCGCCCGTTGCGTGCAGAGGGTGTGCGCCTGTTGTTCAGCGACGGAGTGATCGAAACAGCAGGATGGCTGCATGAAGAAGACAGTGGCACGCCGGTCGCGGAACTGACCATCCGGCACATGTTGGCCAATGGTCATGGAGAGGCGCGATTTGCTGTGCCGAGTCTTCGGTTTGCGCGCGACGGGCTGCAACCGCGTGATCTCTCCCCGCTGGCGTTGGGCGTCATTGCCGATGCCCAAGGGGTGGTGACCGGCAGTGGTCAGTTGGCATGGGACAGCGAGGGCATAAGGTCGAGCGGTGACTTTGCCACCGAGCGGCTTGATTTCGCCGCTGCATTCGGCCCCGTGGAACGCCTGTCGGGCAGATTGCGGTTCGATGACCTGCTGACCCTTTCGACGCCACCCCATCAGGAAGTGCTGATCGGTTCGGTCAATCCGGGGATAGAGGTCAATGATGGCCGACTGCTTTATCAACTGCGGCCTGGCCAGAAGGTCCGGATAGAAGGCGGCCGCTGGCCCTTTGCTGGCGGAGAGTTGCGTTTGCAGCCGGCTTGGCTTGATTTCGGCGCCGAGGTGCCCCGGCAGTTGACCTTTGATGTCGCCAGCGTTGATGCCGCGCTTTTCCTGCAGCGGTTCGAATTTGAGAACATCAGCGCCACTGGCGTGTTTGACGGTGTCTTGCCGACCGTGTTTGACCAGAATGGCGGCAGGGTTGACGGCGGCATGCTGGTGTCGCGCAGTGGCGGATCGCTTGCTTATGTTGGCGAACTCAGCATCCGGGACCTTGGCGCCTATGGCAATCTGGCTTTTGGGGCGCTCAAATCTATCCGCTATGACAGTCTTTCCGTCCGTCTGAATGGAGCGATTGATGGCGAAATGTTGACCCAGGTGGACTTTACCGGCCTTTCGCAAGGCGAAGGAGCCATGCGCAATTTTCTGACCCGCGCCGTCGAAAGTCTGCCCTTCACCTTCAGCATCCGAATCACCGCGCCTTTCCGCCAGCTACTCAGCTCGGCCCAGGGCCTCTATGATCCGACAACATTGATCGAACAAAATCTTCCAGCGCTCGTCGAAGCAGACCGGGCCGCTCGCGCTGCGGCGGCGCGAAGCAATGGCGACACGCCTGCCGCACCAACGTCACCACCACAATATCCAGGGGAAGCGCGGCCAGCGGTCGTTCAGCCCCGCGAAAGCGAGGATCGTCCATGAACAGCATCAGGAAGCAGACTGCCGGTGGATCAGGGACCGGATGGCGGACGAAAAGCTGGCGCATCGCCATATTGGCGGGCGTTCTGGCGGGATCGACCGGATGCGTTCAGGTGACCGCACCTGACAAGCCGATCGAAATCGTCCTGACCATCAACATCAGGCAGGAAGTGGTGTACCGGCTCGATTCCGACGCAAAGGCGTTGATCGAGCAGAATGCGGAGATATTCTGATGAACAAGTGGGTGCGCAATGGATCCGGACTGGCAGTGGCAGCGGCCTTGCTTGCCGGTATTTCGCTTTCCACCCCCGCCGTGGCCCAGCGTGATCCGGCCTATCAGGCTGCACGCAGCGAAGGCCTGATTGGCGAACAGCCTGACGGCTATCTGGGCATCGTCGGTACGCCTACGCCGCAATTGGAGCGGGTGGTGAACGATATCAACCTGCGACGGCGGGCCCACTACACCCAGGAAGCGGCACGCTTGCAAGCAACTGTTGAGCAGTTCGCCTTCACCACCGCCTGCAATCTCATCCAGAATCTGGATGCCGGCCTCAGATATCGTGCGCCGAACGGGACCTGGATGACGCGCGATGCCACTCCGCCCGTCCGTGATTCGCGCTGCATCTGACCTTGTGTCGCCAATGTTGGGCAGCTGGTGGCGCGCCGTCACGCAACGGCTGCATTTCGCTGTTGCAGCGCAACAGTTGACTTGATCACAGGGCATTCCTAAAGGGACCGCGCCTTGCCGGTCGGGGCGCTCAATTTGTCTGTATCCTGTGCGTGGGCTTCGTGCCGGTTTTCCGGTAAGTCACCCGCCAAGATCAAGGGACAGACACAATGAGTGAATCGGACGGAAAGGACGAGTTCAGGCCAGTCGATCAGGATCGGCGCCTGTCCAGCATCGATGAGAGGCTGGAGAGGCTGGAGGCCAGTGAAGCGAAGCGCACGGGCAGGGACCGGCCAGGAGCCGATCCCAATGCCCGTCTTGCCAATCGCGTGCTGGCGGATTTGATCGGCGGGATTGCCGGCGGCGCCCTGATGGGCTGGCTGGCGGATCGCCTGTTCGGTACCTGGCCCTGGGGCTTCATGATCCTCCTGTTTCTGGGGATCGTGGTCGCTTTCAGGAATATATTCCGGATTGCCAATGGCGCTGCTGTCGCAGCAAGAGCCGATGGCGACGAACGATAGAGACGGGGTAGGCAAGTGGCTGAAGCGGGCAAGATCGATCCGATGCACCAGTTTGAGGTGCAGAAGATCGCCCATCTGTTCGACATCAATGGTCATGAAGTCTGGTTGACCAACAGCGCCGTCTGGATGCTGCTGACCGGCGTGGTCCTCTGGCTGTTCATGCTGGGTGGCATGAAGCGCGAGCTGGTGCCTGGTCGCTGGCAGGCCGCAGTTGAAGGCTTCACCGGTTTCATTTCCAGCATGATGACGACCAACATCGGTCAGGAAGGGCGGAAATATACGCCATTCGTCTTCTCGCTGTTCATGTTCATCCTGTTCGCCAACGTTCTCGGCCTCTTGCCGCTCGGGGTGCTGGGTCTCCATCCCTTCACCGTCACAAGCCATCTCGCTGTGACTGGCCTGCTGGCCGTCGTCAGCTTTGCGATCGTTCTGGTCGTGGGTTTTTGGCGGCACAAGCTGCACTTCTTCAGCCTGTTCGTGCCGCATGGCACGCCGCTGCCGATGATTCCCTTTATCTTCGTGGTCGAGTTGCTGTCGTTCCTCGTGCGCCCTTTCAGCCTTGGTTTGCGTCTGTTCGTTGCGATGACCGCCGGCCATATCCTGCTCAAAGTGCTGGCTGGCTTTGTAATCAACGCGACCAACGCTGGCGCCGTCACCGGCCTGACCGTTGGCCTTGCCAGCTTTACCCTGATGACCGGCATTTCGGCGCTCGAAATCCTCGTTGCCGGCATTCAGGCCTATGTGTTCGCTCTGTTGACCTCGCTCTATTTGAACGACGCGGTCAACCTGCACTGAGTTTCCTCAACCGTTTCAACCAGTTCCACTAAGGAGTTTAAGTCATGGATGCAGAAGCAGCAAAGCTGATCGGTGCCGGCCTGGCCGCCATTGGTGCCGGCGTCGCCGCGCTTGGCGTGGGTAACGTCTTCGGCTCGTTCCTCGAAAGCGCCCTGCGCAACCCGGCTGCCGCTGACGGCCAGCAGGGTCGCCTGTTCATCGGCTTCGCCGCTGCCGAACTTCTCGGCCTGCTGGCGTTCGTCGTTGCGATGATCCTTCTCTTCGTCGTCTGAACCGGATCGTATCCGGGCGGGTGATCCTGTGTGATGCCTGCCCGGACGTTCCTGTCCCTGCCCATCGTCGGAGTCTGCCCGAGCCATGCCACAGATTGGCCAGCTAACCGGTAACAACTGGTACCTGATTTCCCAGATTTTCTGGCTGGTGCTGGTCTTTGGGACCATTTTCTTTGTTATTGGCCGGGGCATGTTGCCCAAGGTTGAGGCGACGGTGGATGTTCGCGATCGAAAGATTGCTGACGATCTGGCCGCTGCCAAGGCAGCGCGTGATGCTGCGGATAGCATCGAGGCCGATTGGCAGGCCAAATCCAACGCCGCCCGTGCCGACGCCCAGGGCGTCATCGCAAAGGCGAAGGACAAGGCCGCCAAGGATGCTGAAAAGCGTCTGGCCAAGGCCAATGCCGAGATTGAGGCCAAACTCGCGGCTGCCGAAGCCGAAATTTCTGCCGCCCGTTCATCGGCTCTCGCCGAAGTAGAGGCGGTTGCCGGCGAAGCGGCACAGGAACTGGTGGCCCGTCTGACGGGTGCCAAGGTCACTGCTGCGGCTGCCGCAAAGGCTGTGAAGGCTCAAATCAATGTCTGACCTGCTGATGCTCGTTGCTGCCGAGGCGGCGCATGGTGCCGGTGCCGAACATGCAGAACCGGCCATCGCCGGTGTGCTGAATGCCACCGTTATCGTTTCCATTTCCATGCTGGTGCTGGTTGGCATCATGCTTTGGAAAAAGGTCCCGGCGCTGATTGGGTCTATGCTCGACGGCAAGATTGCCGCGATCCGGGCCCAGCTCGACGAAGCCTCGGATCTTCGCAAGGAAGCGGAAGCCTTGCGTGCTGAATATCAGGGCAAGCTGGCCGCGCTGGACGGTGAAGCTGCCGCAATCCGCGAACGCGCCGAGCAGGAAGCCTCGCTCGTTGTTGCCAAGGCCAAGGAAGATGCGGCCGCGCTGGTTGCCCGCCGTCAGCGCATGGCAGAAGACCGCATCGCTGCCGCCGAGCGCAGCGCTATCGCCGAAGTGCGTGACACCGCAACCCGCGCTGCAGTCGCGGCTGCCCAGCAACTGATTGTCGACGGTCACAATGCCGCTGCTGACAAGCCGCTGGTCGAAAAGGCCATCGCCGACATTGAAAAGATCTGATCGGGCCTTTCCTCCCTATCGGATGACAGCAGGGGCTGGGCAGATTGCCCGGCCCTTTCTACATGGTAGCCATGTCCTCCGAACCCGGTTCCCCCGATCGATTCAACGAAGAGCGAGCGACCTATACGGTGCGCGGCAGCACCGAGCACGGTGCGCGTCCCGATTTCGAGGCAGGGGTCTCGGTCATCAAACAGGTGCTCAAAAGCCTGAAGCCGGTTCCTGGTGTATATCGCATGCTCGATGCGCGAGGCGACGTACTCTATTGTGGGAAGGCGCGGGCGCTAAGGAACCGGGTCACCGCCTACACACAGATCAACCGCCTGCCGCAGCGGCTGCAGCGCATGGTGGCACAAACGCGCAGCATGGAAATCGTCACCACGAACAGCGAGGCCGAGGCGCTGTTGCTCGAGGCGCAACTGATCAAGCGGTATCGCCCGGCCTACAATGTCCTGCTGCGGGACGACAAAAGCTTCCCCTACATCCTGCTCCGCGAGGATCATGCCTTTCCGCGCATCCAGAAGCATCGCGGCGCCCGCAAGGCCAAGGGGCAATATTTCGGCCCCTTCGCCAGCGCCGGTTCGGTCAACCGCACGCTCAACGCGCTGCAAAAGCTGTTCCTGCTAAGGAGCTGTACCGATAGCTTTTTCGCGAACCGCGACCGGCCCTGCCTGCTCTATCAAATCAAGCGGTGCAGCGCGCCCTGCGTCGACCGCATCGCGCCATCCGACTATGCCGAGTTGGTCGAGGACACCAAGGCGTTCCTCGCCGGTCGTTCGACCCAGACGCAGGCGAAACTGGGCGCTGCGATGGCCGAGGCGGCGGAGCGCATGGATTATGAGCTGGCAGCCATCTACCGCGACCGGCTCAAGGCGCTGACCTTTATCCAAGGCAGTCAGGCCATCAACGCCGAGGGGCTGGGCGATGTCGATGTCTTCGCTTTGGCCGCGAAGGGCGGGCAGGTCGGCATCGACGCCTTCTTCATCCGCGGCGGGCAGAATTGGGGCCACCGCAGCTTCTTCCCCGGTCACACCGCCGATGTGCCGGTCGAGGAGGTCCTGACCAGTTTCCTCATGCAATTTTACGAGGGGACGACCCCGCCAAAGCTGATCCTCACCGACCGCGAGCCGGCGGAGTGCGACGTGCTGGCCGAGGCCCTCTCCGAGCTGGCCGAGCGCAAGGTGGTCATCAGTGTGCCCCAGCGCGGCGACCGGATGCGCCTGATGGAACAAGCTGTGCGCAATGCGGCGGAGTCGCTCGACCGGCGACTGGCCGAGAACCGGACGCAGGGCAAATTGCTCGAAGATCTTGCCGACCTGTTCGAACTTGACGGCCCGCCGCAGCGTATCGAGGTCTATGACAACAGCCATATCCAGGGCACCAACATGGTCGGCGCGATGATAGTCGCCGGGCCGGAGGGCTTCATCAAAGGGGCCTATCGCAAATGGAACATCAAGCGGCCCGAGACCGCGCCCGGCGATGACTTTGCCATGATGCGTGAAGTCTTTTCGCGCCGCTTTGCCCGCGCCCAGAGCGAAGACCCCGACCGGGATTCGGGCGAATGGCCCGATCTGGTGCTGATCGACGGGGGCAGGGGACAGCTCAATGCCGCCCTCGAATCGCTCGAGGAACTGGGCATCGAGGATGTCGCGCTGGCTGGTGTCGCCAAGGGCCCCGATCGCAATGCCGGCCGCGAAACCTTTTATCTGCCCGATGGCCGTGAATTCACCCTGCCGCTCAATCACCCCGCGCTGTTCCACATCCAGCGCCTGCGCGACGAGGCGCACCGCTTCGCCATCGGCGCACACCGGCAAAAGCGCGCCAAGGCGCTGACCAGCTCACCGCTCGACGAGGTCCCCGGTATCGGTCCGGCGCGCAAAAAGGCGCTGCTGATGCACTTCGGCACCGCCCGCGCCATCCGCAATGCCAGTCTCGAGGATCTGCAACGCGCACCCGGCGTATCAGCTGCCGTCGCGCAGGCGGTCTATGATTTCTACCATGTGTGACCACAGGCTGATCCCATGCAGCTGACCACCACTGCCATCGTCTGCGCGGTTCGCCAGCATGGAGAGCATGGTGTGATTGCCCGGCTGATGACCGCTGAGGCCGGGCTGCTGGCCGGCTATGTGCGCGGCGGGCGGTCAACGCGGATGCGACCTATCCTCATCCCCGGCAATGTCGTCGCGGCGGAATTTCGCGCCCGCAGCGAGGATCAGCTGGCGTCGCTGACGGTCGAGCTGGCGCACAGCCGCGCGGGGCTGCTGGGCGAACCGCTGGCTGCGGCTGCGGTCGACTGGGTGACGGCGCTGACCGCGACGGCGTTGCCCGAAGGGCAGCCTTATCCCGCCACACATAGTGCGCTCGACGGGTTGCTTTCGGCGATTGAGCTGGGAGGGGTGGCCCGCGCCTGGGCTGTCGCCATCGTCCGCTATGAAACACTGTTGCTGGCCCAGCTTGGCTATGGCGATGAACTGGAGCCCACCAGCGACCTGTTCCGCGCCTTGCGGCGCAATCGTGACGCCCTGACCGATCATGTCGTGCAGGGGCCTCGCGCGGCTGGGCTGTTGGCTGTGCGCGAACGTCTGATCGAAAGATTGCATCGCGCCATTGCCTGAAACGCGGCTTTGCCCTAGGCGCGCGGCATGAAAATCGCTGTCTTTGCCGGGGACGGAATCGGTCCCGAAGTCACCGCTGAGGCGGTACGTGTTCTCCATGCGCTGGACCTGCCGGGCCTTGAACTGATCGACGGGTTGGTCGGTGCAGCTGCCTGGCGCGCTACCGGTCATCCGCTGCCATCCGAGACCATCGCCATTGCCAAGGCATCAGACGCCATTTTGTTTGGCGCGGTGGGCGATTTTGACTGCGACCATCTCGAACGGCACCTGCGACCCGAACAGGCGATTCTGGGCTTGCGCCGCGAACTCGGCCTGTTCGCCAACTTGCGCCCGGCCAAAACCATCCCGGCGCTGGTCGGCCATTCGGCACTGCGTCCCGAGATCGCCTCGTCCATTGACCTGCTGATTGTCCGCGAGCTCAACGGAGACGTCTATTTCGGCGAGAAGGGCATGCGCACCACTCCTGCCGGCCTGCGTCAGGGCTATGACGTGATGGCCTATGACGAGAGCGAGGTCCGCCGCATCGCCCATGTCGCCTTCCGCGCAGCTCGCGCGCGGGGCGGCCGCCTCTGTTCCGTTGACAAGGCCAATGTGCTGGAGACCTCCCAGCTGTGGCGTGATGTGATGATCGAGGTGTCGGCCGACTATCCCGACATCGCCCTTGAGCATATGTATGTCGACAATGCCGCGATGCAGCTGGTCAAGGACCCCGGCAAGTTTGATGTGGTCGTCACGGGCAACCTGTTTGGCGACATCCTCTCGGATCAGGCGAGCATGTGCGTCGGCTCCATCGGCCTGCTCGCTTCGGCCTCGCTCGATGCCAATGACAAGGGTCTCTATGAGCCGATCCACGGCAGCGCCCCTGACATTGCCGGCAAGGGGATAGCCAATCCGCTGGCGACCATCCTCTCCGCCGCGATGATGCTGCGCTACTCGCTCGGACAGGCGGCGGCGGCGGACAGGATCGAGGCTGCAGTCGATGCCGCGCTCGCTTCGGGCCTTCGCAGTGGTGACCTCGGCGGCAGCGCCACGACCCGCCAGATGGGCGATGCGGTTCTGGAGGCGCTGGCGGCGCAATGAGACGCCAACAGTGAGCATCGGGCGATGAGCGATTTCTCCCTCGCTTCGCTGCGCCAGGCTCAGGCTCTGGTGCGTGAGCAGGTGCCGCCGACAGCCCAACATAACTGGCCGCTGCTGGCCGAGGCGCTGGATTGCGAGGTGTGGGTCAAGCATGAGAACCACGCTCCAACTGGCGCGTTCAAGGTGCGCGGGGCGATCACCTATATCGACTGGCTGAAGCGCGAGCATCCCGGGGTCACTGGCATCATCACCGCCACGCGCGGCAATCATGGGCAGGCACAGGTGCGTGCCGCCCGCGCCGCCGGTTTGACCGCGACCATCGTCGTGCCGCTGGGCAACGCCAAAGAAAAGAATGCGGCGATGCGTGCACTCGGCGCCGAACTGATCGAGCATGGCAATAGCTTTGACGAGGCCAAGGCGGAGGCGGCGTCAAGGGCGGCGCAATATGGCCTGGTCATGGTGCCCAGCTATCATGATGAGCTGGTCCGCGGCGTCGCCAGCTATGGGCTCGAACTGTTCGAGGCGGTGCCCGATCTCGACACTGTCTATGTGCCGGTCGGCTGTGGCTCGGGTCTGTGTGGCACTATCGCGGCGCGCGATGCACTGGGCCTGTCCACCAAGGTGGTGGGTGTCGTCTCTTCACATGTTGATGCGGCTAAGCAGAGTTTCGAGGCAGGCCATCTGATTGCCAATGATACCGCCTATACCTTTGCCGACGGCGTTGCCGTATGCACGCCGGTGCAGGCTGCTTTGGACTATTTTGGCCCGCGCGCTGACCGCTTTGTCGCCGTCAGCGACAATCAGGTGGCGGATGCCATCCGGCTGCTGTGGCAGGCCACGCATAATCTCGCCGAGGGGGCCGGCGCCATCGCCATGGGTGCGCTGATGCAGGAGCGCGAGGCAATGCGCGGCAAAAAGGTCGCGGTCATCCTTTCGGGTGGCAATCTCGATATGAAGCAGGCGGCGGAAGTGCTAGGCGGTCGGACGCCGGCGGTGGCCGCCTGGCAGATCGTGCATGGATGGGAAATATGAAGCGCAACGCAGGCCTTGATCGCAATATCACCAAGGGCTGGCGCCCCGCGACACAGGCAGTGCGCGGCGGTACCTGGCGCAGCGAGCATGGCGAGACGTCAGAAGCGCTGTTCCTGACGTCCGGCTACACCTATGACGATGCCGCGACCGTCGCCGCCCGCTTCTCGGGCGAACAGACCGGCATGACCTATTCGCGGCTGCAAAACCCGACGGTCGAGATGCTCGAGGAACGCATCGCCCTGCTCGAAGGAGCGGAGGCGTGCCGTGCACAGGCCACCGGCATGGCAGCGATGACCACGGCCTTGCTGTGCCAGCTCAACAGCGGCGACCATGTCGTCGCGGCCAAGGCGGCGTTCGGCTCTTGCCGCTGGCTGACTGACAATCTGCTGCCGCGCTGGGGCATCACCACCACCACCATCGACGCCACCGACAATGCGGCCTGGGAAGCGGCCATCCAGCCGAATACCAAGGTTTTCTTCTTTGAAACACCGGCCAACCCGACCATGGGTATTGTCGATCTCGCCTATGTCTGCGGCCTCGCCAAGGCGCATGGCATCACGACCGTCGTCGATAATGCCTTTGCCACCAGCGCACTGCAGCGGCCGATGGATTATGGCGCGGACGTTGTTGCCTATTCAGCGACCAAGATGATGGACGGGCAGGGCAGGGTGCTTGCCGGTGCTGTTTGTGCCTCCGCCAAGTTCATGGAAGAAAAGCTGTTGCCGTTCCAGCGCAACACCGGACCCAATTGCGCGCCGTTCAATGCCTGGGTGGTGCTCAAGGGTCTGGAAACGCTCGACCTGCGCATCCACCGCCAGTCCGAAAATGCCCTCAAGGTCGGCCGTTTCATGGAAGGACGGGTGCCACGCATCCTCCACCCCGGCCTGCCGAGCCACCCGCAGCATGATCTCGCGATGGCCCAGATGAAGGCATGCGGGCCGATTTTCTCCTTCGATGTCGATGGCGGTCGCGCCCAGGCCCATGCCATTCTCGACGCGCTGCAACTGATCGACATTTCGAACAATATCGGCGATTCCCGCTCGCTGATGACCCATCCGGCATCGACCACGCACCATGGCGTCGGGCCAGACGTTCGGGCTGACATGGGTGTTGGTGAGGGGATGATCCGTATCAATGTGGGGCTCGAAGACCCCGATGATCTGATCGAGGATCTCGACCGGGCATTGACCGCGGCGGGACTATAGGCAAGTCTTGGCCATGATGAGTGCGCTCTTCCCCTATGCCTTGACCACGGGGTCGGTGACCGTGCGCGTTTCGGTCAGTTTTCAGGGTGAAACGTCTGATCCTTCGGCCAACCGCTGGTTCTGGATTTATCACATCCGCATCGAAAATGATGGTGATCGGGACATACAGCTGATTTCGCGGCGATGGGAAATTACCGATGGCCGCGGCGCCATCAATGTCGTGGAAGGGTTGGGGGTTGTCGGGGAACAGCCAGTGATCGCACCTGGCGCCGCCTTTGACTATGTCTCTGGCTGTCCTCTCGGCACACCGTCAGGCCGGATGGTTGGCAGCTATGGCATGGTGGATGATAGTGGTCGGCAATTCCGCATTGGCATCCCGGACATCCCCCTGCTTGGTCCGGCGGTCAGCCGATGAAGCGGACACATCTACCGCTCAATGCCTTGCGCGTGTTTGACGCTGCTGCCCGGCATCTCAGCTTTACCCGTGCCGCGGATGAATTGGCGGTGACACCAGCAGCGGTCGGTCAGCAAATCCGTGCTCTTGAGGATGTTCTGGGGGTTGTATTGTTCCGCCGCACCCCGAAGGGCCTGGAACTCACAGTCGAGGCACAGGCCGGGCTGGAGGATCTGCGTGCCGGTTTTCTCCGTTTCGAACAATCGGTTCAGGCAATGCGCGCAGGCCAGTCGTCCAAGTCGCTGACCATCGCAGCACCGCGAGACATGACCGCCCGCTGGCTCGCGCCCCGTTTGGCTGCGGTCGCCGCTGCGGACCCTGAGTTGCGCTTTACGCTGATTGCCGCCGACACACCGCTTGACTTTACTGAGGCCAATCTTGATCTCGCGCTGCGCTGGGCAACAGGGCCGGACGACCTGGAGGGCGTACCCATTTGTGAGCCCGCCTTGGTCAGCATTGCGCCGCCAGAGGGCGATGGCCTGTTCCACATTGCATGGGGCAGCGACCACGCTGGTGAACAGGACGAACGACCAGTGATGCGGGTTGCCGATGCGGGTCTGGCTATCTCGGCGGTGCGGCAGGGCCTGGGGCATGCCGATGTGCCGCTGCTGCTTGCTGAATCCGAAATTGCCGAGGGCAAGGTTCGCGCGCTAGGCGACGCACGACCTCATGACCATGGCTATTGGTTGGTCGCGCCAACGCCGCAGTGGCGCCAGAAAAAGGTGCAGGCTCTGGTCGCCGCGCTGACGTCGTGCTGATCAGTCACGTTGATCGCCCAACAAGGCGCTGGCGCGGCTGGCCAGCATGACCATGGCCGCCTCATCCACCGGTGCCTGATCATTGTTCCACGCCATGCTGGCCACATAAGCGCGGCCCTGTGCATCACGCATCAGCATGTTCATCGCCATGACCCCCGGTTCTGACCCACCCTTATAGCCCAAATAGGCCCAGCGCGCCGCAGCGTCACCGGGAATGCCGGGGTTAATGGCCAGGATGGCACGGGCCTCTTCGCTGCCACGGGTGGCAAACCAGCCTAGCAGTCCGGCCAGGCTGTCAGGGGAGGCGAACCATTCGATACTGTCAATGTCGGCAGGCCCGTCGTTGAACACGGTAAAATCCACATTTTCCGGAACGAAGCTCGCCTGTTCCTCTTGCAGTAGTTGACGTCTCTCATGTTCATCGCCGGTCAGCCAGCGTGTCCGCACCTCTGCCAAAGCCGGGTTCTTGAGAGCGGTCGCTTCAATGGTGGAAAGCATCGGAAAGGCGTTGGGGCCTGACAGGCCGCCGTGGCTGCGGGCAAAGGCTTCGATCCGGTCTCGGCCTATGTGATGCAACAATATGTCGGTCGCGCTATTGTCGCTCTCACTGATCATCAGAGCAGCCAATGTGTGGAGGGTCAGTGGGGAGCCCATCGGCCACCGGACAATCTCGCTTGTGGATACCGATCGCCGGTCGATCCTGATCACATCATCCCAGCGCATTCGGCGGCGTCTGATCTGTTCGTCCAGTGCGCCAAGGATTGCCAGTTTGAACGAAGAACCGACCGCCATGTCGAGGTGGTTCCGTTCCCCGCTGATAAGCGCGGCGCGTCCATCCTCTTCGATGCGATATAACCCCCAGGCGACGACTCCGGGCAGTCGGGCAAGATCGCTTGCCAGTCGGGGCAGACTGTCATTGGCGGTCGTGATGTTGGTGATCCGCAAGCCCGCAATGCGGGCGGCGCTATCGACAAACAGCTGGAAATGGACATTGGCACGGTCGTAACCGACGACCAGTTCATAGCGGTCTCCAGCTGGCGCCGGGATCAGGCTGACAATCCTGCCGGGCATGCCATGCTGGTTGCGCATTTGTGCAAACAGGGCCGCAACCTGTTCGGACGGAACGCTGTTGAGGAAATTGGCCGAGAATGTCTCGGCAAAGGCACTGCCGCCCTGCAAAAGGGGCAACAGGGTGGCAGCAGCCCGTTCAGCGGCAGCTGTGGTCGGCTCTGCCTGTGTTGGCGCAGGATCGGTTGAGGCTGCAACCGGAGGCGTTGTCTGCAGGAACAGACTGGCGAGCAGCGCCGCGCCCCCGCGAAGCCAACGCCGGTCAGGCATCGATGACTTCATCGTCAATGGTTGCGGCATTCGCCTGGATGAACTGGAAGCGATGCTCCGGATTCTTGCCCATCAGACGGTCGACCAGATCGCGGACGCTGGCCCGCTCCTCATATTCCTGGGGCAGGGTAACTCGCAGCAGTGAGCGGGTGGCAGGTGCCATGGTGGTCTCGCGAAGCTGAGCGGGCATCATCTCGCCAAGGCCCTTGAAGCGGGATACCTCGACCTTCTTGCCCTTGAACATTGTCCGTTCCAGCTCGGCGCGCTGTTCCTCGTCTCGCGCATAGGCGCTCTTGCCGCCGGCACTGAGGCGGTAAAGTGGTGGCTGGGCCAGATAGACACGGCCGCGCCGGACAATCTCGGACATTTCCTGGAAAAAGAATGTCATCAGCAGTGTGGCAATGTGGGCGCCGTCGACGTCCGCATCGGTCATGATGACAATGCGTTCGTAGCGGAGCCGGTCAGGGTCGCAATCCTTGCGCATCCCGCAGCCGAGCGCGAGCGCCAAATCGGCAATTTCGCTGTTCGCCCGAATCTTGTCGGCGCTGGCCGAGGCGACGTTGAGGATCTTTCCACGGATCGGCAAAACCGCCTGTGTCTTGCGATCACGCGCCTGTTTGGCGCTGCCGCCGGCGCTATCCCCTTCGACGATGAATAATTCCGTGCCTTCAGGTCCGTCATTGGAGCAATCGGTCAGCTTGCCGGGCAGGCGCAGCTTGCGGGCGGAGGTCGCCGTCTTGCGCTTGACCTCCCGCTCGGCCTTGCGGTTGAGACGTTCCTCAACCCGGTCCAGCACCATGCTGAGAAGGGCGCGACCACGTTCCATATTGGCGGAAAGGAAATGGTCAAAATGGTCGCGCACAGCGGCCTCGACCAGCCGTGCGGCTTCGGGCGAAGTCAACCGGTCCTTGGTCTGGCTCTGGAACTGGGGATCGCGGATGAACACAGACAACATGCTCTCACACATGTTGAGAACGTCATCGGCAGTGATCTCCTTGGACTTCTTTTGCCCGACCAATTCACCAAAGGCACGAAGCCCTTTGGTCAAGGCGCTGCGGAGCCCTGCTTCATGCGTTCCTCCGTCGGGCGTCGGAATGGTGTTGCAATACCAGCTGTAGCTGCCGTCCGACCACAGCGGCCATGCCACCGCCCATTCCACCCGTCCTTGCGATTGGCCATCGGGTCCGGGCGGAAAATCCTGCGATCCGGTGAAGGGGTCAGCCGTTGCGCATTCGCGCGTGCCGATCTGCTCCTTCAGATGATCGGCCAACCCGCCCGGAAACTGGAAGACAGCCTCTGTCGGCGTATCGTCTCCGACAAGTTCGGAATCGCATTTCCAGCGGATCTCAACGCCGGCAAACAGATAGGCCTTGGACCGGGCGAGGCGATAGAGGCGTTGCGGCTTGAAGCGCGCATGTTCGCCAAAGATTTCCGCATCGGGGACAAAGGAAACGCTGGTGCCGCGGCGGTTGGGCGTCGGGCCCAACGGTTCGACCGGGCCGAGCGCCTTGCCTTGGGAAAAGCGTTGGCGGAACAATTGTTTCGCCCGGGCCACCTCGACCACTGTCTCGCTCGACAGGGCATTGACCACGGAAACGCCCACACCGTGCAGGCCGCCTGAGGTGGCATAGGCCTTTCCCTCGAACTTGCCGCCGGAGTGCAGTGTGGTGAGAATAACTTCCAGCGCCGACTTGCCGGGAAACTTGGGGTGAGGGTCAACAGGAATGCCCCGGCCATTGTCGGTGATGGTCAGCCGGTTGCCAGCTTCCAGCGTCACCTCGATCCTGGTCGCATGCCCCGCGACTGCTTCGTCCATGCTGTTGTCGAGAACTTCGGCCGCGAGGTGGTGCAGCGCCCGCTCATCTGTGCCGCCGACATACATGCCGGGCCGGCGCCGGACGGGTTCCAACCCCTCCAGGACCTCAATGGCCGATGCGTCATAATCCTGCCCGCCCTTGGGCAGCGCGGCGAAAAGATCGTCACTCATGCATCAGCTATAGGGCGGCGGGAGTCACCGGCGCAAGCGTTCCGTTTCCGTTCGGTGATGACCGGCACCTTTTGACGTCGGTGGCGCCTAGTCCTTGACCGCGAAAATGGCGAAATTGCCATTGGCCTGCGCAATGGTCCGGCCGTCGCAGATTATCTCCGACTGCAGATTGGCAACGCGTTTGCCCCGGTTGAGCAGGCGCGTTTCACACACCAAATCTCCACCCCTGGCAGCCGCGAAATAGTTGATCTTTATCTCGATCGTCGCGCAAATCTGTCCCTGATCAAGGGTCGGGTATAGTGCGGCACCCATGCCGGTGTCGGCCATGGCAAAGATCACTGCACCATGCACAACGCCCTGGGGATTGTAATGGCGGGCAGGATCAACGGTCAGCAGCGCACGGCTGCTGCCGTCGCCCGCTGTTTCCATTTCCAATCCGATCAACTCGGCAAAAGGGTGCTGCACCGGTCTGGAGATCCTTAGCGCACGCGAGGCCCGCCAAAGGGCGGCGGCGGAGGAGGACGGCGTGTTCCGCGCGGCAACTGGGCCTGGAACGCGCGACCGCAATGGTCGACGCAATAAGGATAGCCAGGATTCACCGCTTCCCCGCAAAAATGGAAATCGGGTTCGCCAGGGTGTCCCATCGGCCAACGGCAAATGCGGTCATTGAGGTCCAACAGGCTCGTCTTGTCAGCCATCTCCGGAGTCGGCTTGGCCGGGACCCGGCGGCGAGGAGGGGCGGGAGGAATGGGCGCCTGTTGGTCACCCGGCCCCTGGCGGATGAATCCGCCCGGTCCGATCGACACGAGCCGCGGGCCATCGGGCTTGCGCGCCTCGGCCGGCGGTACGGCAGGCGCCGCGACGGATGCTGAGGCCTCCGGTTCGGTTCGGGAAACTGGTGCAGCCGGCGCGGATGGGCGAGCAGGGACGGCTGCCTTTGCTGCCGGGGTAGGAGTGGGCACACGCGGAGCAGCCGGCTTGGCCACCGGTGCCGGACGCGCAGTCCGTTCTGCCCCAGCCTTCGCTGGCGTTGCCTTCGCCTCACTATTGTCTTCGGCAGTCTTCACCGGCGAAGGGCGGGATTTCAAGCCCAGCCGATGCGCCTTGCCAATCACGGCATTGCGGCTGACACCGCCCAGTTCATCGGCGATCTGGCTGGCAGTCAGCCCGTTTTCCCAGAGTTTTCTGAGGGTTTCGATACGCTCGTCAGTCCATGACATCAGGTCGTGGCCTATCCATGTTGGTGGCAGGAGGCAATCCACCTGCCTGCATTGGGTTGCAGCTTGCGCCGGCTCGGCGAAGCCGATAGTCGAAAAGCCTATGAACAGCCAGCCCCAAAGCCTTCACCCGTCGCAGAATGACGCTTCTTCCGTTGATTATCCGCTTCCCGAGATGGGACAGGCGGTCATCCAACGGGTGAACTGGGGTGGCCTTCGCGCCCTCTATGTGAAGGAGGTTCGCCGTTTCTTCAAGGTGCAGACCCAGACTATCTGGGCTCCGGCGGTCACAACCTTGATGTATCTCGTTATCTTCACCGTCGCCATGGGTAGCAACCGGCCCGATGTGCTCGGTGTCCATTTCATCGACTTCCTCGCTCCTGGGCTGATCGCCATGGCGATGTTGCAGAACAGCTTCGCCAACTCCTCCTTCTCGCTGCTGGTCGGGAAAATGCAGGGGACAATCGTCGACTATTTGATGCCGCCGCTGTCCGAGCTTGAACTGCTCGTCGCGATGGTCGGTGCGGCTGTTACCCGTGCGATCTTTGTCGGCTTTGCCATCTGGCTTGTCATGCTTTTCTGGCCGGATGTGTCGGTGAGGGTTCATCACCTGTGGGCAGTGGTTGCCTTTGGCCTGCTCGGTTCCACCATGCTCGGCTTTCTCGGCCTGATCACCTCCATCTGGGCGGAAAAGTTCGATCATGCGGCGGCCATCACCAACTTTGTGGTGGCGCCGTTGGCCCTGCTGTCAGGCACTTTCTACGCCGTGGACAAGCTGAGCCCGACCTTCGCCGCGATCAGCCACGCCAATCCCTTTTTCTACACCATCTCGGGTTTCCGTTATGGCTTTATTGGCGCGGCGGACTCTCCTGTGCTGCTTGGACTGGCGGTTCTGGTGGGCGTCAATCTGTTGCTCGGTGGTGCCTGCTATGCGCTGCTGCGCTCCGGCTGGAAGATCAAGGCCTGAGCGATTGGCCCCGCCAGGATGCTGTCAGTGCCGATGGCGCGGCCGCAATTTATACTGGCCGTTGGCAAAGCCCTCGAACAATTCGTCTATCCCGGGATGGCTGACCGGGCCTGACGCGCCGTCGCTCACCAGATTTTGCTGACTGACATAGGCGAGGTAGCTGGTCTCGTCATTTTCCGCGAGCAGGTGGTAAAATGGCTGGTCGCGTCGCGGGCGCATGTCCTCGGGGATCGCTTCATACCATTCCTCGCTGTTCGAAAAGACCGGGTCGACGTCAAACACGACACCCCGGAAATCGAACAGCCGGTGGCGCACCACATCGCCGACACCAAAACGTGCGGTAATGACGGGCTGCGCACCCATTGCGTTGCGGGCATGGTCGGGTGATAGCATTCTGTTCACCCCACCTAGATAAGCCTCCCGTCTGCCAAGGCAAGACCTGCTGTCTGTATCAGGCGAGCCGCACATATGGCGCTGGGCGCTGGTTCGGCAATGCTGCTCACTTTTGCGCACAGCCCGCTTGGCAAGCGCGATTCTATTCGCTAGAGGCGCGGCTTCCGACCAAAGCGGCAGGCAAGGAGCCTGCTGATACCTCTGCGGAGAGGTGGCTGAGAGGTCGAAAGCACCGCACTCGAAATGCGGCGTGGGCGCGAGCTCACCGTGGGTTCGAATCCCACCCTCTCCGCCACGGTTTCTCACGGCCGATAGCGCATCAGGGATAGCTGGCGGAACCTCCAGTCTGGCGGAGGGACTTCGCCCGGATGTTTCAGCCAGAAGCGCGCACAATCAGGCTGGGTTCCAGCACCACCGAATCCGTGCGTTCTCCGCCAATGCGGCGATAGAGCAGGTCAACGAGGTGGGCGGCGCCCGCAACGAGATCCTGCTTGACGGTGGTCAGCGGCGGGATGGTCTGGGCGGCAAAGGGCAGGTCGTCATAGCCGGTGATGCGAATGTCCTGCGGGACCGATATGCCTTTTTCGGACAGCGCCCTGAGCGCGGTGATGGCCACCACGTCGGATGCTGCGACAATGCCGTCGGGCAAGGATTTGGTTTGCGCCAGCCACGCGCTGATCGCTGGATGGGCAATGTCTGCAGTCAGGTGAATTGGCAGGATCTGGAAATCCGCGTCCAGGCCTGCTTCGGCCAGGGCTTCGCGACAGCCGAGCAGACGATCCGCTATTTCCGGCGCGGCGGGATCGCCAAAAAAGGCTATGCGTCGGCACCCCTGCTTGATCAGATGCTGGACAGCAATCATGCCGCCTTTGCGATTGTTTGTACCAACAGAACAATGCGTCTGGCCCGACTGGCTGGCACCCCATACCACCATGGGCAAATAGCGTTGGGCCACTTCGTCGATGACATCGGACTGGTCCGACTGTCCGATGATGATGGCCCCGTCAACACGGCCGCTGTCAACAATCTGGCTCAGCCAGTTGCGGTCCTTGGGAATGACGCGGGACAGCAACAGGTCATGGCCCCGTTCAGTCAGAGCGTCGGCGAGATGGCCGATCAGCGTCATGAAGAAAGGGTCGGAGATGTGCTGGCCGGTTTCGTGGCCAAGCGGAATGACCACGCCAATCGCGCCGGCGCGCTTGATGCGAAGGTTGCGGGCCATGATGTTCGGACGGAAACCATGATCGCGAGCGATCTGCTGGATCGTCTCCCGCGTCTTTTGTGAAATCAGTGGACTGTCGGCCAGCGCACGGGACACTGTGCCTGCGGAAACACCGGCTAGTTTTGCCAGGTCCGTGATGTTCTTTACCCGCGGCTCGTCGGCCATTTCCCGTCCTGTCAGCTTGTTTTGCATACCATTAGTGCGGCCTGTTGACTGGCCTTGCAAGGCGGAAAGTTGCCGTCAGCCAATGACAACGGTGCCAGTACGCATCGGGTCAGATCGACTATGCAATCGATTGTTGCAATTTGTCACACTGCTGTTAGGCCGATCATCGCGAAGAGGGCGTGACAGCGATTGCGCCTTGCGCGGAGAGGCGGCATGGCGCCGCGGGGAGAGTGTGATGTCTGCTGCTGCCAAACCCCATTTGCCGCTTGCGCGGATCATCGAGATGAATCTCGGTTTCCTCGGACTGCAATTCAGCTTTGGCCTGCAACAGGGCAATATGGGGCCGATCTACAGCTATCTGGGTGCCAGCGAGGCAGCCTTGCCGATCCTCAGCCTGGCCGGCCCGGTTACTGGACTGCTTGTCCAGCCGATAGTTGGAGCGATGAGTGATCGGACCAATTCCCGATGGGGTCGCCGGACGCCTTATTTTCTTGTCGGTGCGGTGCTGTGTTTCTTCGGCTTGTTGTTCATGCCCTACAGTTCCTCGCTGCTGATGGCTGCCAGCCTGCTGTGGATTCTTGACGCCGGCAACAACATCACCATGGAGCCTTATCGCGCTTATGTTTCCGACCGGCTCAACCCTGATCAGCATAATGCCGGCTTCCTGACCCAGAGCGCCTTTACCGGTCTTGCTCAGTGCCTTGCGCTGGGAACGCCGGCGCTTCTGGTCGGGTTGGTCGGCATGGACAAGGATGCTGTCGATGCCCACAACATCCCCTATACTGTGCATGTCGTCTTTTTGATCGGGGCTGTCCTGTCCCTGTCGACCATTCTCTGGTCGGTGCTGCGCGTTCCGGAACTGCCAATGACCGAACAGCAAAAGGCAGAGATCGCCGCAGCGCCGAAGGGAGCTGTCGAAACGCTGCGTGAAATCTGGGCGGCGATCCGTGACATGCCGCTGCCGATGCGCAAGCTGGGCGTGATGATGCTGTTCCAATGGTATGCGATGGGCACATATTGGACCTACGTCACATACTCCATCAGCCGTTCGGTCTATGGCACCGCCGACCCGTTGTCCGACGGCTTTCGCAGTGCGGTGCTGACCAACGGAACCATGGCGGCATTTTACAATGCGATCGCCTTTGTCGCCGCTTTGGCGATGATGCCGATGGTGCGCCGATATGGCCCGCGTCCCATGCACGCAGCTGCGCTTGTTGCCGGTGGGCTGGGGATGCTGCTGTTGCCGCAGATCAGTGATCCACTGTGGCTGGCCTTGCCGGCAATCGGCGTCGGCATTGCCTGGGGCAGCATCATGGGCACCCCCTATGTCATGCTGGCGCGTTGCATTCCGGCCAATCGCACCGGAGTCTACATGGGTATTTTCAACATGATGATCGTCATTCCCATGCTGATCAATGCCGCCACCGTTCCGTTGTATTACAACACCCTGATGGGCGGAGACGCGCGTAACATCCTCATGCTCGCGGGTGTGCTGATGGTTTGTGCCGCGCTGGCGGTGCTGCGTGTTCGCGATGATGATTTCGACAGGGTGAAGGGCTGATGGCGGCAGCGGCGCGGTTGTACCTCCTGCACGGTGGCCACTCGTCACTCGCCATAGAGGTGGATGCAGCGGGTGTGCCGGTGTGGCGGCATTGGGGTGCTCGCCTGCCTGATGGCATAAAGTCTGGCCCGGCGCTGGCTGAGACGCGGCCGCCAGCGTCTTTCTCGCTGGAGCAACCTGCTGTTTTTTCTCCGTTTCCCGGTTTTGGCATGGGATGGTTCGCCCAGTCGGCGCTGCTGGCCCATCGACAGGGGCAGGCGTTCGTCTTTGAACCACAGGCTTGGCATGTGGTCCCGTCTGACCGGCAACTGGCGATCACGGCACGGGATGATGTGGCAGGCATTACCGTCACCCTGCAGCTGCGGCTTGATCCGCAGGACGATGTGCTGACAGTGGCGACCAGCCTGACGAATACCGGCGCTGGTCTGCTGGATGTGCAATGGCTCGCCGCTGCGGTTCTGCCACTGCCGTCGTCGGCCCATTCGGTCCGCCATGTCTCGGGTCGGCACAATAGCGAGTTTGTTCCTTGCGAGGATGTGCTGGGGCGTGGCCAGTGGCGACGGGAGAACCGGCGCGGACTGACCTCGCATGACAGTTTCCCCGGCGCCATCGTCACCACGCCGGGCAGCACAGCGGACAGTGGACTCACCTATGGCGCACAACTTGCCTGGTCGGGCAATCATGCCCAGTTGATCGAATGGCTCGATGATGGGCGATACCAGTGGCAACTGGGCGAATGGCTTGCTCCGGGAGAGGTGCGGCTGGAGCAAGGTGGGCGGCTGGACGCGCCCGATGTGCTCGCTACCTGTTCGCCCGACGGCTGGAATGGCGTTGCCCGCAATTTCCACCGCGCGGTCCGCGACAGCATCCGCTGGCCCGACGGGCAGATGGCCCCGCGCCCGGTGCATCTCAACACTTGGGAAGGTTTTTACTTCGATCATGATGAGGCTCAGCTCAAGGCGCTTGCCACCGCGGCAGCGGCGATCGGCGTCGAACGCTTTGTGTTGGACGATGGCTGGTTCAAGGGGCGCGATGATGACACCAGATCACTCGGTGACTGGACGGTCGATCTGCGCAAATATCCGCAAGGGCTGAAACCGCTCGCCGATCATGTCCGCGCCGCCGGCATGGAATTTGGTCTGTGGGTCGAGCCGGAGATGGTCAATCCCGACAGTGACCTGTTCCGTGCCCATCCCGACTGGGTTCTTCAGATCGCGGGGCGTCCCTTGCTGACTGCCCGCAACCAGCTGGTGCTCGACCTGACCCGGCCTGAGGTCAGCGACTATCTGTTCGGCGCGGTGGATTCCCTGTTGCGCGAATTGCCCATCGCCTATCTCAAATGGGATCACAACCGCGACCTGACGATGGCCGGGGATGCCGGGGGCAGGGCGGCCTACCGGCGTCAGATACTCGCCGCCTATGCCCTGTTCGACCGGCTCCGCTCCGCCTGGCCGGCGGTCGAGATAGAGGCTTGCGCCGGCGGTGGCGGGCGGATCGATGCTGGCATCATCCGGCGCACGCACCGGTTCTGGACCAGCGATTGCATCGACGCGGTCAGTCGTGTCACCATGCAGCACGGTTTCCTCCAGTTCATGCCACCCGAAGTGATGGGCTCACACATTGGCGCGGCCCCGGCTCATTCTACCGGGCGCAGCCAGTCGATGGATTTCCGGGCGGCGGTGGCCATAGCCGGTCATTTCGGTTTGGAATTCAACCTGCTGGACATGACCGACAGCGAAAGCGCCCGGCTTGCCGCATGGATTGCCTTCTACAAGGAGTGGCGGCACCTGCTTGCCGGACAGGTGGCGACCGGTTCGGCGAATGATCATCTGGCATGGCAGGCAAATGGCAGCGAAGGACAATGGCTGCTCTGCGTTTATCGGCTTGGGCCGAGTGAACTGCGCTATGCGCCTGCTTTGCCGCTGCCGTTTCTGGAGGACGGCCAGTGGCAAATCCGACGGATTGACCCGGTTGACCGGCCCGACCGCGATTCCCGCTGGCGCCAGGGATGGACAGCTGGAGCCGCATGGCTGCGCGACGTCGGCCTGCCATTGCCACCGATGAAGGCCGAATCCGCCGCCCTGTTTCAGATAGACCGTGCCTGATGTTTGACCCGACGACCCACCCGCACCGCCGCCATGATCCGCTATCGGACCAATGGATCCTCGTTTCGCCGCACCGCGCCAAGCGGCCATGGCTGGGCCAGATTGACGAGCCGCTGGCCGAGCCGCAGGTCACCCATGATCCCGACTGCTATCTCTGCCCCGGCAACGCCCGTGTCACGGGGGAGGTCAATCCAGCCTATCGCGGGCCGCATGTCTTTGCCAATGACTTCCCGGCGCTGATGGCTGACGGCGTCGGCGCTGTCGATGCGGCAACAAGCGATCCGCTTTTCCGCGCCGACGTGGCGCAGGGTGAATGCCGGGTCATCTGTTTTAGCGAAGATCATGGAAAAACCCTGCCTGATCTTAACGCGGCTGAAATGGCAGCCCTGATCGCCACATGGCGCGCTCAGACGGCGGAGCTGGGTGAACGCTGGACCTATGTCCAGCTGTTCGAGAACAAGGGAGCGATGATGGGCTGTTCCAACCCGCACCCGCATGGACAGATTTGGGCGAGCAATTTCGTCCCGAGTGTCATCGCCACCGAAAGCCGGACCCAGGCTGATTGGCTGGAACGCCATGGCTCGCTGATGCTGCTTGACCTTGCCGAGCGTGAGGCTGCCCTGGCTGAGCGTGTTGTTGTCGCCAACGCAGGCTGGCTCGCCATCGTCCCCTGGTGGGCACAATGGCCGTTCGAAACGTTGATCCTTCCGCGTCAGCCCGCCGCCCGCTTTGTCGACCTGTCGGATGCGGCCGCTGGGCAACTGGGCTCGCTGCTCAGCGAACTGACCGCGCGTTACGACAATCTGTTCGGGTGCAGCTTTCCCTATTCCATGGGGTGGCATGGCGCGCCACGGGGGCAGGGTGCGGCGCAGGGCTGGCAGCTGCATGCCCATATCTATCCGCCGTTGCTCCGTTCGGCATCGGTGCGCAAGTTCATGGTTGGTTATGAAATGCTGGCAGAGGCCCAGCGCGACCTGACCCCCGAACAGGCAGCTGGCCGGCTCCGTGCCGTATCGGCTGAGCGAGCGATGCGGCGATGACCATCCGCTACGGTGACATCAGTGCACTGTTCACCCGCCACTTCGGCGGTCTCGCTGATGTCGTCACGGCGGCACCCGGCAGGGTGAATCTGATCGGCGAGCATACCGATTACAATGATGGTTTTGTCTTGCCGATGGGGATTGACCGGCACACCATGGTTGCCGCCCGCCGACGCAATGATGGGCAGGTCCATCTGATCGCGGGTGATCTTGGCGGCGCGACGGCCAGCTTTCCTGTTGGTAGCGGCCCTGCCGCCATGGCCACCGATGGCTGGACCAACTATGTCCGCGGAATGGCGGCGCTGATGCCCGCTCATGGCGTCTCCATCAGTGGGGCAGACATTGCCATCGCTGGAGACATGCCCCGGGGGGCAGGCCTTTCCTCTTCGGCAGCGCTTGAAAATGCTGTCGGCCTTGCGTTTGCCGCGCTTGATGGACAGCCGGACTTTGACCGCGCGCTGTTGGCCCGTGTCGGCCAACAGGCCGAACATGCGTTCGCCGGATGCCATTGCGGCATCATGGATCAGCTGGTCAGCGCCTGCGCGCATCCCGGCCACGCCTTGTTGATCGATTGCCGCAG
Organism: Sphingomonas lacunae; assembly: GCF_012979535.1. Classification (NCBI taxonomy): domain Bacteria; kingdom Pseudomonadati; phylum Pseudomonadota; class Alphaproteobacteria; order Sphingomonadales; family Sphingomonadaceae; genus Sphingomonas; species Sphingomonas lacunae. The sequence continues at coordinate 2,252,183 of NZ_CP053015.1, forward strand.
CCTCGCCAGACAGTCGGTTGCGTTACCCGCCGGTTTCGAGGTGATGATCGTTCATTCGGGCGTCGTCCGCGGCTTGGTCGATGGTGAATATAATGTGCGTCGCGCCCAGTGTGAAATGGCCGCCCGACACTTTGCCGTGCCGGCCCTGCGCGATCTCGACCTGGCACAACTCGTTGGTCCTTGGGCGGCTGGGCTCGACGCTGTCTCACTGCGCCGTGCCCGCCACGTCGTCAGTGAAAATGCACGGACTTTGGCCATGGCCAAGGCACTTACCAGCGGGGATATGGTTCAGGCGGGCCGGCTCATGGCCGAATCACACGCCTCAATGCGCGATGATTTCGCCATCACCGTGCCGCCGGTCGATGCACTGGCGGTGCTGCTGCAAGAGGCTATCGGTGAGGAGGGGGGCGCGCGGATGACCGGCGGTGGCTTCGGCGGTGCGGTGGTCGCCATCCTGCCAACGGATCGAGTCGCATCCGTATCGGCGGCAGTTCACGCCGCCTACCGCACCCCCTCCGGACAGCCAGCCACCATCATGCTGGCGTCGGCTTCTGGCGGCGTCAGCTGCATTGCTCCGGATTGAACCTATTTTTGGTTCAGGAAAGCTTGGTTCTGCAATCGGCGAGGCTGTGCTTTTGTGAGCAAAAACATGCCGAACGAGGCCCGGGCAGTGGATCATGCAAACCTTTGCAGATTCATCTTGCAAAGGTTTGCACATTGTCTATCTTTAGTGTGAGGGTATCCGCATGAGCAGGACCCGATCTTTGGGAGGGATTATGAGCTATTCTCGTTACCGCACCCGTGCGTCGATTCTCGCACTGGGGCTCGCTCTTGTCTCGGCACCGGCCTTTGCACAGGATGCGGACCCGGCTGCTGGTGAGGCATCAAGCGACGATATCGTTGTAACCGCCACCACGGGCGACAAGACAGCGCTGCGCAGTTCCATCTCGGTCTCGCAGATCGATCAGGAAGCCATTGCCGCCTTTACGCCGCGGTCGGAAGCTGAGCTCCTCCGCATGATCCCGGGCATCAACCCGCAGGATACCGCCGGTCCTGGCGGTAATGCCAACATCGGCGTCCGCGGCATCCCGGTATCGACCGGCGGCTCGGAATATGTGGCTCTGCAGGAAGACGGTCTGCCCGTGACACTGTTTGGTGACATTCAGTTTGGCAACAACGACTATTGGTCGCGCTTTGACTCGACCATCGACCGTGTTGAAGCCGTCCGTGGTGGCTCGGCATCGACCTTCGCATCACAGGCCCCCGGCGCGGTCATCAACTATATCAGCCGCACTGGTGAAGAAGATGGTGGCGAAATCGGTATTACCAAGGGTCTCGATTTTCGCGAAACCCGTTTTGACTTCCGGCTTGGCGGTCACCTCAATGATACATTGCGATTCCACGTCGGCGGTTATGCACGCGAAGGCGGCGGCCCGACCAACGAGGATTTCAATATCCTCTCTGGTTATCAGATCCGCGCCAACCTGACCCAGGAAATAGCCGAAGGCCGTGGTTACATCCGCCTGCTGTTCCGTCGCCTTGACGAACGGGCGCCGACCTTCACGACCATGCCGTCGCTTGTCACCATTTCAGGCAACAAGGTCGGCAATTTCCAGCCGCTGCCTACCTTTGATGCGCGCGAAGGCTCGAACTATTCGATCTACAACCGTGAATTCCAATATGTCACCAATTCGGGCCAGCTGGCGACCGCGGCTGTCGAAGGGATCCACCCGACCATCACCTCGCTCGGCGCGCAGTTCCACTATGAGCTGAGCGATAACATCACCGTCGACAATAATTTCCGCTACAGTGACATGAGCGGCAATTTCACGACCCAGTTCCTCAACGTCGCGACCAGCGCGAGCGTCATTGGTTCGGTGGTCAATGGTGAGACGGTGGCGGCCATCCGCTATGCCAATGGCCCGCAGGCGGGGCAGCTCTACACCGGCACCTATGTCAACAACAACCCGAACATCAATACGATCATGCGGGACATGGGCAGCCTTGCCAACAACCTGACGCTGACCGGCGAATTTGAAGCGGGCGGCGGCGACGTGACGGTGCAGGCGGGCTGGTTCCACATGCGTCAGAACATCAGCCAGGAATGGCACGTCAACCGCCAGTTCAACGAGCTGTCGGACAAGAACCCGGCCCAGCTTGACCTGTTCAATGCCGCCGGAACGCGTCTCACCTCGGCTGGTCAGGCCGGTTTCAACGACAATTGGGGCAGCTGCTGTGCCCGTGACGTCGATCTCGTCTACACCAACGATGCACCCTTCCTGTCACTGAACTATCAGAGCGGCGGTCTTGATCTCGATGCAAGCATCCGTCGCGACACGGTTCGCGGTGAAGGCACGGCACAGGGTGGCGTTGCCGGTCCGAACATCACGACGAACGGCGTTTCCCTGCCGTCGCTGGTGCCGGGTGGCACGGTTGAAGTCATCAACTACAAGGACAGCTACACCAGCTGGTCGTTCGGCGCCCTCTATGCGTTGAATGATGATCTCAGCGTCTTTGCCCGCGCGAGCCGTGGTGGCCGCTTCAACGCCGACCGCCGCACGCTGGGTGGTAATTTCAATGCCGATGGCTCGCTCAACCAGACCGGTGCGGCGACGTCGATCAATTACCTCAACCAACAGGAACTGGGCGTGAAGGCGCGCGGTGACATTGGCAGTGGTCGTTACTCGGTCGAAGCTACGCTGTTCCGGTCTACCCTGACCGAAAACAACTATGACTTCACCCGCATCAACAACCCGCCGCCCAACAATGATCCGAACATTTCGAACAGCTATCGCTCGATGGGTCTGGAACTGTCAACGCGCTGGACCTTTGGCGGCTTCAGGCTCGCGGCTGACGTGACCTACACCAGCTCGAAAATTACTGACAGCATCACCCCGGCGTTGGTCGACAACCGCCCCGGCGGCATTCCCAAGCTGACCTATCTCGTCTCGCCGTCGTACGACTTCGGCATGGGTGCGATCGGCTTCAGCCTGAGCGGTCAGTCGAGCGTTCCGATCGACAACTTCAATACCTTTGATGTTGCGGGCAGTAAGTTCGTGAGCGGGTTCATCTCGTTCCGTCCTCTCGAGAATCTTGAGCTGGGCATCAACGTGAACAACCTGTTCAACGAACTGGGCTACCGCTCGGGTGGTTCGCTGACTCAGCTGTCGGCCACCAGTGGCATTTATTCGAACAGCGCTGTTACCGGCCGCACCATGACGGCGTCGGTTCGCTACAGCTTCTGATCTTTCGGCCGCTGCCCTCGCCGGGGCAGCGGCACTCCCCAACTCAGGCGGGTCGGAAGCTCAGGCTTTCGGCCCGCCTTTTTCTTGCTATTGCCGTGCAATGGGAGACTCCGTGATGAGTGCACAAGATCGTCGCATCCGTTCGATCCTGATCGTCGGTGGAGGCTCCGCCGGCTGGATGACGGCCGCCGCCCTGTCCAACACGCTTGGTCGTGAGTGCGTCGTCACGCTTGTCGAGTCAGAGGAAATCGGCACCGTCGGCGTCGGCGAGGCGACCATTCCGCCGATCCGTGTGTTCAACGAAACGCTCGGCATCGACGAGGCCGAATTCCTGCGCACGACCCAGGGGTCGTTCAAGCTGGGCATAGAATTCATCAACTGGGGACGTCAGGGCCACCGCTACTTCCACCCCTTCGGTACCTTTGGCCGTCCGTTCGACATGGGGCAGGTCCATCAATACTGGAACCAGGCGCGGCTCGCCGGGACGCCGGTCAGCCTTGATGACCTGTCGATGGCCTGGGCCGCCGCGCGTGATAACCGATTTGCGCCTCCGTCGCCTGATCAGCGCAATGTCCTCTCCACCTATGATTATGCCTATCATTTCGATGCTGGGCTCTATGCCGCCTATCTGCGCCGCTACAGTGAGGCACGTGGCGTCACCCGGCACGAGGGCAAGATCGCGTCAGTTGCGCTCAATGGTGAAACCGGCTTTGTGGAAAGCGTCACGCTTGAGGATGGCCGGAACTTCACCGCCGACCTGTTCATCGACTGTTCCGGCTTTCGTGGCCTGTTGATCGAGGAGGCGCTGCACACCGGCTATGAGGAGTGGACGCATTGGCTGCCGTGCAACCGCGCGCTCGCGGTTCCCTGTGCCTCGAGCGACGATTTCACGCCTTACACCCGCTCGACCGCGCGCGAGGCTGGCTGGCAGTGGCGCATCCCTCTGCAGCACCGGACCGGCAACGGCTATGTCTATGGAAGCGATTTCATCTCGGACGATGATGCCGCCGCCACCCTCCTCGCCAACCTCGACGGCCAGGCGCTGGCCGATCCGCGCCCCCTTCGCTTCGTGACCGGTCGCCGTCGCCAGGCGTGGAACAGGAATGTCATCGCGGTAGGCTTGTCGTCAGGCTTTCTCGAACCGCTCGAATCAACCAGTCTCCATCTCATCCAGGCCAATATAGCCAAGATCCTCGCCTTCTTCCCCACCCGCGACTTCGACCCGCTGGTGATCGACGAGTTCAACCGCGTCGCCGCGACCGAGACCGAGCGCATCCGCGATTTCATCATCCTCCATTACAAGCTGACCCAGCGCGACGACAGCGAACTGTGGCGCCATTGCGCAGCGATGGACGTGCCAGACAGTCTCGCCAACAAGATTGAGCATTTCCGCCGCTTTGGCCGCCTCATTGCGCGCGACATGGACCTGTTCGGCGCGGCGAGCTGGACCGCCGTCCATATTGGCCAGTTCAACTGGCCTGAAGCGGTTGATCCCATCCTTGATTACCGCATGGCCGATGGTCAGGCCTGGCTCGCCCGGCTCAAGGCGGCCATGGATGCCGAGGCGGCACGGATGCCGACGCACCGCCAGTTCATTGATCGCCATTGCAAGGCCAGCGCTTGACCCTGACTGCGCCAGAGCTTCTGGCCCGCGCCATGGCCCTGCGGGAGATGCAGGACATGGCGGCTGCGCTGGCGACGGTGGCCGAGGCCGCCGCGCTGGCCCCTGCTGACGCGCGCATCGCGCTCGCCCACGCCCATATCGCTTATGAATGCTGGCAACCCGCCGCCGATCTGTTCGCCCGTGCCCAGCGTTTCATGCCCGCCGATCTCGCCATCACCCGCAGCCATGCGCTCGCGCTCCATGCGGATGGCGAATGGCTTGCCGCCGAAGCGCTGCTGCGCCGATCTCTGGCGGCCCATCCCGGCTGGGTTGACGGGCACAAGGTGCTGACGACATTGAGCGTCACCGGCGGCGCAGACGCATTTGACGCCAGCTTTGCGGAGGCGGTCGCCGCCGACCCCGCCAACCTCGCGCTCCGCCTGGCCTGGTTCCACACCCTCGCCACCGCACGCTGCTGGGAACAGGCGAGGGCGGTCCTCACTGATGCGCAAGCCCGATTCGGTGACCATCGCGCCCTGCGCCTCCTTAACGCCTTCTACCTTGCCGAGTCCGGCGAGGGCGGTCACCGCGCAGACCTGTTCGACGGGTTGGAGGATGTCCGTGATGTGGGGCTTGATCTCGCCCGCACCCGCCATTCGCTGCGCTGTGGCCAGCCCGAAGCCGCGCTCGCCATAATTGAACCGCATCTCACCGGCCCTGCCGCACGCAGCTTCTGGCCCTATGCCTCGCTCGGCTGGCGGCTGGCGGGCGATCCGCGCAGCCACTGGCTCGATGGCGATCCGGTCTTCACCACACATCAGGACGACGTCCTCACGCCCGATGAATGCGCCACGCTCGCCACCACGCTGCGCCGCCTCTTGGTGCTGCAAGCGCCTTATCTCGAACAGTCGGTGCGCGGCGGGGTCCAGACCGATCGCCACCTCTTCTTCAATCCCGATCCCGTCATCCAGCATCTGCGGGCCCGCGTGGCTGATGCCGTCGCCCGCTATATCGCCACGCTACCGGCTGCCGTGCCCGGCCACCCGCTACTCGGCCATGCCCGTGATGACGTCCGCTTTGAGGGAAGCTGGTCAGTTCTTCTCCGCAGTCAGGGTTTCCACGCCAGCCACACGCACAGTCGGGGCTGGATCAGTTCGGCGCTCTACATCCAGCTCCCTACCGCCGAAAAACTGGGCGCTGCCCCGGCTGGCTGGTTCAGCCACGGCACCCCGCCCCCCGAACTCGGGCTCAACCTCTCCGCCTATGGCCATATGGAGGTCAAAGCCGCCCGCCTCGCACTGTTCCCCTCGACCATGTGGCACGGCACCGTGCCATTCGATGACGGAGAGCGGCTGACGGTGGCATTTGATGTAAAGGTCCCCGCTGCGATTCAGGGCTGAACAGGGCTTCGCGCGCCATTCAACCTTCGGCCGCAAATGGGACCGGACGTGCTTGCATATTGGTCGTCAGCACCCATCTGGCGGCTTTCAGCAAGGATCCCCCCACCATGCGCGTCTTTATGCTCTCCCTCCTCTTGGGCGTCTCCGCACCCGCAATGGCCCAGCCATCCCAGCCTGCCGGTGCTCCCGCCGGTCCGGCTGCCATTGGTCGACCTGCTGCGCCTGAAGGCTGGGCCATCGGCATCGGTGTCGCACCTGTGCTCAGCCCGGCCTGGCAGGGGTCAAATGATATGGCGCTGTCAATCTTCCCGGACCTGCGGATAAGCTATGGCGATCTGCTGTTCGCGTCTGTGCCCGACGGTGTCGGTATCAACGCTGTAAATGCCCATGGCTGGCGTGCCGGTCCGCTGGTCAAGATCCGTTTCGGCCGGGATGAGGATGATGGCGGTTCGCCGTTCCAGATCGCCGGTGGTTCCGATGCGCTCATCGGCATGGGCAATATCAATCTGGCCGGGGAAGCGGGCGGCTTCGTCGAACACAGCTTTGGCCAACGTCACCAATGGCGCGCCCGCGCCGAAGTGCGGCAAGGCTTTGGGGGGCATCAAGGATTGCTGGCTGACGTTTCGCTGAACCACCGTTCCCGCATCGACAGAACGATCATCAGCGCCGGTCCACGGGCCAGCTTTGCCAGCCGCGATTTCATGCAGACCTATTTCGGGGTCACGCCGGCCCAGTCGCTTCGCACCGGTTTGGCCCGTTATGATGGCGATGGCGGCCTTCTCAGCTATGGTGTCGGCGGGACGGTGGTCCAGCCGCTCAGTCGCAACAGCGCCATAACTCTGTTCACCAGCCTTGAACGGCTCGGCGAACAGGCGGGCGATTCCCCGCTGGTGCGCGAACGCGGGCGGCGCACGCAATTCACCCTCGGTCTCGCATTTGGCTATCGCTTCGGACTCTGACGCCAAGCCAGGGCTGAGGTAAGAGGCCTCAGCGACCCATCTCCGCCAGCTTGCGTTCCCACGCCAATGCGTCGCGAACGATCAGGTCGAGGTTGTCGCGCTCGGGCTTCCAGTTGATGGTGGCGAGGATACGGCTGTTGTCGGCCACCAGCTCGTCAGGGTCACCGGCACGGCGACCCTCCATCACCCTGAGCAGCCTCTGGTTGGTCACCCGGTCTACCGCGTCAAACACCTCCAGCACCGAATAGCCCCGGCCATAGCCGCAGTTCATGAAATGGCTCGCGGTTGGCTCGGCAATCAGCTTTTCCAGCGCGGCGACATGCGCGGCGGCAAGGTCGCTGACATGGATATAGTCACGTACCCCGGTGCCGTCCGGCGTGGCAAAATCGGTGCCGAAAACGCCGACTTTCTCGCGTTTGCCAGTGGCGGCCTCGACCGCGACCTTGATCAGGTGGGTTGCGCCCGCCGTCGATTGTCCGCTGCGACCCTGTGGGTCAGCACCGGCGACATTGAAATAGCGAAGCGCACAGAAATTCATGGGATGTGCGGCGGCAACGTCGCGCAGCATCCCTTCGGTCATCAGCTTGGACAGACCATAGGGATTGATCGGCACTTGCCGCGCATCCTCGCGCACCGGCACGACATCGGGTATGCCATAGGTGGCGGCGGTCGAGGAGAAAATGAAATGGGGAATGCCGGCTGTCACCGCGCTTTCGAGCAGTGACTGGGTCGCCACCGTATTGTTGCGATAATATTTCAGCGGATCGACCACCGATTCCGGCACGACCACTGATCCCGCGAAATGCATGATAGCGCGAATGCCATGCTCCGCAATCGTCTGTGCCACAACGTCTTTGTCGGCGATGTTCGCTACCACGAGTGGCACGCCCTCAGGCACAGCCCAATCGAACCCGGTCACCAGATTGTCGATCACGACCACCGGCCAGCCGGCATCACGCAGTGCCAGCACCGCGTGGCTGCCGATATAGCCGGCGCCGCCGGTGACAAGGACGGGGAACTTTTCGGTCATATCTGGTCTCGCACAGTCTTGGTCCACCGCGATCTTCGGGATTCGGCTGATTCGCCGTAGCAAAAGGGCGGTTACGAGTGGTTAAGCATCACCATATGGCTGTGACAAATGACAAGGGCCATCAAAGAATGGCCGAGATGCAGCAAAACGATCCAATACCTTTTCGCAAACGATTGCAAAGCGTTTCTCGCATCTATATGGATGCCTTCGACGGCGTGCGCCATGGCATGTGGTCTAACGATCGGCAGAGGGTCTAGCAGGGGATGAAAGGTGTGCAGCGTAAAGCTCTGGCGCAAAACTGTGCGCCAAACGGGCTGCGCTGGGAACAGCGTCTTGTGGCTAATTGGCATGACCAACCCGGTCGCTGCTTTCCGTTGATCACCCCGGCGGATGTGGTGCCGGTTGACCTAGACCGGGACTATTGGGACGCTTGGCCGCTGCTGACCCCGGATGGGCAATTTCATGCAGCGGCAGATGGTCGGCATTATTGGTTTGCGCTGAGTGCTCCGCGGTTCGACGATCCCGATGAGCGTCATGGGCATGCCCGTATCTATTTGCTTGAACAGGGTGAAGACGGCTTCCGTTCACTCGGGCCGGCCATGCCCGAAGGATTTTCGCCTGGCAGCAGGGAATGGTCCGGATCGGCGACAATTGATCCTGAATCAATGATCGTGACCCTTTGGTTCACTGCGTCGGGCAGACGGGGAGAGACCTCGCGGACCATGGAACAGCGGATTTTTCGCGCCGCTGCCCGCTTGGCTGGCAACAGGCTTGTCGAATGGCAGGCGCCTGTTGAGCCTGTGGTGGCCGATGGCCGTCATTATGCGCGAGCGGATCAGGTTGCCCCGATTGATGGCCGCATCCTCGGCTTTCGCGACCCAGGTGTGTTCCGCGATCCGATCAGCGGAGATGACTGGCTGGTCTTCACCGCTTCTTCTGCCGTCGAACCTGGCTATTCCGCTGGCGTGATCGGACTTGCCAGGATCGACGCCAACGGCCAGGTCCAACTGCTGCCTCCATTGGTGACATCGACAGGGTTCAACAATGAGCTGGAAGTCCCCAATCTGCGTTACTTCGATGGTCGTTATTATCTTTTCTGGTCAACCCAGACGCACATGTTCGAACCCGGAATTGACATGCCCACCGGCCTTTATGGCGCGGTAGCTGATGACATGGCCGGGCCATGGCGCCTGATCAACGGTGACGGGTTGATTGCTGCGACACCCCGCAGCGAGCCTCTGCAAAGCTATGCTTGGAATGTTTTGCCTGACCGTCGCATCTCGGCATTCGTCAATCATTGGGGTCTGGCAGGCCGATCCTTGACTGATTTGCCAAGCCTGCGCAGCCAGTTTGGCGGCACCTTTGCCCCGTTCGCCCGATTGCGGCTTGATGGCGACCGTGCCACAGTCTCCCCATGAACACGGGGCGCAGTGATGACCGGGGACGCATCGCCGGGCTTGAATTGGGCGGGACCAAGGCGATTGTCCTGTTGTGGCAGGATGGAGTAATTGTTGACGAATGTCGGGTGCCGACGCGTTCTCCGGACGTTGTGTTTGCTGACATTCTTCCGCTGATGCAGCGGTGGTGGGATGACGGTCCTTTCGATGCAGTCGGCATTGGCAGTTTCGGCCCGGTGGCTGTTGATCCCGCATCACAGCGCTATGGCCATATCCTCACGACCCCTAAGCCCGGCTGGGGCGGGGCAGCGGTGCTGCCCGCCTTGCGCGATGCCTTTGCCTGTCCCATTGCCATTGATACCGACGTCAACGCCGCAGCCATGGCCGAGTATCGCTGGGGTGCAGGGCAGGGCGCAACCAGTCTCCTCTACCTGACGATAGGAACCGGACTCGGTGGTGGCGCGCTGGTCAATGGCATGCCGATCCATGGACGGCTGCATCCGGAAATGGGCCATATGCCCTTGCGCAGGCAACCGGGCGACGAGTTTGCCGGTGCCTGCCCATTTCACGCAGATTGTGCGGAGGGGTTATTGTCAGGGCCTGCATTGGCGGCGCGTTTTGGTGCTCCGGCCGATGCTGTGGCTGCAGGCGATCCGCGGTGGGACGTACCGGTGGCGGATTTGGCGCAGTTGCTCGTTACGCTGATCCACGGCTTTGCGCCAAACCGCATTCTCGTTGGTGGGGGCGTTGGCATGGGGGCCGGGGCCATGCTTGATCGTGCCCGTGATCGGCTGCCGGCGCTGCTCGGTGGCTATTATCCAGACCTTGATGATCGGGCGTTGGCGCAAATGATCAGCCAACCCGCTCTCGGTGAGCGCGCTGGCCCATTGGGTGCCATAGCTGTCGGATTATCAACGCTGATTTGAGCGGTATCCAGATACCTCTCCGGACTAGAGTGCGTTTAGTCGCTCTAACTGGACCTCTACTCCACAATGAAAAAGGCGGCAACAGCCGCCTTTTTCATCGCCAAAAATAAAATGGTCGGGGAAAGAGGATTCGAACCTCCGGCCCCTGCCTCCCGAAGACAGTGCTCTACCAGGCTGAGCTATTCCCCGACCGATCCGCCAACGCACCTTGAAAAGGCACACCCGGCGAGGGGCAGGCGGGTCCTATAGAAAGGCGATGCCATGCTGGCAAGCGCGAATTTCCGCTTTGTCGGCGACAGTCACAGCAGACCCAACGCCCTGAAACTCGTATAGCGCGCATCGGTAAAAAGCAGGTGATCCGCAAGTGTTACGCCGGCAAGCCGCGCAAGTGCCGCGATCCGGCGTGTGACTTCGCAATCCGCCTGTGAAGCCTGCAGCGATCCGCAAGGATGATTGTGGGCTACCAGCAGATGTGCGACCCCTTCTGGCGCCAGTGCGCGCCGCAATCCGGGCAGAACCGCATCGATAGTCAGCATTGCTCCGCGCTGTTCGACAAAGCTGACAAGCCGCTGGCGAATGTCGCAACCTGCAATGATCAAATGCTCATGGCGCAGGCCAAGAAAGTGACACTGCAGCAATGGCAACAGTGCGATTCCCAATGGATGGGCGCCTCTCATTACGCTCTGCGAGCTCTCGCGCCATTCGAGCAAAGACTGGTCCATGCTACCGAGCATAGCAACGTCATGCCGCTGTGACCGGCCCGGATTTGTCCACTTCTAGCCCATTTTGAACATGAAAGCTGACCACGCCACGGTTCCTTGTGCAATTCGCAGCCTTTGCCAGATCATGTCCGACAGCTTAGCATGGCTTGGCAGAACAAGGAATCGCAGCCCCGATGAGCTCTAAAACGCCACATTATGAGGATCAATATCTCGATCTGATGCGCCGCATTCGCGATCATGGCGACGAAAGACTGGACCGTACCGGTGTCGGCACGCGTAGCCTATTCGGAGAGCAGTTGCGCTTTGACCTTCGCGATGGTCGTGTGCCGTTGCTGACCACAAAAAGGGTGTTCTGGAAAGCTGCGGCCAGGGAAATGCTCTGGTTTTTGAGTGGGCAGAGCAATATCCGGCCACTTGTTGAGCAGAATGTCCATATCTGGACTGATTGGCCACTGGATCATTATCGTCGAATGACAGGCGAGAACATTGATCGTGATGGTTTCGAGGCTCGGATTCGGGATGATGAAGATTTTGCGGTCCGTTGGGGTGACCTCGGGCCGGTCTATGGTGTGCAATGGCGCAATTGGCCGCGCTATGTGCCCGTGAGCCAGCCAGACGAGTCTGGCTGCGCTCTTTATCAGCGTGACCCGCAAGGCATCGACCAGATGGCCGCCCTGGTGGAGTCGCTGCGGAACGATCCCGCATCGCGTCGGCACATCTTTACGGGCTGGAACGTGGCGGAATTGGACGGCATGGCATTGCCGCCTTGTCACATGACCTATCAATTTCATGTGTCTGGTGCGGGCGAGCTTTCCTGCCTGTTGTTTCAGAGATCCTGTGATGTGCTGCTCGGCCTGCCGTTCAACCTATTCGGAGCGGCCATGCTGACGGCAATGCTGGCGCAGCAAACCGGCCTGACGCCGCAGGAGCTGATCTGGAGCGGTGGCGACGTCCATCTATATCGTAATCATATGGATGCAGTTGAAGAGCAACTCTCCCGCACGCCGCACGGCGATCCGAGATTGGAACTGTTCCGCAAGCCTGACACTCTTTTCGACTATGATATCGGCGATTTTATCGTGCGTGATTATGCCCCCCAGGATCATATTCGTGCGCCAGTGGCGGTCTGACTGAACTTGCCCGATTGCTTGAAACATCCTAACAATCTTGTGAAATAATATGCGGCATTGAGGAGTGGAGCCGGGACATGCCAGACGCGCATATTCGCAAGACAGATAACTTGCCCCAGTTATCCCTTCATATTCCGGAACCTCGGTTCCGGCCAGGTGACGCCCCCGATTTTTCGGATATTGCCGTTCCTGCGGTGGGGGCCTTGTCCCGACCCGCTGAAAGCGCCACCCCTGCGGCCATGCGCGACCATGCCTATGGCTTGGTCCGTGTGCTAGAATTTGACGGGTCGGCAAGCGGTCCCTGGAATCCCCGGTTGTCGCCCGACCGGCTGAGGGCCATGCTGCGCTACATGATGCTGGTTCGCGCGTTTGACGACAGGATGTTCCGTGCCCAACGGCAGGGCAAGACCAGCTTTTACATGAAGTCGACGGGTGAGGAAGCCGTGTCGGTAGCTGCGACGATGGCGCTGGCCCGCGACGACATGTGTTTCCCCTCCTATCGACAGCAGGGAATATTGATCACCCGCGATTATCCGCTGATCGACATGATGAACCAGATTTATTCGAACCGGGGTGATCCGTTGAAAGGCCGGCAGTTGCCGATCATGTATTCGGCAAAGGACTATGGATTTTTCTCCGTATCAGGCAATCTGGCCACCCAATACCCGCAGGCGGTGGGCTGGGCCATGGCGAGCGCGGCTAAGGGCGATAGCCGAATTGCCGCCGTGTGGTGCGGCGAAGGGTCAACCGCCGAAGGGGACTTCCACAGCGCCATGACCTTTGCGGCCGTCTATAACGCGCCGGTGATCCTCAATGTGGTCAACAACCAGTGGGCCATTTCCAGCTTTTCTGGTTTCGCTGGTGGCGAACGGACCACCTTTGCCGCGCGCGCGGTCGGATACGGCATTGCTAGCCTCAGAGTGGATGGCAATGATCCGCTAGCGGTCTATGCGGCAACGCAATGGGCTTCAGACCGGGCACGGACGGATAACGGCCCGACGCTGATTGAGCACTTCACTTATCGCGCGGAAGGGCACAGCACTTCTGACGATCCTTCTGCCTATCGGGCGCGGGAAGAGTATGCTGCCTGGCCGTTCGGAGACCCGGTCTTGCGGCTCAAGCAGCATCTGATCGCGCTCGGTGAATGGGATGAGGGCCGTTATGCGGCCCAGGCGACCGAACTCGCCGATCTTGTAAAGGCCTCGCAAAAGGAGGCAGAAAAGAACGGCATTTTGGGTCACGGGCTGCATCAGCCATTGGCATCCATGTTTGAGGATGTGTTTGAGCAGTTGCCGCCGCATCTGGTGGAACAGCGCGAGCAAATGTTGGCGGAGCAGACCCGCAAGTTCGGACCCAAGGGAAGGCAATGCCAATGACCGTGGACAAGGCTTTCCTGCCAGAGGGGCAGGCTGGCAATGCGGGCGAGCGGCGCATCAATATGATCGAGGCGATCAACGATGCCCTTGACATCATGCTGGCCCGCGATCCTGATGTCGTCGTGCTCGGTGAGGATGTCGGCTATTTCGGCGGTGTCTTCCGTGCCACTGCAGGATTGCAGGAAAAACATGGCAAGACACGCGTCTTCGATACGCCAATAACCGAATGTGGCATCATCGGGGTTGCCGTTGGCATGGGTGCTTATGGCATGCGGCCGGTGCCTGAAATCCAGTTCGCGGATTATATCTATCCTGCGTTGGATCAGCTTGTCAGCGAGGCGGCACGGCTGCGTTATCGTTCAGCCGGCGATTTCATTGCGCCGATGACGGTGCGGTCGCCATTTGGTGGCGGAATTTTCGGGGGGCAGACCCATAGTCAGTCGCCAGAAGGGATATTTACCCACTGTTCCGGCCTCAAGACAGTGATTCCGGCTACGCCCTATGATGCCAAGGGGCTGCTGATCGCGGCAATCGAGGACAATGATCCGGTAATCTTCTTTGAACCGAAGCGGATCTACAATGGCCCCTTCTCGGGCTATTATGACCGGCCGGTTGAGCCTTGGGCCAAACATGACGGTTCGGTGGTGCCGGAGGGTTATTACCGCATCGAACTGGGCAAGGCGAAAATTGTGCGACCTGGGAGCGATGTCACCATCCTTTGCTATGGAACGATGGTGCATGTGGTGCAGGCGGTGGTGGCCGATGCCGGAATAGACGCTGAAATCGTTGATCTGAGGACGCTGATGCCGCTCGACGTGGCGACTATCGAGGAGTCGGTGAAGCGCACCGGGCGCTGCTTGATCGTGCATGAGGCGACGCGGACGTCGGGGTTTGGTGCCGAGCTGGCCGCGACGGTGCAGGAGCGTTGTTTTTATCATCTGGAAGCGCCGGTTGAGCGGGTGACGGGTTTTGACACGCCCTATCCGCACAGTCTGGAATGGGCGTATTTCCCGGGACCCGTGCGCATCGCCACGGCGCTCGAAAAGATCATGAGGGTTTGACCATGGGCCGCTATGTTTTTCGCTTGCCGGATATTGGCGAAGGGATCGCGGAGGCCGAGATTGTCGCGCTGCATGTTGCGGTGGGCGACCGGGTTGAGGAAGACCAGCAGATCGCCGACATGATGACCGACAAGGCGACGGTCGAAATGGAGGCGCCTGTTTCGGGGATCATCGTGGAGATTGGCGGCGCGCTGGGCGATGTCATTGCCATTGGGTCGACGCTGGTGGTTATCGAGACGGATGCCGTTGCCGAGGCGGATGTGGATGCGGATGTAGAGGATGAGGTAGAGCCACAAAGCCGCTCTGGGGAGGCTGGCACTTCCCCATCTGAATCTTCTCAAATAATTGAAAAAGAACACGAAAAAGATAATCCTATCGCTGCCGATGCAGAAACCGTCCCGGTTTCCATCTCCGTCCCGGCCCCGGCTGCAGCGCGCGTACTGGCCTCCCCGGCGGTGCGTGACCGGGCGCGGATGCTCGCAATCGATCTGTCGCAGGTCAAGCCGTCGGAGGATGGGCGGGTGCGCCATGCCGATCTCGACGCCTATCTGCGCTACAACAGCGGCGCGGGCTATGCCCGTCCGGCAGCGGCGCGTCAGGACGAGCCGGTGCGGGTCATCGGCCTGCGCAAGCGGATTGCCGAGAATATGGCGGCCTCGAAGCGAGCCATCCCGCACTTCACCTATGTCGAGGAAATGGAGGTCACCGCGCTGGAAGCGATGCGCGCCGACCTGAATGCCGCCCGCGGCGAGCGGCCCAAGCTGACCATGCTGCCGTTCCTGATCGTCGCCATCTGCCGCACGCTGCCGCAATTCCCGATGCTCAATGCGCGCTATGATGATGAGGCGGGCGTGGTGACGCGGCACGGCGCGGTGCATATGGGCATGGCGACACAGACTGACGCTGGCCTGATGGTGCCGGTGATCCGCAACGCGGAGGCGATGAATGTCTGGCAGTTGGCCAGCGAAATCAGCCGCCTCGCCGAAGCCGCGCGCAGCGGCAAGGCCAGGAGCGAGGAATTGTCGGGATCGACGCTGACCATCACATCGCTGGGTGCGCTGGGCGGTGTGGCGACAACCCCGGTGATCAACCGACCCGAAGTAGCGATCATTGGACCAAACCGGATTGTTGAACGTCCAGTTTTCACCAATGAGGATGGCGCGGGTAATGCCGTGCGCCGGGCCAAGCTGATGAATCTGTCGATCAGCTGTGATCATCGCGTGGTAGATGGCTGGGACGCGGCGAGCTTTGTACAGGCGCTCAAGCGAGTGATTGAGACGCCGGTCCTGTTGTTTGCCGACTGAGCGCTGTTGAACGGCCTTTTCGCGGTAGCGCCGTGAATCCATGCGTGTGCGTTGGCGCACCACGCCCGGCGGTAGCGTGATCCTGGAGGGTGGACCATGAGTCCCCGGTCAAGCCGTTGGCAACAGGCATTGCCTGCCGGGCCCAGCCGGCTCGATCAATCGTCGAGCCAGCGAGCTCTGGCTTTGAACCTGCGAGCGGTTGAGGCCTCTATACCTGAAATGCCGCCTTGAGCTTTTGTCCCCGGCCCGCTTCGCGTTGCGGAAAAGGGCGTCGCGCTTGGCGAGTGGCGTGGTTTACCGGTTGGATGCGATCAGAGGCCCAATCCTTCGAATGTCGTCTGGTCGAACTTCAGTCTGAAGGTCGCGAACAGGCCGCTGCGGGTGTAGCGTGACTCTTCGAAATCACGGTCCCTGAAGCCGGCGATGTTGTAGCCGATGACGATGTTGGCATTTTCAAATGGCGTCACCACAATCTGCGGACCGGCGCTGAAGGCTTTCGCGTTGCCATCAGTACCGATACGGGCGTTACCGGTAACACCCACCCCGACATGTTCGCTCAGGTCGAAGCGAAGATCGAGGCCGACGACAGTCGACCAGCCGGTGACATCTTCGTCACCAAAGCGGTCGTCGGTGTAGCGTGCACCCCAGAAAAGCGTGTATTCGCCCGCCTCGTGCCACAGGCCGTCGTCTTCATCGACAGGCGAGTAGTTGATCGTCAGGCTGTTGATCACGCGCTTTGAGTTGACGTCCCCGCTGACTGTCAGCACGGGGCCACCGATAGGACCTGGCTGCCCAGCTATCGCGTTGCTGAGAGCGTCGGCCCGGAATTCGAGCTTTTCGAGGAAAGACCAGCGGCTGTCGGCCGGGCGATGGGCCCAGCTGACTTCAGCCGAGATCGTCCGGGTGGACGGGCCGGTCTCGCTGGTTGCCCGTGTATAGGTGAACAGGCCACCAAAGGCGCTTCCTTCGCCGATCTGGCGCAGGCCGCCAAGGGTTGCACCATAGCGATCCGTTAGTTCGCCGTCGCGATACTCGGCGCGACCGGTGATATTCCAGTCATCATTGCGCCACGTCGCGCCACCGGTGACGGCGACGAAATCTTCAGTGATCGCGCCCGAACCATCGACGAAGCCGCCGGAAGCGACCGGCTGAGCCGGATCCAGTACGTCACGGGCATTGATGCCACCGAGCGTGCGCTGGCCATCGACAGTCATGTCAACCATCAAATTTTCGGTCAGCGAAATGGATTGGGACAGGCCGTAGGCGGCAAAGCTGCGGGGCCCGAACTCGCCGATGTCCTGTTGGTTGCCGGTCAGGCTGACGCGGGCACCGTCCCAGGGACGCACGTCAAAGCCGGCGCGGACTGTACGCGCATCCACCGTGCCGCCAGAGGCGATTTCATAGGCACCGACGAGGGTGATCCCCTGGGTCACGGCATAGCGGGCGCCAAAGGTATGGCGGGTCGGGAAATCGACGCTTTCATTCTGTCCGCCGAGAGCAAATTCGGTCTGGGCGTCGAGTTCAAGCCGCTGGTTCAACAAGCGCTGCGTGCCGCCAAGCTGGACAAGGGTGGAGATGTTGGTCTCTCCGGTCGGCAGCGTGTCCTCGGCGCGGGTCAGGCCGGCGCGCAGCGTGGTGGTCTCCCCACGCCATTCGCCCATCAGGCGGCCAGCGCGGCGACGGGAGTCGGTTTCGAGATAGTCTTCTTGCCAAGCGCTGGCGATCAGGCTGAAGCCGGTACCAAGTCGCATGCTGCCGTCGAGGCCGATGCGGCGGCTGGCCTGTCCGGCATTGCTCAACTGGCCGACACCAAAGCCGTCGTCGCGCTGACGGGCGTAGGCAAGGAGATCAAACACCGAGCCATGATGTTCGACTTCGACGAGCCAGGCGCTGGCGGTGCCGACATCGGCGACGCCGGCCTTGCGCGACTGGGAGTCGCTGACAGCATATTCGGCGCGCATTTCAACCGACGGGGCAGGGCGATAGCGGACATCGACGCCGCCGAGATTGGCGCGGGCGCTGTCATTGGCGTCATGAATGCCGGTGAGGCCGACGCGCAGGCTTTCGTCATTGCTTGTCCAGCTGACGCGGCCGCCGCCATTGACAACACGCTGGCCGACGCCGCGGGTTTCATAGTCGACGACGATGAATTGCGGATTCAGCGCGGGATCGCGGCTGAGGATCGGTTCGCGGAAGGTCAGTGTGCCGGCGAAATAATCGATATCATAATCGATATGCCTGGTGAGCTGGCGGCTTTCGACAATGATGTCGGAACGGGTACGATCGCGGATTTCTAGCGTGACGCGTTCGCTGTTGGCGAGGACATCGCGTGTCGAAAGCTGATAGGGACCGCTTAGGCCATTGCCCTGCATCTCGTCACGGCGATAGCGATAGGGCGTATCGGCGATGAAGGCGGTGGCGGCGAGGTTGCTGCCGCGATATTCAGCGCGGACGCCGTTCATAGCCCGTTGATAGCGGGTCAGTTGCGGTTCGTTGATCGCCGTTTCGAAATCACCGAACAGGGCATAGAACTGCGGCCGTTCAAGGCGCAGGTAGAGGTTGCGTACCGATGCCGCGTCAAAGCCATTGTCGGCGCGATCAGCGTAGATGGTGTAATAGGCGCGCGGATCGATGACGCCGCCGAAACGGGCCTCATCCTGTTCCCGGTCGCTGTCATAGGACATGGTCATCAGCCACTGGCCAAGTATCCGACCCTTGGCGTAGAGAGCGACGCGACCGTCGACATTGTCAGAAGGAAGGTCTTCGGCGACAGGTTCCATGCGGTCATCGAGCGTGTTGTAGCCGACCGTTCCGGCAGCAAAGCCGACAACAGTCCATGGCCGGTCGCCAGGGTTCAGCCAGACATCGAGCTGAACCTCACGCGTGACCTGCTCGTCACGGAAAGTGAAGTTGAGGCGCGCTGTGCCCGATGCGGTGGTCGGATCCAGTTCGATATAGGCAACGCCATCGTCACCCGGGATCCGCCAGGTAGCGCGGCCACGGTCAAGACCCGACAGTTGACGTTCCTGTTCGGCATCGCTTTCGATAGCGGCGCGATGCGGTGCGGCAACGGTGAAGTCGCCAACCAGTCCGTGCTTGACCGGGCGACCGTCGCGGTCAGTCAGCCGTACCGCGATAACCGGGCGATTGAGACCATCCGCCACCAGCAGCGAGCGTTCGCGCACAAGCGAGACGTTCATCGGGCTGTTTGCATAGTGGATGGTCCGGCTCAGTTCCTGGACCAGCGCACCGGATTCGTCGAGCACGCGGGCAACAAAGCGGTTGTCGCGATCGTTGACTTCAATGCCGCTCCAGACACTGACGTAGAAGCTGCGGTCTGGTGACGGGTTCGCGCCATCAAAAGACAGGCCATTGACAGGCCGGCCGTTGACGCTGAGTTCCACACGCTGGCCCGGCAAATGCTTGATGGCAACACGCACAACAGGGGAACGCGGATTGTAATCTGGTTCGGGGAATAACCAGTCAATGCCGGCGGTCTGGTTGGCAAAGAAATCGCGGTCACCGCCGGCGACGCTGATATCACTTGCCACAGCTGGGCGTGCAGGGGCGCTGATCACCGGGACGGCGCTGCTCTCAGCATCTGCAGGCGCTTCGGGAGAGGCGATCGAAACGGCACGAAAATCCGCGCGCTTCAGCTCTCCGCCCCGGCCTTCGACAAAGCGGGAAATGGCACTTCCCGCAGCGCGGTTGTTGGCGGCGCAGTTGATTGGCACAACCAATCCGGGAAGGGATGAGGGGTCAATCTGGACCACATGCAGGCCAGGGCGAACCCCTTCAAAGTGGTAGCGACCGTCACTGTCAGTAACAGCGAAACTGCCGTCCTGGAGCATGACCCGGACGCCCTGGATACCGCGGGCGCTGGCTGGGTCAGCCGAACAGCCCCCGTCGGTGACGCGACCGATAATGGTGATACGGTCTCCGACGATATCCCTGCTGATGCGAACGGTTGCTTCGCCAACATTGGAACGCGATCCGCGATTATCGCTGGCGACGGCAATGTTCGTGGCTTCGCCTGGCTGGCTATCCGGACGAATATCCGCCAAATAGGTTATAAGACCGAGTGCTCCGCCTGCAAGCGGGGGTAGCCCGACGGTGAAGCGCCCTCCATCGGGTGTAATGGAGGCGGTCACCGGATTGCCGTTGTAACGGATCGACCCAGGCCGCAGGCGGACGTCGCGCGGCATGTCGTCGGTCACCGTCAAGGCTCCGGTTGTGCGGGTTGAATCAGCATTGCGCAGGGTGATGCGATACTGGACAGTGCTGCCCGGGGTCGCTGTGGCGGTGCTGCTGGTCTTGGTCAGCTGCAACCCGGCTTGCGGACGGTCAACAGGAATGTCGATCCGCACCGGCGTGGGTGTAAACAGCTGAAAAACCGCGCCATAACTCGCGGTTCCCAGCGTATAGGGCTCGCCATTGTCTGGTCGCCTGAATTGCGCAAGCTCAGCAATTGTGGCGCTGGACTGCCAACTATATGGCTCGGGCGGTTCGACAAGCAGGCGATAGCTTCCCGGTGCGACAAAGGGGAAGCGATAGTCGCCGGCGGGGAAGGCATAGACCTGTCCTCCCGCGTCGGTCACGGTTGAACCGGTAATGACGCTATTGGGGAAGCTGGACACGCCATCATCCCCGAACACCTGGGCCGGTTGTCCCGTGGCGGCATTGATCAGTGTGACGCGAGCCCCGCGAACAGGCGCGCCATCACCACTGTCGAAGACAATGCCGAACGGATCCACCAAAAAGCTGATCTGGGCACGCGCAATCGAGTCATTTGAACCTATACGGTACAAATTGACGTCAAGTGGTGCACCCGGAGCAACCGAGAGACGGCAGTCACCCTGCACCAGCGCCGGTGGAATGCGCATGGTGGCGATGTAGCCGACGAAAAACCCGCTATTGTTCGCATCCTCGCGCAGGCGGACGGTTTCGAGATCACCGTTGCCGGTACGGACGGTGACGTCAAAGCTGTCGCGCGCGTTGGGGTCGCGATTGTCTGCGGGAGAGGTGATGCCGAATGCTATCGGCTGACCTGCGGTGAAATCATCCGCATGGTTGAGGGAAACCTGTGTGGGACTTTGCCCTGGCCCGCCCGATGTCGTATCGCCTCCAACAGACAGTCCGCCGATGGAATTGCCGCTGGTGCAGCCGCTGCCGTCAATACGGGTCAGCGTGCCGGTGCCTGGAGAATCGATGCGGTAGATGACATTGGTCGCTGGCGGGCTGACGACGCTGATCGCGACCTGGTTCGAGCGCACTGTGCGCGATCCGCCGGTCGGGCCGGTCCAGTCAGCCGAGGCAACGTTGGTGATGACTTGCGCGCTAACACCGCCAGGCAGCAGGGCTGCGGCGGTGGCTGCGGTCATCACCGAACAAAGGTTGCGCCAGAGCGACATGGTTAAATGGTTAACTCTTCTTGGTATGGGAGGAGGGCCCGCCCGTCCGGGGACAGGCAGGCCCTCCAACCTTTGTATCGTCAGTTGACGGTAGCGCGGAAAACCAGCGTGCGGCCGGTACCCGGGGCAATGGTGCTGAGCGTTCCCGACACTGTACCACCAGTGAAGGTGCCGCCTGCGGTGCCGTCGGCGTTGCAGGTGGATCCGGTCAGTGTGCCGTCAAGTCGGATGGAACCGGCGCTGAACGTCAGGTTCGCCGGCAGAACGTCGCTGATCAGCACCGACGAAGCCGAAGCACCACCCGCTGCGTTCTGGACCGCGATGCAATATTGGACCACGGCGCCGGGGATAAGCCGGGGTGCAGTGGTGCCGTTGACCGGGTCGCTGACAACGGTCGAGGTCTTGGTAACCGTGAGCGTGGCGGTCGAGACGGTGAAGTCGTCTTCGTCCGAATGCGCAGCGTCACGGTTGCCGTCGGCCACACCGGCGGTGTCGCCAAAGACCGTGTCCATGACCGTGTTGGTCTGGGTGGCCGACTGGGTCAGGGCGGCGCCCTGGGTTCCGGCCGCACCGCCTTCACGACCGGTGGCGGTCAGGCGGACGTTGGCGATCGCGCCGGTGGCGAGACCTGAGGGTACGTTGCCGACCACGAACAGGCGCACGGTGGCGTCAGCGGCAAGCTCGTCAATATAGGTGACAACCGTGTCACCGGCATTGAAGGTACCGGAATTGTCGACGTCCCGGTAAATGGTCATTGTCGACAGGTTGAAGGTGTCGGTTCCGCCATGTGCTGCGGTCCCGCCCACCGTTTGCGTCGCTGTCAGGGCAAAGTCGAGCACGGCGTTCGACGTGTTGGTCAGCAGGAAGCTGGTCACGGCGTTGGTCTGGCCCGGCACCACGACGGTGGTCGAGCTGCCGTCTTCGGCGACAGTAAGGCTGATGCGACGGTCAACGACGAAGGTGTCGCTGGCCGACTGCTGCGGTTGTGCAACGCCACCGACCTGGTAATCGACGGTAGCGGTATTCAAGATCGAGGTGCCTGCGGTGGTGCCCGCTGCGAGGGCAGGAGCCGAAACCCCTGCAATCACGAGCGCGAGCGCACTGCAAGAACCAAGACGATACAGCTTGCTGGTCACTGCTGTTCTCCTTTGGTGTTTAACAAGCCGCCCGAGAAACACGCCGACGGCAGGCGCTCCGCTTCAGGAATTATTTGACGACGCCGCGGAACATCAGTCGCCCAGCCTCTCCGGCCGGAATTGGCTGGGTGAAGGCCCAGCGGACATGAGTCACTTCATCTGCCCGGGCTGGACGGCTGGTGCCGTCAGCTTCGGTCACAGTGAGTGAAGCAAGGGGCCCCCAGGTGGCGCCGCCGTCGACCGAAACGGTCGCAAAGGCATCGCTCGTGCTGTCAAAGGCGACAGCAGCGGGCAGGGGGTTGGTCACGACAAAGTCGGTCGCCGGTTGCGCACCGTTGTTCCGGTAACGCAGAACGAAAACGAGCCGGTCGCCGGGCACAACCGTGGCCGGTTCTTCGAGCGTGGTCTGGGACCGGCCCGATGGATCGGTGACGGTACGTTCCACCAGCACATCGCTGTTGATGGCAACGGCGTTGGCGGTAGCCTGGGCCGCGGCCGGAACAGCGCCGAGCGCTGCGATGGCTGCGAAGAAGGGGATAAACTTGCGGATCATGATGATGTTCCTCAGTTGATCGTGACCTGGAAGCTCACGGTGCGGGTTTCGCCGCCCGGAACCGTGCCGAGCGCGACCGAGATCGCGTTGGAGCTGAACCGGCCGGCATCATCGCCAGTGGCGTCGGTCAATGTGGTTCCGCCCAGGCGGATCGATCCGGCCACATAGGTGGTGCCGGTCGGGACCGAGTCGTTGATCACCAGATTGGGCAGGCTGCCCGATCCGGTCGTCGTTGCCACAATGCTGTAGGTGATGGTCGCGCCAGGAACGGCATCATTGCCGCCAAACGGATCAAGGACAGTGGCCGACTTCAGCAGGGAAACAGTCGCCGAAGAGACGAGATAGAAGCCGTCGTCATCGCTGTCGCCGCCTGAAGTGCCAAGGACAGCATCACTGCCGCCTTCACCAGCGCCAGCAATGGTCGTGCCGGGAGCACCGGTTCCGGTTGTTGAGGCGGCAGTCAACTTGACACCGCCGCGCGCGCCATCAGCGACTCCGGCCGGGGTTGTCGAAATGATGAAGACGGTGATGCTCTCGTCAGGGTCCAGTGTCGGATTCTGGGCCGCGCCAGTGTAGACCAGATCCTGCGACGGTTCATAAACGCCGTCACCGTCATCGATGACGATCAGGTTGACCGCGGGATCATAATTGTCCCCGCCAATGCCGCCATTAGCCGCCAGGCTGAAGGTTTCTTCGCCATTGCCGGTGTTGGTGACCTGGAAAGTCAGGATCTGCGTGGTAGCGCCGGGTGTCGTGCCGACATCCGCGCTGTCATCCCAGACCACGGTCGTGTTGATCAATTCCGCCACAGTCATACTGTGCGTGTTCGAATCAACCGTGACGGTGGAGCCACCACTGTCGTAGCTGGCCTGTGCGGTGTTGTTGATGACCGTGCCGGCACGGGTGCCGGATGCCATGGCCGTCTGCGGAACCGCGAAAGCAGCAACGCCTGCGCACAGGATGGCGAATGTGGAAAGGGTGCGCTCGGGGCGCACAAAAGCGTTCGGTGTCATCGGCGTGTCTGGTCCTTGCCGTTGCGATGGCCCGTTCTTTATCGGTGCAATGACAAAGGAATGGTTAAACCGGGTAAGAAATTTGCTGTGTTTCCGGCGTTCTGATGGTCTAACTGCCCCAAAATGCGTCAAGTTGACGTCATGCCGTCACGACGCGCAGCAAGGGAGAGGTGGTCAGTCAACTGTCTGTAAGGCATCGGCTCAGCAGTGGTGACGAGGCACCAAAGTGATGGCATAGCTGCGTCATGACGGACAGTTTCGATACTGATTCAAGGGCCGAGCCATCGATCCAAGATCGGCCAAGCATCCTTGGCGGTGACCCTCTGCGCATCCTTGTGTATCTGTCTGCAGTGGCGCTGCTTTTGGGGACACCTTTTGCCCTGAAAGCCGGTGCGGAGTTTTTTCTGCCGCTGGTGGCCGCGCTGGTCATTGCCATCGCCCTGGTCCCCGCGCTGGAGTGGCTGGAAAGGCGGGGGCTGCCGTCCGCTGTCGCCGCACTGCTCTGTGTGCTCACGTTCATTCTGCTGATCAACGGAGCTCTGGCGTTGATCATTCTCCCGGCCAGCGGCTGGTTCATCCAGTTGCCTGAAAGCCTGCCCAGAATTAGGGAAAACCTGTCACCTCTTATTGATTTTTACGCTAATCTTCAGAGGTTTGTCGATGATGCCTTGCAATCATTCGCAACAAATACAGCTGCCCAGGCACAGGCCGTAGCGGTCGAGACGCCAGGGTCGCTCATGGACTATCTGACATCATCGGCGCCATCGGCGGCGATTCAAACCTTCTTTGCCGTGTTGCTCATCTTCTTTTTCCTGTCCGGATGGACCCGGTTGCGGCGACAGGCCATCCGGAGCCGCGGCAGCTTTGACAGTGCGCTCCACACGGCGCGGATTATCCAGAATGTTGTCGATGCCACATCAGCCTATTTGACGACTATTGTCCTTATAAACGTTGGGCTGGGCCTGGCTGTCGCGCTCTTGCTGTGGGCGCTGGGCATGCCATCGCCCTTCATGTGGGGCGGGATTGTCGCACTGTGCAATTTTGTTCCCTATGTCGGTCCGATCATCGCAGCCGCCCTATTGGCGATGGGCGGATTGATGACATTTGACTCAGTGGCTCTGGCATTGATGCCAGCGTTTATCCAGATCGGCCTGCATACCGTTGAAGCAAATATCATAACGCCGATGGTCCTGGGTCGGCGTCTGACCATCAATCCACTGCTGATCCTGCTGTCATTGAGCTATTGGGGGTGGGTATGGGGTGCGCCGGGGGCGTTCCTTGCGGTGCCATTGCTGATCATTATCCAGACAATATTGTCATCTGCCGGCGAGGCAATTGTTACCAGCCCGCCGGTTCGCCCGGAACCGGGCGCGTCTGCGACAGGTGATGCAAGGCAGGAAAAATTTGCCGGAACCACAGAGGGCGGTTGACTTGCCCGGACCGACTCAATATTGGCGCGGCTCCAAGACGAACGCGGGTGTAGCTCAGTTGGTTAGAGTGCCGGCCTGTCACGCCGGAGGTCGCGGGTTCGAGCCCCGTCACTCGCGCCACTTTCCCTGATCAGCAGCGTTGATCATTCATCGGGAAAGTGGCGCAACCGCCCCGTCTCCATCCACATCAGAAGCGGTTTGAGCGGGGCGATCCATGCCACGCCTGCCAGTGCATAGATAACCACCAGCAACCAGGACGGCAGGTCGCCAAGCTGTTCGATGATGGTGATGACGCCCCAAGCATATACGCCGATGAACAACAGGATCAGCGCCATGCCGACTGGCTTGCGCCAGCTGGGTGTCGGTGTGTGATAGGGATTGTCGCTCATGGCGTGATCCATTCCTGTTCGGTGATGATGTGATCGAGCGGGATGTCCCAGGGATCACGGGGGAGAGGAGGGTGTTCCTGAACGCTCCAGGCAATGCCGATGCGGACAATTGGCGGTCGAGCGATAGCAGTGTGTTCAGGGGCTGGCAGTTGCCCAAGTGCAGCGATGGCCCGGTCATAATGTCCGCCGCCCTGACCGAGCCGGGTACCGGTGCGGTCAAATGCGACCAATGGCAGCAGGATTACATCGGGTCTGGACAGCCAAGCATCCTTGCCGGGAGCCAGCATGTTCGCCGTGTCACGGCATAGGCTGCGGCTGGGGCCGAAGGTGTAGAATCGCATCAATCCATCGGCATCGACCCGGGGATAGGCAATGGTCGCGAGTGCGCCGAGTGCCATTCGGACGACCGGTTCGGGGTCAGCCTCGCTGCCGTGGGGGAAATAGCTGGCCAGGATGGTGCCGCGATCGAGCATTTGGCCGAAGCGGTCCTCCGGCAGGGACCATTGCTTGCCGGCACGCGCCCCGAAAAAGTCACGCCGACGTTGACGTATGATCTGGCGGATGGCCTGCTTGTCGGTCAATTGGTTCATCTGCCTGCCGGGTGACGGGACCGCCTTGGCCGTTTGCTGGAATGTCCTCTGACGCCAGTAACGTCAGGTGGGGACCATATACGTCGGGCCAGGGCCCGGGCAGGGACAGCCCCCATGGATGTATTTATCGCCTCAGGGATATTCGCGAAAGCGCGCACCAGGCAGTACCCGTCGCTGAGGGAGATAGGCCTTTGGCAGGCATGACTCAAGGGGGGAAGGGAGAGGGATGCCGCTGGCGACATTGGCGCGCAGGCCAAGTTCAATCGAGCCTGGCAGCAAGTTGCGCCACCTTTTGCGCCATTTGATCCAACCGTTGCGTGGTCGCGTCAATGGCTGACACGATTTCATCGGCCTTCGCGCCTTCGGAGGAATTGGCGTTGATTGCACTATCAAGCTTATCAGCGAGGAAGAGGGCGGCGAACAAAAGCGCGCGTGTTTCAGACATGCCGGGACCGATGGCGCGGGCAGTTTCCACCTGTTCGGCAACAATGGCGCCGAGTGCCCTCAAGCGGTCTTCTTCTCCGTCGGCGCAAGCGAGCGTATAGCGCGTTCCGGCAATGCTTAGTTCAATATCAGCCATGGTGAAGGTTCATTTCCGCCGGGCTGCCCAGCATCTCATCCAGCTCGGCAATGACTGAAGCGACATCAGCCTTGAGAGCATCGTGTCGCGCCAACAGGTTGGCGTCCGCGGGGGGCGGGGCGGCGAGGTGAGCCTGCAGGCGGGCATCCAGTAAAGCGAACTGCTGCTCAAGCCGGCTCAGTGCGGTTTCGAGCCGTGTCCGCGCATCAAGGAAGGAGCCGTCATTCATCAAGCTCTTTCTTACCGGATGAGCGCGGATTGCGCAAACCCTGCGCTACCGCAACGATCGCTTGGCAATGAGGCCGCGACATTGGCGGATGCCATGGGATGGCGGAGCGAATTCATTGCCTGTGTGGGCGAAATCGGGATGGGTGCGGTTGACGGTTGGCGACAGGCACCGCAAAGGAGCGTCGCGCCGAATCATCGAGCATCAGGCTCTTTCGTCCATCTCGCGATCCCTTCGGGATCGCCCGTTCCGGCGCACTGGGAGAACCCGGATGCAGACCGATGATCGACAGCTTGCCAATGCCATCAGGGCGCTGGCCATGGATGCGGTCGAGGCGGCCAACAGTGGGCACCCAGGGATGCCAATGGGCATGGCCGACGTTGCGACCGTGCTTTATCGTGATTTCTTAAAGCATAATCCGGCTGACCCGACATGGATTGACAGGGATCGCTTCGTTCTCTCGGCCGGCCATGGCTCAATGCTGATTTATGCGCTGTTGCACCTCAGCGGATATAGCAATCCTACGATTGAGGATATTCGCAACTTCCGTCAACTTCACAGCCCATGTGCCGGACATCCCGAGAATTTTGAGCTGCCGGGTGTTGAATGCACCACCGGTCCGCTGGGACAGGGTCTGGCGATGGCGGTTGGCATGGCGATGGCCGAACGCCACCTCAATGCCGTTCACGGTGATGATCTGGTCGACCATCGCACCTGGGTGATCGCTGGCGACGGTTGCCTGATGGAAGGTATCAACCATGAGGCGATCGGTCTGGCCGGGCTGCACAAGCTGGGCAGGCTGACCGTACTTTGGGATGACAATCGCATCACTATTGACGGCGACACCGACCTGTCGACCAGCGAAGACATAAAGGCGCGCTATGCCGCGACGGGCTGGCATGTGGAAAGCTGCGACGGGCATGATCCGGCGGATATTCGCCGCGCAATCCACGCTGCCCTGGCCGACTCGCGGCCGTCGTTGATCGCCTGTCGGACGATCATCGGCTTTGGCGCGCCGAACAAGCAGGGTGGTCACAATGTGCATGGCGCTCCCCTGGGTGCTGCCGAGATCGAGGCAGCGCGCAAGGAATTGGGTTGGGATGCGGCGCCGTTCGTCATTCCGCAGGACATTGCCGCCGCTTGGCGTGAGGTGGGCAAAGCACGCGCCGACGAGCAGGCTGCGTGGGAGGCGCGCCTCGATGCCGATACGGCGCGCAAGGACTCCTTCCTGAAGCAATTTGCTCCGGTTGGCCCCCAGGCTGGTCCGGCGCTCGAAGCGCACATTGCGGCTCTGGTTGCCGATCCCAAGGCGATTGCCACGCGCAAATCATCCGAGATGGCGTTGGGCCCGTTGACCGAGGCCATACCGCAGATGATCGGCGGTTCGGCTGATTTGACCGGATCGAACAACACCAAGACCAAGGCGACAACGGCCTTTTCGCCCGATGATTATGCCGGGCGCTATGTCTATTATGGCATTCGCGAATTCGGCATGGCGGCGGCGATGAATGGCATGGCGCTGCATGGCGGTGTGGTGCCCTATGGCGGGACCTTCCTTGTCTTTTCCGACTATTGCAGGAACGCCATCCGCATGTCGGCACTGCAACGCGCCCAGGTCATTTATGTGCTGACGCACGACAGCATCGGCCTGGGCGAGGACGGCCCGACCCACCAACCCATCGAACATGTCATGTCGTTGCGCATGATCCCCAACCTCAACGTTTATCGACCTGCCGACGCAGTTGAGACGGCCGAATGCTGGGCGCTGGCGCTTGCAACCCCTGAAACCCCGTCGGTGCTGGCATTGACCCGCCAGAATTTGCCTTTGCTCCGCACAGATGCATCCGCTTCGGACAATCGATCGGCCAAGGGTGCCTATCGCCTGGTCGCCGCCAGCGCACAGCGCAAGGTTGTGCTCGTTGCCACAGGGTCTGAAGTCGAGATTGCGGCCAAAACCGCAGCGGTGCTGGAAAGCAGGGGCATAGGTGCCGATGTCGTTTCAATGCCCTGTTGGGAATTGTTCGATGCCCAGTCCGAGGCCTATCGTTCCGACCTGTTGCCAGAGAATGCCCTGATTGTTTCAATCGAAGCGGGCACGACGTTAGGATGGCAGAAACATATTGGCCGCAATGGCCTTGCAATCGGCATTGACCGCTTTGGTGCGTCAGCTCCGATTGCGGCGCTTTATGACTATTTCGGCCTGACCGCCGAGAAGATTGTACCACAGATCGAGGCCGCCCTGGCCTGACCATTTGGGGCTTGAGCCCAGATACATTGGAGGAATTCATGGCTATCAAGGTTGCCATTAACGGTTTCGGTCGCATCGGCCGCAATGTTGCCCGCGCCATTCTGGAACGCACCGATCATGACATTGAATTGGTGTCGATCAATGATCTTGCCTCGGCCACAGCCAACGCCATGCTGTTTCAGCGGGACAGCGTCCATGGACCGCTCGGTGGCACGGTTGAGGTTGATGGCAATGACCTGGTGATCAACGGCAAGCGCATTCATGTGACCGCAGAGCGCGACCCGGCCAACCTGCCGCATGGCGCGCAGGGCATCGACATTGTGTTGGAATGCACTGGTTTCTTTACTGATCGCGCGTCATGCGAAAAGCATCTTGCCGCGGGTGCCAAGAAGGTGCTGATTTCAGCACCGGGCAAGAATGTCGATTTGACCGTTGTTTTCGGGGTCAACCATGACAAGCTGGAAGCCAGCCATACCATTGTGTCGAACGCCAGCTGCACGACCAACTGCCTCGCGCCGTTCGCCAAGGTGCTGAACGATGCCATCGGTATCGAGCGCGGCCTGATGACGACGGTGCATGCCTATACAAACGACCAGAAGATCCTCGACCAGATCCATGAAGATCCGCGCCGCGCCCGTGCCGCCGCCATGTCGATGATCCCGACCACCACAGGTGCAGCCCGTGCCGTCGGCGAAGTGCTGCCCGAACTGAAGGGCAAGCTCGACGGTTCGGCGATCCGGGTGCCGACCCCGAACGTCTCGGTTGTCGACCTGACCTTCCAGCCGAAGCGCGACACGACCAAGGAAGAGGTCAACGCCCTGCTCAAGGCCGCCGCAGAAGGCCCTCTGAAGGGCGTGCTCGGCTATTCGGACGAGCCGCTGGTGTCGATCGATTATAACCACTGCCCGAACAGCTCGACCATCGACAGCCTGGAAACGGCGGTCATCGACGGCAAGCTGGTGCGCGTGCTGAGTTGGTATGACAATGAATGGGGCTTTTCCAACCGCATGGTCGATACGGCCGGCGCGATGGGCAAGCTG
The DNA here is from genome assembly GCF_012979535.1 of Sphingomonas lacunae. Classification (NCBI taxonomy): domain Bacteria; kingdom Pseudomonadati; phylum Pseudomonadota; class Alphaproteobacteria; order Sphingomonadales; family Sphingomonadaceae; genus Sphingomonas; species Sphingomonas lacunae. The sequence continues at coordinate 2,282,952 of NZ_CP053015.1, forward strand.
CTCTGATGAGCAAGGGGGCAGGGTCATTCCTGCCCCTTTTTCGTGGTGAGCGACAGGACAGACAGGGACAATTGCCAGATGACCGCATTCCGCACGATTGACGACATGGGAGACATCACCGGCCAGCGCGTGCTGGTGCGCGTTGACCTGAATGTGCCGATGGCGGATGGCAAGGTGACCGATGCGACCCGGCTCGAAGCGGCGGCGCCGACGCTCAACCAACTGGCCGCCAAGGGTGCCAAGGTGCTGGTGCTGGCGCATTTCGGTCGCCCCAAGGGCAAGCCGGTCGCCGAAATGTCGCTTCGTCAGGTGGTCGATGAACTGTCCGACGTGCTCGGCCGTCCGGTCGGCTTCCTTGATGGCTGCGCCGGCCAGTTGATCGCTGTCGAAGTCGGCAAGCTCGCCAACGGATCGGTCACGGTGCTGGAAAACACCCGCTTCCACGAGGGCGAAGAAAAGAATGATCCGGCGCTGGTCGAGCAGATGGCGAAGCTCGGCGACCTGTATGTCAACGACGCCTTTTCAGCGGCGCACCGCGCCCATGCCTCGACCGAGGGGCTGGCCCATGCGTTGCCGGCCTATGCCGGCCGGTCGATGGAAGCCGAACTGAAGGCGCTTGATGCCGCGCTTGGCAATCCTGCCCATCCGGTTGCTGCGGTGGTCGGCGGGGCAAAGGTGTCGTCCAAAATTGATGTGCTCAAGCATCTGACCGGCAAGGTCGACCATCTGATCATCGGTGGCGGTATGGCCAATACGTTCCTGGCTGCGCGCGGAGTTAGTGTCGGCAAGTCGCTGTGCGAACATGATCTGGTCGAGACGGCCAATGCGATCTTTGATGCGGCCGACAAGGCGGGTTGCACCATCCACCTCCCTTATGATGTGGTGGTGGCAAAGGAATTCGCTGCCAATCCGCCGACCCGCACGGTCAATGTCCATGAAGTCGCAGCTGACGAGATGATCCTCGACGTCGGCCCGGCAGCGGTCGAGGCGCTGGCCGATGTGCTCAAGACCTGTCGGACGCTGGTGTGGAATGGTCCCCTAGGTGCGTTTGAAACGCCGCCGTTCGACACGGCAACGGTTGCGTTGGCGCGAACGGCCGCTGCGCTTACCCGCGAAGGCTCACTGGTGTCGGTGGCTGGCGGAGGCGACACGGTGGCAGCATTGAATCATGCTGGCGCTGCTGATGATTTCACCTTTGTGTCGACGGCAGGGGGTGCCTTCCTGGAGTGGATGGAAGGGCGTGAACTGCCGGGTGTTGCTGCGCTGCTCAGCGCTGCCGACTGAGATTTAACCATTCCGCAGGAGCCTTCTCGTAACGCCCCTGCGAGGCCATTTTACGCATACGAATGCAAGAGGACTGACGACCCATGAACACAGACCAGATGACCGCCAAGATGGCCGAAGGTAACGGCTTCATTGCAGCCCTCGACCAGAGCGGCGGATCGACGCCCAAGGCTCTCAAGGGCTATGGGATCGAGGAAGACGCCTATAATGGCGATGAGGAAATGTTCGCGCTGATCCACGACATGCGCAGCCGCATCATCAGTTCGCCAGCCTTTGCAAGCGGCAAGGTGATTGGCGCCATCCTGTTCGAACGGACGATGGATGGCCATGTTGATGGCAAGCCGACCCCGGCGGCGCTGATTGAGCGCGGCGTTGTGCCGTTCATCAAGATCGACAAGGGCCTCGAGGATGAGGTGAACGGCGTCCAACTGATGAAGCCGATGCCCGAACTTGATGCGCTGCTGACCAAGGCGAAGGCTCTCGGCGTCTATGGGACCAAGGAGCGCTCGGTGATCAATTCGGCCAACCGCGAGGGCATCGCCGCCGTCGTCAAGCAGCAGTTTGAGGTTGGCGCGCAGGTGCTCGCCCATGGCATGATGCCGATGATCGAGCCAGAGGTGAACATCAAGAGTGAGACCCGCGCCGAGTGTGACACTATCCTGCTTGAGGAAATCCTCAAGAATCTTGACAGCGTGCCCGAGGGTCAGCAGGTGATGCTCAAGCTCTCGCTTCCGGTTGTGCCGGGGACATTCGATCCGCTGGTCGACCATCCCAAGGTGCTGCGCGTCGTCGCACTCTCGGGCGGCTACAAGCGTCCCGAAGCCTGCGTCGAACTGTCAAAGAACCGCGGCATCATCGCCAGCTTCAGCCGCGCCCTGCTCGAAGACCTGCGCCACCAGATGAGCGATGACGAGTTCAACGCCTCGTTGCGCGGCGCCATTGACGAAATCCACAAGGGTTCGACGGTCAAGGCTTGATCGCCTCAATCCTCCCGCCATTACTGCTTTGACTGTGATGGCGGGTGGGTTAGGGCGTGCAGCATGAGCATCAAGGATATTTTCGACGCTGACCCAGCCGAAGCGCTGGAACTGGACCCGGGTTTTGCCGAGCGCTTTGGCGACCAGCCGCGTCCCGCCTGTCAGCTGTATCTGATTTCGCCACTCGAGACGGGCGGTGATTTTCCTGCCCGGCTGGCAGAAGCGCTGGACGCCGGGCCAGTCGCTGCGTTCCAGTTCCGCGTCAAAGGTATTGACCAGCATGAGGCCGCCCGGTTGGCCGAACCGCTGCTTGCCCTCTGTCGCGAGCGGGACGTGGCGTTCATCGTCAATGATGACATGAGTCTGGCAAAACGGATCGGCGCCGATGGTGTCCATCTTGGGCAGGGCGATGGCGATCCTGCCGAAGCGCGGCGTGTGCTTGGCCCTGACGCGCAAATTGGCGTGACCTGTCACGCCAGCCGGCATCTGGCGATGGAAGCCGCCGAGGCTGGCGCGGATTATGTGGCCTTTGGCGCCTTTTTCGAGACGACGACCAAGGCAACCGAGCATCGGGCCGATGTCGCCCTGCCAGCCTGGTGGACAACCGTGTCTGATGTTCCGTGCGTGGCGATTGGCGGGATCGACGCCGGCAATTGTGCGCCGGTGGTTGCTGCCGGCGCCGATTTCATCGCTGTTTCGAGCGCAGTGTGGCAGCATCCGCAAGGACCCGGCGCGGGCGTGCGCGCGCTGCATGCGGGGATGACTGGGCCTGATGCTGCCCGACGCCATTCCCGCGAGTGACCCGGACTGGCTGGCGAGACGTTTGACTCGCTTGCATTTGCGGCCATCCACCGCTAATCGCCCGGCCTCTGGCGCGCCGATGCGTGCCCGGCTCTTTTTCCCTGTTGAACGCGCGAAGGGGTGTGACCCATGAAGATCAGCGGCGTGGACATTCGTCCCGGCAATATCCTGGAATATGAAGGCGGCATCTGGAAGGTTGCCAAGATCCAGCACACCCAGCCCGGCAAGGGCGGCGCGTTCATGCAGGTCGAGATGAAGAACCTGATCGACGGTCGCAAGACCAACGTCCGCTTCCGCAGCGCCGACACGGTCGAAAAGGTCCGTCTGGATACCAAGGATTTCCAGTTCCTTTATGCCGAGGGCGAGAGCCTCGTGTTCATGGACAAGGACAGCTATGAGCAGATTAACCTCGAGCGCGACCTGCTCGGCGATGCGGCCGACTTCCTGCAGGATGGCATGGATGTGATCCTTGAGCTTTGGGAAGAGCGCCCGATCTCGGTTGAACTGCCCGAAACCATCGAGGCGACCATTGTCGAAGCCGATGCCGTGGTGAAGGGCCAGACGGCCTCGTCGAGCTTCAAACCGGCGATCCTTGACAATGGCGTGCGCGTGATGGTGCCGCCGCACATCACCAGCGGCACGCGTATCGTGGTCAACGTCTATGACCGCGAATATGTGAAGCGCGCCGACTGATCCTGGGAAGAATGACCCCTCCCCGCCGGGGAGGGGGGAGTAATGCATATGGCCGCTCAATCCGGCGTCATCACTGTCATGGAACGCGCCGCGCGCAAGGCCGGTAACAAGCTGCGCCGCGACTTCGGCGAGGTGGAGCATCTGCAGGTCAGCCGCAAGGGGCCGGCGGATTTCGTCAGTCGGGCCGATCAACAAGCCGAGCGGACGCTGTATGACGAGTTGCTCAAGGCCAGGCCCGACTGGGGCTTCCTGATGGAAGAGGGCGGCTCGATCGATGGGCAGCCGGGCAAGCCGCGCTGGGTTATCGACCCGCTTGATGGCACCAGCAACTTTCTGCACGGCATTCCGCATTTTGCCATCTCGATCGCGGTCCAGGAGCCGCGCCCGGACGGCAGCTGGGGCGATATTGTCGCGGGTCTCGTCTATCAGCCGGTGACTGACGAAAGCTATTGGGCCGAGCGCGGGCGCGGAGCCTGGCGCCACGACCAAAGGCTGCGTGTATCGGCGCGGCGGGACCTCGCCGATGCGCTGATCGCGACCGGCGTTCCCTTTTTCGGTCATGGCGACATGCCGCAATGGACCCGGATCTTCGGAGCGGTCGCGCCCGAAGTGGCTGGCATTCGGCGCTTTGGCTCCGCCAGCCTCGACCTCGCCTGGGTCGCCGCCGGGCGGTACGATGGCTATTGGGAATCCAACCTCAAGCCGTGGGATGTTGCTGCCGGCATGTTGCTGGTCAAGGAAGCCGGAGGCTTTGTCACCGATTTCCGCGGCGGCGAGCGGGCAATGGAGCGCAGCGAGTTTCTGGCTGCCAATGATGCGTTGCATTCCAAGCTGCACAAATTGGTGGCGAGCGCACTACGCAACGTGTGATGCATAGATGACGTTACGGCATTGGTGGATTGCGCCAGCGCTGACGAATATGTGGCAATGCAGCGCAAAAAGCCGGTCTGACAGCCTTGCGATGGCACCGCTGCTGGCCTAGAAGCGCGCCAAATCGGGGGTGGCATCCGCGACTCCCCAACAGCCGAGCGAGCTCCCACGTGGTCGATCTGTCCCAATATGTGCCGATCCTGCTGTTCCTGTTTGTCGCAGTCGGATTGTCGTCGCTGTTCGTGTTTCTTCCGATGGGGGTTGCGCGCCTGACCGGGGCGCACAAGCCCGATGTAGAGAAGCTGAGCGAATATGAGTGCGGCTTTCCTGCATTTGAAGACAGTCGCGGCCAGTTTGACGTGCGGTTCTACCTCGTCGCCATCCTCTTCATCATCTTTGACCTGGAAGCTGCTTTCCTGTTCCCTTGGGCTGTCAGCCTTGAGGAAATCGGCTGGACCGGCTGGTTTACAATGATGATCTTCCTCGGCGAACTCGCGCTGGGCCTCGTCTATGCGTGGAAGAAGGGGGCTCTGGATTGGGAATGAGCAACGTGCCGAACATCATCCTTCCCGAAGGTGCCCAAATGCCCGCAGCAGGCACAGGGCCGGACCCCAAATTCTTTGCCGACCTTTCGGCTGAGGTGGATGACAAGGGGTTCCTTGTCACTTCGACCGAAGACCTGTTCAACTGGGCGCGCACCGGCTCGCTGTGGTGGATGACCTTCGGCCTCGCATGCTGTGCGGTCGAGATGATCCATGTGAACATGCCGCGGTACGACATGGAACGTTTTGGCGTTGCCCCGCGCGCTTCGCCGCGTCAGTCGGACGTGATGATTGTGGCTGGCACCTTGTGTAACAAGATGGCGCCGGCGCTGCGCAAGGTTTATGACCAGATGTCTGAACCGAAATACGTCATCTCGATGGGCAGTTGCGCCAATGGCGGGGGCTATTACCATTATAGCTACAGCGTGGTTCGCGGTTGTGACCGGATCGTGCCTGTGGACATCTATGTGCCCGGCTGTCCGCCTACCGCCGAAGCGCTGCTCTATGGCGTGATGCAGTTGCAGCGGAAGATCCGCCGTACCGGCACGGTGGAGCGTTGAGCATGGCGAGTCCGGCACCTCTTATCACGGGCAACGAAGGCGTGATCGACGCGGTCAAGGCGGCGATCGGAACTGCTTTCGTCGATGGTTTCGACAAGGTTGGTGAAGTCAGCATCACGGTCGTGCGCGAGAGCGTGGCGGATGTGCTGACGAAGCTGCGCGATGATTTTGCCTATCAGCAGTTGATGGAAATTGCCGGCGTTGACTATCCTGATCGGGCCGAGCGATTTGATGTCTGCTACCATCTGCTTAGCGTGACCAAAAACCACCGCCTGCGCATCCGCGTTACGACTGATGAGGCAACGCCGGTGCCGACTGTGACGGCTGTTTACCCCTCCGCCGGCTGGCTCGAACGCGAAGTGTTCGACATGTATGGCGTGGTTTTCGCCGGACATCCTGATTTGCGCCGGATCCTGACGGACTATGGCTTTGCCGGACATCCATTCCGCAAAGACTTCCCGCTGACCGGCTATGTCGAGTTGCGCTATTCGGAAGCTGAAAAGCGGGTCGTCTATGAACCGGTTGAACTGGCTCAGGATTTCCGCAGCTTTGACTTCATGAGTCCTTGGGAAGGCGCACATTATGTGCTGCCGGGTGATGAGAAGGCTCCGCCGCCTGCGCCTGCTGCTTCGGCACCTCCTCCGCCACCGCCTGCCCCTTCCAAGCCCGACGCGGAAGCGCCCAAGGTCCGCAAGCCTCGCGCCGCCAAGGCATCACCCGAGCCAGCGGCCGCGTCGCCTGCCAAAAAGCCACGCGCCCCGCGCAAGCCGAAGACGGAGGGCTAAGCCATGGCTGAGACCTATGAAGTCGAAATTCCTACCGGTTACGCGGAACTGACGCCCGATACGGCGCAGACGGCAGGTGACCGCGAGATCACCAACTACACGATCAACTTTGGGCCCCAGCACCCTGCGGCGCACGGCGTGCTGCGCATGGTGATGGAGTTGGACGGCGAGATCATCGAGCGGATCGACCCGCACGTCGGCCTGTTGCATCGCGGCACCGAAAAGCTGATCGAATACAAAACCTATCTGCAGGCGCTGCCCTATTTCGACCGGCTCGACTATTGTTCGCCGCTTGGCATGGAGCACAGCTATGTGCTGGCGGTCGAGAAGCTGCTCGACCTCGAAGTGCCGCTGCGCGGGCAATATCTGCGCGTGCTGTTCGCCGAACTGACCCGCATCTGCAACCATATGCTCAACATCGGTTCGCACGTCATGGACGTCGGCGCGATGACGCCCAACCTGTGGGTGTTCGAGCTGCGCGAGGATTGCCTCAACTTCTTTGAACGCGCATCGGGTGCGCGGATGCATTCGGCCTGGTTCCGCCCCGGCGGCGTGCATCAAGATGTGCCGCTGAAGCTGCTGACCGACATTGGCGAATGGTGCGAAACACGCCTCCCGCAGCTGTTTGGCGATGCGATGAGCCTCGTCATCGACAACCGCATCTTCAAACAGCGCAACGTCGACATTGCGACGGTGAGTAAGGCCGATGCGCTGGCATGGGGCTTTTCCGGCCCGATGATCCGGGGTTCCGGTATCGCCTGGGATCTGCGCAAGTCGCAGCCCTATGATGTCTATGACCGTATGGACTTCGAAATTCCGGTCGGCACGCGCGGCGATTGCTATGATCGCTTCATGGTCCGTGTTGAGGAAGTCTATCAGTCGGCGCGCATCATCAAGCAGTGCCTGAACGAGATGCCCAACGGCCCGGTCGCCAGTCTCGATCGCAAGGTGGTGCCTCCGAAGCGTGGCGAAATGAAGATGTCGATGGAAGCGCTGATCCATCACTTCAAGCTCTACACCGAAGGCTTCCACGTTCCTGCCGGCGAAGTCTATGTGGCTACCGAAAGCCCGAAGGGCGAATTTGGCGTCTATCTGGTCAGCGACGGCAGCAACAAGCCGTATCGCTGCAAGATCCGCCCGACCGCATTCAGCCATTTGCAGGCGATGGACTTCATGTCCAAGGGCCACATGCTCGCCGACGCCACCGCCATTCTCGGCGCGATGGACATTGTGTTCGGGGAGTGTGACCGGTGATCCTGCGCGAGGTCCTGATCCTGTTGGTCGTGCTGGCGGGCTTTGCCTCGGCTGTGGCCGCCTATCTGCTCGCGTTTCATGGTGAAGTGTCGTTCAAGGAAGTCGGCTCGACCAGCTTCGCCGGTCTGATCGGCGTCTATGTCGGACGCTGGTTGCAGAAGGGGCTCGCCCGTGGCTGATCGTCTCGCCATAGCGACCCAAATGATCGCGCATTATAATGCCCAGGACGCCGACGCCTATGTCGCGCTGATGACCGATGATGCCGCTGAGGCGGGGTATCGGGGGGCTGTTGTGCGCGATGGCAAGGAAGGGGTTCGGTCGGGTCTCAAGGCCATGTTCGCCGAGTTTCCGGAGAACCGCGCCGAAATCCTGACCGGCTATGCACTGGGCGAGTTTGTTGCTCTGCACGAGAAGGTGTGGCGCACGGCGGCTTCGGAGCCGTTTGAAGTGATGTCGATCTATAGTTTTGAGGGTGACAAGGTCGCCCGCGTGGAGTTTGTCCGCTGATGGCTGACGTAACCCTTCCTGATGAAGCCGAAGTGCGGGCCCGCTGGGGCAATTTCGCCTGGACGGCGGAGAATGCCACGCAGGCGGAAAAGATCATTGCCCGCTATCCCGCAGGGCGCCAGCGTTCGGCGATCATGCCGCTGCTCGACCTTGCCCAGCGGCAGGTAGGGGCGGAGACGCAGACGCAAGGCTGGCTGCCGGTGCCGGTGATCGAATATGTTGCTGCGCAGCTCGACATGCCATTCATCCGCGCGATGGAAGTCGCGACATTCTACACAATGTACAATATGGTTCCGGTCGGCCGCTATCATGTGCAGGTGTGCGGCACGACGCCGTGCATGCTGCGCGGCAGTGATGATGTGATGCAGGCGTGCAAGAACAAGGGTCTGGTGAAGGGCAAGACGACGCCTGATGGCCTGTTCACGCTGACAGAGGTCGAGTGCATGGGCAATTGCTCGTCGGCGCCGATGGTCCAGATCAACGACGACAATTACGAAGACCTGGATTACGACCGCACCATTGCGATCCTTGAGGCACTTGCCGAAGGCAAGCAGCCCAAAGCGGGGACGCAGGAGCCGGGCCGCCATACTGTCGAACCGCTGGGCGGGCCGACGACGCTGACCGCGATGGTTGACGGCAATCATGATTATCGGGGGGAATGGTGATGTCTCTCGCCGACAAGGACCGCATTTTCACCAACCTCTATGGCTATCAGGACTGGGGCCTGAAGGCGGCGCAAAAGCGTGGGGACTGGGACAAGACCAAGGACCTGCTGGCACGTGGCCCCGATGCGATCATCGAGGAGATCAAGGCTTCAGGCCTGCGCGGGCGTGGTGGGGCAGGGTTCCCGACCGGGCTCAAGTGGAGCTTCATGCCGAAGAACCCGACGCCTGAGCGCCCAAGCTTCCTCGTCATCAACGCCGATGAATCCGAGCCTGGCAGCTGCAAGGACCGCGAAATCATCCGCCATGATCCGCACAAGCTGATCGAGGGTGCGCTGGTTGCCGGGTTCGCGATGCGCGCGCGGGCGGCCTATATTTACATCCGCGGTGAATATATCCGCGAGGCCGAGACGCTGTTTGCCGCCGTGCAACAGGCCTATGATGCCGGACTGCTCGGCAAGAATGCTGCCAAGTCGGGCTATGACTTCGACGTGTTCGTCCACCGTGGCGCCGGTGCCTATATCTGCGGTGAAGAGACCGCGATGATCGAGAGCATCGAGGGCAAGAAGGGCCAGCCGCGCCTCAAGCCGCCGTTCCCGGCTGGTGCGGGGCTCTATGGTTGCCCGACGACGGTCAACAATGTCGAGAGTATCGCGGTTGTGCCGACGATATTGCGGCGCAGCGCGGCGTGGTTCTCCAGCTTTGGCCGCGAAGGGAACAAGGGCACCAAGCTGTTCCAGATCAGCGGCCATGTCGAAAAGCCGTGCGTGGTCGAAGAAGAAATGTCGATTCCGTTCAGCGAACTGATCGAGAAGCATTGTGGCGGCATTCGCGGCGGCAAGGACAATCTGTTGGCGGTCATCCCTGGTGGATCGTCGGTGCCGCTGGTGCCGGCCGACCAAATCTGGGACGCGCCGATGGACTTTGACGGGCTCAAGGCGGTGGGCTCGGGTCTCGGCACAGCAGCCGTCATCGTCATGGACAAGTCGACCGACATCGTCCGCGCGATCAGCCGCCTGTCCTACTTCTACAAGCATGAAAGCTGTGGCCAATGCACGCCGTGCCGCGAAGGCACTGGCTGGATGTGGCGGGTGATGGAACGTCTGCGCACCGGCGACGCGGACATCAGTGAAATTGACACCCTCTATCAGGTGACCAAACAGGTCGAAGGCCACACCATCTGTGCTCTGGGTGACGCAGCGGCTTGGCCGATCCAGGGCTTGCTCAAGCACTTCCGTCCCGAAATCGAGCGCCGCATTGTCGAACGCAGGGGCGGCATGATAGAGGCGGCGGAGTGAAGCTTGCGCTTCTCGCCTTGACCCTGCTTGCGGGGACTGCGCCTTTGGCGGCTCAGACGGTTGATCGTGCCGGAGGTACGACTGCGCCTTCGAGCATGGGCCGTTGGGGCGAGTTTCGTGATCGGCAGGAAGCGATGCGCCGGCAGGACGACCGACGCGATGTCGCACCGCGTTCAGCTCTGGCTGAAGGTGAGGCGCGGGCCTTTGTCCCGCAGCAGCAGGTGATCAATGCTTTTGCCCAATGCGCTTGGTCGCGCGTGCCGGAGCTTGTGAATACCGCACTGGCGACGACAATCGACACCGATGCCGAGCGCGAAGCGTTGCGCAGCGTTGCCCGGGTTGGCGGATGCAGTGACCGTCCCTTCATCAGTGGCCGCAGCGGTGAGTTTCGCGGCGGGCTCGCCGAAGCGGTGATCCATGGCGATGCCGCGCGCGGGGACCGCATACGGGCACTTGTCCCGGTCGCGCCGGTTCGGGTCGTGATGGGCACGGGCAGGGGCTTTGTGGCACGCTATGCGCAGTGTGTTGCCGCTGCTGATCCGGTGGGAGCGCTTGCGTTATTGTCGACAACCGTCGGTGCGCCGGCTGAAGCTGACGCTATTCGGGCAATGCCCGGAGCGATGACCGGCTGTATGCCGGAAGGCGCAGCCTATCGCGTCGATGTGCGCGACGTGCGCAATCATATTGCAGATGCATTGTTTCGAATGAGTGGGGTGGCCGGTGCCTAAAGTCACAGTCGACGGCATTGAAGTGGAAGTCCCCGCCGGAGCAACCGTGCTCCAGGCGTGCGAGGCCGCGGGCAAGGAAATCCCGCGCTTCTGCTATCATGAGCGTCTGTCCATTGCTGGCAATTGCCGCATGTGCCTTGTCGAAGTGTCGCCGGGGCCGCCCAAGCCGCAGGCCAGTTGCGCGCTGCCGGCCGCCGATAATCAGGTGATCCGCACCGATACGCCGATGGTTCGCCATGCACGCGAAGGCGTGATGGAATTTCTGCTTATAAACCATCCGCTCGATTGCCCGATCTGTGACCAAGGCGGCGAATGCGACCTGCAGGATCAGTCGGTGGCCTATGGCAAGGGCCACAGCCGCTATGATGAGAACAAGCGGGCGGTGACCGAAAAATATATGGGCCCCATCGTCAAAACGGTGATGACGCGTTGCATCCACTGTACCCGCTGTGTTCGCTTCTCAGAGGAAGTCGCCGGGGTGGAGAGCATCGGCGCGCTCTATCGCGGTGAGAATATGCAGATCACTTCCTATCTTGAGCAGGCGGTGAACAGCGAGCTTTCAGGCAATGTCGTAGATTTGTGCCCGGTCGGCGCGCTGACTGCCAAGCCCTATGCGTTCGAGGCGCGTCCTTGGGAGTTGACCAAGACGCCGGGCGTTGACGTGATGGATGCCGTTGGCACCAACATCCGTATCGATGCCCGCGGGCGGCAGGTGCTGCGTGTGTTGCCGCGCATCAATGATGACGTGAATGAAGAGTGGGCGCACGACAAGACCCGCCATCATATTGACGGCTTGATGAACCGGCGGCTCGACCAACCGTGGGTCCGCAAGGATGGCAAGCTGGTCGCTGCAAGCTGGGGCGAAGCGTTCGAAGCGATCAAGGCGACCAATCCCGACGGTTCGGTCGCCGCTATTGCCGGCGATCTGGTCGATTGCGAGACGATGTTTGCGGCGAAGGCGCTGGTCAAGGCGCTGGGATCCGATCTGCTCGAAGGGCGTCAGACCGGGCTGTCTTATGATGTCTCTTCGCTGTCGGCGGTGAATTTCAACACGACCATTTCCCGGGCCGAAGAGGCCGATGTCATCCTGCTAATCGGCACCAACCTGCGCTGGGAAGCGCCGCTGATCAACACCCGCATCCGCAAGGCGGTTTGGCGCAAGGGCGCGAAGGTGTTCGCCATCGGGCCGCAGGTTGACCTTACCTACAAGACCGAATGGTTGGGCGACGATGCGGCGCTGATCGCCAAGCTGCCCAAGGCAGTGACAGAGGCCTTCGCCAAGGCTGATAGGCCGATGGTGATCATGGGTGGCGGCGCGCTGGGTGTGCCGGGCGCGCATGGTGCCGCGCTGGCGCTGGTGGAGACGCTGGGCCTCGTCAAGGATGGCTGGAACGGGTTCAACGCGGTGCATATGGCGGCCAGCCGCATGGGCGGTCTGATGCTGGGCTATGCGCAACAGGGCGGCATTGCCGATGTTGTGGCTGCTGCCCCGCGCGTGACCTTCTTCCTCGGCGCGGACGAGGTCGATTTCACCAAGTTTGACAAGAGCCTGAAGGTATTTGTCGGCCATCACGGCGACAAGGGCGCCCATGCCGCCGACATCATCCTGCCGGCCGCGGCTTGGCCGGAAAAGCCGGGAACCTTCGTCAACACCGAGGGCAGGGTGCAGATGGCCGAGCGCGCCACATTCCCTCCGGGTGATGCCCGCGAAGACTGGACGATCTTCCGCGCCCTTGCCGATGTACTGGGCGTGAGCGTCGGTTTTGACAGCTATGACCAGTTGCGAGCGGCGATGGTTGCTGCGGTGCCCGCATTGGGCGTCGAGGGTGTGATAGCCGACTATGGCTGGTCGGTGCCGTCGCTCGCCGCCAAGCCGACGGGCCCGATCCCGTCGCCGATCAAGGACTTTTACCTGACCAATGCCATCGCGCGCGCGAGCGAGACGATGCAGCGTTGCTCGGCAGAACTGCTCCATGGTGAGAGCTTTGCGGAGGCCGCAGAATGAGCCAGTGGTTTGACCTCGGCATGACCGACCGGTTCATCTCATGGGGGATGTCGCAGGATTGGGCGTTCTTCACGGCCTCGATCGTGGGCATTCTACTGATCGCTCTGCCGCTGATGCTTGCGGTAGCGATGATCATCTATGCTGACCGCAAGATCTGGGCTGCCATCGCACTGCGCCGGGGCCCCAATGTGGTCGGCCCCTTCGGGCTTTTGCAGAGTTTTGCCGACGGTTTGAAGGTGTTCCTGCAGGAGACCATCATCCCGTCGAGCGCCAACAAGGCGCTGTTCCTTATCGCGCCTATCATCACCTTCACCGTGGCGCTGATGGCTTGGGCGGTGATACCCTTCAATTCTGGTGCGGTGCTGGCGGACATCAATGTCGGCCTGCTCTACATACTGGCGATCAGCTCGCTCGGCGTTTACGGTGTGGTGATTTCGGGCTGGGCGTCCAACTCGAAATATCCCTTCTTCTCGGCGCTGCGTGCCGCCGCTCAGATGATCAGCTATGAAGTGTCGATCGGTTTCATCCTGATCAGTGTGGTCCTGTGGGCCGACAGCTTCAATCTGAACGAGATCATTCAGGCGCAGCAAGGACATGGGTTTGGCGTGGTGAATGCCTTTGCCTTCAACCTGCTGTTGTTCCCGATGGCAGTGATGTTCCTGATTTCGGCCATGGCCGAAACTGCCCGCGCGCCGTTCGACCTGACCGAGGCAGAATCGGAACTGGTGGCGGGTTATCAGACCGAATATTCGTCAATGAGTTTCGCACTGTTCTGGCTTGGCGAATATGCCAACGTGTTGTTGATGTGCGCGCTCAACGCCATCCTGTTCTGGGGTGGCTGGTTGCCGCCGATTGACTGGGCGCCGCTCTATTATGTGCCCGGCATCATCTGGCTGTTCCTCAAGATCTTCATCTTCTTCTTCATCTTCAGTTGGGTGAAGGCAACCGTCCCGCGCTATCGCTATGACCAGTTGATGCGCTTGGGCTGGAAAGTCTTCTTGCCGATCAGCCTGTTCTGGGTATTCCTGGTCTCGGGCTATCTGATGCTGACCCGCTATGGAGTGCCGGCATGAGCGTCGCTCAAATCATCAAGTCCTTCACGCTGTGGGAGTTCGTCAAGGCGCATGCGCTGACCTTGAAGTATTTCTTCAAGCCCAAGGCGACGATCAACTATCCGTTCGAGAAGAACCCGCTGTCCCCGCGTTTCCGCGGTGAGCATGCGCTGCGTCGCTATCCGAGCGGCGAGGAACGCTGCATCGCGTGCAAGCTGTGCGAGGCAGTGTGCCCGGCGCAGGCGATCACTATCGAGGCCGAACCGCGTGATGACGGCAGCCGCCGTACGACGCGCTATGACATCGACATGACCAAGTGCATCTATTGTGGTTTCTGTCAGGAAGCATGCCCGGTGGACGCCATTGTCGAAGGTCCGAACTTCGAATTTGCGACCGAAACGCGCGAAGAACTTCTCTATGACAAAGACAAGCTCCTCGCCAATGGTGACAAGTGGGAGCGTGCCATCGCCGCGAACCTTGCCGCAGATGCGCCGTATCGCTAGGGGCCGCGCAGGATGATCCAGACCATCGCCTTTTACATGTTCGCCAGCATATTGATCGCTTCGGCCGTGCTGACGATCTTTTCGCGCAACCCAGTCCACAGCGTTTTGTGGTTGATCCTGGGCTTTTTCAACGCTGCCGGTCTGATGCTGATCCTTGGCGCCGAGTTTATCGCCATGTTGCTGGTCATCGTCTATGTCGGGGCGGTCGCGGTGCTGTTCCTGTTTGTCGTGATGATGCTCGACATCGATTTTGCCGAACTGCGCGCGGGCTTTGCCAAATATCTGCCGGTCGGCGTGTTGCTGGCGATCGTCATGGTCTGCGAACTGGTCTTCGCGATCGGCGCCTGGCAGGCGGGCAGCGTCCAACTGGCGCAACGTGTCGCGCCGGTCGCCCCCGATGTGAGCAATATCCAAGCCGTCGGCGAACTGCTCTACACACGCTATATTTTCCTGTTTGAAATTGCCGGCATCATCCTGCTGGTGGCGATGATCGGTGCCATTGTGTTGACCAATCGGCCTCGTGGTGGTGTTCGGCGGCAGAATATTGCCAGCCAAAATGCGCGCCGTCCGCAGGATGCAACCCGTCTGGTGGACCAGCCGGTGGGCAAGGGGGTTGAATTGTGATTGGTCTCGCACATTACCTCACCGTCAGCGCGATCCTGTTCGTGCTCGGCGTGCTGGGCATTTTCATCAACCGCAAGAACATCATCATCATCCTGATGGCGATTGAATTGATCCTGTTGTCAGTGAACCTCAATCTGGTCGCATTCAGCGCCTATCTGGGCGACCTCGCGGGACAGGTTTTCGCGATGTTCGTGTTGACGGTGGCGGCAGGCGAAGCGGCGATCGGGCTCGCCATCCTCGTCATCTATTTCCGTGGACGTGGCACCATCGCCGTCGACGACGCCAACCGGATGAAGGGCTGAGCCGCGACCATGATTACCGCAATCGTCTTTCTGCCACTGTTGGCTGCCATCATCGCCGGATTTGGCGGTCGTCTGATCGGCAACCTGCCTGCGAAGCTGGTGACAACCGGCGCCCTTTTCGCTTCATGCGCGATGAGCTGGCCGATTTTCCTCTCTTTCCTGTCGGGTGATGCAACCGCTTCGGTCACGCCCGTGTTGCAGTGGGTCCGCTCGGGCGATCTGGCGTTCGACTGGGCCCTGCGGGTCGACACGCTGACCGCGGTGATGCTGGTCGTGATCACCAGCGTTTCCGCCCTCGTTCACCTCTACAGTTGGGGGTATATGGCCGAGGATGAGAGCCAGCCGCGCTTCTTTGCCTACCTCTCGCTGTTCACCTTTGCCATGCTGATGCTGGTGACCGCCGACAATTTGGTTCAGATGTTCTTTGGCTGGGAAGGCGTTGGCCTTGCCTCTTATCTGTTGATCGGATTCTGGTATCACAAACCCAGCGCCAACGCGGCGGCGATCAAGGCGTTCGTCGTCAACCGCGTCGGCGACTTGGGCTTCATGCTCGGAATCTTTGGTACATTCCTGGTCTTTGGCACCGTATCCATCCCCGAAATTCTGGAAGCAGCGCCTGGCATGGCCGGTTCGACCATCGGCTTCCTCGGTCTGCGTTTCGATACGCTGACCATCCTGTGCCTTTTGCTGTTCATCGGCGCGATGGGCAAATCGGCACAGCTTGGTCTCCACACCTGGTTGCCAGACGCGATGGAAGGGCCGACGCCGGTGTCAGCGCTGATCCACGCGGCCACCATGGTGACTGCAGGTGTTTTCATGGTCTGCCGTCTCTCGCCGATGTTCGAGTTGGCACCGGTGGCGCTGGGTTTCGTGACCTTCGTCGGTGCCGCCACCTGCTTGTTCGCCGCGACGGTTGGAACAGTGCAGACGGATATCAAGCGGGTGATCGCATACTCGACGTGCTCGCAGCTGGGTTACATGTTCTTTGCCGCCGGCGTTGGCGCTTATGGCGCATCGATGTTCCACCTGTTCACGCACGCTTTTTTCAAGGCTTTGCTGTTCCTTGGTGCCGGCTCGGTGATCCATGCGATGCACCATGAGCAGGACATGCGCTATTATGGTGCCCTGCGTAAGCATATTCCCATCACCTATTGGGCGATGATGGCCGGCACGCTGGCAATTACCGGTGTCGGCATCCTCGGCGTGTTCGGCTTTGCCGGCTTCTATTCGAAGGACGCCATCCTTGAGGCCGCCTTTGCTTCAGGCCCTAGCGGACAGCTCGCCTTTGCCGTCGGCGCTTTTGCCGCTCTTTTGACCAGCTTCTACAGCTGGCGTCTGATCTTCCTCACTTTCCATGGTGAAGCCCGCTGGGCAGGTTCGGAGCACATCCAGCATGCAGTGCATGACGCGCATGGTCATGGTCATGACGATCATGCCCATGGGGAACATGATCATGAAGCACATCATGAGAATGCTGCAACCGGTACGGCTGGCTATCACCCGCATGAAAGCCCCTGGCCGATGCTGGTGCCCCTCGCGGTGCTGACCGTTGGTGCCGTGTTCGCCGGTTTCGCGTTCCACCACAGCTTTATCAGCGCCGGTACCGGGTCGTTCTGGCAGGGCAGCATCGCCTTTGACGAGCATCTGGTGCATGCGCTGCACGAGGTTCCGCTGTGGGTGAAGCTGACACCGGCGGCGGTGATGCTGATCGGCCTGGCCATTGCCTGGCGCAACTATATCCGTGATCCGCAGGCCCCGGCGCGGTTCGTCAAGGCAGTGCCTGATCTGCACCGCTTCCTGGTCAACAAATGGTATTTTGACGAACTTTACAACGTGCTGTTCGTGCGGCCATCACTTTGGCTCGGCAAGCTTTTCTGGCATCGCGGTGACGAACAAACGATCGACCGCTTTGGTCCCAACGGGGTTGCCGTTGCCATTGGCGGCGGAAGCCGTCTGGCTTCGCGGCTGCAATCTGGCTTTATCTATTCCTATGCGTTTGTGATGCTGCTCGGCCTCGCCGCGCTGGTCACCTGGGCGATGGCGGCATACCAATGATCGATTCCGGTTTTCCCATTCTGACCCTGATGGTCGCCTTGCCGGCGGCCGCAGCGGCTCTCTGTCTGTTCCTTGGCGCTTCTGCCGCGCGGTGGACGGCGCTGTTGGCGACCCTGGCAAATTTTGTCCTGGGCTGCCTGTTGTGGGCCAGCTTCGACATTGGCGGGCCCCAGTGGCAGTTCACGGAAGCACTGGCGATTTACGGCACGCTAAACTGGAAGATGGGCATTGATGGCATTGCCCTGATGCTGATCATGCTGTCGGTTTTCCTGATGCCGATCTGTATCGGCGTCAGCTGGAGGTCGATCACGGAGCGGGTCGGGCTCTATTATGGCTGCTTCCTGCTGATGGAAGCGCTCATGATTGGCGTGTTCGCCGCTCAGGACCTGATCCTATTCTACATCTTCTTTGAAGCCGGCCTTATCCCGATGTATCTGATCATCGGTATCTGGGGTGGCGCGAACCGAATCTACGCTAGCTACAAATTCTTCCTCTACACGCTGCTCGGCTCGTTGCTGATGCTCGTGGCGATGATCTGGATGATCATGGAGACAGGCACCGGCGACATTCCGACGCTGATGGAGCATGATTTCCCTGCGCATATCCAGACTTGGTTGTGGCTCGCCTTCTTCGCCAGCTTTGCGGTCAAGATGCCGATGTGGCCGGTCCATACCTGGTTGCCCGACGCACACGTGCAGGCGCCGACCGCCGGTTCGGTAATCCTTGCCGGTGTCCTCCTCAAAATGGGCAGCTATGGCTTTATCCGCTTCCTGATGCCGATGTTCCCGGCGGCAAGCGCGGAGTTCATGTGGCTGGTCTTTGCCCTGTCGATGGTGGCGGTGATCTACACCAGCCTCGTCGCTCTGGTGCAGAACGATATGAAGAAGCTGATCGCTTATTCGTCGGTCGCCCACATGGCGATTGTGACTGCCGGTCTGTTCGCTTTCAACCAGCAGGGTATTGAGGGCGCGCTGATTGTCATGCTCAGCCACGGCCTTGTGTCGGGCGCACTCTTCATGTGCGTCGGCGTCATTTATGACCGGCTGCATACACGGGAGATCGCCCGTTATGGCGGATTGTCCAACAATATGCCGGGCTATGCCATGCTGTTCCTCTTTTTCACCATGGCGTCGATCGGCCTTCCGGGCACCAGTGGTTTTGTCGGTGAATTCCTGGCGCTCGCCGGGATGTATCAGGCTTCAAGCTGGCTTGCCCTGGTGGCCGGCACAGGCGTGATCCTTGGTGCGGCCTATATGCTCTGGCTCTATTGGCGCATCGCCTTTGGCAAGCCCGCTGGCGAGGATGCGGCATCTATGAAGGATCTCGATGCCCGGGAATGGATTTTGCTCCTGCCGATTGCCGGCGCGGCGCTATGGATGGGTGTCTATCCTGAATCCTTCCTCGCCCCGATGCGCAAGGATGTGACGACGCTGGTTGCACGTCTTGCACCGACCGCACCTGCCGGTGATGCCCAACTTGCCGCTGGTGAACCGGCTCCCGCCGCCGCCCACGGCGCGGCATCTGCTCATGGCGCCGGGGAGGCGCACTGACCTGTGACTGATTTGCTCTACATTTTGCCTGAACTTGCCCTGATCATCGGCGGACTAGTGCTGCTGATGTACGCCGCTTTCGCAGGCGACAAGCAGTCTGGCGTGATCAACGCTCTGGCAGCGTTGTTTCTGGCGCTTGCCCTGATCCTGCTGATCCGTCAGCCGGAAGGGCCGACGCTGGTTTTCAGCGACACGCTGCGCGTGGATAGCTTTTCCATCTATGCCAAGGCACTGATTTATATCTCGGCCATTGCGGCACTGTTGATGGCGCCCCGCTATTTCGAAGCCGAGGGCTATCGCGCGGAATATCCCGTTCTGGTGCTGTTTTCGGTCCTTGGTATGTCGATCATGGTGTCGGCTCATGACCTCATGTCCCTGTATATCGGTTTGGAGCTGAACAGTCTGGCGGCCTATGTGCTCGCCAGCTTTGCCCGGACAGATGGCCGTGCGAGTGAGGCGGGTCTCAAATATTTTGTGCTGGGTTCGCTCGCTTCGGGGATGCTGCTCTACGGCTCATCGCTGCTCTACGGATTTACCGGGACGACGAACTTTGCCGGCATAGCAGATGTTTTCACCCATGGTGACAATCTTGGCCTGATTTTCGGCTTGGTGTTCGTGCTGGCTGGCCTGGGCTTCAAGATCAGCGCTGTGCCCTTCCACATGTGGACCCCGGACGTCTATGAAGGTGCTCCCACCCCAGTCGCGGCTTTCTTTGCGAGCGCGCCCAAGGTTGCGGCTTTGGCCCTGCTAACGCGCTTTTGCATGGAGGCGCTTCCGGATGCGGTCGGGTCCTGGCAGCAGATCATCAGTTTCATGGCCATCGCGTCGATGGTTCTCGGCGCCATCGGCGCGATCGGTCAGCGCAACATCAAGCGCCTGTTGGCCTATTCGTCGATTGCCAATGTGGGCTTCATCCTTGTCGGCCTTGCCGCTGCAGGTCCTGCTGCCACCAACGAAGCGGGCGTATCGTCGGTGATCATCTACCTTACCGTCTATGTGGTAATGACCTTGGGAAGCTTTTTGGCGGTGCTCCAGTTGCGGGACGCCAATGGCCGTATGGTAGAGGATATCGCAAGTCTGGCGGGGCTATGGAAAACGCGTCCCGGCCTTGCGACCGCGATTGCAATTTTCATGTTCAGTCTCGCTGGCATACCGCCGCTGTTTGGCTTCTGGCCGAAGTATCTTGTCTTTCAGGCCGCAATTTCTGCGGGGCTTTTGCCGCTCGCGGTGATTGGCGCATTGGCATCGGTGATCGGCGCCTTCTATTATCTGCGTGTCATCAAGGTCATGATGTTCGACGCGCCGGCTGACGTCAGCTTCCCTGCTGTTGGCGGCGTTGCGGAACGGGGCGTCATCGCTGTCTCTGCGGCCTATGTCAGCCTGTTTGGCTTCATTTTGCTAGCGCCTCTGTCGCAAGTGGCCGCTTGGGCAGCGGGGGCACTGCTCTGACAAATCCCAACTTTGAGTTCGTCGAAGAGACGGGCTCGACCAACAGTGACCTGCTGGATAGGCTGTCCAAAGCAGAGCAATTAGGTGAAGGGTATTGGCTACGCGCGGGCCGGCAATTGGGTGGGCGCGGACGGCTAGGACGACAGTGGCAGAGCCCGCAAGGCAACCTCTATTGTTCAACAATAGTGCAATTGCGTTCCGACGATCCCCCTGCGCACAGCCTGTCTTTTGTCACCGGTGTTGCCGTGTATGACTCGCTGGCCGTTCAATTGGGGTCGGACACAGATGGACTTTGGCTGAAATGGCCCAATGACATTCTCTGGCAAGGAGCAAAGCTGGCAGGCATGCTGTTGGAACGGGTGAATGACACTGTGGTGGTGGGCATTGGTGTCAATGTCGCCTTTGCTCCAGTTATTGCTGACCGCGATACGACATCAATTCAAAAGATCAACGACGCGCCCCCTTCTTCCCCAGCCGAGGTTCTCGAATGCTTGGCACCGTTGTTCCAGCAGCGGCTGAAACGCTGGAGAGAACTCGGTCTGCGCGATACACTTGACCAGTGGATGGAGCGGGCGCATCGCGTCGGCACTGTTTTGAGTGTTAGTGACGGGGCATATGAGGGTTTGAGTGGCGCTTTTGACGGGCTTGGACCTGATGGCAGCCTGCGCCTGCGATTGGCCGACGGTGATACCAAGGCCATCAATGCGGGCGAAATCACGATAATCAGCGCGTAACACAAGAGAACGGGACGGACGCATGCTGCTGGCAATTGACGCAGGTAACACCAATACCAAATTTGCTTTGGTCGATGGGCTGGAGATTAAGGCTCGGTGGAGGATTGTCACCGATGCGCGTCGGACCGCCGATCAATATGCGGTGTGGCTGACGCAGATTTTGGAATTGGAAGGTTATTCCCGGTCTGATGTGACGGCTGTGCTGATTGCAACGGTGGTTCCGCGGGCGCTCCATAATCTTCAGCTTCTGGCCAGCAAATATTTCGGTGTTGAGGCGGGCGTTGCCGGACGCGACCCCTATGGTTGGGGCATTGCACTCGATGTTGCCGAACCCCACGCTGTTGGAGCGGACCGAGCGGTAAACGCCATAGCAGCCCATGCAGCGCACCAAGGTGACCTGATCACGATCAGTTTTGGAACAGCCACTACTGTCGATCACATCGATTATCGTGGCGCCTATATGGGCGGAATCATTGCACCCGGCTTGAACCTTTCGCTCGATGCCTTGGTCAATGCCGCGGCTAAGCTGCCCAGGATTGCGGTAGAAACCCCGACAAATGATAGCGTCATCGGCAAAACCACCGAATCACAAATGCAGATCGGCATCTATTGGGGCTATGTGGCCATGATCGAGGGACTTCTATCCAGAATGAAGGCCGAGATTGGTCGGCCAGCCAAGGTCGTCGCAACCGGCGGGCTCGCCACAGTGTTTCAGGAACATAGCCACTTGTTCGATCATGTTGATCCTGATCTGACGCTGCGCGGCGTTGCGATCCTTTACCAGAATGCGCATGGATAAATGACAACAATGACCAAAGCCGCCAAGGAGCTTTTGTTCGTCGCACTCGGCGGATCCGGTGAAATCGGCATGAATCTCAACCTCTATGGTTGCGATGGCAAATGGCTGATTGTCGACATGGGCGTGACATTCGGTAACGCCGACTATCCCGGCATCGATATCATCATGCCGGACACGGCCTTTATCGAGGAGCGCCGCAAGGATCTCGTTGGCATATTGCTGACGCACGGGCACGAGGACCATATCGGCGCGGTCCCCTATCTCGCGGCCGACCTTGGCGTGCCGGTCTATGCCAACAAGTTCACGGCTGGACTGGTCTCCCGCAAGCTTGCCGAGGAACAACTTGAGCGGGAGGTGACGCTCAAGGTGGTTGATAACCATGCCGCTTTCCAGCTCGGTCCTTTCAACATCGAGTTGGTTCCGCTGGCGCACTCGATTCCCGACATGTGTGCAGCCGTTATTGAGACTCCCTATGGGCGAATATTCCACACAGGCGACTGGAAGCTGGATGACGATCCCAGGCTCGGCTTGCCCCAGGCTGAGCAGGCTGTTCGTCCCCATGGCGACAAGGGCGTGCTGGCGCTTGTCTGTGACTCGACCAATGTGTTCAACGACGAACCATCGGGGAGCGAAGGCAGTGTTCGCGAAGGATTGATGAATGTAGTAGGGGAAGCAAAGGGCAGAGTGGTGGTGACCACCTTTGCCTCCAATGCCGCCCGGCTCGAAACGCTGGGCGAAGTGGCAAGAGCGACCGGCCGCCAACTGGCCTTGGCTGGCCGCTCGCTCGACCGAATTCTGGAGGTAGCTCAGTCATCTGGCCATTTGCGGAATTTCCCGCCGTTGATCGATTGGGATTCGGCGATGCGTTTGCCCCGCAACAAGGTGATGATCATAGCCACTGGCGGCCAAGGTGAGCCGCGCGCGGCGCTGGCCCGAATCGCGGAAGACAATCATCCGATCAAACTCCAGGCTGGCGACAGGGTCATCTATTCGTCAAAACAGATCCCGGGCAATGAGATGGCTATTGGCAGAATCATGAACCGCCTCGCGGAAATGGGTGTGGAGACGATCACGGAAAAGCAGGCCCACATCCATGTCTCCGGGCATCCGGGACGACCAGAACTTGCAGCAATGTATGAGTGGGTGAGGCCTGAGCTTCTTGTGCCAGTGCATGGCGAGATGCGGCACATGCTTGAACAGGCACGCTTTGCCACAGGCCAAGGAGTACCCAACACGTTGGTCCAAAAGAATGGCCAGCTGGTAAGGCTGGCTCCTGGTGAACCATCAATCATCGGAGAGGTATCGTCCGGGCGCCTCGTGCTCGACGGAGACATGATAACGCGAGCTGATGGCGGCGTGTTGAATGAACGACGCAGACTCTCCTCGACCGGTCATGTGGTCGTTGCAGTCGCTGACGGTCGTGCGGATGTTGCTCAGCGTGGCCTGCCCATAGAAGCCGAAGATCAGGCGCGCTTTGTGGAAGAGGCATCCACTGCGGCGGAGGAGGCTGCCAAAGCGGCGCCCGTGTCTGGAGAGAAGCGTCGAGAAGCCATTCGACTGGCTGTCAGGCGCTGTGCTACCGACTGGACCGGCAAAAAGCCGCTCGTCGATGTCCTGCTGTTCGATCGATAGGGAGGCATGGAATGTACTGGACCTCTGCTCTCGCAATATATGTGATCTTCTGGTTTTTCTGTCTGTTCCTGGTGCTGCCATTTCATGCCCGAAAGGCAGGGGAGCAGGATGCGTTGCCAGTGCCGGGGCAAGCAGATAGTGCCCCGGTTAGCTTCAACGCTGGCAAGGTAGCTTTGCAGACAACTCTGGTCGCAGCTATTTTGTTTGGCACCTATTATGCGAATTACGTCCATGGCTGGATAACCCCGGACGATATCAATTTCTTTCCGGCACCACCAAGCGCCCGATAGAGCGTATCATCCAACGAGGACTGGTTGCGGCCATCCGCTATCATGGTTGACCGCAACCTCTACGCCAAATAACTCTCGGATTACGACCGGAGAGATGACGTCAACGGCGTTGCTATCGATGATGATCTCTCCCCCCTTCATGCCGATGATGCGGTCCGCGAACCGGGCGGCGAGTGCGAGATCGTGGAGGATAACGAGAACGCTGGCACCTCGTTCCGTCATGTTTCGTAACAATTGCATCACGGACAACTGATGTCTTGGGTCGAGTGCTGCGACAGGTTCGTCGGCGAGGAGTACCGGGACATCACAGGCTAGCGCTCGGGCAATGTGGACCCGGGCCAGTTCCCCTCCTGACAAAGTCGTGATGGACCTGTTAACAAGATGGTCGAGGTCACAGTCCGTCAAGGCCTTGTCGATGGCAGCAGCATCCGTGGGCGCTAGCTTCCAGGGAACAGCACCATGCGGAAAGCGGCCCAGTGCAACGGCGTCGCGCACGCGGATGGGCCAGGCTATTGAGGGGGATTGCGGTAGCCAAGCCATGAGCTTCGCGCGCTCGGCGGGCTTGAGCCTCGCAATATCCTTACCATCAATCAAGCACCGCCCGTTCGTAACTGGAAGGTATCCAGCCACCGCACGCATTAGCGAAGACTTGCCCGCACCATTTTCGCCGATGATGATCACCAATTCGCCGGCAGACAGATTGAAGCTTGCCGCGCGGACCAGAGTGGCATGACCTGTCTTCACGGTAAGCGAACGGACCAGCACTTCAGCCATGGCGGATGGACCCCATGCGCAAGGCGATGAGGGCGAAGAGAGGGGCGCCGATCAGCGCCGCCAATGTGCCAAGATGCAGCTCATTCCCCCAAGGTAGCAATCTCACAACCATGTCAGAGACCAGCAACAATGAGGCGCCCGCAAGGGCCGAGGGCAGAATTGCGAGTCCGGCATCATGGCCCGACGCCTTGCGCACCATGTGCGGGGCAATGAGGCCAACGAAGCCGATCATCCCGGCAATCGCTACAGCTCCGCCGGTCGCGATGCCTGTCCCGGCGATAACAAGAAGCCGCGTTCTCGCTAGATCAACACCCATGCCATGGGCGGCTTCTTCACCGAGGGCTAGCGCGGAGAGATTGCGTCTGCCCCAGAGCAACAATGCGACACCCGACAGAATGAAGGGTGCGCCAAAGCCGATTTCATCCCAGTCACGATTGGCGACCGAGCCGGCAGTCCAATTGATCAGGTCCGAAAGGGAAAAGGGGTTGGGAGCCATATTGACGAGCAGCGCCATCATCGCCCCGGCAATGGCTGACATCGCAACGCCGATGAGGATCAGGCTGGCAATGCCGCGCAGGCGGAGGGCGGCTCCGGCCACAACGGACGTCGCGGCAATGGCGCCAACGAGGGAGGCGATCGGCACAAGCAAGGGAGAGGTCGCCGCAAGGCCAAAATAGACACAGCTGGTTGCAGCGAGCGCGGCGGTGGCGGAGACGCCCATAACGCCCGGTTCGGCGAGCGGATTGCGCATCAGGCCCTGCATGGCAGTGCCGCTTGCACCCAGTGCACAGCCAGCAAGGGCCGCTGCGGTGGCACGGGGCAGACGTACGTCAAGCAGGATCGTCTGCACTGCGCCATTTGGTTGGCCGCCGAGCAGCGATAGCCATTCGCTAAGTGCGAAGCTGCTGGGACCGAGCGCCAGCGACATACCGGTGCACAGCAGCAGTAGCGCGCCGAGCCAAACCAAAAGTGGAGTTCGCATCATTGCCGCAACACTTGTCTGGCGCCGACCAAGCGGCGCAAGGCATTCCCTGCGAGCCAGTTTCCGCACGCAATCTCGCTGCCAGGGATGCTGACCTGTGGCACAGCGGCGATTGAGGCACGCAGTACCCGGTGAGACGAGGACGACCAGCGATCCTGTTGATGCATTGGGCTGTCGTAGAAGCCGCGGACGACGAGGTCCGGCGGATGGCCAGCGAGCCTTTCAATCGGCAGGCGGTGCCAGCCGGGCCGAAGTTCATAGCTGCTGAGGCCGGCGGTAGCGATCAATCTGCCCACGAGGCTGTCCGGGCCGGTCGTGACATTACCGGGGGTCACATACAGCGCCGTCAGCGCCATGGGTCGCGCGGTTTCGGCGGCAGCGATGGCGGCGTCAAGATGCGCTACGCGGCGGGCCGCTACGTCGGGTGTACCGAGGACGCCGCCGCTAGCAGTAATGGAGCGACGGATGGCGGGGATGTCGTCGGCATAGGGCAGGGTGAAAACAGGCACGCCGGCGCGGCGCAGCGCGGCCTCGATGCGTGGGCCGCCGCCATAGCTGCGGATGACGAGCGTCGGGCGCATGGCGAGGACGCGTTCGACGTCGGGGCGAACCCGCGGGAGGCCGCGGGAGAGCGGTTCGGAGAACAGCGGATCACTGGCAACTTCGGGCGAAACAGCAGCGATGCGGTGCCGTTCGACAAGGCCGAGGAGCATCTGGTCGGCACAATAATCGAGGCTGACGATCCGATCACCGCTAGGGGTAGCGGGGCCGGTCCCCGCCGCGACGGGGGGAGTGGGGGGAGGCGCGGCGGGGTGGCAGCTGGCGAGGGTGACCGCCGGCGCAAGATAGAGGGCGAGGTAGAGCGACCTTTTCACCCCCGCCACCTCACACCGATTGCAAACGTTCGTCCATAAGTACCGTAACCAAATACATTTTCGTAGCGCGCATCAAACAGATTATCGATTCTGCCATAGAGTTCGACATGCGCGCCAAAACGCACCGCCCCGCGCACCCCGGCGAGGGCATAGGCGGGCAGGCGGATGCTGTTGCCGGCATCGTCAAAACTGGCCCCGACCCAGCGCAGGTCAGCGCCCAGCGACCAGTCGGCAACACCATCAGCACCCGGCGGTGCATAATCAAGCGAGAGCGTGCCGCTGTTGGCCGGACGTCGGGCAAGGCGATTGCCGCTGGTGAAGCGGCCCAGCGTTCGGTCCCGCGTCGCCACATGGGCATAGCCCAACGCGATGGTCATAGGCTCGCTGGCCCGCACGGTAGCACCCAGCTCAACCCCCTCTGCCCGCGCCCGCGCGATATTGGCATAGGTGCCAAAGGGCCGGGTGCCGGTGGCGCAGATGGCCGGCTGCCCCGTGCCCGAACATCCGACAAAATCAATCAGATCGTCACTGTCCCGGCGAAACAGCGTGAAGGACAGCACATAACGGTTACCCGACAGGGCATAATCCACCCCGGCGTCATAGCTGCGGCTGCGTTCCGGGCGCAGCGACGGGTTGCCATAGGCGGCGGGATCGGGGGACAGCTGAAACAGGGTCGGCGCCTTGTACCCCTCGGCAAAGCTGGCGCGCAGTTTCCAGTCACCCGCCCCCGGCCGCCAACTGGCATTGGCGGCAAAGACGGTCGCGCCGCCAAAGTCGCGATGGTCGGACCGGCGCACGCCGCCGCCGAGATCGAGCCCGTCGGTCGGTTGCAGGCGCAGTTGTACCCAGCCGGCGCTGATCGCGGACGATTGCCGGTCGCCGCCAAAGGCGCTGGCAGTCGCCATGCGGCTGCGCTCATGCTCCACCCCGGCGATCAACCGCCACTGATCGCTGCGGGAGAGGGTGCCCGTCCAGCCGATCCGATCGGTCCGTCCGCGTGCCGCAAAACCGGGCGCAGTACCGGCGGCGGGATCAAAACTGTCGCGGTTGATGTCTGCCAGCGAGGCCGACAGGCCGTGGTCAAAGGCGATCTGCCCGCCGAAAGCACCATAATGGCGAACCTGCACGCTGGCGTAATTTTCCTGCGTTTCCTGATACTCCGCCGTGTCGCCAAAGGCATAGGCGGGCGGGGCATAGCCATCGAGCGCAAGCCGGCCCGAGGCGTGGACAAAGGCGGCGCTGAGTTCAACCGCGTCGAGATCGAGACTGGCACGGCCATTGGCGCTGAACTGGCGGAAACCGTCAGCCTCCCGCCCCGATGAGGCGGCGCTGATGCCATCGGTGCGCAGATAGCCGGCATGGCCACCCACGTGCAGCCGCCCCTGCCGCAGCCCGCCACCAAGGCCGATGCGCGCCAGACCATGCGAGCCACCCTCTGCCGAGGCGGTCAGCGCATCGCTGGCGCGGCCCAGCGTTTCGACCAGGACGACGCCACCAATAGCGTCGCTGCCCCAGGCGAGGCTGTTGGAGCCGTTGAGGATCTCCACCCGGGTGATCCCGGCGCTGGTCAGATTGCCAAAGTCAAAGCCGCCGCCGGGCGATGAGGGATCGCCGACGCGCACGCCGTCGATGATGACCAAAGTCTGCGTGGCATCGGCGCCGCGGATGCGCAGGCCGGTAAAGCTGCCCAACTGGCCGTTGCTGGTGGCGGTGACGCCGGGAATGCGGGTGAGGGCATCCGCGACGGTCAGCGCCTGTGTGCGGTCCAGATCCGCCCGGGTAATGACCGACACGGCAGCGGGGGCATCCGCGAGGTCGGACCTTTCCCCCCAGACGGTGAGGATCGACGGCAGACAGGGTTGGGCAGGGCAACTGTCCTGCCAGTCGATCAGGTCGATGGGATGGGATGAGTCCGCCGGGCTGGCTTCGTCGGGCACAGCGGCCTGTTGCGCCAGCGCGGGCGCGGCGAGTGCCAGCGCGACGGCGGTGAGGCTGGCCGCCGCAAAGGGACGGGGGGCAGCAAGGGAAACGTGGCTTTTCATGACGGTTTTCGGGCTCCATAACGACACAGACATGCCGTCATGCGAGGAAAACCCCGATCGCATTGGTACACCCCGCCCACGCGAAATACGGCGACACGAGGCAGGTCTCCTGGCTCGCCGGGTCAGCATCATCAGGCCGCCTTCCCAAGGCCGCCGGATGGCAGCCGCAGTGGCATATGGCCCATGACTCGCCGGTCACAGTTGCGGGGGCAGCGCCGGATTTTCCTGACGGATCACCGACTTCCCTCTTCGCCCCCTGTTACGGGGGAACCTTGCGTCACAAGGGGGCGGGTAGGGGATTTTGGGGTGGGGGGCAAGGGGGGTTAGGCATCAGGAAATTTTAGGCCAAATAACCCCTTCAATACCGTTTCGATTGCTGATCGATAATCTGCAATTTGCTCATCTGTTACTGTTGCCGACGCACGTTGATGAATAAAAGTATTTCTTATGTTGTAATAATAATTTATCTTATCGAGCAAAGACTGAGAGAATTTTACATGTTCATTGACTGCCTTTATGACATCTGATCGACGTTGAAAGAGTCGCGCCAATTCAACTCCACCCCATTTATATGGAGGAAACAAATCAGTTCTAGTAACTATAAATTCTTTCAATGCAATCTCAAAATTGCTATCAAGCAAAATAAGCGACGCGCGATTTTTAGATTGAAAATTTTGCTTGCTGATAATGTCTACAAGGCCAATTGATTCAATTAATCCAATAGTCCAAGGCTTATCCTTCAATATGACTTCGTTATTTGTTTTTATTAATGCATAGGGAGACTGCCGCTTTGACATTGGTGGACGAGGTAAAACGGTTTTCCTGGTAGAAAGTGCAGAGCTAGGTTGAATTGTCTTCATCGATCCTGATGTATGAGATAGAATAAGCCCTTGCCAATCATGCTTCGTCCGGCGAGAGGCTTTCGTGAAATAAGATGTGAAATCAATTACACGATTTCTAATCTGAGCAAACGCAGGATGACTGAAATTAACATTGCTCTTACTGCTGTTCCAAGGCATCAAATTAGCTGGACCGTTGTATTCCACAATTACACGACACAACGATGCGTCCGGGTGGGGGACGCCAGCTTCCGAAGAAACGTAATAGCCTACTTCTCTATGTTTCAATTCTTTTACAATTAACCGGTTGTTACAATAAACATAGACTCCATAATTCTCCATTTCAGCATCACGATCCGTTATTAGACCGCCTGTGATTTTAACATCAAGGAAGCCCTTGTGGACTGGTTCTATTTTAAACGAAGCGTAGTGAGGCAAAAAATCTTGCGGGTATGCCCAACTATTAAATACCTTAGGCAATATCTCTTCATCATTCAGGAAAATCGTGCAACCCTTTTCGCAAAACCAACTATAAGTCTCAGCCAAATGTTTGCGGATATCAATGATATCAGATTCGTAAAATGGTTGCCGAAGCTTGCTGATGTCAACTGTGGTTGTTCCAGGAGGCAAGTCGGCTACCTGATATACATCAAGATCCCAATCTGGAGATTCTATCCACTCATTAGAAATATCTACTTGAATGCTTTTATCACTGCCATGTCTAGTTTTAATTTCTACCAGCTCACCCAGCGCGATTCCTGCACGCTTGCCACCAACTCCAAAAATGCCAATTAGAGCGTCGCCGACATCATTCCGG
This sequence comes from Sphingomonas lacunae, assembly GCF_012979535.1. NCBI lineage: Bacteria > Pseudomonadati > Pseudomonadota > Alphaproteobacteria > Sphingomonadales > Sphingomonadaceae > Sphingomonas > Sphingomonas lacunae. The sequence goes on from NZ_CP053015.1 coordinate 2,313,237, forward strand.
CTGGCTCCGGGGGATATGAGCAATTCTACATTGTCTTCGGAAACTCCACCGGCATTGTCATTTACCGAAATTAATTGCCGTTGAGCATCTAGCGTGACCCTAATTTCTAAAGGTTTCTCGGAGCCACAGGTGGTCCATAAATCGATTGCGTTATCGATTAACTCGCATAATCCGGTACGGATGTCATAATCACTGATAATTGATAGGAATAGACGCTTCTTCGGCGTCCCATCGACGGTCTTTAGCACTGATTTTCGCATGACCGACTTCACTGCAATCTCCCAGCCCTCCGAATCTGACTCCAGAATAGCACTTACTGGAGAAATGTCATGATATGATAGACTATTTGGTTGTAGTTAAAGCCAGCGCGGTCAACGTGAGAATCGCTACCATTAAACCGCCAGGTGCAATTCGATACTCCGAACACAAATTCGCCCTATTTCGCCAAATGCTGTCTCGTGGAATGTCGGAAGAAAGTTACGCCAGAGGTTCGCTGCTGTGTTAGTCAGAAATCACAGTTCGAGGGTAATTCCCCTTTGCGTTTATTCAACCACCGCCGTTACTGAATTCTCCTGCGGGTGCACAGCCGCCAGGTCGCCGAGCCACAAGCGGCGCAGACCGAGTGCTTGAGTGGGCCTTGACCTAAGGATAGAATGATCGTTGAGGCTGTGTCACGTCTTCCACTTGGACAAGCTCAAGGCGAACGGGGTGGGGCGTCGCCTTTTGCTGGCAGTCCATTATGGCGCTGAGGGGCCACCCCCTTCCCAGCTTCGCTAGCTGGCAAGCTGCGCTAACCTTTCCCCATGCAAGGGGGAAGGGTGCGGTGCGCCTGTTGAGGGGGCGGGCTTTGTGGCTTTGTGTCTTTGTGTGAGATATTTTTTCCGCGCTGACGGGGGGCGCCCACCCCGGTGCGGCCAAGGGGCAAGGCCCCCAGTCTCGCTGCCCCTCCCCTGGAAGGGAGGGGTATTGGAGGGAGGTGTGGTGGATTGAGAGCCCCCTCCGGCCCCTTTGGGGCCACCTCCCCGCAGACGGGGAGGATCAAGTGGTGACACCCGTCACCCAATTTTCCCGCGTGCGCTCCACTGCCAGATTGCTGGGCCATGTACGGACGAGGGCGAAGGCGTCTTCGGGCGGGGCCTTTGTCCATTGATCCCATTGGTCGGGGGTGAGGAGGACCGGCATGCGATCATGCACATCGCTCATCTGTGGCGAGGCGGGGCACATCACCATGGCGTAACTGTCCCCCCATATGCTCGTGGGACGCCACAGGCCGGCGATGGCGAAGATGGGGGCAAAGAGAGGCCGGGTTTCGACAGAAGCGGGACCGACCCGGTCGGGGGCGGAAGGTGCATCCTTCGGCGCGTACCAGGTACGGGTCATACGGCCCGCTGCGCCTTCGGGTTCGGCCCATTGGGTGGCGGGGATGAGGCAGCGGCGGTGGACAAAGCTGTCCCGCCAGAAGGGGGTGGCGAGCTTGTCATCGCGGGCGTTGGTGACGGGTTTGGGCTTGAGCTTTTGCCCCTGTTTCCCCGTGAGGATGACCGGCACGCCCCAGTTCATCGCGCGCAGGGCGCCATGGGCGACGACGAGACCGCGATAGCCGGGGTAGAGTGTGTCGGCGATGTTGAGCCCCTCGGCAGGCGGAGTGCCGAACAGGGCGGCTACCTCGGCCACGCTGCCCTTCATGCGATAGAGATTGCACATGGCGCCATGATGGCGCGGCCGATGGGCGTGTCAATGCGGGCAGCCATGCCCCGACAATTGCCACCAAAATGGCGAAATCACCGAGCAGGTGCGGTCTGGCAGGCACGGCGCTGTGCGGCCTTGGAAGCGCCCTGGATGGCGCAGTTCATTGCCAGAATGGCAGCGAATGGCATCGACGGCCCGGAGGGCGCCCCTTACTTCTGAAGTAAGCCCCCGATATCAAGGGATAATTGCGTACCATGGATAGTCGGCAGCATTCGGCCCTGTTCCGCTTTATCAGCCATGTGACAGTGATCTGCGGCCTGTTCGCGGCCATGTATCTGTTGCTTTCCGACCTGGTGCCCGGCGGGCCGGTGGTCGAAGTGATGATCTTTGGCGGTACGTCAATCCTCGTCGCCCATGTGCTGATGCTGGCGCCTGTGGCGCGTTATACGATGGCGCTGTTCCTGACCGCCATGATCTATTTTGCGGTGCGCTATGTGGTGGTGACGGTGGCTTTTGCCGGTGATGCCAGCGAGGCGACGCTCGCCCTGACGGTTATAGGCGCGGTGCACCTGCCGTTGATGGTGCTGATTTTCGGGCTGCTTGACGAAAGCGCGCTGTTTGGCACGGTCTGCCCCCAATGCGAAGCGCGCGGGGCGGTTTCCGAAGAAGTGGTCGACCGCTATCGCGAGGGGCGGGGTGGCCGTTCGCATGTGGTGGCCCAGCGGATCCGGGTGACGACCAAGCACAAGTGCCGCAAATGCGAGCATGTCTGGTTCGAACGGGCCTTTACCTTCGACGACTGAGCCGGGCGCTCAACCGGGCGGGCTCTCGCCGGCAAAACTGTGCCATGCGGCAAGGCTGCGCTGGACAACGGTGACCAGGCACAGGCCGGCATAGGCCAGCGCGATGACCGGAAAATGCGCGGGCCACAGCAGCATGGCGATGAATATGGCGATGGTTTCCGTGCCTTCGGCGAGGCCGGTGTCGTAGAAAAAGCTCTTGCGGCCATGCGCCGCCGTTTCGAGCCCTCGCTTGCCGGCGATGACGGCAAAGGCGAGGAAGCTGATCCCGGTCAGGGTGAAGCTGGCGACGAGCAGCAGCGCGGGCAAGAGATTGGCCGGCGAGGCCAGGGCAAAGCCGACCGGCACGGCGACGTAAAAGAGGAAATCGCCGACAATATCGAGATAGCCGCCAAAATCGGTGAGGCGGGTGGCGCGGGCGACGGCGCCATCGAGCCCATCGAGCACGCGGTTGGCGATGATCAGCCCCAGGGCCAGCATGAAATGGCTGTGGGCAATGGCGACGGCGGCGGCGACGCCGACGGCAATGCCGGTGAGCGACACGGCATTGGCGGTGACGCCCCGTCGGGCCAGCCAGCGACCCGCGGCGTTGAGCGGCGGGTCAATCAGCGGGCGGAGGCGGGCGTCGAACATCAGGTCAGACCGGCGTGACCAGGCCGATCACCGCACCACCCATCGCTGAGGCGATATTGCCGGCGACCCAGCTTTTCATGCCAAGGCTGATGGCGTCCTTGCGCCGGGAGGGGGCGAGCGTTGCGATGGTCGAGACCAGCAGGCCGACACTGGCAAGGTTGGCGACATTGCACAGCGCATAGGTGATGATCAGCTTGCTGCGCGGTGACAGTGCCTCTTCGGGCAGGCTGGCGAATTGGAGATAGGCGACATATTCGTTGAGGATTGCCTTTGTCCCCATCAGCGAACCGGCGGTTCCGGCCTCCGCCCATGGTACACCCAATGCCCACATGAACGGCGCGAACAGCCAGCCAAAGGCGCGCTGGACGGTGATCGCCTGGCCCGCGACGAGGGGCAGGTTGGCGAGGATCTGGTCAGCGAGATTGACCAGGGCAAAGATGACGATGATGATGCCGACCACGGCCAGCACCAGTTGCACCCCCTCCATCGTGCCGCGGATCAGCGCATCCATGGTGCTTTCATAGGCAACCTCTGCCTCCGGCTCGGCAAGTTCGACGCTGCCTTCGCCCGGTACCATGATCCGCGCGACAAGGATCGCGGCGGGCAGGGAGAGGAAGGAGGCGACGATCATGTGTCCGACCGCATCGGGCAATTGTGGCGCCAGCGTTGTCGCATAGAGAACGAGCAGCGCGCCCGAGATGTTCGCCATTGACAGTACCATGACCGCAAACAGGTCCGCCCGGGACATGCGGGCGAAGTAGGAACGGACGATCAGCGGTGCCTCGACAACGCCAAGGAAGATGTTGGCCCCGGCGTTGAGGCCGACAACGCCAGTAACACCCATCGTCTTGCGCAGCGCCCAGGACAGACCCCGGACTATGATGCGGAGCACGCCCCAGTGCCAGAAGACAGCGGTCAGTGCGGAAAAGACGATGATCAGCGGCAGGATCTGAAACGCAATAACCAGCGGCTGTTCACTGCCCGGTTTGAGAACGAAGGGAATGGGCGCCCCGCCAAGATAGCCGAACATGTAGCTTGATCCGGCAAGGGTTGCGGTCTCGATCGCGGCGACGCCCCGGTTGATGACATCCACCACGCTCCAGACCGCCGGCACGCGGACAATGATCAGCGCCAGCACGATCTGCATGGCAATCGCCCCGCCGATCCATCGCCAGCCCGGCAACACCTTGCGGTTTTCCGAGAAGGCCCAAGCAAGGGCGAGGACCAGCACGATCCCGATCAATCCCTGAGCCTGTTGCACGATGACCATACCGCCCCCCGTCAGAACCTGTATGCCGCACCGAACTGGAATTGACGAGGTGGTCCGGCATTGCGCTGAACAAAGGGCGCGCCGCCGCCGAACTGGATCTGGTTGGATGTGGTAGCGGCGTTGGCAAAACCCGATTCATTATTGGCGTTGAACAGGTTGAACACATCCGCGCTGAGTTCGAACCGTCCGCCAAAGCCCGGGATAGCATAGCGCAGTCCCAGATCGACCGTTGCCGACCAGGGCAAGCGGGCGGCGTTGCGGCGGCTGCCGGGATAGCGATCCGAATTGCCGACGAAATTTTCCCCGAAGGAGGCGCCGTCTCCATTGAGATCCTGTGTGCCGAAAATGCGTGCATCGGGCACCAGATTGACCGGTTGGCCGGATTGGAACAGGCCAGCGACGCTCAGCGTCAGTCCATCCACCGGATAGAGATAGCCGACCGCCGAGACGAGGTGGCGTCGATCATTGGCCGAGGGACCCCATTCTGTGCTGAAATCATTGGCATTCGCGGCGCGGAAGTTGATGTCGTCGGTGTCGTTGCGCAGGCTGGAAAGGGTGTAGCTGAGGCGGAAGGCATAGCTGTCGGTGCTACGCACCTTGTTCGCTTGCAGCACCAGCGCCCTATATTCGGCCTGACCGGCTGTTTCGGACAGGGTTATCTGGCGGGCTCCTCCGGCCACCAGCGCAACCGGGCGGGTGGCATCGGCATCCGGCTGGCTGCGGACAAGGCCGAGCGCGCGGGCGAGGGCAAGGCGGGCGCCATTGTCGGCCTGAGCACGGAGCAGGGCAATGTTCGCCGCCGTGAGATTGGCGAGATTGGGTATGAAAGCCGCAGGAGCATTAAGATCCCTCAGGCGCACAAGATTGTGCGACCGGCTGTAGATCAGGTCAGCCGAGAGGGTGATCGTGTCGTTCGCCTGATATTGATAGCCTGCGCTGAGTTGCAGGCTCCACGGACTGTCATAGCCATCCGGATTGAGGATACGCGCCTCTCCCAACGTGGCTGTATCTCGCAAGGCCTGTACCTGTTGGGGCGACGGGCAGGATGCGGCGACGGCGCAGGCAGGAGAAACGGTCAGGTTTCCGTCAAAGGTGACTGCGTTGAGGTCCGTTCCCGACGGCAGGATCCCGAGCGTTCGCAACGATGCCAATTGTGACATAAATCCTGATGAGGTGGTATTGCGCTGAAGCGCGTCGGAAATGACAGCATAAGAAAGCTTGCCGTAAAACAGCCCGGCGCCAAAACGTAGGGTTGACCGGGCATCGGGGCGGTAGTTCAGCGCGAAACGTGGCGCGAAATTGTCATGATCCGCGCCTGGTCCTTGCCCCCTGCGGCCGACAATGCCGGTCAGGCTGTCATAATCCCAGCGCAGGCCGAGGGTCGCGGTCAACCGCGGGTTTATCTGCCATTCGTCTTCAACATAGAGGGCCAATTGCGTCTGGCCGGTACCAAAGCTTTGCGGTCGCAGTTCCACCGAATAGTTTGCGACGACCGGATTGAGCGCCAGCACCTGGCCGGCGGTCAGGTCAAGTCCCTGGGACGAAAGCCCAGCCAGTTGCGCGGCTGTCAGGTCCACAGTGAAATTGCCGTCCGGATTGCCGCCGCCGAGCAAAGCAAAATCGGAACGGATGAGGTCCATGCCGAAGCTGAACCTATGGCTCCCCGCCTGACGTTGCAGCCGGTGGGTCGTCTGCCAGCTCTTTTCCAGACTGTTGAACAAAAAGCCCGGATGACCAACGACTGCGACCGTCAGGCCGGATGGATCCCGGACGGCGACCTGTGGTCCCGTTGGCTCCTTTGGGTTGGCATAATCCCAACGGAAGCGGCTGAACTGGAGTGCGCCATCATAACTCCAAAGGTCGCCCGAAAAGCTGGCCGTTGCGGCGATGAGGGTGGAGAAACGGTTCTGATCAGAACCAGCCGAAGGAAAGGTGACATTGCCTCCGCCAAGACCGCCGCCTGGCCGGTCTATGCTGACCCGGCCGGCACTCGCGCGCAGTCCCAATGTCCATTGATCAGTCAGGCGATGATCAATCCGAACCGATCCGAGTGTAAAACTGTTGTTGCCGGTGACCGTGTCGGTGATGCCAAGGGCTGGTGCATCGACCAGCTGGCGGTTGCTGTCATGCGTATATTCGAGATTGGCATAGAAAAAGGTGCGGTCACGGACAATCGGCCCGCCAATGCTGAATCCTGCCTGATAGCGTTCGAAACTCTCCCCCACCGCATTGCCGCTGAGATCGCGGCGAGGGAAAGGCGAGCGGGCATCAAAGGGCCTGCCCGGCCGGACAAGGGCATAGACGTCACCCTCGACAGTGTTGGTGCCCGATGGGGAGGTGTAGTTGACGACGCCATTTGCCGTGCGTCCAAAGGCCGCCGAATAGCTGTTGGCGAGTACGGTAACATCGCGGGTGAAGCCCAACGGCACCGGGAATTTGAGGCCGCCGAGGAAATTTTCATTATTGTCGAGGCCGTCGAGAAGATAGTTGGTGTCGAGGCCATTGGAGCCATTGATCGAGATGGCTGGCGCTTCGGGGAAAAAGCCGGTTGAGGCGACGACATTGGGCAATCGCACGAGCGAGCCCAGCACATCGCGTCCTTCGATGGGCAAGGCGGCCAGCTCATTGCGACCGATGGAGGCGGACACTTCCGCATTGACCGTGTTGAGCCGGGTGATGCCCCGTGCACCGGTCACGACGATGGTTCCTCCATTGAGCGGTGCCAGTCGCAACGTGACGCTGCTGATGAAATTGGCACGCAGTTCGATGCTCGCCGCCTGATCCTGTTCATAACGATCACCGGCCAAGGCGGTAACGCGCCAAGTGCCGGCGGTCGTCAATCCTTCGACACGGACAAACCCTTGTTCGTCCGATCGTTCGATCCGGGAGAAGCCAATGGCTTCATTGTCGATGCGGACCTCCACATTGGTGGCAGGCTGGTTGGTTGCGCCATCGACCAGGGCAATCTGCACCCCCGTCTGTTGCCCCATGGCCGGCGATGCGGCGAGCATTGCAGAAGCAAGGCAGCTGGAAAGAAACAGGTAACGTGCCAACACGGCAATTCTCCGCAAAGGGACCCCATCGCCAACGCTTTGGCCGACGGTCTGGATTGGGGACTGATAGCCTGGGTTATCCGCGACGCCAGCGGTGATAACGTTCGACAAAGGCCAGGAGCCGTTCAGGCTTGCGCGCCTTTTTCCACTCGCCAGCCACATATTTGTTGGCTTCGGCCATGGTCGGGTAACTGTGGATGGTGCCCATGATCTTGTTGAGACCCAGCCCATGCTTCATCGCCAGCACATATTCGGCGAGGAGTTCCCCAGCATTGTGACCAACGATGGTGACGCCGAGAATGCGGTCCTTGCCAGGCACTGTCAGCAGTTTGATGAAGCCCTGGGTGGCGCTGTCGGCGATCGCACGGTCCAGTTCGTGCAGATCAAAGCGGGTAACGTCATAGGCAATGCCTTGCGCCAGAGCCTCCTGCTCATTCAGTCCGACACGGGCGACTTCGGGATCGGTGAAGGTAGTAGCAGGAATGACCCGGTAGTCCGCCTTGAACCGCCAAAATTGACCGAACAGTGCGTTGACACTGGCGAACCATGCCTGATGCGCGGCCGTGTGGGTCAACTGATAAGGGCCAGCGACATCGCCCGCAGCATAGATGTTGGGATATAGGGTCGCAAGATAATCGTCAGTGACGACGGTGCGTTCGGTTTCGATCCCCAATTCTTCGAGGCCATAGCCCGACAATCGCGCCTTGCGCCCGACCGCGATGATCAGCGCGTCATAGGCGAGGACGCGTTGCACACCGTCATGGCTTACGATCAGGGCGCGTTCACCGCCCTTGCTTTCAAAGCGTTCGGCCGTGTGCCCGGTAAGCACCTGTACTCCATCTGCTTCCAGTGTCGCGCGGGCCGCTTCGGCGACGTCCGAATCCTCACGCGGAAGGATTCGCTGGCCCATTTCTACGAGGCTGACCTCAGCGCCGAGCCGGGCAAGGGCCTGTCCCAGTTCCGACCCGATAGGACCTCCGCCCAGCACAACTATGCGGCGCGGCAATTCGTCGAGTGTGGCGAACGTCTCCCACAGCGTGTCGCTGGTCAGATAGCCGCTTGCCTCGATGCCGGGGAGAGCAGGGATCAAGGGGGCGGCACCAGCGGCGATGATGATCGAACGCGTGGTCAGGCGCTGGCTGCTGCCATCATTCCCGGTGATCTCGACCGTCCATGGATCGACAATGCGGGCGTGCCCCTTGACCACATCGACGCCCAGACCGGTGTAGCGTTCGACACTGTCATGCGGTTCGATGGCGGTTATGATGTCCTCAACCCGCTGCATCACTGCCTTGAAGCTGAAAGCGGGAACGGTGGCGTGCAAGCCATAGCGATCGGCATGGCGCATTTGGTGCGCGACCTTGGCCGATTTGATCAGCGCCTTTGAGGGCACACAGCCATAGTTGAGGCAATCGCCGCCCATCTTTGATGCTTCTACCAGGGTCACCTTCGCCTTGACCGTGGCGGCGATGTAGGACGAGACAAGCCCCGCAGCGCCCGCGCCTATGACGATGAGGTTGCGGTCAAACCGCGCCGGTCGTTTCCAGCCGGCGTAGACCCGGCGGCGCTTGATCAGGGTCATCACCCATTTGCCGACCCAAGGCAGGGCACCAAGCGCAGTGAAGGATGCGAGCAGGGCGGGCGAGGCTATGTCCGACAGGCTTTCGATCCGGGCCAGTTGTGTGCCCGCATTGACATAGACGATGGTGCCGAGGACCATCCCGACCTGGCTGACCCAATAATAGGTCCAGGTACGGATCGGCGTCAGCCCCATCAGCAGGTTGACCGCGAAAAAGGGAAACACTGGTACGAGGCGCAGCGAGAAGAGGTAAAAGGCGCCATCGCGCGCCACCCCTTCATTGACCGCGCGCAAGCGGGTGCCAAACCGGTTTTGCACCGCATCATGAAACAGGTAACGCGACGCGAGAAAGGCGAGGGTGGCACCAATCGAGGAGGCGAAGGACACCAGCAGCAATCCCGTCGGAAGGCCGAATATCGCGCCTGCCGCCAACGTCATGATCGCGGCGCCCGGCAGTGAAAGGGCGGTAACCAACACATAGACGGCAAAGAAAAGCGCCAGCAGCAGCAGGGGGTTGGCTTGGTAAAATCGTTCGAGAGCGGCTTGCTGGGCCTTCAATTGCTCAAGCGTCAGATAATGGCCGAGATCAAGCAGATGCCATGCGGCGATGGCCGTGATGAGCAGGGCGGCGATGACTAGAGGTTTCTTCACACTGCATCCGATCGCTATGGCTGGTCCAGGCCGGTCGATTGTCGGCGATCGGACTTACCGGCCCTGCGCATCAGAGTCGACAGCCGTCCCGTCGGCAACCGTCAGCGGTAACAGGGTGCCCGCCGTTCGTGTGCCGGGGTGAGGGCTGTGGCGGGCGACAAAGCGGCGGTCGATCCAGTCCTTGAGGCGCCAGACCCATCGCCCGATGGCCATGAAACCTCCCCACGAAAGAATGGCGCGCCTGTTGCCCAAAGCCAGGAGATAGAGCGTGCGGCGGCGCGGCTGATAGCGCGACGGTTTGGTGCCGCTGATCGCAGCGCGGAGGTTCGCGGCCAGCACGGGGCCAGCCTTGACCGCGTGCACACCGGACCGTTCGAGCCGCCGGTCAACCCGCTCGATAATGTCGCCAGCCGCAAATATGGCGGGGTGGGACGTGCTGCGCATGTCTGCGCCGACTGCGACGAAACCCGATGGCGTGCAGGCCAGACCTGAGCTGGCAAGCCAGGCTGGTGCCCGGCTGCCGGTCGCGGCGATGACGCAATCGACGTTGAGTGCCGCCCCGTTCGACAGCCAGAGCGCGCCCTCCCTGCCGGTGGCCCGGGCGAAATGGACCTCGACCCCGCGTCCAGCCAGTTGTGCCAGCGCCGCTTTCCGGACACGGGGGGAGTGGCCGGCAAGAAATCCGTCCTGCGGCGTAACCAGCGCAACCCGGGCTGTCCCCGGCCTGCGATCCAGCGCGCTGGCGACGGCAAGCGCGATCTCGACCCCCGCCGCGCCGCCGCCAACTATGGCGACACTGATGGACGCGGCGCTGGATTGTGTTTCCAGAAAGGACGTCCAGCCTGCCATGAAACCTGGCACCGGTCGGATCGGCAGCACTCTGTCACCCAGCGCGGCAAGCGCCGCGACATCCGCCTCCCCGCCGGTTGCAAGGGACAGGAGGTCAAAGGCGATGTCCTGACCGGATGCGAGGGTGAGGATGTTGCGTCGGGTGTCGATGCCGATGGCGTCGGTGACAATCAGTTTGGCACCTGCCCGTGCCGCCATCGGCTCCAGATCGATCATGAGCTCTTCGGCCCGGTAATGGCCGGCCAGCCAACCCGGCAGCATGCCGGAATAGGCGGTGTGAGACGACGAACTGACCAGCCAGCGGTCGCTATCGGGTAATGGGTTCAGGGCCCAGTCCGCCAGTACAGCGAGATGGGCATGCCCCCCGCCTGCCAGAATGACGCGTTTGCTCATGCCTGTTCCATCATCCCGTCAGCACATGGCTGTACCAGTAGGTGGCGGTGTCCGGCCATCGGACGCCGGGTGTTTTTTGCCGCCGTGATTGACCTTTGGCCAGTTTCCTGCTGACTTCTTGGCATGACAGACAATCCTTCTGACGCTCCGCGCATCTCGATCTGGGCACCGCGCCTCGCGCTGTGGTCGCTTGTCCTTGCGATCGCCTCGCTGCTGATTGCCTTCACCGGGCTGACTCTCGCCCGATATGATGTGATCGGCAAGCTGGCGGGCTTTGCAGCGATGATGGGTGGAGGGCTGGTGGCGGCGATGGCCCTGCTGGCAGGGCTGCTGGCGCTCTTTGCCGGGCGCAAGGCTGACAATGCGCGACGCGGCCGTGCCCTGACTGCGATTGCCATTGGCGCGCTGTTCGTCGGATTTCTTGTCAGCCGGCCGATGGCGGCGGGCGAAGTGCCGGCCATCCACGATGTCACGACAGACATTGCCAATCCGCCGCAGTTTGAACGCCTGCCGCTGAGGGCGGACAATCTGGCTGGCGTCGAAACTGTCGAGAATTGGCGCAGGTTGCATGCGGGTGCCTATGGCCATTTGCAGCCGCTTGTCCTTGCCAAACCGGTGGCTGAGGTTACCGACGCAGCGACCCGCATTGCCCGTGAATCGGGCTGGGAGATAGCGGTCAGCGATCCTGCACGCGGACATGTCGAAGCTACGGCCAGCGTCTCCTATATCCGGTTCAAGGATGATGTGGTGATCCGCATCTCCCCCACTGCCGATGGCCGGTCGCGCGTGGACATGCGGTCGGTCAGCCGCGTCGGCGTTTCCGACTTTGGCGTCAATGCCCGGCGTATCGACGAGTTTCTGAAGGCGCTGTCCGCGGCCTGATAGTGTCCCCGGACCAAGCAGATCGGTCAGTCCCCGGCGGTCGCCGACGTAGCCGCCACAGGTCAAATGATGACCGGCCCACCAATCGGGAAGGGCCTTGTGGAACCGCACGCAATTTTTAACCGGAAACAGTGGAAGATGGTGGACGCACTAGGGCTCGAACCTAGGACCCGCTGATTAAGAGTCAGCTGCTCTACCAACTGAGCTATGCGTCCCCCCATGCCCTTTCGGACCACCGCTGAAACCTTTGGGGCGGAGGGCTGGTGAGACCTCCCCGTCAGCGGAGATGGGCCGTTAGCAGGATGTTTTTGCCAGTGCAACGCCCTGACCGGCGGCAGGACGAAATTTTTTGCGCTGAAGGCACGACATTCCCAACCGGGTCAGTCGATCCGGCCGCCGCTGCGCTTGGTCTGCCGATCAATGCTCATGATGATGCCGATGCAAATCATGACAGTCAGCATCGAAGACCCGCCATAGGACATGAATGGCAGCGGAATGCCAACCACCGGGGCAAGGCCAACGACCATCAGCAGGTTGACCGCCATGTAGAAGAAGATCGTCATGGTCAGTCCGCCAGCGGCGAGCCGGCCAAAGCGGCTGCTGCTGCCCAACGCCACGCGCCAGCCCCAGCGGAACAGCAAGAGGAAGCCGCCGATGAGCAGCAGCCCGCCGAGCAGGCCCCATTCCTCTGACATGGTGGCAAAGACAAAGTCGGTCTGTCGTTCCGGCAGATAATTGAGCCGCGATTGGGTTCCGTTGAGGAAGCCTTTGCCAAAAAGTCCGCCCGAGCCGATCGCGATTTTCGACTGGGTGATATGATAACCGGTGCCGAGCGGATCACTTTCAGGGTTCAGAAAGGTCAGCACGCGATTTTGCTGATATTCGTGCAACATGCTGAACAATACAGGCAAGGAGGCTAGGCCAAGCAGGCCGGTGCCGACAAACCAGCGCATCGGCAAGCCGGCGAGAAAGGCAACGGTGACGCCCCCTACGCCAATGGCAATGGCAGTGCCCAGATCAGGCTGGAGCATCACCAGCGCCATTGGCAGACCGAGGGCCACCAGCGCCGGCCACAGCGATGACCATCGGCCCATATGACCCGGCGGGACCATGCCATAGAAATGCGCCAGAGCCAGCACCACCGCCGGCTTCATGAATTCCGACGGTTGCAACCGCATGAAGCCGAGTTCGAGCCAGCGCTGGCTGCCACCCTTTACCGCTCCAAGCAACTCCACACCAAAGAGAGCGAGGAGCACCATGACAAAGGCGGGCAAGGTCATCATCCGCATGAAATCCTCACGGACGAAGCTGATGACAAATGCCATGATCAGAAAGATGACGAATCGCGTTACATGGGCACTGGCCCAGGGCGACATGCTGCCCCCTGCGGCCGAAAACAGGACCAGCGTGCCGAAGCCCGCCAGCGCACAGAGCAGCGCGGTCAATTTCCAGGGAAAAGCCTGTGCGACGGCATTGGGAACGATCGGACTGCTCATGGCGGCGTTCCGACAGCCGGAGTGATGGTCTGGGCGGGTGGTGCGGCTGGTGCAGCAGTTGGCGCTGGCACTGACGCGCCCGGATCAGGGAGGGGCGCGGTGGCGGCAGGGGGGGCATTCGGCACTGCTGCCGGTGGTGCACCAGTGGCAGCCCCGACCTCGGGAGGTGTCGGCGCTGGTGACATTGGATTAGCGGCTGCCGCCTGATACGCCGCATAGCGCCGCTGAAGACGGTCGCGCATGGTGCCGCCCCAGCCAGCCTCAAGCGAGGCCAGTGTTTCGAGCGCCTGTGTCCGGTCATACAGGAAGGTCAGCACATCCTTGGCTACCGGAGCGGCAGCGCGGGCGCCGCCCAGTCCATGTTCGATGACGACCGCCGCTGCATAGCGAGGTTCGTCGACCGGCGCGAAGCAGACAAACAGACCATGGTCGCGAAAGCGCCACTCCCCGCTCTGGCCGCGATTGGAGCCACGAATCCCACGTACCTGTGCTGTGCCGGTCTTTCCGCCCATGCGAATGTTGGGGATGGCCAGCCGGCTGCGGGCGCCTGTTCCGGCGGCATTGACCACCCAGTCCATGCCCTGGCGTGCGGCATGGAAAAAGTCGGGCGAATAGGGCAGGGGATCAGGCAAAGCCGCCTGAGAATCCAATAGCAGGCGAGGCTCGACCTTTCGCCCTGTGGCGAGCCGCGCCGTCATGACCGCCAATTGCAGCGGGTTGACCGACATATAGCCTTGCCCGATCGTCGCGTTCAGCGTGTCGGATACGGACCATGCCTGATCGAAGCGGCGCCGTTTCCACGCGCTGTCAGGCACGGTGCCATAGCGTTGACGTGTGCCGGGAAGTTCAAATTCCTCCCCCAGGCCAAAGGCTTTGGCAACCGGGGCGATGGCGTCGAAACCAACACGTTTGCCCATGGCATAGAAATAGGTGTTGCAGCTTTTCTCGATGGCATGGCGCATGTTGATGCTGCCATGCCGACCCAGGCACCCGAACCGGCGGTTGCCCAATGTATAGCCGCCATTGCAGAAGACTGTTTCCTCAGGATCAACGCCGGCGGCCTGAAAAGCCACGGCAATCATCGGCTTCAGAGTTGAGCCAGGGGGATAGAGGCCGCGCATCGCCTTGTTGAGCAGCGGAATATGATCGTCCTCGTTGAGCATCTTCCATTCGAGCCGGCCAATGCCGTCGGTGAAGCTGTTCGGATCAAAGGCGGGCATCGAGCAGAGTGCCAATATGCCACCTGTAGTGACATCCAGAACGACGACCGCACCGGATTCCGTGCCGAGTCGGCGAGCGGCATAATCCTGCAAATCAGCATCAATCGTCAGTTGCAGTGTGCTGCCAGGCGTATCGTTGGTTGTTGCCAGTTCACGGACCAGCTTGCCGCGGGCGGTCACTTCGGCGCGTCGGGCACCCGGACGACCACGGAGCTCATTTTCGAAATCTTTCTCAATACCATCCTTACCGACCTTGAAACCCGGTGTGAGGAGTAGCGGATCGCGGCTTTCCTTGTATTGCTCGGCACTTGCCGACCCGACATAACCAATAAGATGGGCAACAGACGGTCCGGCGGGATAGTTTCGGACAAAGCCGCGGGCCGGCACCACACCAGGCAGTTCGGGCAGGTTGACCGAGACGGCGGCATAGCGCGTTTCGTCAAGGTCGGCGGCGACCTCAACCGGCTGTGCGCCGCCGCCTGCGTCGAGTTCACGGTTGATCCGGTCGACCGTGTCATTGTCGAGTTGAAGCAGTTCAGTCAGCCGTGTGATGACGGCGCTGCGGTTGTCCAGTCGATCGGGAATGATGTCGACCCGCAGGGCGACACGATTGTCGGCCAATGCCTTGCCATAGCGATCGACAATCCAGCCGCGCCGGGGCGGAATGAGCGTGAGGTTGACCCGGTTGCTTTCCGACAAAAGGGTGTAGCGTTCATTGTCGACGACCGACAAATAGGTCATCCGCGCGGCCAGCAAACCGGCGACGCCAACCTGCGCCCCACTCACCAGCATTGCCCGCCGCGTGAAGGTAAGCCGCTGCATCCCTTCGGTAATGCCGGGGTCAGGGCGAGGATTGGAACGGCGCCAGCGAAACTTCATCGCCGCAAGCGCCAACGGTCAAGCCGCGCCACGAGCAGCATGAACAGCGGCAAGAGGAACAACGAGAATATCCACTGCGGTCCGACCAGCATGACTATGTCGCCCAGGCTTCCGGCACGGGCCAGTGCCGCCCCACAGACAAGCACAAACAGCAAGGCCACGCCACCGATGATCCAGTCGACCCGATAGTCGCGCCAGACAATCTTGCGGTCAACCAGATCAATGGACAGCATGACGATAGTCCACAGTGCCACCGCACTGCCGACTGGCTGGCCGCTGACCAGATCATCGACAAAACCGAGCGGGATGCCGATCCAGATTGGCCAAACGTCGGAGCGCATCAGCCGCCAGCTGAGCAACATCAGCAGGCCCATCGGCGGCAGCAGTGGCGCATTGACGATGATTGGCAATGTGGTCAGCAGTGAAGCCAGCAACACCGACAAAGTTGGTGTAATGAGCAGCCGCCGTGGCGGTGCATAGGCATCATCTACGCTGTCATAGAGGGCGCTCAAGGGGTTGCTCCGCCGCCATTGCCGGCCTCCGGTGATTGTTCGGTCGGCGGTGGCGGTTCATCGAGATTGGCAGCCGAAGCGGGTTCGACGATAACAGCATCGGCCCGCCATGGGTCTGCCATCGGCCGGGCAAGAGCGCCATCATGGGTAAGTTGCACGACCAGCGCCACGGGCGTGCGCGGCTGGTAAAGGCCCCCGACGCCGGATGCCAAAAGGACATCGCCGACCTTCAACGGATTGCCGGCGGCATTGAGGGGCCGCACCTCCAGAAGGTCATCCCCGCGGCCGCTGACCACCACCGCCAGTCCGTCGCGGCCGCGCCGCGCCGGAACGACATTCTTGCGGTCGGTAATCAACTGGATGCGGGACACAGATGGGCCGACTTCCAGCGTACGACCGATCAGGCCGGCGGCGGCACGGACTGGCTGTCCGGTACGCACGCCATCAGCAAAGCCTGCATCAAGAATGGCGTAACGGTGGGTGCTGGTCGCGGACGTGGAAAGCAGCCGGCCAATGGCGACCGGTCGCACGTCGCCCCTGGTCAGGCCCAGCAACTGCTGCAACTGCCGATTTTCGGCTTCGAGTCCACGGGCGCGGATAAGTTCGCGGCGGGCTGCGGTCAGTTCCTGACGCAACTGGCGGTTCTGTGACCCGGCATTCCACCAAGCGGCGATATTGTCATCCACCGCGCTGACCGACGAGGTCCCGGCGTTGATGACGCGGCCAACCGGTGCCGTGGCCTCAGCCACGACCATCCGCAAATTGCTGAATCCGACCGGGTCGACCATCCAGATGATGGCAGACAACAGGCCGGCGATGACCCCGGTGATGGCCACGACATAGGCCGCGAAGGCCCCATATTGGGCCCGGCGGTCATATGCGCGGCGACCGGAGCTGGACGACGCCATGCTGCTATCCCCGTGTGCCTCAGGCGGTCAGCAGGACGCCGCGATAGACCGGGTCCTCCATCGCGCGGCCAGTGCCAATGGCGACGCATGTCAACGGATTGTCAGCGACCGAAACCGGCAGGCCGGTTTCGTTGCGCAACACCGTGTCCAGATCATGCACCAAGGCGCCGCCGCCGGTCAGGACAATGCCCTGATCAACTATGTCGGCGGCCAGTTCAGGAGGTATGTTTTCGAGAACGTTGCGGACACCGGCAACAATTGCGCTGATCGGTTCTGACAGGGCATCGGCGATCTGGCCCTGGTTGATCTCGATTTCCTTGGGCACGCCATTGACGAGGTCACGCCCCTTGATGTGGATGATCGCACCCTTGCCATCGTCTGGACGGCGGGCGACGCCGAAATCCTTTTTGATGCGTTCTGCCGTGGCTTCGCCGATCAGCAGATTGTGATGGCGACGGACATAGGAGACGATGGCTTCATCCATCTTGTCCCCGCCGACGCGAACGGAGCTGGTGTAGGCTAGGCCCCGCAAAGACAGAACGGCGACTTCGGTCGTGCCGCCGCCAATGTCGACAACCATGGAACCGACTGGTTCGGTCACCGGCATGTTGGCGCCGATGGCAGCGGCCATGGGCTCCTCGATCAGGAACACCTCGCTCGCTCCGGCATTGCGGGCGGCATCACGGATGGCGCGGCGTTCGACACTGGTCGAGCCGGAGGGGACGCAGATGACGATTTCCGGGTAGCTCCACGGCATGGGGTTGCCGCCTGACACCTTTTTGATGAAGGCCTTGATCATCTTTTCCGCGACGTCGATGTCCGCAATGACACCATCGCGGAGCGGGCGAATCGCCTCGATATTCTCCGGGGTCTTGCCCATCATCATCTTGGCATCATTGCCAACGGCCTTGGTCGTGCGGATGCCGTTGATCGTTTCGACCGCCACCACCGAAGGTTCGTCGAGCACAATTCCCTTGCCGCGGACGTAGACCAGCGTGTTCGCTGTGCCGAGGTCAATGGCCATGTCGTTCGACGAGAATTTGAACAGCTTGGTAAAGAAGGACATTCCCGGTTCCATGTCTGGGGAGCTAACAATCAACCATCGACCCGATGATGGCGCTTGTTACGGCTCCGAAAAAACGGCTGACAGAGCCGCTTCCTACGGCTCTCCCGGTTCCATTGCAACGAGCCCCGGGAGCTGGTGCGGATGGACGGAAAGAATTACCGGTGGGAACGGGTCGCAGTGCCGCTTCGACTGCGCTAGGATGCACCCCATGTCAATACGCAGACTCCCCGAAAACTTGGTGAATCGCATCGCAGCGGGGGAGGTGGTCGAGCGTCCTGCCAGCGCGCTGAAGGAACTGGTAGAGAATGCAATTGATGCCCGTTCGCGTCGCATTGCCGTGCGACTGATGGGCGGGGGTATCGATGGTATAGAGGTAAGTGACGACGGATGCGGCATTTCTCGCAATGAACTGCCGATTGCCTTTGAACGCCATGCCACCTCCAAACTGCCCGACGAGGCAATTGAGGCGGTCAACACACTCGGATTTCGCGGGGAGGCCCTGCCTTCGATTGCATCAGTGGCGCAGGTCCGTCTCGAAAGCCGCGTCGCAGGGGAGGATGGCTGGTCCATCAGCGTGGACAATGGCCGGGCAACTGACCCAGTGCCTGCCGCCATTCCCCATGGCACGCGGGTAAGGGTTACAGGCCTGTTTGAAAGGGTCCCGGCAAGGCGTAAGTTCCTGCGTTCAGCACGGAGCGAATATGCCGCCTGTCTCGACCTGATGCGGCGGCTGGCGATGGCGCGTCCGGATGTCGGGTTTTTGCTGGAGCATGATGGGCGTACCATCTTCAACTTGCCGCCTGACCAGGACCGGCCGACACGGGTAGCCGCGCTGACCGACAGGGACCTGAAGGCGAACAGCATAGCTGTCGATCTGGAGCGCGATGGCGTTGTGCTTGGCGGCATTGCAGGGCTGCCGACGTTTCACCGGGGCATTGCCGACCATCAATATCTGTTCGTCAATGGCCGACCGGTAAAGGACAGGTTGCTGACCGGAGCCGTCCGCGGCGCCTATGCCGATTTGTTGGCGCGGGACAGGCATGCGGTTGTGGCCCTTTTTCTGGAAGTGCCGCCGAGCGAGGTGGATGTGAATGTCCACCCCGCCAAGACCGAGGTCCGTTTTCGTGATCCGCAACTCGTCCGCGGCATGATTGTGTCTGGCCTCAGGCAGGCGATTGAACGGGAAGGGCACCGCAGCAGCCAGCCCGCGGCCGCCAGCGCCATGGCGTTGTGGCAACGGGAAGGCGAGGGACCTCGTCCCCCGGCTGGCGGTTTTCAGCCGGCTGTGCAGGCGGCATGGGATGGTTCCCAACCATCTCAGCCTGTATCTCAATATGCCGGGCCGACGGGCTTGGTTGCTGATACCGGACGCAAGTTTGAAGGTTTTGGCGCGCTGGCTCCGGTATCTGCGCGGGCCGAGGTAGCGGTTGCGTCTGTGCCCGTTGCCAGCGATGCGCCGCTCGGTGTCGCGCGCGGCCAGGTCGCCGCCACCTATATCGTCGCGGAAGCAGAAGATGGGCTGGTGCTGGTCGATCAGCATGCCGCGCATGAGCGGCTGGTGCTTGAACGGCTGCGCGCCGGAGCCGCCGGTAGCGGCGTGGCGGCGCAACGGCTGTTGCTGCCTGATGTTGTTGATCTGGAAGAGACAGATTGTGACCGTCTGGAGGCGCGGATCGAGGAATTGTCGGCGTTCGGCCTCGACATTGAAAGATTCGGACCGGCGGCGATGCTGGTACGGGCGACGCCGGCACTCCTCGGCACGGTCGACACCCACCGTCTGCTCAAGGATCTCGCCGATGACCTCGCCGAGCATGATGCGCCTTTGTCCATTGGCGAACGTATCGATCATGTCGCCGCGACGATGGCCTGTCACGGCAGCGTGCGCGCCGGGCGCGTACTCAGCGTCGCCGAAATGAACTCGCTGCTGCGGGAAATGGAGGCAACGCCGCACAGCGGCCAGTGCAACCATGGCCGCCCGACCTGGGTCAAGCTGGGCCATGGCGACATCGAAAAGCTGTTCGGTAGGCGCTGAGGCTGATCAGCCTTCGATAGGGGCAGCTGGGTGGCGAACCTTGATGAGGCCGGTGCTCTTCATCGTCATCACTACCTCGCCATGCTGGTTGAAGACTCGGGTGACACCCGAAATCAGGCCCATTTCAGGGCGGTTGGCCGAGCGACGCTTTGACAGGGTTTCATTTTCGACGCTAAGCGTGTCGCCGGGATAGACGGGCTTGACCCAGCGCAACTCGTCAATCCCCGGTGAGCCGAGGCTGGCGCGGGGACGGCGCTGCATCTGGTCCACCATCATCCGCATCGCCATCGATCCTGTGTGCCAGCCCGAAGCCGAGAGGCGACCAAAGTAGGTTTGGGCAGCAGCCTCGTCGCTCAGGTGAAATGGTTGGGGGTCGTACCGGCTGGCGAACTCGATCACTTCCTCGCGGGTGACGGCATAGCTCCCATAGCGTTCGACGGTGCCGACTTCGACGTCTTCATAATGGATGACCTGATCTTCGGACACTAACGACCCCTTTGCTCAGCTGATGGTCACGTTGGTCGATCCGCGCGCCATGGTGGCGGTCGCACGGCGCGAGATCGTGCCGCCGGGACTCGAAACCCGGTCGAGAACCATGTAATGCGTCTGCCAAGCGTCCGGTGTCACCTCACATACGCCATAGCCCCGCTGATCATTCATGAACTTGACCTGCGGGTTGGCGGCCATCAGCACATCGGCACCATTGCGCAGATCGCGACCGTCGCCGCCGCTGCTGATCGAGGTGATGACATTCTCCATCGCCACTGGCCGATCCCCGTCAAACAGCTGGCCAGCGAAATTCTGATGCTCGTCACCGGTCAGCACGACGACATTGTCCAGGCGCGAGAAGCGGCGCATCATCCTGCGCCGCGCCGCGTCATAACCGGCCCAGCTATCGATGTTGATGATCTTTTCAGGACCCTGCGTCCGCCCGCCATCGCGCCGGTCGAGCGGCATCATCATGATCTGTTGCGCGACACAGGTCCAGGTAGCGTCGCGGCGGGCAAAGCTGGTGTCGAGCCATTGTTCCTGCGCCTGACCGAGGACGGTGGCTTCGGGATCGTTGACCCCGGCACAGATGGGCTTGAACCCGTCGTCACAGGGCTGGTCGCTGCGCCAACTGCGCGTGTCGAGCACATTGATCGCGGCAAGCGTGCCCCAGTTGAACCGGCGATGGGCGTTGATCACCCGGCCATCGGGGAAGAGGGCTGCGCGGACGGGCATGAACTCGTACCAGGCCTGCATCGCCGCGGCGCGGCGCAGGGCAAACACCTGATTGGGGATATCCCGATCCTGCGAGATATCCTGCACCCAATTGTTGTGGATCTCATGATCGTCGAAGGTCGAGATGAAGGCGTGGCGCGCGCGGGCGGCCTGCAGGTCCAGATCGAGCAGATGCTGGGCATAATGGGCGCGATAGTCATCAAGTGAATAGACTTCGCGCAATCGATGCTCGCGGATTTTCGGCACCGGCAGGCCGCCAGCGCCAAAATTATAGTCGGGCGAATATTCATAGATGAAGTCGCCATAATGGTAGACGAAATCGAGATCGTCGCCGGCCATGGCGCGATAGGCGGTGTACAGGCCGCTCTCATAATGCTGGCAGCCGGCTATGGCGAAACGCAGCCGGTTGGCGGCGGAGCCAGCCGCAGGTAGCGTCTTGGCCCGACCAAAGAGTGACCGGTCGGAGCCGATGCTGAAGCGGTACCAGTAGGTCGTGCCGGCTTGCAGGCCGCTGACCTCGACATGGACGCTGTGGCCGAGTTCGGGTCGGGCAGGGGCCTCTCCAGCCGCGACGATGGTGCGGAAGCGGTCATCGCTCGCCACTTCCCATTTTACCTGCAGCAGTGACATAGGCATGCCGCCATGCGGTGCGTAGGGTTCGGGCGCCAGCTTGGTCCAGATAACAAAGCCGTCTGACGAGGGATCACCCGCCGCGACTCCAAGCTTGAACGGATAGGCCGAAAACCAGCTTTGTGCGCGGACGATGGCCGGCGCGGCAAGCGCGGTGCCGGTGGCACCGGCAATGAACAGGCGGCGGTTCAACATGATGGCGAGCCCTTCAGACAGCGAATCGTTTGCGCGATGGTTAGCCAAGCAGGGCGTCAGGGCAATGAGGGAAACACGCTCGCCCGGAACGGATCAGCTGTGCAGGAAGTGCATCACGTCGCCGTCCTGCACGACATAGGCCTTGCCTTCGGCGCGCAGCTTGCCGGCTTCACGGGCGCGGGCTTCGCCGCCGAGCGCGACATAGTCAGCGTAGGCGACGGTTTCGGCGCGGATGAAGCCCTTTTGGAAATCGCTGTGGATGACGCCGGCGGCCTCGGGTGCGGTGGCGCCGTTGTGGACGGTCCAGGCGCGGGCTTCCTTGGGGCCGACGGTGAAGAAGGTGAGGAGGTGCAGCAGCTCGTATCCGGCGCGAACAACGCGGGCGAGGCCGGTTTCGTGCAGGCCCATTTCCTCAAGGAACATCATGCGTTCGTCGGCGTCCATGCCGACCAGCTCGCTTTCGATCGCGGCGGAGACGACGACAGCCTGCGCGCCATCCGCAGCGGCTTTCTCAAACACACGGGCGGAGAAGGCGTTGCCGCTGGCGGCGCTGCCTTCGTCAACGTTGCAGACGTAAAGGACCGGCTTTGATGTCAGCAACTGGGCCTGGGCAAAGATGCGTGCTTGGTCATCGTCATTGGGGACGGTAAGGCGGGCGGGTTTGCCCTCGCGCAACAGATCGAGCGCCTGTCCGAGCACGGCGGCGGCGGATTTGGCTTCCTTGTCGCCGCTGGTTGCCTTTTTCTGGAAGGCGGGGACGCGCCGTTCGAGGCTTTCGAGGTCGGCGAGCAGCAATTCGGTCTCGACCGTTTCGGCATCGGCGATGGGGTCGACGCGATTGTCGACATGCTGGATGTCGTCATTCTCGAAACAGCGCAGGACGTGGACGATGGCGTCGACCTCGCGGATGTTGCCGAGGAACTGGTTGCCCAAGCCTTCACCCTTGGACGCGCCACGCACGAGGCCGGCGATGTCGACAAAGGCGAGCTGGGTTTCGATGATCTTCTGGCTGCCGGCGATCTTGGCCAGCTCGTTGAGGCGCGGGTCGGGCACCGCGACCTGGCCGACGTTGGGCTCAATCGTGCAGAAAGGATAGTTCGCCGCCTGTGCTGCCTGCGTTTCGGTCAAGGCGTTGAACAGGGTGGACTTGCCGACATTGGGCAGCCCGACGATACCGCATTTGAAACCCATTATGTGCTGTTCCGTCTTGTGCGCGGCGGGGCAGCGGCCCAGCCGGAATCTGCGCGTCGCTTGGCGTGTCGAAGCAGGCGCGTCAACTCTTTCCCGCCGATCTGCATCAGCGGCGGCACTTCGTAATAGCCGAACCAAAGACTAGACCAGTGGCGGCGGGGATGGTGCGACCCGTCGACTGTCCAGGATGCGTAGTAGCCGGGCAGGCGGTAATTTGGCCGAGCCGAGAACTCCCGCACTTCATTCCAGCGGAACTGGCGAGTGAACAGTAGCCCCTGCGTCGTGAAGCCGTCAGCGTCTATCATCAGACGATACCCGATCGAGCGATCCAGCCCGATCACTGCCGCGAGCAGAAAAACCGCAGAACACAGAAGTATCAACAGCAGGGCGATCGGATTGGCGCGCGTTTCGATGCCAGCGAACACCAAAATCGCGGGCAATGTCCCAATAGGTCCGACGAGGAGCAGAGTGATGATCTGGGCCCAGACGCGTCTGTGGATCGTCAACGGCAAATGCCGCAGTTGGAGCCGGCGCGGAATGGACCGCTCCCGCTTGGGCATTATCCCGCCATCCTCAACGCCACATCATTCATGAAGCGTACGTCGTCGCCCTTGGCAAGCCATTCGGCTTCGGCGGCGATGGCGGTGAGGAGGTCGCTGAGCGGGTCCATTTCGGCTTTGGCGAAATTGCCGAGGACGTAGCCGGTGACGCGGTCCTTGTGGCCCGGATGACCGATGCCGAGGCGGACGCGGCGGAAATCGGCGCCGATGTGGGCGATCATCGAGCGGATGCCGTTGTGGCCGGCCGCGCCGCCGCCGGTCTTGACCTTGAGCTTCATCGGATCGAGATCAAGCTCGTCATAGAAGGCGGTAACGTCGCCGACTTCGGCCTTGTAGAAGCGCATGGCTTCACCGACGCTGCGGCCGCTTTCGTTCATGAAGGTTTGGGGTTTGAGCAGGATGATCCGCTCCGGGCCGATGCGCCCTTCGGCGGCAAAGCCCTGAAAGCCACGTTTCCAAGGGGAGAAATTGTAGCGGTCGGCAATGACATCTACCGCCATGAAGCCGACATTATGCCTGTGCAGCGCGTATTGCGCGCCGGGATTGCCGAGGCCTGCCCAGATTTGCATCGATCAGAATCCGTCGCCCCGGACCTGATCCGGGGCCGCTCTATTCCCGGCGGAAGGCCGGGAGCGGCCCCGGGTCGAGCCCGGGGCGACTGTCATTCTTACTCGCTGTCGTTCTTGGTCGTGTCGCCCTCAGCCGAGCGCAGGCCCGACGGAGCAACAACGGTAGCGATGGTGAAGTCACGATCGGTGATCGTCGGCTTGGTGCCTTCAGGCAGCTTGACCGCCGAAATGTGGATCGAGTCGCCGACTTCATAGCCGGTCAGGTCGATCACCAGTTCTTCGGGGATGTGGTTCGCGTCGCACGCCAGCTCAACGTCATGGCGAACGATATTGAGCACGCCACCACGCTTCAGGCCCGGCGAAGCGGCTTCATTGGTGAAAACCACCGGCACGTTGACGGTGAACTTCGAGTCCTTGTTGATGCGATAGAAATCCACATGCATCGGACGGTCGGTGACCGGGTGGAAAGCGACATCCTTGGCCAACGTCATGGTCGTCTTTCCAGCCACTTCGACTTCGATAGTGGCAGAGAAAAAGTGACCCGTCATCAGCGCCTTAACCAGCGCCTTTTCTTCGACGTGGATGGCTTCGGGCTCCTTGTTGTCGCCGTACAGGACGGCGGGGACGCGGCCCGAATTGCGCAGTGCACGAGAGGCTCCCTTGCCAACTCCTTCACGCGCTTCGGCCGACAGCGTCAGCTGTTCGCTCATGATATTACTCCGGTCTGGAAAACAGAAACTCCCGCCACGCCTCCAGGGATGACCATGTCAGGAAGTGCGCGCGCTTAGCGACAGTTGCGGCAAAAGGCAAGCGAGTGTGCCATTGGACCGCGCTCAACGGTCTGGCAATCGTTCGACCACAAATCCGCGGGCGGATAGCATGGCGGGAAGATTGTCCGGGCCGACCAGATGGGCGGCGCCCACCGCAACCAGCACAGTGCCCGGCCGTTGCATCCTGGCCGACAATTGATCAGCCCAGCGCCGGTTGCGATCGGTCACCAGCGGACCGAACAGCCCTGGCAATTGAATGAAATCCTGGTGGGCAAGCCGGGCCAGTGCCGCTGTGTCACCGCTGGCCCATGCGCGAACGGTGGCGCGGATGGTATCGGCTGCGCCATTTGAACGACGCACGCTTTGCGTCAGCATCTGATCCTGCAGCGGGACAGGCAAATCATCGAACAGGGCAAGTTGCTGGCGCGCGGTTTCCAGTCCGCTGACCGGCTTGTTCGCCCTGGCAAATGCGGCGGTCAGGCGCTGTTCCACGCCATTGTCGACAGCGAGACCGGAATCGGCAGTGGAGACGTTGCTGACGGTGAGGCTCAATGCCCAGCTTTCCATTCGGTCAGCATCACGTTCATCCAGTCCGGCAGCGCCGGCGAGATCGACCAGCCGGTCTGCTGCAACAGCGTCAAGGCGTTGGTCTATCGGCGCAACGGCTTCATCACTTGCCATCAGGGCGAAAAGGGCAGGGGCCTGCTCGACCTCGGAGGGTGCCAGTTCAAGAAGCAATTGGTCCGACTGCTCTACAGCGCGGCGGATACGGTCATCCTGCCAGTCAAGGTCCGCGGGAAGCAGGTGGACCGAGCCCAGCAGGATGATCCGCGTATCACCGTCGCTCACCTGCCACATCGCCGGATGGACAGGACCGGTGACCATCGGCTCCGGCGCGGAACAGCCAGCCACCAGCATCAGCCCCATGAGGGACGGGATCAAGCGGCGATGTGACTGGCTGTTTCGCACGAGGGAAGCCCGATCAGTAGTTTAACCGCGTGACGGTGATACCGCCGCTGGTCAGCATCGACTGGACACTGTCATTGCCTGCCAGATGACCGGCGCCAACTGCGATGAACACGGTTCCCGGCTGGTCCATGCGGGTACGGATCCACTGCGT
This sequence comes from Sphingomonas lacunae, assembly GCF_012979535.1. NCBI lineage: Bacteria > Pseudomonadati > Pseudomonadota > Alphaproteobacteria > Sphingomonadales > Sphingomonadaceae > Sphingomonas > Sphingomonas lacunae. The sequence goes on from NZ_CP053015.1 coordinate 2,339,408, forward strand.
CCAATTGGCATTGCGCCGGGTCAGCAAGGCGTCCCGCAGTTCAGCGTCATCTTCCATCTCGGCATTGATCATACGACCGAGATCATCGGCATTGCCGGTTGCCCACAGATTGATCATCGTCGCTGTCTTGTCCTCCTGGGACACCGCCAGTTCAGCCGCCTCTACCAGCAGCTTTATCTGCGCCTTTTCGGGCAACGCATCAAAAAAGCCCAGCTGTTCCCGCGGAGTTTCGAGTGCGCCGACCCGCTTGCCAGCGGCGGTGGCTGCAGCGAAGAGGATGCGTTCGGCACCCTGCGCCGGGTCATAGCCGCGCTGCATCAGGGGCAGAACCGAAAGCAAGACGCCAGGTACCCAGGGCTCAAGCTGTTCAAATGCGGCAGGAGGCAGGCCGAGCCCTTCCATGGCACGGCTGTACACAGCGCGTTCCTGCTCGCCCAAGCGCGAAGACAGTGTTCGGCCATCCTGGGCCGTGCCAAGTGACCCGATCAGGCTTTGCATCGCTGCGGGATCATCATCCTGCGGTATTTCGAAAATGACTTCGCTGCTTGCATTGAAGGCATCGGCGACCGCTTCGTCGAACCAACTGAGGCCTGGTCGAAGGGCGTGCACCGTGCCGAACAGATAGATGGTGGTGTCGGCATCCCGAACGACCCAAAGGGCGGGATCGGCATCAACTGCAGTGGCAGCAGCTGGCGCGGTCGCCGGAGCAGACTGGGCAAGCGTCGGAGTGGCCGGAGCCAGCAGCAAGGCAGCCGTCGCGAACAGGCGACGGGTGAGCGGGAACTTGATCATGACTTGGTCCTTTCCACGGGGGGTAAGCTGTTGAAACTGGCTCAGAAAAATTTGCGGCGCATCCACACGCCCATCCACAGCAGGCTGCCGAGGATGATACAGTCGATGGCCGAGGGCTCGACCGCGAGGCCGGCTTTCCAAAGCACCCACCAGACGGGGATGCCGAACATCAAGGCATGGGCAGTCCAGTTGGCACCTTCGATATAGGCGTCACGCTCATGCTCGTCGGTCTGTTTGAGCCACCAGTTGGTCAGCCACGGCCCGGCAATGCCCCACAACAGCACGGCGGCAATGGCGAGAGGTGCCTGCACCATGCCTTCGGCGTCGAACAGGAGATGGGGCGCCAAAGACTGGGTGAGGCCAAAACCCAGGCCTGTGACACCGCCAAGCGTTAGTGCGATGATGGTTATCGTTGTGGATTTGCGCTCCCGACGTGGCATCTGGTCGACGCCGCGCTTTATTGCCAAGCTGTTGCGGAGGGCGACCCAGATGCACCACATGCCGAGCGCGGCGATCACTGCCACCACGACCATCGCCTTGATTGAGAAGGGCGGATTGCCGTCGGTCGCTCGTGCTTCGAGGAAGCCGACAAAGACGCCGGACAGGAAGATGAGGCCAATCACCGAAGCGATGATCCGAACGACACGGTTTGCGGTGGTTGGCTCGGCCCCGGTTGTCGTCGGCGTATCGGTTGCCGGAAGGTCAGAGGCTGTCATCGAAAATCTCCTCGATGGTCGTTTCGAACAGGCGGGCAATACGAAAAGCGAGCGGGAGCGACGGATCATGCTTGCCGGTCTCGATGGCGTTGACCGCTTGCCGCGAAACGTCGAGCCTTTCCGCCAGATCTGCCTGACTCCAATTGCGCATGGCGCGCAGTACCTTGAGCTTGTTGTTCATCATCGTGCCTGTTGGTGTCAGGTTTCCCTGACTTTATGTCGCGATTCGCTGACAAAGTCAAGTTAACATGACATAATGTCGCATGAATATGACTTTTGTCCTGTTTTCTGTGCATTGGTGCCATCGCAAGGGCGGTTCGCTTCCATGGAACGGGAAACTGATGTGCCGATTGCTTGACCCTGCGCGCCCCTTTCGCCAAAGGCCGCGCAACACCCTGTTGCACCTGCGAAGGAATTGTCCGTGGCCGCCGCACCGACCGATGGAAAGCCGCTCAGCTTTCAGGACCTGATCCTGACGCTGCATGATTATTGGGGATCACGCGGCTGTGTCGTATTGCAACCCTATGACATGGAAGTCGGCGCCGGCACTTTCCATCCGGCAACCACTTTGCGCAGCCTGGGACCGCAGCGCTGGAACGCCGCCTATGTCCAGCCGAGCCGCCGTCCGACCGATGGCCGCTATGGCGAGAACCCAAACCGGCTGCAGCATTATTACCAGTATCAGGTGATCATGAAGCCGAGCCCGGCGGATTTGCAGGAGCTGTATCTCGGCAGCCTTGACGCCATCGGCATCGACCCGCTGGTGCATGATATCCGTTTTGTCGAGGATGACTGGGAAAGCCCGACGCTGGGCGCCTGGGGGCTGGGCTGGGAAGTGTGGTGTGACGGCATGGAGGTGACGCAGTTCACCTATTTCCAGCAGGTTGGCGGCTATGACTGCAAGCCGGTTGCGGGCGAACTGACCTATGGGCTCGAGCGGCTGGCGATGTACATCCAGGGCGTCGACAACGTCTATGATCTCGCCTTCAACAATGATGGCGTGACCTATGGTGAGGTGTTCCTCGCCAATGAACAGCAATTTTCGGCGTGGAATTTCGAGGTCGCCGATACCGACAAGCTGTTGCGCTGGTTCCGCGATTGCGAGGCCGAATATGCCGCCTGCGTCGAAAAGGGCCTCCCGCTGCCGGCCTATGACCAGGCGATCAAGGCCAGCCATGTGTTCAACCTGCTGCAGGCGCGCGGCGTCATTTCCGTGCAGGAACGCGCCAGCTACATCGCCCGCGTGCGCGACATGGCCAAGGGCGCCTGCGCCGCGCACATCGAAAAGAACAGCGCGGCCTGGACCGAGCAATTTCCTGGGTGGGTGGCGTGATGACCGATTTCCTTCTCGAACTGCGCTCCGAAGAAATTCCGGCGCGGATGCAGGACAAGGCGCGGGATGATCTGGCGCGGCTGTTTACCGCCGAAATTGAAAAGGCGGGGCTCAAGGCCGCGAGCCTGACGACCTATGCCACGCCGCGCCGTCTCGCGCTGATTGCCGCTGGACTGCCGCTCGAAACGGCGGCGGTGCGCGAGGAATTCAAGGGCCCGCGCACCAGCGCGCCCGATCAGGCGCTCGAAGGTTTTTTGCGCAAGACCGGCATGACCAAGGACCAACTGGAGGACCGTGACGGCGTCTGGTTTGCGGTGATCGACAAGCCCGGCCGGGCGACAGCCGATGTGCTGGCCGAAGCCATCCCGGCGATCATCCGCGCCTTTCCCTGGCCCAAGTCGATGCGCTGGGGCACCGCCAGCAGCACAACGGAATCGCTGCGCTGGGTGCGGCCGTTGCAGGGCATTGTCGCGCTGTTGGGTGATGATGTGGTCCCGTTCGCCATCGATGGCATCGCCAGCGGATCGGCGACGATGGGCCACCGTTTCCATCACAAGGGGCCGGTGACCATTGGTAATGCCGGTGACTATGCGGTCAAGCTGCGCGCCGCGCATGTCATCGTCGATCAGGAGGAGCGCAAGGCGACGATCCGCGACCGGGCACAGGCGCTGTGCGCCGAACGCGGCCTGACGTGGATTGCCGACGAGGCGCTGGTGGCGGAAAATGCCGGCCTCACCGAATGGCCGGTGCCGTTGCTGGGTGATTTCGACCCCGCCTTCCTCGAAGTGCCGCCCGAGGTGATCCGCCTGACGCTGGCGACAAACCAGAAATATTTCGTGGCTTCTTATCCGCCTTCGGCGGAGGCGCCTTTCCCGTCCGCAAGCGGACGCGGCGATGCCAGTGCGACGGGTTCGGTCCGGCTGGCACCGGTCTTTATCTGCACCGCCAATATCGAGGCGAAGGACGGCGGTGAGGCGATTGTCGCCGGCAACCGCAAGGTGCTCGCGGCGCGGCTCTCCGACGCCCGCTTCTTCTGGACGCAGGACAAGAAGACCGCACTCGCGGACCATGCCAGGAAGCTGGAACGGATCACCTTCCACGAAAAGCTGGGTATGGTCAACGAACGGGTTCAGCGCATAGTTGAGATCGCTGCAGATCGACTCCCTGAACTGCTGGGATGGCCAATCCAAAAGGTTCGGCAAATGCAACCTAAGCTGCGCACTGCAGCCCAAATTGCAAAGGCTGACCTAGTAACTGAGATGGTAGGCGAGTTTCCTGAACTGCAAGGCACAATGGGTGCCTACTACGCCTCCGGCCTCGGCTCTGAAATCTCGAATGCAATCAGAGATCACTATAAGCCAGCTGGGCCTGCGGACGACTTGCCGAGCGGCGAGGTAGGTACATTGCTGGCATTGGCAGATAAATCCGATGCATTGTTCGGCTTTTTCGCAATTGGTATGAAGCCTACCGGGTCTAAAGACCCATTTGCTCTTCGACGGGCAGCTTTGGGCATAATCCGGATTGTTGTTGAAAACGATTTGAGGTTATCGCTTCGCAGTCTCTTTGGTGCCATCGATTTTGAGAGAATGTATCAATCATCGACGGGAGTGGAATACTCTGACCCGACGAGCGGAATTGTTGATTTCATTATCGACCGCCTCAAGGTTCAGCAGCGCGAAGCCGGTGTCCGGCATGACCTGATCGACGCCGTCTTTGCCCTTGGCGGGGAGGATGATCTGGTCCGACTGCTCGCGCGGGTGAAGGCGCTGCAGGCGTTCATTGGCACCGAGGATGGTGTCAACCTGCTCGCTGGGTACAAGCGGGCGGCGAATATCCTCAAGAAGGAAGGCGTCCCGGCTGGGGCCGCCGCCGCGCTGACCTACACCCCCGAACCCGCCGAGGCTGCGCTGATTGCCGCGCTCGATGCCGCAGAACCGCGCGCTGCCGCCGCTGTGGCCGAGGAGCGGTTTGAGGAAGCGATGGCGGCTTTGGCCACCCTGCGGGCACCCATCGATCAATTCTTTGACGATGTGACCGTCAATGACAGTGACGAAAACAAGCGCGCCGCGCGGCTGGGCCTGCTCGCCCGGCTGACAGCGGCGGTGAACGGGATCGCGGATTTTTCAAAGATCGAGGGGTAAGGGCAACAGCCCGACCCCGTCCCCCGGCGCAGCCTCCCCAAAAAGGCGCAGAGAGGAACCATGATGACCCAGCTTGTCCACCTGTTCGGCGGCGACGCCACCACCACGGAACGGTCCAAGGAACTGCTTGGCGGCAAGGGATCCAACCTCGCCGAAATGGCGAGCATCGGCCTGCCGGTGCCGCCGGGTTTCACGGTTACCACTGAGGTCTGCACCGCCTTTTACGCCAATGGCCGCCAATATCCGGCCGAGCTGGCGCAGCAGGTCGCCGCTGGCGTCGCGCATATCGAGCGCACCACCGGCCGCACCTTTGGCGATGCCGCCAACCCGCTGCTCGTTTCGGTCCGCTCGGGGGCCCGCGCCTCGATGCCCGGCATGATGGACACCGTCCTCAACCTCGGCCTCAATGACGAAACCGTGGTTGGCCTCGCCGCCGGTTCGGGCGATCCGCGCTTTGCCTGGGACAGCTATCGCCGCTTCATCCAGATGTATTCGGACGTGGTGCTGGCGCTCGACCATCATGATTTCGAGGAAGCGCTCGAAATCGCCAAGGAAGACCGCGGCTATTACCTCGATACCGAGATGCTGGCCGAAGACTGGCAGGCGCTGGTCGGCGAGTACAAGACCATCGTTGAAAAGCAGTGGGGCCGCCCCTTCCCGCAGGATGTGCAAGAGCAATTGTGGGGCGCGGTCGGCGCAGTGTTCGAAAGCTGGGAAAGCGAACGCGCCAAAGTCTATCGCCGGTTGAACGCGATCCCCGCCGAATGGGGCACCGCGGTCAATGTACAGGCGATGGTATTCGGCAATATGGGCGACACATCGGCCACTGGCGTTGCCTTCACCCGCAATCCGGCAACCGGTGAGCGTGCCTATTATGGCGAATGGCTGGTCAATGCGCAGGGCGAGGATGTCGTCGCCGGTATCCGCACGCCGCAATATCTGACCAAGGCTGCGCGGGAAGAAGCCAATGCCAAGCCGCTGAGCATGGAAGAGGCGATGCCCGAGGCCTATGCCGAGCTCGCCGCTGTGTTCGACCGGCTTGAGCAGCATTATCGCGACATGCAGGACATCGAGTTCACTGTCGAGCGCGGCAAGCTGTGGATGCTGCAAACCCGTTCGGGCAAGCGCACTGCCAAGGCTGCCCTGAAAATGGCGGTCGAGATGGCGGCGGAAGGGCTGATCAGTGAGGCTGAGGCGGTGGCGCGGGTTGACCCGGCGGCGCTCGACCAGTTGCTTCACCCGACGCTGGACCCCAGCGCACCGCGAGACGTCATCACCAAGGGATTGCCAGCCAGCCCCGGCGCTGCATCGGGCGCGATCGTGTTTGACGCCGACACGGCGGAAAAGCGGGCTGCGGCGGGAGACGATGTCATCCTTGTCCGCATAGAGACCTCTCCTGAGGATATTCACGGCATGCACGCGGCGCGCGGCATTTTGACGGCGCGTGGCGGCATGACGTCACACGCTGCGGTGGTCGCGCGCGGCATGGGCCGTCCATGCGTTTCTGGCGCCGGATCGCTGTCGATCGACAACGCCGCCCGGGTGATGCGCGTGGCAGGACGGGAGTTGCGCGAAGGTGATCTGATCACGCTCGACGGCACCAGCGGCGAAGTGATGGCCGGCAAGGTGCCGACGGTTGAGCCCGAGCTGGTCGGTGATTTCGGCACGCTGATGGTCTGGGCTGACGCAGCGCGGCGGATGAAGGTCCGCACCAACGCCGAAACGCCCGAGGATTGCCGCGTCGCTCGCCAGTTCGGCGCCGAGGGCATCGGCCTGTGCCGTACCGAGCACATGTTCTTTGACGCCAGCCGGATCACCGCTGTGCGCCAGATGATTCTTGCCGAAAATGAGGCGGGACGCCGTGCCGCGCTCGACAAGCTGCTGCCTGAACAGCGCAGCGACTTTGCCGAGATTTTCGCCATAATGGCCGGCCTGCCGGTGACGATCCGCCTGCTCGATCCGCCGCTGCACGAATTCCTGCCGCACCGCGAGGAGGATTTTGCCGAAGTGGCCGAAGCCGCTGGCGTCGACATCGCGACTCTGAAGCGTCGGGCAGGGGAGTTGCACGAATTCAACCCGATGCTGGGCCATCGCGGTTGCCGGCTGGGTGTTACCTTCCCGGAAATCTACGAAATGCAGGCGCGGGCCATTTTTGAGGCAGCCTGCGACGTCGCGGCCTCGAGCGGCGAAGCACCGATCCCCGAAGTGATGATCCCGTTGGTGGCCACCAAGCGCGAGCTCGACCTGATGAAGGCGGTGGTCGATGCCGCGGCCAAGGCGGTGTTTGCCGAAAAGGGCCGGACGCTCGACTATCTCGTCGGCACCATGATCGAACTGCCGCGCGCCGCACTGATGGCGGGCGAGATCGCCCATTCTGGGGAATTCTTCTCGTTCGGTACCAATGACCTTACGCAGACGACCATCGGCATCAGCCGCGACGATGCAGGCCGCTTCCTGACGACCTATGTAGACAAGGGCATTTTCGCTGCAGACCCATTCGTCAGCCTTGATGTCGAAGGGGTGGGACAGCTGATCAGCCTCGCCGCGGAGAGGGGCAGGGTGACCAGGCCTGACATCAAGCTGGGCATATGCGGAGAGCATGGCGGCGACCCGGCGTCGATTGCCTTCTGTGAAGGCGTCGGCCTCGATTATGTGTCGGCCAGTCCCTATCGCGTGCCGATTGCCCGGCTGGCGGCGGCCCAGGCGGCGTTGCGCAGGCCGAGCTGACCAGGACTGCGGCAGAGCCTCGCTCTTGCCGTTGTGAAGGCTATGCTGCATCATCCCGCCTGCCTCCGCTAACGTCCGACAATGGATGCGGCGGAACGGAAGGGGAGAGGGATGTGAAATCCATTTTGAAATGGACGGGGCTGATCGTGATTGGGCTAGCCCTGGGATCAGGGTTTGCGGTCTGGCAGATCCGGGATAGCGGCTTGGGTAATGATGTGCGCGTCGGGCCCTGGAGCACAGGAAGCGACTTTGGCACGACCGATGCGTCAATGCGCACCCGGGCCATTGTTGCTTTGCGCGGGCTGTTGGCCCTGCCGAAAGAGGAAGCGCGCTACTATACCGCCGCGATGGACAGCGCTGGTCAGCCACTTTCGGGCAAGTGTAGCTATACGCTGACCGGAGGTGCGATTGAGGCGCGCTGGTGGAGCATCACCCTGTATGACCGTGCAGGATGGCTGGTTCCCAACCGCTGGAGCCGCCATTCGGTGGGTAGTGCGACCATTCCGGCGGATCAGGCACAAAGCTGGACGATCAATGTCAGCCCACAGCAACAGGCGGGCCTTTGGATCCCGACGGGGACAGACAAGGACTTCGAACTGACGCTGCGCGCCTACAGGCCGCGCGGAATGATGGCGACAGACCCTGGTCGGGTGACTTTGCCAACCATCACCAAGGGGGAGTGCCAGTCATGATCCAACGTCTTGCGTCACTGGCCCTTGTCGCTGTCTGCGCTGTGGGCGGCTATTATGCCACCATGGCTGCCACACCTTTCGCCCTGATGCGGTTGGCGGAATCGAAAATGGCTGGAACGTCACCGACCAACAGCTTTACCCATTCGCCGCCAGTCCATGCTGAACGCCAGTTTGTCGTGCGCCCGAGTCCGGATCTGCTGTATTCCAGTTGCCCGTATGATCTGTCGGCAGGGCCTCTGGAGATTACCGCTGTTCCGGTTCCCGAGCGCTACAGTTCGATCAGTGTTTTTGATGCGAGAACCGATGTCGCCTTCGTCCGCAACGACGAGGAGATGGCCGGACAACCGATGCGCATCGTGCTCGCTCTCGAAGGGCAGGGGGTTCCCGCTGGCGTGGAGGTGGTGAGGCTGCGCTATCCGACCGGCATCGTCCTTCAGCGTGTGTTGCTGGCCGATCCTGCCGAAGCGGCACAGGTTGACCCCATCCGCAGTCAGGCAAGGTGCCGGACACTGGCATCCTGAGGCAGGAGGGCCAAAAAAACCGAAAAAGGGGGTTGCGCGACGGCGCGCCCCCGCATAGTAGCGCGGCTCCAACGCGCACCCGTAGCTCAGCTGGATAGAGCATCAGACTACGAATCTGAGGGTCGGACGTTCGAATCGTTCCGGGTGCGCCATTTTCCCCTTATATCGAAGCATGGCTGACGCTTTTGTCCGCAGAGCGATTTGTCGCCAAAATGGTTCTATTTTGCACTGGATCAATGTAGTTTGATTCCGGCTGAAATAGTTCAGCGTGCTTCGCAGAGACAATCGCGGCCAGAAGGCAGCGCCTGCGTTCACCAGGTCGCGAGGTCGTCATGACTGATTTTGTGCCGGTATGGGCGAGTATGCAGGCCGGACTGCCTGTGCTGATCCTGCATTTGGCCCTCACCACCTTTTTGTGGGGCATTGCCTTGGCCCTTGCCCATGGTCTCAGCAAGTGGCGGTTCGGCCGCGATGACGCACGAGAAAATCATGCGGTTACCCTTGTCCATGGCGGCGAGGCTCTGGCGCTGGCATTGCCATTGGCGGCCGCGTTGGCGGGATCAGTCAATGCCGCCGACAATCTGCTGTGGGGTGGGGTTGTCGCTTTGGTGCAACTTGGCTGGTCTCTGCTCAGCGTCTTGGCGATGCGTGCGATAGTCAGACGGGTGGGTCAGGGTGACATGTCCGCAGCGATTCATCTGATTGGCGTGCGACTCGGATTTGCACTTCTCAATTCCGCCGCCATCGGGAGCTGAATGTCAGGCTGATTGGTGGGCAAAGGCCAGGGTGCAACCATCCGCTTTGACCATGCAGCCGCTTTTCCATGCATTGGATTACCGTCCTTTCAGCTGTTTATCGCTGAAAGATTGCGATTCACTGCCTCCTTCCGCTAATTGCCGGCCAAGGATCAAAAAGGTCCGGGTCGCAAAAAAATGGGAGGTGGGCATGAGCTTCACCAAATGGCTGCAATGCCGGGTAACCGGGCATGCTCCGCTCAAGGATCGAGCGCAGAAATACAAGGATACCTATCGGGCGCCATGCGGGCGATGTGGCGGTACAGTGGAACGGGTCCGCTCCGGGGTTTGGCGTAGCCGTTGAGCAGAACATGTCTCCCCTGAAATCTCCTGTTTTCGGCCGTCTGGGCGAATTCGGCAGGCAACGAAGTTCTTCTCTTGTTCTTTTGGAACAAATGGGATACACATCTCCTATGGCCGATGCGTTGTAGCGCCTTGGCATTGCGTCTAGGTAGGAGGGCAGTCCCATGGCAGCACAACTCAAGGTGATTGACAGCACGATGGCTAATTCCCCGGAACGGCAGCGCGCACTCGAAGCAGCACTGGCCCAGATTGATCGCGCATTCGGCAAAGGTTCGGCCATGCGGCTGGGCAGCAAGGAAGCGATGGAGGTGGAGGCTATCTCTACCGGTTCGCTTGGTCTCGACATCGCTCTGGGCATTGGCGGCCTGCCGCGGGGCAGGGTGATCGAAGTCTATGGTCCGGAAAGCTCGGGCAAGACCACATTGGCCCTGCATGTGATTGCTGAAGCACAGAAAGCAGGCGGCACGGCGGCCTTTGTCGATGCCGAACATGCGCTGGATCCTGTCTATGCCAAGAAGGTGGGCGTCAACATCGACGAGCTGATTGTCTCGCAGCCGGATACAGGCGAGCAGGCGCTGGAGATTGTCGACACGCTGGTGCGGTCGAACGCGATCGACGTGCTCGTTGTTGATTCGGTGGCTGCATTGGTTCCGCGCGCCGAAATCGAGGGAGAGATGGGCGACAGCCATGTCGGCCTTCAGGCCCGGCTGATGTCACAATCCTTGCGCAAGCTGACCGGTTCGATCAGCCGCTCGCGCTGCATTGTCATCTTCATCAACCAGCTGCGCATGAAGATTGGCGTGATGTACGGCAATCCGGAGACGACGACGGGCGGCAATGCGCTGAAATTCTATGCCAGCGTCCGGCTCGATATCCGTCGCACCGGACAGATCAAGGATCGTGACGATATTGTTGGCAACGCGACCCGGGTAAAGGTGGTCAAGAACAAGGTTGCCCCGCCTTTCAAGCAGGTTGAATTCGACATCATGTATGGCGAGGGCATCTCCAAGATCGGCGAAATCCTCGATATTGGTGTCAAGGCTGGCTTGGTGGAGAAATCGGGCGCCTGGTTCTCCTACGACTCGGTCCGCATTGGGCAGGGCCGTGAGAATGCCAAGCAGTTCCTCAGGGAGAATCCGGAGCTGCGCGAAAAGCTGGAAAAGGCGATCCGTGGCAAGACCGAAGAGGTTGCCGATGCGATGATGGTCGGCCCCAGCGCGGATGATGATGTGGAATGAGTCAAAGGGGCCGGGTGCACCACCCAGCCCCTTTCGCTATCAGCGACATCGCCGATTCCGCCAAAGCTTCTAGCCAAGGCTGACGGGAATGGGCAGGATGGGGCAGAAGGCGCGGGATATGCGTCAAGGACAGGAGCTCCCCATGACCATCATCGTTCATCATCTCAACAACAGCCGCTCGCAGCGCATCCTGTGGTTGCTTGAGGAATTGGGTGCGGACTATGAAGTAAGGCTGCACCTGCGTGACGCAGTGACCAACCTCGCACCGCCCGAACTGATCGCCGTCCATCCCCTCGGCAAGTCACCGATGATCGAGGATGACGGACGGGTCATCATCGAATCCGGGGCGATTGTTGAATATCTGTGCGAACGGCATGGCGGCGGACATTTGGTTCCTGCACGAGGCTCCGATGCCCATGTCCGTCACCTTGAATGGCTACATTTTGCAGAGGGGTCGGCGATGACGCCGATCCTGCTGCAACTTTACACTTCGCGTCTCGGGGATGCCGCAGCGCCTTTGCAACCGCGCATCCACCAGCAACTCGCCGCCCATTTTGGCTATATGGAGGGCGAGCTCAATCATCATGGACATTTCATTGGCGATACATTGTCGGCAGCGGACATCATGCTCAGCTTTCCTGCCGAAATCGCGGTGATGCAGGGTGGGGCGGCCATGTGGCCAAAATTGGCTGCCTTTGTTGCCGCCATTCATGCTCGACCCGCGTGGCAACGTGCTCTGGTGCGGGGCGAGGCAGCCTACGCCTACGGCTGACGGAGGAAAGATCAGCCTGCTTTACCACCTGTAAGGTCATTTGATCGTCGCTTTCGGTCACTCCAACCGATTTTGATAGCTTGTCGGCGCCGCTGCCCTCGCCTAAGTCGCGAGCCATGACTTCGACCAACGATATCCGCCGCTCATTTCTCGATTATTTCGCGAGCAACGGGCACGAAGCCGTTCCGTCAGCACCGCTGGTGCCGCACAATGACCCGACGTTGATGTTCACCAACGCCGGCATGGTGCCGTTCAAGAATGTGTTCACCGGTCTGGAAAAGCGTAGCTATACGCGGGCTGCTTCCTCCCAGAAATGCGTTCGTGCCGGGGGCAAGCATAATGACCTCGACAATGTCGGCTACACCGCACGCCACCACACCTTCTTTGAAATGCTGGGGAATTTCTCCTTCGGCGACTATTTCAAGGAACAGGCGATTACCCATGCATGGACGCTGCTGACCAGCGACTGGGGCCTCGCCAAGGACCGGCTGACCGTCACCGTTTATCACACGGATGACGAGGCATTCGGCCTGTGGCAAAAGATCGCCGGCCTGCCCGATGAGCGCATTATCCGCATCGCGACCAAGGATAATTTCTGGTCGATGGGTGACAATGGTCCCTGCGGTCCGTGCAGCGAGATCTTTTATGATCATGGCGACCATATTTTCGGTGGCCCGCCCGGCTCGCCTGATGAGGATGGCGACCGGTTCGTGGAAATCTGGAACCTGGTTTTCATGCAGCATGAGCAGGAAGCGGGTGAGATCGTGCGTGATCTCCCGCGTCCGTCGATCGACACCGGCATGGGGCTGGAGCGGATCGCGGCCGTCATGCAGGGCGTCCATGACAATTATGACACGGACACGTTCCGCGCGCTTATCGCGGCATCGGAGGAGCTGACCGGAACCAAGGCGGTCGACGGGCAAAAGGCGAGCCACCGGGTGATTGCCGACCATTTGCGTTCCGCCGGCTTCCTGATGGCTGATGGCGTGCTGCCGGCCAATGAAGGGCGCGGCTATGTGTTACGCCGCATCATGCGCCGTGCAATGCGCCACGCCCATCTGCTTGGCGCGAAGGACCCGCTGATGCACCGCCTGGTGCCCGCGCTGGTCGCCGAAATGGGCGGTGCCTATCCCGAACTGCTGCGGGCCCAGCCGCTGCTCGTCGAAACGCTGGAGCGAGAGGAGACCCGTTTCCGTCAGACTCTCGACAAGGGCCTCAAGCTGCTTGACGAGGCAACTGCCGGGATGGGCGAGGGTGCTACCCTGGCGGGCGATGTCGCCTTCCGCCTCTATGATACCTATGGTTTCCCTTATGACCTGACCGAAGACGCCCTGCGAACGCAGGGCATTGGCGTTGACCGCGCTGGTTTCGACGCTGCCATGGCCCAGCAAAAAGCTGCTGCCCGCGCTGCCTGGAAGGGGTCGGGTGACAAGGCCTCGGACGATATCTGGTTCGACATTGCCGAGCGCTTCGGTGCCACTGAATTCATCGGCTATTCCAGTGATGAAGGTGAAGGCGAGGTTGTCGCCATCGTGCATGATGGTGCGGAAGTCGACGGCCTGTCAGCAGGCCAAAACGGAATCATCCTCACCAACCAGACGCCTTTCTATGGTGAAAGCGGTGGCCAGATGGGTGATGCAGGCACGATGAGCGGTGCCGGTGGTTTTGCGGCAATGGTCAGTGACACCGGCAAGCCTCTTGGCAGGCTCCACACGCACCAGGTGAGCGTTACTGCAGGGTCGGTGCGGGTCGGTGATGCGGTCAAGCTGAGTGTCGATTCGGCCCGGAGGGACCGTTTGCGGGCTAACCACTCGGCGACCCATTTGCTTCACGCGGCGCTGCGGGAACATCTTGGCGCCCATGTGACGCAAAAGGGGAGCATGGTTGCCGAAGACAGGCTGCGCTTTGATTTCAGCCACCCCAAAGCGGTGTCGGCCGATGAGATTGCCCGGATTGAGGCCGATGTGAATGCCCAGGTGCGCGGCAATGATGCCGTGACGACCCGGCTGATGACCCCGGATGATGCCATTGCCGCAGGTGCCATGGCTCTCTTCGGAGAGAAGTATGGCGATGAGGTCCGCGTCCTGTCGATGGGTCGCGCGACTGACAAGAGCTATTCGGTAGAACTGTGCGGCGGCACGCATGTCCGAGCGCTGGGCGACATCGGCCTGATAAAGGTTGTCAGCGAGAGTGCCGTTTCGTCCGGTGTGCGACGCATCGAAGCGCTGACTGGTGAGGCGGCTCGCCAGTATCTGGGCGGACGTGAGGAGGCGCTCAAGGTTGCCGCCGCAACCCTCAAGACGACCCCGGATGAGGTGCCGTCGCGTGTGGCAGCCCTGTCCGATGCGCTCCGCAAGGCTGAGCGCGAACTTGCCGAGGCCAAAAAGGCTCTGGCACTGGGTGGCGGCGGCGCTGCTGGAGCACCTGTGGCATCTGTGGAGCAGGTGAACGGTATCGGTTTTCTCGCCCAGATCGTCGAAGGGCTTGATCCCAAGGGACTGCGTGCCACGGTCGACGAGATGAAGGGACGGGTTGGTAGCGGCGTGGCCGTGCTTGTCGCCGTGAATGATGGCCGGGCCTCGATCGCGGTTGGCGTGACCGACGATGCAACCGGCAAGGCCAATGCGGTCGATCTGGTCAAGGCTGGCGTTGCCGCCCTTGGCGGCCAGGGCGGCGGCGGTCGACCGGACATGGCGCAGGGCGGCGGGCCGGACGGGTCCGCGGCTCAGGCTGCGGTGGACGCCGTCAAGGCGGCGCTGGTCGGCTGATGCGGCAGGCCCTCGCGGCTGTTGCCTTGGTGCTGGCGGGATGCAGCCCCAGCATTGAGGAACAGCGCGCCGAAAATCTGAAGCGCGACGCGATCGCCGCGGGGACCTATGGGTCACCGCAGGCGGGCTTTGTCCTGACATTGGAGCGTGGCAGCGACAGCCCTTTTGCTGAACTCGCCCGTTGCCGGAACGGCGCCTGCGAACCGGCGCAAACGCCACAGATTCGTCGCGGACTGAATGGTATCTTCTTTGAGCTCGCCGGCGACGGACAGGGCCGGCCACCGGCTTTGGTGGCTGTTGAGCCGGCCGAGGCCGGCGTCACCCTGCGCGCCGATTGGGGGCAGGGACTGGAGGAACATCATTTGCCCGTGCAGACACCCTCTGCTCGTTGAACCAGAGGCGTCCAAGGGTCGTCCTAAATGGCATCGGCCATATCATGATAATGATCGCCATATCATGATAATGATCGGAGTGCCCATCAGGGCAGTGTTTCTCGCGTTGCAAAGGATAATTGGTCGGGACGACAGGATTCGAACCTGCGACCCCCACACCCCCAGTGTGATGCGCTACCAGGCTGCGCTACGTCCCGACCGGAGCCGCGCCTCTAGCCCTGCCGTGCCGAGTATGCAAGCCAAGCGGGTGAGAAAATTGAGGCTCCCGCTTTGGCCGGTCATGGCAGGCGTCACGGGGTAGTTGTTGCGCCGACATGGCCGGCGTGATAGTCGCGCGCTCTCTTGCGTCCGGACGTTGAGGTACCATCTAGCGATGGTGCCGGACTTTTGGACCAGCCTTCCCGGCAAGCCATTTTGAAAGAATGCCATGACCTTGTTCCTGACACATGCCCAGGCCACTGCCTCTGCCAGCAGCACCGGTTCGACCGTGATGCTGATTGCCCAATTTGTCCTGCTCGGTGCCGTATTCTGGTTCTTCCTCATCCGTCCCCAGCAAAAGCGGATGAAGGAACATGCCGCAAAGCTTGCCGCGACCAAGCGGGGCGACATGGTGGTCACTGGTGGCGGCATCATTGGTAAAGTTACCAAGGTCGATGACAGCGAACTCGAGGTCGAAATCGCCAATGGCGTAAAGGTGAAGGTCGTCAAAACAACGCTCAGCGATGTTCTTACGGCGACCGGCAAGCCCGCAAACGACTGAACCCGGCCAACCGGAGCCTGATACATGCTCGACTTCCCTCGCTGGAAAACCATCCTTGTTTCGCTCGCGGTGGTGCTCGGCGCAATTCTCGCGGCTCCGACGCTGTTGCCGTCTCAGTGGACCGATGGCTGGCCCGAATCCTTGCGGCCCAAAGTCAATCTTGGTCTCGATCTGGCTGGTGGCAGTCACATCATGCTCGAGGCTGACATACTGGATGTCCGCAAGCAGCGCATTGATGCGATGGAACGGTCAATCCGTGAAGCCATGCGCGGTCAACCGGGCGGCGCTGATGACATTTCCATCGGGGATCTCGTGCGTTCGGCGAACAGCATTTCTTTCCTCGTGCGCGACAGCAGCAAGATCGATGAGGTACGAGAGCGGCTGAATGCGCTGACGACAGGTGCCGGCTTGTCCGGTGAACGAACCTGGACGATAGAAGTGCGGGACTCCACTCGTGTGGTGATGACTCAGACCCGTGCCGGTCTTGACCAGTTTGTCACGGATGCGATGGTCGGGGCGCGTGACATCGTCGAAAAGCGGGTCAATGCGCTTGGCACCCGTGAACCGACGATTGTGTTGCAAGGCAATGATCGCATCGTGGTGCAGGTACCGGGCCTTCAAGACCCCAAGGACCTTAAGGACTTGTTGGGAAAAACCGCGCGGCTCGAATTCCGGATGGTTACTGTTGACCCCGCTGCGGGTGAACCGGTTCCAGCCGTGCCGCCGGTTGGCAGCGAAGTTGTGCCTTATGCCAACGGCCAGGGCATGGAGATCGTCAGCCGCCAGGTGATGATCTCTGGTGACCAGCTTGAAGACGCGCAACAGGGGTTTGACCAGCAGACTGGCCGGGCCGTCGTCAACATCACGTTCAATAGCCAGGGTGCGACGATCTTCTCTCGTGTTACCCGGGAAAATGTCGGCAAACGTTTTGCCATGCTGCTGGATGGTCAGGTCTTGTCAGCACCATCGATCAATGAACCGATCAATGGCGGTAATGCCCAGATCAGTGGCGGCTTTACCACTGAATCTGCCAATGCCTTGGCCATATCCCTGAAGTCAGGGGCGCTGCCGGTCAAACTGACGGTGGTCGAGGAACGGACAGTCGGTCCTGACTTAGGCAAGGAATCGATTGAAAAGGGCGCCATCGCAGCGGCTATCGCCACCTTGCTGACACTGGGATTCATGCTTGTCGTTTATGGGCGGTTTGGCCTCTATGCGGACATCGCGCTGGTCTTCAATATTCTGATGATCGTTGGTGCCATGGCCATCATGGGGTCAACCCTCACTCTGCCCGGTATCGCAGGCTTTGTGTTGACCATTGGCGCGGCCGTTGACGCGAACGTGCTGATCAACGAACGTATCCGGGAAGAACTCAATCGCGGCCGAAAGCCGCTGGCAGCGATCGAAACAGGCTATACCGAGGCCAGTCGCGCCATTTTTGACGCCAACATTACCAATGTTATCGCTGCGGCTCTCATGTTTGCGTTCGGTACCGGTCCGATCAAGGGATTTGCGGTGGTGTTGACCATCGGGATCATCACATCAGTCTTCACTGCCGTGACGGTAACCCGCATGTTTGTCGCCCGTTGGTTCCGGTCAGCACGACCGGCCACCATCAATATTTGACGGAAAAGGGCTGAATCATGAAGCTTCTCAAGCTCGTTCCTGACAATACCAACATCCAGTTTCTCAAATGGCGCAATGTTGCCATGATCATTTCGATCATCACGATTTTGGGATCGATTGCGCTTGTCGCTGTACGTGGGCTCAATTTCGGCGTTGACTTTGCCGGCGGCCAGATGGTGCGTGTGGAATTTGCGCAAGCGCCCAATGTCGATCGTTTGCGTGATCAGCTTTCGTCACTGTCCGAAGGTGACATCAGCGTGCAGACCTTTGGCAAACCTACCGATGTTGCCATTCGTATGCCGCTTCCCGACACATCGAACATGAGTGCTGTCGATGCCAAGGCAGCGGCAGATCGCGCGGCCCAGCAGTTGGTGACAGCCATTCAACGCAGCTATCCTGACGCTCAGGTCAGTTCGGTGGATACGGTGTCCGGGAAGGTGTCGGGAGAACTGCTGAGCACGGGCGCGTGGTCGCTGGCGCTCGCTATGCTGGCTATCTCAATCTATATCTGGTTCCGGTTTGAATGGCAGTTCGGTGTCGGAGCGCTTTTTGCCCTTTTCCACGACGTCGCATTGACCTTTGGATTCTTTGCGCTGACCCAGCTTGAGTTCAACCTGAATGTCGTGGCGGCTTTGCTGACCATCATTGGCTATTCGTTGAACGATACCATCGTCGTTTACGACCGCATTCGGGAAAATTTGAGGAAGTATCGCAAGATGCGAATGGTCGAGTTGCTTGACCTGTCGGTGAACGAGACCCTCGCCCGAACCGTTATGACCTCATTGACGATGCTTTTGGCCTTGGCAACTCTGGTGCTGTTGGGACCGGAAGTCATTTTCGGATTCTCGATCGCTATGCTGCTGGGCATCTTTGTCGGCACATATTCGTCAATTTACATGGCGGCGCCGATCCTAGTTTGGCTCAAAGTCGGCCCGGACAGCTTCCTGGCGCAGAGTGAGACGGAACCAACGGCCAAGCCGGTAGACCCGAACGCGGGGGCAGTGGTCTGAAGCGGCGCAGAAGCCCCGCTGATCCGGCGGGGTGCCTGTTTGGCAGCACAGCTGGTGTCAGGCGACGCGATTGCCGCCCTTCCAGACAGCGGTAACACGACCCTGGACGGGGAGGCCGTCAAATGGCGTGTTTCCTGCAAGACCGGGCATCCGCCGTGCGTCGACTTGCCAGGGTACTTCGGAGTCGATCAAGATCATGTCGGCTTCCAGGCCCAGTTCAAGTTTGCCAGCCGAAACGCCCAGCAATCGAGCCGGAGCGGCGGAAAGTAGTTCAAACAATCGTTGCAGGCTGATCAGGCCGTCGCGGACGAAGCCGAGGCCGGATGCCAACAAGGTTTCTGCCCCGGCCATGCCAGGCGCGGCATCCGCGAAAGGAAGGCGCTTGTCCTCTGGTCCGCGTGGATCATGGCCTGATGCCAAAACATCAATTGTTCCGTCGGAGAGTGCCTGAAGCGCTGCCTGTCTGTCTCGCTCGTGGCGAAGCGGTGGGGAAAGGCGGGAGAAGGTTCGCCATTCGCCAAGTGCGACCTCCGAAAGCAACAAGTGAGCTGGGGTAATGCCGCAGCTCACTGGCAGCCCGGCAGCTTTTGCCGACCGGATGAGATCAAATCCACGAGCCGTGGTTACCTGTCTGAAATGGACTGGTGCGCCGGTCTGCTCCACCAGCGTCAGGTCCCGGGCGATCGCCATCGCTTCGGCCAAGGCCGGAGCCGCTGGCAATCCCAAGCGCAAAGCCATTTCCCCTTCGGTAGCTACGGCATTGCGGGTGAGACCTTCATCCTCGCTATGGACAATGGTGGTAAGCCCCAATGCGCTGGCATAGGACAGCAGTCGGGCCATCACGCCTGCATCGGCAATCCTATGCCTGCCCGTTGCAACCGCCCGCGCTCCTGCGCGTTGCATCAAGCCCACCTCGGCCAGTTCCCTGCCATCGAGGCCGCGGGTTGCTGCGGCCAATGGATGAACCCAAAGGTCAGGCTTGCCACCCTTGGCAGCGCGTTCGATGAGGCCGGGATTGTCCAGTACCGGTGGACCATCCGGCATCAGGGCCGCACGCGTGATGCCACCGAAATGAAAGGCGCGGCGATCCGTTGCGAAAACGCCAAGGTCAATAATGCCAGGTGCGAGCAATTGGCCCCGAGCGTCAAAAGTCTCGACATCGAGTGAAGCCGCGTCCGGATTGATCGCGGCGATGCGGCCATTCTCGACGAGCAACGTGCCGCTTTGCGATACATCGGCGTCTGATCGCACAAGGCGGGCATTGATAATCAGCATCATGCTCATGCCCAGCCCTCCGCACCGCGTGCCTTGCGGGTCAGGACATCGAGGCAAGCCATGCGGACCGCAACGCCCATCTCCACCTGCTCGGTAATCGCAGAGCGTTCAGGATCGTCGGCTATTGCGCTGTCAATTTCGACGCCCCGGTTCATCGGTCCGGGATGCATGACCAAGGCATCGGGCTTGGCCAGCGCGAGACGGGTTGCGGTCAGGCCGAACAGAGCATGAAATTCGCGGGCGCTGGGAATGAAAGTTCCATCCATCCGTTCGTTCTGCAGGCGGAGCATCATCACAACATCCGCGCCGTCGAGCGCATCCTCGATGCGCGTGAACCGCTGGGCACCCAGCAGCTCAACCTCTTGCGGCACGAGTGTGGCCGGCCCTGCGACTCTCACCTGTGCACCCATGGTCGCAAGGCCAATCATGTTTGAGCGAGCAACACGGCTGTGGCGGATGTCTCCGCAAATCGCCACAATCAAGCCGTCAAGGCGACCCTTGCGGCGGCGAATGGTGAGGGCGTCGAGCAAGCCCTGCGTGGGATGTTCGTGCCAACCATCGCCGGCGTTAAGCACAGGGCAGTCCACCTTGTCAGCAATCAGCGCGACGGCGCCGGAACTCATGTGCCGGATAACCAGCGCGTCAGCGCGCATGGCGTTGAGCGTCATCGCTGTGTCGATCAGCGTTTCGCCTTTTTTGACGCTGGATTGGGCAACATGCATGTTGACCACATCGGCGCCGAGGCGTTTTCCTGCGATTTCGAAACTGAGCAGTGTGCGGGTACTGTTTTCGAAGAAGGCGTTGATCACCGTGAGGCCGTGGAGGACGTCGGCTTTTTTGACGGCGCCACTGCGCCCCAGATCGACCCAGCGCTCGGCTTCATCGAGCAGGAAGCTGATTTCCCATGGCTGCAGTCCGGCAAGGCCGAGCAGGTGAGGATGCGGGAAGGCTGCTGACCCGGCTGGGTAGCGGCTGAAGGGGGCGGGCGGTGGCGATGTCATTAAAGCGAAGCCATTACGCCGCGGCAGGGGCTGGTGCAAGGGGAGGGTGGATCAGGGGCGTGGAAGTAGCTGCGACGCGTAGAAATAGAGGGTCAGACAGAGTGGGATTTCGATCACGACCAAAGTAGTCAAGATACTGGAAATAGGCTGTTTTGTCGTTTTGTGACGGAGAATCTGCTGAGCGGCAAAGACGCCATTGGCGCCGCCGACGACAGCCCAGAAAATCAGGGTCGACTCCGCAACCCGCCAACCCCCGGTTTTCGCCTGATGCTTGTCCCAGACCATCAGGGCGAATCCGGTGAAACTGGCGAACAGCAACCAATAGAACGCGATCTCGGTTCGGCTCATGCCTGCCTGACCAGTGCATCGAGGGCCCCCTGGAGGATATAGGCGGCGGCGGCATTGTCGACGCGCTCGGCCCGTTTGGCCCGGCTCATGTCGGCGGCGATCATTGCCCGTTCGACAGCAGCGGTTGACCAACGTTCATCCCAAAGCAGGATAGGCAGGCCAAGGCTGCGGATATTGCGGGCAAAGGCGCGGACCGACTGGGTACGCGGGCTGTCACTGCCGTCGAGATTGAGAGGCAGGCCCACGATCAGGCCAACAACATGTTCGCGCTGCACTTGTGCCGTCAGGCTGGCCAGATCAGCCGAGTATTTGGTCCGCCTGACCAGATCGGCAGGAGTGGCAAAGGACCAGCCGGCATCACAAAGTGCCGTGCCGATGGTTTTTGTCCCGACATCCAGGCCGATGAGCCGTCCTCCCTCAGGCAGGGCGGCGGAGAAGGCGGCGACATCCTCTGTCAGCAGGACTGGTGCCTCGGTCACCCCTCAGCGTGCCTGAAACGCGGCCAGCCGTCGCCGTGCGTCAGCGCGGACATTGGCCCAGAACAGGGGATAGTCGAAGACATGGTAATTGTTGCCGGGCAGGACAAAGGGTCCGACCTCCGGGCCTTCGCCGATCAAGAGGAAACCGCGCCCGCCGTCGCAGCGGGCACCCGTCGCTCCAGGGAAGAGAGTGCCATCGGCAAAGCCGTCGTCCGCCTTGACAGTCCCGAGATTGGCCGAACGGGGGGCAGTGCCGTTTGCCGTGCCACTGATGGGATTGACGCACAGCATCGCACTGTCGCGACGTGACTGCCCATCAAATCCGATGCTGTTGTCATACACTTCGAGTATCAACGAGGGATCTGCGGGTTCGGCAAAGGTCTGCCAACCGAGCACGCAATTGGTGCTTTCCTGCCCTTCGCAAGCCGGCAGGCCCATCCGCGGCAGGTCGTGGCGAACCGACACAGGCCAGCCGACCACATATGCGGCGACAATACGCGAGGCGATGGGCCGCCCGGCTACCTTGTCTCTGAGCAGGCGCGTGAGGTGCAGCGCGCCCTGACTGTGCCCGGCGAGGATGATCGGCCGATCCGGACCGACATCGGCAAGGAACTGATCAAAGGCAGCCGAGACATCGCCGTAGGCGACATTCAGGGCACGATTGGCGGTATCTGTATCCTCTGTCAAAAAGGCGCCCATGGCCGCCTGTTGATAGCGGGGCACCCAGACATCGCCGGCCCCGGCCATCGTCGAGGCCATGCCACGAACGAACAGCAAAGCTCGCCAATTGGCTTCGGCGTCATCCAGCGGCGCATTCCAATGATCCCGCTTGAGATAGCTGGTTGGGTGTATGAAAAAGATGGCAGCATTGCCGCGTTCCGGTTCGACCGGAACGCGCGGCGGATTGGCCACAGGGCCTTCGGCAGGGTCGCGGGTAGCCGTGTCGATAGCGCGCGGCATCCAAAGGGTGGGATTATCGCCGGTCATGCCGGCTCGAGCGATCCACATGGCATTTTCGGCATAGCCTTGCCGCAGCGGTTGGGGTTCGCGAAACTCCTCTGTTGGTACCATCGCCGCCCGCATGAACGGACCGGGGTTGAGGCGATAGGCGACAGCAAGAACGATAACCAGGGCGATAACAAACGCCACCAGATAGAGGAATTTCCGGACCACAGGCCATCCTTTGCATCCGCCGCGCGCACCACCCGGCATCCGGCGAAATAGGTTGCCAGTCCGGGGCGCGCAATGCCAGAGTGATTGTGATCAGACCGGGAGAGCGGGCCATGGCCGAAGGCAGCAGTCAACGTATCGATGTCCGCGACATTCCCTGGGCCGCGCGGCCATGGATCATGGCCATGGTCGGCACAGCAGCAGGCTGGATATTCTGGTGGGCGGTTACCTCGGCCGATCAATCAGGGCAGGACATGGCGCTGTCCCGCGGATGGTCGGTAACAGCGACATTCGTCGCTGTGGCCGCAATCAGCTTCATCATGACAGTGGAGCTTCGCCGACTCCACTGGGCGACTGGCTTTGCCCTGTTCTGGGGCGCGATCATCGCTTTTGTTGGCTGGTCATCCCTGGGCTATAACCGTGGTTTCGAACTGGTCAGCCTGTCGTTTCTGGCGTCGATATTCGCCGTTTTGCTGGCCGCCCCACTGTTCCAGACGGCACGTGACGAGGGCGGTTGGCGCTTCCCGCCATTGGCGGTGCAGATGCATGCATGGACCGACGCGGTAATCGGTGCGACCGGCATGGTTTTCGTGGGAATAAGCTTTGCGCTGTTTGCCCTGATCGCTGGTCTGTTCGACCTGATTGGCATCGAATTTTTCTCTAACCTGCTCAAGGAAGGCTGGTTCGGCCTGATGCTCGCCGGTTCCGCATTTGGCGCGGCGGTCGGCATCCTGCGCGAGCGGGATGCATTGGTTGGCACCATGCAGCGGCTGGTGCGGATCATTCTTTCGGTTCTGGCGCCGGTGTTGGCTTTTGCGCTGGTTCTCTTCCTGCTTTCCCTGCCAGTCACTGGACTCGCCGGGCTGTGGGATGGCTGGGTATCGGCGGCGGTATTGACCCTGCTTGCAGCGGCAGGATGCTTCATTTTGCTCAATGCCGCGATTGGCCCAAAGGATGGCGATGAGGTTGGAGACGGGGAGGCCAAGCCGGTTCAACCGGTTTTGCTCTGGTCGGCACTGGTCCTGGCGCTGGTAGTGCTTCCGTTGGCGCTGCTGGCCGTTTCAGCCCTTTGGTTGCGGATCGGGCAATATGGTTGGACGCCTGAACGCATCTGGGGTCTGCTGTCGGCGCTGATTGCCTTGGCCTATGGGATTGCGGGCTGGTGGGCGGTGATTCGTCAGCGGCTCGGCTTTTCCTCCCTGCTTCGGATCCTGGAAACGCGGCTGGCGCTGGCAGTTTGTGGGCTGGCGTTGTTGCTTTCGCTACCGATTGTTGACTTTGGAGCGATTTCGGCGCGCGACCAGCTGTCACGGCTGCAATCCGGTGCGGTCAAACCGGCCGATTTTGACTGGGCAGCGATGGCGTTTGATTTCGGTCCGGCCGGGCGGGCGGCGCTGGAGCGTCTCGCTCGCACTGGTCCGGCGGATCAGCGCGAACTGGCTGGTGAGGCGCTTAAGGCCGAGGACCGCTACAGGCTTGCGAATGCGCAGCGCAACGCGCCCGACAGTGCCACGATCAGGCAGGCGATGGTGATCCGTCCCGCAGGACGCGCCGTGCCTGACGCTGCCGTGAGAGTCATCCGCCAGATGGGTCTGTGCGGCGCCGGAACATGTCTTGTGCAGTGGATAGACGATGAACGTTTCGTGCTGGTGTCTGGTCGCGAGGAAGGCGAATATCCCCTGGTCGTGCTGTTCACCTCCGCTGAGGATGGTGCCCAATGGTCGAGCAATTACCTCAACAGCGGGGCTTCCCAGCTGACCGGTGATCTGGAAGCCGTCCGGATTGAGGCGCGCCCGGTCAGCCGGCGACAGGTGTACGTCAATGGCCAGCCGGTCGGGGATGAGTTCGAATAGGGCAGCGGCGGCCGGGCTGACAGGACCGGGTCGCGGGGTTGGCGCTTGAAGCAAGCGGCTCCCCCTGCTAGCGGCTGATCTCCGCACTTTTGCAAGCCAAGGATGATGCGCCAGCATGTCTGTCGATAATGCCACCGTGACCAAGATCGCCAAGCTAGCCCGCATCGCCGTGAGCGATGCCGAGGTTGAAGCCCTGGTCCCCGAACTCAACAATATTCTCGGCTGGGTAGAGCAATTGGGTGAAGTGGATGTGACCGGTGTGGAGCCGATGACAGCGGTGATCCCCAACACGCTGCGGTTGCGGGACGATGTGGTCAATGCCGATCCGCTGACCGGTGGCAATGTGCGTGACAAGGTGCTGGCCAATGCCCCTGAACCGCAACATGGCTTTTTCGGCGTGCCCAAGGTGATTGAGTGAGTGCCAAAGGCATGAATCCGATCATCCCGTGCAGCCGCGCAGTGGCGACTGGCACGGGATCCAGAAACGAAAACCGGAATGCGATCCCGCTCTGGGTCCCGGCCTTGGCCGGGGAACTTCGAGAGATTTTGATATGACCAACCTGACCGACCTTGGCATTGCCGCGATCCGCGATGGTGTGCGCGATGGCAGCTTTTCGGCTGTCGAGGTGGCCACCGCTTTCAACGCTGCGGTGGATGGCGCGGACGCGCTGAATGCCTTTATCGTCAAGACGCCGGAGCATGCGCTTGCTGCTGCCAAGGCTGCCGACGATGCGAGGGCCAAGGGTGAGACGCTGGGCGCAATGGCCGGCGTGCCGATTGGCATGAAGGATTTGTTCGCGACGCAGGGCGTGCAGACCACGGCGGCGAGCCACATGCTTGAGGGTTTCGTACCCCAGTATGAATCGACCGTGTCGGCCAAGCTGTGGGCGGCGGGTGCCGGGATGCTGGGCAAGCTCAACCTCGACCAGTTTGCCATGGGGTCGTCGAACGAAACGAGCTATTTCGGCAATGTGATTTCGCCCTGGCGTCGCAACAATGGCGATACGGCTCCGCTGGCGCCGGGTGGATCGTCGGGTGGCTCGTCGGCGGCGATTGCCGCACGGCTGTGCCCGGCGGCGACCGGTACCGACACGGGCGGGTCGATCCGCCAGCCGGCGGCCTTTACCGGCATTTCGGGTATCAAGCCGACCTATGGCCGCTGTTCGCGCTGGGGCATCGTCGCCTTTGCTTCGAGCCTCGATCAGGCCGGGCCGATGGCGCGTGACGTGCGCGATTGCGCGATCATGCTCGAAGCCATGGCCGGCTTTGACCCCAAGGATGCGACCAGCCTCGACATGGCGGTGCCGCAGTGGGAAGCAGGCCTGAACGCCGACCTCAAGGGCAAGCGCGTTGGCATTCCCAAGGAATATCGCGTTGATGGCATCGACGCCGATATCGCCAGGGTGTGGGATGATGGGATCAAGTGGCTGAAGGACGCGGGCGCGGAGATCGTCGATATCTCGCTGCCGCACACCAAATATGCGCTGCCGACCTATTATATCATCGCCCCGGCCGAAGCCTCGTCGAACCTCGCCCGCTATGATGGCGTTCGCTATGGCCTGCGTGACCTGCCGCAGGGTGCGGGTTTGCAGGACATGTATGCGGCGACGCGGGCGGCGGGCTTTGGCCCCGAGGTCAAACGGCGCATCATGATCGGCACCTATGTGTTGAGCGCGGGCTTCTATGACGCCTATTACACGCAGGCGCAGAAGGTGCGGGCGCTGATCGCCCGGGATTTCGAACAGGCCTGGAACAGTTGCGACGTCATCCTGACGCCAACCGCGCCGAGCGCGGCATTTGGCCTCGGCGACAAGACCGCTGATCCGCTGTCGATGTATCTCAACGACGTGTTTGCGGTGCCAGCGTCGCTTGCCGGCCTGCCGGCGATGTCGGTACCCGGCGGACTCGATGCCCAAGGGTTGCCGCTGGGCCTCCAGATCATCGGCAGGGCATTTGACGAGCAGGGCGTTCTCAACGCCGGCCTCGCAATAGAACAGCGCAGCGGCTTCAACGCGCGCGCGGACAAGTGGTGGTAAGATGAGCAACTATCGTATCAAGGGCGAAACAGGTGAGTGGGAGGTCGTCATCGGCCTCGAAGTCCATGCCCAGATCACCACGCAGGCCAAGCTCTTCTCTGGCGCGGCCACCGCTTTCGGGGCCGAGCCCAATACGCAGGTGAGCCTCGTCGACGCGGCGATGCCGGGGATGCTGCCGGTGCCGAACCGTGAATGCATCCGCCAGGCGGTGCGCACGGGTCTCGCCATCGAGGCCGAGATCAACCAGTGGAGCCGGTTCGACCGCAAGAATTATTTCTATGCCGACTTGCCGCAGGGTTACCAGATCAGCCAGCTGTATCATCCACTTGTTGGCGAAGGCTCGCTGACAATCGAGGCGGATGAGAAGGCGGGCATCCCGGAGGCGAAGCGCATTGGCATCGAGCGGATCCACGTCGAGCAGGACGCCGGCAAGCTGATGCATGACCAGCATCCGTCGATGTCCTTTGTCGATCTCAACCGGTCGGGCGTGGCGTTGATGGAGATTGTCAGCCGGCCGGACATGCGCTCGCCGGCGGAAGCGGGTGCCTATGTCCGCAAGCTGCGTTCGATCCTGCGCTATGTCGGTTCGTGCGACGGAAACATGGAAGAAGGCTCGATGCGTGCCGACGTCAACGTTTCGGTGCGCAAACCGGGCGAGGAATTCGGGACGCGGACCGAGACCAAGAACGTCAATTCGGTGCGGTTTGTCATGGCGGCGATTGAGTATGAGGCGAAACGCCAGATCGAGCTGATCGAGAGCGGCGGCACGGTGGTGCAGGAAACGCGGCTGTTCGATCCCGACAAGGGCGTGACGCGGTCGATGCGATCCAAGGAGGATGCGCATGACTATCGCTACTTCCCCGATCCCGACCTGTTGCCGCTGGTGCTCGACGATGCCTTTGTCGCCGAATGCCGGGCGAGCCTGCCCGAGCTGCCCGACGCCAAACGGGCACGGTACGAAGGCGCAGGCATAAGCGCCTATGCTGCGGGTGTTCTGACGGCGGAAGTCGAGGCGGCGCGCTGGTTCGATGCGTTGCTGGATACAGGCGCCAAGCCTGTGGCAGCCGCCAACTGGGTAACCTCCGAGCTATTCGGCGCGCTCAACCGGTTGGGCCGCGAGATCAGCGACAGCCCGGTGAGCCCGACGCAGGCAGCCGAGTTGCTGGCGCTGGTCGATGACGGCACCCTGTCTGGCAGCCTTGCCAAGCAGGTCTTTGAGAAAATGCTGGAAACCGGCGATACGGCTGGGGTCATTGTCGAGCGCGATGGCCTCAGGCAGACAAGCGATACTGGCGCGATCGAGGCGGCGGTTGACGAGGTGCTCGCCGCCAATGCCGACAAGGTCGAGCAGTATCGGGCGGGCAAGGAAGCCCTGTTCGGATTCTTCGTGGGGCAGACGATGAAGGCGATGGGCGGCAAGGCCAATCCCAAGATGGTCAATGAGGTGATCCGCGCCAAGCTGGGTTGACACCGGTCAGGGCGCGGCAGGTAGCTCCTGCGGGCCGCGGCCCGGATAGACGGTATCGCCACCATCCGGCAGGGATTCGGGGGGCGTCGCATCCGGCCCAGTGGGAACGGGTTGTTCCACCGGTGACGGCGTTGCGGGTGTCTCGTCAGGTGATTGCGGGTTGATCGTGTCGGGTCGTGGGCTGGTGGCCATGGTCATTCTCCCGGGATGGCGAACCGCAAGGGTCCACCGGTTCTGTCCCCTACGGTCTGGCAGGCTGACAGTTCCACGTCATTGATCTGGCGCATGACGGGACCGTTTGGAGCAAGAAGGCACAGGGGCTTTCACAGGGGAGGGGACTCGCCCCTTGCCCTATCCCCCCTCGCTGCTATAGAGCCGCCCGACCGGCGAACCGCCGAGGTCCAGTTCGTGCGCGGAACGCGCATGGCCGGGGCAGACAGGCGGGCGTGGCGGAATTGGTAGACGCGCTGGTTTTAGGTACCAGTATCGCAAGATGTGGGGGTTCGAGTCCCTTCGCCCGCACCAGTTGCCATGCCTGACAGGGCCTTCGCGTCGCGGAGGGCCGGTTGAACAGAGTTTTTGCTGCATTTGATGCAGGTCGATTGAGAAAGCGCCGGATAAGACGATGAAGCATGTCGAAACGTTGAACGAGGGCCTGAAGCGCGCCTATTCGCTGACCATCACCGCTCAGGACATTGAAGCCCGGGTGACTGAGGAACTGAAGGCCATTGCGCCGACCGTGCGCATGCCCGGTTTCCGCCCCGGCAAGGTGCCTGCCAATCTGGTGCGCAAGCTCCACGGCGAAGCGCTGGCTGGTGAAGCCCTGCAAAAGTCGGTGCAGGAAGGCGTCGATACGCTGATGCGCGCCGAAAAGCTGCGTCCGGCGATGCAGCCGAGCGTCGCCCTGGGCGAAGGCTATGCCCATGGCAAGGATGCCGAAGTCACGGTTGAGCTGGAAGTGCTCCCGGAATTCGAACTTCCCTCGCTCGACAATATCGTGCTCGAGCGCCTGACCGTGCCGGCCGATGAAGCCGCGATTGACGCGCAGGTTCAGCGTCTGCTTGGCCAGATGAAGCAGTTTGAAGATGCCCCTGCCAAGCACAAGGCGAAGAGCGGCGATCAGGTTGTCATCGACTTTGAAGGCAGTGTCGACGGCGTGCTGTTCGATGGCGGCAAGGGCGAAGACATGGCGGTCGAAATCGGTTCGGGCATGCTGATTCCGGGTTTTGAAGACCAGCTGATCGGGGCCAAGATCGACGAAGAGCGGACGCTCAATGTCACTTTCCCTGAGGATTATCAGGCAGAGAATCTGAAGGGCAAGGCCGCCCAGTTCGCGATCAAGGTCAAGGCGGTCAAGGTGCCCGCCGAAGCAAGGGCTGACGACGATTTCGCCAAGCAGCTCGGCCTGGAAAGCATGGAGCAGCTTCGCGGTATCCTCAAGGATCAAGCCGAACAGGAGCTGAATGGTCTGACCCGCACCCACATGAAGCGTCGCCTGCTCGACCAGCTGGCCGCCGCCCATGATTTCCCGGTCCCGCCGACCATGGTCGAAGCCGAATATGCCCAGATTTGGCAGCAGCTTGAGCAGGAAGCCCTGCGTGAGGACGATGTCGAGGCCGCCAAGGCAGAGCTGGAAAAGGACAAGGATGAGTATCGTGGCATTGCCGAACGTCGCGTCCGCCTCGGCCTGCTCCTCTCGGAAATCGGTCAGGCCAATGGCGTGACGGTTGCCCAGCAGGAAATGAACCGCCTGATCGCTCAGGCCGCGCAGCAGTATCGTCCGGAAGACCGCCAGCGTTTCGTCGAATATATCCAGCAGGATCCATTGGCGGCTGCCCAGCTGCGCGCGCCGCTGTTCGAGGACAAGGTCGTAGACTTCCTGTTTGACAAGGCGACGATCACTGATCGTGAAGTGACCCGCGAAGAGCTGGAAGCGGCGATCGAAGCTGACGACGACGGCCATGTCCATGGCCCGGGCTGTGGCCACGACCACAGCCATGACGAAAAGCCCAAGGCCAAGAAGGCTCCGGCGAAGAAGGCCAAGGCTGACGAGGCTGCCGCAGAAGACAAGCCGGCGAAGAAGCCGGCGGCCAAGAAGGCCAAGGCTGACGAGGCACCTGCAGCCGAAGCCGCGGAGAAGCCAAAGAAGGCTCCGGCCAAGAAGGCCGCCAAGAAGGACTGATGATACCCACCGCCGGCCACTTCACCAGAAGGGCCGGCGGTTTGGTAACGGGCTGTCAATAATTGTCCTGAGATATCGGCCCCTCTTGAACGGGCCTGCGTTGCGTCCGATGTAGGGCGAGAGAGCTGAAGAGTTTGAGAAGGAAGATACGAACCATGCACGATCCGTTTGACACCATCACCAACGCGCTGGTTCCGATCGTCATCGAACAGTCGAATCGCGGTGAGCGCAGCTTCGACATTTTCTCGCGCCTGCTGCGTGAGCGCATCGTTTTCGTCACGGGCGAGGTTGAGGACAATATGGCCTCGCTGATCGTTGCGCAGTTGCTGTTCCTGGAATCGGAAAATCCGACCAAGGACATTTACATGTACATCAACTCGCCGGGTGGCGTGGTGACCGCCGGCATGGCGATCCACGACACGATGCAATATATCCGTCCGCGCGTCGGCACGGTGTGCATCGGTCAGGCCGCGTCCATGGGGAGCTTCCTGCTCGCCGCCGGTGAGCCGGGCATGCGTGTGGCCTTGTCGAATGCCCGCGTGATGATCCACCAGCCGTCAGGCGGTGCGCGTGGTATGGCATCCGACATCGAGATCCAGGCGCGCGAGATCCTGCGCATCCGCAAGCGGATGAACGAGCTCTATGTGAAATATACGGGCCAGCCGCTCGAAAAGGTGGAAAAG
The DNA here is from genome assembly GCF_012979535.1 of Sphingomonas lacunae. Taxonomy (NCBI): domain Bacteria; kingdom Pseudomonadati; phylum Pseudomonadota; class Alphaproteobacteria; order Sphingomonadales; family Sphingomonadaceae; genus Sphingomonas; species Sphingomonas lacunae. The sequence continues at coordinate 2,370,488 of NZ_CP053015.1, forward strand.
GCGATGGACCGCGACACGTTCCTCGAGGCGGAAGAGGCCAAGGAATTCGGCCTGGTCGATCTGGTCTTTGAAAAGCGCCCCACTGGCACTGACGCAGTTGCCGGGGCCTGATCCGGTCCCGGCCCGCGGGGTTGGCTGGTGCCAGCCCCCACAGGCAGACGTGACAGGTTGCAGCCAACACGGGACAGTCTGTCCCGCTTAACCTCAACCGTTCACCCATTTGTCTTATTGTATTCTTGTCGCCCGCGCTTAGGATGGGGGGCGACCGGCAATCTAACGCCGTCTGGACGAGTGATTTATGACGAAATTGAGCGGCTCGGATTCCAAGAGCACCCTCTATTGCAGTTTCTGCGGGAAGTCGCAGCATGAGGTACGCAAACTGATCGCTGGGCCGACCGTGTTCATCTGTGATGAATGCGTGGAGCTGTGCAACGACATCATCCGTGAAGAAGCCAAAGGTGCGGCCGCACCGCGCAAGGGCGGCGGCGTGCCGAGCCCCCGCGAAATCTGCGATGTCCTCGATGACTATGTGATCGGCCAGTTTGCCGCCAAACGCGTGCTGTCGGTCGCGGTGCACAACCACTACAAGCGGCTCAATCACTCGGGCAAGGGTGATGACGTCGAACTGGCAAAGTCGAATATCTTGCTTGTCGGTCCGACCGGTTGCGGCAAGACCTTGCTGGCGCAAACGCTGGCGCGCACCTTTGACGTGCCCTTCACGATGGCCGATGCGACCACCCTGACCGAGGCGGGCTATGTGGGTGAGGATGTCGAGAACATCATTCTCAAGCTTTTGCAGGCCGCCGACTATAATGTCGAAAAGGCCCAGCGCGGCATCGTCTATATCGACGAGATCGACAAGATCAGCCGGAAGGCCGAGAATCCGTCGATTACCCGCGACGTGTCGGGTGAAGGCGTGCAGCAGGCACTGCTCAAGATGATGGAAGGCACTGTGGCCAGCGTTCCGCCTCAGGGTGGACGCAAGCATCCGCAGCAGGAGTTCCTTCAGGTCGACACGACCAATATTTTGTTCATTTGCGGCGGCGCCTTTGCTGGTCTGGAAAAGATCATCGGCGACCGCATGCAGGGCAAATCCATCGGATTCGGAGCGCATGTTGCGGGACCCGAGGAGCGGCGCACCGGGGAGGTTTTGCGCAATGTCGAACCAGAGGACTTGCTGAAGTTTGGCCTGATCCCGGAATTTGTCGGTCGTTTGCCGGTCATTGCGACGCTCGAAGACCTGGACGAATCGGCGCTGGTCAAGATCCTGTCAGAGCCGAAGAATGCTCTGGTGAAGCAGTACCGCAAGTTGTTCGAGCTGGAAGAGGTTGGCCTGACCTTCACGGATGATGCGCTGGTGGCGATTGCCCGCAAGGCGATCCAGCGCAAGACGGGCGCTCGTGGTCTGCGTTCGATTGTCGAGGCGATCCTGCTTGATACCATGTTCGACCTGCCGCAGCTTGATGGCGTCAGTGAAGTGGTCATCGACAAGGATGTCGTAGCCGGCAGCAAGGAACCGATTCGCGTGTTTGCCGAAGCTGCAAGGGCAGGGGCGGGCGACGCTGCCTGAGGCAGAGGACGAATCTTTTTCATTGTTGCATTTTTGCACTGCGTCAAAGGAGTGGAATTCTGCGGAATTCCGCTCCTTTCTGCCATGGCGGCATTGATTTTCCTGATTCAGTGGCATGCCACAGCGTGACGCGGTGCTTCGGGCTTGATAGGGGCCCCGCCATGTAACAGTCCCGACACATTGGCTGTCCAATGCGAAGGGGTTGCCGGATACCCGCACCAGTTGAGGATGCTGAGGCAAACAGCGGGACCGGAAGACAAGGCAAGGGGCGAGCCGAGCGGTCCAGCCCGTTGCCAGCCGTTTCAGGTTGCACGATTGTTTCAGGGGATTCAGCATGAGCATGCGCATTTATCTTGCCGCCAGCGTGGCGGGCCTTTCGCTGGCTACAGCCATGGCATCGCCAGCCGCGGCACAGGAAACCACCGCTGCTGTGCGCGGTACCGTCGAGGCCGAAGGCGCCCCGGTGACCGGCGCGACGGTTGTCATCACTCACGGCCCCTCGGGCACGACGGTCCGCACCACGACCGGCTCGGATGGCAGCTTCTCGGCCAATGGTCTGCGTATTGGCGGGCCCTTCACGGTTACCGTTGACGCGAGCGGTTACGAAACCTCGACCATCACCGACCTCAACCTGACTGCCGGTCAGGCCTTCCGCCTGCCAATCGTGCTGCAGGCCAGCAACGATATCATCGTGACCGCCGCCAATCTGGGCGGTGCTCTGGAAACCTCGACTGGTCCGATCACGGCTCTGGGGCGCACCGAGATTGAAGGGGCCGCCTCGATCAACCGCGACATTCGTGACCTTGCCCGTCGTGACCCGCTGGTGACGATGGACCTGTCCAACTCGCGCACCATTGAAATCGCCGGTAACAACGGCCGTCTGAACCGCTTCTCGGTCGACGGTGTGCAGTTCAGTGACGACTTCGGCCTCAACAACGGTGGCTTGCCGACCTCGCGCGGGCCAGTGCCGTTCGACGCCATCGAACAATTCTCGGTCAAGACCGCTCCTTATGATGTCGCCGAAGGTGACTTCCAGGGTGGCGCGATCAACGTCGTGCTGCGTTCGGGTGGCAATCGCTTCCGTGGATCAGGCTTCTTCACCTACACCGACGACAGCCTGACCGGTGACAGCACCCGCGGCCGCGCCGTTTCGCTCGATTTCGATTCGAAGCAGTACGGCGGCCATATCTCTGGCCCGATCGTTCGTGATCGCCTGTTCTTTGCGCTGACCTATGAGCGCACCGAGGAAAGCGATCCGTTTGATAATGGCGTCGGCGCAGGCTTCTCGAACCAGGTCCCCGGTATCACCCAGGCCCAGATCGACCAGGTCAGCGCGATTGCCCAGTCGGTTTATGGCTATGATACGCTGGGCCAGATCCAGAATGCCACCGAGACGGACGAGAAGATCGTTGCCAAGCTCGACTGGAACGTCACCGATGATCATCGTGCGTCGCTGACCTATATCCGCAACGTCGGGACCCAGCAGTTCCAGCAGAACACCTTCACCACTGCTCCTTTCGCCCTCGGCCTGTTCTCGAACGGGTATGAACTGTCCGAAGAAGTGAATTCGGGCGTGTTCCAGTTGAACTCGACCTGGTCAGACGACCTGTCCAGCGAATTGCGCGTGTCCTATCGCGACTATAACCGCGATCAGACGCCATTCGGCGGTCGTGGTTTCGGCCAGTTTGAAGTCTGTCTTGATCCGACCTCGATCAATGCCGGCACCAACACGGCCATTTCGTGCGGCGGTTCGCGTCTGTTCTTTGGTCCGGACGTTTCGCGCCAGTCGAACGATCTCAACACCGAGAATCTCTCGGTTGATTTCACCGCACGCTATGAAGCCGGCGATCACTCGTTCAAGTTCATGGTGGGTTACACCAATGTGAGCGTGTTCAACCTGTTCCTGCAGCGCAGCCTCGGCGATTTCTACTTCGACTCGGTTGCTGATCTTCAGGCCCGCAATGCCAACCGCCTGCGTCTGGGTGGTGCGGTGCCGAGCCTCGATCCGAACGATGCTGCCGCCAGCTTTGGCACGCAGAACTGGACGATCGGCCTGCAGGACGACTGGCAGGTGAACGACACGCTGCAGGTCACCCTAGGTGTTCGTTATGACCTGTTCAATAACGACGCCTATCCGCCGCTCAACCCGAACTTCGTGGGCCGCTATGGTTTCTCGAACCGCGAAACATTCTCGGGCAAGGGTGTGTTCCAGCCGCGCTTCGGCTTTAACTGGCAGGCTTCGGACGCGCTGATCGTGCGTGGGGGTGTCGGCATCTTTGCCGGTGGTACGCCGGACGTGTTCGTTTCGAACAGCTTCTCGAATACCGGTCTGCTGACCAACTCGATCGACATCAACCGGACAAACTGCGCCGCGTCGAACACATGCGCTGGTCTGAATGGCGTGACGGGTCGCACCATTCCGGGTGAAGTCGGCAACTTCCTGGCGACCAACGTCGGTTCGCTGGCGCTGGCTCCGACCAATGCCATTGACCCCGACCTCGACGTCGCCCGCAAGCTGAAGGCTTCGCTCCAGGCCGATTATGAAGCCGATCTTGGTGCACTGGGTGACGGCTGGCTGTTCGGTGCCCAGATCCTCTATGATGAGAATCTGCGTGGCTATACCTGGACCGACATCCGTTCGGTTCCGGGTGGCACGCTGCCGGACGGCCGCGTTCGCTATCGCGCCCTGCCAGGCGTCACGGGAACCAACCAGGATCTGTTGATGACCAACAGCTTCCGTGGCCGCGGTATCTTTGGCTCGTTGCGCGTTGCCAAGGAGTTCGACTTTGGCCTGTCGTTCGACGCCAGCTACACCCGTTCGGATGTACAGGACGAAGGCGCGCTGACCTCGGCTACCGCCGGTTCCCTCTATTCGAACAACGCTTTTGCTGACGCCAACTTCGCTGCCTATGGCCGCTCGATCTATGAGATCCGCGATCAGTGGAAGTTCAGCGTTGATTTCCGTCGCGAGCTGTTTGGCGACAACGAGACCCGCATCTCGCTGTTCGGTGAATATCGTTCGGGTCGGCCCTACTCCATCACCGCGCTGGACAATTCTTCAGGTCGTCTCGCGACCTGGGGCACGATCGGCAATGGTGGTCGCGTTCTGGCCTATATCCCGACGCTCAACGACCCCCGCGTCAGCTTTGACACGGCAGCCAGCGAAGCGGCGTTCAACACGCTGGTGACCCAGCTTGGTCTCGATCGCTTCCGTGGTTCGGTCGTTCCGAAGAATTCCCAGACCTCGCCGGACTTCTTCAAGATCGACCTTCACCTCAGCCAGGAGCTTCCGGTTCCGGTGCTGGGCGGCGCCAAGATCCGGCTGTTCGCCGACATCGAGAACGTCCTGAACCTGATCGACAGCGATTGGGGTGCCCTTCGCCAGGTCGGCTTCCCCTACACGGCTGCGCTTGCTCGTGTAGCCTGCCTCACCGCGGCGACCCCGACCGGCACCGCTGGTACGGTGAGCACCAGCACAGCGACCAACTGTGCACAGTATCGTTACTCGAACGTGCTTGCGCCGAACGAAGTGCTGGTCACCCGCCAGTCGCTGTACGGCATCCGCGTTGGCGTCCGCTTCGAGTTCTGATCCGGACACAGTGTGAATCGAGACAGGGCGCGGTGGCTGAGGTCGCCGCGCCCTTTCTTTTTGTCTCTCCAACCTCCGTTGAACGCCAGATTCGTCAATCACCAGATGGTTTGGTGATGTTTTTGAATGGTTAGCGCAAGCAGCTGTCCAATCCGCTGCCTTCTACAATCCGCATGCGGGCTATGATGCTGTTGCCATAGCGTCGCGTGAATCCACGGGGCGCCACGGCGCCACGCTTTTTGGGCAACGGCAAGACGGCGGCAATGCGAGCAGCTTCTTCGCGCGAAAGACGGCTGGCATCATGACCGAAATAGCGTTGCGCACCGGCATTGGCTCCATAAGTGCCAATCCCGGTTTCCGCGATGTTGAGATAGACCTCCATGATCCGCCTTTTCCCCCAGATAGTCTCGATGAGGAAGGTGAACCATGCTTCGGGAATCTTGCGCAGGGCCCGGCTGGCGACCCCGCTACCTTGCCAGAGGAATGCGTTCTTTGCGGTTTGCTGGCTGATGGTCGATCCGCCCCGCATCCTCCCTCCTTCAGCATTGCGGCGCATTGCTTCGCGGATCGCTTCGATCTCGAAACCATTGTGACGGCAGAAATTGCCATCCTCTGCTGCGATTGCAGCTCTGGCCATGTCCGGGTCCATTTCCGCCAGAGTCATCCATTCCCGGGTGGCCCCGCGATCATCGAGCATCATCGTCAAGGTCGTGGGCGGCGGAATAACCGCATAGGCCAGAACCCATAAAAGCGAGAGGCCGACAAACCAAAGGATGGATTGGAGCAGGAACCGTAGGGCTTTTATCATCGGGCAAATCTGCCCCTAGTTGCCAGCCGGTTGCAAGGGGAGAAGATCCGGATCCGGTCGATGGAGACCCTGAAGCGGTGCACCCAGCTGTTCCGCGCGCTTCATCATCGAAAGGCGTGTCATTGGTCGGTCAAGAGCCAGAAATTTGCTGGGTGCCATGCCCAGGAATTCCTGACAATCGCGCACGAAATGCGCATAATCGAAGTAACGCTGGTCGATAACCCCGCTCCAATTGGTGTCGGGCATGCTGATGATGCTGCTGATTGATTTGAGGAAGCGGGTTCGACGCAGCAGCAATTTCGGCGGCAGGCCAAAATGGTTTCGGGCCAAACGGCGCAACTGGCTGGCGCTCAGATCAAGCACAGTCTGGAGATCAGCGAGTTCGCTATCGTCGGAATGGGTCAGTCTGGAAAACAGGCCGGCAATGGACGGGGCAACTGGCGACGCCGGGCGCAGACAGCTTGTGAGCCATTCGTCAAAGAGCTGCTGGATAGCCTGAGGTGAGGGATCGTGCCGGGCGCGCTCTATCAATCCTTCCGGCACGTGCGCGATATGGGGCGAGAGAGGGACAATGCAATCGGTCAAAACATGTGCCGGCACACGGAAAAGACGATGCCAACCCAATGGGGTTATGCCCGCACCGACCATCAAGCCGCCAGTTGAACGACTGTGCACGCCACGGCTGGCGGGGCCGAACAGGGCGATTTCCGGAACGGGTCGCATCGGCTCTCCGACCGGCGCGCAGTGCCAGCCACCATCCTCCAATGTCAGCCGGATATTGCTCCAGCCGGGAAAGAAGAGTTCTTGCCAGACAGGGCTCCCCGGCGGACCGGCGCAATAGACATGATAGCCCGAAACCAGTCCTTCGAGGGACGGGGCAGGACGCATGAACTGGACGGACAAGTCCATTTGGTCGACTGGTCGAACTGGCATGATGGCGAGGGGGCCTAGCGGTCTGGTCGCCGCTATCAGCAATAGAATCTGCGCAGATGCAAGCGTAAACCGCTGATTAGGCGCCAGCATCCGCGAGAAACTTGATTGGTGGGCGCGGGTGGTCGCTCATGCCTGGGTGTGCTGACGCGCAGCATGATCCACGTTTGGAGGTCATTGGGCGGCGAGGCAGTCCAGACTGATTGGCTGACCTGCTCAATCCGCTATCAATTTGCCGGCAGAAGTTTGCGCTCACCAGCTATCGCGAGCATCGCCTTTTGCAGCTTTTCAAAAGCACGCACCTCAATCTGGCGAACCCGCTCTCGGCTGACGTTGTAGGTCTGGCTGAGCTCTTCGAGTGTTTCCGGCTCGTCGGTCAGACGGCGACGGGTGAGAATGTCCCGCTCCCGGTCATTGAGCCGTTCCATCGCTTCGGCCAACAGCGCATGACGATGATCACGCTCCTGCGCATCGGCAACCCGCTCATCCTGAAGCACAGTGTCGTCCTGGAGCAGGTCTTGCCACTGGCCTTCGCCATCCTCCCGCATCGGGACGTTGAGCGAGGCATCGCCGCCCATCGACATGCGGCGGTTCATGCTGACCACCTCTTCCTCGGTCACGCCGAGGTCGGTTGCGATCTTTGCCACATGTTCGGGTGACAAGTCGCCATCCTCAAAGGCGGCGAGGTTATTTTTCATCCGGCGAAGATTGAAGAAAAGCTTCTTCTGGGCGGCCGTCGTGCCAAGTTTGACGAGACTCCAGCTGCGGAGGATGAACTCCTGGATTGAAGCGCGGATCCACCACATCGCATAGGTCGCAAGGCGAAAGCCGCGATCAGGGTCAAATTTCTTAACACCCTGCATCAGGCCGATATTGCCTTCAGAAATAAGTTCGCTGACCGGCAGGCCGTAGCCGCGGTAGCCCATGGCAATCTTTGCAACGAGCCGCAGGTGGGACGTGACAAGTTGCGCTGCAGCATCGGAATCCTGATGCTGCTGATACCTTTTGGCCAGCATATATTCCTGCTCAGGCGTGAGCATCGGGAATTTGCGAATCTCCGACAGGTAACGGTTGAGGCCTGCCTCACCGCCCAATGTGGGCATCGTTGCCGGTACGTTGCTGCCTTCAGCCATGATCTTATCGTCTTTCCCTGGGCGACTTGCGTGTTTGTTGCGGGAGAATCATACGCTCAGTCGGGTGAACAGTTGCTGCATGTCCGTTGGCAGGGGGCTGTCGCAAAGGACGGTTGCCCCTGTCACCGGATGAATAAACCCCAGCCGCGCCGCATGCAACGCCTGACGCGCAAAGCCCACGGACCGGAGTGTGCCGGCATGACGTGACTGGGCGCGCCCGTATACAGGGTCGCCCAGCAAAGCATGACCGATATGGGTCATATGAACGCGCACCTGGTGTGTGCGTCCGGTTTCCAGTCGGCATTCCACCAAAGCAGCGCCGGACAGCCGCTCCAAAGTGCGGAAATGCGTCACTGCGCGCTTGCCACGCCCATCGTTGACGACTGCGATTTTCTTGCGGTCGTTGGTTGAGCGGGCGAGCGGGGCGTCAACCGTGCCGGCTGGGGGGGCCGGGTGTCCGTTGACGATCGCCTGATAGACGCGTTCGATACTGTGATCGAAAAATTGCCGGGCCAATCCTTCATGCGCCTTGTCAGTTTTGGCGACCACGATCAAACCGGATGTGTCCTTGTCGATCCGGTGAACGATTCCGGGACGCGCGACTCCGCCGATACCAGACAATTGACCGGCGCAATGGTGGAGAAGGCCATTGACCAGTGTACCATCGGGATTGCCGTTGGCAGGATGGACGACCATCCCGGCTGGTTTGTCGACCACCACCAGATGTTCGTCTTCCCACGCAATGACCAAATCCATCGCTTCGGGACCGGCTTCTGGTGTGACGGGTGGGGGCAGGGTGATGGAGAGCAGCATTGGCGACCCGACCCGGGCGGAAGCGCGCGGAACGTCATGTGCGCCGGTTACTGCTATTCGTCCCTCGGCAAGAAGCGCTTGTACCCTTTCACGCGAGAGGTCCGGAACGCGATTGGCAATCGCGCGATCAAAACGCTCACCCACCTGGCTGGCGTCGATTTCGACCGGCAAGATTGTGAACCCCCGTTCCATGGAGTAGGAAATGGGTATGGCGGTTCGCATATCAAGAGCGGTGCTGGAAGCGATCATCAGCGATGCTTCGACAACGCCGACTGTCGAGCGATGCGGCCTCTTGCTGGGTTCGGCCGATCATGTGACCGCATGGCTATCCGTCGCCAATGTTCATCCTGAGCCCGACCAGCATTTTGAGTTAGACCCGGCGACTTTGATCGCTGTGGAAAGGGCCGCAAGGCAGGGTCATGGCCCGGGTGTGGCCGGCCATTATCATTCCCATCCCAAAGGGTCTGCGGTGCCGTCACTGGCCGATGCAGAGGCGGCGGCGCCCGACGGGCGGCTTTGGTTGATGACGGCACAAGGCGAATGCCGATTGTGGCGTAGCGTCGCCGCGATGCCCCTGGCCAATGATGGTACCGGCGCGCTGTGGTTAAGCCGCTTTGTCGAAGAAGAGATTGACGTGACGGACTGAGTGGCTGCTTGCCAGTCGCGGTCAGCCACCCTAACAGCCATCGGGACCGGACCGGTGTCAAGGTTCAGCAACGCAGGGAAGCAGTGCCATGGCTGATGATGCCATTGATTTCGCCAGCATGATGGTTTCACGACTGTGCCATGACCTGCTCAGTCCGGTGGGTTCCTTTGGCAACGGTCTGGAGCTTCTTGCCGACGAACAGGATGCGGAGATGCAGAAGCGGTGCATCGAACTGCTTGAATCATCGGCAAGAGTAGCCATCAACCGACTGAAATATTTCCGTATCGCCTTTGGATCGGCCGGCGGGTACGGGGATGCGATTGCCGCTGCTGATATCCGCGAGGCGCTCCTTGGTCTGGTACCAGAGGGCCGTGCGGTGGAGCTGAACTGGATTGGCGGCGAATCCGGTGTGCCAAAATCAGCTGCGCGTTTGCTGTTACTGTTTGGCATGGTGACGGTAGACGCGCTGGTGCGCGGCGGGCGCATCGACATGGCGATTGAAAGCCGGGGTGAGACACTGGAGCTTGCGGTGCGCGGGTCCGGTGACCGGTTAGTGATCGATACGGCCAGTGAGGCACATTTTGCCGGCGGCACTGAGCCGCTGGCGCCCAAGACCGTGCCAATAGAACTTGCGCGCCGTATTGCACGGGAGCGGGGCGGAGACATCATGATGTCGCGCCCGTCTCCGACTGAACTGGTGGTCGGTGCGATTATCAAAGCGGAATAGGCACTTCCTCCGGATTTCAACAAGGCGTTAACCATGGTTGTGCATAGCTGATCCCGATGATCGGGACAGGCGTGCCATGGATGACCTGCTGAAAGAATTTGTCGGCGAAACGCTCGACATGATGGATGCCGTTGCCGGCGATCTGGTCGCTTGGGAAGCGGACCCCGCCGACCGTTCCGGCCTCGACGGGATTTTCCGCACAGTTCACACGGTCAAAGGTAGCAGCAGCTTTTTTGACCTGCCCCGTATCACCGCCATTGCCCACGCTACTGAGGAATTGCTGGACGTTTTGCGATCGCGCAAGGGCGCGCCCACCCGGGCCAGCGTTGCCGTGGTACTGGTCGCCTTTGACAAGATTCGAGAGATAGCCGTTCACCTTTCTGCCTCAGGTGGCGAGCCGCTTGGTGACGACAGCCGGTTGATAGCGGCGCTGCTTGCCGACGTGCGTTCAGCTGATCGTCAGTCTGTTGTTTCCGCGTCCGGCGAAGCGCAGCTTGGCCACGCCAAAGGGTCAGCGCCGGCGCTCGAAGAATTGCCCCAGGCCTGGCGAACAGTCCGGGTTCCGCTGGCCCTGCTTGATGAACTGATGATCGGTGTTTCGGATCTGGTTCTGTCGCGCAACGAGGTGGCCGCTCAGTTGCGGGCTCGTGGCGAGGATATGGAAGCCTTCGCGGCCTTTGGGCGGATGAGCCAATTGCTGGGTTCGGTGAGGGCGATGGTCAGCACCATGCGCATGGTGCCGCTACGTCACCTTTACGCGCCATTGCCTCGACTGGTGCGCCAGCTAGCGGGCGAACTGGACAAGCAAGTGCAACTGTCGCTTGAAGGCGGCGATGTAGAAATAGACCGGGAACTGGTTGAAGTCCTTCGCGACCCGATCATCCATATGCTGCGGAACGCGGTTGACCATGGTGTCGAAGGCGAGACGCATAGGCAGTATGCGGGCAAGCCGGCGGCCGGACACATTCGGGTTTGCGCCCGGCAGGCAGGCAATCGCATCCTGATCAGCATCAGTGACGACGGCAAAGGATTGCCGATCGAGGCGATTGTGGCCAGTGCGATCAGGGCGGGACATGTCACGCCGGATGATGTTGCGGCGATGGACGAAGCCGGCAAGGCGGACTTGGTGTTTCTGCCGGGCCTGTCAACGGCGGCAACCATCAGCGGCATTTCCGGGCGGGGAGTCGGCATGGATGTCGTGAGGGCCAATATCGAGAGGCTCGGCGGGGTCATCCGGATTGACTCAAGGTCTGGGCATGGAGTCACGCTAACACTCGATGTGCCAATGACACTGACGGTCATATCGGCCCTGGCTGTCGATGCAGGCAATCAAAGCTTTGCTATTCCCCGCAGTGCTATTGACGAGGTGATGTTGCTGTCCAGCGACGCCGTGCAGCAGCATGATCAGCCGGCCACCGCTGGCCTAGTCCGGGTCAGAGAGCGGATGCTGCCGATGCTCAGGCTTGAGTCGATTTTGGGCGTTGGTGACGATGGCGCGGATGAAGAGGGTGACCGCGCACTGATTATCTGCCGCCATGGCAATGCCGCTGCCTTTGCCCTTGATGTACCGGATGTGCGCGATCATGAGGAGCTGGTGATCAAGCCCCTGCCGCCGGTGCTGCTGTCGATTGGCATGTACAGCGGGCTGAGCCTGCCGGACAGCGGCAAACCCATGCTGGTGCTGGATATTGATGAAATTGCGCGTCGGCACATCGGCACGGTTCCGGCCAGCATCAAGCCGGATCGCAAGGATGCGGTGGTGCCGGCTGAGAAGAGAGGCAGATCCTGGCTGACCTATAGGGCCGAAACTGGCGGCCCCTGGCGCGCTGTGCCGATGGACCATGTCGAACGCCTCTACGATGTTCCCGCCAATCATGTGCATGCAAGCGGTGGCGGCCTCGTCGCACAGGTTGACGACCGGTTGATCGCGGTCGCCGGAGACCGGTTGCCCGAGGCAGCTTTGGCACACTATCGCATGATAAGGTTGAACGATGGCTGTCGTGTCGCAATGCTGCCGGTGTGGCAGATTGGCGATACAGTGGAGTTGAAAGCGGAACTGCCACCCGCTGATCTGAATGCGGGCCTGAGTGGTCTCACCCTGATGGACGGCGATTTGGTCGAACTGGTGGACAGCTATGTGCTGCTGGCCAGGTATGGCAATCTGCCGGGACGGCGCGATGTACCTTGCAGCCCAGACCGTCCCGAGCCGGTTGAACATAACCGTGAATTGTGGATTGTTGACCCCGCCGGAAGCGAATGGACCACATCCTTCCTTGTCCCCACCCTGGTTGCGGCGGGTTACCGTCTGGCCATTGTCACCGAGCGGAACCAGGTGACAACCGAAAGAAGCCCGGTCATCCTGCTATCGCCCAAGGGGCCGGCAGATCCGCTGACATTGGAAACAGGGGAAGCGGTGCATCACTTGTCGGCTTATGATCGGGAGGGATTGCTGAGCATCATCGGTGGCGGACCAGCTCCGAGCGCACCGATACCGGTCGTCAGGGACGAAGGGGCGGCGGCATGAGCGGATCAGGATCAGCCAGTTTGCATCTGCTGTGCCTTATAGGTGGCAGCACCGTTGCCTTTCCAGCTGCCGAGATCGAAGCTGTCGTATCGGTTGATGCGATTGTTCCGGTTCCGGGCGCGCCATCGATGGTGCGGGGACTTGCAGCCATGCGCAGCCGGTTGCTGACCGTGCTGGATTGCCCGTTGATGGTTGGTGCGCCACATGAGCGGGCAGGACTGATGGCTGTCATCACTGTGGCTGGCCATGGCTATGGCCTGTTGATTGATGATGTTGTTGATGTGGTTGAGTTGACCTTGGTCGAACCATTGCCTGGTCGACCAGACGCTGCCTGGCAGAAGTTGCAGCCAATGCTGGCCGACCATCATGGCGAACCAGTTTTAGTCGTTGATCCGTCGCGATTTGTTGACATGCCGAGGGCGAGTTTCCCGCATGCGGCTTAACCGGTCATGCACCAGTTGTGTTTAACTGTATCGGCAGCGTGATCAGGGAGTAATGCAGCATGGCCACATGTCTGGTGGTGGATGACAGCAAGGTAATCCGCAAGGTTGCACGTCACATCATCGAAGGATTAGGGCTGACCGTGGAAGAGGCCGGAGACGGCAGCGAAGCGTTGTCTGCCTGCCGGGAACGTCATTTTGACCTTGTCCTGCTCGACTGGAACATGCCCGTGATGAACGGCATGGAGTTTCTTTCAGCAATCAACGGTCATGGCCTGGCGCACCGCCCCAAGATCATGTTCTGCACGACGGAAAATGGCACTGCCCATATTCGCGCTGCAATCGAGAATGGCGCAGACGAATATGTCATGAAGCCTTTCGACCGGGATACGCTCGAACGGAAATTGCACCTGATCGGGCTCGCCTGAGGGGGCGGGACGATGTCCGCACATGCAGCACAGCCGATCACCGCCCAGACGGGGCCCGACGGACATATCAGCGTCATGCTGGTCGATGACAGTATTGTTGTGCGTTCGATCGTCGAGCGCATCATAGAATCGGATGCAGGTTTGCATATCGTGGCCTCGGTAGCCACTGCACCGGAGGCGCTGGCGATTCTGGAGCGGGAAAGGGTGGATGTCATCCTGCTCGATCTGGAAATGCCTGCGATGCACGGTCTCGAGGCCTTGCCTCTGTTACTGGCAAAGCAATCCGATACGCGCATCATCATCCTCTCGGCAAATTGCGAGGACGGTGGCACGGCAGCGGTTGAGGCATTGTCACTGGGTGCGGCAGACACATTGCTGAAGCCAGGCCGGGGCACATTCGCCGGGCGCTTTGGCGTGACGCTGATCGAGCGGATACGGGCCCTTTCAGAGCGTGGTCCGGTTGGAGCTATCAGTGAGGAGAAGGCGCCGCTTCGCCACTGTTCGGTCCCTGACTCTGTGCCATCGCGAAGTATCGGCGCTGTGGGCATCGGGGCATCGACCGGCGGCATCATGGCAATCAACCAGTTCCTTGCTAGCCTGCCGCGCTGGTTCGAAGCACCCCTGTTCATCACACAGCATCTGCCAGCCGGATTTATCAGCTATTTTGCCGAGCAGCTGCAAAGGGCAAATGAACGCGCAATAAGGGTTGCGGCCGACGGAATGGCGGTCGAGGCCGGCCATGTCTATGTTGCACCCGGCGATGGGCATTTGCGCGTGGTTGGAACGACAACCGGAACCCGGATCATTATTGATCGCGCAGCAATGCCTTCAGGCGCCACACCTTCGGTTGACCCGATGCTGGCTTCGCTGGCCGACGCCTATGGCCCGCAACTATGTGGTGTCATGTTATCAGGGATGGGGCGTGACGGGTTGGAGGGAGCACGCCGGCTGTGCGCGCATGGCGGGATCATGCTGGCACAGACAATGAGCAGCAGTGTTGTTTGGGGTATGCCGGGCGCTGTGGTGCGCGAGGGGCTGGCGCAAGGACAAGGCGATCCGGCCGAACTGGCCCGTTTGATTGGCCGCATCGTTCGGGGATTGCATCGATGACTGTTCGCAATCCGTCTGATCAGGCTGCGGAACGGATCCTTGCTGCCTTGCTGGAGGCACGGGCTGGCCATGCCCTGTCGCCGGAACGGATGTGGCGGATTGAAACCGTATTGCACCCTATCTTGCGCGAGCGGGGATATCCTTCGCTCGAAGCGTTGGTGGTGGCTCTTGCATCAGAGGCGGACCGCAATCTGGTTGACCAGGTGGTCGATGCATTGATCAATCACGAAACATATTTCTTTCGTGATCACGCCCAGTTCCTCGACATCGAACGGGTTGCTCTGGAATGCCTCAGGGAAAGACGGACGCGTCATCGCACATTGTCGGTCTGGTCGGTCGGATGCAGCACCGGGCAGGAGCCCTATTCACTCGCCATGGCCCTTGCCGAACGGCCTGAGCATTGGGCCGGTTGGGACATCAACATATTGGCCACAGACATCAGTCCATCAGTGATCCGGACGGCCCGGGCCGGGCGTTACAGTCATTTCGAGATCCAGCGCGGCCTCCCCACGCGGCTGATGCTGCGCTGGTTCGAACCCGATGGTTCCGACTGGTTGTTGCGGGGTGATATCCGCGACAGAGTCCGTTTTGCCGAACACAACCTGTTGTCCGATACACTGCCGCCGGGTCCGTTTGATCTCATCCTGTGCCGGAACATGTTATTCTATCTGACCCCGGAGCATCGCAGTCGTGCCGTGACACGGCTGGCCGCGGCTTTGGCGCCTGATGGCCTTTTTATGCTTGGCGCGTTTGAAACCATGTTGACACAGGGGGCGGCATTTGCGCCCGATCCTGAAGCGCGCGGATTTTACCGCTTGTCTGCCGCCGAAGCGAGACCGCAGGGCAGATTGCAGGCGCGCTGACACTCGGCGCTTGCCTGTGCCGGTGCCGGGTGGCATGCCGGCTCTGAGGAGCGGCGCCGCCGCATCGGAGGCATTGCACACTATGGTGGGACAGCGATGAGCAGGATGATCGAGCGCTGGTCGCCCAATTTCGACGAACGCACCTCTCCGATCTCCATGATCGTGTTGCACTATACCGGTATGCCTGATGGACCTTCGGCAATCGACTGGCTTGCAAATCCCGAAAGCCGGGTTTCGTCCCATTATGTTGTCAGCGAGGACGGAACCGTCACCTATATGGTGCCGGAGGACAAGCGCGCCTGGCACGCCGGGCGCAGCTATTGGCGCGGTGTGGTCGACATCAACTCGGCGAGCATCGGCATCGAGATCGTCAATCCGGGGCATGAATTTGGGTATCGGCCCTTTCCCGACGAGCAGATCGACAGCGTGATCCGTCTGGTCCATGGCATCAAGGACCGGTACCAGATCACGCGCGGAAACATCGTCGGCCATTCCGACATTGCGCCGCAGCGCAAGCAGGACCCGGGAGAATTGTTTCCCTGGAACAAGCTCGCGCGGCTCCGGCTGGCCCTGCCTCGCCCGACACGCAACCTCACGGATCCGCTATGGTCGGATGCCGGGTTTCTGCTAGCCCTCGAACGCTTTGGCTATGACGTGTCCGACAAGCTGGCGGCCGTCGTGGCGTTTCAGCGGCGGTTCCGGCCCGAACTGGTAGACGGCACGATCGACGGCGAGTGCCGGGCGATCCTGCTGGCGCTGCTCTTGCCACAGCCACAGGGGGATTGACCGTGCATCATGAGGGCAGCTGTCTATGTGGCGAAGTCCGTGTGCGTGTGGACGGCGAACTTGGGCCTCCCGATGCATGCCACTGTAGCCAGTGCCGCAAATGGTCGGGTCACGTCTGGGCATCGACCGATGTGCTGCGCGAACAGGTGGCATTGGAGGGCGAAGAGCATCTCCGCTGGTTCCAGTCATCCGAAAAGGTGAGGCGGGGATTTTGTTCCCGCTGCGGCTCGTCCCTGTTGTGGGACGTCGAGGGCAGGTCGCGGCTGGCGATCGCGATGGGTGTGTTTGATACGCCGACCGGTGCGCGCTTGCACGCGCATATCTTCACCGCCGACAAGGGCGACTATTATCCGCTGGATGAGGGAATCCCGCAGGAGTGATCCGGCGATTTGCGCTTGGCAAGACGATAGCCTAAAGCGGTTGGGCCAGAGGGCCGGGCGGCCGCGGGTGCAGTGATGCGCGCGAGGAAAGTCCGGGCTCCGCATAACCACGGTGCCGGATAACGTCCGGCGGGGGCAACCCCAGGGACAGTGCCACAGAGAAGAGACCGCCTATGGCCGTCGTCCGGGCAACCGGATACGCGGTCAGGCAAGGGTGAAACGGTGCGGCAAGAGCGCACCGCGCGACTGGCAACAGAAGCGGCACGGCAAACCCCACCGGGAGCAAGACCGAATAGGGATGGCGCGAACGCTGGCGAAAGTTGGGGTTCAGGGTGTGGTTGTCACCCAGTCGTCCGGGTTGGTTGCTTGAGCCCGTCGGCAACGGCGGGCCTAGAGGAATGGTCGCCCAGTCGCAGCGATGTGATGGACAGAACCCGGCTTACAGGCCCTCTGGCACCTTTTATCCAAACGTTGCCAGCCATGGCTGGCAATCCCTCCTTGCCCGAAGTAAGGGGAGGTCATGGTGCGACAGACCCGAAGTGATAATTGGGGTTTTCCCAGCTGGCGAGGCTATGGCAAGTCACGCGAGACGGTAAAGGTGCGGATCTGTGACCGGCATGGTTGCACGGCGCCCGGCATTTGCCCGGCACCGAAATCACCCAACAGCCCCGAACGCTGGATGTTCTGTCAGGACCATGCGGCAGAATATAACCGGGGCTGGGATTATTTCGAGGGACTGTCCGCCGAAGAAGCCGCCGAGCGCGAGCGGCAGGAGAGGGCGACTGCTGCCGGTTATACCACGTCCAAGCATCAGCAATGGGCGGTTCGTGGTGATGAAGGTCGGAGCGCCGATGAAATGCGGGCGCTCGATGTGTTCGACCTTGCGCCGGATTGCTCGTTTGAGGATGTTCGCAAGGCATGGCGGGCGCTGGCCAAGGAAACGCACCCCGACGTGTGTCCCAATGATCCCGCTGCCGCCAAGCGGTTCCACGCCGGACAAACGGCGTTTGAGGTGCTGCGACAGGCCGAGGAGCGGCGCAGCTGGAAGGGTTGAACAAGGTCGCCCGATGGCAGCACATTGTTGCCCGTGTCTTGCCGCAATTGCCCGTGAAGAAGGCCCCCGAGTATGGGGGGATGAAAATGGTCAGAATGGCTTTGGCGGGGTTGGTGCTGTGCGGGTTGCTGGTTCAGCCGGTGCAGGCGCAAATGCATCCGCTCAATGGCGCAACAACCGTAACCGCTCGCGGAGCAGAGGTGCGTGCCACGCTGCGGCTTGCACTTGGCAGCCGGGCGCAAGTGCGACGAGATCGGCAGCCGATTCGCCTTGAGCTGATGGCCGGGCCCAATATGCGTGTCGCCGACGGCGCGCCGATCGGCAGGACAGCCGTGCTGGGTGGTGACGGCGTCCGGTTCAGCTTTTCGCCCGGCCATTCGGCTGAAGTTGCGCTAGCCGGCGTCCCCGTTTTCACTCGCTATGCCAATGCCCGGGTTGCCGCTGCAGAGAATGCAGAGCAGGGAGGCGGGGTCAACGGATGGGCAATCGCCGGCGGGGCCGTCCTGATTGGACTGGGCGTCGCCTTTCTGGCGTTGGAAGACGCGATCGATTGCAATGAGAATGGCGATTATGTTTGCGAATGACGCCGGCATCGATTGACGCGCGATTGGAGCCTTTCAGGCGTAGCGATTGGCTGTTTCGCGGATCAGGGCGATCATGTTGGGGATACCTTGCGTCCGGTTGGACGACAATTGCCTGGTCAGATCAAAGGGCGCCAGTTCCGCTGCAATGTCGGTTGCCAATATGGCGGCTGGCTCGCGATCCTGCACTGCGATCAGTACGAGTGCGATGATGCCTTTGGTAATGGCGGCGTTGCTGTCTGCCAGAAAATGGAGCCGGCCATTGTCGTTGCGGACCGGATAGACCCAAACCGATGCCGAACATCCGCGCACGAGTGTGGCATCGGTCTTCAGCGCATCGGGCATGGGTTCAAGGCTACGGCCGAGATCTATCAACAGTCGATAGCGATCATCAGCGTCGAGGAAATCATATTCCTCTGCGATTTCAGAGAGAGTCGTGGCGGTCATGCCGGGCCTATAGCCGCTGCGCTCCCCTTACGTCACCCCCGCCGCTGATGGGCGGCGGGCACGTCACCGGGTTTAGAGATCGACTCCTGCGGCAATGGCTTCGAGTTTGCGCAGCCGCTCCCGAAGATCGGCAATCTCTATGCGGCTGGCGGTGTCCTGGCTGCTTCCAGAGGCGTCGCCCCGCACGTGGCCGGCACCAGCATGTTCAATCTCGAACCGTTTGAGATTGACCCAGTCACGCCAGCCATTGAGCGCCACAAGGCTCATGACGGCAACTGACAGAAAGCCGAGCGAAGCCGATGTCAGATAGAGCATCTGGTCAGTCATCATGCATCTCCCTTGGGAAAATCCGCGCGCGGTGCATCGGGCAGGGCGCGCAGGGCATCAATTTCATCGGCAATAGCGGTGCCGCGATCGGTGAGAATACGTTCCAATACCCGTACCCGATGTTCGAGTCGTTCGACATGGGCCGCATATTGCGCTGATTTTTCAGCGGTCAGTTCCGACTGCCTTTCGAGCTGTCGCTCCTTGAGATCGATCCAGCGTTTCCAGGCGGCGAACAGCATACCAAAAATCGGAATCGACAGGGCCAGGATCGGGATGAAAAGCGGGCTCATGCAGGCGTCCTCATATTGGCGTTCAATTGGCAGGACCGCGAAGGGCCTCGATCTCCGCTGCGAGATGGACCCCGCGATCGGTGACGATGCGCTCGACATTGGCGAGACGATCCTTGATTGAACCGAGCTCAGCGCGAAGCTGCGCATTTTCCTGGGTCAGCAACTTGATCCGCTCGCCCTCGTCGTTGCGCATCGGGTAGAGGGACTGACCCCAAGCGCCATCGAGCGGGTAGCCATTTTTCACCCGGAGCCAGGTGGTGAACACCCACCCCACCAGTCCGATAACGCCCAAGATGGCGATGGTTGGTGCCATGGCTTCAAAAAATGCCAGCTTGTCCATTGCAACTCTCTCTTTCACCCGAAGTGCGGCTTGGTCAGCGCAGATTCTCGATTTCCTCGGCGAGGCGGGTCGACTTGTCCGTGGCGATACGCTCCAGCACAGCGACGCGTTCCTCGATCCGCAGCAGCTTGCCCTTCAATTCGGCATTCTCCTGGCTCAACAGGTCGATCTGGCGGTTATCGGGCAGGCTTGGCCTTTCAGTCTTGCCGCCCCATTCGTCTTCCAGCGGATAGCCATGACGGGCGCGTATCCAGTTGTTTACCAGCCAGCCGACAGTGCAGAGCAGCACGATGGCAACAACCATTGAAGGTCCTTCAAACATGGGTCTGGTCTCCTGTGACTGAGTGATCAGCGAAGGCTGTCGATTTCGTCGGCCAACCGCTTGTTCCGGCTGGTGTAAAACAGTTCGATGTCGGCAAGGCGACGGTCAATGTCGCGGAAACTGGCGCGGACATCACGGGTCGATCGGGCAGGGTTGGCGCGGACACCCTGCCAGAAACGCTGCTCTTCCGGACCTGCATAGAGGTCACGTGGCTTGGGTTGGGCAAACCAGCCGGCGCAGACATAGGCTATCAACGTCCAGGGAAATCCGCCCATCAGGGTGAGCAGCACCATCGCTACACGAACCCAGACCGTATCGATGCCGGTATAGTCCGCGATACCCGAGCAAACGCCCATCCATTTGGCATTCTGCTTGTCGAGATAGAATTGGGTGCGGCGTGCAGACATCTCAGTTGCTCCTGTCTTTGCGATAGTCGAGCCGCGGTTCATCATCGCGTTCGGATCTGATGGCCGGGCGCCAGTCGGGATTGTCGGCGGCAACGATCCGCTCAACGGTGTGCATGCGGTCTTCGAGGCGACGGGCGAGATCATAGAGATCCTCTAGCAGCCGTTCATCCTCTACCGGCAGCGTCGCGGCACTCTTCCATTTCGTGACATAATGGAGGATCAGCCAAGGCAGGCCGACAAACAGCATGCCAACGACCATGACGGGTCCGAGTACATCTTCCATGGGATCAGCCCTCCCGCTTGGCGGCAGCAGCTTTCATGGCCGCCAGTTCTTCTTCGATTGAATCCTCAGCGCGCAGATCGGCGAACTCGTCCTCGAGCGTGCGCGGTTGGCCGAGGTTCAGGGCGTCGGCGCGGCCTTCCGCGTCATCAACCCGGCGTTCCAGATCGTCGAACCTGGAAAAGGCTTCCTGCACGCGCTCACCATTGGTCAGCTCACGCAAGCGGATCTTGTTCTCCGCTGATTCCAGACGGTTGGAGATGCTGGTCTGTCGCGTGCGCGCTTCCCGCAGCTTGGCCTGCAATTTGGTGATGTCATCCTCATACCCGCGCAAGGCTTCGTCGAGCACAGCGATTTCGCCTGTCAACCGTTCCGCCATCTCACTGGCTTTGCGCTTTTCACCCAATGCTGCTTTGGCCAGATCCTCACGGCCCTTGGACAAGGCCAGTTCGGCCTTTTCATGCCAATTGTCCTGGAGTGCTTCGAGCTTGGAGATGTGCCGACGCATTTCCTTCTGGTCGGCGATGGTCCGGGCGGCGGACGCGCGCACCTCGACCAGCGTTTCCTCCATTTCGAAAATGATCATGCGGATCATCTTGGCCGGATCTTCCGAACGGTCGAGAAGATCGGTCACATTGGCGGCAACGATGTCACGGGTTCGTGAAAAGATGCCCATGATTTTTTCTCCTTTTGGCCCGCGGGGGGCTTGCGACGCTGTCTGTATCGGGAAAGGGCGGGAAGGAACGGGTGGAAAAAAGTGGTGCCGGGGCAGGGCAAGGGGGGGGAAGTGCCCCGGCACCACATCGGCCAGGCGGGTCATGCCAGGCCGGCTTTTACTCCGACAGCCACCAGGAGGGCAGCCGAAGGAGCGGGAAGGTCGGGCCGAAAGGACTGGTTCATGCCCAACACCAGCGGGATCAGCAGCATCACGGCAGCGATGCTTGCCTGTGTTGCACGAAGGGTGGTGGCGGTCATGGTCATCATCCTCATCGGAATATGTCGTTCGAAACATGTATCGCAGGAACTGTGCCAATTTCGCGAAATCCCGAAAATCTGCGGTTTCGATGAAAGTGTGACGGCTGAGTGGGAAATTTCGCTTGCCTTTGGTTGGGAAATTTCACCATCTATTGGGATGCAACGCGAAACTCGCTTCGTCGGCCAATCCAGCGCCTTTCTCGACAGTGTCGAACGGGCAACCTCTGCCGCTCTGCTGCACCGTCCCGTTTTGGTGATTGGTGAGCGAGGCACGGGCAAGGAATTGATTGCCGAGCGTTTGCATCGCCACAGCAACCGCTGGTCCGGACCGCTGGTCACGATGAACTGTGCAGCGCTACCCGAAACACTCATTGAGGCTGAGCTTTTCGGCCATGAAGCCGGTGCCTTTACCGGTGCCACGCGCGCGCGACCCGGCCGCTTTGAAGAGGCTGACGGCGGTACTTTGTTTCTTGACGAACTGGCCACCCTGTCGACCGCTGCACAGGAGCGGCTGTTGCGGGCTGTGGAGTATGGCGAAGTCACGCGGATAGGATCGTCAAAGCCGCTGCGGGTGGATTGCCGGATCGTGGCGGCGACCAACGAACATTTGCCGGACTTGGTCGCACGAGGGAAATTTCGTGCCGATTTGCTCGATCGCCTGTCGTTTGAAGTGATAACCTTGCCGCCGTTGCGGGCCCGCGAGGGAGATATTGCCGTGCTGGCTGAGCATTTTGGCCAGCGGATGGCAGCCGAACTCGGGTGGAGCATGTGGCCCGGTTGGGGTCCGCAGGCATCTGCATTGCTCGAAGCGCATGACTGGCCGGGCAATGTGCGGGAATTGCGCAATGTGGTCGAGCGGGCGGTCTATCGCTGGCCGGCACCGGACAAGCCGGTCAATGAGATCACATTTGACCCCTTTGCCAGCCCCTGGGCGCCGCAGGGCAGCGGATCGCGAAAGGTCACCGGAGACGGAAATGCATCGCCGGATGCCAAAATCGTGCCCAATCCATCGGCCTCGCCTTTGTGCTCTGATTTGAAGGCAACAGTTGACGCTTATGAGAAGTCGCTGATTGAAGCGGCCTTCGCGCGTTGTCGCTACAACCAGAGGGCAACGGCCACGGCGCTCGGTCTGACCTATGACCAGCTTCGCCATGCGATGAAGAAGCACGGGATCGGCGCCTGAGCCTCAACAAAAAAGGCGCCCTGATCGTTCGACCAAGGCGCCTTCTTCAGCGTCAAGGGATGATCAGCCGTGGTTCGCGGCAATCATCGCGAAGAACATCGGGATCGAGAGCAGCGTGTTGGTGCGGCTGAAGATCATCGCCCGCGTTGCGGAAGCGGCTTTTGTCGCGTCATCGGCTTCGACGAGGCCAAGGGCCTTTTTCTGTGCCGGCCAGATGATGAACCAAACGTTGAAAGCCATGATCAGCGCAATCCACATGCCGATGCCGATCAGGCGGTAGTTGGGATCGGTCAGGGTGAACGCCTGATGGGCGTAATTCCCATGAATGGCGATAGCCAAGCCGGTGAGGACTGTGAACGCCGCACCCCAGCGGAAGAAGAACAGCGCCTTGGGAGCGATGTATTTCGATACGCCCGGTTTCAGTTCGGCAGGCACGCTAGGCATGGTGGGGATCTGTACGAAATTGAAATAATAGAGGAGACCGATCCAGACCACCCCGAAAAAGAGGTGTAACCAGCGCAAAACGCTCGTCACCATTTCGCCATTGCCGCCGACCAAGGCGATCAGCGCTATGGCGGCGACCAGGCCGACGCCGAGCACCGCGTGAAGATTTCCGAAGAATTTTGTCATGCGAATCCCCTGATGTTGCGAAGGCAAGGCGCGACGCAAGTCCCGGTTGCCCCGTGTAATTCCTGCAAAGGGCTTATGGCACTGCCCGGCACAGGGGGCAAGCGGTTGCGCGGGTTGCCGTCACAGTCATCAACGGGCGAGACCGAGAGACGGATTGCCGGTCAGGTTACCGATCCCCGAGGTTGAGGCCGTGGCGCATGAGGAGCGGCACCTGGCTCATCGCAAAGAGGAACGAGACGGCGGTGATGCCCCAAGTCTTTATGGTAAGCCATTGATCAAACGAAAAAAAGGCGCGCATCCCTTCGTTGGCGATAGCCATGGCGAGGAAGAAAAGTCCCCAATTACGAGACAGCTTCAGCCACCCCTCCTGGGAGAGGCCGTCATAAGCGGCCTGCAGCAGATATTTGAGCAAAGGCTTGCCACGCATCCAGCCACCAAGCAGCAGCAGGGCGAAGCCGGCATAGATGATCGTCGGCTTGATCTGGATGAAAGCGGCATCATGGAAATAGATGGTCAGCGCGCCAAAGCCGAGCACGAGAATGGCCGACAGCCACAGCATCGGCGAAACCTTCTTGAGTTTCCATTGGGAGACCAGCAAGGCGATGATGATGGCGATCATGAAGGCGATCGTGCCCTTGATCGCACCACCAGTGGCCGCAAAGGCGCCTTCACCCTTGGTAAGCTGGAACACCGCGAAAAACACCAGCAGCGGACCGAAATCGATAACGAAGGGCAGCCATGACGGGTGCGCCGGCTTGGCAGCCTCTGGCGGGCCACCAGCGACTTCGACTGCATCCTGCGGCATTTCCTCGCTCATTTCATTCGTCCTGCAATGGCATCGGCAAGTTGGCGGGGGTCAAACGGGCGGAGATCGTCAATGGTCTCACCGACTCCGATGGCATGCACTGGCAAGCCGAACTTTTCGGCCGCTGCCACCAGCACACCGCCGCGCGCGGTCCCATCCAGCTTGGTCATGACGAGGCCGGTTATACCAGCCAGTTCGCGGAAGGTTTCAATCTGGGTCAGTGCGTTCTGGCCGGTGGTGGCGTCCAGCACCAGCACGACATCATGCGGTGAAGCGGCATTGAGCCGACCCAGCACCCGCTTGATCTTGGCGAGTTCGTCCATCAATTCACGCTTGTTGTGCAGCCGACCGGCGGTGTCGACGATGAGGACGTCGATCCCTTCGGCAGTGGCCCGCTTGACCGCATCATAGACCAGCCCGGCAGCGTCGCCGCCTTCAGGTCCGGTCACGATGGGCACGCCGATGCGGTCCGCCCAGATTTTGAGCTGGCCGATGGCGGCGGCGCGGAACGTGTCCCCTGCTGCCAGCATCACGCCATAATCCTGTTCAACAAAATTATGGGCAAGCTTGGCAATGGTTGTTGTCTTGCCCGATCCGTTGACGCCAACCACCAGAATGACTTGCGGACGGGGAAAAGCGACAATGTCGAGCGGTTTGGCCACCGGGGCCAGCACCTTTTCGATTTCGTCCGCAATCAGGGCCCGCAAGGCGGTTTCATCGCCCGGGGTGTCCAGTTTTTCGTCGGCAAGCCTGGACCGGATGCGCGCCGCCATGGCCGGGCCCAGGTCGGAAACGATCAGGGCATCCTCGATCCGGTCGAGGGTCGCGTTATCCAGCTTTCCACCGGAGAATAATCCGCCCAGATTTTCACTGAGCCGTTCTGACGTGCGCTTCAGGCCTCCAAAGAGGCGGTCCTGCCATGTCGTTGCGGCAGATTGAGGGAGGTCATCGGTCATGCCGCCTCCTTGCCGATCAGGCCGCGTTCGTCCAGTCCGATGATGGTTACCGCGCATATCGACCCGGCAGCCGCCGGTGCGTTCAGGCGAACGCGGGCAAAATTGTCGAGATGTCCGCTCATCCCGTCCCTTTCAACCAGCATCCTCTGCCGGGTGCCAACAAGGCTGCTGAGCCAGCCATTGCGATGGGTGCTGCCGACCAGTCTCAGGGCCGTTGCCCTTGCCTTTACCGTGGTACGGGACAGTTGGGGCATACGGGCTGCCGGTGTGCCTTCCCGCGGGCTGTAGGGAAAGATGTGGGAAAAGACGATGTCGCAGGCGTCGATCAGGCTTTCATTGGCCAGGGCGGCGCTCTCGTCCTCGGTTGGGAATCCCGCAATCAAATCGGCGCCGATGGCAATTTCTGGCCGGGCCGATTTGAGCCGTTCAACCATGGCGATAGCCTGAGCGCGGCTATGCCGCCGTTTCATCCGCTTGAGCATCAGATCATCGCCATGCTGCAGCGACAGGTGCACATGAGGCATCATGCGCGGTTCATCAGTGAGCAGCTCAAACAGGGCATCGTCAATCTCGGCGACGTCGATCGAGCCTAGGCGGAGGCGATGTACAGCCGGGACCGCATCGAGCAAGGTCCGGATCAGACTGGCCAACGTTGGCGTGCCCGGCAGATCATGACCGTAGCTGGTAAGGTCAACCCCAGTCAGAACCAGCTCGGCATGTCCGCCGCCTGTCAAACGGCGGGCGGCAGCAATAGCGTGATCTATGTTGACGGAGCGCGAAGGGCCGCGGCCATAGGGAATGACGCAAAATGTGCAGCGATGATCGCAACCGTTCTGCACCTCGAGAAAGCCGCGCGCATGATCGGCGAACGCAGGGATGAGTTGGGGTGCTGTCCGTGTCAGCGCCATGGCGTCGCCGACAATGATGCGATGCATAACATTTGCGTCAAAGCGGTAATGGATGGGATCGAATTTTTCGGCATTGCCAAGCACCCGATCAACCTCGGGCATGGCTGCGAAACGGGCCGGATCGACCTGGGCGGCGCAGCCAGTAACGATGATGCGGGCATCAGGTTGTTCGCGTCGCGCGCGACGGACGGCGGCTGAAGCATCCCGCATGGCGCCCGAGGTGACAGCACAGCCATTGACGACAACGAGCTGGTCTACCGCGCCTGATCCTAAAGATGCCAGAGAGGTGCGGATAGCCTCGCTTTCGGCAATGTTGAGGCGGCAGCCGAAACTTTTGATGGTGAGGGCCGGACCGGACTTATTGTCGAGATTCATTCGAAGCGGGCCCAGTCGGTTGTGCCACGGAACACCTCCACCGCTGGCCCTTGCATGACCAGGCTGCCATCCGCCCGCTGATCGATGATCAGTTCACCGCCCGGCAGGCTTACCGTCACCGGACCGGTCACGCGGCGTGACCGTAAAGCGGCGGCCGCTGTCGCAATGGCGCCAGTGCCGCAAGCGCGAGTAAGCCCGACTCCCCTTTCCCAGACACGCAGCCGGATGGCTGATGGACCGGTAACAGTCGCCACATTGACGTTGATCCGTTCGGGGAACAGCGCATCATGCTCAATCAGGGGGCCCAGCCGATCCAATTCGACCGAGTCACAATCGGGCACGAAGAAGATGATGTGAGGATTGCCAACATTGATTGCGATGGGGCCGGACAAGTCATCCCACGAGACTGGCATGGCCAGCGTATCTATCGGGTAGGCCAGTGGAATGGCATCCCAGTCAAAGGCGGGCGGAGGAAAGTCGATGCTGATCAGGCCACCCGACAGGTCTGCACAAAGCAGGCCGCCTGACGTTTCAATACGCGGAGACCCTCCGACCAGGCGGGCGACACAGCGGGTCGCATTGCCGCAGGATTCAACTTCTGACCCATCCGCGTTCCAGATGCGCATGCGGACATCGGCGACAGTTGAGGGCTCGACCAGGATCAGCTGGTCGCAGCCGATCCCTTCGTGGCGGTCAGCAATGGCGCGGGCGCTTTCAGCCGTGATGGTGACCGGCGTCTGACGGGCATCAATCACGACAAAGTCGTTGCCCAGCCCGTGCATCTTGATGAATTCGCCAATCATGGGGCGCAAATAAGCGTGCAACGCATACATGTCCATGACCGGCGGGTCTCGCCCCGTTCGCCATGCACTGGTCAGGCAGAGTGGCGGTGGCCTGAGTGATCCAGTTCGGGGAAAAGGTTGGGAGCGACTTCAGTGTGGCGCTGTTGCACCATCTCGGCTGTCAACGCCCCGCCAAAATAGTGACCCTGACCGATCGCGCATGAAAGTTCGCTCAACCGGCGAGCCGTGTCATCGCATTCGATACCCTCGGCAACGACCGGAAGTCCAAGCGATTTGCCGAGCTGCAGCACGGCTTCGGCGACCGAGTCAGGGGCTTGGTGCTTAGACATTTGGGCAATGAACTCACGATCGATCTTGACACTGTCGAATGGCAGTGCGCGCAGGCTGGCGATCGAGGAATAGCCGGTGCCGAAATCGTCAAGCGCCATACGGATACCTTGATTGCGCAGACTGGTGAAAATGGTCTGGGCCATCGGCAGATTATCAACAATGGCGCTTTCGGTGATCTCAAGAATCAGCCGCTGCGCGGGAAAGCCCGTTTCCGCCAGCAGCTTCAGAAGCTTTTGCGCGAACCAAGGGTCACGCAGCTGCAATGGGGATACATTGATGGAAAGGCTCAGGTCTGCCGGCCACAGGATGGCATCAGCAAAGGCGCGACGGAACATCTGATCCGACAGGGCGGAAATCAGCCCCTTTTCCTCGGCCACGGGAATGAAGTCAGAGGGTGGCACAATGCCCAGACTGGACGAGTGCCAACGCGCCAGCATTTCATACCCAACCGGTTCTCCACTCGCCAAGTCTATCAGCGGTTCATAGACTGGATACAGGGCATTGCTCGCCAGCGCGAGGCGCAACTCTCCCTCGATCCTGTCGCGTTTGGCGAGCGCTTCGCCCATGCTGGCATCAAAGCCGGTATAGCGGCTGCGGCCTAGGCGCTTTGACTGGTACATTGCCGCATCGGCATTGCGAAGTAATTGTTCTATGGTGATCGAGGGATTGTCGGCGAGAGCCCCCCCGAGCGAGCTGCTGGTCGATGCGGCGAGGGCTTCAATCTGCACCGGATCAGTAAGGAAGCTGACGAGAGCTTCCCCCAGCTTGTGGAGTGCCTCATGATCTTCCGTTGGCAACGGAAGAAGAACGGCAAATTCATCGCCGCCAAGGCGGGCACACAGCGCGCTGGGCGGGCAGGCCCTGGCTATGCGGTTGGCCGTTTCCTTGAGAAGCCGATCGCCACCGGCATGGCCATAGAGATCGTTGATGCTTTTGAAGGAGTCGAGGTCGATCACCAAGGCGGCAACGGAATGACCTGCAGCGCGCCACTCAGCGAGGCGGGCGCTGCCGATCTCATCCAGCGCTCGTCGGTTCAGAAAGCCGGTAAGTGCATCATACTGGGCGAGTTCAAGAGCCTTGGCTTCGGCAAGCGTGCGGCGGACGACTTCGGAACGAAGGTCTCGATATCGGCGCCAGCCGAACAGGATGAGGGCAATATTGAGTAACAGGGTGCCAGCCACCGCGGACTGTGACTGGCCTACCATGTTTGTGAAGCCGAGTATTGAGCGCAGCCACGCTGTCCCTGTGCCGACCAGCAACAGGATGGCGGCAAGGGTGATCCCGCCGACCAAAAAGTCGTGGCCGACGCTGTTCATGACCTGCCGGGTGGCGGTCTTGGTAAGGGTCGGGTCTGTCGAGAGGCTCAAGTGCAGGGCCTTTAATGATTGATGCCGCTGGTTTAGAACTGCTTTGGTAACTTTGTGGTTAATGGCTCTTTGGCTTGCCTATCGGCCATAGCGACGCTAAGGGACGTCCAGTTTCGGGGCGGGCCAATCGGCCGCGCCGGACCTATCACCACGCTGGTCGGCGAGTTTTCGCCCACCGGCGTTTTTCGCGTTCACCTGCGCTGCTCCGATTCGGGCGTGCCGGGACAAGACAGGAATGGCCATGTTCGATAGTTTGAGCGAACGCCTCGGCGACGTCTTTACCCGGCTAAAGGGTCGCGGCGCGCTGAATGAGAATGACGTTCGCGAAGCGATGCGTGAGGTGCGGGTTGCGCTGCTGGAGGCAGATGTGGCCTTGCCGGTGGTGCGCAGTTTCATCGACCAGGTGACCGAACTGGCTATCGGTCAGAATGTCCTGAAGTCGATCACACCTGGTCAGCAGGTTATCAAGATCGTTTCCGATGCGCTGACCGAAATGCTCGGATCAACCACGTCTGACCTCGTGATTGATGTGGTGCCCCCGGCCGTTATCATGATGGTCGGACTGCAGGGCTCCGGTAAAACCACGACAACGGCCAAACTGGCCAAGCGACTGAAGGAAAAGGATCGCAAGAAGGTCCTGATGGCGTCGCTCGACGTCAATCGCCCGGCGGCTCAGGAACAGTTGGCAACGCTCGGCACACAGGTTGATGTGGCGACATTGCCTATCGTGCCAGGCCAGCAGCCGGCGGAAATCGCCCGACGGGCGATGCAGGCCGCCAAGCTGCAGGGCTTTGACGTGTTGATGCTCGACACGGCAGGTCGTCTCCACGTTGACCAGCAGCTCATGGACGAGATGCGCGCGGTCGAGGCAGAGGCCAAGCCGGCGGAAACCTTGCTGGTAGTGGACTCGCTGACCGGTCAGGATGCGGTGCAGGTGGCGCAGCGCTTCTCTGATGATATTGCCCTGACTGGTGTTGTGCTGACCCGGATGGACGGCGATGCGCGCGGTGGTGCGGCGCTTTCGATGCGTGCCGTTACCGGAAAGCCGATCAAGTTCGCTGGCACCGGCGAAAAGATGGACGCCATCGAACCCTTCCATCCGGAGCGGGTCGCTGGACGCATCCTTGGCATGGGCGATGTCGTCAGCCTGGTCGAGCGGGCGGCGGAAACGATCCAGCAGGATGAGGCTGAGAAGATTGCGGCGCGGGTTGCCAAGGGGCAGTTCGACCTCAATGATCTGCGTGCGCAGTTGGGCCAGATGCGCCGCATGGGCGGCATTGGCGCTATTGCGGGGATGATACCCGGCCTGAAAAAGGCGCAAGCGCAAATGGCGCAGGGTGGCATGGATGAACGTATCCTGTTGCGCATGGACGCGATTATCTCATCGATGACGGCCACCGAGCGGGCGCGGCCGGCGATCATCAACGCCAAGCGCAAGATCCGCATCGCCAAGGGGTCGGGCACGCAGGTGCAGGACGTCAACAAGCTCCTCAAGATGCATCAGGAAATGGAAGGCGCCATGAAGCGCCTGAAGAAGATGGGTGGATTGAAGGGGCTGGGCGCTATGTTTGGTCGCGGCGGCGCTGGTGGCATGGGCGGTCTTGGCGGCCTGATGGGTGGCGGCGGCGGCATGGGGGCCATTCCGCCGGACATCCAGAATTTGCTCAGGAAGAAATGAGTTTGGCCTGGTCCCGCTGAAGCGGGGGAGGGCGGATTGCACAGTAACATAGATAGACGAACAGACAGAAAGAAGGATTATAACAATGGCAGTCAGCATTCGCCTTTCGCGCGGTGGTTCCAAGAAGCGCCCTTATTACAAGATCGTCGTTGCCGATGCGCGCAGCCCGCGTGACGGCCGCTTCATCGAGCGTATCGGCAGCTACAATCCGCTGCTGGCGAAGGACAATCCCGAGCGCGTCAAGCTTGACGTCGAGCGCGCCAAGCATTGGGTAGAAGTCGGCGCCCAGCCGACCGACCGTGTCGCTCGCTTCCTCGACGCCGCTGGCGTGAAGGAGCGCGCCGCGCGTAACAACCCGAACAAGGCTGAGCCGGGCAAGAAGGCCAAGGATCGCGCCGAAGAGCGTGCTGCCAAGGCTGCTGAAGCGGCTGAAGCCGCTGCTGCCGCCGCCGCCGCTCCGGCGGTCGAAGAAGCACCGGCTGCTGAAGAAGCCGTCGCAGAAGCCCCTGCCGCTGAAGCGACCGAAGAGCAGGCCGAAGGCTGAGCCTCGCCATGCGCAACCCCGACCGCCCGGTGATGCTCGCCGTGATTACCGGCGCGCATGCCCTGGGCGGCGAGGTGCGGCTGAAACTGTTCGGCGAGGGCGCCGACGCATTGAAGCGCTACAAGAGCTTCAACGGCGGCACCCTTGTCCTGTCATCCATCCGTCCCGACAAGGGCGGGGCGATTGCCCGGTTCAAGGAAATCGCCGATCGCAGCGCGGCTGAAAAGGCCCGGGGAACCGAACTCACCATCCCGCGCAGCGCCCTGCCTCCCCTGGCTGAGGGCGAATATTATCACCACGACCTGATCGGACTGCCAGCTGTCGCTACGGATGGCACAGTGCTCGGCGAAGTGGTGCAGGTGGACAATTTCGGCGCCGCGGACATTCTCGATATCCAACGCCGACCGCAGATTGATGGCAAGGCGGGGAAGCGCTTCATGGTGCCGATGACTGTCCAGGCTGTGCCGGAATGGAATGACGAACGGCTGGTGATCGCAGATGAATTTGTCGAGCCGGAATAGCCGATCCCCGCTAAGCAGCCTGGCTGTTTGACCCTGCTACCGCAATTGTATATACAGAACGTATATACGGAGGGCGGCATGGGCAAGGAATATCGCGCCAAGGTGTTCAAGTCTGGCAATTCGTTGGCGTTGCGGTTGCCCAAGGATCTGGGGCTCAAGGAGGGATCGATCATGGTGTTGCGCGAGCAGGCCACGGGATTCGTCGTCGAGCCTGAGGACCGGTCCCAGCGGAAGATCGACATCAGCGGCTTTGCCGGAAAGGCACCATGGCTGAAGCCAATTCCTGCTGAATTGCGTGAATTTGAGGAACGACCGACTACTGTCGCGGCCCGTGAGGCAGAGGCGCAAAAGGCGAAAGAGCGACGTCAGCCGTGATCCGTTACATGCTTGATGCAAATTGCGCCATTTATGCCATGATTGATGCGTCGTGCGCGATCAGCCAACGCATCGCTGGATTGTCTCCGGGGGACATCGTCATGTCGGCGGTCAGCTTCTCGGAAGTGGCGCTGGGGACTCAAAATCAGCGACCGCCTCCGCCCGAGGTTCTTGATGCCTTTGTCGAGGCGGTGCCGATCCTTCCCTTTGATGAGGCTGCCGCTCGGGTATATGCAAGGCTTCCGTTCAAACATGCGCACTTTGACCGGTTGCTGGCCGCCCATGCGCTGAGCCTCGGGGCGATTGTCGTGACCACCAATGAAGCCGACCTTGCTGATGTGCCGGGGTTGGTGGTTGAGAATTGGGCTGTTTAATGCTGTCACCACTTTGCGACCCGGATAACGCGACCTTTTGGCTCTATATGGCCATGGCCGTCTTCGCTGCGCTGGTAGTGGGTTTCGGCTATGGACGCTGGGCTGGATCTCGAGTTCGCGGCGGCGGATTGATCAGTGCGCAGTCTTGGTTGATCTTGATGCTTTCGATCGCATTTCCCTTTGCCGCCACGCTGTTGGCGGCACTCATCTATGATGCGCTGTTTCCAAGTGTTGATCATTGCGGAACGACGGATCGTCACGTGCTTCCAATTCTAATGACATTGGCGACATTTCCGAGCATCTGGTTTGCTGCTGTGGTAGGCAGTCGACGTAAAGCGCTATGACCTTCATCACCCACATCCTCACCCTGTACCCGGACATGTTTCCGGGGCCCTTGGGGCACAGCATGGCAGGGCGCGCGCTGGAGCGGGGGCTGTGGTCCTGCGCCGCGACCAACATTCGCGACTTTGCCACTGATAAGCATCGCACGGTGGATGACACTCCGGCGGGTGGCGGGGCGGGGATGGTATTGCGCGCTGATGTGCTGGCGGCGGCGCTGGACGGGGTGGTGCGCAACGTAGACCGGTCCGTTTGTCTTGAGCCCGTCGAAGGGTGGTCCTTATCTGAAACCGAAGAGAGCAAGAGCGGTCCTTCGACAAGCTCAGGACGAACGGATTCTGGGGACGGGGAGAATCAGCCCCTCCCCGTTCTCGCCATGACGCCGCGTGGCAAACCCATCACGCAGCAGCGCATCCGCGAGTTGGCCGCTGGCCCCGGAGTGATCATCCTCTGCGGGCGGTTTGAGGGGTTTGACGAGCGGCTATTCGAGGGGCGGCCCGCGATCGAGCAGGTCAGCATGGGCGACATTATCCTTTCCGGCGGGGAGATGGGCGCGCTGATGCTGCTTGATGCTTGCATTCGGCTGCTTCCCGGCGTAATGGGCGCGGCTTCTAGCGGGGATGAGGAGTCGTTTGAAAACGGTCTCCTCGAATATCCCCACTATACCCGACCCCAAGAATGGGAAGGGCGCACGATCCCTGAAGTGCTGCGATCGGGGGATCATGCGAAGATCGCCGCCTGGCGGAAACAAAGGGCGGAGATGGACACACGGTTACGCAGACCGGACCTTTGGGAGCGCCATGTCGGCGCTCGGGACCAGTCTGCCTCTGGCGCGCGGCGTGAGACAGAGGAAGAGGCATGAACCTCCTGCAACAGATCGAGGCCGAAGAAGTCGCCAAGGCGATGGAAGGCAAGACCATTCCCGATTTCCGTCCGGGTGACACGCTGCGCGTCGGCGTGAAGGTCGTTGAAGGTGAGCGCACCCGCGTGCAGAACTATGAAGGCGTCTGCATCGCCCGCTCGAACAAGAGCATCGGTTCGAACTTCACCGTTCGCAAGATTTCGTTCGGCGAAGGCGTGGAACGCGTGTTCCCGCTGTACAGCCCGAACATCGACAGCATCACCGTCGTCCGCAAGGGCGCCGTGCGTCGCGCCAAACTCTATTATTTGCGCGGTCGCCGCGGCAAGTCGGCGCGTATCGCTGAACGTCGCGACAATCGTCAGGACGCTGAATAAGCGCCGGTCGGGCAAGCTGTGCTTGTCCGGACAACAGCAGAAACGCTTTTGTGAAAGGGACCGGTTGCTCCAAGGGGCGACCGGTCCTTTTGCCATATAACCATTTGCCATTGCCGACCGCCTGAACGGTCGCACAAGCAGGGAATTTCGCCATGGGTTATCGGGTTGCAGTTGCAGGCGCCACCGGCAATGTCGGCCGCGAGATGATCAATATCCTCGCCGAGCGGGCCTTCCCGATAGATGAACTGGCGGCACTGGCCTCGTCCCGTTCGGTGGGTGAGGTGATCGATTTGGCCGACACCGGCAAGACGGTGAAGGTACAGAACATCGAGCATTTCGATCCCACCGGCTGGGACATCGCCCTGTTCGCCATCGGTTCGGAAGCGACCAAGATTTATGCGCCCAAATTTGCGCTGGCTGGCTGCGTGGTAATCGACAACAGCTCCCTGTACCGCATGGATCCGGATGTGCCGCTGATCGTGCCGGAAGTGAACCCGGATGCCATTGATGGCTATACCCGGCGCAACATCATCGCCAACCCCAACTGCTCGACCGCGCAGATGGTGGTGGCGCTCAAGCCGCTGCATGATGCTGCGACAATCAAGCGCGTTGTGGTCTCGACCTACCAATCGGTGTCAGGCGCCGGCAAGGCGGGCATGGATGAGCTGTTCAACCAGACACGGCAGATTTTCGTTGGCGACGAAAAGGACGTCAGCAAGTTCACCAAGCAGATCGCCTTCAACGTCATCCCGCACATCGACAGCTTCCTCGACGACGGCTCGACCAAGGAAGAATGGAAGATGGTGGTCGAGACCAAGAAGATCCTCGATCCCAAGATCAAGGTGCATGCCACCTGCGTGCGCGTGCCGGTGTTTGTCGGCCACTCGGAATCGATCAACATCGAAATGGAGCGCGAACTGGGGGCCGAGGAAGCGCAGGCGATCCTGCGCGAAGCACCGGGCATCATGCTCGTCGACAAGCGTGAGGATGGCGGTTACGCAACGCCGATCGAAGCGGCAGGCGATGACGCGACCTATGTCAGTCGCGTGCGTGAGGACCCGACGGTGGACAATGGTCTGGCGCTGTGGTGCGTCAGCGACAATCTGCGCAAGGGCGCGGCATTGAACGCCGTCCAGATCGCTGAACTGCTCGGGCGGCGACATCTGAAAAAGGGCTGAGAAGGGGGGTGTCCGCGCTTGGCCTTTCGCGCTTTCAATTGACTGCCTTGGCGATTTTGGCCCTGCTGGTTATGCTCGTCAATATTCGGCAGCCATTCCCGAGCGTGGCGCCTTTGCATCATGTCCCGACGGTTGCTGTGATTCTCTGCGCACCGTGGTGGCTGCGACGCTGGCCGCTCGGCAATGTGGCACTGGTTTGCCTGTTGGGCTTTTTCGCACTGCACAGCTTTGGTGCACGATGGACCTATAGCAGCGTTCCCTATGACGCATGGTTCAGGACCTTGGTTGGTACTGATTCCTCACATTTGTTCGGTTGGACGCGCAATCACTATGACCGCCTCGTACACTTTGCCTTTGGCGGATTGATGATGATGCCCGTGATGGAATGGCTGCGTCCGGTCTTGCCGGGGCTGTCAAGCAGGGTTCGATGTGTCGCAACGGTCGTTACCCTGCTGTCCGCAAGCGCGGTTTATGAATTATTCGAGGGGCTGCTCGCCCTTGCGGTGCCAGCAGACCTTGCAGAGGACTATAATGGGCAACAGGGTGACCCTTGGGATGCACACAAGGACATGGCGCTCGCATTGGCTGGTTCATTGCTGGTCGCTGCGGGATTGAGATGGAACCGCCCGGTCCTTAGTCACTGATCGGCGGGGGCTTGCCGATCATTTTGGGCTCCTTGGCGAGGAAAATCAGCGGGACACACAGGGCCACCAGCCAAGTCAGCAACCAGAAATCATCGAGATAGGCGATCATCGCCGCTTGCTGTGTCACCATGGCATTGAGTGCGGTCAATGCACCATCCCCGACAGGGCCCAACCGATCGATGCTCGACAGGTCAACGCCCGGCGTGTTGAACGGTGTGAGGGCGGTGCCAATGTCGGCATGGCTTTGCTGCATGTTGCGGTAGAGCAGGGTGGTGATGAGCGAGATTGAGGCGCTGGCGCCGATCGACCGGAACAGGTTGAGCAGGCCGGCGCCGTCGGTGCGATAGGCCGGCGGCAGAGTCGCGAAGGCGATGACGTTGAGCGGCATAAAGCACAGACCTGTTCCCAGCCCTTGTATAAGGCCGACAATGACAAAGGGCTCCCACCCCATTTCTATGGTCCAGCCGGTCGACATCCACAGCGAGTATGCGCAAATGGCGAAGCCGATGGCGATCAACCAGCGCGGGCCGATGACCGTGACGAGGCGAGAGGCAATGAACATTGAAATCAGCACACCAACACCGCGTGGCGCGAGGATCAGGCCCGTGTCGAGCACACTATAACCGTAGATCCCCTGCAGCATCGGGGGCAGCAGGGCGGATATCGCTATCATCACCATGCCCATGATGAGCATGTAGACGAGGGCGGTCAGAAAATTGGTGTTCGTGACAAGACCGCGAGGAAATATGGGATTTTTGGCGGTGAACAGATACACGCCAAACATCCACAACGCCGCTACCGCGATGAACAGTTCGACAATGACTTCGGTTGATTCCAGCCAGTCTTCGGTTTGACCGCGGTCGAGCATCAACTGAAGCGAGGCAAGGCCAATGGCAAAAAGCAGATAGCCGACATAATCCAGCCTGCGGCGCGTGATAGGACGCGACGGCAACAGCCACCACAACATCAGCAGTGTTGGAATGCCGATGGGTATATTGATGTAGAACACCCATCGCCAGCTATAGCTTTCGGTCAACCATCCGCCAATCATCGGTCCGCTGATCGGGCCAATCATGACGCCCATGCCCCAAATGGCCATGGCCTTTGCCTGTTGTGACGGCCGATTGATGTCGAGCATGATGGTCTGGCTGATCGGGCCGATGAAGGCGGCGCAGACACCCTGGAATATACGGAACAGCACCATTTCCGTGAGGTTTTGGGCAATGCCGCAAAGCATCGAAGCGACCAGGAAACCAAACACTGCCCAGAGAAAGAGATTGCGGGAGCCGACGCGGTCGGAAAGCCAGCCGGTTATCGGTGTCGCGACAGCCGAGGCTATGATGAAGCTGGTAAGCACCCAGGTGACCGATTCCGACGTGGCCCCAAGGCTGGTTTGCATGTGCGGAATCGCGACATTGGCGATCGTGGAATCGAGAAACTGGATGATCGAGGCGCCCATCACGGCCACCATCAACAGACCGCGATGCTTGACCGGCAAGGCCGCAACATCGGTATCGGGCACTGCCGCCGCGGGAACGGTGTTCCGTTCAGGCTGGCCCGCAACCGATGCCATCGTCAGCGATTCTGATTGTCAAAATGGACAGTCACATGGGCTGAAAGCCCGGCGATCAGCGGGCGCGAGGACCGTTGATCAATGGCAATCCGTACCGGCACACGCTGGGTCACCTTTACCCAGTTGCCCGTGGCATTCTGGGCGGGAAGTACCGAGAACTCACTGCCGGTGCCGGCACCGATACTTTCGACATGACCAGTGAGGGAAAGGTTTGGGTAGGCGTCAAATTCAATGGTGGCGCGCTGGCCGACGCGCATCCTGTCCAGATCGGTCTCCTTGAAGTTGGCTTCAACCCAGCTTTGCCCGTTAGCCACGATGCTGACGGCGGGCAGTCCGGCAACGATCATCTGGCCAACGTGCAGGCGTTCGGCCTGGCTGATCACACCTGAAGTAGGCGCCCTGACTTCGGTTCTCCGCAATTGCAGCATGGCTTGGTCGCGGCGGACTTCGGCAGACAGAATGCCGGGATTGACCCCGGGCGCGATGGAACCCGTTGCCAATTGCGCCATTGCCCTTGCCTGTGCCGCCTGTGCGTCGGCAAGCCGCCCTCTAGCCTCGTTCACTGCATTCTCGGCAGCGTCGATTCGGGCACGGGTATTGAATCCGCGTGCCATCAAAGCCTGTTCACGCGCCAAATTGGTCTGGGCAAAGGTGAGGGCACGTCTCGCCGTTTCGATATCTGCTCCCATGGTGTCAGCGGTCAGTTGCAGGGTGGTGACATTGGCCTGCGCACTCGCAATGTCGGCATTGGCCTCGGCAATCGCGATCCGATGGGGCTCCGGATCGATGCGGAACAACAGGTCTCCGGCCTTGACCTGCTGATTTTCACGGACAGCCACTTCCACGATCACTCCACCGATCTCGCTGCTGACCGAGACCTTGTTCTGGGCAACATAGGCGTTGTCGGTGGAAACTGATCGGCCGCTGGTCAGCCACAGATAGCCACCAGCAAGCGCCAGAAGCAGAGGCACGCTGAGCATCAGGCCATAGCGCCTTAGTTTGCCACCGATGGCAGAGTCTCCTTCTGCTTCAGCCTCGATAGATGGCTTTGCTAAATCGGCAACCGGCGGCACCGCCGATGCAGTGTGCTGGGGCGCCGGTTCTGACGGCCGCATGTCGTCGGTTTCCGGGGACGAGAATCCTTGGCGGTTGTCCTGTTCAAGCGGTGGCATGGGTTGCCTCACTCTTGCGGTCATCATTATCAATCTGTCTGGAGGCGACATTGTTGCGGAACCGGTCAACAAAGTCCGCAAAACTGGCCAGCTCAGTTGTCGTGAATCCCTCCAGGGCCACTTCAAGCAGACGATTGGCTATGGCGCGCATGTCTTCGACCAAGGGAATGGCCTGATCTGTGAGATAGAGACACCAGGCCCGACGATCGGCTGGGTCAGCCCGACGTTCGACCATTCCCGATTCCTGCAACCGGTCGATCATCCGGGAAAGGGTGATGGGTTCGACCTCCATCAAGTCTGCAGCTTGACCCTGTTTGATACCCGGATGTCTGGCAAGCGCTGCGAGAACGCGCCACTGTTGACCGGTAATGCCAATGGATCGGGCCTCGGCGTCAAAGGCCCTGCGGAAAAGGCGCGAAGCATCGGCCATGAGAAAGGTTATAGGTTCGCTCATAACACTGACTATAATAGCAGTGCTTATAATAATCAATGCTCAGTGGGCGCGATTCAAAACCGATGCAAGCCGGCAACTGTGCCTGTTCCTGCCGGACGTGCTATGCCAAGAAAGCTCACGGATCTGGGTTCCGCGAAAGGGGAGAAAGCAGACGCTATGTCAGAGGCACACAGGATCAGTAAGGGCAGCTTTCGTGCCTCGGACGGCTGTGCGCTGGTCTGGCACGAGATGGGCCGAGGGCGACCGGTGATTTTGCTGCATGGCCTGTTTTCAAATGCCAACGTCAACTGGATCCGCTTTGGCACAGCGGCGCGGATTGTTGAACAGGGGTATCGGGTCATTATGGCCGATCTCAGGGCGCATGGCGAGAGTTCGGCCCCCCACGATCCCGCATGTTATCCTGACGATGTCCTGGCGCGTGATTGTGAAGAATTGATCGCCCACCTTGGGCTCTCCGAATTTGATCTTGGTGGATTTTCGCTGGGAGCAAGAACAACGGTGCGTGCGGTGGTCGGCGGGCTGCGCCCCGACCGGGTGATCCTTGGCGGTATGGGACTGGCTGGCCTTGCCGGGTGGAGCGGTCGCCGGGATTTTTTCCTCCGGGCCATTGACGCCTACGCCACCGCCAGGCGCGGTGACGATGTGTGGATGGCAATCCAGTTCATGAAGACGATGAAGGTTGATCTGGTGGCCGCGCGCCTGTTGCTGGGCACATTTGCCGATACTAGTCCGCAAGCGCTCAAAGCGATTTCAATGCCGACGCTGGTGGTATGCGGGGCAGATGATGAGGACAATGGATCGCCATGCGAACTGGTTGCGGCATTGCCGGACGCGAAGCTGGCCACCATTCCCGGAACGCATATGAGTTCGGTCACCGAACCGGCTTTGGGGGAGGCGATGGCCGCTTTTCTGGGGCCCCCATCCTGATCATCGCCTTTCGCGGCTTGACCCCCGCCAGTCACGGTTTCACTCTGATCGCCAACAGGAATTTTTTGTGAGGATGCAGTCAATGAAGAGTCGCTTGCCGCGGGCCATCTGGGCGCTGTCGATTGCCGTTTCACCCTTGGCCGTCGCCTCGGTTGCCCAGGCCGAGGAACTGGAAGGGGGAGGCGATCGGCCAATGGCAGTGGCCAGTGCAGCTGTTTTCCAGCCTGCACCAGCCACCGCGCGGACCAATGCCGCACCGACTGCGGCAGAGGCGGAACGATTTGTTATCGAAGCAGAGCGCCAATTGCTTGAGTACAGCAACCGGGCCCAGCGTGTGGCCTGGGTTTATGAAACCTATATCACCCCGGACACCGAGGCGATGACGGCTGCGGCGGGCGCGGAAGGCACCGAGCTTTCGGTCAGGCTGGCGCTGGAAGCGGCGCGCTTTGCAACAGTGCCGGGATTGCAGCAGGAAACCGTGCGCAAGCTCAACATGCTACGCACCGGCATAACCTTGCCCGCACCGACTACCGATGGGGCGGCTGATCAGCTTGCGTCTGTGGTAACGCGGATGCAATCGGCCTATGGCGCAGGTCGTGGAACGTTGCGTGGCCAACCAATCAACGGTTCCGATATTGAGGCTGAAATGGGAACCAATCGTAATCCGGCAGAGCTGGAGGAGATGTGGACCAGTTGGCACGACAATGTTGGCGCACCGATGCATGATGATTATGCGCGGATGGTCGAGATCGCCAACCGTGGCGCGCGGGAGCTCGGTTATGCGGACGTCGGTGCGCTGTGGCGGTCCAATTACGACATGCCTCCGGCAGAGTTTGCCGGGCTGACTGAGCGGTTGTGGCAGGAAGTCAAACCGCTCTATGACGAATTGCATTGTTTTGTCCGGGCGGGGCTCAACGCGCGTTACGGCGAAGAAGTGCAACCGGCGGCAGGACCGATCCGCGCCGACCTTCTGGGCAACATGTGGGCGCAAGAATGGGGCAACATCTATGACGTGGTTGCGCCCGTCGGTGCCGGCGAACTGGGCTATGATGTCACCGATCTGCTGACCAGCAACAATTTCGACGCACTGCGCATGGTACGTCAGGGTGAGGCCTTTTACTCGTCACTCGGTTTCGAACCGCTGCCGCAGACATTCTGGGATCGTTCGCAGTTCCTCAAGCCTGCCGACCGGGAGGTCATTTGTCATGCATCTGCCTGGAACATAGACAATGTCGACGATATCCGGATCAAGATGTGCATCAAGGTGAATGGCGATGACTTTGTCACCATCCATCATGAGCTGGGCCACAACTATTACCAGCGGGCCTATAACCGGCAGAGCTTTCTCTATCTTAACGGTGCCAATGACGGCTTCCATGAAGCGATCGGAGACACGGTGGCGCTGTCAATGACCCCCGATTATCTGGTGCAGATTGGCCTGCTCGATCCGCTCAATGTGCCGGGGCCGGAACGCGACGTAGGCCTGTTGCTACGGCAAGCGCTGGACAAGGTGGCTTTCCTGCCATTCGGATTGCTGATTGACCGCTATCGCTGGGGCATTTTCTCAGGTCAGATCCGGCCTGATGGCTATAATGCGGCCTGGAACGCGCTTCGCCTGCAATATCAAGGTATCATGCCGCCCGGGGATCGGCCTGCCAACGGCTTTGACGCCGGGGCGAAGTATCACATACCGGCGAGCGTTCCCTATACTCGCTATTTCCTCGCCCGGATCCTGCAGTTCCAGTTTTACGAGGCCGCATGCCAGCAGGCTGGCTGGACCGGGCCGCTGCATCGCTGTTCCTTTTATAACAACCGCGAAGTTGGAACACGACTTAACGCGATGCTGGAAATGGGCGCGAGCCGCCCATGGCCTGACGCACTGGAAGCCTTTACCGGCAGCCGGGAAATGTCGGGGCGGTCAATGGTGGCCTATTTCCAGCCACTGCTTGACTGGCTCCGGACCCAGAATGAAGGCCGCGCTTGCGGCTGGTAAGCAAGGGCGGGGAGCGGGCTGATGCGCCCGCTTCCCCTCCCCGGCCATAATCAGTCGGTAACAGCTGCGTGCCATGGGGCAAAAGGTCCGTTCCCAAGGGCGGCAGACTGGACCTGGGCCGCGCAGG
Source organism: Sphingomonas lacunae (assembly GCF_012979535.1). Taxonomy (NCBI): domain Bacteria; kingdom Pseudomonadati; phylum Pseudomonadota; class Alphaproteobacteria; order Sphingomonadales; family Sphingomonadaceae; genus Sphingomonas; species Sphingomonas lacunae. Next base: position 2,412,750 of record NZ_CP053015.1, read on the forward strand.
CGTTGATTGCGTCTGTTCCCCGGGTGTTGGGATGCACCGGGCGGCGAAGTGGGCGTCTTCCCAGTGGCAAGGCGATAATCTCGATAATCGCCTTGGCCACATCGTCGGGGTCGGTTGTGCCGCCTCCGGCAAAGCGACGGCGCGATGCAGCCAGAAACTCTGCATAGGCGGCGCGCTGTTCCTCACCTGAGCGCGCAACCATTTCATCTGACAGTCGCTCGCCTGTCCGCCAGATGTTGGTCGGATAACCGCCTGGCTGGACAATAGTGACCTCTACACCATGTGGTGCCAGCTCATAGGCCATCGCCTCGAACATTGCTTCAACGGCATGTTTGGTTGCCGCATAGGCCCCAACGCCAGGCATAACGACGCGCCCTAGTTGCGATGAGACATTGATAATGAGCCCACGCCTTGCCCGTCGCATGGCAGGCAGGGCCGCCCGGGCCGTGCGCATATAGCCAAACACATTGGTATCAAAAATGAGGTCGAGTCCCTGGTCGTCCGTCAGTTCGACCGGTCCGGAAAGGCCGATTCCAGCGTTGTTGACCAAGGCATCAAGAGCACCTCCGGCCAGACGCTCGCCCTCGGCAACCGCACTGCGAACCATCATGGCGTCATTGACATCAAGCTCGACCAGATGAAGGTCGAGCTGTTCTCTTGCCGCAATTTCGGCGAGTTCGCGCGCCTCGCTGCGGCGTCCCCCATCAAGGTTGCGCATGGTGGCGATGGTCTTTGCGCCCGAACGAGCCGCGCGCAGGGCGGCCAGCCGACCAAAGCCCGAGGAAGCACCAGTGATCAAAACTGATTTGCCCGAAAGATCCGCTGTTTGAGCCGGGGTGCTCGCCGAAGCAGCCCCTTCGAAAAGGGATGCCGTGGCAAGTGTTCCCAGCGCGGCGCCCGCTCCCAGCAAGGACCGGCGGGTGGGAGCGATGGGATGGTCAGACATCTGTAGTTCCTCTCTTGATATACAACTGGGGGGAAGGAAATCTGTCGATCAGGCGTTGCGTGCCATCAGGCCACCATCGACCGGAATGACAGCGCCCGTAATGTAGCTGGCAGCCGGGAGAACGAGGCTGAGAGTGATGTTGGCGACTTCCTCTGGCAGTCCATAGCGTTTGAGGGCCGTTCGCCGCTTGGCAAAGATGATCTTGTGCTCATCGGGGACCTTGGCCGTCATGCCTGTATCAATTGGGCCTGGGCATATGCAGTTGACAGTGATGCCTTCAGGGCCAAGGTCGACCGCCAGTCCCCTGGTGAGGCCGGTCACGCCGGTTTTTGCAGCGACATAGGGTGTGTCGCCGGGTGTCGCGCCCAGCCCTTCGGTCGAGGCAATGTTGACGATCCGCGCCGCATCGCTTTGTCGCAACCAGGGCAGGGCCGCGCGCACCATGCGCTGATGCGCCGTCAACATGACAGTGAGGGCACGGGCCCAGTCCTCGTCATACGCATCGCCATCAAGGGCGCTGAAACAAGAGATCCCCGCATTGTTGACGATGATGTCGATGCCGCCAAAAGCGCCGGCAATGGCTGCAACGGTGGCTTTGATTGCGTCATGGTCGGCGACATTGAGGGCAAAGGCGCGGGCAGAGGTGATGCCGTCAGCGGCCAGCTCATCAACAACCGCTTGGCAGGCATCCAGTGAAACATCGGTGACGGCAACCTGGGCGCCTTCCCGCGCGAACAGATGGGCTGTGGCCCGGCCCATGCCAGACGCTGCACCAGTCACAATCGCGGTGCGCCCGGCAATCGAACGGTCAAGAGGGCGATAGGGTGGCATCATCGGGTAACGTCCTTTTGCACGGCGTTGCTGCGGTCTCGCAGGATCATCGACTGGCTGGCGGATGCCATCAGCGTTCCGTCGCGCGCAAAGATGCGCATCGTGCCGAGCGTAAATCCATTGGCGATGGCTTCAAGAAATACCTCGCACAATACCCAGTCGGTGGCCACCAGCGAGCCATAGCGAATGGTGTTGTCGAGACTGTTGCCACCCAGAACCTTGCCCGTCGCATTGCGGATTCCAGGCGTGAAAAAATCAGCCATGACGGCCAAAACGGTACGGTTTATCGGCACATCCTCTGTTGGGCGCATCCAGAACAGGAGCCGCCCATCCTCCTGCCTTCCGGCGGTCGGAGCATAGCCAAAATAGCCATGGGCAGGCCTGAACACAAAACGGCCGCCGATGCTGGCATCGGTGTTCCAATGCGCAATCTCGGAACAGTCCTCGGGTGGCGGAGCTACCGCGGGGCGGGCCCACTGGTCGCTCGGACCATCCCGCTGACCCAGCGCGGCGGTCGCTGTGATGATTTCCCGCCCTTCATGGCGGATGGTTGCCCGTGCCTGAGTGATGGCACGTCCGACAGTTGCCAGATCGACAGCAATATCAATTGTGCTGCCTGGACGAACATAGGACAGATATTGCGCGGTGGCCCATATTGCGGGTCGGCCGCTGGCATGTTGCATGGCCTCCACCGCGCAGGCGAGACCGGCTCCGCCGAACAGGAAGCGATGATCGCCTCGTCCAGCGGCCAGCCCGTCTGTGACTGTCATCGTCCAGCGTTGATCGCCGGAGGGTCGAAGAGTAAGGAAATCCTTGGTCATCCCGTGGCTGTATCAGCGCGGCGGGCCGCTGAAACCTACTGCCTCTCGCAGGGCGTTGGCGTCGATCAGGCGACCATCGGTCATTACCCAGAGCGTGTGCCGCAGGTCACCGATGCGTTGACTGGGGTCACCATCGACCAGAACGAGATCGGCTTCCTTGCCGACGGTGATCGAGCCGGTGCTATTGTCTGCACCAACCAGCCGGGCAGGCCGGATGGTTGCCGACTGAAGCGCCTCGGCTGGCGTCATACCGGCTTGAACATACAGCTCCAGCTCATGGATCAGTTCCAGCCCGCTTCCATCGGTACCGGCAACGATGGGCACGCCAGCGGCCTGCATCCGTCCGACCAGTTCAACCAGCTTGGCAAAGCTGGCCTGATAGTCGGCGCGGGTCAGATCGGCGGGGGGCGCGAAACCACCGGCGCGGAACGCACGTTCGGTTTGTGGTGGCAAGGTGCCCACGAACGGGGCGTACGAGGCAGATACCTGCCCGGATTCAGCGTTTAGAATTCCCGCAAAGGCAACCAGGGTCGGATCGCTGACGATGCCTTCGCTGGCCATGCGGGTGATCAGTGTCGATATTGGCGGGGCCGTCAGATCCAGCGTCCGGGCGTAACGCCCCGGTCCTTCAAAACGGGCAAAGCCGTTGGACACATTGACCACACTGTCCGGCATGGCCTGCATGGCTATGAAATTGATGTGGGTTATCTCGTCATAACCGGCATCAATCGCATCCATCGCGCGCATGGTCGCCGGGACATGGCCATGGACATGCATGCCCAGACGATGCGCCTCTGCGATGCCGGCACGCAACCAGTCCGGTTGCATTGACGTGTAGAATTTGATTGCGCGGAACCCATTGTCATGCGCTTGGCGCACGGCGTTAGCCGCCTCCTCGGAGGAGGTGACCGTGACGCCGCCCTGAGCAGCTAAGGGGCCGGCGCCGTCGATCAGGACCGATGTGAAAACCGTCGGGCTAAGCAATTGCCCGGTCGCGACGCGCTGTTGCCGAGCCAGTGCAGGTTGCACGTCGGCGCCGGGATCCCGGGCACTGGTGACGCCGAGCGTGAGCAGCATCGGTCCGCTGGCATCGTCACCCATGTGCATGTGCGCGTCCCACAAGCCGGGCACCAGCGTCTTGCCGCGCCCGTCGATCCGGCGGGCATTGGCCGGAACCGGAGTGCTCGCTGCAGGGCCAGTCGCAGTGATCAATCGGCCGTCGACCACCACCGTTTGATCCTCGCGCCACGCGCCCTCAATACTGTCAAAGAGGCGAACATTCTCAAAAGCGACAGGAGTAGACGGCAGCTGGCCAAAACGCTCGACAAAGGCAGGATTGCGCCGGGCCATGGCCTCATCCTGGATCTGTTGCAGACGCGCCATTTCGCCTGCCGCTGCGGATGGCATCAATGAAATCCAGGACGTGATTGCGAAAAATTTTCCGTCATCCATCCAGATGGGGAAAGCCGATAGCGCGAGGCCGCTGATCGCCCATAGCTGGATTTCGTTCTGGCCGATGGTTGCTGTCGCAATCTGTTCGGCCCGTGCCTGACCACTTGGTAACAGGGCAAGCCTGTGTTCGGGCGCTGCTATCAACCGTTCAGCAAAGTCAGCGCTGGCGACAAATGGGCCGCCAAAGCTCGAATAGACCGCAGCACCGTCACCGGCGCTTTCCCCGCTGTCAACCGGGCTGGACCAGCGTGCTCTGCCATTGGCAAAGCTGTAACTTTCAGCGGCGTTGCCGTTTGGCGTGAAACCGCGGATGATCAAGCTGGTGATGTGGCCATTGGCATTGACGGCTATGCGCGTGTCCTGCTCAAAAACCTGTCCGCGCAGGTTCATGGATTCTCGAAAAAGGTTGTCGCCGTTGGCGTCGCGCCAGCGAAAAGCGGTGCCGTGCTGTCCTGCGGTCGAAAGCAGCAAGAAGGGCTCCGCATCCGTGGGCGGGGCGGCAAGCTGATCAACAGGAGTGGGCACTTCGGAGTCAGTTGCGCTTACGGCGGCAGGTGGCGGCTGATCTATATGCGCCATGGCGGGAACCGAAACGGCGGCAAGAAGCATGGCTGCTGCATGGGTGAAGCGCATGAAAATCCCCTTGGTCCAATGGAGTCGGACCAAGACTGACATTCATGCCGGGAGAGAGCAAGCGCCTAGGTGGCGTGGACAAATTGGCTGCGGCCAGCAGATTTGCTATTGGGGCTTGAGATGACCTGTGCACGCTGCGAAAACCTGGCCGAGGATGTACGCTTTCGGTCGCGAGGCGAACTCTTCCGCGCGATTGAGACAGTCCGACAGGCTTTGGCGAACGGTGACGTCGTAGAGGTCGATGCAGGGCCGATGAGGGGAGTGGTTGCGTTCAGCGACCTATCGGATGCCGGTCCGCTCGACGACCTCTTACTCTATCGCTTCCGCTGCCCTGACTGCGGGCAGATCTTTGTGCTGGGCGCGGAAACCTATCACGGCAGCGGTGGCTCTTGGGGCAAATCAGAGCCGCTCGGGCCACCGTGATTGACGTGGCTTCCCCGGATAGATTCAAGGCTGCTTTTTGGAGGCAGGCTTGAGCAGGGGCGATGTCACTGGAGCAGAATGGCGCGTTCCGAAGGGCTAGTCGCACTTCGGGGCCGAGAGCCGTGGTCGAGACCGGCCACCCTGTACAACCAGCATGCCAACTCCTTCCTCGGACAGGTTCATATCGCCGCGACCAGATACTGGCGCAAATTTGTCCACGCCGGTCAGGCAGGCACCTCAGCGGAAAGGTGGCTCATTGAAGGCGCGCAGCTTGCGGCTGTGCAACTTGGCGCCTTCCTTGCGCAACAGGTTGATCGTTTCGACACCAATCTGAAGGTGAGCCGCGATCGCTTCCTCATAAAACCGGTTGGCCTGTCCGGGCAGTTTGAGTTCCCCGTGCAGCGGCTTGTCGGACACACACAGCAAAGTCCCGTAAGGCACGCGGAAGCGATAGCCTTGGGCCGCTATCGTAGCCGATTCCATGTCTATGCCGATGGCGCGTGACTGGCTGAACCGAAGGGCGCTTTCCGAGTAACGCAATTCCCAGTTTCGGTCATCGGTCGTGACAACAGTGCCAGTGCGCATCCGACGTTTCAGATCTGCACCGCTCTCGCCCGACACTTTTTCTGCGGCCTCGGCGAGGCTGACTTGCACTTCGGCAATCGCCGGAATCGGGATTTCGCGTGGCAAGACAGTGTCCAGCACATGATCATCGCGCAAATAGGCATGGGCCAGAACATAGTCGCCAATGCGTTGGGTGGGGCGCAAGCCTCCGCAGTGGCCGATCATCAACCAGGCCTCGGGACGAAGCACGGCCAGATGGTCCGTGACCGTCTTCGCGTTGGACGGACCGACGCCGATGTTGACCAGGGTGATGCCGGAACGGTCCGGAGCGATCAGGTGATAGGCCGGCATCTGGTGGCGGCGCCAAGCACTGTCCGCGACAAGTTGTGTCGGGTCCGCGCCCGGTGCTTCGGTATAGAGACCACCTGCGCCCGACAAGGCAGTGTAACCGTCCTTGCCGACCTGATCTGCAGCCCAGGCAACAAATTCATCGACATAGCGATGATAGTTGGTGAACAGGATGAACTTTTGGAAATGCTCCGGCGGTGTGCCGGTATAATGTTTGAGCCGGGCGAGGGAAAAATCCGTGCGCAGCGCATCAAACAGTGTCAGCGGATGGTTGTTGCCGACTTCGGTGATGAACAGGCCGTCGGCCAGCTCGTCACCAATGTCGGCCAGCTCCGTCGAAGGGAAATGGCGGGATAATTCTTGCGTGGAAACGCCGCCCAGTGCTCCACCGGTGAGCCCGTCGAGAACATAAGGAAAGGGAATTTCCTGTTTGCTGGAGACCACTTCAAAACGGACGCCATATTGGCCGGAAATCAGACTGAGCTGTTCGCGCAAATAGGGTTCGAACAGGTCTGGCCTGGTGATGGTGGTAGCATAGCAGCCCGGACCAGGCAGGCGGCCAAAGGCCACTGACCGGTCACCGCCAAGTTCTTCACCATCGTAATGGATGCGCAGTTCCGGGTAACAAAATGCGCCCGTGGATCTGACAACCGGGTCCGGCAATGTCCCTTTCGCCACATAGCCGGCCACGGCTTCGCGCAAGCGGTGAACCGCCGCATCATATCGCCGGTGGATCTGGTCTATGGCTGTATCGACAGCTGCGCGGTCCCGGTTGGTCATTTGGAGAGCCCCGATCAAAGCTGACCGAGCATATGCTCCGCGCTGCTGACATTGTATTCGCCGGGCGCTTCGACGTTCAGTTGCTCGACTACACCGTCATTGACGACCATCGAGAAGCGCTGGCCACGGGTGCCCATGCCAAATTTGCTGCCATCCATCGTGAGGCCAAGGGCGGAGACAAATTCGCCATTGCCATCTGCGAGCATGGTGATGCCGTCGGCGCCGGCTTGCTTGGCCCAGGCGCCCATAACAAATGCATCATTGACCGCTGTTGCGGCGATTTCCTCTATGCCCTTGGCCTTCAGCTCGTCTCGCTTTTCAATGAAGCTCGGCAGATGGCGGGCCGAGCAGGTCGGAGTGAAGGCACCCGGAACCGAAAAAACGGCAACTCGGCGTCCCTTGAAATAGTCGGTCGTCGCAACCTGTTCGGGGCCGCCTTCGGTGACCTTGACAAGGGTCGCGGCGGGGAGGGTGTCACCCTTTTGAATGGTCATGGTGTATCGCTCCTCAATTGGTTTTGGCGTTGTTGTTGCCGTGCCTATAGAGCGCAAGCGCCGGTCCTGCCAACAGAGGAACCAGTGAAAAGATGAACATCGCCGTCCGCCATTTCCTTTTGTGGCGCAGATGTCCGCTGTCGCGCATGGCGCGAATGCCGTCCCTTGGCTTGCCGGCAAGCACCCAATCCACGCCCATTTCAAAACGCGAAATGGCCTGAGCCTCGTCACGCAGCGCCTCGGCAAGGGCTGCTTCTGGCCTGCCGGAAAGGGCAAGTGCAGCCTTTTGATAAACAGCCGCAGTCGTCTCCATAAGGCGCGCGCGATTGCTCGACAAGGAAGCCGGGTGACGACGATAGTCCACCAGCGGCTCGGCCACCAGGCGGCCCGTTGCACCGGTCGAGAGCAGGCGGAGCCAGAGATCAAGGTCCTCTGAAGAACGCAGTGACTGGTCATAACCGCCGACTGCCTTCAACGCCGCAGCCCGGACAGTGCAAAGGCCAAAAACCGCTCCTTCGCGACGGAGAAGCCGTTCCAGCGTAATAGGTTCATCTTGCGGGTAACGGTCGGAAAATCGTTCGCCGGCATGAGCAGGCGTGCCAAAGGAAATTGCGTCGCAAGTAACAAAAGCTGCCTCGGGATGCTCGGCCAGCTTGGCGACCATTTTGGCGAGATAATCCGGGTGATAGCGGTCATCCCCGTCAAGCAGGGCAATCAGAGGCGCGCGTGCTAAGGAGATGCCATGATTGCGCGCGCCAGCAAGCCCCGCGTTGTCGATCCTTACGAGCGAGAAGCGCGGATCGGTCAGAAAGGGCGCGCACACAATGGCTACATGGTCGGGAGAGCCATCATCCACGACAATCGCTTCGAAATCGCCAAACCGCTGATTTTTTAAAGACTCCAACGCTTCCGCCAGATAGGCGGCAACATTGAATGCCGGTATGATCACGGACACGGCAGGGTCGACCTTGCTTGGCCCGCTCGTCACCCCGCCTGGTCCTGGGGGCATTTGTGTCATTATCAGGGCATTCTTTCAGTCAAAGGCTGCGCGCCAAGGTATAGCATCATGCATAGTCCAAGATATTTTACCGGACAGTTACTCCTGGCTTTGCCGGCCATCGGAGACCCGAGATTTGACCATGCGGCCATCGTCCTCATCAGCCATGATGACCAGGGTGCCATGGGCATAGCGGTGAGCCATCAAGCCGAATTCACTGTCTCGGAACTGCTTGATCAAGCAGGCATCGCCGGCACTGTGTCACCCGACCCATGGGTTCTTGTCGGCGGCCCGGTCGAACAGCAGCGCGGATTCGTGATCCACAGCCGGGACTGGGGCGGTGAGGGGACGATAGATGTGGCTGGCGCTTTTTGCGTGTCAGGATCGCTGGATGTGCTGAGGGCAATCGCGCAGGGTCGAGGTCCATCGATCTGGCAGGTCGCGTTGGGCTATGCCGGTTGGGGACCGGGGCAGCTGGAAAGCGAAATTGCGAATGACGCCTGGCACGTTACCAAACTTGACCATAGTTTGCTGTTCGACATGAATCCCCCAGATCGCTGGCGAAGCGCCATGGAAAGGGATGGCATCGACCCTGCCAGGCTGGTTGCAAGGGGCGGCACCGCCTGACCGTTGTTGCCCCATGATATAAGGAAAACTTTATATCTTCTTGCGCGAACAGGGTGGGGGCAGTAAGGGGCCGATCAACGCCGGATCGGGCCATGGAACCCCAGCCGATCCCGCTACGCCTTTCCAATGGAGTACAGACTGTGGCATCGACCGCCCCTGACTATGTGATTGCCGACCTGTCGCTGGCCGAATTCGGTCGCGCTGAGATCAATATTGCTGAAACTGAAATGCCCGGCCTGATGGCACTTCGTTCCGAATATGGCTCGTCGCAGCCGCTCAAGGGTGCCCGTATCACCGGCTCCCTGCACATGACGATCCAGACCGCCGTCCTCATCGAGACGCTGGTTGCTCTGGGTGCCGAGGTCCGTTGGGCCACCTGCAACATTTTCTCGACGCAGGATCACGCGGCAGCCGCAATTGCAGCGCGCAATATTCCGGTCTTTGCGGTCAAAGGTGAGAGTTTGGCCGATTATTGGGACTATGTCGGCCGCATTTTCGACTGGGACGATGGGGATGGCCAGACCTGCAACATGATTCTGGATGATGGCGGCGACGCCACCATGTTCGCATTGTGGGGTGCCCGTGTCGAAGCCGGCGAGACCCTGTTCGAGCCGAGCAATGCCGAGGAAATCGAGTTCGTTCGCGCGCTCAAGGCATTTTTGGCCGCGAAGCCGGGTTACCTCACCGAAACGGTGAAGAATATCAAGGGCGTGTCGGAAGAGACGACCACCGGCGTTCACCGGCTCTATCAGATCGCCAAGGACGGCAAGCTGCCGTTCCCCGCGATCAACGTCAACGACAGCGTTACCAAGTCGAAGTTCGACAATCTCTATGGCTGCAAGGAGTCGCTGGTCGACGCGATCCGTCGCGCCACCGACGTTATGCTCGCGGGCAAGGTGGCCTGCGTCGCCGGCTTCGGCGATGTCGGCAAGGGTTCGGCTGCCTCGTTGCGTCAGGGCGGCGCCCGCGTCATGGTCACCGAAGTCGATCCGATCTGCGCGCTGCAGGCGGCGATGGAAGGCTATGAAGTCGTGACAATGGAAGAAGCTGTCACCCGGGCTGACATCTTTGTCACCGCGACGGGCAATGAAGATGTTATCACCGCCGAGCATATGAAAGCGATGCGGCCCATGTCGATTGTCTGCAATATCGGTCACTTCGACAGCGAGATCCAGATTTCCGCGCTCGACAATTACAAGTGGACCGAAGTGAAGGCTGGTACCGACCTCGTCGAGTTCCCCGATGGCAAGCAGATCATCATCCTGGCCAAGGGCCGTCTGGTGAACCTGGGCTGCGCCACCGGCCACCCGTCGTTCGTCATGTCGTCGTCGTTCACCAACCAGACGCTGGCGCAGATCGAACTGTTCACCAAGAGTGACCAGTACAAGAATGAGGTCTATGTTCTGCCCAAGCATCTGGACGAAAAGGTCGCTGCGCTGCATCTCGAAAAGCTTGGCGTGAAGCTGACCAAGCTGAGCGACAAGCAAGCTGCTTACATTGGCGTGAGCTCCGAAGGACCTTTCAAGCCGGATCATTATCGGTACTGAGGGTCCGTCAGGCCTTCCAGGCCTGTTCGTTGACAGGCCGCTCAAGACCCACCGTCCGGCCCAATGCCGGACGGTGGTTTTTTTGCTTTCCGGCAGGCACTGGTCGCCCTGTCTGTCGAGCCCGGCTGTGGAACAGGTCGACCGCAGCCGCTTTGCCGCAGCGCCAGTTTCGGCTAGGCGGGCAGGGCATGAAGCCAATCCCGCGCCTCAACCTGATTCCCTTGTCCAAACGATGGCAATGACCAGTCCCGAAACCATGGCTATAGTCGGCGCACTATTGGCGCTTTGGTTGGCTGTGGCCGGTTGGGCGATTGTCCGGGGCATCATGATGCAACGGGCCGCAGCGTTCAGTGCCCGTAAGGCAACCCAGCTTGCGGCATTGCTTGATTGCTCGCCATCGCTTCCGCTTATCGTCCGCTCTGACGGACGTATCGAAGGCCCCGGCGGCATTGCCCAGTTGTTCGGTTTGGAAACGCTGCCGGCGACGATTTCCGGGTTGGCAAATGGCGGGCCGGTAGTGATCGAACCGGCTGGCATGGACCAGCTGATGCAGGAAATTGTTGCAGCCCAACGGACCAGCAAGTCCTTTGCCATCGTCCTCAAATCAGTGACTGGGGGAAAGGCACTGCGTGTGCGCGGTGTCCCCGCGCCGCCTCAGCTCAACAGCAGCGGTTCTGCCCTGCTATGGATCACCGATGCCAGCGACAGTGAGGCCAAGGCCAACCAACTGCGTCAGCAGCGCGAAGACGCGATTGCGGCGTTTGAGGCAATTTCCTCACTGATCGAAGCGGCGCCCTTTCCGATGTGGTTCCGCGACAGCGAGTTACGACTGGCACTCGTCAACCAAGCCTATGTTCGCTCCGCAGAGGCTGACAGTGCGCAGGATGTTGTCGCGCGGCAAGTTGAACTTGTCGAACCCATCGCCGGACAGAGCGCGCAGGCAGCGGCGCAGGCCGCCCATGATTCAGCCGAGTCCGTCTCGCGCTTCATTCCTGTCACAATTGCCGGCTCGCGGCGCATGATGCAGGTCGTTGATGTGCCAATCGCGGATGTCGGTGTGGCGGGATATGCCATCGATAGACAGGAATTGGAGGACGCGCGCAGCGATTTTCGTCGCTTTTCCGAAGCGCGGCGATCCATGCTGGACCAAATGTCTGCAGCAGTGGCTGAGTTTGCCCCGGATAGGTCCTTGCGTTTTGCCAACAGGCCATTTCTTCGCCTGTTCTTGCTGGATGAGGAATGGGCGGCCACGGCGCCACCATTTGAACGATTGCTTGACAGGTTGCGGGACAATAGCCGCACGCCGGAAGTGCGCGATTTTCCGGGCTGGCGGGCGGAGCGCCGCGGCTGGTTCGCAGCCACCGGCATGATCGAAGAAAGCTGGCTGCTGCGCGATGGCACGCATTTGCGAGCGGTTGCCCAGCCTGCACCGGATGGCGGGCTTTTGCTGATCTTTGAGGACCGCACTGAACAGATTCGCTTGGCAAGTGCGCGTGACACATTGCTTCGGGTGCGGACAGCGACGTTTGACAATTTGTTCGAAGCGGTCGCCGTCTTTGCCCCTGACGGCAAGCTGAACCTCTGGAACCAAAGATTCCGAAGGCTTTGGGATGTCAGCGAGGAGTTTCTGGTCGGTCACCCAAGGATCGACGCCCTGCTCGACAAGATCGGCCCGCGGCTGGAGGACCCGCGTCAGCAGAGCGTGCTGCGACAGATGATTGTCGGCGCCACCGGAGAGCGACAGCAACGGAGCGGCCGCATTGGCTTCAAAGGCGGGCAACAATTTGATTTTGCCGCCATTCCCTTGCCGGACGGCAATGCCTTGTTCACGTTGATCGATGTGACGGACAGCCGCAAGATCGAAAGGGCATTGCGTGACCGGGCGGAGGCACTGGAGGCTGCGGATCGGGTCAAGACCGATTTCCTATCACGCATAAGTTATGAACTACGCACGCCACTGACCTCGATCGGTGGTTTCGCGGAAATGCTCAATGGCGGTTATGCCGGCGATTTGCCTGACGCAGCCAAGGATTATGTAAAGGCAATCCTGTCCTCTACCGAAGCATTGGGCCAACAGATCGACACCGTTCTTGATCTCGCACAGAGCGAGGCGGGGACCATGCCCTTGGAAAGACGGCCTATCGCACTGGGCGCGCTGCTGCGTGATGCAGTGGCCGCCGCTCAGCCAGATGCCAAGGCAGCGGGCGTGGAACTGGTCACTGACATCAGGGTCGGATTGGGCCAGATTGACGGCGACGCAAAACGTCTGCGTCAAGTGGTCGACCACATGATCAGCCATGCCATTTCCGCTTTTGGGAATGCGCAACATCAACCCGAAGGCGGGCGGCGCGTATTGGTGCATGGTGATGGCAATTCATCATCTGCCCAATTGGTGGTGTCGGACAATGGACAGGGCAGTGAGTCGTCCGGGACTCAGGCTGTCGCCATGGCGCTCGCGCGCCAACTGGTCCAGGCGCATGACGGTCGTTTCGACCTGGTTCGGCGTCCCAGTGAAGGGTCAATGACAGCAGTGTTCCTGCCGCGATGAGTTTCCACTTCACCCTTGCCCAGACAGACGAGATCGGCGTCGCCATCGCCGCTGTGATCCAACCCGGTGACTGTATCGGCCTGGTGGGTGATTTGGGCGCTGGCAAGACCACGCTGGCGAGGAGCATTCTTGGCGCTCTCGGGCTCAAGGGTGAGGCTCCGAGCCCCAGTTTCGCGATCGTCCAGCATTATGCCCCGCCTGAAACCAGCATGCCCGTTCTGCATGTCGACCTGTACCGCATAGATGATGCCGCCGAGATTGCCGAACTGGGACTGGATGAGGCCCGTGATGACCATGTCTTGCTGATCGAATGGCCCGAACGGATGGGGACGTCCATGTGGTCCGACATGATGCGTCTCCAAATAGATTTCGACGGCGAGGATGCCCGACGCTTGACAGCGTTGGTGCCACCGGCTTGGGAAGGGCGATGGCCGTTCCCGCAATGATTCCGCCCCCTGCCACTCACGATTTCCTCGTAACTGCCGGTTGGACAGGTGCGGACGTGCAACCTCTTGCCGGGGACGCATCGTTTCGTCGCTATTTCCGGGTTTTGCTGGGCGGCCGCAGCGCAGTTTTGATGGATGCGCCTCCGCCGCATGAAGACCCGCGCCCATTCATCACCATGGCTGAATTTCTGGCCAAGGTCGGGCTTTGTGCGCCGCGCATTCTGCACCATGATCTGGAGCAGGGCTTGCTGCTTATTGAGGATCTGGGTTCCGACCGCATGCGGGAAGCGGTGGATGCTGATCCTGCTTCCGAATTGCTGACATACTCCGGCTTGATCGATGTTCTCGTGACCTTGCATCGCCATTCGCCGGCTCCCGGTTTGGCGCACCATGATCTGTCCGTCTGGCTTGATGAGGTCATGCTGTTGACTGACTGGTATGGGCCTGCAGTGGGCCTGGATCTGCCGCGCGACAGTTTTCGAGCAGCCTGGCAATCCGTGCTTGAGCCGGTCGAGCGTGATGGGCTGGACCGTGTAACGATCCTGCGTGATTTTCACGCCGAGAACATCATGCTTATCGCAGGCGGAACAGGTGTGGGACGATATGGCCTGCTCGATTTTCAGGACGCACTGGCCGGTCACCCGGCCTATGATCTGGCATCGGTGCTGGAAGATGCACGTCGCGATGTGACGCCGGAAGTTGAATGGTCACTTATTGATGCCTACGTCAATGCGACCGGTCGGGACGATCGGTTCGAGCGGGCCTATTGGTCACTGGCGGCTCAACGGAATACCCGTATTCTGGGTGTGTTCTGCCGATTGTGGAAGCGTGACGGCAAGGCCCACTACACCAGTTTCCAACCGCGTATGTGGGGGCTTTTGGAACGTGATTTGGCTCATCCCCATCTCGCTCCGGTCAAAGCCTGGTTTGATGAGCATATCCCCGCCGAGAAGCGCGCACCCATCTGGTCACGTCTGCCATGACAGGGGCCGGGGACACCGTGAAGAGCGCGATGGTGATGGCCGCCGGCTTGGGCAAGCGGATGCGTCCACTCACCGCGACGAGGCCAAAACCCCTGGTGCACGTCGCGGGTCGGGCCCTTATCGATCATTGTTTTGACCGGATTGCCGACGCCGGGATCGGTCATGTCATCGTCAACGTCCATTATCTTGCCGATGCTTTGGAAGCACATCTGCGTGGACGCAGCTGGCCCTTTGACGTGGACGTTTCCGATGAACGGACCCGGCTTCTTGAAACCGGTGGTGGCCTCGTAAAGGCTGCGTCGCTTTTTCGGGGAGACCCGATTTTATGTGTCAACAGCGACAATATCTGGACGGATGGACCCACCAACGCAATCTCCCTTTTGGCGGAGCGGTGGGATGATGAGCAGATGGATGCGCTTTTGCTGCTGGTTCCCCAGGCGAGGGCGACAGGTCATTCCGGGCAGGGCGATTTCCACATGGATCAGGTTGGCCGGCTCTCGCGGCGCAAGCCGGGCAGGGTAGCCCCCTTTGTGTACACGGGGATCCAGCTTCTGTCTGCCAGATTGCTGCGGGATGCGCCTGAAGGGCCCTTCTCGACCAATATTCTCTGGGACAGGGCGATGGCCGACAGGCGATTGTTCGGGCTTTCGCACATTGGCCAATGGTTCGACGTAGGCACGCCGCTGGCCATCCCAAAGGTCGAGACCGCGCTTGCCGGTTGAACCGGTCCGGAAGCACGCTCAGGCAGGCGAGCGGCTGATCTATTTGACCCGTTTGGACATGATTTGTCGTGCAAACCGGCTTTGCAGGTGATTGAAGGGCAGGGCATGAGCAAGTCGTCTTACCCGTCCCTCTATACGATTCCGGTGCATCTTACCTTTGCTGACGCACTGGTGACGGGGATTATTGAGCAGCGCGGCAGTGACGTCATGGCGTTAGCCGGCGGATTGGTTTTACTGCCCAACAGTCGAGCGGTAACGGCTGTCCGTGACGCCTTCATTCGCCATGGTGGCGGGTCGTTGCTGTTGCCCCGTCTCGTCGCTCTGGGTGACGAGGAGCTGGACGAAAGTGTTGGTGCGGCACTCGATCGGATTGATGGGAACGATATCGACCTGCCGCCGGCCATGCCATCCATGTCTCGGCGCTTTCGCTTGGCGCAAATGGTGGCGCGTCAGCGTCCGGATATTCCAGCCGGAGAAGCATTGCGCCTTGGCGATGGTCTGGCGCGTGTGTTTGATGCCCTGGCGATTGAAGATGTGCCGCTGGACTCACTGACGACCCTGGAACGTCACGAGCCTCTGGCGGAACATTGGGAAACCGCATTCGGCATGCTGCAGCAGCTTGCAGCGGAATGGCCAGCGATCCTTCGCGAGACCGGGATGATCGACCGGAGCCGCCGTCGGAACATGGTGTACGATCGCACATCATCACGTTGGGCGAGGTTGGGCCTGCCCGCTGAATTCGTGATCGCTGCTGGCATCTCCACCCCGGCACCAGCGATTGCGCGTCTGTTGAAAACCATTGCCTGGGCCGATGGAGGCGCGGTTGTCCTGCCCCATCTCGACCTAGCGATGGATGAGGCCTGGTGGGATGCGCTCGGGGCTGATCCACAGTCGGCGGGCGAAGCCGCTCCTCCTCCGCTTGAAAGCCATCCGCACCTGCATCTGAAGCTCTTGCTCAATCGCATGGACATGCGACGTGAAGATGTCCGACCTTGGCCGGTCAACGAAACTGCCGGCAATGGACCGGCGCATCGTCAGCACCTTGTCCGTCATGCCTTTGCGCCAGCCAGTTTCACTGCCGGCTGGCTTGATGTGCCTGGCGGCGAAAGGCGGTCCGACGGCATAGCACAATTTGACTGCGCAACACCTGCTGAAGAAGCGCTGACTATTGCGCTCGCGATGCGGGAGGTTCTTGAAACACCCGGAAAAACAGCGGCCCTTGTAACGCCCGATCGTTCGATTGCGATACGTGTTGCCGGACATCTTGGCCGATGGGGTATCACGGCCGATGATTCCGCAGGGCAACCCTTGCCATCAACAACAGCTGGCGGGCTCGCTTTGGCACTTGCCATTGCCATGGCTGATGGTTTTGCCCCTGTCGCGTTGATCAGCCTGCTGTCGCATCCCCTGGTCAGGGCAGTCGAAGCCGAAGATCGGCGCCAATGGATGGATCAGGTCCGCCAACTTGACCTTGTGCTTCGGGGTCCGCGCCCGGCAGCGGGGCTCGCGAAGCTCTCGGAATTGTTGGCACAGCGTGCACAGGCGCCAAAGATCAACGGACGTGAAAAGGCGATCCGGGGAGCGCTTTTGCAATGGTGGCTCGACCAGGCCACTCCATTGCTTAGCAGGGCTGGAGGAGACCTGTCCGACGCAAAGGGGCTGTCGCTGGTCGCTCTGTTGTCCGCACTCAGGCAAGGCCTTTCTGCACTGTCTGATGACAATGTTTGGGCCGGCGCAGATGGTCGTGCACTTTCGTCCCTGCTCGAAGAGGTTGAGAGTGTAGCCAGCCTGCTCGATGTTCCTCTCAAGGCTCGCGACCTGCCTTCATTGCTGCGCCAATTGATGCAGGATGTTGCGGTCCGGCCGCCGCAGGGCGGACATCCGCGCCTTTTCATCTGGGGACTGATCGAAGGGCGCTTGCAGCGAGCGGATAGGATGATCCTGGCCGGTCTGAATGAAGGGCAATGGCCGCAAAAGGCATCGCCTGATCCCTGGTTGCCGCCGACTGTGAGACGAAGTCTCGGTCTGCCCGGACTGGAACGATCCTCTGGCCTTGCCGCGCATGATTTTGCCAGCGCCCTTGGTTCACCGGAAGTCATCATCACAAGGTCCCAGCGCGATGGGCCGGCGCCGACGGTGCCTTCGCGCCTGTTGCTTCGGTTGACGGCGTTGGCGGGTGAAGATCGGATCAGGGCACCGTCATTCGATTTTGCAGGGTTGGCTGGCGCACTCGACATTTGTGAGTCCCCGCAACCCTTTGCGAGACCCGCATTTGCGCCATCGGCGGATCGTCGGCCGCGCTCGCTGAGTGTTACCGAGGTTGATACACTAGTTGCTGACCCATTCGCCTTTTACGCCCGCAATGCCCTGGGGTTGAGGCAGCTTGATCCGCTCGATGCAGAACCGACCGCGGCATGGCGTGGTACGCTGGTGCACGCCGCGCTCGAACACTGGCTGAAGCAACCGCACCGCAGCATCGAAACGATCGGTCCCATCGTGGAATCCTTGTTGGCCGGGCCCGGGGTGAGCGCCGTCTTGCGCGCCTTGTGGGGACCGCGTCTTTTTCCGCCCCTGCAATGGGCGGCCGAAACGGTGATTGCGGATCAGCTTGCCTCAGGCCGGGTAGCATTGGTTGAGGCGTCGGAATCCCGCGGGACTGCGATGCTTGGTGCAATCAGCCTGTCCGGTACGCCAGACCGGATCGACAGGTTGGCGGACGGGAGCCTGGCGATTGTTGACTACAAGACCGGCAGTGGTCCGAACAAGAAAGCGGTCGACAGCCTTTTTGCGCTGCAATTAGGCTTGCTGGGCCTGATTGCCGAAGCTGGTGGCTATACGGGGAAGCCCGAGATCGTCTCGACATTCGAATATTGGCGCATGAACAAGTCACAGAGCAAACCGCGCAAGGGGCAGCTTGGCTGGATCGATACACCGTTCCGAAAAACCAAGGACGCGCGCATTCATCCCGGCAATTTTGTTGCCGAGGCCCGTGCGAGACTGGAAGGCGCCGTCGCCCGATGGCTGGTGGGCGAGGATGCGTTCATCGCCAAACTGGAACCCGAGTTTGCCCCCTATGCCGATTATGACCAGCTGATGCGGCTGGAGGAATGGTATGGCCGGGAAAGTGGCCCGAACGATCCCGGTGATCGGGCATGAGCAGGATCAACACCCTTTCAGAGGAGCAGAAACGGGGCGCTGATCCTGAGGCGAACGCCTGGATGTCTGCTTCTGCCGGAACAGGCAAGACCCAGGTGTTGACGGCGCGGATCAAGCGGCTCCTGCTTGATGGCGTGCCGCCACATGCCATCCTGGCCATCACCTTCACCAAAGCGGGAGCGGCTGAAATGGCCCGGCGTGTTCGGGCGGACCTCGCCAACTGGGTGCGTCTGAAGGATGCCGATTTGCGGGCCGAGCTATTTGCCATAGGCGATCGCCGATTTGACGATCCTGTCCGGCTTGCCTTTGCAAGGACGCTGTTCGCCAAAGTGATTGATGCGCCGGGTGGTGGTCTGGCGATCCAGACAATCCACAGTTTCTGCCAGACACTGCTAGCCGGATTTCCTGAGGAAGCCGGTTTGTCACCGGGCTTCAGAGCGCTGGATGAGGCGGAAAGCCGCGAAATGCGCGCCGAAGTTCTGACTGATATCATTGTTGATGCAGGAACGGGCAGGGACGAGGTGCTGCTGCGCCGTATCCATGACCTTGCGCTCGCCGTCCATGAAACGGACCTGCACGGCTTTCTGGATCGTTGTGCGGCCAGCGCCGATGCGCTCGACCATTTGCCCTCCGGGATCAGCCCTTGGCTACGGCGGGAATGGGGATTGCCGACCGAAATGACAGGCCAGCAATGGCTCGAATCTAGATGCAGTGATGACGCCTTTGATTGTCAGGGTCTGCGGGCAGTCGAGGCTGTCTGTTCCGGCTGGGGTGCTGAGACTGGCAGAAAATACTGCGCCGTGATCGCCAACTGGCTCAGCGCGCCACTGTCACAGCGGTGTGCCTTGCTCCCTGAGTTGCAAGGAATATTCCTCACCCAGAAGGGTGACCTGAACAGTCATTGGAGCAAGGCACTTGTTGCCGCGCAAGACCTTGCCGTGCGCCTGTCGGATTCCATCCACGAGACGTTGGCCGTCGCCAGATTTCTGGCAAAGGCTGATGAAATTGCCAATGCGCTGGAGGTGGGCCGCGCATTTGCAAGAGCAGTTGCCGGTCGCAAGCGGCGGGATGCGTTGGTCGATTTTGACGATCTTATCCGCCTCACCGCGGAGTTGCTTGCGACGCCGGGGCGTGCCGACTGGATTCGCTATAAACTGGACCAGCGGATCGATCATATCCTGGTTGACGAGGCGCAAGATACAAATGAACGGCAATGGCAGATTGTCTCTGCCCTGGCCGAGGAATATTTTGCCGGTCGTGGTGCCAAGGACGATGCCCTGCGCACCCTTTTTGTTGTCGGTGATTACAAGCAGGCCATCTATGGCTTTCAGGGCACCAGCCCTGAGAATTTCGCAGGAGCGCGCCACCAGTTTTTCCAGCTTGCCGCGGCTGCCGAACGCGACTTTGACGACGTCGGGATCAATCGCAATTTCCGTTCGTCCCCTCCTGTCCTCTCGGTCGTCGATGGCGTTATCGCAAGCCTTGGACCCGAGGCACTTGGTTTGCCGCTGCAAGCCGTGCGTCATGAATCAGCCATCGCAGGCGCGCCAGGCCGCGTTGTCCTGTGGCCGGTTGTTTCGGCCGATGACGAGGCCGAGGATTCCGGTGCCGATGAAGCTGGCGTTGACGAGGAGGGCTGGATCGATAGTGCCACCCGGCGTGTGGCCAGCCGGATTGCGGCGACCGTACGCGACTGGATAGACAATGGTCTAGATGGCGAAACTGTTCATCCACGCGATGTCATGGTGCTCGTCAGAAACCGGCGCGATCTTGCCGGATTGCTGGTTTCCCGGCTTCAAGCGCACGCCGTGCCTGTTGCCGGGGTTGACCGGCTCAAACTCAAAATGCCGATTGCCGTTCAGGATTTGCTCGCGGCCGCCCGCTTCGCCCTTCAACCGAATGACAGCCTGACGCTGGCCAGTTTACTGGTGTCACCGCTGCTGGGCTGGACTCATGAGGAACTGCTTGAGCATGGCTGGCGTGCCGACAGTGATGGCCGCAACGGTCCGCTTTGGCCACATCTTCGGCAGCGTCTCGAACAGGGTTTGCTCGATCGGTCGCGAATGGCACCCTTGTTCGACATGCTGCGCATGGTCGGCAATGTAACGCCCCATAGGTTTTTTGAGGAGATATTGTCTGGGCCTGCCCAAGGCAGGGCGAAGCTGCTTGCCCGGCTTGGCAATGCCGCGCGCGATCCTGTTGAAGAACTGGTGAGCAAGGCGCTTGAGTTCCAGACCCGCGAAAGCGGCTCTTTGCACGCATTTCTGAGTGCATTTGACAGGGGCGAGGTGGAGATCAAGCGCGAGCTCGACAATGATGCGGACGAAGTGCGGGTGATGACGGTCCATGGCTCCAAGGGCCTGCAGGCGCGCATTGTCATCCTCGCTGATGCAACCCACGATCCGGAGCAAAGCCGCGAGCGCGGGATCGACTGGCCCACTCCGCATGGTACCGTGCCGTTGCTTTCCATCCGCAAGGATGAGCGGCCCGAACCAGTGGCCGCTGTTGCCGAAGCGTTGCGGGTCAAGGAGATGCAGGAACATTGGCGACTGCTCTATGTCGCCATGACCCGCGCCGAGCGCATGCTGTTTGTTGCTGGGTCCCTTGGCAAAAAAGCGAAGGACGGAGAGCCGCCGGAAAGCAGCTGGTACAAGGTCTTGAAAGAGGTGGTTGAGGGCATGGGTGCCGGCTGGCAACCGATTGCCGATTCCGCCTGGGCCAGCGAATGCGCTTATGTGGTCAGGGGGAGGGAGCCGCGCGGCAGCAATGCCCGGAGCCCGCAGCATGCGCCAGTCATACCGGCTTGGGCGCGCGTAGCCGCACCCCAGGAACCGCGTCCATCCCGTCCGCTTGCACCATCTTCGATCGGTGAGGCTGACGAGCTGACTGTGCCCAGGCCGCCCGTGCCGCAACCATCACCGGGGCTGGCGGCTGAGCGTGGCTCCCTGATCCACGCCCTGTTTGAGCGATTGCCCCCGGTCGAGCCCTCCCGTCGCCGGACGGCAGCAGCGCGCTGGCTTGAAAAAAGTGGAAGCATTTTCTCGGAAAAAGAGCGCGCTGCCATGCTTGATGCCGTGCTCGCCATTCTCGATGATCCCGTCCATTCGGCGTTGTTTGGCCCCAACTCCCTTCCCGAGGTGCCCTTTTCGGCACTGGTCGGGGGGCAGGTCATAGCCGGTGCCATGGACCGATTGATCATCGACTCTGACCGTGTCCGTGTTGTCGATTACAAGACCGGTCATTTTGTTCCCGCCACGCCGGACGATGTGCCGATAGGGTATCTGCGCCAGATGGCGGCATATACCTGCGCGCTGGAAACCATCTTCCCGGCCCATAGGGTCGAGTCGGCGCTACTGTTTACCAACGGTCCCACTTTGATCGAACTGCCGCCATCTTTGCTGGCAGCGCACAAGCCAGACTTGTCGGGGGGCAAGGCAAAGTCGGTCGATAGCGCTTGAGCGCAAGCCTCTGCATCCCTATTTCGGTTGTCGTACAGAATATTGCAGGAGCATAACAATGGGTACCAAGGCTATCAGTGACGCGAGCTTCGAGGCAGACGTGCTTCAGTCGGACGTGCCCGTCCTCGTGGATTTCTGGGCGGAATGGTGCGGTCCGTGCAAGATGATCGGTCCTGCTCTTGAGGAAATCAGCGACGAACTGGCCGGCAAGGTTATCATCGCCAAAATGAACATCGATGATCATCCCGGAACGCCCGGAAAGCTCGGTGTCCGCGGCATCCCTACGATGATGCTGTTCAAAAATGGTCAGAAAGTAGCGGAGAAAGTGGGTGCTGCACCCAAGAGCGCGCTGAAGGGTTGGCTCGAAGGCGAACTCTGACGTTCAACTCCGGTAATCGGCGTTGATGCTGATGTAACCATGGGTCAGGTCGCAGGTCCAGACTGTTGCCTGACCCTCTCCCAGCCCAATGTCGACATGGATTCGAATGTCCTGTCCCTTCAGATGGGCGGCAACAGGCGTTTCGTCATAGCCATCGACAGGCAATCCATCTCTCGCCACCACAGTATCCCCAAAGCTGATCGCCAACCGGTCACGGTCGGCGGGTTCACCAGCCTTGCCGACAGCCATGACCACGCGGCCCCAATTGGCATCCTCGCCAGCAATGGCAGTCTTTACAAGTGGAGAATTGGCGATGGCTAGGCCGATGCGCTTGGCGCTGCTGTCGCTTTTCGCACCGGTCACGCTGATGGCAACAAACTTGCTCGCGCCTTCGCCATCCCGAACGATCTGATGGGCAAGGTCTCGGCAGACAGACCGGATCGCCGCCGCCAACGCATCGGCGCCGCAGTCGTCCATTCGCCGGATGATCGGGTTGCCGGCTTTGGCCGTCGCGAATACCAATAAGGTGTCGCTGGTTGACGTATCGCTGTCGACGGTGATGCTGTTGAATGTATCGCGATTGGCTGACGAAAGCATGGCTTGCAGGATGGCCGGCTCGACCGCAGCGTCGGTAAAGACATAGGCAAGCATCGTCGCCATGTCGGGAGCAATCATTCCTGATCCCTTGGCGATGCCGACGATGTTGACCGTGCGGTCGCCAATGACTGCTTGTGCCATGGCTCCCTTGGCGAAGGTGTCAGTGGTGAGGATGGTATTCGCGGCCTCCTCCCATGTGCAGGGACTAGCCTCAAAAGCAGCGGCAAGCCCGTCGCGCGCCTTGTCTTTGGGCAATGGCACGCCGATCACACCTGTCGAGCAGACAAAAACATCTTCCTTCGCGCAGCCGAGATGACCGGACACCGCGGTCATGATCAGCTCCACCGCTTCGCGGCCCCGATAGCCGGTGAAGGCATTGCTGTTCCCTGCATTGACAATCAGTGCCCGGGCCGAACCTCTGGCAATGCCTTCCCGGCACATTTCCACTTCGGTAGAACAACAAAGGTTGCGCGTCGTCACCCCGGCGACAGCCGTACCCTCAGCCAGTTCGACATAGGTGAGGTCGCATCTGTCCCAATTCTTGTATCGCGCGCGGGCGACACGCAGCGTCACGCCGGCAATCGCTGGCAGGTCAGGAAAGTGTGTGGGCGCGAGTGGGGATGTTCCGTTCATTGCCGTGCAGATGCATCAGCCCGATAAAGAGGTCAATTGCCAGCCTGGATAACCGCAGGTTCATTCACAGTGGGTCATGCACTACAGAGCAGGTTGACCTTTCCGACCGGAGAGCGCCATTAAGGCGCTCCAGCTTCGAACCGCTCCTTGCAAGGATGTGCCTGACTGTGATCCGTTACAACACCATTTTCCGTCGCGTTGCAGCCGGTGGCACAGCTGCCTTGGCCTTGCTTGCTGCGCCTGCAATCGCTCTGGTGCAAACGCCTGCTCCGTCAGCACCAAGTCCGGCCCCGAATGCCGATGGCAGCACGAATGCCCGCCCGCTCGGCTCGATCGCCAATTGGGTGGCGATGGAAGACTTACCCTCGGCAGCTATGGCACCGGGCATCAACCACGCAGTGCGGGTGCGCTTGAGCGTTTCACCGCTCGGCTTTGTTGATGGTTGTACGGTGCTGGCAAGCAGCGGAGATGCCAATGTAGACAGCGCCGTATGCACCGCGCTGCAACGCAATGCCTTTTTCACGCCCGCGATGAATGCTGCCGGCCAGGCGATTGCCGGAGAATATGTTCGGAACGTCCGCTGGGCGCCGCCTCCTGCGCCAACTGCCCCAGCTGGGACACCGCCGGCGCAATAGGGCAGGGCACTTGCCGCCTTGATTTGATAGGTTGCCAGTGGCCCTTGAACATCCGTGCGCTTTCAGTTGGACGAACGCTTTGGCAAGGACTATGTGCCATTGTATGACAAGATTGTGTCCTGTTGACACGGCATTGAGTAGCTGACCAGCCTTGGAAATCCTGCCTTTCTTTTATGCGCTGCTGGCGGTCCTGACCGGTGTATCTGCCGGGGACCGTGTCGCGCTGGCCGAACGGGCTCCAGTGGCTGCCTGTGCTGCTCAGGAGTCTCAGGCTTGTACTGTCGTTCAGACGTCGTCTGTTCCTGCGAGCCGACCTGTGGCCGGCCTGCCTTTGATGCGCTTGCTGCTGGACGTGCCGCATTGGACAGCCATCGACACTGGTCGCATTTTCCGTGTGGCCGGGTTCGCGGTACGTCGGATCTAGCGGCTGTCTGCCTGCAAAGCTGCATAGTCAGCTTGGCTGGAATTTGAGGCGCAAGGCGTGCCATCGACCAGCCCTATCCTTTCCCATATCCTGCTTGGTCGGCGTCCCTGTTTACGCGACGATTGGTCAGGCCCCATCAGGACTTCACCATGTTCAACAAAATCGCCAAATCCATCTTCGGTTCCTCGAACGATCGCTATGTCAAATCGCTGCGCAAGACGGTCGAAAAGATCAACGCTTTCGAACCCGCAATCTCTGCCCTCGACGACGATGGTTTGCGGGGAAAAACGGTTGAGTTTCGTCAACGTCTGGAAGCTGGCGAGACACTGGATGCCCTGTTGCCCGAAGCCTTTGCTGTCGTGCGCGAAGGCGCCAAGCGGACGCTTGGGCAGCGTCATTATGATGTACAGATGATCGGTGGCATTGTCCTTCACCGTGGCGAAATTGCTGAAATGCGTACCGGTGAAGGCAAGACGCTTGTCGCGACGCTGGCCACCTATCTCAACGCTCTTGAAGGCAAGGGCGTGCATGTTGTCACCGTCAACGACTATCTGGCCCGGCGCGACTGCGAATGGATGGGTCAGGTCTACCGTTTCCTGGGTCTGACGACCGGGGTTATTGTCCCCAACATGCAGGAACATGATCGGCGAGCAGCCTACGCCGCCGACATCACCTATGCGACCAATAATGAGTTGGGTTTCGATTATCTGCGCGACAATATGAAATATACGCGTGAGCAGATGGTCCACAGGCCCTTCAATTTTGCCATTGTTGATGAAGTTGACTCGATCCTGATTGATGAGGCCCGCACGCCACTGATCATTTCCGGCCCGACTGATGACAAATCGGAAACCTATGTGCATGTCGATGCGCTGGTGAAGCAGCTCGTCGAGGAAGATTATGAGAAGGACGAAAAGCAGCGCACGGTCATCCTGACCGAGGAAGGCACCGAAAAGGTGGAGCGCTTGTTGGAGAACGCCGGTCTGCTCGAAGGGTCAAACCTCTATGCGATCGAGAACACCCAGATCGTTCATCATGTGAACCAGGCATTGCGCGCCAATGTCCTGTTCCGCCGGGATACCGACTACATCATCAAGGACGGCAAGGTGATCATCATCGATGAATTCACCGGGCGCATGATGGATGGCCGGCGCTGGTCGGATGGCTTGCATCAGGCGGTTGAGGCCAAGGAAGGCGTGAAGATTGAGCCGGAAAACCAGACACTGGCGACCATCACCTTCCAGAATTATTTCCGCATGTATCCAAAGCTTGGCGGAATGACCGGAACGGCGGCCACCGAAGCCGCTGAATTTTATGACATCTACAAGCTGAACGTGGTCGAAATTCCCACCAACCGTCCTGTCCAGAGGATTGACGAGGAAGATACATTCTACAAGTCAACGGTCGACAAGTTCAAAGGCATTGCCAAGACCATCAAGGAACATGCCGACAAGGGGCAGCCGGTTCTGGTTGGCACCGTTTCGATTGAAAAGTCCGAGCTCTTGTCAGGCTTCCTCAAGGAAGAGGGAGTGGAGCATAATGTTCTCAATGCACGATACCATGAAAGCGAAGCGCATATCGTGGCCCAGGCCGGCCGTACCGGAGCCGTGACCATCGCCACCAACATGGCCGGTCGCGGAACCGACATTCAACTTGGCGGCAATGTGGAGTTCCGCATTGATGACGAGCTGCGCGATATGCCTGAGGGGCCTGAACGCGACGCGGCTGTCGCCCGCATAACCCGCGAAGTTGAGGAAGAACGCGAACGGGTGAAGCAGGCCGGTGGCCTGTTTGTCCTGGGTACGGAACGTCACGAAAGCCGGCGGATCGACAATCAGCTCCGTGGCCGCTCGGGCCGTCAGGGCGACCCCGGCCTGTCGCGCTTCTACCTCAGTCTGGACGATGATTTGTTGCGCATTTTTGGCCCGGACACGCTTTTTGCCAAGATGATGCGGTCAAACCTTGAGGATGGTGAGGCATTGCCGCCTTCGCGTTGGCTGTCGAAGGCTATCGAGACGGCGCAAAAGAAGGTCGAGGCGCGCAACTATGAAGCGCGCAAGCAGGTCGTCGATTACGACAACGTCATGAATGACCAGCGCAAGGTCATATATGAACAGCGTAGTGACATCATGGATGCCGAGGCTGTTGACGATGTGCTGTTTGATATGCGCCAGGAAACGGTCAATGCCATCGTTTCGGACGGTTGCCCGATCGGCAGCTTCCCGGAACAGTGGAATGTAGAGTTGATCGAGCAGCGGTCGCTCGAGATCCTGGGCGTGGAGGTCCCGCTTCGTAAGTGGATGGATGAAGATGGCCTCGATCCTCAGATCATTGAGGAGCGTATCGCCGGGCTTGCCAATGCGCATGTCGAAGCAAAGGCCTCAGAGATAGAGGCATCCATGTGGCGTTCGGTTGAAAAGAGCATCCTGCTCCAATCGCTGGATCACCACTGGAAGGAGCATTTGGCCACACTCGACGCCTTGCGCACGGTCATCTTCCTGCGGGCGTATGCGCAAAAGACACCGCTCAACGAGTATAAGCGGGAGGCTTTTCACCTGTTCGAACGGATGCTGGCCACTATCCGTGAGGATGTGACCCGCACTGTTGCCCGCGCCCAGTTCCGGGTGGAAGAACCCGCCCCACTGCCCGAGTTGCCGGACTTTTTGACGACCCATATTGATCCGTTCACCGGTGACGACGACAGTCACGACATTGATGGGGGGGCGCTGGGTGTCGTCAGTACGTCTGCGCCGCGTATGGCTGCTGCACCGCAAGCGGGCGGTGCTGCCGATGTCCCGCCCCCGGCGAGCCGCAATGCGCCTTGCCCCTGCGGTTCGGGACAGAAATACAAGCATTGTCACGGCGCCCTCTGACAGGTCGGGTACACAGTCTCGAAAGCGAAGGGGGCAGTAGTGTCTATCTGCCCCCTTACTCCGCTCCCGATCCCGTTGCATGGCGCGTGCTGTGGTCCCGCTGATCGTGAAGCTGCGGACGCATCAGCTATGTCCTTAGGGCAGGGACGAGGAGCCCTGTCCATGCTATTGAGCATCTCAGTCACGCAGGAAGGCAGAATCAGATGAACAAGGGCCAGTGGATCATCAGCGCATTTGTTGCGGGTGCCCTGGCAACCGCCGGCGCCTATATCGCCATTCAATGGAACGCGATGCCGCCGGAAGGCCAAGCGAGCGCCGACGATCGAGCCAATCCGAACGGCCCGATGGCCGGGCAGACCTCGCCGCGGTTGAGCGAACAGGCAGCGCAAACCATAGCTGTGCAAACATTGATGGGCGATCCTTACGGACGGACAAGCGCCGAGGTGCTCAAAAACATGACAGCCAAAGGCCTGGAGCTGAACGCCGGTCAATCCGAATGGGTGTGGGAAGTCAGGATCGCACCGAGCGCTGACATGCCCCAAGGCATCAACGGCGAGCTTCGCATCAATGCCAATGATGGCCGGCTTACACCGGTAATGCTCCCGTTCCTCGATTGAGGATCCGTAACAGCCATCGAGGGGGAGGATAGCGATGCTGCCAAGTGGCTCCCCGGGCAGGATTCGAACCTGCGACCGATCGATTAACAGTCGATTGCTCTACCGCTGAGCTACCGAGGAATGCCTTGGCTGGCGGCGCCGTGTCGGCGCGGAGAGCCCTTTGCAACGGCAGCGCGCCGAATGCAAGACCGCTTTGGGCAAAATTGTGACTTTGTTGCCTTCGTACCGATCAACCCAGAAATTGTTCCTGGGCAATACGATCATCAAGCGCATGTTCGGGATCGAACAACAGCGTCAGCTGCCTGCTGCGATCAACCGCCACATCCACGCTGCGCACATCGCGCACCTCGCGTTGATCGGCGACGGCGCTCACCGGGCGCTTGCTGCCTTCGCGAACGATGAAACTGAGCCGGGTACGCTCCGGGACGATGGCCCCGCGCCAGCGTCGGGGGCGGAAAGGGCTGATCGGGGTCAACGCCAAGGCTGCGGAATCGAGAGGGAGTATCGGACCATTGGCGGACAGGTTGTAGGCGGTAGAGCCCGCAGGGGTCGCCACCAATATGCCGTCGCATATCAATTCGGGCAGCATACAGCGGCCATCAACCATAACTTCGATTTTTGCCGCTTGCCGCGTTTCGCGCAGGAGCGATATTTCATTGATTGCCGGCAGCACATGGTTTTGGCCCGACATGGTGGTAATTTGGGCCACAAGGGGATTTACCGTAAAGGCCTTGGCCCGATCAAGGCGCGCCTCGAATGCATCGAGGCGATACTCATTCATCAAAAAACCAATTGTACCCCGGTTCATGCCAAACACGGGCACAATTCGGTCTCCATCGAGCAGGCCGTGCAGGGTCTGGAGCATGAAGCCATCCCCCCCCAATGCGACGATCAGATCTGCCTCTTCTGGTGCGACCCAGTCATATCGATCGCGCAATTCCCGCGCGCCGGCCTGGGCAAGGAGCGAGCCCGAATCGACCAGCGCCACCTTGCGTCCGCTGCCAATACTGTTCATCCTGCTCTCTGCCCTGTTTTGCCGGCGTAATCATGCCTTGTTGCGGTGGCTAGCTTGCCCGTGGGGGCGGTGCAAGCAATAGGCAAGGATTAGGCCTTAAGGATGGCGCATGAATAGGGGCGAACATCAGCGGCGCATCGACGCTGAACATGGGGTGATGGTTGGCAACGACCCGTTGCTTATCCTGTCGTTCCGCCATCGCGATGATCTGGCGGATGAGGTGACGAAGCTCGGCCATGGTGTCATTGCCGCGCGGCGAGCCGACGGCCTCGCCCAGCGGCTTTCCTCCCTGAATTGCCGGTTGATTCTCCTGGACGCGCGCGAAGCGGTTATCGAGGCACTCAAGGCTGCCGAGCAATTGACGGCCAGATTAGGGCCATCGGCTGTTTCGATACTGCTGATCTATGATCGCCGGGATTCGGATTATCTTCCAGCCTTTGTTGATGCTGGCGTTGATGCGATGCTGGCAGCCCCCTGGCAACCAGCGGAATTGTCGGCTGCCCTCCAACTCGCGCGTCAGACAGTGACTGTTGGCGGAAACCATGGACCCGGCGGCGGTCAATGCTGGTGGCAGGCTGATCGGGAGGGCCGCCATCTGCAGATTGATGCCGCGTCCGACCAGCAATTGCGGGACAGCTTTCCCGTGAAGTCCAGTCTCAGGGCGGTTGTTGCCAGCTTTGGCAGCGAGGACCGGCGCCGCGCATTCGCCGCCATGCGCAAATTGCGGGCTGAGGGTGGATATGCTGCCTTCGTCCAGCGTGTGCCAAGCGGCAATCTGCCGGGAGAGTTTGTCCATCACCTCGTTTTGCAGGGCAATCGTCTTGCCGGACAAGTCGAATGGAGCCGGGCGCGGCAGGACCATACCGTGCTGCGCGGCAGTGATTCCGTGACCGGATTGATGGATTTGTCGACGGCAGTATCTCTCGTTGAAAATCATGTGTCTGCCCGACAGGAACCCTTGGCAATTTCGCTGGTCCAATTGGTCGGCCTGGATCGTTATAATGATGACGCCGGATTTTCCGCTGGAGACGCGCTGCTGCGCAGTGTCGCCCGCCAGCTTGAACGGGCCGTCCGTCAGGAAATAGGCGGCGATGCAACCGTGGCCCGTGTTGGCGGAACGCGCATGGCGGTGATTGTACCCGGCATGCACTCGGCAGGTCGGCTTGATGTCGGCCTCAGGGGCTTTGCGGCTGCCCTGGCCGATACGACCCTTGGGCCGGCCCATTCCGCATTGGGTATCCGCATTGCCACTGGCCTCATCGAACCGGGCCAGTTGGTCCACGAAATGCTTAGCCGGCTTGCTCGCCGCTTGTCCGCCCCGCGTGCACTGGTGCGGGAGCTTGATGTCGAAGCGGCTCTGGCAAAGGGGCAAGTCGTCATCAGGTTCCAACCGCAATATGCGATGGATGATGATAGCCTCTACGGGGCAGAGGCTTTGGCACGTTGGGTACATCCCAAGCTGGGGGAAATTGGCGGCGCGGCGCTGTTTTCATCCGCCACGGCAGCGGGATTGCAGAGGGAGGTCAGCGCGCATGTCTGGCGTACGGCGTTGACCGCCGTGGGGACATGGCCGGCTGCGCTTTCCCGCGTGCGTGTTGCCTTGAACCTCACCGCTTATGATGTTGGCGACGAAGGATTCGCCAAGCGCTTGCTGGCGATGTGTGATGAGGCTGGGGTCGTTCCGGCAAGGCTTGCAGTGGAGGTGACGGAAAGCGCCACCATCGCCAATTTTGATGTTGCCAACGCCAATCTCAACACTTTGCGGGAGGCGGGGATGCATGTTGCGCTTGATGACTTCGGGACAGGATACTCTGGGCTCGCTTGGCTCAAACAGCTGCCGGTAGACTATATCAAGATCGACAGCGGCTTTGCCGGCGATGCCTCAGGCGCGCCGCGAGACAGGGCGGTTCTTGGCGGGATCATCGAACTGGCGCGCAACCTGTCATTGGACGTGCTTGCCGAAGGTGTGGAAAGCATCAGCCAACGCGATCAGTTGAGAGCAATGGGGTGCCGCTGGTACCAGGGATTTCTCAAGGCGCCAGCGCTCGACAGTGATGATTTCGTCCACTTTTCAGTGGCGGCTAGCGGTTAGAATGATCGGGCTTCAGCCCGCGATTTTGGCAAGGCCCTTGGACAGCTGCAGGGCACCGTTCAGACGGGCCGACGAACTTGTCCATGGCCGCGTGATCACCAACTTGGAATCTGGACGAAGCTTTGCTGTTCCCTGCAACCTCTCGACATAGCTGATCAGGCCCGGCACGTTGGGCGGCATGTCGCCATGGAAAGCGACCAAGGCGCCCTTTGGTCCGACATCCAGTTTTGCAATCCGTGCACGGGCGGCGTTGAGCTTGATTTCCATCAAGACCATCAAATTGGCTGTGGCGTCGGGCAGGGGACCGAACCGGTCGATCATTTCCGCGGCAAATGCGTCAATTTCTTCACGGCTTTCCAGCTCGTTAAGGCGGCGATACAGTCCCATTCGGACCGGCAAGTCAGGGATGTAATCCTCCGGGAGCAGGATTGGTGCATCAACGGTGATGACTGGTGAGAACTTCTCTTGCGGAGGGCTACTGCCCGCACCTTCGGCCCGTGCCAGCAGGATCGCCTCCTCCAGCATCGACTGATAGAGTTCAAACCCGACTTCGCGGATATGGCCCGATTGTTCATCACCGACCAGATTGCCGGCTCCGCGGATGTCGAGGTCATGACTGGCGAGCTGGAATCCGGCACCCAGTGAATCGAGATCAAGCAAGATCTTGAGCCGCTTTTCGGCTGTTTCTGTCATCGTCCGGTCGGCTGCAGTGGTCATATAGGCATAGGCGCGGGTCTTGGCCCTGCCGACCCGGCCACGCAGCTGATAGAGTTGAGCCAGACCAAAGCGGTCTGCCCTGTGAATGATCAGCGTGTTGGCGTTGGGAATGTCGAGCCCGCTTTCGACAATCGTGGTAGAGACCAGCACATCATATTTCCGGTCGTAAAAGGCGCTCATGCGTTCCTCGACCTCGCCAGCCGCCATCTGGCCGTGGGCGACGACATATTTGACCTCGGGAACCTGCTTGGTCAGAAACTCTTCTATGTCCGGCAAATCTGCTATGCGCGGGGTCACGAAAAAGCTTTGTCCGCCGCGATAATGCTCGCGCAGCAGCGCCTCGCGGAGGACGACCGGGTCCCACGGCATCACATAGCTGCGCACCGCCAGCCGGTCGACTGGCGGAGTCTTGATCACGCTGAGTTCGCGCAGTCCTGACATCGCCATTTGCAGGGTGCGCGGAATGGGTGTGGCGGTCAGCGTCAAGACATGGACATCGGTCTTGAGCGCTTTGAGCCGTTCCTTGTGGACAACGCCGAACCTTTGTTCCTCATCGACAATGACCAGCCCGAGGCGTTTGAATTCGAGCCCTTTCGTCAAAAGGGCGTGCGTGCCAACAACTATGTCAATCCTGCCGTCGGCCAGTCCTTCCTTGACCGCCTTGGCCTCGGCAGAGGGCACCAGACGTGACAGGCGCCCAACATTGATGGGAAAACCCTTGAACCGCTCAACAAAATTGCTGTGGTGCTGGCGGGCAAGCAATGTGGTGGGGCAGATGACGGCAACCTGCATCCCTGCCATCGCTGCAACGAAGGCGGCGCGCAGGGCGACTTCTGTCTTGCCGAATCCAACGTCGCCGCAAACAAGCCGGTCCATCGGCTTGCCGGAGGCCAGGTCGGCGAGCACGTCGCCAATGGCCCGGTCCTGATCCTCGGTTTCGGCATAGGGGAAACGGTCAACAAATTCGGGATAGGTGCCATCCGCGGCAGCGACGTCCGCCGCGCGCAGGGCCCGGGCGGCTGCGGTGGCGAGCAATTCGCCTGCAATCTCCCGGATGCGCTCCTTCATTCGCGCCTTGCGCCGCTGCCAAGCCTCGCCGCCCAGTCGGTCGAGTGGTACGCCGTCGCTTTCGCCACCATAGCGTGACAGCACGTCCAGATTTTCGACCGGCACGAACAATTTGTCGCCGCCGGCATACGTCAGCCAGACGCAGTCATGCGGCGATTGACCGACCGGGATGGAAGTCAGCCCTTCATAGCGGCCGATGCCATGGTCACGGTGGACCACCAGATCGCCGACGGACAGGGTTGCCATCTCGGCAAGGAATGCGTCGGCGCTCTTCTTTCGGCGCTGTCGCCTGACCAACCTGTCGCCCAGCACGTCCTGTTCGGCGATGACGGACAGGCCTTCGGTGGCAAATCCATGCTCGAGCGGCAGGACAGCCAAAACGACGGATTCCCTGTCCGCCGCTCCCAAGGCATCCTGCCAGCTTTCTGCCAGGCGCACTGACAGGGCGCCATGGTCCTTGACCAGCCCGGCCAGGCGTTCCCGCGCACCAGCGGAATAGGAGGCGATGACAGTCTTGCGACCGGCGGCGCGCTCCTTTGCGAGGTGGATCACCAGCGCATCATAGACATTGTCACCAGCCGCTCTTTCAGGAGCAAAATCTCGGGCGGACTCACTGGCAAAATCGAGCACATCCGGACCGGGTGGCTCGCCAAAGCTGGTGGCCAGATGGATTGCTTGTCTGGACGACGTGACCTCAAACTCTTGCGGGCTGAGATAGAGAGAATCAGGCTGCAATGGCCGGTAGGCGCCTGGATTTGTACGCAGGGCCTCGACTCGATTATCATAATAATCTTGGATGGCTTCAAATCGGCTCTTGGTTGCTGCGATGCTGCCAAGATCGCGCACAGCCACCAGATCATCGCCAAGGTGATCGAACAGGGTCACCAGCCGCTCTTCGAAAAGCGGGAGCCAATGATCCATGCCTCCCTGTCGTCGTCCTT
Source organism: Sphingomonas lacunae (assembly GCF_012979535.1). Taxonomy (NCBI): domain Bacteria; kingdom Pseudomonadati; phylum Pseudomonadota; class Alphaproteobacteria; order Sphingomonadales; family Sphingomonadaceae; genus Sphingomonas; species Sphingomonas lacunae. The sequence goes on from NZ_CP053015.1 coordinate 2,446,517, forward strand.
CGGATATGGCCTGATAAAGCGGGTCGCCGGTGGCGGTTGCTCCGAAGAGCTCGCGATACGTTGTGCGGAACCGCTTGATGCTGCTCTCGTCGAGCAATGTTTCCGCCGCGGGCAACAAGAGCAATTCGTCCGCTGTGCCGCTGCTGCGCTGGTCCGCCGGGTTGAACCGCCGCAGCGTTTCGACCTCATCGCCAAAGAAATCGAGCCGATAGCCTTCGCTTTCCCCCGCGGGGAACAGGTCGACGATCCCGCCGCGCACGGCATACTCGCCATGATCCGCCACCGTATCGACCCGACTGTATCCCTGATCCGCCAACAGGGCGGCCAACCGGTCGCGGTCCATGCGGGCGCCGGGGTGCAAACGTGCGGTCAATTGCCGGATGCGAAAAGGTGTCAGCGTGCGCTGGGTGATCGCATTGGCGGTTGTGATGACCAGTTGGGGCCCCCGTGCCGACCCCTGCAACCGCGCCAGCGCGGCGATTCGTTCGGACGATGCACGCAGCGAGGGCCCGGCACGGTCGTAGGGCAGGCAATCCCAGGCGGGAAAACGGATGACCTCCAGCTCCGGCGCGAAGTAGGCTGCACTTTCCGCCATCGCCTGCATCGCCGCGTCATCGGCGGCAATCCACAGCAACCGGCCGCGTGCGGCTCTTGCCAGATCGGCGGCGAGCAAAGGCGCAAACCCTTGTGCGACGCGCGACAGCGTCTTGGGCCGCGTCGCGGCAATTATGTCGGACAGGGCAATCATCAACGCGGGATGTCGATATAATCCAGCCGCCGCAGGACGTCGATCATCGGTCCGGCGATATGCTCCGGCGGTTCGGCTTGGCGGAAAGCCCAGGCAATGATGTCGACATCCTGTTCCTCTATCAGCCGTTCGAACCAGGCCAGTTCTTCCTCACCCCATTCGGCCCCATAACGGTCAAACAGGCCGCCAACCATGTAGTCAGCTTCCCGCGTACCCCTGTGCCAGGCACGATAGGCCAAGCGGCGGCGGCGAATCTCATCACTCATTGTTTGTCCTGTGCTGGCATGGCGGGCGGCAAGAAGGGCATGCGACGCCGTATCGACTGGCGCCAACGGCTCACACTTTCTATGGTGCATGGCAGATAGACATGCGGCCCGCCATTCTCAATCCACTCTTTGCCGAAATCACCGCCCGGCGCGGCATCGGCCCGCAACTGGCCAAGGGCTTGGCCCGGCTGGGGATCAATCGTGTCAAGGACGCCCTGTTCCATCTGCCGACGGGGCGGATTGACCGCCACCGGGTAAGCAATGTTGATGATGCGACAGTGGGGCAGGGGGTTATCGTTCCGCTGACAGCGCAAGCCTATCATTCGGGGCGTTCTCCGCGTGCACCCTTCAGGGTTGATGCGTTTGATCCCGCAGGCAACCATGTTGCCATAACGTATTTCGGGCGCGCCCAGGGCATGGCGCGCAAGGCCTTGCCAATTGGTGAGCAACGGCTCGTGGTCGGTCGGCTAGATCGTTACGGAGACATGTTGCAAATTGTTCATCCGGATCAGGTGCAGGAAATGGCGCGGGCCGCTGATGTCAGGGAACGCGAGTCCATCTATCCGCTGACCGAGGGGCTGACCAACGCGCGCATGGCCGGCATAGCCGCAGACGCCCTTTCCAGCGTGCCCGACCTTCCGGAGTGGATTGAGCCGGGCTGGTTGGCCCAAAAGGGGTGGCCGGGCTGGAAAGGTGCATTGGCTCGCGCCCATGCTGATGCCGGTGACCAGCAGGCCCGTGATCGCCTGGCCTATGACGAGCTGTTCGCCGGACAACTCGCACTGCTGCTTGTTCGCCAATCGGCGCGTCAACGGCGTGGCCGACCGATTGTCGGCGACAATAGCCTGAGGGATCGCCTTGCGCTGCCCTTCGCCCTGACCGGAGCGCAACAGCGGGCGATCCGCGACATTGACGGGGATATGGCCCAGACCGCTCCGATGCTGCGGCTTCTGCAAGGGGATGTCGGTTCCGGCAAAACGCTTGTGGCCTTGATGGCGCTGCTTTCTGCGGTCGAGGCGGGTGCCCAGGGCGCCTTTCTTGCCCCGACCGAAATATTGGCCAGACAGCATTATGATGGCCTGCGTCGCCTGCTCACCGGGCTCCCGGTCGAGGTTGCCCTGCTCACCGGGCGGGACAAGGGGAAGGGGCGCGAAGCGACGCTGATGGGCCTCGCCGATGGCAGCATTCACATACTGGTCGGCACTCATGCGATTTTTCAGGAGGCGGTCACCTATCGCAATCTCGGTCTGGTGGTTGTTGATGAACAACATAAATTCGGCGTCGCACAGCGGTTGATGCTGACTGAAAAAGGGCGGACACCGCCCCACGTGCTTGCCATGACCGCGACACCCATACCGAGGACGCTGACATTGGCGGCCTATGGCGAGATGGAGGAGAGCCGCCTCGACGAACTGCCGCCGGGCCGCACCCCGATCGATACGCGCGTGGTCTCGGCCGAACGCATTGCCCAGGTGATCGAGGGGCTGGCACGACATCTTGAGGCTGGTCACCGGGCCTATTGGGTGTGCCCGTTGGTCGAGGAAAGTGAAAAGGGTGACAGTGCCGCTGCGGAAGAACGGGCCGCCATGTTGCGTCTGCGCTTCGGTGACACTGTGGGCCTGGTGCATGGTCGAATGAAGGGCCCCGACAGGGACGTCGTGATGGACGAATTCAAGGCCGGCAGAAAGAACCTGCTGGTTGCGACCACCGTTATCGAGGTTGGCGTTGACGTTCCCGAAGCCAGTCTGATGATCATTGAAAGTGCCGAACGTTTCGGCCTTGCCCAATTGCATCAGTTGCGCGGCCGGGTAGGGCGCGGCACCGCCGCTTCGACGTGCCTGCTTATCCGCGCTGATAGCATTGGCGAAACTGCACGGGCGCGACTGGCCCTGATGCGCGAAACCAATGACGGATTCCGCATCGCTGAAGAGGATTTGCGCTTGCGGGGCGGTGGTGAGGTGCTCGGGACCAGGCAATCCGGTGATGCCAGCTTTGCTCTGGCAACACCTGAGCAGGTGGACCGGTTGATCACGCCCGCCCGTGACGACGCCCGATTGTTGCTGGATCGGGATGGGGGCCTTGCGGGAGAGCGCGGGAATGCTGCCCGCGTTGCACTCTATCTTTTTGAGAGGGATGCCGGGGTTGCCTTGTTGCGCGGTGGATAGCGATCAACCGCCGATACGGGCTCCCAATGCCTTCAACAGATGGGCGTAATCGTCTGCTTTGATCGTTTCGACGAAATTGAGACCGCTGCGTCCGCCCAGGCTCCAGATTGCGGTGGCCTTTATCTTGCCGATAATGGGCATCGAAACCGTCAGCATGGCGCCATCGGTGATGGGCTGGTCGTGCCGCATCAACATCCCGTCGGCACTGATGTTGACCAGCGTCACCGTGGCGGATCGTCCGTCAGGCAGCACCACTGGCAGGCGCGCATACACATCGGTGCGCGGAGAAGCGCGCTGATCGAGGCCCGTATAGGATGCGGATGGAACTGCCATGACAGGCAGAGTGCGCCGCTTTCCTCAACAACCGGTTAAGACTGTCTCGGTGTCAATTTGCCTTGACGGCCAGACCGTGCCGCTTTGCGCCAAGCTGGATTGGTATGGCATCATCGCTCACCATGACGCGCAGCAATGCATCGGTCACGACCATACCGGCCACTTTGACCGCTCCTTCCGCGATCTTGCGCTTGGCCTCATTGTTGGATGCGGCAAAGCCCAGTTCCTTGAGAATGGCTATGATTGCCATGCCCTCCGGCCCGACTGGAACCGAGGGCAGATCACCGCCAACCTGTCCCTGCTCAAATGTTTGCCTTGCAGTATCGGCGGCACTGGCGGCAGCCGCATCACCTCGGCAAAGGCGCGTGACTTCATCCGCCAACATTTTCTTGGCTTCGTTGATTTCAGCACCTTGCAGTGCCTCGAGTCGGGCGATTTCATCGAGCGGCAGGTCCGTGAACAGGCGCAGGAACTTGCCTACGTCGCGATCATCGGTGTTGCGCCAATATTGCCAGAAATCGAAGTGAGGCAGGGCGTCATCGTTCAGCCAAACTGCGCCCGATGCTGTTTTGCCCATCTTGGCGCCGCTGGCGGTGGTCAGCAGTGGCGTTGTCACGCCAAACAGCTCCACGGCATCGGTTCGCCGCGTCAGTTCGATCCCGTTGACGATGTTGCCCCACTGATCGCTGCCACCCATCTGGAGCCGCGCGCCATGTGATCGGGCAAGCTCGCGGAAATCATAGGCCTGCAGGATCATGTAATTGAATTCGAGAAAGGTCAGCGGCTGCTCGCGGTCAAGGCGCAGCTTGACCGAGTCAAACGCCAGCATGCGGTTGATCGTGAAATGTGGTCCGACATCACGCAAAAGATCGACATAACCCAGCGCGTCGAGCCAATCGGCATTGTTGACCATCACCGCATCGCTCGGTCCGTCGCCAAAAGTCAGCAGGCGGTCAAAGATCGTCCGGATCGAGGCGATATTGGTGTTGATGCTCTCAGTGGTCAGCAGCTTGCGGCTCTCGTCCTTGCCCGACGGGTCGCCAATCTTGGTGGTGCCTCCACCCATCACGACAATCGGCTTGTGCCCAGCCTGTTGCAACCGGCGCAGCAGCATGATCTGGACGAGGCTGCCAACATGCAGCGATGGCGCGGTGGCATCGAAACCGATATAGCCCGGCACAATCTGCTTGGCCGCGAGGGCATCGAGCCCCTCGGCATCAGTGGCCTGATGGATGTAACCGCGAGACGCGAGCAGGTTGAGAAGGTCAGAGCTGTATTGGGTCATGGCGGGGCGCGCTTAGCATGGGGGAAACCACTTGAGTAGTCCGCTGGTGTTGCAATGCCATGGCGATACGCCTGCGCCCCTGGTCGATGGGATCAGTGTTGCTTGGCAACTGTTCGGCGACGGGCAGCTCTGGCTCCGTTATTTCGTCGACGTTGCCGAGGAAAATCTGGTCGCATCTGGTCCTGCCGAGCCGCTGCGCACCGATGGTCTGTGGAATAGCACCTGTTTTGAACTCTTCGTCCGGCGTCCTGAAACAACAGCCTATATCGAATATAACTTCGCGCCATCGGGCCAATGGGCCGCGTATCAGTTTGCCGACTATCGCCGAGATGTTCAAAATCTGCCGTCTCCGGATTCTCCCGAAATCGGTTTGGACCTCGGCGAGACCCATTTCGCGCTGGAGGCGACGGTCAGATTGCCGGCCGAATATCACGGCCTGCAAATCCATGTCTCCCTCACTGCGGTCATCGAACTCCGGGACGGCAGCAAAAGTTATTGGTCGCTGCGCCACCCGCCCGGCCAACCCGATTTCCACCATCCCGATTGCTTTGCGTTGACGCTTGAGGCACCGGAGCAGTCATGACAGTCCAATTCGGTATCGACCGCCTGCTCGCCGACCCGACCTTGCGCAAACCGCTGGAGGGGCGCCGTGTCGCCCTGCTTGCGCATCCGGCCTCTGTGACCGCGGATCTCACCCACAGCCTCGACGCGTTGGTCGCCATCGGCGTCAACATCACATCGGCCTTTGGCCCTCAGCATGGCCTGCGCGGTGACAAGCAGGACAATATGGTGGAATCCCCGGATTTCACTGACCCGGTGCACGGGATACCGGTATTCAGCCTCTATGGAGAAGTGCGGCGTCCGACGACGCAGTCGATGGAGACGTTCGATACGATCCTGATCGACATGCAGGATCTGGGGTGCCGGATCTACACTTTCATCACGACCTTGCTCTATGTGCTCGAAGCGGCAGCAAAGACGGGCAAGTCCGTGTGGGTGCTTGATCGTCCAAATCCTGCCGGTCGTCCGGTGGAAGGGCTCACGCTGTTGCCCGGGTGGGAAAGCTTTGTCGGTGCAGGGCCCATGCCGATGCGTCATGGCCTGACACTTGGTGAAATGGGCCGCTGGTTTATCGATCATTACAAGCTCGACGTCGACTATCATGTGGTCGCCATGCAGGGATATGATCCACATGCCGCGCCTGGTTTTGGCTGGCCAACTGATCGTATCTGGGTCAACCCCAGCCCCAATGCACCCAATGTCAACATGGCCCGCGCCTATGCCGGAACCGTGATGCTGGAAGGCGCCACATTGAGTGAAGGGAGGGGGACTACCCGACCGCTCGAAATCTTTGGAGCGCCGGACATTGATGCGCGGGCAGTGATCGCCGAGATGCACCGGCTCGCGCCCGAATGGCTGGCCGGCTGCACATTGCGGGAAATCTGGTTCGAACCGACATTCCACAAGCATGTCGGACGTTTGTGTCATGGTGTTCACATCCATGCTGAAGGTCAGGCCTATCACCACCCTGGCTTCAGGCCCTGGCGCGTGCAGGCATTGGGCTTCAAGGCGATCCGTTCGCTTTACCCGGATTACCCGCTGTGGCGTGGTCTTGACTTCAAATATGAATATACCGAGGGTCGACTGGCGATCGACGTGATCAACGGTGGACCAGGCTTGCGGGAGTGGGTCGACGATTCTGTCGCAACCCCTTGTGATCTCGATGCAATTTCCAAAGTTGATGAGGTGGAATGGAGCGAAAAGTCGCTCTATCTGACTCTCTACTGACAAAGGAAAGGGGCGCTCCCCGATCCGGAAAGCGCCCCTCCATCATCTGCCGTGAGTCAGGTCAGATGCGTTCGATAATGATTGCTGGAGCCATCCCGCCAGCCGCGCACATGGTCACCAAGCCATAGCGGCCCCCGGTGCGTTCCAGTTCATCAAGCACGGTGCCGATCAGGATCGAACCCGTCGCGCCAATCGGATGACCCAGAGCCATCGCGCCGCCGTTGACGTTGACCTTGCCACGATCGAGATCAAGGTCGCGGATGAATTTTTCCGCCACAACTGCAAATGCTTCGTTGATCTCCCACAGGTCGATATCGTCCTTGGTCAGGCCTGCCTTGGCGAGAACCTTCTTCGCAGCCGGCACAGGCGCGTTGAGCATAAGCGTAGGATCATCGCCCTGGTTTGCATAAGCTACGATACGTGCGCGCGGTTTCAGGCCATGCTTGTCCGCATAGTCCTTGGACGTGACCAGAATGGCGGCGGCACCATCGACAACGCCCGAGCTGTTGCCAGCATGGTGGACACCGATCCAGTTCAAATCCGGATACCGCCGCTGGATCTGCTTGCGGAAGGTGGTGCCACCCAGATCAAAATCCGCGATACCGTCAAACGACGCCTTGAGAGATGCCAAACCTTCAGCGGTGGTTTCAGGACGCGGAAATTCCTCACGGTCGAGAGCAATGCTCCCATCTTCATTGTATACCGGAACCACTGACTTGGCGAAACGGCCTTCCTTGATGGCAATGTCCGCGCGACGCTGGCTTTCGAGGGCCAGCGCATCCAAAGCCTCGCGGCTGATACCTTCCTTGGCGGCAATCGCGTCACCGCAAACGCCCTGATGTGACTGCGGGTGGATGGCATCAAGAGCGGCATTGCCGGATCCCATGCCCAGCGGCTTGATACCTGCGTTCGCCTGTTCGGCACCGTGTGCAGCCGTGAAGCTCATCATTTCTGTTCCGCCGGCGACGACACAGTCTTCCATGCCAGACATGACCGTGGCGGCTGCAAGGTTCACCGAAGTGATACCACCGCCGCAAAAGCGGTCGAGTGTTGTGCCCGATGCGGTAATGTCATACCCGGCGGCGAGCGCGGCCATGCGGCCCATGTCACCGCCCTGTTTGCCATATTGGCTGGAGGTCGACCAGATCACATCATCGACAGTTTTTGTGTCTAGGTTGTTGCGATCCTTGATCGCTTTCAGCACTGTCGCTGCAAGATGCTGGGGGTGCAGATGTGAGAGCGCGCCTTTGCCCGGTTTGCCGATGCCGCGTGGAGTGCGGACTGCGTCAATAATATAGGCTTCAGCCATTTGGTTTTCCTTTCGATTTTGTTTCAGCGCGGAGCCATGCGGATTGCACCGTCGAGACGGATTGCCTGGCCGTTGAAATAGGTGTTACGGGCAAATTCCAGCACCAGGCTTCCAAACTCCTCGGCCCTGCCAAGACGCTTTGGGAACGGAACTGAAGCAGCAAGGCTTTCCTTGACCTTCGGATTCATACCCGCAACCAGAGGCGTCTCAAAGACACCCGGCATGATCGAATTGACTCTGATGCCGAGATCCATGAGATCCCGTGCCATTGGCAATACGAGCCCGTTCACCCCAGCCTTCGCCGACCCATAGATAACCTGACCAATCTGGGCATCTTGTGCTGCTACCGAAGCAGTAAGCACAATCAGACCGCGCTCGTCGTCTTCCAGCGGGTCGAGGGTTGCCATGCCTTCCGCAGAGAGCGAAGCAATGCGGTAGCTGGCAACCAGAATGCCATTTACCCCATAGGCATAATCTTCGGTTGGGGTCCGTTTGAACTTCCCGCTTTCCTTGTCAAACGCGAGCGTTTTGCCTCGCCGCGAGGTCATTGCGCAATGAACGCAAATGCGCTCTTGTCCATGGGCAGCGCGAGCAGCAGCGAAGCCATCGATCACTGATTGCTCATCGGTGATGTCAACACGACAGAACAGACCACCGATGCTCGACGCAACCTGCTGGCCCAATTCTTCATTTACGTCGAAAATGGCGACCTTCACACCTTGAGCCGCAAGGGCTTCAGCGGTTGCCCGGCCAAGACCGGAAGCCCCACCGGTAACCACCGCCGACACGCTAGCGTCAATCTTCATCTGTTAGTCCTCACGCCGGAATTTGATTGAAAGGCACACCTTTGTCCGGGCGGTGATCCTGCGGAAGACCAAGGATACGTTCGGCAATTGTGTTCAGAAGCGTCTCGTCTGACCCACCGGCAATGCGTCCTGTCGGGGCATTAAGCCAGCTGGCCGACCAGTCCTCCTTCACAAAGGCATGGGGTTCAAAAGCCATCCCGCTGTTGCCTTGAAGATCAATGGCCAACTCTGAGAGTTTCTGGCGTGAACGAACGGCTACTAGTTTGTTCAGCGAGCCTTCTGGTCCCGGTTCCATGCCGGCCTGCATCATCAACATGGCCCTGGCAGTAATCGAGTCGAGCCCGGCACGCATGGCATAGTTGCGCGCAATGGCGCTGCGGATCCGTCCATCCTCAATGGCTGGGCGGCCATTGATTTCCACCTCTTTGGCGAGATCAACGAACAAATCGAGGTGCGGACCGAAACCGCCGCTATCGGTGGCGATATAGCGTTCGATCATCAAGGTTGTGATAGCAACGGCAAAGCCGCCGCCGACCGGGCTCATGCGCTGATTGTCTTCAACACGAACATTGTCGAAAAACACTTCATTCACATGGCTGTCACCGCCGGCCAACTTGATGCCCCGAACGGTAACACCTGGAGCCTTCATGTCGACCCAGAAATAGGTGAGACCCTTGTGCTTCTCAACCGTGGGATCGGTGCGGGCAACGATGACCCCATAATCGCTGTAATGCGCCCAGCTGGTCCACACCTTCTGGCCATTGAGGCGCCAGCCATTGCCGTCCTGCTCGGCCTTCAAGCGCAGACCTGCGAGGTCGGTGCCGCCTGACGGCTCGGAAAAGAGCTGGCACCAGATCTCCTCACCCTTGAGCGCCTTAATGACGCGTTCTCGGGCGAACTCCTTGTCAGGTCCATAGCGCATCAAGATTGGCACGGGCATGCCGAGTGATATGCCGAAGTAGACGCTGGGCACGCCGAACTTCATTTCCTCGGACTCGAAAATGACTTTTTCTATGTGCGACAGGCCTTGGCCACCAAAATCCTCTGGCCAGTTGATACCAGCATAACCTGCGGCATATTTGGCACTCTGATAACGACGACCGAGCGCCAGATCCTGTTCTTCTGTCAGGCCGCGCCGAGCTTCCCGACCAAATTCGCTCTCGATCGATTGCAGCCAGCTCCGGGCCTTTTGACGATAGGCTTCATAGGCGTCGGTCATGCCTTTTCTCCCGCCAGTTCATTGACCAATACATCTTCCCAGAAGAGAAGGTTACCCTGTTCGAGCGCCAGGGTGCGCGTGCGTCGTTGGTGCAAATGGAGACCGGTTTCCCAAGTGACGCCAATTCCGCCGTGCAGTTGCATGCTATCGCGGGCGGAAGTGTCATATGCATCGGTCGCAGCGATCCGAGCTGCAGCGGCGTTTTTGATCAAGTCTGGTCCGTCAGCATTGGCAGCCGCGTGCAACGCGTTGGCGCGAGCGATTTCGACGAGCCCATAAAGCTCTGCGATCCGATGCTTGACGGCTTGAAACGCCCCAATCAACTGACCAAAAGCCTTTCGCGTGTTAGCGTAATCGCGGGCGATCAGCATAGCCTTTTCCGCGCCTCCCACCTGCTCATGAGCTGTGATAATCGCTTGGCGCGCCAAAATTTCCAACGCTGCGCGGCGGGCGTCATCAGCTTGCAACAGTTCTGCTGGGCTGTCGTCAAATACCAGGTCGGCAGTGCCACGGCTGTTGTCGAAACTGTTGATGCGTTGACGTTCTACACCTGACAGATCCACTGAAACCAAGACGGATTTGGTTCCGTCAAATGCGAGTACAACTGCGATATCCGCATGAAGTCCGGCGCTCACCGCCGGTTTCGTCCCGCTCAACTTGCCGTCAGAAAAGGTCACCGACGGCTTCGTTGGGAGGGGATTTTGCCCCTCGGCAAAGGCAACCGCCCCGATTTTGTCACCGCTCGCCAGTAAGCCGAGCCACCGGGCCTTTTGTTGCTGGTCACCATGGCGGTTCAGCGCGTCTGCAACCCCGAAACTGCTCGTGAGGAATGGTGCGCCAGCGATGCCGGCACCAACCGCGACAGCGACCTGACCAAGTTCGACAAGTCCAAGTCCAAGACCACCAGCCTCTTCTGGCAGGGCGACAGCCGTCCACCCTTGTTCGCGACACATGTCCCACCAAGCTGCATCATACTCGCCGCTTGCCTCGATAAGGTCGAGCGCCTTGGCTTTGTTTTCTCTCGCATCGATGATGCGTCGAGACTCGGTCGCGATGGCCTGTTGGCCTTCATCCAGCAGAATTGACATGGGTTTGCTACGTTCCTCTCTCAGACGATTTTGACTTCGTCCAACACCGACATTGGAGCCTCCCCTTACGTAAACGTCAAGCTGTTACAGCTGCGAGGCGGCAGAAATGTTTTTACGGTGCTCGACAGGGGCGCTCTCGGGCCCCATGAAGCGGGAATGAGCAGTCTAGGGATTATCGAGGGATATTTTGGGCGAAGCTGGTCATGGCATGACAGGCGCGATGTGGTCACGCGCCTAGCCCCTGCGGGTTATCGGTTCTTCCACTACGCGCCAAAACTCGACGCTAAGTTGCGCCGTCAGTGGCAACTGCCTTACACCCGCGACGAGCTTGATGAGCTGGCTTGCTTCGCCGGGCATTGCTCCGATTTGGGTGTGCGTTTTGGCATCGGACTGACGCCCTATGGCGCGCATCTCGACTTTTCAAAAGCAGCGCAAGACTCGCTCAAGGCAAAGATTGCACAGCTCGATACAATCGGCATCGATGATCTGGCGATTTTGTTTGATGACATGGATGGTGATGTGCCCGACCTCGCTGCCCGACAAGCGGAAGTTACAGCCTTTACCATAGACCACAGTCGCGCTGAATCGATGTTTCTTTGTCCCAGTTACTATAGCGACGATCCATTGCTTGACCGGGTTTTCGGCGCCCGACCAGAACATTATCTTGAGGATTTGGGGCGCTTGGTCGACCCGTCTGTCTCAATATACTGGACCGGCGAAGAAGTCTGCTCACGCGAATATGGTGCAGGCCATCTGAGAAATGTAACTGAAAGGCTCGGCCGAAAGCCCGCGATCTGGGACAACTATCCGGTCAATGACGGACCACGCATGTCTCGTTTTCTGCATCTCCGAGCATTTACGGGCAGGCCAGCCATTCTGTCCGATATGGTTAGTCATCATGCAATCAATCCGATGTCACAGCCCACATTGGGATGCATTGCCGCGTTGACCCTGCCAATGGCCTATGCCGCAGGGGACGACTACGCTTATTCAAAGGCGTTTTTTGAAGCGGCACGGTCGGTTTGTGGAGAAACACTGGCACAGATGCTGCAGGCGAACCTATTGACCTTCAATGATAGCGGTCTCGATCGAATGAGCGAGGAATCCCGAACAGCTCTCGCCATCAAATATGCGGCCATCGATCACCCTGCAGCGCGGGAGGTGTGCGAGTGGTTGGCCGAAGGATATGCGATCACCGGAGAAATGTTGCAAACCCAATAGGGTGAACGGTTGGGTATCGCGGGGGGTAAGCAATGACAGGAAATGCGAAGGGCGCCAGCACCCGGATTTTGGGAGCGAGCCTGACCGGGACGGCCGTCGAGTTCTACGACTTCTACATCTATGCGACTGCTGCAGCTTTGGTTTTTCCAGCGCTGTTTTTCCCTTCGGAATCACCCTCTGCGCAGTTGCTGGCTTCATTTGCGACGATGGGAATTGCCTTTTTGGCGAGGCCGGTGGGCGGCTTGGTTTTTGGCCATTATGGCGATCGCATTGGACGAAAGTCTACCCTGGTTGCGTCCTTGCTGATTATGGGCCTGTCCACCATGCTGATCGCCTTTCTGCCCACTTGGTATCAGGCAGGATGGGTTGCTCCGGCCCTTCTGTGTTTGCTTCGTTTGGGCCAAGGCATAGGCCTTGGTGGAGAGTGGGGTGGTGCTACTCTTTTGGCTGTAGAGAATGCGCCCAAGGGTTGGCGCTATCGGTTTGGCATGTTTCCCCCTCTAGGAGCACCGGCAGGATTTATCATGGCGAACGGGCTCTTCCTGTTGCTGGGTTTGAGCCTGACGGAGGAACAGTTCTTCGCTTGGGGATGGCGGATACCTTTTCTGCTGAGCGCCGTGCTTGTCATGCTCGGGCTGTGGGTTCGGATCAAGGTGAGTGAGACGCCGGAATTCCAAGCAATGATGGAGAAGGGACCACCGCCGGTTGCACCAATTCGTGAGACCATAAATAGCCATGGCCGCGCGCTTTTGGCATCAACCTTCGCAAGTGTCGCCTTTTTCGTCTTGTTCTACGTGTCGACTGCATTCGCATTGGGTCATGCGACCTCGACGATGGAAATGGCGCGGGAAACGGTTCTCAAGATCCAGCTCGTGGCAATTCTGGCATTGGCTGTCGGGATTGTCGTGGCAGGCTGGGTCGCCGACAAAAAAGGACCGCTTGCGGTAATGGCTGCAGGCGGACTGCTTGGTATTCCAGCCGCTTATCTCTTTGCAAACCTGTATGGGGCGGGGGAACCTGTTACCATGCTGATTGCGCTGGCGTCGCTGCTTTTTGTTATGGGTTTGAGCTACGGAACAGCAGGTGGCTGGCTGCCCAGCCTTTTTCCAGCACGTGTTCGTTACACCGGGACGTCAATTGCATTTAATGCTGCAGGTGTTTTTGGGGGAGCCATTGCTCCCTATGGAGCCCAATGGCTGGCCAATCACGGCGGACTGGCATGGGTTGGCTGGTATCTTGCCGCTTCATGCATGCTTAGTCTTGCGGCGTTGCTGCTGTTGCCAAGCGACCGACAGGACTTAGCCGACAGCTGACCTGGCGTTGGCCTCCATGCGGGGTGTCAGAGAGCCCGGTGCGACAAAAACGGTCTGGGTAGCGATGGCGAAGACACCTTCTGCATCAACCATGGTCGACCGAGCGAGCCCGTGACCATTGCCACCTGCGATTGTGTCGGCGTCAACCAATATCCACTCGCCGTGCGGGTCGCGCAGGAAGTGGATACCGACATCAAGATTGGCAAAGCTCCATTCCGCGGCACGCGTAGCGCTGCCCACACCATTTCCAAAATCCGCAAAGACGCAACTCTTTACAAAAGGGGAAGCCAAGGTTCCGGAAACAATGTCGGCATCAAGCGCGAGCCATACTTGACCAGGACCAGGCCTGGTGACGCTCCCTTGCAACGGGCGGGTGCGGACTATGCGCTGCAAGCTGCCATTGGCCAGGAACGTACCCGGCGCCACATCCTCTGGCGCCGGATAGCCATTGCTGGGCAAGGCTGGTGGGGTATCAAGCAACCGTGCCGCTTGGACCAGTGCCTGGGCAACCACATGATTGTCGTGCTTGAGGTTGATCCGGTTCAGTCGAACCTGCCGGCCGATGCGGACTGGTTCGATGGTGGCGGTGAGCGGTGCAGAAGGGACGATGCCCAATATGTCGATGGTCATCCGTGAGATGGCAAACCCTTCACCAATCAGGCCCCTTTGTTCAGCGATATGGCCGAAAAGACCGCTGATGGGACCCCCGGCAACAGCATGGTCGAACCAGGGATTGGCGGCTTCCCGTTGCGGAACAAAATGATCGCCTTCCGCGGTAAAAAAGGCTGGCGTAACGGATGACATTGCTGGGCTTTCAACAGGTAGAGGGCAAGGTAGAGCGGCAATCAGGGTGATTTTGCTTGTCTGTTGACGTTTACGTTAGTGTCAACCATCATCGCAGCAAAGGCAAGTGATGCCGTGCCCAGGAGAGAGTTTCATGAACAACCGCATAACTGCCATGCTGGGCGTCGAGCACCCGATTGTGCAAGCGCCCATGGGCTGGATCGCGAGGGCGCAATTGGCGTCGGCGGTGTCTAACGCTGGCGGTATGGGGATCATTGAAACCAGTTCAGGCCAACTAGAGGAGGTGCGGGAAGAAATCCGCAAGATGCGGACGCTCACCGAGAAGCCCTTTGGTGTGAACATCGCCCAGGCCTTTGTCCGCGACCCCGACATTGTGCCGTTCGTTGTTGATCAGGGCGTCAAGTTCGTCACGACATCCGCGGGCGACCCGAACAAATATTGTGAGCCGTTGAAGAAGGCCGGCCTGACCGTTTTCCATGTTGTTCCCACCCTCGACGGCGCGCTCAAGGCCATTGCTGCGGGTGTTGATGGCCTTGTGGTCGAAGGCGGGGAGGGCGGTGGCTTCAAGAATCCGCGCGACGTGGCGCTGATGGTGCTGCTGCCGCTCATTCGCTCGAAAGTCGATGTGCCTATCATTGCCGCCGGCGGCATGGTTTGTGGCCGGACCATGGCAGCCGCCTTTGCGCTTGGGGCAGAGGGTGTGCAGATGGGCACCCGCATGGTCTCCGCAGCCGAATCACCAGTGCACCAGAACTGGAAGGATGCGATTGTCGGCGCCAAGGAAACCGACACGGTCTTCCTGAACCGGCATGGCCCCGGCCCCGCCTTGCGGGCCCTGCGCACCGCCAAAACAGAAGAGATTGATCGCAACCCGATTGGCGATGTCCGCCCTGAGTTCGCGCGTATCCGTGATCTCTATTTTGGCGGCGATCTCGAAGCCTCCATTGCGCTTACCGGCCAGGTTGCCGGGCGAATCGACGCCGTCAAACCTGTGGCACAAATCATCGGTGAGGTGATGGACGAGTTTCACGAGCAAATGGCGGTGCTGTGCCGGACCTACGCTTGACAGCAGCTTCACCAGCCCAAATCAATATACCCTAGTATTATAGGTTTGCAGATACAGGAGACACGCCCATGGCCTTCAAGACCCGCATCACCGAGATGCTCGGTATTCAGCACCCGATCGTTCAGGGCGGCATGCAGGGCGTTGGCACCGCTGACATGGCCAGCGCCGTATCGAATGCGGGCGGCCTAGGCATCATCACCGCGCTCACGCAGCCCAGCCCGGCGGCACTGCGTGAAGAGATCGAGCGGTGCCGGTCGCTGACCGACAAGCCGTTCGGCGTCAATCTGACGGTGTTCCCGACAATCAATTCGCCCGATTATAATGCCTATGCCGACGCGGTGGTCGAAAGCGGCGTGCGCATCATGGAAACCGCCGGCACCCCGGCGGTGCGCGAAATCTGGGAACGGGTGAAACCGCATGGTGTCACCATCCTGCACAAGTGCACCGCGGTCCGTCATGCCGTGTCAGCCGAAAAGGCGGGCTGCGACATCATCTCCATCGATGGCTTCGAATGCGCCGGCCACCCCGGCGAGGATGACATCCCCGGCCTGATCCTCATCCCGGCAGCGGCCGACAAGGTGAAGATCCCGATGTTGGCATCGGGCGGCTTTGGGGATGGTCGTGGTCTGGTTGCAGCCCTGTCGCTAGGTGCGGAAGGCATCAACATGGGCACGCGTTTCTGCGCCACGCAAGAAGCGCCGATCCACCCCAATATCAAGCAGGCTTATATCGACAATGACGAACGCGGCAGCAACCTGATCTTCCGCAGTTTCAAGAACACCGCGCGCGTCGGCAAAAGTGCAGTGTCGGATGAAGTCGTCCGTCGCCTCGCACAGCCCGGTGCCAAGTTCGAGGACGTCAAGGAACTGGTGGCCGGTGACGCCGGGCGTGACATGCTCAAGACCGGTGACCTGAGCAAGGGCATCTTTTGGGCTGGCATGATTCAGGGGTTGATCCATGACATCCCGACCTGTCAGGTGCTGGTCGACCGTATCATCGCCGAAGCCGAGCAGATCATTGATCAGCGTCTCGCCGGTTTCCGCGCCTGACGCATGACACAAACGAACGCAGAATAAACAGGAGAGTTGACCATGGCCGGACCATTGCACGGCGTACGTATCATCGAATTCGCAGGTATCGGGCCGGGGCCCTATGCCGGGATGATGCTCGCTGACCATGGGGCCGAGGTCATTCGCATCGACCGCCCCGGCGGCGCGGTGCTCAAGACCGACCCGCTGACCCGCAGTCGCAAATCGATCAGCCTCGATATGAAGAATCCCGAGGCGGTCGCGATTGCGCGCAAGCTGTGCCAGACCGCCGATGGCGTGATCGAGGGGCTGCGTCCGGGTGTCATGGAACGGCTCGGTCTCGGGCCCGACGTGCTGCTCGCTGACAATCCCAAGCTGGTCTACGGTCGGATGACCGGCTGGGGCCAGTATGGGCCGTATGCGCAGGCTGCCGGCCATGATATCAACTATATCGCGCTGTCCGGCGTGCTGCACACCATCGGACGCAAGGGCGAAAAGCCGGTTCCGCCGGTCAACTATGTCGGCGATTTCGGCGGTGGTGGCATGATGCTCGCCTTTGGCATGGTAAGCGCCATCCTCGCCGCCAAGACAGGTGGGCCAGGGCAGGTGATCGACTGTGCGATGACTGACGGGTCGGCGGTTCTCTCGGCCATGACCTGGGGCTTCAAGGCGGCGGGAATGTGGGCCGATGAGCCGGGTGTCAACATGCTCGATACCGGTGCGCCATTCTATGACACTTACACCTGCAAGGATGGCAAATTCGTCTCGATTGGTTCGATCGAACCGCAATTTTACGCGCTGTTGCGCCAATTGAGCGGTCTTGATGCCGACCCGGCCTTTGACGCACAGCATGACCGCAGCCAGTGGCCGGCGCTCAAGCAGAAGGTCGCCGAGTTGTTCCTGACCAAGACTCGCGATGAATGGTGCGCGATCATGGAAATGACCGATGTCTGCTTTGCCCCTGTATTGAGCATGGAGGAGGCGCCGAAGCATCCGCACAATGTTGAACGCGGAACCTTCATTGAAGTGGGCGGTGCCGTGCAGCCAGCGCCGGCGCCGCGCTATTCGGTGACAAAGGCTGACACGCCGACGCCTTCGCCGACCGTTGGTGAACATGGTGACGCGTTGCTGGCTGACATCGGTTTTGATGCTGACGCCATTGCAGCCGCCCGTGCCAGTGGCGCTGTCCGTTGAGCCAATCGACTGCCGAAGCCGGACGGGTCCTGCCGCTCAAAGGCATTCACAATTTCCGTGATTATGGCGGCTATGCCCTGCCGGGTGGAGGCCGCCTGAAGACCGGCCTGTTGTGGCGTTCGGCGCAGCATCGCGATGCCACGGACGAGGATTTGGCTGCTGTCCAGTCGCTCGGACTTGGCGCGATCATTGATTTGCGTGGTGAAAGCGAACGGGCCGACCACCCGTGCCGGCGAGCACCCGATTTTTCGACACCGGTCTATTTCGGGCCGGGAGAGACGGCTGGCAGTGCCACAGCGCCACATCTGGCAGCAGCGCAGGCGGCGATCACCGGCGAGGATGCGGCCGAGGCGCTGAAGTTCAGCTATGTCGGGATGCCCTGGCGCGACAATCTGTTGGTGGCTTTCCGCCATTATTTCGATGAGGTTGAAAAGGGGCATCCGACGCTGGTGCATTGTTTCGCTGGCAAGGACCGCACGGGTGTGATCGTCGCCCTGTTGCACCGCCTGCTCGGTGTCCATGAGGATGATGTGCTGGCTGACTATATGCTGACCAATGTCGCCGGCAAGGTGGACGAGCGCATCGCTGCCGGTGCCGAGCATATTCGCAGCCGTTATGGAGCTGGTATCACTGATGCGGGCATCCGCGCCTTGATGGAGGTGCGAGAGGATTATCTCGCCGCCGCTTTTGACGTGATCAGCGAAAGGTACGGCTCTGTTGGCCGATATGCTCACGAGGTTTTGGGCATTGACGATTTCCGGATTGCGCGATTGAGAGAGCAATACACCGTCTAACAATCTGGAAAATGGCGCCATTTTGAATGGTTGGTGGTTGCGAAACCAAGTGACACAAGGGCGTGTCAATGGTGGGGGTGCATGCACCCGCCATGCTCAAACATCTGTTCGCCATTCTCTTCCTCATCAGCCCTGTGGCAGCGTCGGCGCAGGTCATCGCCGGACAGGCCGAGATCATCGACGGAGACACATTGCATGTCGCCGGGGAGCGCATCCGGTTGCATGGCATTGATGCCCCGGAGAGCCAGCAGCAGTGCCAGCGAGCCGGTGCCAATTGGGCATGTGGCGAGGAATCGACCCGGCAACTGGAGGCGCTCGTCGGGGAGCGGTCAGTGCGCTGTGAAGCGCGCGACGTGGACCGTTACGGTCGAACGGTGGCGGTGTGTCGCGCCGGGTCGCTCGATCTCGGTCAGGCCATGGTCCAGACAGGCATGGCGGTGGCCTTTACCCGATATTCGACCGACTATGTGGCTGACGAACAGGGTGCCCGTGCCGGAACGCGGGGTCTGTGGGCGTCAAGTTTCGTCAACCCGTCGCAGTACAGGGCGGAAAACCGGGGAGGCGGCGGGGCTGTTGCAAGAGGCGGCAATACCGCGCTCAGGACTGCGCCAACGACCAACACCCGGCCAGCTATCGCGACACGCTCACCGTCGGGGACCTGCCTGATCAAGGGCAATATCAACCGACGCGGCGAGTATATCTATCATATGCCGGGTATGCCCTACTATGATGTAACTCGGGCGGAGCGCATGTTCTGCAGCGAGGCAGAGGCACAGTCGGCCGGATTTCGCCGCGCCATCGTGCGCTGATCGGCAGACCGTTGCCTGTCAGGCGTGGCAGGCCGCCAACTCTAGTGCAAAAACCCTATCGCACTTTCCGGCGGCCATGATAGGCTGTCTTTGACGGGTCAGACAACATGGCCCGCAGCTGAGAGAGGATCGGGGATGAAATCGAAGTTGATGCTGCTCGTCTCTGTGGCGGCGCTGGCGGTGGCCGGCTGCTCAGGCA
Source organism: Sphingomonas lacunae (assembly GCF_012979535.1). Taxonomy (NCBI): domain Bacteria; kingdom Pseudomonadati; phylum Pseudomonadota; class Alphaproteobacteria; order Sphingomonadales; family Sphingomonadaceae; genus Sphingomonas; species Sphingomonas lacunae. Next base: position 2,465,952 of record NZ_CP053015.1, read on the forward strand.
AGACGGGTGAAGGCGCGCCAATGGTGGATGACGCGCGGCTGAGTGCCGCAGCGAACCAGCCCGAAAACTGGGTGACGCATGGCGGCACCTATGAGGAACAGCGATTCTCCCGCCTCGACAAGATCAATGCCGAAACGGTCGGTCAGCTCGGGCTGGCCTGGAGCCACGAATTTGATACGAACCGCGGGCAGGAAGCGACGCCGATCGTCGTCGACGGCGTGCTCTATACGACAACGGCATGGAGCAAGGTGTTCGCCTTTGACGCCAAGACCGGGCGGCAATTGTGGAGCTATGACCCGCAGGTCCCGGGCGAAAAAGGCTTCAACGCCTGTTGCGACGTGGTCAACCGCGGCGTGGCCGTGTATGACGGCAAGGTCTTCTTTGGCACGATCGACGGCCGCCTGATAGCCCTTGACGCGGCGACTGGCGAGCCGGTCTGGTCCGAGGTGACAGTTGACCAGTCCAAACCTTATACCATCACCGGTGCTCCACGGGTGGTGAAGGGCAAGGTTCTTATCGGCAATGGCGGCGCCGAATATGGTGTGCGCGGCTATGTCTCAGCTTATGATGCTGACTCCGGCGACCTGGCCTGGCGCTTCTATACTGTGCCCGCCGGCCCGGACGCGCCACCGGACAACGCAGCGTCTGACCCGCAGATGGAACGGGCACGAGGGACATGGTTTGGCGATTATGCCCGCTTTGGCGGTGGCGGCACCGTGTGGGACGCCATCGTCTATGATCAGGAATTCAACCAGATACTGATCGGCGTCGGCAACGGCAGTCCATGGAACCACAAGATCCGTTCGGACGGTCGCGGCGACAATCTGTTCCTTTCTTCGGTGGTTGCGCTGGATGCTGATACCGGAGCCTACAAGTGGCATTATCAGGGAACGCCCGGGGAAACCTGGGACTTTACCCAGACCCAGCCAATCATCCTCGCTGACCTGACCATCGATGGCCAGCCACGCAAGGTGATGATGCAGGCGCCGAAAAACGGCTTTTTCTACGTTATCGACCGGCGTGACGGAAAGCTTGTCTCAGCCAAAAATTTCGTTCCGACGACCTGGGCGACCGGCATCGACATGGCGACCGGGCGGCCGATCGAGGCGCCCAATGCGCGCTATACCGATGGCAGCTTCCTTGCCCTGCCGTCAGCCCTGGGGGCGCATAACTGGCATCCGATGGCCTATAGTCCAGACACTGGCCTCGTTTACCTTCCGGCACAGGAAGTGCCCTTTGCCTACCTCAATGACGCCAATTTCGGCGAGGGGCGTGAAGGTGGCTGGAATGTCGGTATCGATTTCCTCGCCAATGGCGTGCCTGAGGATCCCGCCGCTTTCCGGGCGGTTCGGGCGATGTTGAAGGGGCAATTGATTGCCTGGGACCCAGTGCAGCAAAAGGAACGCTGGCGGGTCCAGTATGACGGGCCTTGGAATGGCGGGGTTCTGGCCACGCATGGCGGGCTGGTGTTTCAGGGCAATGCCCATGGGCAATTCTCCGCCTTTGATGCCAGTAATGGCCGCAAGCTCTGGTCATTTGAAGCCGGCACCGGCATTATCGCGCCGCCAATCAGCTATGCGATAGACGGGGAGCAGTATGTCGCGGTAATGGCTGGTTATGGCGGGGCCTATCCGCTCAGTTCGTCCTTTGTCGACAATCCGCGACCGATGCCGATGGGCCGTCTGCTCGTGTTCAAACTGGGCGGCAACGCGCCATACAGCATAACGCCGATCGAAAATCCGCCGGCGGTCATTGTCAATGCCAGCTTTACGCCGGCGCAAGTGCAGCGTGGCATGCAACTTTACGAGAGCAATTGCGGCGTTTGCCATGGACCAGCCGCGATGTCCTCGGGTGTGCTGCCCGATCTGCGGCGGTCTCAGATGATTACCAGTGCTGATGCGTTCAAGACGGTGGTGATCGATGGATCACTGAAGGACCGGGGGATGGCGAGCTTTGCCCGTTACATGACCCCGGCCGACGCGGAAGCGGTACGGGCCTATATCGCCGGACGGGCACGGGTCCTGCATCAACGGGAAGCCGGTGGACAGCGCTGATCCGGTCACGGCATGAATGGTAGGGGCGGTCCCGGCAACGGGGCCGCCCTTGCTTTTGGCAGCAACGGCGCACAGCCTCGCCGACCGGGCTCCCGCGCCTTGCCTAGGTGACCACGTCCGGCGCGACCCGCCCAGTCAGGCGGGCAATGCGGGCGATGGATTCGGTCGCCGCAACCAGATGCCCGAGTGCCAGGTGCACATCTTGGTCGAGATTACCGCCGGGCGGTTCATAGCGTTCTAGATAAACGCGCAGTGTGGCCCCTTCGGTTCCGGTGCCCGAGAGACGCAAAACGATTCGCGAACCGCAGCCAAAGCCGATGCGGATGCCCTGATTGGTGCTGATCGCCCCATCCACTGGACTTGCATAGGTGAAATCATCCGCGCCCGCGACAGTCAATGGACCATGTTTTTGCCCTGCCAGAGAGGGAAGAGAGGCCCGAAGCTCGTCGATGACTTGCCCGGCAACGTCGGTCGGCAATCCCTCATAATCATGCCGCGCATAATAGTTTCGGCCAAAGGTGTCCCAATGCTCACGGGTAATGGCATCAACCGACTGCTTGCGGACGCCCAGAATGTTGAGCCAGAGCAGAACGGCCCACAGTCCGTCCTTCTCACGAACATGATCACTGCCGGTCCCCGCACTTTCTTCGCCGCACAGGCTGGCCACTCCGGCGTCCAGCAGCTCGCCGAAGAATTTCCATCCTGTCGGCGTTTCGAAACAGGGTAAGCCGCGAACAGCCGCTACCCGATCGATGGCGGCACTGGTTGGCATCGAACGGGCCACCCCCTTAAGGCCACCGGCATAGCCAGGAGCGAGGTGGGCATTGGCCGCCAGGATAGCGAGTGAATCCGACGGGGAAACAAAGCGCCCGCGACCGATAATCAGATTGCGGTCACCATCGCCGTCCGAGGCGGCTCCGATATCAGGCGCGTTATCGCTCATCATCAGCTCATAGAGCTCACGGGCATGCACCAGATTAGGGTCGGGGTGATGACCGCCAAAGTCTTCAAGCGGCGTTCCGTTGCGCACGGTTCCCGATGCGAAACCGAGCCGCCGTTCCAATATCTCTGTGGCATAGGGGCCGGTGATGGCCGACATGGCATCAAAGGTGAGCGACAGGCCGCCCCGTGCTGCTGCGCGAATGGCGTCGAAATCAAACAGACTTTCCATAAGGTCCGCATAATCGCTGACGGGATCAATGACCTCCACCAGCATGGTGCCAACCATGACGTTGCCGATGACATCCAGGTTTATGTCATTGCTGTCCTCCGCCAACCAGCGGTTGATCGTCAGTGTCCGGGCATGGATCGCCTCTGTTACCTTTTCGGGAGCGGGTCCGCCATTTGCGATGTTATATTTGATGCCAAAGTCCTCATCCGGCCCACCAGGATTGTGGCTGGCGGAAAGAATGAGCCCGCCGATCGCACCATAGTGGCGGATGATATGGCTGGCGGCAGGCGTCGACAGCAGGCCCCCGCGACCAACAATGACGCGTGCAAAGCCATTGGCGGCTGCCATGCGGATGGCCTGCTGGATGACCGTCCGGTTATGGTAGCGCCCGTCGCCGCCGATGACGAGCGAAGCACCATCCTTGCCTTCGATGACATCAAACACCGACTGGATGAAATTCTCGGCGTAATCGGCCTGTGCAAAATGTCGGACCTTTTTGCGCAGGCCCGATGTGCCGGGCTTTTGATCGGTAAAGGGCGTGCTGATGTGTGTCTGGATCATGTGTCAGCCCATGGCAAGGAGCGGGTAAACAGGACGATAATGCGCGCCGGGGCAGGTCCCATGCCTTCGCTTGGGTGCCAGCCAACACGCCCATCACCTGTAACGGCACGAGCCGCTAAAGCTTTATGCCCCGCAGTCTTCGTCACAGCGTTCGCGTGTTGGTGTTAACAGGATGGTAACCGCATTGACTTGACAGGGGGATGCAGCCGCCCAAATGATCCCCCCAGCGGGCGTGTTGGGGCGGTGACGCGGCGCATAAAGCGGAGTCGAGCATGAGCCTGCCCATTTTGCCGGTCCTGATGGCCTTTGGGGCGCCCATTGATGCGCCGGATGCTTCGCCTGCCGTGAGTTCCGTTCAGCCGGCGTCTCTGCCCGATGGTGCACCCTTTGTGCTCGTTGCCGATATGTCGCAACTGACCAGCGACACCGTTGTTACCGGCAGCGGCGCGCAATCTCAGCCGGATTTGATGACCGGTCCTGTTGAGCAGACCGATGCAGCGCCTTCAGGCGAGGGCCCTGACTCGGATCCCGCGAACGAGGATCTGGTGGTTCAGGCGCGCCAGCAAGTACCCGGTGATCCGCTGGAAAACATCAATGCCGAAACCTATCAAGTCGTCGCCAAGGTCGATCAGGCAGTTATCGAACCGGTGGCCATGGCGTATCGCGATGGCCTGCCTCGACAGGTGCGCTCGGCCTTGAGCAATTTCTTTTCCAACTTGCGTGAGCCGGTAGTGGCGCTCAATTATCTTTTGCAGCTCAAACCCGGCAAGGCGATTGAAACTGTTGCGCGCTTTGCCATCAATTCCACGGTGGGCATTGCCGGATTGATTGACGTGGCGGAGACGCGCGCGTTCAATCTGCCCTACAGACGCAACGGCTTTGCCAACACGCTGGGCTATTATGGCGTAGGGCAGGGGCCTTTCCTTGTGGTGCCGCTGGTTGGCGCGACGACCTTGCGCGACATGATCGGTAGCGGGCTTGACCAGTTGGTGATGCCGCTCGCTGTAGGCCGCCCCTTTACCCATCCGGCCTATGGCCCGGCTGCCTATACAGTCAACTCTCTGGATTACCGGATCGAATTTGACAGCGATATCGCGAGCTATCGCGAGAGCCCGGACCCTTACTCTGCAATGCGCGATGCCTATCTCAACCGCCGCGAGGCGGAAATTGATGCGTTGAGAGGCCGTCCGGCGGCTGCAAACGATGCAGCTGCTGTCGCGGACGAAGCGGATCCGGCATTGACCGCAGACAGCGCAAGCTGATCAACCAAGGGAAAATGGTGAGCCCTGCTGGGTTCGAACCAGCGACCTACTGATTAAAAGTCAGTTGCTCTACCGACTGAGCTAAGGGCCCCCAGATAGCGGGGTGACGTCACTATGCGCCGTCCGGTGCGCTCCCCCTAGGCGCGCTTGCTTGACGGGTCAACGGGGATTGGCCTGTTGTGGCGGAAAGCCAGTTGGCGCGTTGTCAGCCCGGTGAGTGGATCACGCCAGGCAGGTACAAGCGACGCGACCGGTGAGACGACAAAGTCACGCTCACGCCAGAGCCTGTGCGGGATGGTGAGATTGCGCGATTGCCAGCGGCCGCCACTCCACAGAATGATGTCGAGATCAAGTACACGGTTGCCCCACCGTTGGCCGCGACGGCGACCAAATTCCCGTTCAATCGACTTGAGACCGGCCAGCAGCGCAGGCGGCATCAGGCACGACCGGATCAGGCATGCACTGTTGGCATAGGTGCGTAGGGACGGGCCAACGGGCGCACTGGCAATGATTGGGGAACTGGCGAGCAGTGCGACGGCAGGGCCAGAAAGATACGAGCGCGCAGCGGCTATGACCGAAGCGGGCCTGCCGTGGTGACCATGCGGACGATTGCTGCCGAGGGCAATAACGTAGAGAAAGGGCGGTCTTGCCGTGTGCATGCCAACCGCCTATCGCTTTGATGTGCCCTGTTCCAGTCCCCATATCCGCAGTCCTCTCCCGCATCTTGAGCCGACGCATGATTGCCCGCTGTGTCCACGACTGATGGAGTTGAGAGAGGAATTGCGGATTGAATATCCTGACTGGTGGAATGCCCCGGTCCCGGCAATGGGCGACCCGGCGGCGTGGCTGGGTATTATAGGCCTGGCGCCGGGCAAGCATGGAGCCAACAGGACTGGCCGGCCCTTCACCGGGGATTTTGCTGGAGATTTGTTGTTTGCCACACTTGGCAAGTTCGGTTTGCTCGATGGAACCTACCGCAGTGATCCGGCAGATGGCGTGACACTGGTGGGGGCGGTGATCCTCAACAGCGTCAAATGCCTGCCGCCACAAAACAAACCTCTCCCTGAGGAGGTTCGGACTTGCGCGCGTTTTTTCGAGGCCCAGCGGACAGCTATACCTTCCCTGCGCATTTTCCTGGCGCTGGGGCAAATTGCGCATCAAGCGACCATCCGTGCGGTTGGCGGGCGGCAGGCGGACTATAAGTTCGGCCATGGCGCGGTGCATCGCTTGCCCGATGGCCGGGTGTTGATCGACAGCTATCATTGCTCCCGCTACAACCAGAACACCGGACGACTGACGGCTGAAATGTTTGAATCGGTTTTTGCCAAGGCGTGCGGACTCAAGGCTACAACCGACTAGAGATAGGGCAGAAACTCGGCAACGACGTCACGGTATAGCTGACGCTTGAATGGGACTATCAGGTCAACCAATTGCTGAGGTTCCACCCATTGCCAGGCACGGAATTCCGGATGGCTGGTGGCAATATTGACGTCGGCATCCTGACCCAGGAAGCGGAGGAGATACCAGCGCTGGCGTTGCCCGCGATAGCGACCGCCCCACATCCTGCCCATCAGATGATCGGGCAGATCATAGTCGAACAGGCCATCGCTGCGACGGATCAGGCTGGCGTGATGTTCGGCAATGCCGATTTCCTCTGACAATTCGCGGAAGATGGCAGTATCGGGGTCTTCGCCCGGATCGACGCCTCCCTGCGGCATCTGCCAGGCCTCGCTGCTGCTGTCGAGGCGCTGGCCTACAAATACCAGACCGGCGCAGTTGACAAGCATGGCGCCGACACAGGGACGATAGGGCAAATGGTCAAAGGAGCTGCTGGTCATCCGGTCGCCAATAGCTCGTCAAGCAAGGCGCGGAAAGCCTTGAGAAAACCGTCAATGTCCTGAACCGAGGACGGCACTCCCTTGCGCAGGCAGATAAAGCCATGGATATTCCCCTTGGCTTCGCGAAAGACAACGGGCACGCCCGCTTGTGCGAGGGCTGCAACATAAGCGCGGCCCTGATCCCTGATTGGATCAAGGCTGGCGGTGACGACCACTGCCGGGGGCATACCGGCCTGATCGAACAGTATGGGACTGGCGCTCTGGTGGCTGAGGTCCGCCGCATAGCAATCTGCGAACCATTCCATGCCTGCCCGCGTCAACAAATAGCCATCGGCAAACTGTGTATAGCTTGGATGATCGGAACCGAGATCGGTTGCGGGATAGATGGGCAACTGAGCGATAACCGGCACAGCTGCCGGCGAATCGCGCAGGGCCATGGCGACCACAATGGTCAGATTGCCCCCAGCGCTGTCGCCGGAAAGGGTGAGGGCAGTGACGCTGCGGCCGAGCTCCGGCGGGCTCGCTGCAACCCAGCGCGCGGCTGCTTCGCAATCCTCCGGGGCTGCCGGCCATACATGCTCCGGTGCCAGTCGATAATCGACGGCCACCACCGGCATATCGAGCACCCGGGCCATCTCGGTACAAAAAGGTTCATGTGTTTCCAGATCGCCGATGACAAAGCCGCCACCATGGAAAAAGACCATTACCGGACCAGGTTGCCGATTTTCGCGAGCGTCATAAAGGCGCAAGGCGATGTCACCGCCCGGTCCGGGGCACTTGAGATCCCGGATAACTGCCAGCGGCGTCGGTTCGGCGTCGGCGACTGCCCGCATCGCCCGCATCATCTCACGGCCGGCCGGTGCCGGCAGGTCCTGCATTTTGGGCCCATCCTGGGCATTCAGATAATCGAGGAAGGCGCGCGTATCAGGCCTTACATATGCTGCGGTGTCGGCGGGATTGGTCATCATGTCTCTCCCTTCGGCCTTTTGACCCTTGTCGAATCATGTCATTATGCGTGTCGCAATTTGCGCGAGAGAACAAAATCTATTTGGTTCTCCTGCGCAAGCAGGCGTAGGGACAAAACCGAACCACGAGCATAACAGCAGTCAGGAACCTGACGAATGGCAACAGCCACGCACGACATCACCACGTCCGACTCTTTGAACAATCCGGCATCGGAGGCCGTCGTTGTCCGCTTTGCGGGCGATAGCGGCGACGGCATGCAGTTGACCGGCGGGCAGTTCACACTGTCCACCGCATTGAGCGGCAATGACCTTGCGACTTTCCCGGATTTTCCGGCTGAAATTCGTGCGCCGCAGGGCACCTTGTTTGGTGTCTCCGCTTTCCAGATCAATTTCGGTTCGGACGAGATTGATACGGCGGGTGATGCCCCCGACGTGCTGGTCGCCATGAATCCGGCGGCGCTCAAGACCAATGTCGGCGCGCTGAAGCCCGGAGGGCTGATCATCGCCGACATCGGCGAGTTCAACGAGCGCAATCTGGCCAAGGCGAAATATGCTGCCAACCCAATCGAGGACGGCAGCCTCGCCAAGTGGCAGGTGGTGCCGATCAACATTTCGCAACTGACCCTCGAAGCGGTGAAGCCGTTTGGCCTTGGCAACAAGGAGGCGCTGCGCTGCAAGAATATGTGGACGCTGGGCCTGGCGTTATGGATGTTCGACCGTGACCGTGCACCGCTGGTCGAATGGCTCAAGGGCAAGTTCGCCAAGAAGCCGGTGCTGGCCGAGGCCAATATCGCCGCGCTCAACGCGGGCCATGCCTATGGCGAAACAACCGAAATCGGCGGCGACCTGACGCAGAAACATGTTGCGCCGGCGCCTGTGTCACCCGGTCTCTATCGGACCATGACCGGCGCAGAAGCCATTGCCTATGGTCTGGTGGCCGGCGCGCAACTCGCCGATGTGAAGATGTTCTTTGGCGGCTATCCGATCACGCCTGCCTCATCGATCCTGCACTATCTCTCGGGCCTCAAGGAATATGGCATCACCACATTCCAGGCGGAAGACGAGATTGCCGCCATCGCCAGCGCCATCGGCGCCAGCTATGCCGGGCAGCTTGGCGTCACCAGTTCGTCGGGACCCGGTATTGCGCTCAAGGGTGAGGCGATGGGCCTCGCCATCATGACCGAATTGCCGCTGGTGATCATCAACTCGCAGCGCGGCGGCCCGTCGACCGGATTGCCGACCAAGACCGAGCAGTCAGACCTGTATCAAGCGGTTTATGGCCGTAATGGCGACGCACCGATGCCTGTAATCGCGGCCCGTTCACCCGGCGACGCGTTCGATTGCGCCATCGAAGCCTGCCGCATCGCCACGCAATATATGACGCCGGTGATGCTGCTGACCGATGGCTATATCGCCAACGCCGCCGAGCCGTGGAAGGTGCCGGACCTGTCAACCTATGACAGCTTCCCGGTGCAATTCCTTGAAGAAGTGCCCGAAGGTGGCTTCCTGCCTTACGCGCGCAACAACCATCTGGCACGCCCTTGGGTCAAGCCGGGGACGCCGGGCCTGTTGCACCGCATCGGCGGCATTGAAAAGCAGGTCGGTACGGGCAACCTCGACTATTCGCCCGAAAACCATCAGGCGATGACCGATTTGCGCCAGGCGAAGGTGGCCGGCATCAGCGTGCCCGACCAGCAACTGCAACTGGGCGAGGCAGGCGATGACCTGGTCGTCGTCGGCTGGGGCTCGACCTATGGCCCGATCCATCAGGCAGTTCGTCGCGCGAGGGCACAAGGCAAGAAGGTAGCGCACTTGCACATCCGCCACATCAACCCGATGCCGGCAAACATGGGCGACCTGCTGCGTTCTTTCGGCAAGATCATCGTGCCGGAGATGAATACAGGTCAGCTCAAGACTGTGCTTCGCGACCAATTCCTCGTTGATGCCAAGCCGCTCAACAAGGTGTCCGGCCAACCCTTCACCATAGCTGAAATCGAAGCCGCCATCGCGGGAGAACTCGCATGAACGACATGACCCCCATCGCACGCGCCACCACGCCCAAGGATTGGGAAACCGATCAGGAAGTCCGCTGGTGCCCCGGTTGCGGCGACTATGCGATCCTCAAGGCGGTGCAGCGCACCATGCCGGAGATAGGCGGCACGCCGGAGAACACCGTGTTCGTCAGCGGCATCGGCTGCTCGTCGCGCTTCCCCTATTATATGGAAACCTATGGCTTCCACACCATCCATGGCCGTGCACCGGCTGTTGCCACGGGTGTGAAACTCGCGAACCCGGACCTCGACGTCTGGGTGATTTCGGGTGACGGGGACGCACTGTCTATTGGTGGCAACCACACCTTCCACCTGTTGCGCCGCAATCTCGATTGCCAGTTCTTGCTGTTCAACAACGAGATTTACGGCCTGACCAAGGGCCAATATTCACCGACCTCGGCGGTGGGCACGCGCAGCCCCTCGACCCCCTATGGTTCGGTGGACCGCCCGGCCCAGGCCTGTGCCTTTGCACTGGGCGCCGGTGCCCGTTTCGTCGCCCGTTCCTATGACGTCGCCAAGCAGACGGTCGACGTGCTCAAAGCTGCCCATGCCCACAAGGGCGCGAGCTTTGTCGAAATTTTCCAGAACTGCATCGTCTACAATGAAGATGTGTTCGCCGGATTTACCGACAAGGCGAACAGCGGCCACCAGCTGTGGCTCAAGCATGGCGAGCCCATGCTGTTCGGCAATGCCAAGGCGGGTGAGAACAAGGGCATTGCCCTCGACCGTGATCGCCTCGAGCTCAAGGTTGTCGATGTTGTCGATGGCGACTGGCAGGCGGCTGGCGTGCTGGTCCACGATGAGACCAACCGTTCGATCGCCCACATGCTGGTCGAGATGAAGTTCGGTGAATTCCCGATGGCCCTCGGCGTGCTCTACAATGATCCGGCACCGACCTTTGACGATGCGGTGATCGAACAGAATGCCAAAGCCAGCGAAGGCAAGACACCGAACCTCGCCAACCTGCTCAAGAAGGGGCAGACTTGGCAGGTCGCTGGCTGACGATGTGTGTGGGAGCGGCCTTGGCGGCGATATTCGCTGCTCTGGCCGCTTCGCCCGCAGCGGCAGATGGGCCGTCAGTGCCGATTGCCAGTTTGCAGCAGCCTCCACCAACAGCCAATGGGCCATGGGGTCCGCTAGCGCTGGTGGTCATCGACCGTGACCGGGCTCGACCTTCTGGCGGTTACTATTGCCCGCCGACAGAGGACCCCGAAGACATCTGCCTCGGCTATGAAATTGTCGAAGGCGGCGGCGAGATCATCCGTTACCTGGCTCCGCCAACAGAAGGATGGCAAAGGACCGGCCGTCGCCAACGTTTCCGCTTCACCGGCGGTCATGCCGTGCGCTGGGTAGACTCGCCGCGATCAGTCGCGATAATCGAACAGACTGAAGCGGGACACCGCTGGGTGGCATGGTCCACGCCGCTCCAGCGGGGCTGGGCCTGTTTTCCGCAAACCGTCATTGACCATTTTCAGTTGGTACCGTCGCAACCGTGGCAAGACCATGAAGGCGAAGAAAATTGCATTAGGGTCCGCGGAAGCCATTGATGCCATTGCCAACAGGATTGTTTCTCTACACACAAGAGGGATTCTGGTTCTGATTGAGCGAGTTTTCCTTGGACAATATCACCCATAGCCTGATCGGTGCCGTCCTGGGCCAGGCCGGTCTCAAGCGCCTGTCGGGCATGGGCATGCCGACCCTGATTATCGCCGCCAATATTCCCGACATCGATGCCGCCTGCTTCTTTTGGCTCGAGGGTCAGGAACATTTGGGTTTCCGGCGCGGTATCACGCATGGACCGATTGCTCTGCTGCTGTTACCGCTTGCCTTGACCGCCATCATGATCGCCTATGACCGGTGGCAAGCCAGGAAGGGCACGCGGCCGAGAGAACGGCTGCCTGTCCGATTTGTCCCGCTCTATCTGTTGGCGCTGATCGGCACGATCAGCCATCCTTTTTTCGACTGGCTTAACAACTATGGCATCCGCCTGTTGGAACCATTTTCGTCGCGCTGGTTCTATGGTGATAGCCTGTTCATCATTGATGTGTGGATGTGGACAGGCCTCGGCCTGTCCTATTGGATATCCCGTCGGCGCGAACGGGCGCGCCGGACGGATTGGCGGAGGCCAGCCCTGTTCGGACTGGCAGCCTTGGCGACCTATGTCCTGATGAACATGGCTATCAGCACGATCGCTGAACGAATGATCCGTACACAGCTGCTTTCGGCTGGGGTCACCCCCACACTGGTTGTTGCCAGTCCACCACCCCTTCTGTTCTGGCAGCGCGACGTTTTCTGGCGCAATGACGAGCGATACGGCCGGGGTAAGGTCAATCTGCTTGGGGACAGTGATGTGGACAGCATTGGCAATTCTACCGGGATGAACGACGCGCTGATACAGGCAGCTGTTGGCAAGGACAGCAGTGCAGCTGCGTTTCTCTTTTGGGCGCGGATGCCATTCGCTTATCGGGACGGAGGCAACCTCGTCATCGGCGACCAGCGCTTTTCCGATGAACTCGCCGCAGGTCGATTCAGTATTGCCATTCCGCTGACCGCTTCCGGACCGGCGCAGCGACAGGCCGGTCAATGAGCGCGCCACAAATCGTCTGGTTCCGTCGTGACCTTCGCCTTGCTGATCAGGCCGCACTGGCGGCCGCTGCGGCAGCAGGCCCAGTAATCCCGGTCTACATTCTCGACGATGAAACACCTCGCCATCGGCGCATGGGGGCCGCGTCACGGTGGTGGTTGCATCATAGCCTGACCGCCCTTGCTCGGCAGCTGGACGAGAGGGGATCGAGGCTGATCCTGCGTTCAGGCAGTGCGGCCGAAAATCTGGCAAAGCTGGTTGCGGAAACAGGGGCTTCGTCCATTCATGCGCTGCACCACTATGAGCCGTGGTGGCGCAATGCCGAGACCGCATTGCGAAAGGCCTTGCCACCCGGCGTGCAGTTGCACCTTCATCACGGCAATTATCTGTTGCCCCCGGGCAGTGTCAAAACGGGTTCCGGGACGGACTTCAAGATCTACACGCCCTTTTGGCGGGCATTGAACCAGCATATGCCCCCGTCTGCTCCGCTGTCTGCGCCGAGAGCAATGACCGTTCCTTTAAGATGGCCTGCCAGCGAAGCGTTGGACGCGTGGCGGCTGTTACCGCGCCATCCAGATTGGGCGACCGGATTTGGGGACTGGACTCCGGGAGAAGCCGGCGCCCTGGCCCAATTGGAGTGGTTCGAGCCATTCGCTAGCCGCTATGACAGCCGGCGCAACCTGCCTTCGGTTGAAGGCAGCAGCCGGTTGAGCCCGCACCTTCATTTTGGTGAAGTGTCGCCCGCCACCGTCTGGCACCGACTGATGGGGAAGGGCGGAGAAGTTGAGACCTATCTGAAAGAACTGGTCTGGCGGGATTATGCCCAGAATTTGATCCTCTCCATGCCCGATTATGGCAACCGCAACGGCAAGAGCCAATTTGACGCACTTCCATGGCGCGATATCGAGCAACCGACTGTCGCGGCAGAGCTGCTCGCCTGGCAACAGGGCCGTACCGGCTATCCCATCGTCGATGCCGGGATGCGACAGCTTTGGACGACAGGGTGGATGCACAATCGCGTGCGGATGATCGCAGCGTCATTCCTGATCAAGCATCTGTTGATTGACTGGCGAGTAGGCGAGCAATGGTTTTGGGATACGCTGGTTGACGCAGATTATGCCAGCAATGCCGCCAACTGGCAGTGGGTCGCCGGCAGTGGCGTTGACGCAAACATGTTCGTGAGGATCATGGCGCCGCTAAGCCAGTCGGAGAAGTTCGACGCTGGCGCCTATATACGTCGGTGGGTTCCTGAGTTACGGGAACTGCCTGAGCCATGGCTGCATGATCCCACCGGTCATGGCCAGTGGGTAAGGGGCTATCCCAAGGCGATCATCGGCCACCGCGAGGCCCGCGAGCGGGCGCTTGCGGCCTTTGCCGGCATCAAGGGTGGTTAGGCCGACAGTGTCAATTGTGAAACATTGCCAGCCCCGATGGCTTGGGGCAGAGTCGTGCGCATGAACGCGCCACGGCCAGCGCCATTGCACGCCTCACATCAAGGGAGAGGCCAGCATTTGATAAAGGCCGACCGGGGGTTTTCCTCGGGTGGTCTGTTTGCCCGGTTGGCGGTGATTGTGCCGGCCTGGCTGTTCCATCGCATTCTTGATCGGCTGGACGCAGCCTTTGATCATGGTCGCATAGACGGCCGGTTGCCTGATGGGACCATCCGGGTAATTGGCGGACGGGGACCAGGGCCCCAAGCCAGTATCGATCTGCACAGCTGGGCCGCACTGATGCGCTTGCTTCTCAGCGGATCAGTGGGGTGGTTCAAATCCTGGATGGCAGGGGAGTGGGAAAGCGACGATCCTGTAACGCTGTTAGCCGCCTTTTCTGCGAACCGGCATAAGCTAGCCTCAATAGGGCGCGCGCGGGGACCGATGCGGTGGCTAAACCATCTCCATCATCTCTGGCGGCGCAATAGCCGCTCTGGTGCCGTGCGAAACATTCATGCCCATTATGATCTGGGCAATGATTTTTATGCTGCATGGCTCGGAAAGACGATGGTGTATTCCAGCGCGCTCTTTGATGCTGATCATCCGGAAGAGGCACTGGACAAGGCGCAGTTGCGCAAGATTGACGCGGCACTCGATCGGCTGGACTTGGTCGAGGGACAGCATCTGCTGGAAATCGGCTGTGGTTGGGGCGCGCTGGGTGTCCGGGCGATGGAAAGGCATGGCGTTACCTATACGGGCCTGACGCTTAGCGAAGAGCAAGCCGCATGGGCAGCCCCGCTCGTCGGCCCCAATGGCAGAGTGGTGCTTCGCGATTATCGCGACGAGACAGGGCTGTATGACGCAATTGCCAGTATCGAAATGGTCGAGGCTGTCGGGCAATCCTATTGGCCGGACTATCTTGATGCCATTGCCCGCCGGCTCAAACCCGGTGGGCGCGCGGTCATCCAATATATCTCGATCGATGACGCCCTGTTCGATAGCTATGCCGCCAATGCCGACTTTATTCAGACCTACATATTTCCTGGCGGTTGCCTCATTTCGGTGAGCCGATTCAAGGAATTGGCCGACAAGGCGGGCTTGCATTGGCAAGACCAGACCGATTTCCCGATCGATTATGCCGAAACCCTCCAACGTTGGCGCCAGGCTTATGACGTGGCGGTAGCGGCGGGGCGGCTTTCCGCTTTCCCTGCTGATTTCCATCGCCTGTGGCGATTTTATCTGATTTACTGCGAAGCCGGCTTCCGCGGCGGCGGCATCAGTGTGGCGCAGGCCACCTTGTGCAAACCGCGGGAGCAGGCGCAATGATAACGGTCGGTGCCAAACCGGCGAAGAGAGGGGCCCAGCCATGAAATTGATCCGCACTATCGCCATGACAGCCACTGCTCTGGTGGGCATCGGCGCACTGGCGGGATGCACACCCGCACCGCCGCCGATGACGACCGCGGGTGGTCAGCCGATTGTCGAATTGCCGAGGGACATGAATGTCCTGTTCTGGACCCAGCCCCAGCGCGACCTCGCTTTTCGTATGTTTGACACTGTCGCGCCGGCCCGAACCATCCGTGCGGGTGGGCAAGTGATGGCCTTGCCGCACGGTGCGCCACTCAATCCGGTTTGGGAAGCGGACGGTCGCAGTTGGACCGTGGACAGTCATATGGCGGACCAGCGCTTGGCTGGGCTGATCATCATCCAGGATGGGCGTATCCGGCTTGAGCGTTATGGCCTGGGTTTTTCGGGGGCAGGCCGATGGACAAGCTTTTCCGTCGCCAAATCCTTTACCTCGACCCTGGTCGGCGCAGCTGTTCAGGACGGCTATATCACTTCGCTCGATGCACCGGTAACTCGCTATATCCCGGAACTGGCCGGCAGCGGCTATGATGGCGTGACGGTGGCCCAGCTATTGGCCATGCAGTCGGGTGTGCGCTGGAATGAGGATTATACCGACCCGAACAGCGACGTGGCCTTGTTCAACCTGCAACAACCTGCAGACGGGCTTGATCCGGTCACAGCCTATATGCGACGGCTGCCCCGGGCTCATGCACCGGGCACACGCTGGAATTACAATACCGGTGAAACCAATCTTATCGGTGTTCTCGTTGAACGTGCGACCGGCAAGGCGCTTGCTGATTATCTCAGCGAGAAAGTCTGGCAACCTTTTGGGATGGAAGCCGATGCAGCCTGGGTGCTCAACAGCGGCGGGCGGGAGATCAGCGGCTGCTGCATGTCCATCTCTCTGCGCGATTACGGCCGCTTCGGCATGTTCGTATTGGGCGGCGGACGGGCAGGTGACCGGCAGATTGTGCCGCAAGGCTGGTTCGATGCAGCCGGTCGCAAGCAAGCGGAAATCGGCCGTCCCGGTGCCGGCTATGGCTACCAATGGTGGACATTCGACGACGGCAGCTTTTCTGCCCAAGGCATATTCGGGCAGGGGATATTCATTGACCCCTCGCGCAAACTGGTGATTGCCGGTGTTGGCAATTGGCCAACAGCAACCGATCCGGTCATGGCTCAACGGCGCCATGCCTTTTATCAGGCAGTTCGTGCTGCGGTGGACAGTCGCTGAGCGCTATTTCGGCACGGCCACAAAGGCGGTGGAAGCAAAGCTGTTGCTGACGAGATCGGCAACAGCCTGCCCGACCACCGCCGGATCCTTGAGCGATGCGGGGTCCTCCCCGGGATAGGCGCGCGCCCGCATCGTGGTTCGGGTCGCGCCGGGATCAACAATTGCTGTCCGTACATTGGAGATGTTCTTCATCTCCTCGCCAAAAGTGGTGACGATATTCTCGAGAGCGGCCTTTGACGCGGCGTAGCTGCCCCAATAAGCGCGCGGTGTCCGTGCGACGCTAGACGTCAGGGCAATCAGCTTTCCGGCAGCGGCACGCCGCAACAGTGGCTCGAACGCTGCAATCATCGCTTGCTGCGCAATCACATTGAGCGTGAAGAGCTTTGTCATCTCTTTGAGGTCGGTCGCCGCAACCGGGGCTAATGTCCCCAGCATCGCGGCATTGAGCACCAATATGTCCAGATGCTGCCACCGTTGAGAAATAGCCGCAGCCAGCCGCGCGATATTGTCACCATCGGCCATGTCGAGTGGGGCGATGGTCGCATGGCCACCCGCAGCATGGATCCGATCCTCAACCAGCTCCAAAGCGGCTGCATCCCGTGCAACGAGGATGACATGCGCGCCTTCGGTGGCCAATGCTTCGGCAATCGCCGCGCCAATGCCCCGGCTTGCGCCTGTCACCAACGCCACCTGTCCATCGAGCCGGGCCATCAGTTCACCCGCTCGGCAAGCAGCGAGAATTGGTTTTCGAGGCCGAACTCGTCCTGATCAGTCAATGGTGTCGGATAATCGCCGGTGAAGCAGGCATCGCAATATTGCGGCTGCGCCATGTTCCGCTGTCCCTCCCCAACTGCGCGGTACAATCCGTCAATCGACACAAAGGCAAGGCTGTCAGCCTGGATGAACGTGTTCATTTCCTGAATGTCATGCTTCGCTGCAAGCAGCTTGGATCGTTCCGGCGTATCAACCCCGTAAAAACAGCTGTGGCGCGTTGGCGGGCTGGCGATACGCATGTGCACCTCTGCCGCGCCGGCATCACGCATCATTTGGACGATCTTGAGGCTGGTTGTTCCGCGCACGATGCTATCATCGATCAGGACGATCCGGCGTCCTTCAACAAGGGCACGGTTGGCATTGTGCTTGAGCTTGACGCCAAGGTGGCGAACCTGATCCCCAGGGGAGATGAACGTGCGTCCGACATAGTGCGAACGAATGATACCGAGTTCGAATGGAATTCCTGACGTCTGGGCAAATCCAATGGCAGCCGGCGTCCCTGAATCGGGTACGGGGATGACATAATCCGCATCCACAGGGCTTTCGAGGGCAAGTTGCTCACCGATCGCCTTGCGCACCGAATAGACTGAAGTTCCATCGACGATCGAGTCCGGCCGCGAAAAATAGACATGTTCAAAGATACAGGGGCGCTGGTGCTGCTGTTCAAATGGCCGAATGGAGCGGACCTCACCTTTTTGCACGATGACCAGTTCGCCCGGATCAACCGCTCGGACAAACTCGGCGCCGACCACATCAAAGGCAACCGTTTCCGAAGCAAAGAGCCAGGCCTCTCCGAGCTTGCCCATCACCAGCGGACGAACGCCCAGCGGGTCGCGGCAGGCGATCATGCCTTCACTGGTCAAGCAGATGAGCGAGTAGGCGCCTTCCACCTGCTTGAGCGCATCGATGAACCGGTCGAGCAGCGAGCGGTAACTTGAGGTCGCCAGCAAATGGATGATGACTTCCGTATCGCTGGTCGACTGAAAGATCGATCCGCGGCGGACCAGCGCCTTGCGGAGGGTTCCGGCATTGGAAATATTGCCATTGTGGGCGATGGCAAAGCCGCCGGATGAAAGGTCGGCAAACAGCGGCTGCACATTGCGCAGGGCTGATGCGCCTGTGGTGGAATAGCGGACATGGCCGACCGCATTGGAGCCGCCAAGCGTGTCAATCACGTCTTCGCTGTCGAAATTGCCGGCAACATGCCCCATGGCCCGCCGAGCGTGAAATTCCTCACCATCAAAGCTGACAATCCCGGCGGCTTCCTGGCCACGATGCTGAAGAGCATGAAGGCCAAGCGCGGTAACAGCTGCCGCCGAATCACTGCCGGCAATGCCAAAGATGCCGCACTCTTCGTGCAGCTTGTCGTCGTCAAACGGATTGGTGGTCAGCATGGGCACCCGGCGAATAATTCCGCGAAGGAAGAGGCAGTTGCCGCGCATATAGGCAGGACATTCGCATTTGTCGCCCCTCGATTGCAGCTTTCTGCATCGTCGAATGGCTTGACAGTTGGACTGGCTGGCGACTTACGATGGCGTTATGACCAACGATGTCGAAACCGGACTGTTCCTTCGCCCCAAATTCGGTCCGGACGGATTATTGACTGCTGTCGCCACTGACCGCGAAACCGGCACCTTGCTGATGGTGGCGCATATGAATCAGCAAGCGCTTGAAGCCACTTTGGCAACCGGCGAAGCTCACTTTTGGTCGCGCAGTCGCCAGACCCAGTGGAAGAAGGGTGAAAGCAGTGGCCATGTGCTGCGCGTTGTCGACATGCGTATCGACTGCGATCAGGATGCTGTCTGGCTGATTGTCGAGCCGGCGGGGCCGACCTGTCATACGGGAGCAGTCAGTTGCTTTTATCGCAGGGTTCGCACTGACAGCACGCTGGAGAGAATCGATTGAAGCAGACGGCGCTTTTGGGGCTGTCAGCCTTGCTGCTTCTTTCCTGTCGCGAACAGGAGGCGGAAAGGCCGTCTATAGATGCCGCCAATCCTATAGAACGGGCGGCTCGGGAAGCCAATCTGGTCGAAGATCCCGATAGCAGCCCGCCCACTGGCCTGTATGAACGGCGCCATATCTCGGGTCGCGATGCCTTGTGCATCGTTCCCCAGGGTCTTGGCGGCTATCGCTTTGGCATGATCGCCAGCTTCGGCACCGAACTCATGTGTCAGGGCCAGGGAACTGCGACGCAGAACGGAACGCGTCTGAAACTCGTCTTTTCAGATATCCAATGTGAAATTGAAGCGGTGTATGATGGTCGATCGGTGCGGATGCCGGGTACTGTTCCTGCCGGTTGTGCAGAGATTTGCGGCCCACGGGCCTCCCTGTCCGGAGTTGCAGTGTCGCGGGTAGGCTGGAGCGAGGACGAGGCGATGACATTACAGTCGCGCCGTGAAGCGGATCGCGGTCAACCGCTCTGCCAACGATAATTTAGCAAAATTGTGCAAAGGCCCATCACGCTTCGCCGAACTTTGCAAAGCAGATTGACGTTCACGTTAACGTCAAATAGATTTGACCTATGCAAAGCGAATATGGTCAGTCCCACATCGACACCGTGGATGAAGCGGGCAGGGAAAGCTACTCGATCACCGATCTGTCGACCGAATTCGGTGTGACGGCGCGCGCATTGCGCTTTTACGAGGATGAAGGGCTGATCGCGCCCTCACGTCGCGGGATAGCGCGCATTTATTCAAAGCGGGACCGGGCGCGTCTCGCATGGATACTGCGCGCCAAGCGTGTCGGTTTCAGCCTGTCGGAAATCCGGGAGATGATTGACCTTTACGACATTGGCGACAACCGGCGGACCCAGCGCGAAGTCACCATTGAAATGTGTCGTGAACGGATCAACTTCCTTAAGCGGCAACGCGATGACATCGACAGCTCGATGGAAGAACTCGAACAGTTCATTCGGGTGGTCGAAGAGGCCAATACAAAAGGCTGATCGCTTCGCCTTGTCTTGCGGTCCATCGTGGCCGAATCTGAGTTCCCCCCGGTACCGGCGCCTCCTGGTGACGGTTGACCGTCTGATTGAGAGGACCAAGCCATGCCTACATACAAGGCTCCTGTCACTGACACCTTGTTCATTCTGAATGACGTTCTGTCCATCGACCGCTATGCCAATCTGCCCGGCTTCGCCAACGCCAGCGCCGATATGGTAGAAGCCGTGTTGGAAGAAGGTGGCCGCTTTTGCAGCGAAGTGCTGGCCCCGCTCAATGCGATTGGTGACAAGGAAGGTTGTACCCGTCACGCCGACGGCAGCGTGACGACACCGACCGGGTTCAAGGATGCCTTTGCCCAATATGTCGAGGCAGGATGGCCTTTGCTCGGCATTCCTGAAGAATTTGGCGGGCAGGGTATGCCCCACGTCATCACCTGTGTGATGGAGGAATATACCAACGCAGCCAACCAGGCATTTGCCATGTATCCGGGACTGACCCAGGGCGCGATTGCCGCGATTCTGGCCAAGGGCTCGGACGAGCAGAAGGCCAAATATGTGCCGAACATGGCATCGTGCAAATGGGGCGGTACCATGAACCTGACCGAGCCCCATTGCGGCACCGACCTTGGCCTGATCCGTACCCGCGCGGTCCCCAATGGCGACGGCAGCTATGCGATTAGCGGGACCAAGATTTTCATTTCATCCGGCGAGCATGACCTGACCGAGAACATCATCCACCTGGTGCTGGCCAAGACGCCTGACGCGCCCGACAGTGTGAAGGGCATCAGCCTCTTCATCGTGCCGAAGTTCCTGGTGAACGACGATGGCTCCCTCGGTGCGCGCAACAGCCTGTCGTGCGGCAGTATCGAGCACAAGATGGGTATCCACGGCAACGCCACCTGCGTCATGAATTATGACGGCGCGACCGGCTATATGGTCGGTGAGGAGAACAAGGGCCTCGCCGCGATGTTCATCATGATGAACGCGGCGCGGCTTGGAGTCGGCATCCAGGGTAATGCGCTGGCCGATGTCGCGTTCCAGAATGCGGTCGCCTATGCGCAGGATCGCCGTCAGGGCCGCGCGCTGACCGGACCGGCGGAACCTGAGCAAAAGGCCGACACCCTTTTTGTCCATCCAGACGTTCGCCGGATGCTTATGGAGGCAAAGGCGATCACGGAAGGTATGCGCGCCCTGTGCCTGTGGGGCGGCCTTCAGGTTGATCTCAGCCATGTCGCCGAAACCGAGGAAGAGCGGCAGACCGCAGACGATCTGATCAGTCTGCTAACCCCGGTGATCAAGGGCTATGGCACCGACAAGGGCTATGAAATCGCCACCAATGCGCAACAGGTCTATGGCGGCCATGGCTATATCGAGGAATGGGGCATGGAACAGTTTGTTCGCGATGCCCGCATCACCATGATCTATGAAGGTGCCAATGGCGTACAGGCAATGGACCTTGTCGGTCGCAAGCTGGCGCAAAATGGCGGTCGCGCGGTGCAGGCCTTTTTCGCCATCGTCGACAAAGAATGTGCAGCCGCCAAGGGCGATGCCGTCCTGACGGACTTTGCTTCACGGCTCGAAAAGGCCAATGGCGAGCTCAAGGCCGCCACCATGTGGTTCATGCAGCATGGCATGACCAATCCGAACAATGTCGGTGCGGGTGCTCACAGCTATATGCACATCATGGGCATCGTCTCGCTGGGCCTGATGTGGCTGCGCATGGCCTCTGCCGCACAGGTCAAATTGGCAGCGGGAGGGGGGAATACTTCGTTCCTCGAAGCCAAATTGGCAACGGCTCGCTTCTTTGCAGAGCGTGTCATGCCAGAAGCCGGATCACTGCGTCGCAAGATTGAGGGAGGTTGCGACAGCCTGATGGCATTGCGGCCTGATCAGTTCATCGCAGCCTGATCGGCAATCCCGCGCTTTTGGTTCCCCAGTCATCGGCCCTGGTGTCACGAACTTGGGGGACCAGTGGCGTCTCTCGCGGATTGGTGGGTGACTAATCGCTCTTTATCGGCGCATGCATTGCCCGGGCGCCTCGCGCGCGAACTGCTGGCAATTCCATAATGCCCGTTCCAGACCTCGGGCCTCGTCGCGCAGGTAACTGAAGCTCATGGCCGCGCGTGTTGTGTCGTTCATCACTTCGCCCGACGGGACGAGTGCCGGATCGGTCCAGCCCATCACTTTGCAATAGCTGCGCGTTCCACACGCCGCCTGGGCCAGAACGGGAAAACTCGCTGCCGGCTGTGACCGGTCCAGCGTCAGGATGATCGTGTCGCCCAATTGAACATTCCGGCGGGGCAGGATCGTGCTGACAACAGAGTTGACACTGGTTCGGGGGCCATCCTCCTGGCTGGGGACGATCAAGCCGGCAGCTGTTGCTCCTGCCGCATGGACGGCGGAAAGGGATGCCAACTTGCCAATGACCGGTTCTTGCCCATTGATCTGGCCGTCATAGGCCCTTGGCGCGCCCCAGCCGCCAGGCCAGCGGAAAAAGAGGTGCGTGCCGACCTGCGCCAGCTTGTCGAGACTGGGGCTCCAATAGGGGCGGACCCAGTCGGTGTGATAATGGGTGGCGAGGCCGACTTGCGGGAAGGTCGCGCCATTGAGCATGTCGATGGCGATTCCGCGCGCCCGCTCCCATGCCGCTTCCGACCAACGCCGGTTGAGCGCGCCATCGCAGGTGAAGGTGAACTGGCAACCGGTGGTCCGCTCACTACCTTGAAACACGACGCCGCAGATACTCTTGGGAAAGGCCGGATGGCGGGCTCGGTTGATAACCACCTGCGCCACAGCCCTCTGGCCATCAGCGTCATCTCCCGCCTCGTAGAGCACTGCGGCAGCCAGGCAATCGACAGCGCGCGCCGCATTCAGCGTGTCGCCAGTAAAACGAAAGGGCGTCGCTGCGGGAAAACCACCGCTGACGAAAGGCTGCAGTGCATTGGCAGCCCGGGCATCCTGTGCAGCCAGGTCCATCAGTGCGACTGGCGCAACAATCGGTGGCGGTGCACCGGGTGGCGGGGCATGGCCGAAGCGGGAGGCGGACGAGCCACTGCCTGCCACCAGACCGATCACCAACCCGATGACCAGGAGCAGGATCAGGATGACGGAAACGGCCCGCCCTTGTCTGCGCCTGCGAGCGACCATGACCGACCGTCAGAGTTCCGGCAAAAAGTCCGGTACCGACAAATAGCGTTCGCCTGTGTCATAATTGAAGCCCAGGAAGCGGGTGCCAGAGGGAAAGTCATCCAACTTCTGGCTTATGGCAGACAGGGTCGCGCCCGAGGAAATGCCAACCAGAACGCCTTCCTCGCGGGCACTGCGGCGGGCAAATTCCTTGGCGTCATTGGGGTCAACTTGCACGACACCGTCAAGCAGGGCGGTGTGCAGATTGGCCGGGATGAAGCCCGCACCAATGCCCTGAATGGCATGGGGACCGGGCGCACCGCCAGAGATAACGGGAGACAATGTCGGCTCCACGGCAAACACCTTGAGCGCAGGCCAGTGCTTTTTCAGTTCTTGCGCCGTGCCGGTGATATGACCACCGGTGCCGACTCCGGTGACCAGCACGTCAATCGGCGCATCGGCAAAGTCGGCGAGGATTTCCTGTGCGGTCGTGCGGACATGGACGTCAATGTTGGCCGGATTTTCGAACTGTTGCGGCATCCAGGAACCCGGCGTGGTGGAAACCAGTTCCAAAGCGCGCTCGATGGCACCCTTCATGCCCTTTTCACGCGGCGTCAGGTCAAAGCTCGCGCCGTAGGCCAGCATCAGGCGCCGCCGTTCAAGCGACATGGATTCGGGCATGACAAGGATCAGCTTGTAGCCCTTGACCGCCGCAACCATCGCTAGGCCGATACCGGTGTTTCCGCTGGTCGGTTCGATGATTGTCCCGCCCGGCTTGAGGTGGCCGTCGCGTTCAGCCGCCTCTATCATCGCCAGGGCAATTCTGTCCTTGATCGATCCACCAGGGTTCGACCGCTCCGACTTGATCCATACTTCGGCGGAACCGAACAGCCGCTGCATACGGATATGCGCGCTGTTGCCGATGGTATCGAGGATGGTGTTGGCTTTCACGATGATGTTCCCATGGTCTGTGGCCCTTCTTTGGGCTCTGAGGGGGTAGATGCTAATCGCAAT
The DNA here is from genome assembly GCF_012979535.1 of Sphingomonas lacunae. NCBI lineage: Bacteria > Pseudomonadati > Pseudomonadota > Alphaproteobacteria > Sphingomonadales > Sphingomonadaceae > Sphingomonas > Sphingomonas lacunae. Next base: position 2,490,304 of record NZ_CP053015.1, read on the forward strand.
GATACTACTTTGGTCTTCGCTTCGGATTTGGCAAGCGGAACGCTGGTTTGATCTGAAAAAGCAGCCTTTGGTCAGACGAGCTTATTAGGCGGGTCAAATGTTCGGGCCTGCCGCAGTTCAGGGAACAGGCCGGCCCAGATCAGGGTGATGGCGATCGCCCCGGCGCCGCCGACCACAACAGCACCAACAGGGCCGATCAAAGCGGCAAGCAATCCACTTTCGGCCTCTCCCAACTCGTTGGAGGCTGAAATGGTCAATTGCGACACGGCGCTTACCCGGCCACGCATCTCATCGGGCGTGTGAAGCTGGATCAGCGACTGACGGACATAGACGGATATCATGTCCGCAGCGCCAGCGACGGTCAGAGCCCCTACACTGAGCCAAAAATTGGTGGACAGGCCAAATGTCACAACGGCCAGGCCGAAAATAACCACTGCCGCCAGCATTTTGAGGCCGACTTCCTGCTTCATCGGCCGGAAGGAGAGGAAAATCGCGACTGCCGCCGCGCCTATGCCCATGCTGGCGGCAAGCAGGCCTAGGCCGTCTGCGCCAACCTGCAATATATCACGGGCAAAAACCGGGAGGAGGGCGGTCGATCCAGCGAGCAGTACGGCAAACAGATCCAGCGTGATGGTCGACAACACCAGGCGGTTTTGTCGTACGTAGCGGAATCCCTCGGCGATTCTGTGCAATGGTCGCTGGTCCGTTTGGACCGGCGGTTGTGGCACGGTACCGATCATCCCGATCGCCGCGAGCGCGATAAGGAACAGTCCACAGCTGAATCCATAAGCCAGATCGGGATGAATGGCATAAAGCACCCCGGCAAGACTGGGCCCGCCGATGCTACCCACCTGCCAGGCACTGGAACTCAAGGCAATCGCGGTGGGAAGGCTTTCGCGCGGGACAAGGTTCGGTGCGAGCGCCGAATAGGCTGGTCCTGAAAATGCCCGCGAAACACCGATCAGCACAGCCGCGACAAACAGCGCCGGCAGACTCAACTGCTCGAACCAGGTCAGTCCCCCCAAATAAAGGGTGGTGAACAAAAGCAATGCGGTTGTCGCTTGGGCTATCCGGCGCCGGTCAATCGTGTCGGCGACCAAACCGACCAAAGGTGTCAGCAGGAAAAGAGGGACAAATTGGGCCAGTCCGATCATGCCCAGCAGAAATGCGGATGTGCTCACATCCATCGTTTCCCGGGCAAGATTATAGACCTGCCAGCCGAGGATCAGCGTCATCCCGGTCTGGGCAATGGTATTGCACAGTCGGGCGATGAAATAAGCACGAAAAGCGGGGATGAGCAGGGGGTGCGAAACTGTCTGGCCTGTCATTCCTGTTCCTTGCCGCGTTCCGGATCAATCTGGTCTATCGCAGCAAACAATGTGGCGAGTTGGTGCCGGTCATCCTCTGGAATCTCCGGTCGCCATATCTCAAACAGCAGGATCGTCCGGTCGCTGCTGCCCCGATTCCAAGCTTCATGTTCGACGCTGTCGTCAAATATCAGCATCTTGCCGAAATGCCATGACCGAGTTTCATGGCCACAGCGCAAGGCACACCCTTCCGGCGCAATGAGAGGCAGATGGCATATGAGGCGGGTATTGAGCAGGCCGTGGTGGGCGGTGATATGTGTGCCCGGCTTCAACCGGGAATAGAGAGCCATCGGCGACCGGCCCTCGACATGGGGCAGGGGAGCATCCGCGAGCGCCGCCATCGTTTGCGGGCAGTGACGCGACAATTCGGTGGGTTGCCCGCCCTGCCACAAATAAGCAGCACCCCAGTTTTCATTCTCCAGCAACGCGCTGCTGGACGCCGGGCGGTCGGCACCGCGGCGGATATAAGGTGCGAATGGTTGGTCACTGCGCTCCAGCAACGCCAAAAATTCGTCACGCAATGCCTCGGCTTGCGCCTCCAGACCGGCAACCCAATCAAATTCTTGCCGTTCGTAGAAGCAGCGCTGGGGCAGGCCGGGGTAGTAAAACATGCTGGGCTGCTGGAGAAAAATCTCCGACCGGCCATACAAAAGGTCAATCGCGTGCCGAAGCGCAGGACTGCCGCCGACACCCACGCCGGTGCCATCAAGCGCAGCGGCAAACTCCTCGGCAAGCCGCCTCTGAGACTGTTCGCAAAAACTCTGGGCGTGGGCCAGCCCGGCATGCAGCGCCTGCGGCACCTGGCTGTTGCTCGCCTGATTGAGCGCCGCGCGGTACCAGCTGGCGGCTGAGCGCACATCACCTGTTGCCGCCTTCAACTGGCCCATGGCCAACATGGCGGGGATGTCCCGCCGGTCGCGCTCCAATATGCGAAGCAGAGCCGACTGTTCACGTGGGCGATCTGCGACCATGGATGCCGCCCTTGCCTCGACCCAGTCAGCCTGCGGTGGCAAAGACACGTCGCGATGGCGCATTTCGTCGATAAGGCTCAGGCTTCCCGACGGATTACCGGATTGGAGCAGGGCAACAATCTGCTGCAACTGCGGGGAGGATGGGGTGCCACTTGCCATGGCCCTCGGTTAGACCGGTGGCGGAACGACCGCAACCTTTGTGACGTTGGTTCAACAGGCTGATCCGCCGCTCAGGCGATGGTCACAAAGCTGTCGAGGACGCGTTTCGCGCCAGCGGTCTCAAACTCAACCTCCAGCTTGTTGCCTTCAATGTCCTGGATAAGGCCATAGCCGAACTTTTCGTGAAATATGCGCATGCCGATGGCGAGATCGCTGCGACCCTTGTTGCCAAGCGAGACGGCGCTGCCACGCGCCTCGACAATCCGCTTGGGAGCGGGATCATAAGCTGTCTGGCTCGCCCTTTGCCAACCGGGCCCGCGCCCCGTTCCGCGGCCGACATCGGCAAATGGATCGCTGACTGTCGACCAGTTGGCCCGCCACAGCGATTCACCGCCGCCCATCGTGTTTTCCTGCTCGACATGCTCTGGGGGCAATTCGGCTATAAACCGCGACGGGATTGCGCTTTGCCATTGCCCATAAACGCGGCGATTGGCGGCGTGGAGGATGGTGCAGCGTTCCCGGGCACGGGTGATCGCGACATAGGCCAGCCGCCGCTCCTCTTCGAGCGAGCGCAAGCCACCTTCATCAAGGGCGCGCTGCGATGGAAACAGGCCATCTTCCCAACCCGCGAGGAAGACATGCCCGAACTCGAGCCCCTTGGCGGCATGGACGGTCATGATCGTCACCTTGGGCTCATCACTTGCCGCCTCATTGTCCATGACCAGGCTGACATGCTCAAGGAATTCGTCGAGCGTCTCATATTCCTCCATCGCCCGGACAAGTTCCTGCAGGTTTTCCAGCCGTCCTGCGGCCTCGCTGCTCTTGTCCGCTTGCAACATGGCGGTGTAGCCGCTCTCATCCAGGACGATCTGCGCCAACGTGGCATGGTTCACCGCACTGGCCTGATCGCGCCAGCGGGCGACGGACTGCGCAAACCCCGCCAGCGACCGACGCGCCTGCGGCGTGCCCTCATCGCTCTGGCCAATCATTGCCGCAGCCGCCAGTAATGGCACGCGTTGATCTCGGGCGATGCGGTGGACCGACGCCATCGCCTTGTCGCCCAGACCGCGCTTGGGCGTGTTGACGATCCGTTCGAACGCCAGATCATCCGCAGGCTGATTGATCAGTCGCAGATAGGCAATTGCGTCTCTTATTTCTGCGCGCTCATAGAAACGGAAGCCGCCAATGACCTTGTATGGCACGCCGATGTGGATGAACCGTTCTTCGAATTCACGCGTCTGGAACGAAGCACGCACGAGAATGGCAATGGTGTCAGGAGAGACACCGATCCGCTGCAGCTGCTCAATCTCTTCGCCGACCCGGCGCGCTTCCTCGGGGCCGTCCCACACACCGATGACCCTGACCTTTTCGCCGGCTTCGGCTTCGGTCCAGAGCGTCTTGCCCAGCCGCTCGCCATTGTTGGCGATCAGGCCGGATGCGGCGCCCAGAATATGCGGGGTCGAACGGTAATTCTGTTCAAGCCGGATGACCTTGGCACCCGGAAAATCGCGCTCGAACCTGAGGATATTGGCGACTTCCGCGCCGCGCCAGCTATAGATCGACTGGTCGTCATCACCTACAACCGCGATATTCTTGCGCTCCTGCGCCAGCAGCCGCAGCCACAGATATTGAGCGGCATTGGTGTCCTGATACTCATCGACCAAAATGTAGCGGAACCGTTGTTGATAATCCGCCAGCACTTCACGGTGAGTGCGGAATATCACCAGCATGTGCAGCAACAGATCGCCAAAATCGCAAGCGTTCAGAGTCCTCAACCGGTCCTGATACAGCTGGTAAAGTGCCAGCCCCTTGCCATGCGCAAAACCATCATCGTCACCGGCCTGAAGATCAGCCGGGGTCAAACCGCGATTCTTCCACCGGTCGAGAAGGGCCGCAAATTGCCGGTTGGGCCAACGCTTGTCGTCTATCCCTTCGGCCTGAAGCAATTGCTTTATGACGCGCAACTGGTCATCGGTATCGAGGATGGTGAAATTGCTGTGCAGTCCGACCAGTTCAGCGTGGCGACGCAGCATCTTGGCGGCCATGGCGTGAAATGTACCAAGCCACGCCATCCCTTCACTCGATGGGCCGACAAGCTTGGCAATGCGCTCGCGCATTTCGCGCGCGGCCTTGTTGGTGAAGGTCACAGCCAGTATCTGGGAGGGCCAAGCCCGACCTGATTGGACAATATGGGCCAGACGCGCGGTAAGCGCCGAGGTTTTCCCAGTCCCGGCGCCAGCCAATACCAATACCGGCCCTTCGGTCGTTAGCACAGCCTCCTGCTGCGCCGGATTCAGCCCAGCGGCATAGGCCGGCATGTTCGTTTGGGTGGACAAGGGTGACTGGTCGGACACGCGCGAACAGTTAGAGAACGCTCCACCTTGGTGCAATGGCTATTCTGCGGTCAGTGGTAAACAGCAGGACCAGTCAGTTGCCGCCTGATGCCCGGTGATTACTGGCGAGCGTGGTACCACCAGGGCCGGGAACAGTTGGCCAGCGGCCTTGCGCGATCATGGCGCGGCTGTTCGAAACCGAACCCAGCTGCCGCTCATAGATCCACAGATTGCGCAGGACAGTGCCAACATAGGCCCGTGTTTCCCAGTAGGGGATGGATTCGATGAACAGCAGCGGGTCTCCGTTGTCCCGCACCTCGCTGTTCCACCGGCTGACCGGCGTGGGTCCAGCGTTGTATGCCGCGATCACCTTGGGGAGCAGGCCGCCCGTGACCGGATTGTCGCGCAGATGCTCGATATAGGACTGACCAAGCGCCATGTTCACCGACGGGTTCGTAAGGTCACCGCCCATGGAGCGCAGACCCATCTGGTTCGCAGTCCCCGGCATCACCTGCATCAGGCCAACCGCACCGGCGGGGCTGACAACACGGGCACGAAACTGGGATTCCTGAAGGGTGTGAGCGAAAACCAGCGCAGGGTTAACCCGCCAACCGCTCGCCGGGGTCCAGTTGGGTGCAGGGAAACGCGCCATGCCACCCGGCCGCACACCGCTGGGTGCATTATGCGCCAGGAACAACTGGGTCTCAGGCAAATTGACCTGTCCGGCGATGGCAACAAGCGCTGCATGGTCTTGTGGCTGACCAATTCGCGCCTGATATCGCAATGTCTCATCTGCAAGCCGGGTTTCACCAGCTGTCGCAAGGGCAATGGCCGTTCGCACATTGGGCAGTGCGGCAACGCGACGCCGGGCAGCTTCATCGGCTTCAGTGCCCGCGAGTGACTCTCTCACGCCCAGACTTTCGGCCGCCAGCTGACCATAAAATGTCTCCGGCAGCGAAGCGGCGCGACGCAGAGCCGGCTGTGCTTCTTGTGGCAGACCAGCTGCGGTCGCAGAGCGCGCAAACCAGAAATGGCCTGCGGCTTCCAGCTCATCTTCCGTTGCACGGGTTGCCACATTGCGAAAGGCGATCATGGCAGCGCGATAATCCGCCTCACGCCAGGCGGCGAGACCCTGCGTCCAGTCAGCCTGTGCCACCCATTCGCCAGCACCATTCTGGGCCAGAGCGGCAACCCGGCGAGCATTGGTGACGTCATTCTCGATGTAATAGGACCAGGCGATCCTCTGCCGCCATTCAGTCAGCGTTGCCGGGGCAAGTCTGGTTTCTGCCGCAAGCAGCAGCGATTCGGCTCCGGCGGGATCATCAGCGGTGATCCGTGCCTGAATTTGGCGGCCAAGATTGCCGAGCATCGGATCGGCCACCGAGCGCGGATTACCCCGTCGAGGCGAGGAACCAGCCCAGCCGAGGCGTTGCAGACCCGGCAGGGATGGCAAATCGGTGATGCCTCGCCGCTGCGCCAGGCTGGCCAGGCGGCTGGCTTGGGGCAAGGTAGGCGCTTCGTTGAGCAAGGCACGCAATTCGGACGGCTCAGCACGGGGGCTGGATGGTGCCAACAGATATTCGGCACGGGCAAATGCCGCCAACTGGCGGTCGCGCATGGCCTCAATCTGGGCCCGGGCAAGGTCCCACCGACCTGTGCGAATGGAAGACAAGGCATCGGCCAGGCTCACTGTCCCATTGACCGTGACGCCCGGAGACTGGGGCCCGGTTACCGCTGTCACCGCATCATCACCATTGGCAAAGGCCGGGACCGGCGCAAACAGCAAGGCACCGGAAAGCAACAGCGAGGGAAGGGCAAACTTGGCAATCATCATGTCAGCGTCGGCTCCTTCAGGGGCTTCAAGGCTGTCCAGGCTGGCCGTTTCAGCAGGGGCTGCTTCAACAGAAGGCGTGGATGGTGGATGGCAATGGCCGCCCTCATGCCGCCCGAAAGGTTAATTTGTCGTTGACCAAGGCCATCCGGCGGCACCACGTCCCCGGTCAAAAGACTACAACTCTGTTGCCCGAACAGCAGCAGATGACGAGGCCGCGCGATAGCGATGTGGTGCCGCGCGATCGAAAGCAGTTCGTCTGCCTCGGGCCCGGCAAGACGACCGGCGGGAGGGCGCGTAAAAGCGATGCTGGCGATTCGCACCAGATTGCGATCCAGTCCAATCGCGGAGAGCATCGCATCGACAAGCCGCCCCTGGACGCCTGAAAACAATCGGCCCTGCTCAAGGTCCAACTCATCTGGCGTGTCTGAAAGGATCATTAGCGGCGCATCCACCGGTCCATGCGGCAGGACAGGAGGACCGGACCACAAGGCACCGGGCAGCGGAGACCCGGAGGCGAGCCAATGATCAAAAGCCTCAAGGTCACCGGGCATGGCCAATGGAGGCGATGCCTCCCTGGCTGTTGGTGCGTCAGCCATCACCGCATTGCTGTTGGCCCGGACACGCTGTCCGGCGTCGTTCAGCGCAGCGGCAGGCCGCTGTTGTCCAGGTCCGGCATCGGCACCAGCGCGTGGGGCGGGGGATAGCCAGTCCGTGGCTCTATCGCTCACAGCATCCAGCACGCCGGCCTTTGTCCACCAGTCCAGATAGCTCGAAATTGCGGAAGATTGTTCCCCGATCATGGGTTAAACGCAAACAGCCAGTTGACGTTCAGGTCAATTGGCGGGCATCGGCATTTCCGACAGGATGAGTTTGACACGCGCTGACATGAGTCATGACCGCGTCACACAGCGAACGAGGGTAGGAGTCCGCCATGAGCGAACGTGAATCAATGCCTTATGACGTGGTCATCGTCGGTGCTGGGCCGGCTGGCCTATCAGCAGCTATCCGCTTGAAACAAAAGGCGGGCGAAGCTGGCAAGGACGTCAGCGTCTGCGTGATTGAAAAAGGCTCGGAAGTTGGCGCGCATATTTTGTCGGGTGCTGTCATCGATCCCAAGGCGCTCGACGAACTCCTGCCTGAATGGAGGGATTCGGGCTGTCCGCTGGCGGCGACTCCGGTAACCGAGAATCACCACTGGATTCTCACCGAAAAGAAGAAGATCGACTTCCCGCATTTCCTGCTGCCGTCGTTCATGAACAACCATGGCACCTACACCGGCAGCCTTGGCAGCCTGTGTCGCTGGCTGGCGGAGCAGGCCGAGGGACTAGGGGTCGAGATTTTCCCCGGTTTTGCGGCTGCCGAAGTCCTCTATGATGAAGCTGGCGCCGTGCGCGGTGTTGCTACCGGCGACATGGGCGTGACGCGGGATGGTGAGCAAGGGCCCGATTATCAGCCCGGTATGGAGCTTCATGCACGCTATACCTTGTTTGCAGAAGGTGCGCGGGGGCATCTGACCAAGCAGGTCAAGGCCACCTATGATCTTGAGGCCGATTGTGACCCACAGGTTTATGGTATCGGTATCAAGGAGTTGTGGGACATTCCTGCCGACAAGCATGAGCCGGGGCGGGTGATCCACACACAGGGCTGGCCGCTCAATGTTGACAGCCACGCCAACGGTGGTGGTTTCCTTTATCATCAGGCCAACGGTCAGGTCGCCTTGGGCTTCGTCACCTGGCTCAGCTACAAGAATCCGCACCTCTCGCCCTTCCAGGAAATGCAGCGCTGGAAAACCCATCCAGCGATCAGGGCGATCCTCGAAGGCGGCAAGCGCGTATCCTATGGCGCCCGCGCCATTACCGATGGCGGTTTCCAATCAGTGCCCAGGCTGGTCTTCCCCGGCGGCGCGCTGATCGGTTGCTGTGCCGGTTTCCTCAACGTGCCGCGCATCAAGGGCACGCATACTGCGATGAAATCGGGCATGATGGCGGCCGAAGCTGCGTTTGACGCGGTCATGGCGGATCGTGGCCAGGATGTTCTCACCACCTATCCGGAAGCCTATGAGGCGAGCTGGGTCTATGAGGAACTGCGCCTGGTTCGCAACACGGTGCCCCTCGTAAAGAAATTTGGCGAAACGGCCGGGACCATCCTCGCTGGAACGACCATGTGGGCCGAACATCTCGGCATCAAAATGCCCTTCACCATGAAGCATAAGCCTGACCATGTCGGTATGCTTCGCGCAGACATCGCACCCAAGATTGACTATCCCAAGCCAGACGGTGTCATCAGCTTTGATCGCCTTTCTTCGGTGTTCCTTTCGAACACCAATCATGGCGAAGATCAGCCCTGTCACCTCAAACTCGGAGATCCTGATCGCCCGGTCGCCTACAACCTGCCGCTCTATGACGAACCGGCGCAGCGGTATTGCCCGGCTGGCGTTTATGAGGTCGTCGGCGAGGAGGAGGGCAACCCCCGCTTCCAGATCAACGCGCAGAACTGCGTCCACTGCAAGACCTGCGACATCAAGGACATGACCCAGAATATAACCTGGGTTTCCCCTGAAGGCGGTGGTGGCCCCAACTATCCGAACATGTGAGTCCGAGTCCTCCCCGGTAACGGGGAGGGGGACCACCGCAGGTGGTGGAGGGGCGCGCGATGCTTAGCGGTACAAAAGGTTCAGTGAAACTGGCGCGCAAATTGCGGAGCGAGATGACTGTTCCTGAAGTGAAACTTTGGCAAGAGCTCCGCAAACGCCCGGATGGTCTGAAGTTTCGCCGCCAGCACCCCGCCGGTCCCTATATCATCGACTTTTATTGCGCAGCGGCGCGACTGGCGATCGAGATTGATGGCGCTGCCCATGACAATGCGGCGAGGATTCAATCCGATGAACGGCGCTCGGTCTTTCTTCGTGAACAGCATATCGCCACAATGCGTGTACCCGCCGAGGCGGTCATGGAAAATTTCGACGGAGCGGTGTTGAGAATATTGAGTGTCTGTCGTGAACGTTCCGATCGGATAGCATCGGAGGGCCGCGCGCCCCTCCACCATCCTCTGGATGGTCCCCCTCCCCGTTCCGGGGAGGATCAATGATCGAAACCGGCTACGCCAAGATCAACCTCGCGCTGCATGTCCGCAAGCGGCGTGATGATGGCTATCATGAACTGGAAACGCTGTTCGCCTTTGTCGATGATGGCGACCGGCTCTCTGTCGAGCCCGCTGAGCGCGACAGCCTGACGATAAGCGGGGAGTTCGCAGCGGGCCTGACCTCCGGTCCCGACAATCTCGTCCTGCAGGCGCTCGAAGCCATGCGCGCGATGGTCCGTCCCGGCCAGCCAACCATTCCCCCGCTCGCCATCAATCTCGACAAACGCTTGCCGGTGGCGGCAGGCATCGGCGGCGGATCGGCAGACGCCGCCGCGATGATCCGCCTGCTTGACCGTCATTTCGTCCACAATGGCGACATGAAGGAGCTGGTCCTCGCCACCTCTCGCCTTGGCGCCGACGTCGGTGCCTGTATTGTCAGCCAGACCCGGCTCGGCCGCGGCACTGGCAACGACCTGCATATGCCGGGTGAGGATGATGCGAAGGACCTGGCCGTCCTCCTCGTCAACCCGCGACTGCCGCTGGCGACCGGCCCGGTATTCAAGGCGTGGGACGGTGTAGACCGTGGGCCGCTGGGCGAGGGCGCCGTCCTCGCGGCGGCACGGGCAGGGCGCAACGATCTGGAGGGGCCAGCCACCACCCTTTGTCCGGAGATTGACGAGGTGCTCACGCTGCTCCGTGCACAACTCCCCATCATGGCACGCATGTCGGGCTCCGGTGCAACCTGCTTCGCGTTGTTCCACTCGCTCGGCACCATGCAATCCGCTGCCATTCGCATCGCCGACGATCACCCTGACTGGTGGGTGATGGGCGGTCAATTGCGATGAGTGGCATCCGTCAGCCTTGGAATTTGCTGGGCGAGCCGCGTTGTGGTGGAATTCTGCTGATCGGAGATCATGCCTCGAACCATGTCCCGGAGGACATCGATCTGGGCATCGACCGGCATTTGCTGGATGAGCATATCGCCATCGATATCGGCGTGGCAGACGTTGCGCGGCACATGGTCAACAGCACGGCGGTCGATGCGGCCTGGCTTGCGGCCCAGTCCCGTCTCGTCGTTGACCTTAACCGCGACGAGCACGCGCCAGGCCTGATCCCCATCGCCAGTGACGGCCACGCCATTCCGGGCAATGCCCTCAGCCATGATCAGCATGTCGCGCGGCTTGACCGTTTCTACCGCCCCTATCATCGGGGGTTGGCTGATCTGCTCTCCCAAGCGCGTCCCGCGTTGATCCTTTCGCTGCACAGCTTCACCCCGGCACTGGCCACGTCGGATGAGGCCCGGCCCTGGCAGGTCGGCGTGCTTTACAATCAGGACGATCGCGCCGCCCGCATCGCCATCCCGCTGCTCGAGGCCGAAGGGCTCTGCGTCGGTGACCAACTCCCTTATTCCGGTAAGCTCCTGAACTATACAATGAATGTCCATGCCGAGGGCAATGGCATTCCCTATCTGGGCATTGAAATGCGGCAGGACACCGCAACCGGATCTGGTGCCCAGGCCCTGTGGGCAGAACGATTGGGTCGAATCTGCAACACTGTGACGTTGAAGCTGGCAATCTAGCCGTGTAGGGCTTCGCAAAGCCGCACTCCGGCGCAATTTTCTGTCTCAGGAGCCCGACCATGCCTGCCTATCGTTCGCGTACCACTACCCACGGCCGCAACATGGCCGGCGCGCGCGGGCTGTGGCGGGCCACCGGCATGAAGGACAGCGACTTTGGCAAGCCCATCATCGCCGTCGTCAACAGCTTTACCCAATTCGTGCCCGGCCACGTCCACCTCAAGGACCTGGGCCAGATGGTCGCGCGGGAGATTGAAGCCGCCGGTGGTGTGGCCAAGGAGTTCAATACCATCGCAGTCGATGATGGTATAGCGATGGGCCATGACGGCATGCTCTACAGCCTGCCGAGCCGTGACCTCATCGCCGACAGCGTCGAATATATGGTCAACGCCCACTGCGCTGATGCCATGGTCTGCATCTCCAACTGCGACAAGATCACGCCGGGCATGCTGATGGCTGCCCTGCGCATCAACATCCCGGTCGTGTTCGTCTCTGGCGGACCGATGGAGGCCGGCAAGGTGATCCTCAAGGGCAAGGAACATGCGCTCGATCTTGTGGACGCCATGGTTGCCGCTGCCGACGACAGCTATACCGACGAGGAAGTTACAGAGATCGAGCGCTCGGCCTGCCCGACCTGCGGCTCCTGCTCGGGAATGTTCACCGCCAATTCGATGAACTGCCTGACCGAGGCATTGGGTCTGTCGCTGCCGGGCAATGGCTCCACCCTCGCCACACATGCGGACCGCAAGGCGCTGTTCCTGCGCGCCGGGCACCTGATCGTTGATCTCGCCAAACGCTATTATGAAGGCGACGACACCAGCGTCCTGCCCCGCAGCATTGCCAGCTTCAAGGCGTTCGAAAATGCCATGACCCTGGACATCGCGATGGGTGGATCGACCAACACCGTGCTCCACCTGCTCGCTGCCGCATATGAGGCTGGCGTCGATTTCACCATGGCCGATATCGACCGCCTCTCCCGCCGTGTCCCCTGCCTCAGTAAAGTCGCCCCGGCCAAGTCAGATGTGCATATGGAGGATGTCCACCGCGCAGGCGGCATCTTCGCCATCCTTGGTGAACTGGAGCGAGGCGGCCTGTTGCACACCGATGTTCCGACCGTGCATGCGCCCACCCTGGGGCACGCAATCAACGCCTGGGATATCGGTCGCACCAACGATCCTCAGGTTCAGCATTTCTTCCTCGCCGCGCCCGGGGGTGTCCCAACCCAAACCGCCTTCAGCCAGGACCGGCGATGGGACGCACTGGACCTTGACCGGGAAAAGGGCGTCATCCGATCGGTTGACCATGCCTTTTCAAAGGATGGCGGCATCGCCGTGCTCACCGGCAATATCGCGCTCGATGGCTGCATTGTCAAAACCGCAGGGGTCGATGAATCGATCCTGATTTTCTCCGGCCCTGCCAAGGTCTTTGAGAGTCAGGATGACGCTGTGACAGCGATCCTTACCGATCAGGTGCAGGCTGGCGACGTCGTTGTCATTCGCTACGAAGGTCCGAAAGGCGGGCCCGGCATGCAGGAAATGCTTTATCCGACCAGCTATCTCAAATCAAAGGGGTTGGGCGCGGCGTGCGCGCTGGTGACCGACGGCCGCTTTTCGGGCGGGACTTCAGGCCTGTCGATAGGCCATGTCTCCCCGGAAGCTGCGGAAGGTGGGGCCATCGCGCTGGTGCGGGATGGGGACCGGATTGACATCAACATTCCCGAACGCAGCATCAACCTGATGATTTCAGATGTGGAACTGGCCGAAAGGCGCGCAGCAATGGACGCCAAGGGCGCCAATGCCTGGCAGCCCGCGACGCACCGTCCACGTTCGATTTCGGTGGCTTTGCGTGCTTATGCGGCCATGACGACGAGTGCCGCACGTGGCGCTATTCGGGACATCTCGCAATTGGCCCCCTTGTCTCGCGGGTCAAAGCAGGCATAAGAACAGGCCTATGGGGAAAAGGCGGTTACATTCGTTCAGGGCAGGATTCATTGGTGCGGGCTTGGCTCTTTCAGCTTGCTCGACCGAACCTGACAATCAGAAGCTCGCAGAGGTTGAGGCTCAGCATGTGCGGGATGCCGCCGATGCCGGGCGCATATTTTGCGCGCTCAACGGTGAACAGCATTTCCAGTTGAACTGCACGCTTGACCGCATCGCCAGTGCCGATGGCCAGTTGCTTATGCTCGGCCGCGCTGATGCTGGCTATCGCCGGTTCCGGATCACCAGCGACGGGCGAGGGGTCGTAACGGCAGATGGCGCTGATGAGGCGCGAGTATCGTTGATGGACAATGGCTTGATCGAGGTTGCGGTCGCACAGGATCGCTATCGCCTCCCCGCAACTGTCCGGCGTTGATCCCGGGCCACCGGCTTGCCCTTCGCGTCCGCCGGGCCTAGCAGGACGCGGTGAACCGGCCCCATCCCATATTGACCGCCGCCGCCATGCGCGAAGCCGAACAGGCTGCTGCCCTCGCTGGCACGCCGCTTGACAGGTTGATGGATCGTGCCGGCCATGCGCTGGCCCGGCTCGCTTTCCGCATGGCCGCCGGTCGCCCGGTGCACATCCTTGCCGGACCCGGCAACAATGGTGGTGATGGTTATGTCGCCGCTCATTATCTGGCGGCAATGGGCGCCACGGTCACCGTCAGCGGGCACGCCGCGCCGGTCACCGATCTTGCAAGACAGGCGGCGGCACGCTGGGGCAGGGGAACCGACAGCCTCGATCGCGCGCCTGTCGCCACCGCTGTTCTTGTCGATTGCCTGTTCGGCACTGGTCTCAACCGACCGCTTGATCAGTATCTGTCCGGTGCCCTGTCTCGTCATGCCGCCAGCGCAGCGCGTATTATCGCCGCTGATGTGCCGAGCGGCCTCGCCACCGACAGCGGGGCAGACCTTGGCTGCCCGATCCATGCCGATGTCACGCTCGCATTTGGCGCTCTAAAGCCCGCGCACCTGCTGTTTCCGGGTGCGTCGCGCATGGGCAGGGTCATGCTTGATGATCTCGGCCTGACGATCACGAGCCACCAGACCACAGCCGTCATGCCCTTCCTTCCAGAGCCCGGTTTTGCCTCGCACAAATATGCGCGCGGCCTCGTAGCGGTGGTCGCCGGAAAAATGGCGGGAGCCGCCGAACTCGCCGCACGGGCCGCCTTGCGCTCTGGCGCTGGCTATGTCCGGCTGATCGGTTCCGCCCTGCCACCATCGCCTCCGCTGGCCATTGTCCGCCAGGGTTGGCGGGACGGCGCGGCTATCCTTGATGATCGGATCGGTGCCATCCTTGTCGGCTGTGGTCTGGGGCAGGGTGAGGATGCACATGCCCGCCTCGATGCGGCCCGCGCCACCGGCAAGCCGCTCGTCGTGGATGCCGATGCGCTGGGCCTGCTCGGCGAAACCCGCTTCGACCAACCGGCTATCCTGACTCCCCATGCCGGCGAATTTGCCCGGATGGGCGGGGCAGTGGTTCCGGACAAAATCAGCGCCACAGTTCAGCTGGCGGACCGCTACAATGCCGTCCTTGTCCACAAGGGGCCGGATACTGTGATCGCCACGCCTGATGGCCGGGTGGCCATCGCCTCGCCGGGCAACAGCTGGTTGTCCACCGCCGGCACGGGTGATGTACTCGCTGGCATTGCAGCTGCCATGCTCGCTCGCGGCCTCCCCGCCTTTGAAGCGGCCCAGGCGGCGGTCATGTTGCAACAGCGCGCCGCTGAACGATCTGAAAAAGGATTTGTTGCTGATGATCTTGTCAAAGGATCGCTCTGGCCATGACGGTTGATCCCAGCCTGATCCTGCGCCTCGCGGGCCGCGGGGATGGCGTAACGGCTGATGGGCGTCACGTGCCGCTCGCCGCTCCGGGGGACAGTATAGGCGCTGATGGCACCATCTTCGCCGGCCCCCACCATCAGACGCCTCCCTGTCGCCACTATCCCCGCTGCGGCGGGTGCCAATTACAGCATGTCGATGACGACAGCTATGCCAAGTTCCTGCGGGACCGCGTCGCTGCTGCTCTGACCGCTCAAAAGCTGCCTGTGCCCGACATTCTCGAACCGCATCTCTCTCCGCCAAACAGTCGCCGCCGAGCAACCTTGAAGGCCATGCGGCTCGGCGGGTCGGTTCTGGTCGGGTTCAACGAAGGGCGCAGCCACAAGCTTGTGGACGTCCGTCAATGTACGATTCTCCACCCGGCGCTGTTTGCCCTGGTCGCTCCGCTCCGCAAACTGATGGGCCAGTTGCTTGGCCGCCGCAGCCTCGCAACCATTCAGCTGACATTGGCCGATCAAGGTGCCGATGTCCTGATCAGTGGCGTTGAGGCTGACGGGCTGGAAGCCCATGATGCCCTGCATGAGTTTGCAGCGACGAACAGGATAGCCCGCCTTACGCTTGACGAAGGCCATGGTCCGGAAGACCGCTGGGCACCGGAGCCTGTGACAATCACATTGGGGGGAGTGCCGGTGCCTTTGCCGCACGCCTCCTTTTTACAGGCAACAAAGGAGGGCGAGGACGCAC
Organism: Sphingomonas lacunae; assembly: GCF_012979535.1. NCBI lineage: Bacteria > Pseudomonadati > Pseudomonadota > Alphaproteobacteria > Sphingomonadales > Sphingomonadaceae > Sphingomonas > Sphingomonas lacunae. The sequence goes on from NZ_CP053015.1 coordinate 2,506,127, forward strand.
TGGTGCAGTCTGTCCAGCAGATATTGGAGGGTGCCTCCGATGTGGCTGACCTGTTCGCAGGACTGGGGACATTTGCCCTCGCACTCGCACCGGGCAGTCATGTTCTGGCGGTAGAGGCTGCTCGCGACCCCATTCTCGCCTTGCGCCGCGCTGCCAATCTCAGGCAACTGCCATTGATCTGTGACCACCGCGACCTCTATCGCAGACCGCTGACGGTCCAGGATCTCAAACCCTTTGCCGGGGTGGTCATAGACCCGCCCCGGGCCGGCGCGGAAGAACAGGCCAAGACCCTGGCTCAGTCAGATGTGTCTGTGATCGCTTATGTGAGCTGCAACCCGCAAAGCTTCGCCCGAGACATGCAGATACTCGGCTCTGGCGGTTATCATCTGCAATGGGTCAGGCCGGTTGGCCAGTTCCGCTGGTCCACCCATACGGAACTGGTTGCCCGGATCAGTCGGTGATTCAGCGGCCGAACACGCTCATCGCAGCATGAATGATCAGCATCATGAGCGCGATGCTCGACAGGGCGAACAGGCCAAAGCGTACCGGCACCTTGTTGATCGTTGCCTGATAGACCGAATGGACGATCCGCAAGCCGACATAGACCCAGGCAATAGTCGCGTTGAGATTGTCGCCCTCACCGATCATCGCCAGCGTCAGCGCCACCGCGTAGAACACTGTCGGTGCCTCATGCAGATGGTTGTAATTATGCGCCTTCCACTGGATCTCGCGGGGCAACAGACCCTCCAGCATGGCGCCGGTCCATCCTTGATCGGCATTGGGCTCGCCTGATTTCGGCAGCTTGCCGATCGCCGGAATACGGGTTGCGTACATCCAAAGCCACATGATCATGGTCCAGCCCGCAAGGGCGACGACGGGGCCAAGAATGGCAGGAATATGGTCAGTCATTTCTCTCTCTCCCTCAAGTCAGGGTCAGGACAACGGCGTTGATCGACAATCCGATCAGACAGGCCGTGGACAGGGCAAACAGGGTGAAACGCACCGGGATGGTATTGATGAGCGCCTGCCACAAGGAATGAAGAATACGCAGACCAACATAGGCCCAGGCAAGGGTGAGGTTGATCTGGCTTTCTCCACCGGCCACGGCAAGGATGATCACCGCGGGATAAAAGATTGTCGGCTGTTCGACGAGATGGCTGTAATTGTGGGATTTCCAGTTGGTTTGCGGAGGCAGAACCCCCTCAAGATCCTGCCCGCGACCGCCCGGCGCTGCACCCTTCAAACTGACGCCTGCTTGGGAAAAGGCGCTGAAACGTGAAACGGCCGTCCACCCGACCATGATCAATGTCCACAGCACAAGAACTGCGGCAGGCGCCAACATGGCTTTGCTCATATCCATGGAATTTCCCCCGAAATCTGGGCCCTCTCCCTGGAGCCCTGTGCCGAAGGCTACTCCTTTTCAATAGCATTGCAACCAGTTGGAACCAGCGTGGCACCACATGGAATAACCCGGACCAGCATGGGCTGATCCGGGTTATTTTGTCCATCGTTGTCTGGCTGATCACCTATGGGATCAGAACAGTTTGGTTATGGTCGCACTGCGCCGTTCTGTGTCGGCCAGCGCTCCGACATACAGGCTCTCCATCGGCTCATCCGAAACCACGGCGACATGCTCTGCGCCAAAGCCGTTGAACTTGGTCCGCATGGCGCAGCCATAGGCACCCAGCATCCCGATTTCGATGTAATCGCCAGCCTGAATATCATCAGGCAGCATGAACGGGCCGGTCATGTGATCGAGATCGTCACAGGTCGGACCGTAAAAGCTGAACGCTTCCATCGTCACCGACACTTCGGCATTCGGCTCGCGCAACAGGGTCACCGGGAACCGCCAGCCGACATGCGCCGCATCGAACAGAGCTCCATAGGCACCGTCGTTGATGTAGAGTTCGTCGCCACGGCGCTTTTCAACGCGGACGATCAGCGAGCTGTACTCGGCCGAAAGCGCCCGGCCAGGCTCGCACCACAGTTCAGCCGAATAGCTGATCGGCAGGCTTTCGAAGCCGCGGCTGATCACGTCGAAATAGGCCTTGAGCGGCGGCGGCTCCATGCCTGGATACCAGCTCGGGAAGCCTCCGCCGACATCGACAATGTCGACCGTCACCGACGCAGCAACAATCGCTGCACGAACGCGCTCGAGCGCAACCGCATAGGCATGCGGGCTCATCGCCTGGCTTCCGACATGGAAGCAGATGCCCAGCGCATCAGCAGCCTGACGCGCAGCCATCAGCAGTTCGGCCACATCCTCGGGCTCGGCGCCGAACTTGGCGGCGAGGCTCAGCTTGCTATGGTCGGACGAAACGCGAAGGCGAACCAGCAAGTTGAGGTCGGCCGCGCCTTCGGTGGCCCGGACGATCTTTTCCAGCTCGTCCATCGTGTCGAGCGAGAAGGTGCGCACACCATGCGTCCAATAGGCTTCGGAAATCGCTTCCTCGGCCTTGACCGGATGCATGAAGCAGAGCGTCGCTTCGGGCAGGGTGCGGGCGACGAGGCGAACCTCAGCGATCGACGCGACGTCATAATGCGTCACGCCGCTATCCCAAAGGACGCGCAGCAGGTCAGGCGACGGATTCGCCTTTACCGCATACAGCGTTTTTCCCGGAAAGTGGTCTGCGAAGAAGCGGGCGGCGCGGCGCGCTGCGTGCGGACGCACCAGCGTGACCGGCTCCACCGGCTTGAGGTCGCGAACTAGACCCAGTGCGCTATGGTGATTGTGCAACTCAAGGGACCCCCAAAACGGTAGACGGAACAACAAGGCTGCCTTGCGGTTATTGGAAGTCCCCCTGGGGCAGCGGGGGGTGCATATATGGGTGGGGGTCCCCCCTGTAAAGCCCTTTTGCCAATTTACAGAAAACGATGGGTTTTCAAATGCTTGGTGGGATAGCAGAGGGCGTTTTCCCGCTCTATCTGGTCCTCTACTTTAACCATTGCCCTGACAGCGGAGCATACCCCGCGATTCACCGACTCACCCCAACCTGGTCTCGAAATCCGCATAGCCGAATTCGCGAACCAGCCTGAGCTCGTCGCTGGCACTGTCCCACAGCCAGATCGACGGCAAAGGGACCCCATTGAACGTGTTGGTCTTGACCATCGAATAATGCGCCTGGTCAAGGAAAGCGAAGCGCTGTCCCACCGACGCGCCACCCGGCAAGCGGTAGTCGCCGATCACATCTCCTGCGAGACAGGACGGCCCACCAAGCCGCGTCGCAGGCACGGTGCTGTCCTCGCCTTCCTCTCCCAGCATGGCGGGTCGGTACGGCGCCTCGATGACGTCGGGCATATGGCAGGTCGCGCTGATGTCGGTGATGCCGATTGGCATGCCATTGTCGAACATGTCGAGGATTTCACCGACAAGGATGCCGGCATCAAGCGCAATCGCCTCACCCGGTTCGATCATAACTTCGCACCCGGTCTCGGCAATCACGCCTTTCAGGAAGGCAACCAGATCATCAACCTGATAATCGGCACGAGTGACATGGTGACCGCCGCCAAAGTTGATCCACTTTAGCTGATCAAAATGCGGAGCGAGACCGGGTTTGACCGCTTCCCATGTCCGCCCAAGAGGCGGAAAGTCCTGCTCGCACAAAGTGTGCATGTGAATGCCATCAACGCCGTCGAGGTGCTCAGCCTGCAACTGGCTGACCGGAAAGCCGAGACGGCTGCAGGGCGCGGCGGGGTCATATTTCGGCACTTCCCCTTCGCTGTGCTGGGGGTTGAGGCGCAGGCCAATATCGAACGTCTCACCCTTGGCCCGCAATTCGTCGAGCAGTGGGCGGAACCGCGCGATCTGGAACGGCGAGTTGAAGATGAGATGGTCAGAAAGAGCGGCAATCTCTGGCAGGTCTTCTGCCTTATAGGCGGCGCAATAGGTGGCAACTTCGCTGTGCTTGCCCGGCACGGCATAGTGCCGCCGACCAAGACGGGCTTCATAAAGCCCGGAAGCGCAAACGCCGTCGAGTGCCTCCGCCACGGTCGGGCCGAGCGCGAACATGGAAAACGCCTTGAGCGCCGCCAATACCCGTGCCCCCGACCGCTCCTTGATGTCGGCGAGCACGGCCAAATTGGCGCGTACCTTTGCCGCATCGACGACAAAGGCGGGCGAGGGCACACGGCTCAGCTGAAATCGGGCAAAAGCCCCGGGATCGCCGGCTTTGGTTTCCATCAGAACCCTACCGGCCCATCAAGTTCCTTCAACTGCCATGGCAGGCCATGCTGCATCAGCATGTCCATAAAGGGATCGGGGTCGAGCTGTTCGATGTTCCATACGCCCGCGCCGGCCCAAGTGCCGGTCACCATCATCGCCGCGCCGATCATCGCGGGCACGCCGGTGGTGTAGCTAACCGCCTGATTGCCGGTTTCGGCATAGGCGTCCTCATGATCGCAGATGTTGTAGAGGTAGAGTGTCTTTTCCTTGCCGTCCTTGCCAAGGCCGGTGGCGATGACACCGATGTTGGTCTTGCCCTTGGTTGTCGCGCCAAGGCTGGCGGGTTCGGGCAGCACGGCCTTGAGGAACTGCAGGGGGACGATCTCAACGCCATTGTAGATCACCGGGTCGATCCGCGTCATTCCGACATTCTGCAGCACAGTGAGGTGCTTGATATATTCGTCGCCGAACGTCATCCAGAAGCGGATGCGCTTGATCTCCGGCAAGTGCGTGGCGAGGCTTTCGAGCTCCTCATGATACATGAGGTACATGTTCTTGGGGCCGACGCCCTCAAAGTCGAAGGCGACCTTGGTCGACATGGCAGGGGTCTCGATCCACTCGCCATTCTCCCAGTGGCGCGCCGGGGCGGTCACTTCACGGATGTTGATTTCAGGGTTGAAGTTGGTTGCAAAAGCCTGACCATGATCGCCGCCATTGCAATCGAGAATGTCGAGCGTATCGATGCGGTCGAAATGATGTTTGCGCAGCCAGGTGGTGAAGACGCTGGTGACGCCTGGGTCGAACCCCGAACCGAGCAGCGCCATGCGGCCGGCTTCAACGAAGCGGTCCTGATAGGCCCACTGCCAGCTATATTCGAACTTGGCGACGTCAATCGGCTCATAATTGGCCGTGTCCATATAGTCGGCTCCGGCGGCGAGGCATGCCTCCATGATCGTCAGGTCCTGATAGGGCAGGGCAAGGTTGACGACGAGTTTGGGCTGCACCCGCTTGATCAGCGCCCTGGTTGCGGCGACATCATCGGCATCGATTGCATCGGTGGCGATGATCACGCCAGTACGCGCCTTCACCGATTCCGCGATGGCATCGCACTTGGACTTGGTCCGACTGGCGAGCGTGATGTCGCTGAAAATATCGGGGTTCATTGCCATCTTGTGGACGGCCACCGAACCGACGCCGCCTGCGCCGATCACCAACACCTTGGACATGAAATTCTCCTGCGTGCCGCGTTGCGGCTTGTCTTGCGTGGCACGCCCTATAGGACAGGGGCATGACAGAGCAAAGACCCGATCCACTCACCGATCCCGAGCGCTCACCGAGCCGCGAGGGTGTCTTGCGCGCAGCGGCCAAGGTTGCCGCCATCCTGCCGCCGACACCACTCTTGCCTCTCGATCTCGATGGCGTCACCATCTGGTGCAAGGCAGAGATGCTGCAACCCATCGGCGCCTTCAAGATCAGGGGTGCCTGGCACCGTTTGAGTGATCTTGATGAGGCGCAGCGCCGCACCGGGGTAGTCGGCGTGTCGAGCGGCAACCATGCCCAAGGGGTCGCTTGGGCGGCGCGGCGGTTGGGTATCCCGGCAACGATTGTGATGCCGAACGATGCTCCTCGGGCCAAATTGGCTGCGACGAGGGCATTGGGCGCCGAGGTTCTGCTTTACGACCGCCCCGGGGGCGAAGACCGCGATGCGATTGCACACAAGCTGATGCGCTCGACCGGTCGGACCTTGGTTCACCCCTTTGGAGATGTGTGGGTGATAGAAGGGCAGGGCTCACTCGGCATTGAGGCGAATGCACAGCTCAAGACTATGGTCGGCACTACATTTGACACGGTCGTGGCCTGTTGCGGCGGTGGCGGTCTGACTGCCGGCCTTGCGCTGGCATTACCTGATACTCGGCTGTTTGCGGTTGAACCGGAGGGTTGGGATGACGTGGGTCGTTCGCTGGCTACCGGTTCCATTCAGCATGTCGCTGATCCGACCCCTACAGCATGCGACGCCCTACAAACGCCATCAACCTACCCTATCAATTTCGCCGTTCTGCAAAGGCGCAACGTAACCGCGCTGACGGTTAGCGAGGCTCAAATCCGTAAGGCAATGCGCTTGGTGTTTGATCGGCTGCATTTAGTCGTCGAACCGGGCGGAGCGGCGGCGCTGGCTGCGGTCCTCGCAGGCAAGGTGGAGGTCGGCAAACACACGCTGGTCACTTTGTCTGGCGGTAATGTCGACGCAAACCACTTCGCGGCAATGCTGAAAGGGTCAGAATGAGCAGCGACATTTTGTTAGCTGGTGAGCATGATCATCAGGAAGTTATCGAGACACTTGCGTTGGCCTTTCAGGACGATCCAGCGCTCAGTTGGATCGTGCGCGACACAGAACGGCGAAAGGTGGCCCTGCGTGGCTTGTTCCGATCAGTGGTGCCAGCCGATGCAAAGGTCGGCAAGGTTGTGCGCTCAACAGGCGGCGAGGCTGCGGCCCTTTGGCGAGCACCTAGCCAAGCCGATTCGTCCTATACCGAGTTTGTTATTTCGATGCTGCCGATGCTCGCCGCATTCCGCACTGCGCTCCCGCGCGCGATGACTGTCTCCGACGGCATTACTGCTCATCGCCCCAAAGGCTCCTTTTGGTACCTGCACTATATTGGGGTTCGACCCGAACATCAGGGCAAAGGCTATGGCGGCCGCGTACTTCGCGAACGCATTGCAGCAGCGGATGCAGCCGGCGTGCCATGTTGGCTGGAAACCGCGACACCGGCCAATGTGGGATTGTATCAGCGTTTTGGCTTTACCATCGTCAACGAATGGGACGTCCCTAAGGGCGGGCCACATTTCTGGGGAATGATGCGTGAGGTTACCAACTAAGTGGGGCTGGGTGATGACTCCCGATCAAGCGAAGGCATTTTTGCGGAGAGATTAGGCCATGCTGCGGATAATTGCTCTTGTTTGGGTATATGCTGCGTGCTTGTTTCTGCCCGCTTGCAACCAGGCAAACACCGGCTCAGAATCGACTGAGCGGCACACCGTTGCAATCGAAGAGCCTGAGTTGCCTGCGCGCGAGGCATTACCGACGACGCGCCATCGCTTTGCCAATTGGCAAGGCGAATGGCTGGGGCCGGAAGGAATGTTTGTCATTATCACGCCGGTCGAGCCGGGATTGTACCAGCTGCAAATGCAGTCGGGATTGGATATGCTTGGGACCTATATTGGGGAAGATGACGTCCAAGGGATACGCTTTACCCGCAGCGGCGAGCAATTCATCCTGCGCGCAGCTTCTGGCCCAGAAACCGGCATGAAGTGGCTGGAACAGTCAAAGTCATGCCTGATGGTCCGGCAAGGTGAGGGGTACTGCCGGGATCGAGCCCGGCAATCAGCCGTATCAGGCGGCAGCCGCCTGCTGCATTTCCAACCGCTGCCAAATTTCGACCAGAGCAGCCGTCAGCTCTGTCATCATCTCTTCGGTATGACTGGGTCCAGGCGTAAAGCGAAGGCGTTCGGTCCCGCGTGGTACAGTCGGGAAATTGATCGGTTGTACATAGACGCCGTATTCAGCAAGCAATATGTCGCTGATCTTCTTGGCCTTGACCGGGTCGCCAACCATCAGTGGAACGATGTGCGTTACCGAGTCCATTACCGGCAGACCTGCCTCCCGGAATTTGGCTTTGAGCATGGCTGCGGCCGCCTGCTGGCCCTCGCGCTCAACGCTCGACGCCTTCAGATGGCGGACGCTCGCCAAAGCACCTGCAACCAGCACCGGCGAGAGCGACGTCGTAAAGATGAAGCCCGGAGCATAGCTGCGGATCACATCAACAATGACCTGATCGGCCGCGATATAGCCGCCCATGACACCAATGGCCTTGGCGAGAGTACCCTCGATAATGGTCACCCGATCTGCGACTTCATCACGATCCGTAATGCCTCCGCCACGGGATCCGTACATTCCCACAGCATGGACTTCGTCGCAATAAGTGAGGGCATTATACTTGTCCGCCAAATCACAGATTGCGGCTATGGGAGCAACGTCTCCATCCATGGAGTAGACGCTCTCAAACGCGATCAGCTTGGGCGCATCCGGGTCAGCAGCCTCAAGCAGCTCTTCCAGGTGGGCCAGATCATTATGGCGCCAGACCTGCTTCTCGCAGCCCGAATTCCGGATCCCGGCAATCATAGAAGCATGGTTGAGCTCGTCGGAAAAAATCACGCAGCCGGGTAGTATCTTGCCCAACGTAGCCAGAGTGGCTTCATTAGAGATATAGCCTGACGTGAAAAGAAGAGCCGTTTCCTTGCCATGCAGATCAGCGAGTTCAGCTTCCAACTCAACATGATAATGGGTATTGCCGCCGATGTTCCGCGTACCGCCTGAACCGGCGCCCACATTGTGAAGCGCTTCCTCCATAGCGGCCAAAACATCGGGATGTTGGCCCATGGCGAGATAGTCGTTGGAGCACCAGACCGTGATAGGCTTCGGTCCATTGTGACCAGCAAAGCAGCGAGCATTGGGAAATGCGCCCTTGTTCCGCAGAATGTCGATAAACACCCTGTAGCGACCTTCTTCGTGTAACCGGTCGATCGCCTTTTCGAAAACGCTCTTATAGTCCATGGCCCTGCCTGCCTGTTAACGCCTTTGCTGCAACGCGAGGCGATTACCGATAGTTGACCTTCAAAGCCAGTGAGAACGGCTATCAACAATGATCTCGATCAAAATTCGAATTCGGAGCTGGGATGGTGGCTAGCGTCAAACTGCCTGAAGCTCGGTAAAGCCCATCGCGGCGAAGGGTGCCCATACTGGCTTAATGGCAAGTGGGCCGCCATTGTTTATGACCAATCGGCGTGGTGATGATGCCGGCCATGGCTGCCCAAGCGTCAACTGCAAAATGCGCCGCGCTATACCGTCACCGCCATTGATGGTCTGAATATCGTTGGGAAACCCGACTTGCTTAACAGCTGCTTCGACAAGCTCGTCACGAACAAGAGGGAAGTGAGTGCAGCCCAAGACGATCCGATCAATCCAGAAACCCTTATCGTGCGCGTTCTCTAAACCCCGTATCGCATTGACATAGACCTGTGGGTCTACATACTGGCCGCGCATCTTTGCTTCGGCAGCAGCCACCAACTCGGGCGCGGCATAGCGAACGAGCAACTTCCCTTCGCAAAACTCTTGTTCCAGCCGATCGACATAAGGCTGTCGAATAGTCGCTTCTGTCCCCAGCAGACCAATCACCCCGGTTTCAGTTGATAGCGCTGCCGGCTTAATGGCAGGTACCGTGCCAACAAAGGGTGTATCAAGGGCAGCCCGGACATGTGCAAGCGCGATGGTTGACGCAGTATTACAGGCAATAACAGCAACGCGGGGGCGGAAGCGTTCTATCAACCGCCCGAGAAGCGCCGAAACCCGAGTCCCAATTTCGGCCTCGCTCTTTTCGCCATATGGCAATCCGAGATAGTCGGTAGCATAGACAATGGGTGCTTGCGGAAGCAGGGCAAGCGTTGGCCGCAACACAGAAACACCGCCAATACCGCTGTCGAAGAACAGGATGGGTGATTCAGGGGCGACAGGTTGCTGCACAGCGTCGACCTAGCCTAGCGGCAACCGGACAGCAATGCCGCTTGCCGCTCGCCATCCGCAGCGGCTAGACAAGGGCGAAGGTGAAAGAGGGGGTAGGAAGAGATGCTCGAGCAATGGCAAATGCCAATGATGATGCTGGCCGTTGGCTATCTCTTCGGGTCCATCCCCTTTGGGGTTATTTTGACGCGTCTGGGCGGCGCAGGGGATGTCAGAGCGATCGGATCGGGCAACATTGGCGCCACCAATGTCTTGCGGACGGGGCGTAAGGGTTTGGCCGCCGGCACCCTGATTCTCGATATGGCGAAAGGCTTGGCCGCAGTCTGGATTGCCCAATCAATCTCTCCTGACGACGCAATTATTGCCGGTGCCGGAGCCATTCTTGGCCATTTGTATCCGATCTGGCTCAAGTTCCACGGAGGCAAGGGTGTCGCCACGTACATGGGCGTCGCGCTGGCACTGGATTGGCGGATAGGGGCGATCTACGCGCTGCTGTGGATCGGTGTCATAGTGATAGGCCGGATCAGTTCGCTTGGTGGATTGGTTGCCGCTGTCAGCGTTCCGGTTGCAGCATGGGCGTTGGGGCATCCGTACTGGTTGCCTTTGCTTTCCGCGCTGACTTTGCTCGTACTTTGGAGACACAAGGAGAATATCGGGCGACTGCTCAGTGGTCGGGAACCCCGCATAGGCAAGGGCAGCGACGCGGCGGACAACGCTGGCTGAGCCCGGAGGGGGGAGGGACTGTGAGCAGCCTGCCAGCGGATGCGATTGACCGCCTGAGACTGGCACGTACGCATCGTGTCGGGCCGGTCAGTTATCGTCAGTTGGTTGCGCGATTCGGCAGCGCGACAGCGGCGATTGCGGCATTGCCTGATCTGGTGAGGCGGAGCGGAGGCCGTGCGGCGAAGGTTGCCGATCCAGTTGATATAGAGGCCGAGGTAGAGCGGGTACAGCGCCTTGGCGGAGAATATTTATTCGTTGATTCAGATAGTTACCCTCATCAGCTTGGCGAGTTGCAGAATGCGCCCATCGCCCTGATTGTCCGGGGAGACACCAAGCTGCTGAAAAAGCCGGCGATTGCCATGGTTGGTGCACGCAACAGTAGCGCCGCTTCCTGTCGCTTTGCTCGCCAGATTGCTGCCGAACTGGGTCAAAGCGGGCATGTCATCGTATCAGGCCTGGCCCGTGGAATTGATACGGCGGCCCACGAGGGTGCCATGGAACACGGGACCATCGGCGTCATAGCCAGTGGCCTCGACATAGCCTTTCCGCCCGAGAACAAGGCATTGCAGGACGAGATGGGTGAACGCCACCTCGTTGTCACAGAATATCCGCCGGGTACAGAGCCGCTCGCGAGACAGTTCCCGCACCGCAACCGCATCATCGCTGGCATGGCCCTGGGTACGGTGGTGGTCGAAGCGGCTCCTCGATCGGGCTCCTTGCTGACGGCACGCATGGCAACAGAGTCGGGCAGGGAAGTGATGGCCGTGCCGGGTCATCCCCTCGACCCGCGGGCGCAGGGCTGCAACCAGCTGATCCGCGAGGGCGCCACATTGGTACAGTCGGCCAGCGACATCATCGAGGCAGTCAGCCATATTGACCCGCGTGCCGCCAACCGCTTCAACGCCCCGCCGGCAGAACTCTTCGAGACCGGCGGCGCAGACCCGGACGATAGTGCGAGGAGCCTCCTGGTTGGCCTGTTGGGACCGGTAGCGGTCAGTGTCGACGAACTGGTCAGGCAGGCAGAGCTGCCTGCGCCCGTCGTGCAGATGGTCCTGCTTGAACTCGAACTGGCCGAGCGGCTTCAGCGACACGCCGCCGGGCGGGTTTCGCTGATCAGTTGAAGTCCTTCGCAGCCTGAACGAAGGCGAAAGGGAGAGTTCACAACCAGTTCATTGCGCCGGGTTGATCATGATCTCGCATCAACAGGGGATGTGCCATGCACCGCTGCCAAGCCGTTTCACTCGCCGTCATTGCCGCCATGCTGTCGGGCAGCATCGCCGGCCCCGTCGGCGCCACGCCACATATCCAGCACGTCGATGAGGGCCAAGGATATTGCCGGACACCGGCGGCCCTGCCGTCGCTCGGCGCCGAAGTGCAACAGCAGCAGCCGCGCACCAACCGCCGTGGCGGCTATATCGATCGGCGTGGCGTCGAAGGACCAGTGCCGATGGCAGTGCCTGCCCCGCCGCCACCGCCGCCGCCTCCCCCACCACCGATGGCATCACCCGCTCGCGGAGATACAGCAGAGTCCGCCAGCGCCGACATTGTGATGACCGGAACAACCGTGCGGGCAGCCCCTGTTCCCGGCGCGGCAGAACCGCCTGCGGCTGCGAGCGGGCGAGTGGCATCACCTACTTCGATCATTCCGCCGCGTCCCCGGCCCCAGCTCCAACCGCAGGCCGGCTTGCTGACCGCAGGCGAGCATGACGATCTGCTCAATCCACAGCTTTACGCGCGCTATGTCGAGCAATCCAATCTGGGCCAGCGCATCCGCGATCTGCCGCGGGTCGACACTGACCGGGTCCTCACCGTTCGGGTCACGGACAATCGCGGACGGCCAGTGCCCTTTGCGGATATCCGCGTCACCTGTTCCGACGGCAACGCCATCACCCTCAAAACACAGGCTGATGGCAATGTCGCCCTGTTCCCCGACCTCGACCGGTTGAGCCCGATGGTGCGGATCGGTGCGAGCCTGAACGGCCGTTCGATGGGGCGTGCCCTGTCTGTTGAGGTGCAGAACCGGGCAGGTGGCCAGCAGGTCAATTTCCAATCGCCGACAGCGGCCATCACGGCACAACGGCTCGACCTTGCGCTGGTGATCGACACCACCGGCAGCATGGGTGACGAAATCACCTATTTGCAGAGAGAACTGGCCAGCATTGTCAATGCCATCCGTCGCAGCCACCCCGGTTTGGACCTGAAGGTCGGCTTCGTCTTCTACCGCGATATCGGCGATGACTATGTCACGCGCACGGTGAACTTTGACGGTAATATCAGCCGGGTTCAGGCATCTTTGGCGCAGGAGCGCGCTTTTGGCGGCGGGGACTATCCCGAAGCCATGGATCAGGCGTTGATCCGGGCTGCCGGGCTCGGCTGGCGCCCCGATGCGGTCAAATCGCTGCTGCTGGTGGCTGACGCCCCGCCGCACGACGACCTTTATGGCCGGACCTGGAATGCCGCCGAGCATTTGCGCGCGCAGCGCGTCCACATCACACCGGTGGCAGCGTCTGGCGTGGCCGATGAGGCGGAATATGCGATGCGGGCGATGGCAGCACTGACCCAGTCGCGCTATCTGTTCCTCACCGACGATAGCGGCATCGGCAATCCGCACGCACCGCCTGCTATCGACTGCTATTATGTCTCCCGCCTTGACGCCCTGTTGCGCCGCGTGATCGACAGCCAGTTGAGTGGCCGGAGGATCGCTCCCGCTGACAATGAGGTCATCCGTGAGGTCGGGCGGCAGGACAATGGCCGCTGCATCCTCCCTCCCGATTGGCAGCAGCCGAAATGACAGTCTGGCAGCGCCGCCTGTACCTGGGGCGGACCGCCTTTGTCGGCGAAGCCTGGAACGACCGGATCAGCAGCTATATATCCGCCTGCAGCTGAGGCTGCCAAAGTGGCTCCACGGCCCGCTTGACAGGGGCGCTTTTCCCCCGCCACCCTCGCGCGTACGTGTAAGGGTCATCAGGAAGCGCTGTTTTTCATGCAATTGGTTGTCGTCGAATCACCCGCCAAGGCCAAAACCATCGAGGGGTATCTGGGTCGCGATTTTCGCGTTCTCGCCTCTTATGGTCACATCCGTGACCTGCCACCCAAGGATGGATCGGTTGATCCCGAAGCGGGCTTTGCCATGTCTTGGGAGACTTATCCCGACAAGGCCAAGCGGCTGAAGGAGATTGCCGACCTTGCCAAGACGGCCGACCGCCTGATCCTCGCCACTGACCCTGATCGCGAGGGGGAGGCAATCAGCTGGCACGTTCAGGAGGTGCTGCGCGCCAAAAAGGCCCTGCCGTCCAAGGTCGACCGGGTGACCTTCAATGCCATAACCAAGGCGGCGGTGACTGAGGCGATGGCACATCCCCGCGCACTCGATGATGACCTGATTGACGCCTATCGCGCGCGGCGTGCGCTCGACTATCTCGTTGGCTTCACCCTCTCTCCCGTGCTCTGGCGCAAGCTGCCGGGGGCCAAGTCGGCGGGGCGGGTGCAATCGGTGGCACTGCGGCTGATCGTTGACCGCGAGCGCGAGATCGAGGCGTTCAAACCGCAGGAATATTGGTCGGTCATTGCCCGCATGGAGCAAGGCGGCACGCCATTTGTCGCTCGCCTCGTTCGCTTCGAGGGCAGCAAGATCGACCGGCTGACAATTGGCGACGGGGCCACCGCTGATCGCGCGAAAGCGGCTGTCGAAGCCGGGCATTTCACCGTGCAGTCGGTCGAGGTCAAACCGGCGATGCGCAACCCGCCGCCGCCCTTCACCACATCAAGCCTGCAACAGGAGGCGGCGCGCAAGCTGGGCTTTTCGGCCAGCCACACGATGCGCGTGGCGCAGGGACTCTATGAGGACGGCCTGATCACCTATATGCGGACCGACGGCGTGCAGATGGACGGCAGTGCCATTGCTGCAGCCCGCGCGGCCATCGCGCGGCGCTTTGACGGGGGCTATGTTCCGGACAAGCCGCGCCATTACCAGACCAAGGCGAAGAATGCGCAGGAAGCGCATGAGGCGATCCGTCCGACAGATTTCGGGCGTGAACGCGCCGGGTCCGGTGACCATGCGCGCCTATATGAGCTGATCTTCAAACGGGCACTGGCCAGCCAGATGGCGAGCGCGCAGCTGGAACGCACCGCGGTTGAACTGGTCGAGGCCACGGGTCGGCACGCCCTGCGCGCGACGGGGCAGGTGATCCGCTTTCCCGGCTTCCTCGCCCTCTATGAGGAAGGGCGCGACGATGTGTCAGGCGAGGATGAGGACAGCCGTCTGTTGCCGCCTCTGCGTCAGGGCGATGTGCCGGCCAAGCATGGCGTAGATGCCGAACAGCATTTCACCCAGCCGCCGCCGCGCTTTTCCGAGGCGAGCCTCGTCAAGCGGCTTGAGGAACTGGGCATCGGTCGTCCGTCAACCTATGCCTCGATCCTGCAGGTGCTCAAGGACCGGGCCTATGTGCGGCTCGACAAGAACCGTTTCCATCCCGAGGAAAGCGGGCGGTTGCTCACCGCGTTCCTCGAACGCTTCTTTGAGCGCTATGTCAGCTATGACTTCACCGCCGGGCTTGAGGATGAGCTAGACGATGTCTCGGGCGGACGGGCCGACTGGCAGGCGGTGCTCGAAGCCTTTTGGCGGGATTTCAAGCCGCGTACCGCTGAGGTGATGGAGCAGAAGCCATCGGATGTGACGGCGGCGCTCGACGAATTTCTCGCCCCTTGGCTGTTCCCTGATCTGGGCGATGGCAGCGACCCGCGCGCATGCCCGAAGTGCGAAGCCGGACGGCTGGCGTTGCGTGGCGGCAGGTTCGGCAGCTTCGTCGCCTGTTCCAACTATCCAGAGTGCAAGTTCACACGGCCCTTTGCGCAGGGTGGTAGCGACGCTGCCGAGGGTGGCGACGAAGCGCTGGGTACCGATCCCGACAGTGGACTGGAGGTAACGCGCAAGGCGGGGCGGTTCGGCCCCTATGTGCAGCTGGGCGATGGCAAGGAAGCAAAACGCAGTTCGATACCTGCCGATGTCGCGAACTCGCTTGATCTCGAACTGGCGCTGCGCCTGTTGGCGCTGCCGCGCGAGGTCGGCACGCATCCCGAAAGCGGCAAGGTGATTGCCGCCGGGCTGGGGCGCTATGGCCCCTATCTGCTGCACGATGGCAAATATACCAAGCTCTCCTCGACCGAGGATGTGCTTGAAATCGGCATGAATGCGGCGGTGACACGGATCGCCGAGGGCAATGCGCGGGGTGGCCGACCGGCCAAGGCGGCAGGCAAGGAGTTGGGCGCGCATCCCGACAGCGGCGTGACAATCAAGCTGCTCGACGGGCGCTTTGGTCCCTATGTCAGCGATGGCACAACCCATGCGACACTGCCCAAGAGCGCCGACAAGGATGCGGTGACGCTTGAGGAAGCGGTTGAGCTTATCAACGCCAAGATCGCCAAGGGCGGTGGCAAGCCAAAGAAAAAAGTTGCTGCTAAGAAGGCTCCAGCAAAGAAGGCTACGGCAAAGAAGCCGGCAGCTAAGAAGGCGGCGGCGAAAAAGGACGGCTGAACGCCGTCCTCAATCGACCCAGTCGAGGCCCATGTCGCGGTAGACGCTGCGGTCTTCGTCCCAGTCGGCCTTGACCTTGACGTGTAGGAACAGGTGGCATTTGCGCCCCAGCTGCTTGCCGATTTCCTCGCGGGCCGCACTGCCGATGGCGCGGATGCGGGCACCGCCCTTGCCCAGTACTATGGCGCGCTGGGTATCGCGCGCGACGAGGATCTGCTGGTGAATCTCGACCGAGCCGTCGCGGCGGCTGGTGAACTTCTCGGTCTCGACGGTGCTGTCATAGGGCAGCTCGGCGTGGAGCTGGCGGTAGATCTGTTCGCGGGTGATTTCGGCTGAGAGGAGGCGTTCTGAAACGTCGCTGACCTCATCCTCCGGATAGTGCCAGTCGCCTTCGGGAAGCATTGCGGCAAGGGCGCTCTTGAGCTCGGGCACGCCATCGCCTGTTTCGGCGGATATGAAGTGGATCTCGCGGAAGGGCGCGCGTTCGTTGATCTGCTGGGCGAGGACGAGCAGTGGTTCCTTTTTGCTGATGTCGACCTTGTTGAGGGCCAACAACAACGGCTCCTTGCGATCCTTGAGCGCATCAAGAATAGTCGAAACCTTGGCGTCGATGCCCTTTTTGGCGTCGACGGTGAGCAGGATGGCATCGGCATCCTCGGCTCCGCTCCAGGCCGCGGCGACCATGGCGCGGTCGAGGCGGCGGGCCGGGGTGAAGATGCCGGGCGTGTCAATGAGGACGATCTGCGCCTCACCCTCGATGGCAATACCCATCAGGCGGGTGCGGGTGGTCTGCGCTTTGGCGCTGGTAATCGCCACTTTTTGCCCGACGAGCGCATTGACCAGCGTCGACTTGCCCGCATTGGGAGCCCCGACAACGGCGATGAAACCACATTTGCGCGTCATACGCCATTCTCCAATTTGGTGAGCAGGGCAGCGGCGGCGGCCCGCTCGGCTTCCTGCTTGCTTGTGCCTTCGGCACTGGCCGATCCGATCAGATCAATGCTGGCCTCAACCGTATAGCGCGGCGCATGATCCGGCCCGTCGCGCCAGACAACGCGATATTCCGGGGGCTTGCGCTTGTTGGCGGCCGCCCATTCCATCAGCGCCGACTTGGGATGCTTGGGCGCGACCTGCACAGCGCCGATACGGTCACCCCAGCATCGGATAACAAACGCCACGGCAACATCGATGCCGGCGTCAATATACAAGGCACCAATCAGCGCCTCGAGCACATCGCCGAGGATATTGTCGCTATCCCGCCCGCCATCGTCGCGCGCTTGCTTCCCGAGCCGGACCAGCGGAGGCAAGCCGAGCTCGCGTGCGATTTCGGCACAGAGCGACCCTGTGACCAGCGCGTTCAATCGCGATGACAAGGCACCCTCGCTTTCACGCGGGAAACGGCGGTAGAGTTCGGTGGCGATGGCGAGGCCGAGCACCCGGTCACCCAAAAACTCAAGCCGCTGATAATCTTTGCCCGCCAGGCTGCCGCCGCCCTTGTTCACCCCCTTGCTGCCACCCTTGGCACCGTGGCTCCCATGGGTCAGCGCCTCGATGAACAGCGCCTCGTCGCGCGGCTGGTGACCGGTAATGGCGGCAAGGACGGCAATTTCTTCCTGCATTTTCAGAACCCTTCGCCGATCCGGTCCCAACGCGCCGCGGTGAACCAGCTGACAGGGTTATACCATGCCGCCGAACCATCGGTCGAAAAGACGGTGACCAGCGCCGCTCCAACCAGCCGATCTTCCGGCACAATACCGATGCCGGCACCGGCCACGGCGGGAAAGCGGCTATCGTAACTGCGGTCGCGATTATCCCCCATCAGGAACAGATGGCCGTCGGGTACCTGATAAACGCCGGTGGTGTCGGCATCACCCAGGATCAGGTCGAGCACCGCATAGCGACGGCCATTGGGCAAGGTTTCAACAAAGCGCGGATATCGGCACATCAATTGCCCATCGGCCCGCATCACTTCAAACGCCGGTCGGAAACAAGGGTTGCCATAGCTGGCCTCAACCATGTTCGGCGTAGCCGGAATAAGCAGATCGGCCACCCGGACCCGCGGAACCGGCACATCGTTGATCCTGACCAAACCGTCGATCACCTGCACCCGATCGCCCGGCAGGCCGATAACCCGCTTGATATAGTCGGTTTCATCCAGCGGATGCTTGAACACCACCACATCGCCACGATTAGGCGTTGAGCCCATGATGCGTCCCGGAATGAGCGGGAGGCTGAACGGCAGACTGTGCCGCGTCCAGCCATAGGCCGCCTTGTTGACGAACAGATAGTCGCCAATGAGCAGGCGCGGCTGCATCGATTCCGAAGGGATATTGAAGGAAGAGAGGAAAAAGCTGCGGATCAGCAACACAGCAAAGGCGAAAAGCAAAAGAAATCGTCCGAATTCGAATAATTCAGTCCGCAAATCAACCAACGGTTGATGCTGGGGCGCGTCCGTGCCGGAGGCAGAGACCGGCTGCGCCTGACCTTCGAGAGCCTGTTTTTCGGCGGTTTCGCAAGATTGATTGATCGGTGGTTGAGACATTAACCGCGCTTTGAGGCTATTGGTTCCAACCGTCAAGGCGAGCATCGGGCCGGCTTTGGTCAATCTGGTGCTTCACCTGCGGCAGCGCTAGAGCAACCGCGGCTTTGAACCCAGATTATCCGTTCCTATTGAAAGGCCCAGCCTCATGAGCAGCACAGAATCGACCTGGTCCAGTCTTGCCGCCTGGCAACCCCGCGCAATTCAGGCCCTGTTGGATGAGGAGGGGCAGGGGAGACTTGACCGACTGGTTCACCGGCTGGCCGGTATCCGCTTTGACTGGTCCAAGACTCACCTCGACGACTCTGCCTTGAGCAACTTTGCCGCATTGGCCGAGTCTGCCTCACTTGATTCCGCCCGACGGGCGTTATTCGCAGGAGAGATTGTCAATGTCACCGAAGGCCGCGCCGCCGAACACACTGCACAGCGCGGCGAGGGTAATGCGGAGAGCGTCCATCTCGCAAAGGCCTTTCACGAGCGGATGCGCGCACTGATAGAGGCGATCGACGCCGGGGCCTTTGGTGAGGTGAAGCATATCTTGCATATCGGCATCGGGGGTTCGGCACTGGGTCCGGACCTGTTGATGGATGCGCTGGGCCGCGAGACAGGTCGCTATGATGTTGCCATTGTTTCCAACGTTGACGGCGCCGCCCTGGCTGAGGCGGTAAAGCATTTCGACCCGGCGGCGACGCTGGTGGCGATTGCATCGAAGACGTTCACCACGACTGAAACTTTGCTCAATGCCAAAAGCGCGCTCGAGTGGATGGCAGAGGGTGGCGTCGAAGACCCGCTGGGTCAGGTCATCGCGCTGACCGCCAACCCCGACAAGGCGCTGGATTGGGGCGTGGACGAGACGCGAATCCTGCCGTTTCAGGAGAGTGTCGGCGGGCGCTATTCGCTGTGGTCCTCAATCGGCTTTCCGGCAGCTATCGGACTTGGTTGGCCTGCCTTTGAAGAACTGCTCGAAGGCGCTGCCGAAATGGATCGGCATTTCCGCCTGTCGCCGTGGATAGAGAATATCCCGGTGATCGCCGCCTTCGTCGACCTGCTCTATGCCCAACTGCGCGGCTGCCAGACCCGCGCCCTTTTTGCCTATGACGAAAGGCTGCGGCTGTTGCCCTCCTATCTCCAGCAGCTGGAAATGGAATCGAATGGCAAGAGCGTGAAGGCCGATGGTTCTCCGCTGGGCCGTCCCTCAGCCCCGGTGACATGGGGCGGCGTTGGAACGGACGCACAGCATGCCGTTTTTCAGCTGTTGCATCAGGGTACCCACCTGATCCCGGTCGAATTTGTTGCGGCTATCGAACCTGGTCATGATTTTGATGAAGCCCACCACACGACATTGATCGGCAATTGCATAGCGCAGGGTGCGGCGCTGATGACCGGGCGGACAAATGCGGACGATCCGGCTCGCACCTATCCCGGCGACCGCCCGTCGACCACCTTGCTGCTCGACCGGATCGATCCGCGAACGCTGGGCGCACTGATCGCCTTTTACGAGCATCGCACCTTTGCCAATGCCGTCCTGCTGGGCATAAACCCATTTGACCAGTTTGGTGTCGAACTGGGCAAGGAGATGGCCAAGGCGATTGATGGCGAAGGCGACATCAGCTTTGACATCGCCACAAGGGCCCTGCTGGGGGCAGCCTTTGGTTCCACGGGGGAGGCTTGACGGCAAAAGCTGTTTGCCAAAGCAACCGGACAACCCCATGTGCGGGCAGTCGTGGCAATCCGCCATGGCGGCATATAAGCGGAGCCTTTCATGACCGATCCAGCCAGTTACGATTATGACCTGTTCGTCATCGGCGCGGGCTCGGGCGGCGTGCGGGCGGCGCGCATCGCTTCGGGCCATGGCGCGCGGGTTGCGATAGCCGAAGAGCATCGCGTTGGCGGCACTTGTGTCATCCGCGGCTGCGTGCCCAAGAAGCTGCTCGTCTATGGCTCGCATTTCGCCGAGGATCTGAAGGATGCCCAGGCCTTTGGCTGGACAGTGGGTGAGACCAGTTTCAGCTGGCCCGCGCTGCGTGACAGCGTCCTCAACGAGGTCACCCGCCTTGAGGGGATTTATGGCCAGACGCTGGCCAACAACAATGTCACCGTCTTCAAGTCACTGGCCAAACTTGTCGGCCCACATGAGATAGAACTGGCCGACGGGCAACGGATCACTGCCGGCCATATCCTGATTGCCACGGGTGGTTGGCCGGTTCGGCCCGACGTGCCCGGTGCCGAACATGGCATCACCTCCAACGAGGTCTTCCACCTTGAGACATTCCCCAAGCGGGTGGTGATTGCCGGCGGTGGCTACATCGCCAATGAATTCGCCGGTATTTTCAACGAATTTGGCGCTCAAGTCACAGTGGTCAACCGGTCCGATGCCATCCTGCGGGGCTATGATGAACAGATCCGGGACCGGCTCCTGCAAATCTCCATGGCCAAGGGGATCCAGTTCCGTTTCAACTGCCCCTTCGAGCACATTGAAAAGCAGGCGGACGGCTCGCTGTCGATCAGGCTGGCCGGCGCCGATCCTATTGAAGCCGACCTGTTGCTGTTTGCTACCGGGCGCGCGCCGCGTTCTCAGGGGCTCGGCCTCGAAGCGGTGGGCGTTGAACTGGCAGCCAATGGCGCAGTCAAGGTCGATGACTACAGCCAGACCAGCGTGGAGCACATCTATGCCGTCGGCGATGTGACCGACCGGGTTCAGCTGACCCCCGTCGCCATCCGCGAGGGCCATGCCTTTGCCGATACCGTTTTTGGCGGACGCCCGGTCAAGGTCGATCACAGCACCATCCCGATGGCGGTATTCTCCCACCCGCCGATTGCCGGTGTCGGCCTGACCGAAGCGCAGGCCCGCAACCAGCTGGGTTCGGTCAAGATATTCACGTCTGATTTCCGCCCGATGAAGAATGTGCTGGCAGACCGCAATGAGCGGGCGCTCTACAAGATGGTTGTCAACGCAGCCAACGATCAGGTTGTGGGCCTGCACATGATCGGCCCGGACAGCGCCGAAATATTGCAGGCCGCGGCCATCGCGGTGAAAGCCGGCCTGACCAAGGCGCAATTTGACGAAACCATCGCGCTGCATCCGACGATGGCCGAGGAACTGGTTCTGCTGAAATAGACCGTTGCTTTACGCAACTGACCCAGTAGCATCCTCTATCTGCTGGTCGCCGCTGGTCGATACAGCCGACTTTCGGAGAGAATGATGGCAGGCAAGGTCTTCGTTTCGGGTGGCTCGGGATACATCGCCGGCTTCCTCATCCGCCAGTTGATTGCCGAGGGGTGGGAGATCAACACCACCATCCGCAATCTCGCGCGCGAAGCCGAGGTTCGCGGCTGGCTGGGCGTAGACAACAGCAAGCTGCATTTTTTTGCAGCCGACCTGGTCAGTGACAGCGGCTGGGCCCAGGCGATGGCCGGGTGCAGCCATGTCGCGCACGTCGCATCGCCGTTGCCAGCCGATAAGCCTCTCCATGAGGATGAATTGATCGTCCCGGCGCGCGAAGGGGCCCTGCGGGCGTTGCGCTTTGCCAAGGCCGCGGGCGTGAAGCGTTTTGTCATGACCAGTTCGGTTGCCGCCATTTCCTATGGCCACAAGGGACAGACGGTCTTTACCGAAGCCGACTGGACCGACATCAACAGCCCCGACGCCTATGCCTATGTGAAGTCAAAAACGATTGCCGAGCGCGCCGCCCGCGACTGGGTGGCGGCAGAGGGCGAGGGGATGGAGTTTTGCACTGTCAATCCGTCACTGGTGGTCGGGCCGCTGATGGCCCCTGATTTCTCGACATCGCTGGAATCGGTCAAGAAACTGCTGGAGGGTTCGATCCCCGGCTTGCCGCGGCTGGGCTTTGGCCTGGTCGATGTGCGCGATGTTGCGGATCTCCATGTCAAATGCCTCACCGCGCCCGGCATGGCGGGTGAGCGTTTCATCGCTTCGGGTCCGTTCCTGTGGATGGAGGACATGGCCGCCATCCTGCGCAATGGCCTGGGCGCACAGGGGCGTAAGGTTCCGAAACGCCGGCTGCCCAGCTGGCTGATGCGCATTCTCGCCAATTTCGACCCGCTGGTGAAGCAGGTGGTCAGCGAACTCGACAATGTCCGTGACAATGACGCCAGCCATGCCAAGGCGGTGCTCGGTTGGGAAACACGGACCGCCGAAGAGAGCATCCTGGATGCGGCGCGCGACATGTTGCGGCTGGGCGTCGTGAAGCTTTAGTCGCGCTCAGACAATCGAGTAAGGCACCACGCTGCGCCGGTCAGGGTCAACGAGGATACCCCGGTCGGAGGGCGGAAAGGCGCGCTGTTCGCAATCGGGGCGGGGGCACAGGCGGCATGACACGCCAATCCGCGTGGCAGCTTGCGGTGAGGTGAGGTCGAGCCCGTCAGCATAGACAAATTCGCGCGCATGATCGGTCTCGCAACCCAGCGCCACGGCATAGCGGCGCGGGGCGCGGGTATAGCTTCCCGAGGGTTTGACCAGCCCCTTGGCCATCGAGACATAGCGCACGCCATCAGGCGTTTCGGCGAGCTGGACGAGGATGCGGTCGGGGATCGCCACCGCTTCATGCACGATCCACAGCGGGCAGGCGCCGCCGAAGCGGGCGAATTGAAGCCGCGTGGCCGAATGGCGCTTAGTGATGTTACCAGCCATGTCGACCCGGCAGAAGAAGAAGGGAATACCGCGCTCACCGGGGCGTTGCAGGGTCGAGAGGCGGTGGCAGGCCTGTTCGAAGCTGACGCCGAATTCCTGCCGCAGCCGATCAATGTCGTGCCGCATCTCGCGCGCCCGCTCGCGGAAACGGGCATAGGGCATGAGCAGCGCGCCGGCGGCATAGTTGGCGAGACCGACGAGCAGCAATTGCCGGGCGGCGGGCGTGCGCAACTCGCTGGTTTCGATCACCCGCTGGATGACGCTATCGAGCGCCAGCGCGGTGAGCTGGTGGGCGAGCTGGAAACGGCGGCTCTCGGCGGGCTGGCCCTGATCGACCACCAGATGCCCCATCGTCGGGTCATAGTCGCGCAGGCCCTGGCTGTTCTGATAAACCAGTGACACCGACAGGCCGTCACGCAAATGCCGTTCAAGCGCCGCGACATCGGGTGAGGCGCTCTTGCCGGCCAGCCGCTCGGCCAGTTCCTCGGCGGCGCGGTCGATGCTGTCAATATAATTGCCGGCATGGTGGAACCAGTCGCGCACCTCTTCCCACGGCAGGCGGCCACCGCTGCTGCCATCGCTGGCCATGGCGTCATCAACGATCTGGAGCCGCTCACCGGCATGGCGATAGGCAGCGTGGAGCGCGATGAAGCGGTCGGCGAGGGCGGGTTGCTGCTCTGCGATGCGGGTCAGTTGGTCGACTGGCAGGGCGTCGCCATCGAACAGTGGGTCGGCGACGGCCTCGCGCAGCGCGGCAAAACGGCGGGTGGCATTATCCTCCTCGACCGCCGCCCATTCGAGCGGGAAGGCATCGGCCAGCGCCGCCTGCACCGCCGGGGTCAGCGGGCGGTCGTCATGCTCCAACTGGCTGAGATAGGGGACGGAAATGCCGAGCCGTTCGGCCATTTCCGATTGGCGCATGCCGCGCTCGACACGCAGCGCGCGCAGCCTCGCTCCGGCGAACAGGCGGTATTTCTTGCTCATTCCATCCCCGTTTGCAAAACGTCCCTTTGCAACTTAGCAAGTTAACATTTGCAATTGCGCCTGTCGCGCTAAAAAGAGGAGGCTGAACATTGCCTCCTGAGGGGACTTTCATGTCGTCGAACATCGCCGAACTCGAACGCCGCCGCGCCGCCGCCCGCATGGGTGGCGGGGAAAAGCGGATCGCTGCGCAGCACGCCAAGGGCAAGCTGACCGCGCGGGAGCGGCTCGACATCTTGCTCGACGAAGGATCGTTCGAGGAACTTGATATGTATGTCGAGCATAACTGCGTCGACTTCGGCATGCCCGAACAGGTGGTGCCGGGTGACGGTGTTGTGACCGGATCGGGCACGATCAACGGCCGCCTCGTCTATGTCTACAGCCAGGACTTCACCGTCTTTGGCGGATCGCTGTCCGAACGCCATGCGCAGAAGATCTGCAAGGTGATGGACACGGCAATGAAGGTCGGCGCGCCGGTCATCGGCCTGAATGACTCGGGCGGCGCCCGCATTCAGGAAGGCGTCGCCAGCCTCGGTGGCTATGCCGAAGTGTTCCAGCGCAATGTGCTCGCCAGCGGTGTGGTGCCGCAGCTCAGCCTGATCATGGGGCCCTGCGCCGGCGGTGCGGTCTATTCGCCGGCCATGACCGACTTCATCTTCATGGTGAAGGATTCGAGCTACATGTTCGTCACCGGTCCAGACGTTGTGAAAACGGTGACCAATGAGGTGGTGACGCAGGAGGAATTGGGTGGGGCGATCACCCACACGACCAAGACCTCGGTCGCTGATCTGGCGTACGAAAATGATATCGAAGCGCTGCTTGCCGCGCGCGATTTCATCGACTTCCTGCCCGAGAACAACCGCAGCGGCGTGCCCGAGCGGCCTACCGATGACCCGTGGGACCGCATCGAGGACAGCCTCGACACGCTGATCCCGCCGAGTGCCAACCAGCCTTACGACATGCATGAGCTGATCCGCAAAGTGGTCGATGAAGCCGACTTCTTCGAGGTGCAGCCCGCCCATGCCGCCAACATCATCTGCGGGTTCGGCCGCATTGAGGGCCGCACGGTCGGCATCGTCGCCAATCAGCCGATGGTGCTCGCCGGGGTGCTCGACATCAACGCATCCAAGAAGGCGGCGCGCTTCGTCCGCTTCTGCGACGCGTTCGAAATCCCGATCCTCACCTTTGTCGATGTCCCCGGCTTCCTGCCCGGCACGGCGCAGGAGCATAATGGCATCATCAAGCATGGCGCCAAGCTGCTGTTCGCCTATGCCGAAGCCACCGTGCCCAAGATCACCGTCATCACCCGCAAGGCCTATGGCGGCGCCTATGACGTCATGGCCTCCAAGCATCTGCGCGGGGACCTCAACTATGCCTGGCCGACCGCCGAAATCGCGGTGATGGGCGCCAAGGGCGCGGTCGAGATCATCTTCCGCTCCAAAGACCCCGAAGAAATCGCCGCCCGCACCAAGGAATATGAAGACCGCTTTGCCAACCCCTTCGTCGCGGCAAGCAAGGGCTTTGTTGACGAGGTGATCATGCCGCATTCAACCCGGCGGCGGATTGCGCTGGGGCTCAGGAAGCTGCGGAACAAGACGCTCGAGAACCCTTGGAAGAAGCATGACAATATTCCGTTGTAGGGGGTGGGGAAATGATTCGTACCGCGTTTTTATGCTTAATTGCGCTAGCAATGCCATCGTTCGCACTGACTGCTAGTCCTTATACCATCGAAGGCGAATGGAGATTTTTCTATCTCGCTTCAAGCGATGAATGGAAGCTAATGTTTGCGGAAGAAGGCTCTTCTCACTCGCAAATGTACTTTTATTGTATTCCTAATAGTAACGAAATCACAGCGATTTACAGTGTTCCGGACGTTGACATACGAAACTATGTCCCAGAAATTCGCAGTGAAAGCGGCGTATACAACGATGATGCAAAAATTGAATTCAACGA
Organism: Sphingomonas lacunae; assembly: GCF_012979535.1. Lineage (NCBI taxonomy): Bacteria > Pseudomonadati > Pseudomonadota > Alphaproteobacteria > Sphingomonadales > Sphingomonadaceae > Sphingomonas > Sphingomonas lacunae. The sequence goes on from NZ_CP053015.1 coordinate 2,532,244, forward strand.
TGTGGACAGTTATTATTACGTCGCACAGACATTCCGTCCCGACTCTCCTTTTTTGAGAGAATTGGCCAATGGCGAAGATATTTCAGCGGGCGAGTCAATTTTTCCACTTTCCGCGCCTTATGACGGACGCATTTTTCGTGAATTCGCAAGGGCGTGTTCTTCTGCTTAGCCCCTCCCCTTTAGGGGAGGGGTTGAGGTGGTGAGCACCGGTGATGCGCTTGGCCGAACCCGCCCCACCCCGCTGCGACTAAGCGGCAAGCCGCTAAGTCTAGCTGCCCCTCCCCTAAAGAGGAGGGGCGATAAAGAACGAAGGTTTTAAATTATGAAACTAGGCCGTCTCAACCACATCGGCGTCGCCACACCCGATCTTGCTGCCTCCATCGCGTTTTACCGCGACATCATGGGCGCTTCGGACATCACCGAAGCCTTTGACCTGCCCGAACAGGGGGTGAAGGTGTGCTTCGTCAATACGCCCGGCGAAAATGGCACAGCGGGCACGCAAATCGAGTTGCTGCAACCGCTATCGCCCGACACTGCGGTCGGAAAATGGATAGAAAAGAACCCTTTGGGCGGGCAACATCACATTTGTTATGAAGTGCCCGACATTCACGCGGCCAAGGCCTGGTTCGAATCCAAGGGCAAAAAAGTGCTGGGCGAGCCGCGCATCGGCGCGCACGGGACGCTGATTTTCTTCGTCCACCCGCGCGATATGGGTGGTGTGCTGACCGAAATCATGGAGACGCCGAAGGGCGAACACTGAACCCAACACCGTTCACCCTGAGCTTGGCGAAGGGCCGCTCTTGCTTGGGAACGGAAGACTGAAAACAAAGGACGGGGCTTCGACAAGCTCAGCCCGAACGGAGAGAGAGGCAACAGAATGACCTACGAAACCATCACCGTCGATGTGACTGACAAGATCGCCACCATCACGCTCAACCGTCCCGAGCGGATGAACGCCTGCTCGCTCGACATGGCGGGGGAAATCAATGACGCTTTGTCGGCGGATCTGGGCGATGCCCGCTGCCTGATCATCACCGGCGCGGGTCGCGGTTTCTGCTCGGGCGCCGATCTGTCGGCCCGTGGCGAGCGCTCGATCTCAGGCGGGGAGGGCAGCTATGTGGCACTCACCCGCCACTACAACCCGCTGATGATGAACCTTGCCCGGCTCAACATGCCGGTGATCACCGCCGTCAATGGCGCCGCTGCCGGCGTCGGCTGCTCGATCGGCCTTGCGGGGGACTTCGTCATCGCCGGCAAGAGCGGTTATTTCCTTCAGGCCTTTGTCAACATTGGCCTGGTGCCTGATGGTGGCGCCAGCTGGATGCTGCCGCGCATGATCGGCAAGGCGCGCGCCACCGAAATGATGATGCTGGGCGAGAAGATCAGCGCCGACAAGGCGCTCGACTGGGGCATGATCTACAAGGTTGTCGAGGACGCTGACCTTCAGGCCGAAGCCCGTGCGCTCGCCACCCGCCTCGCCGCCGGCCCGACCATTGCCTATGCCACCATGCGCAAGAACATCCTTGTCGCGATGGAAAACAGCTATTCCGAACAGCTGCTCGCTGAAGCCGAAGGGCAGCGCATCGCCGGTTCGACTGCTGACGCGATGGAGGGCGGCATGGCCTTCCTCGAAAAGCGCAAGCCGAACTTCAAGGGGGCGTAAGTCCCTACATCCGTTCGCCCTGAGCTTGTCGAAGGGCCGTCCTTGAACTTGGGGCGAACGGATCAATCAGAAGGGCGGGGCTTCGACAGGCTCAACCCGAACGGTTTATTTGGACAGGTTGATGAGCACATACGACGACTGGCAGGCCGCCGCCTCCAAAGAGGTCAAGGGCAAGGACCTCAACTGGGAAACGCCCGAGGGCATCACGGTCAAGCCGCTCTATACGGCTGCCGATGTCAGCGAGGATCCCGGCCTGCCGGGCTTTGCGCCCTTCACCCGTGGTGTGCGCGCGTCCATGTATGCCGGTCGCCCCTGGACCATCCGCCAATATGCGGGCTTCTCGACGGCTGAGGAATCCAACGCCTTTTACCGGCGCAATCTCGCCGCCGGTCAAAAGGGCCTATCGGTCGCTTTCGATCTCGCGACGCACCGTGGTTATGACAGCGATCACCCGCGCGTTGTCGGAGACGTGGGCAAGGCTGGCGTCGCCATCGACACGGTCGAGGACATGAAGATCCTGTTCGACGGCATCCCGCTCGACCAGATGTCGGTGTCAATGACGATGAACGGCGCGGTGATCCCCGTGCTCGCCTTTTTCATTGTCGCCGGGGAAGAGCAGGGCGTACCGGTCGAACAGCTCGACGGGACCATCCAGAACGACATCCTCAAGGAGTTCATGGTCCGCAACACCTATATCTATCCGCCCGAGCCCTCGATGCGGATCATCTCGGACATTTTCGCCTTCACCAGCCAGAAAATGCCCAAGTTCAACAGCATCTCCATCTCCGGTTATCATATGCAGGAAGCCGGAGCGACGCAGGTGCAGGAGCTCGCCTTCACCATCGCCGACGGTATGGAATATGTGAAATATGGCGTGGCTTCGGGCCTCGACATCGACAGGTTCGCCGGGCGCCTGTCCTTCTTCTTCGCCATCGGCATGAACTTCTTCATGGAAGTCGCCAAGCTGCGCGCAGCGCGCGTGCTGTGGCACCGGGTGATGACCCAGTTGGGCGCCAAGGACGAGCGGTCGAAGATGCTGCGCACCCATTGCCAGACATCGGGCGTGTCGCTGACCGAGCAGGACCCCTACAACAACGTCATCCGCACGACGATCGAGGCGATGGCGGCGATGCTTGGCGGCACCCAGTCGCTGCACACCAATGCGCTTGATGAGGCGATTGCGCTGCCCACTGATTTCTCGGCTCGCATCGCCCGCAACACCCAGATTGTCATCCAGGAAGAAACCGGGATGACCAAGGTCGTCGATCCGCTTGGCGGCTCCTATTATGTTGAGGCGCTGACCAAGGAGCTGGTCGACAAGGCGTGGGAGATTATCGAACGCGTCGAGGCCGAAGGCGGCATGGCCAAGGCGGTCGCCGCCGGTTGGCCCAAGGCGATGATCGAGGAAGCCGCCGCCGCGCGTCAGGCCCGCGTCGACCGCGCCGAAGATGTCATCGTTGGCGTCAACAAATATCGCCTGCCCAACGAAGATCTGCTCGAAACGCTCGAGGTCGACAATGCCAAGGTGCGCGAAGGGCAGATCGCCCGCATCGCCGCGGTCAAGGCGGCGCGGGACGAGGCCAAGTGCCAGGCGGCGTTGAAGGCGCTGACCGAGGGTACGACCAATGGCGGCAACCTGCTCGAACTGGCGGTTGAAGCGGCTCGCCAGCGCGCGACGCTGGGCGAAATTTCGGCGGCGATGGAAGCCACCTTTGGCCGCTATGGCACCACGCCGACCCCGGTGAAGGGCATTTACGGCAGCGCCTATGAATTTGACCGGCGCTGGGCACAGGTGGTTGAAGGCGTCGAAGCCGTCGAGCGCCGTCTGGGTCGCAAGCCCAAACTGCTCGTCGCCAAAATGGGGCAGGACGGGCATGACCGTGGGGCCAATGTCATCGCCTCGGCCTTTGCCGACATGGGCTTTGATGTTGTCTCCGGCCCGCTGTTCCAGACGCCGGAAGAGACGGTCGTGCTGGCGCTCGACAGCGGTGTCGATGTGGTTGGCGCGTCGAGCCTCGCTGCCGGGCACAAGACGCTTATCCCCGAACTTATCCACAGGCTGCGTGAGGCAGGCCGCAGCGACATCAAGGTGATCGCCGGCGGCGTCATCCCGCCGCAGGACTATGATTTCCTGCGCGATGCCGGGGTTCAGGGCATCTATGGGCCGGGCTCCAACGTGGTGGAATGTGCGGCGGATGTGCTGCGCCTGCTCGGCCACAACATGCCGCCGGCGGGTGAGGGATGGTGAACGACGTCCGCACCGACTGGACCCGCGAGGAAATCGCCGCGCTCTTCGATCTGCCGTTCGATGAGCTGATGTTCCGTGCCCAGACCGTCCACCGCGCGCATCATGCGGTGGGGGAGATACAGCTGTGCACATTGCTCAGCATCAAGACTGGCGGTTGCCCGGAGGATTGCGGCTATTGCTCGCAGAGCACGTCGGCGGATTCGGGCGTCAAGGCGACCAAGCTGATGGACGTGCGCGCCGTGCTGCAAAAGGCGGCGGAGGCCAAGGATGCGGGATCGCACCGTTTCTGCATGGGCGCGGCCTGGCGCAACCCCAAGGACCGCGACATGCCGGCGATCATCCAGATCGTGGAAGGTGTGCGGGCGATGGGCATGGAAACCTGCATGACGCTGGGGATGCTGACGCCGAAGCAGGCGGAGATGCTCGCTGGGGCAGGTCTCGACTATTACAACCATAATATCGACACCAGCCCTGAGCGCTACAACGCAATCATCACCACCCGCACGATGGAGGACCGGCTCGAAACGCTCGACCATGTGCGCAAGGCGGGGATCAATGTGTGCAGCGGCGGCATCGTTGGCATGGGAGAGACGCGGGCTGACCGCGTCGGCTTCCTCCACACGCTCGCCACCCTGCCGCAGCATCCCGAAAGCGTGCCGGTCAACGCGCTGGTCCCGGTCAAGGGCACGGTGCTCGGTGACATGCTGGCCGACACGCCTCTCGCCAAGATTGACGACATCGAATTCGTCCGCACCATCTCGGTCGCACGCATTACCATGCCGATGAGCATGGTCCGCCTGTCTGCTGGCCGCGAAAGCATGAGCGAGGCGACGCAGGCGCTGTGCTTCATGGCGGGGGCCAACAGCATCTTCACCGGCGACAAGCTCCTCACCGCCGCCAACGCTGGCGACGACAAGGACGCGGCGTTGCTCCACAAGCTCGGCCTGCGCGCGATGACGGCGGAAGAGCCGCTGCGCGCGTGCAAGGCATTGGAGGCGGCGGAGTGAAGGCGGGGTTCGCCCTCACTTGCCTCGTGGCGACGATGGCGACCGCCCTTCCGGCGGCTCCGGCATTCGCGTGCAGCATGGACTGGAGCCCGATCCGCCAGCGAGTCTATGAAATCCGTCGCGACCCCGAACTGATCCGGGTCCGCGGCACCTTTGTGCTGGAAGAAGTGAGGGGAGAGCCGCTCAGACCCGGCTGGCTGAGGGATGCCCATCTCATCGGCCATATTGTGACGCGCACGGGGCGGATTTACCCGACGGTCCACCCGGCACGCAATGTCCTGCTCGAAGAGGAAATCACCTGCTTCATCGGCACCTACATGCTGCCGCAAGCTGACGGCCCCGGCATCTTCTACCTCCGCCGCGACCAGCAGGATGGCCGCCACGAAATTTTGCACATGGACGCGGTCCGCCGCGCTGATCGTTTCAGGACGAGGGGCTGAGATGGCGTGGTCCGTGAAGCCACTTTTGAGACATCGGCTTGCCCGCATCGCGCTGGCGTCCGTCCTGCTCCTGCCGTCCTCCTGTGCAGCAGGCCAACTTGCCGCCCTCATGTGGGGCCAGCGCATGGAGCACGATGTGTCTGGCTCCACCTCACTTTGGGCCGAAAATCTATTGTGGCTGGCAGCCATCGCCATCGTGCTGTGGTGGGGCTGGCTGGTTGATCGTTTCTGGAAATCCGGGGAAACCGAATAATGTTCAAAAAAATCCTCATCGCCAACCGTGGCGAAATCGCTTGCCGGGTGATCAAGACCGCGCGCCGCATGGGCATTGCAACCGTTGCCGTCTATTCGGATGCCGATGCCCGTGCGCCCTTCGTCCGCATGGCGGATGAGGCGGTGCACATCGGCCCGTCACCCGCCGCGCAATCCTACCTGATCGCCGACAAGATCATCGAGGCGTGCAAGGCCACCGGTGCCGAAGCGGTCCACCCCGGCTATGGCTTCCTGTCCGAACGCACCAGCTTTGCCGAAGCGCTCGCCAAGGAAGGCATCGCCTTCATCGGCCCGCCGGTGAACGCGATTGCCGCGATGGGCGACAAGATCGAGTCCAAGAAGCTTGCGAAGGAAGCCGGCGTCAATGTCGTTCCCGGCTTCGTCGGGGAGATTGAGGACACGGAACATGCCGTCCGCATCTCGGCCGAGATCGGCTATCCGGTGATGATGAAAGCCTCGGCGGGCGGCGGCGGCAAGGGAATGCGCCTTGCTTATGACGAGAAGGACGTCCGCGAAGGCTTTGAGGCGGTCAAGCGCGAAGGCCTCAACAGCTTTGGTGATGACCGGGTCTTCATCGAGAAGTTCATCCTCAACCCGCGCCACATCGAGATCCAGATCCTCGGCGACCAGCACGGCAACATCCTTTACCTCAACGAGCGCGAATGCAGCATCCAGCGCCGCCACCAAAAGGTGGTCGAGGAAGCGCCGTCACCCTTTGTCACGCCCAAGATGCGCAAGGCGATGGGCGAGCAGTGCGTCGCGCTGGCCAAGGCAGTGGGCTATTACAGCGCCGGCACGGTCGAACTGATCGTCTCGGGCGCGGACCCGAGCGGCGAGAGCTTCTACTTCCTCGAAATGAACACCCGGCTTCAGGTCGAGCATCCGGTCACCGAATGCATCACCGGCATCGACCTCGTCGAACAGATGATCCGCGTTGCCGCTGGCGAGAAGCTGGCGATGACGCAGGACGAGATCGGCATCGACGGCTGGGCGATCGAAAACCGCGTCTATGCCGAGGATCCCTATCGCGGTTTCCTGCCCTCGACCGGGCGCCTCGTCCGCTACAGTCCGCCGATCCCCGGCTGGACCGAGGATGAGGATGCCAATGGCCGCCGCGGTGTTGACGGCGTTCGGGTTGACGACGGTGTCTATGAGGGCGGCGAAGTCTCGATGTTCTATGACCCGATGATCGCCAAGCTGATCACCTGGGGCAAGACGCGCGACGAGGCCGCCGACAAGCAGATCGCCGCGCTCGACGCGTTCGAGATTGAGGGCCTCGGCCACAATATCGATTTCGTCTCGGCGATCATGCAGCATCCGCGCTTCCGTTCGGGCGAGCTGACCACCGGCTTCATCGCCGAGGAATATCCCGAAGGCTTCCATGGTGCTCCGGCAGACGAGGTGCTGCTGCGCAACCTCGCCGCCATCGCCGGTTTCGCCGCGACGGCGGAAGCCGACCGTGCCCGCCGCGTTGACGGGCAACTCGGTGGCCGCCTCGCTCCGCCATCAAAATGGCAGGTGACGGTCGATGGCGTCGCCCACAAGGTGAAGGTCAAGGAAAAGAAGCTCAAGGTCGATGGCGAAGCACTCGACATCGGTCTTGCCTATACGCCCGGTGACCGGCTGATCGAGGCGGAGATTGATGGCGAGGTATTGATCGTCAAGATCGCCCGCACCCGTTCAGGCTTCACCCTGACGACCCGCGGCGCCAGCCACAATGTCCGCTGCCTGCCCTGGCGGGTTGCCGCCTATGCCGAGCATATGATCGAAAAGATCCCGCCGGATCTGTCGAAATTCCTCATCTGCCCGATGCCCGGCCTGCTCGTCGCGCTGCATGTCGGTGCCGGTGACAAGGTCGAGGCCGGGCAGCCGCTTGCGGTGGTCGAGGCGATGAAGATGGAAAACATCCTCCGCGCCGAAAAGGCTGGCGTGGTGAAATCGGTCAACGCCGCGCAGGGCGACAGCCTTGCGGTCGATGCGATCATTTTGGAAATGGAGTGACGCCCCGGACCCTCTCCCGTTTACGGGAGAGGGAGGGAGCCGCAAAGCGGCGGAAGGGTGAGGATGCAGGTGAGGAGATTGGCACGCGGCCTCAGCCGACAATCGCCACAGCCCTGATCCACCCGGCGCTCGCCCGTTCGATCTTCACCGGGAAGCAGCAAAAGGTGAAGCCGGTTGCCGGCACTTCGTCGAGGTTGGCCAGCTTTTCGATTTGGTAATAGGGGCGGATGCGCCCGGCTTTGTGGCCTTCCCAGATGATCGACGGGTCGCGCGTTTCGGCCCAGCGCTTCGCCGTGTGGCTGAACGGTGCGTCCCAGCTCCAGGCATCGGTGCCAACCACCTTCACGCCGCGTTCGGTCAGATAGAGCGTCGCCTCGGCACCCATGCCGCAGCCCTGATCGGTGAAATTCTCGGTGCCATAGATGGCGCCCGACTTGACCAGCACAATGTCGAGCGGTTGCAGATCATGGCCGATGCGCGCCAGTTCGGCTTCGACCTCTGCCGCGCTGACGAGCGAGCCGTGCGGCTTGTGGCTGAAATCCAGCTTCACGCCGGGCCGCATGAACAGGTCGAGCGGCGCTTCGTCGATGCTGGGGGCAGGGGATGCGCCAGCATCAGTCGTCGAATGATAATGCCATGGCGCGTCCATATGCGTGCCATTGTGGGTGGAAAGCGACAGCATCTCGACCGCCCAGCCTTCCCCATCGGGCAAGTCCTTTTGCTCCAGCCCGGGAAAGAACATGGCTATCTGCTCCCATGTGCTTTCATGCGTCGCATAAGTGATCTGCGGCCGCATCACCGGCGGGTCTGAAATCACATCGTTGCAGATGGGGATGGAGAGATCGATGAAGCGCTGGGTCATGACGGCATGCTGCCATGATTGCCGCCATTCGACCAATACCTTTTTTGACCGCTTGCAGCTTGCCCGCGCCCGCGCCAATAGTGACGCAAAGCCAATAAAGACCGATCATCGGGGAGACCATCAATGAGCGAGACAGTGGCAGACGCCGGAGCGCCTGCGGGCACGGTGCCGCATCGCGAGCCGACCGCCGCCGAACTGCGCCTTGTCATCGGCGCGTCGTCGGCTGGGACCGTGTTCGAATGGTATGATTTCTTCATCTACGGCACGCTCGCCGCGATCATCGGTAGCACCTTTTTCCCGGCTGACAATGCGACGCTGCAAACGCTGCTGGTCTGGGCCGGTTTTGCCGTCGGCTTCGGTTTCCGCCCACTGGGTGCTGTGCTGTTCGGTTTCCTTGGTGACCGGCTGGGCCGCAAATATACCTTCCTGGTCACGGTCACGCTGATGGGCGTCGCGACGGCCGGTGTGGGTCTGATTCCATCAGCCGAAAGCATCGGGATTGCCGCACCCATTCTCGTCATCTTCCTGCGCATCCTGCAAGGGCTGGCGCTCGGCGGCGAATATGGCGGTGCGGCCGTCTATGTCGCCGAACATGCGCCAGCCAAAAAGCGGGGCTTCTACACCAGCTTCATCCAGGCCAGCGTTGTCGGCGGCTTCGTCCTCAGCCTCGTGGTCGTGCTCGGCTGCAAGGCGGCCTTCCCCGAGGATGTATGGAATGACTGGGGCTGGCGCGTGCCCTTCCTGCTCAGCCTGATCCTGCTCGGCATCTCGCTGTGGATGCGTATCAAGCTGTCCGAAAGCCCGGTGTTCCAGGCCATGAAGGAGGAAGGCAACATTGCCTCCAACCCGATCAAGGAGGCCTTCACCTACCCCGGCAACAAGCTGCGCATCTTTGTCGCCCTGTTCGGCATTGCCGCCGGCCTCACGGTGATCTGGTACACCGCCATGTTCACCGGCCTCGGCTTCCTCACCGGGCCGATGCGGGTCGAAACGACAGCAGCGGAAATCATCGTCGGCGTGTCCGCCGCATGCGGCATGGGCTTTTTCCTGTGGGCCGGGCATGTCTCGGACAAGGTCGGGCGCAAAAAGCCCATCGTCATCGGCTATGCCGCGACATTGGTGCTGCTCTTCCCCCTGTTCTGGCTGATGGGCCATGCCGCCAACCCCGCTTCCTCGGCCGCGGCCGAAACCTCTCCTGTCTCCGTCACGGCATCGGGCTGCACCTTTGATCCGTTCGCCAAGGCGCAGGCCACGCCATGTGGTCAGGTGCTGGGCGAGCTGACCAAGCTGGGCGTGGTCTATACGGTGGAGCCGTCATCGGCCCCCGTCAGCGCGGCGCCAGTCGTCAACATCGGCGCGACCAGCCTGACCGTCACCGACAAGGCGCAGTTGCAACCGGCGTTGGAAGCCGCCGGCTATGATTTTGCCAAGCATGTGCCGAGTTGGGGCAATATTCTCATCATCTTTGCCGCGCTGATGGGCCTGTCCGCGCTCTCGGGCTTTACCTATGGCCCGGTGGCGGCACTGCTGGCGGAAATGTTCCCGCCCCGCATACGCTACAGCTCCATGTCGATCCCCTATCATATCGGCACCGGCTATTTCGGCGGCTTCCTGCCGCTGATCTCAGCCTATATCGTGGCGGTATCGGGGGATCCCTATGCCGGACTTTGGTACACATGGGTGATCGTCGCGATTGCCTTCCTCGTCAGCCTGTTCCTCCTGAAGGAAACGCATACCGAGCGTGGCTGATCTTCACAGCACCGGCCTTGGCGGCTAGGGGGCAGGGGTGACCACACTCGTCCCGCCCCCTTCGCCACTGCGGCTGCGCCTGTCTGCCGATGCTCTCGTCCACAACTGGCGCTGGCTCGCCGGGCAGGGGAGCGCTGCCTGTGGCGCTGCGGTGAAAGCCAATGGTTATGGCACCGGGGCTACCGACGTGGTCAGGCTGCTTGGCGCTGCGGGCTGCCGCGATTTCTTCACCGCCACCTGGGCCGAAGCGCTGGCAATCCACGACGTCGCAGCTGGTGCGTCGATCAGCGTCCTCCACGGCATGCGTGACGAGGATATGCCGCTGGCACTTGCCGGGTTCGCCCGCCCGGTGCTCAACACCCCCGATCAGGTCCGCCGCTGGCGTGATGCCGGGGGCGGCGCCTGTGATGTGATGATCGACACCGGGATGAACCGTCTGGGTCTGGCGCTGGATGATGCCACGAGCGGCCTGCTGGTCGGGCTCACTATCCATACGCTGACCAGCCACCTTGCCACCGCCGACGAGGATGTGCCGCAAAATGGCGAGCAGTTGGCCGCTTTCCGCGCCGCTGTCGCCGCCATTCCGCACCAGCGCGCCAGCCTTGCCAACAGCGCAGGGATTTGTCTGGGTTCCGACTATCATTTCGATCTCACCCGGCCCGGCCTCGCCCTGTATGGCGGCATTCCCCGGCCAGAGGCCGCACCGCATATTCGCGCGGTCGTTCATCCGGAGTCCCAAATCCTGCAACTGCGCACCGTCAGTGCCGGACAGCCCGTGGGCTATAACGCGACTTGGCGCGCGGATCACGACACCCGCGTTGCGATCATAAACCTTGGCTATGCCGATGGCTATCTGCGTTCCTTCTCCGGCAAAGGCTCGGCAAGCTTTGGCGGGCATCATCTGCCGGTAATCGGCCGCGTGTCCATGGACCTCGTCGCCCTCGCATTGCCGGATGCGCTGGATGTGCGCGAAGGCGACTGGGTGGCTATCGACTATGACCTATCAGAGGCATCACGCCTATCGGGCCTGTCGCCCTACGAATTGCTGACGGGGCTCGGGAGTCGCTACGATCGGCTCTGGGCCTGATCGACCGAGCGCAGCCACTCGGCGAGCGGTTCCCAGCACCCCAGCTGCGCCCGACTCCCGGTGATCATGCCGACGTGACCCGAAGGGCAGGGCACCGCATCGATCCCGTCCGGCGCCGTCTCTGCCGGAGCTATACGGTCATTGTGCGCAACAAAATGGCGTACTGGTACAGCAATGTCTTCAGGCCGGATCGCCTTGCCAGCGACCAACCATTGCCCTGCACCCGTCTGGTCATCGTGCATCAACCGGCAAAAGAGATCTTCGCCCGCCGCAGCCGTCAGCGGCGCGCCGTCATTGGCCCAATCCTCCAGCGCCGCAAAACCAGTCACCACCGGATCATCAATGCTGCGCCCGGCGAGTGCAGCAAATTTGCTGACAGTCCTGTCCGGGTCCAGTCCCCAGAAAGCGGTCTGCAACATTTCCATGGGCATCAGACCCATCGTCTGGACCTGCGCCTCCTGCCGCTTCCACAGCCGGGCGAGTGAAGCCCGGGCGTCGGCAGGATAACGGCCGAAATGCCAGGGTGTCGCCATCAGCGTCAGCGACCGGACGGGCAGAATTCGGGAGGCCGCTATTGCCATTGTCCCACCCAAACAATAACCGACGAGATGCACTGGTTCACCGAGTTGCTCCAACAGCGGCACCAGATAGCCTTCGACATGGCCAGCAATGGTCAGATCGCGCTCCGACAGCTCGGGGACGCCCCAATCGAGCAGCATGGCAGCATGGCCATTGGTGCCAAGCCAAGCCAGCAGCGAACGCTCTGCATCAAGGTCAAGCACATGGGATGGATTGATCAACGACGGCACAAGCAGCAGGGGCGCCCCTGACACAGTAGTCCCCAGAAGCTGGGCCCGCCCTTGCCTTGCCACAACGGTTCGCACTGGACGGGCAGGACGCATCGCCTTGCCATAGACCCGCAGGCCTTCGAGCGCTGCGCGCGCCAAGGTCGGATCGTGCAGAGCGACATGACGCACCATGTCAAGAAACAAGGGCAGCGGCCGCGGAGTGCGTCCGCCAGTGTTATGTTGCAGTGCGGGATAAAACTCTGCTACCACCAATACCAATCCGGTCGCTTTTGTTGCGCACCATGCGCCTCGCGATCATTGCGAAATTACAGGAAGCATCATGGCGGGCAAGAGCAGCAATCGGGACGCAACGCGCGAAAGCAGGCGCGGCAGCGATGATGGGATCATAACCATCAAGAAATACGCCAACCGCCGGCTCTATGACACGCGGAAATCCTCCTACATCACGCTCGACGATTTGGCGGCGATGGTGCGCGAGGGGCGCGAATTCCGGGTCGTTGATGCCAAGAGCGACGAGGACATTACCCATTCGGTGCTGACCCAGATCATCATGGAGGAGGAACAGCGCGGCCAGACGATGCTGCCGGTCAGCTTCCTGCGCCAGCTCATTTCGCTCTATGGCGACGGTATGCAGGCGATGGTGCCGGACTATCTCGAAGCCTCGATGGACAGTTTCCGCCGCAACCAGCAGCAGTTCCGTTCCGCCCTCGAAGGCGCGCTGGCCGGCAATCCGCTGGCAGAACTGGCGAAGCGCAACATGGCCATGTTCGAGGCAGCCGCGAGCGCCTTTGTTCCGGCCAAACCTTCGCGCACTTCCGCCAAAGGCAGCAAGGATGAAGAGATTGCGGCCCTGCGCGCCGAGCTTGAGGCGCTGAAGGCGCAAATGGGCAAAAAAAACTAACCCAAAACGGGACAGCCCGGGCAACATCAACGATTTGGTAAGGCGCCAGCGCAATTCGTTTCGGACGAGGCCTAAAGCGGGACCAAGTCGATGAGCGAGCTTCTGTTTTTTACACTGGACGATCTGGGTCATCGCCAGGGCTATGTGCTTGGCATTTTTGCGATTGTGCTGCTTGCGGTTGCAACCGTGCTGCTGCGCGACGCCTGGGCCTGGTTTGAGGCCTTGGGCCAGCAGGATACCGAAATGGAAGTGGGTCCGGACGAAGCGGAGGAGATCACCCCGCCCATGACGACCGAAACTGCAAAAGCACCCATTTTCGTTGCAAGCAGCCATCCGGCCTTTGGTCGCCGTCACCGCGAAGCTGCCTGACCAACACCCTTGGCTTGCCCTTGCCCCTGCGCTAGGGCGCGGGCCATGAAACATGCTCTCAACACGACACGCGCAGCGGATTTTGCTGCCTGGTATCAGGAAGTCATCAGCGCCGCCGACATGGCCGAGGAATCGGGCGTGCGCGGCTGCATGGTCATCCGCCCATGGGGCTATGGCATCTGGGAACGCATCCAGCGCCTGATGGACGACAGGATCAAGGCCGCGGGTGTCGAGAATTGCTATTTCCCATTGTTCATCCCGCTGTCCTACTTCGCCAAGGAGGCGGAGCATGTCGACGGTTTTGCCAAGGAAATGGCGGTCGTCACCCACCACCGCCTGATCGGTGATGGCAAGGGGGGGCTGGTTCCTGATCCCGAAGCGAAGCTTGAGGAACCGCTGATTGTCCGTCCGACGTCGGAAACGGTGATCGGTGCAGCCATGGCGCGCTGGGTGCAGAGCTGGCGCGACCTGCCGCTCATGGTCAACCAATGGGCCAATGTCGTCCGCTGGGAAATGCGCACCCGCATGTTCCTGCGCACCAGCGAATTCCTCTGGCAGGAAGGGCACACCGCCCATGCCGACCGCGACGACGCGATGAAGGAAACGCTGCGCGCGCTCGAAATGTATCGCGAGTTCAGCGAGAATGTCCTCGCCATGCCGGTTATTGCCGGCGAGAAGCCCGAGCATGAGCGCTTTCCGGGAGCTGTCGCCACCTATTCGATCGAAGCCATGATGCAGGATGGCAAGGCATTGCAGGCCGGCACATCGCACTATCTCGGTACCAGTTTCGCAGAAGCGGCAGGGATCCGTTACCAGACCAGCGAAGGCGGGCACGACTTTGCCCACACCACCAGCTGGGGCACCTCTACCCGCATGATCGGCGGCGTCATCATGACGCATGGCGATGATGACGGCCTGCGCGTACCGCCCGCCATCGCGCCCTGGCAGGTGATCATCGTCCCCATGTTGCGCGATGATGAGGGCGACGCCGCCATTCTCGACTATTGCCAGTCGCTCGTCGCCGAACTGACGACACAGAGCGCGCTGGGTGAACGCGTCCGCGTCCATCTCGACAAGCGTCCGGGCAAGAGCGCGGGCAAGCGCTGGGAATGGCTCAAAAAGGGCGCGCCGGTCGTCGTCGAGATCGGCGGGCGTGATGTCGCCGCCGGCAAACTCGCCGCCATCCGCCGCGATGCCCTTTATCGTGAGGACGGCAAGCTCGCGACCGAGTTCCCCGAGCGTCCGGGCTTTGTCTCGGGCATCGGCGTCCTGCTCGAATCGATCCAGGCCAATCTCCATGCCGAAGCCAAGGCGCGGCTCGATGCGAACATCGTCCGCGACATCAGCGACTGGGACGGCATTATTGCCTATTTCAATGGCAATGCAGTCCCCGGCTGGGTCGAAATCAGCTGGTCACGCCCGACCGGTGCGGCGCTCGACGCCGTCGTCGAAAAGGTCAAGGCACTCAAACTGACCATGCGCAATGTCCCGCTGGACGCCGACCCTGCGAGCGGCACCTGCCCGCTCACGGGTGAGGCCGCTGTCGAGCGCATCCTTATCGGCAAGGCCTACTGACACATCGGCTCTTTGGGGGCCGCCCCGGTTGTTGGCGGCCCCTTTGCCGAAAGGCCTTGCCCTCGAGCGGATCAGCGGCAACAACGCCCCGCATGATCAAATCAATCCTCACCATCACCGCCCTTTGCTTGTCCACGAGCGCCATCGCTCAGCAGGCAGCCGTCCCCGCACCTGAAACACAGGTGTCGGAATCCAGCCTGCGATCGATGGTTGAGGCGCTGGTTGGCTTTGGCACGCGCCACACCTTGTCCGAACAGGATAATCCCGTGCGTGGCATCGGTGCCGCCCGCCGCTGGGCCGAGGCCGAGTTTCGCCGCATCAGTGCCGATTGCGGTGGCTGCCTGACAGTCCAGCTTCCCGAACAGATGATCCAGGGCAATCGCGTCCCCGTGCCCACCCGTCTCGTCAATGTGCTGGGTGTGCAGCTGGGCACCGAGCGGCCCAATGAAGTGGTCATCATCTCCGGCCATATCGACAGCCGGGTCAGTGACGTCATGAACGCGACCGCCGACGCGCCCGGTGCCAACGATGATGCATCGGGGACCGCTGCGGTGATCGAAGCTGCACGCGTGCTCTCCCGCCACCGTTTCTCGACCACCATCGTCTATGCGGTGCTCTCGGGCGAAGAGCAGGGGCTTTACGGCGGCCGCCTGCTTGCTGCCCACGCAACGGCACAGGGCTGGACGGTAAAGGCACAGCTCAACAATGACATTATCGGTGGCACGCGCGGCAGCGACGGCGTCATTGACGACGCCCATGTCCGCGTCTTTTCCGAAGGCCCGCGCGCTGACAGCACGGATGCCTATCGTGCGAGTGCCCGCCGAGAGGGCGGAGAGAATGACAGCCCGTCGCGCAACCTATCGCGTTTCATCGCCGGGCTGAGTGGCCCGCAACCGGGCTTGCCGACGGTGCGTCAAGTTTTCCGTGCCGACCGATTTGGTCGCGGTGGTGATCAGTTACCGATGCAGGAGGCCGGCTATCCCGCCGTACGCCTGTCCGTCGCCATCGAGGATTATGACCACCAGCATCAGGACCTGCGCACCGAAAATGGCACAGTCTATGGTGACACCATCGATGAGATGGACTTTCCCTATCTCGCCCGGGTGACCGCGCTTAATGTCCGTGCGCTTGCCGCTCTTGCCCGCGCGCCCATGCCGCCCGCGCCGAGGGTCGAGGGAGCTGTATCGGTCAATACGACCTTGAGCTGGGAGCCGGTTGTCGGCGCCGCCGCTTATCGGATTTATCAGCGACGAACCGACGAACGTGACTGGCGCACGCTGGAGGCGCCGGTTTCCACTGCGACATCCCGTCTCAGCGCGACGCTGAACGGTATCCGCGTTGATGACTGGGTATTCGGCATCAGCAGCGTCGCCTCAGATGGGAGCGAAAGCCCCGTGGCCTCGGCCGTTCCCGGCGGAGCCTTCGCTCCGTTGCCACGTTGACACGCTGATGCCCCGCAAGCTCAAGCCCGGCCTTCCCACGCGGGAGGACATTCTCCGATTTATCGAGAGCAGCCGTGAACCGGCGGGCAAGCGGGAGATTGCCAAGGCTTTTGCCATTCGCGGACCGGACAAGGTGCTGCTCAAGGCCTTATTGAAGGACATGGCGGACGAAGGTCTGATAGACATCGGACCCGGTCGCGCCTTCCACAAATATGGCGGCTTACCCAAGGTCACAGTGCTGCGCGTGGCGGATGCCGATGGCGGCAGCGTCTTTGCCGTACCCGAACGGTGGGAGGCCGATGGTCCGCCGCCCCGCGTCCGCGTGGTTGAGCGCGGCAAGCGTAGCGCCTTGGGCGTTGGCGACCGCATTCTCGCCCGTATCGAGGAAGCAGGGCAGGGCCATGTCGCCCACCCGATCCGCCGGCTCGAAAAGGTCGAGGAGGAGATCATCGGCGTGCTCGCCGCCGATACCGGCCCCGGCGGCAAGCCCATGCTCTGGCTGCGCTCGGTCGACAAGCGCAACCGCCGCGAATGGCCGGTGCATGAAGCGGGAGGCGCGCAGGCCGGGGACCTCGTCCTCGCCACATTGGGGGGCAAGGCCCCGCGCCAGAATGCCCGCGTTACCGAGCGCTTGGCTGATCCCTTCGCCCCGCGCGCGCTCAGCCTCATCGCCATCCACAAATATGGCCTGCCGCACATTTTCGGCGAAGAGGTGATCAGCGAGGCGGAGCGTGTCGCCAAACTGTCGCTGGAGGACCCGCGCCGCGAAGACCTGACGCATCTGCCGATCGTCGCGATCGATCCGCGCGACGCGCGCGACCATGACGATGCCATCTGGGCCGAACCGGATGCTGATCCGGTCAATGCCGGCGGCTATCGGGCAGTCGTCGCCATCGCCGATGTCAGCTTTTATGTTCGTCCGGGCGGCGCACTCGACAAGGAAGCGCGCAAGCGCGGCAACAGCGTCTATTTCCCCGATCAGGTCGTGCCGATGCTGCCGCATGTCCTTTCCTCAGGCGTCTGTTCGCTCAAGCAGGATCAGGATCGCGCCGCACTCGCTTGTCACCTGACGATCGACAAGAAAGGCAAGGTCACCGGCTGGCGCTTCTCCCGAGCCCGTGTCCGCCTCACCGCCAACATTGCCTATGAGGATGCACAGGCAATGATCGACCGTGGTGATGCGCCGCAACATCTGACACAACTTTGGGCCGCCTGGCGACTGCTTGCCAAAGCCCGTGCCACCCGCTCCCCCCTAGAACTCGACCTGCCCGAACGACAGGTGATGCTCGATGACAAGGGACGCATATCCGAGATCAGGGTGCGCGAGCGGCTCGATGCCCATCGACTGGTGGAAGATTTCATGATCGCCGCCAATGTCGCTGCTGCCAAGGCGCTGGAGGCAAAGAAATCGCCGGTTATGTACCGGGTCCATGAACCTCCAGCGCGTGAGAAGCTGGTGGCGCTCAAGGAATTCCTCTCGACCTATGACATGAACTTCGCGCTGGGACAGGTGATCACTCCCGCCACCTTCAACCAGCTGCTCGAACGCTTCGAGGAGCCTGACGAGCGGCAGCGGATGATGGAGCAACTGCTTCGTACCCAAACGCAGGCCTATTATTCCCCGGTCAACGCCGGCCACTTCGGCCTTGCCCTTGGCAGCTACGGCCATTTCACCAGCCCCATCCGCCGTTATGCCGATCTGCTCGTTCACAGGGCACTGGTCGCCGCCTGGGACCTTGAGGCGCCGAAGCCCAGGGACAAGGCCATTTCCCCTGTAACCGCCCTGTCAAAGGAGGATGGTGCCGCATTCCCGCGCACCGGTGAAGTCATCTCGCAGGCAGAGCGTCGTGCGATGGAGGCGGAACGCGAGACCATCGACCGTTATGTCGCGGCCTATCTCGCCGAGCACATCGGCGATGTCATGCAGACCCGCATCACTGGCGTTCAGAACTTCGGCTTCTTCGCCCAGGTAGAGGGGCTGGGCGGCGACGGGCTGGTCCCTGTTTCGACTCTCGGCGACGAATATTATCGCTGGGATGAAAAGGCACAAAGTCTGACCGGCGAAGAGAGCGGCACGATATTTCAGTCTGGAATGCGGATCGAATTGAGGCTGGTCGATGCCAATCCGCTGACCGGTAGCCTTGCCTTTGCTTTGCCCGATGCGCCACAGGGTGGTGACTATCTGCCAATGGGCCGTACCGGTCGGACCCGGCCCGGCGCCAAGCGGGGCAGGGGATCGTCCCCGCCCAGCGGCAAGGAACCGCCGCCGGCGGGCCTCAAGCGGCGCGGAAAGCACTTGGTCGGAAAGCGCGGGCGCCCGTCCAACATCCGCCACCAATCGCGCTAAGGCATCCGCCTATTCGCTGAGCCGGTCGACCTCAGCCTCACTCAGCGACCCCGGCACGATCATAACGGTTACGGGCAAGCTGCCTGAATCATGGCCGGTGAAGTGGGCGACCAGCGGCCCCGGTGGACCACTCGCCGCAGCACCCAATACCAGCGCGGCGATTTCGCTGTCTTCGGAGATTATCTCGCGCACAATGCTTGCGGCATCACCCTGCCGTACGCTGACACGCGGCATGATGGCATGGGCCGAGGCCAGCGCATTTGCTGCCGCCTTCACCACTGCTTCCGCCTTTTCCCGGGCTTCATCCTCGATCGTGGCCTGCACACCACCCCAGGCGACAAATTGAGAGGGCTCCGTCACGGCAACCAGATGGACATTGCCACCCGTGCGTTGGGCCCGGCGCGCGGCAAAGCGCTGTGCCAATCGGGCTTCGTTACTGTCATCGACGACGACCAGATAGGTCCGCATCGCATCAATCCCCTGCCTGTGTAGGAACGGCCAAGCTGCGCCGGAATTCGTATAAAGACAAGCGGGGAACCCGGATCAACGGCAAAGCGCTTGACCCGGAAGGGTTGATCGGTTGAACAGCCCCCATGACGCAGCGTCATTCCCGCGCTAAGGGTGTGGCGAACAAGACAGAGGATAGCGACACCCATGCCCGTCGAACTCAGGATGCCGGCCCTTTCCCCGACAATGGAAGAAGGCACACTTGCCCGTTGGCTGGTCAAGGAAGGCGACAGCATCTCTTCGGGCGATCTCCTCGCAGAGATTGAGACCGACAAGGCGACCATGGAGTTTGAATCGATCGACGAAGGCACGGTCACGCAAATCCTCGTTCCCGCCGGCACGGAAAATGTGAAGGTGGGGCAGGTCATCGCCATCATCGCCGCCGAGGGTGAGGATGCCAGCGCCGCTCCCGCTGCCAAGGTTGCGACGTTCCCTGCCGCTGAGCCTTCACCTGCACCAGCTCCTGCTGCCACTCAAACGACATCTGCTCAGACCCCGGCGCCGAGGCCCGCTGAAGCCCCCACAGGCACCCGTATCAAGGCATCGCCACTGGCCAAGCGCATCGCCGCCGCCAAAGGCGTTGACCTGGCCAGTATCAGCGGCACGGGCCCCAATGGCCGCATCGTCAAGGCCGATGTCGATGGTGCCAGCCCGGCACAGGCTTCAACAGCCCCGGCCATACAGCCTGCGACCTTCTCCTCGCCCGCGGCCACTCCTGTCGCGCTCCCCGATTTCGGTATCCCGCACGAGGACGTCAAACTGTCCAACATGCGCAAGACCATTGCCCGCCGCCTCGCCCAGTCGATGCAGGAGGCGCCGCATATCTATCTCTCTGTCGATGTCCGGCTTGATGCCTTGCTCAAGCTTCGCGCTGACCTCAACGCCAGCCTCGAAGCACGCGGTATCAAGCTGTCGGTCAACGATATGCTGATCAAGGCGCTAGCGCTGGCGCTTGAACAGGTTCCGCAGTGCAACGTCAGCTTTGTGGGCGATACCTTGCGCCAATACCACCGCGCCGACATTTCGGTCGCGGTCAGCATCCCTGGCGGCCTGATCACCCCCATCGTCGCCAATGCCGACGCCAAGTCGCTCTCCGCCATCGCCACGGAGATGAACGACCTCGCCGCCCGGGCCAAGGCGGGCAAGCTGCAACCCAGCGAGTATCAGGGCGGCACTGCCTCGATTTCGAATATGGGTATGATGGGGATCAAGCAGTTCACCGCAGTCATCAACCCGCCGCAAGCCATGATCCTTGCCGTCGGCGCGGGGGAAAAGCGCCCCTATATCGTCGACGACGCCCTGTCGGTCGCCACAGTGATGACCTGCACCGGCAGTTTCGACCACCGCGCCATCGACGGCGCTGACGGCGCGCAGTTGATGAGCGCCTTCAAGGCTTTAGTGGAAAAGCCCTTGGGACTGGTGGCCTGATCTGCCCGTTTGCTCGTGAGTGATAGCTGACAGATTGCGGAGTATATTTGTGACCACCACCTACGACCTCATCGTTCTCGGCTCCGGTCCCGGCGGCTATGTCGCCGCCATCCGCGCGGCACAGTTGGGGCTGAAAACCGCGATTGTCGAGCGAGAGAGTCTGGGCGGCATCTGCCTCAACTGGGGCTGCATCCCGACCAAGGCACTGCTGCGCTCGGCCGAAATCTATCATTATATGCGGCATGCCGGTGATTATGGTCTGATCGCGCAGGGGATCAGCGCGGACATCGACGCGGTGGTCAAGCGCTCGCGGGGGGTCGCCAAACAGCTAAATCAGGGCGTCACCCACCTGATGAAGAAGAACAAGATCGCCGTTCACATGGGTGAGGGCGTCCTGACCGCTCCGGGAAAGCTGACGGTGACCAAGGACGGCAAAAGCGAAGAGCTGTCTGCCAAAAACATCATCATCGCTACCGGCGCCCGCGCCCGAGATCTGCCCTTTGCGCCGGCGGATGGCAAGCGCATCTGGACCTATCGTCACGCCATGGTCCCGCCCGAAATGCCAACCAAGCTTCTGGTCATAGGCTCGGGCGCAATCGGTATCGAATTCGCCAGTTTCTACAACGATATGGGCGCTGATGTTATCGTCGTCGAAATGATGGACCGCATCGTGCCGGTAGAGGATGCCGAAGTTTCCGACTTCCTCGAAAAGTCGCTGACCAAGCAGGGCATGACCATATTGACCGGTGCAGCGCTCGAAAGCCTGTCGAGCGACGACAAGGGCGTTACCGCCGCGATCAAGGGCAAGGATGGCAAGGTCGTCAGCGGCCAGTACAGTCATTGCATCGTCGCCATCGGCATCGTCCCCAACACCGAGAATATCGGTCTGGAGGCGCTCGGCGTCGAGACCAATCGCGGCCACATCGTTACCAATGCGCTGTGCCAGACCAATGTCGCCGGCCTGTGGGCCATCGGTGATGTCACCGCGCCGCCTTGGCTAGCGCACAAGGCGAGCCATGAGGGTGTCATCGCCGCCGAAGCCATTGCCGGTGGTCATCCGCATGCAATGGATCCGCGCAACATCCCCGGCTGCACCTATTGCCACCCGCAGATTGCCAGCGTCGGCCTGACCGAAGCCAAGGCAAGGGAAGCAGGCTATGTGGTCAAGGTCGGCAAATTTCCGTTCATCGGCAACGGCAAGGCCATCGCGCTCGGAGAGGCCGAGGGTTTCATCAAGACCATATTCGACGAGGCAACTGGTGAATTGCTGGGTGCCCACATGATCGGCGCCGAAGTCACAGAGTTGATCCAGGGCTATGTCGTCGGCAAGACGCTGGAGACGACGGAACGCGAGTTGATGGACACCGTGTTTCCCCACCCCACGCTCAGCGAGATGATGCACGAGAGTGTTCTCTCGGCCTATGGCAAGGCCCTGCATTTCTGAGGCGGTTTTTTGTTACACATGTGATGTTTGTCACGCGCCCTCGGTGACCGGCCTGTCATTCTGCCCAACGCAGGAGGACAGATCATGTCGATGATTTACACTGATCAACAGCTGATCAACCGTGTCGAGACCCATGCCGAGGGCTTTTCCGGCTGGAAAAAGGGCATCTATCTGATCGCCGTCCGGTCCAGTGCCGACATCCCCGACGCCTTTGATGACAAGGCCTATGTTTTCGAATGCAAAAAGACTGGCGAGCAGCCTTCCTTCTTCATGGTCGCGACCTGCACCACGCATCCCGGCGTTGACGTCCTGAAGCACTATGCGACCAACAAAGACTATAACAAGGCTGGTGCGCCGCTGCTCAAATCGGACACGATCGTCTATGAGAGCCATACGCACGGCAAGCATCAGGGGAAGTATAACGCCTATCGCCAGACCAAGCCCTTCCCCTACCATCGGGATACCGACAAGGATAACAAGGCGGAGGAACAGGGCCCGGTCACGGTCGGCAATATCAGCGCCCATGTCCACAGGGCGAGCGCGTTCAAGATCTCTTCCAAGAATCACAACTGGTCGGCCGGCTGCATTGTAATGAATGACCCCAACAAGTTTAACGCCTTCATGACGTTCATGGCCAAGCGACCGCTCAGCCTGTGCATTTTGAAACAATTCTGACGTCAGGCGTTGGGCAGGGTTTGACGAGCCCCACCTGCCGCCGTTACGCAGGGCGTCATGGCACTTGGAACCCACGACTTCGTCCCTGATCCGCGCAATGACGCGATCCTCATCAACGTCAACGGCTCGCTTTACCCGCGCGCCCAGGCCATGGTCTCTGTCTTCGACAGCGGCTTCATGCTTGGCGATGGCGTGTGGGAGGGGATCCGCGTTCATGCCGGGCGCATGGCATTTCTCGATCAGCATCTCGACCGGCTATGGGAAGGCGCGAAGGCGATTGCCATGGACATCGGCATTTCCCGCGCCGAGCTGGAGCAGCGGCTGTTCGACACGATCGACGCCAACGGGATGGACAGTTGTCACATCCGGCTGATGGTCACCCGCGGCATCCGCTCGACCCCCTATCAGGACCCACGGGTAGTCGTCTCGCCCGCCACCATCGTCATCATCGCGGAGCACAAGGACCCGCTGCCCGCCACGGTCGAAAAGGGCCTGTCGCTGTTCACCGTTCACGTCCGTCGGGGCGACCCGGCGGTGCAGGATCCCAAATTGAATTCGCACAGCAAGCTGAATTGTATCACCGCCTGCATACAGGCTGCGCAGGCCGGTGCCGACGAAGCCTTGATGCTCGATCCACATGGCTTTGTCGCCACCTGCAACTCGACCCATTTCTTCATCGTGCGGCGGGGCGAGGTCTGGACCTCAACCGGGGATTATTGCCTTGGCGGAATTACCCGCGCCAATGTCATCCGTCTTTGCCGCGAAAATGGCATTCCGGTGTTTGAGCGCAATTTCTCCCTGACCGATGTGTACGGCGCCGACGAGGCTTTTGTGACCGGCACCTTTGCCGGTGTGGTGCCCGCCCATACCATTGATGGACGCAAGCTGACCGAGGGCAGGGGGCCGATGGTCGAGCGTCTCCAGTCCCTGTATCGCGCGCATATCGAGCGGGACATAGCCGCGCGGGGCCGCCCATGACCCTGCGCATTTGCATGTGGTCAGGCCCGCGGAACATCTCCACGGCGATGATGCGGAGTTTTTCTTCACGCCCAGATTGCGCAGTCAGCGACGAACCCTTCTATGGTTGCTTCCTGAAAGAAAGCGGTGCGCCACACCCGATGGCTGCGGAAGTAATTGCTGACATGGACTGTGACTGGCACAGCGTCACTGCCGCCTTGTCCGGACCTGCGCCCGCCGGCCAGCCCGTCTGGTATCAGAAGCACATGACCCATCACATGGTAGGCCCGGTTCAGCCCGATGACCTTGTCAATTGCATCCACGCTTTCCTGATCCGCGAACCCGCCCGAATGGTCGCCAGTTATCGGAACAAGCGGGAAAGCGTGACACCGGAAGATCTCGGCTACGCAACCCAACGTGCCTTTTTTGATCGCATCGCCGATCGTTTGGGCCATGCGCCTCCGGTCGTCGACAGCGCCGATGTGCTGGCCGATCCGGCAGGTACATTGACGGCACTGTGCACTGCGCTCGGTATCCCTTGGAACCCGGCGATGCTCGCATGGCCTTCCGGTATACATCCTGATGACGGTATCTGGGCGAGCCACTGGTATGACGCGGTGGCCGCGAGCAGCGGTTTCCAGAAACCCGACGATCGCCCCATCACCCTTGATGAGCAGGCCGCTGTCGTGGCCGACGCCTGTCAGCCTGACTATCAGCATCTCGCGCGCCACCGCATCAGGGCAGACGCCATTTGATCAACCGTATTCCCGTATGGAGCTGGCCGCTGCTGATGTTTCTCGTTGCAGTGGCCTGGATCATGCTGGTCCACTGGTGCGGCACCTCAGCCATTGACCGGATGCTGATGCTCGAACTGCGCGGCCTTGCCATATCCGGCCCCCAATCGCTGACCGCCGGCTTTCTCTGGCTCAGCTGGGTCGGCAACGCCGATCAGCGCACGCCGCTTATCCTGCTGGCAACACTTGCCCTGTACCTCTGGGACCAACGGCGGGCAGCCTTGGCCTTGCCAATCGCCGCATTTGGTTCGACGCTGACCGCCAATGGCGTGATCAAGCCGCTTGTCGCGCGGGAGCGACCGGACGTTGTGCCATGGCTGACCGATGCTGATGGGTTCAGCTTGCCCAGCGGTCATGCCACTGGATCCATCGCTTTCCTGCTGATCATATGGATGCTGACTGCAGGCATAGACACACGCAGTGTCCGCATCGGCATTCGCGGTGGCACCATAATCCTTGTCGCGGGCATGGGCGTATCGCGGGTTTGGCTGGGCGTGCACTGGCCCTCCGACATCATAGCCGGCTGGCTTTGGGGTGGCGCCTTTGCACTCGCCGCGGTCTTGTGCTCGCGCTCGCTGCCGAAGGGGACTGGGCAGGGCAGGGCCTGACTGGCAAAAGAGGCGCAAGCGGCAGATTCGCCGTTGAAATGTGACAACGAGGTCGATCCCATGCGCAACCGCCTTTCCTTCGCCGCAAGTGCGGCGCTGCTGTCCGCCACGGCCCTCTGCGCGCCTGCAACCGCCGAAACCGTCATCACCGCCGCACGCATGGTTGACGTGTTGACCGGCCAGGTCGTCGAAAATCCTGCCATATTCGTGGGCGATGATGGACGTATCACGTCGATTGCCGATGCCCGCGTCGTTCGCTGGGGTTCTTCGGTCCACCATATTGACCTTGGTGACCGCACGCTGCTGCCGGGCCTCATCGACATGCACGTCCATCTGGACAGCCTCGCCGAGGAGGGCGGCTATGACTCGCTGCGCTTTTCGGACCGGTTCTGGGCCTATGTCGCGGCACGCAATGCGCGGGCCATGCTCGATGCCGGTTTCACCACCGTCCGCAATGTCGGCTCGGATGACCTCAATGATGTGGGTCTTGCGGAAGCCATTGACGCGGGTGTCGCGATAGGCCCCCGTATCGTGCCGGCGGCGTATGCGCTCGGTGCTACGAGCGGCCATTGCGACGAGACCTTTCTTCCGATGTCACTGCATACACCGGCTCCCGGTGTCGCGGACGGGCCGCAGGCACTGCGTCAACGCGTCCGCGAAATGCGCCGCATGGGCGCACAGGTCATAAAGGTGTGTGCCACAGGCGGCGTCTTTTCGCGCAACACCGAGCCCGGCCAGCAACAGCTGAGCGAAGAGGAACTGCGCGCTATCGCTGAGGAAGCCCATATGTGGGGCATGCAGGTTGCCGCCCACGCCCATGGCGCGGATGGCATCCGCGCAGCCATTCGCGCCGGGATCGATACCATCGAGCACGTCAGTCTGGTGGATGAGGAGGGCATCCGCCTTGCCGCCCGGCGCGAACGGCCGGTGTGGTTCAGCATGGACATTTTCAACACCGATTACACTCAGGCCGAAGGCGCGCGAAATGGCGTGATGGAAGACAATCTGCGCAAGGACCGGGAGGTTGCCCAGATCCAGCGCGATAATTTCCGTCGTGCTGTTCGCGCCGGCGTTCCTATGGTGTTCGGATCGGATGCAGGGGTCATGCCTCACGCCACGGCCGGCGGCCAGTTCCGCTATATGGTCGAATATGGAATGACGCCGATCCAGGCGATCCAGGCGGCAACCCGCAATGCCGCCGAAGCATTGCGCCGTGAAAGGGACATCGGCGCAATCGCGGTGGGCCGCTATGCCGACATCATTGCTGTTGACGGTGATCCGCTGACGAATGTCAGGGAACTCGAAAGCGTGGATGCTGTGGTCAAGGGTGGGCAGCTCGTCGAACCCGCATCTCCGCGAGAAGCTGCGCCGTCAGGTTCCTGAGGTACGGCGGCTGCCAGTCGAGCAGGATCAGCTGCGCAGCCGCTCAATGGCCTGGGCCAATGCGACATAGACCTTGCCAACATCGGACGAGAGCAGTGTGACCGACAGCGAGGAGCCATCCCGCGTGTCCAGCAGGGAACGCAGCATCGCTTCAAAATCGTGGATGTAGCGATTGACGAGACCACGGAAGTCATCGTCATCCTGATAGCGTGCCAGAAGTTCGCGAGCCTCGCTGGCAGACAGCAGTCGAACCGCCCGGCGCGCAAAGATACCCCGGTCGCCCTTCAGATAGGCGCTCCACGCCTGATCTGCGACATCGGTCGAAAGCACACGTGTGATATCCACAGCGGTCGACTGGAGCGATTCGGTCAGCAAACTCAGCTGACGCGACAGCGTCTCGCGATCATGAGTCTCCATCGTTACACGCACCGCCTCCGCGCGCGATTCGAGCGCCGCGCTACTGTCCGCTATGGTGATCAGTTGGCGCATCAGACGATCCGACGCGGCAGTTGCCGAAGCCACAGCCTCATCAGCCGCCGCGGTGACACCCGCGATCCGGGCTGTCACCGCCTCATTGGCTGATTGGTCGATGGCATCGGCGATCGCCTGTTCAATCTCGCCAGCAGCCGAACGAACGACCTGGAGGATAGCATTTCTTGCCCGCTCGGCCGCAGCATCCGCAGACTGTTCCGCCTGTGACAGGGTAGCCAGCATGGCCGGTGCCTCCGTGCTCCCCACTTCGGCCATACGTGCAGCCAATGCATCCAAGGCGGTCCCGACCGCCTCGACGCCCTTTGCCTGAGCGGCCAGCGTTTCGCTGGCTGTCCGGTCAATTGCCGCCAGCGTTGCAACTTGCTGTTCCAACGCGGCCTCGCAGGCATAAAGCTGCTCCAGAGCAGTGCCTACGCCTTCGGCATTGGCCTCAACCAGTGGCGGCAAGACGGCAAGTTCCTCAACACTTTGAGCCACATGCTCCTGCAATCGTGCAATCGCAGCAGGCAGAGCGTCATCGACCTCGCGGGTTACGTCGCCCAACAGGGAAAGAAGCGTGGCGGCCTTGTCCCCCAACTCACTGACACGACCCATTTGCGAATCGGACTGCTCGCCCAAACGGGCAAACAATGTCTGAAATTCTGCAACCGCTTCGGACAGCGCAGCCAGACGATCGGCCGAATTGCTGGCCATGGAATCGACACGCTCACGCGCCTCTTCCACGAGCTTAGTCAGCTCCGAATCCAGCGTGCCGCTGCTGTCTATGGCACTGTTGAGCACAGCGGTAAGGGCGCCAGCCCTCGTTTCCGCGTCACTGATTCCACGTGCAAGGGCAGCCAGTTGTCGCGTCGATGCCTTGTCCAGCATCGTCCTCGCTGCGTCGAAACGCTGCTCAACCGTCGAAACACTGCCGTCCATCCCACCAGCAAGATCAGCCAGGAGGGCGAGGGCTGACTCGCGTTGTCGCGCCAAAATCTCGGCAAATTGCTCGCCGGTTGCAACCGCACCCTGTTGAGCCGCGCCCGTCGCCGCGATCAAGGCATCAATCCGCTCGGCAAGGCCCCGGTCGGCTTCGCCCAGCACCTTGCCCGTCTCCGCAGCCTCACTCCGCAGCGCGGCAATCTGCGCTTCCAGCTGCCCGCCGAATTGATAGGCGGCCTGGCTTGCTTCACGCATGGTTTCGGCCGCCCGTTGGGCCACATCGTCAACCTTGGGCAAAGCGATGATCAGGCTTTCCATGTGCCGCCGGGCGGCGTCTCCCTGCTCATTGATCTGCGCCGACAGGCCTACCGCTTCGCGCATACGGCTTTCAAAGGCTGCGCTCGTCGCCTCTATCTGACGGCCGGCCTCCGACGCCTGATGCGCATAAGCCGCCGCGTTATTGGCCAGGGTGGCCTGAGCGTCATGCCAAAGCCGGTCCATCAACGCCAGCCGCTCTGTCAGATTGCGCTGTTCGACCCGCAATTGCTCCAACAGGTGCAGATGGCGCCGAACAGACCTTTCCGAGCCGCGCTCGATGATCATCCACGCCAGCAACAACACGGCAACCGGTGCCGTGACAGCCGATACCAAACCAGGCACCGCGTCCATTACCGGCGCGGTGACAAACCCCTGCGTAGCGGTCCAAAGAACCACGGCCGTCCACAACAGCGCCAGCAACCCCAGAGCGGCTGCTGACCAAGGGAAGCCACCAGTGTTCGCAGCCGGCTCTTCGTCAAAGCCGACCCAAAAGCCATCAGCCTCCGGCCCGGCAATTTGGACATTGCCAAGCGCGGGGTCCGCGCCGGCCGCGTCACCGTCCTGCCCATCAGAAAACTCTTTCTGAGAGGTCTGCTGTGTTTCAGCCTCTAGCTGTCCGTCGGACTGATCCTGTTGCTCTTGCCGGGATGCCCGGCTGAAGGTCGCACCGATGCTCGGCGTGCCATGCGCAGCCGGCCAAATCCCAACAATCTTGCGTTCCCCTGTCATGCGACGACCATAGCATGGTTAATCCACGGCATATATATGCAAAAAGCCACCGCTTCCCATGAGCCCTTCCGCGTCCTCGACAGGGGCATGAACAGCCAATTCAATCCCCATTCATGCGGTCGACGCAATGAAGCCCTTTCACGGCCATTAGGTGCGGTTGTGCTGGCATAATCGGTGCCATGGGATTATGGCGCGGGTCAGTCTGCACAGCCCGTGACAGGCCAAATGGGTTTCAGTGCCTCCTCTGGGCACGCAAGGAGAGAAGTACATGCGCAAGGTTGCAAAACTCGTTGCAGCACTGACAATTACGGCGTCGCTTGCCGGACTGGCCAGCACCAGCGCCGATGCACAGCGTCGCAATCGCGGTGGTGAGCCTGCCGCTCCGGCTGCCCCTACCGTCAGTCGCGCCTTTGGCACTGCCTTTGCTCCGGTGAACACCGCGATCGTAGCTCAGGATTGGGCCACTGCTGATGCAACCTTGCCGGCACTCAAGGCCGCTGCGGCTACGCCTTATGAGCAGTTTCTCGCGGCCCAGACCGAATTCCGCATCGCATCGGGCACGCGCAATGCCGCGCGCCAACTTGTCTCGATCGATGCGATGATCGATTCCAATGGCGCTCCGGAAGCTGACCGGCCACGCCTGCTCGTTGCGGGGGGGCAACTCGCGTACAATTCCGGGGACTATGCCAAGGCGACGTCACGGCTGGCGCAAGCTGTGGCTTTGGGCAATGCGACCATTGAAACGCAGACTCTGCACATCGACGCGATGTTCCGGTCGGGACAGACGAGTGAAGGCCTTGCGGCCGGTGCTGCTTTGATTGCCGCCGAAAAGGCTGCAGGTCGCCCCGCGCCCGAAACGATCTACAGCCTGATGGCGCGGTCGTTGCAGGAAGCCGACCGGGACGCCGATCTCTCGGCCCTGCTGCTCGACCGCATGGAAGCCTGGCCCACTGCCTTCAATTATCGGACGGCTGCCTTGGTCTATCTGCGGGTGGTTCCTGCTGAAAACCGCAACCTGAATATTGACACACTCCGTTTCGTCATTGCCGGTGAAGCGGCGAATGACCGCCGGATCTATCTGGAACATGTCCAAAACCTCGCCGAAGAAGGCCTGCCATTTGAAGCCTTGGAGGTCATCCGGGCAGCCCGCGCTTCCGGTGCGGTTGCGGCCACGGACGCCACCTTCAACAGCATTGCCGATACACAGGAGCCAAAGCTCGCCGAGGACCGCAGTTCGCTGCCGGGACTGGAGCGGCGTGCGCTGGCTTCACCGGAAGCGCGGCTCGCAACCGTCGCCGGCGATGCCAATCTGGGCTATCACAACAATGCGCGCGCTGAGGAGCTGTACACGGCCGCACTGACCAAAAACGGCGCTGATGCCGATCTGCTCCATACCCGGATCGGCATAGCCCGCTATCAGGCCGGCAATCATGCGGGGGCCATAGAGTCTTTCCAGCGGGTCCAATCCGCATTGCGCAGCCCGCTCGCGCGCATGTGGATCACGTTGACGCGGGCAAAGATGGCTGCCGCTGCTCCAGCAGCGCCTGCTGCGGCCGAGCCGACTCCTGCTGCCAGCTAAGCCACCGAACAGAAAAGGGAAAGGGTCCGGCGCGCACTGCGTGCCAGACCCCTTTTTGCAGGTGGCCTGGCCAATCTAGCGCGTTGCGTGCCGGTCGATGATTAACCGACGCCGCCCAGTCCGACTTCGACGGGCACGCCTACCACATGTTTTGACCGGCGGATTGTCAGCGACGTCTTGACGCTGGAGACGTTCGGTGCCGACGTCAGGCGGGACGTCAGAAACCTTTGAAAACTCTGAAGGTCCTTGGCTACGATCTTGAGAATGAAGTCAATTTCGCCGTTGAGCATATAACATTCACGCACTTCCGGCAGCGCCGCGACATGGGCCTCAAACGCCTCCAGATCGCTTTCCGCCTGACTGCGGAGACTGACCATCGCAAATACGGTGATTCCGAAACCCAACTGTGCTGCATCCAATTCAGCATGATAGGCGCGGATAACGCCCGATTCTTCAAGCGAACGCACTCGTCGCAAGCAGGGCGGTGCCGTCAGTCCGACACGTTGGGCCAGATCAACATTGGTCATGCGCCCGTCTTCCTGCAACTCCCGCAGGATATGAATATCGATCTGGTCAAATTTGGTTACAGACATGCATAATTTCCGGTCAGCCTAGCCGATGGATTCATAATAAAATTTCGGCACAATGCAATTGTCCCACATTGGGCCGCATTGTGCAGGGCATCTATCGCAAACCGCCCGTTCACGATAATTGATGACAGCTAATCACAGGGGAGTCTCAGTGCGGTTCGACGACAGACTGGCAACCGTGCTGCGCTTTGACCCCGGAACGACCCAGGGCCGCGCTGCCATATGGCGCCAGATGATTGATATGCTTGCGCAATCTGGCCACGTAATGACGGAGGCAGCGGTCGCGCGCGGCCTGTCGGCGCTGGCGATGTTGCGTGATCAGGTTCCTGTCGAAACCCGTCTGATATCGGCCAGAGCCGTTGCCGCCCGTTGTCGTTGCGCCTCCCTGGCGGTCTTTCTTGCGCATGAAGCGCCAGCGGTCGCTGTCGCCTTTCTAGATCGCGCAATTTTGGATGAAGACCAATGGCTTGCCATCCTGCCCGATCTGGGGCCGCTGGGCCGAAGCCGTCTGCGTGGCCGGGACGACATGCCGGCTTCGATCACACGAGCACTCGAAGCCTTTGGCAGCACTGACTTTGCCCTTGGTGCACCATTGCATGTGACTGACAGCCAATCGGTCCAGCAGTTGGACGGACACCCTGAATCTTTGGAGCAAACCGGACCCTCGGACGCAGCCATCGCCCTCAATCCGCAGAGCGACATTGCCAGTCTGGTTCGCCGGATCGAAGCCTATCGTACGAGCCGGGCCGGGAACGATGGTACCGCTCCACCAGCCAATGACTCGAGCACGCCAGCGGTCATGGCGGATGAGATCAGGCTGCGCAGCGATGCCGAGGGGCACATTCGCGCGGTTGCGGGCGCCCAACGCAGCTCCTTTGTGGGCCTGAGCCTGGCCGAGCCCGCGCGGGCCACGGAATCCGGCTTTGATGCGGGCGTCGCTCGGGCGTTCAGCAAGCGGGCACCAATCCGGTCCGGCAGACTGTGGCTGACGGGGGAAGGGCTCAACAGTGGCCACTGGCTGATAGATGCAGACCCATCATTTGACCGCGCCTCTGGCCGTTTCCAGGGCTATAGCGGTACATTGCGGCGTCCGATTGCGGAAATTGCCGACAGCGTTTCCCGGGCATTGATCCATGCCCAGGATGTAGCAAACCCGGGCGAAGAGGATGCCGTGAAGGCCCCGCCACCGCGCCGCGTCGCCGAAGGCATGCGGCAGATGGTCCACGAATTGCGTTCACCGCTCAACGCCATCAACGGGTTCGCCGAATTGATCGAAGGTCAGTTTTTTGGTCCGGTCGCGCATCATTACCGGGCGCTTGCCCGCTCGATCGTCGGCGACGCAGCGCAACTCGCTGGCACATTTGATGATTTTGACGTGGCGGCCCGACTCGACATGGGCAATGTGACAGCCGGGGAGGGCGAGAGCGACATTGTCCCGTCGGTTCATGCGGCCTTGTCGCAACTTTCCTCTTACCTTGCTGCGCGAAACAGCACGGTTGAGATACAGGGCATGGAGGAACTGACCGTCGCCATGCCGGAAAGTGACGCACGGCGTCTGGTCTCGCGTTTCATATCCTCGCTCGCCCATCATCTGGGTGAACAAGCCCAACTCGTCGGCAGGGTTGTTCAGGACAATGGGCAGGGCTTTGCCTCGGTCATCCTCGATGTGCCATCGTCCGAGGAACTGGATGCCATCGCCCGGCGTTCACTGGTCGATCCGGGCACCGACGACCACCAAGGAGTCATTGGAATCGAATTCACCCTTCGCCTGATCGACAGGCTGGCAACCATGTATGGAGGGTCCCTCCAGCGTAACCAGGGTCAATTCATTCTCAACCTTCCGCTTGTAAAAGAACAGCCTGATCGAATCGAATCTGCTGTCTGAGCCCATTCGGGCACCAACGGCAGGCGGAATTCAGGCCGGATGGGCCGGCAGGCTAGGTAAATGCACTCCAGAATAGAATTTCCTTACAGCTTTGGGACTCGCTTCTCGGTTTCGGTGGACACCGAGGAAGAGTTTGAATGGAGCGGCACCCTGTCCCGCACCGGTCACGGCACCTCATCGGTCCCTGCCATCGGTGAAGGCCAGCGCTTCTTCGAATCGGCCGGGGTCACGCCGCTCTATTATGTTGATCAACCCGTCATCGACAGTGACGAGGCCGTCGACCTTTTCCGTCGCTTCATTGCCGACGGCACCGCTGACTTTGGTGTGCATCTCCATCCTTGGGTGACACCACCTTTTGAAGAAGTCGTCAGCCGGCCGAACAGCTATGCCGGCAACCTTCCCGAATCCGTGGAAAGGGCAAAGCTCCGTCATGTCCGTGACAGCATGGTCGCACGTCTGGGTGTTCGTCCGCTGGCCTATCGGGCCGGGCGCTATGGAATTGGCCGGAACAGCTTGAGGATTCTCGCCGAGGAAGGGTTTGTGTGTGACAGCTCGGTCCGCAGCCTGTTCGACTATCGCTCGGACGGAGGACCCGACTACCGCTGGAGCGATCAGCACCCCTGGCGCACCGGGCCTGACAACCGCATCGTCGAACTGCCGCTGACCAGCCTTTTTGTCGGGCGCGCAAACTGGTGCGGACGGCAGCTCTACGGGCGCATTGGCCAACTTCCCACGCTCAAGTCCATATTGGCCCGACTCGGCCTGGTCGAACGTGTACCGCTGACTCCGGAGGGCATTCCGGCCGACAAGGCGTGTCAGGCCATTGATGCCGCGCTTGATCAGGGCATCAGGCTCCTGTCCATGTCGTTCCATTCACCATCGCTGGCGATTGGCAACACGCCCTATGTCCGGGATGGCAAAGACCTGCGCACTTTCTATGCCTGGTTTGACAAGGTGTTTGACCATTGTGCGCGTCGCGGCATCCTCCCCGCCAGTCTTGGCGAGATTTTGTCTGCCAGTGGTGTGAAAGTCTGAATCGACCGCTTGCCAACTCTTTCCCGCCTCCGCTATCGCGGCGGCGCAATAGGTGGGGCCTGTAGCTCAATTGGTTAGAGCAGGCCGCTCATAACGGCTTGGTTGCGGGTTCGAGTCCTGCCGGGCCCACCAATGCCATGATGATGAAATCTCTCACTGCCCATTGCGTCGCAGCGACGCTGCGCCTAAGGCACCCGGCGTCGGGGAGTAGCGCAGCCTGGTAGCGCATCTGCTTTGGGAGCAGAGGGTCGCAGGTTCGAATCCTGTCTCCCCGACCACTTGTTTCTTTTTCGCTGCCCGATCCGCCCCCTTGTCGGTCAAATCGCCCCTGGGCTGAACGCTGATGCCGGCGTTGATGAAGCATCATGCGGAATAATTTGTTAACGATGTCAGGTCTATGCCGTCGACCATCGAACAAGGTGAAAACACTCGTGGGTCGTCGCTTTCTCACCGAACAAAACGGTGCAACAGCCGTTGAATACGCGCTCATCGCTACGTTGATCGCCGTGGCGAGCATCTTGGCCTGGACACAGCTGGGCAATGACGTCTCGTCGAACATGGACAGTGTCAACGCGGAGATGTCCAACGGCATTGACCCTACTCAGGACGGCGGTTCGGTTGGCAAAAACTGACGCCTGATTGCCGAAGCCAACTGATCAGTTCGAATCGTCGGGTGAACCTGTGCGGTCTGCCTCGCCAGTGGCACCCGCTTCGTCTTCTGCCGCTTCTGCCCTCAGCGATTCGAGCTCGGCCGCAGCCTCTCGTTCGGCAGCCTCGGCTGCCATGTCGGCCTTTTCCTCAATCTCCTCAGCGCGGCGTTCCAGCTCCTCGGACAGTTTGGATGGATCGGCGGCTCCCTCATTGGCCACCTCCGACGTACATCCAGCCAAAACCAGACTCATGGCAAGCGACAGCGCCGCATGGCGCATGGCAGGCAGGCTGATCATGGCGCGACCGCGTCGCTGCTGTTGGCCAGCAACGCCAGCGTCACCGTCCAGGCTGCGACATTCTGGGCCAAAGCGTCGGGTTTGATCTTGTCGAATGTGTCATCAGGCGTGTGGTGCAGATTGAAATAATCGGTGCCGTCCTGTTGGAGATCAACGGCAGGGACCCCCGCCTGCACCAGAGGACCGACATCTGCCCCTCCTGAGGCACGGCCACTGCCGCGTCCGATTCCGAGCGGAGCAAGCGCGCGGGCAATCCGGTCGCTCAAAGCAGCATGGGTGACCGGTAGGCCTGAATCGACCCGCCAGACCCGATCTGCGCCGAAATCCGATTCCATCGCGACGAAGTGCCGCTCGGCGCCATGCCGCTCGAAATAGGCACGCCCTCCGTGGATGCCGACTTCCTCCGCCCCGGCAAACAGCACCCGTATTGTCCGGCGCGGTTGCCCCATGTCGGCAACGCGTTTCGCGGCCGCTGCAACAATGCCGCATCCGGCCGCATCATCGATTGCGCCAGTGCCCAGATCCCAACTGTCGAGATGACAGGCAATGATCACCATGGGTGCCGACGGATCAGACCCGACAATCTCGCCAATGACATTGCCCGACGTTTGCTGACCCAGATTGCGTGGCGTCAAAGTCAGGTGCATTCGCACCGGGCCACTGGCCCGTTCGAGCACCCGTTCCAGATTATCCGCATCGGGATTGGAAATGGCGCCCGCCGGAATCGGCGTCACGCCTTCGCCAAAATTGGTGTTGCCGGTATGCGGGTTGCGATGACTGTCCGTGCCGATCGACCGGATCACCAGAGCAGCAACCCCGCGCCGGGCCGCACGATCGGGACCAACAAATCGCACCGGACCAAAGGCACCATAGCTGGATCCGTCCTGTGTCGGCTGCATGGTATGACCGATGTACACAATTTTGCCGCGCACGGCGCTGTCGGGCGCAGCGTCAAAGGCGGCAAGATCAGCAAACCCGACGACCTCGCCAGTCAGGCCACCGGCAGGTGTGGCCCCGCTGTTACCCAAAGCAGTTATGGCAAGTCGATGGGGATATGGGGCGATCAGCTCGGCCGTCTCTTCGCCTCGCACCCACGTTGGCATCTGGAATTCTTCGCTGCGGACATTGGCAAAACCCATGGAACGGAGCCTGGCGACGGACCATGTGCGCGCCCTGGCTTCCGCCTCAGTACCGCCCTGACGCTGCCCTACCTCGGTGGTAAGATCCTCCACAAAGTCAAGCGCAACGCGGTCCTGCAAGGCTGCATCACGCGCAACTGCCAAAGACGCATCATCCGGCAGGGTTTGGGCAGCTATCGGCATGGAAAGGCAAAAGGACAGCGCCACCAGCGGCGCGGCGATCAGGGAAGGGTGCTGTTTCATGGGAGTGTCGATAACCGCCTGATCAGCCTTTGCCAATCATTGCCAATCGCCGCCCCCTCGGCTAACCGCGCCAGCGAGCCGCCTTGCGCTTGAAAGGCGCGGCGCACGCAACAGAATTTGACGGAGACTTTCCCCATGGCCGCCCAGTACAGCTTCGTGATGAAGGGGATGACCAAGACCTTCCCCGGCGCCCCCAAACCCGTCCTTTCCAACATCAACCTGCAATTCTATCCCGATGCCAAGATTGGCATTGTCGGTCCGAACGGCACCGGCAAATCGACGCTCATGAAGATCATGGCCGGCATCGATACCGAATTCACCGGCGAGGCATGGGCAGGTGAGGGGATCAGCGTTGGCTATCTGGCCCAGGAGCCGGAGCTTGACCCGTCCAAGACGGTCAAGGAAAATGTCATGGATGGCGTCCGCCCGGTCGCGGACCTGGTTGATCGTTTCAACGAAATTTCCGCCCTGATGGCCGATCCCCCCGAAGACGTCGATTTTGACG
The DNA here is from genome assembly GCF_012979535.1 of Sphingomonas lacunae. Taxonomy (NCBI): domain Bacteria; kingdom Pseudomonadati; phylum Pseudomonadota; class Alphaproteobacteria; order Sphingomonadales; family Sphingomonadaceae; genus Sphingomonas; species Sphingomonas lacunae. The sequence goes on from NZ_CP053015.1 coordinate 2,569,196, forward strand.
CTCTGATGGAGGAAATGGGCACACTCCAGGAAAAGATCGACGCGGTCGATGGCTGGACCCTCGACAACCAGCTTGAGATCGCCATGGAGGCGCTCAACTGCCCGCCGGGCGACTGGCCGGTGACCGACCTGTCCGGTGGTGAAAAGCGTCGTATCGCACTGACCCGCCTGCTGCTGGAAAAGCCCGACATCCTGCTGCTTGACGAACCAACCAACCACCTCGATGCCGAGTCGGTCGCATGGCTGGAAAAGCATCTGGTCGATTATCCGGGCAACGTCCTTCTTATCACCCACGACCGCTACTTCCTCGACAATGTGGTGAACTGGATTCTCGAACTCGATCGTGGCCGCTACTTCCCCTATGAGGGCAACTATTCGACCTACCTCGAAAAGAAGGCCAAGCGCCTCGAGCAAGAATCGCGCGAGGAGCAGGGTCGGCAGAAGGCTATCCGCGACGAACTCGAGTGGATCCGCCAGTCGCCCAAAGCGCGGCAAGCCAAGTCAAAGGCGCGTATCCGTGCGTTCGACGAACTGGTCGAGAAGCAGGAAAACCGCACGCCCGGCAAGGCACAGATCCTCATTCAGATCCCGGAACGGCTTGGCGGCAAGGTGATCGAGGTCAACAACCTGTCCAAGGCCTATGGTGACAAGGTCCTCATCAACGACTTGTCGTTCATGCTGCCGCCCGGCGGCATAGTCGGCGTCATCGGCCCCAACGGTGCCGGCAAGTCGACACTGTTCAAGATGATCACCGGCAAGGAAAAGCCCGACAGCGGCAGCATCGACATTGGCCCGACCGTCAAGCTCGGTTTCGTTGACCAAAGCCGTGATGATCTCGACCCCAACAAGAATGTCTGGGAGGAAATCTCGGGCGGCCATGATCTGATGACCATCGGCAAGCACGAGATGCAGACACGCGCCTATGTCGGGGCCTTCAATTTCAAGGGCGGCGACCAGCAGAAGAAGGTCGGCCTGCTGTCAGGCGGTGAGCGCAACCGCGTCCACATGGCAAAGATGCTCAAACAGGGTGGCAACGTCCTGCTGCTTGACGAACCGACCAACGATCTCGACACCGAAACGCTGGCGGCCCTCGAAGAAGCTTTGGAAAGCTTTGCCGGCTGTGCCGTGGTCATCAGCCACGACCGCTTCTTCCTCGACCGTCTCGCCACCCACATCCTGGCTTTTGAAGGCGACGGCCATGTCGAATGGTTCGAAGGCAATTTCGAGAGCTATGAAGAGGACAAGCTTCGTCGCCTCGGCGAAGATGCGCTCAAGCCGAACCGCTCGACCTACAAGCGCCTGACGCGCTGACCATTGCGGACCGCAAGACAGTGGGCATGGCAGCAATGCCGTGCCCCTTTGTCCGTCAGGGAACCAGCCAGCGACCGTGCGGCACGCCGCCTTCCCATTCGACCAGCGCTCGGCGGTGACCGGCCTGGGCCAGGCTGAACCAGTCCATGCAATCAATGCGTACCATCAACACGGCGAAGTTCGTTCGACCCGGCGCCACCTGATCCTCGCTCGGCTTGCGCCCCTCCACTTGCGTGGGCAGTCCGGATGTAGGCACACCGCTTTGCGAACCCGGCCCTTGCTCCGCCAGATAACAGCGACGGGCAAACAGACTGCTCTCAGCCCAAGCCGCATCAGCTTCGGGACCATCGCTGACCACTCGGCCAAGGCCGCTCATCCGCAACTGCACCCGCGCATCAGCTTCGTAGGCGAGGATGTGCACAGGGGCGCCATCACCTATCTGGTCCACCTTGGGTGATCGGATATCGGTGTGGAAACGCAGCAGCCGGCGATCACGATCGGCTTCTCGCAGCACCATGACCCGCTGGTCAGGTAAACCATGCTGATCAATGGACGCGACCACAGGTGTGTGCATCATCGAACGGCGGTTGGAAGCGCCCTGTTCCAGCAGGTCCCAGCCTGACCGGATAATGGATGCCAGATCATCGCCGAGCACCGCGGGTCAGCTCACTGGGGAGAACTGGCCGCAGGTCTCGTCAAGCACGTGCAGTTGGCCCGAGGCAATGGCGAACCAGGCGCCATGCAGCTTCAGCACGCCTTCACGCTCACGCTCGGCGATAAATGGAAAACTCCGCAAATTGGAGAGACTGACCTTGATCGCCTCATGTTCCAGCGCCAGTTGCAGGTCGTCATGCTCATGCTGATGGGCCAGCACATGGTCACGCGCTTCGCTGACAATGCCCATCCAGTCGTCAATGAAACTGTGTCCCGGCGTGCCGAGATCGCCCCCTTGAAGGGCAGCCTTGATGCCGCCGCACTGTCCGTGACCCAGCACGACGATATGCCGCACACCCAGGCCCACCACGCCAAATTCTATCGCGGCAGATGCGCCATGCAGCCCGCCCCCGGTTTCGTAAGGCGGAACCAGATTGGCGACGTTGCGCAGGGCAAACACCTGTCCCGGCACCGTGTCAAACACCGTCGCCGGGTCGACCCGGCTGTCGCAGCAGGAAACGATCATCACCGGAGGCGCCTGTCCTTCACTCGACAGGGCGTCATAGCGTTCCTTTTGCGCCGTGTAGGAGGAAGAGCGAAAGCGACGGTAACCGTCGACCAAGGCAGCAAATTCAGGCATGGACGGGCTGCTAGACCATCGGGTCGGGGATGACAATGGCGGGGATGGTTGCTAAGGGCGCCGCCATGGCCGAAGCAGATCCCCTATCGCCCGCCCCCGCCGCTCCCCGCCCGGAACGGGTCCGCAAGCCTGACTGGATCCGCGTGAAGGCCCCTACCAGCGCTGGGTTCAATGAAACCCGACGGCTGATGCGTGATCTCAACCTCGCGACCGTATGTGAAGAAGCGGCATGCCCCAATATTGGCGAGTGCTGGACCAAGAAGCACGCGACGGTGATGATCCTCGGCGATACCTGCACCCGCGCCTGCGCCTTTTGCAACGTCAAGACGGGGATGCCGCGCGCGGTCGATCCGCTCGAACCGGAGCATGTCGCCACGGTTGCCGAGACCATGGGCCTTGAACATATCGTCATCACCTCGGTTGACCGTGATGACCTGCCGGACGGGGGCGCCGGTCAATTCGTCAAGGTGATCGAAGCGTTGCGCCGCCGCGCGCCAAAGACAACCATCGAGATCCTCACGCCGGACTTCCGTAACAAGCCATTGTCGGCAATCGAGGCGATCATCGCTGCCAGGCCCGATGTCTACAATCATAATCTGGAGACGGTGCCGCGCCTCTATCCGACGATCCGGCCCGGTGCCCGCTATTATGCCTCGCTGCGTCTGCTCGAAACGGTCAAGCGGCTTGATCCCTCTATCTTCACGAAATCGGGCATCATGCTCGGGCTCGGCGAAGAACGAATGGAGGTGCATCAGGTGATGGACGACATGCGCTCGGCCGACATCGATTTCCTGACCATGGGCCAATATCTGCAGCCGACGCCGCGCCACGCCAAGGTGATCGAGTTCGTCACGCCGTCGGCCTTCGATGCCTATGCCCAGATCGCCCGCGCCAAAGGCTTCCTTCAGGTTGCTTCATCGCCCCTGACCCGTTCAAGCTATCATGCCGGGGAGGATTTTGCCCAGATGAAGGCGGCCCGGGACGCCAAGCTGGCGCGCGGCTGAGGCACGACTGTGCCGCGCCACCACGAGATCCGGCATCTACCCTGGTCACCCGAACAAATGTTCGAGATGGTGGCCGATGTCGCCCGCTATGGCGAGTTTCTGCCGTGGGTCGCCGGTGTACGCGTGCGCAGCAACAGCGAAACAGAAATGATCGCCGACCTGCTTGTCGGCTTCAAGGGCCTGCGGGAGAAATTCACCTCCAGGGTTCACAAGCAGCGGCCGAACCGGATTCATGTCGATTATCTCGATGGCCCGCTCAAGCATCTCTATAATGATTGGCAGTTCCGCAGCGACGGGCAGGGCGGCTGCATCGTCGATTTCACCGTTGATTTTGCCTTTCGCTCCACCTTGTTCGAAAAGCTTGCAGGTCAGGTCTTCGACAAGGCGCTGCGCAAGATGATCGCCGCGTTCGAGGAGCGCGCCGAACAGCTTTACGCGCAGGACCGGAGCGAGTCGCTTTCCGGCAACAACAGTTCGAGCGCGAACAGCGCAGCCTGACGGCGAATGCCACTGCGCCCGCCGGATGGATCGAACTGCATTTTGACCGCATAGGCTTCATCGGGCGATTGCCCTTTCAGCACCCGTGAAAAAACCACCGTGCCTACCGGTTTGGCGGCACTGCCACCGCCGGGACCGGCGATGCCGGACACCGCTACCGCTATGTCGGCATTGCCTCTGTCCACCGCACCCGTGGCCATCGCCCATGCACAGGCCACGGACACAGAACCGAATGTTTCGATGATCTCCGGGCTGACACCCAACAGTCGCTGCTTGGCCTCGTCGGCATAGGTGACAAAGCCGGCCAGCAGCACATCCGAGCTACCCGCAACATCGGTAAGAGCCGTCGCTATCATCCCGCCGGTGCAGCTTTCCGCCAGAGCAATGTGCCGGCCCGCTGCACGATTTTCCACAATCACGCGCTGCGCCAACGCATTGAGAGCGCCATCAGCATCGGCGAGCACAGTGCAGTTCATTGATTATCTCCACCATCGGGCAGCCGCACCGTAACCACAGCCTGCGCCGCAATCCCTTCGCCCCGCCCGGTAAAGCCGAGTCGCTCGGTCGTGGTCGCCTTTATGCTCACCCGCGCAACAGGCAAGCCCATGATTGCGGCAATACGCTCACGAATTGCTTGTCGGTGGGGGCCGACTTTGGGCGCTTCGCACATCACTGTTGCGTCAACATGCTCGATGCGCCCGCCACAGGCAGCCACCAACTCACAGGCATGCGCAAGAAACCGGTCCGAAGATGCCCCGCGCCACTGCGGGTCACTGGGCGGGAAATGCTGCCCGATGTCACCATCGCCAATCCCGCCGAGCACAGCGTCGGTGATCGCATGTAACAGCACGTCGGCATCGCTGTGCCCCTCAAGCTTGCGGTCATGGGGGATCAACAGGCCGCCCAGCCAGACACCATCCCCATCAATGAGCCTGTGCACATCAAAACCCATGCCGACCGCCGTGCGCCACTGTCCGGCGCGCGGGGCAGGGCAAAGCATCGCCTCGACCTGCTCCAGATCACCCTGATGGGTCACTTTTTCCAGCTCGCGCCGGCCTTCAACCATTGCCACGGCCCTTCCCAAAGCCCGGATCATTTGCGCATCATCACTCGCCGACGCACCCTGCCACCCGGCATGGGCAGCGCGAAGGGCCGTCAATCGGAAAGCCTGTGGTGTCTGAACACGCACCAGCGCCGATCGATCCACTACATCGCCCAGATCCGGGCCACACAGTGCCAACGTATCCGCAACCGGCAGCACGGGCACCGCGCCATCGACAGTCGCATCGGCAAAGGCGGTCAACAGGCGGTCAATCGTCGCGCTGTCCAGACCGGGGCGGGCGGCGTCATGAACCAGCACCAACCCGGCCAGTTCCTCGTCGAGCCCTGCCAGACCCGCTGCAACCGAAGCCTGCCGGCTGTCGCCACCGGTCGCCCAGCAAAGCGTAAGGCCGGACAAGGCGGCCTCGGCCATCGCTCGCGCTTCATCTCCCGGCGGAATGACAATGGTCAACCCGGCACACAGGGGGTGCGACAGCATGGCCTCGGCACTCCAGCGCACAACGGCCTTGCCACCCAGCAACGCATATTGCTTGGGCACCGACAAGCCGGCTCGTTCCCCACGGCCACCGGCGACAATCACTGCATGAAAGGAGTTTTGCTGCATCATGAGCCCGCGCCTCTACCCTGACCAGCGCAACAGTGAAAGCCTTGCCTTGGGGGACCCCCAGACTTTGTCTTGTGCAGCGCGGCATAAAGCTTTACGGCTCTGCCTGTTTTTCAGGCAATTCGACGACGATGACACGCATGGCCCCTTTGTCCCCCATCTCCATTGGTCCGGTGACCATCGATGTGCCGGTCATTCTCGCGCCGATGACGGGCGTCACCGACATGCCCTTTCGAACACTCGTCCGTCGCTATGGGTCAGGCCTCAATGTTACGGAAATGATCGCCAGTGAAGCGATGATCCGCGAAACGCGCCAATCCCTGCAAAAGGCCGCCTGGCATGCCAGCGAAGATCCGGTGTCGATGCAACTGGCCGGATGCAGCCCGACCGCCATGGCAGAAGCAGCCAGGCTCAACGAAGATCGCGGCGCCGCCATCATCGACATCAACATGGGCTGTCCGGTCAAGAAAGTGGTCAACGGCGACGCCGGATCGGCGCTGATGCGGGACCTTCCGCTGGCCGCCAGCCTGATAAAGGCGACGGTGAAGGCCGTATCTGTGCCGGTTACTGTCAAGATGCGAATGGGCTGGGATCACAGCAGCCTCAACGCCCCCGAGCTCGCCCGCATTGCCGAGGATCTGGGCGCAAAAATGATCACCGTCCATGGCCGAACCCGCAACCAGATGTACCGCGGCGAGGCCGACTGGGCCTTTGTCTCCAAGGTAAAGCAGGCGGTTTCCGTCCCGGTCATCGTCAATGGTGATATTTGCTCGGTCGAGGACGCCCGCACCGCACTGGAACAGAGTGGTGCCGATGGCGTGATGATCGGTCGCGGCTGCTATGGTCGCCCCTGGCTGCTGGGTCAGGTCATGCGCGCGCTTCAGACCGGTGAAACGCCGGCCGACCCCGGCATTGATGAACAATATGCCCTGATCGTCGAACATTATCGGGCAATGATTGATCATTACGGAGAGCGCACTGCGGTGCCTATCGCCCGCAAACATCTCAGCTGGTACACGCGCGGGCTGCATGGCTCGGCGGACTTCAGGAACAAGGTGAACCAGATTCCCGATGCCCGCGACGTGCTTGATGCTCTGGCGCGATTCTATGAACCCTATCTCGCGCGACAGGCTGCCTGAGAGTGATCAAGCCGGTGGCCGACAGCAAAGACGCTGCCCATCAGCCGGCGATGAGCGACCTGCTTCAGGCGCACCCGGTGGCCACGTTGCTTATCGACGGCCAGGGCACGATTGTCGAAGCCAATCAGGCTGCCGAGGCACTGTTCAATCGCGCGCGTGCAGCCCTGATTGACCGGCCGGCCGGTTCGGTAATCATCTGGCGCGAAGGAGAGGGGCTGTCCCGGATGCTGGCCGAACCCGGCAAAAGCGTCTGGGCCTATTCGGTCGAACTGTCCATTCACGCCGACTCCAACCTGTTTGCCGACATCGCCCTTGGCCCCATCAATCCGGCGGGCGGATGGCGAGTCATGGCCATTCACCCGGTGCCGAAGGGCGGCAGGATGCCTTTCCGCCGTCCGGGATCAGCCGCCCGCTCGGCCGGAGCCGCGGCCGCGATGCTGGCGCATGAAATCAAGAACCCGCTTTCGGGTATCCGCGGCGCGGCCCAATTGCTGGGCAAGGGCAGCGATGCCAACGCATCGGCCCTTTCACGCCTGATCTGCGGGGAAGTGGACCGCATTGCCGGTCTGATCGATTCAATGCAGGGCTTCACCCGCGATCAGGCGCTCAGCCGCACGTCGATCAACATCTATCCAGCTATTGGCCAGTCGCGCGGGATTGCCGCCCAGGGCTTTGCCAATGGCGCCCGGTTCATCGAGGAATTCGACCCCTCGCTGCCACGGGTGCTCGGCAATCATGACGCCTTGGTCCAGATCCTCATAAACCTGATCAAGAATGCGTGCGAAGCAGCGAGCGATATCTCCAAACTGCAAATTCGCATCGCCACCGCTTATCGCCATGGCCTTTCATGGGACGCGGGTGATGGTCGGGGACATCAGCCCCTGCCGGTTGAAATCATGGTAGCCGATAATGGCCCTGGCGTTCCTGACCATCTTGTCGATGCCCTGTTTGATCCCTTTGTCACCGGCAAAAAGGACGGGCAGGGACTTGGTCTGGCTCTGGTCGACAAGCTGGTCCGTGACATGGGCGGTGTCGTCCAGCATGACCGTACCGCTGGATGGACCCGCTTCCGCCTGCACCTGCCAGTGGCCGTCGATCCGCCAGCGGAGAGCAATGAATGAGCATGTCGGGCGCGCACATCCTGCTTGTTGAGGATGACAATGCCATTGCCACCGTGATCCGCGTCGCCCTCGAATCCGAAGGGGCGCAACTGGACGCGGTGGACAATCTTGCAGCGCGGGACGCAGCGCTGACCGCGAGCCGCTACGACGCCATCGTCACCGATGTCATCCTACCTGATGGTAACGGGCTTGCCGGGCTGCGCGAACTGCGTGACGCCGGGGAACGCCTGCCGCCGGTCATCGTCCTGTCGGCCCAGAACACACTCGATACGGCGGTTCGCGCGTCCGAAGAGGGCGCATTTGACTATCTGCCCAAGCCATTCGACCTTGATGAACTTGTCGAAGCCTTGCGGGCTGCGCTGCGCCGCGGCGATGACAGTGAGCGGGCGGGGGAAGGGGAGGCCAATCTCTCCGGTCTGCCGATCATCGGTCGCGCGGCGTCGATGCAGCATGTCTATCGGACATTGGCACGGGTTGCCCCCACCGACCTTTCCGTCCTCATCCTTGGGGAATCGGGCACGGGCAAGGAATTGGTGGCGCAGGCAATCCATCACAGCAGCCGTCGCCGCACCCGGCCCTTTGTCGCGGTGAACATGGCCGCTATCCCGCGTGACCTGATCGAATCCGAACTGTTCGGCCACGAAAAGGGCGCTTTTACCGGTGCGATGGCGCGCACCAGCGGCAGGTTTGAACAGGCCGAAGGGGGTACCCTGTTCCTTGACGAAATTGGCGATATGCCGATCGAAGCCCAGACCCGTTTGCTCCGGGTCCTGCAATCGGGGGATTTTTCCCCGGTCGGTTCATCGCGCGTCCTGCGGGCCGATGTCCGCATCATTGCTGCGACCAATCAGGATCTGATGGCCCTGGTTGCCAGCGGACGTTTCCGCGAGGATCTCTATTACCGGCTCAACGTCATTCCCATTGCCTTGCCTGCCTTGCGTGACCGGCGCAGCGACATTGCCCTGCTGGCCGATCATTTCCTTGCGCAAGGGGCAGGTGTAGGCCTGCCGCGCAAATCCATCTCGCGGGATGCATTGGCGGCGCTCAGCGCTCATGACTGGCCGGGCAACGTTCGCGAACTGGGCAATGCCATGCAGCGCCTGGCCCTGCTGACCCGCGGAGAACGCATCGGCAAGGAGGATGTCGTGCGCCTGCTCGGGCAGGGAAGTGGCGCCGGCGGCGCTGATCTCGCGGTGGTTGATCCCTCCGATGCCCTTGTCACAGCCGTACGGCTGTGGCTGGACAGCGGGCCAGCCCATGAGGCGGCAGAGAATGGCGATCTGCATGGGCGCCTGGTCAGCCTTGTGGAACAGGTTGCCATTGAGGCCATTCTGGAACAGACCGGCGGCAATCAGCTCAAGGCTGCGGCGATCCTGGGTATCAACCGCAACACACTGCGCCTCAAACGCAAAGGTGGCTGAACCGGCGGAGCAGGGTCACCGCCGTTGAACCGCCCCTACCATACGATGAAATACCACACTGTTGCCGCGATGGCACAGAAACTGTGTTTTGCACGCAACAGATATGCGGTAGCGTTGCAACAATGACTGCCGAATCCACACCTGTTGAAGCCACAGAAGGCGCCGCAGTCACCGGTGCCTCATGGCCGGATGCGGATGACGGCATGACGTCATTGCCGGGCGACCCCGGCATAACACCCCGTCACTGGACATATTGGGCCGAACCGCTGGTTCTTCTGCTGCTGGCGCTGACCGGCATCGCCACCGCCTTCATCATCCCCAATCTGGGCCATCAGTCGCTGCTCTCCCCGCTCACGGTGGCATCATTGTTGGTCGTCAACCTGTTGCCGGCGATGGCCCTGCTTGTCTTGCTGGGTCGCCGCATTGCCCGCCGCCGGGCCAAGGCGCGGGGAGGGGGTGAAGCGCGCCTGCACACCCGGCTCGTCGCGCTCTTTTCGGTCACCGCCGCAGCGCCGACGATGATGGTGGTCATCTTCGCCTCCTTCCTGTTCCAATCCGGTATGGATTTCTGGTTCTCGGAACGCTCGCGCGGCATGTTTGAAAATGCGGTCAGTGTGGCCCAGAATTTCTTCGAAAATGAAAAGCGGGACGTCGGCGCCAACGCCCTCGCCATGGCCACCGACCTGCGTAACGAGCTCGCCCGGTCGAACATCGAAAGCGACCAGTTCTACGACTTCTATGTCCAGCAGGTGGTGGTTCGCGAGCTCAGTGAATCGGCCATCATCGAGATTGGTCCAGATGGCATTCCCCGGACTGCTGCCTTGATTGATCCGGACAATCGCGCTGCCGAAACCCGCCTGCCGCCTGCCACCATCCGCCGCCTGATGCGTGGCGAGCAACTTGTCGCCGGTGAAACAGGTGACGGGGTAGAGGCCGCCGTCCGGCTGCTGCCTGAACGGCCGATCTTCCTCTATGCCGCGCGTGGCTCCAGCCTGCTTGGCCTGGAATCGGTGCGCCGTGCCCGTTCGGTCTTTGCTGACTACAATGCGTTGTTCGACCGCTCGCGCGATCTCCAGTTCCGCTTCATCCTCGCCCTCTACCTTGGTTCGCTGGTGCTCGTGGGTCTGGTCATCGCGGTGGCGATCATTGTCGCCGACCGCATCGTAAAGCCGATCGACGAACTGGTCACGGCAGCCCAACGCATCTCGGCCGGCAATCTGGAAACCAGGGTCCGGTCGCCGAGGGGGAGGCCAGACGAGATCGCCATGCTCGCCGGCGCTTTCAACCAGATGACTGAAAGGCTGGGCGAACAGACCCGCGACCTGCTCGACGCCAACGAGCAGATAGAAAACCGCCGCGCCTTCATCGAGGCCGTCCTGTCCGCGGTTGCATCCGGCGTCATATCGCTCGACGAGCAACGTCGCATAAGGCTGGTCAACGCCTCTGCCGCGCGAATGCTCCGCCGCGAGGCCACATCGCTTGTCGGCATGCCTTTGACCGACGTAGCACCGGATCTCGACGATTGGATCGACGCGGGCGGACATGAGCCGGTGATGGCCATTTCTGTCGACGGTGACGCCCGCACCTGGGCAGCCAAGGTGGTCAGCGATGAACATGGGCAAGTGCTCACTTTCGAGGACATTACCCAGCAACTCTACGATCAGCGGCGAGCGGCATGGTCCGACGTGGCGCGACGCGTCGCCCATGAAATCAAGAATCCCCTGACCCCTATCCAGCTTGCGGCGGAACGGCTCCAGCGGCGCTTTGGCAAGACAATCGCTCAGGATGAGGAAACGTTCCGCAAACTCACGTCCACCATTGTCAGGCAGGTGGGCGATTTGCGCCGGATGGTCGATGAATTTTCAAGCTTCGCCCGCATGCCCAAGCCAATGTTCCGCGCGGAAAATCTGGGCGATGTTCTGCGCCAGAGCGTCTTCCTGCAAGAGGTAGCAAAGCCGGAAATCAGCTTTACCGTGGATCTGCCTGACCAGTTGCCCATGCTCGTCTGTGACCGTCGGCTGCTGGCCCAGGCATTCACAAATATTGTCAAGAATGCCGTGGAGGCGATTGAAAGAAGCGGTAAACCGAACGGCGAAATTATCACGAAAATCGCGTCATCAGACTCAGGCAACAGCTTGTTGGTCACCTTTACGGACAATGGCGTCGGCCTGCCAGCCGAACGACACACCATTGTCGAACCTTATGTCACTACGCGTGAAGGTGGCTCCGGGCTGGGTCTCGCCATCGTCAAGAAGATCATCGAAGAGCATGCTGGAGAGCTCGCCTTTGATGATCGACCCGGCGGCGGCACCATCGTTACTGTTACACTTTCTCCTGAGCAGCTGGACCGTCTCGGCGCGGAAGACGGAACCGCACAATCGCTGCGGACCAAAGGAAAGGACGCATAATGGCGCTCGACATATTGGTCGTCGATGACGAAATGGACATTCGCGAGCTCGTTGCCGGAGTCATGGAGGACGAAGGCTTTACCACGCGAACTGCTGCCAATAGCGACGAAGCACTGGCTGCCCTGAGTGAGCGCCGGCCCTCTCTGGTCCTGCTCGACGTCTGGCTTGAAGGGTCTCGCCTGGACGGACTTGACCTGCTCGACGAAATCAAGCGGCGCGACGCCACCATACCGGTGCTGGTTATCTCCGGGCATGGCAATCTCGATACCGCGGTGGCCGCGATCCGCCGTGGTGCGACCGATTTCATAGAAAAGCCGTTCGAGGCTGAGCGCCTGCTCTATCTGGTCGGCCGAGCGACAGAAACGGAGCGCCTGCGACAGGAAAATATGCTGCTCAAGGCCCAGTTGGGCCAAACCGACGAGCTGCATGGCGTTTCCCCGGCGATCAACAATGTGCGCGCCACATTGAAGCGGGTCGCCTCGACCGGTAGCCGGGTTCTGATTTCAGGACCCTCGGGCGTGGGCAAGGAAGTTGCCGCCCGCCTGTTGCATAATTGGAGCGGCCGCGCGCAGGCACCCTTTGTTGTCGTTGCATCTGCCAGCATGGAGCCCGAAACGGTGGAAGCCGAATTGTTCGGCAGCGAACGCGATGATGGCTCGGCGGTTCCTGGTCTGCTCGAACGCGCGCATGGTGGCACGCTGTTTCTTGACGAGATTGCGGATATGCCGCTGACCACGCAGGGAAAGATCCTGCGCGTGCTGACCGACCAGAGCTTTAGCCGGGTCGGCGGAACCCGTCAGGTCAAGGTTGATGTACGCATCGTATCCGGCTCGGCCCGCAATCTTGAAGAGGAAATGGCGGCCAAGCGCTTTCGCGAAGACCTGTTCTACCGGCTCAACGTCGTGCCTGTGCACTTGCCACCACTGGCCGAGCGCCGCGCAGACATAGCCGTCCTTGCCCGCCATTTCCTTGAGCGACTGGCAGCGGAAAGGCGGGTTCCCAGCCCGGAGATTTCGTCCGACGCCATGGCCGCCCTGCAAGCCTGCAATTGGCCCGGCAACGTCCGCCAGTTGCGCAACGTGATGGAGCGGGTGATGATCCTGGCGCCGCAGGCACGGCTTGCCTGTATCGAAATTGACATGTTGCCGCCCGAGGTCCTGGGGCAGGAACAGGATGGCGGTCGGACCACAACCATGCTGATGGGAGCGTCTTTGCGTGAAGCCCGCGAAGCCTTTGAGCGCGAGTATCTGCGCGTACAGATCCGCAGATTTGCCGGCAACGTCTCACGCACAGCCAGCTTCATCGGCATGGAACGATCGGCCCTTCACCGCAAATTGAAGCTGCTTGGACTGACAGACGATCGCCTCGAATAGGTGAGGGCAGGGACTGCTGGCGTCGGTCGCATGGCATCCGATGGGAGAGGCCAACGCCAACGCGATGACCGCGGACTGGCACGCAATCAGCGGACACAATCCTGTCCATTCAACCAATTGCGTAACGCCGTAAAGCTGCTATCTTCTAGTGCAGTCCCGTCGATAACTAAGTCGGGCTGACAACGGTATGACGGAAAACCGCAGCCGATCGCAGCGTGCAATCCCGGCGCTGCCAATAAGAGGGCAGATAAATGAGCAATAAAGCCAATAACCTCCAGGATATCTTTCTCAATCAGTTGCGGCGTACCAAAACCCCGGTGACCATGTTCCTGGTCAAGGGTGTCAAGCTCCAGGGCATCATCACCTGGTTTGACAATTTCTCGGTCCTGCTTCGCCGCGATGGCCAGTCACAGCTGGTTTACAAGCATGCCATTTCCACCATCATGCCCGGCCCGGGATTTGATGCGGCACCTGTCCATGAGGCCTTTGGTGAAGGCGGCGCCAAGTCCAAATTGTTGCAGGAAGTATTTCTCTCCGCGGTTCAAAAGTCCGGCCAGCCGGTCACGATGTTCCTCGTCAATGGCGTGATGCTCCAGGGCGAGATCGGTGCCTATGATCTCTTTTGTGTCATGCTCGAAAGGGATCGTTCCGCGCAGCTGGTGTACAAGCATGCGATCTCGACCGTGCAACCCAGCGGCGCCATCAACCTGAATGTGCAGGACGAGGACGGAGAGGCCATCGACGGTTGAGCTTTTCCGCTGACCGTGAGGAGGTAACGCGCGGCGCGCGCACCGCCATACTCCTTCCCGAACTGCCGGCTGCGCATGGCCGCGTTCAGCGCCGTGACCGCGAACCGCGTATCGAGGAGGCGAGGGGCCTTGCACTCGCCATCGGCCTTGATGTGGTGGTTTCCCATGTGGTCACTGTGCGCAAGGTGCATCCCGCCACCCTGCTTGGCTCGGGGCAGGTGGAAGCTTTCGGCCATATGGTCGAGGATAATGACTGTGAACTGGTCATCGTCGATGGTGCGTTGACGCCGGTGCAACAGCGCAACCTTGAAACCGCGCTCAAGGCCAAGGTGATCGACCGAACGGCGCTGATCCTCGAAATCTTCGGTGAGCGCGCGGCGACCGCCGAAGGCCGGCTTCAGGTCGAACTGGCCCATCTCGATTATCAGCAGGGACGGCTGGTGCGCAGCTGGACTCACCTTGAACGGCAGCGCGGCGGCTTCGGCTTTCTGGGCGGACCCGGCGAAACGCAAATCGAGGCTGACCGGCGAATGATCCGCGACCGCATGGCGCGGCTGCGCAAAAGCCTGGAGGATGTTCGGCGTACACGCGCCCTGCATCGTGAACGTCGCAAGCGCGCACCATGGCCGGTGGTCGCTCTCGTCGGCTATACCAATGCCGGGAAATCAACGCTGTTCAACCGGCTGGCTGCATCAGCTGTCATGGCTGAGGACCTCTTGTTTGCCACGCTGGACCCGACCATGCGGCAAATACCGGTGGACGGGTTGGGCAAGGTCATCCTGTCCGATACGGTCGGTTTCATTTCCGACCTGCCGACCCAACTCGTCGCGGCTTTCCGTGCCACGCTGGAAGAGGTGGAATCAGCCGACCTGCTTCTCCACGTCCGCGATATCAGCCACCCGGACAGCGAGGCTCAGCGCGACGATGTGCTCGATGTCCTGGGTGACCTTGGCATAGGGCCACGTGCCTTTGACCGGGCAGGGGAGGAAACACCGACCGATGCCGGCCCGCCAATCATCGAAGTCCATAACAAGATTGACCGACTCACCGGTGACGCCCGTTCCGATGCCGAGGGCCAGGCCCATCGCGAAGGGGCCATCTTGCTCTCCGCCTTGACCGGCGAAGGGATTGATCAGCTCCTGCTGCGCCTGACCGATGCCTTGGGCGGCAGCGAGGTCCAGCGCCACCTTGTCATCCCCTCTGCAGATGGAAAAACGCGCGCCTGGCTCCATCGCAACGCGGTGGTCCACAGTGAACGCAGCGATGAAGAGGGGAGGCTGCACCTGCACCTGTCTCTGTCAGCTGCCAACAACGGCCGGTTGTCGCAGATGTTGGCAGAACAGCCGGATCCCAGCCGGGTATGACCGTAGGAACGTGGCTGTCGGGTCACCTGTTGCGAGGAAATGGCCCCACATTCACCGATCGGCCAGCTTGGCGCGCCGCCAGAGCGACTCCAGTTCATCTATATGCATATCATTCAATGGCTTGTCAGACATTTCTTCGACTGAACGGAAACGCCTTTCGAATTTGCGATTCGCGTCCCGCAACGCAGCTTCCGGGTCGACACCCAGATGACGGGCCCAATTGACCATGGAAAACAGCACATCGCCCATCTCGTCATGCAGGGCGTCAGGGTCATCCGCAGCCAGAGCGCATTCGGCCAGTTCCTCGTCAATTTTGGCCCGTGGACCGGATGCATCGGGCCAGTCAAAGCCAACGCGGCTGGCGCGCTTCTGCAACTTGTAGGCGCGGAGCAGGGCGGGCAGGCCCAAGGCAACACCATCCAGCGCGCCCTTTTGGCCTTCCTTGCCACGTTCTGCCGCCTTGATCGCTTCCCAATGGGCTGGCTGCCCCTCGGCTCCTGGATTGATCGCGTCGCCATAGACATGCGGATGGCGACGGACCATCTTCGCGCAAATGTCGGCAATGACATCCGCGAAGGTAAAATGCCCGGCTTCCTCCGCCATGCGGCTGTGATAGATCACCTGCAACAACAGGTCACCCAACTCGCCGCGAAGTTCTGCCATGTCGCCACGCACTATCGCATCGGCTACTTCATGCGCTTCCTCGATCGTATAGGGCGCAATACTCGCAAAGTCCTGTTCAAGGTCCCAGGGGCAGCCGCCATCCGGATTGCGAAGGTCGGCAAGGATCTGCACCAGCGATTCCACGGAATAGGGCAAAGAGGGGGGTGTCAGGGGCATTGGCCGATAAATCCGATAATATATATTATGTTAAATGATGGCAAGGGGTGGAAGAGTGGATTGCCGCTCTAACTGAGCCTCTGCATCACGGCTCAACGGTCATGATTCCCTGTTCGACCCGCCAGCCAGCCAAGCGATTTAGCCAGTCCATTCCCAGAATGTTGACGCTATTGTCCCCATCGCTGACCATCATCCGCATGTCGCGCATCTCGATCGATCCCGCGCGAATTGTTCCCACGTCCACCGGCCAGGCGTTGATTGGCCCATTGGCGGTCTGAAACACCAGCCCCGGCCTGTCCCGCCTCACAGCCAATCCCAGCTCGGCCGCTGCCGCTGTGCTCAAAAAGGATGATGTGGCACCGCTATCGATCAGAAACTCGAAAGTGCGTCCGTCGATTGTGGCACTCACCCGAAAATGCCCGTCGGATGATTGGCGGATGCGGGTAGCGCTGCCAACCACTTCCGGTGTCGTGTCTCCCAAGAGATCAACCTTGGCGCGTACCCAGAACTCTCCCAGTTCGCTTCGGAACAAAACAAGTCCATAGATGCCAACGAATAGAGCAGCCCAAATCAGCGAATAGCGAAGAAACTGACCGATCGGCATGCGGTGTGACCAGATCGAACTGGCAACAAGCACCAGCATGATGATCGCCCAAACCAACTCTGGTCCAACCACACCCATCATCCGGTAACCATTTCCAACCCGTCATAGCCGGGCTCCACACCCATCGGCAGTTCGGCAGCCAATGTGGCATAATCCATCGAACTGTCCATGTGCATCAAGACTGCACGTCCGGGGGCGCATTTACCGATCCCGTCGAGGGTCATGGCCAGATTGGGATGGGTGGGATGGGGCCTGCGGCGCAAAGCATCGACCACAAATATGTCGACCCCACGGAACAAGGATACCATCTGCGGGGTAAACTGCTGAAAATCGGTGGCATAGCCGACCGATTTGCCGGCATGGCTGAATTTCAACCCCGCACTGGTGATCCCGCCGTGAGGCATATCGACAAAATCGATCCGGATATCGCCGATTGTTAGGGCGCCCGTCATCGCTTCGCCTGTCAGTAATGCCGGATAACCGCCGTTGCCTTGCCATGCGTAACTGAACCGGTTGACCAGGCGGCGCCACGCATCGGGGCGTGCGTGGCAACGGATGGGCTTGCCTTGCGCCTGAAACAACTGGCGGAGGTCGTCGATACCATGGCAATGGTCGGCATGTTCATGCGTCCAGATGACAGCATCAATACGCGGCGCCCCTGCCGCTAACAATTGCTCCCGCAGATCGGGCGACGTATCGACCAGTATCCGTGTCGTCTCGCTTTCCACATAGAGCGACGCGCGCAATCGGCGGTTACGGGGATCAGCGGGATCGCAATTGCCCCAATCCGGGCCATTGGGCCCCAACCGTGGCACGCCTGACGAAGTGCCCGAACCCAGCAGCCTCACTTTCACGCGGCGGCCTTGCTGAACAGACGATGGAAATTGGCACTTGTGGTTGCGGCCAGTTCCTCGACAGCCTCACCACGCAATTCCGCGAGGAACCTGGCTGTATCGCTGACAAACGCTGGCTCGCAAGTCTGCCCGCGATGCGGCACCGGTGCCAGGAATGGGGCATCAGTCTCTATCAGCAGGCGGTCAGCCGGCACTGTTATCGCTGATTGCTGAAGCGCCTTGGCGTTTTTGAAGGTCACAATGCCGGACAGGGAGATGTAGAGGCCAAGGCCCAGCGCCTTTTCGGCAAAATCCTGACTTGCGGTAAAGCAGTGGATCACCCCGCTAAAGGCGCCCTTCCCCATCTCGTCGGCAAGAAGCTCATAGGTATCCTCTTCGGCGTCGCGGGTGTGCACGATCAACGGCAAGCCGCTTTCCCGCGCCGCCACAATGTGGCTGCGAAAGCTGCGGCGCTGCCGTTCACGATCCGATTTGTCATAATAATAGTCGAGACCGGTCTCGCCTATCGCAACCACCTTCTCATGCACGGCCGCCTCCAGCAGCCGTTCGGTATCGACATGCTCATGGGTATCGGCCTCATGAGGATGGATGCCAATGCTTGCCCAAATGCCATCATGCCGCTCTGCGGTGCCAACAATCGCCTGCCACTCGCTGGCTCGTGTGGAAATATTGAGCATCGTCTCGACGCCAGCCTGTCGCGCCCGAGCAATCACAGCCCCCTGATCTTCGATCAGGCCCGCATAGTTCAGGTGGCAATGGCTATCGACAAACATGGACAGTCCCTACTCTGCCGCCAATTCAAGTCTTGGAAAAACACCGCTGGGAGCCGGCAAGGTTCGCCCGGCCTGGATTGGGGTGGACAAATCGGCGAAACCCCGCGCTTCGACCGGTTGTGCCAGCAGGTCGAGCATCTTCCCGCAGCCGTCTGGAACGACCCAGCTGGCCATGATCGCCAGCCGGCGGATTGCCTCCACAGTAGTGTGCAGGATTGTGTCGGCCCTCGCCGGATCCTCTTTGCGGACAGCCCAAGGCGCACTGTCGGCGAAATATTGGTTGGTCGCGGACATGGCAGCCCAGATGGTTTCCAGCGCCTGCGAAATGGAGAGCCCGTCCATTTGCGCGACGACTTGCGCCTGAGCGGCGTCAATTGCCAACAGCAGCTCACTGTCCACCGCCGCCGGTGCGGCCGCTTCCGGCACCTTGCCGTCGCAATTCTTTGCAATCATCGACAGGCATCGCTGCGCCAAATTCCCGAAGTTATTCGCCAAGTCGGCATTGCAGCGCGTCACCAAAGCTTCATCGGAATAGCTGCCATCCTGCCCAAAGCTGATCTCTCGCAACAGGACATAACGGAACTGGTCCACGCCATAGGTGGCAGCAATCGCCATAGGATCTACGACATTGCCCGCTGACTTGGACATCTTCTCGCCGCCCTTGGCCAGCACGAACCCGTGTCCAAACACCTGTTGCGGCAGGGGCAGCTTCGCACTCATCAGAAAGGCTGGCCAATAAACCGTATGAAAACGCACGATATCCTTACCAATCAGATGGAGACTGGCCGGCCAATAGCGCGCGAAATCCCCGTCACGGTCAGGGAAACCGACGGCTGTCAGATAGGTGGTCAGCGCATCGACCCAGACATACATCACGTGACCATCACTGCCGGGTACCTTCACCCCCCAGTCAAAGCTGGTCCGTGACACGGACAAATCCTTGAGACCGCCTTCGATGAAGCGGATAACCTCGTTGCGGCGGCTGTCGGGTTTAAGGAATTCAGGATTGTCGCGCAGCAGGTCGAGCAGCGGCTGTTCATAGCGTGACAGACGGAAAAACCAGCTTTCCTCCACTGTCCACTCGACAGGGGTTCCTTGCGGCGACAGCTTTTCCCCACCCTCGCCCGTTGTCAGTTCCTTTTCGTCGTAAAAGGCTTCGTCTCGTACAGAGTACCAACCCTCATAGCGATCAAGGTAAAGGTCGCCTGCAGCTTCCATTGCGCTCCATAAAGCCTGGCTGGCCGCATGATGGCGTTCTTCCGACGTGCGCAGGAACGCATCAACGGAAATGTCGAATACGTGGCACATTTCTTTGAAATAGCTAGACATTTCATCAGCGAGACTGAGCGTGCTCCGGCCCTGTTCACGTGCCGTCTGAACCATTTTGAGGCCATGCTCGTCAGTGCCGGTAATGAAGCGGACGTCCCGGCCCCTGAGACGCATGAACCGGGCGATGGCATCGCCGGCAATGGCTTCATAGGCATGGCCGATGTGCGGACGACCATTGGGATAGCTGATGGCGGTTGTTATATAATAGGGATCACTCATGGGCCGACGCTCTAGCGACCACAGCGCCGCTTGCCTAGCGCCTCGGCGCAGAGCGTGCGTCGCCGCTGATGGCTGCCAGCGCATTGCCCACCACAAATGTTACCGTGGCGGGATCCTCGGACCAGCTGGCCGCCAGGGCCGCGACATCGACAATCCGGTCACGCGCCGCCAACGCCCGCGGCAGTCGTTCGCCCTCGGCTGTCCGGGCAAGGTTGGCAGACAGGGCCGTCGCTTGGGCCAGCATCGCCTCAAACCGCCGCCTCTCAGCAGTACCGGACAGGGATTTGGCTAGTTCCACCCTCAACCTGTTGTCAGGGTCACCACTGTCCGCAATCGCGCGCAGCCGTGCGTCAATCTCAGCCAAACGCAGTGCCCCAAACAACAACGCCCTTCCCGGCGATCCACGACCGACCCGCAGCAATGCTTCGATCTCCTCTGAGTCGGCATCCGACAGCCGTGACTGCAGGACGCTGCGCATTGCAACGTCGTCCAAGGGAGAAAACCGCAACAATCGGCAGCGTGAACGAATGGTCGGCAACAATCGGCCGGGTTGGTGGCTGACGAGGAAAAAAACCGTCTGGGCCGGCGGCTCTTCCAATGTTTTGAGCAGCGCGTTGGCCGCGCTGCGCTCCAGATCATCGATGCTGTCTATGACGACTGCCCGCCAGCGCGCATTGCCGGGGCGTACCCGCAACCGGTTCAACAGACTGCGCACTTGCCCGATGGTGATATTCCTCGCGATATCTTCATCCTTGCCTGCCGATCCGTCCTTCGGTCGCTTGGCCTCCGGCACCTCGCGCTTGAGCCACAGGAATTCCGGATGCGCTTCATTTGCCACCAAACGGGCGACCTGGTCATCCGGATCGATCGACAGGCTATCGGCACCCTGCTCTGCCCGCCAGTCACCATCAGCGATAAGAAATGTGGCGGCGCGCCGGGCAAAGCCTGCCTTACCGATCCCTTCCGGACCAGCCAGCAACCAGGCATGCGGCATTCTGCCACTCGCCAGCGCGTCGATCAGCGCCCGTTCCTGTTCGGCATGGCTGCGATAGGGCGAGGTCACAACAGGTCCGCCAAAGCAGCGAGCAGTCGTCCAGTCACTTCATCAGGCTGACCATCGGCGTCGATCCTCCTGATGCGCTGAGGCTCAGCCTCGGCGATCCGGTCAAAGGCAGCGACCACTTTGGTGTGGAACGCGGCTTGCCGGTCTTCAAACCGGTCTGCGCGCTCGAGAGTCCGGGCCGAGCGCCTTGCCTCCGCCACATCGACGTCGAGCCTCAAAAGCAATGTGCGGTCAGGTAGCAAGGCTTCGCTGCCTATCCGGTGCAAGGTCATGATATCCTCATCGGACAAACCGCTGCCGCCGCCTTGATAGGCACGGGTTGAATCGATGAATCGATCACACAGCACCCATTGGCCAGCCTCCAGGGCCGGCGTGATTACACGGCTGACGTGGTCACTGCGTGCCGCAGCGAACAACAAGGCCTCGGCTCTTGGGCTCCATGCATCGCCCTCGCTGTGCAGCAAAAGTTCGCGGATCGCCTCCGCTCCCCTGCTGCCACCCGGCTCGCGTGTTTCCACCACGGTCAGCCCGCGCTCTCGCAATGCAGCAGCCAACGCCCGTATCTGGGTAGATTTGCCGACACCCTCACCGCCTTCCAGCGTGATGAAGCGTCCCCTGCCCTTCATGATCATCCGGGACAGCTCATGGCGCTCTCAAAATGACGGCACCCGGCTGACCGGCACGTCGGGCGCGCGCAACCGCCGCTTGTGCTTCGGCGGCGTCGGAAAAGGGACCATAGCGCACACGGTAAAGATTGCCGCTCTCGACAACCTGAGCACCAATCCTGCGGGCAATCGTATCGGCACTGGCGCGGTTCGAATAAGCGCCAACCTGAACAATCCAGGGACCGGGGCCGGTCGGCACATCGCCAGCAGCAACCGACGGCAGCCCGCCCGGAGAGCGCCAGCCCTCACCACGGCGCGGAGGCGCGACATAACCGGTAGGCAGTGGCAGGCGGGCGACCCGCTCGCGCATTATCTCCAGCAGGGAATCCGGCGTGTCCAGCCGTTCCGGCACAGACAGGCCAGCGCGCAAGGCCGCACGTTCGCTCTCGACCGGATTGGTCCGCCGCACGCGCACCGGCACCATCCCGCTTTCGGTAATGCCCAACTGCTCAGCTGCACCCGCTGACAGATCGATCAACCGATTTGGATCGGCCGGCCCGCGGTCATTGATCCGCACCAGGATGGTCCGCCCGGTATCGAGCCGTGTTACTTCAACATAACTGGGCAAGGGCAAAGTTCTATGCGCTGCGGTCACGCCCGCAGGATGAAATGCTTCACCATTGGCGGTGGGGGCACCTTCCAGCTCGGCCCCGTACCAGCTGGCGTATCCGACTTCGTCATAATCGAGCTGGTCAACCGGCGTCCAAGTTCGCCCGGCAATCTGATAAGGGGCGCCGACACGGACCGGAAAATCCGACACCATGGGCCGCGCCACAGGCGCGGATGGACCTGCCGGTTCGGGCGCACCACCAACAATAGTGCACCCCGCCAGCAACAGCGCCATGCCGAGGCCGCCGACCAGTTTCATGTTAACGTACAATGGCATCAGCCAACAACCCCACCGACAAGGCATAGAAATTCGAGCAATTGTAATCGAGTATCGCGCGGTAACTGCCGGAGAGCAGATAGGCGGTATTACCCGGGCCATCCGGTTCAATCAGGCTCAACATCATGTCAGGCTCAGGTTCACCGCGTTGGAAAACGACACCACGGGCACGCCATTCGGCGGCGGTCAGCCAGCGGCTGTGGCGCTGGAACACACGGCGACAGCGTGGTGATGTTACATTGGTTGCCAAATCAGCACGGTTGAGGCCAGCCGGGACGCTGACCGCATAACCCCAATGCTCACCGCGCCTGTAACCCGCCACCTGCAGATAATGGGCGATCGACGCCATGGCATCGGCCTGATTGTTCCAGATGGCGGCCACGCCATCGCCATCGCCATCCTGCGCCAACCGCAGATACACCGACGGCAGAAACTGAGGGTGGCCGATTGCCCCGGCCCAGCTACCGGTCAGTGCCTCTCGTGGGGCACCACGCTCAACCATCACCATGGCTGAAAGAAATTCGCCTTCGAAAAGAGCGCGACGACGGCCGTCATACGCCAGCGTAGAGAGCGAGCGCAGCAGATCGAAGTCGCCGGTGAACTGGCCATAGTTGGTTTCATGGCCGTAAATGCCCAGTATGACACCCGCCGGAACACCGGTCCGCGCCTCAATCTCTGCCAGATGGGCGCGTTCCCGCTCCAGCACAGTGCGTCCCATGGCGATACGGGTAGGGTTGACCTGCCGCGCGCGATAAGGGGCAAAGGGCGCAACCGGTGCGTTGGGATTGATGACAACCTCGTCGCTCTGGTTACGATCCAACTGCACCACACGCGGATTATAGGTCAGCGTCGGGACGATGCGGTCAAAGGTTGCCCGGCTGACCCCCAATTCCTGAGCCTTGGGCCACAGGCTGGCGAGATACCCCTGAAATCCTTCCGGTGCCGGGCTCACTGTCATCTGTGCAGCGGCCATGCCAGACATGCTGCCAGGCAACAGACAGCCCAGAGCGACCGCAGCAGCCAGTTTCATACGATGCAGGACCGCACCGCGACCCGCCTTGTTCATTCGCGCAACACCAGTCATGCAGCTACAATGGCAGCTTTGGCCTCGCGGGGAAAGGGGCTGCGATGCCATTCTTCCTGCGCCAGGCCCCAACTTGGCACTTGGCTTGCGCCACTTCATCAGGCTATTGGGCGGCTGCATTCGCGCTGCCCATGGCACCCGCGGAGCATTTGGACAGGTGGCCGAGTGGTTTAAGGCAACGGTCTTGAAAACCGTCGTGGGTGCAAGCTCACCGTGGGTTCGAATCCCACCCTGTCCGCCAGTCGTCTCAAGTGGATTGAGGCTGCAAAGGAATCGCACTTAGGGTCCGCGCGGCATGCCGCATTATTGCGTATCTCTCTTGCGTCTTCCGCTCATGCGGTCGGCTTACTATCCGTAAGACGACCCCGGGCAGAAGCGCGCGCCCCGCGGGCTTCGATCATTGGCGCGACCGCGCCAATCAGGGTCGGCGGCATGTTGACGAACACATTCTCATACTGGCCCGGCTCGATACAGTAGGTCTCATGATAGATGCCGACGTCACCATTCGTGCCAATCGCCCGGTTGAACGCCGCCCAGGCTGGAAGATGTTCAAGGTCGCGCGCCTTGGCATAGTCCTCCAGATCTTCGAAAGAGCGCCAATATTGGATCAGCACGATGGTCCGGCCGAACCAGGTCTTGCCACCCATGAAGCCAAGGTCCGGCCTGGGATAAAGCTCGCGCAGCATGCGCGTCATCTGGACGACCAACGGCAACCAGCGATGGATCAGCCAAGGTTTGTTGATCCGCATGCCAATGATGAAGACGACAAAGGACCCTTCCAGCTTGGCAGTCCAGCGACCCTCCAGGATTTTACTCATAATCATGCCTCTTTGGTGAATCTTGGCCGGGAAAAGGGTATTGGGAAATGCCGAGCGCGACCCCGACACGGCGTAACGCATGAAGCGGAAAGCCTTGACGCGTCTCGGCACTCAGTTGGACCGTTTCCAGTGCATCGGTTCGCATGAGGCTGACCAGGCCATGCAGACTGGACCAGACAAACATCGCTTCCATATCGATGGGGTCCCTGTCCCGGCCATCTTGATCCATGCCGAACACCCGCCCCAACCCTGTTCTGAGGACAGCATAGGCGTCGCGGGCACCATGCAGCATTTCAGGATGCTGTTCCGGGTCAGGCAAGGCGCCGCCAAAGATCAGCCGGTATTGCAATGGCCGGGCCAAGGCAAAGGTCACATAGGCCATGCCCAGGGCCAGCAAGTCTGCTGTGGCATCTTCAGTGTGGGGCGGTGCCCGCAACGCTTCGGCAAACTCGCCAAAAGCCCGTCGCACCACCTCTGCGAGAATATGGTCGCGGCTGGGAAAGTGGCGATATGGGGCCTGATGGGAAACCCCGATACGGCGCGCAACCTCACGAAGGCTAAGGCTCTCGATCCCGCTCTGCGCGATAATCAGCTCTGCTTCCCTGATGCAGGCCTCGCGGAGGTCACCGGCAGGCCGCTTGGTCTCTCCTGGCCTCATCTGGCCAGATTGACCGTCAGCCGGTTGACCCTTCCTGCCACGATGGTGAAAGCGGCTTCCTGATAACGCGGTGCACGCAAGGCCGGCCGGACATTGTTGGAAACGCCCCAAGGTTGCCGCGGGCGCCCCAGAATATCCCGGGTAACGTCCTCTTGGTCAGGCGGAAGCACTGCAACGACCAAGGCATAGCTGCCCGGAGCCAAATTGCGGAAACGGCACGATTCCCCGTTTCGCTGGCGCTGCACACTCTGTTGACCAGCAGTGGCCGCCCCATTGGGAAAATTCCGGGGACCGGCGAACAAACGGCAGGCAATATTGCCGGGCACATTCTCAGCACCCGATACGCTGACCACCAATTCCTCGGCAATGGCAGGAGATTCAGCCAGCAATCCCGCGCTGGCCAACAAACTGGCCAATGCAACTGGGCGCATAACGCCCTCCCCAAAGTTGACACTGTCTACACGGTTAGACCGGCATGTTGACAGCGTCAACGCATTTGCCGGGATGGCGGATGAAACAGTGCTTCGTGACGAAGCGGCGAGAAACCTCAACCAAGCGCGACGGCAACCGCCACGGCATCTTCCTGGTAAACACAAACCCGGTTTCTTCCGCCATTCTTGGCTTGGTACATGGCCGCATCGGCTTGTCCGATGCCCAGGTTAAGGTCAGCGCCACTGTGCCAGCGTGCCACCCCGAACGAGCCGCTCACCACCAATCCATCGGGCCAGTCCATTCCGCGCAGACAGGTCAATCCCACCCTCAGCCTTTCGGCCAATGCAGCGGCTGTATCCAGAGGGCAATTCCTCAGGAGAACAATGAATTCCTCGCCGCCCCAGCGAGCAACGGCGCCATCACCGCGCCCAACGACGTCGAACGGACCGACCGTGTTGGAAATCAGCTGCGCCGTCATCTTGAGCACTGAATCGCCGATACCATGGCCAAATTCATCGTTGATGCGCTTGAAATGGTCCAGATCAACGATGATCAGGCTGAGTGGTGCCGCTCCGGCATCATTACCGATCCGATTGGCAACCTCGACAAAGGCCCGGCGATTGTACAGGTCGGTCAAACTGTCGCGGCTTGCGAGATATTCAGCGACCGCCAGGGCATGAGCCAGATCATCCGCCAATTGCTGCTTTTCCAATTGGGTGCGGATCATCAGGCGATTCTGTCTGCGAATGGCAATGGCGAGGCTGATCAAGGCTGGAGCGAGCCCCAGGGTGGCGAGCAGCGGGACCGGGCCGATAATGGCAATGTGACTTACCGTCTGGGGTACGAGGCACAGCATCACGCCGGCCAGGAAGCACAGAAATGTCCGCCATTGTGAGGCGACAACCATGCTGGTGACAGCAATCGACACGATGATCACGACGCAAACGAACATGGACGCGATATCGCGGCCAAGTGTTGCCACCACCGGGTACATCTTTCCGGCCCAAAGCAGCCCGGAAACAAAGGCCAGCCCCTCATAGACCCGCCACAACAAACCAGCCCGGCTTTCCTCGTGCTCTGCCTGCAGCATGCGGCTGACCCGATACATGACAACAAGCACCAGCACGTTGAGCCCCAACAGGCTCGCGATCAGGCGCCAATCGGGCAGATAGGCACTGCATATCGCGATCAGGACGAACGGAACGATGTTCGTCGCGTTGGAAAGCGGAATGTGGTCAAGGAAGTTCCGCCGCGATAGCTCATCCACCTGGGCTTCGGTCACAGCGCGGCCCGGGGCGGGTTGCACCGCCTGGATCGATCTGGCTGTTCCGAGCATTTCCATGATGTATCAAAGCTCTCCTGCGTCGTTGCAGACTAGTCGCAATAGCTGAAAATTCGTTTAACCCCTTTTGCGATCAGCAAAGGTCGAAGGGCTGTCCTTCCTTGCGTCTGAAGGGACTGTTGCCCCGAATTGATCGGCGGACCAAAACGCCAGATCATCCATCCGGCCATCGTGGCATAATGAGCGGCTTCCCTTGCCTGCCGTCTTCGCTCATCTTTTGGTATCAACTTGGGCGTAAACGGCGCATCGCGGCACAGGTCCGCCCGTATCGGAAGACCGGATGAATACAGAAAATTGGCTCGACAGACCTGCAATCATCAGCCGTTTCGGTTCCTTTAGGGGCATGATACGGCTGGCCATTTCGTATGCACAACTCGCCATGGTCGCCCGACCCGACCTTGCGCGCGTCGAAAGACTCGTTTTCGTCTGTCGCGGCAACATTTGCCGCAGCGCTTTCGCCCATGCCCTCGCCGCTTCGCTCGGCTTTCCCGTGGCCTCCTTTGGCCTGCGCACAGCAACCGGCCGCCCTGCCCATGACCCGGTAATCGCGGAGGCCAAACGGCGCGGCTTTGATCTAGCCAGTCACAGCGCGCTCGCGGTTGAAGAATTTGAGCCAGCTCCGGGGGATCTCTATCTCGTGATGGAATATCGCCAGATCGGCGAATTGCGTGCGCTGGCCCCTTTTGCATCAACACCTGTTGACTTGCTCGGCCGCTATGGCGGCCGTCCGCACTTGCATGATCCTTATGGTCTCGGCGCTGCCTTCACCACCACGAGTCTCGGCGATATTGACCGTTCGGTCCGGGCGCTGATCGGAGCCATTGGCGCGGCACGCATCCGGCGTTGATCTGTGCGACCGCACAAACCCTATCTTCACCATCACCCGGTATCAGCTGAAACAGCTTTTCCGGATGGATCGTCATGACCCAGGCATTGATAACCGTTGATACCGAACTGTCTGCCCTGTTCCATCAGCGCGGCATCGACGTGCGCGACAATTTCGCCAGCTCGATCCTCGGTCGCTGCTCTGGCGGGGAATTTGGTATCGGATGGCAGATGGACGAGATGGACCGGCACGGCCTGACCGGCGTCTTCTTTGTCGATCCCATGCCTGCATTGGTTTATGGCGAACAGATTGTGGCCGACATTGTCGGGCCGATCATTGCGCGCGGCCATGAGGTGCAAGTGCACATCCACAGCGAATGGCTCGAATGGGCGCCCGACTCTCCGGTGGAGGGGCGTCAGGGACGCAACATCGGGGATTTCAGCCTGGAAGATCAGATCATTCTGCTCCGTCTGGCCAGGGATCTGCTGCAACGCGCCGGCGCGCCGGCGCCCGTCGCCATACGCGCCGGAAATTTTGGCGCCAATGACAACACACTGCGCGCCGCGGCTCAGATCGGTCTGCGTTTCGATAGCAGTTTCAACGCTGCTTTTGCCGGCACCGCATGCGCCATCGCGCTGGACAGCGGACAGATTGATCCCGTCGAGAGGCATGGCCTGATGGAATTGCCGGTATCCGGCCTTCACGATCGCCCCGGCAGCTTTCGCGCCGCCCAGATATGCGCCGTGTCGAGCCGGGAAATGCACGCCGCCTTGGATCATGCAGCCCGGCAGCGCCAGGCCTGCTTCATGATCGTGACCCATAGTTTCGAGATGTTGTCGCGCGACAGGCAACGGCCCAACCGATCAGTCATCGGCCGGTTTGAAGCGATGTGCAGGGCGATTGCCACGATTGAGGGCGTGCGCTCTTGCGGTTTCGTCGGACTTGAAAGTGGCAGCGGGGGCATGCGGTCTGCGACCCGTCCCACACTCCTCCCACCTGACCGGTTCCGAACCATGCAGCGGGTGCTGGAGCAGGCGCTCGGGACATGGCTCTATGAACGGCGCCTGCTGCCCGCATGACCGATTTGCCTCTGGCCATCGTGCTGGGCGTCGACACGCCAATAGGCCTCACCGTCCTGCGTGAGTTGGGGGAGCATGACGTCCCCGTGCACGGGATCGGACGTTCGTCCCACGCGCTTGGACGCTTCTCACGCTATTGCACCAGCTTCAGTGTTCGCCCATCGGATGTCCCCCTCGACCAATGGTTGCCTGAGCTGATCCAACAGACCGGCGCCGCCATTCTCTTTGCTATCTCCGAAGGGGACTTGCTGGCACTGGCCGACCTGCCGGAGCGAGTTAACGGCTGCCTCATCTGCACGCCGCGCCGGGACAGGCTCGAGCGCGTTCTCGACAAAAGACAGACGCTTGAACTTGCCGCCGCACTGGGCATGGACGTGCCAGCGAGCTGGCAACCTGTTGCCGGGGATGATTTTGCCGCTCGATCGCAAGCCTTACCCTATCCGGTGGTGCTGAAATGGGCCGATCCGCCAGCAGTGATCCCCGCCCTGGATACCCATGCCCTTCCTTTTGAAAAGGCGGAATTCGCGATGGACGCCCCTGCCCTGCTGGCGGCACTGGAACGCTATCGACCGATGGGCCTTTGGCCGATGGTGCAAAGCTATTGCCCCGGCGAAGGCTTGGGACACATGCTGTTGATGCACCAGGGGCAGGCCAAGCTCCGCTTTCAACATCGTCGACTGCACGAATGGCCGCCAGAAGGCGGTGTCTCAACCCTTTGCACCGCTGAGCCGGCGCAACAGCATCACGAACAGATGGAGCGCTCGCAAGCCTTGCTCCGCGCTCTCGACTGGCAAGGGCCGGCAATGGTCGAATATCGCCATGATGCCGCAACCGGTCGCTACTGGTTGATGGAGGTCAACGGCCGTTTTTGGGGCAGCCTGCCGCTTGCCTGGCATTGCGGCGCCTCATTTGCCTGGACCAGCTATCATCTTGCACTGTTCGGCGTATCGCCCGCCCAGGCCGACAATCATCCGAAAATGCGACGTGCCCGCTATATGATCCCCGAAACCCGGCGGCTCCTGCGGATAGTTCGACCCGCTTCCCACATCCGGGATCCGCAGTTCCGGCGCAAACCTATGGCCGACCTCGCAACCTGGCTGTTCGGCTTTTTCGACCCCGCCATGCGCTATTATGTCTTCACATTGCGAGATCCAGGCCCGTTCCTCGCCGATTGCACGCATGTGATCCGGAAGGCGGCACAAAGCCTCGTGCGCCGCCGCCGCTGACAAACATTATCCGCACTTGCAGACCTCCGCCTTTGCCTCCCGACAGGCGGATAGCCAGTTTCGCGTAGGGCGAGCGGGATATATCGCCTGCTCCTTAGCTACCGCTGGATCGGTCAATCCGGCCAGGGCGGTGATGGACAGCATATAGGCGAATCAGATAAGACAATAATGCGAACGATAATCCGGAAAATATCCGATCATGGAGAGCCTCGACCAAGCCGGAACGAACTTTTTTTGCCCGTTAGTCTCTATTGCGAACCAATGGGCATCGCCACCTGATCGCGCTTAAGGATCGGTCTCCAACCGCGGAATTCCGGCCCTTCCAGCACGCGAAACTTGAAAGTTGGTTACCCAGGTAACCAGTTAGGTCGCGCCGAGCCAGCTGCCCGCAATGAATGATCAAGGCCATAGCGCATTCTTGACTTCAAATTGCGTCACAGGGGCGCTACCGCCCTTCTCGACAAATTGTTTGCACCTTCAAGGATGATCCGGATGAGCTATCCGCACGCCCAGGGATTATATGATCCCCGTAACGAACATGACGCTTGTGGCGTGGGGTTCGTCGCCAATATCAAGGGTGAGAAATCCCACGACACGGTGAAGCGCGGGCTGGAAATCCTCGTCAACATTGACCACCGCGGAGCCGTGGGCGCGGATCCGTTGCTGGGCGATGGCGCGGGCATCCTTATCCAGATTCCCGACACGTTGTTTCGCGACTGGGCGGGCACCGCCGGCGTCACTCTGCCCCAGCCCGGTGACTATGCAGTCGCCATGTGCTTTCTGCCAGCCGACGAAGCAGCGCGCGACTTTGCCGTCAGCCATTTTGAGGCTTTCGTCAGCAAGGAAGGCCAGACACTGATCGGTTGGCGCGATGTGCCGACCAACACCGCTGGCCTCGGCAAGGCTGTGCTTGAGCAGATGCCAGTCATTCGTCAGGCGATCATTGGCCGCGGACCCACCACCGCCAATCAGGATGCCTTTGAACGCAAGCTGCTCGCCTTGCGCAAGCAGGCACAGAATCCACTGGCAGCCTTGGCGGAAAAGCAAGGCCTTCCGGGTCTGAACGACTTTTACATGCCCAGCTTCTCGACCCGGACGCTGGTCTACAAAGGGCTGCTGCTCTGCGATCAGGTCGGCAGCTTCTATCAGGACCTGCTCAACCCCAAGTGCACCTCTGCGCTGGCCCTCGTCCACCAGCGTTTCTCGACCAACACCTTCCCCTCATGGAAGCTGGCGCACCCCTATCGCTTCATCGCCCACAATGGCGAAATCAACACGGTCCGCGGCAACGTCAACTGGATGAATGCCCGGCGCCGTACCATGGAATCGGAGCTGCTGGGCGCCGATCTGGACAAGATGTGGCCGCTCATCCCGCATGGGCAATCGGACACCGCCTGTCTCGACAATGCGCTCGAACTGTTGCTGGCCGGCGGCTACAGCCTTGCCCATGCGGTGATGATGCTGGTGCCCGAGGCCTGGGCCGGTGATCCGTTGATGGATGCCGGGCGCAAGGCTTTCTACGAATATCATGCCGCCCTGATGGAGCCGTGGGACGGCCCCGCTGCCATCGCCTTTACCGACGGTCGACAGATTGGCGCGACGCTTGACCGCAATGGCCTGCGCCCGGCGCGTTTCTGCGTCACTGATGATGGCCATGTCATCATGGCTTCCGAGAGCGGCGTACTGCCGGTGAAGGAAGACAATATCGTCCGCAAATGGCGGCTCCAACCGGGCAAGATGCTGCTCATCGACATGGAGCAGGGCCGCATCATTGAGGATGAAGAGATCAAGGCGGAACTGGCCGCAGCCGAACCCTATGCCCAGTGGCTGGAATCGGCGCAGTACAAGCTCAAGGACCTTGAGGTTGTCGAAGTCCCCGAACTGGCGTTGCCCAATGATCCGACCAGCCTGCTCGATCGGCAACAGGCCTTTGGCTACACACAGGAAGATGTCTCCAAATTCCTGGAGCCCATGGCCAGCAATGGCGATGACCCCATCGGTTCGATGGGTACCGACACGCCGATTGCAGTCCTCTCGGCCCGCCCGCGACTGCTGTACGATTATTTCAAGCAGAATTTCGCCCAGGTGACCAACCCGCCGATCGATCCGATCCGCGAGGAACTGGTCATGAGCCTCGTGTCGATGATCGGCCCGCGCCCGAACCTGCTCGGTCGCGAAGCCGGCACCCACAAGCGGCTCGAAGTCGACCAACCGGTGCTGACCAATGACGATCTCGCCAAAATCCGCTCGGTCGAACATGCTCTTGATGCCGCTTTCCGGGCGGAAACCATCGACATCACCTGGGATGCCGCCAGCGGGGCCGATGGCCTCGAGATGGCCATCAAGGAAATGTGCTGGGCGGCGACCGAAGCGGTGCTTGCTGACAAGAACATCCTGATCCTGTCCGACCGGGCACAGGGGCCAGACCGCATCGCCATGCCGGCCTTGCTTGCCACGGCGGCTGTCCACCATCACCTCGTCCGCCAGGGCCTCAGGATGCAGACCGGCCTCGTCGTCGAGACGGGCGAAGCGCGCGAAGTCCATCACTTCTGCGTTCTTGCTGGCTATGGCGCGGAAGCGGTCAACCCCTATGTCGCGTTCGAAACGCTCGAGGAAATCCGAGTCCGCCGCGAACTCCCGCTGACCAGCTATGAGGTGGAAAAGAACTACATCAAGGCCATCGGCAAGGGCATCCTCAAGGTCATGTCCAAAATGGGCATCTCGACCTACCAGAGCTATTGCGGTGCCCAGATCTTTGACGCCGTCGGCCTGTCCACCGATTTTGTCGACCGCTACTTCAAGGGCACCGCAACGACCATCGAAGGCGCTGGCCTCAAGCAGATCGCCGAGGAGACCGTCAGCCGTCACGCTGCGGCCTATGGCGACAACCCGATCTATCGCTCAATGCTCGATGTCGGCGGCATCTATGGCTATCGTGTCCGCGGCGAGGAACATGCCTGGACACCGTCCAATGTCGCCAGCCTCCAGCACGCCGTGCGCGGCAACATGCCGGAAAAATACCGGGAATTCGCCCAATCGATCAATGAGCAGAGCGAACGGTTGCTGACCATCCGTGGCCTTATGGAATTGAAAAAGGCCGACAAACCGGTCGATCTTTCCGAGGTCGAACCGGCCAGCGAAATCGTCAAGCGCTTTGCCACCGGCGCGATGAGCTATGGCTCGATCAGCTGGGAAGCGCACACCACTCTCGCCCTCGCCATGAACCGCATCGGTGGCAAGTCGAATACTGGTGAGGGCGGCGAAGACCCCAAGCGATTCCAGCCCCTGCCCAACGGCGACTCGATGCGGTCGGCCATCAAGCAGGTCGCCTCGGGCCGCTTTGGCGTGACCACCGAATATCTGGTCAATGCCGACGACATCCAGATCAAGATGGCCCAGGGTGCCAAGCCCGGGGAAGGCGGTCAGCTGCCGGGGGACAAGGTTGACAAGACCATTGGTGCAACGCGCCACTCGACCCCGGGCGTCGGCCTCATCTCGCCGCCGCCGCACCACGACATCTATTCGATCGAGGATCTGGCGCAGCTGATCCACGACCTCAAGAACGTCAACACGGCTGCCCGCATCTCGGTCAAGCTCGTCTCCGAAGTCGGTGTCGGCACCGTCGCAGCCGGCGTTTCCAAGGCGCGCGCCGATCATGTCACCATCTCGGGTTATGAGGGCGGCACCGGCGCCTCTCCCCTGACCTCGCTGACCCACGCCGGCAGCCCCTGGGAAATCGGCCTCGCCGAAACCCAACAGACACTGCTGCTCAACGGCCTGCGCTCGCGCATCGCCGTTCAGGTGGACGGTGGCCTCAGGACTGGTCGCGACGTGGCTATCGGCGCGCTGCTCGGCGCGGACGAATTCGGTTTCGCCACCGCTCCGCTGATTGCGGCGGGCTGCATCATGATGCGCAAATGCCATCTCAACACCTGCCCGGTGGGCGTCGCCACCCAGGATCCCGTCCTGCGCGCCCGCTTCACCGGCCAGCCCGAGCATGTCATCAACTATTTCTTCTTCGTCGCCGAGGAACTGCGCCAGATCATGGCCGACATGGGCTTCCGCACGGTTGAGGAAATGGTCGGCCGGGTTGACCGGCTCGACATGAACCGCGCCATCGCACACTGGAAGGCCCAGGGCATCAGCCTCGACAAGCTGCTGCACAAGGTCGACCTGCCTGACGATGCGCCATTGCACCATACCGAAACGCAGGATCATGGGCTCGAAAAGGCGCTCGACAATGATCTGATCGCCGCCGCCGCCTCTGCCTTAGACCGGGGAGAACCGGTTCGCATCGAGCGCGAGGTAAAGAACGTCAACCGCACTGTCGGCGCCATGCTGTCGGGCGAAATAGCCCGTCGTCACGGTCACGCTGGCCTGCCAGACAACAGCATCCAGATTGCCCTGACGGGCGTCGCCGGACAAAGCTTTGGCGCGTTCCTCGCTCACGGCATCACGCTTGATCTGACGGGCGATGCCAATGACTATGTCGGCAAGGGCCTGTCGGGTGGCCGGGTCATCGTCCGCCAGCCGGGCCATGTGAAGCGCGATCCCACCGAGAATATCATTGTCGGCAACACTGTTCTCTATGGGGCCATCGCGGGTGAAGCCTATTTCAACGGTGTCGCCGGGGAACGCTTTGCCGTCCGCAATTCGGGCGCCATCGCGGTGGTCGAAGGCACCGGGGATCACGGCTGCGAATATATGACCGGCGGCGTGGTCGTCGTTCTTGGCAAGACCGGCCGCAATTTCGCTGCCGGCATGTCCGGCGGCGTCGCTTATGTCTATGATGAGGACGGCCTGTTCCGTCAGCGGTGCAACATGGCGATGGTCGATGTCGAAGCCATCACACCTGATCCGGACGATGTCGAAGGCACCGGCCGGCCGCAGCAACGAGCGGTCAATGTCCATGACCTCGGCATGGGCGATCCGCTCTATCACAGCGCCGAGCGACTTCGCGTCCTTCTCGAACGCCATCACCTCTACACCGGGAGCAAGCGCGCCCGGGCGATCCTTGATGATTGGCAGGGTGCCCTCACCCGCTTCGTCAAGGTGATGCCGCGCGATTATGCCCGGGCACTGAAACAGCTGGAGGCCGAACGCCTCTCCGCTGGCATCGCTGCCGCCGAATAACGATCAGACCGGAGTAACCCCAGTGGGCAAGGTAACTGGCTTTCTCGAAACCGACCGCAAGGACCGGACCTATGCCGATCCCAAGGAACGGCTGACGCACTATCGCGAATTCGTCGTGCCGCTCCCCGAACCGGAGCTGAAAGCACAGGCGTCGCGCTGCATGAATTGTGGCATTCCCTATTGTCACAACGGCTGCCCGGTGAACAACATCATCCCCGACTGGAACAATCTGGTCTATGAAGGGGACTGGAAGAATGCACTCGAAGTGCTGCATTCAACCAACAACTTCCCGGAGTTCACCGGTCGCATCTGCCCTGCCCCGTGCGAGGCTAGCTGCACGCTGAACATTGACGATGCACCGGTCACGATCAAGTCGATCGAATGCGCCATCGTCGACAAGGGTTGGGAAAATGGCTGGATCACGCCCCAGCTGCCCAAGGCAAAGACCGGCAAGTCGGTCGCCGTCGTCGGTTCCGGCCCCGCTGGACTCGCCTGTGCGCAGCAACTCGCCCGCGCCGGCCACAGCGTCACCCTGTTCGAAAAGAATGATCGGATGGGCGGCCTGCTGCGTTACGGCATTCCCGATTTCAAGATGGAAAAGCATCTTATCAACCGCCGCCTTGTCCAGATGGAGGCCGAAGGGGTAGAATTCCGGACCAGCACCGAAGTTGGCGTCAATGTCTCGATGGAATCGCTGCGCGCCAATTTCGACGCCATTGTCATGGCTGGCGGTGCCGAACAGCCGCGCACGCTCGACATACCCGGCTATGAAATGCCCGGCGTTCGCCTTGCGATGGAATTCCTGACACAACAGAATAAGCGCAACGCCGGCGACGATGAAGTGCGCGCCGCACCGCGCGGTTCGATCACGGCGACCGGCAAGCATGTCATCGTCATTGGCGGTGGCGACACGGGCTCGGACTGCGTCGGCACGTCCAACCGCCAGGGTGCGGCGTCGGTCACCCAGATCGAGATCATGCCCAAGCCCCCTGCCAAGGAAGACAAGGCGCTGAGCTGGCCCAACTGGCCGCTCAAGCTGCGCACCTCTTCGAGTCATGAGGAAGGCTGCGATCGCGACTGGTCGATCCTGACCAAGCGCGTCGTCGGCACCAACGGCGTCGTCGAAGGGTTGGAATGCGTCCGGGTCGAATGGGTCAACGGCCAGATGCAGGAAATTCCGGGCAGCACCTTCACGCTCAAGGCTGACCTCATCTTCCTCGCCATGGGTTTCGTCGGCCCGCGCAAGACAGGCATGCTCGATCAGTCTGGTGTCGCGCTTGATGCACGAGGCAATGTCGCAGCCAATGTCATTGATTATGCCACCAATCAGCCGGGCATATTCTCCTGTGGTGACATGCGGCGCGGTCAGAGCCTTGTCGTCTGGGCCATTCGTGAAGGGCGTCAATGTGCCCGCGCGGTTGACCTGCATCTGATGGGAACCAGCGATCTGCCGCGTTGATGGCGGTCAATGAACCACCGCAGTAGCACTGTATCCGGGACACAACCGGGCAGCGGAGGGAAGAGAGTGAGCAGCCAGCATTTTGACGTGATCATCGTCGGCGCGGGCCATGGCGGTGCCAACACCGCCATCCAGTTGCGCCAAAAGGAGTTTGCCGGGAGCATCGCCATCATCGGCGACGAGCCCGAACTCCCTTATGAGCGTCCGCCACTCTCCAAGGAATATTTTGCCGGCGAAAAGGAGTTCGCCCGCATCCAGATCCGCCCTGAACAATTCTGGGTGGACAAGCAGGTAACGATGATTCTCAACACGCGGATCACATCGGTTGATCCTGCGGGCCATGCCATCACCGCTGCAGATGGCCGCAACTTCTCCTATGGCAAGCTGGTCTGGGCAACCGGTGGAGCACCCCGCATGCTCCCGATTCCGGGCGGCGATCTGCCCGGCGTGCAAGGCGTGCGCACTCGCGCCGATGCCGACACCATGAAGGCAGCAGCAGAAACCGCACAGCAGGTGGTCGTCATCGGTGGCGGTTATATCGGGCTTGAAGCGGCCGCCGTCCTTTCCAAGGCTGGCAAGAAGGTCATCCTGCTCGAAGCATTGGATCGCGTCCTCGCCCGGGTTGCCGGAGAACAACTGTCGCGCTTCTTCGAAGCCGACCATCGCGCCCATGGTGTTGACATCCGTCTCGGCGTCTCGGTCGCCGCGATTGAAGGGAATGAACGGGTTACCGGCGTCCGCTTGGCAGACGACAGCGTCATTCCGGCCGACCTGGTCATTGTCGGCATCGGTATCGTCCCCGCCGTCGCCCCGCTGATCGATGCCGGTGCGCAGGGTGGAAATGGCGTTAATGTGGATGAATATTGCCGGACTAGCCTGGCTGACGTCTATGCGGTGGGCGACTGCGCCGCCCATGCCAACGGCTTTGCCGATGGTGCCACCATCCGCCTCGAATCGGTCCAGAACGCCAATGATCAGGGCAGCACCGTTGCCAAGCATATCGTCGGGCTCGAAGAACCCTATAAGGCCCTGCCCTGGTTCTGGTCGAACCAGTATGACCTCAAGCTTCAGACCGCCGGATTGTCCACCGGCCATGACGCTGCCATCCTGCGTGGTGATCCGGCAACCCGCAGCTTCTCGGTTGTCTACACCAAGGCGGGCCGGGTCATCGCCATCGATTGCGTTAACGCCACCAAGGATTATGTCCAGGGACGCAATCTCGTCACGGCCGGCGTCATTGCCAGTGCCGCGGATCTCGCTAACGCCGAATTGCCGCTCAAAGATCTGATCCCCCCACCATCCGGCTGATCACTGATTTTTTGTCGATGGCCACACCGCGCCTTTGACATTCCGTTAATAATGGCACTATAGATGCCATAACGCTGCTACTCGGGGGGCAGTAAGGCAGTCGACGGGGAGGAGCCCATGTCCGTACGAACTGCGATCGTCTCTACGGCGGCGGGCTATTGGACCAGCGCCGCCGGAGAGACCCACCGGCGCAAGGCAGCGGAACGCGAACGCAAAACCAGCGGCGCTCCGCACCTCGTCGATGCCTTCATTGATCCTGCCGATCCCTACACGCTGCTGCTGCTCCAGCTTTTGCCCGCCTTTGCCGCGCGCTATGCGGTGCAGATCCAGCCTTGGCTGGTCGGCCCTCCGGACGATGCCGCTGCGCCGGAACGCGGCCTGCTCGCGGATTGGTCACGCAAGGATGCTGGCTTGCTCGCAGCGCGTGCCGGACTTGTGTTTGACCCCAATCTGCCCACCCCATCGGCAGACGCGGTGAGCGCGGCGATGGCGCGCATCGCTGCCGGCCTGGACCAACCAGATTGGCTGGATGACATAACCGCGATTGTCACGGCCCTATGGAATCATCGTCCCCTCCCAGCGGGCCCCGCCAGTGATGGGATTCCAGCCGTCATGGCCGGCAACGCACGGCGTGAGGCGGTTGGCCATTATCTTGGGGGCGTGCTGCATTATGGAGGCGAACATTATTGGGGCATTGATCGCTTGCACTACCTCGAAAGCCGGTTGACCGATCTCGGCCTCAACCGCGATGGCCCGAACACCGCGCCACTTTACGCGCCGCCACCAGACAGCGCCGGCCCTGTCGGTACGCCAAAGGGTGGTGTCATTCATTGGTATCCCAGCTTCCGCAGCCCCTATACTTGGATTTCGGCCAGCCGCGTCAAGGCGTTGGCCGATGCCCATGGCGCAGAACTGAAAATCCGCTTTGTCCTGCCGATGGTCATGCGCAGCCTGCCGGTGCCCAAGGCCAAGCGCAAATATATCACGCTGGACACAGCGCGAGAGGCCCGCCGCCTCGGCATTGCCTTTGGCAAGGTGGCCGATCCGGTCGGTGCCCCTGTGGAACGCGGCTATTCGCTGATGCCTTGGGCGAAAGCCCAAGGGCGCGGCTTTGAACTGGCCGAATCCTTCCTGCGCGGCGCCTTTTCGATGGGCATTGATGCCGGCAGCGATTCCGGCCTCAAACGCATCGTCACCATGGCTGGCCTCGACTGGAAAGAGGCCAAATCGCTCGTTGGCAATGATGAGTGGCGATCAGAGGCCGAAGCCAATCGGGAAGAAATGGTCCGCCTTGGCTTATGGGGCGTACCCAGTTTCCGGGTCGGCGACACTGCAGTATGGGGACAGGACCGCCTCTGGGTGATCGATCAGGCGCTCCGCAACCAATAAGGTCCGGACAACGGGGGCGTTGTGATCTACACCACCCCCGTGCCCAGTCAGTCCCGCTCAGTTGGTCCAGATGATATAATCCTGCCCGGCCTCCCAAGGCGCATTGAGCGGCACATCAACGCGAACTGGTGCCTCGACAAGCCCGGGCCAAAGCGGCTTGGGCAGACCCCGGTTCTGCGCCTCGATCATGGCGCGCATCTGCGCCACCCGCTCGGGCTCAGCGGCCGACAGGTCGCGCTGTTCGGTCGGATCATCCGCCAGATTGTAGAGCCAGGCCTGCTGCGAGCCCCGTCCAATCTGCAACTTCCAGTCACCCAGTCGAACCGCTCGATAATCCCCTGAACGCCAGAACAGCGGCGCGACGCGCGGCTGTGCCGGCAGTCCGGGTACAATGCCACCCAACAGATTGACGCCGTCCATTGCCCGATCCGATGGCATGGTTGCGCCCGTCACGCCGGCGATGGTTGCGAACATGTCGACATGGCTGGCGGGCGCAGGGGCACGGGTTCCGGCTGCAATGCGTCCTGGCCAGCGGACAAAGAAGGGCACCCGGATTCCACCTTCGAAAAAGCTCGCCTTCCATCCACGGAAAGGAAGATTGGATTCCTTGATCCCGGTGTACCATGCTCCGCCATTGTCGCTGGTAAAGATGACCAGCGTATTTTCATCAAGCCCCTGTGCCTTCAGCTCCTTCATCACGTCACCGATGCGCCGGTCCAGTTGGCGGATCATCGCCGCATAGACACGGATGGTCGGGTCGCTGATATGACCCAGTGCATCATAATCCTCGCGCGTCGCCTGCAATGGAGTGTGCGGCGCGTTATAGGCCAGATACATGAAGAACGGCCGGTTCTTGTTCGCTCGAATTGCTTCAATCGCATTGTCGGTCAGATAATCGGTCATATGCCCCTTGGGCTCAAACCGCTGTCCGTTGTTGTACTGGACCGCATAGGGAAGGTTCGGCCACAGAAAGCTGTCGATCGGGTCCCAAGGCAATTTGGCATTGACCACATTGGGGTCGTCTTCGGGCAGGAACATCGAACCGCCAGCCCGGAAGCCCAGGGATTCATCAAAACCCTGGGCATGCGGGGCCAGCGCGTCTGTTTCGCCCAGGTGCCATTTGCCGAGATGGATCGTGTGATAACCGCGCGCCTGGAGCGATTCGGCGATGGTGATTTCGCTGGATGGCACCCCCATTTGCTGGCTGGGGATGACATTGTGGTTCAGATCCTCACGGAAAACCACCGGAACCGGGCCATTGCCAACCCCATGGGAAACCGTCGCGGCAAAGCTTGGCGGAATTCCCGTGAACTCAAACCCAAAGCGCGTCGGATAACGTCCGGTCATCATCGCCGCTCGCGACGGGGAACAGGTGGCGTTGCCGGCATACCCCTGGGTAAAGTCCACCCCCTCGCGGGCCAGCGCGTCGATATTGGGGGTTGGCACAGTGCCATTGGCAATCCCGCCACCATTCCAGGTCAGGTCATTATAGCCCAGATCGTCAACCACGATCAGGACGACATTGGGTGGACGCTCTCCGCTCGGCGGGGTTGCCGGACCGCTCTGCCAGGCAATGTCCTGATAATCGGCTATCGGATCGCGGATGTTGGAAATCATCCCCGGAATGCCGCGCTTGGCCGCCCAGGCCACAGTTTCCTGAGGGAAGGCAAAACGCAGAACACCGCCGGTCACCACCAGAGCGCCCAGCACACCCGCTGCTATCCACCGCTTCTTCATCGCCCGCTCTCTCCCTCGTCTGTCGCTCTAGTTGTCCGTCAATTGAATGACAGGATCAATCCCTCGTCGGGCGGAACCCGGCCATGCACCATGGCGTCATAGGCCGCCGCCACCGCCTCCCCGCCCGCACTGCTGCGGATGCGCAATGTCGTGGCAATCTTCGGCAGAAAGGCGAGATTGGCCTCCAGCACCTTGCGATCGACCACGCCGGGTCCCCAGTCAGACTGCCGTTTGGCGATCTGTCCGGGCGCGAAAAAGAATTGCGGCTTGGCCCCAGGCAGTTCCCCTTCAGGCCCCGTTGCCTGCCAATGGGTCGCGCCCACAGTGATGCTCGCCTTCATTTGCTCGCCAAAGCGATGGTGCAACCGGCTCCGCAAAGCCGCATCGCCCGCCATGTCGACATAGGCGGTGGGCACCGCAGCATCGAGGCTCTCCGCAGCCTCATAGGTCAGTACCTGGTCATAGAGGCCGAGCCCCTCGGTGAAGGCCTTGTTGCCAGGACTGGTCAGGCCGATCACCCGGATGGCGCGTCCCGCCAACTCGCGTACATAATGGGCAGCGGCAAAGCCGGTCTTGGACGATGCACTGCCGATTATCACCTGTTCGGCGCCGAAATGGCCATTGTCCTCCAGATAATCGCCAATCACCCAGCCGGTGAACAAGAGCGGAAACAACAGGCTGCGCTGGTCGGCAAAAGCCTGCATCGCCGGAGGATCATCATTGGTTCGCTGGTACTGGTTATAGACCGCCGCCATGGCCGCCCGGTGCGGCGCGCCATCGGTAAAGCCACGCTCCGATACCTTGACCGGTTGCATCACCCAGTCTGACGCCATTGGCAGGAAGCCCCAGATGCGCGTGCCGACCGGAACCTCGGCATGGCGGCTTTCGCTGACCTCGGCGAAGCCCCAGACAGGCACGATGCCCCACGCCTCGCCGCCCGGTGCCGGATAGAACGTCCAATACCCAATGGTGTTGCCGGTCAATGCATAGCTGATGTTGTTGGCGGTCAGCGCCCAGCGCCCGACGCGCACCCGCACTTCGCCCTCGGCCAGCGGCCGCTCCTCAATCTCGGCCAGTTCGGCGGTGGTGATGGCGTCGCGCCTCACTTGCAGCAACTGTGTCATATGCTCTCCCCATCGCAAAGGTGCGCCATCATGACAGCGAAGCGGTCAAAACGATAGGGCATCAACCGGCGCTGAGCAGTGCGATGTGCGTCAACGCCGCCAACAGCGCGAGCACCAGCGCCACTGTCACCCGGGGGCTGGCGTAAAAGGCGAACATGCGCTGCGTCGGAAAGGAAAAGGTGGCGTCAAGACCGAGCATCTTGGCCGGATGGGCGGCCCGGAATTCCGGTGCACTGGCCAAACGGATCATATCCCGGCGGCTGCGATACCGCATTGTGCCGAACAGCGTCCAACCCGGATCAGCCGGCGTGTTCCAGGCGTCGATATATCCTGCGACCTTGCGCCCGACGAAGACGGGATGGCCGCCCCGGCGAAACAACTGCCCGGTGAACCGGTCCGAGTATCGCCGCAACCAGGTCATGCCGCTGGCGACTTCGCCTGTGTCGGGGTGGGAGATGTCACCGGGATGGGCCCGCACCATGTTGAGCATGACAAATTCATGCCCGTCATCAGCCTCCAGAAAGGCGCGCATCACGGCAGGATCATTGCCGCTTTCGTGCAGCCTGTCGCCAACCTGCGCCAGGAAAGCGTCAATTTCTGTCTGGCTCAGCGGTCGACGCAGGCCATCGTAGAAAAGGCGGAAGGCCAGATAGAGCAGCGCCGCCACGGCCCAGGGAACCCAAACAGCCATTGCCAATCTCTCCCTCATCTAGTTATTGGCACTATCTGTGCCATTATTGCCGGCTCTTCGCAAGAGGTACGGCCATCGCCCTTTCCTCACCGGCTGGTGCCATCTTTGCTTGACCATTCCCCTCGCCTCCGGCAGCGAGTATCTATCATGTCAGAACAGACCAAGAGTGCCGGAAATCCCGCAGCCCTGGCTCAGCCTGACCGGACCGATGGCCGGCGGGAACGCAGCAAGTCGAGCCGCGCCAAGATCGTGGCGGCCATGCTCGATCTGGTCGAGCGCGGCGATGTCTCACCAAGCGCCGCTCGCGTTGCGGACCATGCCGGTGTCGGATTGCGCACGGTCTTCCGTCATTTCGACGACATGGACTCACTGTACCGCGAAATGTCGGAAGTGATCGAAAGACGCGTCCTGCCCATCATCGCCCGCCCCTTCGCTTCTGACCGTTGGCAGGACCGCATCCTTGAACTGGCATCCCGCCGCCCGGAAGTATTCGAAGCGATCCTGCCCTTTCGCATATCAGCCAATCTGAAGCGCTATCAATCGGCCTTCCTCATGGCCGATTACATCCGCCTCCACAAAATGGAGCGGGCGTTGGTTGATGTCCATCTGCCTGAAGCGACAAAGGCAGATGGTGATGGAGTCGAATCGCTGCATATTGCGCTCAGCTTCCAATGCTGGCGGCTGTTGCGGCATGATCAGCAACTGTCGCCCGAGGCGGCGCGGCGGGTGGTCTACCGGATGGTCGATGACATTCTTCGGAATCTGCCAGGCGGGGCTGACTGATTCCGCCTCGACGGGCTTGCCAATCAATATCTTGGCATACATCATGTCATAAACTGCCTGACCGGACCACCGGAGGGCTTCTTGCTGATGAGGACGCGCCATGATCACCCTCTTTGACTGCGCTACCGCGCCCAGCCCTCGCCGCGCCCGCATTCTGCTCGCCGAAAAGGGCA
The DNA here is from genome assembly GCF_012979535.1 of Sphingomonas lacunae. Classification (NCBI taxonomy): domain Bacteria; kingdom Pseudomonadati; phylum Pseudomonadota; class Alphaproteobacteria; order Sphingomonadales; family Sphingomonadaceae; genus Sphingomonas; species Sphingomonas lacunae. Next base: position 2,613,038 of record NZ_CP053015.1, read on the forward strand.
TTGCCCATGAAACGGTAGAAATTGACCTGCGTGCCGCAGAACAGTTGAGCGATGCCTATCGCGCCATCAATCCGCGCCTCACCGTCCCGGCCTTGCGCCTTGATGATGGCACGGTGCTGACAGACAATGCGGGTATCGCCGCCTGGGCCGAGGCCCATAAGCCTGAACCACCACTCCTCGGCCGCACCCCGGTGGAAAAGGCCGAGGTGGCAAGCTGGAACGCGCGGGTGGAAGGGGAAGGATTCATGGCCATAGCCGAAGCCTTTCGCAACAGCACCCCGGCGATGAAGGACCGGGCGCTGCCCGGACCCAATAATTATGCACAAATCCCGGAACTCGCGGAACGTGGCGTTGCCCGCCTTTCCGCCTTTGTCGACATGCTCGACGCGCATCTCGCCACCAATGCCCATGTCGCCGGGGACCATTTCTCCTTGGCCGACATCACGGCCCTGGTTGCGATTGATTTTGCCCGGATCGTCCGCATGAAGCCTGCGGAAACCCACGCGAACATCGGTCGTTGGCGGACCCAACTCAGCCAACGGCCTGCCTGCCGGCTCTGAAGCACTGTTCCTCTTTGGCCTGTCAAAGGCCCTTTCCGTCTCTGTCCCGTCAAGGCCATCCATGCGCCACCTTGCCATTCCGCTGCTCTGGCTCTCCGGTATCGCCCTTGCCGCCTGCTCGGCACAGGATGAGGCCCAGCCCCGGCTGGTCGAGCGTACCTGCCCTCCCCTTCCCGAACAGAAATGGGCGTGGGTTCCCGGCGGAGAGGTGACCATCGGCGCGGATGCGCGCTTGCCGGAAGAAGGACCGGCGCGCACGGTTACCGTCGCCGGATTCTGGATGGCAACGCATGAGGTGACCAACGCCGAATTTGCAGCCTTTGTCCGCGCCACCGGATACCGGACGATGGCCGAACGACCGCCGCCCGTTCTCCCCGGCGCTCCACCTGAAATGCACCAGCCCGGTTCAGCCGTCTTCACCGTGCCGACTGCGGACCAGCCAAGCTGGTGGCGATGGGTGGTCGGTGCCCAATGGCGCCTGCCCGAAGGACCAGAGGGCGGCTTTGGCGGCCGGGGCGACATTGCTGGCAAGGATCGCGATCCGGTCGTCCAGATCGCCTATGAGGATGCGCTCGCTTATGCCCGCTGGGCCGGCAAGGCGCTGCCGACCGAAGCACAATGGGAAGCCGCGGCCCGCGCCGGCGGAGCGGACCCGCGCGAACCCGTCGCCGCAGACGGCAGCCCACAGGCCAACTATTATCAGGGGGCGTTCCCGGCGCGCGACCTCGGCCTCGACGGTTTTCAGGGACGGGCGCCGGTCGCCTGCTATCCCGCCAACCGGTTGGGCATCTTCGACATGATCGGCAATGTCTGGGAATGGACCGGCGATCCCGCCGATCCTGCCTCTGCCGACCCGGAAAGCGGCAGCCATGTCATCAAGGGCGGCTCCTATCTGTGCGCCGCCAATTATTGCGCCCGTTATCGCCCGGCTGCCCGTCAGTTCCAGGAACGCGGGCTGGGCACCGATCATATCGGCATTCGTTTGATCGACCCTGACCGACCACCACCCTCAGCCGGCTGACAGGAAGCGTCTGGCAGGGCGACGAACGCGGGACTAAGTCCGCTTCCGCCTCCGCCGCCACCAGACCAGGCCGGCAATGCCTGCCACCAGCGCCAGAACCCATGGCCACAGTGCCAGCAGCCGCGGAATGAGCAGGTTACTGAGCGCATTGTCGAATATCTGCTTGGGCGCTGAATAGCCTTCGGGCATTGGCAACACGCCATTGGCCTTGGCCCAGTCATTGTAATCCGCCTGCATCTGGGCATGGATCGAAGGCTCGGCGCTGGCCAGATTGGTCACTTCTCCCGGGTCCTGCGCGATATTGTACAATTCCCATTCACCCGTCCCATAGGGCGGCAGATTCTTGACCAGCTTCCAGTCACCCTTGAACAGCACGGCATTACCCGACAATTCGTAACCGAACGGCGCGTCGGCAGGATGAACGCCCTCAACCTGCCCTGTCAGGGCCGGCGTCAGATCCCGGCCTATCATTGGCTCCACTGCCCGGCCGCGCCATTCGCCCTGCTGTGGAGCCACACCTGCCAGCGACAAAAGCGTCGGTGTGATGTCGGTGACATGGGCAAATCCACCAGCCACGCTGCCGGTCCGGAATGCAGGATTACCCGGCCAGGCAATGATCAGCGGCACACGCAAGCCACCTTCGCTGGCGGTGAACTTGTAGCCGCGCAGCGGACTGGAAACCGAACTGGCCCAGCCAGCGCCGATCGAGGTAAAGGACCCTCGGCGGCCCTGTTGCTCGACCCGCTGGTCATACAGCATGCGGGTGTTGAAAGTGGTGAAACCCCCGGCCGACATCGGGTCTGTGGCCTCGCCGCCGTTATCCGACAGAAAAACAAAGATGGTCCGCTCATATTCGCCAATGGCCTTGAGATGATCGACCAGCCGGCCGACCTCCCGGTCCATCGCCGTCGCCATGCCGCCATAGACCTCCATCGCCCCGGTTCGTTGCGCGCGCTCCTCCGGCGTCAGCCGCGCCCAGTCGCCGGTCGTGTCCATCCGAACGAAGCGCATGCCTTCGGGCATCACGCCGGCGCGGATTGCCCCTTCGCGCCTCGATCGGCGCAGCGCGTCCCAGCCGGCGTCATAGCGTCCGTCATACGCTGCCACATCGGCATCGCTCGCCTGCACCGGAATGTGATTGGCGATGAAGTTGACCGAAGCAAGGAAGGGCCGCCCGGAACCGCGTCCTTCGTCGATATAGCCCATCATCTTGTCGATGATCAGCGTTGACGAATAGAATCTCTCGGGCAACACCGCTCGCCGCCCGTCTTCGGTCCAGTCCGCTTCATCATAGAGCAGCAGATTCGGCTTGTTCTCGAAATTGTCCGCTCCCGACTGGGACAGGGCAAAGGCGCGGCGGTACCCCCGCGCCGTCGGCAGCGTCTCCGGCGTATGACCCAGATGCCATTTGCCCGACAAATAGGTCGCATATCCAGCGGCACCCAATTGTTCGGCGATCGTTACCACGCGGTCGTTGATGTGCGATTCATATCCCGGTTTGCCGAGGTGCTCGGGCGGGATTGTCTCGGGCATGTTGCCCAGGCCGGCGCGATGGTTGATCACCCCCGTCTGCAACATCGCCCGAGTCGGCGAACAACTGCCGGCGACGTGGAAATTGCTGAACCGGACTCCATTGGCCGCTAACGCATCCAGATTGGGCGTCGCCATCTCGCCGCCAAAGGCACCGACATCGGTAAAACCCCAGTCATCGGCCAGCAATATGACGATATTCGGCTTCGACGGATCCGGTTCCACCGGGTTTGCAGGGGAACCATTTGACGATTGTGCACCGGCCAGCGTCAGGCTCGTCAAACCCAACAGGATGATGCCCGCGCCATAAAGCTTCGTCTTCAAAGCAAGTCCTCCCGCTCGATAACCTCACTACCGGCGGGCAGCGAAAACAACATGCCATCCTCACCGACGATTATTGGTCCGTCAAAATCATCCACTGCATCGCCCAGAAAGGCGGCGTAAAAGGCGGATGACGGCAATGGCGGCACCAGATGGGTCAGCACCAGCTGGCGCACGCCCGCCGCCTTGGCGGCCTTGGCCGCATCCTCAGGCGAGGCGTGATAATTGAGGATGTCGCGGGTAATCTGCGCCACATTTGCCTGGCCGCGTGCATCCAGCGCCCGCGTCATGGGCCCGACCATCGCCGGTTGCAGGGCCTCGTGCAGCAAAAGGTCGGCGCCTCGTGCATTGCGCACAATATTGGGACTGGCTGCCGTGTCACCGCTTATGACGATCGACCGTCCCCTATAGTCAAAACGATAGCCAACCGCAGGGTCAACCGGCCCATGGTCAACGCGAAAGGCGGTAATTGTCAGTCCGTCACGCTCCAGCAGCACCACCGGCGTACCATCCGCAGGTGGCTCCGCAAACGGCATCGCCACACCCCCGGCTCCGCCTGGCGGGACAATGCGTTCACCATGGTGGCCAACGCGATAGCCATTGTCGGTGGCGTAAGCGGCGTTGAACCCTGCTACCACCGCCTCGACCCCGGTCGGGCCATGGATCGGCAACGGGCTGGTCGTCGTCCCTTGCGTCCAGCGCAACAGCATCAACGGCCCGATGCCGTCGATATGGTCGCTATGAAAATGGGTGAGCAACAAGCCGTTGATCCGGGCCACCGGGATTTGGCCAAGCCCCAGCTTGCGGGAAGCGCCTTCCCCGCTGTCGACGACATAAATTTGCCGCCCGGCTATCACTGCCGCGCAAGGGCCCGCGCGCCCGGCATCGGGCAAGGGCGATCCGGTTCCGCACAGATAAAGATGCAATCCATCAGGCAAATCGCGCGTCGAGTCACCGCCTGCCCTTGCCTCGACCGCCTGAGCATACAACCGTGCGCCAAGTTCGCGCTGGAACAGCAGCCAGCCCCCGACCAGCAACAGCGCCAGAATCACCAGTCCGATCAGCGGCCTGCGCATCATACTCTCCTCGTTACGCCGATCGTGGCTGATAATTTGGCACTTATACTGCCGATATATTAGCGGTCTGGCAAGCGGCTTGCGCCCTGCCCCTCCCGCTGCAATAGGTTGCAGCAAGAGACTGTTGGAGACCAGAGGAATGAAGACCCGCGCTGCCGTCGCCTTTGAAGCCAAAAAACCGCTCGAAATCGTCGAGTTGGACCTTGAAGGACCACGCGCGGGAGAAGTGCTGGTCGAAATCATGGCGACCGGCATCTGTCATACCGACGCTTATACGCTCGACGGCTACGACAGCGAGGGCATCTTTCCCTCGATCCTGGGCCATGAAGGCGCGGGTATCGTCCGTGAAGTCGGCACTGGCGTCACAAGCGTCGCACCGGGCGACCATGTGATCCCGCTGTACACTCCGGAATGCCGCCAGTGCAAAAGCTGCCTTTCGGGCAAGACCAACCTGTGCACAGCCATACGCGCGACGCAAGGCAAGGGCCTGATGCCCGATGGCACCACGCGCTTCTCCTACAAGGGGCAGCCTATCTATCATTATATGGGCTGCTCTACCTTCTCCAACTTCACCGTCCTGCCCGAAATCGCCGTGGCAAAAATCCGCGAGGACGCACCTTTCCAGACCAGCTGCTACATCGGTTGCGGCGTCACCACCGGCGTGGGCGCGGTGGTCAACACCGCCAAGGTGGCACCAGGCGACAATATCGTCGTTTTCGGTCTCGGCGGCATTGGCCTTAATGTGCTGCAGGGCGCGAAAATGGCCGGTGCCGGCAAGATCATCGGCGTTGACATCAACCCTGACCGGCAGGAATGGGGCCGCAAGTTCGGAATGACCGATTTCATCGACGGGCGAGGCAAGTCGCGCGACGAGATCATTGCCGAAGTGCTCACCCTCACTGATGGCGGCGCGGACTACAGCTTTGACTGCACGGGCAATACCGAAGTGATGCGCACCGCGCTTGAATGCTGCCATCGCGGCTGGGGGACCAGCATCATCATCGGCGTGGCTGAGGCCGGCAAGGAAATCAGCACTCGCCCGTTCCAGCTTGTTACCGGCCGCAACTGGCGCGGCACGGCGTTCGGCGGAGCCAAGGGCCGCACCGACGTGCCCAAGATCGTCGACTGGTACATGAACGGGAAGATCCAGATCGACCCGATGATTACCCACGTGCTGACGCTGGATGAGATCAACAAGGGTTTCGACCTGATGCATGCGGGTGAGAGCATCCGCAGCGTCGTCGTTTACTGAGACCCCACACCGACTTCACAAGGAGAGGAAAAGCCTATGTTCTCACATATCATGGTCGGCTCGAACGACATTGCCAAGTCAAAGGCCTTCTACGACGCGACCTTCGCGGCGTTCGGGGGCAATCCGGCGATTGTCGATCCCAATGGCCGCCTCATCTACATGCACAATGGCGGCATGTTCCTGGTTACCCCGCCGATCAATGGCGAGCCGGCAACCCACGCCAATGGCGGCACGATCGGTTTTGCGATGACGCCGGAACAGGCCGACGCCTGGCACGCGGCAGGTTGCGCCAATGGCGGCACCGCCTGCGAAGACCCGCCGGGTGTGCGCGCCGGCGGCTTTGGCGATCTCTACCTCGCCTATCTGCGCGATCCGGACGGCAACAAGCTCTGCGCCCTGCACCGCATGGGCTGAGGCAAACAGCCCCCTCCCCATCGTCTCGCGATGGGGAGGGGGCAATCCTCAGGGCTGACGGACGGCAAATCCTCAGAAAATCGTGTACCCCCCGTCGATCACCAGGCTGTCGCCGGTATGAAACCGCGACGCATCCGAAGCCAGATAGACAGCAACCCCGGCGAAATCCTCGCCCTCGCCCCACCGCCGCATCGGCACTCGGCCAATCGCCTTTTCGTTGAACGTGTCCCACGCCTGCAACGGCTTTGTCATGTCGGTGGCGATCCAGCCGGGCAGCACAGCATTGGCGCGAATGCCATATTTGGCATATTCAACCGCCAGTCCGCGCACCATAGCCTGCACCGCCGCCTTGCTCGAAGCATAGGCCTGGTTACGCGGCGCCCCGTGAATGGCCGATGTCGATGATGTCACCAGCAACGACCCGCCCCGATCCCCGGCCTCGCTGCGCGCGACCATATGTTTCAGCGCCTCGCGGAACGTCCAGAATACTGCATCCAGGTTGACCGTCATCACCCGGCGCCAGCCTTCGGTCGTCTGATCGGTGAATGGCGCCCCACCGCCGATCCCGGCATTGGCCGCGCAAAAATCGAGCCGTCCGAACCGCTCCAGCACGCCCGCCACGCCGGCCACCACCGCGGCTTCATCCGCAACGTCGACTTGCTGCACCAGCACCTCGATGCCATGCGCTTTCAAACGTGCTTCCGCCTCGGCATTTTTCTCGGGCTTCATCCCCCAGATCGCAACATTGGCTCCCGCTGCGGCCAGTCCTTCGGCCATGCCCAGCCCGATGCCGCCGTTGCCGCCGGTCACCAGCGCAACCTTTCCGCTAAGGTCAAAAGGTGTGAAGGCCATTTCTTTCTCCCATGGGCTGCTTTTCACCACAGTGGGCGATCACAAGGGTCATGCCAACCCACAGCCGTGACAGGAACGCATTCTCCCATCGCCATGCGATGAGAAGTTGGCAGCGCTCATGGCTGACGAAGGGGAAATGCCGAAACAGAAAAAGGGGCCGCCCGAACCCGGACGACCCCTTTTGATCCTGTACAAGCCAATGCGGCGTTCGATCAGCTCTTCTTGAGGCTGAGACCACCGAAACGCTTGTTGAACTTGGCAACCTGGCCGCCCGAATCGAGCATCGTGCCCTTGCCGCCGGTCCAGGCCGGGTGCGCCGACGGATCAATGTCGAGCTGCAGCGTGTCGCCTTCCTTGCCCCAGGTCGAGCGGGTTTCGAACACGGTTCCGTTGGTCAGCTGGACCTTGATCATGTGATAGTCGGGGTGGACATTCTGCTTCATGTTTGTGTCTCCAAATTGGCTGGTTTCCGACCAGCCGGAGGATGGCCGCCTGACGCGACCGGAAAAGGAAGGCCGCCCGTTAGACGGACAGACACCTAATGGCAAGCCTTTTGCCAGTCTCAGGCCGGCGGATCAGCGATCATCGCGGTAAAGCTGCACTCCGCTGCCACGCTGCCATCGTCGAACAGCGCTTTGCCGTTGAATTTGCAGATCGTCCGCTTGGCCTGCACGATTTCGGCATGAAGGTTCAGCAGGCAGCCGGGCTCGACCGGCTTCCTGAACTTCGCCCCTTCGATCGCCATGAAATAGACCAGCTTGCCACTGTCGGCGAGTCCCATCGATTCAATGGCGAGCACCCCGGCGGCCTGTGCCAGCGCCTCGACGATGAGGACGCCGGGCATGATTGGCCGGCCGGGGAAATGGCCCTGGAAAAAGGGCTCGTTCATGCTGACCGCCTTGACCGCATGGATGCTCTGGTCGGGAACCACAGAGACCACCCGGTCAACCAGCAGCATCGGGTAACGATGCGGCAACAGGGCCGTGATGCGGCGGACGTCAAATCCACCGGTCGTGGCTGGCGTGTCACTCATGCGTGCGAGCCCCCAATCAGCTGCCGGATCAGCGCGTCGGTGCGGCGGCAGGCGCCGGAACTGCAGGCGCGGCCGGAGCAGCAGCCTGCGCCTGGGCGCGCAGCAACATGCCCGGCTGGTAGCCGGCTGGCGGGACCGCCTGAACCGAAGGCACCAGACGATTGAGTTCGGCAGTGATCGCCTGCGTCAGGTCGGCGTTGGCATTGTTCCAGAACACGGCATCGCTATTGACCAGCATGTCGATCCGGCGTGCGGTGGTCACGGCATTGACCGCATCCTGCAACTTCAGCGTGATCTGCTCACGCACATAGGTGACGGCGAGTTCGATCGGCGCCGAGAGCTGTTGCAGTTCCTGCTGTGCAGCGGTTTCGCGCGTGCGATAGGCGGTGATGGCATTCTGCAGTGCGGTCGCATTCTGCGGCTGCCGGGCCTGTTCGGCCTGCACCGTCGCGCCCAGCGTCTGCAATTCGGTCTGCAGCGCCTGTGCACGGGTGGCGCGATTCTGGATCTGCGGGGCATAAGAGGTCTGGATCTGGGTGACAGCGGCGGTGAACGCCGTTGTGCCCTGGATCGCGCCGTCGATGTTGGCGGTGGCCACGCTGGGTGCAGCCGGCGCAGCCGTACGCGACTGGGCAAACGCCGGAGCTGTAGCAACGGTCGAAGCTGCGATTGCGGTCGCCGAAAGGGCGACAGCCTTGATCAATGTTTTCATCAGAATTGGGTTCCTACGTTGAATGTGAACAGCTTGGTGTCGTCACCCGGTTCCCTCAGCAGGGCGCGGGCAAGGTCGATACGGAAGGGACCAAAGGGTGAATTCCAGTTCACCCCGATACCGACCGAAAGGCGCGGCGAAATGGTGTCGCCAAAGAATCGCTCGTCGAACGGACGAATGCCGCCAAAACCGGTCGGGCAGACGTTGAACTCGCCACTGGTAGCGCCGGTCGGGCGTGTGCCAAGCTCGGTCGCACCGGTGGTCTGATTGCGGCACAAAGTCTTGTAATTGCCGTCAACGGGGTCACGGAATGTTGCCAGCGACGTCAGCGTCGGCTGGCGCACGTTGAACACCGCGCCCACATCCATGAATACCGAAGGTCGCAGGCCCAATTCGCGGGCACCGCTACCCAACGGCAGGTCGACTTCAAGCCTGCCCTGGTAATAGGCGCGGCCACCCAGGGCGTCATCGACGGTCGTGTTGCGCTCTTCGCCAACCACCGGTGCGGCCGTGTCGGTCAGGTCGACGGCAGTATAACGGATCACACGCGGACCGACGCCGCGAATGTCAAAGCCACGCATCTGTGGCTCGCCCAGGAAGAAGCGGTCGGTCAGGCGGACACGATCGGCACCGGCAGTGTTGCTGTTGTTGCCGAGCGGCTGGATATAGCCACCTTCGGCATAAGCCGAGAGGATGAAATTGCCGAACAGGCGCTGGTGCTTCGATGCATTGGCGCGGGCACGGATGTAGCGAACGCTGCCGCCAAGGCCGGCGACATCGACGCTGAGCACGGCGGACTGGCCGCGTGTTGGACGAATGCGATTGTCGCGATCATCATAGATCAGCGAGAAACCAAGCATCGAGGTTGTCCGCGTGCCCAGGGCATCGCACAAATAGCGCCCCGCAATCAGCGGATCGCACTGGCCATTGAAGAAATAGGTCGCGCGATCGAGCGTCACATCGTCATAGTTGAGCGAATAACGCAGCAACAACGACATATATTCGGTCAACGGTACGCCCGCCTGCACGGTCAGGCCGGTGGTCACCTGCTGGAAGGTGGTCTGCCGATTGTTGTTGATGAAGTTGAACGAATTCAGGTCGCGCCGATAAATGCTGCCCGCGACCGAAATGTTCCGGTCAAAAACATAGGGCTCGGTAAAGCCCAGCTCGATTGACTTGGAATAGCTCGAATAATTGACCGAGGCCGACACTGTCTGGCCCAGGCCACGGAAATTGCGCTGGCGGATCGATCCCTGCAGGATGAAATTCTCGATCGAGGAAAAACCGGCCGACAGCGAGAGTTCGCCGGTCGCCTTTTCTTCGACACTGGTGGTCAGCACCACCCGGTCGGGCGTGGTGCCCGGTTCCTGCCCGATCTCCAGATTTTCCTGGAAATAGCCCAGACTGTTGATCCGGTCCTGTGAGCGGCGAACAAGGAAGCTGTTGAACGCATCGCCTTCATTCAGACGGAATTCGCGACGGATCACCTTGTCCTGCGTCAGCGTGTTGCCATCCACGTCAACCCGCTCGACATAGGCGCGGGGGCTTTCCTGGACCTGGAACACGATTCCCATCGTCCGCGTTTCACGGTTGCGGGTAAAGCGCGGTCGCACTTCGGCAAAGGCGTACCCAAGGAGACCGGCGATTTCCTGCAACCGCTCAACCGTGTCTTCGACCATCTTGGCGTTATACCAGTCGCCTTCCGCCATCGGCAGCTGCGTCTGCAGTGTCTCGGGCGTGAAATCACGCAACTGGCTGTCCACCGAAACCGGGCCGAAACGGTAACGCTCACCCTCCTCGACCACATAGGTGATGATGAAATCCTGCCGGTCGCTGGTCAGTTCGGCCACTGCCGACACCACGCGGAAATCGGCATAGCCGTTGGTCAGGTAGAATTGCCGCAGTTTCTGCTGGTCATAGGCCAGTCGATCAGGGTCATAGGTAGTGTTGGACGACAGAATGGTCGTCAGGCGCCGTTCCTTCGTCGCCATTTCATCCTTGAGGTCGCCGTCAGAAAAGGCTTCGTTGCCGATGATGTTGATCTGGCGGACCCGGCTGCGGTCACCCTCGTGAATTTCAAAAACAATGTCGACGCGATTCTGGTCGAGCCGGACCAGCTGCGGTTCCACCGTCGCCGCATAACGGCCCTGGCGCTTGTAGAGCTCGATGATGCGGGCGACATCGGCGCGCACCCGGCTGCGGGTGTAGATCTGGCGCGGCGCGAGGCGCAGCTCTGGACGGATCTTGTCTTCCTTGAGCCGGCTGTTGCCTTCCAGGATGACGCGGTTGATCACCGGGTTTTCGGTAACCTGGATCACCAGGGCACCGTCATTGTCGGTAATCTGGAAATCGGCGAACAGCTCGGTTTCGGAAAGGTTGCGCAGCGCCGCATCCAGCGTCGCCCGCGAATAGATCTGACCAACACGCAACTGGGCATAGGACCGCACCGTATCCGCTTCCAGTCGCTGGTTCCCAACCACAGTGATTGCGCGGATCGCTCGCGCCGCGGGCGGCGTCGACGCGTCGGCAGCAGCCGGAGAGCCGGGCACGGGCGGCTGCAGCACAGGCGCTGTCTGGGCATAGACCGCGGCAGTCTGGCTGGCGAGCACCGACCCGGCGAGCAATGTCGACAGGACCGAACGGCAATAGGGGCGGCTAGCCTTCACGGGCAACTTTCCTTTTCGAAAAACATCTTGTTGGACCAGATGGTCGCGCGTGGGGCGATCGCGTGCCGCACCTCTGCCCCATGCTGGTCAGCCAATCAAGCCAGCGAGCTTCTGCCAGAGCCCAAATCCGGACAAATCGTTGAAGGTGACAATCAGCATCAGCGTTGCCAGCGCGGCAAAACCAAAGCGGAAAGCCCATTGCTGGGTCGCGATGCTTACCGGACGCCGGCGCACCGCCTCGATCGCGTTAAACAGCAAATGTCCCCCATCGAGCATCGGCAGCGGCAGCAAGTTGACAAAACCGAGGTTGAGCGAAACCATCGCGACAAACATGATGAACGGCAACATGCCCAGCGATGCCTGTTCACCGCTCGCCTTGGCAATCGCCAGCGGTCCGCCGAGATCCTTGATCGACCGCTGACCGAACAGCAATTGGCCGATCACTTCGCCAATCTGACGGGTGATCGCCCAGCATTCCTCGACAGCCGCGATCGGTGCCGCATACCATGCCACCGGCATCAACTCGATGCTCTGGTTGCCGACGCCCAGCATCCCGCGCTTGATCACATTGCCGAACTGGTCGGTTTCCTCCACCAGACGCGGCGTGATGGTCAGTGTGCGTTCACTGCCATTGCGCTCCACGACCACCGTCAGCGTCTGGCCGGGACGATGCGCGACTGCCATCGGAATATCCGGGAAACTGTCCATCGACCGCCCGTCAATACTGACGAAACGGTCGCCGGGCTCTACCCCGGCGGTCGCAGCAGCGGAACCGGGCTGTACCACTTCGGCCACCGGCGGCGTGCCGATCCGGCCATAGGTCGCAAGGAATACCGTCAGTATCACGATGGCGAGCAGGAAATTGGCCATGGGGCCGGCCAGCACCGTCAGACTGCGCTTCCATAGCGCCGCCGCACCAAAACTGCCCTGGGGCTCACTGCCATCCAGTTCATGCGGGGTCGACATGGCGTCGCTGTCGCCGGCAAACTGGACATAGCCACCCAAAGGCAGCCAGCCGACCTTCCAGCGCGTGCCGCGCTTGTCGGTCCAGCCAAATATCTCCTTGCCGAAACCGACCGAAAAGACGTCGGCGCGAATGCCACACCAGCGTCCGACCAGATAATGGCCCAGCTCATGGAAAAACACGAGCGGTCCCAGCACGGCGATGAACGCCAGAACGGTAAAGGGTATGGACGGCGCATCAAACATCGGCGGCATGTCCGGTCTGTGTCGTCATCATGCAATCAGGCTTTGGCAAATGTCACCACCAACTGTTCGGCTCGGGCCCGACTTTCCCGATCCAGGTTGAACACATCATGAAGCGAATGTGGCGCAATAGGGGCAGTCTCGTCAAACAGCCGGGCCGAAATGGCGGCGATGTCCAGGAAACCGATGCGCCGGTCGAGGAAAGCCGCCACCGCCACCTCGTTGGCGGCGTTCAACTGGGCTGGTCGTCCCCCGCCTTCCGCTATCGCCGCCCGCGCCAGCGTCAGGGCCGGGAACCGCTCGAAATCAGGCGCTTCAAACTCCAGTCTGGCCAGTTTGGCGAGATCGAGTGGCGAACAGGGCGTCGCCATCCGGTCGGGCCAGGCCAGCGCCGAGGCAATCGGCACGCGCATGTCCGCCGGTCCCAGCTGGGCGATCGTCGAGCCGTCGACATATTCGACCATCGAATGCACCACCGATTGCGGATGAACGATGATGTCGAGCCGCGCCAGCCCCACCGGGAACAGGTGATAGGCCTCGATCAGTTCGAGCCCCTTGTTCATCATCGTCGCCGAATCGACGCTGATCTTGGCGCCCATCGACCAGTTGGGGTGCGCCACCGCCTGTTCGGGCGTCACGCTGCCCATCTCATTGTGTGAAAAGGTGCGGAACGGCCCGCCGCTCGCGGTCAGCGTGATCTTCGCCACCCGGTCAAGATCGCCCGACAGACACTGGAAAATCGCATTATGCTCACTGTCGACCGGCAGGATCGTCGCGCCCGAAGCGCGCGCCGCCGCCATCATCAGCTCACCGGCCGCAACAAGACTCTCCTTGTTGGCCAGCGCCACCGTCTTGCCGCACTCGATCGCCGCCATCGTCGGTGCCAGCCCCGCGCAGCCAACGATCGCCGCCATCGTCACATCGGCGCCGAGCTTCGCCGCCTCGACCAGCGCCGCCTCACCCGCGGCGACAGCAATGCCCTCACCCGCCAGCGCATGGGCCAACAGCGCCTCGCACCCGGCATCGGCCACAACCGCAACTTCAGGCCTGAACTCGCGCGCCAGCGCCGCCAGCTCGGCGACATTGCCATTGGCGGTCAGTGCAACAACGCGCCACTCATCCCGGTTGCGCCGCACCAGATCAAGCGTCGACTGACCAACCGATCCGGTCGCGCCAAAGATGGAGATGGAGCGCATCACAGCAGGCTCCTCATGAGCATGACCACGCCCAACACAAAACAGACGGCCAGCAAGCCATCGGTACGGTCAAACAGTCCGCCATGCCCTGGTATCAGCGACCCGGAATCCTTCACTCCCGACCGCCGCTTCATCCAGCTTTCGAAGAAATCACCGGTCTGGGCGATGATGGCACACAGCAACGCCACACCAGCCAGCACCCACCAATCCAGAACGATGATATAATCATCATGGGCGACTTGATCGACCGACCCACCGCTTTGCAAGGCAGGATTGCCGTTGAAGCCGACCAACAGCACAGCCGCGGCCAACGCTCCGCCAATCAGCCCCGACCAGGTTTTGCTCGGGCTGATCTTCGGCGCAATCTTCGGCCCGCCAAAGGTCCGGCCAGCGAAATAGGCGCCGACATCGACCGCCACGACAACCGCCAACGGTGCCAGTGCCGCTGCCAGCCCCATCCAGCGCAGCATCACCAGCGTCCAGACCGCCACGCCGATATAGGTAACGCCCGCCACGGCCCACATCGCCGCATCGCCCCGCGTCTTGGCAATCCCGCGCGCAAGGTTCGACCATTCCCACAGCACGCCCAGCCCCACCGCGCAGGCAAACGCCGTCCACCACCAGCCGCCGAGCCACAGCGCCGTTCCCGCCACCGCGACCATGACAATCGCCGACAGCGTCCGCACACCAAGATCGGATTTCTGGCGCACCGGGGTCCCGCGTTCACCCATCACAATCCCCCGTACCGCCGCTCACGCCGGCCAAATTCCTGCACCGCTTCGGCCAGATGCGCCGGTGAGAAATCAGGCCACAACACATCGGTGAACCAGAACTCGGCATAGGCCGCCTGCCAAAGCAGGAAGTTCGACAGGCGCTGTTCCCCACTCGTGCGGATCACCAGATCGAGCGGCGGCATGTCGGCGGTATAGAGGTGCTGCTCTATCCCCTCGACCGTGATCGCCTCGGGTCCACCCGCCTCGACCAGCATCCGCGCCGCGCGCACCAGTTCGGCCTGCGATCCATAGTTGAGCGCAATCGCCAGCTGCGATCCCGTGTTGTCGGCGGTGCGGGCCAGCGCGCCCTCGACCACCTCACGCACATCGACGGAAAAGGCGGAAAGGTCACCGATGATCTTGAGGCGCACATTGTTGGCGTCAAATTCGTCAATGTCACTTTCGATGAAGCGCTTCAACAGGCCCATCAGCGCCGACACCTCATCCTCGGGCCGCTTCCAGTTCTCGGACGAAAAGGCATAGAGCGTCATCGCCTCCAGCCCCATGTCGCGCCCGGCGCGGGTGATCGTCCGCACCGCCTCAACGCCCGCCCGGTGCCCGGCGACGCGCGGCAGCAACCGCTTCTTCGCCCAGCGGCCATTGCCATCCATGATGATGGCCACATGGCGCGGCAGCGTCAGGGCCTTGGCGTCAGCCACCCAAATCCTCCCCGCTTGCGGGGAGGTGGCAGCCGGAACGGCTGGCGGAGGGGGCTATCCTGTTGCACCGAAGTTGGCGGGCCTCGAAAGCCGCCTCCGTCAGTCTTGCGGACCGCCACCTCCCCGTATCGGGGAGGGTAACATGACTCACTGTCCCAGGATTTCCTTTTCCTTGGCGACGGCGGCGGCATCGATGTCGGCAATCGCCTTGTCGGTCATCTTCTGCACTTCGCCTTCGAGCTTCTTCTGCTCGTCCTCGCTGATCTCGCCCTTCTTCTCGTCGGTCTTCAGCGCGTCATTGGCGTCGCGGCGCACATTGCGCACCGCAATCCGTCCCTTTTCGGCATATTGCCCGGCGAGTTTGGACAGTTCCTTGCGGCGCTCCTGAGTCATTTCGGGGATCGGCAGGCGCAGCGTCTGGCCATCGACAATCGGGTTGAGGCCAAGGCCCGCCGAACGGATCGCCTTGTCGACCGGGCCTACGTTCGATTTGTCCCACACCTGCACGCTCAGCATGCGCGGCTCAGGCGCGGAGACCGACGCGACCTGGTTGATTGGCATGTGGCTGCCATAAACCTCGACCGTTACCGGATCGAGCATGCCGACATTGGCGCGGCCGGTCCGCAAGCCAGCCAGGTCATTCTTCAGCGCCTCGACAGCGCCGTTCATGCGGCGCTCGACATCGGCCTTGTCATATTTGGGCATGGGTTCAGTCCTTCCTGTTGCCGACCAGCGTCGATGTTCCCTCACCCGCCAGCACGCGGGCAAGGTTACCCGGTTCGCGGATGTTGAAGACGATGATCGGGATATTGCTGTCACGGCACAGCGCAATGGCGCTCGCGTCCATGACCTTGAGGTTGTCGGCCAGCACCGTGTCATAGGAAACGACATCATAACGCTTGGCCGATGCATTGGTCTTGGGGTCGCTGTCATAGACGCCGTCGACCGACGTTCCCTTGAACAGCGCGTCGCACTTCATCTCGGCGGCCCGCAGCGCGGCGCCCGAATCGGTGGTGAAATAGGGGCTGCCGACACCGGCGGCAAAAATCACCACCCTGCCCTTTTCAAGATGACGTTCGGCCCTGCGGCGGATCACCGGCTCGCACACCTGGTCCATCTGCACCGCCGATTGCACGCGGGTATGGACGCCGATCTGTTCGAGCGCATTCTGCATGGCGAGCGCGTTCATCACCGTCGCCAGCATGCCCATATAGTCGGCCTGCGCCCGGTCCATGCCCTTGGCCGCACCGGCCATGCCGCGGAAGATGTTGCCACCGCCGATGACGAGGCAGATTTCGAGGCCGGTTTCCTTGGCCGCCTTCACCTCGGCGGCCATGCTCGCGACTGTCGCCGGATCAATGCCAAAACCCTGTTCCCCCATCAGCACTTCCCCCGACAGTTTGAGGAGGATGCGGCGATAGGTCGGGTTGGTCATGGTCAGCCTGTCGGTTGTGGGTCTTGGTCGGCGCGGACCCTAGCGGCGGGGGCAAGCCTTGGAAAGGGGAAGGTTGCTCCGGTAACCGGATCAACCGCCCTCAATTTGTCAAAGGGCCGCCCTCGCTTGCGGCAAGGACGGCCCTCCAAATGTCATGCGAACCGGAAGTCCGGGATCAGACGCCGGCAGCAGCCGCGACTTCGGCAGCGAAGTCGCTTTCCTTCTTTTCGATGCCTTCGCCCAGCTGCATGCGGACGAACTGCGTCAGGGTGATGGTCGCACCGGCTTCCTTGCCTGCGGCAGCGATCACTTCGGCGACCGGGGTCTTGCCGTCCATGACGAACGGCTGGCTGAGCAGCGCATTTTCCTTGCGGAACTTGGCCATCGAACCGTCGACCATCTTGGCGACGATGTCGGCCGGCTTGCCGCTTTCGGCAGCCTTTTCCTCGGCGATCGCGCGCTCGCGGGCGACGAGGTCGGCGTCGAGCGCCTCACCGGTCAGCGCCAGCGGGTTCGAAGCCGCGACGTGCATGGCAAGCTGCTTGCCCAGAGCTTCGAGGCTGGCAGCCGGCGCGGTGCTTTCCAGCGCGATCAGCACGCCGATCTTGCCCATGCCGGCGGTGGCGGCATTGTGGACATAGCTGACGACAGCGCCTTCCTTGACCTCGACAATCGCGGCGCGGCGCAGCGACTGGTTTTCGCCGATGGTGGCGATGTTGCTGGTCAGCACATCACCAACGGTGCCGCCGGCCGGATGCTCGGCGCCCTTCAGGGCTTCGACATCGGCCTCACCCTTGGCAAGGGCGATATCGGTGACCGAACGGACGAAGTCCTGGAACTGCTCGTTCTTGGCGACGAAGTCGGTTTCCGAATTGACTTCGACCAGCGCGCCGCGCGTACCACGGGTGGCAACGCCGACCAGGCCTTCGGCGGCAACGCGGCCAGCCTTCTTGGCAGCGGCGGCAAGGCCCTTGGTGCGCAGCCAGTCAACCGCTGCTTCGACGTCGCCATTGGTTTCGGCAAGCGCCTTCTTGCAATCCATCATGCCTGCGCCGGTACGGTCACGCAGGTCCTTCACGGTGGCGGCAGTAACTTCAGCCATTGTCTGTTCCTTCATATTGGCGGGGCGGGCGCAACGGCACTTCCCCAATCCCGTTCGGGCTGAGCCTGTCGAAGCCCCGTCCTTGCTTGCACTGGACGGCCTATCGACGGGCAGAGGGCGAACGGATCAAAAAGCGGAATGGCCCCATCGCCTGACAGGGCCGCTATCGGCGAAAAGCGACGGCGCCATGACAGCGCCGTCACCCTCAGTCTCAGGCTTCCGGAGCCGCTTCTTCGGTCGCGGCTTCTTCAGCAACCGGAGCGGTTTCGATCAGCGTTTCTTCAACCGGCGCTTCTTCCTGCGCACCCAGGTCGACACCGCGCGCGGCAGCGGCATTCTGGTTGCCCTTGGTCGAGGCGGCAGCGACCGCTTCGCAGTACAGGCGGATGGCGCGGGCAGCGTCGTCATTGCCCGGAACCGGGAAAGCGATGCCGTCGGGGCTGACGTTCGAATCGAGGATGGCGACCACCGGGATACCCAGCGTGTTGGCTTCCTTGATCGCCAGCTCTTCCTTGTTGGCGTCGATGACGAACATCACGTCCGGAATGCCGCCCATGTCGCGGATGCCGCCCAGGCTGGCTTCCAGCTTGTCGCGCTCGCGCGTCAGCTGCAGCACTTCCTTCTTGGTGATGCCCGAAGCGCCGTCAGCCAGCTTCTCTTCGAGCGTCTTGAGGCGCTTGATCGAGTTGGCGATGGTCTTCCAGTTGGTCAGCATGCCGCCCAGCCAACGGTGGTTGACGAAATGCTGGCCCGAAGCGCGGGCCGCATCGGCCACGGCCTGCTGCGCCTGGCGCTTGGTGCCGACGAACAGCACCTTGCCGCCGGCGGCAACCGTCTGGCTGATGAAGTCGAGCGCGCGCGCGAACAGCGGCACGGTCTGCGACAGGTCGAGGATGTGGATGCCGTTGCGATCGCCAAAGATGTACGGCTTCATGCGCGGGTTCCAGCGGTGGGTCTGGTGGCCGAAATGCGCGCCGGCTTCGATCAATTGCTGCAGGGTAACGGTGGGAGCCGCCATAACTAGTCTTCCTTCCGGTTGTTCCTCTGGCAGGCAAGAACCTCGGCAGTTTCCCGCTCCGGCACCGGTATGTGCGCCCACCATGTGGAGTTGAGGTGGCGCGCTTAGCCGCAAGGTCGGCGAAAAGCAAGGGGGCATAACCCGCCCGCCCGAGCGGCTTGCCCGGCATCGGGCCCGCTCAGCAGACAATCAAACGCCGGAATACCGATCCCCGCGTCTCGACGCCGCGGTCGCGGAACAGGATCAGCGCCCACTCGCGGCCGCGCCGGTCAAAGTTATAGTCGAGCACGCTGTGGTGCATGCTTTTGCGCACTGACGCGAACAGGCGACCGTTGGGCTCCGAGCGGATGTTGAGTAGAGTCCCCGATGTGTCTCACACGGTACGGGGCATTGGCTGCGCCTTTCTGGGAGTAGCCGTCAGAGCAACCGCTCGGGCCGATCCCGCAACCATCGCCAAGCCAGCTATCGAAGTTTGCGAAACATTCCGTCACCATTTCACCCAATCAGGCCGCCTGACCTAAAAGAACAAAAAGTGAAAATACCCTCTTGACGGACGAGCTGGAGCGGAACATGTTAGGAACATGGAGCGAAAGGCCCTGACCCGACGTTCCACCGCACTTCAGGACGCTTTGCGCAGCATCGACCGCGCCGGGCTTCCCAGCACAGGAACAGGCACATGGTCCATCTGATGCTCTCGCTTGGTTTCACCGCGCTACTGCTCGTCGGCTTCCGCTCGATCTGGCACGATCTCACCCGCCCGCTGGTCATGCAGCCCTGGGATGATGAGGTCGGGATCGCCCTGCCCGCTCCTGTCAGTGCCGCACGGCCGGCCATGACTGCATCGGTGACACAACTTCACCACGCCGCCCGCTATCGGGCGGACGCGGCTCAGGCGCTGCCGCTCGCCGCCTGATCGGCTGCCGCCGCCGACAGTCGCTGCCGCACCCGGCGATAGGTCAGGACGCTGAACGGGATGGTCGCGAGATAGACGAGCGCAAAACCGAGCAATGTCTGCAAGGGGGCGGAGACGAGGGCGGCGCCCAGCAAGGCGATGCCGGCAATGGCCATCAACCGCCATTCACGGCGGATACGCAGGCTCGACCAGTTGAAGGTCGCGATATTGCTGATCATCAGCAACGCAACAATGACCACCCAGGGCATGACCACATACCAGCTGCGGAACAGTGGCTCATGCGTGATGAGCCACAGCGCCAGCGGAATGAAGGCAAGGCCCGCGCCCATCGGCGCCGGCACGCCTGTGTTAAATCCTGCGGACTTGTGCGGCTGGTCAGCCACATCGATATTGGCATTGAACCGCGCCAACCGCAGTGCGCAACATACCGTCAGTGACAGCGCCGCCGTCCAGCCGAACTTGGGCGCATCCTCCAGCGACCACAGGTACAAAATCGTCGCCGGAGCGACGCCAAAGGCGATGACGTCCGACAGCGAATCCAGTTCCGCGCCAAATCGTGTGTTTGCCTTGAGCAACCGGGCGATGCGCCCGTCGATGCCATCCAGCATCCCTGCGCCGACCACCAGCAACAGGGCCAGCAACCATTCTTCGGAGATCGCGGCGCGCACGCCCGACAGGCCGCAGCACAGTGCCAGTGCCGTCACGGCATTGGGAACAAAGGCCCGCAGCGGTATGCCGCCCACCTTGCGATAGGCGCGCGGCGCCTCTCCGGCTGCGACTGCCTCGGTCGACGCGGCTTCAGCCTTATTGGGCAACGCCAAGCCTTTCGAGCGTGTCGCCGATTTCGGCAATCACCGTTTCGCCGGCCACCGTGCGCTGCCCCGAAAGCACGCGCGGCACCGTTCCGGCGGGGAGATAGACGTCAACCCGGCTGCCAAATCGGATCAGGCCGATACGCTGCCCCGCCTCGACATGGTCACCCGGCTTGGCATGGGCCACGATACGCCGCGCGACCAGCCCGGCGATCTGGGTAAAGCCGATGCGCAGCCGGTCGTGCCGCTCGATCAGGAAATGCTGCCGCTCATTCTCCTCGCTCGCCTTGTCGAGGTCGGCATTGAGGAAGGCACCGGCGATATAGTGGCGGTGCGTCACCGTGCCCGCGATCGGCGCGCGGTTGATGTGCACGTCGAACACATTCATGAAAATCGACACACGCGTCACCGGCCCGCTGCCCAGCGCGTCCGCGCCCTGCAATTCCGGCGGCGGCGGCACCATGGCGATCTGTGTCACCAGCCCGTCAGCCGGAGAAATGATCAGCGAGTCACCCTGGGGTGTTACCCGCACCGGGTCGCGGAAAAAGGCCGCGACCCAGATGGTCACGCCCGCCATCGGCCATGCCAGCGTTTCCCACGCCATCCACGCCAGGAACAACGTCACGGCGGCAGCGATCAGGATGAACTTGCGGCCTTCCGGGTGGATGGCCGGCCATGCCCAGCGAGCGCTGGAACCGGGGGTGTTGGCACTGGTGGGGGCAGTCATAAGCTCTTTCAGGCGACCTGGGGATGGCCCTTCCTAATGCCTTGTCGCCCAACGCACAATCGCTGCCTTCATTCTGACACCGAAATGAAGCATGGGGACCGGGCGCTGACGCCGCTCCGCTTATGCATATTGCGCGCGGGCCCGGCTTTGCCTAAGGGCAGCGCCATTCCACTCCCCAGTGATTGAACGAAAAGGCACGCGCGCATGGCCAAGATCAAGGTGAAAAACCCGGTTGTCGAGCTCGACGGCGACGAGATGACCCGCATCATCTGGCAGTGGATCCGCGAAAAGCTGATCCTGCCCTATCTCGATATCGATCTGAAATATTACGACCTCAGCGTCGAAAACCGCGATGCCACCGATGACCGCGTCACCGTGGAATCGGCCAATGCGATCAAGGAGTTCGGCGTTGGCGTGAAGTGCGCCACCATCACGCCGGACGAAGCCCGCGTCGAGGAATTCAACCTCAAGAAGATGTGGAAATCGCCCAACGGCACCATCCGCAACATCCTCGGCGGTGTTGTCTTCCGCGAACCGATCGTCATCCGCAACGTGCCGCGCCTCGTCCCCGGCTGGACCGACCCGATCGTCGTTGGCCGCCACGCCTTTGGTGACCAGTATCGCGCCACCGATTATCGCGTGCCCGGACCCGGCAAGCTTCGCCTCGTCTTCGAAGGCGATGATGGCACTGTCATCGACGAGGAAGTGTTCGTCTTCCCCTCGTCCGGCGTCGCCATGGCGATGTACAACCTCGACGATTCGATCCGCGATTTCGCCCGCGCCAGCATGAACTACGCGCTGGGCCGCGGCTGGCCGCTGTACCTGTCGACCAAGAACACGATCATGAAGGCCTATGACGGCCGCTTCAAGGATCTGTTCGAGGAAGTTTTCAACAATGAATTCAAGGCACAGTTTGATGCTGCTGGCATCAGCTATGAACATCGCCTGATCGACGACATGGTCGCTTCGGCGCTCAAGTGGAACGGCAAGTTCGTCTGGGCCTGCAAGAATTATGACGGTGACGTGCAGTCAGACACCGTCGCGCAGGGTTTTGGCTCGCTCGGCCTGATGACCTCGGTCCTGCTTTCGCCTGATGGCAAGACGGTCGAGGCCGAAGCCGCGCACGGCACCGTCACCCGCCACTATCGCCAGCATCAGCAGGGCAAGGCGACCTCGACCAACCCGATCGCCTCGATCTTCGCCTGGACGCAGGGCCTCGCCTATCGCGGCAAGTTCGATGACACGCCCGAAGTGGTCCGTTTTGCCGAAACGCTGGAACGCGTCTGCATCGAAACGGTCGAAAATGGCGACATGACCAAGGATCTTGCCATCCTGATCGGCCCGGATCAGCAGTGGCAGACCACCGAGCAATTCTTCGAATCGATCCGCGCCAATCTGGAAGCCGAAATGGGCAAGTGGTCATAAGGCGTTGAACCTCAACGCTTTCACTCGAAAGACGGCAACGGCGGCGGGCTTACTCGCCGCCGTTTTGCTGTCGTCCACCGGGCCGGCCAGTGCCGAGCCGACTGCTGCCAGTGCCGATGCCGAACTCTCCCCGGACAGCGGGCCCGCGGATGCTGGCGACAGCGATGACATCGTCGTCGTCGGCGACAATGGCAACCTGTTCCGGCTGACCGCGGATTCATTGCGTGATGCCGCCCGCGCCTATAGCCAGCATCGCGGCACTTTTGCCCCGGCGGCCAGCCTGTTTCTCCAGGTCGAAGCGGCCGATGGCAGCAGCCTAGATGATGTCGAGCTTTACTTGCGCGCCCGTCGCCTCGGCGCCGATGGCGACCGACAAGGCATCGACCTGCCGCTCGATGCCAACCATCGCGCCGTCCTGCCGGTGGATCAGGTCCTCAGCGGCCAATGGGAATTGCGCACCAACCGGGCACGTGGCGGCATCCGCATCCGGCCATTGGTGCTATCCCCCGGCAGCTCGCTGGCTGACCGCCGCTTTGGCGACCTCCGGGTGCAATGCCGTGTCTCAATCGCCTTCTCGCGGCTCAGCCTGCCGATGCGGGCACTCGCTGGCGCTCTTGGTCCCTGCGGCAGCAGTCGCGTCACCCTGTTGACCCGGGCCAGCCGCCCCATCACTACCGCCACCGTCACCGGCTATCCCGCACCGCTGCCGATCCGCGATGACGGAGTGACCTACGCCGTGCCCCTGCACGATCAGACCATCTCGAACGAAGCCCGCCTGCGCCTCACCTACCGCTGAGTGGCGTTGCACCTGTCCTCCCCATCGACCTGCGATGGGGAGGTGGCATCGCGAAGCGATGACGGATGGGCACGGATCAACGCACCGGGATAAGAACAAAACCAATACGAAATCCAGCAATGGATTGAATTACCGCCAGTCTTTCAGCTGTCCTACATATAACCAAATGGGTTATTCTTTGGCCCATGCCACAGAAACCCAAATGGACCGCCGCGACCCGTGCGGCCTTTATCGCCCGGCTTGCGGAATGTGGAGAGGTGCGCGCCGCCCTCGCCACCGTCGGCCTGTCGCCCAATTCGGCCTATCGCCTGCGCGCGACAGATCCCGACTTTGCCCGCGCATGGGACGCCGCGCTGCTCCACAGTCGCCAGACCATCGTTGCCGAACTGACCAGCCGCGCCCTGCATGGCTGGCAGGAGGAGGTGTGGTTTCGCGGGGAGCTGGTCGGCACCCGGACCCGGCACGACAGCCGCCTGTTGCTCGCCCTCATCGCGCGGCTCGATGCCGCAGCGGGCAAGGCGGATGAGGAGCGCGTCCGACGGGCCGCGCCTCATTTTGGCGATGTGTTGGCGGCATTGCGGCATGACGTGCCGCTTGACCCATGGTTTGCCGCTTCGCTCGCGGAAAAGCAGGAGCAGGCGATAGACAAGGCATGCCGCCGCCAGCGCTTCTGGCATTTTGCCGCGCTGATGGACGATGAGATGATCGCGGACGTCATGGGGCCTGACCCCCGCTGCGCGGACGAGGAAGAAGAGTGGCCTGAAAAAGACCAAGACGAAGAAGAGGAAGAGGACGACCAAGAAAGAGAAGCGCTGCCCACATCGGCCGTCGGACATCCGGCCTTTTCGTGCGCAGCGGACGCCCCGGGGAGCTCTAAGGTGCCGCCCTGCTCCAAGCCCGCTGGCGCACAGCCCCTCACCAGCATAGCCGAAGGGCTCGGGGCCGAGGCTGATCTTTCTCCGCCACGTGGGTGTCACCCTGTGTCAACCATGGCCAGCGAAGCACAGGGAAAACCGCCATCCGTCCTCGCGTTACCAGCCGATGTGACACCGCCGCCAACACCGCCTCAGCCCGAACCCATGCCCGGCCCGCTCAACGCCATCGAGCGTGAGGCGGTCGAAGGCGACATGGCGGTGCTCTGTCTCGCCCGGATCGGCTCGATGGACAGCCTCACGCCCTATCCATTGCCGCCATGACGTCATGACGGCGTGGCGCCACGCCCTGCCCGGTCACCAACCCCAACCACTGCCCAGCCCACGGCCGCCCTTGCATCCCCACATGCTTGCCGTAAAGATTTGACCCATGGCCCTTTCCCTCACCAATGCCACCCTGTCCGACGCGCTGGTCATCCTTGGTGCGGCGGGCATCGTCATTCCCGCTTTTGCCCGGTTAAAGATAAGTCCGGTCATCGGGTTCATCCTGGTCGGCATTGCCGTCGGGCCGCACGGGCTCGGCACATTGGTCGATCAGTTTCCCTGGCTGTACCACGTCACCATTTCAGACCCGCACGCGATAGAACCCTTTGCCGAATTCGGGATCATTCTGCTGCTCTTCACCATCGGGCTCGAATTGTCGTTCCGGCGATTATGGGCGATGCGCCGACAGGTGTTCGGCATCGGTGCCAGTGAATTGCTGCTCGGTGCTTTTGCCATTGCCGCCGCGCTGATCGCCTTTGGCGAAGAACCGCTGTCAGCCTTTGGCCTGGGCTTTGCCCTCACCCTTTCCTCAACCGCGCTGGTCCTGCCGATAGCGGGCACCACCGGGCGGGTCGGGCAGAATGCCTTTGCCATGCTGCTGTTCGAGGATCTGGCCCTCGTACCGATCATCTTCATCCTCGGCGCGCTGGCACCCAGCACCAGTGGCGATGCCGTGGGGGATTTTGTCACAACCATGACCGAAGGTGTGGCAATGGTCGCCCTGCTGGCTGTTGCCGGCTGGTTCTTGTTGCCCCGCCTGTTTGCCCAGGCCGCGCGCGCCAAAAAGCCTGAACTGTTCCTCGCCGCCAGTCTGCTCGTCGTCATTGCCGCCGCTCTCGCTACCACCAGCGTCGGCCTGTCGCCCATCGTCGGTGCCCTGCTTGCCGGCCTGCTAATCTCCGAAACCGATTATCATGGCGAGGTTGAATCCATCATCGAACCCTTCAAGGGGCTCGCGCTCGGCATTTTCCTGCTCACCGTGGGGATGAGCGTCAATATCGCCGCAATCATTGCCGACTGGCCTTCACTGTTGCTCGCCGTGGTTGGCATCATCCTCATCAAGGCTGTCGTCACTGGCCTCTTGCTGCGCCTCGCCCGTGTCCGACGTGGCACGGCGGCAGAGGTCGGCCTGCTGATGGCCAGTCCGTCGGAAACGACGCTGATTGTGCTCGGCGCGGCGGTCCAGGCTGGTGTTGTCGCCACCGAAACAGCCGCCTTCTGGCAGATTGTAACCGCGATCGGCCTGACGATCACCCCGCTGCTCGCCAGTCTGGGTCATCGCGTTGCGCGGCGTATTGATCTTGCCGCGCATGACGAGGTGCTGGTCCGGCCCGATACACCCATCGTCCTGATCATCGGTTTTGGCCGCGTCGGACAGATTATTGCCGCGATGCTCGACCGGCATGACCGGCCCTATCTGGGTATCGAGGCGGATGTCGATGCCGTCGCCCGCGCCCGTTCGCGCGGCTATGATGTCCGCTTTGCCGACGCCAGCCGCACCCAGTTCCTTGACCAGTTCGCTAACCAGCCACTGTCAGCCATCGTCCTCACCATGGATGATCCTGTGCAACAGTTGCAGCTGACCCGGCGTCTGCGCGAACGCTATCCCGAATTGCCCATCGTCACCCGCGCGCGCGATGCGACCAATGCCTCGGCCCTCTATGCCGCCGGTGCCAATGATGCGGTGCCAGAGGCGCTGGAAGGATCGCTGCAGATGGCAGAAGCGGTCCTGACCGACATTGGCGTTGCCGTCGGCCCGGTCATTGCCTCCATCCATGAACATCGCGCCGAAGTCCGCCGGGCGATCATGGAGCGCGGCGAACTCGAAACCGAGCCGAGCCCGCGCAAGGCAGTACCGGGGCGCGCGGGCGACACTCCACGCTGAAACCGGCACCGGGAGCGTTGCTCAGCGCGGCTGACCGGTTCCCGTCACTGCCGGCACTGCTGCGCTTTCGGGCAGGATCAACAGCGGGATACCGCGTTCGGGGCGCAAATAGGTCTGGGCGAGCCGCTGAATATCCTCCGGCGTGACGCTGTTCAGGTCGGTCAGATAGGTACGCAATGCATCAATCCGCCTTGGATCACGGGAGGCCCCTTCGGTTTGGATCATCCAGAACACATTGCCGGACGAAGCCCGGATGATCTGCTCCATCGCAGGGCCAATCGCCCGCCGGAGCTCATCGTCAGTCACCGGGGTTGTCATCAACTCCTGGGCAATAGCGGTCGCCGATTGGAGCATCAGTCCGCTGTCCTCCGGCTTCACCAGTCCGCCGACAAAAATATAGCTGCCATTCGGAAAATCGAGCGACCAGTTGCTCGTCACCGCCTGACTGTAGCTGGCCCCTGCCTGATCGCGCAGCCGCTCATACAGGCGGTCATTATAGATGGCCGCCAATATATCGAGTTGACGGGCCGTGCGGATCGCACCCAGTCCGCCGCCGGTGGGAAAGGCAAGCACAGCGGCGGCCTGCGTCTCCCCGCCGCTATGGCGAGCGACCAGCGGCGTCGCCGGAACCGGGGTCGGTCGCAAATCGTCGGCGCCGGGCGGTACACGCACGGGCGGCCGTGGCCTCAGTGCGCCGAAAGTGTCGAGCATCATGGTCTGCAAGTCGACGCCGGACACATCGCCAAAAATTTGCACCTCGACCGGCCCTTCGGCCAACAGCGGTTCCCAAAACCGACGAAATGCAGCCGGGGTCAGCGCTTCAACCTCGCTGCGGCTCGGCACGGCAAAGCGGCGGTCACCACTGAACAGCAACGACTGCATGTCACCTTCGAGCACCGCCATCGGCGAATTGCGCATCGCATCGTAACTCGCCAATCGAGCCGCTCGGGTCCTCTGCACTGGCGCGGGCTGCCAGCCAGGTTGGGTCAGCTTGGCCACCAGCAAACGCAACTGGTCAGCCAGATCCTCAGGGCGCGTTTCCGCAGACAAGGTAAAGGCGTCATCCCCAACCGAAAAGCGCATGCCGATCTGTCGCCCGCTTACCAGCCGGTCGAGGGTCGTCTGGTCAAATCGTCCGATGCCGCTTTCGACCAACGCGCCTTCACCAGCCCACAGCAAATTGGTCCCGGTCGCCGATACGGCACGGCGGCCTCCGCCAAATCGGACCGTGATCCGAATCTTGTTCGGTTCAATGTCGGTGCTGCGCACAAGGGCGGTTACGCCGTTGCCAAACTCCCATCGCTCGAGATCGAACCGCTCGATCGGCGTCCGCGAAACCAACGCGCCCCTGCGTCCAGGCGATGGCAAATCGGCAAAGCGGATGTTTGGCGTTGTCCGCCCGGCCGCGCTGGCTGCCGCAACGCTCGGTGGCCTGGCAATCAACTCGGCCAACGCTGCCTCGCCACCCTCGATCGGGACTGGGCTCGTCATGTGCACACGGGTCACTGGTCCATTGAAAATGGCGCGAGTGACTTCCAGCATCCGTTGCGGTGTCGCGAGCGGACGTATCGATTGCCAAATCGCCAGGGCATGGTCAGGCGATGTCACGGTTTCACCGATGTCCACAGCGTTCAACAGATCATCCGCCTGCTTTGTACCGGGTTCATTTTGTGCATTGGCCAGTTCGCGCCGCAAGAAAGTTTCCACGTCAGCAAATTCGCGCTGGATGTCAGCTTCGCTTGGAGGCGTCGCCATTGCAACGGCCACTACCGCTCGCGTATCATCGATCGCGCGCTGCCAATTGCTCTCCAGCGGTATGATCGAAATGGTTGTCATGTCGGCGGAACGGCTGGGCTTGTCTGTGGACACCTGAGCAGCAAGATAGCTGGCGCCCCCACGCGCCCGTTCTTCCAGCCGCCTGTTGATGATCAGACTGGCCAGAGTGTCGAGCATCAGTCCTTGGGTATAGGCAACACTGTCGGTCACTCGCTGCCATGGGCGTATGGTGGCCAAATGAACAACCATAGGTTGCGTCGGTTCAACGATTATGTTCGCGGTTGGCCGCGCTGGATCAGGTTGACCAAAGTCAGGTTCGGTCGGTGCAGGCCCTGTAGCTCGCCAGTCCGCAAAATTGCTGACAATGGCCTGCTCGAACAAGGCAGGGTCCATGTCTCCGGCAATCGCGATTACAACCCGTTCGGGCCTGTACCAGCGATGGTGAAAAGCCTGTACTGCAGAAGCGTTCGCAGCTGCCAATGTCTCTTCCGTACCAATCGTGGAACGTTCACCCAGCAACTGACCAGCGAAAAAATGCTGCCGACTTGCTTCGTTAATACGGAAATCCGGGCCATCCCGTTCGCGCCGTTCAGCCATAACGATCGGCCGCTCGGCGTTCACGGTCGCCTCTGTGAGCAACGGCTCACGGATCATCCCGGACAGCAAGCGGATGCTCTGAGCCACACTTTCAGGAGTAGCCGCAGGTATGTCGAGTTGATAAACGGTTGCCGTTGTACCTGTGGTGGCGTTGGAATCACTACCGAAACTGACTCCAAGTCTCTGCCACTCCCGCCGCGCTTCTCCGCTCTGCAGGTAACGCGACTCCCGAAAACTAAGATGCTCGATCAGATGCGCCCAACCCGCTTCGTGCGGCTGCTCCATCAGCGATCCCGCGTCGACCCGCAGACGGATGGTTACCTGGCCCGGTGGAACACCATTACGCCGGACCGCAAAACGCAGTCCATTGCCGAGGGCCCCAAACTGCCAGCCTCGATCTGGAGGAATGTCGCTACCGACGTAAAGCCAAGGGGTCCGGTCAACACTGGATCGGCTGTCGGCAGTCGGAACATTTGCTTGGCCAACCGCTCCACGATCAGTTGCCGAAGCTCCAGCAGGCGAAGTTACAACCAGAGACGAAGCCGCGAATGCAAGTGCCACTCGCCGAAGAAAGTTCAAACTCATTGGGACGAGCATAGGACAGGTATCTTTCGCTTGGCTGAACGCAGAGCCGCTTCAAGGCCGATGCGAGCCATGACAAAAGCGTGGTGGCGTTGCCAGCGCTTTATCAGCAAAAGACTGGGATAAACGCATTGTTGCCAGGAAGACTAGAGGATTACCCATGAGCCAGAAAGTCGCTCTTTTACAGATGAACAGCGGTGTCGACCCCATCGTCAATGGCGAGACAGTAGCCGACGCCGCGGAGCAGGCTTCGGGCGCGGGCGCGGTCATGCTCTTCGCTCCGGAAATGTCGGCAATACTCGACCGGAACCGAACCCGTGCCGCCAGCCAGATAGTGTCGGAAGATGAGAACCCCTTCATTGCCCGGGTGCGCAAAGCGGCGCGCGACAACGCAATTTGGCTACATCTGGGATCGCTCCCTGTTCTATCTGGAGCAAGTGGTTCCAAATGGCGCAATCGAAGTCTTGTAATTGATTCCCAAGGAGCAATTCGCGCCCGCTATGACAAAATTCACTTATTCGATGTCGATCTCCCTAACGGCGAACGCTGGCGGGAATCGGCTGCTTATGAACCTGGTGAAACCGCGGCAATTACGTCGACGCCGATTGGGCTTCTTGGTCTCACCATATGTTATGATCTTCGCTTTGCGGCACTATTTGATGCCTTGGGATCAGCCGGCGCCGATGTCATTGCTGTGCCGTCTGCCTTTACTGTGCCAACCGGAGAGGCGCATTGGCATACCCTGTTGAGGGCTCGAGCCATTGAGCAGGGTTGCTACATCATTGCGCCAGCACAAACTGGTCACCATGAGGATGGAAGGTCAACCTATGGCCACTCGCTGGTAGTCAACCCTTGGGGCGAAGTAATCCTCGACATGGGCTGCTCACCCGGATTGGGCTTTGCTTCTCTAGACCTTGATATGGTTCAAGCCGTTCGAAAACGAATTGCAGCTATCAGGCACCGACGGCCTTTACCCGCAGTTGAAACGAAATGAATTTAAAGAGAGCATACAAAGCAGCCAAGGTGGCAATCGACACGATACCAGCACCCCGCTTTCTGGCACGACAAAACCCGCCACCCAAAGGGCAGCGGGCATGTCAACCCACCAAAGGTGGTTTCAGGCTAAGATCAGACCGAAACCGGGTTATTCGAGCTGCCACCCAAGCCGACAGCCAGACCACCGAAGATTGCAGCGATCGCGGCCAAGGCAACAAACCAACCGCCGAAACCCTCGCCCTGAGCCGAGGAATCCTCAAGCTGAGCCGAAGCGCGCACGCTGTCGACAGCTACCGGAGCAGCCGAGGCGGCAACCGGCGACACAACCATCGAAAATGCAGCAGCAGCAATGGCGGCTTTCTTAAGGGTGTTCATACTTATCTCCACTGGCAATATCATGCTCAAATTTCGCAGCAATCGAGGGTGGCCCTAGAGCCGCTCCGCCGAGACCTCGACTACTCTTCTTGCAACTAACCTCTGAACGCGGGAATTGCAAGCCATTTGTAGAGCTGAGCAGGATTCATATAAGGCAGACTGCGGACGCGAGATCGTCCAACACCATACCATCTCCCAGCGGGCTACACCCGGATGGAAAAACAGGATGTCACTTCAGCGCGGTAGTGACTACCTCGCTCGTCACCGGGTACCCACAGTCCTCTCTGATGCACAGGTGCATTTCCCCGCCTACATCCGCCACAAAAGGTATGACCCGTCGTGGAGGGTATAATTCCGCCGATTGCCTGGCTTCGCCAAAATTGCTGACCATCGCCAAACGTTCGAGATTGCGCCGCGTTGGGAAGATGATCTGCAACTTGTCTTCCTGTGCCTCCGTCAGCGCAATCAGAGGGTCGATCCAGAAAATGTGGCTGTTTTCGCCATCTGAAACAGTGAGGTCAGGCAATGCCCCGGAGACGCTTGTCAGATAGAAGCGTGTATCAAACAAACGGGAGTGCTCAAAATTTGGACGCCAGCGGGAAAAGGCGACCAGCGATTCGAGATCGAAGCTGGACCGGGTATCCCTGATCAAATTTGACAGCAGTTCTCCTGCGTGGAGGCCGTCGCGCAGTGCCTGAGTCCGTTGGTCATCACCGTCATGGCTCAGTCCGATCAGCAGGCCTGTTTCCTCAAGTGTTTCACGAATCGCCGCAACTCGGGCCGCCGCATCCTCAATCGGCATGTGAGGTGCAAAAGACCTTGCGAGGACATGATCATCAGAATCAACGCGGCCGCCAGGAAAAACAGCTGCGCCGGCAGCGAATTTCATCGCAGCTGAGCGCCGTACCATCAGAACCGGCGAGCGCTGCGCGCCGGTGCCCTCATGATAAATGATCAAGGTAGCAGCCGGATGGGCCGGCATCAGGCCGCTATCGTCATCATCGTCCAAATCCAAGGGGCCGTTACCGAATCCGTGGCTAACCAAGGGCAAGACTGTTGTCATTTCAGGAGTATCCATGGCTTGCCTTGCTCCCTATCTCTGGCTGGTCCAACCTGCACCCGACCAAGTGAAACAAGCAAGTCCCGGACCTGCAAGCCTGCCACAGACAACAGGGGGGTGATCAAGATGTCAGCAGTAGAAATCATTGCACTGGCCGCGAGCTTTAGCCTGCTGTCCGGCTGGCGCTTGTATTTCACCTTGCTGGTCACTGGCCTGGCGATGCATTTTGGCTTGATCGCCCTGCCGGAAAAGCTTGCGATGCTCGACGTTCTGGCCAATCCGTGGGTGATGGTCGTGGCGACCTTGGGGTTTATCGCGGAGCTGTTTGCCGACAAGATTGCTTGGATCGACAGCATATGGGATGGTTTGCACACGGCCATACGGCCACTTGGCGGGGCCTTGCTGGCACTGGCGATAGTCGATCCCGGTCAGGCCGAATGGCAAGTCATTACCTTTCTGCTGGGTGGCGGTGCCGCCCTGTTGAGTCACGGCGTCAAGGCGAGCACGCGTGCGGTCGTGAATACGAGCCCCGAACCGTTCAGCAACGTCGCCGTATCGGCCGGAGAGGATGTGGCGGTGGCCGGTGTTGCTGGTCTGGCCTTGGCGTTTCCGATGGCCGCCATGGTGATCGCGGTTGCCATGGTGATCGCGTCAATAATCTGTCTGGCTGCCCTGAGGCGCGTTTTGCGCCGCATGTTCGGCGCTGCAACGGAACGTCAGAAAAATGGTGGAGCCTAGGGGGATCGAACCCCTGACCTCGTCATTGCGAACGACGCGCTCTCCCAGCTGAGCTAAGGCCCCACAAGCGACTGGGGCTTTAGCCATGGTCGCAAAAGCGCGCAACGGCTTTGTTGAAAGCGTGGGCGGCTCCTCCTGCTGAAAACCGCCAGTGACGTCGTCCTCTGATGAAGGCCTGCCCCGGTCAGGCGGACGTTGCGGCGAACTCGCTGGCGGCAAGGAAACGCTCGGCATCGAGCGCAGCCATGCAGCCCATACCGGCCGCCGTCACTGCCTGGCGATAGACATGATCGGCGACGTCACCGGCGGCAAAGACACCGGGCACCGAAGTTTTCGGCGTACCCGGCTCCACGACCAGATAGCCATTGGCATCCATCGGCAGTTTGCCGACGAACAATTCGGTCGACGGCTTGTGGCCGATGGCGACAAAGGCACCGTCAGTCGCGACGTGGCTCTTGTCCCCGGTGACCGTGTCAACAAGGTCCACACCGACCAGACCGGCCGTGCCCTCACCAGCGACAAAGCGTTCGACAGCCTTGTTCCACAGCACCGAAATCTTCGGGTTGGCGAAAAGGCGGTCGGCGAGGATCTTTTCGCAGCGCAGCGAATCGCGGCGGTGGATCAGGGTCACGTCATCGCTGTGGTTGGTGAGGTAGAGAGCCTCCTCAACCGCAGTATTGCCGCCGCCGATGACGACGACTTTCTTGCCGCGATAGAAAAAGCCGTCGCAGGTAGCGCAGGCGGAAACGCCCTTGCCGCCCAATTCCTGTTCCCCCGGAGCGCCAAGCCATTTGGCCTGTGCGCCGGTGGCGATGACAAGCGTGTCGGCAATATAGACATCGCCGCCATCACCAACGGCGCGAAACGGGCGGTTGGTGAGGTCGATATCGACAATCTGGTCCCAAATCATGCGCGTGCCGACATGCTCGGCCTGCGCCTGCATCTCCTCCATCAGCCATGGTCCCTGCACCACGTCGCGGAAACCGGGGTAGTTTTCGACATCGGTGGTGATGGTGAGCTGACCACCCGGTTGCATGCCCTGCACGACAATCGGCGTCATGCCGGCACGCGCCGCATAAATGGCGGCGGTGAGGCCAGCCGGGCCAGAGCCGATGATGAGCATGCGGGTTTCGTGGGTGGTCGGCATCGAAGGAAGCATCCTGCAAATCGAGAGCGAAATCGTCGCGGTGGCATGTGCTGTGCTTTACCGCTGATGGCAAGGGGGTGGATCGTCCGGAGGTGTTCCACTGTATTGTTCGAACAAGACGCATGGTTGACACAGGGTGACACCCACGTGAGGAGAAAGTGCAGCACTGGCGCAAGGATTTGAGCGGGTTTGGCGGCGCCAAGGGTGACGCATGGTTGACGCATGGGTGACACATGGATGACACCGGAGGCGGGTAAGGCGCTGTGACCCGCCCCTGACGGCCACCCTTGCAGGCATAGATTCACGCCAGACAAGACGGGTGTCACGAAGGCGCGTGTCACGAGGATGACGAAAGCGGCAGGGAGCAGGATTGCGGACATGCCGGGAGTGTCTCACGAATCAACTCGTGTAGGAAAGCAAAAAGAACATAGATAGAACACACCTCGTTCACAAGCGCCTTCTGTCCTCGTTTCGAACGGGGACCGATGGTCTGAGCTCTCCCGTAACGCCGGGTGAGAGGAGATGAGCAGGAGTCGCGCCAAGCCGCCAATTCGCCAAGCTGTTTGTCGCGTGGTTGGGGAGGCTCGGGATTGAACCGCTGTGCTCTTGGTGAGGCTCGGGCAATGGGTCGCCGATCAGGTCAGGGACGGCATTGTGTTTGGTATCGGGCCCTCCCCGCAAGGGAGGGGTTGGAGTCAGTGCGAGCGGTTAGCAAGCTGCGGGCTGCGCCCTCCCAATCTGACCCGGTTGAGGGGTTTGCTCGACCGGTCGACGGAATGTTGCGCGCCCGCTATTCCTCGAACGGCGGGAGTTCGGCGAAGGCGTGGCGGAGGGCTTCGGACCAGGCGGCCGAGACCTGGGCGAACTGGGGGTCGCCGGCTTCGATACGGCGGCGGGCGTGGAAGCTGTAGGTGTCGCGTTTGATCACTGTCAGATCGAGGGGCATACCAACCGACAAGTTTGAGCGCAGGGTCGAGTCCATTGAGACGACCGCGGCGTTGATCGCGTCGGCGAGCGACGTATCAGGGCGGATCACCCGGTCTAGGATCGGCTTGCCATATTTATGCTCACCTACCTGAAGGAAAGGCGTGTCGCGGGTCGCCTCAATGAAATTGCCGGCCGAATAGATGAGGAAGATGCGTGGACGGCCGCCCTTGCGCTGGCCCGCGAGAATGATCGAGGCTCCGGCCGAAACGCCCTGCTGGCTGATCGCCTCTCCATAGCTTTCCATCATCTCGCGCATCTTGCCGCCGACAATCTCCGCCGCACGGTAAAGGGTGGAGCAATTGAGTATGGTCTCAATGTCTTCGCCAGCCTCCGTCCGGTCGATCGCGGCCTGTATCCGGGTAATCACACCCTGGGTGATGGAGAGATTGCCAGCGGTCATCAACGCGATGGCGCGCTCTCCCGGCAATTCCCAGGTGAACATCTTGCGAAAGCGGGAGATATTATCGACGCCGGCATTGGTCCGCGTGTCGGAAAGCAGGACCAGTCCTTCTTCCACGTTGATTGCCACGCAATAGGTCATCGTTTCGCCTGCCCCCGTTCGTTGAGTCACAATCGCCAGCCTGCCCCCCGCGTTCCCGCCGGAGACAGGATGGCGTCATTTCAGTTTCTATTGCTGCTGGCTCTGCTGTTGCTGGGCGCGCAGCCGGGCCTCCATTTCGCCCTCCCCTGTGCCATGGCCGGCCGAGGGGGCGATGCGGACATCGGCGTGAACACCAACAGACCCTCCGCCGGTCGCATGGCCACGAATGGGCGACGCGTCAAATGCATCAAGACCGGTAGACATGCGAATGTAGCGTTCTGTCGGGCAAAGGCCGGTCGAGGGATCAAAGGCAGTCCAGCCGAGGCCATCGACCCAAGCCTCAGCCCAAGCATGGGTTTCATGCAGGTCCTGCTCACCTTCACCGGCCAGCATGTAACCGCACACATAGCGGGCCGGCACACCGTGGGCGCGGGCGGCAGCGATGAACAGATGGGCATGATCCTGGCAGACCCCTCCACCGGCCTTGAGCGCTTCCATTGCGGTTGTTTCAACGGTTGTCGCCCCGCTGACATAGGGCAGCCGGTCCTTGATCGTCGCCATCAGACTGTGCAGCCAGGGAATGCGGTCCTGCCCCGGTGGCGGGGCCAGATCGCGGATGGCCTTGTCGGCCCGGGTCTGATCCGTCTCCCGCAGGAAAATCGCCGGATTGGGGCGGACGGTAAGGCCGGTGACGAGGCCGCTGCGATCCTCTGTTTCGATGATGCCACTGGCGGCAATGACGACATCACCTGGTGCGGCGGCCGCGCTCCACAGGGCGCAACGGTCCCCATGGCCAGTGCGCGCGCCGGGCTGAACCACCTCGTCATTGACCGTTACCTGCCATTTGCGGACAACCTGCCCCGCGTGCGGTTCCGGCCACAAGCGCAGGACGAGTTGCAGGCGGCTGGCACCCATCGGGTAATGATAGGCGGTGCTGTGGCTGACCAGCAGGCGCAGCCGGCGCGGTGGGGTGGAGCGGGCTTCAGAAATGATACGCCTCCCCGATTTCACGCGAAATGCGATTGAGTTCGGCCTGCGATTCGAGAACGAATTCGTGAAGCCCGTACTGAAATATGTCGCCATCGCCCATGCGCGCCAAGCGGTCGTCGAACAATTCGATACTGCGGTGGCAATCCGTACGGCGGCCATGTTCCTGTGCCAGCCGTTCGAGATGATAGCGCATTTGCCCGACGCTGAAGGCCAGACTGCGCGGGAAGACACGGTTGGTCAGCAGGAAATCGGCGATGTGCCAGGGGCGGACATTGTCGCGATAGACATGATAATAGGCGCGAAGGCCCGACAACGTCTGGAGCAGCGCGTTCCAGCGGTAATGATCACGGTGACCGCCGATTGCGTCCCCTTCGGGCAGCAGCAGGTGATAATTGACGTCGAGCAGGCGCAAAGTCGTGTCCGCGCGCTCCACTGCGCTGCCGATGCGCAGGAAATCATGCCCTTCGTTGCGCAGCATCGAGGTGGAAACGGCACCGCGGAAGCGGGCGACGTAGCCGCGTGACCAATCGACGAGGCCAGCGAGATCGCGCACCGCCTTGTCGAGCGGCATCCGTTCGAGACGGCGCCAGCCATCGTTGAGTGCCTCCCACATTTCCAGCGTGATGGCGGTGCGAACGGCGCGGCCATTGGCCCTCGCCTTGTCGATACAAGCCCGGACCGAGGCGGGATTGGCAGGATCGAGCAGGAGGATGCCGACGGCATCGCCCTCACTGACATCGGCTTCGGGCGTGACAAAGGATTCCGAAGCAGTGACGCGCAGGACCGAGCGCCAGTCATCGCCCGAAACGCCATCAGGCAACATGGCGAGTTTGCGCCCCATCATCAGGAGGCGACCGGTCGAATCGGCCCGTTCGGCGTAGCGGGCCAGCCAGTATAGGCCATCGGCAGTGCGGCTCAGCATCGCATCAACCCTCCAGCACCCAGCTGTCCTTGACCCCGCCACCCTGGCTCGAATTGACCACCAGCGAACCCGGGGTCAGCGCAACGCGGGTGAGGCCTCCCGGAACCAGACGCACTTCCTTGCCAACCAGGCAATAGGGACGGAAATCGACGTGGCGGCCGACCAGGTCAGCATCGTCACCCAGCGTCGGCGCGGTCGACAGGTCAAGCGTCGGCTGGGCGATGAAATCGGCCGGGTTGGCTTTGATACGCCGGGCGTAGGCCTCGACCTCGGCCTTGGTCGATTTGGGACCGATCAGCATGCCATAGCCGCCGGAGCCGTGGACCTCCTTGGCTACCAGTTCATGGAGGTTATCAAGCACATATTGGCGCTCGTCCGGCAAGGCGCAGCGCCAGGTTTTGACATTGGGCAGGATCGCCTCCTCCCCCAGATAGAATTTGATCATGTCGGGGACGAAGACATAAATCGCCTTGTCATCGGCGATGCCGGCGCCGGGGGCGGACACGATGGTCACCTGCCCTGCCCGATAGGCATGGAACAGGCCGGGGACGCCAAGCAGGCTGTCGGGCCGGAAGGCGAGCGGATCGAGATAGTCGTCGTCTATGCGGCGGTAGATGACATCGACCCGGCGCGGGCCGGCGGTGGTTTTCATCCACACGCCCGCGGCATCGACAAACAGGTCAGCCGACTCGACCAGTTCGACGCCCATCAGGTCAGCGAGATAGCTGTGCTCATAATAGGCCGAGTTGAACGGCCCGGGTGTGAGGACAACCGCCATCGGCTCACCCTTCGCAGCGGGCGGCGCGACTTCGCGCAGGGTATCAAACAGGAGCTGGGGATAGGTTTCGACCGCGCGGACCGATCCGCCTGCGAACAGGCGCGGGAACATGCGCTGCATGATCGCCCGGTTTTCGAGCATGTAGGAAACGCCCGAGGGTGTACGGCAATTATCCTCCAGCACCGCATAATCATGTGGTCCGGTGCGGACGATGTCGATGCCGACGATATGGCTGTAAACGCCGCCGGGAGGATCAAAACCCAGCATTTGCGGCACGAAGGCGGCGTTGGAATAGACAAGGTCGGCCGGGATGATGCCGGCGCGGATAATTTCCCCGCGGTGATAGACATCATGGATGAAGGCGTTGAGCGCACGCGCCCTCTGGCGAATACCGCGATCCAGATGCGCCCATTCGGAGGCGGCAAAGACTCGGGGAATGAGATCAAAGGGAATCAGCCGCTCCGGGTCCCCGCCCTCCCCATAGACAGCGAAGGTAATGCCGATGCGTCGGAAGATGGCTTCTGCCTCTTCCCGCCGTTGCGCCAAATTATCGAGCCCGGTCGCCTCGATCCAGCGGGCGACCTCCGCATAAGCGGGGCGCACCGCACCTGATTCGTCGCGCAACTCGTCAAAGGCCATGGCGGCTCCTTTTGCCTATGACAGGCATATGACGATGGATTTTGTTGCAGTGCAAGAAAAATGCACGGATGCTCAAAAAGGCGCAAGGGGCCGCTGCCTTTTGGCAACGGCCCCGAAGCTGAGGATAAGGTGTGTCGACAGCTTAGCGGCTGGCCACGCGGGTCGCTGTCTGACGCGAGGCCCAGCGGACATTCTCTCCCGCCGGAAGCTGACGGACAAAGCAATCGCCACCGGCGCGAACCAGCGCAGCGCAGGTGCTGGCGGCAGCAGCGCGCGTGGCAAAGCCGGTCGCCGACAGACGGTAGACCGTGCGGCCATTGACCGTGGCCGAAGTGCTGACGCCATCATAGGCGGCGAGATGCGCGGCATGACGGCGCGACAGGCCCTGCCAACGTTCCTGTGCAACGGCGAGGCGTTCAAAGGCGCCGAGCTGGACCGACCAGCCAGTCGTGCGAACCGGACCGGTCGGCGCAGCAGCTGGCGCGACAGCCGGAGCCGCAGCGGTGCGCGCCGGGCGGGCAGCCGGAGCCGGAGCCGGACGGGCGGCAGGCGCTTCGTTGGCCAGCGGCGCAACCATGGCGACCATGCTGCGAAGCGGCTGGATCACCGGATTGGAAACGAAGACGATGCCGTTGCTTTCGACAACCGGAGCAGGTGCGGCCGCAACCGAAGCCGGGACATCCGCCTGGGCAATGGCAACAGGAGCGGGCTCGACCTCACCAGTGAACGGACCGGATTCGAGCGCGGCCGACACCAGTTCTTCGGTTTCCCCACGCGCTGGTGGCGCATAGAGAGCGAGCGGTGCCGGATCGTCACTGGCTGCAAGCATGGGCGCGATCGGAGCGGCCGGACGCAGGGCCAATTGCTGGGGCATGCCGCCATCATTGACCGGACGCGCGCCAATAAGGCTGGCCACACGCACGGCAGGGCTGTCGGCCTGCGCCAGCTGGGTCCATTGAGTCATGCGGGCCTGGACCTGATCAGGCACGAGATCCTGTGCGGCAATCAGGCGCGCTTCGAGCCAGCGGCTCGACAGGGCATAGGCAAGAGCAAGGTTCTGGCGGTCACGCGCCGAAGACCTACCGGCACGAACAACATCGGTAAGGACAAGCGCGCCGCGCTCTGCCTGACCGGCCATTGCAAGCGCAAGACCATAGTCCGAAGCCGGCAGCGACTGGGCGTTGCTATCCAGCAAGGCAACGGCCTCAGCTGACCGGTCCGTGGCGATCATGGCCAGGGCATGACCAATGATGCTGCGCGAATCGACCGCGCCAAGCTGGCTGGCCGCATCGAAACTTTCCGCCGCAGACTGGAATCGGCCTGAAGCCAGATAGGCCTGGCCCAGCAACGAACGATGCGCCGGATCATTCGGCGAAAGCAGCACGGCCGATTCCGCCAGCGTCACCGCCCGTTCAATGCGGCCGCGCTCCAGAGCGCTCTCGGCACGATCGGCAGTGCGGGCCGCACGTTCCGGGTTCGCACGCGGCGCTTCGCCACCGTTCGCCATGACGACCGCCGAAGGCGCGCCGAGGCCAATGGCAGCAACGACACCTGTTGCAGCGAGTTTGAGAAAGGCAGTGCGGGTCATGGTCATGATTCCCTGTTGCGCAGGCGGTTCAATTGGAGGTGCTCGATGCAGGCACCTGCGCGGCGAAAGCATCGATTTCAGGAAGATCGGCGAGATAGTCGTCGATCAGCTGGATGATGATCTGCTGGGCAGACCGGTTGCTGGTGGCGCTGGCCAGGCGCAGCCGCAGATGGCGGTGCGGGTCAAGGCGCAACGTGAAGGCGAAATTGCCCCGTGATCCGGCGCGCGAGCGCGCCCGCGGTTGCCGAGTCGCGGCAGTATCAGGCGCAGCCGGCATGGCGGTGCGTAACGAAGGTGTCGCCGCTGCGGTCACTGCCGAACGGATCGCTTCAAATGCGGTTTCCGAAACCGATTCAACCGGCAAAGGAGAATCGGAAACGGCCTGTTCAATGGCGCCAAGCGCCTGTTCGATCCGCTGCTGCTGTTCGTGGACGGCAGGCGGCATCACTGATTCTGGAATGGCAACCCGCGAGTCCAGCGGTTCGACGCTGGCCGGTTCTGTAGCGGGGCTGATCGCCCGTTCCACAGCCTGCCCCAGCGCGTCGAGCGCGTCAGGAAGATGACCGCCGGGCCGGGTTGCCTCCAGGCCCTGAACCGTCGCCATCGGCGACAGGCCGTGATCGACCATCC
Organism: Sphingomonas lacunae; assembly: GCF_012979535.1. Lineage (NCBI taxonomy): Bacteria > Pseudomonadati > Pseudomonadota > Alphaproteobacteria > Sphingomonadales > Sphingomonadaceae > Sphingomonas > Sphingomonas lacunae. The sequence goes on from NZ_CP053015.1 coordinate 2,653,964, forward strand.
GGCCGTGATCCTGACCGCCATGCTGGGGATCAACATCATAGCCCATGTCGTTCCAGCCCAGGTCTTCCTGGGCGCCAAAGGCACCAAGGCCAAGCGCCTGTGCCTGCCGACGCATGGCTGGGCGAGCCGCCCCCTTGCGAGCGAGCAAACCTGCACTGAGCGAGGCGAGCGGTTTGGGATCGGCCATTATCGGTCCTTTCCCGTTCAATTCGCGACGCGGCGGCCAAAGCCACCACCAAGCGGACGAATCGCACCCGGCAAGGCCTGGGCGGTCATTGCGGGTGCGGAAAACACTGTCCGACGGAAGTTCTTTTCCAGACGGTCGGAAACATAGTCCCACAGCGCCCTGATTTCTGCTGCAGAACGGCCATTGGGATCGCATTCCATGACGGTGCGCCCATCGATCATCGACGCGGCATAATCGGTGCGGTGGTGCAGTGTGACTGGAGCAACCGTGCCATGTTGTGACAAGGCGACGGCGGCCTCGCTCGTGATCTTGGCCTTTGGCGTTGCGGCATTGACAACGAAGATCAAGGGTTTGCCAGCGCGGTCGCACAGGTCAACTGTCGCGCCAACAGCCCGCAAGTCATGTGGGCTGGGCCGGGTCGGCACGATGATAAGTTCGGACACCGAAATCACGCTCTGGATGGCCATGGTAATTGCCGGCGGTGTATCGATCACGGCGAGGCGGAAGCCCTGTTGGCGGAGTATCTCAAGATCCGATGCAAGGCGCGCGACGGTTGTCTGGGCAAAGGCGGGATATTCGCTGTCGCGTTCATTCCACCAGTCGGCAAGGCTGCCCTGGGGATCAATATCGATAAGCACCACCGGGCCGGCACCCGCCAGTTGCGCCTGAACGGCCAGATGCCCGGAGAGGGTCGTCTTGCCCGATCCACCCTTTTGCGAGGCCAATGCTAGAACGCGCAATCGCTGTCCCCTTGCGAAAAATCCGCTGAACGTGCGATCTCTTTTTCATTTCTGCCCTAAAATCTGGTTAACGCGTAATCGCCGGACAGTAACAAACGGCCCTCACCCGATGGGCTATGCTAACGGCAGGTTCACCATTAAGCTGTTAAGGCGTGCGCATGACCTGCCGCAAATGGGGAGCCCTAACGACCATGTCCCAACAACACAGCCGAGGCCTGACACGTCTTTTGCGCAACGCGGCCTTGGCCGCCGCGGCAGGGACCATGATGGTGGGCGGAACCACGGCATCCGCAGATGTGCGCGCCGGTGTGACTGCATGGGAAGCCGGGGATTATGCACGGGCAGTTGCCGAATGGCGCCCCTTGGCAGTGCAAGGCGACCCTGACGCGCAATTCAATCTGGGCCAAGCCTATAAGCTGGGCCGGGGCGTGCCCCAGGATTTCAGCCAGGCCATCATCTGGTTTCGTTCCGCGGCAGATCAGGGCCACTTGCAGAGCGAGGACAATCTGGGCCTGGTCATGTATGAAATGGGCCAGAAGGCTGAAGCCCTGCCCTGGCTGCAGCGATCAGCCTCACGCGGCGAACCCCGCGCCCAATATGTTCTGGGCGCCGAGCTGTTCAATGGCGAACGCATGTCACGCGACTGGCCCCGCGCCTATGCACTGATGAAGCGCGCCAGCGACGCTGGCTTGCAGCGGGCATCCGCGGCGCTGGTGCAGATGGACCAGCATATTCCGCTGGAACAGCGGCAGCAGGGACTCGCATTGGCGCAGACCATGGAACAGTCGGAAGGGCAGGCTCGCATGGCCGCCATGACCGCAGTCCCCCCGGCACCGGTCCCGGCCCGCGCACCCACTGTCCGACCCGCCCCGGTGCCGCCGTCGCAGCCGGGCACCAGCTATACGCCCCCGCCTGTCGGTGGGCCGGTCGCCGTCGCTGCCTTGCCCCCCGCTGTTCCATCTTCGCGCGCGCCGACCGGCCCGCTGGCCGACGGTGACTTGGGCCCGGGTCTGTCAGCCACCGCCGGCGTCAACGTGCATCAAGGCGTACCTCCGGCAGTTCGTGCCAATGTACGGAATGGCACACCGCCGGGAATCGACCCGAATGTATCGACGGCTGTGGCTCGACGCACGGGACCGGCCACCGCTGCACACGGCGCCTGGCGCATCCAGCTGGGCGCCTTTGGTGATCGTGGCCGAGCCACGGCGCTGTGGTCGCGCGTTTCCGGCCGGCTGGGGGATGCCGAACCAACCTATGTCGCGGTCGGGAACGTCACCAGGTTGCAGGCCGGTCCCTATGCCAGCCGCAACGCGGCGCAGAGCGCTTGTGCCGCCGTCCGCGGACTTGCCGACTGCATCGTGGTCAGCCGCTGAGCCACGGCCCTGGGGTTTCAGAAACGCAAGCCGACCGCCAACACACCCTGGTGGCGGTAAAGCCCGTCGTGGAAATTGGCGTAGCGATACTCACCGCGCAGCAGCCAGCGGCGTGACAGTGTCAATTCCACACCGGCACCCGTGTAAAAACCGTCGAGCGCTCCGGGTCTGGTGAAGCTGTGCAGATCAGTGCCGCTGCCCTGATAGCTGACTGATAGGCGGGTGTTGGCATAGCCACCCTTGGCATAGGCCGACAGGTTGGTGATGACCGGCAAGCCGACGCGCAGGCCGCCGCTGATGTCGAGGCCGTAGGCCACGCGGATGACATCGCCCGGCGCGGCATAGTCGCGCATCGTTTTGTCAGCGTGCGAGCTGCCCAGTTCCGCCTCAACACCGAAAAACCAGCCCGGACGCTGCCAGTCATGCCCGATGGCGATGGCTGCCATCGTCTCCGGGCCGTCCTTGTCGGGCAGTTCGCTGGCATCGTAACCCGCCATGATCGCGGCCCAGCTGGCGGGGCGCGGATCAGCCGGGCCGGTCAAACCGTGCGCTTCCGCAGGCGCTGCGCCGATCATTGCGGCGGCAGTCAGCAGGATGCCCGAGACAAGCAGCTGCTTCACACGCTCCATTGCTCCATCGGGATACCCTGTGCCCAGAGCAGCGAGGTCAGATTGCCGTGACGGACAGCCGCGTCAGCCGCCCGGACGGCAGCCGCATGACCATGATAGGCGACACCCAGCCCGGCGGCCTCGATCATTGGTACATCATTGGCACCATCGCCAATCGCCAGCACATCCGACGGGGTGATACGCAGAGCAGCGCACTCGGCATGGAGGGTGGCGAGTTTTGTGCCACTGTCCACGACTGGCTCGATCACCTTTCCTGTCATATTTCCATCTTTAATTTCAAGAACATTGGCTATTGCCTTATCAAACCCTATCAACTCGCCGACCGGTTCGGCAAAGCGGGTGAAGCCGCCCGAGACCAGCACGCAGCGCGTGCCATGCGCCTTCATCGTGCGGATGAGTTCGCGTGCACCGGGCATCGGCCGGACGCGTTCGGCTAGGCACAGTGCGATGACCTCTTCCGACAGGCCCTCAAGCAGCGCCACGCGTTCGGCCAGCGCGGAGCGGAAGTCGAGTTCGCCCTGCATGGCGCGCTCGGTAATCGCGGCGATCTGGGGCTTGATGCCGGCATAATCGGCCAGCTCGTCAATGCACTCGACGGTGATCATCGTCGAATCCATGTCGGCGATGAGCAACGTTTTGCGCCCACGTGCCGTTGCTGGCTGAACAAAGACGTCCCATGCCGCAAGCTGTTCCAGCGCGGCGCGAACCGCGCCAACATCGCCCGAACAGGCAATGTCGACGGCAAAACCGTCAACCACGGGACCTGCCGTGCCACCGACAGCGTCACAAGCGGCAGAAATGTCTCCAACCGCTATGCCATGCGGTGCTACGAGCGTTGCTATGAGTGTCATTCGTCCTCCGAAGGTCGCGCTTATCGCGGGACCGACCGCCAGCGGCAAGAGCGCATTGGCAATCGCGCTGGCAAAATCACTGATGGCGGCGGGACGCGAGGCGTTGATCGTCAATGCCGATGCCAGCCAGGTCTATGCCGATATTCCGATCCTGTCGGCCGCGCCAACCGCTGCCGAACAGGCCGCTGTGCCGCATGCGCTGGTCGGACATGTGGATGCGTCGGTCAACGTCAATGCGGCGATGTGGGCAGCGGAGGCGCGCGATGCCGTCATGACGTCATGCGCAGAGGGCGTCGTGCCGATCATCGCGGGCGGCACCGGCCTTTACATCAGGACTCTGATTGATGGCATTGCCCCGGTTCCCGACATTGACCCGAACGTCAGGGCAGCGGTCCGCGCCTTGCCCCCCGCCGAAGCCCATGCCCGGCTGGCACCACTTGACCCCGTAGCGGCGGCTAAGCTGCCGCCGACTGACCGGACCCGGGTGCAGCGGGCGCTGGAGGTGGTGCTGTCCAGCGGGCGTACTCTTGGCGACTGGCAGCGAGAAATGGTCGGAGGGATTGGCGGTGAGGTCAGCCTTGAACCCGTTGTGCTGCTGCCGCCTCGCGACTGGCTCAAGGCGCGTTGCGACCAGCGTCTTGACGTCATGATGGCAGCGGGAGCGCTCGCCGAGGTGGGCAGATTGATAGCACGCGGGCTTGATCCGGCCCTGCCGGTGATGCGAGCGATTGGCGTGCCCGAACTGGCCACGCATTTGGCGGGTGAGATGGATCTCGATGCGGCGGTGACACAGGCCAAGATCGCCACCCGCCAATATGCCAAACGGCAATATACATGGCTGCGCGGCCAGTTGCCGCAGAACTGGCAGCGGGACGGACGACCACTTAATGATTCGCTTGTTGACGAAATTGTAATTAAATTACGTCAAAGGCTGTTGACAGATTAGATTATGCCGCCTATCCGGCGCGGCCATATCGTGCTAGGGCGTCTCCGTTCACAAGAACCGACGGATACCCCGAGTGCCCAGCCAAGATTGACCTTTGACCATGACAGCGCCCTTCTCCACCCCCGCCTCCGGCCCTGCTGCCGGCCAGACCGACACCCCGCGCGAAATGTCGGGCGCCGACATCATCGTGCAGGCATTGGTGGACCTCGGCGTCGACACGGTGTTCGGCTATCCGGGCGGCGCCGTGCTGCCCATCTATGACGCGCTGTTCAATCATCCGTCAATCAAGCACATTCTCGTCCGTCACGAACAGGCGGCGACCCATGCAGCCGAGGGATATGCCCGTTCGACCGGCAAGCCAGGCGTCGTGCTCGTCACCTCCGGTCCCGGCGCGACCAATGCGGTTACCGGCATCACCGATGCGCTGCTTGATTCGATCCCGATGATCGTGCTGACCGGTCAGGTGGGCACGCAGCTGATCGGCACCGACGCCTTCCAGGAATGCGACACGGTCGGCATCACCCGCCACTGCACCAAGCATAATTATCTCGTCATGGACCCGGCGCGGCTCGGCCCGGTGATTCATGAAGCCTTTTACATCGCCACCAACGGCCGTCCCGGGCCGGTGGTCATCGACATTCCCAAGAATGTGCAGGTGGCGACTGGCGAATATGTCATCCCCGATGTGCTCGAGCACAAAAGCTACCGCCCGCAAGTGGAACCCGATGCCGCATCGATCGAGGCAGCCGTCGCGCTGATCGCCTCTGCAAAGCAGCCGATTTTCTACACCGGTGGCGGCATCATCAATGCCGGGCCGGAAGCCAGTGCGCTGCTGCGCGAACTGGTCGAGGCGACCGGCGCACCGATCACCTCCACACTGATGGGGCTCGGCGCCTTTCCGGCAAGCGATACGAAATGGCTCGGCATGCTGGGCATGCATGGCACCTATGAAGCAAATCTCGCGATGAACCGGGCGGACCTGATCATCGCCATTGGCTCACGCTTTGACGATCGGGTGACCGGCCGGCTCGATGCTTTTTCGCCAAACAGCAAGAAGATACACGTCGATATTGACAGAAGCTCGATCAACAAGATCGTCCATGTCGATTGCCCGGTGGTCGGTGATGCGCGCAGCGCGCTGGCCGCTATGCTCAAGGAATGGAAAGCCAAGGGCTACAAGAAGCAGGACCTGGGCGAATGGTGGCGGCGTATCGACGGCTGGCGCGCGGCGCGCTGCCTCGACTTCCCCGAGAATGCGGCCGCCGATGCCGAGATCATGCCCCAGCGCGCGGTCAAGGCGCTGTATGAGGCGACCCGCCATCTCGACCCGATCATCACCACCGAGGTTGGCCAGCACCAGATGTGGGCGGCACAGCATTTCGGCTTTGACGAACCCAACCGCTGGCTGACCAGCGGCGGGCTCGGCACGATGGGCTATGGCTTCCCCGCTGCCAATGGCGCGCAGATTGCCCACCCCGACCGTCTTGTCATCTGCATTGCTGGCGAAGCGTCCCTGCAGATGAACATCCAGGAGATGGGCACGGTCAGCCAATATCGCTTGCCGGTGAAAATCTTCATCCTGAATAATGAGTGGATGGGGATGGTGCGCCAGTGGCAGGAGCTGACCTATGAGAGCCGCTATTCAAACAGTTACAGCGACTCCCTGCCAGACTTCGTCAAGCTGGCTGAGGCCTATGGCTGGACCGGCCTGAAGGTCGAGCGGCTGGGCGATCTGGACGCAACGATCAAGACAATGATCGAAACGCCGGGTCCGGTGATCGTCGATTGCCGCGTGGCCAAACTCGCCAATTGTTTCCCGATGATCCCGTCGGGTGCCGCCCATACCGAAATGCTGCTCCAGCCGAGCGACGTCACCGGCACGATGGACGATGAAGCAAAGGCGCTGGTGTAAGTCATGAAAATTGCCAAACAAATGGCCGAGCGCCACGTCCTTGCCGTCACCGTCGATAATGAGGCGGGGATCCTTGCCAAGATCACCGGCCTGTTTTCGGCACGCGGTTACAACATCGAAAGCCTGACGGTGGCAGATATCAGCGCCGACCATGCGCTGTCGCGCATCACTATCGTCACCAATGGCCCACCTCCTGTGATCGACCAGATCATCGCGCAGCTCGACCGGCTGGTGCCGGTGCATAGCGTCACCGACCTGACCGATCAGGGCGCGCATGTCGAACGCGAGATCGCACTGGTGAAGGTCGCAGGATCAGGTGACAAGCGGATCGAGGCGCTGCGCATGGCCGATGTTTTCCGCGCCAAGGTGGTCGACACCACGCTGACCAGCTTCATTTTCGAGATTACCGGCACGTCGGACAAGGTCGACCGCTTCATCGCGCTGATGCGCGAATGCGGACTGGTCGAGGTCGGCCGCACCGGTGTGGTCGCCATCGCCCGGGGAGCGGAAGCGGCCTGAGGATTTCACGGGTTCAACCAAAAATATTTTCACCTTCGTCATTCCCGCAACAGCGGGAATCCAGCTGATGACATTGCCCATGGCACCGTCAGGTGACGGACCCCGGCCTTCCGCGGGGGTGACGAGCAGCAAAAGGAACAGGCACATGCAGGTTTATTACGACAAGGACACCGATCAGGAACTGATCAAGTCAAAGAAGGTCGCGATTGTCGGATACGGCAGCCAGGGCCATGCCCACGCGCAAAATCTGCGGGACAGCGGCGTCAAGGAGGTAGCGATTGCGCTGCGTCCCGGTTCGGCAACCGCCAAGAAAGCCGAAGCCGCCGGCTTCAAGGTGCTGTCGAACAAGGAAGCGGCCGAATGGGCCGATGTCGTCATGATCCTCGCGCCCGATGAATATCAGGCGAAGATCTATGCCGACGATCTTGCCACCAACATGAAGCCCGGTGCCGCGCTCGCCTTTGCCCACGGCCTCAACATCCACTTCGGCCTGATAGAGGCGCGCCCCGACCTCGACGTGTTTATGGTTGCACCCAAGGGCCCGGGCCACACGGTGCGCAGCGAATATCAGCGCGGCGGCGGCGTCCCTTGCCTGATCGCCGTGGCGCAGGAAGCCGAAGGGGCTGCTGCCAGCGGTAATGGCTATGCCAAGGCGCTCGCCCTTTCCTATGCATCAGGCGTTGGTGGCGGCCGGGCGGGCATCATTGAAACCAATTTCAAGGAAGAGTGCGAAACCGACCTGTTCGGTGAGCAGGCTGTTCTCTGCGGCGGCATCACCCACCTGATCCAGGCGGGCTTCGAAACGCTGGTAGAGGCCGGTTATGCTCCGGAAATGGCCTATTTCGAATGCCTCCATGAGACCAAGCTGATCGTTGACCTGCTATACGAAGGCGGCATCGCCAACATGCGCTATTCAATCAGCAACACCGCCGAGTATGGCGACATCACCACTGGCCCACGCATCATCACCGCCGAAACCAAGGCCGAAATGAAGCGCGTGCTGGCCGACATCCAGTCGGGCCGCTTCGTCAAGAACTTTGTCCTCGACAATCAGGCTGGCCAGCCGGAGCTGAAGGCCGCACGCAAGGCCGCAGCCGCTCACCCGATCGAACAGGTCGGGTCCAAGTTGCGCTCCATGATGTCGTGGATCGGAAAGAACAAGCTGGTGGACAAGGCGGTCAACTGATCGCTTTGTGCTGCTGGTACCCAACAGCGGGGGCGGTCCTTCGGGGCCGCCCTTTTTGCTTGGGGAGGAATGGGAGGCAGGCCAGCCCTCCAAAGCGCTTGATACGGGAGGTCTGCCGAAAAGACGGACGACATCATGGCTGCGCCATTCCTGGAAACGATCCGTTACGATTGTGGCCACTTGCTGCACAGGGCGAGGAAGCGCATCATGGTGGGAAGAGAGACAAATTCGAGGAGCACCCGACCATGCGCAAGCGTTTCATCCTGACTGCTGCCCTGCCCTTTGCCCTCATCGCAGGAGCAGGCACGCTGGCCGCGCAAAGTGCGCCGTCGCTGCCCGGTGTTGCCGATACCGGACGGGTCACGAGCGGCACCTATGCGCCCGATGCGGGACACACGCTCATAGGCTGGAAAGTCGATCATTTCGGGTTCAACGATTATTTCGGCCAGTTTGGCAATGCGACGGGCACACTGGTGCTGAACAAGGAAAACCCTGGCGCATCGACAGTGGACATCACCATTCCGGTCGATTCACTGAGCACGGTCAGCGCCGGTCTCAATCGCCATATGGCGACGGCGGATTTCCTTGATGCCGCCAACCATCCGACTGCGCGCTTTGTTTCCCGCCATGTCATGGTCAACGGCAATCAGGCGACGATCCATGGTGAGTTGACCCTGCGCGGGGTGACCCGGCCGGTGACGCTCGAGGCACGCTTTGTCGGCGCCGGAACCAATCCGATGAACCGCAAGGAAACCGTCGGCTTCCATGCGACGGCCAGCATCAAGCGCAGCGAGTTTGGCATGACCTATGCCGTGCCGATGGTCAGCGACAATGTGGACCTGACGATCTCCGTGGCGTTCGAAAAGCAATAAAAGTTCGCTCAGAGTCGAAAAAACGCAAGGCTGCGGTCGTGTCAGCACTGGACAGCGCTGCGGCCTTGCGCCTAAAGACGCGGGCAATGATCCGCTCCGGTCTCCTTCTTCTGCGACTTACACGCCCTTGGGCGTGAGATGGGCTGCGCGCGGGGCGCGCGGACAACGACCCAAGGGTGAACCTGCCGACCAGCACATCCCTTTCTGATGCAGAAGATTGACACATGACCATGCTCAAGGATCCTTCGGTCAAGTACCGACCCTTTCCCCAGATCAACATTCCCGACCGCCAATGGCCCAACCGGACCATCACAAAGGCGCCACGCTGGCTGTCGACCGATCTGCGCGACGGCAACCAGTCGCTGATCGACCCGATGAGCGCCGACAAGAAGCGGCGCTTTTTTGACCTGTTGTGCAAGGTCGGCCTGAAGGAAATCGAGGTTGGCTTCCCTTCCTCGGGCGCGACCGACTTTGACTTCATCTCGGGACTCGTCCGGTCGGGCGCGGTGCCTGATGATGTAACGGTGCAGGTGCTGACACAGAGCCGAGCCGACCTGATCGCCACCAGCTTTGACAGTCTGGAAGGGGCGAAAACCGCCATCGTCCATCTCTACAATGCGGTCGCACCGATGTGGCGCAAGATCGTGTTCCAGATGGAGCAGAGCGAGATCAAGCAGATCGCCATAGACGGTGCCAAGCTGCTCCGGGACAATGCCGCGCGGCTGCCCGGCACAGACTGGCGATTTGAATATTCGCCCGAATGTTTCTCCACCGCCGAACTGGATTTCAGCCTCGAGGTGTGCAGCGCGGTGATGGACGTGCTGCAGCCCACCGCTGAAAAGCCTGTCATCTTCAACTTGCCGGCGACGGTCGAGGCGGCGACACCCAATGTCTACGCCGACCAGATCGAATATTTCAGCCGCAACATCCCCAACCGGGAAGCGGTGGTCATCAGCCTGCATACCCACAATGACCGCGGCACCGGCGTGGCGGCTGCGGAACTGGGCGTGCTGGCCGGTGGTGACCGGGTCGAAGGCTGCCTGTTCGGCAATGGCGAGCGGACCGGCAACACCTGCCTCGTCACGGCCGCTCTCAACTTATATACTCAAGGCGTTGATCCTGAGCTGGATTTCTCTGACATTGATGAGGTGATCCAGACGGTTGAATTTTGCAACCAGCTGCCTGTCCATCCGCGCCATCCCTATGGTGGCGAACTGGTCCACACCGCCTTTTCGGGCAGCCACCAGGACGCGATCAAGAAGGGCTTTGCCGCACAGGCGGCGCGCAATGACCAGCTGTGGGAAGTGCCCTACCTGCCCATCGACCCGGCTGACATCGGTCGCAGCTATGAGGCGGTAATCCGTGTGAACTCGCAATCCGGAAAGGGTGGCGCGGCCTGGGTTATGGAACAGGACCATGGCCTGAAGCTGCCCAAGAAGTTGCAAGCAGATTTCAGCCGCGATGTGCAGGAACTGGCCGACAGCAGCGGACGCGAGCTGGTTTCCGCCGACATATGGCAAGCCTTTGAGAGCGCCTATCTCAGCGAGGAAAGCCGCAAGTTCCAGTTGATCGACTGGCAGGAGAATCACAGCGGCGCCGATCGCATCTTCGTCGGCTCGATCCGGGTCAATGGCCAGGAATCGCGCCTGTCCGGTCGGGGCAACGGCTTGATGTCGAGCGTGATTGCCGCCTTGTCGGAAGCCGGCGGTCCTGACCTCGACATCGTCGATTATTCGGAACATGCCATTGGCCATGGCAGCGACGCGCGCGCTGCCGCCTATGTTGAGTGCAGGACCAGCGACGGGCGCAGCGTGTTCGGCGCCGGCATTGACCCGGATGTTGCCACCGCCAGCGTGCGGGCGCTGTTGAGCGCGGCCAACCGCGTGTGATTTGTCTGATTCGTCGGGCTTCACAGTCCCGGCGAATAGGCTAGTTTGCGACGGCTCCGATGGTCCGTGAGAGACCGGGGCGTGTCAGGGAGAGATTATGCGCGTGATGATGACCGCCATCGGGTTTGCAGTGGCCGGTGCAACTGCAGCCAATGCCCAGGAGCGGCCGACCCTCTACAGCGGCGGTCCGATCATCACCATGGAGGGTGAGACTCCGCATCAGGCGGAGGCCGTTGTGACCCAAGGCGGGGTCATCCGTTTTGTTGGTCCGCGCACTCAGGCTGAAACCCGTTTTGGTGGGGAGCTGGATCGAGTGGAACTGAACGGGCGGACGATGCTGCCCGGGTTGATTGACGCGCATTCGCATTTCGGCATGGCCCTGATGCAGGCCGGCGGTGTCAATCTCGGCAGCCCCCCGGTCGGGCCAGTGAGCGATGTGGCCGGACTGATCGCAACGATACGCAGCCACATTGAACGCCAGTCCATCCCCGCTGGCAGCTGGGTGGTCGGCTGGAACTATGACCAGAGCCAGCTGGCTGAGGCGCGGCATGTGACACGGACCGAACTCGATGCCGCCTTCCCCGATCACAGAATCGTCATGCTTCACGTGTCGATGCATGGCGCAGTGCTCAATGGCGCGGCGCTGACCGCGTCAGGCATCTCGGCCGCGACAGCCGACATTCCCGGCGGCGTCATCGGCCGTGACGCCGATGGCGAACCCAACGGCCTGCTCATGGAAACCGCCATGTTCAGCGCCATGGCTCATCTGCCCCAGCCAACCATGGAGCAACGGCTGGCAGCACTGGAGGCGGCGCAGGCTGCCTATTTCGCGCAAGGCTATACCCATGCGCGGGAGGGTGCGGCGCAAATGGCAGATATCCGGTTCCTGACCAGCGAGGGCGCCCGCGCCCGGCTGCGCATCGACATGTCGATCGAAGCCCTGTTCACGGAACTGCCGACGCTGCTCGCCAATCCGGTCCAGCCCTTTGGGGAGTGGCGGGACCATGTGAAGCTGCAGGGGGTCAAGTTCATCCTCGACGGATCGCCACAGGCACGCACAGCCTACTTCAGCCGCCCCTATCGCCACGGCGGACCGAACGGCGAACGGGACTGGCACGGCACGCCGATTGTCGATCAGGCTACGTTCAATGCGCTGGCCGCGCAGGCCCATGGCGCGGGATTGCAGCTGTTCATGCACGCCAATGGCGATGCCGCGATCGACATGGCGGTGACAGGGCTGGAAGCACTGGGCATACGGGCAGCCGACAACCGCCGCCCGGTGGTAATACATTCGCAGTTCCAGCGGCTTGACCAACTGCCCCGCTATGCGGCGATTGGGGTGGGCCCCAGCTATTTTACCAACCACACCTTTTTTTGGGGCGATGTCCATGTCGACAATGTCGGTGAGGCCATGGCGAGCGGTATCAGCCCACTGGTTGCCGCGCGGGCTGCAGGCCTGCATGTGTCCAACCACAGCGACTATCCGGTGACCGCGCTCGACACGCGCTTCATGCTGTGGTCGGCGATGGCGCGAACGTCACGCAGCGGCCGAGTGATCGGTACCGATCAGCGAGTCGATGCCTATGCCGCGCTGCAAGCGCTGACGACGGGGCCGGCATGGCAGTTGTTCGAGGAAGATCGAAAGGGACGCATTTCCGAGGGGTTGCTGGCCGATTTCGTTATCCTCGACCGCAATCCGCTCGAAACGCCGGTGGACGCCATCCGTTCGATCAGCGTGGTAGCGACGATCAAGGATGGCGTTACCGTCCATGGTGGCCTGTCTCGGGACTAGGCAGAAGCGGGCTTGTTCTCCCAGCCGATCACATGATCCACCAGCGCGACGATGATCAGCGAAATCAGCATCATCGGCAGGAAAAGGGCGGGGATGACAACCAGCAGCAGCAAGCCTCTGCGCCGGCTGGTTGGCAGTGGGGGCGCGTCAAGACCTGATCCAGGAGTCCGGCGGCGCCACCACATGATGCTGCCGCTGATCGCTATGGCTATCAGCGCCAGGCCGGTCAGGACGCCAATCAGCTGATTCACCCAGCCGAAAAGCTGGCCCTCATGCCAGGCAATGCCATAGTTGATCACCCGGTCGATTGGATGCTTGTCGGCAAATCCCTGCCGGCCGGTCACAGCCCCGGTCTGCGCATCATAGGTGACGGTGCGAATAAGCGGACGATTCTGTGCTTCGCTGGACAGTTTCCAATCCGGGCCATTGGGCGGCCCGAAACGGGAGGGCGCATGGGGCGGCTGGATGATCACCGGAAAGGGGAGCCTTTCCCGTTCGGACAAGGCCACGATGCTGGCGAAATTCTGCCCTTGCGTCATCCGGCTATCGGCTGGGGACGCCGTGGATGCGTTGCCGCCATGATGGTCATGAGCGGCATGACCTGGCGCGGCTTCAACCACCATGCCGCCCTTCCAATCCTGTGATCCCTGATTGACCCAGCCAGCCTGTTGCCTGACCATCCTGAAAGCCGTGGCCCACCCATCGGTCCAGGGCAGGCCACTGACCAGCAAGACCAGCGCGAGACCCGACACCCAGAAACCGGTGACGGCATGAAGGTCGCGCCACACCAGACGCTTGCCAGCCGCAGACAATCGAGGCCAAACAACGCCAGCCAGCCCCCTGCCGCGCGGCCACCAAAGGTAGAGGCCGGAGAGAATCAGCACAATGGCCCAGCTGGCTGCGGTTTCGACAAGCAAGCCGCCGGCCCGGCCAAGCAGCAGCGATCCGTGAAGCCGTTGCAGCCAGTTGCTCCAACGTTGATCGGGATTGATGATGACCGTGACCTGGCCGGTTGCGGAGACGAAGACCTCCCGTTGTCCGCCACCATCTGGCAGGTCAAGCCAGACGGCAGCTGGCTCACCCACGCCGCGCGGCAGGCGATAGGACCTCAGCGTCGCCCCAGGCGCGACAGCCAAAGCTGCCGCGACCTGTGCATCGGGCGACGCCACAGGTGCACCGGATTGCAGCGGTGGACCGCGCCACGCACTTTCTTCCCAAGCGTCAATCTGGGGTTTGAACAGAAAAAGACTGCCGGTTGTAGCCAGCAACAGGATGAAAGGTATGACGAACAGGCCAGCATAGAAATGCCAGCGCCAGATCATCCGGTAGAGCGTGGAGCGGTCCATCATCGACCTCCGCTCAGAAGCGCATCCGAACGCCACCAAAGACGGCTCGGCGCTCGACTGGCTGATAGATTGCAGAGGCAGCGGTAGCCGTTATGACCGCACTGATGTCACCAATCGCCTTCTTGCCGGTCAGGTTGCGGGCATCAAGAAACAGGTCGATGCCATCAGCAATCTGTGCACCGGCCGAAAGGCCGAGCAAGGCATAGCCACCGGTGCGGGTCGTGTTGCGATAATCGGCGACACCACCATTGGGCACCCATTCAACATTGGGTGAAACGTGCAGCGAGTCTGCGCCAATCCGCAGCTGGGCACGATAAACATGGCGGGGAACGACCGGCAGACGATTGTTGCCGAACTGGGCATCATTGCGGAAGCGGAAATCGGAATAGCTGTAAGCTTGTCTAAGACGCAGCCATTCGGTCGGCGCAATGTCCAGACCCACCTCTATACCCTGGTGCAATGTCCGGTCAGCATTGAAGGTCGCCGCCGGGATGCCTGTGCCGGGGCTGACTACATATTGCAGCATTTCATCGCGCAATGTCGCGCGGTAAGCGGCGATATCCCAGCTGACAATGCCCGCCTCGCCGCGCGTGCCAATCTCGGCTGTCCATGCCCGCTGAGGCTTGATTGTGCTGATCAGCGTGCTCGTTGTCCCGACCGTCTGAAAAACCTCGCCAAACCCAGGGAACTCAGCCGACCTGCTGTAATTGGCGAAGAACTGGATCGAACTGGCCGGTTCGAACAGCACACCGAAACGGGGCGAGAAGGTATCGAAACTGATTCCGCCATTTTGCGCCGGACTGGCTGAAAAGTTGATAGTACGGCGGCGGAATCCGTCGGCATAAATGCCGCCGGCGATAAGCGAGAGATGATCGACCGGTCGGACCCGCACTTCGCCATAGAGGCTTGCAGTCCGCGCTTCCTGTTGGGCATCGAAGGTAATGGCGCCGCGCCGGCCGGCCAAATTGACAAATTGGCGCGCTCTGGTGGAACCGCGGCGATACTCTCCACCGAGGGTCAGCGACAGGGGCCCTGCCTCATGTTCCAACCGGGCAAAACCGCCGCGGTCTTCCGAATTCTGGTCGATCACCTGAAAAATAGGGTGATAGAGCGATTTAAAGTTGCCGAAAATACCAACGTCGAGACGGGTCGCACCCCAATCAAAGCTGGTCCGGTTTTGCAGCCTGATCGAATCAATATCGCGCGCCTGATTACCTGCCAACGCCGCAGGAGCGGCGGTCCGCGGCGCGGTCAATGCCACGGCTTGCGTCAACGCACCCGGCAAACGCTGATTGATATTGTTGAAGCTGACATAAAAACGTGTCGAGGCAACAGGTGAAAGGGCAAGTCCCACATTGCCGTGAAACCGCAACGAGCGCCGTTGGGCGTTGAGGCGGTCGCCATCGGACGTGTCTGCGCTGATCGCTCCCCACGCGTCGACCCTATCGTCTGCCACTCCCATCGCCGCAAGGCCACGAGCGGTGTTGAAACTGCCGCCGTCGGCACGCAAATAGAGACCTTCTGCAGTGCGGCCCGTCGGAGTCACACCATTGATCGCACCGCCAAGCGTGCCCGAACCGAACCGCAAAGCATTGGCGCCGCGATAAACGGCAAGATGATCAAAGAAGATTGGTTCCAATTCCTGGAAATCGCCATTGTCATCGGCAAGGTTGATCGGGATACCGTCCTGCAACAGCGTCAGGCCGCGCATGTGAAAGCCACGCGATATACCCGATCCACGGATCGAGATGCGCACTTCCTGGCCATAGCGCGGCTGGAGGTACACGCCGGGCGAGAAGGCAAGCACATCGCGCAGTGATACGGGCATTCGGTCTGCATAGTCGCGATAGCTGACGACATCAGTACCGCCAGCGGTGGATTCAGCCTGCTGTTCTGCAGCGCTGGTCTGTGTATCCGCAGTGACGATGATCACCGATCCGTCACCGCTGCTGTCTTCGACAGCTTCGGCAGAGGTGTTGGCAATGGCAGGGTTGGCCGCACAGAGCAGCGACGCGGCAAGCGCGAAACGGGAAATAGTCATGTTCGAATCTCATCTGATTTTGCCGGCCGGTCAGGTAAGGCCATCAGGCAGGCAGGAATTGGAAAGCCGACATGGACCGGCCTGCCCGATGGAACTGGCCGTCAACAGGTCGGAAATTTCATGGGATCAGATGAGAGCGGGTGGGCCCCGCAGCGGCGGCGTCTGGAAACGGAGAGACCGCCGCTCGGGCACCGATACCGGAGCAAAACCCAGAGCGAGAATGAAGGCAATGGCCGTGGCCAGCAGGAAAGGATCAGCCCCGCCCAAGGTCAGCTGATCAGCAGCCCCGGCATGGCAGGCATGTCGGTCAACCGCATTCTTCTCCGCATCACGCGGCTGTTTGGGAATGGTAATCATGGTCTGCTGACCTGCCATCCCGGAACAGACGCTGACGGTGAAGCTGTCGCTTGTAGGTGACAGCATGTAGCCAGCAGGCAAAAACGCCTTCATCGCCAGCGCCAATGCCAGCATGATCGCAAACACTGAGCGATGACGCAGGAAAAAGATGCGCAGGCGGAACATTTGGCAGCGGCTAGCAAAAGCGCACGGACAAATAAAGGCCTGAGCAGCCGCAAAATCACCTGGGTTGTCACTAAGCGGTCGAGACCACGGCGTATGCCGGAAGCGGCTTGCACTGCTTTCCGTTTACGTTAAGGTGAGCCAATCGGTCGCGAAACGGCCCCCGGACATTCCACGGAGAGATCATGCCCCTGCCCGCCATTTTCGACAAGCTGCGCCTGCCGGTCATCGGTTCACCGCTGTTCATCATCTCTACCCCTGAACTCGTCATCGCACAGTGCAAGGCAGGCGTGGTCGGATCGTTCCCGGCGCTGAATGCGCGTCCACAGACCCTGCTCGATGAATGGCTGCACCAGATTACCGAGGAACTGGCGGCTTGGGATCGGGACAACCCCGATCAACCGTCGGCCCCCTTTGCGGTCAACCAGATCGTCCATCGTTCGAACAACCGGCTCGAAGGCGATCTCGCCATCTGTGAAAAGTGGGCGGTGCCGATCACGATCACCTCTTTGGGTGCGCGTGAAGAACTGAATCAAGCGGTGCATGGCTGGGGCGGCATCACGCTGCATGACATCATTGACAACCGCTTCGCCCACAAGGCGGTGGAAAAGGGCGCAGACGGCCTGATTCCGGTGGCAACAGGCGCTGGTGGCCATGCGGGCACCCAGTCGCCTTTTGCCCTGATGCAAGAAATCCGCGAATGGTTTGACGGACCGATTGCACTGTCCGGCGCAATTTCAAATGGCCGCTCGATCCTCGCTGCACAGGCGCTGGGTGCTGACTTTGCCTATATCGGCACGGCCTTCATTTCGACCGAGGAAGCAAATGCGGTCGATGGCTACAAAAATGCAATCGTTGAAGGGGACGCTGCGGGCATCGTTTATTCAGACCTTTTCACAGGCGTTCACGGCAACTACCTGCGTTCATCAATTGAGGCTGCGGGCATGGACCCCGACAATCTGCCAAAGGGTGACATCAGCACGATGAACTTTGGTTCGGGTGGCAACACTGAAGCCAAGGCGTGGAAGGACATCTGGGGCGCCGGACAGGGTGTCGGCGCGATCAAGAATGTCACGAGCGTCGCTGAACTCGTGGCCCGTTTTGAGGGTGAGTATCACGCGGCCTATGATGCGTTGGGTCCGCTCATCCGTCGGCGCTGACCGGCAAGTTGACGCCGTGCAGCGCGCCAATCGCGGCATCGAGCTGGCTATAGTCCTGAAACAGACGCAACGGGTCCCGACGGTTGAGCTGCACCAGCCGCGGGCCCGCGCCGGACAGAATATGCGCCAATACCCGCTGCAAGCGGCATAATCGCCGAAGGGCAAGCAACTCACGCTGGGAAGCAGAAAGCCCCTGTCCCCCTGACCTGATCCGTTCGACACGCGCCGCCACAACCTCGGTGTAACGCGGGTGGGGGCCACGATGCAGGGCGGATCCGGTACGCCAGGCCAATCGTTCCTCGGCCGGAAGCCACAAGCAATTGGCTTGGCGATCAGTCAGGCGAAATCCGACAGGACCAAGAGAAGCCAGAAACTGCGCTATTTGCGCGCGCCGGGCCAAGGCCAAGGGAAGCAGGTGATGATGCTGATAACCGGTCTTTGCCGGGGCAATGACATCTGGACCGCGGGATGCCCGCCTGACCATCAGCGATTTTGCCAACCGCTGATGGTAACCGGCAACCACCAATGCCCGTCTTGCCATGCCAGCGGCGCGATACTTACAGTTTCTCCTGCTATGAGACCGGGCAAGTCGACCGGCCCCGACGGATCGCCGTTGAGCAGTGAGTCTATTGCCAAACGCGCCGCACGCCGAACCACCTCCTGTTCCGGCATATCAGCAGGGGCATCCACCATCATCTCAAAACCCGAGAACCAGTCAAGGCCACGGGTGCTCACGTCCAGCCTGCGGCCTGAACTGGCCACGCTTGCAACAAAGGCGATAAGGTGCAGCACGGGAGGCAGGCCGGTTGCCTCCATCGCGGTGACAGCCTGTGCCAGCGCATCAACCGCACTCCACAAACGAGCAGGCTGCCAATAGAGATGACGCGCCCCGACAAAGGGCGCCAGCAGCGCTGCAAGCGCACATAAACGCTGCGTTTCCATCGCTCGATCCAACGATGGTTGACCATGTTCCAAAGCGATTACTGCGCTGCCCACTGCGGCCATGTGCGGCGGCAACTCTGCCACACTCTTGGTTGTCCGTGTGGCATCTCGCGACAGGCTGTCATCAAGCATCGCCCGCGCTGCGCCCCCCTGAACCATGTCTATGCGGGCATCGCCAAAGAGAAGCCGTACAGGTTCCCCTCCCATTTCCGGGAGGGGAAGGGACAGCAAACCCAGGCGAAGCAGCAGATCGCTCCATTGGGCGGGTTGGCTTATAGCGGCCTCTGCCCGTTCCGGATCACACAGCATGAACAGCCGCCCCGGTCCATTGGCTGGAATCAGGGGGGGCAGTTGGCCGGGCAGATCGTCTGGCAACGTCATGGCAGTGACATGGCTGGCCCATTCGCCAGCCGGATGCCAGTGAATTCCTCTTCATTGCCTCGGGATTGGAGCAATCCCCGAACAGGCAAGGTCAGATTTCCACCTGGCTGCCCAGTTCGACCACCCGGTTTGTTGGCAGACGGAAAAACTCCATCGCGCTTTCCGCATTGCGCAACATCCAGGCGAAGAGCTTTTCCCGCCACAAGGCCATGCCCGGCCTTTGCGCGGCAATCAGCGTTTGTCGCGAGAGGAAGAAGCTGGTGTCAATCATCCGGAACTGTGGCCCACAATTCTTCACATTAGCGAGCGCGACAGGAACATCAGGCGTCTGCATGAAACCGTAGCGCAAAATGACCCGATGGAATCCCTGCCCAAGATCTTCGACTGCAAGCTGCTTGTCGTCATCGACATAGGGCACGTCCTTGATCTGGACGGTCAGCAGGATGATCCGTTCATGAACCACCTTGTTATGTTTGAGATTGTGCAACAGGGCGTGCGGCACACCCTGCGCGGTCGACGTCATGAAAACAGCGGTGCCGGGAACGCGGATGGCGCTGTTCGCTGCGCTTTGCACAAACAGGCTTACAGGCATCGACGCCTCGGCCATGCGATCATGCATCAGTTTGCGCCCGCGCGCCCAGGTGGTGAGCATGGTGAAGATCACCCCGCCAATCAGCAGCGGCGCCCAACCGCCATCAGGCACCTTGGTCAGGTTCGCGCCGAGATAGGCGAAATCAACGATGAAGAAGATGATCAGCAGAGGCAGGGCATAATAGAATTTCCAGCGCCACAGGTTGAACAGCACAACCACCAGGAGGAACGTGTCGATGGTCATCGCGCCGGTCACCGCAATGCCATAGGCACCGGCAAGGTTTGTAGACGACTGGAACGTCATCACCAACAGCAAGACCATGATCATCAGGCCCCAGTTGATGCTGGGGATGTAGATCTGGCCTGCCGCCGTTTCGCTGGTGTGCTGAATCTTGAGCCGCGGAATGAAACCGAGCTGGATCGCCTGCTGGGTGAGGGAAAAGGCGCCGCTGATCACCGCCTGGCTGGCGATGATCGAGGCAAGGGTCGCCAATATGACCAGCGGCAACTGGAAGCTTTCAGGTGCCAGCAGGAAGAAGGGGTTTTTGATCGCTTCCTGAGCTTCGGCAGGTGTGAGAGCCATGATCATGGCGCCCTGCCCCAGATAGTTCAGCATCAACGCCGGCAAGACAAAGGCCAGCCAGGACACCCGGATGGGATTGCGGCCGAAATGTCCCATGTCGGCATAGAGCGCCTCAGCCCCTGTCACTGCGAGCACGACCGATCCCAGCGCGAGAAAAGCCAGCCAGCGGTCGGTCAGGAAGAACTGGAAGGCGTACCAGGGATTCAGAGCCATCAGGATTTGAGGATGATCGACGATATGGCCGATCCCCAACACTGCCAGGGTCAGAAAATAGATGAGCATGATCGGGCCAAACAAGGCCCCGACCTTGGCCGTCCCGCGCGCCTGGATGAAGAACAGGAAAAGCAGAATGCCGATAGCAATAGGCAGCACCAGCGGTTCGAACCGCGCTTCCACAACGGTCAGGCCTTCTACCGCGGACAATACGGTCATCGCTGGCGTGATCATGCTGTCGGCATAGAAAAGCGCAGTCGCAAAGACGCCGAGCAGGATGATGGAGGTCGACCAACGCCGTGTGCCGCCGGTTTCACGGTTGATCAGCGCGAGCAGGGCCAGGCTGCCGCCCTCCCCCTTGTTGTCAGCACGCATGATGACCGACACATATTTGATCGTCACCACCAGCATCATCGACCAGAAGACGAGGCTCAACACGCCGTAGATGTGCAGCGCATCGGGAGCGAGCGGGTGATGGCCGGCAAAGGTCTCGCGGAAAGCATAGATCGGACTGGTCCCGATATCGCCAAACACGACACCGACCGCTCCGACCGCCAGTTTCACAAAAGGATCGCGCCGGTGACCACCAGCCGACTCGAGCTGATCATCCCCATCATGTCCGGGCCCCATCGGGGACTGGGCAGATTCCTCAAGGCCTTGTGCGGTCATGCCGCAACTCCGCTATCAACCGCTGCCGCTTGGACAGCGGGCGCGCCTATCACGCGCGCTGGCTCGATTCAATCGCCATTACGCGGCGTCACCGGACCGGCACGCCAGCGGCATCAGTCGGAGAAGAAGATGCCGCCGGAGGTAGCATCTGTAGCCGACCGCTGAGATCCTCACGCCATGGGGCGCCCGGCGGGGAGCGGTCAAGCAGCGCCTGCCACACTCGTCGCGCGCCCTCTATATCTCCCGACTGCGCCAGTCCCAGTCCGGTGAAAAAGGCCGGTGCAGGATGTTCAGGGTCGAGCTGCGCTGCCCGCTGAAACGCCATTTCAGCCGCCGGCGTGACCATGCCATTGCCATGCGCGACCAGCGCGTTGCCATAACCTACCCACAAATCAGCATCGCGCGGATGCTGTCGAAGTCCACTTTCCAGCGCAATCGCCGCCATCTGGCTGTTGCCGGACCTGAGCATGCCATCGGACAATCCCAGCCACATAGCCGCAGGACCCCGCACATTGGCCAAACCATTGCGCGGATCGCGCATCGCCTCGCCAAACCCTTCCAACTGGGGGGGCGGCTTCGACGCACCGGGCATTGAAGGGCTGCCGAGCAGGAAATAGGCCGAGAGCCCAAGCATGATCACAGCCGCCATCGGCAAGCGCTGTGACGGTGCTATCCGCCCGCCGAAAGCAATGGCCGCCCAGACCAGGCCGCCAACCAGAAGAGCGACGCCTATCATTATCATGCCGCGTCCCCCTGACCCTTGCCGGATTGATCCTTTCCAGCATCGCGCCGCATCCGGCCGATCGCAAGCCAAAGGCCAAAGGCAAGCGCCAACAACGGCGCGATGTAGAGGATCAGCGTATCCATCCCCAAGGGCGGATCATAGGTCACCCAATTGCCATAGCGGTCGATCAGAAACTGGCGAATGGCATCCGGACTTTCCCCCGCCGCAATCTTTTCCCGAACCTGGCTGCGCATATCGCCGGCAAGCGGGGCATCGCTGTCGGCGATCGATTGTCCCTGACAGACGAGACAGCGCAGTTCTTCCATCAGCAACTTGGCCTTGGCCTCCTGTGCCGGATCCTCAAGCTGCTGATAGGCATAGGGTGCCGGCGGCAGACGGTTCTGCGCCGCGGCGGTCATCGGCAAAAGTGTCAGACAAAACACCGACACAGCAACGAAACAGGCAAAAAGGCGAAGCATCAGCGCATGGCCTCCAGCTTCGCAATCAGTTCATCTACCTGTTCAGGCAGGATCACCCCTTGGATCTGTTCGCGAATAACGCCACGTCCGTCCACAAGAAAGGTTTCGGGCACACCGGACGAACCCAGCGCGATCTGCACCTCGCTACGGTCATCTGCGCCGATGCTGGCATAGGGGTTGCCGTGTTCGGCAAGAAAGCGCTGCAAATCATCGCGCCGGTCCCGGATGGCAATGCCTTCGATGATGACACCGCGGCGACTCAATTCCTCAAGCACCGGAGCCTCCACCTTGCACGGAATGCACCAGCTGGCAAACACGTTGATCAGGCGCGGGCGGCCATCACTGAACACCCTGCTGGACAGTCCTGGCCGCTCAGGCACCGCTGCCGTCAGGGCAAAGGTCGGCACCGGCTTGTTGATCCATTGTGACTGGATCGCCTGTGTGTCACCACGAGTCAGGCCCCAGACGAACAGGACACCGAGCACAGCGATAACCGCCAGAGGTGCCCAACTGATCCAGCGGGAAGAGGACGGCGGCGTCTCCAACTCGCTCATCGTCCATATCTCCCGTTCGGGATGCTGCGGCTTTGCAATCTGGCGAACCAGACCTTGACCATTCGCACCGGCTGCATCCGGCCGATTAGCGCCAAGAGTCCGCCAAGCGCGATCAAACCGCCCCCTGCCCAGATCCACCAGACCAGCGGTTTCCACCACAAACGTAGCTGCCAACGCGGCTTTGCTCCATCTGTGCCATCGATCCGGTGACCCAACACCGCATAAAGCTGGCCATTCCAAGTCGTCAGCAGGGCTGCTTCGTTGGTCTCGGTCGACGGCTGGCTGAAATAGCGGGCCTGCGGCCGCATTATGTCTGAAGAACCGCCCCGACGTGCCGTCAGCACCGCTTCGACCGCTGTCCAGTTTGGACCAGCGACCGGCCGGATTTCATTAAAGGTAACCTGCCAATCACCCACTTCAACCCTGTCGCCGGGGCTGGCAGCAACCAGCCTTTCCTTGATGAAGGCCGTTTCGGTAGCCATTCCGGCCAGAGCCATGGCCACGCCGAAATGAGCGATTACCATGCCCCAGATCGGCAACGGGGTGCGCAGCAGATTGCGCCCGGCGAGCGGCACGAGGCTAACGATCGCGATCGCAGCCGCAAGCGCCAGCCCGAGCAACGGCAGGAGGCGCATGCCTGGCGCCAGCCAGACGAGCAGGCCGATGCCGAGCATTGTTACAACCAGCATGACCGGAGCCCAGCGCCTGACCTTGACCCCATCATCACGGCGCCAGCGCAGCAGCGGCCCAATCACCATGACGGCAAACAGGGGCAAGGCAAAAATCGCTGATACCGGGTTGAAATAGGGTGGACCGACGGAAATTTTTGACCCCATCGCCTCGGCCACAATTGGGGCCAGAGTGCCTGTCAGGACGACGACGAGGATAACCGAGAGCAACAGATTGTTGATCACCAGCGATCCTTCGCGACTGAGCAGGGCGAAACGTTTTCCTTCGGCCACCGCGCCGATACGCGCACCGAACAGTGCCAAGGCGCCGCCGATATAAAGGGCCAGCAGCGCAAGGATGAAGCTGCCGCGCTCCGGATCGACGGCAAAGGCGTGGACCGATGTGAGCAAACCCGAACGGACAATGAAGGTGCCTATCATCGACATCGAAAAGGCGACGACCGCCAACATGACAGTCCAGGCGCGCAGCGCATCGCGGTTGGCAGTGACACTGACCGAGTGCAGCAGCGCCGTTGCGGCCAGCCAAGGCATCAACGAGGCATTTTCCACCGGGTCCCAAAACCACCAGCCTCCCCAGCCCAGTTCATAATAGGCCCAATAGCTTCCGGCGGTGATGCCCAGTGTCAGAAATATCCAGCTGGCCAACACCCAAGGGCGCATGGCGCGCGCAAAGGCGGGACCGACATCGCGCGTGATCAAGGCACCGACCGCAAAGGAAAAAGCGACCGACAGGCCAACATATCCAAAATAAAGGGTCGGCGGATGGAATGCGAGACCCGGATCCTGCAATAGCGGGTTAAGACCCATACCTTCGGTCGCTGGCGCGGGCAGGCGCTTGAACGGATTGGAGACGAACAGCAAAAAGGCAAAAAAGCCCAGCGACAGGGCGCTCTGTGCAACCAGGGTCGCGGTCAGCGTGCGGGGTTTGAGGCGCTGTTCGAACAGGGCTACTGCCGCACCCGCCGCACCAAGCACCGAGAGCCATAGCAGCATCGAGCCTTCATGATTACCCCAGGCGCCCGAAATCTTGTAAAGCATCGGCTTGAGCGAATGGCTGTTACGCACCACCAGATCGACTGACAAATCCGTGACAATGAACAGCCAAATCAAGAGCAGGAACGCCAGGCCGGTAAGCGTACCTTGCGCAATGGCGAGCGGGCGGGCCGGCGACAGCGGCCCGCCACGTAACTCTACAACGCCCGTGTAAATCTGGAACAGCGCCAAGGCCGCAGCGATCCACAGAAAGACATGGCCGATTTCCGCGATCATTGGCCGGGCGCCCGTGCCGGAGCCGTCGCAGCGGCGGTTGGCGCGACCGGCGCGCCCCCATCCACGACGGTGTCAGTCAGATGTTCTGGCATCTCACCCATCTGTGGCGGCATGTAACGCTCGTCATGTTTGGCGAGTATTTTCTCGGCGACGAAGGTGCCGTCGGCATTGAACTGGCCATCGGCAACCGCGCCGGACCCTTCAGCGAAGAGATCAGGCACAATCCCTGTATATCGCACTGGCACAGATGCCTTGCCGTCTGTCAGACTGAACAGGATGGTCAATCCGTCGGCATCCTGGCGGAGAGTTCCGACTTCCACCATGCCACCCAAGCGGGCCGCCTCGCCAGGTGTGATCGTTGCCGCCTTGGCTTCCGAAGGCGTGTAGAAATAGGCGGCCTGATCACGCAGGGCAGCTGCGGCCAACAAACCGGCGCCAACCACGGCGACCAGCGCGAGGATGGCGAGAATGAGACGCTGCTGCTTGGGTTTCACTCGTGGCTCACTGCTGAGGCGGGGGAACAGGGGTTTCGCCACGGTCGCGCAGGCCATCCGCCTGCTGCTCGGCGCGGCGCAGGCGCATCCAGCTGTGCAACAGCACAGCCACCGTCCCCAGCGCGGTGACGGCATAGGCAGCGATGACAAAGTCCCACTGGCTGGTCATGGCGGTCGCTTTGCCGGACTGGCGTCAAACTGTCGAGAGCAGATCGACCGAATTTTTCGTTCCTGAAACAGGCGATGCCGTGACGGGCATCACGGACAAGTCCGGCCTGATCAACCAATAACCGCTTGTCGGCTGCGTGGGGGGGGCGGGGCGTTGATGCGATACATGATCAGGGCATTGGTTGCGACGGTCGTTATGGCCGACGTCGCATGGCCAGCGGTCGTTCAGGCCCAGGTGGAGGCCGCCGCTTCTGGGCGGATCCCTTGCTCCCCTCGCGATGGGTATCGCAATCCTGTTACCGGGGGCCGCTTGCCCCTTTGTCCGCCCGGGCAGATCACAACACAGGATGACATCATCAGCGCACGGCGGGAAATGGAACGCTACGAACGCGATTTAAACGAAGCCCGCCGTAACAGGACGCTTGACCCAGACATTTTGAGGGAAGCCGAGAAAGTAGATCGCGCCGCCCGAGTAGTGCTTGAACGCGCCGAACGCGCACCGGAGGGATCGTGAACGACATTTTGCCGGCCTTTGTCGATTTTTTCGATTTGGCGGTACCAACCTTCACCATCATTGCCGCAGTCACGCTATTGGCATGCTTGCTGATGTGGGCGGCAAATCGGGCAATCCACCGCCATCAAATCGGCCTCATCGGTGCCTTTGCCATAATTGGTGGGTGCCCCGGTCTGATCGCCGGCTATTCCCAACAGGAAATCGCAGGGGCCTTTCTCAGCGGCCTTATCACCATTGTCGCAGCGCTGGGCACCTATGCGCTGGGCAAGGAGTCGCTAGCGATTTACCGCCCCGCGATTCCCTTTGTCATAGCGGCGACCGCCTTCACGGCTGTTGGCGGTTTTGCCGCCGGCTCTTACGCCAAGAAGCAATGGCTTCTCTATGATCAAGGCGTGCAAGACCGTCGCGATGAGATGCAGATGGTCGAACTTCCGGTGGAAAGGGAACGACAGTTGCTCAATCTCCGCGCTTTGGCAGCGAAGCAAGCAGAGCCGGTATCGCGACAGGATTTGGACCGGATTCGATGACACAATGGATCGATCCGGCAGGGCCAGTCAGGACGCCCGCTGGGATCAACCCATCGCCATCCGGCGCAATCGCGCCTCGACCTTTGCCTCAGCCAATATGGTACGCATCCGCATCAGGACGATGGCGCCGAACAGGCAGGAAAAACCGAGCACGGTCATGCCCAGAGGCCAAAGCAGTTCGTTGGCGATCTTGCTACCGCCGACGGTGATGCTGGCCGGCTGGTGCAAGCTGTTCCACCAGACCACCGACCGGTTGATGATCGGCAGGTTGACCGCACCAACCACTGCATAAACCGCGGCGCCGCGGCTGATCGAGGCTTTATCCTCGTTGGCGTTGGCAAAGGCGATAAAGCCGAAATAGAGGAAGAGCAGAACCAGCATCGACGTCATGCGACCGTCCCATTCCCACCAAGTGCCCCATGTCGGCTTGCCCCAGATTGAGCCGGTGGCAAGGCAGATGGCAGTGAACAGGGCACCGGGCACTGCGATGGCCCGGGCCGAGACGCCGGCCAACGGATGACGCCAGACGAGTTGCACCAATCCGGCTATCGCGAGCGCCGACCATCCGCCCATGCCAAGCCAGGCAGCGGGCACATGGATGTACAGGATCCGTGCCGAATCCCCCTGCCGCGCTTCGGCAGGGACGACTGCTAGGCCGGCATAGGACCCGGCCACTATCAAAATCAGACCGACAATTGTCAGCAAAGGGGTGAGCGGGCGCGCGATTGACAGGAATCGCTGTGGATTGGCAAAACGGTGCATGGGCAACGCCTTTATTCCGTCCCCCTGCCAAGGTCCATTGATTTGGGACAATGGCACGCCGCAAAAACCCGAATCCCTTGGCGAGCCAATCTGTGTCGTCATGACGCAACAGCCCTAGGAAGGCACCGTGCGTGAGCGTGAGTTCCTCCAGCCTAAAATCGGCTGTGGCTTATCTAATGTTAAGATTGGCGAACTATCAACCTTCCCGGTCAGGGAAACGATAATCACATGTTCAAAAGGCGTCGCAACAGGGATCGGTTCGGGCTGTCGACGCCCGTTCTCGCTATCCTTGCGACCTTTCTGATCGCGATTATTGTAACCTGCCTCAGCCTTTTGCGTACGGCGAGCGAAACCAATTTCGCGGACAATCAGCGCACCGCCTTAGCAGTCGCCAATGCTCTCGACAGTCAGGTCGATGCGCTGGCGAGTGTGGCAGACGACAATGCCTATTGGGACCTCGCCGCAGCCCACATCATGGCGGACACCCAGGTTGAACGCTTTGCCCTCAGGACATGGGGGGAAAGCAGCAGGCTGGGCAGCAATTACGACTGCGTCATCGTCGTGGACAGCAACGGCCGTATCCGTTTCATGTTGACCGACGGAAAAATCAAGGCTGGCGCACGCAACAGCGCTGCCAGCCCGGCCTTGATGCAATTGGTGAGCACAATCTCCGCCGACGCCGCCCCGAAAGGCGCCATATTGAACGGCAGCGACGGGGTCCGCATCGCCGGCGCCGCGTTGGTCCGTCCACCATCTGCCCCGAACCAAGGCGAAGCGGTCTATCTGATATTGTCCAAACGACTGACACCGGCCATGCTTGAGCGCATCAGCGAGCGGTTGATCGTAAGTGATCTGCGCCTGGCCGACCGTGCGACTGACAGCAGCATAACCTTGTGGGACCCAACCGGCGTCAGCCTGGGTCATCTCAGCTGGCAGGCAGCGTTGCCGGGCACTCTGGCGTTGTGGCGTTCCTTACCCTTTTTCGGCCTCGCTTTCTTTGCCGGATTGCTCGCTATTGGCCTGCTGATGACGCGGACGGTTGCAGCCATGCGCGAACTCAACCGCAGCGCCTTGATTGACTCGCTGTCTGATTTGCCAAACCGCCGCGCCCTTCGCCATGCTGCGAAATCATCTCTTCGCGAAGGGCAACCGATCGCCATCGCCTTTATAGACCTCGACGGATTCAAGGGGGTCAATGACAGTTATGGGCATGCGGTCGGCGACGAGCTCATTCGCCAATGTGCGGCCATTGCCCGCCGATTGCGCCCGCCGGGCGGCATGGTGGCCCGCCTGGGCGGTGATGAATTCGCCATCCTTTCCTGCGGTCCGCGTGCGGATGATGACCTATGCACGAGTGTTGACGCCTTGCTGGAGCAACTGCGCCAAACGTTCCGCATTGGCGAACGCAGCATTTCGATCGGAGCATCAGTTGGCCTGTCGAGCAGTTCGTTGGGCGCCGACCGGGTCAGCGAACTGATGCGACAGGCGGACATCGCCATGTATGCCGCCAAACGCAGTGGCAAGATGCGCCGCCTGTGGTTCACCCCGGAAATGGATCGCAATCAGGCAGTCGCCCGAGCGATCGAAGTCCGGCTCAAGGATGCACTCGACGCCGAAGAATTCGAGGTGCATTACCAGCCGATACTTGATGCCCGCACCGGACAGGTGGCTGGCGTTGAGGGCTTGTTGCGGTGGGACCAACATGGACTGGCCGATATCGGGCCGGACCGCTTCATTCCCGTGGCAGAAGAAACCGGTCTGATCGACCGCCTTGGCCAGTTCGTCCTTCAGCGCGGCTGTCGCGACGCAACAGCGTGGGACGACATCCGGCTGTCGGTCAATGTGTCCGCCGCCCAGTTGCGCAATCCCGAGTTCCCGACACAACTCAAAAGGCTGCTCGATACCAATGGCTTTCCAGCCAGTCGGCTCGAACTCGAGGTGACCGAAACCTATGTGGTGATCGACCCGGTGTTGGCAGGCAAGGTTTTGTCGGACATCCGGGCGCTTGGCGTTCGCTTGGCGCTGGACGACTTTGGCACCGGCTATGCCTCGATTGGCTTTCTGCGACAATTTGCCTTTGATACTCTGAAGATAGACAAGACTTTGATCGCCAGTGCCATTCAAGATCCGGGCGCCCGGGCGATGCTCCATGCCAGCATCGCCGTTGCCCGCGCGCTCAAGATGGTGACGGTCGCGGAAGGCATTGAAAATGAAGCCCAGGCCCATTTCATGCGCGCTGCGGGATGCGACTATCTGCAAGGTTGGCTTTTCTCTCGTGCGGTGGATGCGGAAACCATCCTTGGCTATCTCGCAACGCCTCGAGAAGCGCCGGACACACAATCCGGAAGCGCCGGGGCGACTTCAGTTTCTGACGATAGGCAACGGCTAACAGCCTGATCAGGCAAGGTTGTCCCGGGAGCAAATCGGCGCGGTTGATTGCACAAGAGCCAGCTGCAACTCATAATTGCTAATGCGAGTTAGTTGCATTAATAGGCTTCCGTTCGCCATGGAGGTCCAGAGTGAAAACACCTTTTCCAGCCCTGCCCGAATCTCTCACAAGCCAGGCTCAAACCGGCACTCTTCGGCCATCAGCCCACCGACTGCTTGCCGCCTTGCGTGCTACCGTGATCATTCATCGTTCCGGACAATGCGCGCTACAGAGGCTCGCATCATTGCTGGGCAGCGAAAAACGGGCAACAAGCTGGGTCTTGTTACTGGACAGCGCGGCAAATGTTTGGCCGGAACCTCTGGCCGTCTATGCCCCATGTTGTAGCGTCATGACGCCTGACGAGCGAACGGTCGTCGATCTGGTGGCACTGGCTGCCGCTGACAATCGCCCCGGTTTTGACCAGTTGCTGAGCGACATGATCAACGACGATGGCCGCGAGCATATCTATGCTGCAGCCTGTCGGTTCATCGACAGTTGCCGCTATTGCTGAGGCTTGGCTCGGAAAAAAACCAGGCCTGGGTTCAACCACGCCCGATCAGGCGGCGCGCCATGGTGTCGGCGACGTCACTCGCGGGGATGCCGGTTGTTGCGCTTTCAGCCCAGATGGCTTCGAGGCGCTCCGGAATCTGAGCGATGCGCGCCAGCACGTCGTCCCGGCTGCCGCCTTCACGGCCCTGTGCACCGAGATATTCGAGCGCGACGTTGATGATGCCGCCCGCGTTGATGACATAGTCGGGCGCATAGAGGATGCCGCGATCCTGCACGCGCTGACCGTCGGTCGCCGTCGCCAGCTGGTTGTTGGCACCGCCCGCGACGACCGGTGCCTTCAAGGCGGCAATGCTCGCTTCGGTCAGGATCGCGCCGAGCGCATTGGGGCTGAACACATCGGCCTCAACCGTCATGATGTCATCCGCATCGACCCATTGTGCGCCCAGTTCCGCAGCCAGCGCCTTGGCCCGGTCAGCATTGACGTCAGCCAGCGTCAGCTTCGCGCCATCAGCGGCAAGCTTGCGGGCAAGACCGCCGCCGACGCTGCCAACACCCTGGATCGCGACATGCACGCCCTTGGCACTGTCCTTGCCCAATCCACGCCGGATCGCCGCCAAGACGCCAAGATGCACGCCAATCGCCGTCAGCGGGCCGGGGTCACCGCCGGCCATGCCGCTTGCCACAGGCAGGCCGGAGACGTGGCGCGTCTCGCTGGCAATCGCCAGCATGTCGGCATCGCTCATGCCGACATCCTCGGCGGTCACATAACGGCCGTTCAGCGACTCGATGGCCCGGCCAAAGGCGGCAAGCTGCTCGCGCGTCTTGGGCGGCGTGCCGGCATCGGCGAGGATCACGCCCTTGCCTCCGCCCATCGGCAGACCGGCCATGGCGTTCTTGTAGCTCATGCCGCGTGACAGGCGCAGGGCGTCGGTCACCGCATCGGCGCTGTCGGCATAATGCCAATAGCGCGCGCCACCCGCCGCCGGACCCAGATGCGTCGAGTGAATGGCGATCACCGCCGTCAGGCCAGCATCAGCATCACGGAACAGGTGGACGCCCTCATGATTGTCAAAATCAGGAAGGTCAAAGATGGACGGCATGGCGGCAGCCTTTCGTGCGCATTACGATCGATGCGGAATGAAGTTACAGCCGCGCGCAATAATATGTCACGAGGCGGGAGTCACTAGGGGAGTGCTCTTGCAAGCTGGACACCCCCTGCGACGGCAGGGGAACATGTTGGCGGCTGATGTTGGAAAAATGGGGCGACCAATGGGGCTCGAACCCACGACCTCCGGTACCACAAACCGGCGCTCTAACCAGCTGAGCTATGGTCGCCACACATTACGACAGGTCAAATCCCTGTGCGAGACGGCGCGAATAGGCTGTGGGGGGGCGAATAGTCAAGCAAAGATAGGGCTGGGCGAGCATAAAGCAGCGAAGGCGGTGATCGGCCTTGCCTGACCTGCGCCGGACCGGGCAAAAGCGGTGATCATGGCCTATGACCTGACCCTGTCCGGAGCGGACCTCACCGCCAGCCGCCTTGCCAGCACCCCCGGCGCACGGAAGGTTCCTTCGCCACGGCTGACCCAATTCCTTATCCCGGCCTTCCTCTCAGGCGAGGAATGCGCCGGACTGATAGAGCGTATCGACCTCGCCGTGCGACCATCGACCATTACCGATTTCAACGGTGACGAAGCGTTCCGCACCAGCTGGACCGGCGACCTCGACTATGCCGACCCGTTCGTTCAGGCGATCGACGCCAAACTCTGCGCCCTTGTCGGCATCGATCACCGCTTTGGCGAGCCCTTGCAGGGGCAACGCTATGACGTCGGGCAGGAGTTCAAGGGCCACACCGACTATTTCGAGCCGACCGGCGTAGATTATGAAGAGCATACATGGCGGTCCGGCCAGCGGACCTGGACGGTGATGGCCTATCTCAACAAGGTCGATGCCGGCGGCGGCACCCGCTTTTTCGGGCCGGACAAAATTGTCCAACCCGAACCCGGCAAGATCGTTGCCTGGAACAGCCTGCGCCCCGACGGCACCGTCAACCCCGACACGCTCCACCATGCGATGAAGGTGCGCAAGGGGCGCAAATATGTCATCACCAAATGGTTTCGCGAGCGGGAGTGGCCGTGGGGGTGAGGCTAGACCATCGGTCTGAAAATGCCTCAATGCGCCCCCGACCTGATCGGGGCCCCATGGCCAATACTTTCGCTACATCCAACCGTCAGAATTCAGAAGCCCCGCTGACTTCGTCTGCAACCCGTGACGGTCGACCATGGGTCCCCGGTCGAGCCGGGGACACACGGGTTCGGATAGGATCGTTTTACCTCACCAAACGGTACTGCACATTCAGGGTGATGCCGTTGCTCACCTGCCCCGGCTGGATGACATTGCCGGCGTCGGCGGATTCGGCGCGGGCCATCATCACCGGCATCGGCATGGGCGGTGTGAAGCCACCGCCTTCGGAGACGCTGACCAGCCGCGCGCTGCTGTAGCCGGCGGCCCGGGCGTAACGGTTGGCGCGTTCGGTGGCGCGGCGCAGCGCGGTTTCTCGCGCCGTGTCGAGTGATGCGTCAGGATCAGCGAGGAAGAAGCTCGGCCCGTCGATGTTGGTGCCGCCCGCGCTGACCAGCGCGTCAATCAGTGCGCCGACGCGGGTGGTGTTGGCGGTGATGACGCTCAGCTGGTTCGACACCTGATAGCCGATCAGGCGCGGCGGCTGGCCCTGTTGCTGCGGGGTATAGTCATATTGCGCCGACAGGTTGAATCCGCTGGTCTGGATATCGCGCTGTTCAATCCCGGCACGGCGGGCGGCGGCGATCAGATTGTTCATCGCGGCGGTATTGGCGCGCATTGCCTCAACAGCGGTCGTTGCCGTCGTGGTGACACCGGCGCCAATCCGGGCGCGGTCAGGCGCGCTCTTCACCTCTTCGGTGATCGAGAAAGCGAGCAACGGGGAATCAACATCGGCCATGCTGTGCATCATTCCATGCGGCGTTTGGGGAGCGGGGACAGTCTGTGCCTGCGCAGCAAAGGGCAAGGCGGCGCTGGCGGCGGCCATCGCGAAAGTGGCGGCGGCGGCATGAAGGCGTTTCATCGGGTCTGATCCTCCTTGTGATGGGCAACCCACCGAACGGATCATCGCCCATCCGGTTTCATATGGGTAATGAATAATGGCCTTTGGCTTGCGAGCGGCTGAACCGGCGGCTAGGCGCTCGTTCAGACAAGCTCCTCCCCCATCCATACCCGGAATTTTCCCGCCCATGGCCGCCCCGCTCCTGTCCTATGAAAATCTCGGCCTGATCCAGGGCAGCGGCTGGCTGTTTCGCGGGCTCGACATCTATATCGGCGAGCGGGAGCGGCTGGCGCTGATCGGCCGCAACGGCGCGGGCAAATCGACTCTGCTGCGCCTGCTCGCCGGCACCATCGACAGTGACGAGGGCACGCGGATGATCGTGCCGGGCACCCGTGTCGTCATGCTCGAACAGGAACCCAGCTTCGCCGGATGCTCCACGCTGATGGACTATTGCATCGCTGGCGATGGCGCGCCCGCCATGCATGAGGTCGCGGCGATTGCCGACCAGATGGGCATTGACCTTGGCCGTGACGCCGCCACCGCCAGCGGCGGCGAAAAGCGCCGCGCTGCCCTGTCAAAGGCTTTGGCGAGCGAACCTGACATTTTGCTCCTCGATGAGCCGACCAACCACCTGGATCTTGCCGCGATCGACTGGCTCGAAAGCTGGCTGCAACGCTATAGCGGCGCCTTCATCACCATAAGCCACGACCGGACTTTCCTCACCCGGCTGACGCGCGAGACTTTGTGGCTCGACCGCAGCACCATCCGCCGCAAGCAGATCGGTTTCGGCGGGTTCGAGGCGTGGATGGAAACCGTCTATGCCGAGGAAGCGCGCAACGCCGAACGGCTCGACGCCAAGCTCAAGATCGAGGCGCACTGGCTTGAGCGGGGTGTCACGGCGCGGCGCAAGCGCAATCAGGGGCGGCTTGAGAAACTCTATGAAATGCGTGCCCAGCGCGCCGCCATGCTCAGCCCGCAGGGCACTGCCAAGATCGGGCTGGTCAAGGACGACAGCAAGACAAAATCGGTCATCACCGCCGAGCATGTCACCAAAAGCTATGGCGGCCGGACGATCATCAAGGATTTCAGCTTTCGCGTGCAGCGTGGTGACCGCATCGGTCTGGTCGGGGCCAATGGCGCGGGCAAGACCACCCTGCTCAAGCTGCTGACCGGCGAGATCGAACCTGACAGCGGCAGCATCGCCCGCGCGAAGACGCTCGACGGCATCGTCATCGACCAGCAGCGCGCATTGATGCAACCCGACAAGCGCGTGCGCGACGTTCTCGCTGATGGCGGCGACTGGATCGACGTGCGCGGTGAGCGCAAGCATATCCGCGGGTACCTCAAGGACTTCCTGTTCGACCCGTCGCTGACCGAGGCCAAGGTTGGCACGCTGTCAGGCGGCGAAAAGTCGCGCCTGTTGCTCGCCCGCGAATTCGCTCGCGAATCCAACCTGCTTGTCCTCGACGAGCCGACCAACGACCTCGACCTTGAAACGCTCGACCTCTTGCAGGAGGTGATCGCCGATTATGAGGGCACGGTGCTGCTCGTCAGCCACGATCGCGATTTCCTTGACCGCACCGTGACTGTCACCCTCGGCCTTGATGGGTCGGGCACAGTCGATGTTGTCGCCGGCGGCTATGCCGACTGGGAGGCGCGCAAGAAGCAGGCAAAGTCGAACACGCCCAAGGCGGTGACCCAGGCCAAGGCCGCCGCCACCGCCGCGCAGCAGGCCACCGCCGGCGGCGGCGCGAAGAAGAAGCTCTCCTACAAGGACCAACGTGATTTCGACCTGCTGCCCAGCCAGATCGAGGCGATGGACGTCGCCATCGCCAAAGCCGAAGCCGAACTTGCCGATCCGCACCTCTACACCAAGAACTTCGCCCGATTCGAGGCGCTGACCGCCGAGCTTGAAAAACTGCGCGCCGACAAGGAAGCGGCGGAGGACCGCTGGCTGACCCTCGCAGAAGAAGTGGAGAGCCTCGGCGGCTGATCATCCCGGCAGGCGGTAATGCGCCGCCAACCGGTCAAGCGCCAGCGTCAGCACCAGCCGCCCAGACCGCGCCGGCCAGCCAAGGCCACGCTCGGCCCCGGCCATCCCCTCGCCTGCGCAAATAACCCGCCAGCAAATGTCGGCAAGGCCGCTGCCGACATGCGCCATCGCCGCGTCAAATCGCCGCCTCGCGTCAATCTGCGCGACCGTCGCAGCATCATGGCTGCGCAGCGTGCGTGGTGAACCATCGGGCGGCGCCGCATCCCAGCGCATTGTCAGCCTCGGCGCGAGGCCCGACCGCTCGAAATCGGCTCGCAACGCGTCCCCCGCGAGCAGCTGCCGGTCGCTGATCAGCCCGCGCGCGTGCAACCAGCCTAGCGGACTCTCGGCCAGATTGACCGTCACCTTCCTGCCGCGCCCTTCCGGTGCGGCACAATCAGGATGGCGACGGGTGACAAGCGAACGGACAGCGGCAGGAACCATGGCGATTCTCCTCAACTTCAGCGAATCGACTCTTGTCATATGGTAATAGATGTAGGAAAGAAGTAACCTCTGTGGTTCATTGCTTTTGCCAGCCGCAAGGAAGAAGAATGATGATCAACAGTATTCGCGCCGTTCGCCGTACCAAACGAATGACATTGGACGACGTCGCCAGCCGTTGCGATCCGCCGACCACGGCGCAAACCATCGGACGACTCGAAACTGGCACCCGCACCCTGTCACTCGACTGGCTGAACCGCATCGCCAAGGCGCTGGGTGTCGAACCGCGCGATCTGGTGCAAATGCCCGATGACGAGGAGCTGAGCCTTGCCGCCATCATCGGCCATGATGGCGCCCACGCACCGACACGCGTTGAGAGTATCGCCCTGCTCCGTCCGGAAACTGGCACGGTGGCGGTCCGTTTCGCCGCCAGCGTCGGCGATTATCGTGGCGGCGACATCCTTTGGTGCCGCAAGCTGGCGCGCAATGCCATTGGCACGGCGCTCAACCGGGACATTCTTGTCCCACGTCCTGCCGGGCGCTATCTTTTTGGCCGGCTGCTCGCGGTTGATGGCGACAAGCTCCAACTGCTGCCCTTAATTGACGGCGCCAGGCAACAGGTGCTGACTATCCCAGAATGGGTAGCAGTAACCACACGCTTGGTCAGGACCCTTGGAGCATGAGTGAGGCGCAAGACCAGGCCAACCCGCTTCATATCGTCAGCATCGCCACTCTCTTCCCTGACGCGACACGACCAAATTTTGGCATATTTGTTGAACGCTCGCTTGCCGCGCTCGCCCGACAGCCGGGCATAGCACTGACCGTTATAGTCCCTTTAGGCATCCCGCCCTGGCCATTGTCATTGCACCGCCGCTATGCGGCGCTGCGTCGCCTGCCGCACCGCGAGAACTGGCATGGCCTTGAGGTTGTGCGACCGCGCTTCACACTTTTGCCCAAAGTCGGCAGCCGTTTGAATGCCACCGCCATCGCCCGCGCGCTGTTGCCGGTTGTCAGGCGGATGCAGCAGGAGGGCCGAGTGGATGTGCTTGATGCGCAGTTCTTCCACCCTGACGGACCGGCCACCCATCAGCTGGCAAGCGCGCTGGGTGTGCCTTTTTCAATCAAGGCGCGCGGGGCGGACATTTCGCTGTGGACGCAGCGCCCCGATACTGGCCCGGCAATTCTCGCGGCGGCTCAGGCGGCGACCGGGTTGCTTGCGGTCGGTGAGGCCTTGAAGAAGGACATGGTGACCGCTGGAATGCAGGCGGAGAAGATACGGGTTCATTACACGGGCGTCGATGCCACACGGTTCCACCTGAAGGACCGCGCAACTGCCCGTCGTGAGTGGAATGTACCGGAATCAGCAAAGCTTCTGCTCACTGTCGGAGCACTGATCCCGCGCAAGGGACAGTGGCTGGTGCTGGAAGCGATGCGAGACCTGCCTTACGATGTCCAATATTTTATGGCAGGCGCTGGCGAGGATTCGGCAAGGCTGAAGGCTATGGCCTCCACACTCGGCCTGTCAGAACGGGTCAGACAGCTGGGCCCGGTCCCCAATGACCAGCTCCCTTCACTCTATGCCGCAGCCGACCTGATGGTCCTGCCGTCTGCAAGCGAAGGCTTGGCAAATGCGTGGGTGGAGGCACAGGCATGCGGAGTGCCGCTGGTCCTGAGTGACATTTCCCCGGCGCATGAAATGATCGATAGTCCGGATGCTGGCAGCATTGCCGCGGCAGACCCGTTCGCGCTCGCCAAGGCTATCATCGAAGTCCTGTCGAGACCGATTGACCGCCAGGCCTTGTCAACTCGCACCCATGGGCGGTTCAATTGGGATCGTAATGGCAGCGAACTCGCGGATCATCTGCGCAGGCTCAACAGGGCGAGGGCTTGATCACCTTGCGCGCAACCCCGGTGGCAAGAACAGGGGCATGGAGCGGCCATTCATCTGCCGTGGTAGCCGCTCCATGCGGGGGAACTTTGAATCGTTGGCATCACTCTTGGGAAACCTGCCACTTTCCGTTCCAGTGTTTTTCGAGCTTTTTGCCACAATATTTGCACGGGGCGCGAGCGATATGGCGGTCATCATAGGCCGCACGCCGGCCATCACGCCGATGGAACCCCAAAGTGCAAAGAAACAACCTGCGGATCATCGATACCTCGACACCATGAGCCGTCACCTGATGATGAAGGCTATCCTTGATGGCTGCATCCGTTGATCGGACGTCCGCGCCCCAATGCGATCCGTAGGGCCATCAGATACAGACATTTCTTTGCAAAAATTGGATATTTTTGACATTCGTCGAACATGATGATCGGAACGCCCAGCAATAAACAAAGGCAGTTACGGCGATGATGGCGAAGGCTACACACCATATGATCAACGGCAGCGGCGGACTGAAGCTCTCAGTCGATGTTTCAGGACCTGTCGATGGCCAGCCAGTACTTCTTGCCCATGGCGGCGGCCAGACCAAAAGGGCCTGGCGCAAGACTGCCGAAGTTTTGGCCGAAGCCGGATATCGGGCCATCGCTGTTGACCTTCGTGGTCATGGACAGAGCCAATGGGCGTCCCCCGACGGATATGATGTTGGCCATATGGCGGCGGACCTGCTGGCGATTGCCAATACGCTGGATCGCAAACCCGCAATGGTCGGCGCTTCTCTTGGCGGCTTGTCCGGGCTTGTAGCCGAGGGTGAATTGCGTCCCGGCAGTTTTCAAAGCCTGACCCTTGTCGATGTAACACCCAACATGTCGCCTGCCGGAGTTGATCGTATCGTTGGCTTCATGCTGCGTCACATGGACGACGGTTTCGCAACACTGGACGAAGCAGCCGACGCCATTGCCTCCTACACGGAGAACCGCGAAAGGCGCAGTTCGTCAGAAGGCTTGTCCCACTATCTGCGACTGGGTGACGATGGTCGATATCGCTGGCACTGGGACCCAGCATTTCTGGGCAATGCGCAAGAAAGGCGGGGCAACGGTCTGCAGGACGACCGGCTCGAACTCGCGGCACGCTCGCTTTCCTTGCCGGTGCATCTTGTCAGGGGGGCAAACAGCGACCTGGTCACCGTTGAGGCCGCCCGAGCCTTCCTCGACTTCGTCCCTCATGCACGTTTTGACGACATTGCCGGCGCCGGTCACATGGTTGTCGGCGACAAAAATGACATTTTCAGCGCCGTCATCCTCGATTTCCTCAAGGGTCTGGAGGCAAAGGGATAAAGCGTCCAATCAGCGGCCAGTGAAGTTGGCTTCACGCCGTTCAAACACCGATGCCACACCCTCCGCATAGTCAGCGGTCGCACGCAGCACCGCTTGCTCGGCATGTTCATGATCCAAGCGGGCGCGAATCTCCTCGACCATGCCTGAGCGCAATGTGGCCCGCGTAGCGACCAATGCCAGCGGTGCATTGCCGGCGATTTCGGCTGCCAGAACATGCGCGCCCTCCAGCGCTCCGCCCGACGGTGCCAA
Source organism: Sphingomonas lacunae (assembly GCF_012979535.1). Taxonomy (NCBI): domain Bacteria; kingdom Pseudomonadati; phylum Pseudomonadota; class Alphaproteobacteria; order Sphingomonadales; family Sphingomonadaceae; genus Sphingomonas; species Sphingomonas lacunae. The sequence goes on from NZ_CP053015.1 coordinate 2,693,443, forward strand.
CCGGTCAACCAGACCCCAAGGGGCAACATCTTCAGGCTTATAGCGCGCCGAGGTCATGAACATTTCGAGCGCACGCTGGTGGCCGATCAAGCGCGGCAGAGTCACAGTCAGCCCGAAACCGGGGTGAAAGCCGAGCCGGGTGAAATTGCCGGAAAAACGGGCTTCCGGGGCCGCCACACGAAAATCGGCCGCAACAGCGAGGCCAAGGCCCGCGCCAATCGCCGCGCCCTGAATCGCCGCCACGATCGGCTTCTTCGCCGCAAAAATCGTCAGCGCCTGATCGTAAAACTCCCGGATTGGATCGTCAGTCGCCCCGCCAAAGCCATCGGCGGAGGCAAGGTCAGCCCCGGCGCAGAATGGCTTTCCCTCGGATGCCAGCACGACGGCGCGGACGTTGATGTCGGCATCAAAGGCTGCCAGCGCCGCACCCAGATCCTTGAGCAGGCCAACGGTCGCATGATTGTGCGGCGGATTTGACCAGATGATCTCCACGACATGGCCAACAATGCGGGTGGAAATGCTGTGCGAATGGCTCATGGGCGGGTATCCATCAAATTGCGGGCAACGACCATGCGATGCACCTCGGAGGGGCCGTCGTAAATGCGCATCGTGCGCACCCGTCCGGCAAGCAGTTGCAGCGGCATTTCCTTGGTCATGCCCATCGCGCCAAAACATTGCATGGCATTATCGATGACCTGCTGTGCCATCTCGGTGGCCTGCACCTTGAGCATCGAGATTTCAGTGCGCACATCGCGGCCCTGATCCAGCTTCCATGCGCAATCATAGGCCATCAGGCGTGTGGCGTGGATCGCCATGGCCGCATCGGCCACCCACCATTGCACCGACTGGCGGGTTGACAATTTTTCGCCGAACGTGACGCGCTGCGGCGCATAGTCGGTCATCATGTCGAGCGCGCGCTGGGCGGCACCAATGCACCATGCGGCCATTTCCATGCGGCGGGTACCGAGGCGGATCTGCATCGGGCCAAAGCCCTGCCCTTCGGTTCCCAGCAGCTTCCAGCCGGGAACCCGGCAATCCTCCAGCGCGACCTCGTAGGTGAATTCGCCACCAACCATCGGAATGCGGCGCAACACGTTGAAACCCGGCGTGTCGCGGTCGACCAGAAAAGCGCTCATGCCGCCGCGCGCACCTTTTTCCGGATCGGTCAGCGCCATGAGGATGGTGAAGTCCGATTCAGCCGCGCGAGTGATCCATATCTTTCGGCCATTGATTACCCAGTCATCGCCGTCACGCACCGCCTTGGTCTTCATGCCCGCCGGATCGGCACCCGCACCGGGCTCGGAAATGCCAATTGCTGACACGGTCTCGCCCCGGGCATAAGGCTGGAGATAGGCGACACGCTGTTGCTCATTGACCGTCGCGGCCAACATCCTGAGGTTCGGGCTATCAGGCGGCAGCGTATATTTGGCGACGGTGCTGCCCAGCGCCTCGTTGACCGCAACCAGCGCGACATGCGGCATGCCCATGCCACCGTCCTCGACCGGGGCATCAAGACTCCAAAGGCCCAGTTCCTTGGAGACAGCATCCAGCCGGGCCTTCTCCTCGGGCAGCAATTCGCCATCGCCGGTCAGGCCTTCGCGTGCCATCACCGCTTGTTCCAGAGGCATCAGGTGGTCCGCGACAAAGCGCTGAACCAGGTCACGCAGCATACGGTGATCGTCTTCGAGTTCGAAATGCATCTATGCCTCTCCCGGGTGGGTCACCCTCTCTCTTCAGGCGTTAGGACGCGGCCACCTGCTCGCCAATCTGCCATTCCTGCCAGTCGGCCTTGCCCAGTTCAGCTCTCTCCCGCCTGCGCCAGCAATTGTTGCGCGCGGGACAGGTGCGGCCGGTCCAGCATGCCGCCCTTGTGACCAATCGTCCCGGCACCGGGGTTGGCTGCAAATAGCGCGACTACTTCGCGGGCATGGGCGATCTCGGCCTCGTTGGGCGTAAAGGCAGCGTTGATCACCGGCACCTGGTCCGGATGGATGGCCAGCATCCCGCGGTAGCCCTGCTGCCGGACCGTCTCCGCCCTCATTCGCAGCGCATCGATGTTGCGGAAGTCCGGCTCGACGGTGTCAATCGGGGTTACCTCGGCCGCCGCCGCACCGAGCAGACACAGGCTGCGCGCCATTTCATAGGTGAAGCCATAGCTGCCGTCGGCATTGCGATTGCTTGATGCGCCAATGGAATCGGCCAGATCCTCGGCACCCCAGGTAAGGGCAACCACTCGCGGCGCTCCCTTGTAATCGCCGGTGGTGAACATGGCGGCTGCAGTTTCGGTTACAAGGACAATCACCGGCGTCGTCCCCTCGGCAATGCCATGAGCCACTTCCAGCGCCGACAAATAATGATCGAGCCGCTCCACATCGCCGCGCCCTGATGCCTTGGGCAGCATGATGCCGCCCGGCCGACCCGGCATGATTGCCGCCAGATCCTCCAGCGTATGCGGCCCGTCAAGCGGGTTGACCCGTACGAAGAGCCGCTGCCGAGCTTCCTCATCAGCGGAATTCAGAGTCGCCAGAACCATGGCACGCGCACCAGCTTTGCTTTCGGGCGCCACCGCATCTTCCAGATCAAGGATGACAATGTCGGCCTCGCTTGCCTGCGCCTTGGCCATCTTGCGCTCGCTGTCACCCGGGGCAAACAGCCAGGACCTCATCGGCAGCGCACTCTTCAAGGTCATCACACCCTCCCCTGGGAATCACGGAACCAGCGTTGAATTCTTCCCTTTTCGTGAATCGGCGCAAAGTCGCAAGAACATGCTGTCGATAACCAACGCCCAATCGCCCTGACTGGCCCAATCCGCACCCGCGACATCGCACTGACGTCAAGGGAATGGCCGTTTTTAACCAAGCTGATGGCGATCCAAACAGGGTGCGACAGATGCCCAGCAATCGAGACCGCCAGTCCGGGACCAAGGCAGGGCCATCGTGCCCAATGCCCAATGTACTTTCGGGTAGCGATGCCGTTGCGAACCAAAGAACGGATGGTAGCGGAGGAGGGACTTGAACCCCCGACACGCGGATTATGATTCCGCTGCTCTAACCAACTGAGCTACTCCGCCGCACCATCGGCATCATCCTGAGAGGGATGTCAGGCGGCGGGCTATAAGAAGCGGGACCCGGCCGGTCAAGCGGTCAAGGACGCGAAGCACCGCGAAATTTGACATGGCCTACCGCTTCCCATGGCCCACCTCGGTAATAATGCGCAGCCAACCCGACGATGCTGAATGGTCGTGGTCGAAAACCGCGCGACAGTTCCTCAAACAGAGCCTTGGCCTGCTGTGGATCAACCTTGTTCTGAATTGTGATGTGCAATCGGGGCGGCTGTTGATCCTGAGGCGTGAGCAAACCGTGGAATGACTCGGCGATCCGCTGCCGAATTGCCAGCAGTTCGGGCGATTCCAAGCGATAAGCTACGCCCCTGCCCAGTGACATGACGGCTGCAAGCCGAACCTTCGGCGGCGCGGCTCTACATTCCAAGCGCAGCAGGGGCATGAGCTGCTCAAGGCTGCTTGGCGGCAGATGGTGGAAAAGGGTGATGTGCGCCTTTAGCCAGTTCCTTTCGGCAGGAAAATGCTGTTTACGCAGGGCGTCTGCCCATGCGAAATCTGCTGACCCCATCATCGCTGTCACGATTATCGGGGCTGTATCTTCTGAGCGATCGTCAACAGCGGTGTGGATGTCCATAGCCATCCGACATGCGGTGGTCCGCAGATTTCCGGCAGTCAAGGCGCTTTCCTGTAACTTTCATCACGCGTTCCTCCCTTCCTTTTCCGAATGCCCTTGCGCCGGTGATATTACCGGCCCACCCTTGGCCACATTGAAAAAATGCGCAGGTACCTCGCCATGCACAGGAGAAAAACTATGGCAAACCAGGAAGTACAAACGGCGCCCCGCTGGTTCGTTCCGCTGGCTGCTATCGCCCTGCTGTGGAACCTGTTGGGATGTGCGGCGCTGACCATGGACGCACTGGCCGTTGGTCCACCATTGACCGACGCGCAATTGGCTTATGCTTCAACGGTGCCTTTGTGGGCCAAGGCCGCAAGCTGGACGGCGGTCGGAGCAGGCGTAGCGGGCAGCATTTTGCTCTTGTGGCGCAAGGCGAGCACAATTTTTGCCTTTGCCGTCAGCCTCATTGCAGTGCTGATTCAGGATCTGTGGATGTTCATCCTGTCTGATGCACAGGCAGTCTTTGGGTCCAGCCCATTGGTCATGCAGGCTGGTGTCGCCGCGATTGCCATGGTTTTGCTTTGGCTCGCCAACCAAGCGCGAACGCGCGGCTGGATAAGCTGAACACAACAAATCAATTGCTGGCAGAATCCCGGGCAGCCCGCTGCGCGCGAATTTCCCGCCAGCGGGCGTGGTTGGCGTTATGTTCGGCCAATGTGCGCGAGAACACATGGCCCCCAGTGCCATCGGCGACGAAGTAATAGAGATCGTGGGATTCCGGGTTCAAGGCGGCCCTCAGCGATTCTCTGCCGGGGTTGGCAATGGGCCCCACAGGGAGTCCGGCCATGCTGTAGGTATTGTAATCGTTGACCGCATCAATCTCTGACCGCCGGATGGCCCGGCCGAGTGGCTTGCCGCGGGTAATGGGATATATGATGGTCGGGTCAGCCTGGAGCCGCATGCCGACACGCAAGCGGTTTGTATAGACACCAGCCACCCGGCGGCGCTCTTCGGGCTTCGACGTTTCCTTTTCAATGATCGAAGCAAGCGCAAGCACTTCGGTGCGGTTGTTGACCATCGCGTTAGCACTCCGCCCGGCCCATGCCTCTGCAAAGGCACGGTCCATGGCCTGCTGCATTCGCTGCAACACCGCAGCACGGCTTTCCCCTTTCCGATAGGCATAAGTGTCAGGAAGGACGCTGCCTTCAGCCGGCACGTCAATATCCCCGGTAAGGTTAGGATTTGCCATCAGCCGATCATAGACCATGATTGATGGCATGCCTTCGGGTATGGTCACGAACCTCTGGAGAATACGGCCTGACTGCAGGAGAGCAAGGACCTCACCGTTGGTTGCGCCGGCCTCGACCTCATATTCGCCCGGCTTGATCGGCGTATCTCCGCCAAACAGGCGCGCATTGCGCAGAAAGGCCCCGGCGTCTTCGATTGCCCCGGCTTCTTCCATGATCGTGGCGGCGCGGCTCATGCTTGCCCCCTCCGGAATGATGAAGGTGGCATCGCGCGGCGCGCCGCCGGAACAGGCGGCGAGCAGCAGGGCAAGCAACATGGCAAGGAGGGCTCTGGTCATCGTCACCAATTTACCACGGGGTGTTGCACGTAGGAAAGACGATAGTGAAAAGACAGTCGCAGCCATGCCGGCCGAGCTGATAACCGGCCAATTTCCGCTCACCCTGAGCAAGGTCAGCAAGGGGGCGGGAATGCCGTTACTCAGTCATCCAGCGCCTTGACGATCAGGCTGGCGTTGGTACCCCCGAAACCGAAGCTGTTGTTGAGGGCTGCCCGGACACGACGTTTGCGCGGCACATGGGGAACGAGGTCAACTCCTTCCGTGCCTTCGTCAGGATTGTCGAGATTCAAGGTGGGCGGGACAATCTGATCGCGAATGGCAAGGATGCAAAAGATCGTTTCGGCCGCGCCAGCGCCACCAAGCAAGTGACCGATGGCGGATTTGGTCGAACTCATCGAGACATTGCCGATGGCGTCGCCAAACAACTCCTTCACAGCGCCCAATTCGATGGTGTCAGCCATGGTCGAGGTGCCATGGGCGTTGATATAGTCAATGTCAGCAGGAGTCATGCCTGCCTTTTTCAGCGCCATTTCCATCGAGCGATAGGCGCCATTGCCTTCCGGGTGGGGGGCCGTCACGTGATGCGCGTCGCCCGAGAGGCCATAGCCGATCACCTCGGCATAGATTTTCGCGCCACGTGCCTTGGCATGCTCATATTCCTCAAGGCAGACGACGCCGGCGCCTTCGCCCATGACGAAGCCGTCACGGTCGCGGTCATAGGGCCGGCTCGCTTTCTCCGGCTCATCGTTAAAGGCGGTGCACAGGGCCCGCGCCTGGGCAAATCCCGCAATACCTATCGGGCAAATTGCACCCTCGGCGCCACCCGCAAGCATCACGTCAGCGTCACCGTCGCGAATCATGCGCGCCGCGTCACCGATCGAGTGGGCTCCGGTCGAGCATGCCGTGACAACGGCATGGTTCGGGCCCATCAGACCATATTTGATGCTGACCTGGCCGGAAATCAGATTGATCAGGCGCCCGTGGACAAAGTGCGGCGAAACGCGGCCCGGACCCTTTTCAGCGAGAACCAGCGATTCCGACTCGATACCGGGCAGTCCGCCGATGCCGGAGCCAATCGAGCAACCCATCCGATAGCGCAGTTCCTCGCTGGCATCGGTCAGTCCTGCATCTTCGAGAGCCTGTCCGGCCGCGTCGATGCCGTAAATGATGAAGGGATCGACCTGCCGCTGGATCTTGTGATCGACGCGCTTGCCGGGATCAAAACCGTAGGGATGATCGGCCGGCTTTACTTCACAGGCGATGTGGCACTTCTGGTCGCTGGTATCAAAGCGGGTAATCCGCCCTGCCCCCGACTTTGAAGCGAGAATGTTCGCCCATGTTGTTTCCACATCCGCGCCGAGCGGCGTGACCAAACCAAGACCCGTGACGACAACGCGCCGCATATATCTTCCTTCCAGCTGTGCTGAACTCTTTCCCGAGGGATGGCTTTAACGGAAAGGTACCACCGACGACAAGGCTCCCCGGAAACTGTCCGCAAAGGGAAGTCGCCGGGGAGCCTTGCTGCCAAATCAACATGGCCATGTCATGGCGATGCATGACGAACCAATGCCGGCGGACCGGCGCTGGCCAGATCAGCCGTTGGTGGCGTCGATAAAGTCGATGGCATCCTTGACGGTGCCGATCTTTTCAGCGGCATCATCAGGAATTTCAACGCCGAATTCTTCTTCAAAGGCCATCACCAGCTCGACAATGTCGAGGCTGTCTGCACCCAGATCATCGATGAAGCTTGCGTCTTCGGTGACCTTGTCGGCTTCGACGCCGAGATGCTCGACGACGATCTTCTTCACCCGGTCTGCGGTGTCGCTCATGGCGTATGTTCCCTTAGAATTATGAACGTGGGTTCAGGCGCTGCACTAGAGGCGCAGACGCCGGTGCGCAAGAGGGGGCAGACGATCGGCGCCATCGAACCCGTTAACCATGTGGTGGCTTTTCGAGCTTAAGACAGCGCCCATCATGAACCTTTGCCCATCTGTCCGGAGCAACATGGCTGAAACTCGCAAAGGCAGGGATGATCTGGCCTGGATCACCCTTGCCCTCATCCTCCTCTCCATTGCCATTCTGCAAGGACGGGGGCCGTTGTGGATTGAGCTAGCCAGCTTGCTGCCCATCAGTCTTGCGACCGTGGCGCTGGGTGCCGCCTCGATATTTTATACGAGAGTGCGCCAACGGCCAAATTTCGCCGCCATGTGCCTGTCCCTCCTGCAAATCCTGCTGTTCAGCGCCGCCGGCTCTCTGCTCTCCTATCTGCTTGCCCGTGAAGGTGGTGCATTGTGGGATTCAACGTTCGCACAATGGGATGCGGCTATCGGATTTGACTGGCTGGCTTATGTCCGATGGGTCGATAGTCATGGGTGGATGGTTCTGCCGCTCAAGCTGGCCTATGCATCGCTCATTCCCCAAATCCTTGTGCTTGTCCTTGCCCAGGGCTTTTCCGGTCAGATCCGCGACATGCGGCGGATGATCCTGGCCGCCATGCTGTGCGGTACGGTGACCATCCTGCTCTCCCCGCTGTTTCCCGCCGTATCCAACTTTGTTCATCTCGGCCTGACCACCGCCGATTTCCGACATGTTGACCCTTGGGCCGGGTACATTCACCTGGCCCATTTCGAGGCCCTGCGCGCTGGCACCATGGAAAGCCTGTCGCTCACCAAGGCCCAGGGCATCATCACCTTCCCCAGCTACCATGCCGGGCTTGCCACAGTGACACTATGGGCCTTCTGGCGCACGCCATGGGTCCGCTGGCCAGGCGTGATCACCGCTATTCTGACCATTGTCGCCACACCGGTCGATGGCGGCCACTATCTGGTCGACATTCTAGCCGGGACCGGGCTTGCGCTGGCTTGCATTGCTGTTTCGGCCAAGGCGGTCGACTGGGATTCCAACCGCCTGCTGGCTCTGCTGACGGCCCGCCAGCGCCAACCGCAACTCGTCACCACCTGACACGGCAAGTAGCGACAGAGCGCGATTCGCGCTGGTATCAGATCATCGCCATGCCGCCGTTGACGTGCAGTGTCTGACCAGTGACATAGCCGGCCTCACGGCTCGCCAGATAGGCGACGGCAGCGCCAATATCCTCGCCTGTACCCATGGCTCCGGCCGGAATGCGGGCGTTCAGCGCTTCCTTTTGCGCGTCAGGCAGAGCGTCAGTCATCGCCGAGGCGATAAAGCCCGGTGCAACGCAATTAACGGTGATGCCCCGGCTGGCGAGTTCCTGTGCCAGCGCCTTGGACATGCCGATGATTCCCGCCTTGGACGCGGCATAATTGGCCTGTCCCGGGTTGCCGGTGACGCCGACGACGCTGGTGATCGAAATGATCCGGCCGAAACGCGCCTTCATCATCGGGCGACAGGCAGCGCGGGCGAGGCGGAATGCGGCTTCGAGGTTGATCCGGATGACATCCTCCCATTCCTCATCCTTCATGCGCATTGCGAGATTGTCCCGCGTCACACCGGCATTGTTGACGAGAATGTCGAGCTTGCCGCCCAGTGCCTCGACCGCTTGGCCGACAAGGGCATCGACGGCCGCGGGATCTGAGAGGTTGCAGACGAGCTGGACATGATCGCCGCCCAGTTCAGCAGCAAAGGCAGCGAGTTTATCGGCATTGCTACCCGACAGCGCGAGGCGTGCGCCCTGCGCCGCAAGGCTGCGGGCAATCGCTGAACCGATACCGCCCGAAGCACCGGTGACCAGTGCGGTCATCCCTGTAAGGTCGAACATAACTCAGATTTCCTTCAACAGAGCTTCAATATCATCCATGGTGATGATGCTGGTTGCGGTCACGTCGGGGGCGATGCGCTTGACCATGGGGGTGAGGACCTTGCCGCCGAGTTCGACGGTGCTGTCAACGCCGCCGACGACCATGTTTGCAACGCTTTCCCGCCAGCGGACGCGGCCGGTGACCTGTTCGACGAGCTGGGCGCGGATGGTGTCGGCATCGCTGACCGGTGCGGCGGTGACATTGGCGTAGAGCGGAACGAGCGGCGCGACCGGCGGGTTGGCGCCGAGCGCTTCGGCCATGGCGTCGGCGGCGGGTTGCATCAGCGCGCAATGGAACGGGGCAGAGACGGGGAGCAATACGCCGCGCTTGATGCCATGATCCTTGACCAGCGCGACAGCACGTTCGATCGCAGCGCGATGGCCGGAAATGACGACCTGCGAGGGGTCATTGTCGTTGGCGACCGTGCACACTTCTCCTTCGCCAGCAGCGTCGCACAGGGCCTGTGCGGTCTCGATGGTCGCGCCCAACAGGGCCGCCATGGCGCCGACACCTACCGGAGTGGCGGCCTGCATCGACTGGCCGCGCAGCTTGAGCAAGCGGGCTGTGGTGGCCAGATCAAAGGCTCCGGCGGCGCACAAGGCAGTATATTCACCGAGGCTGTGTCCTGCGACAAAATCTGCCTTGTCAGCAAGGCGGATGCCGCCTTCGCGTTCGAGAACCCGGAGCGTGGCGATGGCGTTGGCCATGATCGCCGGCTGCGCATTTTCAGTGAGGGTCAGCTGATCCTCGGGGCCTTCGCTCATCAAGGCAAAGAGCTTTTGCCCTAGGGCGTCATCGACCTCCTGAAACACTTCACGCGCGGCGGCGCTGGCGGCGGCCAAGGCTGATCCCATGCCGACTGACTGGCTGCCCTGACCCGGAAAGATGAATGATCGCATTGCTTGTTCCTGTTGTTTTGTCCCGGATAGGATCCGGGTGAAAGTCCTGCGGGTCGCTGCATCGACAGTCGCTCTGGGTCAAGCCCGAGGCAACGATCATCGCATCATCCTCCGAACAGGCCAAAGGGGACAATCTTGTTGTCCGGATAGTGTCCGATTTCACAACGGCCACCGTAGCGGATGTTGCTGCGCTGGCACCAATCACGGGCTATGCCGACCTCGTCCTTGCCGAAGGGTCGATCATTTTCCTTGATGTCGGTGACCTGCCCCAAGCGGATTTCGGCGGGCTTGTCGCGCCAGACCGCAGAGGTCAGTGCAAAGAAGCACCGATCGACGGCATACAGATATTCGCCGACTTCCTCGACCATGAGCACATGACCTGAAATGTCAGGGAACAGGGGTGTTCCGACCATCATCGCCGCGCTGATGAGGTTGAAGGCGACATATTTCTCCCCACGCTTCAATCCCGGCTCCAGACTGCGGGGGTCCTTTCGCGCCATCCAGGCGAGCGCACGGGACAATTGCCCCTCACTGCTGTCGATCACCATCGGGCCGTGGCAGAGATGCGGAAAGCCGGCGCGATAAAGCAATGCAAGCATATAGCTGGCATCGCTGTAGCCCATATAGGTTTTGCGCCGAGCTGCGGGACCGAGTTGCGGCAGCACGTCGAGCGCGATGCGCCCTGCACCATAGCCACCGCGGGCGAACCAGATGGCGTCAATATCCTCGCGATTGGCCATTTCGACAAAGGCGGCGGTGCGCTGCGCATCACTGCCAGCGAAGTGGCCATGATGCGCCGGTTCGGGAACATGGGTGAGATCGGAAAGGACAAAGCCGGTGTTTCCGCTGACCTCATCGGGCGAACGGGCAAACACCTGGGGGTGCCAGACCAGCTCGACATCGGGGAATTGCGCGGCGACCAGAGCGTTCACGCGCTCATAATGGCGCGGAAAGATGTAGACACTGGGCGCAACGATGCCGATCCTTGTCACCATCTCTGCCATTCCCCCCTTTGACCGACCAGATTGATTGCGAACTTTGCCAAAAACCCATAGCGGTGAGGCATGACTGACGCCAAACGCTATTTCTTTTGCGGCATCGCCGGGTCCGGGATGCTGCCGCTCGCCATGATCGTCCGTGCGCAGGGACATGAAGTGTGGGGCAGCGACCGCAACCTGGACCAAGGGCGGGTCGGGGACAAGTTCGCCTGGCTCGAACAACAGGGCGTGCGTCTTTTCGCGCAGGACGGCAGCGGCATCGAATCGGGGGAGCAGATTGTCGTCGCCTCGGCGGCGGTGGAGGCGACGGTGCCCGATATTGTCCGCGCCACCGGGCTGGGCTGTCAGCGCATGACCCGGGCCGAGCTCAATGCCGGCCTGTTCAATGCGGCGGGCCAGAGTGTCGGAGTGGGCGGGACAAGCGGCAAATCGACCGTCACCGGCATGATCGGCTGGATATTGCATCAGGCGGGCCGAGATCCGACGGTGATGAACGGCGCGGTGATGCGCAACTTTGCCGGACCGGACAATCCCTTTGCCAGCGCCCTCGTCGGCGGGGCGGACTGGTATGTCAGCGAGGTCGATGAGAGCGACGGGTCGATTGCGCTTTACCAACCCGACGTCGCTGTGGTGACCAACATCAGCCTCGACCACAAGAGCCTCGACGAGTTGCAAGCCTTGTTCGGTGATTTCGCCGCCAAGGCGGGGACGGCGGTGGTCAACGCCGATGACGAGGAGTCGGCGCCGCTGTGGGATGGCAATGTCACCTTTGGCTTTGCCGATGAAGCCGATGTGCAGGCGGTCGATTTCGAAGCGCTGACCGATGGCAGCCGTTTTGCTGTGCTGGTCGATGGGACGCAGCATGTAGCGAGCCTGAAAATGCCGGGGCGGCACAATGCCGCCAATGCGCTGGCGGCGATTGCCGCAACGCGGGCGCTGGGTGTGCCGGTGGCGGAAGCCGTGGCGGCACTTGCAGAGTTTGCCGGTCTCGCGCGGCGATATGAAGTGATTGGCACAGCGGGCGGCGTGACGGTGATCGACGATTTCGCCCATAACCCGGACAAGGTGGCGGCAACGCTGGCGGCGGCGACAGCCCTGCCCGGCCGGTTGCTGATCTTTTTCCAACCGCATGGCTATGGTCCCCTCAAGCAGATGGGCAAGGAACTGGCGGCGTCGTTTGCGGCGGGGATGCGCGACGGCGACAAGCTGTTCGTCTGTGACCCCGTTTATTTCGGCGGCACGGTCGACCGGTCGACCGGCAGCAAGGCGCTGGTGTTCGATGTCATCTCCGGCAGCGGCTATGCGGTGCACATGAGCCGGCGGGAAAGCTGTGGCGAAGCCATCGTCAACGAGGCGCGGCCGGGTGACCGGGTGCTCGTGCTGGGCGCCCGTGACGATACGCTGACCGACTTTGCACAAGCACTGCTGAGAGGCCTTACCAACGAGGCGGGGCAATAGCGGGGCGCAGCCCTTGCTTCGCGCGCAAATCCCTGTATAGGCCCGCCCTTCACCGTGACCGGTACGCCGGATCGCGCGTGATTCTTTTTCGAGTACCGGCAGCGCCCGACAGGGCAATGCCACTGACGACAGCCGGAGGGGTGTGGGCATGGTGCCCCCATCAGCGATCGGCCAAAGGCAAGGACATAAAGCATGGCTCTTTACGAGCATGTCTTCCTCGCGCGTCAGGATCTCAGCCAGGCGCAAGTCGACGCCCTGGCCGAAGGTTCGGCGAAGATCGTGGAAGAGCACAACGGCAAGGTTGTGCGCACCGAGACCTGGGGTCTCAAGCAACTCGCGTACAAGATCGCGAAGAATCGCAAGGCTCATTTTGTGATGCTTTCGCTGGATGCCCCCGGTGACGTGGTCGCCGAGCTGGAGCGCCAGTCGTCGATCAACGAAGACATCATCCGTTTCCTGACCATCCGCGTCGACGAGCATGAAGACGGCCCGTCGGTGATGATGCGCAAGAGCGACCGTGGCGGTCGTGGTCGTCGTGACCGCGACGGCGAAGAAGGCTGAGGGGAACGATCATGGCACGCCCATTTTTCCGCCGGCGCAAGACCTGCCCGTTTTCGGCCAAGGACGCACCGCGCATTGACTACAAGGATGTCCGGCTGTTGTCGGGTTTCCTTTCCGAACGCGGCAAGATCATGCCTTCGCGCATCACTGCCGTCTCCACCAAGAAGCAGCGCGAGCTGGCCAAGGCGATCAAGCGCGCCCGCCACATCGGCCTGCTGCCCTATCTCGTGAAGTAAGGAGCAGATATCATGCAGATCATCCTGCTCGAACGCATCGAGAAGCTCGGTGGCATTGGCGACGTTGTGACCGTCAAGGACGGTTATGCGCGCAACTACCTGCTTCCCAACAAGAAGGCCCTTCGCTCGAACGCCGCCAACCTCAAGGTGTTTGAGGCCAACCGCGCCAAGATCGAAGCCGACAATGCGGCCCGCCGCACCGACGCCGAGAAGCTGGCCGAAACGGTCAACGGCGTACAGGTTGTCCTGATCCGCCAAGCATCGAATGCCGGCCAGCTTTATGGTTCGGTCAGCGTACGCGACATCGTCGAAGCGCTGCACGAAGCCGGCCACAGCTCGGTCAGCAAGGCGATGGTCGTGCTTGAGCGCCCGATCAAGACACTCGGCGTGTTCGACGTTCGCGTCAACCTGCACCCCGAAGTCGCTGTGACTGTTTCGGCCAACGTCGCCCGCTCGCCGGACGAAGCCGAACTGCAGAAGCAGGGCATCAACGTGATCGACCAGCAGTTCGCCGAAGAAGCTGCCGAAGCCGAAGCCGCTGCCGAGGAATTCCTCGAAACGCAGGCCGAAGCCACCGCCGAACAGGACGACGCCGCTTAATCGGCACTGTCTCCGTCCGACTGGACAGAATGAGCCGCGTCCTCCCAAGGGGGCGCGGCTTTTTCGTGGCAGCCGGGGGGTCAACAATCGCCGGCTGATTGTAACCCTACCCTTCGCGCGGGGACAGCGGGGCCAGCCGGTTGACAGGCCCACGACAAACCGGTCTGTCAGCCGGACTAGCCAGAAGGGGATTTTTGGTTTTTCGTAATTCCATATGGTAACCGATTTGGTTATATGTGGGGAAGCAGCTACTGCGTCGAATTGGAGCGTACCGCGACGGCAACGGAACTCAACGAGCCTGCTGCCGCTTGCGCCACTCACTCGGGCTTTGGCCGGTCCAGCGGCGGAAGGCAGGAACAAAGCCGGCATGATTGGCATAGCCTAGCGACAGGGCGATGTCCGCCACCGGCAGATCGGTGACCGAGAGCAATTGCTGTGCGGTCGTTGAACGGACATGATCGAGCAGCGTCTGGTATCGCGCGCCTTCCGCCGACAGGCCGCGCGCCATGGCCTTGGGATGAAGACCAAGGCGCCCGGCCGTGCGGGTGGCGGTTACCTCCCCGGTCAGGATGCCAACGCGCAGGGCGCGAATGACATCAAAGGTCATTGACGCTGGCGGTGGCGGCATGCCCTTTGCCGCCTGACGTTGCAGACTGGCCAACCGACCGGCATCCGCGCCTTTGCTGCAATCTCCCGCAACAACAGGCAGAAGCATCGCCGAACGGGGCAGGATAATCCCGTTTTCAGGCTGGTTGAACCGCGTCGGCACACCGAGCAGGCGGGACCAGAGAACCGGATTGGCCGGGGGGCGGAAAGCGAAGATCATTTCCAACGGTTGTGCGCGTCCGCCGGTAAGATTGCGCACCATATTGAGGCCAACGGCAAGGACGCTGCCCAATTGCTGCGTCGCCAGCAGATTGAAGCGGTCAACCGTGCCATAGCCAAGGATGATGTCGTTGCCATAGCGGTTGAGATAGGCGACCCCGCCGCGGGTTGCCGTAGGCTGGATGGCGATGAACCCGGCGAGGGCTGCGCCCAGCGTGGGTGCCGCCATCATCCATTGCCCGGCCTCTCCCATGATCCGGTGATCATGGCGAAGGCCAAGCAGCAGCCCGAAATGGGCACAGCCGGTCAGTTCCGCCGCACGGGTCAGCAATCGGGAGGCGGTGCCATAAGCAATGCGCGCGTCCGGGTTGCCGAAGCAGTCGGGTGGCAGATCAAGCCCGTCCGTCACGCTGGCCAGTGGCACACCATGTTCCGCCAGCAAGGCGGGCAGGCCGACAAGCGCCGACATGCGTTGCAACGCGCGTTCCATTGGCCACCCCATATGTCCAATATTCGTAAACGCCTGCCCTTGCGTCTCGCTAGTGTCAAGCCAAGTGGACGGAGCCCTTCGGGTCGCAAACCGACGGCAAGTCAGGTCGAGGGGTATTTTCCGTCCACAGATTTGCGCTTCACAGGCGCAACTGCCCTTCAATCACAGTGACCGCCTGGCCGCCGACATGGATGCCGTCCGCGGCATAACGGATGGCGATTGTGCCATCGCGTCCCACCTCGCGGCCCTGACTGGCGAGATAGGCGTGCCCTACCGCCGTTTGGGCGAGGTTGAGCCGATAGGCGGCGACGGCGCCGTTGCCGCTGCCACACACAGGATCTTCGGCAATACCATCGGCGGGCGCGAAGCTGCGCACCGCCACCCTGCCCTGCCCATCCGCGGCGAAGACCGTAAGGCCGGTCGTCGCGTGGCGTCTGTCATAGGCAGCAAGGCAGGCAAGGTCGGGCGAGAGGGCGCGCACCGTGGCTCCATCGGACAGCTCGGCAATCACCCAGCGCGGACCGACATTGACGATGGCCGGCGGGGCGAGCGGCGGCGTGCCGAGCGCGGCGGTGAGTGCATCCGGATCAGGCGCGGGGCTGATCTGGTGCGGGGGCAGACGGAAGGACAGACCCGCTTCGCGCCAATCAGCAGGCACGGCAACCTCTACCGGGCCGACCGCGCTGTGCTGAATCAGGATGCCGTTTCGCGGTGTCACCAGCCCGGCGGACAGCAGGGCATGGGCCGAACCAATGGTCGGGTGGCCGGCAAAGGGCAGCTCGGCGCGAGGTGTGAAGATACGAATGTGGTAGTCCGCAGGGGCGGTATCCGCAGGATCTGCCCCTCCACCGGCTTGACCGGTGCCCTTCCTCGGAGGGGGAGGAAGGATGAAGGTGGTTTCGCTGAGGTTGGTCCAATTGGCGATGGCCTGCATCTCCCCGGTCGAGAGGCCATGTGCGTCGAGGACGACCGCGACCGGATTGCCCTTGAGCGGGGTGGAGGTGAAGACATCGACAGTGTGGATCCGGCGGATCATGGCTCCCCGTCGCTTTCAGCCCAGCCATCCCCCGAAAGGCTGCCGATCGGCATGCCGGGTGGCACAGCGGGGGTCCGCACGCCCTCCGCCAAGAGAGCACGACGGCTTTCGCGGCTGGCCAGCAGCGTCGCCAAGCTGCGGCCCCAGTTCCGCGCCTCGACCGATCCTCCCCGAGCGAGGCCGGCGGCAATGCGGGCAAAGCGGGCGTCCAGGGCCAGCATGACTTCCGGCGAAGTTTCGGCATGACCTTCCACCGCTGCCATTTGCGCAAGCGCCCGCCAAGCGATGCGGCGACCAACTGGATTGTCACGATGTGCGACAATGTGCGCTTCGAGACGATCAAACAGCAGGTCAAGGCCTGGCAGCGCCCGATCGGCCTGATGCTGGACATAGAGGCGGTGAAGGCGGGCAGGGGCCAGCAGATTGGCGAGTGTCAGACGGGCGGCACTGTCAGTCGCGACCAGGGGGTCAAAGACCGGATGGCCGGCAGCGGAGGCGAACACCTCTATGTCGGTCTGCCGGTCGGGCGTGTTGATGGACTGTCCCGACATCAGCGGGACGAGCGCAGACGGCACGGTGAGCGCGGCAGGATCAAGCGTGGCGAACAGGGCGTCGAGCGCGGCCTGTTGATCCCCGGCCGGGACCGGCGGGGCATTGACGATGGCTTCGCCATTGACCGCATAGGGAAATTGGACGCCGCCGAGCAGCTTGGCCGCCGCTTCGGTCTGATAGCGGTGAAGCAGCCAGAGCGGTACGAAGCGGCGGCGCAAGGCTGACATGGGCTCACCGGGACGCAGGTTGGCGGTGCCGAAGCGAGCAAGCGCGACGCGGCGCACCTCCATCATGCGGGTGAGTTCGGCGGCAGGATCGGCAAAATCATCCCAGATGGCGCCATGGGGATGGCCGGTTTCCGTCCCGCGCCCGTCACCATCAGCAACAAAGCGCAGCCCGGCAGCCATGGCGGCGGTCGCCTTTTCGGCGGCATGGGCATCAGGATCGGCTGTGCCGGGCGCGGGATCGGCATAGAGCCAATCGACGACATAGTGGTCCCACGCACCGGTACCGACGCCATAGGCATCGGAGAGGTCCGGCACGCCGTCGCTCAGCAGGATACGCGGTGCGGGATAATCCATCACCGAGGCGCGATCCTGGGTGCTGGCGGCGAAATTGTGCGCGATGCCGAGCGCGTGGCCCACCTCATGCGCGCCAAGCTGGCGGATGCGGGCCAGCGCGACCTGGGCCGGATCATTGGGACCGCCCTGCCCTGTCGCCGCCGTGCCGACCAGCGATTCATAGATGAGGATGTCCTGACGGACTCGAAGGGACCCGAGCAGGACCGATCCACGGACAATCTCTCCCGTGCGCGGATCGGTGACGGTCTGGCCGTAGGACCAGCCGCGCGTCGCCCGGTTGACCCAGTTGACGACATTGTAGCGGACATCGAGCGGATCGGCCCCTTCGGGCAGGATATCGACGCGGAAGGCATCGACGAAGCCGGCCCGGTCAAAGGCTTCGGCCCACCAGCGCACACCATCCGCCAGGGCGCTGCGGATCGGTTCGGGAGCGGCGCGGTCTATGTAGAAGGTGATCGGCCGCACGACGGTGGAACGGGCGGCGGTGGGATCGGTCTTTTCGAGGCGGAAACGGTTGGCGAGGTCATAGACGATATCCTGACCCAGCGGCGCACCATAATCGACCACTTGCGTGCCAAAGGCCCCGCCGCGCGGATCGAGCCGGCGCGGAACATAGCCGGGTGCCGGCAAGCGAACGAGCGAGTGGCGGACGGTGACGCTGACCACCCGGGCATCAGGCGCGATATTGGTGATCTCCGCGCCGGCATTGTCACTGACAAAGCTCTGCAACGCCTCAAACACGAGATTGTCGGGAAAGACGCGGGTGGCCATGGCATCGGTCACGCTCAGGCTGGACTCACGGCGGAAATTGCCGAGCTGGCGGCCAATGCCCATGACGTCCTGTGACAGGAAGGCGGTGATGTCGACGGTGAAGCTGCCATCAGCGCGGGTCCAGACGATGTCGCCGAGCCAGACGGTCGAATAGGCAAAGCTGTTGCGGGCTGCCGCCTGTTCCTGTGCTGTGCCGCCGGTGGCGCGGAAGCGGGGATTTTCAAACTGGATGGCGAGCTTGCCGCCAATGCGGCGGAAGGCGAGCAGCTGGGTCGGCCCGAACTGGGCGCGATCAAGCCCGAGCGAGGCGGAGCCGATGCCAGTGCGCAACTGGGTGGTATAGAGATAGCGGCCCGACAGCCCCTGTTCGTCGGGCGCCGGAAGCGTGATCAGGACGCGGCCGTTCAGCGGATCGACATGGACCGGCAGAAGCCCTTGGCGGGTCGTCGTTCCGGCCAGCGCCGGATCGGTTACCGCGGTGCCCGCCGGGCCGGTTGCGGGACCGGACTGGGCGCTTGCTGGCAAGGATGCGCACAAGGCGAGAGCCATTGCGCCCAAGTTGCCCCGCCATGCCGCTTTTTGCCGCATGCGGTTTGATCGCCGATCCATCATGTGAGTGCCCCTGTTGCCTGACATCCGGTTCCGCTTGTGCGTTGCCGGTCAGGCCAGGGTCAATAGCCCATCAGG
Source organism: Sphingomonas lacunae (assembly GCF_012979535.1). Lineage (NCBI taxonomy): Bacteria > Pseudomonadati > Pseudomonadota > Alphaproteobacteria > Sphingomonadales > Sphingomonadaceae > Sphingomonas > Sphingomonas lacunae. The sequence continues at coordinate 2,712,178 of NZ_CP053015.1, forward strand.
CTCATCACTTCCTTGCGGCTGCGATGATCGTCGAGGAAGCAACCGAGCAGGCGGCTGGTGACCATGCCAACCCCGGGCGTGCGGACGCCGCGCCCGGTCATGCAGCCATGCTGCGCCTCGATCACCACGGCAACGCCATGCGGCTGGAGATTGTCCCAGATGCATTGCGCGACCTCGGCGGTGAGACGTTCCTGCACCTGCAAGCGACGGGCGTAGCCGTTCAAGACGCGGGCCAGCTTGGAAATGCCGACGACTCGGTTCTTGGGCATGTAGGCGATCGACGCCTTGCCGGTGATCGGCGCCATATGATGTTCGCAATGCGACTGGAACGGAATATCCTTGAGCAGGACGAGCTCATCATAACCGCCCACTTCCTCAAAGGTCCGTGACAGGTGGACCGAGGGGTCTTCGGCATAGCCCTGGCAATATTCCACCCAGGCGCGGGCAACACGCTTGGGCGTATCGATCAGGCCTTCGCGGGTGGGGTCGTCCCCGGCCCACTCTATCAGCGTTCGGATGGCATCGGCCACATGATCCGGAACGACGGGCTTGCCGTCAGGACCGAGAGTCTTTGTAGCAGTGGAATCAGAAGTCACTCGAGTCTCCCCCCGGAAGTCGCAGCCGATGTGGGACGTCCGACGCCCGGTTGCAATGGACAAAGCTGTCAGAAGCGTCGATTTTTCGTCGCTGGAGCATGACCATGGCGGCCCGGCCGGAAGTGGACCGCAATCCTGATTCAGGCCAGAGACGGGGCCTGGACGTGGTATTTGCGCCACAATGCCGCGTAAACATGCGCGTAACGGATCGCTCCCGGACTGTCGCAAATCAGCCGAATATCCCGGAAAATCGGCCTTTCCGCTACGTCACCCTTATCCAATTGGATGAGAAGCGTACCCGGCTTTCGATTTTTCGCAGCCTGCTGCGCCTTTCAGGTTGACCGCAACCAAAGTTCATCGCACATTTTGTCATAGGACGGCGTCAGACCGTCCGATGATGGACTATCCGAGACTGGCGGCAAGCCAGCCGGATCGGGCCTACCCAAGGGCACAAGCCCAAGGATGGCCAACAGTGCAGGAGCGCAAGCCCGGCACAGTTTCCATGACCTTCCTTCTCCCCCGAACAGTCGGCCGTTTCGCGGTCGGCAGGTGATCAGGGACGCCGCATCGCGGGGTTCAATGAAAGTGAGAGGGAGGAAAAGCATGCGCTTTCGTAATATGATGGGTGCGTCGGTTCTGGCTCTGGCCATTGCCACACCGGCCTATGCACAAGACAATCCGCAAGCCGACGAGGACAATGGCGCCTTTGGTGGCGACATCGTCGTTACTGCGCAGCGCCAGTCGGAACGTCTGCAGGATGTGCCTATCGCGGTCAGCGCCTTCTCGGCTGAAAGCCTGGAAGCACAACAGATCGAAAACACGTCCGACTTGCAGCTGACCCTGCCGAACGTCACTTTCACCAAGGGCAACTTCACCAGCGCAAGCTTCACCATCCGCGGGATCGGTGACCTTTGCGTCGGCGTGTCGTGCGACAGCGCCACCGCCATCCACATGAACGACGCGCCACTGTTCGGCACGCGCCTGTTCGAAACCGAATTTTTTGACCTTGAACAGATCGAAGTGCTGCGCGGACCGCAGGGCACGCTCTATGGCCGCAACGCGACCTCGGGCGTGGTCAATTCGCGTACCGCCCGTCCCGACCTGTCGGGCTTTGCCGCTTCGGGCGAAGCCGAATATGGCAATTACAACTCGATCCGCCTGAAGGGCATGGTCAACATTCCGATCGGCGAAACGCTCGGTGTGCGCTTTGCCGGTTTCTTCCTTGAGCGGGACGGTTACACCCTCAACCAGTTCAACGGCGAACATTATGACGACCGCAGCATGTATGCGGTCCGTGGTTCGCTGCGCTGGGAACCGAGCGACAATACCACAGTTGACCTGATGGGTTATTACTGGCGCGAAAATGACAATCGCATGCGCATCCAGAAGACGATGTGCCAGAACGACCCGACCGGTGTTCTGGGTTGCTTGCCCAACGCCCGCCTGTTCGAAAACACCAACACCAGCTCAACCTTCACCGGCACGCTGACCAGCCGCGAATTCCTCGCGGTCCGTGGCATTCCGACGGCTTTTGGCCTTGGCAGCCTCTATGATGGCGGCACCTATCTGGGCCTGACCAATCCCGCCGATTACCGCACGATCAGCACCGCCTATGAGCCGAGCTATTTCTCTGACGAGCTGATCATCCAGGGCCGTCTGGAGCATGAGTTCGACAATGGCCTCGCCATCTCGTTGTCGGGCAACTACCAGAAGGTCCGCGTCGACTCGCAACAGGACTATAACAACGCCATCGGTAGCCGCGCGGGCTTTGCCACGGCGCTGAATACACTGGCCGCTGCGGCAGCCGGTAACGTTCCGGGCCTGCCTGCATCCTATTTCTCACCGATTGCGGCAGCCCTGATTCCCAATGGCCCGACCGGCAACCTCTGCACCTCGCTGCAGGAAGAAACCGGCACGGGTTCGTTCGGCGGTCACCGAATCTGTTCGGCGAACACCTTGCAATTTGACCGGTCCAACCAGGACCAGTCGAGCTGGACCGCGGAAGCAATCATCTCGTCTGACTGGGATGGTCCTTTCAACTTCCTGCTGGGCGGCATTTATGCCGACTTCCATCTGACCGAGAACAGCTATTATGTGAACAGCTTTGCCATTGACTATGTCACGGGCATTCTCGGCAGCTTCACCGCACTGGGTTCGGCCCTGCCGCCGGCCTATCTCGGCACGCCTTTCTTCCGCAACCACACCGATGACCTGACGGTCAACAGCTGGGGCGTGTTCGGCGAGGCCTATTATGAGTTCAACGACGATCTGAAGCTCACGGTCGGCATCCGGTACAATGACGACCAGAAGTCCGTCCGCGCCCGCTCAACTCTGGCCAGCTTCCTGGTGCCCTACAACTCGACCTCGGCCTTCTCCTCGCCGTACGTCGGTTCGTTCGACGCCGATCCGGGCATCGCCGGCAACCAGCTGTTCCAGGAGCGCGACGTTTCGTTCAGCGAATGGACCGGTCGCGCGGTGCTTGATTACCAGATCACACCGGACAACCTGCTCTACTTCTCCTACTCGCGTGGGTACAAGTCGGGCGGTATCAACCCGCCGCTGCAGCCGATCTTTGCCGTGCCTGACTCGTTCACGCCGGAATCGGTCAATGCCTTTGAAATCGGTTCGAAGAACCGTTGGGGTGCCCTGCAGCTCAACCTGACGGCCTTCTACTACCAGTATCAGGACCTGCAGCTGAGCCGCATTGTTGCCCGTACATCGGTCAACGACAACGTCGATGCCAACATCTACGGCCTCGAAGCGGAAGCGATCATCACGCCGACGCGTGACCTCGCCATCAACCTCGGCTTCAGCTACCTCAACACCAAAGTGTCTTCGGACAAGTTCCTGTCGAACCCGCGTGACCCGTCGGGCGGCCGTTCGGATGCTGTCATCATCAAGGACATCACCAACGGTTCGAATTGCGCCGTCGTCGCCAATACCGCCGGTAACGTTGCTGGCGTCAATGGCTTCGTCAACGCGGTCAACGCTGGCCTTGGCCTGCGTCCGACGACTAGCTTTGGTGCGAACAGCGGCCTGACCGCTAACGGTGCGTTCGGCATCTGTTCGGTCCTGGCCGCCCAGACCGCCAATCCGGCTCTCGCGCCGTTCGGTGGCATGACGGTCGAAAACGCCGGTGTCGCGGTCAACATCCGTGGCAACGAACTGCCGCAGGCCCCGAACTTCAAGTTCTCGGTCGGCGCCCAGTACACCATCCGCACTGCAACCGACATGACCATCGTTCCGCGCATTGACTTTGCCTACACTGGCGACAGCTATGGCAATATCTTTGGCGGCCGGGTCAACGAGATCAACGGTTATGGCCAGGCCAATGCCCAGATCCAGGTCAATGGTCCTGACAATCGCTGGTTCGCCCGCGCGTTCGTCCAGAACATCTTTGACAGTGCCTCGATCACCGGTCTCTATGTCACCGACCAATCGTCGGGTCTGTTCACCAACGTGTTCACGCTCGAACCGCGCCGTTACGGTCTGGCTGTCGGCTTCAAGTTCTGATCCGGAAGGGAGCGGGTTTCGGCCCGCTCCCTTTCACTGCCACCAAAAAGTCCGGTTCGCTGTCGCGAACCGGGCTTTTTGCATGGGCCATTGCTTGGCCCGTCAGAAATCGATGGCGATGCCCTTGAGCTCCCAGTCGCCATAACGGACTGGATCGGGCCGACCCTTTACCTCCTGCCCCTCGAACGGGATCGCCTGGGGGGCGGGCGGGCCATCGTCCTTTTGCCAATGCGCCGGTGCGGAAACGCCAGCGGGACGGCGCTTGGCGCGGGGCGTGCCACCGATGGTGTCGGGATCGTGTTCTGTCATGGGCCGGAGATAGGCGCCCGCACGGGACTTGTGAAGTATCCGGGGCCGGGTTGGCGCTTGCCCTGCCCTGCCCGGCGCTCTACCGGGCGTGAGTGACTGATCCCAAGACCCGCCGTTCGCGCCCTGCGCGCCGCTCCCCTGCCCAAGCGGATGATGATGGCCGCAATGTCCCCGGTTTTCCGGCACGACTCGCGGCGATGAAGTTGCTCGACGCGGTGATCCGCCGGGGCGAATCCATGGACGCGGTGGCGGCCAATGCGACACGCGGCCTTGCCCCGCCCGACCGGGCGCTGGCGATCGCCATCAGCGCCGAAGTGTGCCGCCATCTGGTCGATCTCGACGCGTTGATCGACAGTGCGACAGCGCAGCCGCTGCCCGCCGACGTCAAGGCGCGGATGGCGCTGCGCATCGCGCTGGTGCAGGCGCTGGTGCTGGGCACGCCGCCGCATGCCGCCATCGCCACCGCGCTGCCGCTGGTCAGTGGCGGGCCGCGCAAGCTGGTGCATGGGGTGTTCGGCACGCTGATCCGTGCCGAGGCCAAGCTGCCCGCAATGCCGACTCTCCCCGAAGACGTGGCGCTGCGCTGGACGGCGGCATGGGGCCCGGCGATGGTCGAGGGCGCGAGCGCCGCGCTGGCTGCCGCGCCGCCGCTCGACCTGACGATCAAGGAGCCGGCGCGTACAGCGGAATGGGCCGAACGGCTCGGCGGCGTTTCGATGATCCCCGGCCATGTCCGCCTGCCACGCGGCGGCGATGTGACCAGACTCGGCGGCTTTGCCGAAGGGGCATGGTGGGTGCAGGACCTGTCCGCCGCGCTGCCGGCGAGGTTGCTCGGTTCGGGCAAAGGGCGGACGGTGCTCGACATTGGCGCGGCACCGGGCGGCAAGACGATGCAGCTGGCGGCGGCAGGCTGGACGGTGACAGGGCTTGATGCCTCCGAACGGCGGCTCGACCGATTGTCGCAGAATCTGGCGCGGACAGGGCTGGAGGCCGAATGCCTGCGCGGCGACGGGCGCAAGCTGCCCGATGACCGCGAATGGGATGCAGTACTGCTCGACGCACCGTGCAGCGCGACCGGCATTTTTCGCCGTCACCCCGATGTGCTCCACCGCATCATGCCGCGCGATATCGCCAACCGCGCCGAATTGCAGGCGCTGATGCTCGATGCAGCGGCGGGCGTGGTCAAGGCTGGCGGATCACTGGTCTTCGCCACCTGCTCGCTCGAACCCGAAGAGGGCGAGGGACAGATCGACGCCTTTCTGGCTCGGCAACCCTATTGGTCGATCGATCCGATCCGCACTGACGAGGTGCCGGCAGGCGTGCATGTCGCCGAACAGGGCTGGCTCAGGATCACCCCGCCCGATCTGGCCGAGGCCGGTGGGGTGGACGGATTTTTCATGGCGCGGCTGAGGCTGGGGTAGGAAGGCTCATCACCCGCCCCAACCCCTCCCTTGGAAGGGCGGGGCTATTGAGCGAAATGCTCTCCACGTCTCACTCGTCGTCGTCATAGCCCTGGTAGCGGTCGTCGGCGAGGTCGCTGAATTTGGTGAACTGGCTTTCGAAGTGCAGGCGGACCTTGCCGGTGGCGCCGTGGCGCTGTTTGGCGACGATCAGTTCGGAGATGCCGGCGACACGTTCGAGTTCGGCGGCCCATTTGGCGTGATCGTCATAGATTTTGACATCGTCGCCGTCGACCGGGCGCTTGGGTTCGCGGCCGAGGACATAATATTCCTCGCGGAACAGGAAGAGCACCATGTCGGCGTCCTGTTCGATCGAGCCTGATTCACGCAAGTCAGCGAGTTGCGGGCGCTTGTCCTCGCGGCTTTCGACCGCGCGGCTGAGCTGTGACAGGGCGAGGACGGGGACGTTGAGTTCTTTGGCCAGCGTTTTGAGGCCGCGGCTGATCTCCGAGATTTCCTGCACGCGGTTGTCGCCCGCCTTGCCGGTGCCCTGAAGCAGCTGGAGATAGTCGACGACGATCAGGCCAATGCCATGCTTCCGGTTGAGGCGACGGGCGCGGGCGCGCAGGCCGGCGATGGTCAGCGCCGGCGTATCGTCAATGAACAGCGGTAGTTCGTGGAGACGGGCGGCGGCTTCGGTGAGTTGGTCAAATTCATGATGGCTGATGCGGCCCATGCGCAGTGCCTCGGACGAAATGCGCGCCTGTTCGGCGAGGATACGCGTCGCGAGCTGATCGGCCGACATTTCGAGGCTGAAGAAGACGGTCTTTGCCCCCATATTCTTGTCATCGGGGATGCCGTCCGCCTTGTCCCGGACCCAGCGTTCGGCTGCGGCGAAGGCAATGTTGGTGGCGAGCGAGGTCTTGGCCATGCCGGGACGGCCGCCAAGGATCAGAAGGTCGGACTTGTGAAGGCCGCCAATCTTGGCATTGACCGAAGCAAGACCGGTGGTGACGCCCGAGAGATGGCCGCCCGAGTTCAGCGCCTTTTCAACGCCGGCGATCGCGACGGTGACGGCCTGACCGAGGCTGCGCGCCTGTCCCAGCTCTGCCTCTCCCCCCGCGACGCGGTAGAGAGCGCTTTCGGCCTCCTCTATCTGTGCCTGCGGATCAAGCGCCTCACTGGTATCAGTGGCCCGTTCGACGAGGGTGCGACCAACGCTGACCAGTTCGCGCAACAGGGCGAGATCATAGATTTGGCGGGCAAAGTCGCGCGCGCCAATCAGGCTGGCACCCGATCCGGTAAGCTGCGCGAGATAGCCGGGGCCGCCGAGGGCGCGCATCGCTTCATCAGATTCGAAATAAGGTTTCAGCGTGACCGGATTGGCCAGCATATTATTGCCGGCGACCTGCGCCATCCGCTCAAAAATGCGGCCGTGGATGGGCTCAAAGAAATGATCGGGCGTGAGCGGGACGGGCAAATCCTCCAGCACGCGGTTATCGATCAGGCAGGCGCCGAGGAACGCGGCCTCCGCCTCGATATTCGCAGGCAGCGCCTGCTCGGTGCGGCTGGTCTGAGTCGCCGCCAATTCCACTACTGTTGCCATGGCGCCTTTATGCGCTGGCCGGGCGGGACTGCGCAAGCGATGCCCCGCCCGCTGAGGCAATTTAGCTGTGGACAGATCGGGGGATGGCCTTGCGCGGTCGCAGTCCTTGGGCAAAAAGGGCGGCAACCATGGCCGACCCCCGCATCATTGACGTGACACTCGACGAAGCGACGATCATCTGGCGCAATGCCGATGTCGAGCAGGAGCGGCGCATTGCCATTTTCGATCTGTTGGAAGGCAATCATTTCAAGCCGTTGCGCGACATGGGTGATGGCTATGCGGGGCCGTGGAAACTGGCGATATCGGTCGAGGAAGGCCGGCTGGTCCTGGCCATTGGCCGTGAGGACGGCACCCCGCACGAAACAATCATCCTCAGCCTCGGCCGGTTCCGCCGTCCGATCCGCGACTATTTCGCCATATGCGACAGCTATTATCAGGCGATCCGCACATCGACCGCCGACCAGATCGAGACGGTCGATATGGCAAGGCGCGCCGTCCACAATGAATCCGCGGAGCTGCTGATGGAACGGCTCGACGGCAAGGTCGAACTGGATTTCGACACGGCGCGGCGCCTGTTCACGCTGATTTGTGTGCTGCACATCAAGGGATGAGTGCCGCCATTTCCCCTGTCCGCCGCTGGATGATCCGTCTGGTGCTGCTGATGCTGCTGGCCGGCGCTGTTGTGATCGGCTGGAAGGTCTGGGCCAATGGCTGGCGGCCCGACCGCAGCGAATGGCCGATGCAGGGCGTGGCGATCGGCCCCGAAAACGCGCCGGTCAGCTGGCCGAGCCTGGCCAGCCAAGGTGCCAATTTCGCTTATATAGACGCAACCGACGGCACAGGCCGGGCCAATTCCGCCTTTACCCGCGAGCAGGCGGCTGCCCGGGCATCGGGGTTCCGCGTCGGCGCGATCCATCACTTCGGGCTGTGCACCCTTGCCAGCCAGCAGGCCGACGGTTTTGTCCGGCTGGTGCCGCGCGACCGAGACGCGCTGCCCACCGCGATCATCCTCGACCTCGACGAGGCCTGCCCGAGGAAACCGACCCGGGCTCTGCTGCTGACCGAATTGTCGACCTTTCTCAACCAGCTGGAAACGCATATGGGCAAGGCCGCGATCATCGCGCCGGACAGGGCGTTCGAGAGCGAGTATAGCGTCAGCGAAGCAATCAACCGGCCTTTGTGGTTACGCAGCAACCGGGCCGAACCAGCGACAGAAGGGCCGGACTGGATAATCTGGCAAGCCAATGACACGCTGAAGGTAGCAGGATCGACCGGGCCGACGCGGTGGCTGGTGCTTAATGAAGGCCGCCATGTCGCGGGCGATGCGGGAGAGGGCGAATGACACGTGACCAACTGATCGCGGCGGCCAAGGCAGCAGCGGCCAACGCCCATGCCCCCTATTCCCGCTTTGGCGTGGGGGCGGCGCTGTTGCTCGATGACGGGCGGGTGGTCACCGGGACCAATTTCGAGAATGCCAGCTATGGCCTGACGCTGTGCGCCGAGACAGTGGCGCTGGCACGGGCCAATTGCGAGGGCGATTTGCGCCGGGTGGTCGAGGTGGCGGTGATCGGCGGCGCGTTGCAGACCGATGGATCGATTGCCGGCGGCGACGCGATCTATCCCTGCGGTCGTTGCCGGCAGATGATCCATGAGGCGGCAAGCCTTGGCGGACGCGACATCATCGTGCATTGCAGTTCGGCCGATGGCGCGGTGGTCGAAAGCCATCGGATGAGTGAGTTGCTGCCCCATGCCTTTGGGCCGGGCGATCTGGGTGTCGAATGAGGCTGGGGGACATATGGCAATTTTGTCGGACAAGTGGATCCGCGAGCAGGCGCAAGAGCATGGCATGATCGAGCCATTCGTCGAGGCGCAGCGCCGCGACGGATGCATCAGCTATGGCCTGTCTTCCTATGGCTATGACGCGCGCGTAGCCCCCGAATTCAAGATTTTCACCAACGTCCATTCGACGGTGGTCGACCCCAAGCAGTTTGACCCGAACAGCTTTGTTGACATGGAAACCGACTGTTGCGTCATCCCGCCGAACAGCTTTGCACTCGCCCGCACGGTCGAATATTTCCGTGTGCCGCGCGACGTGCTGGTCATCTGCCTTGGCAAGTCGACCTATGCGCGGTGCGGGATCATCGTGAACGTCACGCCGCTCGAACCCGGCTGGGAGGGGCATGTGACGCTGGAATTTTCCAACACCACCCCCCTGCCCGCGAAGATTTACGCAAATGAGGGGGCCTGCCAGTTCTTGTTCCTCAAGGGGAATGAGCCCTGTGAGACGAGCTATGCTGACCGGGCGGGCAAATATATGGGCCAGCGCGGGGTAACCTTGCCAAGGCTGTAGTCAACAGACGGCGGATGCAGGGCTGACGCTGCGGCATCCATTCATTCCTGATTTTCGCTTGCGCTGAGGCCATCATTCGGGCCAGTTGCGTTATGAAATCTTTTCGGCTGCGCGCCGGATATGGGAGCGATGAGACATGGCAGACACCCCCCGGACCTATGACCTGATCGTCTATGGCGCGACCGGCTATACCGGTCGGCTGGTCGCCGAATATCTGGTGCAGGAATATGGTGGCAAGGCCGATGCCCCGAGCTGGGCGATGGCCGGTCGCAGCCTTGAGAAGCTGAAAGAGGTGCGCGACCTGATCGGCGCACCGGCCGACACACCGCTGGTCAAGGCCGACGCCAATGACCCCGTCTCGCTCGACGCGATGACCAAGGCGGCGCGGGTGATCGTTACTACCGTTGGCCCTTATCAGCTCTATGGCAATGAGCTGGTCGCGAGCTGTGTCGCCAATGGCACCGGCTATGTCGACCTGTGCGGCGAGCCGGCGTGGATGCGCCAGATGATCGACCAGCATGATGCCGCCGCCAAGGCGAGCGGTGCGCACATCACCTTCTCCTGCGGATTTGACTCGATCCCCTTCGATCTGGGCGTGCAGCAGTTGCAGGCCGAATGCGTCCGCCGCTTTGGCGCCCCTGCCCCGCGCATCAAGGGCCGGGTGCGGGCGATGAACGGCAAATTCTCTGGCGGTACCGCCTACAGCCTGCGCGCCACGATGGAAGCGGCGGCCAAGGACCGCAGCATCATCGCCATCCTCGCCAGCCCGTTCGGCCTGACACCGGGCTTTGAAGGGCCGGAACAGCCGCGCGGCGACCAGCCCGAATATGACGAGGCGCTGGGCAGCTGGGCGGCGCCGTTCATCATGGCGACGATCAACACCAAGAATGTCCATCGCTCCAACGCCCTGCTCGGCCATGCCTGGGGCAGCGACTTTGTCTATGACGAAATGCTGCTGACCGGCCCCGGTGATCAGGGCGAGGCAGCGGCCAAGTTCGTCGCCTCCACCCCGATGATCGGCACACCCAATGACCCCAAGCCGGGCGAAGGCCCGACCAAGGAGGAGCGCGACAACGGCAATTATGACGTGATGTTCGTTGCCGAATATCCCGATGGCCGCACCGCGCGCCTGTCGATCAAGGGCGACAAGGACCCCGGCTATGGCTCAACGTCCAAGATGCTGGCCGAAGCGGGCATCGCCCTCCTCTCGACCGACAAGCCGGGCGGCGTGTGGACGCCGGGCGCACTGCTGGGCGATGCGCTCGTCAAGCGGTTGCAGGACCATGCCGGCCTGACCTTCACGGTCGAGGGCTGAGACTGAGGCATGAGCGAAACGGACGTAAAGGCCAGTGAAGCCGTGCTGTCGCTGGACGAATTGCTGGCGGCTGGCACGGCCGGCGATGGCAAGCGGCATTATCATATCGGCAGCGACTGGATGCAGGGGCGCACGGCCTATGGCGGCATTTCCGCCGCTGCCGCGTTGCACTCGGCGATGGTCGAGCATCCCGGCGACGCGCCCTTGCGCACCGCCCAGATCAGCTTCATCGGTCCGGTCGGCGGGGAGTGCGACGTAACGACGCGAATGCTGCGCCAGTCAAAGTCGAGCCGCTTTGTCGGTGCCGATCTGGTGTCGGAATCGGGTTATGGCACCAATGCGGTGTTCAGCTTCATGAAGCCGCGTGAGAGCCATGTGGACCTGGAGCAGATCCTGCCGCCCGAAATACGTGAGCCCGACCAGCTCGAATGTGTGCCCGAGCATCCGGCGCGGCCCAGCTTCACCCGCAAGTTCGAGATGCGGCCGGTGAGCGGGCGCGGTTTTGGCCATGGCAAGGACGAGGCGTTGATCGTCACTTGGGTGAAGTGGATCGACCAGCCGGCCTGTGACCCGCACATTGCCCTGCTGGCGCTGGCCGATGCCCTGCCGCCGGCTGCCATGACGGCGTTCCACCAGTTCGGCCCAATCAGTTCATCGACCTGGATCCAGCATTTTCTGACCGATCACCCGGTGACCACCGATGGCTGGTGGCTGCTGGTCACCCGGTCCCACCATGTCCGCAGGGGTTTTTCGGCGCAGGACATGTATATTTTCGACGCCGACCGGCGGTTGGTGTCGATGGGCGGACAGGGGGTCGCGCTCTACATCTGAGCGGGGCTCTTAGCCTTCGGGCGGTAAGGTGATCCTTGCGGAGAGGCCGCCAGTCGGGCGGTTGCCTAGCGTCAGCGTGCCGCCTTCCGCCTGGGCGATGGCCCGGGCGAGGGTGAGACCAAGGCCGGAGCCACCAGTGTTGCGGTTGCGTGACTGTTCCATCCGGGCAAAGGGTTCGAGCATGTCCGCCATGCGGTGCGCGGGGATGCCGGGGCCTTTATCATCGACGCTGATCGTCACGCTGCCGTCACTGCCCCGTGACAAGCCGAGTTCGGCTGACCCGCCATAGGTCACCGCGTTGTCCACCAGATTGCGGATCGCCCGGCGCATCGACGATGGGCGAATGCGACGGCTGACCAGCGCTCCCTCCGCAGCCAGCGTGACCGGGCGGCCCATCGCCTGATAATCCTCGGCTATCGCCCCGATCATGGCGGCAAGATCCGTCGGTTCAGGTTGTTCGACCGGCTGGCCGGCCCGGGCGAGCGAGAGAATGTCGTCAAGCATCGCCGCCATATCGGTGATGGTGGCGGCCATCCGGTCACGCAGTGCCTCATCCTCCACCTGCTCCACCCGCACCCGCAGGGAGGCCAGCGGGGTTCGCAGGTCATGGCCGATGGCGCCGAGCATATGATCCTTTTCGCTGAGCATGGCGTGGATGCGGCGGCGCATGGCGTTGAAGGCGCGGGTCAACGCACGGACATCCTCCGGTCCCGATTCCCTCACCGCCTCTGCCTCGACACCGGGCCGGGTATCGCTAGCAGCCTGGGCCAGGCGGGAGAGCGGCCGCGATACGCGCCATGCAACGAACAGCAAGGGACCAAGCAGTAAAGCGAACAATATCAGCGTCTGAACGAGCAGCATGTTGCCCAGCCACGGCGCGGCACCGGGCAGACGGGCACGAATGGTGATCCAGCGGCCATCATCGAGACGTGCCGCCACCGCGACAATCTGTGCCCCACGCGGGCGGGCCATCATTGCCGCGATCGGCGCTGGGGCGTCCATATGGGCGGCGCGGACGTCCTGCACAGCAACGCCATTGTCAGCGAGGTGGCGGCTCACGCGGTAGGCAAGCTCTGGCCACTCGTTCATTTCGGGCCGAAAGCGGGGAACATCATCAATCAGGACGCGGCGGCGGCGCATGTCCTCAGGCCGCCGGTCATCATCGTCATCATCATCAATTCGGTCGCGTCCGCGCCGTCCATCATCATCCCTGCGGTCGCGCCGGAAACCGCCGCGGCGGTCCACAGGGACACCCAGTTCCAGCCGTTCGCGAGCCTCACCGATCTGGGCGGCCGCACCGGCGGCGATGGCTGCGACCCGTTCGTGCCGCTGACTCTGGACAAGCAGCGCGAGGTTGATCGCCTGCGCCAACATCAGGGCAATCGCCGTCACCAGCATTAACTGGCCGGCGAGACTGCGTGGACCAATCCGTGGCATCAGCCCCCGCTGCGGCGCACTTCAGCGCCAAAAGTATAACCGCCACCCCATACGGTCTTGATCAGATGCGGCTCACGCGAATCATCCTCGATCTTGCGGCGAAGCCGGCTGATGAGATTGTCGATCGAACGGTCAAACACATCAGCGTCACGCCCCCTGACAATGTCGAGCAACCGGTCACGGCTCATCACCTGCCGGGGATGGCGGACCAGCGCCAGCAGCAGTTGATATTCACCGGTCGACAGGGCGACCTCGCGCCCGTCGCCATGGCGCAGGCCGCGTTCGGTGGTCGACAGCGCCCAGTCGCCAAAGCGATAGATTTCGCCCTCCCCTTCGGCGGCGACACGCTGTTCGGCGGCGGCACGGCGCAAGACGGCGCGGATACGGGCGACCAGCTCACGCGGGCCAAAGGGTTTGACGACATAGTCGTCAGCGCCAATCTCCAGGCCAATGACCCGCTCCGTCTCTTCGCTGCGCGCGGTCAGCAAAATGACCGGAAGTCTGTGCACTTCACGCAGGTGACGGGTGAGCGACAGGCCATCCTCCCCCGGCATCATGATGTCGCTGATCACCAGGTCATAACTGCCCGACAACAGCAGCGAGCGGGCCTCTGCCGCGCTGGCGGCGCTGTCCACCACAAAACCCTGACCGGTGAGATACTCGCCAAGCGGCTCACGGATAGAGCTTTCGTCATCAACAAGGAGAAGGCGGGTCGGCTGGTCGGTCATTGTCGCCATCATTAGCGGCTGTGGCTGGGAAACAAAGCCCCCGGTCAGGCATGGGGGCGGCCGGACCGGGGGATGATGCCCGGCGCCTGACGGGGTCGCAGGCGCCGGACGGGAAGCGGGGAGAGAGGAAAGGCTGGGCAGATGCCAGCGTCAGTTGGTGCCAGTGGCCGGTGACGGTGTTGACCGGCGGTCATCATCACCGCGTCGTTCGCGACGCTCCTGCCGCCGCTCACCCATACGCTCACGCATGGCTTGGCGCTCGGCGGCGCTTATCGTGCCGTCATTGTTGGCGTCCGCGCGCTGGAAGCGGCTCTCGGCGGCGGCGAGGAATTCGGCGCGGTCCACCGCATTGTCATTGTTGGTGTCGGCGCGGCGCATCATGGACATCCCACGGTCTTCACCGCCCGCCCGGCCGTGCATGTCGTCACGGCCACGACCACGACCGCGATGTTCGCGCCTGTCATCGTCATCATCAGCGCGGGCAGCGCGTCGTTCGGCCATCCGGGCATGATGAGCGTCCCATTCGGCACGGCTGATGGAACCGTTGCGGTCACTGTCCATAGCGGTGAACATTTCACCATGGCGACGTTCACGCGCTGCACCCCTGTCCTCAGAAGTCAGACGGCCATCATCATTGGCATCCATCCGGGCAAAGCGCGCGGTGGCAGCGGCCTGCGCCTCGGCGCGGGTGACATTGCCGTCATTGTTGGCGTCCGCCGACATGGATCGCCGATCACCCTGCTGGGCCATGGCGACACCGCCAGCGGTCAAGGCAAGCGCTGCTGCACCGATGCTGATTTTCACGATAGTTTTCATTGGTCAATTCTCCTGCGGCGGCGGCGCAACGGGGGATAACACCGCCGCCTGAGACAGGCTATCGGCCACAGCCGTCACAGCCATGTGTCAGCAAAGCGGAAAATTGTCGCAAATTGTCGCAAAGCCCGGAAAGAGTGCCTGGAGCGGGTAAGGGGAATCGAACCCCTCTAGCTAGCTTGGAAGGCTAGAGCATTACCACTATGCTATACCCGCTCATCGCTCCGGGCGAGGCGGGCAAATGCCACGGCGGACGCGGGGCGTCAAGGCGAGTGCGACCTGGGCCCCTGCAAAAACAACCATCATTTCGACTGCAAAATGATGCTGGACATGCCGGCGCTGTCCGCTAGTGTATTATTAAAGCAATACGGATTGGAATGACGAGGAGCGGACTGATGGGTTCCATTGATACCGAAAGTCTGGGTCGGCGGATCATCGCGCACCCCTTTGTATTGATGATCATTTCGGCGGTGATGGTAATCGGCTCGGTGATCGGCATCGGCATTATCGGCAACCAGATCCACCGGCAGGTTGGCGGCAACATGTGGCTGAGCTTGGGGCTGAGCTGTGCTGTCGCCGTCGTCGCAACGGGCGTCTATTGGCTGTTCGTCCGCTATGTCGAGCGCAAGCCGGTCACCGACCTGGCAACAGGCGGGGCACTGCGCGAATGGGGCACCGGCGTCGTGCTGGGCTTCGCCGCGATGGCGCTGAGCATCGGGGTGATTGCCGTGCTGGGCGGCTATGTCATCACCGGCACCAATCCGGTAAGCGTGCTCGTCCCGGTACTCGGCATGGCGATCATGGCTGGCGTGTGGGAAGAGATTTTGTTCCGGGGCATCCTGTTCCGCTTCACCGAACAATGGCTGGGCAGTTGGTTCGCGCTGGTTTTCACCTCGGCCCTGTTCGGCCTCGCGCATATCGCCAACCCCGCCGCAACATGGCTGTCGTCCGCCGCCATCGCGCTGGAGGCAGGCATATTGCTCGGCGCCCTCTATATGCTGACCCGGCGGCTCTGGGCAGTGATTGGCCTGCACATGGCGTGGAACTTCACGCAAGGCGGCATTTTCGGCGTGGCGGTTTCAGGCGGGGAAACCCGCGGACTGATTGCCAGCCAGATGCAGGGCCACCCGCTGCTGACCGGTGGCGATTTTGGCGCCGAAGCCTCGCTCCCGGCGATGGTGGTCTGCACCGCGATGGGCCTTGCCGCCCTGTTCCTGGCTTGGCAGCGTGGCCATTTCGTGTCCGCCAGCTGGCAGCGGTTCAAGAGCGGGCGCGGTGCAAGGGACTGATCTGTCGCCGTGACCATGGTCACAGACAGCACGTCCATGAATTGCCATTGTGCCACCGGGAAAGACCATGGCGGGGAAAATGGAAATGGCCACGATTGTTATTGATCCGGGTCACGGTGGCTCCAAGGAAATTGGCGACAGCAGCGCCAACAACGCCACATCGGTGTCGGGCGTGAAGGAAAAGGACTTTACGCTCGATCTGGCAAAACGGCTGCGCTATTCCCTTCTCCACGGCTCGGCAAAGGCCTATGCGGCAAGCAAGGGCAAGGCAGTCAAGGTCGTGCTGACCCGCGACAAGGACGAAAATTTGGGCCTGTCTGACCGGGCACAGGTGGCGGCAGACAGCGATGCCGACCTGTTCCTCAGCATCCATTGCAATGGTCATCCGGATAATCCTGCCGCGAAAGTGCGTGGCAGCGAGGCATTCATTGACCGCAAATATATGCGCCCTGTCTACAAGGTAATCGCCGGCAAATCCTATCCCCAGGAAGGGCCCGGGGTGCCAGCGTCAGGCGTGCGCAACGTCAATGTAGCGGAAGATGCGGCTTATGCGTCGCGCATTGTCACCGCCTTTGTCGAGACATTGAAGGCTTTTGATCCCGGCGCGAAATATCGGTCGAACGCGTATACCGCCACGACCAATGGCGAGACCTATCGCCCCCCGCAAGGCGTCAAAATGACCGCACTGGGCGTGCTGCGTGACGCAAAGTTGGGCACCACCCGCAATGATTGTCGCGCCTGCCTGTTGGAATGCGAATATATCGACAATGCGACGGTCGACCAGATATTGAACGGAGCGCGGGCGGTGGAAGTGCGCAACGCGCTGGCTGCGGCACTCGGCAAGGCGTTGATCGACAGTCTCTAATCAATGGTCCCCGTCCTGCGCATTTGAATGGCAAGGGTGAACATGGTAGGAACATTCCGCCATGTCCGCCCCGCATTCAAAGCCATTGCCTGGCCTGCGCAAAATCATCCATGTCGATATGGATGCCTTTTACGCATCGGTGGAGCAGCGGGATAATCCCGCCTTGCGCGGGCGACCGGTAGCGGTCGGCGGATCGAGCAAACGCGGGGTGGTGGCAGCGGCAAGTTATGAGGCGCGCAAATTTGGCGT
Source organism: Sphingomonas lacunae (assembly GCF_012979535.1). Lineage (NCBI taxonomy): Bacteria > Pseudomonadati > Pseudomonadota > Alphaproteobacteria > Sphingomonadales > Sphingomonadaceae > Sphingomonas > Sphingomonas lacunae. The sequence continues at coordinate 2,729,479 of NZ_CP053015.1, forward strand.
GCGATCAGCGATGCCTTCGGTCACAGCCGCGCGCCAATGCCCGGACCTGATCTTCGTCAAGCCCCGGTTCGACGTCTATCGCGCTGTATCGCAACAGATACGCGCCATCTTTCACGAAGTCGCCGATGCCGTCGAGCCGCTGTCTCTCGATGAGGCCTATCTGGATGTCAGCAGCGACAAGGGCGGATTCGGCAGCGCGACGGCGACTGCCCGCCATATCCGCGCCCGCATCCGCGAGGTCACAGGGCTGACCGCATCCGCCGGGGTTTCGACCAACAAGCTGATCGCCAAGCTGGCGTCGGACCAGAACAAGCCCGATGGGCTGACCATCGTGCCACCGGGGCAGGAGGCGGCCTTTGTCCAGACATTGTCGGTGCGGCGGCTGCACGGCGTTGGACCAGTGACGGCGGGGCGGCTCGAAGCGATGGGCCTGCACAGCGTCGCGAGCCTCGCCGCCTGCCCGCGCGAGGAACTTGCGAAAGAGTTCAAGTCCAGCGCCGACTGGCTGCTGGCGATGGCGCATGGCATTGATGAACGGCCGGTTCGCGAGGACCGGCAACGCAAATCCCTTGGCGCCGAACGGACATTCGAGACTGATTTGACCGAGCCCGAGGAACTGCACCGTGCTCTGGCGATGATCAATGATGCGGTGTGGGAACGCAGCGAGCGTGGCGGTGACGGCCCGGCTCGGACGGTTACTCTCAAGCTCAAATTTGCGGATTTCCGGCAGATCACCCGGTCACGCACCACCGAACAGACAGTGCATGACCGTGCGACGCTTGACCGTTTGTCAGCCGAATTGCTCGACGCTGAATTGCCACCGCCGCTCGGTATCCGGCTGATGGGCGTCACCCTGAGCGGCTTTGCCGTGCAGGAAGCCGAACCGGTCGAGGACCTGCCGCTTTTTGCCGGGGCGTAACCCCGACGACGGCCCCTCAGGCGACCAGTTGGCTGGCCTTAAGGCTGTATAGGTCAGCTGCCCCAGCCGTCGCACCCGCCTTGCGGCCCAGCGCCTCGGGGACGATGCGGTCGAGGAAGAAGCGGGCGGTGGCGATTTTGGCGTTGAGAAAGTCAGGATCGCCCTCGCCCGCGGCCAGCGCTGCCTTTGCCGCGTCATGCTGGATGCGCATCAGCCAGCCGGCGGTGGCCACCGCCATCATCGCCAAATAATCGACGCTGCCGGCAAGCCGGTCATCAACGCTGGCGGCGCGCATCCAGTCGGTCACGTCGGCGCAAGCTGCAGCGAGCGCGAGAAGATTGCCCTCGCCTTGCGCTCCGGCGCGAATGTCGGCGACGAGAGCGGACAGCGGCTCGCCATTGCCCATGCTGAGCTTGCGGCCCACAAGATCGGCCGCCTGAATGCCGTTGGTGCCTTCATAGATGGGGGCAATGCGGGCATCGCGATAATGCTGGGCGGCGCCGGTTTCCTCGACAAAGCCCATGCCGCCGTGGATCTGGATGCCAAGGCTGGCGACTTCGCAGCCAATGTCGGTCGGCCAGGCCTTGGCCAGCGGGATAAGGATATCGGTGCGGGCCCGGGCGGCGTCATCGCCCAGCGTGCCGCGATCCGACTGTCCGGCGGCATAATAGACCAGCGCGCGCGCACCCTCGGTCAGCGCCTTCATGCGCAGCAGCATCCGCCGGACATCGGGATGCTCGATGATCGCCACCGGCCCGGCGGCGGGATCGCTGGCGCGGGCCGATTGCACCCGGTCAGCGGCATAGCGCAGCGCATGCTGGGTGGCGCGTTCGCTGATCTGGATGCCCTGGTTGCCGACCAGCAGGCGGGCAGCGTTCATCATCACGAACATGGCGCGCATGCCGCCAAATTCGCTACCGATCATCTCGCCATAGCTGTCACCATCCTCGCCATAGGCCATGACGCAGGTCGGCGAGTTATGCAGGCCCAGCTTGTGCTCGATGCTGCGGCATCGCACGCCATTGTCGATGGTCGGCCTGCCATCGGCATCAAGGCGATATTTGGGGACGAGGAACAGCGAAATGCCGCGCGTCCCCTCGGGCGCTCCCGGCGTGCGGGCGAGCACGAGGTGAACAATATTGTCGGTGAGGTCATGCTCGCCAAAGGTGATGTAGATTTTCTGGCCGCGGATCTTGTACTGGCCCGCCATCGGCCCGTCGGTCACCAACTCGGCGGTCGAGCGCAAGGCACCGACATCGCTGCCCGCGCCCGGTTCGGTCAGGTTCATCGTGCCGTTCCATTCACCCGACACCAGCTTGGGCAGCCAGGTCGCCTTTTGCTCCTCGCTGCCATAGGCCATCAGCGCGTGGATCGCGCCGGGGGTGAGGATGTTGATCAGGGTGAAGCCCATGTTGGCGGTACCCAGCGATTCGATGATCACATTGGCAAGGCTGAACGGCAGGCCCTGCCCGCCATAGGCCGTCGGTCCGTCGATGCTTCCCCAGCCGCCCTCGACAAAGGCCTTGTACGCCGCCTTGAACCCTTCGGGCATGGTGACGCCAGTGGGCGACCATTTGGGGTTGTTGACATCACCAAAGCGGTTGAGCGGGGCATATTCCCCTTCCGCCAGCTGGCCGATCCCCTCGACAATCGCATCGACCATGTCGGGCGTGGCGTCCGCGAAGCGCTCATGCGCAGCGAGCTCGCCGATCCGCACGACATGATCGAGGACAAAACGCTGTTCGGTGACGGGGGGACGATAGCTCATGACCGGACACTCTTTCAGGACGGTGGGCAGATGCGCTGTTGCGATGACGCGGGCGGGGCTATAGCGCCACAGCGTGACTGGCTCAAATCCACCTGATGGCGAGACGCCCCCGGCAGCCCGATGCCTGCCGCTGGGCGACGAGGCCGTAACGGAAGGCGCGGCCCTGATCCGCGCCGGTCAGTGCGTCGCCGTGCCGACCGAGACAGTCTATGGCCTCGCCGCCGATGCCACCAACGCCGAATCAGTGGCGCGAATCTATGCCACCAAGGGCCGACCCAGCTTCAACCCGCTGATCGTGCACGTGTCCGACCGGACGATGGCTGAGCGGCTGGGACAATTTGACGCCCTCGCGGCCCGGATCGCCGACCAGTGGTGGCCGGGACCGTTGACCATCGTCGTCCCGCGCACCCCCGATTGCTCCGTCGCCAGCATCGCCACGGCAGGGCTCGACACGATTGCATTGAGGATGCCCGCGCATCCGGCGATGCGTTCGCTGATCGCTGCTGCCGGCGTGCCGCTCGCCGCGCCGAGCGCCAATGCGAGCGGCGGCGTCTCCCCGACCAAGGCGCGGCATGTTCTGGCGAGCCTGGACGGGCGCCTATCGCTGGTGATCGACGGCGGCACCTGCACCCGCGGGCTCGAATCGACAATCGTCCGGCCGATGGGTGACCATGTCGTGATACTGCGTCCCGGCCCGGTGACGGCGGAGGAGATCAGCGCGGGGCTGGGCGTGCCGGTGACCGATGATCTGTCAGGAAAGATCAGTGCACCAGGGCAACTGGCCAGCCATTATGCGCCGGGCAAACCAGTGCTGCTCGATCAGGCCGAACCGGTCGAAGGCGCCTTCATGATAGGCTTTGGTCCCGGCCCTTGCGACTATTGCCTCAGCCGCCGCGGTGACCTGACCGAAGCGGCGGCACGGCTGTTCGACGCGCTTCACGCCGGGGCAGCAAGCGATTGCGCCACTATCGCGGTTGCGCCCATCCCGCACGAAGGGCTGGGTGCGGCGATCAACGATCGCCTGGCGCGCGCGGCGGTGTAACGCTCCCTCCCGCAAGCGGGAGAGGGCATTGCTCAATCCACCGGCGCGTTGCGCAGGTCGGCGATCTGACCGTCGAGGTCCTCGGCATCGCGGCACGCGTCCTCCCGCCCGTCCCGACAGCGTTCGGCTGCGCGGGCGCGCTGCCGTTCCAGCCGACCGATCTCGGCCTCGCGCTCGCGCACGCGGCGCCCCAGGTCACGGTCGGCCTCGTCCTGGCTGGTTGTCGTCCAGTCGATCACCTGCCCGGCGGCACGCACCGGGGCAGTAACAACATCAACAGCGGTTCGCGCGATACAGCCACTGAGCAGCGGCATCGTCAGGACGGCAAGACAGGCAATGAGCAGACGCACGGGCTTTCCCCCTTCAAAGGAAAGTCAGACAGGATTGGCTCCTGTCGGCCCTGGTCCATGAACAGGGGCTTAGCCGAAGTCGGGCGACCTGCCCAGCCGCTTATCGGTCCAGCATCGCCCGCATCGAGGCGCGCAGCGGATCGGCGAGATGTGACCGCTCCAGCGCAACGGCAACATTCGCCTCGACATAGCCGAGGTGCGAGCCGCAATCGAAGCGGCGGCCGTCAAAGGTCACGGCGTTGAACGGCTGCGTACCGATCATCCGCGCCATGGCGTCGGTCAGCTGGATCTCACCGCCGGCACCCTTGGCCTGTGTTTCGAGCACGCGCATAACGTCCGGCTGGAGTATGTAACGGCCCGAGATGATGAGGTTCGACGGGGCCTCTTCGACCTTTGGCTTTTCGACAAGGCCAGTCACTTCGGTGATTGCGCCATTGCGACCGCCTGGCGCGATGACGCCATAGCTCGACACCTGGTCATGCGGCACTTCGAGCACCGAGATGAGGTTGCCGCCGGTGGTGGCATAGGCGTCGACCATCTGCTTCATGCAGCCATTGCCGGGCGTACCGAGCATGAATTCGTCGGGCAGGAAAATGGCAAAGGGCTCGTCACCGACAATGTCGCGCGCGCACCAGATAGCATGGCCCAGACCGAGCGGTTCCTGCTGGCGGACAAAGGCGGCGTTGCCGGGTTTCAGCCGGGTGCCGTCAAGGATGGTCACATCCTTGCCCCGGTCGGCCATGGTCCGTTCGAGCTCATAGGCGATGTCAAAATGGTCCTCGATCGCATTCTTGCCGCGACCGGTGACAAAGATCATCTGCTCGATGCCGGCTTCGATAGCCTCATCGACGGCATATTGGATCAGCGGCCGGTCAACGATCGGCAGCATTTCCTTGGGGACGACCTTGGTCGCGGGAAGGAAGCGGGTCCCCATGCCCGCGACCGGAAAAACTGCCTTGCGTACCTGTTTCACTGCTGTGTAGCTCCGTTGCTTCCGGGGAACCCAGGTTCCTGAATTCCTGTTGACGGACCCCGGACGGTTAGCTGGCCTCAATGGCCCCTTTGCGCCCGATCCCTTCGGAAAGGGTTAACGTCCGATCGGCCAACCGATTTAGTGCAGGCGAAGACAGTGTCGCAGTGCCGTCGCGTTCAGGCAAGCCGGTCGGCAAACCCCTTGCGCAGCTTCGCAAGTTTGGGCGGGATGACCGCCAGGCAATAAGGATTGCCCTGCCCCTCTCCAACCCAATAATCTTGGTGATACTCTTCCGCCGGCCACCATTGGCCCTGTTCGATGGTGGTAACGATCGGGGCGGCATGATTGGCCTGTGCCCGGGTGATGGCAGCCCGGGCCGATGCTTCCTGCGCCTCGTTCAGCGGGAAGATGGCGGTACGATATTGCGTGCCAATGTCATTGCCCTGCCGGTTGAGCTGGGTCGGGTCATGCGTCGCGAAATGCACATCAAGCAGATCGTCATAGCTGATCACGTCCGGGTCAAAGCCGATACGGATAGCCTCGGCATGGCCGGTTGTGCCGCTGCACACCGCCTTGTAGGTCGGGTTGTCGACCGAGCCGCCGATGTAGCCGCTCTCTACATCGCTTACCCCGGCGAGGCTTTTGAACACCGCTTCGGTGCACCAGAAACAGCCTCCGGCGAAAATTGCGGTGTCAGCGGCCATTGTCATTCTCCCGAAATTTGGCGAGCTCGATAGATAAGCACCGGGCAATGGCGATCAAGGTGCCAGCGCGACCATGGCTTGCCGGCCGCGTCAGGGCTGGCCAAATATCGGGACCACGTGACGCAGCTCCAGCAGCGCCGGCCGGGCTTGCGGATCCGCCGCGAGCGCCGCCCGCATCAGCCGCAATTCATCCTCCAGTGCAGCAACGCGGGTCCGCCAGGGATCATGCAGACGACCATAGGGGTGCGCACTGTCATGATTGGGGCCAAAACGCTGCCAAAAGGTCACCGGCGCGCTGGGCGTATAGCCGGCAATGTGGAGTATCCACACCGACAAGCGATCGGCTTCTTCCTCCATCTTGCGAGAAACGCGCGAATAGCGGTTGAGGTAGCGGGTATAGTCGTTCGGCGTGCCCGCTTCTTGGCTGCGGGCAATATGGCGCAATATGTTATGCGCCAGTTCATGCGCCATGACGGCGGCAAGTTCTTCATCATTGCCGTCGGTATAGGTGCCCATGCCGGCGGTTACCTGTACCACACGTCCATCGGCATAGGCCTGCTCCTCGGTTTCGTCAGACAGCTCGAAACGGGTCGGACACGCAGGGCGCGATTGCAATTCCCAGCTTCGCCGGGTGCCATCATTGGCCAGTGTTTCGAACTGGAGCGGTCCGTTTTCCAGCCTTCGCGCGATCAACCGTTCGCTCGCTTCAAGTGCATGGCGCGACGGCATGGCATAGGGATTGCGCATCGGCGAGCGACCAGCAAGCGAGACAATTGCCATCCCCGGCGTAATTCCCGCACGGGCCGCTGCCCCGTCCGGCGCAACCGAAGCGACGAACAAAACGGCGCCTTCAGGCAATCGCCACTGGTTCTTCACCGCCTGTCGCAAGTCTTTGGGATATTGGCCGATTTCTCCAAGAGTCCAGCCCAGCGATTGCCCCGGATCGCACCAGCCGGCATTGGCCGCTGCAACCGATATGCGCTCACCAATGGCGAGGACACGGTCTTCCTGCTTGCGCCATGTCGTCAATCGGTCCTGTGCCGTCTGCGGACGTGCCGGTGCCGTATCGGCCGGCGCAGAGGGCGGAGGTACCGGTGATGATGAGGGATCTTGTGAGGGCGACGTCGTTTGCGCCGTGGCCGGGGCCAGACCAGGCAGCATGGCGGCAAACAGGGCTGCGGTTGCAAGCCATGACCACCGTCCCGCCCACACCGATCCTCCGCTCATCACCTGTTCCCCAACGATCGCCATGGCCGGATCACTCCCCGACATCCTGACTGGCAATCTCCGCTCTCAATGCCTTGCGGTCAAGCTTGCCGATCATCGTCTTGGGCATGCTGTCCCGGATCACGACAGCATCAACCCGTTCATGCTTGCCCAGTTGATCATTGAGCCAGTGAGTGAGATCTGCCGCGCTGACTCCCGGAGCCTCCGCGTTGAGCGTCACATAGGCGCGCGGGCTTTCGCCGCGGTAGGCATCGGGGACGCCGATCACCAGCGCCTCCTTGACGGCAGGATGCGCATAAAGCAGCGTTTCGATGGTCGAGGGATACACCTTGAACCCGCCGACAGCGATCATGTCCTTCAGCCGGTCAACGATACGGATATAGCCGTCGGAATCAATGGTGCCGACATCACCGGTGCGCAGCCAGTCGCCACTCTCCAGCCGGACAAAGCTGTCGGCATCGGCTTCGGGCCTGTTCCAATAGCCCTGCATGATCTGGGGCCCGGCAACGACAATCTCTCCGGGTTCGCCATCCGGTGCCGGTCGGGTGGGATCTTCCTTGTCCACCAGCCGCACCATGGTCGCGGGGATTGGCTGGCCAATGGTTCCGCTTCGACCGCCACTTTCATAAGGATTGCAGCTGACGACTCCCGCGCTCTCAGTCAGGCCATAGCCTTCGACCAGTTTTGATCCGGTCGCCGCCTCGAACCGCGCCTTGAGCTCGGCGGCCATCGGCGCACCGCCCGAAATGCAAACCCGCAAAGACGACCAGTCGGTACGCGCCATGTCGGGATGATCGAGCAACGCCTGATACATGGTCGGGACGCCCGGCATGGCGGTGACCCTTGTTCGCCGGACGGCAGCCAGCGCCTGGGCAGCGTCAAATCGGGGGAGCATGACAATCTGCCCGCCGTTGAGCACGGTGCGGTTCAGCACAGCCGTATTGGCAAACACATGGAAAAAGGGAAGCACGCCGAGTATCCGGTCCTCACGGTCTTGTTCCGGGTCAATCGCATTGACCTGCCGCGCATTGGCGGTGAGATTCTGGTGCGTCAGGCGCGCGCCCTTGGGCGTACCTGTGGTGCCGCCGGTATACTGGATCAGCGCCACATCCTGTTCCGGATCGATCAGAGGTGCGGCGACATAGCCGGCATTGTCGATCAGCGAGGAAAAGCGGGTGATGCGCGGATCGTCGGGGATATCCACCCGCTCGGCCCGCTTGAACAGGCGATAGGCCAGCGATTTCACCGGTGGCAGCACGCCGGCCACCGAACCGACGATCAGCCGCTCAAGGCTTGATCCCTGCAACACCTTGAACGCGGCGGGCAAAAGCGCCGTGGCCGATAGGGTGACAAGCAGGCGCGCGCCCGAATCCTCCACCTGATGGTTCAGTTCATCGACCGTATAGAGCGGCGAGAAATTGACCACCGTCGCGCCCGCGAGCAGCGCGCCATAATAAGCCGCGAGATAATGGGGCACATTGGGCAGGAACAGGCCGACCCGGTCGCCCTTGCCCACGCCCATTGCCTGCAAGCCTGCGGCAAAGCGGCGGACGCCCTCTGCCACCCGCGTGTAGCTGTAGCGGCGACCCATGAAATCGAGCAGCGGCCGGGGACCGAAGCGCAGCGCCGAGGAGAGGAACATGTCGGGCAGCGACAGTGGCGGGAACCGCATGTCCCATTCAGAGGGATGCTCATAATGGCGCGACCATGGACCGCTTGGGTCAAAGGCCGGCCGGGGGGAGGCGCTGGTCATCGGGGGGTCGCCTTTCTTGCTGGTCTGAACCAGAAGTAATGGCCTGCGGCAAGAGCGCAAGGCCCTCAGGCACGCGGATGCGCGCTCGCATAGACGTCAAGCAGGCGCGCGGTATCGACCGCTGTATAGACCTGTGTCGAGGTCAGGCTGGCGTGGCCGAGCAGTTCCTGCAAACTTCTGAGATCTGCCCCGGCGGCGAGCAGGTGCGTGGCAAAACTGTGGCGCAGCGCATGGGGCGTGGTGCGGTCGCTGAGGCCGAGCCGGCGGCGCGCGCCCTGCACCGAGCGGCGGATCAGCGCCGGGCTGAGCGGACCGCCCCGAGCACCCCGGAAAAGCGGCTCACCCTTGGCGGGTGGCCATGGGCAAAGCGCGACATAATCGGCCAGCGCTTCGCGTATCTGCGGCAACAACGGCACCTGCCGGGTCTTGCCGCGTTTGCCGGTGACGCGCAGCACGTCCCGCGAGTCCAGTGCGCTTCCATCGAGCGACAGTGCCTCTCCGATACGCAAGCCCGCGCCATAGAGCAGCAGGAGCACGGCAAAGTCGCGCGCACCGATCCAGGGTTCGCGCGCCGTGTCGGCAATCTCTCCGGCAAGATCGATTGCCTGATCCGGGGACACCGGTCGCGGCAGGCCGCGCTTGACCCGCGGGCCGCGCACCGCCGGGACGGTTGCTACCGCGCCCCCGGCAAAGGCGAGGAATCCCCGCACGGCGGACAATTCCCTTGCCGTCGAGGCATTGGACAGGCCATCGCCGCGCCGGTCGGCCAGAAAGGCGCGCAGGTCCGCCGGGCCGAGCGTGCCTAGGCTGGCCGCGGTTGGCACCTCGCCATGATAGCGCATCAGGAAATCACACAGCCGTTGGGCAGTAGCGACATAGGCACGGACGGTGTGGATCGACCGCCGCTGCTCCAGCGCCAGCCGGTCTCGCCATGCGGCGACCAGGGGGTGAAGGGGTGCGTCGTCACTCATGGCGCGAGCATAGGCTCAGCCGGCCCCGGTGGGAATCCCCCTCAGCCGAGAGCGACAACCTCGGGCAGGATCGCATCGAGCAGCAACATGCCGGCGGGCAGGACGGCGAGGCGCGGACCGGTCAGGCTCAACAGGCCATGTCCAGCCAGCCGCCGCACTGCCGCCTCATCGACCAGCCTGTCACGGGCGACACCGCTCAGCGCCGCGACATGGTCAAGGTCAACGCCTTCGCGCAGGCGCAGCCCCATCAGCAACGCCTCGGTAGCGCGGGTTTCGGGCGTCAGGTGGCGCTCCGCCTTGATGCCATGCCCCTGTCCGGCAATGGCGGCGAGCCAATTCTCGGGCTTCTTGTGCCGTTCGGTCGCGATGCCATTCCTTCGGCCATGCGCCCCCGGCCCTATGCCGACATAGTCGCCAGAGCGCCAATAGGTGAGATTGTGGCGGCTCTCCTGCCCAACCCGCGCATGATTGCTGATCTCATAGGCGGGCAGTCCTGCCGCCGCCGTCTGTTCCGCCGTCGCGGCGAACAGGTCGGCAGACAGGTCCTCGTCGGGCAGGATGATTTCGCCCCGGTCGAACAGCGTCTTGAACCGCGTGCCAGGCTCGATGGTCAGCTGGTAGAGCGACAGGTGATCGGTGCCAAAGGCCAGCGCGCGGGCCAGTTCGGCCTGCCACTCGGCTAGGCTCTGCCCCGGCCGGGCAGTGATCAGATCAAAGCTGACCCGGGCGAAATGTGCTTGTGCCGCAGCAATCGCCGCCAACCCTTCATCGACACTGTGCGCTCTTCCAAAGAAGCGCAAGGTTTCGTCGTCAAGTGCCTGTATTCCTATCGAAACACGGTTGACCCCGGCGCTTGCCAGTGCGGCGAAATTGGCGACCTCAACCGAATTGGGATTGGCCTCCAGCGTGATTTCGCACTCAGCCGTCAGCCCCCAATGCCGCTCCGCCGCCTCGATCAGCGCGGCCACCGTCGCGGGCGGCATCAGGCTGGGCGTCCCGCCACCAAAGAAGATCGAGCTGACCCGCCGCCCCGCGGTTAGCCCCGCCTCATGCGCCATGTCCGCCAGCAGCGCATCGCGCCACTGCGCCTGATCAACACTCTCCCGCACATGACTGTTAAAGTCGCAATAGGGGCATTTGCTGACGCAAAACGGCCAGTGGATGTAGAGGGCGATAGGCGCGCTCACGCCTCAGAACACCGCCTTCACCAACTTGGCGAATGCGTCCGCCCGGTGGCTGATGGCATGTTTATGCTCCGGGTCGATTTCGGCGAAGGTCTGATCCATGCCCTTGGCAACAAACACCGGATCATAGCCGAAACCGAGCGCCCCGCGTGGCGGCCAGGTGAGGCTGCCCTGCACTTCGCCCTCGACGACCAGCTCTTCGCCATCCGGCCAGACCAGCGCCAGCGTGCAGACGAACCGCGCGCTGCGATCGACATCAGGCCCCATTTCGGCGAGCATCCCCTCAACCTTGCCCATCGCCATATACCAGTCGCGGCCGGCTTCCCCCTCGAACCACTGCCGCTCGGCCCAGTCGGCGGTATAGACGCCGGGGCGTCCGCCAAGTGCCGCGACCTGCAAGCCGCTGTCGTCAGACAGGGCGACATAGCCACTCGCCGCCGCACTGCGCGCCTTTATGAGGGCGTTCTCGGCAAAGGTGGTCCCGGTCTCCTCGGGCTCGGGCAGGCCGAGGTCAGCCGCGCTGATCGCTTCCATGCCATAGGGTTCGACCAGCGCGCGGATTTCCTTGAGCTTGCCCTTGTTATGGCTGGCGAGGACGAGTTTGCCGGGGGTCAGTTTGCGGGTCATGGATGTTCCAATCTCAGCCATCAAAGCCCTCTCCCCAAGGGAGAGGGCTGGATGAGGGGTTCAGCGCCCCGTCGCCTTCCGCTGCGCTGCGAAGATTTCGTCGCAGCCGATGCGGGCAAGGCGCAATAGGCGCAGCAGTTGCTCCTCGTCATAGGGCGCGCCCTCTGCGGTCGCCTGCACTTCGGCGAGACGACCGTCGCCAAGCAGGACGAAGTTTGCGTCGGCTTCGGCATTGCTGTCCTCGATATAATCAAGGTCGAGCACAGGCGTGCCTTCGTAAATGCCACAGCTGATGCCGGCGATCTGCTGGAACAACGGGTCTTCGGTGATCAGTTTTTGTGCCAGCAAGCCATCGATGGCGAGGCGCAGGGCAATCCATGCGCCCGAGATGGAGGCGGTGCGGGTGCCGCCGTCGGCCTGGATGACATCGCAGTCGAGAACGATCTGGCGCTCGCCCAGCTTCTTCATGTCGCAGACGGCGCGCAGGCTGCGGCCGATCAAACGCTGAATTTCCTGCGTGCGACCCGACTGCTTGCCCTTGGCCGCTTCACGGCTGCCGCGGGTGTGGGTGGCGCGGGGCAGCATGCCATATTCCGCCGTCACCCAGCCCTTGCCGGTGTTGCGCATCCAACCGGGCACCTTTTCCTCGATGCTGGCGGTGACCAGCACCTTGGTATCGCCAAAACCGATCAGCACGCTGCCTTCGGCATGCTTGGTGAAGTTGGTTTCGACACTGATGGTGCGCATGGCGTCTGCCGCGCGGCCGGATGGGCGCATGTGGGATTCTCCTGATAGCCTGATGTTGGCGACTGCGAGGCGCGATAGCGGGGCACTCACCCAATTGCACGGAGAAATCCGGATTACGGCTGCAGGACGTATAGGCGCCTGAAGGGATGCACCCTTGCGTCCGCGGGAATGGCGAGCCCCAGCTCATCCAGCAGAGCCCGCATGTCGCGGATAGACGCTTCCGTCGGCTGGAAACACCGGGACTCATGGGACGCGACGCCGGCTCCCACGGGAAAGACTTGCACGTCCAGCGGGCTTTGGGAATCGGACAAAGGCGGACAAGAGTGGGGACGAAGGGGCAAGCCCCGCTTGGGCGCCTTTGCTGGTGGCTGCCAGCCAAGCCGGTACATCTTGGCCATTGCCCGTGCCGCACGCGCAGGACTGATACGCAACTTCTGGCTCGCGATCATCGTCGAGATGAAAGACTTGTCTGCTGTTCCATCCCTGTTTGGCACGGCCATATCCAATGGCAGGCAATGGTTGACCAAACGGCCCATCGCAGACCAATTGACGAACAGGACCCCGTTCTTGCGCAACCCCACGTCGACCATAAGCGGACAATGTCCGAAACGCTCGGGCTGGCCATGGTCATATACCACCCGCACCCATGCCCTCTCAAACTGGTCGGGAGGCTTGGACAGCGCGGCACCAACTGCCGTGCCGATCGCAACAATTAGGACAAGGGCTAAAGCCAAAAGGTTGGACCGCTTCATCTGGGTAGCTTGCATCATGCTGGTGGCGGCATCAACCGCCACCCTCTTGGCGACCAACAGCCTGTTGACGACTCTTGAGCCTGTCATGAATTGCGCTACATCTGCATCCATGATGCCCATGCCGATCAATGACCTCAATGATCGCGCCCGCTCGATCTTCCAGCTGGTGGTCGAGGCCTATATTGATGACGGCCAGCCGGTGGGATCTCGCACCATTTCGCGCCGCTCGACGCTCAACCTGTCACCGGCCTCGATCCGCAATGTCATGCAGGATCTGGAAGAGGCTGGCCTGCTCGCCGCGCCGCATACCAGTGCGGGCCGCGTGCCGACCGAATTGGGGCTTAGGCTGTTCGTCGACGGCATGATGCAGGTCGCCGAACCAAGCGCCGAGGATCGCGCGCAGATAGAGGCGAGCCTGTCGGGCGCTGGTACCAACGGCCCGGTCGAAACCGCGCTGGCCAATGCCACCGCTGCCCTGTCTGGCCTGTCGGCCTGTGCCGGGCTCGTCATGGTGCCGGGGCATGAGCGGGTACTGAAACAGGTTGCCTTTGCCCCCCTGTCAGATCGGCAGGCCTTGGTGGTGCTCGTGGCGATGGATGGCAGCATCGAAAATCGCGTGATTGACGTACCGGCAGGCCTGACTCCGTCGATGCTGGTCGAGGCGGGCAATTACATCACCGCCACCCTCTCCGGCCTGACGCTCGCCGAAGCGCAGGCGCGGATGCGGGCGGAGATCGCCAGCCAGCAACTGGCGATGGACCGGGCGGCGGCGCGGCTGGTCGAGGCGGGGCTGGCGATATGGAGCGCCGACCACAGCGAACGGCCGGTGCTGATCGTGCGCGGACAAGCCAATCTGATCGATGAAAATGCGCGCGGTGACATAGATCGTGTCCGCCAATTGCTCGATGAGCTTGAAACCAAGGAAGACATTTCCCAATTGCTGGCTTCGGCCGGAGAGGGTGCATCGACCCGCATCTTCATCGGCTCCGAGAACAAGCTGTTCGCCCTGTCCGGTTCGTCGGTGATTGCCGCGCCCTGGCGGGGCAGCGACGGCCGGGTGATCGGCGTTGTCGGTGTCATCGGCCCGACTCGGTTGAACTATGCGCGGATCGTGCCAATGGTGGATTTCACCGCGCAAACCTTGTCCCGGCTGATGCGTTGACACTGGCTGGGCGGACACAAATTGCCGAACGAGATTGAAACCAATGACTGCTGAAGAAAGCGAAACTCCCCGCGTGAACGAAGCCAATGACATCGCCAATGAAGCCGCCGCCGAAGCGGTGCAGGAAGCCGCTGACGAAAGCGCGGCCCGCATCGCCGCGCTGGAGGAGCAGCTGGCCAACGCTCAGCAGGAAACACTCTACGCCAAGGCGGAAGTACAGAATGTCCGCCGTCGCGCGGAAAAGGAAGTGGCGGATGCCCACGCCTATTCTGCGACAAAATTCGCCCGCGACATATTGTCGGTGGCCGACAATATCGGCCGCGCGCTCGATGCCATTCCTGCGGCTGCGCGCGAGGATGAGGCGTGGAAGGGGCTGGTAACCGGCCTTGAAGCCACCGGGCGCGAGCTGTCAGCCGTGTTCGAGCGCAATGGCATCACACGCATTGATTCAGTCGGCCAGCCGCTCGACCCCAATTTGCATCAGGCGATGATGGAAATTCCCAGCACCGACGCTGCGCCGGGCACGGTCATCCAGGAAATCCAGTCCGGTTACATGATCAAGGACCGGCTGTTGCGTCCGGCGCTGGTGGGCGTGGCAAAGGCGGGTTGAGGATCTGTCCCAGCTGATGCGTCAGCTGCTTGATCCGGCCGGTCGCCGCCGCCATCTGTGCCTTGCTGACCAGGACACAGCGGTCCAGCGGATCGCTGGCTGTCTGGGCGTTGCGCAAAAGCCAGTGGGTTTCACCGTCAATCTCCAGCTGGGTGGCGGTGCTGTGCGCGCATTCACGGCGCAGCGCGAGCAGCTTGTCCGCTTCGGCCAATATGATCGCTACCCGCCCCTGCTGCCGTTGCTGCAACCCACTGGACTGCTTGGCCGACAACAGGTCAAGGATCGCCCTGATCTTTTGTGAGGGCATCAGCCGGGGATTGGCCGCCGGGTCCAGCACACGCATCAACAGGGTCAGCTTGGCCTCAAAGGCGGCCGTGGCGACAATCAGCCGCCCGATAGCGGCTTCGGCTGGCTCGACCGGTCCGGTCGAACCATGCAAGGGATGATGCAAGGGGGCGTTCATGCAACCTATGTGCCACGCACTTCTTTGCAAAAGTATAAAATCGATATTTTCAACCAATGTGGACTAAAAAATGAATAGTCCCCAACAAAATCCCTTTACTACAAGGGATCTCCGGTAAAGTCGACTTCGCGCACCCGCCGCTTTTGCCGGGCGGTGTCGACCAGCGCGCGGAGCCGCTCACGGCGCGCCGCAGCGTCGGCGATATGGTGCATCACCAGCGGCGCCTCGCGGGTCGTCTCGTCGCTGCTGTCGATGGTGATGGTGCCGATGCCGGCCATCTGGTTGATCAACGTGAAATCGAGCCGGACATCCTTGACCCGGTACAGTTCAATCTCGTCGACACTTTTGACGAAAATGCCCTTGCGCAGCACCAGCCGGTCAGCCGTCAGTTCATAGGTGATGCCAAGGTTACGCACCCAGACGGTGAGGATGATCAGGAAACCCACCCCGGCAAGGCACAGCAACAAGGTGCCCCAGCCGGCCAGCGTCCCCCGCAGCCAGCCCCAGGTCGAGGAACGGAATGTGTCGAGTATCTCTTCCATCGTCTGCCCCCATCAGATCAGTCAGGCATCGCGCAAATGTCGGCGCGAGTCCACATCTGTTGATCAGGCCGGCACGAACGGCAAGATGGATCGGTAGCTCTCGATCGGAGGCGCACCCGGCACGGCATGGCCCCGGCTCAGCAGGAAATAGTGCCGGACAATTTCTGCCTGTTGTTCCAGCCCGTACCGCTCCAGCGGCCAGCCCGGTTTGAGCGTATAGCTGTACCGGTCGGTCGGCCAGCGCATCAGCACCAGGAACCAGCGCCCGCGCGTCTGGGCCTGCCAGACATGCGTCATTTCATGGATGAACAGAGCCTGCAAATTGATCGGCGCTTCGCAGAAATCATCACAATAGAGTCCGCCGCCAGGATTGAAATGGAGATGCCCCATCGGCGCCATCACCACCCGCGAAGGCTGGAAAAAGGCCCATTTGCGGTTGCGTATCTCCACCGCGTCATAATCAATGGCATCGCCGAAGACCGAACGGGCGAGTGCCCGTTCAGTCCCGGTCAGGCCGCGCGACGCGCCGGATGCGGTCGCGGCTGACGGCATCAATGGCCTTCATGCTCGGCGGCACCACCGTCGTCATGCTCGCCGGCCTCTTCGCTGTCAGGAGCAACGACTGCTTCGGCTTCAAGCGTCGCACCACTGGCAAAAGTCAGTACCAGCTTGATCTTGCCCGCTGTGCGCGCTGCCTCGCTGATCTCGTAAAGCATGATGTGCTTGCCGCCCTGGCGGAACTCGACCGTCCCGCCTGCTGCGACCGGGACAGAAGAAATCGCGGCCATCGTCATCATGCCGCCTTCCATCTTGCTTTCATGCATTTCGGTTCGCGCGGCATCGGGCGAACTGGCCGAAACAAGACTGTCATCGCTCGCGCCGCCGGTCAGCACGAAATAGGCTGCAGATGGCGCGGAAGCGTTGGGGTTGAGCCGCAAGCGGGCGTCCTTTACCGCCAGCTCTCCGGTCGCGGCGGGCGCTTCGGCCGCAGCCGATTCCTCGGCCGCCTTTTCCGCCTGCCCGCCACAGCCGGCAACCATCAGCGCAGACAGGGCTGCCAAGGCAATGGCAGGGCGGAAAGTGCGGTGGCGAACAGTCATACAAGGCTCCATCTGGCTCTGGTCGGGGCTTGGCGCCATCGCGCCTGCCGTGCATCAGATACCTAACGATGCATTTGCTGCATGCCAACCGCTTGTCGCAGCGAAATGCCTACCTATATGCCGCTTCAAGCATCGGGGGGATGCGCCAACGCCGGATATGTCCGGCGGATGGCTCGCCCCCGCTATAGACAACAACCTGCGTTGAATAAGAGGCGTCAGAGGGCAGTATGGCAAAAGTAATCGGCATCGACCTGGGCACGACCAACAGCTGTGTCGCGGTGATGGAGGGCGGCAGCCCCAAGGTGATTGAAAATGCGGAAGGCGCGCGCACGACCCCCTCGGTGGTCGCCTTCAGCAAGGACGGGGAGCGCCTGATCGGCCAGCCCGCCAAGCGTCAGGCCGTGACCAATCCGGACGGCACCATCTATGCGGTGAAGCGCCTCATCGGCCGCCGCTATGACGACCCCATGACCAAGAAGGACATGGAATTGGTCCCCTACACCATCGCCCGTGGCGGCAATGGCGACGCATGGGTGACCGCAGGCGGAACCGACTACAGCCCATCGCAGATTTCGGCCTTCATCCTGCAAAAGATGAAGGAAACGGCTGAAGCCTATCTGGGCGAGACCGTGACCCAGGCGGTCATTACCGTCCCCGCCTATTTCAACGACGCCCAGCGTCAGGCAACCAAGGACGCCGGTCAGATCGCCGGGCTCGAAGTGCTGCGCATAATCAACGAGCCGACTGCGGCTGCGCTGGCTTATGGTCTCGACAAGAGCGAGAACAAGACGATCGCCGTCTATGACCTTGGCGGCGGCACCTTTGACATCTCGATCCTCGAAGTCGGTGACGGCGTGTTCGAGGTGAAGTCAACCAACGGCGACACCTTCCTCGGCGGTGAGGATTTTGACACCAAGCTCGTCGATTACCTTGCCGACAAGTTCAAGACCAAGGAAGGCATTGACCTGCGCAGCGACAAGCTCGCTTTGCAGCGGCTCAAGGAAGCCTCGGAAAAGGCGAAGATCGAGCTGTCGAGTGCCCAGACCACCGAGGTCAACCTGCCGTTCATCACCGCCCGCATGGAAGGTGGCGCGACCACGCCGCTGCACCTCGTCGAAACCATCAGCCGCGCCGACCTTGAAAAGCTGGTTGATGACCTGATCAAGCGCACGCTTGAACCGCTCAAGAAGGCGATGACCGACGCGGGCCTCAAGAATGAGCAGATCGACGAAGTCGTCATGGTCGGCGGCATGACCCGCATGCCCAAGGTGCGCGATGTCGTGAAACAGTTCTTTGGCAAGGAACCGCACACCGGCGTCAACCCGGACGAAGTCGTTGCCATTGGCGCGGCCATTCAGGCCGGCGTTCTCCAGGGCGACGTCAAGGATGTCCTGCTTCTCGACGTGACCCCGCTGTCGCTCGGCATCGAAACGCTGGGTGGCGTGTTCACCCGCATGATCGACCGTAACACGACCATCCCGACCAAGAAGGCCCAGACCTACTCGACCGCTGACGACAATCAGCAGGCCGTGACGATCCGCGTCTTCCAGGGCGAGCGTGAAATGGCGGCGGACAACAAGCTGCTCGGCCAGTTCGACCTCGTCGGCATTCCGCCCGCTCCGCGCGGCGTGCCGCAGATCGAGGTGACCTTTGACATTGACGCCAACGGTCTCGTCAGCGTCAGCGCAAAGGACAAGGGCACCGGCAAGGAACAGCAGATCCGCATTCAGGCCTCGGGCGGCCTCAGCGACGCCGACATCGAACAGATGGTCAAGGACGCCGAGCGCTTTGCCGAAGAAGACAAGAAGCGCAAGGAAGCGGCTGAAGCCAAGAACAACGCCGAAAGCCTGATCCACACCACCGAACGCCAGCTGGCCGAACATGGTGACAAGGTCGATGGTGCGCTCAAGGGCGAGATCGAAGCCGCTATCGCGGAAGCCAAGACCGCCGTCGAAGGCGGCGATGTCGAGGCGATGAAGGACAAGTCGACCGCACTTGCCAATGTCGCGATGAAGCTTGGTCAGGCCATTTATGAAAAGGAGCAGGCGGCGTCTGCTGGCGGCGAAGCGGCGGAAGCTGCCCAGCCGACGGACGACAATGTCGTCGATGCCGAATTCTCCGAAGTCGAAGACGACAAGAAGTAAGGATGAACGTCGCCCCGGCCCGCGAGCCAGGGCTGCTGTCCCCGGAGCCCGACACAGCGCTCTGGCATGACAGTGGCCCCGGATCAGGTCCGGGGCGACGCATTCCGGCGGGGTAATCTATGTCGGTCGATATCGACTTTTACGAACTGCTCGAAGTCGAGCGCACGGCGGATGAGGCGACACTCAAATCCGCCTATCGCAAGCTGGCGATGAAATATCACCCGGACAAAAATCCGGGATGCAAAGACAGCGAGGCACGCTTCAAGGCAATCAACGAAGCCTATGACTGCCTGAAAGATCCGCAAAAGCGGGCCGCCTATGACCGGTTCGGCAAGGACGCGTTTCGCAACGGCGCCGCCGGCGGTGGCGGCGGCGGCTTTGGTGGTGGCGACTTTGCCGACATCGGCGACATTTTCGAGACCATTTTTGGCCAGGGCTTTGGCGGCGGACAGGGGCGTCAGCGCGGCCCCGCGCGGGGTGCGGACCTGCGCTACGACATGGAGATCTCCCTCGACGACGCCTTTCACGGCAAGAGCGTCGACATTGCCGTCGAAGTGGCGGTTGCCTGTGGCCCCTGTGGCGGCACCGGGGCCAAGCCGGGTACCCATGCCAAGCGTTGCGGCACCTGTTCGGGCCATGGCAAGGTCCGTGCGCAACAGGGTTTCTTCATGGTCGAACGCACCTGCCCCGCCTGTCATGGCGCGGGAGAGGTCATCGCCGATCCGTGCGACGCCTGTCATGGCCAGGGCCGGGTCGACAAGAAAAAGACGCTGACCGTCACCATTCCCAAAGGTGTGGACGAAGGCACGCGGATCCGCCTGTCAGGCGAAGGGGAAGCCGGAGCGCGCGGTGCACCTGCGGGCGACCTTTACATCTTCCTCCACGTCAAACGGCACAGCGTGTTCAGCCGTGAAGGCACCACCCTGTTCGCCGAGGTGCCGATCAGTTTTACCACGGCGGCTCTGGGCGGCACCGTGAAGGTGCCGGGGCTTGACCGGGTGGAGCATGAATTCCGCATCCCCGCCGGCATCCAGTCGGGCAAGCAATTGCGCATGCGTGGCGCTGGCATGCCGGTGCTCAACGGTCGCGGCATGGGCGATCTGGTCATAGAGCTGGCGGTCGAGACACCGACCCGCCTGACCGCCAAGCAGCGTGAGCTGCTTGAAGCGTTCAGGGAGACCGAAACAGGCGAAGAATGCCCGCAGTCGCGCGGGTTTTTCGATAAACTCAAGGATATGTGGGACGATCTGACCGATTGATACCTGCCGATTGGTCCCGCCCGGCTCAGGCCTGACGGGACCTGGCGGCTTGGTCAGGCCGATCCCTTGCGCCGTGGCCAGAACAGCATGAACTGCGCCAATGACAGGCGGAACAACACCAGATAAGCGACATGCACGCCAACCAGCGGCAGCAGCAGCTTGGCGAACAGTTCGTGCAGCTCACCGAGCGGGCCTTCCTCGCCTTCCTCGCCCTCTTCGCCTTCATCATCCGTTTGGCCATGATAGGCAAATCCGGCGGTCATTACTGGCTGTGGCTGTGGCTGCGGCATTGCGGGACGCAGTGCTTCACCCTCTTCCCGGTCATCGTCATGTTCACCCTCTTCGCCGTCACCCAACGTGAACTGCGGATTGGCAAGGGCCTGGCCCTGATCCATCATGACGCCGGTCGTGGCGGCTCCGGCGGTGCAGGTCAGAATGGCCAGTACCAGCACCCGACTGATTGCCGGGTGCTTCAGCCCGCGCTGGCTGGCCGGGGCCTGAAGCCGGGGAAGCCAGCGGGAAAGGCCAAACACGCCGCCGGTCAGAGACAGCACCAGGCGGACAGTCAGAACAGTGGCGACACCGTAGCCAATCAGCTTGTGAATGCCGCCACCAGCCTCACCGGTGATATAAGCGGCGGTTGCACCAAGCGCGAGCAACAGGTGCGAAAAACGCAATGACTTGAGCGTAAGCATGGGAGAGCAATCCTGTATCCAATGCGTGAGCCCCCGCTTCGCACTGGCAGCCATGGCCGGTCGCGCGGCCTGCCGCATTGATGCAGATCAGTTTGTCCCCGTCGCCGCCGTCACCTCGCTATTGTTCAGTTGTGCCCTGAGCTCGGCAATCAGGTCTGTCACGGTGGTCAGACGCGGGGCCTCCTCTTCGAGGATGGCGAGGAAGGCGGCCTTTCGCAGCCGCTCGACCTCCCCGGCATCCAATCCCCGGCCTTCCGGCGCGGTGCTGGCAGCAATGTCGATCAGCCGTTCGGCGGCATGGAGTCGACCCCACAAATAATCATTCTCCCGGAACGTCCGGCTGAAAAAGGCACCAAAGGCATTGAACTGTATGCCCTTCAGCGTTGCCTCCGCCCCGCCCTTGCGAATGGCACCGGCATCATCGGGCGATATGCGGTCAATCTTGATCGGGTCAAATTCGCCCTGCCCTTCGCCCTGCAACAGCGGCAGTGTCGCCGCGTCAAAAAAGGGAAAGCCGAGATAACTGTGCAGCATCGCCCGTCGCGCCGCTTTGGGCAGTTGGGCCAAGCCCTCGGCGATGCGTTCATCTGCTGCCTGATCGACCATCATCAGTGCGCGGCGCGCGGCGACACGTTCAATGAGCTGACCAGGCTGAGGCGCATCAACGTCAGTGGCAAGCAGTCCGGAATAAAAATCCCGGGATTCCCGGTCCAGATAGGGACCAAGCGCCTCATAAATGGCATTGCGCATGGCTTCGCTGGCGTCCGGCGGCACACCCTGATCGCTCCCCGCCACCTCGTCGAGCCTGCGCACCAGATGCCGCAAGCGGCGGATGCGAAAGCCCAGGTCGTGCCCCCGCAGGAACGCGATCAGCGCCTCATTCTCGCCACCCTTGCCGCTGCCGATCCGGTCGAGGCCGCCAGCGCGGACCTCGTCCCAGAGGCGGTTGCGCCAGTGCAGCCGCGCACCATCATCGGTCAGGCCCAGCACATCCGATACGACCCGCGCCAGTTCCTCGACGATGAGCGACAATTTCAGATGGTCATAGGCGACATAGCCATAACCGGCTTCCTGCCTCGCCCGCGCCTGCGCGGTTGCCCGCCAACCAGCCAATCGCGCCGCGGTCGGTGAATCGAGGAAAAAGCTATAGCCCAGCGCCGCCTCGATCCGCGCTTCCACCTCAGGTTGCATCGCCGTGATGATGTGACGCATCCGGCGGATACGCTGCGACATGGCTTCGAGTGCCTCGACATTGTCGCGGATCGGTTGAGCGCGGGGAATGTCCGACATGGTCTTGAGGATAGCACCGAAAAAGCCGGGCAGCTCCGGGCTGCCATCCGGGTTTACGCCGCGGCGTCCCAGAGAGATGGCACGCCTGCCCGGCTTGGGGTCGATATAGACAAAGCGCCGGTCCACCTCGCGTCGCGCCGGGCGCTCGCGCAGGGCGGCCATGGCCGGACGGAATGGCGCATTGGCGAGAACAGAGCCATCAACAAGAATGCGATGTTGCGCTTCCCCGGGCATGTCCGCCGACAATTGCCTGGCCAAAAAAGTTTCCCGCTGAGGCCAAGCCCGCCCGCGCTGTTTCAGCACAGCATCCAGTTCCGTCGCCGTAAAAGCAGGAAAGGCGCCGGGAAAGCTCGCCGTCGCCCGCGCGGCAAAGGTCAGGCCCGACACATCCGCCATGTCATGCGCCCGCCCCGGTGCATGGCGAAAGGCAAAGATCAGCCGGTGCTCGGTCTCCTTCACCTGAGCCGGGCTGTTGAGCCGCATCACTTCGGCATAGCCGGCGAAATCGGTGACCGTGACCATGAGGTCCACCGGCTGCCCCGGCGGCACCAGCGGTTCGCCCTTGGGTCCTGCCGCCATCGCGTCAAAGGCATCGAGCAACAGGCCAGAGAAGACTTCTCCACCAAAGGGCGGCGCGAACCAGCGCGCGCGGACAAAGTTGGACAGCTTGCGCCGCACTTCTGGTCGGGCCCCGCGCTCCACGGTTGAATCAATCGCGTTGCGCCGGGTGCGCATCACCAGCCAGGCGATCGGCACCGCCCAGAATTTGGTGAAGCGGGAGAGCGGCCGCGCATCGGGATCAAGCAGCACCTCGACATCGGCGCGTTCGAGCCACAGGTCGGTCAGCGGATCGAGCGATTCCCCGGTGGTGATCGCCCGGGCGAGGAAGATGCCGTTGATCCCGCCCGCAGACGCCCCGGCGATAATATCGGCCATCACCCGCAAGCGGGCATCGGTCCGGCTCTCGATCAGCGCCAGCAGCTCGCGATAGACCGCCTCGACGCCTTCGGACGGCGACGCCCCGTCATGCTGGGCCCGGCTCGCCCGTGCCAGCCGCCAAATCTCCTTGGTCACGCCATGCATGTAGACGGCGAGGCTGATGCCGCCGTAGCAAACCAGGGCAAGGCGCAGCTCTTTCTCCCGCATGGCCCACCCGTAGCGCGCAGGCCGGGGTGAGGCAAATGCCACGCCATCCCCCCTCGCCAGCCCGCGCCTGTTCCCCTATGGTTCCGCGCAGCATGGCCCGTATCCGCGTCCTCCTCACCAACACCGCCCTCGGACCGCTCGATTACCGGCTTGATCCGGGCATCGAGGCGCCGCCCGGCACCCTCGTTGAGGTGCCGCTCGGGCCCCGCCGCATGCTCGGCTGCGTCTGGGATGAGGGCAGTGAGAGCGCGGCGATGGCGGCGGAGAGCGTCGGCGACAACCGCCTGCGGCCCATCTTTGGCACCTACCCCATGCCGCCGCTCCCACTCGAGCTGCGCCGGCTGATCGAATGGACCGCGGACTATTATCTCGCCCCCGCCGGCGCGGTGCTGCGCATGGTGGTGCCGGGCGTCGCGCTGCGCGATGGCGGCCGCCCGATCATCGAATATCGCGCCACCGGCACCACCCCGCCGCGCATGACCCCGCAACGCAGCGAGGCGCTGGAGAAAATCGGTGAGCGGCAGGGCAGCCTGCGTGACCTCGCCGACATGAGCGGCGCGAGCGAGGCGGTGCTGCGCGGCCTGATCAAGGCGGGCGCGCTTGAAGCCATCGCCCTCTCGCCCGACGTGCCGCCGCCCCTCCCCGATCCCGCCTTCGCCCCGCCCGCGCTCAGCGAGGAACAGGCGGCGGCCTCGGCCACCTTCCGCAGCGCGATCAACGCCGGCTTCCAGCCCTTTCTGCTCGATGGCGTCACCGGATCGGGCAAGACCGAAGTCTATTTCGAGGCCGTGGCGGAGGCCATCCGCCAGGGCAAACAGAGCGTCATCCTCCTCCCCGAAATCGCCCTGACCGAGCCGATGCTGCGCCGGTTCGAGGCGCGCTTCGGCTGCGCCCCCGTCGCCTGGCACTCGGGCCTCAGGCAGACCGAGCGCCGCGCCAACTGGCGGGCCATCGCTTCGGGTGAGGCGCTGGTCACCATCGGCGCGCGCTCCGCCCTCTTCCTCCCTTACGCCAACCTCGGCCTGATTGTGGTGGATGAGGCGCATGAGGCAAGCTTCAAGCAGGAGGATGGCGTCCATTACCACGCCCGCGATGTTGCGGTGATGCGCGCCAAATTCGCCGATGTGCCCATCATCCTCGCCAGCGCCACCCCGGCCATCGAAAGCCGGGCACAGGTCGAGGCCGGGCGCTATCGGGAGATACAGCTCCCCGCCCGCTTTGGCGGCGCGACCCTGCCTGCCATCCGCGCCATCGACCTGCGCAACGACCCGCCTGATCGCGGCGCGTGGATCAGCCCGCCGCTCGTCGCCGAGCTCAGCGAGCGGCTCGAACGCGGCGAGCAATCGCTCCTCTTCCTAAACCGGCGCGGCTATGCCCCGCTCACCCTGTGCCGCACCTGCGGCCACCGCATCGAATGCCCCAATTGCACCGCCTGGATGGTCGAGCACCGCCTCGCCCGCCGCCTGTCGTGCCACCATTGCGGCCATGTCATGCCGCCGCCGCGCCTCTGCCCCGAATGCCAGAATGAGGATACTTTGGTCGCCTGTGGCCCCGGCGTCGAGCGGGTGGCGGACGAGGTCAAGGCCCGCTGGCCAGAGGCGCGCACCGCCATCGTCACCAGCGACACGCTATGGAGCCCGGCCCGCGCGGCGGAGTTCGTCGAGCATATGGAGGCCGGGATGATCGACATCGTCATCGGCACCCAGCTGGTGACCAAGGGCTATCACTTCCCCAACCTCACCCTCGTCGGGGTGATCGATGCCGACATCGGCCTGTCAGGCGGGGATTTGCGCGCCAGTGAACGCAGCTTCCAGCAAATCGCCCAGGTCGCCGGACGCGCCGGACGTGGTGACAAGCCCGGCGAAGTGCTGATCCAGACCCGCCAGCCCGAAGCCCCCGTCATGGCCGCGCTGATCGCCGGAGACAGCGCCGCCTTCTACGCCGCCGAGACCGAGGCCCGCAAAGACGCGCGCATGCCCCCCTATGGCCGCCTCGCCGCGATCATCATCTCCAGCGAGGACGCCGTCGCCGCCGAACGCGCCGCCAAGGCCATAGGCGCCGCCGCCCCCGACAGCCCCGACATGGAAGTGTGGGGCCCCGTCCCCGCCCCGCTGGCAATGCTCAGGGGCAGGCACCGGCACCGGTTGCTGGTCCACGCCGCCCGCAACTTCCCGCTGCAAAAGGTGATGCGGGAGTGGCTGGGGGCGTGTGAGTGGCCGGCGAAGGTGCGGGTCGCGGTGGATGTTGATCCGTACAGTTTTGTTTGAATTATGAGTTCACCGAATGCTCAAATTCTAATCTATATATAGCATTTCATAAAAATGCCGTATGAGCAATTAAATTGCAATTACTCACTAATACTGGAAGAATCAACGACAGCCTCAAACAATGGCTCATTGAAGACATTTAAGAATTTTTCTTGAAATTTATCATTGTTTCTAATAAAATCAAATACGGGCCACTCTCTAAAATCATTTTTCTCCATTTTACCTGAACTTACGACCGGCGCAAAGAGATCGCATACTAGGTCAATATCCTCCCTTAGTGCGGCGACACATATTCCGTACCTGTCTGATACAGCTGACCAATCCACAGAATTTAAAACCTCATTGCACTCATCAACTTTATCCATGTGCCGGTATGAACTAGCAAGATTTACCTTCATCATCAGAATTGTCGCCTGATCAACATCGGTATTTTTTAGCCCTGTAACGTATTCAATTATCTTTACGGGTACAGAATAGCGTGCTTGCGATATGAATCGATAGCATACTTCATTTATCGTATCGAAAGCATGTTTTTGCTGTTCGGGAAATTGCTTCCTCCAAATTGAAAAAATCATTAAAATTGAGAACTCTGTCAATATAGACAATGACTTCGTCAAATACGATCTGTCAATTTGAATCTTATCGCCCAAGCGGGACGCGCAATCACGTACCTTGTTTTTCGAACAAATGGAAACATATCTTTGTGTGTATAACTTTTCACCGTGAGCAATCAAATTTCTTCTTTCAAAAATTTCTATAAAATCTCCCCACCTTTCCCAGGACTCCGATATTTTTATATCAAACCAACGCTCAATTGACTGGACTTGTGATTCGTGACTACCTCTCGAAAAAGCATAAACTTCATCATCTACAATTCTCGATTTAAAATCTTCAAATGATTCATTTCCCAATATATCTGCTATTTTTACAGTTTTTTCCAGACTTACGAATCGCTCTGGATTTTTACCTAACATTGTCCTAACAATGTCCGCGGTAATTGAATCAAACGTTGCCACTATAGTTAAAAGAACTGATGTAGGTATAACCTCGAAACCACGATCCATTCTGTTCAATCTGCGGTGTTCTGATCTTACCTTTATCAAGCGATCTTGAGTTATTGAGTAAATTTTATAGTCATCACCCTCCTCGATCAGTGGCGAGGATTCTTCAATTGGCTTTACTATCTCCGAACGAGTGACGACATCTGTTAGTGCGCTTGCCACACTGCTAAGTGCGAGTATAAGCTCAGACAGTCCCAAAGCCATATCGGCGGCTCGAGACATTAGTTCAGCCAACTGATGCTCTGTTGAAGGGGCAATTTCGGTCGGCGTAGCTGGTGGAGTTTCCAGCTCGCCATGCTTCGCTGGGCTTTTCGCCCAGGATTTAATCCCTTCCAAATCAGTTCCAAACGAAAATCCTTTATAGTCAGAGCCTTGACCAATTCGGATTGCAAAGAAGGCTTGACTAGGCTGGGGACTCTGCATCTGTTTGAAGGCCTTATTTACATAAAACTCGATCTGCTGCATGATGCTAGTTAAATTCTATATCGCAACCTTTAATTTGGATTGTGTTGATTTCGTGCAATAGAGGTTCCCCCGCCCACCTTGGCCACTCGGCGCAAGTCATCTTCAAGTCTCAACCGCCGCGCCCAGCCCAAAATGCCCCTCCACCAGCTTCGCTGGTCCCCCTCCCCCAAGGGGGAGGACCTGCGTCTGCCGCCACAGCACCGCCCTCCTCCGCGCCTCTGCGCGAACAAGTCTTTGTGGCTTTGTGTCTTTGTGTGAGATCATCTTGCACCCACCGCCCTCACCGTCAGGCGACAAGCCGCGCGGAAGCACCAGACCATGGGTCCCCGGTCAAGCCGGGGATACAGCGGCTTTTGGAGAGTGAAGAGAAAAAGAACAAAAGTGGATCAAATTCCGCTTTCCTACATGGCCCCACTTGTGAGACCATCGCGCCATGGCCGCGACTCTGCCTTTTTTGCACGCCTTTCTTTCCTTCCCCCTGGATGGGGGAAGGATGCGCAGCCTTACGCAGCGCAGCGGCGTTAGGCGAAGCTGGATGAGGGTGGCTGTCACGGCATTGGCGCAAAACCATGAACGGGACGGCGGCGCTCCCCACCCTCATCAAGGTCCGCCAGGCGCTGCGCGCCAAGCTCTCCTGTCCTCTCTCGCCAGCGGGAGAGGAACTTCACCCCTCGAGCAGCGCCGCCGCTTGCAACAGGCGGTTGCCATGGTCGCTTTCCTCGACGCCATTTTGCCTGAGCAGGGCGGCGGCTTCCGGATGGTCGATCGTCGCGGCCCATGTGGCATAGAGCTGGTCGCCGTTGAACTCGCTCTCTGCCGTCTTGCGCAGCCCCTCGGGGGTCAATGTCGCGACCGGGATATGGCCGGTGAGATAGGGGTTGTCTTCCCGCGCCGGCGGCGGGAAATCTTCGCCGGAAAGGAGCCTGATCACCTCTGACACGCGCCGGGCGTGCTTCATTTCCTCGACGCCATTGTCCTTGAGCAGCGCCTTGACGCCCGCATGGTCGGTGCCCTCGGCGCTGACATCATAGAGCGTCTGTCCGGCCGCCTCGACCAGCACCATCACCTTGAAATCGGTGATGGTCGGCGCGGTGACCGCGTTGATATGGGCAAAGGCCGCGCCGAGATTGTCGGGGGCACCTTCGGGGATGGCTCGCATGATCATCTCTCCTCCGCGTTTCTCTCTCTGTTGCGGGGGAGAATGGCAGAGCCGGCCGTCAGGGCAAGCTGTCAGATTCGCGAGCCAGCAGCGCCTGCTTGCGGTCCAGCCCCCAGGCATAGCCGCCCAGGCTGCCGTCGCTGCGGACGACTCGGTGGCAGGGGATGAGGACGGCGACCGGGTTGGCGCCATTGGCACTGCCCGCCGCGCGCACCGCGCCGGGCCGGCCGACGGCGGCGGCGATCTGCGCATAGCTGCGCGTTTCGCCGGGAGGGATGCGCATCAGCTCGGCCCACACCGCCTGCTGGAAGGCGGTGCCGGCGACATCGAGCGGCAGGCTCGCCATACGCCCCGGCCGGTCGACCGCGGCGACAGCGGCGGCGAGCAGGTCGGCCATGCCCTCCCCGCCCGCTTCGAGCCGGGCCTTGGGAAAGCGGGCCGCGAGCTCGGCCTCGCCCTCGTCAAACGACAGGCGGCAAATGCCCTTGGCCGTGGCGGCGAGCAGCATGGTGCCGAGGTGGGTTTGTGCGGTGGCCCAGCGGATGGTGACGCCCGCGCCGCCATCCCGCCAGGCACTCGGGGTCATGCCCATGCGGGCACCGGCCTCTGCGTAGAAACGACTGGGCCCGGAATAGCCCGCGTCATAAATGGCGTCGGTCACCCGGCCTCCTTCGGCCAGAACCGCCTGCGCCCGCTCGCCCCTCAGCGCACGGACCCAGGCACCCGGCGTAACGCCCGTCGCGCGTTTGAACAGGCGGTGGAAATGATGGGGAGCATAACCGACAGCGGCGGCCAGCGCCTCCAGCCGGGGCGGTTCTTCCTGCGACAGCAGGTCGATCGCCTTGGCCACAGCCGCCTCGTCCCGCGCGACATCATCGGGCAGGCAGCGTTTGCAGGGCCGCAGCCCCGCTCCCCGCGCCGCCGCACCATCGGCAAAGAAGCGCACATTGGCCCGCGCCGGATGGCGGGCGGCGCAGCTCGGCCGGCAATAGATGCCTGTGCTCAGCACGCCTGTGACAAAGCGGCCGTCATGAGCCCGGTCGCGGGCCATGACCGCGCGCCATGCCTGATCGGGATCAATGATCGCGTCGGCGGGGCGGTTCATCTGTTCGGGCGGGCTCTGGGTCATGCCCTTCGTCTATTAGCGCAGGCGAAGGCCCGCGTCCCGATGCTTGCTTTCAAAACGCAAGGGGCTAGGCAAGGAGCCATGCCGTGTCAGGAGCCGACCAGATGCTGACGAGATTGCGACGCCTGCTGCTGCCCTTCGGCCTGCTGCTGTGTGCCGCCGCGCCGTTGCCTGCGCTGCTCGCCGCGCCTGCCGCGCCCAAAGCCACCACGCCACAGGCCGTCGCCCCGCGCCCCGCCACGGCCCAGCCAGTGGGGGAGACCGACGATGTCGCCGCCACCGAGCGCAGCGTCGTGCGTGTTGTCACGGTGGCGATGGTCAATGGCGAAGTGGTCGGTTTCGGGCATGGCAGCGGCTTTGCCATCTCCCCCACCCGTATCGTCACCAACGCCCATGTCGTCGCCGACGCTGCCGAATATCCCGACAATGTCGTCATCGGCATCGTCCCCAGCGAAGGCAGCCGCAGCTATGCCGGGCGGCTGGTTCGGCTCGACACGCGTCGCGATCTCGCTATCGTCGAGTTGCGTCAGGGCCGTATTCCGCCCGCCGCCCTTTATCTCGGCCCGGTACGGCAACGCTCGACCGTCTATGCACTCGGCTATCCCGGCAATGTCGATCTTGCCACCGCGCAGAACATGGATGATTTCATCCGCCCGCGCACCCCGGTCGCTTCTGACGGCATCATCTCGTCAACCGACACAATCAACGGCATCGCCGCGCTCGTCCATGATGCCGACATCGCGCGCGGCAATTCCGGGGGGCCGCTGGTTGATCGCTGCGGCCGGGTGCTTGGCGTCAACAGCTTTGTCTCCCGCGCTGATGAAGGCGATTCGCCCTTTTCCTTTGCCGTGACGGTGCGCGAACTCGCCGCCTTTCTCACCGATGCGCGCCAGGATTTCACCTCGGTCACCACCGCCTGCCTTTCGGCAGACGAAGCCCGCGCGCGGGAAGCGGCGATGACCGCCGAGGAACGCCGCGCTGCTGCCGAAGCTGAGGCGCGTGAACGCGAGGCCCGGGCCACCCGCACCGCCGAACAACTCGCCATCGCCCGCGCCGACGCGCAGGAAAGCCGCGAAAACTATATGGCCTTTGCCATCCTCCTGTTCGGCCTCGCCATCGTCAGCCTGTCGGCGAGTTTCAAGTTCGAGGTACAAAGGAAGGCGTCTGAACGCCGCGCCGCCCTGCTCGGTGCGGCTGTGCTGGCTCTCGGCGCGCTGATCGTCTTCTTGCTGCGCCCCAGCCCGGCCGACATACGCGCCACGGTGGAGACCGAGGTTGCGGCCGCTACCGCAGAGCCGGCCCCCGCGCCCAGGACCGGCCCACTCTCCTGCACGGTCGACCGCAGCCGGGGGCGGCTGACCGTCTCTGAAGGGCAGGACACACAGCTCAACTTCCGCGGTGATGGCTGTGTCAATGGCCGCACCCAATATGTGCGCGGCGCGGACGATATCTGGACGCGCACCCTCGTCCCCAACGAGGATGCGACCATCTCACGCCTCTCCTATGATCCGGCAACCGGCGACTATGTCGTCAAACGCTATCTCATGTCCCTCGAAGGCATGGAGGCGGCCCGCCGCCAGCGCGATTCCCTCGCGGTGCAGGGCTGCACCGCCGATCCTACCACCATCGCCCGCCTCACCCAGCGCGAGGTCGCCATCGCCTCGATGCTGCCCGCAGAACCGCACGAAGAGATCGTCAGCCGCTGCCAGATCAGCGAGGCGGCGGCAACGGCTGCTCCCGCGGCCACGCCCGCCAAGCGTTAGCCCCCACAGGCTCTGAACAGCGCAAGTGTCCGTTCCCGGGCAAGTTCGCTCGATTCCTCGTGGTAATCCTTGCGCCGGTCCGAGTTGAAGCCGTGGTTGGCTTCATAGACATAGATTTGCGCGAGCGGATGGGCCTTTTCGATCAACGCCTGGACGCCCTCCATCGGAATTCCGGCATCGAATCGGCCAAAATGGGCAATGGTCGGGCATTTGGGTGCCTGGTCACCATAAACGGTCGGCACCATGCTGCCGTAATAGCTGCTGGCGGCGGCTAGATCGTCACTCTTCCCCGCCATCGCCCAAGCGACCGATCCGCCGTAGCAATAGCCGGTGATGAACACCGGTCCCTTGTCCTTCAGCGCATCGATACAGCTCTGCGCATCATCGAGGCTCTGGTCGAATGGGTGCAGTTGACGCGCCAGTTCGACCGCCCGGTTGAAGTCCGCACCTGTATATTCAGCCTCGAATCCCGGATGTTCGCGGTCATAAAGGCTGGGGGACAGCACCTCATAGCCATCAGCCGCATATTCGTCGCACAGGTCACGGATGTGGTCGGTGACGCCAAATATTTCCTGGATCAGCACCAGCCCGCCACGCCGCTCCCCCGCGGCCGGGGCATGATAGACGCCGATCTCTGCCCCATCGCCCATCGTCATGCGGATCATTTCGCCCATGAAAACACCCTTTCCTGTCATTCACTTGCCACGCTGATGCAATTCTCTTCACCTTTACGTCAACCGGCATGTCCCTTCACCTTGCATCGCAGCAAGAGCGATGCTAACGGCGCGGCGAGTTCGCGACGGGCGGCGATTTTTCGCCATTTTCGCCATGCGACTCAACTGCCCATCTGGGCAGGCAATTTGTCCCCTGGACAACGGCAAAAGGGAAGAACGGACGCGTGGAGCACTCCGGCGGAATGCAGGCAAGTCTGGCAGGGCGATACGCCCTTGCCCTGTTTGATCTTGCTCAGGACGGTTCGGCACTGCCGGCAGTCGAAGCGAGCGTGGCAAAGCTGGGTGACGCACTCACCGCTTCGCCCGAGCTCAAGGCGCTGGTCACGAGCCCGGTCATCTCACGCGCTGACGCAGGTCGCGCGGTCGCAGGCGTCGCCCAGTCGCTCAAGCTTGATCCGCTGACCACCAAATTCCTTGGCGTGCTCGCCAAGAATCGCCGTCTCGGCGAACTTGGCAATGTCGTTCGCGCCTTTGCGAACCTTGCCGCTGCCCACCGTGGCGAGGCTTCGGCCGATGTCACCTCCGCCCATCCGCTGAGCGACGCTCAGGTCAAGGCGCTCAAGGCCAAGCTGGCCGGCCGTCTTGGTCGTGATGTAGCCGTCAACCTGTCTGTCGATCCCGCCATTCTCGGTGGTCTCGTTGTCAAGGTCGGCAGCCGTCTCGTCGACTCGTCGATCCGCACCCGTCTCAATACCCTCGCGCAAGCGATGAAAGGCTGAACCATGGAAATCCGTGCCGCAGAAATCTCCCGCGTCATCAAGGACCAGATCGCCAGCTTTGGCGATGATGCCACGGTCTCCGAAATCGGCCAGGTCCTCTCGGTCGGTGACGGTATCGCCCGCGTCCATGGCCTCGACAATGTCCAGGCCGGTGAAATGGTCGAGTTTGCCAATGGCGTGAAGGGCATGGCCCTGAACCTCGAGGCCGACAATGTCGGTATCGTTATCTTCGGTTCGGACTCGGAAATTCGCGAAGGCGACACTGTCCGCCGCACCGAAACCATTGTGGACGTGCCAGTTGGCAAGGGCCTGCTGGGCCGCGTCGTCGACGCTCTTGGCAACCCGATTGACGGCAAAGGCCCGATCGTTGCCGAAAAGCGCAGCCGCGTTGAAGTGAAGGCTCCGGGCATCATCCCGCGCAAGTCGGTGCACGAACCGGTGCAGACCGGCCTCAAGGCTCTCGATGCTCTCGTTCCGGTTGGCCGTGGCCAGCGCGAATTGATCATCGGTGACCGTCAGACCGGCAAGACCGCCGTCGCGATCGACACCTTCATCAACCAGAAGACGGTGAACCAGGGCGACGACGAATCCAAGAAGCTCTATTGCATCTATGTCGCCGTCGGCCAGAAGCGTTCGACTGTTGCCCAGATCGTCCGCGCGCTGGAAGAAAATGGCGCGATGGAATATTCGATCGTTGTCGCCGCCACCGCTTCGGAACCGGCTCCGCTCCAGTATCTCGCGCCCTACACCGGTGTGACCATGGGCGAATATTTCCGCGACAACGGCATGCACGCCGTGATCGTTTATGACGACTTGTCAAAGCAGGCGGTCGCCTATCGCCAGATGTCGTTGCTGCTGCGTCGTCCTCCGGGCCGCGAAGCCTATCCGGGTGACGTTTTCTACCTGCACAGCCGTCTGCTGGAACGCGCCGCCAAGATGAACGACGACTTCGGCGCCGGTTCGCTGACCGCGCTGCCGATCATCGAAACGCAGGCCGGTGACGTCTCCGCCTATATTCCGACCAACGTGATCTCGATCACCGACGGCCAGATCTTCCTCGAAACCAACCTCTTCTACCAAGGCATCCGTCCGGCCATCAACGTTGGTCTGTCGGTGTCGCGCGTCGGCTCGGCCGCCCAGACCAAGGCGATGAAGAAGGTGTCGGGTTCGATCAAGCTGGAGCTCGCCCAGTATCGCGAAATGGAAGCCTTTGCCCAGTTCGGCTCGGATCTCGACGCCTCGACGCAAAAGCTGCTCAACCGTGGTGCGCGCTTGACCCAGCTGCTCAAGCAGGCCCAGTTCGCGCCGATGCCGTTCGAAGAGCAGACCGCGTCAATCTACGCCGGCACCAACGGCTTCCTCGACAGCGTCGCGGTGACCGACGTATCGCGCTACGAAGAAGCCATGATCGGTTACCTGCGCAGCGAGCATGCCGACATTCTCGCCGACATTCGTGAAACGCGCGACTTCAGCGATGCAACCAAGGGCAAACTCAAGGACGCCCTGACCACCTTTGCCGGTCAGTTTGCCTGATGACCGTGCCCCGGTCTCGCCCGGGGTCCAGTCTGCTTTTGGAAGTTGGAACACGTAAGGGGCCGCAATGGCAACTTTGAAAGAACTGAAGGGCCGGATCGCGTCGGTGAAGTCGACGCAAAAGATCACCAAGGCCAAGAAGATGGTCGCTTCGGCCAAGCTTCGGCGCGCTCAGGCCGCTGCTGAAAACGGTAGGCCCTATGCCGAACGTCTTGAAGCAGTCGTCGCCAGCCTTGCGGCCAAGGTCGGCCAGTCGGATAGCGCGCCCAAGCTTCTTGGCGGCACCGGCAAGGAAGACGTGCATCTGCTGCTCGTCCTCAACTCTGACCGTGGCCTCGCCGGCGCGTTCAACTCGAACATCGTCAAGGCTGCCCGCGACAAGGCGCTGGAACTCAAGGGTGCCGGCAAGACGGTCAAGTTCATGCTGGTCGGCCGCAAGGGCCGCCCTGTAATCAACCGGCTGTTCCCCAATCAGACCGTGGCGACCTACGACACGACTGGTTACCGCGAGCTGGGCTTCGACAATGCGCGCGACATCGCCGATCAGGTCATGGCGATGTACGAGGCCGGCGAGTTCGACGTCGCCCACATCTTCTTTTCGAAATTCCGTTCGGCCCTGCTTCAGGAACCAACCGGGCAGCAGATCATCCCTGTCGCGCCGTCGGAAAACGCCCCGGTTTCGACTGGTGCTGCTGTCGAATATGAGCCTGACGAGGAAGCGATCCTTGCTGACCTGCTGCCGCGCAACGTCACGGTACAGGTGTTCAAGGGACTGCTCGAAAACGCAGCGTCGGAACAGGGCGCGTCGATGACCGCGATGGACAATGCCACGCGTAACGCCGGCGACCTGATCAACAAGCTGACCATCCAGTACAACCGCAGCCGTCAGGCCGCGATTACAACTGAACTCATCGAAATCATTGCTGGCGCGGAAGCGCTCTAGCATCAACCCTAACGCGGGCGCGGAAGCGCTCTGACAGCCAGTAGCCGAGGAAAAGATCATGGCCACCGCAGCAACTGAAACTCCCGCCAAGAAGCCCCGCGCCAAAAAGGCTGCCGCTCCGGCTGCCGCCGCCGCCAGCGGTGCGAACACTGGCCGCATCAGCCAGGTCATCGGCGCCGTCGTCGACGTCGCTTTCGACCGCGAAGTGCCGAAGATCCTCTCGGCGCTGGAAACGGACAACAACGGCAACCGCCTCGTTCTCGAAGTGGCACAGCACCTCGGCGAAAACGTCGTGCGCACCATCGCCATGGACTCGACCGACGGCCTGACCCGTGGGCAGGAAGTACGCGATACTGGTTCGCAGATCCGCGTTCCGGTTGGCCCGCAAACCCTCGGCCGCATTCTTAACGTCGTCGGTGAGCCGATCGACGACCAGGGTCCGGTTGCCACGGACCTGTCGGCACCAATCCACGCCGAAGCCCCGCTGTTCGTCGACCAGTCGACCGAAACCGAAATTCTCGTCACCGGGATCAAGGTCATCGACCTTCTTGCCCCCTATGCAAAGGGCGGCAAGATCGGTCTGTTCGGCGGCGCCGGCGTTGGCAAGACGGTTCTCATTCAGGAACTGATCAACAACATCGCCAAGGGCCACGGCGGCACCTCGGTGTTCGCGGGCGTTGGTGAGCGTACCCGTGAAGGCAACGACCTTTATCACGAGTTCCTCGACGCTGGCGTTATCGCCAAGGACGCTGACGGTAACCCGACGCCGGACGGCTCGAAGGTGGCTCTCGTCTTTGGACAGATGAATGAACCGCCGGGCGCCCGTGCCCGCGTTGCCCTCTCGGGTCTGACCATCGCCGAATATTTCCGCGATGTCGAAGGCCAGGACGTGCTGTTCTTCGTCGACAACATCTTCCGCTTCACCCAGGCGGGTTCGGAAGTGTCGGCGCTTCTCGGCCGTATTCCGTCGGCCGTGGGTTACCAGCCGACGCTCGCCACCGACATGGGCGCGCTGCAGGAACGCATCACCTCGACCAACAAGGGTTCGATCACCTCGGTGCAGGCCATTTACGTGCCGGCCGACGACTTGACCGACCCTGCGCCGGCCACCTCCTTCGCCCACTTGGACGCCACGACGGTTCTCAACCGCGCCATTTCCGAACTCGGCATCTATCCGGCCGTCGACCCGCTCGACTCGACCTCGCGCGTTCTGACCGCCGCCGTTGTCGGCCAGGAGCACTATGAAACCGCTCGCCGCGTTCAGGAAACGCTGCAGAAGTACAAGTCGCTGCAGGACATCATCGCCATTCTCGGCATGGATGAACTGTCGGAAGAAGATAAGCTGACCGTGGCCCGCGCCCGCAAGATCCAGCGCTTCCTCTCGCAGCCGTTCCACGTGGCCGAAGTCTTCACCAACATCCCCGGCAAGTTCGTGTCGATCGAGGACACGGTGAAGTCGTTCAAGGCGGTGGTCGATGGTGAATATGACCATCTGCCCGAAGCGGCCTTCTACATGGTCGGCGGCATCGATGAAGCCGTCGAAAAGGCCAAGAAGCTGGCTGCCGAAGCCTGATCCTGTTCCCCCCTCTCCGTTCCGGCGGGGAGGGGCATTAGGAAATCCCGATGCTGCATTTTGAACTCGTCACCCCGACCGCCCTCGTCCGCAGCGAGGATGTGTACATGGTCTCCGTCCCCGGCAGCGAGGGTGACTTTGGCGTGCTTGGAGGCCATGCTCCCTTCATGTCGACGGTCAAAGCCGGCGAACTCCTGATATACAAGAGCGCTGGTGCTGACCCGGAAAAGCTGTCGATCGAGGGCGGCTTTGCCGAAGTCAACGAAGCTGGCCTGACCATCCTCGCCGAAAAGGTCGGCTGAGCTAGGCTGCCGAACCATCCGACCCGGGCAATACTGCCCGGTCGGGAAACACCCAGTACCGCATCGCCAGATAGGTGCCGCTCGCCAGCAGCGGCAGCAAAAGCAGTTGTGCGAGCAGTGGTCCCAGTCCCAGTTGCGCCAGTCCCGCCAGAAGCAGCGCGTTGATCGTGCACTGTCCGACGTAAACCGCCAGGAAGCGCGGCAACAGCGTTACATCCTTGCTGGCAAAGACCAGCACGCCAATCGAGCCGAAGTTGAACAAGGCGCCCAGCGCGGTTGATGCCGCGACGGCCACCAGCGTCGGCGCCTCCGCCAGCACAAAGGCGGCGAACAGCGCATAGCCGATCACGGTGTTGAGCACGCCCACGCCGAGGAAGCGGACAAAGGGCATGGCGAGGAGACGGCTCAGCGGCATCCCTTTCCCTTGCCTGAAAGCGGTTAATTCGCGATTACGAAGGTGGACGCCGACAGCGCGACAAGGGGGCCGAACATGAAGCGCATCTGGCCGATCAACTGGGACAGCGGCGGCGCATCAATGCCCGCATCTGCCCTGCTAGCCCTTATCACGGCCTGGTTGGCGATAGATCAATTGCTGCTGTGGCGATTCCTCGGCTGGTCCTGGCTGCCGCTGGCAGGCGGGTTGGTGGTGGCGGCCGTGCTGGTGCACCGTATCGCCAGCAGCACGGTCATCGACGTCCGCATCCCGCTTCCCCGGTTCGTCCTGTGCTGCGCCCTGGCTCTCATCTTGCTCATGCTCGGCGGCGAAGGTCGATTCTTTTATGCCAACATCGACTGGCAGGTTCGCGAAGCCGTGCTGCGCGACATGGCGATCCATCCATGGCCCTTTGTCTACCTCGAAGGGAATGGCCCCCAGCTGCTGCGTGCACCAATCGGGATGTTCCTCGTCCCCGCACTCGTTTTCAAGGCCGCCGGTCCGCTCGCCGGCGATATGGCCTTGCTGGCCCAGAACGGATTGCTCAGCGGTGCGCTACTGGCGCTCGGATCGGTGCTGTTTGACACAAAACGGTCCCGACTGATTGCCGTCGGCACCGTCCTTTTCTTCAGCGGCCTCGATCTGGTCGGCACGCTGATCTTTCACGGTGGTTGGCGCGATCATCTGGAATTTTGGTTTGCGACGATGCAATATTCCTCGCACATCACCCAGGCCTTCTGGGTGCCGCAGCATGGCTTTGCGGGATGGCTGGCGGCCATATTGTTCCTCCTCTGGCATCGCGGTCGGATGGCATTGTGGCCGCTTCTGGCGGTGCTTCCGCTGACGGCGCTCTGGTCGCCGCTGGCATTGATCGGCGCCATGCCCTTTGCCCTGTGGGCCGGCCTTTCGGCCCTTGTCGAGCGCAAGTTGACCATCGCCGATATAGGCTGGCCGGCCTTGTCGGTCCTCCTCGCCTTCCCCGGTCTTGTCTATCTGGCAGCGGCGCCCGACGGCGTCGGCATCCGCCCCTATCCGCTCCAGATGCTCGCCTGGCTCATCTTCGTTTCACTGGAACTGCTGGTCTACGCCCTGCCGCTCTTCTTTGCCTTGCGCAATGATCCCCGGCAGCGCCTCTTGCTCTCGATTGCCACGCTCTGGTTGTTGATCGTTCCGTTCATCCAGATCGGCTGGTCGCTTGACTTCATGATGCGCGCTTCGATCCCCGCGCTAATGATCCTGGCAGTTATGGTCGCTCAATCACTGGCAGACTCCCCGTCGCGCGCCCTGCGCTTGTGGCTGATGCTGATGCTTCTGGTCGGCAGCGTCACCGGCCTGACCGAGATCGCCCGCGCTTTCACCCAACCCCCGTCTCCGCGCGGTCAGTGCAGCTTTTTCGGCGCTTGGGACGTCAGCTTTGGCGCTTACCCAAAGGGCAGCTACCTCGCCCCGCTTGATCAACTGCCGGCGATGATCAGGCCTGCCGACCCCGCAAGGATTATGATCCGCGACCCATCGACCTGTTGGGATGGGCCGTGGGCGCGTCCGGAAGGAGTCTAGGCCCGCCGCCGCGCAACCGCATAAAGCGACAGCCCGATGGGAAAACCCATCCGGCCCAGCATATGCCGTTCAGCAGCGAAAATGGTTTGCAGGGCAGCGTTGACTGGCGCTGATGGCAGGGCGTCAATCGGTTGCCGGCTACCCGTCACCTTGGCGGCAATGCGCTGTGCCAGAGCAAGGGGGAACAACAGGCTGTTGAAATAGCTTATTGTTTCAACCTCCAGTCCCGCAGAGGAACAGACCTCGGCCAATCCATCCCTGGTATAGCGCCGCTTGTGGTGGTGCAATTCATCATGGCTCGACCACAGCGCCGGAACCGCGGGCACAGTCAGCAACAACCGTCCATCGTCGGCCAGCATCCCGGCCAGCGTCTCCAAAGAGGCGACATCTTGATCGACATGTTCCAGCACATCCAGCATGGCGATGAGGTCATAGGGCGCACCCGATACATCTACCCGGTCGGGCAAGGCACCAAAATCGACAGGGCACACACCCTTGGCTGCCGACAGCGCACGCGCATCGTCATCAAATTCAAACGCTTCGAGTTGCCCATAGCGCGCAAGCATGCCAAGATTCCCGCCCGTGCCACAGCCAGCCTCCAGAATGCGGGCATTGCCCGGCAAGTGCATCCGGTCGATCAGCGCAGCAATAATCTGCCTCCGCGCGACAAACCACCAATGCCGGTCCTCTATCGCCGCCATGCCGGCATAGGCCATCCTATCCACGCGCGTGCCTCCGTACCGTCGCAGCCGCACGGATTGGCGGCCTACCCTGGCCCGCACCGGGGGCCTCTCCGGCACCATCATCACCTATAGTTTGGATGCCATGGCTATCCGCCTCGATCACATAGAGCGGGCGGTTGCGCACCTCCTTGGCAATGCGACCGACATATTCACCCATGATGCCGAGGCTGACCAGATTGAGCGCGCCGAGCAACAGCACGCTGACCATGATCGAGGCATAGCCGGGCGTTTCCACCCCCGTGGTCAATGTATGGATAATCAGAAAGCTCGCATAGGCCACCGCACCCATGGCGGTCAGCCCGCCGACATAGGTCCATATGCGCAAAGGCGCCGTGGTCGAGGATGTGATGCCGTCCAGCGCCAGATGCCAAAGGCCCCGCAACCGCCACTTGCTGTCACCAGCCTCACGCGGGGCGCGTTCATAGCTCACCTCAGCAACACGGAATCCGACCCAACTGAACAGCCCCTTGTTGAACCGCGACGTTTCGCTCAACTGGTTGATGACATCGACGGCCACTCTGTCGAGTAAGCGGAAATCGCCGACATTTTCCGGAATAGGCGTGTCGGCCATCATGTTGATCAACCGGTAAAACGCATTGGCGCTCCACCGCTTGAAGCGGCCGTCGCTGCTGCGATCTGCACGCCGGGCGTTGACCACTTTGGCCCCGCCCAGCCAGTGGCGGACCATCAATGGAATAATCGCTGGAGGGTCCTGCAAATCAACATCCATCGGAATGACCGCGTCACCCGATGCGTGGCGAAGACCTGCGGCCAGGGCCGCCTCCTTGCCGAAATTGCGAGACAGGCGCAGCGAACGGACATCCGTGTTGAGCCGCGACAAAAGCATCAGCACATCGCCGGTGCGATCTGTGCTGCCATCATCAACAAACAGATACTCGGCGCGCGCCTCCGGCCCTATCAGCGCGAGCGCGTCATCGACGTGCGGCCGGGCCGTTTCAAGAAAGCGGGAGATGCTTTCCTGTTCGTTGAGGACAGGAACAATGATCGAAAGGCTCGGCTTCACGGGACCAGAATTTCCTTCTCATGCGCCATCCTCTTGGACGGGCATATCCAGTTGCCATCCGGTAAGTGAAATAGGTTAACCGCCTGTTAGCGTGTCAGGTCGGCGTTTCGACTATCTCGTCATCCACAGGCTTGCCGGCGCGCGTGCTTGCGCGCCACAACCACAGCCCGGCGACGATGATGCACGTGGTTCCTGCCAACGCCAACAGGTCGGGCCAGTCTCCAAACACCAGCAGACCCAGCACCAGCGCGACGATGATCTGCACATAGCCGGCAGGGACAATGCTCGCCGCCGATGCGCGGGTGGTCGCCATGAAAATCAGCGAATGGGCGATACTGGCGGTGACAGCGACAATCGCGCAGCGCAGCAGCACGCTGGCCGGCAGGGGGCCGACATGCAATTCCGGCACGGCACTGATATGGCCGGCGAACGCGAAGGCAACGCAAATCGGCGTGGCCCATGCCGATGCCCAGAACATGGCACCCAGCGCATCCGTATC
The DNA here is from genome assembly GCF_012979535.1 of Sphingomonas lacunae. NCBI lineage: Bacteria > Pseudomonadati > Pseudomonadota > Alphaproteobacteria > Sphingomonadales > Sphingomonadaceae > Sphingomonas > Sphingomonas lacunae. The sequence continues at coordinate 2,770,808 of NZ_CP053015.1, forward strand.
CCGCGCTGTCTGCCGGTTGAGCAAAATATAGGCGGACATGATGACCGTCGATGCCAGCGGCAACAACGCCGTCCAGCCCAAGACAGCGACATTGGGCCGCAGCACCAATATCACCCCGGCACTGGCCAGCACCATTGCACCCCAGGTAGCGCGGGGCAGCTTCTCCCCCAACAAGGCGGCAGACACCAGCGCGGTGACGATGGGTCCGGCAAAAAGGATCGCCACCGCCTCTGCCATCGGCATGATGAAGATGGAGAAGATGAAGGCCAGCGATGCTCCGGCCAGCGCCGCGCCGCGCGCCAGCTGCATCCATGGCCGGGGAACGGCAAAAGCTGCCCTGCCCTCTTTCCAGACCAGCACCAGACCCAGACCGATGGCGCCAAGGGCAAAACGCAGCGCAACTACCGCCAGGGCTGGCCAGACGCCTGACATGGACTTCATCACCGCATCCCCGCAGGCCAGGATAACGTAGCCGGCGAGGGCCAGCAGCAGGGCCTGCGGAACGGCGTCTTGCTTGTGCATGAATCACTCTGTCCTGAAGCCAAATCGCCGGTGCGGTGAATGGCGCAGCGTTGGTTACTGAGCCGTTTTCCTTAGGCCGCATTAAAACCTTGTCAAAGTTTTCACCTTAATTGTCGCGCCATCACAACAGGAGATCGCCCAATTTGGCGCGATTTCAATGAGTCGTCTCGCAGGGAGCAATTGGCAAATGAGCGCATTCGGCCGCAAGCCAGGAACCCAGTCAGCCCGACCCGCCTTTGGCGTGGCAAAGCCCATGCATGGCGGCGGTGTCGCTGCACCCCGCGAAGATCAGGGTGGCGGCCAGTTTCCGCCAATCGATGTTGCCTCGCTGCCACCGGCCGTTGATGTCCCGACCGGCGCGGTCATGCCGGAAGACGCCATGTCGCGCCTCAACACCCGCATGGCGACCGATCACAGCGATGTCGAACGCCCACAGGGTTTTGAGGCATCGGTCCACAAGATCAAGGAACAGGTGCTGCCGCGCCTGCTGGAGCGCGTCGATCCGGAAGCAGCCTCGACCCTGTCGAAGGATGAGCTGACCGAAGAATTCCGTCCAATCATCCTTGAGGTTCTGGCCGAGCTCAAGATCACCCTCAACCGCCGCGAACAGTTTGCGCTGGAAAAGGTGCTGGTTGACGAATTGCTCGGTTTTGGGCCGCTCGAAGAACTGCTCAACGATAGCGAAATCTCCGATATCATGGTCAATGGTCCGGACCAGACCTATATCGAGCGCAAGGGCAAGCTGGAGCTTTCCAGCTGCGTCTTTCGCGACGAGGACCATCTGTTCCAGATCGCCCAGCGCATCGTCAACCAGGTCGGTCGCCGTGTCGACCAGACCACGCCGCTGGCTGATGCCCGTTTGAAGGACGGTAGCCGCGTCAACGTCATCGTACCTCCGCTCAGCTTGCGCGGAACTGCCATTTCGATCCGTAAATTTTCGGCCAAGCCAATCACGCTCGACATGCTGCGCGACTGGAACGCCATGTCGAACAAGATGTGCACCGCGCTCAAGATCGCCGGGGCCTGCCGTTTCAACATCGTCATCTCGGGCGGTACGGGTTCGGGCAAGACCACGATGCTCAACGCCCTGTCAAAGATGATCGACCCGACCGAGCGCGTGCTGACCATCGAAGACGCGGCCGAATTGCGCTTGCAACAGCCGCACTGGCTGCCGCTTGAAACGCGTCCGCCGAACCTTGAAGGGCAAGGCGCGATCACCATCGGTGACCTCGTCAAGAACGCCCTGCGTATGCGCCCTGACCGCATCATCCTCGGCGAAATTCGTGGCGCGGAGTGCTTTGACCTGCTCGCCGCGATGAACACCGGTCACGATGGGTCAATGTGTACACTGCACGCCAACAGCCCGCGCGAATGTCTGGGCCGTATGGAAAACATGATCCTGATGGGCGACATCAAGATCCCGAAGGAAGCGATTTCGCGCCAGATTGCCGACTCGGTCGACCTGATCGTCCAGATCAAGCGTCTGCGTGACGGTTCGCGTCGCGTCACCTCGGTGACCGAGGTGATCGGCATGGAAGGCGACGTCATCGTCACCCAGGAACTGTTCAAATTCGAATATCTTGACGAGGACAAGGACGGCAAGATCATCGGCGAATATCGCGCCCTCGGATTGCGCCCCTACACCCTTGAAAAAGCACGTCAATTTGGCTTTGATCAGCCGTTCCTTGAAGCCTGTCTCTAAGGGCGCTAAGTCGCTCTACTTCGGCCTCTGCCACGCTACTGCGATGCCCCTCCCCTGATAGCAGCGGAGGGGCTTTGATTTTCGGCCCGCCCAGTGCATGGACGCCTGATTCCGTCCCCAAACGCCAGGTGCCCGATGACCGACAACCGTCAATCCGACCAATGGGCCGCCGGCCGCATCGCCTTCGTCACCGGCGCCACCTCCGGTTTTGGTGCGGCCTTCGCTCGCCGCATCGCTCGCGCTGGCGGCAAAGTAATCGCCACAGGCCGCCGGGTTGAGCGGCTCGAATCCCTCGCTGCCGAATTTTCGCCCGGCAGCGTCCTGATCCGCCCGCTCGATCTTGGCGATACCAGCGCAATCAAGGGGGTGGTGGAGGAATTGCCTGAGGCGTTCGCGGCGATCGACTTGTTGTTCAACAACGCCGGCCTCGCGCTCGGACTCGGCAAAGCACCTGACGCCAGTCTCGCCGACTGGGACGAGATGATCGCGACCAACATACGCGCGCTGGTCCATGTAACACACGCGATCCTGCCGGGCATGGTGGCCCGCAACCGGGGGCATATCGTCAACCTAAGCTCGGTCGCGGCCAGCTATCCTTATCCCGGCGGGAATGTTTATGGCGCGACCAAGGCTTTCGTCCGGCAATTCTCCCTCAATTTGCGCGCTGATCTCCTGGGCAGTGCGGTGAAAGTCAGCTCGGTCGAGCCGGGCATGTGCGAGACCGAATTCTCACAGGTCCGCTTCAAGGGCGACAACAAGGCGGCTGAAGCGGTCTATGCCGGGATGCGCCCATTGTCAGCCGACGACGTTACCGATGCGGTCGAGGCGCTGCTGCGGCTGCCGGACCATCTCAACGTCAACACGATCGAATTGATGCCCGTACAACAGGCGTTTAGTCCCTTTGCCGTGTCACGCGACAGCTGAGCTCCGCTCAGACCAACGGCTGGTCCATTATCGGATAGTTGCGCCAGCCTTCCCAGTCGAAATGCCACCATTCGTTGGGTAGCGGGATGAAGCCTTCCGCCACCATCCAATCCTCAAGCCGTCGCCGATTGGCATGTTCTTCGGCTGTGCCACCCATAAAGCTGCGATAGGCCTTTTCGGTGAAGTCATCATAGGCTGACGGCATTGGCACAGCCATGCCGCCCCGATGGAGGGTCAGGTCAATGGCGCATCCGCGATTGTGACGGGAACCGCTGGCAGGATCCGCGACAAACTCCCGTTGGGCCAGCGGCGTTTCATCCCACATCATTTTCGTAATGCGCCAGGGACGATAAGCGTCATGAATCAGCAAGCCGTAGCCAGCAGCCTCAGCTCTGTCCTGGACACGTTTCAAAGCCTCAGCCGCTGGTCGCTGCGCCATGGCACGAGCAACAGGATAGAGAGTTCTAAGCATAAAATTGTTCGGCGTAGCATAGCGGATGTCGAGGCGCAGGCGCGGGTCGAAGCGGGCGAGATCGACCAGATCAGGCAATGCCGTTGCATTGGGATCTACCGGCATCGCGACAGCTGAGGATGCTGCTCCTGAGCGGCTCATGCAACCCGACAAAAGGAAAGCCGCACCCGCACCAACAAACAAGCGACGGCTAGGTTGATACTGGTTCATTGGACTGCCTTTATCGCGAGAGCAAAGAAGAGAAGGGTCCCCAGTGTGCCAATGATCGTAATCAGGGTCCAAGGCATGAACCCCACTGAGTCCAGGTTGCCCCGTCGTAGCCGGCGCCTTTCGGCACAGCTGGCCAACACGGTCATTGCCAAGGTGACAAACCCGACTACTGCCAAACCGCCTTGCACTGAACAATCACTCCGATACAGATGAGGTTCCCCCCAAGGATGGAGTGCATAATGGCTTTCCTCGCAAAATCCGCAAGTCTCGCAGCGATCGCTGCCTTCGCCACCCTATCCGGCGCAGCCGCCATTGCCGCAACCGACGATCCGCCTACTGCTGTGTCCGCGGATAGCGTGCAGCCCATTCGCGACGCCGTCGCGTCCCCGAACCGAAGCGAAAATTTCAGGCAGAGGGACAGTTACCGCAATCCGGTGGAGACACTGAGCTTCTTTGGTCTTCAGCCGGGTCAGACAGTGGTCGAACTGTGGCCCGGCGGCGGTTGGTACACTGAGGTTCTGGGCAATTACAGCCGCAGCACATCGCCGGCAGGCACCAGACTGATTGTCGCCGCGCCCTGGGAAAGGGGGCTCAACGCCATCCGGCGAATGCAAACCAGCCAACCTGACCTTTGGAATCACATTCAGCTGGCAGAATTTCCAGCCCCAAGCGGAACCACCAATCCGACCGTTGCACCCGGCAGCGCGGACCTGGTTTTGACCTTCCGCAATGTCCACAATTGGCGCTTTGGCGGCCAGGATCAGGTTGCAGAGAATTTCCGGCAGATCTTTTCAATGCTTAAGCCGGGTGGGCGCCTAGGTGTGGTCGAGCATCGACTGCCAGAAGAGATGGACTCTGCCCTCGAGGAAACGAGCGGATATATGAAGCGCAGCTCGGTTGTGGCCTATGCGGAGGCAGCAGGCTTCCGCCTGATTGGCGAAAGCGAGATCAACGCTAATTCGCGTGACACCCACAATTGGCCACGCGGCGTCTGGACATTGCCGCCTGTCCTGCGGGGGGCGGACCAGGATCCACGACGTGACGAGTATATTGCCGTCGGCGAGAGCGACAGGATGACATTGTTGTTCGTTAAACCCTGACAAGCGTGAACACGGACCGAAATGATGAAAGGCTGAGCCGTCCAATCGCCGCCATCTTCATGCGACTGGCGGCAGTTGCGGCGCTTGGCATCATGTTCGCTCTGGTAAAGCTGGGCAGTGAACGCGGCGTCACTTTGGTTGAATCGGTGTTTTACCGGCAATTGCTGTCGCTGCCGCTGATCCTTGGCTGGGTTTCACTGGGGCCGGGATTTGCCAGCCTCAAGACACAGCGGGTGGGATCGCACGTTATCCGCATGGTGATGGGTCTGGTGGCGATGTCGCTCAATTTCCTGTCGATAATAATGCTCCCGCTGGCGGAGGCGACGGTGATAGGCTTTGCCGTGCCACTGTTTGCGACGGTGCTAGCGGCGTTTCTGCTCAAGGAGCCGACAGGGAAGTACCGCTGGGGAGCGGTCGTGCTCGGGTTGATCGGTGTCATACTCGTGGTTCGACCGGACGGCGAAGCCCTGTATTCGACCGGCGCGCTGGTCGCGGTGGCAGCCGCGCTGGCGACAGCGAGTGTCACCATTTTCATCCGGCAATTGGGCGCCACAGAACCAGCCGCGACGACGGTGGTGTGGTTTACCGCCTCATCACTCATTCCCCTTGGCACAGCCATGCTGTGGTTCGGACAGATGCATGACCCGCTGACCTGGGTGCTGTTGCTGGCGATGGGGACGGCCGGCGGGACGGCGCAGCTGTTGCTGACCGCCTCGCTGAGGATGGCGCCGGTGAGCGTTGTGCTGCCGATGGATTATACCGGGCTGATCTGGGCAACATTGTGGGGGTGGCTGCTGTTCAGCACCTTGCCGCTGTCGGCGACGCTGCTGGGCGCGCCGATCATCATTGCTTCGGGATTGATCATCCTGTGGCGCGAGCATCAGTTGGGCAAGGCGCAGCGGCTGGGTGTGAGCGAGGCGGAGGCTGTTTAGGGCGGACAGCGACAGGGGTGCACTGCGGGTGTCTGGATAGTTATTTCGGCCGAAGTAGAGGGCAAGACAGAGCGGGTTTCGGCCCCTTCCGCTGCCTCTAAAGTTTCCACTTAGTTCAATAGAATCAATGTATTGCCTCGATCACCGGAGCGGCACAGCCGGCGGCAGCGGATCACTTCTGTAAATGATAATGATTTGCATTTACAGAAGTCGGCGGCGGGGCTATTTGAGGTCGCATGACGAGTCGGGGGTGGAACGGACAGAAGGGGTTGGACCTGTGCGCCTGTGCGGGCGGGCCGTCCGGCCGCAACGCCAGCTGTGCCAACACCTGTGCCGTCCTTTCAGCGGAGGCCGCATGAACCGTTCGACGATCAAGGCGTGGGTATGGGTGCACAAATGGGCGAGCCTGATCTGCACCGCATTCCTGCTGATGCTGTGCCTCACCGGCCTGCCGCTGATCTTTCATGACGAAATTGACTACCTGACCGAGGAGCAGCCGCAGTTGGGGATGCCCGGCGTCGGATCATCGGGCACGGCCGAGGGCCTGCTGCCGCTTGACGAGATGCTGGCCCGCGCCCTCGCCGCGCGCCCGGGTGAAGTGCCGCTGTACATGGCATTCGACAATGACCAGCCGTCAATGACCATCACCACCGGACCGCGTCCGGATGCACCGGCAGAGGAGATGACGATCCTGTCGTTCGACCGGTCTACCGGCGAGCAGATCGGCATGGTGTCGGAAGACAGCGTCAGCGGCGTCGGCGCGGTCATGCATTTCCTGTTGCAGCTGCACACCGACATGTTCCTCGGCCTGCCTGGAATGCTGTTCCTCTGCGCGATGGGGCTCGCCTTTGTGATCGCGCTGGTTTCCGGCGTGGTGCTCTATGCCCCCTTCATGCGCAAGCTCGACTTTGGCACACTGCGCACCGACCGCACCGCACGGACCAAATGGCTGGACTATCACAATCTGCTGGGTATCGCCGCCCTCGCCTGGATGTTGGTGGTTGGCCTGACGGGGGTGATCAACGCACTGGCGGTGCCGATCGAAAAAATGTGGAAGGCCGACGAACTGGCGGCGATGACCCGCGACTATGCCGATCGCGCGCCGCTATATCCGGCCGATTACGGATCGCTGGACAAGGCAATGGCAGCGGCCCGCGCCGCCCTGCCCGGCAACAACCCGCAGTTCATTGCCTTCCCCGGCGGCACCTTCAGTTCCAACCATCATTATGCAGTCTTCTTTCAGGGCGACACGCCGCTGACCGAGCGGCTGCTGACCCCCGCCCTGATTGATGCCGAAACCGGCACCTTTACCGCTGCCCGACCGATGCCATGGTATTACCAGGCGCTGTCGCTGTCGCGCCCGCTGCACTTTGGGGATTATGGCGGGCTTCCGCTCAAGTTGTTGTGGGCCGCGCTGACACTGTTCACCATGCATATCCTCGGCACAGGCCTGTATCTGTGGCTGACCCGGCGGCGCGCGAGCGTGACGGCCAGAGTGAGCGACAGCAGCCCGCTGGCGGAGCCTGCCGAATGAACCGCTCTCGTTCCCTGTCGACCATTTTCGGCTGGCCACTGCTGATCCTCGTCACCGGCCTTGCCGGGCTTGTGATCGCACTGACTGGCGACGGCTGGCGCGATGTGGCGGCCTGGATCGCCCTTTCGGTGCCGGTTCTGGCCGTTATCCGGGCGATGCGCGCCCGACACCGCTGATCCTCCCCCCCTCACCTTCAACAAGGACCCTTCCCGTGACTGCTCTTTCCCTTCACCAACGCCTGCTGATCGCCACGGCACTCGCCCTTGTCCTGCCCGCCGTTCCCGCGGCAGCACAGCAGCAAGCGGACGACGACAATGACATCATCGTCATCGCGCAGCAGGAGAACCAATCGGGCGTGGTGCAGCAAGGCAGCGTCGGCGTTCTGGGCGACAAGGATGCCGCCGATGTGCCGTTCAGCATCCGCAGCTACAACGCCGCGTTGATCCTGAACCAGCAGCCGCAAACCCTGGGTCAGGTGCTGGAGAATGACCCGACCATCCGCACCACCACCGGCTTTGGCATTGCCGGCGAATTGTTTGTCATTCGGGGATTTGCCCTGGCTGGCGACGACATCGGTTATGACGGGCTGTACGGGATCATGCCGCGCCAGCTGGTGGCGCCTGAACTGTATGAATCGGTGCAGGTGCTGAACGGATCCAGCGCGTTCCTCAACGGGGCGGCCCCCGGGGGCACGGGCATTGGCGGCAGTGTCAACCTGATCCCCAAGCGCGCCAGTGATGAGGCCATCAATGTGGCCACGCTGGGCTTCGCCGGACCAGAGCATGTCGGCGGCAGTTTCGATTTTGGTCGCAGGCTGGGGACAGGCGGCGAATGGGGCATCCGCATCAATGGCACTGTGCGCGAAGGCGATGCGTCAATCGACAATGAGTTCCGCAGCACCCGAGTGCTGGGTGCGGCGATCGATTACAGCAGCGGGCCGTTCCGCGCCTCGCTCGACCTTGCCTACCAGCGGGTCGAAGTGTCGCATTTCCGTCCCAAGCTGCGCGTCAACACGCTGACGGCGATCCCCCGCGCACCCGATGCCGCGACAAATTTCGGCCAGCCTTGGCAATATACGACATTGCGCGACATTTTCGGTCAGGCGCGACTGGAATATGACATTGCCCGAGATGTGATGGTCTATGCCGCATTTGGTGCCCGCGACGGGGCCGAGGCAGGCATTTACAGCACGCCGACGCTGATCAACGCGGCGAGCGGCGAAACCACGGTCAGCAGTTCCTTCATCCCGCGCACCGACAATAATGAAGCCGCCACCGCCGGCATCCGCGCGAGGTTCGCGACCGGCGGGATAACCCAGGAGATCAATGCGGGCGGATCGATGAACTGGCTGGTCAACCGCAATGCCTTTGAATTCTATGCCTTGTCAGCGCAGCGCACCAATATCTATGCGCCGGTCGCGGTGACGCCGTCGAGCACCATCACCTTTGTCGGCGGCAACCTTGCCGATCCCTTCCCGATCGGTCGCACGCGGCTGGGCAGCGCCTTCATCTCGAACAGCATCGGCCTGATGGATGATCGCATCCTGTTCACTGCCGGACTGCGGCTGCAGGCGATCAATGTCCGGTCCTATTCCAACGCGACCGGCCTGCTGACCGGTGAATATGACGAAAGCAAGGTCACGCCAGTGTTCGGTCTGGTCATCAAGCCGGTCGAGGGGCTGTCAATTTATGCCAACCGTATCGAGGCGCTGGTACAGGGCGCGGTCGCGCCGGCCAGCGGTGCAAACCCCTCCGGCGGAGCTGCGCTGCCGGTGAGCAATGCGGGCGCGGTGTTGCCGCCGTTCGTTTCCGAACAATATGAAATCGGCGGCAAGCTGGCGCTCGGCGGGATGGATCTGTCGCTCGCCCTGTTCCAGATCGACCGCGAGACGGCGATCCTGAGGCTCGACCCCGATCAGGCAGGTGCGCTGGAATTCGGGCCGTTCGGCATCCAGCGAAACCGCGGCCTTGAATTCACCCTCGCGGGCGAAGTGGCACAGGGCCTGCGCCTGATCGCAGGCGGCTCGGTCATCGACGCGAAATTGCGCCGCACGCAGAACGGGGTGAACGAGGGCAATCAGGCGGTCGGCGTGCCTGAATATACGCTCAACGCCAATGTGGAATGGGACGTGCCATTTGTTCCCGCCCTGACCCTGACCGGGCGACTGGTCCACACCGGCGAGCAGGCAGCCAATATCGACAACAGCCTGTTCCTTGACGACTGGACCCGGTTCGACATCGGTGCGCGCTATGTCGCGGTGGTGGGCGGGCAGCCGCTGACCTTCCGGGTCAACCTCGATAATGTCGCTGACAGCGATTATTGGGCATCGGCCTTTGACAGCTTCCGTCCCGACCTGCAGCTGGGCGCACCGCGCACCTTCAAGGCATCGGTCAGCTACAGCTTCTGATCCGTCATCGCGGGCGGGGGCGGATTTGCCCCCGCCCGAAAGCAGTAGCGTCAGATCAACCCGGACTCTTGCGATACAGCAAGACGATATTGTTGGCTGGCATCGCCAGCCGCGCCGCCCGATCCAGGCCATTTGCACGCGCTAAGCGGTCAACATCCTGCGTCTGGCGCAAGCCCCATTCCGGATTGCGTGCCTTGAGCGATTGGTCGAATTCAAGGTTGCTTGGCGCTGTTTCGATCCCGGCTTCGAGAAACGGGCCGTAGAGGATCAGCGGTGCGCCGGCGGAGAGCAATCGCCCTGCTCCGGCCATCAGGCCGACCGTGGCCTGCCATGGGGCGATGTGGGTCATGTTGCAGCAGAGAATGGCGTCGGCGCCGTTTAAAGGCCAGTCCGCGGCCGGTGCCGACGCATCGAGCAGGAGCGGCGGCAGGACGGAGCCGTGCATCACATCGCTGCGCCAAGCATTGATCGACGCCAGCGCTGCCGGGTCAGGATCGCTGGGTTGCCAGACGAGGTCAGGCAACTGGTCGGCGAACCACACGGCATGTTCGCCCGAGCCACTGGCGATTTCGAGCACTGTGCCGCTGGCGGGCAAATGGTCCCGCAGCACGGCGAGGATCGGCTCGCGATTGCGCAGGGTCGCCGGAGCATGGCGGCGGGCGTCGGCATCCACAGGCGCTTCACCCGGCTGCCATGGCTGGGCGGGACCGCTCAAGCGCTTGCCGCCGCCTTTGCCGCAGCCTTGGCGGCAGCCGCTTCGGCGGCCTTGGCGTCCTTTGCCATCGCCCTTGCGCGCCTTTCACGCACCACCAGCCAAATGAGCAGGCCGACCGGCCCGACCATCAGCGTGGCAAAGAGGATCGGGACCTGGACGATGCGGCTGAACCCTTTGGCATCGGCGTCCCGCGCGATCCACAGGCCGGTGAACAGGTCAAAGGCAAGATAATGGGTCCAGCCGATGACCGCGCCGCCCTTGCTGTCAAACAGCGCCATGACACCGGCAAGACTGGTGAAGTCCATTGTGCCCGGGGTTCCGCCGCCTGCATCGAGCTGGCCACTGACCAGACCGGCCAGTGCGACGGCATAGACCAGACACAGCAACGCGACGACCAGATAAAGGACGAAGCTCAACAGGAACGGCTTGCGGGGCAGGAAGGCAAGGATGACCCATCCTACCATGGCCCAGCCATTGGTCAGCGAGAAGAGTGTTTCCCAAGCCATGCCTATCCCCTGCCCTCAATCGATTCAAATGGTCGCGTCTTTCCATACCAGCACGGGCTTGCGGGCGGCCAGCGTTTCGTCGAGACGGGCGCGGGGGGCAAAGTGGGGAGCGGTCTTGAGCGCCTCTTCGCCTGCCCGTGCGCGCTCGGCGACGTGACGCAGCGCGCCGATGAACTGATCGAGCGCGGCCTTGCTCTCGGTCTCGGTCGGTTCGACCAGCATCGCGCCATGGACAACCAGCGGGAAATAGACGGTCATCGGGTGATACCCCTCGTCAATCAGCCCCTTGGCCACGTCGAGCGTCGAGAAACCCTCTGCCAGCCCATTGTCGCTGAACAGCGCCTCATGCATGCACGGGCCGCTGGCAGCGAAGGGCGCGTCGAGCACGTCCTCAAGACTGCGCAGGACATAGTTGGCGTTGAGCACAGCGTCTTCGGCAACCTGACGCAGTCCATCAGCACCATGGCTGAGGATGTAGGTCAGCGCGCGGCTGAACATGCCCATCTGGCCGTGGAAGGCGACCATGCGGCCAAAGGCACTGCCATGATGATCGCCAGCCGTCTCCTCTTCAACGAGGTGGTAGCGGCCATCAGCGGTCTTTTCGACAAAAGGCAGCGGTGCGAAAGGCGCCAGCGCTTCGGAGAAGACGACCGGGCCGGAACCGGGGCCACCGCCGCCGTGCGGGGTCGAGAAGGTCTTGTGCAGGTTGATGTGCATGGCATCGACGCCAAGGTCGCCCGGACGAACACGGCCGACGATGGCGTTGAAATTGGCCCCGTCGCAATAAACGAGCCCGCCAGCGGCATGGACCGCATCGGCAATCGTCTTGAGGTCACGTTCAAACAGGCCGCAGGTGTTGGGGTTGGTGATCATCACCCCGGCAACGTCCGGTCCCAGCCGAGCCTTGAGCGCATCGACATCGACGCGGCCGTCAGCGGTCGCCGGAATATCCTCGACCTTGTAACCCGCAAAGGCGGCGGTGGCGGGATTGGTGCCATGGGCGCTTTCGGGAACGAGGATGACGCTGCGCGCGTCACCACGAGCCTCGAGAGCGGCGCGGATCGCAAGGATGCCGCAAAGCTCGCCATGCGCGCCGGCCTTGGGCGACATGGCAACGGCAGCCATACCGGTCAGTTTGACCAGCCATTCGCCGAGTTCATGGATCACGGCGAGCGCACCCTGCACCGTGTCGACCGGCTGGAGCGGGTGGACATCGGCGAAACCGGGCAGACGCGCCATTTTCTCGTTGAGGCGCGGGTTGTGCTTCATCGTGCAGCTGCCGAGCGGAAACAGGCCAAGGTCGATGGCGTAATTCTGGCGGCTGAGGCGGGTATAGTGACGCACCGTTTCCGCCTCTGACAGGCCGGGGAGGCCGATGGGGTCGCTGCGGAGCAGGTTGCCCAGCACCGAGGACGGCGCGGCAGCGGCCTTGTCCTCGAAATCAACGCCGGTACGGCTGGTGCTGCCAATCTCGAAGATCAGCGGTTCTTCCAGCATCAGGGCGCGATTGCCGGTGAAGGTGGCAGGCGCCTCGCCCTCGCCAGCGATCATTTCAGGGCGCCATCCGGCGGCATTGGGCTTGTTCATGCCAGCAACTCCTTGAGCGACGTGGCGAAGGCGGTGATGTCCGCATCGGTGACGGTTTCGGTGACGGCGACGACGAGGCCGTTGGCGAGGCCCGGCTGCTCGGGATAGAGGCGGCCCAGCGAGACACCGCCGAGCACGCCCTTGTCAGCCAGCGCGCGGACGATCGGCCGGGCTTCGTCCGGAAGATCAACGGTGAATTCGTTGAAAAAGGCCGGCGTGCGCAGGGTGACGCCGGGAATGGCGGTAAGCGCCGATGCCGTCGCCTGTGCCTTGGCATGGTTGATCGCCGCCAGCTGTCGCAGTCCCGCTTCACCGAGCAGGGTCATGTGGATGCTGAAGGCCAGCGCACAAAGCCCTGAATTGGTGCAAATATTCGACGTCGCCTTTTCGCGGCGGATATGCTGCTCGCGGGTCGAGAGGGTGAGCACGAAGCCGCGCTTGCCATTGGCATCGACGGTTTCGCCACAGAGGCGGCCGGGCATCTGCCGGACATATTTCTCCTTGCAGGCGAACAGGCCCACGTACGGCCCGCCGAACTGTAGGCCGACGCCGAGTGACTGGCCTTCGCCCACGACAATGTCGGCACCCATCGCGCCGGGGCTTTCGATCAGGCCGAGGGCGACGGGTTCGGTGACCACGGCGATGAGCAGCGCGCCTGCCGCATGGGCGGCGTCGGCAATCGGGCGCAGATCGAAGACATTGCCGAAAATGTCGGGATATTGGACGACGACGCAGCTGGTTTCGCCATCGATCGCGGCGCTGGCGGCAGTGGCGGTATCGGCGTCAACCGCGACCGGCAGTTCCACCAGCGTGTCCCCGGTGAATTTCGCCATGGTGCGGGCAACGCCGACATAGTGCGGGTGGAGACCACCGGCGAGGACCGCCTTGCTGCGCTTGGTGACGCGGCCGGCCATGCCGATAGCTTCCCAGCACGCCGTCGAGCCATCATACATCGACGCATTGGCGATGTCGCAGCCGAGCAGGCGGGCGACCTGCGTCTGGAATTCAAACAGCATCTGCAGTGTGCCCTGCGCGATTTCCGGCTGATAGGGCGTGTAGGCGGTAAGGAATTCGCCGCGCTGGATCAAATGATCGACGCTGGCCGGAACATGGTGCCGATAGGCGCCGGCGCCGAGGAAAAAGGGCACTTCGCCCGCGACCAGATTCCTGCCCGCTAGGCCGCGCATGTGGCGTTCGACCGCCATTTCGCTGGCGTGATGGGGCAGCCCCTCAATCGGGCCCGACAGGCGGGCCAATTCAGGCACGTCGACAAACAGGTCGTCGATCGAACCCGCGCCGATGCGGTCAAGCATGGCGCTGCGGTCTTCATTGGTCAGCGGGAGATAACGCATGGAAGGATTCCTGTGGCGGATGGTCGTCGGACGTGGGCATCAGCGCCCTGCCCCGCCCCCTCCCGCAGCCGGGAGGGGAGTCGGTCAAGATCAAAGGCTGTCGATGAACGCCTTGTAGCCGGCTTCGTCCATCAGGCCGTCGAGCTGTGACGGGTCGCTCAGCGTCATGCGGAAGAACCAGCCGTCGCTTTCTGCGGCAGTGTTGACCAGCGAGGGGTCCCCCTCAAGCGCTTCATTCGCTTCGGTGACGCTGCCCGAAACCGGAGCATAGACGTCCGACGCCGCCTTGACCGATTCAACGACGGCCGCGTCATTGCCCTTGGTCACTGCGCTGCCGACGGCCGGGAGATCAACGAACACGACGTCGCCGAGTTGTCCCTGGGCATAATCGGTGATGCCGACGGTGGCGGTGGTGCCGTCCACGTCAATCCATTCGTGGTCTTCGGTGAAATAGCGGGTCATGGGTCAGGCTCCCTTGCGGACGTAACGATGGGGGATGAAAGGCATGGCGGCGACAGTAACGGGCACGCGCTTGCCGCGGACTTCAGCTTCGAGGGCGGTGCCGAGCGCGGTGTGCGCGGCATCGACATAAGCCATGGCGATGGGGGCGCCGACGCTGGGGGCAAATCCGCCCGAGGTAACGCGGCCGACCTTGTCGTCACCGGCGAAGATCTCGGCACCTTCGCGCACCGGCATCCGCCCTTCGACCGAAAGGCCGACGCGCTTGCAGATCGGCCCCTTGACCAGTTGATCGAGGATCAGCGCGGCGCCGGGGAAGCCGCCTTCCTCCCGCCGGCGTTTGGAAATGGCGAAGGCGAGATCGCCCTCTACCGGCGAGGTGTTGGTGTCGAGATCATGGCCGTAAAGCGGGAGGCCGGCTTCGAGACGCAGCGAATCCCGCGCGCCGAGGCCGCAGGGCTTAACCTCGGGCTGGGCGCACAGCGAATCGGCGAGCGCCTCGACATGATCTGCGGGGACGGAAATTTCATAGCCGTCTTCCCCGGTGTAGCCCGAGCGACTGATGCCGAGGGGCACGCCATTCCAGTCAAAGCTGGCCGCCTGCATGAAGACGAGGGCTTCGACGCCGGGGACGAGGCGCGACAGGGCATCAACGGCTTTGGGCCCTTGCAACGCCAGCAGGGCGTGCTCGTCGAGCACAGTGACAGTGATTTCGTCGGGCAATTCCATGCGCATGTGGGCGATGTCGTCCCACTTCACCGCGCCATTGACGACAAGATACAGATGGTCGCCGGCATTGGTGATCATCAGGTCATCGAGGATGCCGCCTTCCTCATCGAGCAGCAGCGAATAGCGCATCCGGCCGGGCTTCAATGCACTGATGTCGCCGGGGACGAGGGCTTCGAGCGCGGTCGCGGCGTCGGGGCCGGTGAGATGGAGCTGGCCCATGTGGCTGACATCGAACAGGCCGGCGGATTCGCGGGTCCACAGATGTTCGGCCATGATGCCGTCATATTGGACGGGCATGTGATAGCCGGCAAATTCAACCATGCGGCCGCCACGCACACGATGCCATGCGTCGAGCGGCAGGGTGAGGATTTCGGGCTCGGTGCCTTCCTCATCATCGGGGAGGTCGAGGGGCGTATCGCTCATGTTCCAAGGCTCCGGCAGCGGGATTCGCAATCCTGCACCGCCGCGCTGGCGACGATACGGACTGCCCCCTCTGTCACGGATACCTGAGAGCTTTCCCACAATAGGCCGGAGCCTGCGCGGTTACCCCTTCGGTGGCCGCCCGGTGAGGGGCAACGCTTTCCAGAGTATCGCTAATGACAGGACGCGGTCCTTTTGCCTGAGAGATTCCGGGGCGGTTGCTCCTTCGGCGGCGTGGGATGCTTGCGAATCCCCTGCCCTCTCCCGCGCTGTCAGCGACGGGAAGCAGCCTTGGCGGGCGGGCGGCGCGGAGTCAATCGGCGAGCGACATGATCGCGTCATGCTCATGGACATGTACGCCGGTGCCGCCGGTTGCGGCGAGGGTGAGGATGGCGCGGGCGACAGCACTGGCGCGGACCGAGCGGTAGCGGCGCAAGGGGCCCTGCATAAGCGCATCAGTGAGCGGGGCGAGGAGCATGGCCATGGCTTCACCTGTGCGGCGCGGCCCCTGCCGGTCGCCCATCAGGAGGCCGGGACGCAGGAGATCGACCCGATCGAAACCGAGCGCGGCGAGTTCATCCTCCACCTGTCCCTTGGTCGAGAGGTAGAAGTTGCGGCTGGCGGCGCTGGCACCGACCGAGGAGACGGCGATCATGTGGCGCGTGCCGGCGGCGCGGGCCGCGCCGGCGGCGGTGAGGACGAGATCATGATCGACGGCGCGGAAAGCAGCCTGTGACCCGGCCTGGGCGATGGTGGTGCCGAGCGCGCTGATAAGGATGCGCGGGGCGAGGGTGGCGATGGCTGCGGGCCAGTCTTCGGACGGGGAGATGGTGACGCGGGAAACGTCAACGCCGGGTGGCGAGTGACGGGCGAGGACGTGGAGCGGGGCGCCACCCGCTTCGGCAATGACCGCACTGCCGACCATGCCGGTGGCGCCGATGAGGAGCATGTCAGTCACGGCGCAATCCTTCGGGAATGGCATCGCGACCGAATATTTCGGCAAAGCGGTCCATGGCGAACCGGTCGGTCATGCCAGCAATATAGTCGGCGATGTGGCGGGCGCGCTCGACTTCGTCATGGGGCAGTCGATGGCGCCAATCACCGCCCATGGCGGATGGCTCACCCTGATAATGGACGAAGAGGCTGGTGACGATTTCACGGGCAGCATCGGCGGCGGCGAGCTGGCTGGGGTGGTGGTAGAGCGAGGCGTACATGAAGCGTTTGAGGGCCTTTTCCTCGGCGGCGAGGCCGGCTGAGAAGCCTCCCAGCGTGCGGCCTGCGGCGCGGACGTCGGCGACGTTGGCAACTCCGGCTTCGGCACAGGCGGCCTGTGTGGCGTCGATCACATCATTGACCATCAGGCCGATCTGGCTGCGCACCAGTTCGCGCAGCAACCGTTCCTGCGGCACCCCGGGCCAGCGCCGCTCAACCTCTTGCCAGTTGGCGGCGACAAAGGGTTGATCGAGCAATTGGTCGAGTGTCAGCAGGCCGGCGCGCAGGCCGTCGTCAATATCGTGATTGTCATAGGCGATGTCGTCGGCCACCGCAGCGACTTGCGCCTCCAGCGAGGCGTGGCTGGCGAGATCGAGCGGGAAGGCCTGATCCACCTCCTCCATCGCCCAGGTGGGATCATGGATCGGGCCATTGTGCTTGGCGAGCCCTTCGAGCGTTTCCCATGTCAGGTTCAGGCCGTCAAAGCGCGGATAGGGGGTTTCGAGCTGGGTCAGGGTGCGCAGCGTCTGGGCGTTGTGATCAAAGCCGCCGTATGGTGCGAGACAGGCCTCCAGCGCATCCTCCCCCGCGTGGCCGAACGGAGGGTGCCCAATGTCGTGCGCGAGGCACAATGCCTCGGTGAGATCTTCGTTGAGACCGAGCGCGCGGGCAATGGTACGGCCAATCTGTGCAACTTCGAGGCTGTGGGTCAGGCGGACGCGGAAGTGATCCCCGTCGGGGGCGACGAACACCTGGGTCTTGTGACGCAGCCGGCGAAAGGCGATCGAATGGATGATCCGGTCACGGTCACGCTGGAAGGCATCTCGCGGGCCGCGCTGCGGGGCAGCGCCGTCAGACGGGCGCAGCTCGGCATGCTGGCGCCCCCTGCTGGCCGCGGCCACGCAGGCCAGATGGCCCAGACTGGCGGTTGACGCTAGCGCGTGCATCAGCGGCGTCCGACCGGAGTCACTTCCTCCCCGGCCTCACTGTTCCAGATGAAGCCGGCATTTCCACCGGCCCGTGAATAGGCGGAACCCCATTCGCGCGCCGCAGTGGCATTGCGGAAGGGCCCGACGACCAGCCGACGCGTGCGGTTCCAGCTGGCGGTCGAGCAGGTCTGGGTGCCGAAAGCCTCGGCAAACTGGCGCTGCAGACGGCGGCAATCAAAGGCAAGCGCTGCCGGATCGGCACCCGTCGCGATCTGATACCAGACGCGGGCCGGATGACGGCGGATGCGTTCCTGTTCGGCGCGGCGTTCGGCTTCGGCTGCAGCGCGTTCCCGCGCCTGCACCTCTGCTTGCTCCCGTGCCCTCGTCTCCGCCAGTGCGCGGGCGCGAGCGCGGGCCTCCGCCGCCTGCTGCTCCTGCTGGAGCCGGCGTTCAGCAGCGATCGCTTCGATCTCGGCAAGCGAAAGGCCTGGCACGGTCGCCGTCCGTTCCGCCTCCGGAACCTCAAGCGATTCCACAACAGTATCCAGTGACCATCCGGGCACAACAGTCGAACCGTCAGCCGAGGCGTTCCCGGGCGCTGGCGCGGCTTGCACCGGGGCGGCAGCAGGAGCGCCCTGGCCGGTCGCAGCCTCCGAAACAGCGGGCTCGACTGGCGCTGCGTTGAGCGGGTTGGACGCCGGGCCGGCAAGCGCTGATGGCGGGTTGGAGGCCGTGGCAACCGATGGCAATGAACTGAAACCCGGCCCATCCGTGTCCGGCGGCCCCTGTATCGGCGCCCCCGCAGCTATCGGGCTGGCCGGGGCGCTGTCGGGGGTCGGGGTGACAGCGACGGTTTCAGCCACAGGCTGGGGTGCGGTTACAGGCTGGGGTGGGGGTGCAGGGGTTGTCACTGTCGCAGCCGCAGTTACCGCAGGACCGGGCGTCGGCACCGCCTCTGCTGTTGGCGCAGCAGAGGGAACTGACGCGGGTACTGGCTGCGGTGCTGGCGTTGATGATGGCGCGATCGGCTGAACCACCGGTTGGCTCACCATTGGAACCGCAGGAGGTGCCGAAGGGGGCGGGGGGGCTGCGGCAAGGCCCGGTACCCCGATGTCCGCACGCGCAAGTGCAACAGGGGCAGGCGAAGCTGTTCCTGTGGGCGCCGTCCCCCGTGGTGCAGTTGCTTCCCGGCGATTGGTGGCTCGTGCCGAGTCCCGCCGATTCGCTTCCGTACTTGTCCTGCCGCGTCCGCGGTTGCCGGTTGCCCGGTCCCGACCGCGGGCAGCATTGGTCGGAGTGGTTGTGGGAGCGGCAACGGCGACTCTGACCGCAGAGCCGCGTTGAGGCTGCGCCCTTACCGTTTCATAGGGCGGAAAGCGGCCAAAGTGAGACGCGAAGGCCAATTGCGCGGGCGTCAGCCGGTCCATGAGCCCAAGATAGGGATCAATCCCCTGCGCCAATTGCGCGGGCATGGTGGCTCTGGCGATCTGCCGAGCCTCTTCGGATCGACCATTCATGGCAAGAATCATTGCCCTTGAACGCCATGCAGCTCGATCCTGAGCACGCAACAGCGGCCCCAGCATCTGTACCGCTTGGTCCGTCTGCCCCGAAATGCCGAGCGATATCGCATAACGGCGAGTGAGTTCGGCAGAGGGATGAGATTGCACTGCAACCGCATAGTCGGCCTGCGCGCGGCTCTGGTTACCCAACAGGTCAAAGGCCAACCCACGATCACCCAGATAGGCGCGGTCAAGACCTCCGGCCGATACCGCCGCATCAAAGTATCGCATGGCGCCCTGCGGTTCTTCGAGCAAAACCATAGCGGCGCCCAATGCCGCCTTGATCGTGGGGTCGCGGGAATTCAGCGCCTCGGCCCTTGCCAGAAAACCAAGCGCGGCGCGGCCATCCCCCAAGACGATGGCTGCCCGACCGGCCTGACTGAGCGCCATCCAGTCACTGCTGTCGGCTGCTATACGGGCTAGCGAGGCAGTCAATTGCTGTTGCGCAGAAAGCCTGGCAGCGGCTTCGGGATCAAGCGTGGACGGATCGACCGATTGTGGGGACGATTGTGCGAGAGGTCGGGCCGGTGGCAAGTCCTGAGCCAGCAGCGACTGACCAGACAGAAGTCCGACCACAGCGGTGGCAGCCATCAGGGCTGAACGCCAAGCCGATGGCGACACCCAACCAGGGGTTGCAGGACCAGCAAGTCCGATCGGGGATTGGGAAGGCAGGTAGCCGGACGTCATAATGATCATGCGCCCGGCCCTATCATGCCTTTGCTATGCGGTCTGCCCTGCCCGGCGCAGACGGAGTGCAATCCGTCGCATCCGGCCAATGACAGTGGTTACTGATTGGTCTGCCTACCGAGGAACCGAGGAATTGACGGAAAGCCGCCATCATCACCGTCGCCATCGTCATCATCGCCCTTGGATTCCATCCGCGACAATTGCTTCATCCGTTCGAACAGGGTCGACCCGCCCGCAGGTGGCGGTGCATCAGCAGCTGGCGGAGCTGCCGCAGCCGGCGGCGTGGCGGGGGCATCCGGAGCGCCAAAGGAAGGGCTGTCGAGAACCAGTTCATCGTCCCCAAGTCCATCCGGTTCAGGTGCAGCGACCGGCGGACTGATATGCGCCTCTCCGGCGATATCGTCATAGACGGCAAAGCCAGGTGCCGGCGCTGCAGGCTGAGGGGCTTCGGCTGGCGGGGCTTCAAACGACAGGCTGGGAGAGGCAGGAGGCGGCGACAATGACACTTCCTCTTCCACCGGAAGCGGCTCAGGCTCAGCGGCCGGAATTGGTTGCGCGGCCAGAGGAGCAGCGGCCCCGAGCGTAGGCGCGATTGACGGTGCGGCGGCAGCAGGCCGTTGCTGGAAAGCGAAACCGCCACTGCGCTGCACCGGCTGGGACTCCGCATTGGCGGGTTCCAGACCCGTCGCAACGACCGATACGCGAATTCGGCCATTCAGCGCCGGATTGAATGCCGAACCCCAAATGATATTGGCATCGGGATCCACCAGATCACGGATATGATCACCAGCTTCCTGCAATTCGAACAGGCCCAGGTCTTCACCCCCGGAAATAGAGATAATGACGCCCTTCGCTCCCTGCATCGACACACCGTCGAGCAGCGGATTGGCAATGGCCTGTTGCGCGGCGAGCAGGGCGCGGCCTTCGCCTTCGGCCTCCCCAGTACCCATCATCGCTTTGCCGGCATCACGCATCACCGATTTGACATCGGCAAAGTCCAGGTTGACCAGGCCAGGCATGACCATCAGGTCAGTAATCCCGCGCACACCCTGTTGCAGCACCTCGTCCGCCATGCGGAACGCCTCGATGAAGGTCGTCTTCGCTTCAGCGATCATGAACAGGTTCTGGTTCGGAATGACGATCAGCGTATCGACGTGCTGTTGCAGCTCTTCGATCCCGGCTTCAGCCGAGCGCATCCGGCGCGCACCTTCGAAACTGAACGGCTTGGTGACGACACCAACGGTCAATATGCCCTTGTCGCGCGCTGCCTTGGCGATCACGGGAGCGGCGCCCGTACCGGTACCACCACCCATGCCCGCAGCAATGAAAACCATGTGCATCCCGTCGAGCGCCTGTTCCAGTTCGACGATGCTTTCTTCGGCAGCAGCGCGGCCAACTTCGGGTCGCGAACCAGCGCCCAGACCCTGCGTGATCTGCGCGCCCAACTGAAGCCGCCGCTCAGCCTTGCTGGTATTGAGCGCCTGGGCATCGGTATTGGCGACCAGGAAATCGACTCCAGCGACCTCCGCCGCGATCATATTGGCAATGGCATTACCGCCCGCACCGCCGACCCCGATGACCGCGATTTTCGGCTTGAGGCCATCCAGCGACGGCAGACCGATGTTGATGCTCATGCACTTAACTCCTGTGGCTGTATTGTTTCAGCCGTCGTTTCATTG
The DNA here is from genome assembly GCF_012979535.1 of Sphingomonas lacunae. Lineage (NCBI taxonomy): Bacteria > Pseudomonadati > Pseudomonadota > Alphaproteobacteria > Sphingomonadales > Sphingomonadaceae > Sphingomonas > Sphingomonas lacunae. The sequence goes on from NZ_CP053015.1 coordinate 2,792,445, forward strand.
CACCAATTGCGGTGCCCCTTTAACCAGATGTTGAATCCTTGCACAATTGGCCGAAGGATTGAATCCCCAATTTACCAATATGGCAATTTAATTTCACTTGCCGCGGTCCCACATGGCCATCATCCGCCGCCACCATCGCTGCGGACCTTCGACCTCTGGCCGATCACGCCCGACCGGACGAATGTCCTCTGGCGGATCCGCGGCGTAGAGGACAAGTCCAACAGCGGTTGAAAAGGCTGGATTGACGTTTGCCGACGGCAGGCTGACAACGCCTGAAGGTCTGGCTGTTCTGGCCGAACCACCCAGCACATTCTGGACATAGTCCGCCATACCCTTGAGCTCCGAGGTACCCCCGGTCAGCACAACCTGGCGCGATCCGGGTCCCCCGTCCCCCAACTGTTTGAGGACTTCGCCGATCTGGGGCACGAAATGGTCGAGCCGCTTGCGGATGACGGCGTTGAGCTGGGCCCGGGTGATTTTCGGCCGACCGCCCTCATCCTCATCGCCGGTGCCGATATCGAGCTGGTCCTGATGATCGCGCGGGCTGGACATTGCCGAGCCATAAAAACACTTCAACCGCTCTGCCTGGCTACGGCGCGTGCCGAATTCGTTGGCAATGTCATCGGTGATGTCGTTGCCGCCAGCAGAGATGGTGGCAATGCCAACGAGCATTCCCCCGGCGAACAGACCGATGTTGGTCAGCGACGCACCAATATCGACCAGCGCCGTACCGAGGTCTCGCTGTTCCTCGGTAAGGCTGGAGCGGCCCGTTGCCATCATCGTCGCCACGACTTCGCGAATGTCGACATGGGCGGCGCGAACAGCGGTGACGAGATTGGACACCGGACCACGATCAGCCTCAACCATGTGGATGGCGACCCCAAAACGATCAGCGAACAGGCCCACCGGGTCCTTTATCCCATGATTTCCGTCGAGCGTGTACAGGGTCGGCTGGGCATGAAGGATGGCGCGGTCATCACGCAAATATTGGCTGCGAGCCCGAGCCAGCAGTTCGTCGACATCCTCGGGCTCGATCTGACCGCGATTGAAGGGGTCCTCATGCTCGATGATGCGGCTGGTCAGCGAGCCGCCTCCAAAGCTGACCCAGGCATGCTGGACTTCTATCCCGGCCATGCGTTCAGCCTGTTCAAGCGCCTCCCGCACGGAGCGGTCAACCGCCGGAATATCGACAACATAGCCACGCTTGACGCCAAGGCTCTCGCGCACGCCGGTGCCGAGTGCGTGGAGTGTCCCATCAGCCGTCTGTCCCGCGATGAGCACGGCGACCTTGGACGAGCCAACATCAATGGCGGTGAGCAATCGTTCAACCCGGGGTGGAGCCATGACTGCTGGTCACCCCCCGTTTTCATTGTCGGTGCGCGGCTGTTCGACACGGGTCGTCCGGTCGCTCGCGCTGATCAGATTGAGGTCGCCAAGATCGCCGTCGCGGCCCGGCCGCAGGACGAAACGACCCGCGATGCGCATGTCGAAGCGGCGAATGCCCCTGCCCAGCAGGCGGTTCACGCCATCCAGCCGTGCAAATTCGGCATAGGCATCTGCCGCACGCTTGGCATCCTCTGGCAGTGCCAATACCTCACCCGTCTTGAAGCGGAGATCCCACCGGCGATTGCCGATCCAACTCGCACCAGCCAGTTGCGGCCTAAGCGCGGGAGCCGCATCAAGCAGCCGGTCAAGATCAGCCATGCGCTCATTGGCACCTTGACCCGCCAAGACAGGCAAGCCGGTCACACTTGCAGGATCAACGCCGGGCAGAATGACGCCCTTGCTGTCAATCAGCGTATAGCGGCCCCGATCCTGCCAGATGGCGACAGGCGTGCGCTCGACAAGGTCGATCACAAGCGTGTCGGGGAGTCGGCGACTGACCCGTGCATCGGCCACCCAGCCATAGCGCAACAGATCCTGTCGCACCTCTTCCAAATCAAATGCCAGCATCGACCGGTCCCGCTGTTCCAGGGCAATATCATACACCCGCACGCGATCGATCCGGTTCGCGCCAAACACCTCTACCTTTTTGACGGCGAAACCCGCGCGACCGACCGCATCGACCGCTTCGGCGCGCAGATAGGCGTTGACCCCGGTCATAGAGGCGATCTGGTACAGGATGATCAGGGCCACACCGACAAACACTGTCACGGCGACGCGGCGCAAGACGGCAGGCGAAAAGGGTTGTGCGGCAAGCCCCCGAGCGAGCAACGATGGCCGGCGCGGTCCCGTTCGCCGGGGCGCAGAGCGTGGCTTTGCCGCCTTACCCCGCTTCACCGTCTGCTTGGCCTTGCCCCCGCCGCGTGTCATAGCGCCTCCTCGACGATCCTCTCTACCAGTTCCGCATAATCCATGCCGCAATATTTTGCCTGTTCGGGGACCAGGCTGAGCGGGGTCATGCCCGGCTGGGTATTCACCTCCAGCAGGAAGATGCCGTCGAGGCCCAATTCGTCGTCCCACCGGAAATCAGAGCGCGAGGCGCCTTTGCAGCCCAGCAGCTGATGGGCATGCAGTGCCAAGGCCTTCATCCGTTCGGCGATGTCTTGGGGGATTTGCGCGGGGCAGATGTGCTGCGTCATCCCATCGGTATATTTGGCGTCAAAGTCATAGAAATCTCCCGATTTCACCACCAACTCAGTCACCGCGAGCGCCTTGCCGCCGAGCACCGCCACCGTCAGTTCGCGGCCCTTTATGAAGGGCTCGGCAAGCAGTTCGGCAAAATCCTGCCACGGCCCCTTGGCATCGCGCGCGATCGGATGTCCGTAATTGCTGTCACTGCGGACGATGGCGACACCAACCGACGAGCCTTCATTGACTGGTTTGAGCACATAGGGTCGCGGCATCGGGTCTGCGGCAAAGATGCTCTCTGACGAAACGATATGGCCACCAGGCATCGGGATGCCGTGCGGGACGAGGCGCTGCTTGGTCAGTTCCTTGTCGATGGCGATGACCGATGTGACCATTCCGCTATGGGTGTATTTCAATCCCATCAGGTCGAGCATCCCCTGCACAGTGCCATCCTCACCGGGCACGCCGTGGAGAGCATTGAACACGACATCGGGCGCAGCCTCGGTCAGGCGCGCTGCGACATCACGACCCATGTCGATACGGGTAACGCGATGCCCGCGCGATTCCAGCGCAGTGGCGACACCCTCCCCGCTCATCAGCGAGACCGGACGTTCATTCGACCAACCGCCCATGAGGACGGCAACATGCCAAGGGCCGCGGGTCATCCGGCTTTCCCCACGCGCTGTATCTCCCACTGCAACTCGACTCCGCTCTTTTCCCTGACCCGGCGACGGACTTCCTCCCCAAGCGCTTCTATGTCGCTGCTGGTGGCATTGCCGGTATTGATCAGGAAATTGGTGTGCTTTTCGCTGACCTGGGCCCCACCCATGGTCAATCCGCGACAGCCCGCTTCATCGACCAGTTGCCAAGCCTTGTGCCCGTCAGGATTCTTGAAGGTCGAGCCGCCGGTCTTGCTGCGCAACGGCTGACTGGCCTCGCGGCTGGCAGCGATGCGGTCCATCTCGGCTTGAATGGCGGCAGGTTCGTCAGCATGGCCGTGAAAGGTCGCACCGATCACGATGGCACCATCAGGCAGTTCGCTATGGCGGTAGGTGTAGTGCAGCTCTGCCACCGAAAGAGTCTTGCGCTGTCCGCTGCGGAGCACGACGTCGCACTCCACGAGAATGTCGCATGTCTCACGGCCATAAGCCCCGCCGTTCATGCGGACAAAGCCGCCGACGGTTCCCGGAATGGACCGCAGGAATTCGAGTCCGCCGATGCCTGCATCTCGGGCAGTCGAGGACACGAGAATGCCCGAGGCTCCACCCCCGCAGCGCAAGGTCGTTCCATCGACCTGCTCTACCGTGGCGAATGCCTTGCCGAGGCGGACGACGACGCCGGACACACCACCATCGCGGACGATGAGGTTCGAGCCAAGGCCAAGCGCCATCACCGGCACGGCAGGATCAAGCGCTGCAAGAAAGGCTGACAGATCTTCGGCATCCCTGGGTTCAAAAAGCCATTGCGCAGCGCCACCCGATTTGAACCAGACGAGCGGGGCAAGGGGGGCATTGGCGGTCAGCTTGCCCCTGACTGTCGGCACGCTTTCGGCGCTGGCCGCCATCACAATTGCGCCTCGACCGCCGCTTGCAAGCCAGCGGCCATTTTGGTGATGTCACCCGCGCCAAGACAAATGACCATGTCGCCTGCGCCTATTTCCCCATCCCTGATAGCCCGGGCGATATGGCCGGCAAGGCCCGCTGCGCCATCGGCGACCACCGCCTGCCGGTGGCCACGCCGTTTGAGCCCGGCAACAAGTGCATCGGACGTGACCCCGTCAATCGGGCTTTCGCCGGCGGTATAGACCGGCAGGGCAATAACGGCGTCTGCATCGTTAAACGCCTGCTGAAAATCGTCCATATGCTCGCCAAGCCGTGTGAAGCGGTGAGGCTGGACAACGCCGACAACGCGCCCTGCACCCACGCCTTCACGCGCGGCTGACAGAACCGCACGGATTTCCACAGGGTGATGCGCATAATCGTCAATCACTGTCACGACGCCACCGACCACAGGGATTTCGCCCACTTTGGTAAAGCGCCGTTTGACCCCGCCAAAGCCCTTGAAACCGGTGATGATGGCATCGTCCGAAACGCCCATGTGCAGGGCGACGGCAATCGCGGCCAGGGCATTCTGGACATTGTGACGCCCGGACATGGGCAAATGCACGCCCTCGACCGTCCGGCTTTGGCCATCCCTGTCGCGTACAACCACGTCAAACCGGTTACCGTCTGGTCCCGGCTGGATGTTCGTGCCCCGCACATCCGCCTGAGCCGAAAATCCGTAGGTTATGATGCGACGGTCACGAATGCGCGGAATGATCGCCTGCACTTCGGGATGATCAAGGCAAAGGATGGCGGCGCCGTAAAAGGGAACATTCTCGACAAATTCGATGAAGGCCGCCTTGACCTTGTCGAAGCTGCCATAATGGTCAAGATGTTCGGGATCGATATTGGTGACAACCGCAATCGTCCCATCAAGGCGAAGGAAGCTGCCGTCGCTTTCGTCAGCCTCGACGACCATCCAGTCGGACGCGCCGAGCCGGGCATTGGAGCCGTAGCTGTTGATGATGCCTCCGTTGATAACGGTGGGGTCGACGCCGCCGGCATCGAGCAGCGCTGCGACGAGACTTGTCGTGGTTGTCTTGCCATGGGTCCCGGCGACCGCGACGGTCGATTTGAGGCGCATCAGTTCCGCAAGCATTTCGGCACGACGCACCAGCGGAATACGGTTTTCCAACGCGGCCTCGACTTCCGGATTGCCGCGCTTGACCGCAGTCGATGTCACAACAACCGAAACACCTTCGACATTTTCCGCCCGTTGGCCGATGATCACCTTGATCCCGCGCTTGCGCAGTCCTTCCACCACATAGCTCTCGGCAATATCGCTACCCTGCACCTGATAGCCAAGATTGTGCATGACCTCAGCAATGCCGGACATGCCGATCCCGCCAATGCCGGCGAAGTGGATAATGCCAATATCGGTACCAACGCCCTTCACTTCAGGCTCCCCCGCATATTCTCAATTGTCGTAAAAGGGCATGACGCGCCAATCGCCGCGTCGCTTGTCACGCCGCCGCTCCCGCGAACCCACCGGCAGCTTTGGGTGAGGACGTGCCGACGCGAATGACATCCATCAAGGGCGCTCCGCCGCTCCGTTCGACAAGATCGGCAAGATCGCGGGTCGCGTCCGGTCGGCCAATGCTGTGCGCCCGCCTGGCGGCGTTTTCCAATGCGCCGGGTTCAAGCGCCAGTTTCTGCATCTGCTTGGCCAGTTCGACAGTGTTGAACCGATTTTGCGGAATTGCCCGCGCACCGCCAACGCCGACTATTTCCCGGGCATTGGCGGTCTGGTGATCATCCGTAGCCGAAGGCAATGGTATCAGGATGGCAGGCCTGCCGGCGCATGTCAGTTCAGCGATGGTCGATGCCCCTGCGCGCGCAATAACCAAATGGGCCCAACCCAGCTTTTCCGCCATGTTGTCGATATAGGTGCTGAGATCAGCTGGAATGCCATGCGCCGCATAGGCCGCGCGTACCCGCTCAATATCCTCAGGCCTGCATTGCTGGGTGACCTGCAAACGCTGCCGGAACGATAACGGCATCAAGGCCAGAGCATCCGGTACAACATCCGAAAGGACGCTGGCGCCTTGGCTCCCGCCGGTAACGAGCATCCGGAAAATGCCGTCCTCATCAATGGGTGGGAAGCCCTGTGTCCGAAGAGCCAGCACTGCCTCGCGCACGGGGTTGCCGACGAGATGTACCTTGTTTGCCACGCCGGCGGGCATGCGCCGTATGTCGGGATAGGCAGTGGCAATGGCGTCAACACGGCTGGCAAGCAGACGGTTGACCCGGCCCAGCACGGCATTTTGTTCGTGGATGACCGTCGGCACACCCAGGGAACGGGCGGCAAGCAGTGTGGGCAATGCAGGATAGCCACCAAAACCGATGACCGCAGCAGGGCGGAAATGGCGGAGCAGCTCGATCGCCATCGCCCGTCCACGCCATATGCCCAAGCCGGCGCGAATCCAGCCGATCGGTCCGCCCTGCAAGCGTCCAGCCGGCAGGACATGCACTTGTCCGTCCTCGAAACTGCCGGGGATCTTCGCGCCCCGCTCATCGGTTACCAAGGCCACCCGATGGCCGCGTGAGACCAGTTCGGCACCAAGTGCATAAGCTGGGATCATGTGCCCACCGGTACCACCGGCGGCCAGAACATAGTGGCGGGATACACTCATCGCGGATTCCATCCGTTGAGATTCAGCGGGGGAGCCCGATAGGGGTTACGGCGGGTCAATGCCAGCAGGAATCCCATGGTGATGGACAAGGCCCACAAGGATGAACCGCCATAGCTGATGAAGGGCAGCGTCATGCCCTTTGACGGGGCCAGTTGCAGATTGACGGCGATATTGATCATCACCTGGCCACCAAACTGCGCGACCAGGCCGGTACCGGCAAGAATGACGAACTGGTCCCTCTCCTCTCGCAACCTCTGAAGCACCCGGACAATCAGGGCGACATAGAGCACCAGTATGCCGGCGCAGGCAATCAGGCCGAATTCCTCTCCGATAACTGAATAGATATAGTCGGTATGCGCCTCAGGCAGCCGGAACTTGGCGGTGCCGGTGAACGGGCCAGACCCGATGAGCCCACTATTCGACAATGTATCAAGTCCGCGGTCGACCTGGTGACTGTCCCCCTGACCAAACAGGAAGCCATCGATGCGGTTGCGGGCATTGTCGTAAAGGAAATAGGTGCCGAGCAGGAAAGCACCAATCCCGCCCCCAAGATAGCCCATGGCCCGCATCGGCAACCCAGCGACAAAGACAAGGACAACCCATGTGCCTACATACAGCACTGTCTGGCCGAAATCCGGTTCCAGCATCAACAAGGCGGCGACAAGGGCAGTGGTGATCATCGTCAGGGAGAAAACAGGCAATGTTTCATCCTCCACCCGGCAAGAGAGTATCCATGCCATGGAAACGGCGAACATCGGCTTGAGAAACTCCGACGGCTGAAGACGCAGGACGCCCGAACCCAGCCAACGTTGCGAACCATTCACCTCGGTGCCGACAACCAGCACCGCAAACAATGCCAATATGCCCGCCACAGTGCCCCACAGAGCAATGCGGCGAACCTCCAGCTTGCTCCTCATGCCAAAGAAGATCATGAATCCGATGCCCGTCGCCACCCAGAAAAGTTGGCGCCACAGATAATACATCTCGCCAAATTCCTGTCCGCGACGGGCAGCGACCCTCGCGCCGACCGGCGATGCCACAGCGACGGCCAGCAAGCCAATCGCCATCAGGCCAAGGATCATCGCAAGAAGGCCGCGATCCACCTCTGCATACCATTTCGCCAGCGGGCTGCGGTCAGCCCGGCTGAGGGGAGCGGGACGACGACGCCCATGCAACTCTGGCGGAACGATCGGGGTCTCCGCACCGGTATCGGTCGATGAATTATTCATGCACCTGCCCCTGTTCCCACAGTCCCGTCACAATGGCGCGAAAGGCATCGCCGCGCGCCTCAAAATCGCGGAACTGGTCGAAGGATGCGGCAGCCGGAGACAGCAGCACGACATCGCCCGCTTGCGCATGGACCCGGGCGGCGGCCACCGCGGTGTCGAGCGTGCCGCTGACTGCATGCGGCACCCTGTCACCCAGCACGCGTGCAAGCATCGGGGCTGCATCCCCGATCAGATAGGCTCGCGCGACATGGCCCAGCCACGCGTCACATTCCCCAACGCCCTCAACCTTTGCGAGGCCACCAACAATCCAGTGAATGCGGGGGCGACCATCGACGGCGGGAGGATATGCCGCCAGCGCGGGCGCAGCGGCTTCGGCGTTAGTGGCCTTGCTGTCGTTCACGTAAAGAACGCCGCCAATCTCTGCTATCCGTTCCATGCGGTGGGAAAGGCCGGGGTATGTCGCCAGCCCCTTGGCGATGTGGGCGTCATCGATACCGAGCGCACGGGCAACAGCGAGAGCACAAGCGACATTCTGGGCGTTGTGCGGCCCTTGCAAGGCGGGCCATGCGGCTTGCTCAGCCGGAACGACATCCTTTGCCGACACCCGCAGCAAGCGGTGGGTCACATGGCTGGCAATCGCCCGACAACGATCATCATCGGTGGCGATCACCGCAATCTGATCGGCGTGCTGCATGCCAAAAAGACGCTGCTTGGATGCAGCATAGGCAAGGAAGTCGCCGTCATAACGATCCAGATGATCAGGGGTGATGTTGGTCAACACCGCAACATCGCAGGCGAGACTGTGAGTCAAATCAATCTGATAACTCGAAAGCTCGAGGACATAGACACCGCCTGCCGGCAACGGCGCCTGCGCCAAGATCGGCAGGCCGATGTTACCACCAAGACGCGCCTGCATGCCGCCAGCCTCAACCAGATGGGCGATGAGGCTTGTCGTCGTCGATTTACCATTGGTGCCAGTGATGCCCACCACCTTGTGCGGTGGCAGGCTGGGCCTTGCCAGGGCGAACAATTCGATATCGCCGAGGATGGGCACCTTCGACTGACGGGCACGACGGGCCAGCGGGTGGACGTTGATGGGCACGCCCGGCGAAACCAACAGGCCCGTGAAACCCGCGAGGTCAATGTTCATCAGATCAGCGATATCGGCGCCCAATGCCGCGCCTTGATCCCTCGCTTCGGCCTTGTCATCCCAAGCGACGACGTCCGCACCAGCCGCAATCAGCGCGGCAACTGTGGCCAGACCTGTGCGGGCGAGGCCCAACACTGCGTAGCGCGCGCCGGCAACGGTCGCGCCGAGAGGAAGGATGGAACCGCTCGCCGAGCTCACCGCAGCTTCAGCGTGGCGAGGCCAGCGAGCGCCAGCACGATGGAGACAATCCAGAAACGGATGACAACGGTCGATTCGGCCCAGCCAAGCTGCTCGAAATGATGATGAATGGGCGCCATCCGGAAGATCCGTTTGCCGGTCCGTTTGTACCAGCCGACCTGAATGATGACAGACAGGGCCTCAACCACGAAAAGGCCGCCGATGATCGGCAGAACCAGCTCGTGCTGGGCCGTTACCGCGATGGCCGCAAGGGCGCCGCCAAGGGCGAGACTGCCGGTATCGCCCATGAATATGGCCGCCGGCGGAGCATTGAACCAGAGGAAGGCAAGCCCTGCCCCGATGATCGCCCCACAGAATATGGCGAGATCCCCAGCGCCGGGAACATGGGCGATGCCCAGATAGGCCGCAAACTTTGCGTTGCCGGTCAGATAGACAATCACCAGCAGTGCCAGACTGGCCATGATCACCGGGAAGGTGGCGAGACCGTCGAGTCCGTCAGTCAGGTTCACCGCATTGCCGAAACCGACAATCAAGACCATCGCGAAAGCATAGTAGAGCGGGCCCAGATGGATCACGACATTATTGAAAAAGGGCAGATACAGGTCCGTCCCGGTGCGATCCACGATCAGGAACACAACGATGCCGGCCACTATGAATTCGAGCAGCAGACGCACCTTGCCCGAAACGCCCTTGTGGCTGCGCTTGGTCACCTTGTCATAATCATCAGCAAAACCGATGGCGCCGAAACCGGCAGTAACGAACAGGCACGCCCAGACAAAACTGTTGCTGAGGTCCATCCACAACAGGCTGGAAACAATCAGCGAGGTCAGGATCATCAGGCCGCCCATCGTGGGCGTACCGCGCTTGGCAAGGTGGGTTTGCGGTCCATCCTCGCGAATCGGCTGGCCTTTGCCCTGCCGGATACGCAGCATCATGATGAAGCGCGGCCCGATGACGAGACCGATCAGCAGCGCTGTAAAAACGGCTGCCCCAGTCCGGAAGGACAAATAACGTATGAGGTTGAGTGGTCCCGGAAATCCCAACCATTCCGCCAGCAGATACAACATTCTTATTCTCCGCCCGTCAGTGCTGCCACGATCCGTGACAGCCCGACGGCGTTAGACCCCTTGATCAGGATGGCGTCGCCCGGGTGGATATCCCCCTCAATCTTCACCAGCGCCTGTGCAACATCCGGCTCATGCGTGAAATTCAATCGGGCCTCAAGCGGTTTGGCTGCGAGTGCATCTGCCAGCGCCCGCATCTCTGGCCCGACCAATATCGCGCGCGCAACACCTGCACGCTCAAGATGGTCAGCTAACGCCGCATGAAAGCCGTCGCTGCCTTCACCCAGTTCCCGCATGGAACCCAGGATCACCACCCGCCGAACCGCCGGCTCGCGCCCCAGTTGGGCGATGGTTGCCGCCATAGATGCCGGATTGGCATTGTAGCTTTCATCAATGAGCAAGGCCTCACCCGATCCGACGGCGATCATGTGCCGCGCACCCCGCCCAGCGAGGCCTGGCAGTTCGGCAAGCGCTACCCCGGCAGCGGCGAGGTCACCCCCGGCAGCCTCGACCGCCGCAAGCACCGCCATCGCATTGGCCACCCAATGATCACCCGGCGGCGCGAGCGAGAAACACAGGCTGCTCCCGCCCAATTCTGCGGTGATCAGGCTGCCACCAGTGGCGGAATCGGCAACCCAGTCACGGGCATGAATGTCAGCGCCATCAGTGAGGCCAAAGCTGACGATCCGGGCACCATGGAGTTGTGCCGCTGCAACGAGTTGGCCATGATATGGGCTGTCGAACGGAATGATGGCAGTTCCACCGGCCTCCAGACCTTGGAAAATTTCCGCCTTGGCGTCGGCAATCGCCTCCATGCTGCCCAAATTCTCGATATGGGCCGGAGCGATGGTGGTTATGACCGCAACATGCGGACGGGCGAGGCGCGTCAATGCTGCAATTTCACCGGCATGATTCATGCCCATTTCCAGGACGGCAAATTCCGCATTGCGCGGCATCCGGGCCAGGCTGAGCGGAACGCCAGTGTGGTTATTATAGCTTTTCACCGATCGATGAACCTGACCCGGACGAAAGCGGTCCAGGGCAGCGGCGATCGCCTCTTTTGTGCCGGTTTTGCCGACCGAACCGGTGACAGCGATGATCGTCGCCCGGCTGCGCGCCCGCGATGCGCGGCCCAAATCGGTCAGTGCCTTTACTGAATCGGCAACCCGGATATGCGGCCCGTCTATCGCGGTTTCACAAATCACGCCGGCTGCCCCAGCAGCCAGCGCCTTGTCAATGAACCGATGGCCGTCAGTCGTTTCACCGCGCATGGCGATGAAGAGGTCCCCCGGGCCAACCTCGCGACTGTCAAACGCCACGCCGGTTACCGCGAAGTGGCCGTGGGCTTCCCCACCCGTCGCTTCTGCTATTTCCGTAGAGGTCCACAGCGTCGGAACATCAAAAGTCACTGGCCCGCTTCCTCCCGAGCAACTGTGGCGTCATCGAATGGCAGCACACGCATGGCATCCCCTCGACCGATAATTTGCCCTTGCTCATGCCCCTTACCGGCTATGACAATGATGTCACCTGCCTGTGCCTCATCGACGGCCCGGGCAATGGCAGCGCGGCGATCCGCCATCTCAATGGCACCTGGCGCACCAGACAGGATAGACCGGCGAATAAGTGCCGGATCTTCTCCGCGCGGATTGTCATCCGTCACGATCACCATATCCGCTCCGCGCACCGCTTCTGCGCCCATTGCAGGGCGCTTACCGGCATCGCGATCGCCGCCAGCACCAAAAACAGCGATCAGGCGACCGTGCGCATGTGGCCGCAGGGCAGCCAATGCCGCGGCCAGCGCGTCAGGCGTATGCGCATAATCGATATAGATGGGGGCACCCGAACGCGTCAGAGCGGCCCGTTCGAGTCGGCCGCGCACCGGTTGCACCCGCGCCAGGGCATCAATGACAGCAGCAGCGTCCGCGCCTGTGGCAATGGCCAAGCCGGCCGAGACCAGCGCATTGGCTGCCTGATAGGCGCCGATCAGTGGCAAGTTGACGCTACGGCGGCCAATGGTGGCAACATCCAGTTCAAGACTTTGACCCAGCGCGGTTGGTTGACGGTCGAGCAAGCGAATGGCCTGCCCCGCGGCGCCAACCGTGAACAAGCGCAGTCCGCGACGGCTGGCGTGGCCGATTGCCCGATCAGACCATTCATCATCGGCCCAGAAAACAGCGGCACCATCCGCCGCCACGACTTCGTCAAACAGCCGCATTTTCGCCGCGAAATAGCTGTCCATGTCGAGATGATAGTCCAAGTGATCACGCGACAGGTTGGTAAAGGCGGCGGCAGCAACACGCGGACCCTCGGTTCGATACTGATCCAGACCATGGCTTGACGCCTCAAAGGCGACATGACTGACCCCTTCAGCAGACAATCCGGAGAGATTGGCGAGAAAGGTAACGATGTCTGGGGTGGTCAGGCCGGTTTTGACCTGTTCATCGGTCGTCGTGATACCCAGCGTCCCGATTGAAGCGGCACTATGCCCCAATTGCCGCCAAATCTGACGCGTCAATTCGACACAGGAGGTCTTGCCATTGGTCCCGGTGACTGCGACCAACGTTTCCGGGGCACGGTCAAAAAAACGCGCTGCGGCCAAGGCAAAGGCGCGACGCGGTTCGTCCGCCTCAATGTGGAATGCCCCCTCCACGACAACGCCCGGGCGTGTGATGACGGCCACCGCTCCCGCGGCAATGGCATCAGGAATGACGTCTTCGGCATTGAAGCGGGCGCCACGGAACGCGCCGAACAGCGCGCCACGGGTGACCTGACGGTGATCTATGGCAACAGCTGTCACCTGGATCTCAGCCTCTGCATTGGCGAGGCCATCGATCAACCGGCCGAGCCGCGTCATCGTTCAGCCCTTGGCTTCCAAAGCAAGGGCTCCAACTCGCTGATGTCCACATCGCGATGGGCATCAGGGTAGATACCAACCATGGGCCCAATCCGCTGAACCACCTTGCGCACAACAGGGGCGGCCGTGAAACCAGCGGTACGCTGACCCAGCGAATAAGCATTGCCGGGCGGGCGGTCGATCATCACCAGCACCACATAGCGCGGACGGTCCATCGGAAAAGCCCCGGCAAAGGTCGCGACGACCGAATTGCCGACATAGGTGCCGTCGATCACCCGTTCCGCCGAGCCCGTCTTGCCACCGACGCGGTACCCCGGCGCATCAGCGCGCGAACCGGTGCCACTGGCAACAATCATCCGCAGCAACTGGCGCATGCGCGCACTCGTCGATTCAGTGAACACGCGGCGTCCCTGTACCACATGGCCCTCTTCGACCTTCAGGATCGTAGCGGGGCGCCAGATGCCACCGTTGACCAGTGCGGCATATGCGCTCGCCAGATGCAGCGGCGTCACCATGATCGAGTGACCAAAACCGGCCGTCATTGTCGTGGTCCGACCCCAGCTACGCGGCCATTGCGGCAGACCACGTTCAGGCAGCTCGATAGTCGGGCGTTTGTCGAAATCGAGCGCGCGGAACGTCGCCTGGAGCCTGTCCTTGCCTAAATCATCGGCAATTTGCGCGGTCACGACATTGGATGAATGGACCAGAGCCTCTGGCACGTTCAGCCAACGATCGGCCGAATGCGAATCGCTGATACGATGTCCGCCGACCGTAAGCGGACGCGTGGCATCATATCTCCGCGCCATATCAGTGATTACGCCTGCATCCATTGCTGCAGCTACGGTGATGGGCTTGAAAGTGGAACCCAGCTCAAAGGTGGTGAACGACACCGAGTTCCATTGCGCCGCCGGATCGGAGAAATTGACGCGGTTCGGATCAAAGGTGGGCATCGATGCCATGGCCAGCACTTCACCGGTATCGACATCCAGAACCAGCCCCGCCCCGCCCTTGGCTTCAAGCTGCGTCACCGCATCGCCGAGTTCCAGCTCTAGAGCCGCCTGAACGCGGGTGTCCAAGGAAAGTGCAAACGGCTCTCCCCGGGCTGCATTGGCGGCAAGTTGTTCATCGAACCGCCTTTCAATGCCCATTACACCACCGCGACCGGGAGCAACAAAGCCCAGAACATGGGCGGCAATCGGCCCCTGTGGATAAAGGCGCTCCGGTTCTTCGGGATATTCAAATCCGATTTCGGCCAGTTCATTCACCGCATTGAGCTGGTCGGGCGTTGCACGCCGCCGGATAATGGAGGAAGGGCGGCCGGTCAGCCGACTGTAAAAGGTCGCTTCGGTCGTGTCTGGAAAGATGCGCGCCAGTTCGCGGGCCAGCATCCGCGGATCGTGCATCAGTTTGGAGCGCACTGAGCGGATACTGTGCACCGGAATTGAACGGGCCAGCGGCACACCATTGCGGTCAACAATGTCGGCGCGGTCAAACATGGCCGCCGGTGCGGCGCCACCACCATTTATAAGCCCCATGATGAAAATGTGCCCGATCCGCGCAAGCAAGACAGCACCGATGAACAGGAATGCGAGCAGCAAGATACGAAGCCGTTGATCAGCGGCGAGTGCGAACCGTTGCCGGCAATCGGCACGGCGCATGGGCACCGGCCGCGCGATTGAGGCGCTCAACGCCCACCTCCGACAGCCACCACCGGAATGGTGCGAGCAATATCCCGCAGCGCCCGATCAGCAACCACCGCACGGTCGGCCATCGCAATCCGGCGCGGAATGGCGTTGTCGTCGTTTCCAGTATCGACCTCGCCGGCGTCCTGATCAGCGGTCTGCCGAACCGGCATCTCGTCATCCGCCATCGCCATCAGAACCGGAGCCTTGGGTGCAGCATCAGCTGGCGGGCGCAGCCGATCGAGGTTTGCAAGCGCACGCTCACCGGCCAGATACTGTCCGGCGGTCGGCGAAACATAGCCGAGATATTCGCGATTCCACCGGTCAAGCTGACGGACATTGGCCAGCACCGCGATATCCCCCTCAAGCATACGGTTACGCCTGCGTGTTTCGGCAATTTGCTGTTCCACCTTTTGCAGTTCCGCACGAGTCGCCGATACTTTGAGCGATATCGGATAAGCGATCAAAAAGCAGAAGGTCACCAGCAAAATCAGGCCAATGCCCTGCAATTTGCGAATGGCAATGCTCATGGGCGATCTCCAACAGCGGAACCTGTCGACCAGGCAGGGGCAGATGTTCGGATAGCGGTACGCAAGGTGGCTGAACGGGCGCGGGGATTGCGGGCCAGTTCAGCTTCGGCAGGACGCACAGCCTTGCCAATATTGACAAAGGTCGGAGCCGGGCCCGCCGCGGCCTGTGGTGGCAGATGACGCGAACCGGACCCGAGTCCGCCACTGCGCTGTCTCAGAAACTGCTTCACGATCCGGTCCTCAAGGCTCTGGAATGAGACGACGGCAAGCCGACCGCCGGGAGCAAGCACGCGTTCCGCAGCCTCCAGACCGCGCTCCAGCTCGCCCAACTCGTCATTGACGACAATTCGGATTGCCTGAAAACTGCGCGTAGCCGGATCCTTGGGCGCGCCCGGCCGGTAGCCCAGCGCCTTGCGGACAACGGCAGCCAGCTCGCCAGTGCGACTGATCGGACGGGCGGCCACAATCGCCCGGGCAACCCGCCGCGATTGCCGCTCCTCGCCATATAGATAGAGCGTATCGGCAATCTCGCTTTCGCTCGCCCGGTCTATCCACTCCGCCGCCGTCTCCCCTTCTTGCTGCATCCGCATGTCGAGCGGACCGTCGAGCGAGAAGGCGAAACCGCGCCGCGCCTGATCGAGCTGCATCGAGGACACGCCGATATCGAGCGTGACGCCATCCACCCGTGCATGACCTGCCAGGGCAGCATGGCGATCCAGCTCCGAAAATGTACCGGCAACCAGCGTCAGTCGCCCGTCAAATTCGGCGACCATTGCCTGTCCATCCGCAATGGCATCGGGATCACGATCAATCGCAATGACATCGGCACCAGAATCAAGGATGGCACGGCTGTATCCACCAGCGCCAAAAGTGCCATCAACAATCACCTGCCCCCGGGAAGGCGCAAGGGCAGCGACCACTTCATCCCGCAAGACTGGAATGTGCCGGCTGGCAGACGGGGCAACCACGGCACTCATTCACTCGCCGCCTTTTTGGCTGCCTGCTTGTCCCGCACCCTCAGGGCCGCACGCGCCGCCGCCTGCGCCGGGGCATAAGCAGGGTCCTTCATCGCCAACAAGCGCCCCAGGTCCCATATTTCGAAATACTGACCGGCACCGAACAGGAAAATCTCGCCTTCAAATTCGGCCAGTTCGATCAGCACGTCCGAAAGTGAAAAGCGGCCACTACCGTCCATCGGCACGGTTTCACCAGGGCCGACCAGACGCCGCTCAAGTGCAAAGCGGTCAAACTCCTTGCCCTGTTGCGCGGCAAGATCTTCCGAACGGTCAATCCGCGCCTGAATGCGAGCAATACGATCGACACCCGAGCCCACCAGACAGGGCGCAACCTCATGGGTGGTGACAAACAACTGACGCGCAGAGGAACCAGAGGGCAGAAATTTGCGGAAAGCAGCAGGCAGGGCAATCCGACCCTTGTCATCAAGGGCAGCGAGCGCAGCTCCGGAAAAGAACCCCTCTTGCGACATTTACCCCTTGCTTCCCCGTCACCGCCCGCCGTGTGGCCGGCGACAAAATCCTCCCGCCGCCGGAAGCGTGCGTCACGCACCGGCCGAGCCTGTGATTGCCATGGTGAAGGACCACCCCTTTCACTCATCAGTATGTATCAAGAGAACCTTGGGGAAGAAAGGGGATATTACGGGATATTCTTGTTTTGTTCTTAAAAATAGCCAAAAAAACGCCAAAATGGTCCGTGCGCGGCATATATCGCGAAATGCGACCAGCCACGCCCGAAAGGCTATCCGGACGACAAATGACCGAGTTTCAAAGCGTTGAAGAAAATGGCCCGTTCAGTGGACCCAGACCGGCCGCGCCAAAGCCGGACGACGCGACACGCCAGCCAGATTGTCGAGTCGGGCCAACAGCCAATGGGGATTGGATGCTGACCAGTTCGCTTCTGTGCCGTGGCCATCCCCGGGCACGGCAGGAAGCCAGCTTGCCTGGTTCAACAAATCCGCGTCAGCAACGATGATCGCCCGCCCTTGTCCGATCCGGCAATCAGCCATCTTGCCTTGATGAATGACCCGGCACCCTCCCCTGACCCGGCGCAATTGGCCGGGACTTACCATTGTCACCTTGTGCCCCATGTCCTGAACGGACAGGTGGCGCTCTTGCAAGCCGGAGGGTGCGTCAAGTTCCAGCCCCCAATGGGCAAGCAAAGGGCCGAGCATACTGGTCAAAGGCGGATTCGCGGGATCGCCGATCGGACGTTCTGGCGCCCAGGACAACAAGCCATCCGCCAAGATCACTGCCCCACCACCATTACGGATCCAGGCGTCAATGGCCACCAGCTGATCTGGCGGCAGAGCGCGGGGATGAGCCAGAAGCAGCAACGGACCTGCGGGCGACCTATCCGCAGCAACTCGATCAATCAGCCGGACGTTCGCATGTTGGCGCAACGACAAGAGGACCGGCGCATCCGGCGCTGCCATTCCGGCCAGTTGATCGGTCAAGCCGGCAGGCGACTGCAACGGCAATGCGGTCAACACGTCAACCGACAGACTCCGATCGCCCACACGTGCTGGATCATACATCCATTGGACCGCTGGCCAGGACAGCCATTGCACCAGCACGCCCAGCCCGATGGCCATCACTGCGGCTGCCGCCCGCCGACCCCAGCCTTTGGCAGTAATGCGGCGGAGCCGGGTCCAAAGGAAAAGCGCCGTGGTAACGGCAATCCAACTACCAAACCCAGTAAGGAGCAGCTGCACCATAGGCAGGCGATTGGCCAACAGACTGCACGTCACGGCAAAGATCAATAGCAGCAGCAATGTGGCGACAGATGCAATGGTGCGATCAGCGCGTGGGTGCAACAGGACCAGGATCGACGCTGCCCAGCCCATTCCCGGGAGGGCCAACAGCGGATCAACCCGGCCCAGAGTCAGCCATCCTCCACCCACAACAGCAATAGCAACAACAGCGACAACCATCGCCAGATAAGCCCTGAACACGCGAGGTTCCAAGGGTATCATCCGTATCACCGCATGGACTTTTGCGCTTCGAGCTGCGGATCGGGTTCCAGATCAGGCACCCGCCCTACGGCATTGGTTGCAGCTGGGGCATTAGGCAATGGAACGGACACTGCCGCATCATCAACAGAAGGAGCAACGCCCAGATCGGCCAGCGGCTCATTAGATGCTGGGGCACCAACCCCGGGATTTGCCACACCAGCCGCCTGTGCTTGCGCCATTGCGGCATCGGCTTCCTTGCGTGCCCGATCAGTCACCAGCCCGGCAAGAACCACCAGCAACAGCATGGCGGTGAGCCCAGACAGGCCGACCAAAAGTCGGCGCCGCGCCTCCTTGCGGGTATCGTGCGAGGCTGGCTGCGATCTGTGACGCAGGCCAGTCATAGCGCTGCCTCTGACGGCTCGACCAACGCAGCATCAAGCGGGGCGAAACCCTTGCTCGCCCGCCAGTCCGCATTGTACAACGACGACAGATAGCGAAAACCGGTATCGCACAAAATCGTGACGATCCGTTTGCCCGGGCCCAGTTGCCGACCCAAAGCCACCGCGCCGGCGACGTTTATGCCCGAAGAAAGGCCCAGGCACAGCCCCTCTTCGCGCAGCAGCCTTTGCACCCAATAGTCAGCTGCCGCATCCGACATACGGAACTGGGTGTCGATCGGCGCGCCATCCAGATTGGCCGTGATGCGCCCCTGCCCTATACCTTCGGCAACGCTACTGCCCTCCGCCCGCAATTCGCCGTGCGCGAAATAATGAAAGAGGGCAGCGCCATAGGGGTCTGTCAGGGCAATGGTCACATCCGGATCAAATGCCTTCAGCCCCATGCCCACACCGGCGATTGTTCCTCCTGTCCCGGCTGCACAAGTGAAGCCGTCGATACGGTGCTCCATCTGCTCCCAGATCTCGACCGCCGTGCCGATCACATGCGCCTTGCGATTGGCGATGTTATCAAACTGGTTGGCCCATACAGCACCTGGGGTCTCCTCGGCGATGCGACGCGAGGTGTGAACAAAGTGGCCGGGATTGGCAAATGGGGCAGGCGGTACGAGCACCAGTTCGGCACCCAGTGCCCGCAACGTGTCCATCTTTTCACGGCTTTGCGTGTCGGGCATGACGATGATCGTCTTGTACCCACAGGCATTGGCAACAAGGGCAAGGCCAATACCGGTATTGCCTGCGGTGCCCTCGACAATCGTGCCACCAGGCCGCAACGCGCCGCGCTCCTCTGCATCGCGAACGATGAAAAGGGCGGCCCGGTCCTTTACCGATGCGCCTGGATTGGCATATTCGCATTTGCCGAAAATGTCGCAGCCCGCGGCTGCGCTCGGCCCAGCGAGACGAACGAGCGGCGTATTGCCGATTAGCGAAAGCGTGTCTTGAGCTATGGTCACCATTGCGATGTAAACTTCTGATTGGCCTGGAGCAAGCTAAGACGGAACCTGTGCACTTTCTGATGGCCCTGCTCCGCCTTGCCAGGAGCCATGACGACAAACCAAGTTTGTCACCAAATCATCATTGCACAAGTTATTTTATATCATTACAATCCATCCTGTTGTGGCCCTTTCCCCGGAGTATTCCCCTTTGCGCCTTTCCCTGCTTCTTGCCTCTACCTCCCTCTCCATCACGGCCCCCGCTTTTGCGCAATCCGTTCCCGCGCAGCCCGCAGTCAGCGCGACAGCAACCGACGGAGATGATTTTCATACAACAAATGAGGAACTGGTGGTCACGGCGCCCTTTGCACGCAGCCTGGACCTGTTCGGCAACATCGGCATTGTTCAAGGCAATGAGCTCGCGCGTGAGATGCGCCCGCAAATCGGCGACATGCTGGCGCGTCAGCCCGGCGTCTCCGCAACGAGCTTTTCGCCTGGTTCCTCCCGCCCGGTGTTGAGAGGATTGCAGGGAGACAGGGTTCGGATCATGACCGACGGATTGGGGTCCCTCGATGCGTCCAACACATCGGTGGATCACGCAGTTGCCATTGATCCGTTGACAGCCGAGCGGGTTGAAATTGTCCATGGGCCAGCCAGCCTGTTGTTCGGATCCAGCGCCACAGGGGGCGCGGTCAATATTTTTGATCGCCGCATTCCGCGGGCGATGCCCGAATCACCGCTGCATATCGATGCCATTGCCAACTATGCCAGCGCCTCTTCCTTGCGGAGTGGTGGCGCCTCGTTCGATCTGCCGATTGGCTCGCGTCTCGTCTGGCACGTTGACGGCAATTACAGCCAGTCAGGAGATATGCGTATCGGCGGGTTTCAGGTTGCACCTGGCCTGCGGGACGAGTTGCTGGATGAAGCCGCCGAAGAATTGGCCGAAGGCCATGCCGAAGAAGCCGAAGAGCTGACTGAAGCAGCCAATCGGAGAAACCGCGTGCCCAACAGCGCGACCGAGAGCTGGTCTGCAGGCACGGGCTTGGCACTGATCACCGACACAGGCAGCCTGGGTGTTTCGATTGGTTATCTTGACAGCCGTTATGGCGTTCCAGGGCGCCCTGGCGCCGGCCATCATCATGACCATGGAGCTCCCCCTGTAGCTGGTGCTGCGGAACCCGACCATGGTGAGGAAGATGTGACAATCGGTTTGAAGCAATGGCGGGCCGACATCAGAGGCGAGGTGGAGCTCGGCAATGGCTTTTTCGAGCGATTGCGTATCCGGGCAGGCTTCGCCGATTATCAGCATATTGAATTCGAAGGCGATGAGGTAGGCACCACATTCCTCAACCAGGGGCTCGAAGGTCGCGCGGAACTGGTCCAAGCTGACCATGATGGCTGGCGCGGCGCGACTGGTGTCCAATATTTCTTCAGGGATTTTAACGCGATCGGGGCTGAGGCATTCGTTCCGCAGAATGACACTGAACAATTTGCCCTGTTCACATTTCAGGAAGTCACATTGGGGCCAGTGTCGCTGGAAGCGGCAGGCCGGTTTGAACATAGCCAGATCAGCGCCAATGCTTCCGGGATTTCCCGGTCGTTCAACGCCTGGTCCGGGGCGGTAGGCGTGTCCCATGGATTTGGTAACAACAGCAAAGTTGGCGTGAATATCTCCAGAACAGAAAGGGCGCCGGCCGCCGAGGAGTTACTGTCCGACGGGCCGCACATTGCAACGCAAAGCTATGAAGTGGGCGACCCCGACTTTGGACTGGAAAGGTCGGTTGGGCTGGAGGCCTATGCCAAGCTCAGGACTGATGCGGTCAACCTCAGCATCACGGCCTTCGCCAATTGGTTCGACAATTTCATTTATGCACGCGAAACTGGTGGCACCATCGATGACCTGCCAGTCTTTTCCTATGCGCAGACAGATGCACGTTTCGTTGGCTTGGAAATTGAGGCAGAGGCACCCTTGTTGCATGTTGGCGGCTTCACGCTGCTGGGTAACATCACCGCAGATATGGTCCGCGCCCGATTGGCAAATGGTGGCGGTAACGTTCCGCGCATTCCACCAGCCCGGGTCCGCGGGGGAGTGGAACTGCGCGGGGAAATGCTGACAGTCGCTGGCGAGGTCGAATGGACAGCCAAGCAGGACCGGATTGCCGCCTATGAGACAGCGACCGAAGGCTTCACCATGGTGAACGCGTCGATTGACTGGAAGCCGTTGGGCCCGGAAAGCGGCGTGTCGCTTATCCTCTCGGCCAACAACATCTTTGATGTGATTGGCCGGCGCCATGCGAGCTTTACGAAGGATTTTGTTCCGCTGTCCGGACGCGACATCAGGGCAACCGTCCGGTTCAGCTTCTGACAGGCATCACGGGCGGTGCGCAAATAGGCGGAGGCAAGGCCGCCGCCCCTCTTCGGCCATCCGCGCCGCATTCACGTCCCGCGTTTAAACCGACCGGCTTTGCCGGTCGGCCAGGATTCAGTCCTTTGCCACTCGAGAGCGACGGCGGCGCGTAATCCTTATCGCTATCAGCGACAGTTCGTAGAGCAAGCACAGAGGTACAGCGAGCAACAGCATGCTGACAATGTCAGGTGGTGTGGCGACCGCAGCAATGCCAAACGCGGCCACGATCATGTAGCGGCGGACAGAGGTCATTTGTTCCAGCGTGACAAGACCGGCGCGTTCCAGCAACATCAGCAGGATCGGCAGCAAAGCCGCTATGCCGAACGCCAGCATGAAATGCATGATGAAGTCGAGGTAATTGCCGACCGCAGGCATGGCTTCCTGTTCCACCCCGCCGACATTCCCCTGAAAACCGAGAAGGAAGCGCAAGGCGACCGGCACGGCCACATAATAGGCCGCTGCCGCTCCCCCTGCGAAAAAGACCGGCGTGGCCAGCAGGAAGGGCAAAACTGCCTTCTTCTCCTTGCTATAAAGGCCCGGGGCAATGAACCGCCAAATCTGTGTCGCAATGACCGGAAAGGCTAGCATGAAGGCGCCAAACAAGGCCACTTTCACTTCAACAAAAAAAGCCTCGAACAACTGCGTGTAGATTAACCGGTTTTGCCCGGCGACCAGAAGCGGCTGAACCAGGAAACCGAAAATCTCCTTCGCAACCGAGAGGCATCCGAAAAAGGCGACTGCCAGAGCAGCCAGCGACCATAGCAGCCGCCGACGCAATTCTATGAGATGATCGAGCAGCGGTGCCTTGGTCGAATCAATCGCCGCCTGCTCCGGGTCATACGGTTCCACAGGCGCGGGCGGCAAATCCACCTCCACCTTGGAAACAGAGGGATCGCTCATCCCTTTGCGCCCTTTTCGTCCGATCCGGCCAAGGTGGCATCTGCCGATTTAACTGCGTGTGCAGCCGGCGCCTGCCGCTTGTCGGATGGTTGGGCCGGCGGCTCTATCGGGGCCATTCCGCCCGAACCGGCTGCACCGTCCGGAGCGGGCAAATCAACGTTGGGATAGGCCCGCATGATCGCCTCATTTTGGGCACGCCACTGCTTTTCCAGTTCCTCAAGTTCCGCTTCCCGTATCATTGTGTCGATACCGGAGCGGAAATGACGCGCCATCCCCCTCGCCTTTCCGACCCACTTGCCAACAAAGCGCATCGCTTTGGGCAGGTCTTTCGGACCGATGACCACGATCGCGACAATGGCGAACAGCAGCATCTCAGAAGGAGCAATCTCAAACATTCATTCTCGACCCGTCAGCAAGAGCGGTGCCCGGCCCTGGTTAGATGGACCGGTCCGTCTCGCGGGTCTCTGCAACCGGAATGTCATTGGCCGGTCGGCCATCAAGCCGAGCAGCCGGGCGATCAGCTGACGTGGCCTCTTCATCTTCGGCCATGCCCTTTTTGAAATTCTTGATGCCCTTGGCGACGTCACCCATCAAATTGGAAAAACGACCACCGCCGAGCAGCAATATGGCCACCAGGCCAAACAGCAGAATGTGAGTCAGGCTGAAACCGCCCATGATCCGTCTCCTTGTCCGTTCAGCAGCAGAACTGCAGCCGACGGTAAAACCCTCTTGACCCTTATCTAGTCGGTCTCGTCCGCTTGTGCCAGTTCCAGCGCATCAAAAGCGACATCAATGGGGTCAAGGAGGCCGGCAGCGCGCAAATCCTCGATTCCCGGCAGATCCCGGCGGCTCGACAGGCCGAAATGTGTCAGGAAATCCGCAGTTGTCCGATAGATGAGAGGCCGTCCCGGTACATCGCGCCGGCCAGCGGGGCGAATCCAGCCCGACTCCATCAACACATCGAGCGTGCCCTTGGCGGTCTGCACACCTCTTATCGCCTCAATTTCAGCCCGGCTAACCGGCTCATGATAGGCAATGATTGCCAACACTTCCAACGCGGCCCTCGATAGCCGGCGCGGTTCCTCGCGCTCGCGACGCAGCAAATGGGCCAGATCACCGGGAGTCTGGAAATGCCAGCGCCCTCCCCTTTCAACCAATTCGATCCCGCTGCCTGCGTGTCGGCTGCGAATGGCAACCAGGGCGGCCTTTATATCTCCGTCCCCCACATAGGTGGCCAACCTGTCCACGCTGAGTGGTTCCCCACTTGCGAACAGGGCTGCTTCTACTCCGCGTTCGAAATCGGGAATGATTTGGTCTGTCATCTCGCCTTCTTTACAAAGAGAGGAGAGAAAGCCTCGTCCTGTCGAATGTCAACCTTGCCGGTGCGGGCGAGTTCCAACGCAGCCACAAAGGAAGACGCCAAAGCGGAACGTCGCAGATCGCCTGCTATATCGGGTGGCAGGAACGAGCGCAGGTCGCTCCAATCAACTGCCATACCGATGAGACGGCTTAGACGCTCGATCGCCGCATCCAGCGGCATGACTTCCCGCCGCGCGACCATGTGCACCACGGGACGAGTGCGCGCCTGCACCACGCCATAGGCCTGAAGCAGCTCGAACAGGCTGGCTTCCCACAACCGCTTCGTCTCCGTGCGCAATCCTTCCGGAGCCTCGCGCAGAAACACATCACGGCCAATGCGGTCCCTGGCAAACAATCTGGCTCCGGCCTCACGCATGGCCTGCAACCGCTGCAGCCGCAGTTGGAGCCTCAACGCCAGCTCATCGGGATCTGGATCGGCCTCCACGTCCCGTGGCAGCAAAAGGGCGGACTTCAGCAGGGCGAGCCATGCTGCCATCACCAGATAGTCAGCCGCCAACTCGACCGAAAGATGCTCCGCTCGCTCAATATAGTCGAGATATTGCTCCACCAGTTGCAAGATGGAAATCTGCTTCAAATCCACCTTCTGGCTGCGAGCCAGAGCGAGCAGAAGATCCAGCGGCCCTTCCCAACCATCCAGGTCGAGGCGCAGTCGCTCCTCGGCTGTCGAAGCCGCGACCACCGGCTCCTCAAATGGAAAGCGAGGGGCGTCAGCGGTCATGCTGCAAGCGCCAGAAGCGCGTCGCGGTGGGCGAGCGCCTGTTCCAAACGAGCGGGATCGGCCGACCCAAGCGATCCGGACCGCGCACGTTCGAGCCGATCCAGCGTTCCCTGCGAAATCGGCGACAAAGCCGCCGCGATGGCCTGCATCGCTGCCATATCGCCGGAGCAGTGCAGCACGATGTCGCACCCTGCGGCAATTGCGGCCTTCGCCCGATCGGCAACCGGTCCGGTCAAGGCATTCATCTCGATGTCATCACTTAACAGCAATCCGCTAAAGCCGATCTGTTGACGGATGACCGAGCTGATGATGGTCGGCGAAAGGGTCGCCGGCGAGTCCTTGTCCCATGCCCGATAAACGATATGGGCGGTCATCGCGATACGCGCTTTGCCGGCCAATGCGGCAAATGGTGCCATGTCCTGCAACAATTGATCAGGCGAAGCATCCACGGTCGGCAGGTCATGGTGACTGTCACAGCAAGCACGGCCATGGCCAGGCACATGTTTGACGACCCCCACAGCTCCACCTGCTGCCATTCCATCGAGCATGGCCCCGCCGAGAGCCGCCACCTGCATGGCGTCACTTCCAAATGAGCGGTCGCCGACAATATCGTGGCCAGACGTCTGCCGAACATCCAGCATTGGTGCGCAGTTTATGTTGATGCCAACGTCAACCAACGTAAGCGCAAGGGCTAGTCCGTTTGACCGGGCGGCCGCGATGGCTGAGGCGGGCGCTTGATGATAGAGGCGGTCAAAGCGCTCCGCTGGCGGGAATGCCGGCCAGTGCGGTGGCTTGAGCCTAACCACACGTCCCCCTTCCTGATCCACAAGAATCGGCAAGCAAGGCTGGCCATTGATTGCCCTGAGATCCTCGGTGAGCGCACGCACCTGCTCTGGATCAGCAATATTGCGACCAAAGAGAATGAAACCGGCCGGTTGCACTGAAGAAAAGAAGCGCCGCTCCTCATCGGTCAGGGTCAGTCCAGCCAAGCCAAAAATGACAGGAATCACGGCATGCCGCCTCACTCTTCACCGATCGTGCATGATGCCCTGTTTAGGCAAAGTCACAAAGGGTGAAAAGCAGGGCAGCAATCAAGGAAGGATCAAGCAGTCTTCGCCAGCTATCCGCAAACGACCGCAAAGGTCACGAGCAGCGCTGGCAGAGCCAGCGGCAGCACGGAGCCTATAGACTGTGCGCCCATTCACTTCTCCCGCGACAATGGACCGGTTGACCGGGCCCAGCCAGGTAAAGCGCCCTTTGAGATCATCCCAAGCGCGGGCTGCAGTCGCCTCACTTGCGAAGGCACCGAGTTGTATCATGCCCCCACCGGTGGCGGGAGCCGCAGCAGGAGCAGCCGGGCGGGGAGCAGGCGCCACAGGCGCGGCTGCTGCCGGCCGAGCCGGTGCCACCGGTGCCGATGCCACAACGCCCTTGGGTTGCGGCAAAGAGGCAGGTCGGGATGCAGGGGCAACAACTGTCGGCGCGGGCGAGCCACCTGCCACCGCAGGCGGGACAGGCGCCTCTGGCAATTGGTTGGGATCAACCTGACCCGGCGTCTCCACACCCTCAGCAGCAGCAACGGCAATATTGCCATCTCCGTCAAATCGGCCGGGCTCTGCCGGCGGCGGCACTCGATAATTCCCTTCTGGAGCGGCAATCAATTCGCCGCGCGGCCGACCGCCATTATTCTGCCACCACCAAAGACCACCGACGACAACGCCAATGCCAACCAGGCCGGTGAGCACAAGACCGACAAGCCGACCAAGCGAGGTGTCCCGCTCCTCGGCGTCCTCTATCGGTTCAAGCCAGGGGAGCCTTTCCTCCTCCTCAAAATGCAGCGGCTTGCTGTCAGGCTCATTCATCAGCGCATCTCCATGACGGGCTCCACCCCCATGATCGAGAGCCCGTTGCGCAATATTTGCCCGATTGTTGAAGTTAAGAAAAGCCTTGTAGATGTGGTTAACAAATCTTCCTGCAAAACAGCCCTGCGAGCAGGATCATCATTTCCTAGATTGTACCACCCATGAAATGCAGCAGCCACATCGCTGAGATAGAAAGCTATTCTGTGCGGTTCACGTGCCTGTGCCGCTGACTCGACAATCCGCGGAAAGGTGGCTGCAAGCTTGATGAGATCAAGATCAACTGTATCCAAACAGGACAGGTCCGGCGCAGGCAAGGCAACAATTCCCATTTCGGCGGGCTTTCGAGACAGCGACTGGATCCGTGCATGGGCATATTGCACGTAGAAAACCGGATTGTCCTTTGATGCCTCCACCACTTTGGCAAAGTCAAAATCCATCTGTGCGTCAGCCTTGCGGGTAAGCATGGTAAAGCGCACCACATCCTTGCCCACTTCGCGCACCACATCCGCCAACGTGACGAAGTTTCCGGCACGCTTGGACATTTTGATCGGTTCACCGTCGCGCATCAGCCGAACCATCTGGACCAGCTTTACATCAAAACGGGTTTTGCCGCCGGTCAGCGCCGCGACAGCAGCCTGGATGCGTTTGACGGTACCGGCATGATCGGCACCCCAGATGTCGATCAAGGCGTCTGACCGCTTGGCCTTTTCATGATGATAGGCAAGATCCGCACCGAAATAGGTCCAACTGCCATTGGACTTCTTTATTGGCCGGTCCTGATCATCGCCGAAGCGCGTTGAGCGGAACAGGGGCAGCTCCACCGGTTCCCAATCATCCGGCAACTCACCCTTGGGCGCTTCGAGCACGCCATCATAAACCAGATCATGCTCACGCAGCCAAGCCTCCGCCGCTTCGGGCATTCCAGCGGCCTGCAGTTCGGCTTCGGATGAGAAGATATCGTGATGGATGCCAAGCAAGGCCAAATCAGCCTTGATCAGTTCCATCATTCGGCCAACCGCAAAGCGGCGGAAGGTTTCCAGCCATTCGCTCTCCGGTGCGTCGACAAATTGACTGCCGAATTCATCGGCAAGGGCCTGCCCGACAGGGACAAGATAGTCCCCCGGATAGAGGCCTTCAGGAACAGCCCCAACCGGCTCTCCCAATGCTTCACAATAGCGCAAATGGGCCGAACGGGCCAAGACATCGACCTGCCCGCCGGCATCATTGACATAATATTCGCGAATCACATTGTGTCCGGAATATTCAAGCAGGTTCGCCAGCGCATCACCCACAACCGCTCCGCGACAATGCCCCATATGCATGGGGCCGGTTGGATTGGCTGACACATATTCGACATTGACTACAGCGGATGCACCAAGGGTCGACCGGCCGTAGTCCGCACCGAGCTCCGCAATCAGCCGTGCCTCCTGACGCCATACATCATCTGTCAGACGCAGATTGATGAAACCGGGTCCGGCGATAGCCGCTTCGCTGACCTCTTCAAGAGCCAAGAGTTGGTGGACCAGCCGATCGGCCAGTGCGCGCGGATTGGATCCAGCAGGCTTTGCCAAAACCATGGCAGCATTGGTAGCCATATCCCCGTGGCTCGCGTCACGCGGCGGCTCCAAAGTGATAGCGCCGCGAGCGAGGCCTTGAGGCAGACTGCCGTCCGCTTCCATGGCATCGAGGGCCCCATTCAGATGGTCCGCCATACGGGCAAAAATCGTCATAATCTCAATCCTGAAGCCTGACAGGCATGTCATACGCCAAATGACCTGCGGAGGGTGCCCCGCCGGTCATAAGGTTGGCGGGGATCGCCAGATCAGCGGGTTACATTGTATTGGAGCTGCTCGGCAGTGAGCTGAAAACCAATCAACAGTTCAAAACTGGCACGGGTAACCGCCGCCCTCACTTCGGGTTCCGACATCGGGTCAATGGCGGCATCCTGCTCCCCGGCGCGACGTCGGCGCGTAATCCGTTCACGAATATCTTCAGGCAGCGTCGCGGCAACGCGGTCAACATAAGCCCCGGCGGTCGCCGATGCGGTTGCGCGCGTTTGACCGGCCTCAAAGCGGAGAGTGACCTGGTTGTCGTCCTTGGCCACGACCGCGGTTCCGCCCTGAACGACTGCGGAATAATAGGGCAACGTCACATCGCGCGCAGGACCCGCGTCACGACGGGTTGCAACCACGTCAAAGCTGCTGCCGGCATAAAGACGTTCACCAACATCGTTGCAGGTCGTGCGGACGTTGGTAATCGAGGCCACCACATCAATGGCCGCAGCGTCCCGGCTCCCCGGCGGGTCGAACAGGGTGATGTCGCCGGTATGGTTGGGAACGCCCACCGAAGGACAGAGGGAACGACTAGATGTAATGCCCACGCCGGTGGAGATATCGATCTCATTGTCCCGCGCGCACCCGGAGAGGGCCACAGCCGCGAGAGCACCGAGAGCAGCAACGGATTTGACGCCTGCGCGGGCGGTGCGGCGGGGGAGAGCGGTCATCTGTCGGCAAATCCTCAACTGGTGCGGTCCGACCGCGATGCAACCGCGGGTCGGCGAAAGTCCGCCGCATCCTTATCCCCGGGGCCGTCTATCTGCAACATAGCAAGCATAGCTGGCAACAGTTGGCCTTCACACCCTGCAAGGCTTGCAGTTCAGAGCCGTGACCAATAGGGACGGCCGTGAGGGAAAAAGCGAGCACAACGACCATGAGTTTCGATGCAACCCAACCGATGACACGGTCGACGACGGACGGCAAACCGCCGCTGACACTGCTGGTGGCCGCACCGCGAGGCTTTTGCGCGGGTGTTGACCGGGCCATTCGGATTGTTGAACTGGCGCTCGAACGGTTCGGCGCGCCAGTGTATGTGCGTCATGAAATCGTTCACAACAAATTTGTTGTCGACAGCCTGCGCGATCAGGGTGCTGTCTTTGTCGAAACGCTGGACGATGTGCCGGATGGCGTTCCGGTCGTGTTCAGCGCACACGGTGTACCGAAAGCGGTGCCGGCAAAGGCCGAAGCCAGAGGTTTGTCCTATATCGACGCGACATGCCCGCTTGTCAGCAAGGTTCACCGGCAGGCAGAGCGCAATCATGACTCGGGGCGCCACATCATCTTTATCGGCCATGCGGGTCACCCAGAAGTCATCGGTACATTTGGACAGTTGCCGCCAGGCGCGATGACGTTGGTGGAGACTGTCGAAGATGTCGAACGGCTGGCGCCTGACGACCCCGAAAATTTGGCCTTTCTGACCCAAACAACCTTGTCCGTCGATGATACTGCCCAAATCATCGAAGCCCTGCAAAGGCGGTTTCCGTCGATCGTCGCCCCCAAGGGCGAGGACATTTGTTATGCGACCTCAAATCGTCAGGAAGCTGTCAAAGCCATAGCACCGCAGTGCGAGATGCTGTTGGTTATCGGGGCACCGAACAGTTCCAATTCGTTGCGACTGGTCGAAGTCGCTGAACGGGTGGGAACGCCAGCCAGGCTGATTCAAAGGGCGCATGAAATTGACCTCAGCTGGTTTGACGGCATGGCTAGCATCGGTCTCACCGCAGGTGCGTCGGCCCCAGAACTGTTGGTCCGGGAGGTTGTCGACCGCCTGTCCGAGGGTTTCGAGGTGACGGAGCATCAAGTCGAAACTGCCACCGAAGCGATGGTGTTCAAGCTTCCGCGCGGACTTGAAACAGCGGACAAGGACTGATGGCCGTTTATACCCAGGTCGGCGCGGAGGATATGGCGACCTTCCTGGACCTATATGGTGTCGGGCCGCTGATCAGCGCGAAAGGAATCGCCGAAGGCGTCGAAAACAGCAATTACTTGGTCGACAGCCAGGGCGGCCGTTTCATTCTGACCCTCTACGAAAAGCGGGTGGATCAACGTGATCTGCCTTTCTTCATATCCTTGATCGACCATCTCGCCGACAAGGGCAATCCGGTTCCCCGCATTCTGCCGGACCTCAGCGGACAGCATGTGCAGACATTATGCGGCAAACCCGCTTGCCTTATACAGTTCCTCAACGGGATTTCGGTCAGCCGGCCGACCAGCCGCCAGGCCTTTGCCGCGGGCCAGGCTCTCGCCAGGATGCACAGCGCGGCGGCCGACTTTTCAGGCGGACCACCTAATCCGCTGACGCTCAATGGGTGGCGCCAACTGGCAGATCGGCTCGGATCAAGACTTGACAGCATCAGCCCGGGTCTGACGGACGAAGTGGCCGACGAACTGGGGTATCTGTCGGCCAATTGGCCCGACCATTTGCCACAATCGGTCATTCATGCCGATCTTTTCCCCGACAATGTGTTGATGACCGGCGAAAATGTGAGCGGCATAATCGACTTTTATTTCGCCTGTCGGGACATCACCGCTTATGATTTTGCGGTTACCCACGGCGCCTGGTGTTTCAGCAATGACGGGTCGACCTATTTACCGGCACTGGCCGCTGCCATGGCAAAAGGGTATCAGGATGTCCGTCCTTTCTCCATTGCCGAACAACAGGCATTGCCAGTGCTGGCGCGGGGTGCGGCCCTGCGCTTCATGCTGACCCGGTCGCTTGACTGGCTCGAAACACCGGCTGATGCGCTCGTGGCCCGCAAGGATCCTCTGGCCTATCGTCGGCGCCTGTCATTTTTCCGCACCGCCACCTCTGACAGCATCCTGGGCCGATGACCGCCACGCGGCCCGCTGTCATCATTGCGACCGATGGCGCCTGCAAGGGCAACCCGGGTCCGGGAGGCTGGGGGGCCGTTTTGCGCTTTGGTGAGGTGGAAAAGGAATTGTCAGGCGGAGAGGCCATCACAACCAACAACCGGATGGAAATGATGGCGGCTATTATGGCACTCGAAGCCCTGAAACGGCCATGCGATGTCATCCTGTCTACAGATAGTGTCTATGTCCGCGACGGCATAACCAAATGGATCCATGGCTGGAAACGCAATGGCTGGAGAAATGCGGCCAAAAAGCCGGTTGCCAATGCCGAGTTGTGGCAAAGGCTGGACGCTGCCACCCAGCACCACCGGATCGAATGGCGGTGGGTCAAGGGTCATGCCGGTGACCCTGACAATGAACGGGCGGATCGTTTGGCCAGCGATGCCGCCATCGCCGCAAAAGGCACAGGCGCCTAAGGTTGCAGGGGCGGCAAGCCGATTTCGAAAAGGGTTGGCCAGAGCTTGCCGGTCACGAACAGTCGCCGGGCATCAGCATCCCATGCTATGCCATTTGCCACCGCATCAAGGTCACGCTGCCCAACTTCCTGAACCAGTTGCGTGAGATCGAGCATGGCGACCACTCGCCCATCAGCAGGATTTATCAACGCAATATCCCGGCTCATCCAAACGTTCGCCCAAACCAGGCCGTTGATAAACTCCAGCTCATTGAGGCGCTCAAGTGGACGACCCGCGAGCGTCACCGTAATGCTACGTCGCACCGCAAATGTTTCAGGATCACGGAAATACAGGGTCGCGCTGCCATCGGACTGGATCAGATTGACGCCATCGCTGGTTAGTCCCCAGCCCTCACCCTGATAGCGGAAAACACCAGTGGGCGTGAGATCGCTGAGGCGCCAGCGGCGCGCGACACCACTGGTCCACGTCAAGGCGACGAGTTCATCCTGCCAGACGGCAAGCCCCTCGCCAAACTCCCGGCTGTCAAATCGGGCACGGGCCAGTACATGGCCTGTCGTCAAATCCACTTTCCGGATGTCAGAGCGCCCCTCGCCTCCCGTGCTCTCGTGCAATTGCCCTTCATGGACCAACAGTCCCTGAGTGAAAGCACGTGGATCATGCGGATAGCGATTGATGATTTCAGCCGTGAACCGATGGATCGGAGAGCCGGCAACAGGCTGAAGGGGTTGCTCCAGCGTATCGCGGTCCCGCCCCAGTGTGCACGCTGCCACCAACGGTAGCAGCGCAGCACATAAGAGGACCCGCCAACACAGCCCGTGGTTGATGGTTTCAAATCTCACCACAGGACACCTGACAGGTGAAGGCGTTATTCCGCGTCCTTGGTTGCGGCGCCGGGACCATTTTTCTTGATCGATTCGATAGCATTTTGTGCGCCCGCACGGCTCGAATAGCCTTCGGTCCAGAATATGGTCTCGCTGTTGTATTTGAATTTAGCGACAAATTCGCCAGCCTTGTTCTTTTCGATAACGAAATGATGCGCCATGGACATGCTCCCCATAATGGCAGTCTGCGCAAAGAGGATAAGCCATGCCTATATCGGATACCAGCCTCTCTCAGCCCTTGAGTCGCAATATTTGACCACAATCAACCGACTTCTTTATGCAAAGCGGGACGGCGAATAGATCGTCGCATCGATCGTTGATATCCTGGGGTCAGGGTCCCTGGTCAAAAGCAAAGATGCAGCAAGTAACGCCGCTGACGGGGCGGTTTGAATGCCAAAACCGCCCTGCCCGGCGCACCAGAAGAAGCCCGGCATATCTGGCGCGAAACCCAGAACCGGCAAGCGGTCAGGAGCGAAGCTACGCAGACCTGCCCAACGACGCTCTACGGCGGCAATTGGCCAGTCCACGACCTGTTGGAACCGGTGAATCGCCAGCGCGATGTCATGCTCTTCGGCTGCAACATCATGTGGAAAGTCAGCTGTCTCATCATGGGGGCTGAGCCATATTCGGCCTACGCCCTCCCCTTTGAAGTAAAACTCTCCGCGTGCATCAATAACAAGAGGCAAGCTGGCAGGGGTCTCCCTGCCCAATCGCAGTTGGACCATTGTCCGTCGATAGGGCGTTATCCCCATAGGGGCGGCTCCGGCCAGCCCGGCGACTTGATCGGCCCATGCCCCGGCCGCATTGACGATGACTGAGGCGGTGAGTGACAATGAACCACTTTGCACTTGCCAGCGGCCATCGCTGCGCCGAACCGCACCGGTGAAAGGCGAGCGCGTCAGCAGCGTCGCTCCACGCCTGCGCGCCAGAGCGAGGTTGGCATGGTGAAGCGCTGCAACATCAATATCTTCGCATTGTGGCTGAGCCAGCGCCGAAGACCAGCCGGGCAACAAGCCGGGAAGCATGGTGGATAAACAAGCACCGGAAACCGGGTCCAGACTGACCGGCGTGCCCGCAAAATCAGCAACCATTGCATCCAGCAGGGCTTCATCTCCATTCCGGGCGATGATCAACCCGCCGCGAGGCCTCAGGAAACTATGGCCCCCCATCTCCTCACCCGGAGAACGGAGCATCGGACCGGCGGCGGTAGTCAATGGCTGAATGCCGGGACCACCATAGCTCTCGTCATAAAATGCCGCGGAACGCCCGGTCGCATGGCGGCCGGGCATGTCCTCTGCCTCTACCAGCACGGTCATCCGTTCCGCCGCCACTGCTGCGGCGAGCGACGCCCCGGCTATACCGGCGCCGACGATGAGCAGGTCAGTTTCCATCAGCGCCTCGGCGCCACCTGATCGAGAAAGGATGTGATCCGGGCCAGAGCATCGTCGCGAACATTGTCTGCTTCCCGCAGCAATTCATGCGCAGCTTCCTGTCCATATATGTGGAGAGTGCCTTTGGTCAGGCGCCTTGCTGTCTTCCGGATCGCCGATGCCGAAACAAGCGCGTCCTTAGACGCTGCCAATATCAGTACAGGTGTCACTATGGCTTCGATCTGGCCACTCTTGGCGAGGCCGATAAAGGAGGCATAGGCTTGTTCAACCCAACGCCAGCTTGCTGGGCCCAGCGCGAGGTCAGGCCTTTGAGACTTCCACCATAATTCGTCATCATATCGACTATCGTCATGCGTCAGCAATTTCTGGCGCAGCCGGAGCGGGCTGCCCGGCTTTTCACTGACACTCCATGCACCGCGTTCGGGATCCCCGATCTTGGTCATGGCCCGAGCGACCAGCAGACCCAACCAATTTGGATAGGGCGCCGTAAAACCAAGCATTGGTGCTACAAGTACGGCAGCGTCGGGCGCGATCCGGCCTTCGGCGAGAGTGCGAAGCGCCAGATGCCCGCCCATTGAGTGAGCAATCACCACATGAGGCGCCGGCGTGCGGGCCTGCCAGTCGGCGTAATGCCGGGCCAGATCATCGATCCACTGACCGAAATCATGGACATGACCAACACAGGGGTCATGAGCAAGACGACCTGAACCTCCCTGCCCGCGCCAGTCCAAGCTTTCAACTTGCCAGCCAGCCAGCCGCCAATCTTCGAAACTTTCCAGATATTTCTCGAAATGATCGCCCCGCCCCCCCAGAAACAGGATGGAACCCCGTGGGGTGCCCAAGGGAGGCGTCCAGCGGATTGTGCGCAACGGCCATCCGTCGGTCGCCTTGACCATGCAGGTATCAGCATCCTCAGGCACGTGACGGCGGAAGCCCGCAGGGGCCGGCCTCGCTACTTTGCTGGTCGGAAGATCAGTCATCCAGCCATGGTTACGGTTTTGAAAGGCATTTCGTCTAGTCCCCAGCGTCATGAATGGGGAACTCACCATATTTGTAGCACCCGCCCTTCTGGTCGGAATGCTGCTCACCGCCTGCTACACTGACCTCAAGAGCCGGACCATCCCGAACCTTTTGAACGTCGCAATCGCGCTGGTCGCTCCTCTTGTCTGGTGGACAATGGGGTGGGAGTTGTGGCCCGACATCGCTTGGCAGGTTGGTGTCGCCCTGGCATTGCTTGTCGCCTTCTTTGGCCTTTTTGCGTTGGGTCAGATGGGCGGCGGCGATGTAAAGATGATCGCGGCGCTCGCCCTTTCAATCGATGTCCGGCTCATCCTGCCAATGATGCTGGTGTTCTCGATTGCTGGCGGCGTCGTCGCTGGCGCCATGTTGATCCACCAGAAAATGCAAAAAATGGAGAAACCGCCAGAGGTTCCATACGGCCTCGCCATAGCCTTTGGCGGATTCTGGGCGATCTACCAACAGTATATTAACCATTTGCCGGTTATTCCGGCAGCTTGAAGACCATGTCCGGCACCCGCCGAACCAGGAGGCTTGAAACGTCATGGACGTGAAAAAGATCATGCTGATCGTTGGTGCGATGATTGTCGCACTCGGCGCTGCATTTGGCGTCAACCAGCTGATGCGCGGTTCTACCGGACCGGAAGCTCGAGCTGCCGCCACCCCGAAGATCGAAGGGCCGAAGGTCATGGTCGCAACGCGGGCACTGCCCGTCGGCACCATTTTGACCGCCGATGCGCTGCGCTTTCAGGCATGGCCAGAGGGTCTGGTGAAGCCGGATCAATATTATGTCGAGGGACAGGCTGGCATTGATGCCCTAGTCGGTTCGGTGGTGCGCGTGCCCATGACAGCAGGCGCCCCGATCACCAAGGGCGCGCTTGTCAATCCGGGTGATCGTGGTTTCCTTGCCGCCGCTCTTGGACCGGGCATGCGCGCCGTGACGGTTCCCCTGTCGCCTGATCAAGGCGTGGCCGGCTTTGTCTTTCCTGGCGATCGGGTCGATGTCTTGCTTACCCTCCAGATCGAAGGTGAAGGTGGCTCGGGCACGTCCAACAATCTGGCAACCACGGAAACCATCGTCCGCAACATGCGCGTTCTCGCGGTCGACCAGCGTACCGCGCCGACTGACGAAAATGGCAATTCCACGCCCACGGTCTTTGGCACTGTGACGCTGGAAGCCACACCGCAGATTGCCGAGAAGATTGCGGTTGCCCGCAGTGTTGGCACCTTGTCGCTGGCTCTGCGTTCTTTGGCAGAAAATGCGTCCGAACTTGAAGAGGCCATAGCCTCAGGTCAGGTTTCGGTGGCGCGCGACGGTGACAGCCGTGGTGAAGCCAGAATGCTGCGCGGAGCCTCA
Organism: Sphingomonas lacunae; assembly: GCF_012979535.1. Taxonomy (NCBI): domain Bacteria; kingdom Pseudomonadati; phylum Pseudomonadota; class Alphaproteobacteria; order Sphingomonadales; family Sphingomonadaceae; genus Sphingomonas; species Sphingomonas lacunae. Next base: position 2,829,347 of record NZ_CP053015.1, read on the forward strand.
AGCCGGCCCGTTGACCGCGGCACAACCGCTGTAACCGGCGGGGATGTCTCGCGTTACCTGCGGCGCAGCCTGCCCCGCAGCAACCCCAATACCGCAGCTATGGCTCCATCGGCTCCGTCTGCTCCGGCAGCCGCGCCCAGCGCAGCGCCTTCCGAACCCGCCGCACCCGTCGGCCCGACCGTCCGGGTAGTCCGTGGTGACCAGGTAACCGTTGTCCCAGTTGGGGGTAGGTAAAATGACGAACGTCAAAATGATGCGACAGAAGCTGATGGCTGGCGCGCTGGTCGCAGGGATGATCCTGACCGGCACCATCACCACCCCGGCTTCGGCCCAGTCCAGCCGCAATCAGAGCCAGACGACGACCAACGCAGACCTGTTGCTGTCTGTCGGGCGCGGTCGCCTGATCACCCTCCCCACACCCATGAACGATGTGTTCGTTGCCAACCAGGAAGTTGCCGATGTGCAGGTCCGGTCGTCAACACAGCTCTATGTTTTCGGCAAAGCACCGGGCGAAACCAGCATCTATGCGACTGATGCCGCAGGACGGGTCGTCTACTCCGTTGTTGCCCGCGTCGGCAACAACATCGAAACAATTGACCAGATGCTGATGCTGGCCATGCCCGATGCCCAGATCAACGTGAATACAATGAACGGCTTCGTGCTGCTGACCGGAACGGTGGCTTCGCCTCAGGACGCCGCGGAAGCTGATCGTTTGGTCACCGCATTTGTCGGTGAAGGAACACGCGTCATTTCCCGTTTGCAGACGGCAACCCCGCTGCAGGTTAATCTGCAAGTGCGGATTGCGGAAGTGAACCGTTCACTTGTCCGGGAAATCGGTGGCAACCTGTTGTCGAGAGACAATTCCGGTGGCCAGTTCCTGTTCGGTGCGTTCCGCGGCCGGAACATCGGCAGCATTTCCGCGCCTGATCCGGTCACCGGAGGTGTCACAGTCACGACTTCCGCACTTATCGACAAGACCACACTGACTGCTGCTGGCCGACTGTTCGGTGTCGATTTGCTCGGTGCGCTCGACATGGGTGAGCGGACCGGGATGGTCGCGACTCTGGCGCAGCCAAACCTGACCACAGTGTCCGGGGAGACTGCAGACTTTCTTGCAGGTGGCGAGTTTCCGATCCCGGTTCCCAATCCGATGACCGGGAACATCACTATCGAATATCGCAAGTTCGGCGTCAGCTTGGCCTATACACCCACTGTCCTTTCCAACGGCCGGATCTCTTTGCGAGTCCGTCCGGAAGTATCGGAACTTTCGACAGAAGGTGCGATCCGCGTTAACGGCTTCGAGATTCCAGCCCTTAGCGTCCGCCGCACCGAGACCACCGTGGAGTTGGGTTCAGGCGAGAGCTTCATGATCGCCGGACTGATGAGCAACCGGTCGGTCAGCGCTGTCGATGCCACACCAGGTCTCGGTCAAATCCCGATCCTAGGCACGTTGTTCCGTTCGGACACGTTCCGCCGTGGTGACAGCGAACTGGTGATTGTTGTGACACCGTATCTCGTTCGACCAGTCAATGCCGACCAGATCGTTCTGCCGACCGATGGTTTCCGCAGCGCGACGGACATGCAGCGTGGCGTCATCGGCCAATCCATCGACGGCGAAAGCGGCGTGCGCCGTCCGATGCCCCAGATGGTCGTTGAAAGCGAGACTGCTGCTGAACCTGGCATGGCATCGGCACCCTCTGCAGCAACGACAGCCACCGCACCGACCAACGTTGCCCCACAGGCCAGTGCTGAACCGGAACGCCGTCGTCGCCGCTCGGATGCGGCTAGCAACGCCGCACCCGGCTTCAGCTTCAACCAGTGACTGTGCATTCAGGAGGATAAGTCATCATGCGTATCAGAATCCTCGCATCAGCCGTCGCCATGAGCGCTGCGCTGTCAGGCTGCATGGGCACCGGCCCCGGTAACACGGCAGCGGTCAACCGCGGTCTGGATTCGGTCCATCAACCCGTGGTCAGACTGGCTAGCTATGTCATCGACGCAGATGCAACTTCAGGCATGCTCCCGCCTTCGGAGATGCGCCGGGTGAACGACTGGCTCGATGCAATGGAAGCCGGTTATGGTGATCGGATTTCCGTCGATGAGAGCGCAGCCAGCAATGGCCGGGCTGCCCGCGACGCGGTGGCCATGCTGGTGGCGCGCAAGGGCTTGCTGTTGGCCGCTCATGCGCCTGTCACATCAGGTACCATCCAGCCGGGCTTTATCCGGATCGTGATCACCCGTTCAACCGCCAGTGTCCCCAGCTGTCCAGACTGGTCGACGCGGATGACCGCTAACAACCATAATGCGACCACCTCAAACTATGGATGCGCGACCAATGCCAACATCGCCGCAATGGTGGCGGATGCAAGCGACCTGGTCCGTGGCCAGAACTCGGGCGAGAATGATCCGCTGACCGCCTCAAAGGCGATCGAGAGCTATCGCAACAATCCGCCTACCGGAGCCGGGGGCCTTTCGAACATCAGCCCTAGCGGTGGTGGCAGCAGTGGAGGCGGCCAGTGAACGCACCTTTTCGACCCAGTTCGCCACATCAGCGCGAACCTTTTGCGGCCTATCTGTGCGACGATGACTCGGTGGACATGATCCGCCCGATTGCCAATGACATGGGATGGGCTGTCGACAAGGTCCACCGCGGAGGCCTTCGTAACGCTGTCCAGTCGCTCTCGATTACAGCTAGCCCGAGCATCCTGCTGGTGGACCTGTCAGAATCGAGCGACCCGATCAATGACATCAATGGCCTTGCCGAAGTTTGCGAACCAGGCACCGTGGTCATCGCCATGGGACAGGTGAACGACGTCCGTCTGTTCCGTGACCTGGTGGCCAGTGGCATCCATGATTATCTGTTGAAGCCGGTTTTCCCAGAACAGGTGCGCGACGTGCTGATGCACGCCCAGGCAATGCTGAACGCGCCGCGTTCCAACGAGCCCGCACAGAATATCAAGCACACGCTGACCGCTGTGGTTGGCACGCGGGGCGGCGTTGGTGCTTCGACGATCGCGACCTCTCTGGCGTGGCTCTTGAGCCAGCAGGGCAAGCGCAATTCGGCCCTGCTTGACCTTGATGTGCATTTTGGCACTGGCGCACTGGCGCTCGATCTGGAACCCGGCCGTGGCCTGATTGACGCGATCGACAACCCTGCCCGTATCGATGGCTTGTTCATCGAACGTGCAATGGTGCGGGCCAATGACAATCTGGCCATTTTGTCGGCGGAAGCACCGATCAACCAACCGCTGTTGAGCGACGGTGGAACATTTTTCCACCTTCGCGAAGAGATCAACGCTGCGTTTGAATCGACGGTCATCGACTTGCCGCGAAACATGATGATCGCCTACCCCCACATGCTGTCCGAAGTGCAGAATGTGGTCTTGGTGACCGAGCTCACTTTGGCATCCGCGCGTGATGCTATCCGGCTGCTGGCTGGCTTCAAGACAACCTGCCCCGGTGCAAGGGTTACTCTTGTGGCCAACAAGGTCCCCGCAAGCGGCAGCGAGATTTCCCGCAAGGATTTCGAAACGTCGATTGAGCACGCCGTTGACCTGGTCATCCCGCTGGACACAAAACTCGCTGTGAAGGCTGCGAAACTCGGCAAATGCCTTGCTGAAACGGCTCGGGGAACAAAATTGTCTTCGCCGCTTAGCAAGCTCGTCAACATAGTCCTCAGTGCGGAGGTCATGGACGATGAAGATATGCCGAGCACCGCGCCGATCAGCAAGGCGCCGGAAAAGTCAGCGTCACTTCTTGGCAAGCTGACTGACATCGGTTCGCTGATGCCAAAGAAGAAGGCCAAGGCCTGACGGTTGGAACCCGGCCGGCGCCGTGCGCGACCGGCCAGCCAGCCTCATGCCAGCAAGGAAAGCAGCTTCGTTCATGGATACCACCACGATCCTGATTGCACTCGCGTTTGCGACCGTCCTGGTGATGCTGGTCTTTGCCTTTGCCGGTCCCTCGCCTGCGGCCGCTCTTAAGCGTCGCCTGAATGCAATCACTGACCGTTATGTTCCCTCGAACGAGGCAGCGTTGGCTGCGCAAATGCGCAAGACAATCGCTGCACGATTGCCAACACAGGAACTGGGCCTCGGCAAGTTGTTGCCGAATCCGGAAAAGCTTGCGCTTCGGCTGCGGCAGACCGGTAACAAGTGGACGCTCAAAAACTATATGGCGATCAATGCCGGTATCGCTGTGGTTTTCGCTGGTCTGGTCATGACCCAGGGCATGCCTTTCTTGCTCGCCTTGCTGCTAGGCCTGATGGCGGGGTTTGGTATTCCGCACATGGTGATCAGCAAACTGATCAAGAAGCGCGTGGCCGACTTCAATGCCCGCTTTCCGGACGCGATTGACTTGCTGGTTCGCGGCCTGCGGTCAGGTTTGCCGATTGCGGAAACTCTCCAGGCTGTCAGCACTGAAATCCCCGGCCCGGTCGGTGTCGAATTCAAACAGGTGATCGAACGCGTTCGCATAGGCAAATCCATGGAAGCCGCATTGCAGGACAGCGCCGACACGCTTGGGACACCCGAGTTCCAGTTTTTCTGTATCACTTTGGCGATTCAGCGGGAAACGGGCGGCAACCTCGCTGAAACCCTTGCCAACCTCTCCGAAGTTTTGCGCAAACGCGCGCAAATGAAGCTGAAGATCAACGCCATGTCTTCCGAAGCGAAGGCCTCCGCGTGGATCGTGGGGTCATTGCCATTCCTCGTCTTCATCCTCGTCTATGTGATGAACCCGGATTATGTGGCGGCCTTCTTCCCTGGTTCCGACAAGTATGACGTTCGCGTCATGCTGACCGGCCTTGGTGGCCTCGGGTGGATGAGTATCGGCGTGTTCATCATGTCGCAGATGATCGACTTCGAAATCTGAGGAACGGCTAGATCATGGACACTACAGTTCCTCCCCAGCACTTTTCGCTCTTTGGCCTCGATGTGGTTTGGGCTGCCACATTCTTGGCTGCGGTTGGCGTGGTTGCCGTCATTGTAGCGATCTACAATGCAGCGACCGTACGCGATCCCATGGCGCGCCGCATCAAGTCACTGAATGAGCGCCGCGAGCAATTGAAGGCCGGGATTACCGCTTCAACGGCAAAGCGCCGGGCCAAGCTGGTCAAAAAGAACGTCACCACGAACCGCATCCGGGCACTTCTCTCGTCATTGCAGGTGCTGCAGGACAGCCAGCTGAAACAAGTTCAGCAGGCACTGGCCCAGGCAGGTATCCGGTCCAAGGATCTGGCGGTAACCGTCATTTTCGCCCGCATGGTGCTGCCCATCGTTGTGGGTGTGACGGCAGCGGTACTGATTTACGGGATCGACATGTGGCCTGACATGTCGGCGCTCAAGAAGTTCGCCAGCTTTGCCGGTCCTCTTATCCTTGCTTACAAAGCGCCAGATCTTTTGATCAACAACAAGAAGGCCAAGCGCACCGCCAACATTCGCAAGGGCTTGCCTGACGCGCTTGATCTGTTGGTGATCTGCGCCGAAGCTGGTCTGACGGTGGACGCCAGCTTTGCCCGCGTCAGCCGCGAGCTTGGCAAGGCCTATCCTGATCTTGGCGAGGAATTTGCCCTAACCTCGATCGAGTTGTCGTTCCTGACCGAACGCCGCCAGGCTTTGGAAAACCTTGCCTATCGCGTCGATCTCGACTCGGTGCGTGGTGTGGTGACCACGCTCATCCAGACCGAAAAATATGGTACGCCACTGGCCTCCGCTCTGCGCGTTCTGTCGGCTGAATTCCGCAACGAACGCATGATGCGCGCCGAGGAAAAGGCCGCACGATTGCCGGCCATCATGACCGTGCCGCTGATTGTGTTCATTCTGCCGGTGCTGTTCGTGGTTATCCTTGGGCCGGCTGCATGCAATATCAAGGACGCGCTGGTGAAATAAGCTAGGCGCTCGCCCTTGATCCAGACAGAAGGGGCGGCAAGGTTACCCTGCCGCCCCTTTGCTTTCCGGCTCGATCAACAGTTCAACCGCCCATCACCGCCTGCTCAATCACCCCAAAAATGGGATGGTGATGACCGTCTTCCATCCAGATGCGGACAGTGTCACCATGCTTGAGGAAGGGCGTCACAGGCGCACCGGCCCGGATGGTTTCAATAGTGCGCACCTCCGCCAGACAGCTGTAACCGACGCCGCCATCGGCCACCGGACGCCCGGGACCTCCGTCGGCGTCGCGGTTCGAGACCGTGCCTGAACCGATGATAGTACCGGCCACAAGACTGCGAGTCTTGGCAGCGTGCGCTATGAGCTGGCCAAAATCGAAGGTCATGTCGACGCCGGCGTCAGCGCGTCCCAGCGGCTTGCCGTTAAGGTCAACGCACAACGCCCCGTGCAATTTTCCACCGTCCCAGCGATCCCCCAGCGCGTCAGGCGTGACAAAGACCGGCGATATGGCGCTGGCGGGCTTGGACTGGAAAAAGCCGAAGCCCTTTGCCAACTCCCCCGGGATGAGGTTACGCAGGCTGACGTCGTTTGTCAGTCCAACAAGTCGGATGTAACCGCGCGCTTCGTCTGCCGTCACGCCCATTGGCACGTCGCCGGTGACGACGACGACTTCGGCCTCCATGTCACAGCCCCAGCTTTCATCAGCCAGAGGAATCGGATCCCTCGGGCCGAGAAATCCATCGCTGCCGCCCTGATACATCAAAGGATCGTGCCAAAAACTGTCCGGCATTTCAGCACCGCGTGCCTGACGGACGAGCGCCACATGATTCACATAAGCGCTACCATCAGCCCATTGATAGGCGCGGGGCAGAGGCGAAGCAGCCAGCCGCTCATGGAAACGCTGCATCGGGATGACTTCATGCGCCAGATCTGTCGCCAATGAGCGCAGCCGAGGTTCGCAATCCTCCCAATTATCAAGCGCCGCCTGCATGGTTGGGGCAATGTGCGTTGCATCGGCAAACCAGGCGAGATCATCCGAGACAACAACCAGGCGGCCGTCACGCCCCGACTTCAGCGATGCGAGTTTCATTGCCTCTCCTTCTCCTTCTCCGGATCCTGGTGCAGCCAGTCGGCGTGGCGCGGTGCCTTCTTGGTCTGGCTCCACTCCGCAAGCATCAACGGTGCCACCCGCCGCAATTCGGCATGCTGGTCCGCTGTACCGATATTGCAAGCCAATTCGAGCCGGTGGCCATTGGGATCGAAGAAATAGATGGACCGAAAAATGCCGTGATAGGTTGGGCCTAGCACCTCAATACCCTCGGCCTCGATATGCGCCTTGGCAGCAAGCAGCGTGTCCATATCCGCCACTTCAAAGGCAAGATGCTGGACCCAGGCCGGCGTGTTGGCATCGCGGCCCATATCGGGCTGATTGGGCAGCTCGAAAAAGGCCAGGACATTGCCGCCACCAGCGTCAAGGAAGATGTGCATATAGGGGTCATAAGCACCGGTCGACGGCACATGATCCTCGGCAAAGGCGGTCACATAGTCCATGCCGAGCACGCGCTGGTACCATTCCACCGTTTCCGCGGCGTCACGGCAGCGATAGGCGACATGGTGGATACGATTGAGCGCAAAGGGATGAGTCATCCGGCCGCTCCTTCTACCTCAAGCGCGCCGCGGCGCATCTGGTCCCGTTCCATCGATTTGAAAAGCGCGGTGAAATTGCCTTCCCCGAAACCTTCATCTTTCTTGCGCTGGATGAATTCAAAGAAGACAGGGCCGATCTGTGTTTCGGAGAAAATCTGGAGGAGCAGGCGGGGATCACCAGCTGCAGTCGACCCATCGAGAAGGATGCCGCGCTGCTGAAGATCGGCAACCGGTTCGCCGTGTCCGGGCAGGCGCTCTTCGAGCATTTCATAATAGGTGTCGGGCGGAGGGCTCATCATGGGGGTGCCCATGGCCTTGAGCCTGTCCCAGCACCCGATCAGATCATCACAGATAAAGGCGATGTGCTGAATGCCTTCACCATTATATTGGCGCAAGAACTCTTCGATCTGGCCGCCTCCAGCCTTGCCTTCCTCGTTAAGGGGAATGCGGATCTTGCCATCCGGAGCAGTCATCGCCTTACTGGTCAGGCCCGTATATTCGCCCTTGATGTCGAAATAGCGGATTTCCCGGAAGTTGAAGACACGCTCATAAAAGCGCGCCCAATGCTCCATGCGCCCGCCATACACATTGTGGGTCAAATGGTCGATCCGGAGCATGCCGGCGCCCACCGGGTTACGATCGACACCCGGCAAATAGTCAAAATCAATATCATAGATGCTGAGCGCGTCGGGGCTTTCGAGTGTGGCGTAACGGTCGGTGAAATAGATGATCGCACCCCCGATGCCGCGAATGGCGGGGAGCCGCAGTTCCATCGGGCCGGTCCGGGTTTCGACAGGCTCAGCGCCCCGTTCAAGCGCCAGCTTATAGGCCTCTGCCGCATTACGCACACGAAAGCCCATGCCACAGGCCGAGGGGCCATGTTCTGCGGCAAAATAGGCGGCAGGGCTGCGCGGCTCGTAATTGGCGATCAGGTTGATTTCACCCTGCCGCCAGAGATCGACGTCCTTTGAACGGTGACGGGCAATCCGACTGAAGCCCATGCGAGCAAATACGGCCTCAAGCTCACCCTTTTCCGGCGCGCAAAATTCGATGAAATCGAACCCGTCGAGCCCTAGCGGATTGTCGAACAGGTCGGTCATGGGAGAGTCCTCACATTAGTTGCAACTGCAACTATGTAGACTGATCGGCTGCCTCACGCAACCTGGCCAACAAGCTCGATAGCTGCGTCCGCTCATCGGGAGAAAGGCAAGCCAGCAATTCGCGCTCCATGGCAAGGGCTACTGGGGCAATCTCCTCATAAAGCGATTGTCCAGCATCAGTTAGCGCCAGCAGATGCGACCGGCCGTCACGCTCGCTGGCCGCGCGGGAGACAAGGCCCCTGTCGGTCAGGGCGGCGGAAGCGCGGCTGACCGTCACCTTGTCCATCCGAGTGGCATGCACCAGATCCCGCTGGGTCATCGCCGTCCCCTGCCCCAGCACGGCCATTAGCCGCCACTCCGGGATCTTGAGGCCGAACCGGACCTGATACTGGCGAGCGATCCTGTCCGAAACGGCATTGGAGGCAATTGACAGTTGATAGGGAAGAAAGGCGGAGAGGTTCAGTTGCTGGTTTGGCATCGCATTCAATCCTGTGGCTTGACCCGTTCGGGCGCCGCCGCCGCAAATGCCTCAAGCCCCAGCGCATTGGCTTCACAGGTTGCCAAGGTCGGGAAAGAGGCAAGGGAAATATCATAGCGGCGGGCATTGGCCAGTTGGGGGACGAGGAAAATGTCAGCGATGTTGGGCGTATCCCCGCCCAGAAAAGGGCCCGCGCCCTGTGCCATCGCTTCCAGTGCCGTCAATCCTTCGACAACCCAGTGGATATACCAGCGGTCACGAACTTCGTCGCGCAAGCCCAGGTCGTGGGTCAGATATTTGAGCACGCGAAGATTGTTCAGCGGATGGATATCACAGGCAATCGCCATAGTCATGGCCAAAGCCCCGGCCCGTTCCACAGGGTCTTCGGGTATCAGGCGCGGCTCGGGATATGTCCGATCCAACCAATCAATGATGGCGAAGCTTTGCGTGAATACCAGACCATCCACCTCCAACGCGGGCACAAGCCCTTGTGGATTCAACGCAAGGTAGGCGTCGCTTCTCTGATCGCCGGCGAGCAGGCTGGTTGGCACCGAGTGATAATTCACACCCTTCAGATTCAAGGCAATGCGGACGCGGTAACTGGCCGAGGAACGGAAATAATCGTGGAGAACGGGATCGGTCATGGCCGGGCCTCCGATGCAGGGGGTGTTCCGGCGGGCATGGCCGCGATCCACTCATCAATCAAGCGCAGACCCTCCCGATGGACCACGGCCCTACCCAGTTCCGGCATGGCAATGCCGGGATCGGTGCTGCCCATCCGATAGGCAAGAATCGAATGTTCAGGATGACCGGGGGCAATAGCATAGTCATGACCGCCACTGCCCCGCCCAGCCGCCACGGGTCGTTTGAACAAGCCAGTCGTCATTGACGGCGGCCGTTCATATTCCAGAAAGAGGCCGCTGTTGGAGGCACTGCCACGTGGGTTGTGGCAATGCGCACAGTTCACATCGAGATAGGCGCGGGCGCGGGCATCGAGGCTGCCGGTTCCGGCATCGTCCCAGCGCGGCATGGACGCCAAGGTCCAGTCGGCGCCGGTAACAAGGGCGCGGGCTGGCGCTGCCAATTCCATGTTGCGCAATTTAGGCCCGATGGGCGTCACCGCGCCGGAAAGTTCGTGGCAGGTCTTGCACTGGTTACGATTGGGCACGGCATAGCTGATGCTGTAGCGATTGCCCGCAGAATCGGCGAAATCGACCATCTGTCGTGCGCCAGCGACGCGCAAATCAGCATCGCTGCCATCCGGACGCCAAATATAGGGGAGCGCAACCCAGCCGCTCGCCCGGCGCAGCAACAGCCGCGTCTCGATGGTGCGATAGCTGCCGTCCGCCTGGGGGTAGCCAAAGCTCTTGATCAGTGCCGTGCCGACAGGAAATTCGATCAATCCGTCGGCATTAGCATGCATCCGCGAGCCCTGCGGGACATAGATGTAGCGCCGCTTCTCCGCATAATCACTGAAGAGAGGCGTCGCCAGCGTATAGGGAATCAGCAACGGTGACGGGCGATCGGGTGATCCGAGGAAGAAGCCATAGGCCGACAGCGTCGGCGCATTGGACTCCCCGGTAATGACAGCGTCGGCAACCGCCAGATTCGTCCCTTGGGCAGGCAGGACCGCGAGCATGGCAAGGGCGGCGAACATGGCCACCCCCGCCCGGGCTAACCAACGAGACGAGAGGGACGCGAGCATCATCAGGGCGCGGCGGCGGCCGCTTCCATGCTGGCAGGCAGCACCACGGCGGCGACACGTGGCCAATTGGCTTCGCCGGACAGATCAACCGGTGCCGGCGACGCCGCCGATACGGGCTGTGCCAGATCAGGCAGGTTGAGGGTCAGCGCGGCGACATCATCGGCAATGCGGATGTCAGTTCCGGCCCCGTCCCACATGACCGGCGGCAGGCTGCCCCCAAAGGCCTGAGCCATTTCCGCACCACCGGGCAAGCCCGGCTGAAAGCCGGCGCGACCGTGCCGGTTGCCCATCGCCCGAATGCGCATCGGCATGGGCTGGTAATCGGCAGGCGTCGAACCATAGCGATAACCAGTGATCATGATGTTTGACGTGCCATTCCCGTCAAATTCATTGTCGAAGATTTCAACGTCGCGATTGGCCATGACAATGACACCCGATCCGGCAGGGACTGTGGCGACAATATTGCCCGCTGGCGCGAAGTTGGGCGTCATGTTGTTGACGATGATATTGTCGAACACACGGACACTGTGACCACCCTGTTGCGGCAGGCCCGGCAGGTCGAACACCAAAATGCCACCAGTGTTGCCAGTCGCCAGATTGTCATGGACGTCTGCGTTATAGCTGTTCTCTATCTCTATGCCGGCGACATTCTGCACCGCCGTCGATTCCCGCACGATGATGTGGCGGGATTGGCCGACATAAATGCCGGCGTCACTGGCGCCGCGAACGGTAACGCCATCAACCAGCACATATTCGCTTTCGACGGGATAGATTCCATAGGCGCCGTTGGTCGTGCGTGGCTCACCGGACCAGTCAACACGCAGGGATAGATAAACGATGCGATCGGCATTCTTTGACTTGATGCCGTCTCCGCGGGTGTCGCGGACGGTAAAATCCCGCAGCACGACATCGTCGGATGTGACCAGCAGCCCTTCACCCGCGCCTTGCTGGCCGGAAAAATCGAGGATCGTCTGTTCAATGCCGGCACCGCGCACCGTCACCCCGTCAACGTCGAGGCTGAGGCCGTCGGTCAGGCGGAATGTGCCCGGACCGATGCGCACCACATCACCCGGCTGGGCGTTGATCAGTGCTTCCTGAAGGCGGGTCTGGGCGTCGTCTCCGGCAGCCACCTCTATCGTCCTCGCCTCGACCGTCGTGGCGGCAACCAGGGCAAGCGCACTGCCTAACAGCGATGTCAATTGATGCTTCATATCTGTCTCTCCCCACTGCATAGTGCCGGGACGAGCGGCCGTTGCCAAGAGCCGCCAAACAATGAGGAGAAAGCCATGTTGCGACGTCTGGCCTTGATCGCCCTGCCGCTGACGGCAATGGTGGCGACGAGCGGCACCGCGCAATCAAGCGCCAATATTGCCGGCCGCTGGCGGACCGATGATGGCAATGCGATCATCCTCGTTGCTCCTTGTGCCGGCAACGCCCGGCAATTTTGCGGGCGCATCACCCAGATGACCAACCCGACGCTGGCGCGGGCGACCGACACCAACAATCCGGACGAATCGCTGCGGTCCCGGCCGCTGGTCGGCGTGCCGGTGCTGACCGGCCTGACCCCCAGCGGGCAGCGCTTCACCGGGCGAGGGTATAGCCCCGAGGAAGGCCGCAATTTCAATGCGACAGTCCATGTCGAAAACGGCCGGCTGAACGTACGCGGCTGTGTCGCCGTCTTCTGCCGGACGGTAGTGTGGACCCGGGCGCAGTGACGGTCCAAACGGCGAGAAAATTCATCTGAATTACGGTAATCCGCCGCGCAACCGGTTGACACTGGTTGACACTCCAGAGGGATGATTCAACGGCCGCCTGCGGGTTTCAGCGGTGATTTGCGGGTGTGGTGTAAACATAATACAGTGAGCCTGTGCCGTGCATCCGCACAATCGCGGCACCTGGCGTTGGTGTGATGCGCCCCTGCCTTCGCAATGGCCCAATGGCATCAGCTGGCCAAGCGACGGCCATCGACGAGTCTCTCACAGATGCGGCCATGTAGGAAAGCGAAATAGGATCAGTGCCTTGTCAGGGCGTGTCGCCGAGGATCCACGCCACGCCTTCGAGCGCGTGGAGGCGGGTGGAATCGAAGATCGGCAGCACATTGGCCTCTGTATCGACCAGCATCGACAGTTCGGTGCTGGCGAGCGCCACCGCGTCGACATCCTGCTGATCCCATTTGGTGATCAGCGTCTTCAGCTCGCGCTCGGAGGATTTTTCCACCCTGCCCTGCATCAGCTCGTCATAGATGATGCGATCGACCATGGTGACGGTGGCCTCGTCAATCGGCGCGAGGCTGACGCCATGGCCAACAATGCGCTGGCGGTACCATTTCTCGCTCATGACATTGCGGGTGCCGAGCAGTGCGGCGGTCTTGATACCGGCGGCCTTCATTGCCCGCCCGACGGGATCGACGATGTTGATGATCGGGATGCTGATCCCGGCCTGCACCTGATCGGCGACCTTGTACATCGAGTTGGCGCAGATGAGCAGCGCTGTGGCACCTGCAGCTTCGAGCCTGCGGGCGCTGTCAGTCAGCACGCTGGTGGCATGGGCCCATTGCTCATCGGTCGACAGGCGGGCGAGATCGCAGAAATTGAGGCTTTCGATGACCAAGGGTGGCGAGCAGGCCGGACCCGAGCGGCGCTGTGTTTCGCTATTGATCATCCGGTAATAGCTTTCGGTGGCGGCCCAGCTGATGCCACCGATGAGTCCCAGTTTGCGCAACTTATGTTCCCTTTAGTCCCTGATCGTCATTGCGAGCGAAGCGACGCAATCCAGTGTTGGCTCAGACCGCCCTAGATTGCTTCGTCGCTGCGCTCCTCGCAATGACGTTGATTAATGCGCCAAGGCTTTGACGCCCTCATGTCGTCAGTGCGCCAAGGCTTTGACGCCCTCATGTCGTCAGTGCGCCAAGGCTTTGACGATGTCCTCGCACATCTTTTTTGCGTCGGCGAGCAGCATCATCGTCTGGTCCATGTAGAAGACGTCATTGTCGACGCCGGCATAGCCCACCCCGCCCATGCTGCGCTTGACAAAGAAAATGGTCTTGGCCTTGTCCACATCGAACACCGGCATGCCATAGATGGGTGAGGATTTGTCGGTCTTGGCGGCCGGATTGACCACGTCATTGGCGCCGATGATGAAGGCAACGTCGGCCTGGGCGAATTCGCTGTTGATGTCCTCCAGCTCGAACACCTCGTCATAGGGCACATTGGCTTCGGCCAGCAGGACGTTCATGTGGCCGGGCATGCGACCCGCGACCGGGTGGATGGCATATTTGACCGAAACGCCCTCTTTTTTGAGCAGGTCCGCCATCTCGCGCAGGGCATGCTGGGCCTGCGCCACCGCCATGCCATAGCCGGGGATGATGATGACGCTGTCGGCCTGTTTCATCATATAGGCGGCGTCTTCGGCCGAGCCGCGCTTCCACGGCCGCTGTTCCCTGGCCTCACCGCCACCGACCGAGGCATCAGCGCCAAAGCCACCGGCGATGACGCTGATGAAGCTGCGGTTCATCGCCTTGCACATGATGTAGGAAAGGATCGCCCCCGACGAACCGACCAGCGCGCCGGTGATGATCATCGCGCTGTTGCCAAGCGTGAAGCCCATGGCGGCAGCGGCCCAGCCCGAATAGCTGTTGAGCATCGACACGACGACCGGCATGTCGGCGCCGCCGATGGGGATGATCAGCAGGAAACCGATGACAAAGGCGAGGACTGTGATCGTCCAGAACACCCACGGGCTCTGATCGACAGTGAAATAACCGGTCAGACCGAGGATGACGGCAATGGTGCCAAGGTTGATCAGGTGACGGGCGGGCAACAGGATCGGCGCACCCGACATTTTGCCGGCGAGTTTCAGGAAAGCGATGACCGAGCCCGAGAAGGTGATGGCGCCGATGGCTGCGCCCAGGCCCATTTCGACCCGGCTGACCGGGGAAATCACCCCATCTGCGCCAGCAATGCCAAAGCCCTGTGGTGCCAGAAAGGCGGCAGCAGCGACGGCAACAGCCGCAAGGCCGACGAGACTGTGGAAGGCGGCGACCAGCTGCGGCATGTCGGTCATGGCGATGCGGCGGGCGGTGACGATGCCGATGACCGCACCCAGCGCCAGAGCGGCGACGATCATGCCGATGACGGTTATGTCAGGCCCGACATAGCTGTTGGTCGCATCCCCCAGCTTCATCGGCACATGGGTAACCAGCGTGGTGGCCACGGCGATCGCCATGCCGGCCATGCCGAAACGGTTGCCGCGTTGCGAGGTCGATGGGCTCGACAGGCCGCGCAGCGACAGGATGAAGCAGACGCCGGCGACGAGATAGGCGAGCAGCGCCCAGGCGGGAGTGGCGTGTTCCATGGCGCTCAGCGATCCTTCTTCTTGTACATCGCGAGCATCCGCGCGGTGACGGCAAAGCCACCGAAGATGTTGATGCTGGCCATGACAATCGCGGCGAGGCCGAGCCAGCGCGCCGTGGTGCCACCCGCGCCGATCGCGGGCGCGGCCGCCGCAATCAGCGCGCCGACAATGATCACCGAGGAAATGGCGTTGGTCACCGCCATCAGCGGCGTGTGCAGTGCCGGGGTAACCGACCAGACCACATAATAGCCGACGAAACAGGCCATCACGAAAATCGACAGAATCGAGATGAAGTCCATGATCGTCGTCCTAACTGGCGAGCAACCGCTCATTGATGACCTTGCCGCCCTGGGTGAGGCGGATGGCGGTGCCGATTTCCTCGTCAAGGACGGGTTTGCCCGCTTCCTTGTCCCAGAAGGCGGAGAGGAAATTGTACAGATTGCGGCTGAACAGCGCCGAGGTATCGGCGGCGAGCGTCGAGGGGACATTCTGCGCGCCGATTATCTTGACGCCATGCTTGACCACGGTTTTGCCGGGCACTGACCCTTCGACATTGCCTCCGCTTTCCGCCGCGAGGTCAAAGATGACGCTGCCGGCGCGCATGCTGGCGATCTGGGCATCGCTGATCAGGCGCGGGGCGGGACGGCCGGGAATCAGCGCAGTGGTGATGACAATGTCCTGCTTGGCTATGTGGCTGGAGACCAGCTCAGCCTGCGCCGCCTTGTATTCGTCGGACATTTCGGTGGCATAGCCGCCGGCGCCCTCACCCTCGATCCCTGCGACGCTTTCGACGAAGATCGGCTTCGCGCCAAGGCTGAGGATCTGTTCCCTGGTCGCCGAGCGGACGTCGGTAGCGGAAACCTGCGCGCCCATGCGGCGGGCGGTGGCGATGGCTTGCAGTCCGGCAACGCCGACGCCCATGACAAAGCATTTGGCGGCATTCACCGTACCGGCGGCGGTCATCATCATCGGAAAGGCGCGGCCATAGGCGTTGGCGCTTTCAATCACCGCCTTGTAGCCGGCAAGGTTCGCCTGGCTGGAGAGAATGTCCATCGACTGGGCGCGGGTGATGCGCGGCATGAACTCCATCGCCAGCGCTTCGAGACCCATGGCGGCATAGGCATCGACGCGCGCGCGCTCGCCAAAGGGATTGAGACCAGCGACCAGCCATGCGCCGGATTTGGCGCCGGCAAGGCTATCAGGCGACGGTCCCTGCACGCCGAGCAAAATGTCGGAATCGGCGATTGTTTGCGCGCGCGGCGCGACGGTCGCGCCGACTGCGGCATAATCCGCATCCGAGATGGAGGCCCCCTCACCAGCACCGGTTTCGACAGCGACAGTGGCGCCGAGTGAGATGAATTTCTTGATCGTTTCCGGTGTCGCGGCGACCCTGCGTTCGCCCGCTGTGGTTTCACGCAGGACCGCGATTTTCATTACCGCGCTCCGATCAGGAAATCAGGACGATGACGAGACCAGCAACAAGAACGCAGCCGATCGTTCCCCATTTGGTGAGGGTGAGAAAACCGGAATAGGTCTGTTCGGCAGCCTTGATGTCATTGTCAGCCATGGCGATTCCCTGAATGAGGCCGACGGCAAAGGTCGGCGCAAGATGGATTTCTCCTTATCCTTAGACCAGGCGGCGCGGCAACGGCAAGGGGCCCTGCCATAGACGAAACGCGCTTAAGAGCGTTTTTACCCTCTTGCCCTATGACGGTTCGGTGACCGGCGGGATAACCGTCCCGACCGGCAGGATGGGGTTTGCGTTTTGGCGACTTTGCAAGGTGACCGGATGCTGCTGCTGGTGGACAGCGAAGAGGCGCAATGCCGCTTCGTGGCGTCGCTGGCTGCCCGCGGCGGATGGCGCACCCTTTTCGCGGCTGATTGCGAGCGCGCTGTAGCCACATTGGGTACGCATGACGGGCTGTTACTCGATGCGGTGCTGATTGACGAACGGGCCGCCCGCGGAGGCATTGCCGAAACGATCGAGATCATGCGGCAATGGCGCCCTTCCCTGCCCATCATTTTTCTTGCCGAAGCTGGACGGCGCGGCCCGGCGCTGGATGCTCTGCGCGCTGGTGCCAGCGATTTCCTCGACAAGCCGCTGACCGCTGAACGTCTTCACGCCGCACTTGACCACGCGATTGCGCCGCGGTTCGGCCATGAGTTGCGGCCTCTCTCGGAAAAATTCGCCGCCCCATTGTCGGTGGAAGAAATCATCGGATCGACGCCAGCCTTTCGCACTGCCCTCGCAATCGCGGCCAAGGCTGCACGCACCCGCGTGCCAGTGCTGATTGAAGGCGAACCGGGAACAGGCAAGGCTCTGGTCGCTGCCGCTATCCACCATGCAGGATTGCGGCCCCGCGCGCCCTTGGTAGCGGTGGATTGCGGCCATCACAGCGATGCGATGATCGGCCCGATGCTGTTCGGCCATGAACGCGGCGCCTTTGCCGGCGCCTTTGAACGGCGGATCGGTGAAATTGCCAAGGCTGATGGCGGTACGTTGATTCTCGACCGGATCGAACGGCTGCCTCTGGATGCACAGGCACTGCTTGCCGACCTCCTCGAAACCAGCATCGTCACGCCGATCGGCGGCACGATGAGCCAGCCTGTCGATGTGCGGTTCGTAGCCAGCTCTACCGTTTCGCTGAAACAACGTGCCCGCGACGGCCTGTTCCGCGAGGATCTGCTCGCCCGGATAAGCATTGCTGAGGTCAATCTCCCGCCACTGCGCGACCGGCGCGTGGATATTGCCGCACTGGCGCGCCATTTGATGGCTCGTATCGGTACATTGCCGGGCATGAGCGCCATGTCGCTGTCCCACGATCTGTTGGACGCCTTTGCCGGGTGGCGCTGGCCAGGCAATGTTCGCCAACTCCACGACGCATTGGTCCGCGCCGCCTGCAACGCCCAAGGACCACAGCTGGGGCTTGAAGATTTTCCGGGACTTGCCGCCGAGCGGGCCCGCGCGCCTGAGGATATGGGCGGAGCCAGCCTGATGCCGGGCGACGGTATTGGCGTCACCCTTTATCGCGCAGATGGGAATTTGCGGGCGCTGGCTGATATAGAAGCTGACGTCATCCGTCTCGCCATCGGCCATTATCGCGGCCGGATGAGCGAAGTCGCGCGCCGCCTCGGCATCGGCCGCTCGACGCTCTATCGCAAGCTGGCCGACCTCGGCATCGATACCGCAGCCTGATCCGCGACGGCTGATCATCCCGCCGCCACCGGAGGCCAGGGTCGAACGCTCACAGCCCTGGCTTCCAGTGACGGCGGGATTCTTGTAGTCCGGGCCCATGACCCTGCTTTCCCCCGACTTCACCAACGCGCATATACTCATTACCGGTGCCGGATCGGGGATTGGCCGCGCCTGTGCCACGGCCCTGCATGGCATGGGGGCAACCCTGATCCTGGTTGACCGGAACCAGCCGGTGATCGAAGCGGTGCTCGTTGGACAGGAACGGGTGTCCCGTCACGTCGGTGATGTGGCTGACGAATTTTTCTGGGATGACCTGTCCGGGCACCTGAGCCCGCTGACCCATGCGCTGGTCAACGCCGGTATCGCGGGCGCGGGGTCGATTGAGGCCCTGCCCTTTGACGAATGGCGACGGGTGATGGCGGTCAATCTCGACGGTGCCTTTCTGACGCTGCGCGCGGCGATACGGGCGATGATCGCACGCCACGCCCGCGATGGCAGGGGTGGCGCGATTGTCTCCATGGCTTCGGTTTCGGGCATGAAGGCCGAGGCCGGCACGGGGGCCTATGCCGCATCAAAGGCGGGCCTGATCCAGTTGACCAAGGTGGCTGCCAAGGAAGGAGCACTGCATCAGATCCGCGTCAATGCGATAGCGCCCGGCGGGGTCGACACACCGATGTGGGACAGCATGGACGGCTTTAACGAGTTGGTGGCGGCACAGGGCGGTGACCGTGATGCGGCGATCGCCGGCATGGCCGCGATAGGCGTGCCACTGGGCAGCTATGCCAAACCCGATGAAATGGCAGCGCAGGTCGCGTTCCTGTTGAGCAAGGGCGCAGCACATATGACCGGAGCGGTGTTGGTGGCCGACGGCGGTTACAGCCTTTAGCAGCCCGGAGTCACATTCGCGTCAGTGCGGCGTCACGCGTGGCGCGCCAGACGCGCTGCGCCTGACGGGTTTCGCGGACATCATGGACGCGGAGCAGTTGGGCGCCCTGGCTAATCGCCACGGCTGCAACAGCAACGCTTCCGCCAAGACGGTCCTGCGCGTCGGCCTCCCCATCGACGGCGCCGATGAACCGCTTGCGGCTGGCAGCGAAAAGGAGCGGACAGCCGAGCGCATGAAATAGCGACAAGGCATTGATAATACGCAGATTATCCTCAACACCCTTGCCAAAGCCGATACCGGGATCGACAATGATCTTGTCCCGCGCAACGCCTGCGGCAGTGACGGCGGCAATGCGGGCCTCCAGCCAGTCGAACACGTCAAGCGCAGGATCGGCATATTTGCCCCCAGGCAACGCCGAGAGGTCATGCGGGTCGCTCTTCTGGCTTGGTGCGTGCATCAATATGACCGGGCAGCCAGCCTTGGCCACGACATCGGTGGCACGATCATCATAGGCGAGTGCAGAGACATCATTGACGATGCCCGCCCCGGCGGCGAGCGCGGCCTGCATCACCGCGGCCTTGCGCGTATCGACCGAGACGGCGACACCGCCACGGGCCAGTCGTTCGATCACCGGCACGACGCGCTCAATCTCGTCGCCTTCCCAGACCAATGGCGCGCCGGGACGGGTTGATTCCCCGCCCACGTCGATGAGTGCGGCGCCTGCCGATGCCAAGTCGAACCCGGCGTCGGCAGCGGCCTGTGCATCGACATGTTTGCCGCCGTCAGAGAAACTGTCGGGCGTGGCGTTGAGGATGCCCATGATCTGGGGTTCTATGAGGCGGACGGTCCGGCCATTGGCTAGCGTGATGGGTGGCCGCGGCGCGGCCACCGCTGCGAGTTGGGCTGTCGCCCGGGTAGCGACGGGTGCAGGCAGCGCCGCTATCCATTCGGCTATCGAGTCAACAGCGACGAGAGCTTCGCGCTTTGGCGTCGAGGGTCCGCGCACGGTGATGGCCCATGCGGCGAACCAGAGCATGCCATCACCAATGCGCGCCACCCGGCCATCGAGGCCATGCGGACGCTCGACGAAACAGGCCGGCTGGCAATAGATACGCGTGTCGGGCGCGAGTAACGGGAGGTCGGCTAGGGTCAGTGGTTCAAACATCAAGCCTCGTTGGCCAGCAGCCAGTCCTGACGCACCTTGTCGATTTCGCGCAGTTTCTGGCCGTCATCGACATGCCAGAAGGTCCAGCCATTGCAGCTGGGCGCACCTTGCAGCGTCGCGCCGAGCTTGTGGATCGAACCAGCGTCATTGCCGCAGGCAAGGCTGCCATCGGCGCGGACCTGGGCCTTCCAGCGGCGCTTGCTGTCGGTGAGGATGGTGCCCGGCGGGATCATACCGCCCTCGACCAGAGTTCCAAAGGCGACGCGGGTCGCAGCCTTGGGCGCCTGCATCGTCTTCACCGCGCTTTCGTCGAGCGGCAGCGCCATGGCGATGCGCTCCTCGGCGGCAGCGATATAGCTGTCCTCACGCTCAATGCCGATGAAGTGGCGACCAAGCCGCTTGGCAACCGCGCCGGTGGTGCCAGTGCCAAAGAAGGGATCGAGAATGACGTCGCCGGGGTTCGAGCAGGCTAGCAGCACGCGATAGAGCAAAGCTTCGGGCTTTTGCGTCGGGTGAACCTTTGACCCGCCTTTCTTGAGGCGTTCCTGGCCGCCGCAGATGGGGATCAGCCAGTCGGACCGCATTTGCAGCTCGTCATTGAGGGTCTTCATCGCGCGATAGTTGAAAGTGTAGCGCGCGTCCTCGCCCATGCTCGCCCAGATCAGCGTTTCATGCGCGTTGGTGAAGCGGGTGCCCTTGAAATTGGGCATCGGGTTGGCCTTACGCCAGACGATGTCGTTGAGGATCCAATAGCCCTGATCCTGCAACGCGGCACCGACGCGGAAGATGTTGTGATAGCTGCCGATCACCCAGATGCTGCCATTGGGCTTGAGGATGCGCTTGGCTTCCTTGAGCCAGGCGTGGGTGAAGCGGTCATAGGTGGAGAGGCTGTCGAACTTGTCCCACTCGTCATCGACGGCATCGACCTGGCTGCCATCGGGGCGGAACAGGTCGCCACCGAGCTGGAGGTTATAGGGCGGATCGGCAAAGATCATGTCGATGCTGCTGGCCGGGAGCGATCGCATATGGGCGATGCAGTCGCCCTTGAGGATGCTGTCCAGCGGCAGGTCAACGGGCTGTGCCGCCGACTTCCTCACCCTGACCTTTTCCATCACACCCATGACTTGCCCCTTAAAAACACAAGGATTCCAGCCTGAATCAGCGCGAGTCCGCGGTCAAGAGTCATGGTAAGCGAAGGGTTTCGCAGAAAGGTTAACTCAAAGGGGAACAGAAGGAGTCTGACCGCGACATGGTGGGGGTGGGTGAGTCAGCGGGACTCAATCCCTAGTGGTGTGGCGAAAAAGACTCGGGCATGAAAAATATTTTCGGGGTGGGCTATCAGAGCCCCAATTCCAGCTGCGCCCGCACCGGCGCGAAGCTTTGCCGGTGCAGCGGACAGGGGCCGAGGCGATCAAGCGCCTCCATATGCTCGGCGGTGCCATAGCCCTTGTGCCGGGAGAAACCGTAACCGGGGAAGGTGGCGCAGGCTTCGATCATCATCGCGTCACGCGCCTGTTTGGCGATGATCGAGGCGGCGGAGATGCTGGGCTCCAGCGCGTCACCCCCGACGATGGCCCGCGCCGGCCAGCGCCATGCCTCCACCCTGCCTTGTGGCGTCATATTGCCGTCGATGAGGATTTCGGCGTCTCCCTCTATGCCAAGCGCCGCCACCGCCCGGGTCATCGCCAGCATCGTCGCCTGGAAGATGTTGATGCGGTCAATTTCGGCGACATCGACGATGCCAATCGCCCAGCGGCACTTGGCCTTGATCTCGGCCTCGAGGTGGATGCGGCGCTTTTCGGAGAGTTTCTTGCTGTCGTTGAGGCCGGTTATGCCATCCGGACACAGCAACACCGCCGCCGCCACGACCGGTCCGGCAAGCGGGCCGCGCCCGGCTTCATCGACGCCGATGATCACACCCGCCACGGAGGAAACCGGCGATATTCCGCGGCCTGATAGAGGCAGATTTCGTTGCCCGCCGGGTCGGTCAGGCGGGCTTCGCGCCAGCCCCATTCCTCGTCGCGGGGTTGGTGGTCAAAGCGGACGCCGCGGCGCGAGAGATAGGCGCACCATGCGTCGAGCGCGCCGCTTTCTAGATAGGTGGTCGCGCCGGGCGCGCCTTCGCCGACGTGGATCGACAGGGTCACGCCGTTTGCCGCCTCGAAGCGGGCATACCCATTGTCGGGACTGTCAACGATCTGGGTGAGGCCAAGCTGGCGGTAGAAAGCGACCGACTGGTCATAATCGGCGGCTGCGAGCGTGATCTGGTTGAGCGCCGGGCCGGTAAACAGGCCATCGTTGCGCACACTCGCGTGCCCCATCGGCCCATGGCCCTGCCCCAGCCCCGGCGCATTGTGGAGCGCGAGGCGGACAAAATCGCGGGCGCGGGCGACAGCGGCTTCGAGTGGCAGACCGTCACCAAGGCCGGTGGCAATGGCGCTGGCGAGCGTGCAGCCGGTGCCGTGGGTGCTGGTCGTGTTGATGCGCGGCGCCTGCCAGGCCGCGAGTTGCACTTTCTCGCCATCGACAATTGCGAGCAGGTGATCGGTGATCAGCTCATCATCGCTATGCCCGCCCTTGGCGAGCAGCGCGCAGCCGTGCGCCAACACTGCGTCATCCCCGCCAAGCGCGGCGAGTTCGGGCAGGTTGGGCGTAACAACAGTGGCACGGTCCATCAGCGGGCCAAAGGCGGCGATGGTCGCCTCATCGGCGAGCGACGAGCCGCTGGTGGCGACCATGACAGGGTCAAAGACCAGCGGGACCGAGGCGAGGTCAGGCGCGGAGAGGCGCGCGGCGACGGCGTTCAATGTGTCGACGCTGCCGATCATGCCGATCTTGATGGCATCGACGCCAATGTCCGCGACGACGCTGTCGATCTGGGCAATGACCATCCCGGTCGGGATGGCGTGGACGCCCTGCACGCCAAGCGTATTTTGCGCGGTAATCGCGGTGATCGCGGTCATGGCATGGCCGCCGAGCATGGTGACGGTCTTTATATCCGCCTGGATGCCCGCGCCGCCGCCGCTGTCCGACCCGGCGATGATGAGGATGCGGGGAGTCACCCCTTGTGCTTCCGCTCGGTCGAGGCCGGGTGCGCGGCGAGATGCTTCTTTGCCCGCGTCGGCCGGTCCATCAGTTCCCCGCCGCAATTGGGGCAGCGCTCGTCAAGCTCATCGGCGCATTCGGCGCAAAAGGTGCATTCGAACGAGCAGATGAACGCGCCATGGGCATGGGCGGGCAGGTCCGTGCCGCAGCGTTCACAATCGGGGCGCATTTCAAGCATGGCTTATCCTGCCGCCTTTTCCACCGCTTCGCAGATACGGTCGACCACCGCCGTCACCGTGTCACCATTGTCGCCTTCGGCCATGACGCGGATGACGGGTTCGGTGCCAGAGGGACGGATGACGATGCGGCCTGAACCGGCGAGGTCGCGTTCGCCATCGGCAATCGCCGCCTTGACGCTGTCAGCATCGAGCGGCTTGGCGCCAGAGGCGTAACGGACATTTTTGAGCAGTTGCGGGACCGGATCGAACAGCTTGAGGAATTCGCTCGCCCGCTTGCCGCTGTCGATCATCGCGGCGAGCACTTGCAGCGCGGCCATGGTGCCGTCGCCGGTGGTGGCATGGTCAATGAGGATCATGTGGCCCGACTGTTCGCCGCCGACGTTAAAGCCACCCTCACGCATCCGTTCGAGGACGTAGCGGTCACCCACCTTGGTCCGTTCCAGCGTCAGCCCTTCGGCCTGCAGGCGGCGTTCGAGGCCGAGGTTCGACATGATGGTGGCGACAATACCACCGCCGCGCAGACGCCCCGCGCCATGCCAGCTGAGGCCAAGCGCGGCCATGATCTGGTCGCCATCGACAATGGTGCCATGTTCATCGACGACGATCAGCCGGTCGGCGTCGCCATCAAGCGCGATGCCGATATCAGCACCGCTGGCGACTACGGTTTCCCGGAGCAGCTGCGGATGCGTCGAACCGCACTGGTCGTTGATGTTGCGGCCATTGGGTTCGACGCCGATGGCGATGACCTCGGCACCCAGTTCCCACAGCGCGGTCGGTGCGCTGTTGTAGGCGGCGCCATTGGCACAATCGATGACGATCTTTAGCCCGTCGAGCCGGACGCTTTCGGGCAGGCTGCCCTTGACCGCGTGGATGTAGCGACCACGCGCGTCCTCGATGCGGCGGGCGCGACCGATGTCATTGGGCTTGGCGAGATTGGGGGTGCTTTCAAGCAAGGCTTCAATGGCATGCTCATCCTCGTCAGACAGTTTGAAACCGTCGGGACCGAACAGCTTGATGCCATTGTCATGAAAGGGGTTGTGGCTGGCCGAGATCATGACGCCCAGGTCGGCGCGCATCGAACGGGTGAGCAGCGCAACGGCAGGCGTCGGCATCGGACCGACCTGCACCACGTCCATGCCGACAGCGGTGAAGCCGGCGACCATGGCATTTTCGAGCATGTAACCCGACAGTCGGGTATCCTTGCCAACCACGACGCGATGCTTGTGGCTGCCGCGCAGGAAATGGGTGCCCGCCGCCATGCCGACCCGCATCGCCACTTCAGCTGTCATCGGTGCGCTGTTGGTCAGTCCGCGAATGCCATCAGTGCCGAAAAAGCGTTTTCCCATCGTCCATCCCTGTCCTTGTCTGGTCCTGTGACAGTTCCGATAGGACGCGACGAAGCGAATGCCAAGCGTTGCACCCACCCCGGCGCTGTGGCACGGCTGGAGGCATGGCCAATATACCAACGCCGACTGTCGCCAGCATTCCCAACGGCCGCCTCGCCGTGCTGTTCATGGTGATGCTGGTCGCGGCAGCGGGCAATACGGCGATGCAGTCAATCCTCCCGGCACTGGGAGCGAAGCTGGGCATCGCCGATGTCTGGGTCAGCCTGGCCTTCAGCTGGTCGGCGCTGTTGTGGGTGATCACCGCGCCAAAGTGGGCGCGACAGTCGGACAAGCGGGGCCGCAAGGCGTTGATGGCGGTGGGCATCATCGGCTTTGTCTCGTCTATGCTGTTCTGCGGTCTGACCTTGTGGGCCGGCCTCGAAGGCTGGTTGAGCGCCGGGGTGACCTTTGCCTTTTTCGCCCTGTTCCGCAGCCTTTATGGCGGGTTCGGATCAGCGGCGCCGCCGGCGGTGCAGGCCTATGTTGCCGCCCGCACCGAAGCGGCTGAGCGGACCAAGGCGCTGAGCCTCGTTGCCTCGTCGTTCGGACTTGGCACGGTGATCGGCCCGACCATCGCACCCTATCTGATCCTGCCGGTGCTGGGCCTTTCGGGGCCACTGTTTGTCTTTGCCGGGATCGGCGTGGCAGTCATCATTGCGCTGCGCCTCGTGCTGCCCGATGACACGCCACGGTTTGAAGTGCGCGGGCAGGTGAGCGCCTATCCGGCTGCGGGCGGCGGCGGACAGATTGTCGATTCCGACGGCGATGGCGAAATGGACCAGGACGACCGCTCGTCCACCGAACGGATCGGCTGGTTTGACCCGCGTGTGCGCGGCTGGAACATCGCCGGACTGGTCGGCGGCCATGCGCAAGCAATGACCATGGGGGTAATCGGATTCCTGATCCTCGATCGGCTCAACCTGCGCCAGACTCCCGACCTCGCCGCCGAACCGACCGGCCATGTGCTGTGGGTCGGCGCCATCGCAACGCTCTTGGCGCAATGGGCGCTGATCCCCCTGCTCTCGCTCAAACCCCGCACGGCAGTCATTTCAGGATGTGCGGTCGGTGGCATGGGGGCCTTGCTGGTCGGGCTGGGTGACACGCTGCCGACGATCAGCACCGGCTTTGCCTTTGCCATGCTGGGCTTTGGCCTGTTCCGGCCCGGCTTCACTGCCGGCGCCTCGCTGGCGGTGCCCCGCCCATTGCAGGGACAGGTGGCCGGGCAGACAGCGTCGATCAATGGTGCGGCCTATATTGTCGCTCCGGCAATCGGTGTGCTGCTGTATAACTGGCACGCGGAACTGACCTTCCTTTTGATCACCACGCTTTGCCTGGGCATGAGCATCTGGGGCTGGCGCGGCCTCAAGGAAGCGCCTGTCCGCAATCCGGAGCAATAGGCATCGGCTTTTCCTGATGACGCACCGCCGCGCGGTCGCTATGGCAGCCGCCATTCCACCAACGGCGCCTACGCCTCAAGAAGGAAGTCCTCCGTGACCGCACAGACCCTGACCCTGACGCTCGACACCGGTGATGTCGTCATCAAGCTCCGCCCTGACCTTGCGCCCAAGCATGTCGAGCGCATCAGCCAGCTCGCCAGCGAAGGCTTCTACGATGGCGTCGTGTTCCACCGTGTGATCGCCGGTTTCATGGCGCAGGGCGGCGACCCGACCGGCACCGGCATGGGCGGTTCCAAGCTGCCTGACCTGCCCGCCGAATTTTCGACCGAACCGCACGTCCGCGGCGTCTGTTCAATGGCCCGCGCGCAAAATCCGAACAGCGCCAACAGCCAGTTCTTCATCTGCTTTGACGATGCCACTTTCCTTGACCGCCAGTACACCGTGTGGGGCGTGGTCGAGAGCGGCATGGAACATGTCGATGCCCTGCCCAAGGGTGAGCCGCCGCGCGCTCCCGGCAAGATCGTCAAGGCGACTGTCGCCTGAACCAACAGGGATTTTTCACATGTGCAAGGGGCCGGGACCAGAGTTTCGGCCCCTTTGCTTGTTGGCCGCTCAGTAACGCGACAGTTCGTCAATCCTGCCGCGCAACATCTGTTCGATGCAGAGTTCATCCCTGCATTGCGCCACCTGTGACAGGAACAGACGCTGATCAACCAGCACCTGGCGACGCAACTGACGGTTCGAACGGATCTGGCCGTAAAGAGTGCTCATCTGGCGTTCCAGAGCAGCGAGGTTCGCGCTGCCGCAGATCATCAGTTCCACATCGGTCGTCGCCCGCGCGCAGGAAAAACTTGGCCCGCCAGATGCCGCTTTGGGCCGAGAGCGCTCTGCTGCCGGCATGGTTGGCGAGATTATGATGTCAGCGGCGGGCAACGGCTCAGCTGAAGTGTCGGGTTGCGACGGCGGCACTGCCGTTGTTGGCGTGGCATCGGGCCCTGCACCCACCGGAGCCGGGGCCGGACGCGCTTGACCTGCCACAGGCGCCGCGAGTGCGACATCGGGTTCCTCCCGCATGTACAGGTGCAGGGCCGTGCCAGTCAGGAAAAGCACGGCAAGCCCGGTGACAAGCCACGGCAGAAGCGAGGCAGAAGGGGCGGGCACTGGCGGCGCCAAGGGCGCTGCGGTAGGAACGTAGGGACTGGCTTGAGAAGCAGGACCGGTCGGTAGCCCGCGGACCACCGGAGCGCCACAGGCTCCGCAGAATCGGGCGTCTAAATCCAACGTGGTTCCGCAGACGCTGCAACCTCTTGTCATCATCGTCCCCCCCAACGGTTGGAAGATCAGAGTCCAGCCGCGACCAGCCAATCGTGGAACAGTTTGACGGCCGGTCGTTTGAGCGCGCGTGGGCGGCAAACGAACCAGTAGCTGTAGGGACTGTCTATGTCGAAATCGAACAGCTTTGTCAGGCGCGGGTCATGGGCATCGGTGTAGTGGTGGCCGTGCATGAAGGCGACGCCGACACCCTGTGCGGCTGCCTCGAGCATCAGCGGGCCACTGTCGAAATGGTCGATCCCGGCCGGTTCGAGCCAGGGCATGCCGATGGCATTGCGCCATTCGCTGAAGGTTTCCGGCATTTCGCGGTGAAGAAGCACGGTCATCCGCTGCAACTGTTCGGGCACGCTGATGCGTTCCGAACCCTCGCCAAAGCGTTTCGCGGCAATCGGATAGACCTTGTCTTGATCAAGGCGGACAGCGTGCAAGGCGGGATCAATTTCCTTGGCCAGTGCAATCGCCGCATCAATCCCGTCGCCCAACCGGGTTTCGCCATGACCGACGGTCTCGATGTCGATATGCAGTTTGGGATGGCGCGCGCGCAGTTCGGGCAACCGGGGAAACAGCCGCTGCTGGGCGAACAGCGGCAGGACATTGAGCCTCAACCGCAATTCATCGGTGCGCTTGACTGCACCGTCAACGGCTTCGCGGACCGCGTCAAGCGCGGGACCAAGCGCGGACAACAGCCGCTCACCTGTCTCGTTGAGCCGCATGGCATGGTGGTCGCGGTCGAACAGCGGCTCGCCGATATGCCGTTCCAGTGTCTGAATGCGGCGTGACAGGGCGGGAGTCGACAGGGCCAGTTCCGTCGCCGCCGCCTTGACCGAGCCTAGCCGCGCGACGTGCATGAACGCCTCCAGCCCACTCAGCGAGGGTAAACGACGCATTTCAATCCTCTCCTGCCCCGGCCTTGCCCTAATGCTGCACCGCACATCCGATCGAACGACGGTGCGCGACACCCGCCAGCAGCCCGCAACATGACCTATCGTTCCACATATTGCCACCCCTTAAGTTGCAAAAAATGCAACATGGTTGGATCTTTTCGCACTTGCACAAAAGTTGCAGGTGCAACATTAGGGTCGGGCCTTTCAGGCATCCTCTCCTAAAGAAACTTTCATCGGCCGCCCCTTCGGGTGGCCGTTTTTTTTGCCTGTAGCGCCGGGGGCAACGACCGTGCTCCACTCTGTCAGGACTGGCTGGGGGCTCGAAAGGCCGCAACAGCCTTCCTATGTTGGCGTTGACCAGCAACGCCAGACGAGGAACACCGCGTGGCCGAGAGCGAAAATCAAGAGAAGCAGGACATCCGCCTGCAGGTGGCCAATTCCCGCCCCGAGGAATCTGGCAGCGGCATTGCGCGATTGCCCCGCCCAATGTTTGCCAGATTGGGCCTGACCGAAGGCGACATCATCGAAATCAGCGGCAAGCGCATCACGGCCAGCCGAGCCGTCGGCCCCTATGCCGAGGATGAGGGGATCGAGGTGTTGCGGCTCGACGGGCTGCAGCGCGCCAATGCCGGTGTCGGCACCGGGGATTTTGTCGGCATCCGCAAGATCGAGTCGAAAGCGGCCAAATCGGTGACATTGGCACCGGCTCAACCGAACCTGCGGCTGCAAGGATCGGGGCAGGCGCTCAAGCGCACCTTTATCGGCCGGCCAATGGTGGCGGGGGACATTGTCGCCACCACCGGGCAGCAACGCATGGGGCATGAGGGCCTGCCGCCGCAGTTGCGGCAGATGCTCGCGGCGCCCGCCTATGCCTTGCAGGAAATCCGTCTGACGGTGGTGGAGACCAGTCCCAAGGGTATCGTCCACATCGACGACTCCACCGAAATCGAGCTTTTGCCCGAATATGTCGAGCCCAAGGAATCGCGCCGCGCCGACGTGACCTATGACGATATTGGCGGGATGGGCGAAACCATCGACCAGCTGCGCGAGATGGTCGAGCTGCCGCTGCGTTATCCCGAGCTGTTCCAGCGGCTGGGCGTCGATCCGCCCAAGGGCGTACTGCTCTATGGCCCACCGGGCACGGGCAAGACGAGGCTTGCGCGGGCCGTGGCCAACGAGAGCGAGGCCGAGTTTTTCCTGATCAACGGTCCGGAGATCATGGGCAGCGCCTATGGCGAGTCCGAAAAGGCGTTGCGTGACGTGTTTGAAAAGGCCGCCAAGGCGGCACCGTCCATCATCTTCATCGACGAGATCGACAGTATCGCGCCGAAACGGGGCCAGGTGCAGGGCGAGGCGGAAAAGCGGCTGGTAGCGCAATTGCTGACGCTGATGGACGGGCTGGAACCGCGCGCCAATCTGGTGGTGATCGCCGCCACCAACCGTCCCGACGCGATTGACGAAGCGCTCCGCCGGCCCGGCCGCTTTGACCGGGAAATCGTGGTTGGCGTACCCGACGAGCGCGGCCGGCGCGAAATCATCGCCATCCACAGTCGCGGCATGCCCCTGGCAGAAGATGTCGACGTCGGCGAGCTGGCGCGGACCACCTATGGCTTTGTCGGTGCGGACATCGCCGCGCTCGCCCGTGAGGCGGCGATCGAGGCCGTGCGACGGATCATGCCGCGCCTCAATCTGGAGGCAGGCACCATCCCGCCGGAGGTTCTCGACGAGTTGCAGGTCACCCGCGAGGATTTTGTCGGAGCCCTGAAGCGCGTCCACCCCTCAGCCATGCGCGAGGTGATGGTGCAGGCACCCAATGTCCGCTGGAACGACATTGGCGGGCTGGACGCCTCCGCCGAAAGGCTGCGGGAGGGCGTCGAACTGCCGCTCAAGGACCCGGAGGCCTTCCGCCGCCTCGGCATCCGTCCGGCCAAGGGCTTCCTGCTCTATGGCCCACCGGGCACTGGCAAGACCTTGCTGGCAAAGGCTGTCGCCCGCGAGGCAGAGGCCAATTTCATCGCCACCAAATCGGCTGACCTCCTGTCCAAATGGTATGGCGAGAGCGAGCAGCAGATTGCCCGCCTGTTCGCCCGAGCCCGGCAGGTGGCACCCTGCGTCATCTTCATCGACGAGCTCGACAGCCTTGTGCCGGCGCGCGGATCGGGCGGTGCGGGTGAGCCGCAAGTGACCGAGCGCATCGTCAACACGCTGCTCGCGGAGATGGACGGCATCGAGGAGATGCAATCGGTCGTCGTCATCGGCGCGACCAACCGGCCCAACCTGATTGATCCCGCCCTGCTCCGTCCGGGTCGGCTCGATGAGCTGGTCTATGTCTCGGTGCCCAATGCGGAGGGACGTCGGCGCATTCTCGACATCCACACGGCAAGGATGCCCTTGGCCAAGGATGTCGATCTCGACGCCATTGCCGAAAAGGCCAACCGCTACACGGGCGCCGATCTGGAAGATCTGGTGCGCCGGGCCGGCATGGTTGCCCTGCGCAAGTCGCGCGACGTGCCCGAGGTGACGCAAGAGGATTTTGAGGCCGCGCTCAAGGATACACGGGCGACCGTGACGCCCGAGATGGAGCGGGAATATGAAAAGATCGCCGGCGAGATCAAACAGAATGCCGCCGCGCTCAACCCCATCGGCTTCATCGCGCCGGGAATGCTGACGCCGGCACGCCAGACCAAGCATGGCGACCCTGAAAAGGGCGACAGCGACAAGGCGAGGCCGGTCACCGACTGACCTGGGGTGGCCAAGCGTAGCGCCCCCGGTGGCGGCTTGCAGCAAGCGTAGCGCCCCCGGTGGCGGCTTGCAGCAAAAGCTGCGGGTTGCATGCCGGGGGCGTTGCCTTGACGGGCCAACCGGCCTATTCCGCCGCGACGACAGCAGACAATACAGGGCAGGAGGAGCGGCCATGACTGACATCGACCGCCAGACCCTGCCCGACACCATGGACAGGGTGGACGAGTTGACGCCGGGAGACGCTCTGGCGGCGACCCACGCCGAACGCCTCGATGCGGATGACCGGTTGCGTCCCGATTTTGTTGACCGCGTGCTTGAAGCCGTAGCACGGGGCGAGGCCGAAGCGGCGCGCGACCTTGTCCGCCCGCTCCACCCGGCTGACCGCGCCGACCTTGTCGAACTGACGCCCGAAGAAGACCGTCCTGCCCTCGCCGCCGCACTGGGCGACCTGATCGACGCCGACGTGATTGCCGAGATGAACGATTATGTCCGCGAGGACATTGTCGACACGCTTGAGCCCGAACAGGTCGCCGACATCGCCCGCGAACTCGACACCGACGACGCGGTCGCGATGATTGAGGACATGGACGTCTCCGATCAGGCTGCTGTCCTCGCCGCGCTCGACCCCGAAGACCGTGCCGCCATCGAGGATGCGCTGTCCTACCCCGAGGAGTCCGCCGGCCGCCTGATGCAGCGCGATCTGGTCGCGGTGCCGGAGCATGTCACGGTCGGCGATGTCATCGACCGGCTGCGCCATGATGGCGATCTCGCCACCGACTTTTGGGAAATCTATGTCGTTGATGCCCGGCATCACCCGGTAGGCTATGTGCAGCTGAGCTGGTTGCTGCGGACGCCGCGGGACATAGCCATCTCCGACGCCATGATGCGGCGGCAGACATTGATCCCGGTCGATATGGACCAGGAAGAGGTGGCGCTGCGTTTCCAGAAATATGCCCTGATCTCGGCGGCTGTGGTCGATGGCGATGGCCGGCTGGTCGGGATGATCACCGTCGATGACATCGTCCACATTATCCAGGAAGAGGCGAGCGAAGACGTGCTGCGCCTGTCGGGCGCGGGTGAAGGCGACATCAACGAAAGCCCGACTGAATCTTACCGGGCGCGCATCCGCTGGCTGGTCGCGAACCTTGGCACGGCTCTGGTGGCGTCAACCATCATCAGCTTCTTTGGCGGCGCCATCGAACATATGGTCGCGCTGGCCGTGCTGATGCCGATTGTCGCAGGCGTTGGCGGCAATGCTGGAACACAGACTTTGGCGGTGACTGTGCGTGCCATTGCCACCAATCAGCTGACCCAATCGAACACGCGTCGAGCGATTACCCGCGAACTATCTATCGCGCTGCTCAATGGCGCGACCATAGCGTTGATCGCAGGCATTGGCGTTACCATCTGGTCGGGCGACTGGCATTTGGGCGCGGTGATCGCCGCTGCGATGCTGACCAATATCCTGATCGCCGGTCTTGCCGGTGTAATCATACCGCTGACACTCGATCATTTTGATCAGGACCCGGCGGTGGCGAGCAGCATCTTTGTCACCATGATCACCGACTCGATGGGCTTTCTCGCCTTCCTTGGCCTTGCGGTGCTCAGCGGGCTGGTCAGCCTTTGAGATTTTGCCGGTCGCGACAGCTCGCCACCCTGTTTTCAATTGCAACCACATCCCCGCTGCGCCAGTCAGTGGGGCCATGATGACTCGCACCCTCTTGCGCGCTTCGGCCGCGCTTCTCGCCCTTGCCCCGATCACCCTTACCGGCACCGCCAACGCCCGTCCGCTAACGCCGGAGGATCTGGCGACGTTGGGCCGGCTGGCCTCGCCCGCCGTATCGCCCGACGGACAGTGGGTAGTCTATCAACAGACGGATACCAATGCCGAAACCTACGCGCGGTCGACCGGCCTGTGGCTGGTGCCGAGCAATGGCAGCGCCGAACCGGTGCGCATCGCCGACCTGGAAGGGGCCAATGAAAGCGGCGCCGCCTTCTCGCCCGATGGGCGCCGTCTCTATTTCCTGTCGAACAAGTCGGGCAAGGACCAGCTTTGGACGGCCTCTTTCAGCCCGACCGGCACGGTCGACACGCCGGTCCAGGCGAGCGACACCATTGCCGATGTCGCCGGTTTCCGCATCGCCCCCAATGGCCAAAGGATTGTCATGTGGGGCGACATCGGCATGGATTGCCCGACCTTTGGCTGTGCCAATCAGGCGGACCGCGCCCTGCCCGGTCCCGGCACAGGCCGCGTCTATAACGAGATGTTCGTCCGTCATTGGGATTCATGGGAAACCACCGGCATTCACAGCCGCGCCTTTACCTTTGCCATTGGCGCCGATGGCCGGTTGAGCGGTGACGCCGCCGCCATCGCCCCCGAACTGCGCGGTGACGCGCCGTCCAAGCCCTTTGGCGGGGCCGAGGAAATCGGCTGGAGCGCTGACAGCGCCGTCGTCTATTTCACTCTGCGCGTCGCCGACCGAAACGAACCGCGCTCGACCGACCTCGATATTTACAGCGCCCCTGCGACCGGGGGCGCTGCCGCCAATCTGACGGCGAGCAATGAGGCGACCGACACCATGCCGGCGGCCTCTCCTGATGGCCGCTGGCTCGCCTATGCCGCCATGGCCAGACCGGGCTATGAGGCTGACCGGCTGGTGCTGATGCTGAGAGACTTGCGCAGCGGCACGGTGCGCGCACTGACGCAGGATTGGGACCGCTCGGTATCCAGCATCGCCTGGGCGGCCGACAGCCGCAGCATCATCGTTACCGCGCAGGACACGCTGGAACACCCGGCTTATCGTGTCGATGTGCGCACGGGCCGTGTGACGCGTTTGACCGAACGCGGCAATGTCGGCGACACCATCCCGCTGGCCAACGGTGGGATGATCTACACGATCAATTCGATCACTTCACCTACCGACCTTGTTCGGATGGATCGCCGCGGACAGACAACAGCGCTTACCGCTGTCAACCGCGAGCGCATGGCCCAGATCGACCCGGTCCATTATGAGCAATACAGTTTCGCCGGCGCCAATGGTGACCGCGTCTGGGGCCAAATCCTGACGCCGCAGGGGGCTGCCGGCCCGCTGCCGACAGTTCTGCTGGTGCATGGCGGACCGCAGGGAAGCTTTGGCAATAGCTGGTCAACCCGCTGGAACCCGATGCTGTGGGCGGCGCAAGGCTATGCCGTTGTCACCGTCGATTTCCATGGGTCCACCGGATATGGCCAAGCCTTTACCGACAGCATCAACCGTGACTGGGGTGGCAAGCCGCTCGAGGACCTGCGGCTCGGCATGGCTGCTGCGGCAGCGACCAATGCTTCGGTCAATCCCGCCAACGCCTGCGCCGCCGGCGGCAGCTATGGCGGCTATATGATGAACTGGATCGCCGGCAACTGGCCCGACGGCTTCCGCTGCCTCGTCACCCATGCCGGCGTGTTTGACCTGCGCGCCATGGCGTTCGAGACCGAGGAACTGTGGTTCGATGAATGGGATCATGGCGGCCCATGGTGGGCGCGCGAGAATGCCGAGCGCTGGAACCCGGTCAACCATGTCACCAACTGGCGCACGCCGACCCTCGTCATCCATGGCGAAAAGGATTTCCGCATCCCCTACAGCCAAAGCCTCGCCGCCTTCACCGCGCTCCAGCGGCAGGGCATCCCGTCGCAGCTGCTGATCTATCCCGATGAGAACCACTGGATCCTGAAAGGCCGTAACAGCGTGCAATGGTATCGCACCGTTTTCGACTGGATGCGGCGCTGGACCGGGCCGGGCGATACGGCGGCGGCACCTGCCAGCGGCGGCGGCAACCAGTGATCGCGCTGGCTTCGCTCGCCGGGCTGCTGGCCCTGTCCTCGGCCGCTGTGCAGGAAGCACCGGCGGCGCCAGTGCCGCCACCGACACCTATCTCCCCCGCTCCGCCGCGCGGCGGCGATGTGATCGGCGCGTGGACCGTCGATCTGCGCGTGTCGGAGACGGACGCCCCCTACAACCAGCCGATGCATCTGCAGGTCGATGCCGATGGCAAGGTGACTGGCGATTTCTACAACAGCCCGATCAGCTCCGGCCGCTATGGTCATAATATGGGTCGCAGCTGTGTCGCCTTTGTCACCAGCGACGGCATGGGCGATTATCAGCACAGCGCCTGTCTGGTCGACGGGCGCATGGTCGGGCAAAGCTGGGCCGAGCATCGCGGCTTTGTCCTGCCCTGGACCGCGGTGCGGGAGCAGTAAGCGGCACCCTGCCCCCTTGCCGCGCCGCAGCATGGCTGG
The DNA here is from genome assembly GCF_012979535.1 of Sphingomonas lacunae. Lineage (NCBI taxonomy): Bacteria > Pseudomonadati > Pseudomonadota > Alphaproteobacteria > Sphingomonadales > Sphingomonadaceae > Sphingomonas > Sphingomonas lacunae. The sequence goes on from NZ_CP053015.1 coordinate 2,865,062, forward strand.
CAAAGGCGGGGCCATGACTGATACGCCTGCATCCGCGCCTGAACCCGCCAAGACATTCGATCCCGCCGCCATTGAGGCGCGCTGGGCCGCGCATTGGGAGGCCAATGGCCTGTTCCGCCCCGAACGGCCGGACGCCACGCCCTTCACCATCGTCAACCCGCCGCCCAATGTCACCGGCGCGCTGCACATCGGCCATGCGCTCGACAATACGTTGCAGGACGTGCTGGTTCGCTATGAGCGGCTGCGCGGCAAGGATGCGCTATGGGTCGTTGGCACCGACCATGCCGGTATCGCGACGCAGATGGTCGTTGAACGGCAGATGGCGGAAAAGCAGGACCGGCGCACCAATTACAGCCGCGAGCAGTTCATCGACAAGGTGTGGGAATGGAAGGCGGAAAGCGGCGGCCAGATCACCGGCCAGCTGCGCCGCCTCGGCTGCTCGATGGACTGGAGCCGCGAACAATTCACCATGGACCCGCACTTCACCAAGGCGGTGGTGAAGGTGTTCGTCGATCTCTACAATCAGGGCCTGCTGTATCGCGACAAGCGGCTGGTCAATTGGGACCCGGGCCTCAAGACCGCCATTTCTGACCTTGAGGTCGAGACGCAGGAGGTCAAGGGCAGCTTCTGGCACTTCAAATATCCGCTCGCCGACGGGGTGAAGCGCGACGACGGCCTCGACTATATCGAGGTGGCAACGACCCGGCCCGAAACGATGCTGGCCGACATGGCGATCGCGGTGCACCCCGAGGATGAGCGATACAAGTCAATCATTGGCAAGGACATCCTCCAGCCGATCACTGGCCGGCGCTTCAAGGTGGTGGCCGACGAGCATGCCGACCCCGAACTGGGTTCGGGCGCGGTCAAGATCACGCCGGGGCATGACTTCAACGACTTTGAGGTCGGCAAGCGCGCCGGCATCAAACCCGCCGAAATGCTCAACATGTTCGATGCCGACGCACGGGTCGTGCAGGTCGCCGACGGGCTGATCCCCGCCGAGTTCATCGGCCTCGACCGGTTCGACGCGCGCAAGGCGGTCGTCGAGGCGATGAAGGCGCTGGGTTTCCTGATCCCGCATGTGACCAGGGACAAGGAAGGCAATGAGACCCTCCACGACGCCGAACCGCGCACCATCCAGACCCCATTCGGTGACCGCTCGGGTCAGGTCATCGAACCCTGGCTGACTGACCAATGGTATGTCGATGCCGCCACGCTCGCCCAGCCGGCGATCGAGGCAGTGAAGTCCGGCGCGATCGAGATCGTCCCCAAGACGTGGGAAAAGACCTTCTTCAACTGGATGGAGAATATCCAGCCCTGGTGCGTCTCCCGCCAGTTGTGGTGGGGACACCGGATCCCGGCTTGGTATGCCGAAGATGGTCAGGTGTTTGTCGCCGAAACCGAAGAAGAAGCACAGGCGCTGGCCGGTACAGGGGTTGCCCTCAACCGTGACGAAGACGTGCTCGACACATGGTTCTCCTCCGCCTTGTGGCCCTTTGCCACGCTTGGCTGGCCGGAGCAGAGCGACCTCCTCGCCCGCCACTACCCCAATGATGTGCTGATTTCAGGCTTTGACATCCTGTTCTTCTGGGATGCGCGCATGGCGATGCAGGGGCTGCACTTCATGAAGGAGGTGCCCTGGCGGCGGCTCTATCTCCACGGCCTCGTCCGCGATGCCAAGGGCGCGAAAATGTCCAAGTCCAAGGGCAATGTTGTCGACCCCCTTGGCCTGATCGACCAATATGGCGCCGACGCGCTGCGTTTCTTCATGAGCGCGATGGAAAGCCAGGGCCGCGACATCAAGATGGATGAGGCGCGGCTCGAGGGCTATCGCAACTTTGCCACCAAGCTGTGGAATGCGGCGCGTTTCTGCCAGTCGAACGGCATCGGGGCGAGCAAGACGCTGGCCGCGCCCGCCGCGACCCTGCCGGTCAACCGCTGGATCATCGGTGAAGTGGCGGCGACCGTCACCCGCATGCAAGAGGCCTTTGCCACGCTGCGTTTCGACGATGCCGCCAACGCCATTTACCAGTTCGCCTGGAGCCGTTTCTGCGACTGGTATCTCGAATTGATCAAGGGTCAGATCGATGACGAAACCCGCGCTGTCGCCGGCTGGGTCCTCGATCAGATCCTCGTCATGCTCCACCCCTTCATGCCCTTCATCACCGAAGAGCTGTGGCACAATCTGGGGGATCGCCCCTATGAGCTGATCGTAGCGAAGTGGCCGGAACCCGCCGCCAGCAGCGACGCGGAGGCCAGCGCCGACATCGACTGGCTGATCACGCTGGTGCAGTCGCTGCGCGGGGCAAAGGCGGAGCTGGGCATTGCGCCAGGCGCTCGCCTGCCGCTGTTTGCCGAGGATGCCGATGCCGCCACTCAGGCGCGTATCGCCCGCATGGCAGCCGCGCTGGACCGGGTCGGCCGGATCGAGGCAGTGCATATCGGCGGCGCACCTGCGGGGGCGGCGATGCAGTTGGTGGTGGAGGGCGCGACCTATGTCGTCCCGCTCGAAGGGCTGATCGACATTGACGCCGAACGCGCCCGCCTGACCAAGGCGCTGGCGGCAGCGCAAAAGGAAGCCGCCAGCCTCGCCGGCCGCCTTTCCAACCCCGCCTTCACCGAAAAGGCCAAGCCCGAAGCGGTGGAAAAAGCGCGCGAAGACCACGCCGCCCGCGCCGCGGAGGCCGAACGGCTGGAGGCCGCGCTCAAGCGGCTGGGATAAAGCCATGGAAGAAGATGTGCCGGGCGCTGGCCCTTCCGCCGCGCCCGGCCATGGTCAGGGCCCGCGTGACCTGACGCAAGGGCCCATCGCCCGCACTCTGGTTGCCTTTGCAATGCCGACACTGCTGGCCAATGTCCTGCAATCGCTCAACGGGTCCATCAACGCCATCTGGGTCGGCCGTTTTCTGGGGGAAGGAGCGCTGGCGGCGACGGCCAATGCCCATGTCATCATGTTCCTGATCTTTGCGAGCGTGTTTGGCATTGGCATGGCATCAACGGTGCTGATCGGGCAGGCTATGGGGCGGAGGGACATTGACGCCGCCAGGCGCGCCTTTGGGACGGCCACGGGGTTCAGCCTGATCCTCTCCGTGGTTGCCGGTGCGGGCGGCTGGTTTGCCGCGCCGGCGATCCTGCACACCCTAGCCACGCCGACGGAGGCCTTCCCCCTCGCCCTCACCTATCTGCGGGTCATGTGCATCACCATCCCGTCGTCAATATTGTCGGTTTCGGTGATGATGGCACTGCGCGGCGCGGGGGATTCGGTCACGCCCCTGCGTTTCATGATCGTGTCGGTGGTTCTCGACATCCTCCTCAATCCCGCCCTGATCCTGGGGATCGGTCCCCTGCCGGCGCTGGGCATAGCCGGGTCGGCGCTGGCCACGGTCATTGCTGGCACAGTGAGCCTGACCGCGATGATTATCTGGGTCTATTGGCGCGACCTGCCTCTCAGGTTGCGCGGTCCGGAATGGCGCTATCTCCTGCCTGATCGCGAGATGCTCGGCTTCATCCTGCTCAAGGGCCTGCCGATGGGCATACAGATGGTCATCATTTCGGCAGCCGGCCTGATCATGTCCGGGCTGGTCAATCGGGAAGGCCTGATTACTGCCGCCGCCTATGGCGCGACGTTGCAGTTATGGAACTATGTGCAGATGCCGGCGCTCGCGGTCAGCGCGGCGGTCAGCGCGATGGCGGCGCAGAATATCGGCGCCGGGCGATGGGACAGGGTGGGATCGATCAACCGGGCCGGCATTGTCACCAACCTCTTGATGACAGGGACACTGGTCACGCTGATCCTCTTGTTCGACCGGCCGGTACTGGCCCTTTTCCTCGGCAGCGAAAGCCCGGCGATAGAGGTGGCACGGCACCAGCAGTTGCTGGGCAGCTGGTCGTTCCTCCTGTTCGGGGTGACAATGGTACTGTTTGGCACCATGCGTGCCAATGCGGTGGTCATTCCGCCGCTGATCATCCTCGGCATTTCCATGTATCCGGTGCGGCTCGCCTTTTATTACACGGCCTATCCCTTGATCGGTGCCGATGCCATTTGGTGGAGCTTTCCGATCACATCGATGGCATCAATGCTGATGGCCATTGCCGTTTATCGATGGAGCAAATGGCGCCAGGCCAGCCCTGCACTGCCAATGCATTTGCCCAAGACGATGGACTGACGGCCAAGTTCAAAGGTTTCATAGCCGGATCTGGGGCAAAAACCGCACTGGCGCGACCGGTCTCGGGTCCGGTCGCGCCAATGGGTTGCCTCAGGCAGATGCCTGGGAAAACGGATGCGCCAACCAGCGCAAAACTCTCGCTCCCATGCGGATCGGGACCTTGTCCTCCTGACCCGCCGCTTCGCTGGGGAGCGTTTGCCACCATTTTCGATGAACAAGCGTGACGTGCGTCACGCTTGTCACCATATTTGCTTCAGATGGCTGCTCAGCTAGGGCCGCTGCCCGGCATGCTGCTCTGACAACGGCTATGCTCTCCGGCACGGCACGCGGCCACATCCGCCTGCCAACGGGCATAGGCCGCATCATAGGCTGCCTGCGCATCGCGATGCGCCTGCATCTCTCGTTCGTAACGCGCCTGGGCTTCAGCAGCGGCAGTCCGCGCTGCCTGATAATCAGCGGTGGCCGAGTTATAGGTGGTGGCACTGTCCGCATTGGCTGCGTTTTGCGCGCGGGCATTGTCTGCCTGGATGCGGTTCAACGATCGCGTGCCGGGGTCAGCGGCACTTGAACCGGCAGCGCCCGATGCAGACGCTGCAGGCGGGGCTGGCTCCGATCCTGTTTTCTGGGCCAGGACCGGCGATGCAGCCAACAAAAGCGCACTCGGCAAAAGCGCGCTGGTCAAAAGCACCAAACGGGCTGTCGGCCGAGCCTTCGACTTGTGATGAGTGCATTGCATTATCCGGTTCCTATCCTGTTCGGGCATAATTTCGCGTGCATGACGCTGAAACGTCAACATGCCGCATGCTGTTTGGTTCCGCCAGATGCTCTGTTGCTAGGCATGGCTGATCTGGGCCCGTCACTGCGGTTCGGCATTCGCTTCCTCCAGCGTCGGCGCGCGGACGCGGGCGGCGGCATTGGCCTGTTCGCGTTGCTCCGCTTCGAGCGCAGCGCGCGCGTCCGCTTCGGCCCGGGCGCGCGCCTCTGCTTGGGCCCGCGCTTCTGCTTGCGCCTGCGCCCTGTCCCGCGCTTCGGCCTGTGCATCAGCCTCGGCTTGCGCCTGTGCCCGCGCCTGCTCCTGCGCCAGCGCCAGCGCCTGTGCCTGTGCCTGAGCGCGGGCAGCATCGGCACGCGCTTCGGCTTCGGCCCGGCGCCGGGCGATTTCGGCCTGCATCCGTTGCTCGGCCCGATCGTCCGGTGCTGGCGCAACCGGCGCGGGCACAGGGGCTCCGCGACCATAGTCAGGCAGGGGTTCAGGCCGGATCTCGACCGGCAAGGGTTGGGGGGCAACAGGCGCAACGCGCCCGCGCTCACCGCGGGGCGGGCGTGCCGTGTCCCTTGCCGGCGCAGTTACCGGGGGCACCACCGTCACTGGCGAAACCGGCTCGGGAATTGTCGTCGTTGGTGGCGGCATGACCGGCTGTGGACTGGCAGGCGGTGCATTGACCCGTGGCGGCGCCGATGGGGCAATGACGGTACCACCCGGATTGTCTCCGGGTTGACGGGGCGGACGTGGCCGCGGGGTTGCTGGCGGAGGCAAGCCCTGCGCAGGGCTGGACGTTGTGACGCTTCCCGCTGTTTCCGGCGTCATTGCGACAGTCGGAGGGCTGCCCCGGCTGCCGCGCCGCCGCCAATCGTCGAAGCGGGCGCGGGCCTCGCGCCGGGCCTGCCGCTCTTCATCAAGCGCACGGCCGGGACGGCTCGATCGCCGTTGTTGTTCGAAACTGCTCCAATCCGGCCGGGTCCGCCAGTCATCGCGCCAGCCACCGCCCCACCCGCCTGCCCAGATCGCGCCATAGCCGGGGTCCAATGAATAGCGCGCCCAACTGTTGGCGGTCCGGTTGTCCCACTGGCGCTGCCGCCAGGCCGAAGAAACTATCTCCCTGCCGCGATCCCGCAACCGGTCGATGTCATCACGTTGCGTGCGGCCCAACGTTCCCCACCACAAGCGCCCTTCATTGTCATAGATACGGACCAGATCCGGCCCTTCAAACGCATAGCTGTAATAGCTGTCGCGGATCAGATAGGGTGCCGTGGCCCGCGGGGCGCAGTAATATTGGACGATTCCGCTGCGACCCGGCTCGACGATCAACGTTTCGCCAGCGCGGCTGACCCAGGCCCAGCTGTCGATACCGTCATGGCGGAATCCGAAATCGGGCGGCGCATCGCCGATTGCCTCGGCGAAACCATCGGCCTGATCAATCCAGAAAAAGTCGGCTGCGCTGGTCACGCCTTGCTGAACCGGCCCCGATTCCGTTGGCACGGGCATGGGCGGGCGCATTGCCTGACGCTGGGGCATGGGCCGCGGAACGGACGCCACTGGCGGCGCCTCGGCGAGTGGCGGCGGCGTCACACAGCCGCTGAGCATCATGCCGGATGCGCACAATCCACTGACCGATGCGACCAATCTGGCGGTCAACCGCTTGCCCACTTTGCCATATGGCATCGTCATTCTGCTCCCCCTTACAAAGCTGAAGCCCGATAAGGCTTGGCCATACTGTTGCCTATCCGACATGGCCGCAAAATGAACGGATTGGATGTTTGGTTTGACTATGCGACCGGCTTTGCAGCCTTGACCATTGTCCGCTGTCCGCTCATCTGCTCGCGCTGCTTGCATGTAGCGGTCCCGCCTTGCCCACTTCGAACAAATATGGAACATAAGCGCCCATGAGTCTGACACATATCTCGGTCCGCGGCGCGCGGGAACATAATCTCAAGGGCATCGATGTCGATCTGCCGCGCGATAAGCTGGTGGTCATCACCGGCCTGTCCGGTTCCGGCAAATCCAGCCTCGCCTTTGATACCATCTATGCCGAAGGACAGCGCCGCTATGTCGAGAGCCTGAGCGCCTATGCGCGGCAGTTCCTCGAAATGATGCAAAAGCCGGATGTCGAGCATATCGACGGCCTGTCCCCCGCGATCAGCATCGAGCAAAAGACGACCAGCCGCAATCCGCGCTCGACAGTCGCGACCGTCACGGAAATCTATGACTATATGCGCTTGCTCTGGGCGCGGGTCGGAATTCCTTACTCGCCGGCCACCGGTCTGCCCATCTCGGCGCAGACCGTCAGCCAGATGGTCGACCGGGTGATGGCCCTGCCGGAAGGAACGCGGGCCTATCTGCTCGCCCCGGTCGTGCGCGGCCGAAAAGGTGAATATCGCAAGGAACTGGCTCTCTGGCAAAAGGAGGGGTTCACCCGCGTCCGCATCGATGGCGAATTTTACGAGATTGACGAGGCCCCTGCCCTCGACAAGAAGTACAAGCATGACATTGAAGTGGTGGTTGACCGCATCGTCGTGCGCGAAGGGCTGGAAAGCCGGCTCGCCGACAGTTTCGAAACCGCGCTGAAGCTGGCCGAGGGTCTCGCCTATGTTGACCTGGCCGACGGAGTGGCTCCGGGCCGGGAGCAAGATGCAGCGGGCGCCGGAGCGATGAAGAATGCCGGTCTGCCCGCCAACCGCATCGTCTTCTCGGAAAAATTCGCCTGCCCCGTCTCGGGCTTTACCATTGCTGAAGTTGAACCCCGCCTGTTCAGCTTCAACGCGCCGCAGGGCGCCTGTCCGGCTTGCGATGGCCTTGGCGAGAAGCTCGAATTCGACGACGAACTGGTCGTCCCCAACGAGGCGCTGAGCCTCAAACAGGGGGCGATAGTTCCCTGGGCCAAGTCCAACCCGCCATCCCCCTATTACATGCAGGTGTTGGGCAGTCTCGCGCGTGAATTCGGCTTTGACCTGACCACGCCGTGGAGCGACCTGCCCGGCGAAATCCGCCTGATTATCCTGCATGGCACTGGCGGCCGCCCGGTCAACCTGACCTTTCAGGACGGGCGCAAGAGCTATACGGTCAAAAAGCCCTTCGAAGGCGTTATCGGCAATCTCAACCGCCGGATGCTCCAGACCGAAAGCGCCTGGATGCGCGAGGAACTGGGCAAATATCAGCGGCCGCACCCTTGCGAAACCTGCGGCGGTGCCCGCCTCAAGCCCGAAGCACTGGCCGTGAGGATAGCCGGAGAGGACATCAGCCTGTCCGCCCGGCGCAGCGTCGCGGATGCCCTCGCCTGGTTCAGGGCCCTCGCGCCGCAATTGACGCCCCAGCAGCAACAGATTGCGACGCCGATCCTGAAGGAAATTATCGAACGTCTGGGTTTCCTCGACAATGTCGGGCTCGATTATCTCAACCTTGACCGCACCTCGGGCACATTGTCGGGCGGGGAGAGTCAGCGCATCAGACTCGCCAGCCAGATTGGCTCCGGCCTTTCCGGCGTGCTCTATGTCCTTGATGAGCCCAGCATCGGCCTGCACCAGCGCGACAATGACCGCTTGCTGGCGACGCTGCGGCGGCTGCGCGATCTGGGCAATACGGTCATTGTCGTCGAACATGATGAGGACGCCATCCGCTCCGCCGACTGGATCATCGACATGGGACCGGGCGCCGGTGTCCATGGCGGCGAAATCGTCGCTCAGGGCGAATTGAAAACCATCCTCAAGGCAAAGGGCAGCCTGACCGCCGACTATCTCACCGGCACCCGGCGCATCGACGTGCCCCGGGAACGGCGCATCGCTGCCAAAGGGGACGGCAGCCAGATCCGCACCCGCGCCAAACCCGCTGCGAAGCCGACCAAGAAGCAGCTCAAACTGCTCGAAACGCAGGGCAAGTTCATTGAACTGGCCAACGCCCGTGCCAATAATCTGCGCAATGTCACCGCGCGTATCCCGGTCGGCACCTTCACTTGTGTCACGGGCGTGTCGGGTTCGGGCAAATCGTCGCTGATCATCGACACGTTGCAGGCGTCGGCCAGTCGCATCCTCAATGGCGCACGGGTCCTTTCCGGCCCGCATGACAGCCTGACCGGCCTGGAGTTTTTCGACAAGGTGATCGACATTGACCAGTCGCCGATTGGCCGCACCCCGCGTTCCAATCCTGCGACCTATACCGGTGCCTTCACCACCATCCGTGACTGGTTCGCCGGCCTGCCCGAAAGCCAGGCACGCGGCTACAAGCCGGGCCGGTTCAGCTTCAACGTCAAGGGGGGCCGGTGCGAGGCTTGTCAGGGCGATGGGCTGATCAAGATCGAGATGCACTTCCTGCCCGACGTCTATGTCACCTGTGAGCAGTGTCACGGCAAGCGCTACAACCGGGAAACGCTCGAGGTGAAGTTCAAGGGCATGAGCATCGCCGATGTGCTCGACATGACGGTTGAGGATGCGGTCGATTTCTTCAAGGCGGTGCCACCTATCCGCGACCGCATGGCGATGTTGCAGGAAGTCGGCCTGGGTTACCTCAAGGTCGGGCAACAGGCGACAACCCTGTCAGGCGGCGAAGCGCAGCGTGTCAAGCTGAGCAAGGAATTGAGCCGCCGCGCCACCGGCAACACGCTCTACATCCTCGACGAGCCGACTACCGGCCTTCACTTTGAGGATGTCCGCAAATTGCTCGAAGTGCTCCACGCACTCGTCGATCAGGGCAATACGGTGGTGGTCATCGAACATAATCTCGACGTCATAAAGACGGCCGACTGGATCCTCGATCTTGGCCCTGATGGCGGAGTCAATGGCGGCGAAATCGTCGCCGAAGGCACGCCAGAGGACGTGGCGGCCAATCCGCGCAGCCATACCGGGCAATATCTGAAAGCGATGTTGGGCAGCTCCGCCTGACCAGCCTCGCATCCCCAAGGTGCGACGGGGAAGGCGCCCGACAATGAGCCACCTTCCCCGTCATTTTCGGCCGGGAAGCCCCCCGGCACCGGCCGAAAACCGGTCAATTCCGCCTAGTGCCAGTCCGAGCAGGCGCCATTGGCGTCGCCTCGCGCTAGTCCGCGCAGGCTTCATTAGCGTCGCCTCGCGCTAGTCCGCGCAGGCGATACACTTCGCGGCCGTGGGCAACACCGCCAACCGCTGTGGGCTGATCGCATTGCCGCAGCTGATGCATTCCCCATAAGTGCCGGCATCAATGCGCCCAATCGTCGCCTCAATCCGGCGGATTTCCGCAAGCGCAGCTTTCTCCTGACCCTCCACAGAATCCTGCACTTCCATGTCCACCGCCTGTTCTTCCCAGTCGGCGGAAAGCGGCTGATGCAATTCGGCATCCAGATGTTCGACCCGGGCGCGCAATTCCACCAACCTAGCGCCCAGTTGCGCCTTGATTTCCGGGGTTTTGAGGCCCGTCATGGTTGACGGGCCTTGGCGATCATGGCGCTGACCTCATCCAGCATCGCCAGCCGCTGGCGCTTCAGTTGCTCGACATGATCATCCGATGCCGCTTCGACACCGCTGTCGATCCGGTGGATCTCGCGATTGACCCCATGGTAGCGCTCGGCCAGCGCCGCGAAATGACTGTTGCCGGTTTTCAGGCTGTGCAGGACCTCCGCATCCTGTGGGAATTCAGCGTGCAGGTCGTGCGGGACGTGACTCATTGGGGGCAATCCTTTTGGCTCTTGTTTCGCTGACCAGTCTAGCGAGCATGGCGCGACAGACTTTGCGCTGGGTCAAATCCGACCAAAAAACTGCAGGTTACGGCAGGGTAACGAAATGCAAACGGCCCTGTGCCAATAGTGTCGGTCACTATCCGCTTGATGTCCGCCATGGGGCACGGACGTTCAGTGCACAGCATCGGAGCCTCAAGACCGGCATGAAGCAACAGCCTCCTTCCGCCGCGCCGGTGCAAACCGCGCGCCATTTTGGCCTCGACTGGCTGCGGATCGGGGCGTTTGTCCTGCTCATCTTCTATCATATCGGCATGGTGTTCGCGCCGGGCCACTGGCTGATCAAGATAGACCAGCCGGTTGAAGCCGTCGCCTGGCCGATGGCGCTGATCCAGCCTTGGCGTATGCCCCTGCTCTTTGCCGTATCGGGCTATGCATCCCATGCGTTGTTGCAACGCAGCGCCGGGCTGTTCGGATTTGTGCAGTCGCGGACCCGGCGGCTTTTGCTGCCGCTGCTGTTCGGGTCGCTGGTTATCGTCGCGCCGCAATGGTGGGTGAAATTCAGCATCGATACGGGCGAAACAAGCGATCTGGCGCACTTCTGGTGGAGACACTGGTTGTCTTTCACCACGCTGGACGGTCAGTTCATGCCCGATACCGGCCATCTTTGGTTCATCGCCTATCTGTGGACCTATACCATCGCGCTGGCCCTGCTGGTTTGGTTGGCCAGTGCCCCTGTCCGGACGCCGATGGTCCGGATCGCGCAATGGCTGGGCGATGGTTCACGCTTGTTGTGGGCCCCGCTGTTGCCGCTGCTGCTGATGCGTCTGGTGATGCTGTTCACCCTTCCGGAAACCCATGGGCTGCTGCATGATTGGGTCAGTGATGTGACCTTTCTGCCGCCTTTTCTGTTCGGCTTTGCACTGGCAGCGACACCGGCCTGGTGGCCCGCCATCCGCCGGGTCTGGTGCATCGCGGTCTTGGCTGCCCTGTGCACCGGTGCAATCCTGTTGGCTATTGAGGTCATCTGGCCGGATGGCATCGCCCAACGCAGCCATCTGGTACAGGCCCTCCAGCGCGAATCAGCCTTTGTCATGGCCTGGGTCATGCTGTTCGCCTTGCTCGGCCTCGCTGACCGCTGGCTCAATCATGACCATCGCTGGCGCGCCCGCCTGTGTGAAGCGGTCTTCCCCTTTTACATCGTGCATCAAACGATCATTGTTGTCGCAGCATGGCTGTTGATCGGTCAGGGGCTGGGCAGCAGTATGATCTTCGCTGGGCTTGTCATTGCCACCTTCGGCGGATGCTGGTTGTTCTACCGGCTCGCGGTGCACAGCGGCCCGCTGCGTGAATGGCTGGGATTGGGTCCGCGGCGCAAACCGGCGGTTGCCGCCCTACCGACGGTCAGCCCTGTCACACGGGCCCAGCCCGTCGAACACTGATCTTCCTGTCCCGGCATGGCTTGCCGCCGACAATCCAAACCCGCGCACCGCGCGCACATCAATCAACGCACAAAAAAGGGGAGCGGGAGGCGGCGGCCTCCTGCTCCCCGTTTCAACCGAGCCCGGTCCCCAAGGTTCCGGGAATGAGCGTCTACGGTTTGTGACTCTCTAACTAACGCATTCAGACGCTTGAGTAAAGCGACCCGACGCCCTGCGGGCGTTCGCGTCGCCCTACTTCGCCTTCACTGATAGTTGACCGAAACGTTGAACGTGCCGGTGTAAGCGCCATCAGCTTGGTTGGCGGCAAGGCTGAGCGTACCGGCAACCTGGAAGGTGCCGTTGATGGCGCCGTTGGTCAGCGTCAGCGTCGATGCGCTGCGCGTCAGGGCAGCCGACATGGTGCCGCCCGTGCCATTGGCGAGCGAAACCGTATTGTCGCCGGTGATGGTCACCACGGCGGCCGAGGTGCCGGTCACGTTGAAGTTGGCCGACGAAACAGTGCCCGTGCAAGTCAGGCCAGCGCCACAGGTGCGAACGCCACCAGCCGAAACGGCGACGGTCGAGGCCGAGGTTCCGGCAACGATTGTGCCAAAATCGAGATCGGACGTGTTGGTGACGGTGATCTGCTTCAGAACGCGGGCACGGGCAGTAGCCGATGCATTGGCCGGAGCCGCTTCCGCCGCAACGGTGGAAAAGGCGGCAGCAGCCGCAACAGCCATGCTGGCTGCCTTGAAGAGGGTATTGCTCATGGTCATTTGGTCCCTGTGACAAGAAGCAATCAGGCCCCCATGACCTGATCACTTCCCCACCGGGATACGTCCAAAATGGTGAAGACCTTCCTAATTTGGCAGCATTTACAGCCATTATGATTGTATCAAACTGGTTCATTGCCGATAGTGGCCGGGCTGGCTAGAACCGGCCCGATCGGCCTTTCCTGAGGCCGGGGCACCGCATCACAGGGTCTCCGTCTTATGCTCCTTGCCCGGTTTCGTTCGCACCTCATCCTGTGTCTTGTCGGATTGATGATGGGTGCCTGCAGCACGCCAATGACAGCAAGTCCCAACACGCCCGCCCTGGTTCAGCGACCGGTTGCACCGATTCTGGCGACTGCGGATGCCGTTGACACGGCCAGCTTTGCCCGTCCCCAGATCGCGCGGGTCACGCATGTTGCGCTTGACCTTGATCTCGATTTCGCCACCCGCCGGGTCGCAGGCACCGCGACGCTCGACATACTGGCCGCTGATCAGGCCCGGGACATCATCCTCGACAATCGCGGATTGGAGATTGCAACAATCACAGATGGCGCAGGGCGGCCCTTGCCATGGACCGTGGGTGCAGAAGTGGACGGCCTGGGCACGCCCCTGACTGTCACCATGGGTGAGGCACGCCGCATCATCATCCGGTATCGCAGCGGACAGGAAACCGATGCCCTGCAATGGCTGACGCCGGAACAAACCGCCGGCAAGCGCCATCCCTATCTGCTGAGCCAGGGACAGGCGATACTCAACCGGAGCTGGATCCCGACCCAGGACAGCCCCGGCATCCGCCAGACATGGGAAGCACGGATCACCGCGCCAGAGCCGCTGACGGTTGTCATGTCCGGCGACCGCCTGACCCCTCAAGGTGAACCGGCCGGACCGGGCCGCAGGGCGTTTCGTTTCCGCATGGATCATCCGGTTGCACCCTATCTGATTGCCATTGCTGCCGGTGACATTGTCTTCCGCGAACTCGGACCGCGCACTGGCGTCTGGACCGAGCCGGCAATGATCGATGCTGCCGCTTCTGAATTGGCCGATACCGAACAGATGGTTGAAGCCGCCGAACAGCTCTACGGGCCCTATCGCTGGGGCCGCTATGATGTGATCGTCCTTCCGCCGAGCTTTCCCTATGGCGGAATGGAAAATCCCACCCTCACCTTCCTGACCCCGACATTCATTGCCGGTGACAAGAGCCTGGTCGGGCTGGTGGCGCATGAACTGGCGCACAGCTGGTCCGGCAACCTTGTCACCAATGCCAACTGGAGCGACAGCTGGCTCAACGAGGGCGTGACCAGCTATTTCGAAAACCGGATCATGGAACAACTGTATGGTCCCCGCCGCGCAGCTCAGGAAGCAGCGCTGAGTTATGACGACATGATTGCGGCCTTTGCCGACTATGGCATGGAGTCGTCCGCCACCCGCCTTCACCTCGTCGGACCAGACGGATCACCCGATGGCGGCGCCGGTGGCGTCATCTATGACAAGGGCGCGCTGTTCCTGCGCACGTTGGAGCAGATCACCGGAAGGGAGCGCTTTGACGCGTGGCTGCGGCAATGGTTTGACAATCACGCCTTTCAGCCAGCGACATCAGCGATGATATTGGCTGACCTGCGCGCCAATCTGGTGCAGGGCGATTCCGAACTGGAAAGCCGCCTGCTGCTCGACGACTGGATCCATGCGCCGGGCCTGCCCGCCAATGCCGCCCGGCCTGATCCCGCTGCCTTTTCCCATATTGATGCGGCGGTTGCGGCCTTTGCCGCCGGTGGCCCGGTCGAAACCACCGCATGGGCTGGCTGGACCACCGCCGAACGGCTGCGGTTCGTCAACCGGCTGCCCCGCGCCATGGACCAGGGCCGCCTTGCCCTTCTTGACGAGTCGCTTGGCCTTTCGGCGATCGGCAATAATGAAGTGCTCTTCGCATGGCTCAAACTGGCGCTGGCCAACCGCTATGAACCGGCAGTGGCTCCAGCCGAGGCCTTTCTTGAGCGGGTAGGCCGCCGAAAATTCGTTCTTCCGCTGTTCGAAACCCTGCTTGGCCAGGGCGATTGGGGACAAATGATCGCGCGCCGTGTCTACACCAGAACGCGGCCCGGCTATCATCCGGTCACGTCAACATCGGTCGATCGAGCCATGGCTGCCACGCCGACCGACTGACCCCATGCAACGGGGCATGCCAACGATGGTGCGATTGGGATTGGATGCCCCGCGAGGATTCGAACCTCGATAGACGGAATCAGAATCCGTAGTCTTACCTTTAGACGACGGGGCAGTGAGGCGGCGCAATTATCCGTCGGGCGGGGGCAAGTCAAGCGCCGCGCGGCGCATTGCGCCCCTGTGTCGCGGGCAGGCAGGCTGAATCCGCGCTTGCGCTTCCCTTTGGCTAGGTTAGCATGTCAGGCCGCGTCATTTCCTGCGAGGATCAGGCCTGTAGGCCCGGCTCCGGCATGACAGGAAAAACGTGAAGGGGAGGAGGCGGTCTATGCGTCACGTCGCTGTCGTTGGATCGGGGCCGGCAGGCTATTATACTGCCGAGGCCCTTCAAAAAGGACTGGGTGACCGGGTCCGCATCGACATTCTCGATCGGTTACCGGTTCCTTTTGGCCTGATCCGGACAGGTGTTGCCCCTGACCATCAATCGATCAAAGCCGTCTCTCGCCGCTATGAAGCGGTCAACCTTACCGAACATGTCCGTTTTGTCGGCCATGTGAATGTGGGTACAGATGTCAGTGTCGATGAACTGATGGGCCTGTATGACGCGGTCGTGCTGGCAACCGGCGCTCCGGCAGACCGTTCACTCGACATTCCCGGCTGTGACCTGCCCGGCGTGATTGGCAGTGCGGCCTTTGTTGGCTGGTACAACGGCCATCCCGATTTCGCCCGCCTCGACCCGCCGCTCGACACCACCAATGTCGCGGTGATTGGCAATGGCAATGTGGCCCTGGATGTCGCCCGCATCCTTTCGAAAACACCGGATGAATTCCACGGCAGCGATATTGTCGCCCACGCCCTCGAATTGCTCGCCGACAGCCATGTCCGCACTATCCGCCTGATCGGCCGGCGCGGACCGCATCAGATCGCCATGACACCCAAGGAACTCGGCGAACTGGGTCATCTGTCGCGGGCCGCACCGCGTGTCGACCCGCTTGATTTTCCTGACATAGGTGAAGACGCCCTGCTCGAACCGGGTATGCGCAAGTCGGTCAGCCATCTGCGTGAATTTGCCGCCAACCCGATTGCCAAACCCGTGACCATCGAATTTGATTTCTTTGCAATGCCAGTAGCCGTCGAAGGCAAGGGCCGGGCGGAGCGTCTGGTGCTTGAAAAGACACGACTCGATGAAGACCTGCGCTCTGTCGGGACCGGGGAGCATTATACCGTTCCGGCAGGTCTGGTGATCGCCTGCATCGGGTATCGCACACCACCGATCAGCGATGTCCCCTATGAACATGGTCGCGGCCGCTTTGCCAATGATGCCGGACTGATCCTTCCTGGCCTCTATTGTGTTGGCTGGGCGCGGCGCGGACCGTCAGGCACGATTGGCACAAACAAGCCGGATGGCGCCGCCATAGCCGAGCGGATCATCGCCGAGACGGGAGGCCCCGATGCGGCCGGGAGTGGCAAGCGCGGCCGGGCTGGCCTGGACGATCTTATCGCGTTGCGAGGCCTTGATATTGTGACGTTTCGTGACTGGCAAAAGATTGACGCGGCTGAAATTGCCGCCGCCCGGGCAGGTGCCCCGCGCGAAAAACTGGTCCACATCCCGCACATGCTCGATGCACGCGATTTAAAATGAACAATTTGTTTAGGATTTCCGGCTAGTTGCTTCGCATTGACCGAGTGAAAGGCGGAACGAATCACGTGGGTATCATGCCTGACTTTCCTGCACATTTGCGTTCGGCCGACGTCGATCGTCGTGGCGGAGATCGTGCGGGCGTGGCTATCGACGCGGATATTCGCAAAATGGGTCGCACGCCCTTCAAGGTGCAGGTTCGTGACCTGTCCCAGACTGGCTGTCGTGCGGAAACCCTGACCAAGACCATTCCGGGCGACCGCATTTGGCTCACCATTCCCGGTTTTCAGGCAATCGAAGCGACCATCCGTTGGTCCAACGCGCGCGGCTGTGGCATCCAGTGGAACCAGCCACTGCATCCGTCGGTGTTCGACCATATCCGGATGCGTTACCCTGACGCTTTTTAAGCGCGGGTAATCCGGCTGTTCGTCAAACTGGCGCTGGCCCGCATAACGCGCTAGATGCGCGCCATGTCTTCCACCTTGATCGTCATGCTCGGCGGCGCCCTTGGCGCAGCCATGCGCTATCATCTGAGCCGCAGCGCCACGCATTGGCTTTCTGGTGGCCTGCTGGCAGGCTGGCCGGCGGCGACGCTGCTGGTCAATGTATCGGGCAGCCTTGCCATGGGTGTGCTGGTGGGCTGGCTGCACCGTCACGGTCCTGCTGAGCCGTGGCGATTGCTTTTGGGTGTCGGCCTGCTTGGCGGCTTTACAACCTTTTCCGCATTCAGTCTTGAAACCATCGGTCTGATTCAATCAGATCGCTGGCTGGCGGCGTTTGTTTACATTGGCCTGTCGGTTTTTCTTTCCCTCGCCGGGCTGTTGGCCGGCATGAATTTGGTGCGTGCCCTGTGAGTGAAGACATCCCCCTATCGCCAGACGCGCCGGCGTCGGCCAAGGCACGCAAATTGGCGGTCAACGAGTATCGCATTGCTGCCGACGATGACGGCATCCGGCTTGACCGGTGGTTCAAGCGGCATCGCGACGATGTGCCGCATGCGCTGATTGCCCGCTGGTGCCGAACGGGTGCGATCCGCCTTGATGGATCAAAGACCGACCCAGCCGAGCGCATTTCCGCCGGCCAATTGCTCAGTGTGCCCCAACCGGGCGTCAACGCCCACACGCCGCGTCCGCGCACCACCCGCAAGCCGATGACGCCAGAGGCGATCGAACTGGCGCAGTCGATGGTGCTGCACCAGGACAGCGATGCCATCGTCCTCAACAAGCTGCCCGGTCTCGCAACCCAGGGTGGCACTGGCACGACCAGCCATGTTGACGGATTGCTCGACGCCTTTTTTGATGAGGACAAGGGTCGGCCAAAACTGGTTCACCGGCTGGACAAGGACACATCGGGGGTCCTGCTTGTTGCCCGCAGTCCCGGCGCGGCGGCCAAATTCTCCAAAAGCTTTGCCGGCCGTTCCGCGCGCAAGACCTATTGGGCTATCATCACCGGCGTGCCCTCAATCGAAAGCGGACAGATCGACCTGCCACTCGCCAAACAGCCGGGAAGCGGCGGCGAAAAAATGCATGTCGACGAGGAAAATGGCCTGCCCTCGCGTACCCGCTATCGCATCATCGAACGAGCGGGGAATGCCGCGGCCTTTGTCGAATTGCAACCGCTCACCGGGCGGACTCACCAATTGCGCGTCCACATGGCAGCCATCGGGCACCCGATTGTCGGTGACGGCAAATATGGCGGCAAAGCGGCTTTTCTGACCGGTAGCATCTCGCGCAAGCTCCACCTCCACGCCCGCCGGCTGCGCATTGATCATCCGGCGGGGGGAAAAATCGATGTCACCGCGCCCCTGCCTGATCATTTTGCCGAGTCCCTCGCTGCCCTCGGTTTTGACGAACTGGCTGGTGACGCGCTGGCCAATGTCGCCGATTTTGTGCCGCCTGATCCCGACGCCAAGAAGCGGGCCCAGGCCCGTGATGCCCGCCGGGCGCGCAAGGGTGAACGTCGCGCCCGTGGCACTGCCGCCCCGGCACGCGCCCCCGCCGGCAAGCGTCCTGCTAAGTCGGGCACACCCCGGCGCCCCGGTGGCAGCACAAGGAGCCGCTGATGCACCCGAACCGGGCATTCCACTGGGAAGACCGCGACGCCATGCGCCGGCTGGTCGCCGACATCGGCTTTGGCACGCTGTTCGCTGCGACACCGGATGGACCGCGCGCAGTGCACCTTCCCGTGGTAATCGACGGTAATGTGCTCAGCTTTCATCTGGCACGCGGCAATGCACTGACCCGGCATCTCCATGGCACGCCCGCCCTGTTCAGCCTGCTTGGACCGGATGCCTATGTCAGCCCGGACTGGTATGGCATCGGGCCTGACCAGGTACCGACTTGGAACTATCTGGCAGTCGAGCTGGAGGGTCCGGTCCGGCGGCTCGATGAAGCCGACATGCTCGCACAGGTCGATGCGCTGGCGGACCAGCATGAACGGCGGATCATGGACAAGC
The DNA here is from genome assembly GCF_012979535.1 of Sphingomonas lacunae. Classification (NCBI taxonomy): domain Bacteria; kingdom Pseudomonadati; phylum Pseudomonadota; class Alphaproteobacteria; order Sphingomonadales; family Sphingomonadaceae; genus Sphingomonas; species Sphingomonas lacunae. The sequence goes on from NZ_CP053015.1 coordinate 2,884,089, forward strand.
AGCCGTGGACGCGGGACAAGGCGGACCCGGCCTATGTCCGAAAGCTGCTGGCAGGCATCACGGGCTTCGCGCTCGACATCACCGCCTGGCGCGGCACCATGAAGCTTGCCCAGAACAAGCCGGTGGAGGCCCGGCTCGCCGTCGCTGACGCACTGGAAGGCGAAGGCCGCCGGTCGATGGCCCATTTGATGCGCAGTCTGGTGCTCAGCGAGGACAAGGCATGAGCAGCCAGCGCCTTGCCCTGTTTGACTGCGACGGAACGCTGGCAGACAGCCAGCATGAGATTGTCACCGCAATGACAGAGGCGTTTGCCGCGCTGAACCTTGACTGCCCGCCACCGCAATCGGTCCGCGCGATCATCGGGCTCAGCGTGCCGCGCGCCATCCGGATGCTGGCGCCCGACCTGGACGATGCCATGCAAGACCGGCTGTCAGATGCCTATCGCGACGCCTACTTCGCCGCACGGACGACCGCTGGCGCGCAGCCTGAGCCTCTCTATGACGGGATCGTCGCGATGCTCGATCAGCTGACGGCAGATGGATGGCTGCTCGGCGTTGCCACTGGCAAGTCCCAACGCGGCCTGCTTCGCCTGTTGGGCGCGCACGGCATAGGTGACCGCTTCGTCACCTTGCAGACTGCCGATTTCCACCCGTCCAAACCTCACCCCTCGATGGTGGAGGCGGCTTTGGCCGAAACCGGCTGCACGGCGCGATCGACCGTCGTCATTGGCGATACCGCCTTTGACATGGCCATGGCGCAGGCAGCGGGCGCGCTCGCGCTTGGCGTTGGCTGGGGCTATCATGAGGCTGACGATCTTGTTGCCCATGGCGCGATGATGGTGGCCGAACAGGTTGGCGACATTCCCGCGTTACTTCATTCCCTTCTGGATATACCGGCATGACCACTCCCGCACCCGACCCTGCCCGCGCCCGCTTTGCCATGCTGATGGCCGTCCGCATTTCGGCTGTGCTGATGGTGATGGGCGGAATGCTGATCGCCAGTGACCGCTTTCCTTCCATCGCGCCTCCGCTGGCGCAGTGGCTCGGCTATGCAATGATGGCCATTGGCTTTCTTGAACTTGTGATCATCGTCCCGATGCTGCACCGCCGCTGGCGGTCACCGCGTGACGGGGACGCCCAATGAAACGCTTTTACAAGGCGGTGACCCATGCCCCTGCCGAGCAGGGGTTCGCCATATTGCTCGACGGGCGGTCGATCCGCACCCCGAAAAAGGAAGCCTTGATTGTCCCAACCGCCCCGCTGGCTGCGGCCATTGCTGCCGAATGGGACGCGCAGGACGAGGATATCCTGCCCGCCACCATGCCCCTCACCGGCATGGCCAATGCCGCTATCGACCTGATCGCCCCAGACATTGCTGCTTTTGCCGCCCCACTCGCAGCCTATGGCGAAACCGATCTTCTCTGCTATCGGGCCCCGGAGGCCGATCTTGCCGCCACCGAAGCGGAGGTCTGGAACCCGATCCTGGCCTGGGCAGAGACACGGCACGGGGTCGAATTCACGCTGGTCAACGGCATCATGCACCAGCCACAACCACCAGCAACGCTGGCTGCCTTGTCCTCAGCACTGGCCGCGTACGATCCCTTTCGCCTTGCTGCCCTGTCGCCGCTCATCACCATCGGTGGCAGCCTGGTCGTTGCCCTGGCGCTCGTCGAGCGCGCCTTTGACAGCGAACAGCTGTGGCAGGCGGTCACGCTTGACGAAGTCTGGCAGGAAAATCGCTGGGGCGCCGATGAGGAAGCGCTCAAGGCCCGCGCGAACAAGCATGTCGAATGGCAGGCGGCGACGCGTTTCCTTGCCCTGCTTGCCTGAGGGCACCGGTCGGCAGGAAGGCGCGGCATTCCCAGGGATCCCAGGGACGCCGCAATCCCAGACTTATTGCTTCAGCGGAACCGGATCGACATAGACAGGCGTACGCTTTTCGAACACCGACATCACCGCCTCACGCTGATTGGGCGTGCGGATGATGGCATCCTGCTCGACACTTTCGGCCATCAACAAGGCTTCGGCGCTCTCGAATTGCGCAACATTGGCCAGCCGCTTCATGCCCCGAATGGCATCAGGATTCTTGCCGGCAATCTCCCGCGCCAAAGCCATGGCTTCAGCCAGCGGATCAGCCGACACATGCGTCACAAAGCCAAGGGCCTTGCCCTCTTCGCCGGTGAAGATGCGGGCGGTATAGCTGAGTTCGCGCAGCACATCGTCACGAACAATGCCGCGCCACAGCGGCAGGCCGGCCATGTCGGGCACCAGACCCCATTTCAATTCGAGGATCGCCAATTTGGTGTCGGGGTGGACAAAACGGATGTCGGCCCCGCTTAGCACCTGAAACCCGCCACCCAGCGCCACACCATGGGCGGCGGCTATCACCGGCACCGGCAATTCGCGCCAGCCCCAGCACACATGCTGCGGATGGTTGGCAATGCCATGGCTGCGGTCGGTCAACTTGCGCGACGGGTCGGATCCGCCACTGGCCATGCTTTCCATGTCCAGGCCCGCGCAAAAGGCCCTGCCCTCGCCGGACAGGACAACCACGCGCAATCCCGGCAGACTGCCGAGATACTCGATGGCTGCCGCCAGCCCGGCAAACATGTGCGGATCAAGCGCGTTCATCTTGTCGGTGCGGATCATCCGCACATCGGCAATGCCATCCTCCATACTGATGGAGACTCGCTGATTACCGTCAGTCCATTGGATCGCACTCACTGTCCCTGCTCCTTGGCCTTGGCCCAATATTCGTCGCGCAACAGTCGTTTGTAGAGCTTGCCGGTCGGGTGACGGGGCAATTCCTCGCGGAAATCGATGCGGCGCGGAGTCTTCACGCCGGACAGCGCGGTCCGGCAATAAGCAACCAGTTCAGCGGCCAGATCGTCACCGGCATCGGCCATATCCTTTGGCTGAACAATGGCAATCACCTCTTCACCCATTTCGGGATGCGGTCCGCCGATCACTGCCACATCCGTCACCTTCGGGTGATTGATCATGTGGTTTTCGATTTCCTGCGGATAGATGTTCACACCGCCTGAAATGATCATGAAGCTCTTGCGGTCAGTCAGGAACAGGAACCCGTCCTCATCCACCCAGCCAATGTCGCCCAGCGTCGACCAGCCATGCTTGTTGCGCGCCTCGGCGGTCTTGCCCGGGTCATTGTGATATTCGAATTCGGTGCCACCCTCGAAATAGATGGTGCCTTCGGTCCGCGCCGGCACCTCGTTGCCATCTTCATCACAGATGTGGAGGATGCCGTGGATCGCCTTGCCGACCGTGCCCGGCCGCTCCAGCCATTGCCCGGCGGTCACCCAGGTCAGGCCATTGCCTTCGGACCCGGCATAATATTCATTGATGACCGGTCCCCACCATTCGATCATCGCCCGCTTGACCGGCACAGGGCACGGGGCGGCGGCGTGAATGGCCAGCTTGATGCTGCTGACGTCATATTTCGCGCGCACATCATCGGGCAGCTTCAACATCCGGATGAAGTGGGTGGGCACGAACTGGCCGCAGGTGACGCCAAATTTCTCTATCGCTTCCAGCGTCTTTTCCGCGTCGAAATGCGGCATCAGCACGACGGTGGCGCCCAGACGCTGGGCGGTCATCGACCAGCGAAGCGGCGCGGCATGATACATGGGCGCCGGGGTCAGATAGACACTGTTTTCGCCAATGCCGAACATGCGGGCGATGTCCATCAGCGTATTCGACTGGTCGATGGCCGGATCCTCCGGCAGCGCGACCTTCACACCCTTGGGCCGGCCAGTGGTGCCGGAGGAATAGAGCATGTCGACCCCGGCGCGCTCGTCAGCAATCGGCGTCGCGGGCTGCTTGGCCAGCGCCTCTTCAAGGCTGGCAAAACCGTCGATCGCGCCGTTCTGGGCATAGCGGATGCCGTCGAACTCGACCTTGCTGGCTTGTGCCGCCAGACTGCCGCTGGCGACGAACAGCTTCGCGCCGGAATCCGACAGGATATAATCGACTTCAGCCTTGGTAAGCCGTGTCGAAATACAGACATAAAACAGGCCAGATCGTTGCGCACCCCAGGTCAGGTTGAAATATTCGGGGCAGTTTTCGATCATCAGGGCAATGACATCCCCCGCCTGCAATCCGTGCGAACGCAGCAGGTTGGCAAATCGGTTCGACCCTTCGTCCATTTCCTTGAACGTCAGGATGCGTCCGGTTTCGCTGTCGATCACGGCGGCATGGTCGGGGCGGCTTTGGGCAATGGTCTTAGGATGCACGGCGGCTCTCTCCACTGACTCTCTGGTCGTTGATCGCTATTGGATGGGGATGCCCACTCCAAAGGTCAACCTAGTGGTTCCGACATGATCATAAACACGGCAATTCGCGTCAAAAACTGCCCAATTGTTGAAGCATCCGGGCTCCCGACCGGCTGACCAGCGCATAACCGCTGCCCTTGACCGTGCGCAGCATGGCATGCTCGTGCCCGGCGTCGATCCGCTGGCGCAGGCGTGACATATGCACTTCAATCCGGTTGGTGCCGGGATCGAAGTCAATCCGCCACACTGCCCGCAACAAGTCATGCCGGGTGACGACCCGGTCGGCCGAGCGCGCCAGCCAGGCGAGCAGGTCAAATTCGCGCAGGGGCATGGCAATGTTCCGACCGGCACGATTCACCGAACGGCGGATCAGGTCGATAGTCAACTCATCACAGGCGAGCATGGTTGCGGACGGCGTCCGTCGTCGCAACAGCGCCGACAGCCGGGCCATCATCTCCCGGGGGTCTCCGCTGACGGCAAAGGCATCATCGGCGCCGGCCTGCATCGCCATGATCCGCTGTTCGGCAACATCATCGGGCGTCAACGCCAAGAATGCGCGGCACCCCGCCATCTCGCGGAACAGGGTGATGGCGGTCCGGGGGTCGGCACGGCTGCGAAACGGATTGGCGATGATCGCCTCATGCGCTTCGTCCTGCCAGGCACGCGACGCAATCGCCGGGTCGGGCATCAGCACCGGCAGGGCGCCATGGGCACGCAACAGGCAGGCCAGCTTGGCCGACGCGGTTGGCTCCGGCTCGAACAAGGCGAGCCGAACGGGCGGCTGGCCATCAGCGGCTATCATCATGCAGGGCCCTCGCGTCCATGCGGTCGAGGAACAATTTTGCCATGCCGCTGACAAGCGGGGATGACTCCATTGTGGCCCGTTCATAGAGGCGCCGGCGGCCAGCCTCATCACGCACCCCTGCCATTGCCTGCCAGGCGCTCCATCGTGCCCGCTCGCTGGGATGGCTCCGGGCCAGGTGCGCGGCGAGTTCCATTGCCTCACTGCTACCAAGCCGCACCGCCATGCCGAGCAATATTTCCCCTTGCGATAGCGTCGGCACCCCACTGACATGGTTATGCCGCGTGTCGAACAGATATTGGTCCCGCCACACGGTTCCCGGCTGATCGGCGACAATGTTGAGCGAGACTGACAGGGCGGTTGGCGGCAACTGGTCATGGACATCGCGGTGGGCGCGATAATGCAGCACACGCCCCTCACCCAACTGGCCCTGTTCGACAAGCCGCAGGCCTGCGGCTTCACCCGGCACCCCGCTTATCGGGGTATCGTCCCGCTCATACCAGTTGCTGCGATAGCCCGGCCCCCAATAGCCGACGGTGACAAAGTCGAAATTATGGTCATGCGGGACATGATAGAAATAATGCTCGGCACCGCTGGCATGCAGCACCGGATCATCAGCTGCCGGCCAGAAATTGGCCCGGATGAACCACGCTCCAGGCCGCCGCGCCAGCATCAGCACTTGCGCGCCATAACGGTTGCCGGCCTGCTGTCCCGCGCACCGCTGGCGCAACTCATCCATCGCCAGTCGAGCCAGAAAGCCCCGATTGGCGCACAGTCCTGCCAACAACTCCCCAGCCCGAGCCACCCCGTCCGGGTTGGACAGGTCACACCCCGACTCATCCAGCCGCGCGCTGCATTCCTCCAGATCGATGGCGGCCACGCCCGCAGCATGGCGCAGCTCAACCGGCATGGGCTGCCTCCCTGGTCATGCGCGCGATCAGCGCCATTGTCGCCTTGGCCGCGGTCCGCACCGATGGATCGGCGTCATCATCCGCCATCCTCGTCAGCACTGGCAGGGCATCCCTGGCATCCTCGGCCAGCCAGTAGCGCATCGCCTGCCAGCGCAACATCGGGTCAGCGTCGCGGCACAATCGCGACAGCAACTCGCACCGGCCCTCCGGACCTGCCGTCGGGATCAATGGCAGCAGCAACAGCATTCTCGACACCGCCGGATCGGCCGTGCCGCGCCGCAGCAGTTGTCCCGAATGCGCGTCAAATTCGAGGGTAGGCCCGCTCCTGTCCGGCCCTGCGACTGCCATGTTCAACAGCAGCGCATCGGCGGGCGCGCTGTGGATGATGAGTTGTTCGGTGCGGTTGTCCTGCGCCAAAAGCGCACCTCGCCCCATCCGGCAAGTTCGTTCCAAACACGCGTTGCCGTTGCCCCTGTCGAGCCGCCAAAGCTCCACCTCGATTGTGCCGGCCACCACAAAGACCAGCGAAAAGCCACTGTCGAACACCAGCCGGCGCGCTTGGCCGGCCCCGGCTTGCACGGCGAGCCGTTCGGCGCCCAACTGCGCCAATGTTGCATACGCGCCCCCTGCCTCGATCAGCGCCAGCGCCTGCATCAGCCCACCGGACTGCATCCCCATCGGTAACTCGGCCAGCGCGTCGGCCGAAAGGGACTGACAAAATGTGCCTATCAGATCCCGATACCAGCCATCGTTCACCAGCCACGGCATCAATGCATCGGCAAACGCCATCGCATCAGCTGGCAAGGCTGCATCCATTGCCATCAGCCGGTCGCGCAGGGCCCGGACATCCTCACGCGCCTGCCAAGCGCCCATCAACTCCGCGCCAATTGCCCTCGCCCTCTCAAGCCGGTCCCGGTCCGCTAACGCACAGGCCAGCGAACCGGGCACAGCCGATGCTGGCAGGCTGTCGCCGCCAGACAGTCCTGCCGCATCAGGATGCGGAGACGATGACGGCGATGACAATGTCGAACACCGTGCCACCGCTGATCTGCAACGGGGCGTTGATCGCGCCATAGGCAGCCGGCACCACGTCCAGTTGCGGCACGAGCTCAATCGAAAGCGAAACCAGGTCCATCTTGACCCCCTTTGGCTATGGGCCGGACTGCGACCCCATGCCGCATCCGGACACAGGGCAGGCTAGGCACGGGACGGCGAGGTGCAAATGAACTTTGCTTAATCGCCGGGCCATGCCGGGCGTCGGCCTGCCTGTCGCAAACAGGGGGTTGCCGCCCCTGACGCAGCGGCTAAGGCAAGGGGCATGAGCGATGCACCGCCCACCTTTGTGTTTGATCCCGCCCGCATGTTCCGGACGATGGAGAAATATGGGCACAGTCATGCGCTGGGTCTCAAATATGTCGCCCATGGCCAGGATTGGGCCGAAATCCGCATGCCGTGGAAAGCCGAACTGGTCGGCGACGCTGCGGCTCAGACCCTGTCGACCGGAGCGATCATCGGCCTGATGGACATGTGCGCCGGCGTATCGGTATGGACCCGCCTGTCGGTGTTCCGGCCACAGGCGACGCTTGATCTCAGGATCGATTACATGCGTGCGGCTGCACCGCGTGCCGATCTCGTCGCCCATTGCGAATGCTATCGTGTCGCCCGGGACATCGCCTTTGTCCGGGGCCTCGCCCATGATGGGGACATGGCGGACCCCGTTGCTACCATGGCTGCGAGCTTCATGTTTACCGGACCGCCGATGCCGCCCCGCGGCAGCAAGGGCAATCCCCTGCCCGACCATGCCGCCAAGGCGGAGCGCGGGGCATGAACAAACCGGCTGTCACCTTGCCGCCCTATGCCGACCTGCTCGGCGCGACCATTGTCGAAAGCTCGCCCGACGATGCGCCGGTGCTGCGCATGGAGTTCAATCCCGGTCTTTCAGGCCGCCCCGGCTATCTGCATGGCGGTGCCATTGCCGGCCTGCTGGAGATGGCTGCCCATGCAGCCCTCACCGCCTCACTCATTGCGTCCGGTCAGGAGCCCCGCTTCAAGCCGATCGGCATCACCATAGATTATGTGCGCGGAGGCAAGGAACAGCCGACCTTTGCCCGTGGCCGGGTCACCCGCGTCGGCAAGCGGGTCGCGACTGTGGTGGTCGAGGCATGGCAGGAGGAAGGCGGACCCCATATCGCCGCCGCGCGTCTCCACATGCTCATGGTCGACTAGGGAATCAAGCGCCCAATTGCAGCTCTCGCTTGCCCTGACGGGTTGATTGGTGCCTGTTTTCCGCGCTTTCCTCGCTTACAGCTCCAGCCAGACCGCAAGGCCGCTGGCAGGCGGCGGCGGCAGCGCATCGGCGACATGCCGCTCGGCATCGGCGCGGGCGCGGTTCAATATGGCGTCAGGCACATTGCCCCGGTGCCACAGCGCATCGGCACGGCCCAGCAAGCGGGCCACGCGCAGGGTCAAGTCATCAGGGTCGCCGCTGGCAAGCTGCACCACTACCAATTGCCCTGCCGGTGGTTCACCTGCCTCGACCAGCCAACGGTCAACCACGCCCTTGCCATGGTCAGCAAAGGGGTCCAGCGCTCCTCCTTCGGCCAGCGCCGCATCAATCGCCCGCCGACGGTCACCGCCATCGGGCCAGCGCCGCCGCATCTCTCCCCGCAATTGGCTCAAACCTTCAGCGATGGAACCAAGGCCGGCTGGCAGCAGGGCCTCCAGCCGCTGGCGCAGCGTCTTGGCGAGGCCAGCCGAGGCGCCGCCCGTGCCGATGGCGATGATCACCGGACCCCGTTCCACAATCGCCGGCGTGGTAAAATCACACAGTTCGGGCCGGTCGACGACATTGACCAGCAGGCCGCGCGCTTTCAGCCGGTCCGCGGCGGCTCGCGCGGCGTCACCGTCGAGCGCGACAACCGCCAGCGCTGCCTCGCCATCCTCTTCGCCAACGATGCGGGCGCCGGCCCGGTCAAGCAACCGCCGCTTGGCATCAGCGGCCTCACCTTCGCCGACAAGAATAACCGGCCGGCCTGACAGCCTGACAAACAGCGGCAGGCTGTGCATCAGCGCTGCCCCGCTGACGTCAAATCGTCAGTCATTGAGGAAGTCCGGCACACGTTCGGCCGCTACCGTTGCTGCGGCCGGAATCCGGTCGGCGACAATCGCCCACTGGTCACCATCGACCATCACCTCGGGCACCATCGCCCGGCTGTTATAGAAACTCGCCATGGTCGCCCCATAGGCGCCGGCGGACCTGAAGATGGCAAGGTCACCGGCAGCCACCACATCAATATCCCGCGCCATGGCAAAGGTATCGCCTGTCTCGCAGACCGGACCGACGACATTGGCAACCATCCGCTCGCCCGACGGCTGCACAGCCTCAAAATCGTGCCAGGCGTCATACAACGCGGGCCGCGCCAGATCATTCATCGCGGCATCAACAATGACGAACGGATTTTCCACGCCCGGCTTGACCCGGATCACCTCGGTCACCAGCACGCCGGCATTGGCGGCGATCACCCGACCCGGTTCGAACATCAGCGTCACGCCCCAGTTGCCAGTGATGCGGGCGACCATCGCGCCATATTCCTCAGGCATTCGGGGGTCGTCAGCCGCCTTGTACTTGACACCCAACCCACCGCCGAGGTCCACATGGGTCACCTCATGACCGGCGGCGCGCAATTCCTGGACCAGCACACCGACCTTGTCGAACGCCGCCTCAAGCGGGTCCAGTGTCAGCAACTGGCTGCCAATGTGCAGCGCCACGCCGCGCAACTTGAGGCCCGGCAATGCCGCGAGACGGCCATAAATCGCCAGTGCATCGCTGATCGGCACGCCGAATTTATTCTCCGATTTGCCGGTTGAAATCTTGGCATGGGTGCGGGCATCGACATCAGGATTGATGCGCAGGGTGCAGACCGCTTTCTGTCCGCGCGCGACGGCAATCGCCGACAACTCCGCGCCCTCGATTTCGGACTCGATGTTGAACTGGCCGATCCCCGCGTCCAGGGCTGCAACCATTTCACGCTTGGACTTGCCAACACCTGAAAAGACAATCTCTTCCGGCGGCACACCCGCCGCCAGGGCGCGCACCATCTCACCCTCGGATACTACGTCAGCGCCCAGCCCGCGTTTGGCAAGAACGTTGAGCACGGCCAGGTTGGGATTGGCCTTGATCGCAAAGGCGACGTGCACGTCACCGGCCTGGGCAACGCCTGCCTTGAACGCATCGGCATGGCGTTCCAGCGTCGCGCGCGAATAGACATAGACAGGTGTTCCGACGGCATCGGCGATGGTGCGCAGCGACACATTCTCGCAGTGCAATTCGCCGTCGATCAGATTGAAATGATCCATGATTTCAACTTCTTTGCTCAAATAATCAGGTCAGTCACCCGGCAATCAGGCCGGGCCATATCCGGCTATCAGGAAGGTGGCAGATCAAATTCGTCGGTCTGCCGCTCCTCGGACCGTTTGAGCAATTCGTCACTACGCATTGGTCGTGCCTGTGGGGATGGCGTCATCAACTCAGCGGGTGTCGGGGCGCGCGTTTCGCCAGTCGGCACTGCCGGACCCGGCGCGCCGGACGGATAGGTCAGATCAGCGCGACGACCACAGCCGGTGAGTGCCGCGACCAGCGCGGTGCCAAGCATCAGCTTTGTTACCATCCTCATCGCCCGCCTCCTTCCAGCATGGCCCGGGCGGCATCAATCCGCTCGCTCACCCGCACCGGCGCGGTCCCGCCATGGCTGGTCCGGCTGGCAACCGATGCCTCAACAGTCAGCGCCGCCAAAACCTCCGCGTCAAGGCGTTCGTCAATCGCCTTTGCTGTGGCGAGGGGCAGGTCAGGCAGATCGCATCCCTCGGCTTCTGCCGCCTTCACCGCCGCGCCGACGATATGGTGGGCCTCGCGGAAGGGTACATTGCGCTCACGGACCAGCCAGTCGGCCAGGTCGGTCGCGGTGCTGAAACCGGTGGCGGCTGCGGCCCGCATCCGTTCGGTCCGGAATGTGGCCGTTTCGATCATGCCGGTCATCGCTGTCAGGCAAAGCTCCAGCAGGTCATGCGCTTCAAAAACCGGCGGCTTGTCGTCCTGCATGTCCTTGGAATAGGCCAGCGGCAGCCCCTTCATCGTGATCATGAGGGATGTGAAACAGCCGATGATCCGGCCGCTATGGCCACGGACCAGTTCCGCCGCGTCCGGGTTGCGCTTTTGCGGCATGATCGAACTGCCGGTCGAATAGGCGTCCGGCAAGGCCACGAAACCAAAGGGCTGGCTCGCCCAGATGACAAATTCCTCGGCCAGTCGCGACAGGTGCAGCGCGCACTGGCTGGCGGCGGACAGATAATCCAGAGCGAAATCGCGGTCAGACACACTGTCCAGGCTATTGTCGGTGGGGCCATCGAAACCAAGCATCGTTGCTGTAACGAAACGATCAGTGTCAAATCCGGTTCCGGCCAGTGCCGCGGCACCCAGCGGGCATCGGTTCAAACGCGCCCTGGCATCGGCAAAACGCGACCGGTCACGATTAAACATCTCAAAATAGGCCATTAAATGGTGGCCGAGGGTGACCGGTTGGGCCACCTGCAAATGGGTGAACCCCGGCATGATGCTCGCCACATGCTCCCCGGCCCGGTCCACCAGAATGCGCAAAAGTCGCTCTAACTGGGTATCTACCTGATCGATCGCATCACGAACCCACAGACGGAAATCAGTGGCAACTTGGTCGTTCCGGCTGCGCGCGGTGTGCAACCGCCCCGCCACCGGCCCGATCAGCTCGGCCAGCCGGCTTTCAACTGTCATGTGAATGTCTTCAAGCGACAGATCCACCGGCACTCCCTGCTCAGCGAACTCGGCTTCGACCTGTACCAGCCCGGCATCGATCGCCGCGACATCCTCGGACGACAATATCCCCTGCTGACCAAGCATCGCCACATGCGCGCGACTGCCGGCGATATCCTGTTGCCAAAGCCGCTTGTCGAAGGGGATAGACGCATTTATTTCACGCATGACCGCCGCGGGGCCTTCCGCAAAGCGGCCACCCCACATCCCGCTCTTGGCTGGAGATTGTCCGTTGCCGTCCATGATCCTGTCCATTCCCGCCAGACGCCCTGTCCCGGGCATCGTTCGCCAATTGAGGGCCGCCGGCATCGCACTCGCTGCCAGCATGCTTCTGGCCGGGTGCGATAGGGAAAAGGCGCCCGAGCCGCAACCCAAGGAAAACTCGGCCACGCCAAAGAATGACAGCCAGAATAGCTCGGGTCCGCAACGGTACAGGATCGACTTGAGCTCGGCGGGATCACCCATCCCTGCGCTCGACATGCTCGCGCCCGATGGCAGCAGGAAATATCTCACAACGCTGAAGGGAAAGCCGATCCTGCTCAACCTCTGGGCAACTTGGTGTGCGCCCTGCATCGAAGAACTTCCGACACTGGAAGCCGTTGCCGTCCGAGCCGGCGATGCTGCGCAAGTAGTGGTTCTGTCTCAGGATATCGGCAGCGATCCCTCTGGCCCGCAAGCCTTCTTGCGGGAAAGGTCGTTAAGTCATGTCCAACCCTGGCACGATCCGGAGAATGAGCTCAGCATTGCCACTGGCGGAGCCTTGCCCACCACCATCATCTACGATCGCGAAGGCGAGGAAGTGGGCCGTGTAATAGGCCCATTGGACTGGAACGGCCCCGAGGCATCAGAATTGCTTGCCAAAGCCGGTTTCCCGGCTTGAAGCCATGCGAGATCACGGGCCAGTCAACAGACAGGCGCGCTGCAGAGGTTGACTTATCGGTCATAATCTAGCGGAAGTGGCGAATGGACCTCTATCTGCCTGTCGCAAACATGTCAGTGAACATTTTCGTCATCATTGCCTTGGGTGGCATGGTGGGCGTTCTGTCTGGCATGTTCGGCGTCGGCGGGGGCTTTCTCACCACACCATTGCTCATTTTCTATGGCATTCCCCCAACCGTAGCAGCTGCCAGCGCCGCCACCCAGGTAACCGGCTCCAGTGTCTCTGGCATGCTGGCGCATTGGAGGCGCGATGCAGTTGACATGCACTTGGGAGCCGTACTGGTTGCCGGTGGCGTTCTAGGGTCCATAATCGGCGCCGCCCTGTTTGAATGGCTGGAATCCAAGGGCCAGATCGATACGGTCATTTCCATCTTATATTTGGTTCTGTTGGGATCGATTGGTGCGATGATGCTTCGCGAATCTCTCGACACCTTGAAAGCAGAGCGAACGGGTTTTCGGCCGCAAGTCCGCAAGCGCCGCCACCATCCCTTGGTGCTGATGCTGCCTTTCCGATGGCGCTTTTACAAATCTGGCCTGTATATGTCACCGCTCGCACCGCTAATCCTTGGGATCATTACCGGCATTATGACAATGCTGTTGGGTGTAGGCGGCGGTTTCATAATGGTGCCAGCCATGCTCTATATTCTGGGCATGGGAGCGCAGGTTGTAGTCGGCACATCTTTGTTCCAGATACTTTTCACAACCATTGCCACGACGATGATCCACAGCGTTACGACAAGAGCGGTGGACATTGTACTGGCGTTACTCCTGCTGGCAGGTGGGGTTGTCGGAGCCCAATTTGGCGCAAGATTCGCGATGAAGGCAAACCCCGCCAGACTTCGGTTGGGGCTCGCGATCATCGTTCTGCTTGTCGCGACGCAAATGGCCATAGGACTGGCCTGGCGGCCAAGCGAGATTTACTCGATCCAATGGCTGTGATGTTCCGCCCAGTCCTGCTCGCCGTGAAAGGGGCTGCATGCTTGTTGGCGATGGCTGCGTCCACTTCGGCGCTTCCTCAATCCAGAGACCCGGTGCTTGTCCCCGATGTCTCTAGCCGCGCAATTGACATCAAATACAGCTTTACAGGAGAGGAACTTCTGCTGTTCGGCGCCATCGTCTATCCTGACGGGAGAGCACCGGACGAGCGCGCCGACATCGTGGTTGTCATCAAAGGACCAACCGAAGCGATCCGATTGAGGGAAAAGCAACGCATTGCGGGTATCTGGGTCAATGCCCAGAGCGTGAGATTTGCGACCGCCCCCGGATATTACGCGATTGCTGCATCCAGACCGATCAATCAGATGATGGATGAGCGAACAGCGGCTATATACGAGCTGGGTCTCGAAAACCTCTCACTATCCCCGGCAAATTTCGAGAATGAGCAACAGCTCAGAACCTTTGAGCGTGGGCTGATTGACTTGCAACGGCGCCGCACCCTTTACGCGGAAAATTTTGGATCCGTGGAAATCAGCAATGGGGTTCTGTATCGGGCAGCCCTCGCCATCCCGGCCCAGGTGCCTGTTGGCAGATACACGGCGGAGACATATCTTGTGTCCAAAGGCCGCGTGCTCGCAGTTGCGGCCCGGGAGATAGACATCCGCAAGACCGGCTTTGATCGGTTTGTTGCAGATGCAGCGGAAAATTATGGCATATTGTATGGGCTTGCCGCTGTTGCGCTATCGCTCGGACTTGGCCTGGGTGCTGGTTATGTGTTTCGACAGCGATAAACCACAATAGCCACTTGTTAACGTCACCAAGCTATTAAGCCTGCTGCGGGACAGCCTTGAGCATAGGCATCCGGACCAATGGCCAAATGAGTGATGACGCATGGACTCTCAATCTGCCCCACAAGCTGCCCCTAGTGCAGAGGCACTGACCCATCTGGCGGAAGCCAGAACTGCCAGCACGGAACGGCTTCGTATCGGCGAGGTCATGGACATAGCGGGTTCTTCGTCGGCAGTCCTTTTGAGTGCCGAGGCATTGCATCATTTATCGACCAGTCAGGATTCAGCCGTTTCGATGGCCGGCCAAGTGGGAAGCCAGATCAAGATACGGGTTGGCAACACCTGGCTTGTAGCCGGCATCCGAAATCAGAAACTGCATCCGCGCGACCATGCCTTGATCGTTGCGACAGTGGATTTCCTCGGCGAAGGCGACGAAGAAGTTCTCACAGGCAAAATCAACAATTTCCGTCGTGGCGTCACCCGCTTTCCGATCCCCGGCAGCCCGGTCTATGCGGCGACATCCAGTGACCTCAAACAGATTTATGCTGCGGACAATCGCAGCCATGTGGAAATCGGAACAATCTATCCGACAAAGGACACGAGGGCAGCGCTCTATATTGACCCATTGCTTGGCAAACATTTTGCCCTGCTCGGTTCTACCGGCACCGGTAAATCGACGAGCGCGGCACTGATCCTGCATCGCATCATCGAAACCGCGCCTCAAGGCCATGTGGTCATGATCGATCCGCACGGAGAATATTCGGCGGCCTTTCGCAATCAGGGCGCGATCTTCGACGTTGACAATCTTGCCATGCCCTATTGGCTGCTCAATTTCGAAGAGCATTGCGAAATATTCGTTACGTCAGAAGGCAAGGATCGGCAGATCGATTGTGACATTTTGTCCCGTTGCCTGCTGGCTGCGCGTGCCAAGAACAAGCATGCCGAAGGCATTTCCAAACTGACAATAGATTCCCCAGTTCCCTATCTGCTCTCGGATCTGCTCGGCATAATCCAGAATGAGATGGGCAAGTTGGACAAGTCCACTTCAACAGCACCGTTTCAGCGGCTCAAGAGCAAGATCGAGGAATTGCGGGCTGATCCTCGCTACAACTTCATGTTCTCTGGCATGCTGGTTGGCGACACAATGACCTCGTTCCTCCAGAAGATATTCCGCCTGCCGACCGACGGACGCCCCATTTCGATCGTCGACGTTTCCGGCGTCCCTTCTGATGTCGTCCGCGTCGTTGTTGCAGTGCTTGCCCGAATGGTCTTTGATTATGCCATTTGGTCACGAGACGAGCCGCAGCGACCGATCCTTCTCGTTTGCGAGGAGGCGCACCGCTATGTTCCGAATGAACGCAATGCCGATACGTCTTCTGTTGGACGCATTTTGTCACGTATCGCCAAGGAAGGCCGCAAATACGGTGTTTCGCTCGGCCTGATCACACAGCGACCGTCGGATCTGGCAGAAGGCGTGCTGTCGCAGTGCGGCACTATCATTTCCATGCGGCTCAACAATGAGCGCGACCAGAATTTCGTCAAGGCAGCAATGCCGGAAGGGTCGCGGGGCTTTGTCGAGTCCATTGCGGCACTGCGCAATCGCGAATGTGTGATCTGCGGAGAAGGCGTGGCGATTCCGATTCGGGTGATGCTCGACAATCTGGAGCCGGACAAACGACCCGCGTCGACCGATCCGCTGTTCTCCGAATTGTGGCGTGAATCGGGTGGAGAGCCGGAAATTGTTGATCGCATTGTCCGGCGTTGGCGGAGCCAAGGACGGTAAGTAGACGCCCAGGTAGAGCGGCCACGGCGCCTCTACCTCTTCAGATAATTACATCATTTCAGATAGTTAGCGCCGGATATTGGTGCCACTGTCGCGCCATTCTTCGCGCACGGTGCCGGAACGGTTGAGCCGCGGGTCGGCATAGCTGGGCGCGGGCTGTGCGGCGACCGGAACCGGCGGCTGCGAAAAGCCGGGCGTATTGATCGGCGCGGGCACGGGTGCTGCAGCTGTAGCCGCGGTCCCGGCCACTGGCACGTTGCGCGCCGCATTGATCGCGGCCACCGTCGCCGCATCAGGCGCACCGGCGGGCGCACCAGCCGGCATGGCAGGCGTCACGCCTGCTGCGACAGTGCCAGGAACGACGGCCGAAGGCACGTTGCGGCCGGCCCTGGCAGCCAGCTGGGCAGCAATCGGCAAATAGGGGCCCGGCGCCGGTTCCCGCCCCGAATATGGCCGGGAGAAAGCGGCAGGCGTCCCATATCGACCACGCCAGCGGTGAAAGATGTGGGCGCCGACAATGTTCGTCATAGCCAGCGACCGCCCCCAAGACGGCCAAATGGCCGTGGTGTGATAATGGGTAGCCACACCAACTGCCGGAAAAGTCCGTCCGGCGAGGGCTTCAGCTGCAATACGGCTGGCTCTGGACCAGTTGGTCCGGCTCGGCGAGCGGGCCATCGCGCCGTCGCAGGCAAAGGTAAACTGGCAGACCAGAGGCCGTTGCGAGCCCTGGAACACCACACCACAAACGCTGCCAGGAAAGCTGGGATGGCGAACACGGTTGAGCACAACCTGCGCAACAGCACGCATTCCGTCATCAGATTCACTCGCAGCCTCATAATACAGAGCTGCAGTGAGACAATAATGCGCACGGGCGGTATCAGTGGCGGTTGCGCCGCGAAACACATAGCGGGTCGGCGGCGGACCAACATAGGCCTCCATCCGCATGGCGGCGGCATTGGCGGGTGGCAGAGCCGCTTCGCCGTCCCCGCCCGCCAGTTCGGCAACGGTCGGCAATGCAGTCGGATCCGGCAAATCGGGCGCAATTTCCCGGGCCGCGTCAAAGCTGGTTGCATTGACAAGCGACCATAGCTGCGCATCATAGGGTTTGAGTGTCACCGGCACTGACACGGAATAGGGTTCCGGGGAAAAGGGATTGCCCCAAAGCTGATGTGATCCCAGCAACAAAGCAGGTACCAACGCCATCCCGCCCAACAACAGCCAGCGGCGCGAACGGTGCACCCGGCCACCAGATCGCGGCGGGCGACCAAATGGGCGCGCGGTTCGCCCGTCAGCGGCTTTGCCAGAAGCCCAGTCATCCGGATGAATTGCTGCGGTCATGCGCGCCTGTTCTGAACCCACTTTCCTGTGGCTTGCCCGAATCATGCGGCAAGGCCCTGCGACAATGGCACGCATTTATGTCCAAATCGCCAACGTGAACCTTTTCGCCCCGCTGCGGGACAGTCACGTCACCGTCAGGTCGCGGCCTGACGCGCTTCGCAAAGCACCGGAAAGTTGACAGAACGGGCAATGAAACAGAGCTGATGCGCCCGTTCATGGAGCGCAGTGATCACGTCCCATTCGACCACGCCATCGACATCGACACAGGGTCTGAGAATGACGCGGGTGAATTGCCCGCCGCCATCGGCGGCTTCTGTCATTTCGCCAAGCGGCTCGTCACGGTAGGCAGTAACGATGACGCCCGCCTCAGCGGCGAGATGCAGGAACCAGAGCTGGTGGCAAGCCACCAAGGATGCCACCAGCAATTCCTCAGGATTCCATGCCGCGGCATCGCCGAGGAATGCCGGATCGCTGCTGCCGGCAATGGGCAGCTTGCCAGCCGCCGACAGGCGATGGCCGCGATCATAATCGCGATAGCCGCTGGTCCCGTTGCCACGGTTGCCAGTCCAGTCGAGGGTGAGTGAGTAACGGTGTATGCGGGCCATGCTGCAACCCGTATCAGACAAGCTGCCTGACTGCCAGTTCATGCCGAGCAAAGCCAGTGCGGCCGGTCAATCTTGCCACCTTCAGATCTGGCCCAGTGCGGCGAATTCTTCTTCGGCCCGGCGGGTTTCGGCATAGATGGATGCGGCGGCCTCGGCTTCCTTTGCCGGTTCGGCCCTTACGGTCGCGTTACCACCGGTCCTTTGCACCGGGGCCATGCGGGCCCATCCGTCCGGGCCCAGGCGTTCCAGCGGCTGGAAGCGGGTCTTGTAGCCCATGCGGTCGGACCCTTCGATCCAATAACCGAGATAGACATATGGCAGACCGGCGCGGGCGGCGCGAACGATATGGTCGAGGATGATGAAGGTACCAAGCCCCTTGCGTCCGCTGTCGTTCGTTTCGAAGAAACTATAGACCATCGACAGGCCATCACCCTGACGATCAGTAAGGCAGGCACCGACCAGTCGCCCGGCCGAGCCATCCGGATTGGGTTCGCGATATTCGACAACGCAGCTTTCAACCGGTGAATGTTCGACCATGCCGGCAAAATCTTCCTCGCTCATATCGGCCATTCCACCTGTGGGATGGCGTGATGCGAGGTAACGGGTGAGAAGTTCATATTGTTCTTCGGTGGCCCAGGGCGCCCGCGCTTCGACGATCAGATCGGCATGGGCCTTTAGCGTCCGCTTTTGGGAACTGCTGGGTTTGAATTCCCCTGCCGCAACGCGCACCGAAACACAGGCGGTGCAGCCCAGGCAACTGGGCCTATAGGCAACATTCTGGCTGCGACGAAAGCCGATCCGGCCCAACGCGTCATTGAGTTGCGCAGCATTGCTGCCGGTCAGTTCGGTGAACACCTTACGTTCGCTGCGTCCCGGCAGATAGGGACACGGGCTCGGGCTCGTGACAAAGAATCGTGGGAAGCGGAACGGTGCGGTCACTGAAAAACGGGCCTTTTGCAACGGGTCCGCCGAGAAGGCGTTGCGAGCACTATGGCAAGAGGTCCGATTCAATTAAAGCCTGTTAACCACGGAAATGTGAGTTGATCGACAGGTGATTCAGAACGGAACAGCCAGCACGTCAGGCCAGTTCCACCATCGTTACCTGATAACCCGCCTTGCGAAGCGCGGACACCAGTGAATCGAGATGGTCCCTGTCTCGCAATTCGCATTCAATGTCGGTGATCAGCCCCTTTGCCGGCAAGGTGGTGAAAATGCGCTGATGATAAATCTCGACGATATTCACCTGCAGGCTGTTGAAAACGCTCATGACATTGAACAAGGCGCCGGGCCGGTCCTGCAAACGGATACGCAGGCGGGCAAGTCGTCCAGACCGGGCGAGATCACGCAGCAGCACATTGGCGAGCAGCCGGGTGTCGATGTTGCCACCACATAGAACGAGGCCGACATTGCGGCCCTTGAACCGGTCACCATGGGCCAAGAGCGCAGCGAAGCCGGCAGCCCCCGCCCCTTCGACCACCGTTTTTTCGATTTGCAGCAACAGGCTGACCGCCCGTTCAAGATGACGTTCGGCGACAAGCACAATGTCGTCGGCGAGTTTGGCGACAACACCGCTGGTAAACTCACCCGGCTGCTTGACGGCGATGCCTTCGGCCAAAGTATCGCCTTCGCACGGCATGTCGACGTGGTTCAGACGGGCATACATTGACGGATAAAGCTCTGCCTGCACGCCAATAAGACGGATGTCCGGTCGCAACCCCCGGGCCGCTGTACCCATACCGGAGAAGAGCCCGCCTCCGCCGATCGGAATGATCAGCGTATCAATCTCTGGCTGATCTTCGAGCATTTCCAGCGCGACCGTGCCCTGCCCTGCGGCGATACGGGGATCATCAAAGGGATGGACAAAGGTCAGCCCCCGTTCCTGTTCCAGTTCGCGGGCATGCGCGTAGGCATCATCATATTTCTCGCCATGCAGGACGATTTCCGCGCCATGGCTTGCGGTCTGATAGACTTTCACCTGCGGGGTAGTCTGGGGCATGACGATGGTGACCGGCACACCCAGGCGGGCGCCATGATAGGCCAGCCCTTGCGCATGATTACCGGCACTGGCGGCGATGACACCCCTTTCGCGCTGCTCCTTGTCCATCATCAACAGCGTGTTGAGAGCGCCCCGTTCCTTGTAGGCCGCCGTAAACTGAAGATTTTCGAACTTCAGAAAGACGTTCGCACCGACCATGGCGGACAGGGTGCGGCTGATCGTTGTCGGCGTGTGGAGCACGGCATCGCCGATGCGCTCCCGCGCGGCGCGGACATCATCCAAAGTCAAAAGGGGCGAGCCGCCCGGTGCAACAGGCGAGCCGGGCACCAAGGTCGAAAGAGGTGAGCTATCTGTCATGACGCATCCGCCTCTATCCCATCTGGCGCGGCACGCAAACCGCCGTTATGCCGATGGCATGGCAAGATTAGCTTTTATCGGACTGGGCACCATGGGCGGCCCCATCGCCCGTCACCTGGCCAAGGCTGGGCATGAAATGATCGTGTTCAACCGCAGCCGGGCCAAAGCCGACGCATGGGTCACGGCCCATGGCGGCACCGTGGCGAGCAGCCCCGCCGCGGCGGCGGAAGGGGCCGATGCGGTCATCAGTTGCGTTGGTACCGACGATGACTTGGCCAGCATCACATTGGGCCGCGATGGTGCATTTCGCACAATGGCCAAGGGCGCACTGTATATCGACCACACCACCGTATCCGCCAAGATCGCCCGGCAATTGTCGGTGGAGGCGGACTCGCGTGGATTGATGGTGGTCGACGCGCCGGTGACCGGGGGACAGGCTGGAGCGGAAAATGGCACACTGACGCTGATGTGTGGTGGCAAAAAGGCGGCAATCGAGGCTGCGACGCCGCTGATGACCGCCTATTCGCGGCGGATTGTCCACATTGGGAGGGCGGGCGCAGGGCAGACAACCAAGATGGCGAACCAGATCGCCTTTGCCGGCATCATCCAGAGCCTGTCCGAAGCATTGCGCTTTGCCGAGGCGGCGCGGCTCGACCTCGACAAGGTCTATGAGGCAATCAGCGGCGGCGCGGCGGGTAGCTGGCAGATGGACAATCGCTGGCACAGCATGGCGAAGGACGAGTTTGATTTCGGTTTTGCCGTTGACTGGATGCGCAAGGACCTGGGCCTCGCCATTGATGAGGCGCGCGCCAATGGGGCCAGCCTGCCGATTGCCGCGATCATCGACCAATTTTATGCCGAATTGCAGGCGATGGGTGCCGGACGGCAGGATACCAGTGTTCTGGTGAAGAGGTTGCCGAAATGATGACGCCCACAATGCGCACCTGTCTGGCGGCCCTGGCCTTGGCATGGCTGCCCACTCCAGCCGTCGCCGAAACGCTGATCGACAATGTCGATGGCCTGACGCTGACGGCCAATGGCGACGTGCAGCGGTTCAACGCCATTATCATCGGCGATGACGGCCGGGTTGAACAATTGCTGCGGCCGGGAGACCGGCGCCCGGATCGGCCCGATTTCCGCAAAGACGGGCGCGGTCAGGTGCTGATGCCCGGGCTGATCGACGCGCACGGACATGTGATGGGCCTGGGTTTCCAGCTGATGACGCTCGATCTTTCACAGACGCGCAGCCTGGCGGAGGCACAGGAAGCCATCCGCGCCTATGCCGCCGCCAATCCCGAATTGCCGTGGATCATCGGCCGGGGATGGAATCAGGAAAGCTGGGCCCTCGGCCGCTTTCCCACCGCTGCCGACATTGACGCTGTGGTGGCCGACAAGCCGGTATGGCTGGAACGGGTCGATGGCCATGCCGGATGGGCGAACAGCGCGGCCATGCGGGCGGCCAGTATCACCGCCTCCACCCGTTCACCCAGTGGTGGGCGGATTGAGACCGTTGGTGGACGACCAAGCGGCATATTTGTCGATGCCGCAAGCGATCTGATCGCGCGCCATGTGCCACAGCCGCTGGCCCGCGACCGTGACAGGGCACTGGCGCTGGCCCAACAAAGGCTGCTCGAATCCGGCATCACCACTGTGGCCGACATGGGCACGAGCATGGAGGATTGGCAGGCGTTCCGCAGGGCGGGAGATGGCGGTCGGTTGAATGTCCGGATCATCAGCTACGCCGCCGGGACCGACGCCATGGCGCTGATCGCCGGGCCGGGGCCGACGCCATGGCTCTATGAGGACCGGCTGCGCATGGTTGGGGTCAAACTGGTGCTCGACGGCGCGCTGGGCTCGCGCGGCGCGTGGCTCAAAGCTCCCTATAGCGATGCGCCAACGATCACCGGCCTGCCAATGCTGAGCCAGTCGCAGCTGCGCAACTTCATGGTGCGTGCAACGATGGACGGATTTCAGGTGGCGGTCCATGCCATCGGTGACGCCGCGAATGGCGAGCTGCTGGCCGCGATCGATGATGTCGCGGCCAGCTTTCCCGGCGACCGGCGCTGGCGGATCGAACATGCCCAGATCGTTGACCTGCCTGACATCGCCCGGTTCGGCCAGCATGGCATCATCGCCAGCATGCAGCCGGTGCACCAGACCAGCGACAGGCTGATGGCCGAAGCGCGGCTGGGACCAGACCGGTTGGGCGGAGCCTATGCCTGGCGGACGATTGCAGGGACCGGATCGCGACTGGCCTTTGGCAGCGACTTCCCGGTCGAAAGCCCTGACCCGTTCGCCGGCCTCGCCACCGCCTTTACCCGGGAGGATGCACAGGGCCAGCCGTTCGGCGGATGGCGGCCGGAGGAGGCGGTCAACCGTATCGCGGCGCTCGACGGCTTCACCCGCAGCGCGGCCTATGCCGGCTTTGCCGAGGACCGGATCGGCACGCTGATGCCGGGGATGCGGGCCGATTTCATCCTGCTCGACAAGGATGTGACGCTTGCGAGCCCGAGCGACGTGCGTGGCGCCCGGGTCGCGGAGACATGGGTTGGCGGGCGGCCGGTGTGGGTGCGCAGCGGGACGAACGATGCCTCAACCGGGGACCCAAGAGAGAGCCTCTGAGGGTTCCCCCAAAACACAAGGGGCCGGATCGCTCCGGCCCCCTGAAAGATGGCATTGAGGGCGACGTTCAATACACCCGCGCCTTGGGCTTGATATACTCTACCTCGTCGGAGAGGGTATATTCGTGGACGGGGCGGTAGTCGAGTTTGACTTCGCCGCCCTTGCCGCCCCAGCCGTCGAACCAGCTGACGGTGTGCTTCATCCAGTTGGCGTCGTTGCGGTCGGGGAAGTCCTCATGCGCGTGGGCGCCGCGGCTTTCCTTGCGGTTCGCCGCCGAATGCATGGTGACGCTGGCCTGGCTGATGAGGTTGTCGAGCTCAAGCGTCTCGATGAGGTCGGTGTTCCAGATCAGCGAGCGGTCGCTGACGCGGATGTCCTGCATCTTGGCGTAGGTCTTGCCCAGCAGGTCCTTGCCCTCGTCAAGCAGCGCAGTGTCGCGGAACACGGCGCAATGCTTTTGCATCGTCTTCTGCATTTCTACGCGGACTTCGGCGGTAGGCGAACCGCCGTTGGCGAAGCGGAAATGATCGAGGCGTTGCAGCGCGAAGTCGGCTGAATCCTTGGGCATCGGCTTGTGCGGGGTGCCGGGCTTGATCAGTTCCTTGAGGCGGTGGCCGGTGGCGCGGCCGAACACGACAAGGTCGATCAGCGAGTTGGAACCAAGGCGGTTGGCGCCATGGACCGAGACGCAGGCAGCTTCACCCACGGCGAACAGGCCGGGGATGACATGCTCAGGATTGCCGTCCTTCAGCGTGACGACTTCGCCATGATAGTTACAGGGAATGCCACCCATATTGTAATGGACGGTTGGTGTCACCGGCAGCGGCTGGCGGGTCAGGTCAACACCGGCGAAAATTTTGCCGCTTTCGGTGATGCCGGGCAGGCGTTCGGCCAGCACCTTGGCATCGATATGGTCAAGGTGCAGGTAGATATGGTCGCCATCGGGACCAACGCCGCGGCCTTCGCGCATTTCCAGCGCCATCGAACGCGACACGACGTCACGGCTGGCAAGATCCTTGGCCGACGGCGCATAGCGTTCCATGAAACGCTCGCCTTCGGAGTTGGTCAGATAACCGCCCTCCCCACGCGCGCCTTCGGTAATGAGGACGCCGGCGCCATAGATGCCGGTCGGGTGGAACTGGACAAATTCCATGTCCTGAAGCGGGAGCCCAGCGCGCAGGACCATGCCGCCGCCGTCACCGGTGCAGGTGTGGGCGGAGGTCGCGGTGTAATAGGCGCGGCCATAACCGCCGGTCGCCAGCACGACGGCGTGGCTCTTGAACCGGTGGATCGAGCCATCCTCCATGCACATGGCGATGACGCCACGGCATTCCCCGTCGACCATGATCAGGTCGAGCGCGAAATATTCGATGAAGAAGTCCGCGTCATATTTCAGGCTCTGCTGGTAGAGAGCGTGAAGCATGGCGTGGCCGGTACGGTCGGCGGCGGCGCAGGTGCGCTGTACCGGCGGGCCTTCGCCCATATTCTGCATGTGACCGCCGAACGGACGCTGGTAGATGGTGCCATCGGCATTGCGGCTGAACGGCACGCCGGCATGTTCCAGCTCGTAAACCGCCTGCGGCGCTTCCCGCACCATATATTCGATGGCGTCCTGGTCACCCAGCCAGTCCGACCCCTTGACGGTGTCGTACATGTGCCAGGTCCAGTGGTCCGGCGTGTTGTTGCACAGCGACGCGGCGATGCCGCCCTGAGCCGCCACAGTGTGCGAGCGGGTCGGGAACACCTTGGTGATGCAGGCGGTTTTCAGGCCGGCTTCGGCGCTGCCCATGGTGGCGCGCAAACCGGAGCCACCGGCTCCGACGACAACCGTGTCATAGACATGGTCGATGATCTTGTAGGCGGGGGCTGCTTCACTGGCCGACATTGACGGGCGCTCCCAAAGCGATCTTGGCAATACAGAAGAGGGCGAAGATGAGGCCGCCCCAGGTGAAGAAGGTGAGGAGCAGGAGAGAGGCAAGCTTGGTCGCTTCGCCGTGCACATAATCCTCGATCAACACGGTCAGGCCCAGGCGCATGTGGGTGAAGGCGCTGATCGCCAGCAGCGCCAGCGGCACAGCGGCGAATGGTGAGGCCAGCCAGCGGACCATCGCGTCATGGCTGCCCGCGCTGCCCGAAAGCAGGCTGATCAACAGCCAAACCAGCAGCGCCAGATTGGCAATGGCAGTGACGCGCGACAAGGTGAAATGATGTGTACCGCTGTGCGCGGAACCTAGTCCGCGAACACGGCCGAGACGGGTGCCGTTACCCATGGATCAGAGCCTCCCGTAGAAAATGAACAGCCAGATCAGCGCGGTGATCAGCACGCCGCCGGCGAGGCTGACGATCGACCAGGCGCGGTTGGCTTTCAGCTCATAACCGGCGCCCGTGTCGAGCAACAGGTGGCGGATGCCAGAGCAGGCATGGTTGGCAAAAGCCCAGGTGATGCCGATCAGCACAACCAAACCATACCAGCTGCCCAAATGGCCAAGGAAGGCGTCATAGGCTTCCTTGCCAGCGGCGGCGCAGCCCAGCCAGCTGAGGAACAGAAGGCCGCCAACAATGGCGGCGCCGTCACCCGAAATGCGGTGGAAGATGGAGACCGCCATGTGCGGGCCCCATTTATAGACCTGCAGGTGCGGAGAGATGGGACGTTTGCCAGCAAAAGCCATGACGAGGTTGAACCCCCTTCTGAACCACAATCAATGCGGCTCGCTTTAACGAGAAAGCGAGGGGATGCAACCAGCCTGTCGCAAACGACAGGGCAAAAAAACCGATCAGTCTTTTCGGTCGCGGTTGGCATAGAGCAAGGCGGCGATCAGCGCCGCCGAGCCGACACCTATCGCGGCAGCGGCGCCGGCCTTCCAGCCCAGCTTGCCTTTGGCTTCAGCCCTTTCCTTTTGTTCCCGAACGCGCCGCGCCTCGCGCAGCACTTCATTCTCTTCGGTTTCGGCAGATTCGGGGATGTCGTCCTGGGGGGAGGTCATTGCACTGTCTCTCGCAATCTCAAGCCAAAGCCTGCGCCACCGGCAGGTGCGGCAAGTCGAGCGCCTCTGCCACCGGCTGGCAGGTGATGTGACCGTTCCACACATTGAGTCCCGCCGCAAGACAGGGATCAGCATTGAGTGCCGCTTTCCACCCCATGCCGGCAATGCGCAATGCGTGCGGCAAGGTGACATTGTTCAGCGCATAGGTGGAGGTGCGGGCGACCGCGCCGGGCATATTGGCCACGCAATAATGGACGATCCCATCGACGACAAAGGTCGGCTCTGCGTGGGTGGTCGGGTGCGATGTTTCAAAACAGCCACCCTGATCGATGGCGACATCGACGAGCACGCTGCCCGGCTTCATCGTGCCCAGCATGTCCCGCGTGACAAGATGCGGGGCGGCGGCGCCGGGAATCAGCACCGCGCCGATGACAAGATCCGCCTCCGCCACGCATTCGGCCAGATTGGCCTTGTTGGAAAAGCGGGTTTTCGCGCGCGATTCGAAATGGATGCCGAGTCGTTCGAGGACCTCCGGGTCACGATCAAGGATGGTCACATCGGCGCCGAGGCCAACCGCCATCTGGGCAGCGTTGAAGCCGACAACCCCGCCGCCAATGACGGTCACCTTGCCCGGCGCAACGCCCGGCACGCCGCCGAGCAGGACGCCGCGCCCACCATGCGCCTTTTCCAGCGCGGTCGCGCCGGCCTGGATGGACATGCGGCCGGCCACCTGGCTCATGGGTTTGAGCAATGGCAGCCCGCCCTGCCGCCCGGTGACGGTTTCATAAGCAATGCCGATCACGCCGGAGGCCTGCAAATCCCTGGTTTGCTCAGGATCGGGGGCGAGATGAAGATATGTGTACAGGATCTGCCCGGAACGCAGCATGGCGCGTTCGACCGGTTGCGGCTCCTTGACCTTCACGATCATTTCCGCCTCGGCAAAAATGGCCGTTGCCATGTCAACGATACGGGCGCCGGCAGCGCGATAATGATCATCGGTCGCACCAATGCCCTGCCCCGCCCCGCTCTCGATCAGGACAACATGGCCATGGGCGGTCAGTTCACGCGCGCTCTCCGGCGTCAGGCCGACCCGATATTCGTGATTTTTGATCTCGCGGGGGCATCCGATGATCATGTCCGTCTCTCCTGCTGCGGCCAAAGGCCCGCCCGTACCAGCACGGGAACGCCAACCACGCTCCCGGCCCCTCTTGGCCTAGAAATAATATTTCACTGTGCGGTTGGAAAGTTACCGCACACGTCAAGCGGCGCACTTTCTGCGCCGGCTCTAACAGCCTGTTAACCATGGTGCGATAAGCCCCTCAAAACACACACTTTGGTTGACGATGGGGCTTGACCATGCCGAGCAGCACCTACCGCAGGCTGACCATGGCCGACGTGCCACCACTGGCAGTTGCCGAGAAGATGGGCGTCTTTGACAAGGACGGTCGGCTGAGGGAACGATGCGCCAGGGTGCGCGCTGTCTATCGCGGGCATGAGGACACCCTGATCCGGGCATTCTGGAACACCTATAACAGCCGCGTGCCGCCCGAAGCACAGGTGACCGGCACGGTGCTCGAAAAGAATATCGAGGATGGCCGGCGCTATATTGACGCCAAATTCGGTGCCCCGGATGAGCAGGAATGGGCAACCATCTGTTGCCTGTTTGCGTGGCGTGCTGTGACATCCGGGTCGGACATCGGCACGATCATCGCCTGCCTGACCGCATCGAACGCTGCCGGTGCCCAGTGCATATTAGAAGCCTGTGGCGAAGACACCGCCCGAGCCATTGACCTGGCCGAAACGGTGATGGTGATGGCATCTTTCGAGGCGGACATATTGCACAGCTACAAGGCGCGGCTCGACCAGCATGTGCAGGCCGATGAACGGCGATTGCTGGCGCAACAATTTCAGTCGACGGTAGCCAATGACATGCTCGGCGCCTCTGCCGTTGGCACGCAATTGGGCGGGCAAACCAGCGCAGCGGCGAGCGCCGCCCGCGACATGCTGGGCAAGGCGTCCGAAGTGGCAGCCGCAGCCGAGCAGTCGGCGCTCGCGATGCGCGAGGCAGCCCGCACCGCCGCCGGACTGATCCGCGCCATTGACACCACGCGGCAAGAGGTCGCCGAAGCCGCGGTGATCGCCGACAAGGCTTCCGAACAGGCGACCGCGGCGCTCGACATTTCCATGGCGCTGTCGGGCCATGCGGAAACGATCGAATCGATCCTTGGCCTGATCCGCGACGTGGCGGGCCAGACCAATCTGCTGGCGCTCAACGCAACGATCGAGGCAGCCCGTGCGGGGGATGCCGGGCGCGGCTTTGCCGTGGTGGCGCAAGAGGTCAAGAGCCTCGCCAACCAGACAGCGCGCGCCACCGATGATATTGCCAGCAAGGTTGCCGCCATCCAGTCGGCGACGCGCACAACCGTGTCCGCCAACAGTTCGATCCGCGAAACGGTGGAGGAAGTGAAAGCCGTGGCCGGGCGCATCCGCGATGCCATGGATACGCAAGCGCACACCGTCACCACCATCACCGCGGCGGTTGACGAAACCGCTCTGGCGGCTGATTCCATGTCAGGCACGATCGCTTCGATCCGGGAAGACACTGACAAGGTAGTCAGTGAAATCAATGCCTTGGAATCCGGATTTGAGACCATCAATGAGAATTTGGGCAACCTCGCCCGGTCAACCAGCGAATTCACCCGCAAGGTCGCCTGACAGTTTCAACCACTGGCCCGCACCGCTGCTGCCCGCTATGGCGGGGGCATGACGACACATATCCTTTTGACTGGCGCGTCGCGCGGCATCGGCGCGGCCATTGCGGCTGCCCTTTCAACCCCTAGCAACCGGCTTGTCGCCCTGTCGAGCAAGGACGGCGACCTGGCCGATCCCAGCACGCCGGCGAGAGTGTGGGACGATGCCTTGGCGCGGCTCGACGGTCGCATTGATGTGCTGATCAACAATGCCGGGGTGTTCGAGGCCAACCCTCTCGACGGCGCGGCGGCAGAGTGGACCGATGGCTGGAACCGGACCATGCAGATCAACCTGACCGCCAGCGCCGAACTGTGCCGTCGCGCCGTGCTGCACTGGCAGGAGCGCGCCCGCGACGGTGACAATAGCGGCGGACGCATCGTCAACATCGCGAGCCGTGCAGCCTATCGGGGCGACAGCCCGGCGCACTGGCACTATGCCGCGTCCAAGGCCGGCATGGTGGCGATGACCAAGACGATTGCCCGCGCCTATGCCAAGGAAGGCATCCTTGCCTTTGCCATCTGCCCCGGTTTCACCATGACCGGAATGGCAGATGACTATCTGGCAAGCCGAGGCGGCGACAAGTTGCTGGCTGATATTCCGCTGGGCAGAGTCGCCATGCCCGGCGAGGTCGGGGAGATGGCGCGATGGTGCGCGCTGGACGCGCCGCCATCGATGACCGGTGCGGTGCTCGACGTGAACGGGGCAAGTTATGTTCGGTAATTCGGCAGGCGATGTGCGCCGGATAAGCGCGGAAATGCTTCACTTTCTTTCATAACCATCAGAAATGCAGCAATAATTTACGCCTAATCAATTGTTGAGCAATTTGTAGTTTAAGCAGCCCCTGCAAAGAATCACATGCGTTTGGGGCCGCACAATGAAAATCGACACGCTTCGCGTCGGCGGGGCCAGGGATTCAAACGAAAGCTGGCTGTTGCATCGCCAGCTCGAAGAAAATCTCGGCAATCTGCGGCCATCTGCGGCTGGCAACATTATCAATGCCTTGATCTGTTCGGCATTGTTCATCAGCAGCGTGTCGCCTTTAGTGATCGGCGCGGTTCTGGTGACGCTGACCATGCTTTTGGCCTGGCGCGCGCGAACGGCGCGTGATTTTGCCGAGGTAACGCCGGACAGCCCGGCGCTCGACATGGTCAGGCGCCGGGTCAATCTGCTGGCACTGTCGCTCGGGGCTCTTTGGGGTCTGTCGCTGTGCGCCTTGTTCACTATTGCCACTACCGAGCAACAGATGTTCCTGGGCATATTGGCCGCAGGCATGATGAATGCCGGCACGGTAACATTTCGCACCAGGGCGCGCGCGGCACGCCTGTATCTGTTGTCGATCATCCCCGGATTGGCTGTCAGTTTCCTGATGACCAACAGCATGTCGGGTGTGGCGGCACTGGGGCTGCTGATCTGTTATTCGGCCTTTCTCTCGTCGCAGATCAGCCTCGCTGCGCAGCGGTTTGACATGGCCGCGCGCCGCGAACGGGCGCTTGAGGAATCCAACGCGACCGTCGCCCTGTTACTCAATGATTTTGCCGAGCAAGGTTCCGACTGGCTGTTCGAGCTGGACCGCGACGGCTGCATCCGCAATCCGGAACAAAGACTGGCTCAGGCCTGCCAGCGTCCGATCGAGACAGTGGTTGGCAAATCCTGGATCAAGCTGTTCGATCCCAGCATCGAACGCGGTCAGATGGCCGCGCATATCATGGAAGGGCGGGCCTTCCGTCACCTGATCCTGTCGCTGACCATCGGCCAGGTCCAGCATTGGTGGAGTATCAGCGCGCGCCCTGTAGAGGATGGCTGGCGCGGTGTCTGCACCGACATCACCGCGCAGCGCCACGCTGAAGAACGGGTCAGCTACATGGCCCATTATGATGGATTGACCGACCTGCCCAACCGGTTCCTGTTCAACGAGAGCCTGTACCACAGCCTGAACCAGAAGGACGGGGTAGCCGGGTTGATGTGTCTTGACCTCGACAATTTCAAGGTGATCAACGACACCCTGGGTCACCCGGTCGGTGACCGGCTGCTCAAGGCAGCAGCACGCCGGATCCAGTCCTGCGTTGGCGACACCGAGCTGGTTGCGCGACTGGGCGGCGACGAATTCGCCGTGCTGGTGCCGGCATCGAGGCTCGACCAGATTGATACGATCGCTGCCACCATCATCGAAAAGCTCTCGGTGCCCTTTGCACTGGGCGATCATGACGTGGTCATCGGCACCAGCATCGGCATCGCAGTCGGTCCTGACCATGGATCCGACACCGACCTGTTGATGCGCAATGCCGATCTGGCCCTCTATTCCGCAAAAGCATTGGGCCGCAATCGCGCCATCCGCTTTGAAAGCGGCATGGACGAGGCGGCACAGGCCCGACGCCTGATCGAACTCGACCTGCGCAGCGCGCTGGGCAAGGGAGAAATGCGCCTGCACTATCAGCAGCTTGTTGACGTCGTGACGGGCGACATCAGCGGCCACGAGGCATTGATCCGCTGGGAGCATCCGGACCGCGGCATTGTGATGCCCAATGTCTTCATTCCAGTGGCGGAAGATACCGGTCTGATCATCCAGATTGGCGAATGGGTAATCCGTCAGGCAATTGCCGACTTGGCGACTTGGGACGAAAGGCTGACGGTATCGATCAATCTGTCGCCGGCACAGATGCGCAGTTCCTCGCTGATCGGCACCATAGCCCATGCTATCGCCGCCAATGCAGTGGACCCGGCGCGGATCTGTTTCGAAATCACCGAAACGGTGCTGATGCAGGACAGCGACGCCAATATCGAAACGCTGCACATGCTGCGGCGGCTGGGAGTCAACATCGCGCTCGACGATTTCGGAACGGGCTATTCCTCGCTCAACTATCTGCGCAGCTTCCCCTTCACCAAGATCAAGATCGATCGTTGCTTCATTGCGGAAATCGACAGTCGCGAGGATTGCCAAGCCATTGTGCGGTCGGTCGTTAATCTTGCATCGAGCTTGGGCATGAAGACCACCGCTGAGGGGGTTGAACGCGAAGAGCAGATGACGATGCTGAAGGCGCAGGGATGTGACGAGGTGCAGGGTTTCCTGTTCAGCCATGCCGTAGCGCGGGAGGAACTGTCCGACCTGCGCCATGCCCCCGATGTCGAGATCATCGACCGCCGGATGATGGAAATGGCGGACTATGAAGAACGGTTGAAGAGCCGCAGCGAAAGGCCAAAGATCAAGGCGGCCTGAAGCACGGCTGGCGTGCTGGCTAATCGCCATGGCCACGGTTAAGGTCGGCCAATGAACGTCGAATCGAAATGGAGCAGGGGCCGGCGGGTCGGCGCTTTGGCGCGTGCGCTGGCCCCGGCCCTCGTCATGACCCTTGCCGCTTGCACCGCGACACCTGTACCCCGGCCATCACCTGAAACAGCCGTCAACGGCGTGCCCAACCGAACGGATGACCCACGGGCGCAGGGGCACCAATTGGCCAATGCCTGTGCCGGGCGGGAGGGTTGGGCCGATGCGGCGCCACCGGCTCGCATTCACGGCAACACCTATTACGTCGGCACCTGTGGCATCGCGGTTCTGTTGCTGACGTCTCCGCAAGGCCATGTGCTGATTGACGGGGCAACCGAGGAAGCGGTGCCATCAATCCTGGCCAACATCCGGTCGCTTGGTTTTGACCCTCGCGACATCCGTTTCATCATCGGCAGCCATGAGCATCTCGACCATATGGGCGGCTTTGCCGCTCTCAAGGCGGCAACCGGGGCACAGGTGTGGGCCAGCGAGGCTGCCCGACCATCGCTGGAAAACGGCACGGTGGATGCCGATGACCCTCAGTATGGGATTATCCCGGGCATGAGACCGGTGCCGGTTCACGGCATCGTCAGCGATGGCACAATCATCTCGCCCGACAATGACAGCATTCGGCTGACCGCGGTGCCGACACCGGGCCACACCAGCGGGGGTACCAGCTGGACCTGGCGGAGCTGTGAGAGTGGCGACTGCGTCACCTTTGCCTATGTCGACAGCCTGACCGCCGTGTCGGCTGACGATTACCGCTTTGCCGATCATCCCGAACGAGTTGCACCCTTTCGTTCAACCTTTGACCGGGTAGCAGCGATGCCGTGCGACGTTCTGATCACTCCACATCCGTCCTTCAGCAACCTGTTTGCCCGGTTGAGCGGCAACGAACCCCTCGTCGATCCGGCTGCATGCCGACGCCTGGTCGAGTCGATGCGGGTACGGCTCGACACACGGCTCGCGCGGGAAAGCAGCGGCGGCTAGGGGCGAATTAATGACCGAAAGCTGGATGACCGCCTTTCCCTGCAACCGCGCTCAGGCGGAGATGCTGACCGACGAGCATCCTTCCCTCGCCGCATTTGATCCCGCGCCCGTGCTGGTCGCAAGCGAAATTGACGAAGACCGCAACGAATGGCGCATCGATGTCTATACCCAGGACGAGCCTGACCGGCGGCTGATCGAAACGATGATGGCGCTGCTGGGCCGCAAGAACCGCAAGCCGCCAAAGCCAGAACGATTGGCCGACGAAGATTGGGTGACATTGTCGCAGGCGGGGCTGGAGCCAGTGCGTGCCGGCTGCTTTTACGTCCATACAGCCAAGGATGCGCCGGACACCATGCCGGGCGTGGTCAATTTCCGGATCGATGCCGGACAGGCGTTTGGTACAGGCCATCATGACACGACCGCCGGTTGCCTGTTGGCGCTTGACCGGTTGAAACGACAGGGCCGTCGCTATGCGACCGTTGCCGACATTGGAACAGGCACCGGCCTGCTTGCCTTTGCCGCGCTGCACCTGTGGCCCAGGGCCTTTGCCGTGGCCAGCGACATTGACCCGGTCAGCGTGAAAGTGTCGGCGGAAAATGCTGCAATCAATGGCGTTCCCATCGGCTTTGGACCGGGCAAGATGGTGCTCGCTGTGGCTGATGGCACGCGCCACCCGTTGATCACGGAAACCGCGCCCTATGACCTGGTCTGCGCCAACATCCTCGCCGGGCCGCTGATTGCGCTGGCGCCTTCGCTGGCGGCGATCACCGCCGAGGGTGGTCAATTGGTGCTGGCGGGCCTGCTCGACAAACAGCGTGATGCGGTCGTCGCCGCGTACCGCAGGGTCGGCTTCCGCGTCGATGAACATGGTCCCGGTGCGCAATGGCCAGTGCTGGTGCTCACCCTAAGGCGGCGTCAAGGTTGGCGCAGGCCCCGGCGCGCCAACGGCAGCGCGGGTCAGCCACCTGGAGATTTCGGCAGTTGGTGATCAGCGGCTGGCAGCATAGGCCTGTGTGCCAAGATTGATCAGCACGTCGGAATCGATCAGCTGCGCCACGTCAATGTCCGATACTGTTTGCAAGCGGGCATAAAGCGGCGCAAAATCGGTGTGCAGGGTCGCGTCCAGCAATTGTTCGAAACTGTCGATGACAAAATAATTCTGCTGATAGTCGTCAATGCGATAGTCGGTTCGCATCACCCTTTCGAGATCAAAGGCGATGCGATGCGGGCTGGGATCATCAAGGGCAAAGACGCTTTCCCCATAGCTGGAGACGATCCCCGCACCATAGATGCGCAAACCGCCAGCTTCACGGACGAGTCCGAATTCGACCGTGTACCAGTACAGCCGGGCCAGCTTTTCCAGCGAACCAAAGCTGAGGCTTCGCAATCCGCCCTTGCCATAGGCCTGCATGTAATCAGCAAAGACCGGATCGGCCAGCATGGGCACATGGCCGAACACGTCATGAAAGACGTCGGGCTCCTGAAGATAGTCCAACTGGTCAGCCCGACGGATGAAATTGCCCGACACAAAGCGGCGGTTGGCGAGATGATCAAAGAAAACATCATCCGGCACTAGTCCAGGCACAGCCACCACCTGCCACCCGGTCGCAGCCATCAGCCGCTCGTTGAGATCACGAAAATCAGGGATGCCGGGCCGTTCGAGCCGCAAGACATCAACGCCGCGCAAAAAAGCATCACTGGCCCTGCCCGGGAGCATCGCCACCTGGCGAGCGAACAGCGTATCCCACACCGCATGATCAGCCGCTGAGAAATCATCCCAATTCTGTGGAATGGTCCAATCAGGCGCCGCGCCGGGTGGCGGGACATCATGCACATGGCTGACAAAAGCAGGTGGCAAAGGGGGATCAACGGCCATGACTGCTTATAGCATGGAAAATGGTTCCATTTGCAACCAGTCCCCAATCTACATCAATGTCAGTGGCAATTTACCGCCATTTGTGCCATTAGCGGGCCATCATCCTCGGGCATAATGACGCTTACTTTGGCTTTTTCCCCTCAACTCATAGGCTTGACTATTGTAGCGTCGTTGTGGCCGATCAGCACGCAAACCAGCGCGCCGGTCGCCAGCGACGGCATAGCCATTGCCACGGCTGATATTGCATCGGGCATTGTGACCTATGCCCGTTGGCCGTCGGATCTGCGGGCCGTGCGGCTGTGCATTGTCGGGCCGACTACGATGGGCGGCCGGATCGACAATCGCCGCCTCATCAACGGGCAAATGCTGGCGACCTCGCGGATGACAGCGGCGCAATGGTCTGCTGACCAATGCGATGCCCTGTATCTAGGCCGCACTACAGCCGTCGAGCGCACCACCATCATACGCAGCCTGACCAACCGACCCATATTGTCGATGACGGACAGCGATCCCCAATGCGTCCATGGCAGCATGTTCTGCCTGCGCAGCGTGACTGGCGGGGTCACATTCGATCTCAACATAGACGCAGTGTCGCGCAGCCGTGTCAGGGTGGATCCGCGCGTTCTGGCGCTTGCACGGCGGCCGGGGAGTGGGCGATGACCGAACCGCACCCTCCCCATAGCGCAACAGATGCGCGCATCTCGCTGCAACATGCGCTGGGCCGTTCGCTGGCGCTGGTTGCGTTGCTGGCAGTGACCCTATCCCTGACAGTGGTGCTGGTAACGGGCTTCCTGCTGTTCAAGCAATATGCCCGACACAATCTGGAGCTGGTTGCCGAACAGGCCAGCTATTCGTTGGAAGTCCCGGTCGTGTTCAATGATGCTGTTGCCGCGCGCGAGGCAATGGCGCCGATTGTCGCCGACGAGAGCATCGATGAAATCACCATCATAAAGACCAACGGGGATGTGATGACCCGGTGGGAGCGACCGGGCCGTCTGAAGAACAGCCTGCTGGCACGCATGGTCTTCCCCGATCCGATGGTCGCGCCGATCGGCCCTGCGGACAAGCCGGTAGCCCATGTCCGCGTGGTCGGTGGTGCACAGGGTCTTGACCGGTTGCTGACCGGCACAATTCTGGGTGCATTGGGCTGTCTGGTCGTCACCTTTATCGGGACAGGGTTGATTGGCGCGCGGCTGCGTCGGACCATCATCGAGCCGATCCAATCGATCGCCGAAGTGGCCCAGACTGTCCGATCCGACCGTACATTCGAACGCCGGGCACCGTCCGCCACAATTACTGAAGTTGATGATTTATCACGTGGATTCAATTCATTACTTGATGAATTGCAGGACTGGCATCAGCAACTTGACCGGGCCCATGAAGCCTTGTTGCATCGGGCCAGCCACGACACATTGTCGGGCCTGCCCAACCGTGCCGCCTTTGTCGATGCGGTAGGCGTTGCCATCCGCGCGGCACAGCGCAACGGCGAAAAATTCGCCATGCTGTTTCTCGATGGTGACGGGTTCAAACAAATTAATGACCGCTATGGCCATGTTGCCGGCGACAGGGTGATTGCCGCCATTGCCCAGCGGATTACCCATGTCCTGCGCTTTGGAGACACGGCCGCCCGGATGGGCGGGGACGAGTTCGCCATATTGATCCTTCACCTCGAACAGGTTGAAGACGCCAGTGCAGTGGCGGACCGCATCACCAAGGTGATGCTGGAACCGATAGACATTGGCAGTGGCCTTCACGTCACCATCAGCCTGTCTATTGGCCAAGCCATCTATCCTGATCACGGCGATGATGTGGAAACTCTGATCCGCAGCGCCGATGAACATATGTATCAGGACAAGCACAGTAAAATTCGAACGGGACCGGTAGCCGGAGAGGAATCGGCGACCGCGTCCCTTAGTGGAGACCAGCCATGACCAGTCGTTTTTCAGCCTTCATCCTGGCGCTGTTCGGTGCGCTCAGCCTCGCGGCATGCCAGACGATGCCGCAATCGGGCTTCACCCGTGCGCAGACCGAGATGCTCCAGTCCCAGGGTTTTGTCGAAACCGAACAAGGGTGGCAATTGTCGATGGCCGACCGCATGTTGTTCGCAACCAACAGTTCGGACGTCCAGCCCGAAATGGCTGGCCGGATCGCGACCATGGCGCAGGGGCTCCAATCGGTCGGCCTGACGTCAGCCCGTGTCGAGGGGCATACCGATTCATCGGGTAGCGAAGAGTATAATGCTCGCCTGTCGGAAGCGCGGGCCAATGCGGTCGCCGTGATCATGCAGGCCAATGGCTTTCCGGCAGCAGGGCTGGCCATCCGTGGCTGGGGAGAGAGCCTGCCCATCGCCGACAATGCCACCGAGGAAGGCATGGCCCAAAATCGGCGCGTTGTGGTGATCGTGACCGCCCTCTGAACCGGTCAAATATCAGGGCTCGGCATTGGCCGGTCCGGCCTCCCTGGCCAGCCAGCGTTCCAGCCGGGCCCGATCGGTCAGCCAGAGTTTCCTGTAACCGCGCCTGACCACCCCCAGTTCGACCAGCGCTGCCAGAGCGCTGACCAATGATACCCGCGACACGCCCAGCAGATTGGCCAGATCCTGCTGGCTGCCATCAAACAGCCCATCGCGCGGATCACACTCCTGCAACAACAGCCAGCCCAGCCTGATCCGGGCGGGATGGCGCCGTTCGGCGTCGATCAACCGGATCATCCTGTGCATCTGCGTCGCCATCGACGTAAGCAGGAACCGTGCCACCTGGGCATCGGTATCGATCAGCCGGTCGAGGTGCACCCCGCCCACTGTGCAGATGCTGGTCCGGCCCTGGGCAATACCGTCATTCAATCGCCGGGCTTGGGCAAAATAACTGGTGTCGCCAGTGACTTCACCCGGACCAAGCACAGTCAGCAGATTATAGGTTCCGTCGTGCCGGTAACGCCCGACCGCCATGGATCCCGAAACGACCATGACAAGCCCGATCGCAGGCTCCCCCTGCTGAAAGATGAATTCGCCATCGTCAAAATGGCGAATCGAACCGGCAGCCACCAGACGGTCAAAAACGGACTGTGAGCCATTCATTCCAAAGGATTTCACCAATTGATAAGTTCTTTGCATTGTCGTTAACCACAATGGGTAATGAATAGCATCAATGCAAGCGGAAGCATCGCCGGGCGGGCGATGCGGAACCTGCATGGGGGCGGTTCGCGCATGTTCTCTGCACGGACAAGTAGCCTCGGGTCGCGATGAATGCCCGAGCATTCATCAGCACGGCGCGGCGGAGCTTTATGGGGAAAGCAGACGCCGCGCCGTTGCTAATTTCGGCTCGGCCAATAGCGAAGGTCAAGCGATCTGATCCGCTACCGAACAGATTGAGCCTGTCGTCGGTTAGACACCGGTCGCGGCAATGATGGTGGCCCATTCGGCTTCGTCCACCACGCGAATGCCCAGTTCGGTCGCCTTCTTCAATTTGGACCCTGCCCCGGGTCCTGCAACCACCAAATCTGTTTGCGCGCTGACCGAGCCGGCAGCCTTTGCCCCCAGGCTCTCAGCCTGCGCCTTGGCTTCGTCACGGCTCATGGTTTCGAGCTTGCCGGTGAAGACGATGGTCTTGCCGCTCCATTCGGTCTGACGGGCGTTGGAGACATAGGCGGGCGGGTTGACTTCGGAGAGGAGGTCTTCCCACAGATCGACGTTGTGCGGTTCGTGGAAGAAATCGCCCAGCGCCTCGACCACAGCCGGGCCGATGCCGTCGATCGAGGTCAATTGCGCCAGTGCCCCGGCTTCACCGCCATGGGCAGCCTGCGCGGTCTCTCGCAAGGCCGGCAGTGTGCCGAACGCCTTGAGCAGGTCCCGCGCCGTCACCGCGCCGACATGGCGGATGCCGAGGCCGAACAGCAGACGGGCCGCATCGGGCGCGCGCTTGGCTTCGATTGCGGCGAGCAAATTGTCGACCGACTTGTCCTTCCAGCCTTCGCGACCAACCAACTCATCGCGGTGCCGCTTCAAGCGGAAGATATCGCCCGGCCGTTCGAGCCAACCATAGCCGAGGAATTCGGCGATGCTCTTTTCGCCCAACCCCTCGATATCGAGCGCGGGGCGGCTGACGAAGTGACGGAGCCGTTCAAAACGTTGCGCGGGGCAGATGAGGCCGCCGGTGCAGCGGACATCCACTTCGCCCTCCTCGGCCACCGCCTCGCTGCCGCAGTCCGGGCAATGATCAGGGAAGGCCCAGGGTTCGCGCGCCTCATCCCGACTGAGATTGTCAACGACTTGCGGGATCACATCCCCGGCCCGCTGGATGA
This sequence comes from Sphingomonas lacunae, assembly GCF_012979535.1. Lineage (NCBI taxonomy): Bacteria > Pseudomonadati > Pseudomonadota > Alphaproteobacteria > Sphingomonadales > Sphingomonadaceae > Sphingomonas > Sphingomonas lacunae. Next base: position 2,923,458 of record NZ_CP053015.1, read on the forward strand.
CCACCCGGTCGCCCGGATGCACGCCGAGACGGGCAATCTCGTCGCGATTGTGCAGCGTGACGTTGGATACAATGACACCGCCGACACCGACCGGGGTCAGCCGCCCGACAGGCGTCAGCTTGCCAGTGCGGCCGACCTGGATGTCGATCGCTTCGAGCGTGGTCTGCGCGCGTTCGGCGGGGAATTTATGGGCGATGGCCCAGCGCGGCGCCTTTGCAACAAAGCCTAGCCGCGCCTGCCAGTCGAGCCGGTCGACCTTGTACACCACACCGTCAATGTCGAACGGCAGGTCGGCACGCTTGCTTTCTATGTGGCCATAATGGGCGAGCGCGGCCCCTGCCCCATCGGCGCGGATGAGCAGGTCGGAAAGCGGCAGACCCCAATCACCGATCGCCCGCATCACACCCATCTGTGTGTCGGCGGGGAGTTCAGACACCTCTCCCCAGCCATGGGCGAGGAAGCGCAAGGGCCGCGCGGCAGTGACGCTGGCGTCCTTTTGCCGCAGGCTGCCGGCAGCGGCATTGCGGGGATTGGCAAACAGCTTTTGCTCGGCGGCTTCCTGCGCGGCATTGAGCGCGGCGAAATCGGACTTCGCCATATAGACCTCACCGCGCACCTCGAAGACGGCGGGGGCGGCTCCTGTCAGGCGTTCGGGAATGTCGGTGATGGTGCGGACGTTGGCGGTGACATCCTCCCCCACCGTGCCATCGCCACGCGTGGCGGCGCGTACCAGCACGCCATCCTCATAACGCAGCGAGCAGGACAGGCCGTCAATCTTGGGCTCCGCCGTCAGGCACACCGGCTCCGCGTCACCCAGTGCGAGGAAACGGCGGATGCGGGCGACAAATTCCTCAACCTCCTCGCCCGAAAAGGCGTTGTCGAGGCTGAGCATCGGCTTGGCGTGCGGCACTTTGGTGAGCGCCGAAGATGTGGGTGCACCGACCATGCGCGACGGGCTGTCGGCGCGGACAAGATGGGGGAACTCCGCCTCCAGCGCAGCATTTTCACGGACCAGCGCGTCATAGTCGGCATCCGAAATCTCGGGCGCATCCTGATCATGATAGAGCCGGTTATGCCGCGCAATCTCCTTGGCGAGACGCAGCAGACGATTGGCGGCTTCGGCTTCAGACAAAGCCATCACACCACCTCCATCAGTCGCGCTGCCTGGGCCCGTGCCTCATCGGTGATGTCGGCCCCTGATAGCATGCGGGCAATTTCTTCCTGCCGCTCGCCCGCATCGAGGCTGCGGACGCCGGTGCGGGCGACGGTGCCGTCGCTGGTCTTGGCGATCATATAATGCTGAGTGCCCCGTGCCGCGACCTGCGGGCTGTGCGTGACGACGAGCAGTTGGCGACTGTCCGAAAGGCGCGACAGGCGCTCACCAATGGCGCTGGCGACTGCGCCGCCCACGCCCCGGTCGATCTCGTCAAAGATGATCGTGCCGGCGCCACCGACTTCGGCAAGGCTGACCTTGAGCGCGAGCAGGAAGCGCGACAATTCGCCGCCCGAGGCAATCTTCATCAGCCCGGCGAAGGGCGCGCCGGGATTGGTGGCGATGAGGAATTCGACACGGTCGGCACCGTGCGGCCCCCATTGCGACTGGTCGAGGGGCTCGACAGCCGTGCGGAATTGCGCCGCGTCGAGTTTCAGCGGAGCCAGTTCACTCGCCACCGCCTTGTCGAGCGCGGCAGCGGCTTTGACCCGCGCCGCGTGCAGCGCCTCGGCGGCGTTGCGATAGGCGGACTGGCTGCGGGCAACCCTACTTTCCAGATCAGCGAGGCTTTGCTCCCCGGCATCAATGGCGGCACGGCGCGCGGTCAGATCCTCCAGCAACGCGGCGAGCCCATCCGCTTCGACGCGATGCTTGCGGGCCAGTGCGCGCAGATCAAACAGGCGGGTTTCAATGCGATCCAGTTCGGCCGGGTCAAAACGCAAGGCCTCGGCAGCCTTGGACAAGCTGTCTTCGCCCTCTCCCGCCTCAATCAGCGCGCGGTCAAAGGCTGCCAGTGCCTCGGCGAACAGCGGGTGCTCGGCAGCGAGGCGGTCGAGCCGGCGGGTGGCAGCGCGCAATTGGGCAAGCGCACCATCAGACCCGGCCAACAATTTGTCGACGCCATCCATCTCATCTACGAGCCGGGCGCCCTTTTGCATGTCCGAGCGCGCAGCGGCGAGGGCCTCCTCCTCGCCCGCCTCGGGCGCGAGCGCGGCGATTTCGGCGATGCTGTGGTCGAGCCATTCGCGTTCGCTGACATCGTTGAGCAAGCGTTCACGCGCTTCGGCCAACGCTGTTTCGGCCGCACGCCATTCGCCATGGGACTGGGCGACTGAAGACAGGTCAATCTGCCCAAAGGCGTCGAGCAGGGCGCGGTGACCGCGCGGATTGAGGAGGCCCCGCTCATCATGCTGGCCGTGAATTTCCACCAGCGTCGCGCCAACATCGCGAAGCAGCGCCGCCGACGCTGGCTGGTCGGCGATGAAGCCGCGGCTGCCGCCGTCGCGCTTGACCTCCCGGCGGATGACAAGCGGTTCGCCAGGTTCCACCTCTATGCCGGCTTCATCAAGCAGATCGAGTGCGGCATGACCGGCCTTGAGCGGGGCAAAACTGGCGGTAACCCGGGCCCTGTCGGTGCCGTGGCGGACCAGGCCGCTATCGGCCCGGCTGCCCAGCGCCAGTCCCAATGCATCGAGCAGGATCGATTTGCCGGCTCCGGTTTCCCCGGTGAGCACACCAAGGCCGTCGTTAAAATCAAGGTCAAGCGCCTCGATCAAAACCACGTCGCGGATGGAAAGGGCCGTCAGCATGGGTCCGCCATCGCCCAGCTATAGCCATGGAACGATTGGGGAACAAGCCTGTGTTCGTGCGGCACCGCCCGCTCCGCCGCGGTCGCGTCAGTTGGTCTGGTTGACCTGTTGCGGCGCATGTTCGCCCAGCAGATCATAGGCGCGCTCATACCATTCCGAACCCGGATAGTTGCGACCGAGAACCGCCGCCGCGCGACGAGCCTCGTCCTGCACCCCGAGCGAGAGGTAGGATTCGGTCAGACGATAAAGGGCTTCGGGGGCATGGCTGGTCGTCTGATACTGATCGACGACAGCGCGGAAACGCATGGTGGCCGCCAACCAGCGCGACGACCGCTGGTAATAGCGGCCAATCTCCATTTCCTTGCCGGCCAGATGGTCATTCACCAGATCAAGCTTCAGCCTGGCATCGGACGCATATTGGCTTTCCGGGTAACGGCGGATGAGCTCTCCAAGCGCATCGCGAGCCTGTTCGGTGATCCGCTGATCACGGGTCACGTCGCTGATTTGTTCATAATAGCAGAGCGCGATCAGATAAAATGCATAGGGCGCATCGCGATTGCCGGGATGCAGCTGGAGGAACCGCTGGGCCGAGGCAATCGAGTCGGTATACTCTGCTGCCGCATAATAGTTGAATGCACTCATCAGCTGCGCACGCCGGGCCCAGGGCGAATAGGGATGCTGGCGCTCCACCTCGTCAAACAGGGCCGCCGCAATCTTGTGCTGGCCGCGATCCATGCGATCCTTGGCCGCGAGATAAAGGGTGCTCACATCCCGGGCGATGTAACGCGTATCGCGCGGCGCGTTGGTGCGACCGGCACAACCGGCAAGGAGGATGGCGGGCAGGACGGCGGCTGCGATCAGCTTGGCTTTGCGGTTCATGCGCGGGGGTATAACCAGAGCGAAGCTGAACGCCAAGCGAACAGTGCAGCAAAAACACATCCGCCTTTGCCGGATCAGCCTGGAGGGTCAGGCCGTGCTGCCTACCACAAAACAGGCCGCCGCCATCAACAGGCCTGTCGTCCGGTTGCCGCGGAAACGGTCCAGCGGATTTCTACCGTCTTCAGGATCAAGCGTCCCCACCTGCCAAGCTAAGTGAGCGGCAGCCGGCGCCAGTGCCAGCAGAGCCAGCGGATCCGGGCGAACCAGCCAAAGTGCTCCTGCCCAACCGGCTATTGCCAGCAGATAGAAACCGGCAACACCGACCCGCACCCAGTTGCCCATTCGGCGGGCGCTGGACCGGATGCCGACGATGGCGTCATCCTCGACATCCTGAAGTGCATAGATGGTGTCATAGCCAATCACCCAGGCGATGCAGCCGGCATAGAGCAGTGACATGGCCCAGTCTGCCTCTCCCCTGATAGCCACCCAGGCAACCGGCACACCCCAGCTGAAAACAAGGCCGAGCCAGGCCTGAGGCCACCAGGTGATGCGCTTCATGAAGGGATAGGCGGCGACCGGCACCAGGCTGGCCAAGGCGACAAGTTGGGCAGCGGTTGGCAGTTGCAGAAGGACGACCAGCCCGACCCCGCAGAGGAAGAGCAGCCACGCCCAAGCCGCCTTGAGCGACACGGCGCCGCTGGCCAGCGGGCGGTTGCGGGTGCGTTCGACCTGCCGGTCGAGATCGCGGTCGACTATGTCGTTATAAACGCAGCCCGCTCCACGCATGACCATGGCGCCGAGCAGCATCCAAAACAGCAGCGGCCAATGATCGATGGCACCGCCTGCCAGCGCCACACCCCAGACACATGGCCAAAACAGCAGCCACCAGCCGATAGGCCTGTCGAAACGGGCGAGCAGCGCATAGGGCCGCACCGTCGCCGGCAACAGTCGCATCAACAGGCCGAGTTGCGTATCGGGGACACTATCCACAGAGGAGGGCATACTGGAATCAGTCACTGGCGCGCCATAGCGCGTCGTACAGCCGCCGTCATGACCCCTTCAGCTTGACCTGTCACCCCCGTCGACCGCAAAGAGGTGCCATGCCTGCCACACCTGCCTGGCCACCCCGCAGCGCGCCGCGCCTGTTTGTCGAACCCTTGCTTGCGGCCGGGGGTGTCCGGCACATCGACGGGAACGCCGCCCATTATCTGTGTCAGGTGATGCGGGTAAAGCCGGGCGATGCCGTCATACTGTGCGACAATGAAAGCGGCGAATGGGCAGCACGGGTAGAAACTGTCGCCAAGCGCCACGTCGATCTGGTGATTGTCGAGCGGCTCCGCGTCCGCGAAGCGGTGCCCGATCTGTGGCTCGTGATCGCCCCGGTCAAAAAGCCCAATTTCGATCTCGTGCTGGAAAAGGCGACCGAATTAGGAGTCGACCGGATTGTCCCGGTGCTCACCCGGCGGAGCGTCGTCGACAAGGTCAATCTTGAACGCGCCCGGACGATCATGACCGAAGCGGCGGAGCAATGCGCCCGCACCGCTCTGCCCTCGATCGCGGAACTGGTCCCTTTGGCAAAGCTTCTTGCCGCCTGGCCCAACGGGCGGTGCCTTTTCATGGCCGATGAATTGGGCGGCGAACCGGCGGCAGAGGTTTTTGCAGCGGCAGGAGCACCGGCGGCCATTCTGATCGGACCGGAAGGCGGATTTGACGATGCCGAGCGACAGGCCATTCGTGCCCTGCCCCAGGCCAGGCCCATCACCCTGGGCCCCCGCATCCTGCGCGCCGAAACGGCGGCGATTGCCGCAACATCGCTATGGATGGCATGCGCCGGCGACTGGCGTTAAGGTGCCTTATTCAACGAGCACCCGGTAACGGATGGTGAAGCTGGGCGTCGCCGTCGCGGATGTGGCGGCGGCCATCGTTCCGGTGGGGGCAATCCGCAGCCCGGTCACCGCCGTGTCATAGGTGCCGACAGGCGTGTAGCTGAAGGGAGCGCCGCCGGACGGCTGATTGGAAAATGTCACCATTGTCGCAGGGTTGAAGGCGTTGAGCCCGCTCGTTGTCGTACCATTGGTGAAACTGACCCCGGTGACTCGGTCATAGGCAACATTGGGCGGCAGCACATCGAGCATGATGAGGCTGTTGGACGTCACCGTCGTGTTGCCGATGTTGGTAACGCTGATGGCATATTCGACCACAGCGCCGGGGATCATCATCGGATTGGTGGTGCCATTGACAGGATCGGAAATGACCCGTGAGCTTTTGGCGATCGACAGGACTGCCACGTTACGCCGCGTGTTGGTAATGGTGCACGTTATGACATCACCCAGTTGCGGCGTGATGGGGCCTGGCACGCTGGTGGGTAGTGCCGTTGTTGATCCGGCCCAAGCGTTCGCGCAGCTCATTGTCGGGGTGTAGACCGACAGGCTGGTTGCACCAACGCCCAGTTCATCCAGGGTATAGGCTGTCCCGGCATTGAGCTCGACCAAGCTGGTGTCTCCACCCGTCACCGTAGTGCCGGTCCCGCTGGTCGTGGAGGAGGCGATGACAGTCGTGCCGTTCATGATGCGGACATTGAACTGGTCGGTCGAAAATGTGCGCCCGGTCGACCCCATCACCTTGCGCAGGCGGACATGCGGAAAGGCGGCGTTGGTAAAGATGCACTGGATGGCATCGCCAAATTGAAGCGCGCCGAAATTGTAGCTGGATGTCACAAGATTGTTGGGTAACGGCGTCGTCGATCCGGCCGTCCCATTGGTACAGGTCAAACTGCCGCGATAGCGCGCCAGGGGGCTGACACTGCCGGGCGCCATAGTCTCGCTGATGGTCAGGGGTATCCCCGATGCCAGCGACACTGCAGCCGCGGTGAACGGTCCATTGCCGGTGCCGCTGGTGGTGCCGCTGGCGAGGGTGGTGCCCGATGACGTGGCGCTGATGCGGAAAGTGAACTGGTCCGCCGCATTTATGCGCGAGCCGACAATCTGTTTTGTCAGGCGGATGGACGCAAAGCGCACCGCAAACATCACCCCTTGCAACCCCGAACCCACCATGGTCGCGGTCACCGTGGTCGGACTCGTGGTGCCGACGATATACCCGCCGGTAAAGCTGGGCAGGCCACCGCCGGTGGTATCAAAGGTGGAGGTGCCTATGCCGGATTGCGTCGGCATGTTGCCGCCGCTGATGGGATTGACCGAATCGAGCATCTGCCAGCCGCCACCATTGGTCGTGAAACGGATGGATTCCGCTCCATCGGTTGATTCCGCGTCAGCCGCCACAAAGGCATAGGCCGTGACAGCCGGAGCGCCCGGGGGCGGCGTCACCAAGATGTTCCGGATTGTGAATGTGACCGTTGAGCCATTGTTGGCCATATACAGGATCGGCCGGCCGGGAATCCCGAGAAACGCCGAATTGCCCACGGCAGCGCCGCCCCAGGATGGTGCGGTGATGGATCTCGCAGCCGAGGCAGCTGTGCTCGTGGCACGCAGGTTGAAGGTCAGTATCGCCCCGTCACTGAGCGTGAAGCTGAAATTTTGGCCGGCAGTCGACCGGGCCGTGGTGTCGTTATATGTGGAGAAATCAAGCCAGCAATAGGTCTGCCAGCCCGCAGGCGCGCTCCCTTGCGTGGTCGCGGCTCCGCAGGTCTGGGCATTGGCGGGTGCGGCGAAGGTCATGGCGGTCCACAGGATCGCCAAGGTCAAGCACGCCAGCAGCCTTCTGGTCCAGGCTCTGATCATGCGAACGCGCATAGTCTGTGATCGTTAGGAAAGACTGAACGTCAGGGCATGCCTCCAAACGCCGATTAACCCGCTGTTAGAGCCGATCGGCTATTGGAAATGCATGCGTGGACCAGACATGCTGAGTAACAAGGACGGACTATCCGTCATCCCATTGCTGCGACGTCTTTTTATTGGATTCGTCGCAGCGGTGCTTGCTGTGCTGGGCGCACCGGCCCTGGCGCAAACATCGACGTTCAGCAACACGACGACAGGTGCGATCAATGGATCGACCACCTGTGCAGCTCCGCTTGTGCGCAACTTCACAGTAGGAACCAGCTTTACCGTCAGCGATGTTGATTTGGGAGTGCTGGCCACCCATACATGGCGCGGCGACATGCAGATCACCCTGCAATCTCCTGCCGGTACGCGGGTCCAGTTGGTCAATGGCGACATCAACGCGGTAGACGGGGACAATTTCAACGTCCGGCTGGACGATGCGGTCGCGACGCTGGTCAACACTGATGGCAGCACCAATCACACGACAACGGCCCCGCCCTATCAGAACCAGTTCCGTCCGAATGCTCTGCTCTCAGCCTTCAACGGGCAGAATAGCGCCGGCACATGGCGCCTCGAAATCTGCGATCTGTTTCCGGGAGCCGATGATGGCACTTTCCAGCGCGCCGACCTGTACTTGACACAGGTGCCGGCCAATTATGCCGACCTGTCACTGACCAGCAGCGTCAATAATGCCAGCCCGGCCAATGGCGCGACCATCAGCTATACGCTCACTGTCACCAACGCTGGCGCCCCGTCACAGGCGGCGACGGGCATAACCGTCGGCAATATTCTGCCGTTGGGCACATCCTTTGTCTCCGCCAGCGGATCAGGCAGTTTCAACAGTGGTACCGGTATCTGGACTGTGCCCAATCTGGCGCCGGGTGCCTCGGCGACCATCACCATTACGGCAACGGTCACAGCCTCAGCGGGCGCAACCATCACCAGTTTTGCCGAGATACGGACCAGTTCACTGACCGATCTGGATTCGACACCCAACAACGGATCGGTCACGGAGGATGACGATGCGCAGGCGACCTTTACGGTATCCGGCACCCGCGTTGCGGGAACACCTCCTGTCCTGACCTGTCCGCTGACGACCGTGCATGATTGGGACGCCGTCACATGGGCTGCAGGCTCAACATCAAACAGCTATGGAATTGCCAATATCGGCACGGTCGGCTGGACGATCACCAATCCGGGCACATGGCTTAACAACGCCACTTATGGCGGGCTGAGCCCAGCGGAACAGACTGCGGTCAACGGCGGCATAGCGGGGGCTGGCCAGTCGTTGTTCCAACTGACTGACATGGCGAACCAGACCCAATCGGCCGTCACCACCATCACCTTGCCCACGGCGGTTCCCGGTTTGCAGTTCCGCATTTTCGACGTCGATTTCGCCAGCGGCCAGTTTGCCGATCGCGTTACGGTTACCGGCACATTCAACGGAGCGAATGTGACACCGGTGCTGACCAACGGAATTGCCAATTATGTCATCGGCAACAGCGCCTTTGGCGATGCCACGTCCGGAGACACCAGCGGCAATGGCAATGTCGTGGTTACTTTCACCTCGCCTGTCGACACCATTGTCATCAGCTATGGCAACCACAGCCTGGCGCCGGCCAATCCGGGACAACAGGCCATCGCCATCCATGACATCACCTTTTGCCGGCCCCAGGCGACATTGAGCATCGCCAAGTCGAGCAGCGTTATCAGTGATCCGGTCAACGGAACCACTAATCCGGCGATGATTCCGGGCGCCGTGGTCCGATATTGCCTGTTGGTCACCAATCCGGGCAGTGCCACCACCACCGCCATCGCCGTAACCGACACAATCCCGGCCAACCTTACTTATGTGCCGGGTAGCATGGCCAGCGGCACAAGTTGTGCGGGCGCCACCACTGCAGAAGATGATAATGCCTCCGGCGCCGACGAAAGCGATCCTTTTGGAGCGCAGCTGTCCGGGACAACCATCATTGGCACCGCCGCGTCGATCGGACCGGCCAGCACCTTTGCCTTGCGATTCTCTGCCACGGTCAACTGACGGTCGGCTACAAGCCAATCTCAACTGATTTGATGGAGTGCAAATCCCTCTGGCAATGTTCCGGGCAGGCCGATAATGCCGCGCCATGAGCACGAGACAGGTTTCAGATCGCAACGATCCTCAAATTGACAGCCGCGACGATCTCGTCGCGCCCATGCAGGCCGGTGAAAAGCCCAAGGAACGCTGGCGCATCGGCACCGAGCATGAGAAGCTCGTCTATCGCCTGTCCGACCATGGCGCGCCCTCCTATGAGGAACCGGGCGGCATTCATGACCTGTTGATGGCGCTGACCCGCTATGGCTGGGAGCCGGTGGTCGAGGGCGGCAAGGTGATCGCCCTTTCGGGTAGCGACGGCACCGTCAGCCTCGAACCCGCCGGACAGCTCGAACTGTCAGGCGCGCCGCTTGTCAACCTGCACCAGACATGTGCTGAAACCGGCCGTCACCTGAAACAGGTGAAGGAAGTGGGCGCCGAACTCGGCCTCGGCTTCATGGGTCTTGGCATGTGGCCTGACAAGACCCGCGAAGTCCTGCCGATCATGCCCAAGGGGCGGTACGAAATAATGCTGCGCCACATGCCGCGCGTCGGCACCATGGGCCTCGACATGATGTTGCGCACCTGCACCATCCAGACCAACCTCGACTATGCGAGCGAGGCGGATATGGTGCAGAAATTCCGCGTATCGCTGGCACTGCAACCGCTGGCGACCGCGCTGTTTGCCAACTCCCCCTTCCTCGAGGGTAAACCCAACGGCTTCCTCTCCTATCGCAGCCACATCTGGACTGACACCGATCCGCACCGCACCGGCATGCTGCCCTTCGTCTTCGAAGATGGCTTTGGCTATGAGCGTTACGTCGATTACATGCTCGACGTGCCAATGTACTTCGTGTTCCGCGAAGGCCGCTACATTGACGCGGCGGGCCTGAGCTTCCGAGATTTCCTCAACGGCGAATTGTCCGTCCTGCCCGGTGAGAAGCCGACCCGCAGCGACTGGGTTGACCATTTGTCGACCGCCTTCCCTGAAGTGCGCCTCAAATCCTATCTCGAAATGCGTGGCGCCGATGGCGGCCCGTGGAACCGCATCTGTGCCCTGCCCGCCTTTTGGGTCGGCCTGCTCTATGATCAGGGCGCACTGGATGCCGCCTGGGACCTCGTCCGTGACTGGAGCATCGAGGCCCAGCAAAAGCTGCGCGACGATGTGCCGCGCATGGGGCTCAATGCGGTCGCTCCGGATGGGCGGACCCTGCACCAGGTCGCTGCCGATGTGCTGGATATAGCTTCAACTGGCCTCACCGCCCGGGACGAGGTCAATTCGATGGGCGACAATGAGGTCGGCTTCCTCAAGCCGCTGCGCGACATTGTCGCCGAGGGCAAGACGCCGGCTGACCGCCTGCTCGAACGCTTTCACGGCGAATGGGGCGGCGACATCAGCCGGGTTTACGCCGAAAAGAGCTTCTGACCTCGCCTGGCCTCAGGCAGACGGGCCGACGCGCGGATCCGGTTCCAGCGTGATGACAGGACGCGACAGGCCACTGATCCGGCTGAACAGGCGGGGCACGACAGCGTGCTGTTGTGACCATTCCCAATAGGCGCGATACTCCGGATCGGCGAGCAGATGTCGCTCCTCGGTCTTGGCGCGCCAATAATAAATGCCGCTGACACAGGCGAGCAGCATCGTATTGCGCACCGCGCTCCAGATGCCCGCGTCATTCCAGTCGAGGATGACCAGAGAAGACAGCCACCAAAAGGCGTTCTTGGCCAGATAGGCCGGGTGACGGGTGAAGCGATACGGCCCGTGCGTAATGATCCCGCGGTGGGTCAGGTTGGAAAACCGTGGTCCGAACGCAACAGTGGCCCAAGCGTAAATGGCGGTCAGGCCGGCGAGCATGCTGCCCCAGACCCAATAGAACCAGGCCGGCATCTGCCAATGATCGAACCAGACATTCCAGTCGGCGGTGTTCACATGATAGTCGAGCGGTCCGCCGGGGTTCATCAGGACGAACGGCGGATAGCAGGCCAGCGCCGCCACCCATGCCATGCCGTAGGGATTGGCGGTGCGGATGTGGGCATCGAGCGGCTTCATGGTCAGCACATAGCCTACGGTCGCGAAATGGACGTCGATCATGTACAGAAAGGCAATGGCGAATCCGGTAAAGGCGACCGGATTGGCCATGATGTCCTCCCAGGACGGCATGATCAGGCCGATGAAATTGCCCGGCACGATCGACACCATGAAGGCGAGGAAAAAGCCCTTCACCAGCCAGGCACGCCAGTGCTTCCAGACCATCTCGACATCAAAATCATCCGCACCCAGCAACCAGCGGCCGAAGTGCCAGGCGCCATCCTGCGGATCTGTAAGTCGGCGGTCGAGCCACAGCACATAGGGGATCGACAGGAAGAAAAGGGGAATGGCGATGCGGGTGAACAGCCACATCGAAAATTCATATTGCCCCTGCCAATAATAGCGCAGCAGGCCATAGACGAGGCCAATGATCGCCCAAGTGGCCCAAAGGCCGGCGAGCTTGGCAACCGAAATGTCGAAAACCTCTTGCCATGGGCGGCGCAGGGACCATTCGATACCCGTCGTCGGGTTGCGATGAACCTTGTCCACCAGCAACGACCAGGCAACCATGGCCAGCCCGCAGAAAAACACGCTGGCCAGTGCGCTGTTGTTGCCATTCATGCCAAAATAGCGGGCAATGGCAAACCAGCCGAGCAATCCGGCAAGCCCGGCGATCCCGGCGCCGCTGCTTACCGCCGAACGGGGGCGGGCCACATGGGATGCAGTGGCATCAGCGGCTGTTCCTGCGGCAGTGGCAGTGACGGATTGCGGGTCAGCGGAAGAGGCGGACTTGGTCATCGCGCCAATCTACCGCAAAATGGTCAATGCGACGTGAACGTTCTTCCATCGCGCAAGGGGGCGGCACCGGCGGGAAAGATGATCTACCCGCCGGAACCACCTCAGTCGTCAGTTGAATGTCGCCGCATCGCTGCCCTTGGGGTCCGGACCATATTGGTTTGGCCCCTTGGTTCCTTCGAGGAACATGAAGATCAGCACGATCAGGCCACCGACAATCGGAATGAACCCGAGAAGCACAAACCAGCCCGACTTATCCTGGTCATGGAAACGGCGGACCTGCACTGCAATGCCCGGAACGATACATGCCAGGAGCAACAGGCTAGTAAGCGGTCCATAGGCACCGCCAACCATGCCCGAGAGTCCCAGTATCGATTCAATGATACTCAGGACGATGGCGGCAACCACAATGCCCACCACGAACATCCAATATTCCATGCGCCGGGCGCGACCCGAGAAATCGGCGTATTTTTTCCAGGCAGCCAACATCCATTCCATAGCTATTCCCCCTACATCTGCTGCGCCGTCGGATAACGGCGCCCGGGTTCCAACAGAAAGCTTCTGTCATGCGGGCATGCTGCCGCTTCGCGGAGCGATATGCAACACCGCAAAAGTGCGAGTCGTTTCGCTTGGGAGACCAATTGCTCGGCTGGAAAATGCATCTCGTCGTAACAATCTTTCGACTCGTCACGAGTCACGAGAGTCGGATTCGGACCCGCAAAGGCTTGCTGCTATCGGACCCGCCTTGAGTCTCGGGCAAGATAAAGAGCGGGGTCGCCCTCAGTGCAAGTTCTGCAGCGCCTGACAGCGCTTTCCACAAGGTGGAATGCCCTGTTTCGCGATCATGAAATCTTTGTAAGAACCGGAGGCGATGTCCGCTTCATCCGCCTGAGCGCGCAGGTGCAGCGCCGGGTCGCGACGGTCGTGTCGCTGGCGCTTGGCGCATGGCTCATCTTCACCATAGGCATGCTGGCCTATCAGGCGGCAACCGCTTGGCAGCGGCAGGACGTGGCCGCGCGCGCCGCGATCGTCGAGCGTGCAGAAGCGCGCGTTGCCCGTGAAAGCGGCCGTATCGAGCATATCGCCGAACGGCTTGATGCCCGGCAGAAATATCTTGAAGGTGTGGTCACCCAGCATCTTGGCGTCGAGGTTGAGGCAGATGCCAAGGCAGCGGGCGACGCCGCAGCCGCCGCCGCGCGCGCCACCAGCCCGACGCTCCCCGCCGATGCCGACAAGATCAGCGTCCTCCGCGCCATCGGCCAGCGGCAGGAACAACTGGCCGTGGCGATGACCGCCGCGATCACCGAACGCAGTGCACGGGCGGAATCCGCCCTGCGCGCCGTGGGTATCCGTCCCGGCAGTACCGCGAACCAGGGCGGTCCCTTCATCCCCGCGAACCGCGATGGCCTGTTGCCACCACGCGAACCCCTGTTCCAGCGGCTGGATGCGGCGATCGATCGGATGGAGTTTCTCGAAAATCTGGTCCTTTCCCTGCCCTCCACCATTCCGGCGGCTGGTATGAACCTGTCGTCCGGCTTCGGCTATAGGCGCGATCCCTTCACCGGTGCGGGCGCGATGCACGCCGGGCTGGATTTCAAGGGACCGCATGGCAGCCCGATTTATTCCGCTGCCGCCGGAACGATCAGCTTCGCCGGGCGCAAGGCTGGCTATGGCAATGTCGTCGAGGTCGATCATGGTCATGGCATCATCACCCGCTATGCCCACCTTTCGGGCTTTGCCGCCCGCGCAGGCCAGCGCGTTGCGCCGGGACAGTTGATCGCACGCATGGGTTCGACCGGCCGATCGACCGGCACCCACCTTCATTTTGAGGTTCGCGTCAACGGCACCGCCGTCAATCCGCGCCGTTTTCTGGAGTCAAACAGCGATGTTCTCGAGGTCCAAGCCGACGCAGGCGAGCGAGTCCGCACCCGTGCAGGTGCCCGCTAGGATGGCTACCGGCGCACGCAACGTGACCTTTTCGGTGCTTGGCAGTGATGTCGTGATCACAGGCAATGTCTCGGCGACAGTCGATCTGCATCTCGACGGCCGCATCGAAGGCGACCTTGCCTGCGCCAACCTCGTGCAGGGCGCCGACAGCCTGATCAAGGGCGCGATTGTAGCCGAGTCCGCCAAGCTGGCCGGCACCGTCGATGGCAGCATCACCGCCCGCGACCTCACCATCCAGTCGACCGCCCGGATCAACGGCGACGTGACCTACGAAAATCTCGTCATCGAGCCCGGCGGCCAGGTCGACGGCCGCTTCACCCACCGCCGTGGCGCGGGTGCCGCCGCTGCTGCCGGGCCGGCGATGCTCGAATTGGGCTCAACTGACCAAGGGTAATCCCGGTCAATTCACCGGCGCCCGCCGCCGGTAGCTCAATGCTTCGGCGATGTGGATGCGACCGACCGTCTCGCTGCCCGCCAGATCGGCAATAGTCCGGGCTACCCTGAGCACCCGCGTATAGCCGCGCGCGGACAGGCGCATGGCGGCGGCGGCTTGCGCGAGCAGCGCCTTGCCGGGTTCATCCGGCGTGGCATGATCCTCCAGCTCCGGGCCGTCGGCCTCGGCATTGGTCCGCGCCTTGCCCCCGGCATAGCGCGCCGTCTGCCGCGCGCGCGCCGCGGCGACGCGGGCGGCGACGGCATCACTGCCCTCTGACGGCGCCGGATTGACCAGATCAGCGGCGCTCACCGCTTCGACCTCGACACTCAGGTCAATGCGGTCGAGCAGCGGGCCGGATACCCGCGCCTGATAATCGGCAGCACAACGCGGCGCACGTGAACAGGCGAGCGCGGCATCACCCAAATGGCCGCAGCGGCACGGGTTCATCGCCGCCACCAGCTGCACCCGCGCCGGAAAGGTGACATGGGCATTGGCCCGCGCCACGCTGACGACACCGGTTTCGAGCGGCTGGCGCAGGCTGTCGAGCACCGGGCGCTGGAATTCGGGCAATTCGTCGAGGAACAGGACACCGAGGTGCGCGAGGCTGACCTCCCCCGGCCGCACGCGCAATCCACCGCCGACCAGCGCCGGCATCGAGGCGCTGTGGTGCGGGCTTCGGAACGGGCGGGAGCGGACCAGCTTGCCGCCTTCAAGCGTTCCGGCGACCGAAGCGACCATCGAAACCTCCAGCGCCTCGGCGGGAGTCAGGTCCGGCAATATTCCGGGCAGGCAAGCGGCGAGCAATGATTTTCCCGCTCCCGGCGGCCCGACCATCAGCAGGTTGTGACCGCCCGCCGCCGCAATTTCGATTGCTCGCCGCGCCGTTTCCTGTCCCTTCACCTGCGCCATATCGACGGCGCGGACCGGCGCATCAGCCTGTGCCAGCACGGGCGGCGGGATGTGGCCGGTCTTGTTCATGTGGTTGAGCAGGGCGAGCAGGTCAGGCGCGGCAATCACCTCCACCTCCCCTGCCCAGGCTGCTTCGGGTCCCTGTGCAGCCGGGCAGATGAGGCCAAGCCCCGCCTCGCTCGCATGCAGCGCCGCGAGCAGCACGCCCGGAGATCCGGCAATCCGTCCGTCGAGCCCCAGTTCGCCAACGACGACATAGCTCGACAGCGTCTCCGCATCGACCACACCCATGGCGCCGAGCAAAGCCAGCGCGATCGGCAGGTCATAATGCGACCCTTCCTTGGGCAGATCAGCAGGGGAGAGGTTGACGGTAATCCGCTTGGGCGGGAGCGACAGACCGATGGCGGATATGGCCGCCCTCACCCGCTCACGGCTTTCAGCCACCGCCTTGTCCGGCAGGCCGACGATGACAAAGCCTGGCACGCCGGGCGCAATCTGGCACTGCACTTCCACACCCACGGCCTCAAGGCCGAGATAGGCAACCGTCGCGGCAATGGCGACCATTCGGGGATCCCCCATCCATGCTCCGGCGCAGCGCCCCGAAATATCGCTGTGCCGCCTTTGTTCCTTTCGCCTTGGTGACATGCCGCAAGGGGTGAGTCGAGAGCGAAATTGTTGCCATGGCCTGAACGGCAACTGCTCAACCAGCGAGGCAAGCGCCTTCGCGGAGCCATCACCATTGGCTGGGTATCGCCACATCTCGTCCCGATCCGTGACAGAAGGCAGGGTAAACAGCGGCCTAACCGCGCCCGGTGGTGCCATGGTAAGGGGCATTGGGTCACCCGTTTGGCGGTGAACAGCATCTTTCCTCTCCTTCGTCGCCTCCTTTTGGCTTGCTCGATCCCGACAGCCATGGCCGCGGCCCCCATCGCGGCACAGGCGGCGGAGGGGACTGTCCGGCTCACCACCGCGACCGCGATGATCATCGACACCGGCGGCATTGCGAGCGATGACCAGAGCCTGAGCTGGAGCGAAACGGTCGAAGAGACCGTGCTGTTGCCGGACGACGAAAGCCCGGCCATGCTCTATGACGCGGGAGAGGGCACCAGCCGGTTTGCCGTCACTGCCGTTACATCCGTTCGTGAAGATCCGCTCGACTTTGGCCCCAGCCGCACGCCCATTGCCCGGCTTGGTCCCTTTTATCTGGTCACGCCTGACACGATAGAGATGATTGGCACTGTCGACAGCGACAGTCCCTATCAGTTGGCCCGATTGATGGCGACACACCCCGGCGTGCGCCGGCTGGTGATGGTCGAATGTCCGGGTTCCATCGACGAAGCAGCCAACCATATGCTGGCCCGCCAGGTGCGGCAGGCAGGGCTGGAAACCCATGTGCCACGCGGTGGTTCTATCCGTTCGGGCGCGGTCGACCTGTTCCTCGCCGGGATTCGCCGGACCGCAGACCAGAGCGCCGAATTCGGCGTGCACAGCTGGCGGGACGACGACGGGATGCAAGCGCATGATTTTGCCGCCAATGATCCGGTCAATCTCGAATACATCAACTATTACCGGGAAATGGGGCTGTCTGACCGGACAGCGCGCCAGTTTTACGCCCTTACCAACAGCGTGCCGTTCGAATCGGTCCGCACCCTGACCGCCGCTGACATGGCTCGCTTGGGTCTTGCCGAAGTATCTGGCTGACTCCTTCGCCAGCGCCGCAAGATACGTTGACTTTCCCGCCCGAATCCCCTAGCGCCGCCTTCATTAGAGGCCGCCTCTCGCTTGGCGGCCCTTTTCATTACAGTTTCGCGAAGAAAGTTCGACCATGAAGCGCACCTTCCAGCCCAGCAACCTCGTCCGCGCCCGCCGTCACGGTTTCCGCGCCCGCACGGCGACTGTGGGTGGCCGCGCCGTCTTGCGCGCCCGTCGTGCCCGCGGTCGTTCCAAGCTGTCGGCCTGAGCCTGACACGCTGGCTTCGGGGGACACCCCTGCCGTGCCGATCCGCCGCCTGACGCGGCGATCAGAATTTCTCGCCGCCAATGCCGGCGTTCGCGTGCCCATGCCCGCGTTCGTGTTGCTGGTGCATCCGCGCGGCGATGACCAACCCGATGCCGGATATGGCGTTACCGCGACCAAACGCCTCGGCGGCGCGGTAATCCGTAATCGTGTCAAACGCCGATTTCGCGCCATTATCCGGGATGTATTTCCCACCCATGCGCTGACCGGAGCCGATCATGTGCTGATCGGCCGGCCCGATGCTTTGACGCGGGATCATGAGCGCCTGACCACCGACATCACAAAGGCACTGGCCAAAGCGGAACGGCGATTGGCGGAACGCCAGCGCCACTCAGGGGATGGGGCCGCGGCATGATCGGCAAGCTGATGATTGCGGTTGCGCGCCTGTGGCAGATCGGACCATCGCGCATTTTGCCCCCATCGTGCCGCTTCGCTCCATCGTGCAGCCAATATGCGATAGAGGCAATCAGCAAGCATGGCGCGATCAAGGGTGGATGGTTGGCCCTGAAACGTATACTGCGCTGCCATCCTTGGGGTGGGCATGGTTACGATCCCGTCCCGTAACACTATATAGACCGGCAACCAGCTGCCTCGCGCCGCTGCAACGCTATGAAAGACGCCTGAACCGTGGAAGACAAACGCAATATCGTCGTCGCAATGGTGCTGATCGCCCTGATCCTGTTCGGCTGGCCCTATCTGACAGAACGCTTCTTCCCTCAGCCAAATGCGCCCGTCACAGCGTCAACCACTGTCGCTGGCGCACCGGCGACATCAGCAGCAGCACCGGCCGTCGTGCCAACCGCAGCGGCCGTTGCCCGTCCGGTCAGCGTGGCGCAGGCAGTGGCCACCGGCGGCCGCATCCCCATCGAAACGCCGACGCTCAAGGGTTCGATCAATCTCACCGGCGCACGCATTGATGATCTGGAACTGGTCCGCTATCGCGAGACACTGGCCAAGGACAGCCCACCGGTGCGCCTGTTCGCACCCGGCGGCACGGCCAAGGCCTATTTCGCGACCCTCGGCTGGGCCGGAGCCGGGCTTGTAGCGCCGACCGCAGGTGCCGTTTGGACCGCACCTGCCGGTGCCAAACTCACCCCAACATCACCGGTGACACTTACCTGGGACAATGGCCAGGGACAGCAGTTTGCTATCACCCTGTCGGTCGATGACAAATATATGTTCACCGCCAAACAGGTGATGACCAACCGTGGTTCAGCTCCGGTCGCAGCCAGCGCCTTCAGCTCGCTGACCCGCATTGGCACCTCACCTGATCCCGACAGCTGGACAATCCACAATGGCGCGATGGGCGTGTTCAATGAAACAGCCGAATATATCGACAAGGACGATATTGACGAAGCGCCCCAGGGCACGCTGGCGAAGCGCTCGACCGGTGGCTGGCTGGGCTTCACCGATCATTTCTGGCTCGGCGCTGTCATGCCCGCGCAGAATGCTGTTGTGGACACCAGCATCCGCCATGGAGCGAACAATCTTTACCAGGCCGATTTCGCTACCACCGAAAAAATCGTCGCCCCGAACAGCAGCAGCACGACCGAAAGTCGCATTTTTGCAGGTGCCAAGGAAACGCGGGTGCTCGACGGCTATGCTGACGAACAGGGCATAACCCTGCTCGACCGCGCCACTGACTGGGGCTGGTTCATCTGGTTTGCCAAGCCGATCTTTTACCTGCTCGACTGGCTGTTCGCCCATATTGGCAATTTCGGTGTGGCCATCATGGCCCTGACGCTGATCATCCGCCTTGTCATGTATCCGATTGCGCAAAAGCAGTTCCAGAGCATGGCGGCGATGCGCGTCCTCCAGCCCAAGGTGAAGGCGCTGCAGGAGAAATACGCCGACGACAAGCCGCGTATGCAGCAGGAGATGATGGCGCTCTACAAGACCGAAAAGATCAATCCGCTGGCCGGTTGTCTGCCGATCCTCATCCAGATTCCGATCTTTTACGCCCTCTACAAGTCGCTGATGCTGACGGTCGAAATGCGCCACCAGCCGTTCGCCCTCTGGATCAAGGATCTGTCAGCACCTGATCCGCTGCACATCCTCAACCTGTTCGGCCTGCTGCCCTTTACCCCGCCTGCCTTCCTGGGCATCGGTGTACTGGCCATTCTGCTGGGCATCACCATGTATCTGCAGTTCAAGCTGAACCCGCCGCCGGCTGACCCGATCCAGGCGCAAGTATTCTCGATCATGCCGTGGATGATGATGTTCATCATGGCCCCGTTCGCCGCCGGCTTGCTGCTGTACTGGATCACCAACAATATCCTGTCGATCGGTCAGCAGCGCTTGCTCTATGCCCGCTATCCGCAGATGAAGGAAGCGATGGCGGCCAAGTGAGCAACGCCGACGATCTTGACGCCGCAGCTCTGGAAGAGCGTATCGAGCGGGCGCGCAAGCTGTTTTCCGGTCGGGTGGACTTCCTCAAGTCCGCACCGAAGCTGGAGCATCTGCCCGCCCCCGACGCGCCCGAAATCGCCATTGCCGGCCGGTCCAATGTCGGCAAGTCGACGCTGATCAACGCGCTGACCGGCCGCAAGGCGCTGGCCCGCGCGTCAAACACGCCGGGGCGGACGCAGGAACTGAACTTCTTTGACGTGGGCGATCCGCTCGCCTTCCGCATCGTTGACATGCCGGGCTATGGCTTTGCCGAAGCGCCGAAGGATGTTGTCAAGAAATGGCGGCACCTGATCAATGACTATCTGCGCGGCCGCCAGGTGCTGAAACGCGCGCTGGTGCTGATCGACAGCCGCCATGGCCTCAAGGATGTCGACCGCGAAATCCTCGACATGCTCGACACGGCGGCCGTCAGCTATCGCATCGTCCTGACCAAGGGCGACAAGATCAAGCCGAGCGAGCTCAACGCGACCACCGCCAAGGTCGCGACCGAGATCCGCAAGCGTCCCGCCGCGCACCCCGATGTGCTGGCCACCGCAGCCGAGACCGGCCACGGCATCGCCGAACTGCGCGCCGCTGTCCTCGAAGCCGCCGAACTCTGATCGCCCTTTCACCCTTCGACAAGCTCATGGTCAGCGCATAAGATGGCCCATCCGGCCACCATCGCGGACGCATCATGAAACTGTTCATCGGCAACAAGACCTATTCGAGCTGGAGCCTCCGCGGCTGGCTCGCCGTTCGCCACAGCGGCTTGCCTTTTGAGGAGGTCAAGGTCCCGCTCTATGACGAGGCCTGGGACAAGGCCCGCGAAGGCGACGAGTTCGCTCCATCGGGCGGCAAGGTGCCCATCCTGTGGGACGGCGACGACACGGTGGTTTGGGACAGCCTCGCCATCGTCGATTATTGCGACCTCAAGACCGGCCGGACGCGCGGCTATTGGCCGGAAGACCCCGCCGCCTTTGCCATGGCACGATCCATGGCGGCAGAGATGCATTCAAGCTTTGCCGCCTTGCGGCGCACCCACAGCATGAACATCAAGCGTATCTATCCGCCCGCGCCCCTTCTGCCCGAGGTGGAGGCCGACGTGATCCGCATTCTGCAACTCTGGGCGGAAGCCCGCGCGCGCTTTGGCGGGGCAGGCGATTATCTGTTCGGAGCGTGGAGCGCGGCGGACATGATGTTCGCGCCGGTGGTCACCCGCTTCATCACCTATTCGATGCCCATGCCGCGCTTTGCCCTGCCCTATATGCAGGCCGTCATCAGCCACCCGCACATGCAGGAATGGATTGGCGGCGCGCAGGAGGAGGATATGGTGATCGAGAAGTTCGAGGGCCCGGCGCAGGGTTGATTGTTCAGGGTATCCGCTTCGCAGGATAGTTCACGCCATCCTTGGTTGTGTAGCGCCCGTCGGGGGTGAACAGCATGTCGATGTCCGAATAGCCGCCGCCAGTATCACAGCGCTTGCCGCCACCGAGCGCGACAAACACGCAATCGGCGTCGCTGTCATTGCGCAGATGATGGCCATTGGTGCAGCCCTTGGGCCAGACGGCGATGTCTCCAGCCCTCATCACCCATTCGCCGTCATCCTCGACCAACACCGCCTCGCCGCTGATCATCACCAGCATCTCGTCCTCACCATTGTGCCAGTGCCGCTGCGATGACCAGGCACCGGGTTTGAGCACCACATGGCTGGCGGCAAAATCTGTGAGACCGGTTGCAGGTGCGAGCCGCCGATACCAACGCCCCTTCACCGGCTCTGCAAATTGTTCAGGATAGCCGGTGGCGTTGGTCTGCGGGATGGCGTCGAGATCAAGCTTGGGCATGGGGCACTCCTTTGCAGCCACTTCATTCTGCCGCTATGGCGAGAACATGGCTAGCCTTTCCCCCCTCGATCCCGTCGCCCTCGCCCAATCACTGATCGCCGCACCCAGCGTCACGCCCGCCACCGGCGCGGTGTTTGACGTGCTCGAAAGTGCCCTTGTTCCGCTCGGTTTTGCGGTCGAGCGTTTCATCGATGGCGAGGCCCCCGATGGCCCGGTCGAAAATCTGCTCGCGGTGCGCGGCGGGTCTGGGAAACATCTCGGCTTTGCCGGCCATCTTGATGTCGTACCGCCGGGTGAAGGCTGGACCACTGGTGCGTTCGAGCCCCGGATCCACGGAGAACTGCTCTACGGTCGCGGCGCGGTTGACATGAAGGGCAGCATCGCCGCCTTTGTTGCCGCCGCCAGCGCGGTGCCGGCTGACGCTGGCACACTCAGCCTGATCATCACCGGTGACGAGGAAGGTCCGGCCGAACATGGCACCCGCGCCCTGATGCGCCACATGGAGGTACGCGGCGTCACCCCTGACATGCTGCTGGTCGGCGAGCCCACCTCGGTCAACCGGCTGGGCGACATGCTCAAGATCGGTCGGCGCGGATCAGTCAATATCTGGATCAGCGTGCCAGGCAAGGAAGGCCATGTTGCCTACCCCCACCTGGCCGACAATCCCATCCCTCGCCTCATCCGGATCCTCGCCCGCATCGACGCCATCACGCTCGACCATGGCAACGCCCTGTTCCAGCCATCGAATATCGAGGTGACCAATCTCCACGTCGGCAACCCTGCCACCAACGTCATCCCGCCCGTCGCCGAAGCGCGCCTGTCGATCCGCTTCAATGACGAACAGCGCGGCGAAAATCTGGCTGCGATGATCACCGCGCTGGTGCAGGAGGAAGCGCCCGACGCCACGGTGACGGCCAAGATCAGTGGCGAGGCCTTCCGCACCCGCCCCGGCCCCTGGGTCGATCTGGTTGCAGGCGCGATCCGCGACGTAACCGGACTTGAGCCCGACCGCTCAACCACCGGCGGCACCAGCGACGCGCGTTTCCTCCACGTGCTCGCGCCGATCGTCGAATTCGGCCTGTGCAATGCAACGATGCACAAGCGCGACGAAGCAGTGGCCATCCCCGATTTGCATGCGCTGACGGCGATCTACCGGACGGTGATCGAGCGGGGGCTGGCGAAGTAGCTCAGGACCGCTCGGCCTTCCTCAACACCACATAGAGCGCCCCAGCCCCGCCGTGGCGCGGATGCGCGTTCCTGACAGCCAATATCCGGCTGGCATGGTGTGAATGGGCGAGCCACGTCGCCAGTTCGCGGCGGATCGCGCCGCGCGGGGCTTCATCGGGCCCGCGTACCTTGCCGGCGATGACCAGGACAACCCTCGCGCCCATCGCCGTTGCACGGTCGAGCGCGCGCGACAGGGCGGTGTGGGCGCCAGCGAGGTAATGGCCGTGCAGGTCAATGGTCATGTCGATGCTGATCCGGCCACTGCGCAAATCGCGCTCCCAAGCCTTGTCAATCGGCGCGCTGCCAACCGGCGTGGATGGTTTGGCTGGGCCCTTTGCCAAAGTTGGCTGCAGCATCTTGAAGCCCGTCCCCTTCAGGGGAGGGGCTGTGGCAGGGGTTGTCGGTTGGCGCGGAGTCGGTTTGACAGGCCCCTGCCCTAACCCCTCCCCTGAAGGGGCGGGGAACTTGGGCAAGCTGACCACCTTGCTCTTCAAAGGCCGCACGCTCGCCTTGACGCGTCGCCACATGACCTCACCGGGATCATCGGCCGCCGGGGTTTTGGGCGTGCGAGCCACAATCGCTCAGCGCGGCGCCAGAAGGCGCTCGACACTCGCCGTCGGTAACAAAAGCAGCGCGGTGCCACGCGCGCTCATGCCCCCGGCAATTGTGCGCGCTTCTTCCCCTGCGCCCCAGAAAGTGTCGAAACGGTTGGCGCCGCGGATTGCTCCACCCGTGTCCTGCGCTATCCAAAGACCACTGGCCTCCGGGCGGTCCATCATCAGGAATACCGGCGCACCGAGCGGCACAAACAGCGGGTCGGCGGCAACACTGGCGCGCCCGGTAACCGGCACGCCCAGCGAACCCAACGGACCAGCACCGGTCAGTTCGCGGAAGAAAATCCAGCTGCCATTTTCCCGCATCACCGACGCACCCCCGTCAGGCTGGCGACGCAAATAGCTCATCAGCCCCTGCATCGAGGCTTCGCCGGGTTGCAGCACGCCTCGGTCGCGCAACAAACGACCAATGCCCACATACTCCCGGCCATTTTGCCCGGCGTAGCCAATGCGCATTACACTGCCGTCTGCCATCCGCAGCCGACCGGAACCCTGAATTTGCAGGAAAAAGAATTCGACCGGATCGGCTGCCCAGGCGATTTCCAGATTTCGGTTGGCCAACGCGCCACCGTCAATGGCCGTCCGGTCATGATAGGGGATCAGGCGACTGCCATCGATCCGCCCGCGCAGCCGTTTGCCCGCCAGCTCGGCGCTGAACTGACCCAGATCGACCTCCACCAGATCTGACGGGACGCCATAGACAGGGACCTGGCACTGCGGCGTCCGAGTGCGGCAACCGACAATCTCGGGCTCATAATAGCCGGTGGCAAGGCCCCGACCATCGCCAACCTGGACCGTCCGGAAATGAGTGGCAAAGAAACGGATGGCATCGCTGTCGGTCCAGCCCGGCGCAGCGGCACAGGCATTCGCCCAATCGCCCGGCAGTGTCAGGCCCGAACTGTCAGAGCGCCGGGTAACACTGTTGCAGCTGATGCGAAACGCGGCCAGCGCCCGGCTGGCCATCTCCGGCGTCAGGCCAATTGTCGACAGGTCGCTGCCTGCGGCAATGCCCGTAGCAATGGCATTGGCCCCGACCGGAACACCAGTGGCAGTCGGGGTTGGCACAGTCGGAACAGGGACAGGGACGGTCGCTGCGGGGGCCGGGGTTGGCACTGGTGCGGATGGCGTGGGCACAGTCGCAGCCGTAGCCCTGCCGCCATCGGGAATGATTGTTGCACCACAGGCAGACAAGGTGAACGCCACCGCACCGCCAACGGCAAGCCTCGCCGCGCCAGATAGTCTGCCGATCCGCTTCATCATGCTTTCACCCATTGACCATTGGACGCTTATGGTCGTCCTGTTTCAACGGCTTTTGCAGGAAGCATGGAGCGGGGACAAGCGTCAGCCTGCCCGGCCTGCGATATAAACACCGGTTCAGTGATTAGCCGGCGTCGGTTTCGTCGAGCAACCAGTTGGGATCGCGGCTACCAATGGAGCGAACAAAACTCCACACATCATGGGTTGCCACGGCATCAGTCATCGAACCGGCAATGATGCGGCCTTCCCCGTCGCGCGTTATCGCGGCAATGTCGGCATCAAAGCGTACAGTCAGACGGGCTATCCCGTTGTTGACCGAAGCATCGGTGATGATCGCCCGATCAATCGTCACCAGACGATTGTCCAGAGTTTCTCCCCGGGCGGCGCGGGCGTCGATTTCTTCGGCAAAGGCTTCAAAACTGTCTGCGTCGCACAATTCGCGCAACGCGTTCTTGTCGCCTTTCCAATATGCTTCCAGGATCATGCGATAGGCAGCCTGCGCCCCGTGCAGGAACCGGCTGACATCAAAGCTGCGGTCAGCTGCCAATACCGCACGAATGCCGATTTCTGCGGCCGGCTCATAGACGGAGCCGGCAACCGGTGTGACACTGCGCAAGCGTGGGGTTTCCTGAGGCTGTGCAGCGGGTGCGGTAACCGGAGCGGTGCGCGGTTGCTCATCTGGGCGGGGCGCTACCTCAGGGTCGCTGCCATGCTTGCCCAGCGCACTGTAGAGCCTGAGGCCCAGAAAAGCCGCTATAAGGGCGAGGATGATAATCGTCGAAGTCACGCGCGCTTCTCGCTGTCCAAGGGTGATTGTGCTTAAGATAGGACAAGTCCGACCCGGTTTCAAATCACGATGATAGAGAATTTCGGGTTGCTGGCTGGTGAACCGCTGCTTCAAAAGCCGGAAACACCATGCGACCGGCGCCATTCCCGGGCTCAGCAGTCCATTGCGCCGACCCCAAGCCGCTGCTAGTGGCGCTTTCAAGCGCGAGCGGGGGGCATGGCAACCGGTTCGACAAACATGTCATGCGAGGCCGATCGACCCGGCCCGAACAACAGGAAAGATGCTCAACTCATGGCCGACGACGCCCAGACTCCAGAAACAGTGACCCAGCCCAATGGTATGGACAATGGCCCTGCCATCGGGCTGATTTCGCAATATGTAAAGGATCTGTCGTTCGAGAACCCGAATTCGCCGGCCTGCTATCAGTGGCAGTCGCAGCCGCAGATCGATGTGCAGTTCAACATCGGTTCCAACCCTGTGGGCGATGGCGTCTATGAATCGGCGATAAAGGTGGACATCAGCGCGACCCACCCCGAGGGCCAGAGCTTTGTCGTGGACCTGACCTATGCTGGCCTTTTCGGCGTACGCAATGTACCCGAAGACCAGATTCAAGCCTTCATGCTCGCTGAAGCCCCGCGTATCCTGTTTCCCTTTGCCCGCCGCGTGATTGCGGACGCGGTACGCGATGGCGGCTTTATGCCGCTGCTGCTGGAACCGATCGATTTCCACGGTCTCTATGTCTCCCAGCAGGAACAGGCTCTCGCTGCCAGTGCCGAGCCAGCCGGCAACGCCTGACGCCTGCCTGTGCGGGTCGTCCCTCCCAGTTCCAAGCGTTGAGGAGCGGCCCGCATGAATCTGGTTCGCGCGGTTTCCACCATTGGCAGCCTGACCATGGTAAGCCGCGTACTGGGCATGGTGCGGGACATGCTGATGGCGCGCTATGTCGGTGCAGGCATGGCGTCCGACGCGTTCCTCATCGCCTGGCGTCTGCCCAATCTGTTCCGCGCACTGTTCGCTGAAGGGGCCATGGCGGCCGTCTTTGTGCCGATGTTCAACCGCCGCATGGCGGAGGGGGAAGCCGAAGAGGAAGGGGCCGGCCTGCGCGCGGCCAAGGACTTTGCCGGACAGGTGCTGTCGGTGCTGTTCCCGTTCCTCGTCTTTTTCACTGTCGTGATGATGCTGCTTGCCGGTCCCATCGTCTATGCGATGACCGGCGGATTTCCTGACGACGGCCCCGAAAAGTTCGATCTCGCCCGCCATCTGACGCTGATCACCTTCCCCTATCTTGGGCTGATCAGCCTCGTCTCCTTGCTGGGCGGCATATTGAATTCGTTGCACCGTTTCTGGGTCAATGCCGCCGCGCCGATCCTGCTCAATGTCAGCCTGATCATCGCGCTGCTCTTTTTCCGGGGGGAAACTCAGGCCGAGACAGCCGAAACACAGGCCATCGCCGTCACCGTCGCAGGCATGATCCAACTGCTTTGGCTGATCCTTGCTTGCCGCAAAGCCGGTGTCGTCCTGAAACTGTCCCGCCCTCGCCTCACTCCCCATGTGAAGACGATGCTGGTGCTGATCGTTCCCGCAGTGATTGGCCAGGGGGCGATCCAGATCAACCTCTTGGTCTCCACCACCCTCGCTGCCCGCTTCCTTAGTGAAGGGGCGATTTCGTGGATCTATTATGCCGACCGGCTCAACCAGCTGCCGCTCGGCATCATCGGCATCGGGGTCGGCACCGCCATATTGCCAATGCTGTCGCGCCAGATTGGCGGCGGCGATCTCAAGGCAGCGAACGACACACAGAATCGCGCCATCGAACTGGCGCTGTTCCTGGCCATGCCCGCCGCCGTGGCGCTGATCGTAGCGGGCGTGCCGATTGTACGCGGCCTGCTCGAACATGGCGCATTTGACAGCGGCGACACCAGCAGCACGGCAGCTGTGCTCGCGGCCTTTGCAAGCGGAGTCCCGGCCTATGTCCTGATCAAGGTGCTGACGCCCGGTTTCTATGCACGACAGGATACGAAAACCCCGGTGCGCCTGGCCCTGTGGTCAATGCTGGTCAACCTTGTCGGCAACCTGATCCTTATCTGGCCGCTTGGTCCCGTCGGCGTCGGCGTGGCCACCTCGCTTTCGGCCTGGGTCAATGTTGCGCTGCTCTACGGCATGTTGCACCGCCGCGACCTGCTCTCGCTCGACAGCCGGCTGCTGGGCAAGGTGTGGCGCATTCTCGCTGCCGCTGTCTCCATGGGTATCGCTTTGTGGTTCGGTGGCCACCTTGCTGATGGCTGGATGGCAGGGGACTGGTATCATCGCGCTATCGGCCTGATCCTGCTCTGTGGCGCCGGAGGCCTCGTATATGTGCTGGCATCTTTCGCCTTTGGTGCCTATCGCCTCAGCGAACTCAAATCCGTGCTGCAACGCCGCCGCGCCTGATCGGCCGGCGTCAGCCACAGGGAACAGATGACCATGCGCGTTGTTTCGGGCATCCAGCCCACCGGCAATCTCCACCTTGGCAATTATCTGGGCGCCATCGTCCAATGGGTGGCTATGCAGGATGCGCATCCGGGTGAGTGCCTGTTCTTCCTCGCCGACCTGCACGCCATCACCGTCCGCAATGATCCTGCGGTGCTGTCCTCAAACGTCCGGGAGCTGACGGCGGCGCTGATCGCCAGCGGCATTGATCCCGACCGGTCGATCCTGTTCAACCAGACCCGCGTGCCCCAGCACAGTGAGTTGGCCTGGTTGCTGATGTGCACGGCCCGCATCGGCTGGCTCAACCGCATGACCCAGTTCAAGGAAAAGTCGGGCAAGGACCGCGAGGGCGCCAGCATTGGCCTGTTCGGTTATCCGGTGCTCCAGGCCGCCGACGTGCTCCTCTATCAGGCGACGCATGTGCCGGTCGGGGAGGACCAGAAGCAACATCTGGAACTCGCGCGCGACATCGCCACCAAGTTCAACCTCGATACCGGTACCGAGACATTCACCCTGCCCGAACCAATGATCGGCACGATTGCTCCGCGCGTGATGAGCTTGCGCGACGGCAGCTCGAAAATGTCAAAGTCGGACCCTAGCGACATGAGCCGCATCAACCTGATGGATGATGACGACCTCATTGCGCAAAAGTTCCGGAAGGCGCGCACCGATGCCGAGCCCCTGCCCGGTGAGGCGGCCGGACTGGCCGACCGGCCTGAAGCCGCCAATCTGGTTGGCATCTATGCCGCCATGTCGGGCATCAGCCGGGATCAGGTATGCGCGGAGTTCGCCGGCAAAGGCTTTGGTGCGTTCAAACCGGCGCTCGCCGATCTGGCGGTCGCCAAATTGTCACCTATCCGCAGCCGCTTTGCCGAACTGATGCAGGATGTGCCAGCGATCGACCGGATACTTGAG
The DNA here is from genome assembly GCF_012979535.1 of Sphingomonas lacunae. Classification (NCBI taxonomy): domain Bacteria; kingdom Pseudomonadati; phylum Pseudomonadota; class Alphaproteobacteria; order Sphingomonadales; family Sphingomonadaceae; genus Sphingomonas; species Sphingomonas lacunae. Next base: position 2,952,620 of record NZ_CP053015.1, read on the forward strand.
GACGGCGCCGCCCGGGCCCGTGCCTTGGCCGCACCGACACTTGCGACGGCACAACAGGCTCTGGGCCTGCACGGTTGAGCCGGCGGAGGTGCAACGAGTCTGTTCAGTTGGTTCAACCGGGGTTCAGCCACATCAGCGCATCATTCGGCCAAAATCCGGCGCAGGTCGGCTTCACCCCCTTGTCACAAGGTGACGCCGCTGGTCCGCGCCGCCATAAAGGGACCACAGGAGCCAGATCCATGCGAGTCACATCCTTAGTCAAAACCGCAGTCGCCGCCCTGGCCTTGGGCGCCCTGTCAGCCTGCGCCACGCCCGGCTTTCGGGCCGATGTGTCGCGCTTCCAGCAAATGCCAGCGCCGCAGGGACAGACTTTTGCCGTGGTGTCCACGGCCGGAGAGGGGCAGGATGGTCTGGAATTCCAGCATTATGCCGCCATAGTCGCTTCAGAGCTGACCCGACTTGGCTATGTCCCCGCCGCTACAGCGGAGGCCGCCGAATTTCGCGTCAGCCTGCGCTATGGTGTCGACAATGGACGGGAACGTATCGTGCGCGATCCCGGTTTTCACGATCCCTTTTGGGGCCCTGGCTGGGGCTATTCAGGCTTTTACGGCCGACCGATGATCATCCGAACACCGCGCGGCTATGCTTGGGTGCCCGGATTTTACGATCCTTTCCTGTTCGGTCCGGGCTGGAGCCGCTTCAATGAACGCAGCTATACGGTTTATACCAGCCACCTCGATCTGATGATCAGGCGTAATGAGACCGGAGAGCCCCTGTTCGAGGGGCAGGCGCAGGCCGTTTCACGGGACAATGACCTGACACGGCTGGTACCGAACCTTACCGCTGCCCTGTTCACCGGATTTCCCGGCAACAACGGCGAAACGGTGCGCATCACCCTGCCCCCGCCACCGCGCCAGCGTTGAACCCTGCCAAAAACCGGTGCCAAAACCCGGTCATCCCCGGTCCAGCCGGGAGTTTATGCCCTTGGGAGAGGAGAGGGTCGGGCGGTAACCACCCGACTTTCATCATGCCGTCAGAGCGCGCCTGATCCGGCGGATGTCGGTGTCGAGGTCGGCGTCATCGACCCTTAGCGCCTCGATGGTGCGCACCGCATGGATAACCGTGGAATGGTCACGCCCACCAAAGCGCCGGCCAATTTCCGGGAAGCTGCGCGGAGTCAGTTCCTTGGCCAGATACATCGCCACCTGCCGTGGCCGTGCCACCGCCCGGGTACGGCGTTGGGATGCCATTTCGCTCTTGTCGATGCGATAATGGGCGCAGACCGCGCGCTGTATCTCCTCGATGGTGATCCGCGCGCGTGAACCGCGTGCGGTTTCCGCCAGACGTTCCTGCGCCATGGCAAGATCGATTGGCGTGTCGGTCAGCGCTGCATAGGCCAGCAACTTGTTGAGCGCCCCTTCCAGTTCACGGACGTTGCGCGGGAAACTGTGGGCGATCCAGTCGAGTACTGCTGTAGGCACCATCACGCCAAGGGCAGCCGCCTTGCGTTCCAAAATGGCCGCTCGCAGGTCCTGATCAGGCGGATCGATGTCCGCCACAAGACCACCGGCCAGTCGCGACAACAGGCGTTGATCAATGCCATCGAGCCGGTGCGGCAGCCGATCAGCCGCAACAACCAGCCGTCCGCCTGACGTCATGACGTCATCAAAAGTATGGAGCAATTCGATCTGGGTCGAATCCTTGCCGATAACGAATTGCAGATCGTCGATCAGCAACAGGTCAGCCGCACGAAGCCTGGCCTTGAACGCCATCATCTCGTTGGCACGCATGGCGCCAACAAATTCCATCATGAATTTCTCTGCCGACATCAGGATGATGCGGGCACCAGTGTCGCGAGCCAGGGTGGCGGAGGCTATCGAGTGCAACAGGTGCGTCTTGCCCTGCCCGGTCTCCGCCCGCAGATAGAGCGGATGAAACTGAGGCGCCTCAACAGCGGCCATACGGCGCGCCGCGTTGAGCGCCAATATATTGCTGCGCCCCTGTACAAAATTGTCAAAGGTCAACCGCGGATCAAGCTGGGGGGGCGCATGATCAGCAACCGATGCACTGCCATGCAGTGGCAGATTGCCACGCCGTTCAGCCACCGGCATCGCCGACACGACATTGGCAGGGCGCTGGTGGGCATTGACCGCCAGTGTGCGCAGCCCCGGCAGCACCTGCAACCAGGCGAGGCGCAAGCGGTCAGCAAAGCGCTTTTCAATCTGCTCGCCGATGAAGGCGCTGGGCGATGAGAGCGTCAAGAGGCCGCTGCTGGCATCAAAGCTGACCGGTTTCACATGCTTGAGCCAATGGTCAAAGGCACGTGCACCAATGTCACTGCGCAGTCCTGCGGCAACAGTGGTCCAAGCCGCTGCCAGCCGCTGGACATCGATGGAGCCCGCAACCATTGACCCGGAGCGGGCGGGCACGATGGCATCGGCATCAAGCCGGCTGATCGCCTCGCCACCCATCTCCTGCTCGTCCCCCTGCGTCATTGCTGCCTTGTCGTTCCCGAAATACCGTCCGTTTCCGGACAACGCCGCCCTTGTCCTGGCCTGTGTAAGGCCGGGCGTGGACGTTCTTGTTGTTTGGCGGCCCTGCACGGATCGCACCGGGCACATCGGTTCTAGGGATGGAATCGGCCGCGCCGCAAGAGCAGGGACCGTAAAAAAAATGAAATAAAGGCGTTGACTAGGAAAGCTGCGGCTTTGGTGGGAAATGGGCAGAAAATGGCCATTTTCCGTACCTGTGGCTTGCTCCATTTTGGCGAGGAGCGTGCGAATCGTGGACTAAGCTGGATTTGCCATCTGCCGCCATCGGGGCAACATCGTCATGGCAATGGGTGGTCGCACGGAACAAAACAAAACCGCCGACACACTGTGCCGGCGGTTTGTCACATAGGTTTTTTCCCGCAACCGATTCGAAGGCGAATCGGCGGTAGGGAGAACGCTTAACCCAGTGCGTTGAGAGCCTTGGTCAGACGCGAATATTTGCGGGCAGCAGTGTTCTTGTGGACCACGCCCTTGGCAACGCCGCGCGCCAGTTCAGGCTGCATCGCCGACAGAGCGGTGGCAGCGGTGTCCTTGTCACCAGCCGTCAGGGCCAGCTCCACCTTGCGAATCAGCGTACGGATACGCGAGACGCGGTTGCGGTTGATCAGCGTGCGGGCCTGGTTGCGACGGATGCGCTTGCGGGCCTGGGGCGTATTGGCCATGAAATCCTCAAATCTCGCGATGTCGAACGAAATAAGGACCGGATTCGCTTCCCCGGCCCTTCCAAGTGCTGGGCGCATAGCGGCAGCTTGGGCAAAGGTCAACGCTTCAGCGCTGGCATTTCCCGCAGAAAAAGGTGGAACGTCCGCCTTGCACCAGTCTTTTGACCGGGGCGTTGCATTGGCGACACGGCTCACCTTCGCGGCCATAGACGCGCCATTCATGGCTGAAATAGCCCAATTGCCCGTCAGGGTGGACAAAATCACGCAGCGACGACCCACCCGCTGCAATTGCCTGCACCAGCACCGCCTTGATCGCCTCGACCAGCGCGGCAATCCGCTTTGTCGGCACCTGTCCGGCGGCCTTCGTCGGTGAAATTCCGGCCATGAACAGCGCTTCGCAGACATAGATGTTGCCCAGACCGGCGACGATTCGCTGATCAAGCAACAGCGTTTTGACCGGCGCAGACCGCCCCTCAAATGCCGCTGCAAGCTGTCTGGCATTGAACGCATCAGACAAGGGTTCCGGTCCCAGCGCAGCAAAGGGGGCAAATCCGGTCTCGGCATCACCGCTGACCAGATCAACCGAACCGAACCGACGCGGGTCATTGAGCGCCAGCAGCCGACCGGTTCCGGTCTCGATGACCAGATGATCGTGCGTTTCCCCTTCGCTGATATCGGTGCGCCAGCGGCCTGACATGCCGAGGTGAAAAATCATCACATCGTCGCGATCAGTATGGATCAGGCCATATTTCGCGCGCCGCGACAGCCCGGTCACGGTCGCACCGGTCATCCGCTGGACCAGATCGACCGGAAAGGGTCGGCGCAGGTCTGCACGGTTGAGGGTCAGGCGCGCAATCCTCTGGCCTTCCAGCAGGGGCATCAATCCGCGAACGGTGGTTTCAACTTCGGGCAGTTCAGGCATAATATGATACCGCTAGCCGTCCGATGCCCGCGCGTGAAGCCTTGTTAGGCAGCGAACCCTTGGCTAGAGCCGCTGCAACTTCTCCCCCGCCCGCCCGGAGCGACTTGATGACCAGCAGCAGCGAAACCGTCTCCTTCGGCTATGAACAGGTCAGCCCCGAGGAAAAGACCCGGCGCGTTGGCAGTGTCTTCTCCAGTGTCGCCCGCAAATATGACATCATGAACGACGCCATGTCGGGCGGTATGCACCGCCTGTGGAAGGACAGGTTCGTCCGTCGTTTGAAACCGCGCCGGGGCGAACATATTCTCGACATGGCGGGCGGCACCGGTGACATCGCCTTCCGCATTGCAGAACGCGGCGCTCAAGTAACGGTGTCGGACATCAACCCCGATATGCTCGGTGTCGGGATGGAACGGGCCGAAAAGCGCGGCATCCACGGCCTTATCTGGTCCGAACAAAATGCCGAGACGCTGACCTTCGATGATGCAGCGTTCGACGGCTACACCATCGCCTTTGGTATCCGCAACGTCACCCGCATCGACAAGGCGTTGGCGGAGGCATTCCGCGTTCTCAAACCGGGTGGGCGTTTCTTCTGCCTAGAATTCTCGACCACCGAATGGCCGGGGTTCAAGGATGTGTACGACGCCTATTCGCACCACCTCGTCCCCCGAATCGGTCAAGCCATCGCCGGCGACGCCGACAGCTATCGCTACCTCATCGAATCGATCCGAAAGTTCCCTACCATGCCGGAATTCCGGGCGATGATCGAAACCGCCGGCTTCCGTCACACAAGGGTGGAACCGATCATGGGCGGCCTTGTCGCCATCCACAGCGGTTGGAAAGTCAGCTGAGCTCGGCATGACCCGCCCTGCCACCCACATATGGCGCCTGCTCAAATGGGGCCGCACGCTCGCTCGCCATGGCGCTTTGCGTGGCATCGAGGAGTCGCTAACCACACCCGCACCGGTCCGCCGCCTGGCGCGTATCGCTCGCTTCGGTGCCAGCCAGCCGCTGGTACCCGATTATGCCAGCGCATTCCGCGCCATTGGCCCGGCGGCGATCAAGCTGGGGCAGACGCTCGCCACCCGCCCTGATCTGGTGGGGGAGGAGGCGGCCAACAACCTCCTCTCGCTGCAGGACGCCCTGCCACCCGTTCCCTTCGCCGAGGTTCGCCCGCATATCGAGGCGGCTCTCGGCAAGCCGCTTGAAGAGCTTTACGCCAGCTTCAACGAAGACCCCATCGGCTCCGCCTCGGTGGCGCAAGTCTATCGTGCAACAACGCCTGACGGCCGCGATGTCGCGGTCAAGGTGCTGCGCCCCGGCGTCAAGGCCAAGTTCGCCCGCGATATCGACACGTATGAATGGGCTGCCGCCCACCTCGAAGCCTTTGGCGGAGAGGCCGCACGCCTCCGCCCGCGCCTTGTCATCGCCAATTTCAAACGCTGGACCAACAATGAGCTGGACCTGCGCCGCGAAGCGGCTTCCGCCTCCGAGTTGGCAGAGGCTGCCGAAGCGCTCACCGGCTATCATGTGCCGGCTATCGACTGGGACCGCACCTGTGGCAGCGTGATGACGCTCGAGTGGATTGACGGCATCAAGATCGCCGATCGCGACGCACTGGTCGCTGCTGGCCATGATGTCACCGAGCTGGCCAGCCGCCTGGTCAATGCCTTTCTCCGTCAGGCCATTTCCGACGGCTTCTTCCATGCCGACATGCATCAGGGCAACCTCCTCGTCCGCCCCGATGGCACCATCACCGCCATCGATTTCGGCATCATGGGCCGCATCAACCGCAAGGCCCGCACCTGGCTCGCCGAAATCCTCTATGGCCTGATCACCGGCAATTACCGCCGCGTCGCCGAAATCCATTTCGAGGCGCAATATGTGCCGGCGCACCATAATCTGGACGAGTTCGCCACCGCCCTGCGTGCCGTGGGCGAGCCAATGCGCGGCAAATCGGTCAAGGAACTGTCGGTCGGGCAGATGCTCGACGGGCTTTTCGCCATCACCCGCGATTTCGACATGCAGACCCAGCCGCACCTCTTGCTGCTGCAAAAAACGATGGTCATGGTCGAGGGTGTCGCCACCCGGCTCGATCCCGACATCAACATGTGGGACGTCTCCGGCCCCTATATCAGCAACTGGATCCGCGACGAACTGGGCCCGGAGGCGCAACTGGCCGACCGGCTCATAGAAGCCAGCCGCACCCTCGCGCGCCTGCCTGATCTCGTCCGCCGCATCGAAGATGCCTATCCGCCCAAGGGCGCCGCGCCACCACCGCCGCCGCTGCCCGACGTGCCGCTGATGTGGGAACGGCGCGGTCGCTCGACAGCTTGGGGCCATGCCCTCACCGCTCTCGCCGGTGCGGCGGCTGGCGCTGGTGGCCTGTGGTTGTGGCTGAGCCTGTGAGACTTGCCCCAGCCCCTGATTGCGCATAATCTATGCGCATAGGAGATGCGCCATGAACCGCCCCTTAAAACCCGCATCGCCAAAGCGGGCGACCAACGTCACATTGAGCCAGGACCTTGTCGAAGAAGCCAAGGCTCTCGGCATTAATCTCTCGCAGGCATGCGAAGCGGGCCTGGCAGAGCGGGTTGCCGATGCCAGAGCGGAACATTGGAAGCGTGAGAACAAGGAGGCGATCGCCTCTTGGAATCGTTATGTTCAGGAAAACGGCATGCCTTATGACGAGTTTCGTCAGGGCTGATGGCACAGTTTGACGTCTATGCAGGCGCGCGCGGTCGCGGCTACTTGCTGGATTGCCAAGCCAAGGTGATGAAAGATCTGGGATCGCGTGTCGTTATTCCTCTCTTGCCGATAAATGATGTAACGCTCATCCCCCGGTTACACCCGACCTTCACCGTCGAAGGTCGGGAACATGTGATGGCGACTCACCTCATATTCGCCATCCCGGCTGAACGACTGGGGCCCACCGTGCTTTCCTTGGAACAGCATCGCTTCGACATTCTCAACGCAATCGACATGCTGTTTTCGGGTTTCTGACATCATGACCTCACCCCGCATCCTGCTCATCATCGGCGGCGGTATTGCCGCTTACAAGAGCTGCGAGCTCGTCCGCCTGCTGCGCAAACAGGACATGGCCGTCACCTGCGTCCTGACAGATGGCGGCGCGCAATTCGTCACGCCTTTGAGCCTCGCGGCCCTGTCGGAGAACAAGGTCTATACCGCCCTGTTCGACCTCAAGGATGAGGTCGAGATGGGCCATATCCAGCTCAGCCGCCAGGCCGACCTTGTCGTCGTCTGCCCGGCGACGGCAGACTTGCTCGCGCGCATGGCCGGCGGCCTTGCCAATGATCTCGCCACCACCCTGCTGCTCGCCACCGACAAGCCCGTCCTCGCCGTCCCGGCGATGAATGTGCGCATGTGGCTGCACCCCGCCACCCAGCGCAATGTCGCCACGCTCAAGGGCGATGGCATCAGCATCATGGACCCTGACGAAGGCGCCATGGCCTGCGGCGAGTTCGGCCCCGGCCGCCTGCCCGAGCCCGAGGCGATAGCCGCGCGGATAAGCCATGAGCTGCAACAGGCCAAGGGTGCCGCCGCCTTCACCAGCCAGCCGGATTTCTCCGAAGACAATCACCGCCCGCTCTACGGCAAGCATATCCTCATCACCGCCGGCCCGACGCATGAGCCCATCGATCCGGTGCGCTACATCGCCAACCGGTCGAGCGGCAAACAGGGCTATGCCATCGCCGCCGCCGCAGCGGATGCGGGCGCAAAGGTCACGCTCGTCTCTGGCCCGGTCAACCTGCCGACCCCGCCCGGCGTCACCCGCGTCGATGTCGAGAGCGCGCGGGAAATGGCCGCCGCCGTCGATGCCGCCCTGCCCGCTGACGCCGCGATCATGGTCGCCGCCGTCGCCGACTGGCGCGCTGCCGAAGCGGCTGACAAAAAGATCAAGAAAGACGGCAGCGGCAATGTCCCGCCGCTCGCGCTAGCCGAAAATCCGGATATATTGGCGACCCTCGCCAAGTCGCCGAAGCGCCCGCCGTTGCTCATCGGCTTTGCCGCCGAAACCAATGATGTCATCGCCCATGCCCAGGCCAAGCTGGCGCGCAAGGGCTGTGACTGGATCATCGCCAATGATGTCGCCGCCGATCCGATGGGCGGCGATGCCAACCGTGTTCACCTCGTCACCGCCAGCGGTGTCGACAGTTGGGATCGCCTGCCCAAGGATGCAGTCGCCCGCCAGATCATCGCAAAGGTTGCCGATGCCCTCCGATAACGCGCCCACTCCGCTCCCGGACGTTCCCATCCGTATCAAGCGGCTGCCCAATTCAGGTGGCCTGCCCCTGCCTGCTTATGCGACCGATGGCGCTGCCGGGATGGACATTGTCGCGGCGGAATCGCTCACCCTGCGCCCCGGCGCCCGCGCTGCCGTCGCCACCGGCATAGCCCTCGCCATTCCGGCCGGCTGGGAAGTGCAGGTCCGCCCGCGTTCCGGCCTAGCGCTCAAGAATGGCATCACCTGCCTCAACACGCCCGGCACCATCGACAGCGATTATCGCGGCGAAGTGAAGGTGATCCTCGCCAACCTCTCCGACGAATATTTCGAAGTCAAACGCGGCGAACGCATCGCGCAACTCGTACCCGCGCAGGTCCAACGGGCCCTCCTCATCGAGGTGGAAGAGCTCGATGACACAAAACGCGGCAGCGGCGGCTTCGGCTCGACGGGGCGGTGAATTCCCTGTTCTTCCTGCTGCTCGCGATGGCGGGCACCGATGGCGAGGCTCAACCCGCGCCCGCCGCACCGGCGTGGCCGTTCAGTGCCTCGGTCGAGACAATCTTGACGAGCGCGGGGACGGCGGCGAACGGCGTCACCTGTCCGCAGACCCGGCTCGAGCTTCGCCTCAGCTGGACGCAGACTCCCGATGGCGAACGGCGTGACATTGAGAGCGACACGCTCGCGCCGCCGTTTGGTGAAAATAATCACCACGCCTGCCCGGCGTTGGAGTTGGCCAGCACCATCTGGCTGCGCGGCCTGCCCGCTTCGATGTTGACGCCGGTGGAAAGCAACACCCGTCGGCAGCATGTCGTCACTATCACCCTGCCGCCCGTCGGCACCGCAACCAAATGACGCTTACCGACGAAGAACTGGACCGCTACGCCCGCCACATCGTCCTGCGCGAAGTTGGCGGCGCGGGTCAGCTCAAGCTCAAGGCGGGCAAGATCCTCGTCATCGGTGCGGGCGGCATTGGCAGCGCCGTCCTCCCCGCCCTCGCTGCCGCCGGCGTCGGCCTGCTGCGCATGGCTGACGATGATGTGGTGAGCCTCAGCAACCTGCAACGCCAGACGCTGTTCACCACCGCCGATATCGGCCAGCCCAAGGTCGCCGTCGCGGCGCAGCGCCTGACCGCGCTCAACCCGCACGTCACGCTCGATCTTCACCCTACGCGCGTCACTGCTGCCAACCTCCCCGCGCTGATCGACGGCATGGATGTCGTCATCGACGGCAGCGACAATTTCGCCACCCGCCTCGCCGTGTCCGATGCCGCCACCGCCGCGCAAGTCCCGCTCGTCTCCGCGGCAATCAGCCAGTTTCAGGGGCAGATCGGCACCTTTAGGGGCTGGCTTCCCGATGCCCCCTGCTACCGCTGCTTTGTCGGCGATGCGCATGATCCCGAAGAGTGCGACACCTGCGCCGAACAGGGGGTGCTTGGCGCGATGGTCACAATGGTCGGCGGCTTTGCCGCGATGGAGGCGATGCGCGTCCTGATTGGCTTTGGCGACAGCCCGATGGGCAGGCTGCACATCCTTGATGGGTTGGCGCCGGGTTGGCGGACAATCAGATTGCCGAAAGACCCGGGCTGCTCGGCCTGTGGATCATAGCGCAGCCAGCACCTCATCCACCCACGCGGGCACCAGCGCCGTCGCCGGACCGTGCCGCGCCTCATCGAACCAGCGGCTGCCCTGACTGGGCTCAAGGTTGAGTTCGAGCGTCGCCGCGCCTGCCTCGCGGGCCTGTTTGACCAGACCGGCCGCCGGATAGACGGCCCCTGATGTGCCGATCGAAACGAACAGGTCGGTACGGGCGACCGCGTTGAAAATCTCGCCCATGCGATAGGGCATTTCCCCGAACCAGACGATGTCGGGCCTGAGACTCCCCGGCATGGCGCAGGTGGGACAGGCGGGCCGGTCGATCAGCGTCCCGCGCCAATGGTGCCGCGAGTCACACGTCATGCACCATGCTTTCAGATGCTCGCCATGCATATGGATCAACCGCCGGGCGCCGGCGCGTTCGTGCAGGTCGTCGACATTTTGCGTGATGATGGTCAGCTCGCCAGGCCAATGGGCGTCGAGCCGCGCCAGCGCCTCGTGCGCGGCATTGGGTTCGACTTCCTGTATCCGCGCGCGCCGCATGTCATAGAAACGCAGGACAAGCTCAGGGTCGCGGGCAAAGGCCTCCGGGGTCGCGACATCCTCGACGCGGTGCTGCTCCCACAGGCCGCCACCGTCGCGGAACGTGTCGATACCGCTCTCTGCACTGACCCCGGCACCGGTCAGGATGACGATGGAGCGCGGGCGCTGCCTCCCCTCGCTCATCCCCGCATCCTTTCCGCCAATCCGGCGATCACCCGGTCGATCATCTCGTCCTCAAGTTCAATCTGTTCGTCGAGGGTCAGTGTCGCGAGGCCATGCACCAATCCCCAGCACCGCAGGGCGGTTGCCCTCTTGTCGTCCTCCGAAGCGCCCGGCGGGGCCATGTCATTCACCGCACGGCGCAGATCAGCCATCGCCGGGTGGGCTTTCTCAATCGGCAGGTCCAGCTGGTCACCACGCGGCGCGGCCTTCCACATCAGCCTGAACAGCTCGGGATTGATGATCGCAAAACGGACATAGGCGGCACCGCTGGCGCAAAAGGCTGCCAGAGCACCCTGCCCCGCCGCTGCGCAGGACGCTGCCTGTTGCGCCGCTGCCATCCGGTCGAACCCGGCCAGAGCCAGCGCCGCAAGCAATGCCTCCTTGTCCGGAAAGTGCCGATAGACGGCCGTCGCGCTGACGCCCGCCTCGCGGGCAAGGGCGCGGAGCGACAGCGCATCGGCACTGCCAAGGCGCAGTGCATCGAGGCCAGCGGCGATCAGCGCCGATCGAAGGTCGCCATGGTGATAGGACCGCTCGGCCGCGGCAATGTTGACACTGTTATCATGTGCGGTCATGTTGATGCTGTAAACATATCCGGACCGAGTCGCAAACCCGCTCTACCTGGCCCTCCACTTCATGCCGCCCGAGCCCAAACGACCAACCGGAACCCGAGGAGCAGAGTAATGGCCAGCAAGATGGAAGAAACGATCCGCTCGGTCGTCGGCAGCGGCCTCACCGCAATCGCCGGATTTAATCGCAAGCGCATGAAGGCACCCGAAGGCGGCCACCCCTATCTCACCGGCGTCCACCGCCCGATGACGGCTGAAGTCACGCTTGAAGACCTCTCTGTCACCGGCTCCATCCCGGCCGAACTTTCGGGCCGCTATCTCCGCAATGGCCCAAATCCCGCCCTGCCGCCTGATCCTGCCAGCTATCACTGGTTCACCGGCGCAGGCATGGTCCATGGCCTCGCCATTTCGGGCGGCAAGGCGCAATGGTACCGCAACCGCTGGGTGCGCGGCAGCGAAGCCTGCGAAGCCCTCGGTGAGACCATTCCACCGGGGCCGCGTCACGCTGGCGGGTCCGATGCGCCCAACACCAATGTCATCGGCATTGCCGGTCGTACCTGGGCCATTGTCGAAGCCGGCGGCCACCCGGTCGAGATGGACCGCGAGCTCAACAGCATTGCCCACAACAAGTTCGATGCCACGCTGACCAACAGCTACACCGCGCACCCCCATGAATGCCCTGTCACAGGCGAACGCCATGCCATTTGTTATAGGGGCGAAGTGATGGACACGGTTTGGCACACGGTGCTCGACCGCGAAGGCCATGTGATCCGAGAGGAACCAATTACCGTCCAGCATGGACCCAGCATCCATGATTGCGCCATTACTGACGAGCATGTTCTTGTGTTCGACCTGCCCGTCACCTTTTCGATGGGCAAGCTGATCGCCGGATTCCGCTTTCCCTATCAATGGAATCCAGACCATCCTGCAAGAGTTGGTGTTCTCGGTCGAAATGCCCCGGCGAGCAGCATCATCTGGTGCGATGTCGATCCCTGCTATGTCTTTCACCCATCCAATGCGTTCATCGATGCCGATGGCCGGATCATCGTCGATGTCGTGACCCACGACCGCATGTTTGCCCGCTCCAATTTCGGTCCCGACAGTGAAAGAAGCCAGTTCGAACGCTGGACGATCAACAAGGATTCGCGCCGCGTTGATCGCGACATTATCGACCCGCGGCCCCAGGAATTCCCGCGCTATGACGAACGGCTGACCGGCAAGCCCTATCGCTATGCCATCACCCTTGCCCTGCCCGAGCGGGATACCGGAACGCTCGAAGTCGGTGACACGCGCATTTACCGGCATGACATGGTTGAACGTCGTACAGAAGATCATGACTTCGGCCGCGATCGTTTCCCGGGTGAATTCGTCTTTGTTCCACGTAGTAGCGAGGGAAGCGAAACCGACGGTTGGTACATCGGCTTCGTCATCAATGCCGAAAACGATACAACAGACTTTGTCATCCTCGATGCCGCTGATTTCGCCGGGGAACCAGTGGCAACGGTCCATCTGCCGCACCGCATCCCGCCCGGCTTCCACGGCAATTGGGTCCCCGATTGAGTTTATGTGCAAACCCTGCGGATCGGGGCCATTCCTCTCAATGCGCTTGGCGGCTCCTCCCCTCCCCGCTAAACACTGCGCATGACACGGATCGGCATCATCGGCAGCGCAGGGCGCATGGGGCACGCATTGGTCGCGGCAATCGCAGCCGCGGACCTGGTTCACGCGGGCGGAATCGACAAGGGCGGCGACCCGACAGCTCTCGCTGTTGCAAGTGATGTCCTCATCGATTTTTCGAGCCCACACGCGCTGGAGGCGACGCTCGACGCTGCTGCTACCGCAGGCAAGCCGATCGTTGTCGGTACGACCGGGCTGGAAGAGCGCCACCATTTCCTGCTCGACGATGCGTCGAAGGACATAGCGGTACTGCAGACCGGCAACACCTCCCTGGGCGTGACACTGCTCGCAGCGCTGGTGCGGCAGGCGGCGGCGAGCCTCGGGCCGGACTGGGACATCGAGATTGTCGAGACGCACCACCGGATGAAGCTCGATGCCCCAAGCGGGACGGCACTGCTGCTCGGTCAGGCCGCCGCCAATGGGCGCGAGTTAGCGCTCGACAGTCACAAGGTGAGCGGCCGCGACGGCATCACAGGGGCGCGCACCGCTGGCGACATCGGCTTTGCGGCGTTGCGCGGCGGCACGGTGGCGGGCGATCACAATGTGCACTTCCTCGGCGAGCAGGAACGCATCAGCCTCTCCCACCTCGCCGAGGACCGCAGCATCTTTGCCCGCGGCGCGGTAAAGGCCGCCGTCTGGCTTTGTCGACAAAGGGCGGGACGCTATGGCATGGAGGATGTGCTGGGCCTGCCGGCATGAAACGCGATACCATCTTCTCTTTCTTTGCCACACTCGCCGAACTCGACCCGCATCCGGTGACCGAGCTGGAATTCGGCAACACATACCAACTGCTTGTTGCCGTGGTCCTCTCGGCCCAGGCCACCGATGTCGGTGTCAACAAGGCCACCCGCCGACTATTCGCGGAAGTTACCCACCCCGCGCAGATGGTCGCGTTGGGGGAGGATGGCCTCAAACAGCACATCAAGACCATTGGCCTGTTCAATGCTAAGGCGAAGAATGTCATCGCCCTCTCCGAAGCGCTGATCCGCGATCATGGCGGCGAGGTTCCTGCCGACCGTGACGCGCTCGAAGCCTTGCCCGGCGTGGGTCGCAAGACCGCCAATGTCGTGATGAACTGCGCATTCGGCGCGGAGACCTTTGCGGTCGACACCCATGTCTTCAGAGTCAGCAACCGCACCCGGCTGGCCCCCGGAAAAACCGTCCAGGCCGTTGAAAAGGCGCTGGAAAAGAAAGTGCCCGCGCCGTTCCGGGTCCATGCCCACCACTGGCTGATCCTGCTCGGCCGCTATACCTGCAAGGCGCGGACGCCCGAATGCTGGCATTGCCCGGTGGTCGAAAGCTGCGGCTTCAAGGCCAAGGTGATCGAACCGCCGAAGGGACGCAAGCCCGCCTGAGCCGGCCTCAGATATCCTCGGCGATGCGACCGTAAAGCTGCGGCCGGCGATCGCGGAAAAAGCCCATGCCGGCCCGGTTCTTGGCGGCGCGATCGAGGTCGAGCGTCGCGATTATCACGCCTTCCTCATCATCGCCCAGTTCCGCGACAATGTCCCCCCACTCATCGCAGATGAAGCTGGTGCCGTAAAAGCGCTGGCCATCCTCATCGCCGATGCGGTTTGCGGCGATGACCGGCATGACATTGCACACCGCATGGCCGACCATCGCCCGCCGCCAAAGCCGCCGCGTATCGAGGCCGGGATCATGTGGCTCGCTGCCGATCGCGGTGGGGTAAAGCAGAAGTTCCGCGCCCTCCAGCGCCATCACCCGCGCACATTCGGGATACCATTGATCCCAGCAGATGCCCACGCCAAAGCGGCCGACCTGATGCCCCCAGGTCTTGAAGCCACTGTTCCCTGGACGAAAATAATATTTTTCCTCATAGCCCGGCCCGTCGGGGATATGGCTTTTGCGATAGTGGCCCTGCACCGCGCCATCGGGGCCGATCATCGCCAGCGTATTGTAATAATGCTGTCCGTCGCGTTCGAAAAAGCTGGTCGGGATGGTCACGCCCAGTTCCGCCGCCAGCGCCTGCATCGTCAAGACGCTGGGGTGCTCGCTGAGCGGACGCGCGCGGGAAAATTCGCCTTCTTCCTCCAGCTTGCAGAAATAGGGCCCCTCGAAAAGCTCAGGCGGCAGGATCAGCGAAGCGCCCTGCCCCGCAGCTTCGCGCACCAGCGCGGAAACGCGCGCGATATTTTCCTGCTCTGCGCCACCCAGGGCAAGCTGAAGCGCGGCAACCGTGATCTGTCTTGTCATCCCCGTTCTTTAGGAAATTGCGCGCGCCTACGCAAAGCGCGATTATCGCTTTGCCAGCGCGCCCGCCTTTGCTAGAGGCGCCTCAAGGCCATTGGCCACGCACCCATAGCTCAGCTGGATAGAGTACTGCCCTCCGAAGGCAGGGGTCAGAGGTTCGAATCCTCTTGGGTGCGCCATTACTCCTGACATCGCAGCGAAACTCCGATGCCTCCGTTTGTCGGCTTCCCCGACGCGGAGTTGGAAACCTTCCGGTGCCGCCACCTGGTCAAAGGTCGGCGACCCGGTGAAAATGCCGCGGAAGCGTGCCGCTGTGGTTCACACTGGTACCGGGGGTAAACAACGGCCGCGTGGGGGGAGGTGAGGGCCGTTTTCAAGCCGTGATGCCAACCCAATTCAGTACCACAGTGGTGAGCTATTGCGGCGGGCCATGCACGATGGTGCGACTTCGCCAAACACCCCGCTTGGCCTTTGCGCATGGACTATGGGCCGTGCATCCCGGCACTCTCCGGCACAAGCGACACGGCCCAGCAGGATGCAGGCGAGGTCACGCCTGCCACGCCGTCATACGGGTCATAGGCGAGCGAGGTTAATGCCACATCGCTGCCGCAGCAGGCGCAGCCGGATCAACAACCAACAGCCGGTGCCAGTCTCCAAGTCAGATCGCCGCTTTCCTGGCGTGGGGAGAAATCGAACATAGACAATGGCATGTCGGTTTCCATGCCAAACTTCCCAGATCCGATCCACCGGACCACACCTCGCCTCAGCTCGCCATTGGGAAAGCGGACTGTCAAGACTTCGCCGACATAAGCTTCAAATTCGGAACGGATGCACAGGCCAAAGGAAGAATAGTTCTTTACCACCACCTGTGTGTAGCCGCGGCCTGCAACATATAATTGCACACCGTGCAGACATTTTGTTCGAACAGAATTTCGAATTTTCATTTGACCCCCCATGTCTTTATTATTGTTTGAATGCCCGCTCGATCTGATCGAGGATGGGTTTCAAAAGATAGCTGATAAAGGATCGCGATTCGGTGGTGATATAGGCGTCCACCGGCATGCCATTGGTCAGTTGTGCCCCACCGGCATAGCGCAGCTTGCCACGATAGCCCGCCACATGCACACGGTAGTAAGGCTGGCCTGTGCGCGGGTCGTCGATCCTCTCCGGAGAGACAAATCTCACGGTCCCTTCGACTTCCGGTGTCCTCGCCGCCTGCAACGACGAGAAGAGAAGGCGCACCGGCTGCCCTACCCGCACCTGATCAATGTCGGCCGGACTGACCCTGACCTCTGCGACCAGATTGTCGTTGGACGGGACGATCCGCAAGATCGGTTGGCCAGCAGGCACCGCACTGCCAGGGGTGACATAGGCTATCGAGTCCACAAGCCCGTCCTGTGGCGCCCGGATGGTTGCCCGCTCAAGCGCATCCTGTGCGTCCACCGTGCGCAACCGCCCTTCACCCAGGGCGGTGACGACCTGGTTGAGCTCCTGACCAGCTGATGTCCGCAATGACTGGCGGTACAGCCCCATTTCCCGCTCGGCCTCGGCAATGCGAGCCTGTGACTGACGAATGTTGGCCTCCATCGTCGCAATTTCGCCGCGCAGCGTAACATCGGTCCGCTCGATTTCGTTGAGCCGGTTGATGGTCACCAGTTCTTGCTCATACAGCTCACGCAGGCCGCGCAATTCCGGTGCCAGCAACGCCTGTTGCCGGCGTAGCGAGGCAATGCGTGAACGGAAGCCGACAATTTCCGCCTCCAACTGGCGGCGGCGGGCTGTCAGCATGGCGATCTGCGCGCCATTTTCCGCCTGCCTTGCCTCAAACAGGGCTCGTTCGCGGTTGATCGATTCGCGGGCGGCGGGATCGCTGCGATCGAGTTCTGCTTCGTCAAATGCTGCGCGGGACCGCCCCTGCAGTTCGGCTTCCAACCGGTCACGACGGGCCGCCAGCGCGGTCAGGCTCTCTTCGGAGACATCAGCCGACGTCCCGGCAACATTGGTGTCCAGTTGCAGCAGAACGTCGCCTTGTTTGACACGCTGCCCGTCCCGCACGGCAACCCGAGCCAATACGCCCCCGGTCGGATGCGAAACCGATTTGGTTTGTGAAGCCACAGAGAGATTGCCGGATGCGATGACCGCGCCCGCCACCTGAACAACGGTGGACAAGGCAATGATCGCGGTGATGGCCGTGCCAACACTGGCATAGGCTATCCGCTTGCGGCGTTTCATACGCCGATCAACCAGGGCGCCATAGTCTGCTGTGATCGAACCTGCTGTCATGATCTTATCCGATGTCTGGAATATTGGGTGCACGTCATGCAGAGTTGGCGGCGGCGGGCGCAGCTGCCATCGGCTGCACATTGCTCTGGCTCTTGATGCGGTGCAGCACCTCGTCGCGCGGCCCGAAATCCGCCACCTTGCCGTCCACCAGATACAGAATGTGGGTCGCGAACCGCAGGACCGCCTGTCGGTGGGTGATGATGACCGCAGTGGAGCCTATCTTGCGCAGATTGATGAGCGAGAGGCCCAAAGCCTGTTCACCAGCCGGATCGAGATTGCTGTTGGGCTCATCCAGCACGACAAAGCTGGGATCCTTGTAGATCGCCCGCGCCAGACCGATACGCTGCCTTTGTCCGGCAGACAGGTTGCGGCCATCTTCGCCGACTTCGGTTTCATACCCCTTGGGCAAATGTAGCACCAGATTGTGAACCCCGGCCAGTTCGGCCGCACGAATGATGTCCTCTGATGAAGCTGATGGGTCAAAGCGGGCGATATTCTGGCCGACCGTGCCATCGATCAACTCAACCGACTGAGGCAGATAGCCGATATGCTGACCAAGCCGGTCGCAATCCCATTGATCGAGCGCGGCGCCATCGAGACGCACCGTCCCCGATGTGAGCGGCCAGGCCCCTACCAGCGCCCGTGCGAGTGTCGACTTGCCTGCCGCGCTGGCGCCGATGACGCCCACGACTGACCCTGCTTCGCAGGCAAAGCTGACATTATGCAGTGTCGGCAATTCCATGCCGGGCGGAACGACGCTGACCCCGCTGACGTCCAGCACACCCTTGGGGCGCGGCAGAAGCGTGCGCTGTTCAGGCTCGCCATGGGACTCCAATGTCTGGCTGAGCCGGGTCCAGCTTGTCCTTGCCATCGAAAAGTTCCGCCACTGGGCAATGGCCTGATCAATCGGGGCAAGGGCGCGGCCAGCCAGAATAGAGCTGGCGAAAATCACGCCCGCAGAAACCTGCCCGTTGATGACCAGCCATGCACCGACCGTCAGCAAGACCGACTGGATGAACATGCGCATCGTTTTGCTGCTGGTCGAAATGACCGTCGCCGATTCATTGACGGCGGTTTGTTTGGCGGAGAGACCGGCGTTGAGATCAAGAAACATGGTCGCAAACCGCGAGCGCATGCCAAGCGACTGAACGGTTTCGGCATTACGGCGCTTGCGCTCGATCAGTCGGGCCCGCTTTTGCGTGAGGTCAGCGATAGCGGACGCGGAATGCTTATTCGCGCGTTCCGAAATCAACGTCAGCAACACCAGCACAAGCGCACCCGCCAGGGCAGCAACCCCCAACCAGATATGGAGCAACGACAAAATTCCGAGGAAGAACAGTATCCAAGGCAAATCCATCAGGGCCGCTGGGCCGGGACCTGCAATGAAGGAACGGATCTGGTCCATGTCCCGCAGCGGACTGTTATTCTGTTCTGCCGAATTGTTGCGTACCGCCAGTTCATGGGCGGAACGAAGCGCGAGCGGGATCGCCGTGTTTTCAACCTTTGAAGCCACATCCGAAAGCATGTTGCTGCGCAGGACTTCGAAATAGCCCTGGACGACATAGATGAATGCCGAAATTGCGAACAGGCCCATCAATGTCGCCATGTTTTGCGACGGCAGGGCACGGTCATAGACCATCATCATGTAGATCGAGCCGTTGAGCACGAAGATGTTTATCATCGCAGACAACAGAAATATGACGACCAATGCACTTTTCGATCGCATCATGATCGATTTCAGCACATTGGATTGCTGATCTTTCGACGTGGAGCTGTTAACGCTAGCCATGTTCAACGCTCCGTGTTTGAGGAAGTGGTGCCGTCAAACCACTCGACTGTGCCGAGGGTCGAAAAACGGCGGACAATGCAGGCGACACCTTCGGTGCGCAGGTCGTGGCACAGCGTTTCCGCCGTGGTGAATTCGGCAAAGGCGCCAACCGCCAAACGGAATACCGAACGGGGACTGTTGGCCGATGCCACCAGCGGAACCGCGTCAGGCGCCATCCGGTTGACGATGGAGCGCCGCTGGACCCATTCGGACCGGGCACCAGAAAGCGACGTGTGCGCGGCAAGCTGGATCACCCAGTGATTGGGGCGAATGGCAGTCGGGTCAAACCCTGGTTGGTTCGGACGGGTGCGCGACGGCGGCGGCACGACCGGCTGGATTTGGGGAGGCGATGCCACTGTGATGCTTGTTGAAACAGGGGCAGCAGCATGCAATGCAAGCGGCTCCATCGACGCGGTTGTCGAAGCCAGCGCGGCCTGCCCCTCGGTCAGCCCTTCATATTCGGCTGGCACAGGCAGTGTGGCCTCATCAGGTTGATCAGCGGCGACCGTGAGATCAATGGCCGTGTTGCGCCGTTCTATGCCCAGATTCCTCGCTTGCGCCTTGCCCATTGTCGCCAGCAGCGAAAAGGCGGCGACATAGGCGTCACGCTGTGCCGTCACCAGCTGCACCTGGGCATTGCGCAATTCCTGCTCGGCATTGAGGATGTCGAGAATCGTGCGCGTGCCCACATCACTTTCGGCGCGGACACCGCTGAGCGCCTGACGGCTCGCTTCCACCGCCTGTTCACTCGCGACCACAACCGCACGGGCGGCCTGCCAATTGGCGAACTCGCTGCGGGCACGGGCGGTGAGCGTGCGCTCAAGACCCTGCACATCCAGTTCGGCCTGATTTTCACGGGCGTTGGCTTGCCGCACCTGTGCCGGCACGCGGCCTCCCTGGAAAAGAGACATGTTCATCGAAACACCAACCGTCGCGCCAAAGCGGCTTTCTGGCTGGGTCGCGACCAGCGGTTGTCCATCCGAATAATTGCCGTTGACCACTGCGGACACGCGGGGAAGCCCCTGCCCTCTGGCCGCCCGCACTTCATGCCGTCGCGCTTCGAGGATCGAACGGGCTGAAATGAGCTGGGGGTTCTCCTCCCTTGCAACCGCCACAGCCATTTCCGCAGTTGCTGGCAGATTGCTGATCTCCGGCAAGGGGGCCAGCGTATCGGGCGCAATGCCGGTCAAGCGCCGCAATTCTTCGATCGATCCTTGCAGGCGGGCCTGGGCTGATTCCAGCTCACCGCGGGCCAAGGCCACTCGCGCATCGGATTGTGCAACATCGGTCCGGGTAAGGTCCCGCGCCCGATACCGGGCCCGTGTCGCCTCCAGCGTGGTCGTAAGGCTCTGTAGGTTGGTCTGGCTCAACTCGACGATGCGGCGATCCCGAATGACATTGGCATATGCCGCGACCACCGAGGTGAATACCTCGCTCTCGGCTGCAGCAACGGCGATCGATGACGCGTCTGCTCGCGACCGGGCCGCATTCACACTGTGGCGAACGCTACCGCCCTGGTAGAGGGGAACGGACAGTCGCCCCTGGACACTGACCAATCCGCTGCGCGTATCCCTGCCGGCCAATGTTTCATTCAACTCGACACTGGTCCCGACAGTCGGCAGGCCTTCGGCTCTGGAGATGACGATGCCTTGCTGGTCAGCATCATGCTCAGCCTCGGCGCTCGCGACTTGTTCACTGCGGGCATAGGCCTGCTGCAACGCTTCCGGCAGCGACTGGGCGTGGCCGGGAACACTGGTGGTCAGCGCCCAGACAGCCATCGCACAGGCCCCTTGGCCGATGCGGGCTGGCCTGATGAAAGGCGCGGAAAAATAAGGGCTTGGAGGGGCTATGGTCATGCCCCCGACTAGGGGCACCTACCTTACCCAATTGTAAAAAGTTCAGTTTTTGTTCTTTTTGTTTCGCTACCAGAATGGGCGCGTTTCAATTCGAATTGGCAGCAATGCGGTCAACCGGAGCATGAGGGCGACGCCGGTGGGGCGTGGCCGGGCCAAGCCACAGGCAAAAAGAAAGGGCCTGAGACCGCCATGGTCCCAGGCCCTTTCTCCATTGGATTCAGACGAAGCGTTTACATCGTCGGGAACAGGTCCGGATCAACCGGCCGGATCATTTCAAGCGGAGCGTCGATCGGCGCATCCATCATGAACTGGTCGGCAACCGGTGCGGGTTCGCTGGCAACGGACGGGGCCTGTTCGACCTGCTCGGCCGGAAGGCTGGTAGCTTGATTGCTGACAATCGCCAACGCTTCGCTGATCAAGCTGCTGCTGTCCGTTTCCTCGGCAAAGATGAAGTCATCCATGTCGATACGGCGGGCACCGTGGAAGCTCATCGACTGATCGCCAATACTGACTTCCAGCGTAGCACCCTGGCGATTGATGCTCACCGCTTCAGCGAAGGCCGAGGCTGTGACACCCATGCCGCTGAGGTCGATCAGATCTTCACCCGACTTGAAGTCGAGAACCAGGTCGTCGTCACCGAAGACGAAGGTATCGCTACCCTTGCCACCGACGAGGATGTCAGCACCAGCGCCACCATCCAGATAGTCCATGCCCTTGCCACCGAACAGCATGTCATTGCCTTCGCCGCCAAACAGCATGTCGCTGCCCTTGCCGCCTTCCAGCAGATCGTCGCCCGAACCACCGGAGAGATGGTCGTTGCCACCCTTGCCGAACAGTTCATCGTCACCGGCATCCCCAACCAGGACATCCTTGCGGGACGAACCAGTCAGTTCACGAGAAGGCGTCGGGTCCACCACCGGGGTCACCGGAGCCGTGGGGGCTTCGACAACCGGAGCTGCCGGGGCCTGTTCGACCGGAGCCGCAGGGGCGTCAACCACCGGAGCCGGGGTCTCTTCGACCGGAGCCGCAGGAGTATCAACCACCGGAGCCGTAGTCTCTTCAACCGGAGCTGCAGGAGTATCAACCACTGGGGTCGGCCCTTCGACAATCGGCGTATCCACAATCTGGACCGGCGTTTCCACGACCGGAGCCGTCGGACCGTCGATGATCATGACCGGAGTCTCTTCGACCGGGGCAGCCGGAGCATCCACCACTGGGGCCGGGGTCTCTTCGACCGGAGCCGCAGGGGCATCAACCACAGGAGCCGGGGTCTCTTCGACCGGAGCCGCAGGAGCATCAACCACCGGGGCCGTAGTCTCTTCGACCGGAGCTGCAGGAGCGTCAACCACCGGGGCCGGGGTCTCTTCGACCGGAGCCGCAGGGGCGTCAACCACCGGAGCCGGGGTCTCTTCGACCGGAGCCGCAGGGGCATCAACCACCGGAGCCGTAGTCTCTTCGACCGGAGCCGCAGGGGCATCAACCACCGGAGCCTGAGCCTCTTCGACCGGAGCCGCAGGGGCATCGATGATGTCCACCGGAACTTCCACAACCGGGCTGGTTGGACCTTCCACCGGAGTCATCGGAGCACTTGCTTCAGGCGCAGGTACATCGATGATCGGAGCATCTGCATCCGCCGGAGCGTCGGTATCGACAACCGGAACAGTTGCATCAAGCACCGGATTGAGGCCACCAGGGACCTGAGCGACTTCGAAAAGCCGATCTGGCAAGTTGGTGAGACCGGTGTTGCGGGCGACGATCTGGGCGAACCCTTCCACTTCACCTTCGATGTTGTTGGCATAGAAGTCGAAGTTGTCGACGCGGTCGAGGTAGTAGAAGCGATCAGCCTCCTGCAGACGGTCAAACTGCTCATGCAGGATGACCCAGAAGGTCGAACCAACCACACCACCGTTGACGTGGGCTTCGGTCAGACCGCCAACCCACAGGTCAACACGATCAATACCCTTTACAGTGTTGCCATCGACCAGGACGATGTCCGGGTTGGCGGCGACAAAGGCGTCAATCGCTTCCTGCGTTTCGAGCACCAGGTCTGGATAGGCCTCCTTGAACTGCTCGATCACTTCGTTGCTCAGATTGTTGCGAGCCTGGAAGTCTTCCCATGAAACATAGGGAGACAGGCCACCGACAATATGGCTGACGGCTTCGGCGACATAGGGGTCGGTCGAATTGGCCAGCGCCTCACGCACCTGGTTCATCGTGCCAAGGCCAAGATCACGGCCACGAGCGACATTGAACGAGAAGAGGTCGGCATTGATCCGAACAAGGTCGTTGCGGACAGCATCGACAATGTTGGCGTCCACCTCTTCGGCAGGCTGGTTGATGATCCCGCCGATGATGGCGTTCGCACCCAATTCCGCATAGCCGGGCTGCGGGTTGTAACCGCGGGCCTGGAGCTGCTCGATCGGAGCCATGAACACCGACGGATCGTTGCTGGGGTTGAGGAAGGCATCAAACAAGGTCACTTCCATCGGTTGACCCTGATCGTCCAGAACGCGGACGGTCTGTTGGATCAGCGAGTGACCGAAGCGATAACCGGCTGCTGCAAACTCCTGCGAAATGCCGGGGTTAGCATCCGGGTTATAGCCAGCCCAGCCGTGGCTTCCGACACCACGCATCCCGCCAAGCAGCATGTCAGTGAAGTCCGACCAGACCACGCGGGCATATTCGGATTCATTGATGATCTTGGCAGCCTGGTACAGTTCCTCGGCGTTCCCATCAAAGCCTGCGGCCTGAAGGTTTTCGACGTGGAAATTGTGGTTGCGGGCCCAGATGGTGTGAACCGATGTCAGAGTGACATTCTCGTTCACGCGGCCGTCGCCAGCAATCACATGGTCAAGCAGGTTGATGAACGGGTTGGTGTCGAGAAGGAGCGGCTGGCCGCTGCCCATGAAGTCCGACGCCATTTCCTTGACCATTGCCGCGTCAATCGTGCCGTCTTCGGCAACCAGGCCAGAATAATAAGTCTGGAAGCTGGTCTGGAAGTCACCATCAACGAACAGCGTATCATTGGCCCAATGTTCTTCGATCAGCTGACGCAGGGTCGGCAGAAGGTCGAACGCGGGGTTGCTGGGGTCAGGATCACCAAAGAACAGCGTCGCTGCCGAACCGCCCTGACCGTCGCCGGCCCGGAGGAAGGTGCCCACCAGAGTGCCAGTGCCATAGGCCTGGTTCTGGTCAACAAAGTTCGACGTCATGTTCATGTGGAGCGGGTTGCCATCGGCATCAAAGCCAACAACCGAACCACGGGTGAGGTCAGCCGGATTGTCCGTGCCAGCCAGACGTCCACTGCCCGGGGCACCGATCTGGATGGTGCCGCTGCCGCCCTTGGCCAGAAAGTCCAGACCATGATCGACATATTGACCGAACGCCGAGAAGAACAGGTTGGCGTTATTGGCCTGCGGCGCCAGATTGGCTTCCTGTGCACCGATGACATTGCTGATCATCCGGGGGTCCAATCCGTCAAAGATCGGATTGACGGCACGGTTGATCACAACCTCTTCGCCGGTGTCCGGGTCGACCGTGGTGATGGCTTCACCATAGCGGGCTTCGGTAAGGCGGATGAACGGAGTACCGCCCGCACCATATTCCGGGTTGGCAATGTTGTTGCCGTCCCCTTCCAGGGTGCGCACGCCGGTCACGCTTTCGTCATAGCGCTGGCCGTTGACCAAGGCCTTGAGCCCGACCAGATCCGATTCCGTCAGGACGAATTCGGAAGCGATCACTGCAACATTGTCGTTCTGGACAGGATTGTTGCGGTCATCATTGACCGGTGCGGCAGGCGTGACCGGGGCAGCGGGAGCTTCCGCGACCGGAGCCGAAGGCGTTTCCTCAACCGGAGCGGCTGGTTCTTCAACCACCGGAGCCGAAGGCGTTTCTTCAACCGGAGCGGCCGGTTCTTCAACCACCGGAGCCGAAGGCGTTTCTTCAACCGGAGCGGCTGGTTCTTCAACCACCGGAGCCGAAGGCGTTTCTTCAACCGGAGCGGCTGGTTCTTCAACCACCGGAGCCGAAGGCGTTTCTTCAACCGGAGCGGC